>NZ_CP168800.1:0-2010000 GCF_055698305.1 Azospirillum sp. VT-I1 | reverse complement strand
ATTCTTCAGGCCGCTGGCGATGGGGGCGAGGAAGCCGTAGGCGACCAGAATGCCGGTGAAGGTGCCGACCAGCGCGCCGCCGATCAGCTTGCCCAGCACCTCCGGCGGTTCGGTGATCGAGCCCATGGTGTGGATCACGCCCAGCACCGCGGCGACGATGCCCAGCGCCGGCACCGCGTCGGCCACCGCCTGGATGGCGTCGGCGATGCGCTGGTGTTCGTGGTGCATCGTCTCGATGTCCTCGTCCATCAGGTCGACCAGCTCGTGCGGATTGTCGGCGCCCAGCGACATCAGACGCAGATAGGTGCAGAGGAAGGCGATGGCGTGGTGGTCGCCGTAGAATTTCGGGAACTGCTGGAACAGCGGCGAGTCCTCCGGCTTTTCGATGTGCTGTTCCAACGCCAGCAGGCCCTTGGTCTTCGCGATCTTGAAGACCTGATACATCATGGTGAGGACCTCCAGGAAGTCCTCCTTCTTGTATTTCGGACCTTTGAAGAGGTGGCCCAGCTCCTTGCCGGTGTGGGTGACCACGGACTTCGGATTGGCGATGAAGAACGCCCCGGCCGCCGATCCGAGAATGATCATGAACTCGAACGGCATCCACAGCACGCCCATGTGGCCGCCGCCGAGGATGTAGCCGCCGAACACGCTGACCACCACGATGACCAACCCGATGATCACGAACATTCGGTCTTCTCCCTACCCCTACCCGCCACGGACCGCGGGACTCATCCGACCGACAGAAGGCCGGAGATCGGTTGAGTTTCCGTGAATCACCCGAACGGCCTACCGCCTTCGCGACAGGCCGCGCGATCCTACCGGTGCGGATGGGTCCTGTCACGAAGGGACTGGCGGTCCAGGCTTTTCAAGCCTTGCGGACCGGAGGATGGGCGGAGGCGGGGTGCCGGAACGGACCGGGGCCAAGGGCGAAGCGACAGGGAGGACACAGGATGGTCACAGCCCGGATGCGGAGCGCCCCAGCCGCCGGACATGACCGGGTAGCCGGAGCGCTCAAAGAATAAGGATCGTTATCGAAGCGGAATGTTCATCTGGACGCTGACGCCCGGCGGCGGGGGCGGCGGGGCGTAGACGACGGCGGGCGGCGCATAGGAGGGCGCATAGACCACGCGCGGCGGAGGCGGCGGCGCGGGAACCACGACAACCGGCGGCGGCGCGCCATAGATGACAACCGGGCCGTCGTCATGGTGGTGGTGCTTCTTCTTGTGCTTGTGATGGCCCCAGGCATGGCCGCGGCCATGTTCCCCCGGATCGGCGAAGGACGGCGTCGCCAGCGCGGCGCCGAGCAGCAGGACGGCAGCGGCGGCGCCGGCCGTCCTGGCAGCGGCGCGGGCCACGCGGCGCACGGCCATCTCCGGCTTGCGGGGGTGCTGCATGGTGGCTCCGGCGTTCATCGGCCTGTTCTCCTCGGATGGGCTTGCGTCGGCTGGGTGTTGACGGTGGCGTGGGGCGGGGACAAGGACGGGGCGGAAGGCCGCGTACCCATTTCGATGGGATAGACTCTTATGCTCAGGCTCAGGCTGGACCGGGTGAGACATTTTTCGGGCGCTGTCCGGCGAAAGGGAGAGGCGGACGGCGGCGTGGTCCCCGCGCATCCTTACCTATGAAGCTGTTGTTCGGGGTGTGATGTCGCTACCCATCCGGTGGGGGTAGGACGGATGCGACGGGCGCGTGCCCAGCCGTTTTCCACCGTCCGCTTGATCCGGTAGGCGCCGGAGCGCGTATGAGGCATCGTATTCGAGGATGTCGCCGTCCGCCGCGATGACGACTCCGCCCATGTCGACCCCAGCCGCCGAGCCGCACCGATGACCGTCCGGACCCGCCTTCGCACCGTTGTACTGGCCGCCATCCCTGCCGCCCTGGCGGCGATCTTCTCCACGACGGGAGCCACCAACGCCATGGCCGCCAGCAGCGCACCCAACGCCTACGGCTTCACCTTCCAGGGCATCGACGGACAGCCGCTGCCGCTGTCGCAGTTCGCGGGCAAGGCGATCCTGGTGGTCAACACCGCCTCGCAATGCGGGTTCACCGGGCAATACAAGGGGCTGCAGGCGCTATGGCAGCGCTACCGCGACCGCGGTCTGGTGGTGGTCGGCGTGCCGTCCGACGACTTCGGCGGGCAGGAGCCGGGGAACGCGAGCCAGATCAAGGATTTCTGCGAGGTCAACTATCAGGTCGACTTCCCGATGACCGACAAGACGGTGGTGTCGGGCGACAACGCTCACCCCTTCTACCGCTGGGCGTCGGACGAGATGGGCTTCCTCGCCAAGCCGCGCTGGAACTTCCACAAGTATCTGGTCGGGCCGGACGGCAAGCTGGTGTCCTGGTTCTCCACCATGACCGACCCAGAGTCGGACAAGGTGCGCGAGGCGATCGAGGCGCTGCTGCCGGAGAAGGCGCCGAAGTCGTAGGGGTGGAACGACGCGGCCCCTCCCCTACTCCACCGCCTGACGCAGGGCCGCGGCGCCGGCCCACGGGGCGAGCGGCAGGGCGGCGGCGAGGATACCGGCGAGCAGCAGCAGGTGCGGGCGCGGGGTCAGGCTGTTGATGGCGGCGTCGATGGCGCCGGCGCCGAAGATCAGCACCGGGATGTAGAGCGGCAGGATCAGCAGCGACAGCAGAACGCCGCCGCGCCGGGCCCCCAGGGTCAGCGCGGCGCCGATGGACCCGATCAGGCTGAGGATCGGCGTGCCCAGCGTCAGCGTCAGCACCAGAACGCCGAAGCCCTGCGCATCCATGTTCAGCAGAACCGCCAGCAGCGGGGCGGCGACGATCAGCGGCACGCCGGTCACCAGCCAGTGGGCCAGCGTCTTCGCCAGCACCGCGGCCTCCAGCGGCAGGGAGGACAGCGACAGAAGCTCCAGCGAGCCGTCCTCGTAATCGGTCTGGAACAGCCGCTCCAGCGACAGCAGCGAGGCGAGCAGCGCCGCCACCCAGATCACGCCGGCGGCGATGCGGGCGAGGATGTTCGGCTCCGGCCCGACGCCGAAGGGGAACAGCACCACGCACAGCACGAAGAACATCACAGCGATGGTGGCGTCGGACCCCTGGCGCAGGGCCAGCCGCAGATCGCGCGCCACAAGGCGCAGGAAACGGCTCATCGCACGGCCCCCTCTTCCTGAAATTCTTCGTCGCCGCCCTCTTCGTCGCCACCCTCTTCGTTGTCCGCGTAGGGGGTGAAGTCGTCCAGATGCAATTCCTCGCCGCCAGGGGTGGCGATGTCGGTGTGGGTGGACAGCACCACCATGCCGCCCTGGGCGCGGTGTTCGGCGATCAGCCCCTCGAACAGGGCGATGGCGGCACGGTCGAGCGCCACGGTCGGCTCGTCCAGCAGCCACAAGGTGGCCGGTGCGGCAAGCAGCCGCGCCAAATTGAGCCGGCGCTTCTGCCCGGCCGACAGGTAGCGGCCCGGCACCCCGGCGATGTGCGGCACCCCCAGCCGGTCGAGCGCCGCCCGCGCATTGGCGGCCGGATCGGCGGCCCCGGCCAGCGCCGCCCAGAAGGCAAGGTTCTCCGCCGCCGTCAGCACCGGCTTCACCGCGTCCAGATGGCCGACATACTGCACCCGCGCCCGGTGGCCGTCGGGATCCTCGGCGACCGACACCCCGTCCCAGCCGAGCGTGCCGCGCAGCGGCTTCAGCAGGCCGGCCATCACCCGCAGCAGGCTGGACTTGCCGCTGCCGTTGGGGCCGAGCAGCACCAGGGCGCCGCCGGGGGCGATGCGGAACTCCAGCCCGGTGAAGACCAGCCGGTCGCCACGCAGGCAGGTCAGCTCGGATCCGGCGAAGACGGGCATGGGGACGGGTCGCGCTTCCGGTTGAGGGAGGCGCTGCTATAGCACAGGGCGGGGGAAAAGCCGGAACAAGAATGGCGTCGCGGTGCCGCATCCCGAGTGACGGCGATGGCCGCGCAAAAGAAAAGGCCACCGCGAGGGGGTTCTCGCGATGGCCGCGCGTCAGGCCGGGTCCGGCCAGACGATGCTCGGTGGAACGGCGCCCGTTCGTCGCTGCGGTGGCGTTAGGGGGGACGCCGATGCGCGCGACCTGCGTCGCCGGTTGCTTGAGATAAGGTCTATAGGGAGAAAGTGGCAAAATTTGGATGGAGTTCGAGCAATCGGACGTTGTCCTGCGGCAACCGGGCGGCCTCGCAGCGCTGCGCTCCCATGCGCGGGATGCAGCGCCGGACTGCCGGAAACGGCGGGACTAAAGCCGGACCGCTTGTTCTGAATCAAAGCCTTACCCCGGCGCCCTGCCGCATCGTGGCGCCGGCGCTCCCCCGTCCGAAGGCGAGGCGCGGCTTTCCCGGAGCCCTTCCGGGGCTTGGCCCCGCCCTGCCCCAATCCTGTTCAGCAAGCGAGTCCTCCCATGTCGGCCTTCTCCTCGGCCTTCGCAGACATCCTCCAGGCCATGCCGCCGATCGCGCGGGTGGTCCTCATGCTCGGCCTCGTGTCGGCGGCGGGCGTGGCGCTCGGCCACATCAAGATCCGGGGGGTCGGGCTGGGCATCGGCGGCGTGCTGTTCTCCGGCATCGCCGGCGGCCACATCGCCAAGCAGGCGGGCATCACCTTCAACCCGGAGATGATGGACTTCATCCGCGATTTCGGGTTGATCCTGTTCGTCTACACCATCGGCATCCAGGTCGGCCCCGGCTTCTTCGCGGCGTTGCGCCGCACCGGGCTGGCGCTGAACGGGCTGGCGCTGCTGATGGTGGGGTCCAGCATCCTGCTGACCGCGGCGCTGGTGTCGTCGGGGGCGCTGTCGCTGGGCTCCTCGCTGGGGGTGTTCGCCGGTGCCGTGACCAACGCCCCGGCGCTCGCCGCCACCCAGCAGGTCCTGACGGAGGTCGGGGCCGACGCGGCGGTGATGGCCCTGCCCGGCCTTGCCTTCGCCGTCACCTATCCCTTCGGCATCGCCGGCAACCTGCTGGCGATGGCCGCCGTCCGCATCCTGTTCCGCATCGACCCGGAGGCGGAGGCCGCCCGCTTCGAGGAATGCCGCCGCGCCGAGGTGTCGACGTTGGAGACGATGGATCTGGCCGTGCGCAACCCGGAACTGGCGGGCAAGGCGCTCGGCTCCATCGCCCTGCTGTGCGGGCAGGGTGTGGTCGCCTCGCGCCTGCTGTGCGACGGCAAGCTCTGCGTCCCGCACGACGACACCCGGCTGAAGCTGGGCGACGTGCTGCATGTGGTCGGGCCGCGGCAGAAGCTGGAGGAGGTGCGGGCGCTGCTGGGGCAGGAGTTCGACCGGCCGCTGACCACCAAGGGCACCGACCTGAAATGGGAGCGCATCGTCGTCACCAGCAACGCGGTGCTGGGCAAGTCCATCGCGGCGCTGAACCTGCAGGACGCCCATGACGTGGTGGTCAGCCGCGTCAACCGGTCGGGCGTGGAGCTGGTGCCGACCCCGGCGCTGAAGCTGCAGTTCGGCGACATCCTGACGGTGATCGGCCGGCCGGACAGCCTCGCCGCCGTCGGGCAGGTGTTCGGCAACTCCGCCCGCAAGCTGCAGCAGGTGGAGATGATCCCGCTGTTCCTGGGGATCGCGCTGGGGGCGGCGCTGGGCGCCATCCCGATCTTCCTGCCGGGGATGCCGGCGCCGCTGCGCCTCGGCCTTGCCGGCGGGCCGCTGATCGTGGCGCTGATCCTGGGCCGCGTCGGCCATGTCGGGCCGCTGGTGTGGTTCATGCCGCCCGCCGCCAACCTGGCGCTGCGCGAGATCGGCATCGTCCTGTTCCTGGCCGTGCTGGGCATCGCGTCGGGCGACCGCTTCGTCGCCACGCTGGCCAGCGGCGCCGGATGGCCCTGGATGATGTGGGGCGTGCTGGTGACGCTGGTGCCGCTGCTGCTGGTCGGGCTGATCGCGCGCGGGCTGATGAAGCTGAACTTCCTGACCATCTGCGGCGTGCTGGCCGGCGCCCAGACCAACCCGCCGGGGCTGGCCTACGCCAACGCGCTGGTCGCGTCGGAGGCTCCGGCCCTGGCCTATGCCACGGTCTATCCGCTGGCGATGTGCCTTCGCATCCTGGGGCCGCAGATTCTGGTACTATTGTTGTGGTGACGCACGATTTTCCGACACAAGCGGCACAACGTGCGCGGCGTGTGAAATCCGCGTTGCGGAACGCCCACGCGCCGGTCTAGCCTGTGCCGCAATGGTCAGACCATAACCACGTCCCACAACCCTGCCGGTTCCCACGCATGCATCGACATCCGCCCGTCAGCGACTCCGCACCCGCCGCCGTCGTCGTGGAGGATTTGCACAAGCGGTTCGGCGAGCTGGAGGTGCTGAAGGGCGTGTCGCTGACCGCGCGCGAGGGCGACGTCATCACGCTGATCGGCTCGTCGGGCTCGGGCAAGAGCACGCTTCTGCGCTGCATCAACATGCTGGAGATCCCGGACGACGGGCGCGTCGTCATCGGCGGCGAGGCCATCGGGCTGAAGAAGACGCGCCGCGGCACCACAATCCCCGCCGACACCCGTCAGGTGGAGCGCATCCGCACCAGCCTCGGCATGGTGTTCCAGAGCTTCAACCTCTGGACCCACATGACGATCCTGGAAAACGTGATCGAGGCGCCGGTGCATGTCCTTGGCGTGCCGAAGGCGGAAGCCGTCGACCGCGCTCGCGGGCTGCTGGACAAGGTCGGCATCCTGAGCAAGGCCGACAGCTACCCGGTCCAGCTGTCCGGCGGGCAGCAGCAGCGCGCGGCCATCGCGCGGGCGCTCGCCATGCAGCCGAAGGTGATGCTGTTCGACGAGCCGACCTCGGCACTCGACCCCGAGCTGGTCGGCGAGGTCCTGCGCGTCATCCGCCAGCTGGCGGACGAAGGCAGCACGATGATCCTGGTGACGCACGAGATGGGCTTCGCCCGCGAAGTGGCGTCCAAGGTGGTTTTCCTGCACCAGGGGCGGATCGAGGAGGAGGGGTCACCCGACAAGGTGCTGACCGACCCCGACTCGGACCGGGTGCGGCAGTTCCTCTCGCGCCATCTGTCCGGCGCGGCGTGAGGGGACGGGGCAGAGGGCAGGACCGGACCGTCAGAAACAGCCCGGCCGCCGAAAAGGGCGGAAGAACGGGCGAACCGAACAGAGGAGTGTGTGCGTTGAAGAAGATCGTTTCGGCCCTGGCGCTGGGCGCCATGATGGCTGTGGCCGCGGCGGGCGCCGCCGGCGCCAAGGAATGGAAGACGGTCCGCATCGGCAGCGAGGGCGCCTATCCTCCGTGGAACGCCACCGACACCTCGGGCAAGCTGATCGGCTTCGAGGTCGACCTCGCGAACGACCTGTGCAAGCGCATGAAGGTCACCTGCGAGTTCGTCGCCCAGGACTGGGACGGCATCATCCCGGCCCTGCAGCAGGGCAAGTACGACGCCATCATGTCGGCGATGACCATCACCGGCGAGCGCAAGAAGGTCATCGACTTCTCGGCCCCCTACGGCACCGAGCCGTCGGTCTTCGCCGTGCTGACCGACTCGCCGCTGGCCAAGGCGCTGAACCTCGGCGCCGACCGCGTCGACCTGAACGACCAGGCCAAGGCCAAGCCGGTGCTGGACAAGCTGGCCGAAGCGCTGAAGGGCAAGTCCGTCGGCGTCCAGGTGTCGACCATCCAGGCCGACTTCATGGACAAGCATCTGTCGAAGGTGACCATGCGCACCTACGACAAGATCGACAATGCCGGGATCGACCTGAACTCCGGCCGCGTCGACGCCATGTTCGGCGACCGTTCGGTGGTCGAGGCGGTGCTGAAGGCGACGCCGGGCAAGATGGTCCTCGTCGGACCGAACTTCATCGGCGGCGTGATCGGCGAGGGCATGGGCGTCGGCCTGCGCAAGGACACCGCCGACCTGAAGGCGATGTTCGACAAGGCCATCGGCGAGGCTCTGAAGGACGGCACCGTCAAGAAGCTGAGCACCCAGCATTTCGGCTACGACATCTCCCCCAAGTAAGACGATCACGTAAGGCGGACCTCCGGTCCGCCCATCCGATCGGAACGGCGCCCGGCGGCCTTCGCGGCAACCGGGCGCCGTTCGTTCCCTGATCGCCGTTAGCTGACCCCGTACGGCCGGCCCTCCACGCCGCGCCCGGCGGGCCTTACCGGGCGTGCCAATGCTGGAACTCCTTTCCTTCGGTCCCAACGGCTGGGGCGGACAGCTTCTGATGGGAACCGCGATGACGGTCGCGGTCGCCGTGTCGGCCTTCGCCTTCGGCATCCTCGTCGGGTCGCTCGGCGCCTCCGCCAAGCTCAGCCATTCCCTGGCGCTGAACGTGGTGGCCGACATCTACACCACGGTCGTCCGCGGCATCCCCGAACTGCTGGTCATCTATCTGCTGTTCTTCGGCGGCAGCAGCGTCGCCACCTCCATCGCCGCCGCCTTCGGCTATGACGGGCGGGTCGACCTGAACGCCTTCACCATCGGCGTGCTGGCGGTCGGCCTGATCTCCGGCGCCTATTCGACGGAGGTGATCCGCGGCGCCGTGCAGTCCGTCCCCTTCGGCCAGATCGAGGCGGCGCGTGCCTGCGGGATGAGCCGCTGGCTGATCCTGCGCCGGGTGCTGGTGCCGCAGACGCTGCGCTTCGCCCTGCCCGGCCTGGGCAATGTCTGGCAGCTGACGCTGAAGGATACGGCGCTGGTGTCGGTGACGGCCTTGGCCGAGCTGATGCGGGTGACCCATCTGGCGGCCGGCGCCACGCGCCAGCCCTTCCTGTTCTACGGGACCGCCGCCGTGCTGTACCTGCTGCTGACCACCGTTTCGACGGCGCTGTTCAACCGCGCCGAAATCTCCGCCAACCGCGGCGTCCGGAGGGCATGAGGCCATGAACTGGCAACTGATGTGGGACAGCCTGCCCCGCATGCTCGGCGGGCTGTCGCTGACGCTGCAGCTGATCGTCGGGTCGCTGGCGCTGGGCGCGCTGGTCGCCTTCGGCGTCGCCCTCCTGCGGCTGTCCGGCAACCGGGTGGTGGAGACGCTGGCCGCCGCCTATGTCTTCGTCTTCCGCGGCACGCCGCTGCTGGTGCAGATCTTCCTGGTCTATTACGGGCTGGGCCAGTTCGAGTTCATCCGCGAGAGCATCCTCTGGCCCTTCCTGCGCGAACCCTACTGGTGCGCCATCCTGGCGCTGACGCTGAACACCGGCGCCTACACCAGCGAGGTCCTGCGCGGCGCCATCTTGTCGGTGCCGCAGGGACAGGTGGAGGCGGCGCGGGCCTGCGGCATGTCGCGGGCGCTGGCCTTCCGCCGCATCGTGCTGCCGGTGGCGATCCGCCAGATGCTGCCGGCCTACGGCAACGAAGTGATCCTGATGGTGAAGGCGACCTCGCTCGCCAGCACCATCACGCTGATGGAGGTCACCGGCATCGCCCGGCGCATGATCGCCCAGACCTTCGCGGTGTTCGAGCTGTTCATCGTCGCCGGCGCGATCTATCTGGCGCTGAACTTCATCGCCACCCGCCTGATCAAGTTCGCCGAATGGCGCCTGACCCCCTACCTGCGGGCGCGGGCGTAAGTAAGGATAGCGTTTTGCCTGCCCTCTCCCGCCCCGCGATTTGTCCCCTCTCCCCCTGGGGAGAGGGTCAGGGTGAGGGGGATGCACAGCGACGATCCCCAAGTATCCTTACCTGACAAAAGAAAACGCCGCGGATCGTCCCGAGACGACCGCGGCGCATTTCCTTCGACCCTCTCCCGGCGTGGAAGAGGGCTTTTCACTCACTGTCCCAGCATCTCGAAGGACGGCGGGGCCGGGTCGACCACGCGGGAGCCGGTCGGGGTGATCTCCATCACCGCCAGCCCGCGTTCGACCATGCCGTCGGCGCGCAGGCGGAACAGGCCGTCCAGACCCTCGAAGCCGTTGGGGTTGGTCATCGCCATGCGGTCGAAGGGGACCGGGCCGCCGCTGCGGGTCAGCACCGCGGCGATGGAGGTCGCGTCATAGGCCAGCGTGGCGATGCGCGGCGGCTTGCGGCCATAGACCTGCTCAAACTGCGACTCGAAACGGGCGCGGGTCTGCGGCGCGGGTGCGGCGTACCAGGCGCCGACCAGCGCCGGCTCCTGCCCCAGGGCGCCTTGCGAGCTGTCGTCCCACAGGCCGGTGCCCAGCAGCTTGACCTGCTGCGGCTGCACGCCGTTCGTCGCCAGCGCCTGGGCGATACCCTGGGCGCGCGGACCGCCTTCGGCCAGCATCACCGCCTGCGGCTGCGGCGTCACCTGCGCCACCTGCTTGGCCGGGACCGACAGGTCGGTGACGGCCGGGTCGTAGCGCTCGACCTGGGTGGTCATGGTGCCCAGCCGCGGGCCGATGGCCTGCATGGCGTTCACCACCGCATCGCCATAGGGCGAGCGCGGCGCCAGCACCGTGAAGCGCGTCACCCCGCGCGAGCGGGCATAGCCGGCGACGCGGCTGACCTGATCGGCCGGGACGAAGCCCAGCACATAGGTGCCGTTGCCGGCCTGGGTGGCGTCGTTGGTGAAGGCCAGCACGTCGACGCCGGCATTCTGGGCGATCGGCCGCACCGCGGCGACGTCGGCGGCGAACAGCGGGCCGATGATGAGGCGCGCCCCTTCGGCCAGCGCCTGGCGCGCCGCGTCGGCGGCGCCGTTCGGCGTGCCCTTGGTGTCGCGCGGCATCAGCTGAAGCTGGTCGCCGGCCATGTCGAACAGAGCCATCTGCGCCGCGTCCAGCATGGCCTGCCCGATGGCCGCACTCTGTCCGCTGAGCGGCAGCAGCACGGCGACCTTGACCGGCCCCTGCGTCTCCGGCAGGGGATTTACCGGAGCCGGAACCGGTTGCGGCGCTTGTGCCACCCGCGGCGGCGCGCTTACAGTCGAACAGGCCGACAACAGGCCGGCGACCAGCAAGGCTGCCACGCCGTGACGTTTCAGACCCTGTGAGAAAGCTGTTGCCAAGCGTGCCACCAATCATCTCCACATCTGCTGAAACGGCCGCCGATACCGAAGGCGAGACCCAAGGCATGGTTCAAAGTGGCGCTCAAGGTAGCCCCCTCGCCGCGCCAAGTAAACTCGCGGGCGGACTCTATGTCGTCGCTACCCCCATCGGAAACGCCGCGGACATCACGCTGCGGGCGCTCGACACGCTGAAGCGGGCCGACGCCATCGCCTGCGAGGACACGCGCGTCACCGCCAAGCTGATGGGCATCCACGGCATCCACACCCCCTTCGTCTCCTACCATGAGCACAACGCCGCAAAGATGCGTCCGGTCCTGATCGAACGCATGAAAAAGGGTGAGGCCATCGCGCTGGTCACCGACGCCGGCACGCCGCTGGTCTCCGACCCCGGCTACAAGCTGGTGCGGGAATGCGTGGCGGAAGGCGTGGCGGTGACCACCCTGCCCGGCGCCTCCGCCCCGCTGGTGGCGCTGGTGCTGTCCGGCCTGCCGACCGACCGCTTCCTGTTCGCGGGCTTCCTGCCGAACAAGAGCAGCGCGCGCCGCGCCACCGCCGGCGAGCTGAAGGGCGTGCCGGCCACGCTGGTCTTCTTCGAATCGCCGCAGCGCCTGCCGGAATCGCTGGCCGACCTCGCCGACATCCTGGGCCCGCGCGAGGCCGCCGTCGCCCGCGAGCTGACCAAGCTGTACGAGGAGGTGCGGCGCGGCACCCTGCCCGAACTGGCGGCCCATTACGCCGAGGCCGGCCCGCCGCGCGGCGAGGTCGTGCTGGTGATCGGCCCGCCGGGAGAGGAGGCGACGCCGGGCGAGGCCGACGTCGACGCCCTGCTGCGCGAGGCGCTGACCCGCCTGTCGGTGCGCGACGCCGCCGCCGACGTCGCCGCCCGCACCGGCCAGCACAAGCGCACCGTCTATGCCCGCGCGCTGGAACTGCAGCGGGAGGAAAAGGCGAAATGACCGACCTGGATGCGCGGCGCCTGCGCGCCGAAAGCCTGGGCCGCCGGGCGGAGGCGCTGTGCCGCCTGTCGCTGCGGCTGCGCGGCTACCGCATCCTGGCCAGCCGCCTGCGCACGCCGATGGGCGAGATCGACATCGTCGCCAAGCGCGGCAGGACCATCGCCATCGTCGAGGTGAAGGCCCGGGGCGACTGGGACACCGCCAACGAGGCGCTGAACGCCCGCCAGCGCGGCCGGCTCGCCCGTGCTGCCCATGCCTTCCTGGCCGCCAACCCCCGCTATGCCGGCTATGTCTTGCGCTTCGACGTGATGCTGGTTACCCCTTGGGCCTGGCCCCGTCATCTTGCCGATGCCTGGAGGCTGTGACGGGGAAGGACATGAGAGGGCGACAGTCTTGAGCAACCGAGCGGAAGCCCGCGAAATCCTGCGCCGCATCGGCGACCAGCCGGACGACGAGATCGATCTGGCCGAAGCCGCCCTGGCGCTGGGCGCGCTGGAGTTGCCGAACGCCGACCTCGCCCCTTACCGCGCCCATATCCGCGCCATCGTCGATGATCTGGCGGCCCGCGTCGCGGCGCAGGATGGCACGGAAGACAAGTTGGAAGCACGCATCGCCCATCTGCATGCGGTGATCGGCGGGCGCCACGGCTATTCCGGTGACCACGACACCTACGACGACCTGCAGAACGCCAACCTGCTGCGGGTGATCGACCGCCGGCGCGGCCTGCCGGTGGCCCTGGGCATCCTTTACATGCATGCCGCCCGCTCGCAGGGCTGGCCGATGGTGGGGCTGAACTTCCCCGGCCATTTCCTGGTCCGCATCGAGAAGGACGGGGCGCGCGCCATCCTCGACCCCTTCAACGACGGGCAGACCCGCAGCGTCGTCGACCTGCGCGACCTGCTGAAGGCCACCGCCGGCAGTGCGGCGGAGCTGGAGCCCGGCCATTACCAGCCGGTGTCGAACCGCGACGTGCTGCTGCGCCTGCAGAACAACATCAAGTTGCGCCACCTGTCGGCGCACGAGGTGCCGAAGGCGCTGGAGGTGCTGGAGGCGATGCGCCTGTTCGCCCCGCACGAGCCGTCGCTGTGGCGCGAGACCGGCCTTCTGGAGGCCCATGCCGGCAACCTGAAGGACGCCATCACCGCGCTGGAGACCTTCATGGCGCTGACCGGCGACGACCATCACCGGCACCAGACCGCCTCGCTGATCCAGCAGTTGAAGAACCGCCTGAACTGACCCCGTTCCAGAGGGACCCGTCATGAGCCTCGCCGTCGCCTTCCAGATGGACCCCATCGAGTCGATCAACATCGACACCGACTCCAGCTTCATGATGGCGCTGGAGGCGCAGAAGCGCGGCCATCGCCTGTACCACTACCACCCGCGCGACCTGATCCTGACCGGCAACCGCCTGACCGCCCGCGTGCGCGAGATGACGGTGGTGCGCCAGCGCGGCGCCCATTACACGCTGGGCGAACCGGTACTGACCGACCTGTCGGTGATGGACGTCATCCTGCTGCGGCAGGACCCGCCCTTCGACATGGCCTACATCACCTCCACCCATCTGCTGGAGCATGTGCAGCCCAAGGTGCTGGTAATCAACGACCCGGCCGAGGTGCGCAATGCCCCTGAGAAGCTGTTCATCACCAAGTTCCCCGAGCTGATGCCGCCGACGCTGATCACCAGCGACAAGCAGGCCATCCTGGAGTTCCGGGCGGAACACAAGGACATCATCGTCAAGCCGCTGTTCGGCAACGGCGGCGCCGGCGTCTTCCACCTGAAGCCCGACGACGAGAATCTGGGATCGCTGCTGGAGCTGTTCACCCAGCTCTACCGCGAGCCGGTGATCGTGCAGAAGTACCTGCCGGAAATCCGCCAGGGCGACAAGCGCATCATCCTGGTCGACGGCGAGCCGGTGGGCGCGGTCAGCCGCATGCCGCTGGAGGGCGAGGCCCGCGCCAACTTCCATGCCGGCGGCAGCGCCAGGAAGACCGAGCTGACCGCGCGCGAGCGCGAGATGTGCGCCGCCATCGGCCCGGTGCTGCGCGAGAAGGGTCTGGTCTTCGTCGGCATCGACGTGATCGGCGACTACATGACCGAGATCAACGTCACCTCCCCCACCGGCATCCAGGAGATCAACCGCCTGAACGGCGTGCAGCTGGAAGCCCTGCTGTGGGACGCCATCGAGCGCCGCCGCGCGGCGAAGTAAGGATACGCTGCAGCGCGAGAGCACGATGCATATCTGTGCAATTTTTTCGGGAAGATGAGGCCCGCATACCCTTGCAGGGCATGGGGGTTGATATTACCTTGAACCGTGGGAGCGGCGGCTCCGACCCCGCCGCTCCCTGGTCCAGCCTTAGCCCTGGTAGAGGTCAAGCAGACGCTTGATGATCTCCAGGACAAGGACCAGAAGGGTAAGGATCTGTTTCATCCTTCTTCTCCTTCTCGTGTGGCGGGGGCGGCGGGTCCGCCCCCTCCCAACCACACGAACGCGGCGGTAGCACACAAGCGCATTCAATACAACCGGCGCTGCCCGCCCGCGACGATCCGCGCGGGCGGCGGTCAACAGCGCGCCGCGCCTTGACCGGCGGACTTCGGGGGCGATAACTGCCGCCTCCCAGAGTTTTCGAGCGAGACCACCCGTGAACCGCATTTTCTCCGGCATGCAGCCGACCCGGCAGCTTCACCTCGGCAACTATCTGGGGGCGCTGCGCAACTGGGTGGATCTGCAGAACAGCTACGAGTGCATTTTCTGCGTCGTCGATCTGCACGCGCTGACCATCGACCAGGACCCGGAAGTCCTGCGCAACAACATCCGCGAGGTCGCCGCGGCCTACATCGCCGCCGGCATCGATCCGGACAAGAACATCCTGTTCAACCAGTCGGTCGTGACGGGCCATGCCGAGCTGGGCTGGATCCTGTCCTGCCACACGCCGCTGGGCTGGCTGAACCGCATGACCCAGTTCAAGGAAAAGGCCGGCAAGCAGAAGGACATGGCCAATCTGGGCCTCTATGCCTACCCGACGCTGATGGCCGCCGACATCCTGCTGTACAAGGCCACCCACGTTCCGGTGGGCGAGGACCAGAAGCAGCATCTGGAGCTGGCGCGCGACATCGCCGGCGCCTTCAACCGCCGCTATGAGACCGAGTTCTTCCCGCTGCCCGAGCCGCAGATCCTGGGCGAGGCGACGCGGGTGATGAGCCTGCGCGACGGCAGGAAGAAGATGTCGAAGTCGGACGAGTCCGAATATTCGCGCATCAACATGACCGACGACGCCGACACCATCGCGCAGAAGATCCGCAAGGCGAAGACCGATCCGGAACCGCTGCCGGAGACGGTGACCGAGCTGGAAGCCCGTCCGGAGGCCGACAACCTCGTCACCATCTACGGCGCGCTGGCCAGCCAGTCGCGCGAGCAGGTGCTGGCGCAGTTCGCGGGTGCCCAGTTCTCCGACTTCAAGAAGTCGCTGGTCGACCTGTCGGTGGACAAGCTGGCGCCGATCACCACCCGCATGAAGGAACTGCTGGCCGACAAGGCGGAGATCGACCGGCTGCTGAAGAAGGGCGGCGAGCGCGCCGCCGCCATCGCGGAGAAGAACCTGAACGACGTGAAGGACATCATCGGCCTGCTGCGGCCGTAAGGATGTGACCGTAAGGATGTCCTGCGCGTGACGGCTCCCATCCTGATCACCGGCTTCGCGCCGTTCGGGACCATCCCGGACGGCGAGGCGGCGCCTCCATCGGACCATCCCTGGGCCGCCGATCCGACGGCCCTGCTGATGGACCGGCTGGCGGGCGAGCCGGGGGTCGTCACCGCCACCCTCCCCCTCTGTATGACGCCTGCGGCGAGGCCTTCGCCGACCTGCTGGCGGAACACCGGCCGCTGGCGGCGCTCGGCTTCGCCTATTGGGAAGCGAGCGATTACATCCGGCTGGAACGTCTGGCCTGGAACCGCGACGAAAGCCCCCTGCCGGACGCCGCCGGCACGGTGCGCGAGCATGCCGACATCGTACCCGACGGGCCGACCGCCTATGGCAGCACCCTGCCGGTGCCGCGGGTGATGCGGGAATTGTCGATGGCCGGGCTGCCGGTGACCTTCGGCGACTTTTCCGGCGGCTTCCTCGGCAACCATCTGTTCTACCGGGCGCGGCATGCCATCGAGAGCGCCGACCTGGACGTACCCTACGGCTTCTTCCACATGCCGCCGCTGCCCGAACGAGCCAAGGAGTTGCGCCGCTTCGGCGGACTGAGCCTGGAGCGGCAGGAACTGGCGGTGCGCACGCTGGTGGGAATGCTGCGCACGGCGCTGAACGGGATCGCCTGAAGATTAAGATCAGGCCGTCTTGGCGGGGCGGCGCTGGTCGGGCGGGTTCACGATGGCGCGCAGCGCGTCCAGGAACTCGCGGCCCTTGTCGGTCAGGGTGACGATCTTGCGGCGGCGCTCGCGCGGGTCTTCCTGCGCCTGCACCAGATCGAGGCCGGCCTTGCCGAAGCTGTGCCAGCGGCTGAGCGCCGCGACGTTGCGCGACGCGGAGGATTGGGCGATGCCCAGGCGTTCCGCCAGTTCGCCGATGGAGATGCCTTCGCTCTGCGCGATGGTCATGAAACTCAGCGCATACTGGATGGGCAGGTCGGGGTCGAGCTTGCGGAACGCCTCGAGCACCTGGACGACGGTGAGGACCTCGTCATGACGAACGCGGGCCGGCATTCAGCAGGTCTCCGCGGCGCCGCGCGCTATGCAGCGCGGGAGGGTGGTCCCCAGCGGGCCGGTGTGTAGATGATGTTCAGGCGTCCAAGCCATAGGATGACTTCCCCGTTCTCACGCCGCAGGTCGAAGGACCCGGCCGGCGATGCCCAGCGGGCGTGTTCAACGAAGAGACGGTGACCGCAAAAACCCAGAAAGACACACATGGGATCCTCTCGATATCCGGAATTCACGTTCGAAGGGTGCGGGGCGAAGAAGGGCTGCTTGCGCGTGATTGGCGGCCATATGAACGGCCCGATTGGCGGCGGTGACGGCCGGATCGCCCGATCGGCGAGTCCAGGCAGTGGCTACGATGGCTTTCATCGATACTCTCCAGGGGTTGAGTGATGCCGGCGTGAGAGGCCGGCGGATCCGGTATCGCCGGTCAGCGATACGGTTGCAAGGTCAAAAATGTCCGCGCGTCCGATAGGTTCCGATCGCGGATGTGAAAAGGCGGAAGCCGGCCGTCAGGCGGGCGTTCCTCGCCATCCGTCAATCCGATGTCGCGCCGCAGGTGGTCGCACAATCGGCCCGGCCCGGAAGATGCCCCGGAATCGAGCCAGCGGCTGCGCATCGCCGTCCACAAGGTCGGCATGAACTGCTCCTTTCTTCAGGGGACCCGAACCGCCGGATCCCGGAAACGGAAATAGTTCCGCAGTCGGATGTATTCCGTCAACCGGCCAATCGGGTGCCGGCATGGTCATGACCCGATACCTGTGGCAAATCGGCACCGCTTTCGGTCCGTTTGGCCACAGAGCGGCGGAGCGGCCGGCACCTCTGGACAAGCGGGGGGCCGGTCGGTCAAACAAAGTCGGTCTGCCGATCCGTCGGCGGTAACCCGCTCTCCCGTCTCCACCCCATCGATTTCGAGCCAGTTCCCCCGTGTTCACCCTCCCCCGCCCCGCATGGCCGACACCGGTGCGCTCCGCCCGTAAGCTGCGGGCGGTCTTGGCGGCGGCCGGCGTGATTGCCGGGATGTGGACCGCTCCGGCGGCGGCGGAGGCGCGCTTCACCCCCGGGCCCTGCTGGTTCACCGTGCCGGAGGGCGAGGCGGCCCTGTGCGGAACGGTGGCGGTTCCGGAACGGCGCGACCGCCCCAACAGCCGCAGCCTGCGCCTGCCGGTCGCCGTCCTGCTCAGCACCGCGCGCCAGCCGGCTCCCGACCCCGTGCTGTTCCTGGAGGGTGGCCCCGGCGCCTCCCCCTTCGGCAGCAGCGAGGCGACCGAGGAGCGGATGGAGGTCTGGTGGGAGCTGTCGGCCCCCTTCCGCCGCACCCGCAACCTGATCCTGTTCGACCCGCGCGGCGTCGGCCGGGCGGAGCCGGACACCGACTGCCCCGAACTGGACGGCGTCGCTCCCACCCGCGGCACCCGGCCGCTGACGCGCGAACAGAGGGCGACGGCGGAGCGGGCGGCGGTCAGCGCCTGCGCCGCCCGGCTGGAGACGGCCGGGCTGGACGGCACCCAATTCTCCACCCCCGTCGCGGCCGAGGATGCGCTGGACATCGCCACCGCTCTGGGTGCTCAGCGGATCAACCTGTTCGCGGTTTCCTACGGCACGCGGGTCGGGCTGGAGATCCTGCGGCGGCAGGGCGGCCGTGTCCGAACCGCCGTGTTCGACAGCGTCTACCCGCCCGACGTCAACGCGCAGGAGGAGATGGCCTGGCTGGCGCAGCGGGCCTACCGCCGGCTGTTCGACGACTGCGCCGCCAACCGCCGCTGCCGGTCGGCCTTCCCCGACCTTGAGAAGCGTTTCCTCGATCTGGTGGAGCGGCTGGACCGCAACCCGGTCGACATCGTCGTCGGCGACCACGAGACGCGCCGCGCCCTGCGGCTGACCGGCGGGATGGCGATCGCCGCCGGGCTGGAGGCGATGGCGATCAGCGAGGCGGTCCCGCTCGTGCCGACCATCATCGACCGCGCCGCCCGCGGCCAGTATGCGGCGCTCGCCGAATGGGCGCCGACCAACTGGCTGGGCGACCCGGAGATCGCCGACGGGCTGGTCTTCTCCATCGAATGCCGCGAGTCGGTCAACAGCGCCGAGCCGCTGAAGCGCGCCGACAATGCCCGGCGCTATTCCCCCTACGGCCTTGTCGCCGCCGACGATCCCGGCCAGCGCGTCTGCCGCCTGTGGCCCACCGGCCACCAGGAACCGGCCGAACGGCTGCCGGTCGCCAGCCCGGTGCCGGTCCTGCTGCTGTCCGGCGCCTACGATCCGGTCACCCCGCCGGAGTGGGGCGACCGCGCCGCCGCCACCCTGCCCAAGAGCCGCCATCTGGTCTTCCGTGCCGCCAGCCACATCGTGACCTCCAGCGAGGATTGCGCCATGGCCGCCGCGGTGACCTTCGTCGAGCAGGAGAGCGTGCCGGCGAGCGTCTGTCCGGGAGCGGCCAAGCCGCCGGTGTTCGAGCGGCCGTGAGGGGGCGCGACGGATGCCCCCTCCCTCCCGCTTCGCGGGTCCCTCCCTCCCCGCCTTTGGCGGTGGAGGGACAGGAAGCGGCAGTTCCCTCTCCCACCGAAGGTGGGGAGGGTTAGGGAGGGGCATCAGTACCAGGATCTCACCGCCCCGGCGCGATCCGTCGGTAGCTCAGCGCCTCCGCGATGTGGCGGCGCCTCACCCCCTCCACGCCGTCCAGGTCGGCCAGCGTCCGCCCCACCCGCATCACCCGGTGATAGCCGCGGGCCGACAGCTTCAGCCGCTCCGCCGCCTCGGTCAGCAGGGCGCGGCCGGGGGCGTCGGGGGAAGCGACCTTCTCCAGCAGTTCCCCGTCCGCCTCGGCATTCGTCCGCACCGCCCGGCCGGCCGGGTAAGGGCCGAAGCCGCCATAGCGCTCCGCCTGGATGGCGCGGGCGACGGCGACGCGGGCGGCGATGTCGGCGCTGCCCTCCGCCGGCGGCGGCAGGCTGAGGTCGGCGGGGCTGACCGCCGGAACGTCGATGTGTATCTACTTCAATTACCTTTCAGACTATGAATCGGTTAACCCATTGATATTCCGAGTCGTCTGTTCAGCTAATTTTCAGACCAACTCATTCAAAAATCGGTCTCCTTCGACTTATTCAGCTAACGGCTGGACTGGTTTGATAGCGTTTCTCCAGGATGAACTGGATTGCCGTGGCTCGGTCCGACCGGTGCCATCCGCGCCACTAGACGGGCAGCCATCTTGGTTTGGCCGATCAACTCACTCCAATGCGTTACGCTTCGATGCCAGTCGATTGGAGTGCACTGGCGCAGGTGCTCGACAAATCAACCAGTTGCTTCCCCTCCATTGGGCTCCCGTTCCACAGCATGAGCATCTGTGCGGTCAAGTTTCAGCTGCGGTAGGATCGGCGGGATTGTCGACCAAAGGAGAGCGAGGATGCGGCGGCGGATCGTCAAGCCCAACACCCGCAGTTTCACCGGACGCCATGTGTTGCCGGACGGCAGCGGCGACATCCGCTTCGAGTCGGGACTCGAGCGGGATTTCCTGACCCTGCTGAGCCTGCGTGACGACGTCCGGGAGATCGTCGCGCAGCCGCTGACCATCGACATCACCTGGCCCGGCGGCCAAGCTCGCCGCTACACCCCCGACTTCAAGGTCACCTACGCCGACAACGTGGTCCTGTACGAGGTCAAGTACCGCGAGCAGCTGCGCAAGCTGTGGCCGACCCATTGCCATAAGTTCCTGCAGGCCAGAGCCTGGGCAAACAACCAGGGCCTGCGGTTCCGCATCGTCACCGACCTGACCATCCGCACCGTCCGCTTCGAGAATGCGCGCCTGCTCGGCCCCTATCTGGGGATCGAGCCGGATATGGGCATGGCCCAGGCGATCACCGACAGCCTCGCCCATGGGCCGCGGACGGTGCTCGACCTCATCCAGGCCCTGTGCCCCGACCGCTGGGACCGCGCCCGCTTCTACGCGGCGCTGTGGCCGATGTTGGCCAACCGCAGCCTGCGGATGGACCCCCGGGCGCCGCTCGGCATGGACCTGCTGGTTGGGCTGTCCTCATGACCGATACCCTGCCGATGCCACTCCCCCTCACCTACCGCCTGGGGGCGGATGCCGAGGTCGATCTGGGCGGCATCCTCGGCATCGTGGTGTCGATCGTCTCGCTGACCAGCGTCCTAATCGAGAACAGCGCCACCGGAGAACGGACCATCCACGAGGCCGTCGGGCTGAAGCCATGGACGGGTACGGATGCCAAGCAACGCCCCATCCCCGACCTAGCTGAGTTCACGGAGGAGGAACTGGCGGTCGGTCGGCAGCGGCAGGACGAGATCGAAGCGCTTTTGGTCCTGCGCCGCCGAACCAAGGCAGACGTGTCTCTGGCCGCCGAGCGCCTGGGGCTGCGGGTCTCGACGTTGTACGGGCTGATCAACGACTACGAATCGGAACGCTCGCTCACCTGCCTGATTCCGCACGCCTACCGCCAGCGGCGGCGGCGCAAGCGGATCGGAGCCGAGACGGAGCAGATCATCGCCACGGCGATCGATGCGATCTACCTGCCCAATGCCGGAGCGCGGGCGACCGAGGTCATCACGGAGGTGCAGGACCAGCTGAAGCGCGCCGGGCTCAAGCCGGTGGCTCCCAACACGATCCGCGCGCGGGTGCAGGCCCTTGACCCCAAGGCGGTCGACACGGCCCGGTTCGGCGGCATGGCGGCGGAACGCCGGCACCACCAGACTTACGGCACCGGCGATCCGGCGCGGTGGCCGTTGCAGCGCATCCAGATCGATCACACCGTCGCCGACTTCTTCGTCGTCAGCCCGGACGGCCAAGCCGTGACCCGGCCGGTGCTTACGCTGGCCGTCGATGAGTACAGCCGGGTGGTCAAGGGCTTCTACCTGTCGATCCACCGGCCGTCGACGCTCTCAGTGGCGATGGCCTTGACCCACGGCATCCTCGACAAGGAAGAGTTCTGCCGCCGCCATGGCCTGGAGTCGCCCTACCCGGTTTGGGGGCTCGACGATGCCATCCTGACCGACAACGCCGCGGAGTTCGACAGCCGCGGCCTTCAGCTCGGCTGCCGGCAATGGCGCATCCGCGGCGACTTCCGACCGCTCGGCCAGCCCTATTTCGGCGGTCGCATCGAACGCCTGGTCGGCACGATGATGGGCGATGTCCGGCTGATCCCCGGCTACACCTTCAACAGCATCGGCGAACGGGGAAAAGACTATGACGGCCGCGCCGGCGCCGCTCTGACGATTGAGGAGGCGACGCGCCGTCTGGCGATCATGATCGTCGATCGCTACCATCGGAGCCGGCATTCCGCCTTGGGGACGACCCCGCTGAAGGCGTACGAGCACGGCATCCTCGGCAGCGACCGTATCCCCGGACGTGGCTACCCGCGCATGCCGTCCGACCCCGGACGCCTTCTCAAGGATTTTCTCCCGGTCGAGTACCGGACCGTCCAGGCCTACGGCATCCGGCTCAACCACCTGACCTACCAGAGCGACCTCCTCCGGGTGCTGGCCAGCCGGAAGGACGGCCGGAAATACGTGGTCCGCTACGATCCGAGAAACGTCAGCGTGATCCATTTCTACAATCCGGACACGCAGGAGTATTACGATATCCCGCTGCGGGACCGCCACCGGCCGCCGGTGGCGCTGTGGGAGGTCGACGACGCCGTCGCCGAGCTGAAGCGCCTCGGGCACGATGCCGACGACGAGCACGCCATCTTCCGGGCGATCGCGCGATGCCGCCAGATCGATGCCGAGGCAGCCCGCAAGTCGGCCGCGGCCCGGCGCCGGCAGGAACGCCGGCGGGAGGACGCGAAGGCCCATGCGGCCCCTGCCCCGACGACCGCTGCGGCCCACGACACAATACCGGCCACCGTGCCGTCGACCGAGGCCGGGAACGATCAGCAGCCCACCCGGCGCGTCCGGCCGATCCGTGATCTGGAGGGCTGGTGATGACCGGCTACGACCACCTCCACCCCTCCACCGTACCGCTGCTGGAGTTGCCGGCTGCGGAGCGGATCGAACGGGTTCGCACCAAGCGTTGGATCCCCTACGCCTCAATTCGGGACCCCTACGCGGCGATGCGGACGCTGCTGGACATCCCCCGTCAGCAGCGTCCCGAGAACATCCTGATCGAAGCGCCGACCAACAACGGCAAGTCAACGTTGCTGGAGCGCTTCGAGGCCGATCACCCTCCCCTGCACCGCCCCGACCAGGACAAGTCGCTGATCCCGGTTTTGATGATCTGCCTGCCGGAGCACCCGACCCTGATCATCGTCTACCAGACGATCCTCGACCGGCTTGGCTGCCCTTATGCACCGAGCGCCCGGCGGGCGGAGCTGAGGCGAGCGGTGGTTACCAACCTGGAGAAGGTCGGCACCCGGGTTCTGCTGGTCGACGAGCTTCATAACCTGGCCTTGTCCGGCCCGCAGGAGCGCGATGCCATCCTCGCCTTCTTCCGCGCCCTGGGAAACGAGCCGGCCCTGCGCATCAGCCTCGTCTTCGCCGGAACCCCAGGCGCCCGGATCACCACCCAGAGCGATCCCCAGCTGCTCAACCGCTTCGATGTGTTCCAACTTCGGCTCTGGCGGGATGGGGACGCCTTTCGGGAACTGCTGGCCTCGTTCGAAGCGCTGATGCCCTTGCGAGAGCCGTCGTATCTGGGTGACGACGATGCGATCGCCCGCGACATCCTGAGCCGTGGCGAAGGGGTCATCGGCGAGTTCTTCAAGATCGTCAGCCGGGCCGCGGTGCTGGCGATCGAGTCGGGTGAGGAGCGGATCACGCTGAAGACGCTGTCGCGCATCCGCTACCAGGCCCCCTCGCACCGCAAGGTGACGATCGACGATGTGCCGGCGCTGCCATGACGCTCCGGCCGTGGCCCTGCCGACCGAAGCCACTGCCGGATGAACTGCTGTCGTCCTGGATCGCCCGCACCGCCATCGCGAACGGCCTGACTCCGGGACATTTCATACGCGCGGCCTGGCCTGAGGTCCGGGTCGCGGCTCGTGACATCGACCATGTCGGTCCCAGCCACGTGGTCGAGCGCATGGCGGCAAGGACCCTCACAGACCCGGAACGGGCCTGGAGCACCACGCTGGGCAGCTTCAGCGGCTTTCTGTTCGAGGCGCACGCTCCGGCCGACGGTCGGCACGGTGGGACCAAATGGATCACCCGCACCCGGATTGCCGGCGGCATCTGGCACTGGCCGGGACAGCAGTTCTGTCCTGCCTGCCTGGCCGAAGATCCGGTCTGGATGAGGCGGTCCTGGCGCCTGGCGCTGTCGGCGGTCTGCCCCCACCATGGCTGCGTACTGGCGGACCGCTGCGGCCGGTGCGAAGCGCCGGTCACGGTCATCCGGGCGGACCATCCTGGACAGTGTCACGCCTGCCAAGGCGATCTGTCGCTCACCCCCTCTGCCGCAGCGCCGTGGGAAGCCATCGCCCTCCACCGGCGCCATGAGGCCATCCTCGCCCGTGGCTGGGCGCAACTGGGAGAGTATAGTCTTTATTCCACCCGGTATTTCGACCTGCTGCACTATGTGCTGCGCTTGCTCGCAGGGCCGCGTTACGGAGAGCGGCTGCGGACGATCGTCAGCCGCCTGTGGGGCGGCGATGCCACGCCGCCGGTGCGACCGGTCGGGCTGGCCAAGCTTGAAACGCTTTCCCCAGGCGACCGTGCCCGGCTTCTCGACCTGGCCGCGCGCCTCCTGCCGGGATGGCCATACCGGTTCGTCGGCGCCTGTGCCGAAGCCGGGGCATGGCAGGGAGAGCTGATGTTCCACTTCGCCGATGCCCCCTTCGCTTTTGCCGATCCGGTGCGCCGGCTGCTTCACAATGCGCCGTACCGCCCCACACGCGAGGAAGCCGCAGCAGCGGCCGCCCATCTGCACCGCAGCGGTCAGCCGGTCACGACGCGCGCTCTGAGCAAGCTGGCGGGATCGGGCGCCGTCCGCGCCCGCCTGCACAGACCGGATGCGCCCTGACTGTCAGGGCAGAACCGGGACCGGCACCAGGCGCCACGTCCGACCATCCCGCTCCACCCGCCCCGCGTGCTTCAGGCGGTTCAACACCATGCCGGTGGTCTTGGGATGCACGGCCAGGCCGAGGCGCGCCTGGGCTTCGCGTGCGATGTCCGAGGCCTTCAGGCTCTTCGGGTAAGCCGCGGTCAAAGCGGCGAGGACCTGGGCCTGGAAGGCCCCCTTGCCGACCGTCCGGCCCGTCGTGGCCGCCACGACCAAGGGCGGCGGCAGTGGAACCGTCAGCACGCGGGCCGCCGCTTCGGCATCGGCCAGTGACGACCGCAGCACACTCAGCCGCTCCTGAAGCCGGTCGATCTGCCCGGTTGCCGCGATGATCTCCTGTCGGATGACAGCCACCCTGCCGGCGAGTTCCTGGCTGAATTGCGTGTGCGCGGTCATCGGCACCCCTCCACCGGCCTGTCATCTTCCCTTGCGATCAAAGAATTCTAATCATATTATTTTTATTCTTCAATGCCGAGGTTTCAGTCGATGACGGTGCAGACGACGTTCGGTCAAGACCTCAAAGCATGGCGGACCGATCTGGGGCTCACGCAGACGCAGGCGGCCCATCTTCTGGCAATCGGCCAGAGCTGGTACAGCAAGCTCGAGAAGGATACGAACCCGCCGGGTCACAAGGTGATCGAACGCTTTTCTGCGCTCCGTCACTCATCCAGCCAGCAACACTCCATGTACACATCCGCCTGCACAGCGTTGCTGGAGGAATTGCGCGTGGAAGCCGGCCGCAGGCCAAAGCGCACGGAGGAGGCTCTGCGCATCGCCGTATCGCTCATCCGGTTCGTGAACGCGGAATGAAGACTATTCCTTGGGGAACCACCTTGCCCGATCCGACGGCGTTGGCCCGCATCGGTGGAGCGTTAACCGCGGACCTCGCTCTGGCGCTCGCCTTCCGCCGTTGGATCTATCGCTGGGAATGTTGCCCGTCGCCCTCTCCCGATCTGCTCCGGCTGCGGTTGGTGCGCCGGCACCGCGGGAGGGAGCGCACCGTTGTCATCGACGCGATGCAGCGCACGTCGTTGCGCCGGCAGTGGAGAGCGATCGGCGAGACCATGCGAAGCACGCGGCAAGCCGCCGTCCAGCGCAAGGAAGACTATTTTCTGCTGACCGACCGTTCGATGTCACCGGTCCTGCGCGGCAATCTGGAGCGTTTGGTCGCCTGCCGCCCCGCCTGCCCGCCCCGCGCGGTGGAACGGGCACTCTGCGACGAATGCCCGCCGCACGCGCTGATATCGATCGGCGTCCTGATGGCGCGGGCCGGCCGGCTCGGCATCCCCGCACCGGCCGCCCATGCCGCGATCATCTGGATGCTGGCGGTCGACGATTTGCGCTGCGATCTTCACCAGCCGCTGGGTCGGGATGCGTATGTTCGGCGTCTGTGGAGCTATGAGCCGACGGCACCTCAGCCCTTGCCAGAACCGCCTCAACAATCTGGTCCACCGTGGCGGTTTCCGTTCTGACCTTGGTGAACAGCAGATGGTGACGCAGATCGCCGACACCCCGGCCGTTCATCCGTTCCCCCCATTGCCCCCGCCGGGCGCGCACGGCCGTGACGACGCTGCACAGGTCCTGTTCCGACAAGCGGCTGCCATCCGGCTGAGCGATCAGCATCACCCCCTCCCAGTCCTTGGGATGCTTCGGGCGTGGTTCGAGGCCCATCAGACAGCTCCAGCGTCCGGACACGGAGAACTCCGCCACGAGAACCATGCGGGTCAGCCGGTCGGTGATCTTGTGCCACCACCCTCCGTTGGGATGCGGCGGCAGGCAGCCGAAGGTGAATTCGCCATGGTGCCGTTCGGCTCCCGGCGGCACCACCAGACCGGCAAGACCGGTCACGGATGAGTGGCACGACAGCGCCCGCAAGACGTCGCAGAACAGATCGACCTCGGGCTCGGTCGGCGGGTCCGCGGGAGGCTGCTCATTCCCGGTGATGAGCCTCACCCGGCGCACGGTTCCCTGGTCCGCCCCCAACACGCCGCTCGACACCTCGTCGGGAACGAGCACCTCCCCTGGGATGTGCACAACCGGCGTGCTGGTGGTGGCACGCTGGATGGTCTCGACACGGAGCGGCAGGTTGCTGAGTGCCGGAAACCGTGGAACGATGGAGGGGAGTTTCAGATCCTCCTGGGGCAAGTGCCGGTTCGGCCGGCGATTGTTGACCACCCGCTTTGGCCCGACATAGCCTGCGATGCTGTGCATCAGCACACGTCCGCCCTCGTCATGAGTTCCGGCAGGCTCGTCCTCGCACCTCTCGATGATCAGCTCATCGAACGGGAACGGTGCCGTACATTGGAAGAGACGGAGCAAGAGAACCCGTTCCGTCGGAGTACCGTCGGCCAGCGTAGCCGTGAATCGCTTTCCCTCCCCCGTCAGCCTCGTGCGTCCGGTAAGGGGAAACGTCGCGTACAGCGAGGCTGGCCGCCGTCCTGCCGCTGCAGCCATGGCTGCCAGGAAGGGCAAGCAGAAGGCCTGACGCTCGGCAGAGTTTTCCGCGGTGCCGAAGAAACGGCCGAGAGTGCAGCAATCGTCCCGGCCAAAGCCGGCTCGGGGTGCAATCCGGAGCACCCGCCAAGGGGCGTCAGCGGTTGCCGAGGACGACGGATCGGCTGGCACAATCTCCATCCTGGTGCGCGTGAGATCGCACAGACTTCCCGGGTCTCGCAGGAACGCTCCGTTCAACAAGGCTTGGGCGAGGGCCGTCGACGTTCCGATGTAGAACTGGGCCAGGGTAAGAGCCGGGATGATCAGGCCGTAGGGATCGTTGCCCACCTGCACGCCGACCAACCGGACATCCCTGCTGTGGAGCCGATAGACATGGGGCGGCAGGATGTAGTCGGTCTTGCGCTGTGGCGAAACCGGGTCGTATCCGCCGAACTCGCGGATCCGGTTGGAACCGACGGTCACGTCGAGCGTACAGTCTTCCAGTGTCTCAGCGCTGTCGGCAATCTTCTGACCATCATGCCAGACGCTGCCGATGATCAACAGCGGCAACCATCCCGCTCCTGCCAGAGCCCTTTTGGGAACGGAATTCCCTCCAATTCCAACGAACAGACAGTCGATCAGCGGATCGAAAGGATCGGTCGCGTTGCTATGCGGACCATTGATCCAAACCAGACGCCACGGTCCGCCCTCGGGGAAGGTCTCGAAGAAAAGTTCTATATCCTCGGCGGAAGCACGGACTGAATTGAGTGCCACGCCCATCTCCCTCAGCTCATTCGGGTTATCAGAGTGGCCGAGCGCTTGGTGCATAAGCAATCGATTGCATTGTGGGGGACCATCACCGAAGCAATGATTGGATGTGCCATATCGATTTGGAAACGAAACGAGGCTTCCGGGATACTGTTTTTCGCACGCCCTGCTGGCGCCGGCGCTGCTCATTTCGTTGGCGCAATGAGGGTATCGACGCTTTCCCTTGGATGAGGGCGTTGCCACAACGATGCAAATGCCCGGCGAATCGGGACACGCATGACGCGGAGATGGCGCCGAACGCCCCCTCTCCATCAGCAGCGATATCGGCTTGCGACCGGATTTGCCAGCCGGAGCTGTGAAGGACCTCACTGTCACCCTCCATCACCGAAAGCAGAAACACATGCTTGTGAAATCAACTTTACGGAGAAGGCTGTGTGCCTGGTCTCAAAAAACATGACGGTCGATGGTCACCGCACCTCGATGAGCCTGGAACCCGTCATGTGGGACGCTCTCCGTGACGCTGCCCGGCGAGAGGGTATGACAGCCAATGCCCTTGTTTCCCAACTCGCAGAGCGGTCTCCACGCACCCTGACGAGCGACGTCCGGGCGTTCATCGCCGGCTGCTACCGGGCGGCAGCCACCGAGGCAGGACACAGTGCCGCCGGACATGGCCTGGAGCTTCCATTGACGGTAGATCGGTTCATGACCGATCCCGGCCCATCACCCACTCTCCCTGCCGAGAGGTTGGCATCGGTCCGATAGGCCCCAGCACTCTGCACCTTCCAACAGCCGTGGCTGCGGCGCCTTCGTTTCTCGGACCTCCGGGTACGACCGAACGTCCGTGGACACGATCCCCGCCGGTCCGTTCACCGGCGGCACCACGCTCCTCGTCAGGACAATTTCCGATCTGAAACCATTGTCTTCAGATATTCTGGTTTCCAGTATTTTGTCTTTATCTTCTACCCTGGACTTATCGTTTTTCCATCAGGCTGATATCCATCCCAGCAGGCCTGAAAGAGGGCAACTCACGAGCGGAATTTCTGTTTCTTCTGCTGGAAACGACTGGAATTTCGAGGGGCCAGCCTCTGCGCCATCCGGATTCCGAATGGAATCCTCGCAGGGTCAAAAAGGCAACTTTCGTATCTCTTGAGCGGTTGCGACAGAGTGATTTGACGCGCATACTTATCAATAGATCAATTGCATGCGTAAGTAAAAAAGTTGTAACTGAAAATCAAACGGGTTGGGAGGGGTCGATGTCATTCATGCCACTCGGTTCGATGCAGGAGCCGCGTCCATCCGACACGGTCCTGGCGTTGATCGAAGCCGCACTCAATTCCGACTTCGTGGCGGTCCGCCGCCTCGGCACCACCCTGGTCCGCAGCCTTCCTGAACCGGATCGGGTCGGCACGCAGGAGCGGCTCACGCGGCTGTTCCGGGGCGCGGGCGGAACCCGCCCGCCGCACGCCGTGGCGCCCCTCGACGTCAAAACCAAATCCCCCCTGGTTGAGGAGCTGCCTTGGCCAACAGGCCCGCTGTTCCTTGACGACGAGGACTCCCAGCTGCTGGAGCGGTTCATCGCCGAAGCGCAGGCGGCCGACGAGCTCGCCGGCGCCGGACTGGCGCCACGCTCCAATCTGCTGCTGGTCGGGCCGCCGGGAACCGGCAAGACCCTGACGGCTGGCCACATCGCAGCGCGCCTGGGGCTGCCCTTCCATGTGGCCCGGCTCGACACCATCGTGTCTTCGCTGCTCGGAGACACGGCCAAGAACATCCGCGGCATCTTCGACTTCGTCCAGCGCGAACAGGGGCTGCTGTTCCTGGACGAGATCGACGCCGTCGCCAAGCAGCGGGACGATGCCCGCGACATCGGTGAGTTGAAGCGCGTCGTCAACACTCTGCTGCAAGGGCTCGACCGCCTCGACCATCGCTGTGTCGTCATCGCCGCCAGCAACCACGGCCACCTGCTCGATCCGGCGGTGTGGCGCCGCTTCCCATACCGCCTCACTGTCGATCAGCCGGCGGCGGGGCTGCGCGCCAGCCTGTGGTCCCATTATCTCGGCCTCGACCCCGCGGAGGCCCCTATTGCCGATGCCTTGGCCGGCATGTCGGACGGGTTGTCGGGCTCCGATGTCGCCGAGATCGCCCTTGCTGCCCGGCGCACCGCTCATCTGAAACGGACAAAAGTTTCCTTCACCGCAATCGCCGGTGCGCTTCTGGATTGCGCGAATGGCAAATTTTCGTTACCAACCATAGGTGAGCTCGACCGCGACGCGACCCTCAGTCTGCGCCGCGCGGTCGGCGAGCGGTTCGATTTGACCAACGGCCAGCTCAGCGCCCTCTTCTCCGTGACCTACGAGGCCGTGGCAAAGGACGCGCGGGTGAAACGCGCCGGGGGAAGCGAAGGAGCGGCCTTGCCCAACAATCCGGTGCTGCGGCTGACGGTGCACCCACGGCGGGAGCGCGTGACCGGCGGCGGTAAAGACGACAGCAAAATCACTCCCCACTATGCCGACCGGCGCCGGGCCCTTATCGAACGGGTGTCGAGCCTGGTCGATCCGGCATCGCCTCACACGCTCTGGTTCGCCGGACACGCGCTGTTCTGGGTCGGCGTCGACCGCGACTCGCTGGCTCCAACCTACACGCCAAACGATCTCTTCCACTCCGACATCGGCGTACGGCTCGTCGCTCCCTGGAACACGGGTTATGTGGTCGAGGTGCCCTTAGCCAGCCGCGCTGCTCTGCTGCAGCGCCTGCGGCAGCCCAACACCACTCCGCAGCGGGTGGACATCTCACGGATCGTCAGCTTCCGCCCGCTTCACAAGGAGATCACCCCAGACAGCCTGAAGCAGGCCTGGGCGACGGCCGCCCTGGACGGGCCGGGGGTTCCCGCCGGGTTCATTGTCTGCCTGCCGCCCTTCCAGTCCGTCGCCGCACGAGACGCCGTCCTTGAGCATCTCTGGCGCTGGATGGCCGAGCAGCCGATGATCCAGCTCGGCCAGTCCCTGCCCATGGAAGGCGGTTCGGATCTGGTTCTGCCGAACGGCCAGCCGGGTGGCGCCCCGCTGGTGCCCGGGGCCGCGGCGGACCAGCGTCGACGCATCCAAGCCTCCTATCGCGCCGGCCATCACCCACGCCTGCCGGTGACGGCGTGTTTGCGCGAAGCGCTGTTTCAGGGAAGCGAGCGCGGTCTCATCGTCCGCTGGGACCCGGTCACTCCCCTGGCACCGGCGCGACCTGGAGGTGGCCGGGAGCCTGACCTTGACCGCGAGATCTCGCTCGATGAACCGATCGTCGGGCACATCGACGGGGGTTTTACCTCGCGGCGCTACCGCCCCGCCGTGGTCTGGGAAGCCGACCCCTTCCTGGCACCGGCCGATCTGGACACCAACCACGGCAACTGCACCGCGGCGCTGATCGTCGAAGCCCATGGCTGGAACACCGATCTCGATCTTCCTCCCCTGCACTGCCGCCTGGGTATCGTGCCGGCGGTCCCGCGCTCGACCTACAGCGGCCCCTGGGACCTCGGCGCCCTGATCCTGTTCCTCGACAGTGTTCTGAAAGCGCATCCCGAAACCACCGTGTGGAACATCTCCGCCAACCTCCGCCATGCCTGCGAGCGGAATCGGGTCAGCGAGTTCGGTCACCAGTTGTCGCAACTCGCCCGCCGGCACCGGGTGTTGTTCGTCGTTTCGACCGGCAACCGCACCGGCGATGGCGAGGAGCGGATCGCTCCCCCTGCCGATGCCGAAGCGGCCCTGACCGTCGCCGGTCGCCTTCCCAATGGGCACGGCAAGGTCGGCGATTTTTGTCCAGTGTCCCGGGTCGGGCTTGGTCCCGACGACATGCTGAAGCCGGAACTGAGTTGGTTCTCGGTCGTCCAGGTCATCGGCGGCCGCTACGGTCGTGCCTCGAGCTATGCCGCCGCCCTGGTCAGCCGGCTGGCCGCCCACACCTGGGCCCATCTGCGCCAGCCCTCGCCTGATTTGGTGAAAGCCCTGCTGATCAACGCCGCGGACGGCGTGGGCCACCACTACCGGCGCGGTTATGGCAGCCCGGTGCGGCCCCAGCTTCCCTGGGAGACCGACGACGGCACCGTCACCCTGTGCTGGCAGGGCCGGATGAGCGCGAAGCTGCGCTACTACTGGGAAGGCATCGAGATTCCGCTCAGCCTGCGTCCGGGAGGTCTGTTCCGCGGTCGCGTCCGGCTGGTTTGCATCCTTGCACCCGTGACGCACATGCGCGGCACGAACTACGCGTCGACCCGCCTGGAGGCAGCGCTGCAGTACCGGAACGGGAAAGGCGAGTGGGCCCGTCTGGCCGGCAGCTTGCCCTCCGATACGGCGGAGGGGATCGCCCGCGCCAAGGATGCCAAGTGGCAGCCCCTGCGCTGCTACAACCGGCAGACCCGGCGCGGCGTCACGCTGGGCGGCCCGGAGCTCCGCCTGTCGGCACGGCTGTTCTGGCGCGACCGCTACCTGTACCCGGAGTTGGAGACCGACGAGGTCGAATGCGACGTGACCTTCATCGTCACCTTGCAGAGTTCCGACGCTCAGGCCCCCGTCCACGCTGAGTTCATTCAGGCGATGGACGGGAAGGTCGAGCACGCGGTGATCGAACCCGAGATCGAAATCGACAGCAGCATTTAGCTTCTGCCAAACATCCCAGCCATTCACTCTCTTGGTCTTCCTCACCCAGAAGGATGTAGAAGAAAATGGAAAAATTGAAAATCAATAGCATCGAAGGAAAGGGTGATCTTCAAGAGGAATGCGTATGGCTTGATGTTCTTGAGGACATCAGTAGCTTGGCTTATTACATGGTAACCGATACCACCTATACAGGTGACAACAGCATATCCAATGAACTGCGCCATATGTACTGGTTTGCCCCAAAGGCAGTGAAAAAAGGCGATTGGATAAAATTGATGACCAAGGCTGGCACGAACAGCACCTCGACCAACAATCGAAAATCGACCACCCATGTTCTGTATTGGGGTTTGGGAAGAACGATATGGAACAAGACAGGCGATGCCGCTATACTTTTTACAATAGAGAATTGGAAGACAACGAAGGCTTGAGAAAAACAGAGCGCAAGCCGTTGCGCATGATTCTGTGCCGATCGAGATCATCGCGGGCGAGCCGTCAGCCTAGCCGCCGTCCGCACTGCTTCGTCTGGATCGCTGCGGTGCTGCAGGAAATGGCCCTGCAGCACCGCAGGAGCCAGAGCGCGACCGCCGACCGCGGCGACGAAGGCTCCCGCCAAACCCCCACGGTCCGGGTAGAAGGCCTGGAACATCCGGGCAATCTGCTCGCCCGTCGCCAAACCGATCTCCTGCCGCCGGTCGATGCGCCCGGGCCGGATCAGCGCCGGGTCGAGCCGGTCCAGGTGGTTGGTCGTCATCACAAGCAGATGCCCCTCCTGCGACATCACCCCGTCGATGGCGTTCAGCAATCCTGAGAAGGTGATACCCCGGCCCGCCGTCTCGGCGTCCCGGTCCCGGAACACGGCATCGATGTCTTCGAACAGAAGCACGCTGCGCGCCGGCGCCGTGCCAAGCAGCGCGCACAGTTGCTGGTCATCGAGCCGGTCGGAGGCAAGGTTCACGATGCTCAGGTCGAGATCGAGTTCACTGGCAAGCGCCCGGATCAGGCTCGTCTTTCCGGTTCCGGGCGGACCGTACAGCAGATAGCCGCGGCGCCAGGGAATGCCGCGGGCGCTGTACCAGGCTTCGCCGGCCAGGAAGGTTCGGGCGTCCTCCAGGAGAGCCTCGCCCACCCCATCGGCGAGAAAGACGGAACTCAGCGGCCGCCGGCGGATGGTCGTGCGGCCGCTCCACTCGCCGTAAGACTCCACCATATGCACGGCGATGCAGTCAGGGTCCCGCCCACCGAACTGCCGGTCGGCAGTCCGCAGCAGGTTGGTCAGCATGGCCCGGTTGCGGGACAGGGCCCGCAAGGTGATCGTCTCGACAGGCTGGCGTCCAGATGAGGACATCCCAGCATTGCCGACTCCGACCGAACGTTCGACCCACAGCAGCATCCCGCCCTCGTACAGGAAATGGCTGCCTTGCCCGGGAGACAGGCGCAGAGCCTCCGCCTCTCCTTGCGGCACCCGAGCCGCGGTCAGTCGGCGACAGCGGGCAGTGTAGGGATGGGCGGCGAACCAGGCGACCAGCGATTCGAACAGGGGCGAACGGCTATCGACGGTGAGGGTGGTGATGAACCAAGCCTCGACGATGAAGCGCAGCAGGGAGGGCAACAGTCGCAGGGCCGCCGCACCGGCGACGCCAAAGGCGCCAAGAGCCAAGCCACCGGTGAAGACTTGGTTGTCCAGCTGCGCCGCAACGGCCTGTGAGAGAGCCTCAAGCATGATCCGTCACCCTGGGGGACAGGATGTACCGGATACAGGCATGCAACAACGCCGCGGGAAAGCAGTGGCCCCACGGAGCGGAAAGCACGACAAGTCGCGTATGTGTGTATGAAGTACGGCGCAGTCTCCCTATCAGAAGCGAAAAGAGCCGTCAATCCATCAGAAGCATCTCCCTCAAACGCCGTGGCTTCGATCACGCCCATCGCTCCCTGAACCGTTGGCATCGCGATCCTCAGGGGCCAGAACCATGACCGGTCGGCCAGGATGGCTGCGATGCCAACAGCAGCCATAAAGCAGAGGTGACGCGTGGCGAGATGTTGGGCGCGATCCCGGCCTGCTCGATCTTCCGGCAGACGACGGTACTATCCTATCCCTTGCTGCCGTGCAGGAGACCGGTGGCGGGCATCCGGTCGAGCCAACGGTCGACGGCGGTGCAGTCGGCGACCTGACCGCCGGTCGGCGGAAGGTGAGCGACCGGCCGCGCGGATCGCTCAGGGCATGGATTTTGGTGCTTCGGCCGCCATGGGACAGCCCGATGACCTGGGCATGCTCCCCCTTTGCCGCCGCTTGCCGACCGATGGACGCGCACTGCCGTGGAGGCGATCATCACCTGGGCCGGCGAGCCACCCGCCGCGGCCAAAGCATGGAAGAGGTCTTCCCAGGCGCCCTTGGCCACCCAGCGGACGAAGCGGTTGTGATGCGACTTGCGGGAGCCATGGACCGACGGAGCATCCACGCGCGGCTTGCCACGGGTATCGCGCGGAAGGTGCAGCTCAAGCCGCCCAGGCTGCTCCACCGTCAACCAGAACTGACCGCTGCTCATCGAAAGTCCCTTTCCAGGGCGCCCAGTCATAACGAGTCCATCTGGAAAAAGCCCTTTCATGCATCCGGACCATGAACATTCAGGCGGCGGATCGGTGCCACGCCTACACACTCCGACTGATGCCCTGCGGGAGGCCTGAGGCTGCCTGACCGCCGAAATCCAAGCGACTCCGCTGCACCGGGAACGCAGAAGGACCAAACGTCATTGCGGTTTTACACCTTGACCGGGATCAAGCCAGTGCCTCTGCTTTCGGAACCGCCGCGAACCCGGCCAGCGGGTGTTCCGGGCTTCCGAAACAATGCTGCCTCGGTTCCGTTTAACTCTCTTGCGGTGTGCATCGCCTCGCCGAGGTGGGCATTGCTGACGGGAGGCAGTCAGCGTGGGCTGGAAGATCCCCAGAAGCCACGTAAAGATCGCACTCGGTGCGGCTGTGATGGCCGCTCCGCTGCTCGGCTACGAGGTTCTTTCCCTGACCACGCTGCGCCAGGAGCGTGAACAGGAACTGGAGGCGGAGGCCGGCCGTCTCCTTGTGCTGGTGGACACCGAACAGCGAAAAACCGTGGAGGATATCCGCCACATTTTCGCGACCCTGCAGGCGACCGGGGTCCCCCACCTGCCGCCTGCCGATTGCCTGGGCATCATGGAAAAGCTCAGGCCGTCATACCCAAGCCACCTCGAAATTCAGCTTGCCGATAAGACTGGCCGGGTGTGGTGCGCAACACAGCCTGGATCGGTTGGGACCGACATCGGCGATCTGCCGAGTTTCCGGGAGGCGCTGCTGAACGACCGGGTTGTCGTCGGCGAACCTGGCCCGATCCGGGCGACACCGACCGCCCAAGGGCGCACGATCCTGCCGTACAGGCAACGCTATAAAGGGGCGAACGGACAACCCGACGGCACGATGACCGCTTTGATCGACTTGGACTGGCTGAAGGACTATGTCGTCAAGCTGCCCTGGCCGCCATACGCCGTGGTTACGATCGTGCATCCGGACGGACAGATCCTCGCACGGGCGCCGATGGACAAGGGGCTTGTCCTCGGCACCAGGCTTCCGGACCGGCTGCGCTACACCTTGGCGGGGTCTGCATCCGGCTCCGGGCAATCTCCCGGTCTCGACGGGGTGGAACGGCGCTTCGTCTTCCTGCCGCCGAAGGCAACCGATGCCGGGCTGATGCTGGCGGTGGCCATCGCCCCCGGTGAAGCGCTGCAGCCCATCGACCGGTCGGCCGCCAGTTCCCTTGCAGCGTTCGTGCTGCTGCTTGCATTGGTGTTCGCCGTCGGCGCGTACGGGACGTCACGACTCGCCACCGCCAGGCGCCAGGAGGCCGCCGCGGCCGCCCGGATGTCGTCCGTTCTGGAGAGCACGTCGGACGCAGTGATGGAAATCGAAAGCGATTGGACGGTCTCCTACCTGAATCCCCAGGCATGGGACCTCCTGAGCCTGGAGCGTGACGTCACCGGAGATCATGCACAGGCCGCGTTCGATTGTCTCGCCGGCTCCGACCTCGAAGCCTGCCTCAAGACCGTCATGGATCGTCGCGTGGAGGTTGAGTTCGAGTTCCTCTACCAGCGGACCGGACGATGGTTCGCGCTGCGGGTGTTCCCATCGCGCAAAGGCGTAGCCATCTATTTCCGTGATGTCACGGAGCAAAGGGCGGCGGACGGTGAACGCCGTGCCTTGGCTGGAGAGCTGGAGCGGGAGAGGTTTCTGCTGCGGGCGATCAGCGACAGCCTGCCCATCGGGTTGCTGATCGTCGAGGCTCCGTCGGGGCGCCTCCTCATGCACAACCCTGCAGCCGAGCAGCTGATCGGACACCGCATCATGGCTACGTCCAGCGTTGCGGATTACAGCGCCTATGGCGGCGTCCGGGCCGACGGTACGCCGTTGCCCGCCGATGAGTATCCTCCCGCCCGAGTGCTGCGGGGAGAACTGGTGTCACAGGAGGAAATGCACTACCGCCGGGGTGACGGCTCGATAACCACTTTCCTTGTCGAGGCGGTGCCCGTGCATGGAGCCGACGGCAGGGTGGACCTCGTCGTGGTCGCCTTCCACGACATCTCGCGGCGGAAAGCCATGGAAGAGGCGTTGCGGGAGAGCGAACGGACCTTGAGCGCCGCCCTGGCCTCGGCCAGGGCGGGGACCTGGACATGGGACATCCGATCCGGGGAAATCAATTGGTCGCCGGGCAACTACCTGATCCATGGCATACAGCCCGGCGACGGACATGCCCGCTTTTCGGAGTGGGTGGCTGCGCTTCATCCGGAGGACCGGAGCGAAGCGAAAAGGAGGGTCAGGAGGACTTTGGCATCGCGGCAGACCGCCTACGATGTCGAGTATCGGGTCCTGCTGCCGGATGGCGGCATTCGGTGGGTCGCCGGCATCGGCAAGGCCGAGTATGACGAAACCGGCCGGCCGCTGCGAATGTCGGGCCTCACGGTGGATATCACCGATCGCAAAACTATGGAAGTCGCGCTGAGGACAGCGAAGGAGGAGTCCGATCGGGCGAACAGGGCGAAGGCTCGCTTTCTGGCGGCGGCCAGCCACGACCTGCGCCAGCCGCTCCAGTCGATGGCTTTGTTCGGCGGCGCGTTGCACACACATGTGAAGGATGGCCGCGGAACGGAGATGCTGCTCATGTTGGAGCGCGGAACCGAGACGATGAAGGCACTCCTCGACAGCCTGCTCGATGTCTCCCGTCTCGACGTCGACGTTGTGAAGCCGCAGGTGTCCAGCTTTGATCTGGACGCGCTCATCCAGGAAATCACCGACTCCTACCGGCCGCTCGCCGCCACCAAGGGGCTGACCGTTTCTTCCGGCGGCTCATGCTGCGGCGTGACCGTCCGCAGCGACCGCACCATGCTTGGGCGAATCATCCGCAACCTCGTCGAGAACGCGGTTCGTTACACCGAGCAGGGAGGGATCACGGTTTCCTGCCGGATCGAGCGGGAAAGCGCATGGATCGACGTCGCAGACACCGGCATCGGCATCCCTCACGACCAGATCACCATGATTTTCGACGAGTTCCACCAAATTGGCAATCCCGAGCGGGACCGCAGCCGCGGTCTCGGCCTGGGATTGTCGATCGTGCAGCGCCTGTCCCGGATCCTTGCCCATGAGGTCCGCGTGCACTCAAGGCTTGGAGAAGGATCGGTTTTCTCCGTCGAGGCCCCGATCGACCTCAATGCGGATGTGCGGGAGGCTGTGACCGCGCACAACGAGACCGCCCGTCCGATCGGCCGCGGGCGACTTGCGCTTCTGATCGATGACGACACCATCGTCCTGATGTCGCTGCGGACACTGCTGGAGGAATGGGGGTATGACACGCTGATTTCCGGCTCCCCCGAGCAAGCCATGGCCATTGTCGCCGAGGCTGGCCGCCGGCCGGACGTGGTTGTCGCCGACTATCGTCTTCGGGCTGGCCGGAATGGGTGCGAGGCGATCAGGGATGTCCGCAACCAACTGGGATTGGAGATTCCGGGTGTTATCCTGACCGGCGAGACCGGAGCGGAGTGTGCGCGCGACGTTGGCCAGTATGGGCTGGGAATAATCCACAAGCCGGTCATGCCGGGCCAATTGTGGGCGGCCCTGGAACGGCTGCTCGGCTCCACGCGCCAGGACACCAGGCTGTGAGGGTGCGCCGATCGGCTTGGACGTGGCGTTCATCCACGCCTCCAGTGCTGCGGCGGACGGTTCATCACCGTTGGCGCACAGGGGTTTTGCCAGGAGTTCGGATTGTCCAGGAAGGTCGCGAGGGCGGTGATCCGGACGGAAGCCACGGAGTTCCGCGACACGCGCACGAACCAGCCTTTGCCGAAGATCGGCCCCTGGCGTGAAGAGCTCGACGCTCTGTTGCTGGCCAATGAGGGCAAGGCGCCATGGGAGCGCCTGACGCCGGTTCGGCTGTTCGAGATGCTACGATCCGGTGGATATGAGGGCGGCTACGACGCGGTCCGCCGCTACGCCCGGGTTTGCCGGCAGGAGCAGGAGCCCTCCATCGCCCAAGCCTACATGCCGTTGAGCTTTGCCCCGGGCGAGGTCACCCAGCTCGACCGGAGCCATGAGGTCGTCCCGATCAACGGAACGACGGTCACGGTGAAGGTGGCCCATGTCCGTCTGTGCCATAGCCGGATGCTGTTCGTACGGGCCTGCCCGCGCGAAAGTCAGGGGCTGGTGTTCGACACCCACGACCGCGCCTTCGCCTTGCCACAGGGAGCCTGTACGCGGGGCATCTGCGACACCATGAAAACGGCCGTCGTTACGAGGATCGCCGGCAAGGAGCGCGTCCACAACCGGCGCTTCCCGCAGATGTGCAGCCACCATCCGGTCGTTCCGGTCGCCTGCACCCCGGCTTGGGGCTGGGAGCAGGGAAAGGTCGAGACCCAGGTCGGCTTGGTCTGCGAGCGCGTCTTCGCGCCGGCTGCGGGTGAAGAACTACGATGAACTCAACGGCTTGCCTTGGTTTTGGTAAAATGCTTGAACAGAGTGTTCCTGCCGCATCCATCCTGGGAGACCTGAGCGGACCACAGCTGTTAATTTGCAACGATGACTGTCGAGTTCAAACGACACAGACATCCATTGTTTTGGATCTCTGATATGTGCGCCAATAATGTCTCCGGAGACCATGCACGCTTCTCATATTATAACGCTTTCTTTGCGCTTTCCCCTCTAAAACGGAGAGAGAGGATTTGGAATTCCTTTTGTAAATTCGCCACGACAGACTCGGGATTTTATTACTCTCACGTCAGGGAAATCGTGATCCATGCGTTCGTTCGTTCATTGCACCTGCACCAAGGATGGATTTTCTCTGTATCAGGTGGGGCAAAACTACCCGGTTGAGGCGGATTTTGACGCTCATCGCCAAGTGGGATGCCTGGTCGTCCTGCTCCCCGACGGTCCGATTTGGCTCGGAGACACCGCTGGGATGACGGCGAACGACATCGAGGCCGCCGCTGCCGCCGGGGCGATGGTGATGGAGGTCAGCCCGCCCAACAAACTCGTCCTCGCCTGTCAGATGCCCTTTCCGGCCGTATAAGGATCATGACGGGGATGAGGACAGGCCTCATCCCTGGCAGATGTCCTCACTCCGCCGCCCAGGCAAGCGGAGCAAAGCCCGCACGGTGAGCCATTTGCTCGAGGAGCACGGGCAAGCTTTCCTCTTGTCTGTTGAAGCGGACATGCACCGCTCCGTCGCTCAACGCTTGCACCGTAACGGTGACCGTCGCGGACATGCCGTCCGGTGCCAATCGAGCGGTATCTCCGGGTGTCAATGCGTGCTGCCGGGGCGTCAGCAGTCTGGCTCCGTCCATCGACAGGTCGGCAATGCGGACAGTCAACTGTCCTCGGGCCGCCGCGAGTTGGGCCGGGTGGTCGATGGCATGACGGGGGCTGCGCCGGCGATCCGCTTCGGTTGTCGATGTCCGGACGACGCGCACCAGCGTTCTGCGCAGGGCCTCGATGCTGTGCGCGACCTCCTCCGAGCCGATGCGGACCTGGGCGGCCTGGGAGCCGGTCTGGGCCGCCTCCTGCGACACCGTGGCGATGCTGGTGGACACCGCCTGGGCGGCGCGGGAGGTTTCGACGACGTTGCGGCTGATCTCCTGGGTGGCCGCGGCCTGCTCCTCCATGGCGGCGGCGATCGCTCCGGTGACCTGATCGATCTCGCCGATCGTGCTGCCGATCTGCTCCACCGCAGTCACCGCCGCGCCGGTCACGGCCTGCACTTCGGCGATGAGGCGCGTGATCTCCTCGGTCGAGCGGGCGGTCTGGTTGGCGAGGGTCTTGACCTCCTGGGCCACGACAGCAAAGCCCTTGCCCGCCTCCCCCGCCCGCGCCGCCTCGATGGTGGCGTTCAGCGCCAGGAGATTGGTCTGGCTGGCGATGTCGTCGATGAGCTTGACGACGTCGCCGATCCGGTTGACGGCGCTGGAGAGCGAGACGATCGTTTCCTGTGTGTGGGTGCCCCCTGCGACGGCACGGCGGGTGACGGTGCTCGAGTGGGCGATCTGAGCGGAGATCTCCCGGATCGAGGCCGCCAGTTCTTCGGTCGCCGACGCCACCGTCTGCGCGTTCATCAGCGCCTGTTCGGCAGCGGTGGAAACGGTGCGGGCGTTCTCGCTGACCCGGTCGGCCGCCGCGGCCATGCGGTCGGCATCCTCGGCCATGCCGCCGGTATGCCTGGCGACCTCCTCCACCGCCTGTCCCGCCTCGCGTTCAACCGTCGCCGCCATGGCGAGCATCGCGGCGGCACGCTCCTCATCCGCTTGCCGCTGTCGTTCGCCCCGCTCCTGACTGGCATAATCCAGCTTGGCCTTTACCGCATTGAGCGTCGACCGGATGCGGCTGAATTCGGCGATGCCTGCACTGGGGATATGGGCCCGCAGGTCGCCACGGGCGATCGCGTCGAGATGGGCTTCGACAAGGGACAGGGGGTGACGAACCGTCTTCAGGATGAAATGGCCGGCAACGACGGCGAACAGCCCTCCGAACAGAAGCAAGCTTAGGGTCACCGCGTCGGTGAGCTCGGCATGGAAAAGCGGCGGCAGACCCAGACCAGCCATCACGAGCATGAAAAGGACGAAGGTGGCGGTCAGACGGCCGGTGACGCTCCTGGCCCATCGGATCATCGTCGGCCCGATCCCGCGGCTGACGATGTCGCCGTCCAGCAGGGCATACGCGTGCGGCGTGCCGGACCTGAACAGGGCGTAAACCCGCTCCGCCTCCTCAACGGATGCCCGGTCGGGTTTGGAGCGGATGGAAATGAAGCCGGTGATCCGGCCGTCCTCGGTGACCGGCGTGACGTTGGCCTTGACCCAATAATGATCGCCGCTCTTGGTCCGGTTCTTCACCAAACCTTCCCAGGGGCGCCCCTCTTTGATCGTCGCCCACAGATTTGCGAACGCGTCCTTCGGCATGTGCGGGTGACGCACGATGTTGTGGGGAGCGCCGGTCAATTCCGCTTCGGCGAAGCCGCTGATGTCCGCGAACGCTTTATTGACGAAGACAATCCGGCCCGTGATGTCTGTTCGTGAGACCAGAAGCTGGTCGTCGCTCAGGAGAACTTCCCTACCGGTCACCGGTCCATTGTCGCGCATCCCTTGCCCCCGATTTGAACGAGTGGGTCGATCACCCACTCAAAGCGATGCAAATTTCGCGCCGGACTTGATGGCCTGATCCGTGTATTTTCTCGAGGCGCGCTCGGCAACGCTCCTTGAATTGCCTCGTTCTCGGCATTCTCGTGACATCGCCACCGCTCAATATGCGATGTTTTTGTAAAAAGTGATGCAAAATGCGAGCAGGGCAAGCGAGCATGATCACCTGGCTCCTCCGCGCCGCAAGCGGGGGCGTTCCCTCCACCGAAGCCAATTGCCAGACGCTGACTGCACTCAGCGCTGGAGTTGCTTGGCCAGGTGTCGTGTGAGGACCGCAACCGCAGTCGGCTTGGTATAGACCGCGACCTGCGGGAAGCGTTCCGACAGGCCGGACGACAGCGGGGTCGCGGTGTGGAGGACGATCGGAACTCCTGTTTTTTCCAGCGCTTCAAGGACCGGACCGACCGTCCCGTCGGACAGGGTCACGTCCAGGATGGCAGCATCGATTTTATGGGAGCCGATCAGTTCGAGTGCCTCCCGCACCGTTGCCGCAGGACCGACGGGCGACCCGTGGGCATCCTCGACGGCAAGGATGAGGTCATAGGCGATGAACGGCTCATCCTCGACGACGAGAACATGCGCGCTGCCAAGATCGGGCTGGATTCTGGACGAAAATGTGTGGACCATGATGTCACGGATCGTGCGGGGGATTGCCTGTTGTACGACTGCCGGCACTGAGTTCACTGGCTCAATTTTCCAACAGGAATGATCAGGGTGACGCGCAGGCCGGCTTGGCACCACTCCTGGGTGATGCGGCCACCGAGCTGACTGCCGATGCTCATTTGTATCAGCTGCGAGCCGAAACCACGCCGTGCGGGAGGAGTCCGAACCACCGGTCCTCCGCTCTCGCGCCACAGCAGGATGAGCGTATCGCCCTCGGTTTGCCAGGACACCGTCAGCGTTCCTTGCGTGGACGACAGAGCGCCGTACTTGGCGGCGTTCGTCGCCAGCTCATGAAGCGTCAAGGCCAAGCTGGTCGCCGCCGTCGGGCCGGCATGAACCTGCGGGCCCTCGAGGTGGAGACTGTCAGTCCCCGGCACGAGGTGGGGAACGATCACCGCCTGCATCAGCTCCACCAGGGTGGTACCGTCCGGGGCGGCGGTTTCCCCGGTCACCGCCGGGCGGATCAAGTCATGGGCCCGCGCCAACGCCAGAAGGCGACCGGTGAGGGCATCGGCCATGTCCCGCACCCCGGCGGAGGTGCGCGCCGTCATGGCGACCATCCCGACGGCGACGGCGAACAGGTTCTTGACCCGGTGGTTGAGCTCACGGACCAGCAGCTGGCGATCTTCCTCTGCCCGCTTCCGGCTGGTGAGGTCGACCGACGTGCCGACAAGGCCGACCACCTGTCCGGTCCCGTCGCGGAACGCCGTCTTGTGGGAAAGCCAAATCCGCGGCCCCCGTTCGTCCTGCCCGACGACCTCTTCCAATTCCTCGGTCGTGCCGCTTTCCATGATCCGCCGGTCGGTTTCCATGATCCGCCGGCCTTGCTCCTTGTCGTCGAGGAATTCCAGATCGGTACGCCCCTCGACCTCGCTCCAGGGCTTGCCGATCAGCTCCATCACCGGACCGTTGGCAATGCGCACGCGGCCATCGATGTCTTTCACATAAATCAGGGCCGGAACCGCTTCGATGACGGTTTTGAGGATGCGGGTCGCTTCGGTGGCCTCCGCCTCCTTCCGCCGCAACTCCCCTTCAACCTGCTTGCGCTTGTCGATGTCGATCAGCACGCCTGGAAAGCGGAGCGGCTTTCCCGTGGCATCGAGACTGCAATGCCCATTCGCCTCGACCCAGCGGTAGGTGCCGTCGAATTGGCGCACACGGTACTCGGCGCTGTAAGGTCCCCCTGTCTCCATCACGGACGCAACCGCCTGCCTGACGTGCGACCAGTCCTCCGGATGAATGGATGCCATCAGAAGCCCCAGGGACAAACCTTGCTGGCATTGCTGCGGCGACAGAGCGAAGGAGCGGGCAAAGCGCTCATCGACGGTAAAACGGTCGGCCGGGATGTCCCAGACCCAGGTTCCGACGATGGCTCCGCTGTTCAAGGCGAGATCGATGCGCTCGACCGCGATGCGCAGGGCTTCTTCGGTCGTCTTGCGGTCGGTGATGTCGATCACGACACCCGGAAACCTCGCCGGGAGGCCCTGGGCGTTCCGGGCGCAACGGCCCCGCGCCAGAACCCAGCGAGTCTTCCCGTCCAGCCCGGTCACCCGGTACTCCGCCAGATAATCGTCTCCTCCGTCCACAGCGCGCGCGATTTCTGCAGCAACCGCACCGCGGTCATCCGGATGGATGGCCGCCACATAGGTTGCGATCGGCAGGCCGTCCGCCGCCCGTTCCGGCTCGACACCGAACAGGGTGGCAAAGGTGGCGTCGACGGTCACCATGTCCGTCCGGACATCCCAACTCCAAGTCCCGATGCCTCCAGCGGCATCGAGCGCAAAGCGGAAGCGCTCCTCGCTGGCGCGGAGCGCCTCCTGAGCCACCTTGAGATCGTGCACGTCGGTGCAGGTGCCGTACCAGCGGACAATCCGCCCTGCCGCATCGCGAACCGGCTGGGCCCGACCGATAACCCAACGGTACTGGCCGCTGCGATGACGGAGCCGGTATTCGATGTGGTAGGGTTCACCGGTGGCGAGCGACCGACGCCACACACTCCAGGCGCGGTCACGGTCATCGGGGTGGAACATGTCGTTCCACGCCTCGCCTTCGGTCGCCCCGTCCGGCGCGCCGGTGAACCCGTACCAACGCTGGTTGAAATAGTCGTGGTGCCCGTCAGGCCGTGTCGACCAGATCATTTGGTCGATGGAGTCGACGATGGCCTGGAACTTGGCCTCGCTGGCCTGCAGTTGCGCCCGGATCGCCGTCCGGTCGGTGATGTCGCGCATGAAGGCAACCACCCCCAGCACACGGCCGTTGGCAGCAATCATGCGGTTGGCGGTGATGGCCACGTCGACAAGCCGGCCATCCTTGTGCCGCCGGACGGTTTCGATCTGTACCTCTTCGCCGGACAGGGCGCGGTCGAACACACCGGTCGGACCTTCCGGACAAGGCTCCGGCAGCAACAAAGTGACCGGAGCGCCGATCGCTTCCTGCATGCTATAGCCGAACATCCGGGTGGCAGCCGGGTTCCATGCGATGATCCGGCCCTCTCCCACCGCAAAGACAATGATGGCGTCAGGAGCAGTGTTTATGATCGCCGCATAGCGGGCGTCCTCCTCACCAAGGCCCTCATCCCGTCCAATGGCAGCGTCTCCAAAACCGGAACCGTCGGCACAAGAAAAGTCAGACATTTTCTTCTATCTTTGATTGGACCTCTTGCCGCCACACATGCCGGCTGTCATGCGTTACAAGTTCACAAGAGCGGAGTCATTACACTAGGTTAAAACGAACATACCCAACAGAGATTTTTCTCTGAGAGTACGCTGTAAGCCTTATAGACATCGATTTTCTCATCCGAAAGCATGAAGTTCGTTGCTTGGCTTGGACACACCTCGATCGGAATAGAAGTGCCGCTGGAGCATGACGAAAAACCTGTCATTCTGAATGAACTCACCATCAGAACAACTCAAGGCAATAAATTAAATATTACATTCTAATCCTATCAGAAAACATCAGCCTCCACATTTCTGAGATCGATGCGGCGAAACAGCCGTGCCCCTCGCAGGATATCACGCACCCCCACGACAGAACCGATACCGGCAGCTTTCAACATTGCTTCCAATGCCTCTGCTGCTTCCACCAAGGGCCATGAAAGCCATCTTCATCAATCGGGACAATCACAAGTGCTTGTGACCCATCGTGCATGGCGCTTCCTCCATTGACCTCTCCAGCATAAAAGAAAGCCGCCCACTTGATGGTGGGCGGCTTCCAGTCGATCAGAATCGCATGGGCTAGGAGACTGTTCTGAAGACATACAACCACGAAAGCGCGATGCTCTAATGAGGTCTTCAACATCGGAGGCCGCGTGTTTGTTCCGCGCAGCCCCGATAAAATGCCGTTGCCGGGATTGGGGCACAGCGGATGCGGATCTGCAACGTTTGGGGCTTGCAGCCAGGAGTGGGGAGGGACGAACCAAGCGCGTCCAGCCGCGCCTGCTCGTGAAGCCTCGGAACGTTGGTCTTCCCCGGACCATCAGCCTCCACGCATCCTGTCCATCCTTTTGGCCAAGACCCCGTAACGGGCTTTGGCAGCCTGCCTTCAGTCCCCCCCATCAAGGGCAGCATAGCGTTGGATTGGCCGGTTCGCGTCCAACCCAGGGGATCCTACGAGGGACATCGATTTGGCTGACCGCGCCTTGGCAGGGTTACTGGCAGACGCCATCCCGAGCGGGAGTAGCCGCGGAATCACTGTTCGTGAAGACCGATGAACAGCTTTCGGACTTCAGTCTCTGAATGACGCCGGCTTTGAACCTGGTGGAGAAGTTCTTCCGATTCGACTCTCAATTCCGCTGCAAGCGATTGCTGAATGCGGGAGAGGGCATGAACTCTCCAGGCAAATCTCTGCGTGCTGAGTGCCCATTTCTGGAGCTCATCCATGAACCCGTCGATGTCTTCGTCAAGGCTGTCATTCATGGCCGGATATTAGCACAGCAAGATTGCGGCATACATCTGCCCCAAGACCGACGCGACCAAAGTCATAGAATAAGCAAGTGAAATGAGGACCGGTCATCGCTGCTTGGGCATTGCCGCCCGTGTTCCAAGGCCATCGGATTTCCGCAGGGAGCATGAAACAGTTGGCATCGGCTTCATTCCGATGGTCGTGCCCTGCCTCTCCATTTCAATATTTACTGTACAATCATCAACAAGAAAGCCGCCCCTGCACATGAGGAGCGGCTTCCAGTGGAACAGAAACGCATCGACAAGGAGACTGCACGGAACACTTGCCACCACAAAGCGCGTTGCTCTGACACCCTCTCCAACGTCAGGAGTCGCCGATTGTTCCACAGCCTCATCACATATTTTCGCAGGTCATCCACGAGAAGTCTGGCCTCAAGCCGTGAGCAGATCAACTGTGAGGGCTTCAGGACCGTATGAAGCTTGTCGTCGGACGACAAGTCCCCGGCCGAAGGCACTGGCCGAAAGCCACATCGACGCAAGTTTCGCGCCACCCCATACTGGCCGCCGAACGAGCGGCATGCCAGGGTACAAGACTGCCGCTGCAGTACGCTGGTCCTGCTGAGGAGGAATGATGACTGCGCGCGACGCCACCAACCGGACTGAGGGTGTTGCATCAGCGTTGTCATCAGACCAGGAAACCTGGCTTCGTTCAGCACTCGACTGTGCGGGTATGGGCGCTTGGCGCGCGTGGCCTGAAACCGGGGACTTCGAGGCGACCGTTGGGGCAAAACGGCTCCATGGCCTGCCGGACGATGCGCCGCTGGACGAGACCTCCGCCATGGATGTGATCCATCCGGATGACCGCGACCGGGTCAGGAGTGCCTTGCAGAGTGCGATGGAGCGGGGCGCGGACTATTGTGCGGAGTTCCGAACCGTGCTTCCGGACGGCACCGTCCGATGGCTTCTTTCACGTGGGCGCTGGATGCCGTCCGTTGACGGGCAACCGCCGCATATGATTGGCGTCGTGCAGGACATCAGCGAGCGCAAGCAGGCGGAAGACGCGCTCGCCCATAGCGAGGCGCGGCTTCGTGAAGCCCAGGACATCGCCGGCTTGGCGTTCTGGGAATTCATCTTTGCAGATGGCACGGTCATTTGGAGCGATGCCATGTTCCGGCTGCTTGGCCGGGATGCACGCCAAGGTCCGCCGACGCTTGAGGAGGTTCGCAGCCTCCTGCATCCCGACGACCAACCGTTGCTCGACACCTTCCTGGAGAACGCTGCTGCAGCCTGCCAAGACTATGAGGCGGACTGGCGTCTGCGTCATGCCGACGGGACATACCGCTGGGTGCGCACGCGCGCGCGCGCGTTTGCGGATGCAAACGGGCGATGTGTGCGCTTGTTCGGCACGGATTTGGACATCACCGAACGAAAACGGGTGGACGAGGATCTGCGACGTCTGGTCGAGCAGCGCGAGATGCTGGTCCGAGAGGCTCACCATCGCATCAAGAACAATGTCGCGTCCATTGCTGCGCTCCTGGCGATGCAGGCCCGCTCCCAGACATCGGATACGGTTCGTGAAGCGTTGCTCGATGCCCAACAACGTGTCCACACGGTCGGGCGAATCCACGAGGCGCTCTACCGCTCGGAGAGCTTCACGTCGGTCGATGTGGGAGCACACCTGCAAGCGTTGATGAAAGACGTCGCACAGTCGTCCGTGACGCGACAGGGGCGACCGCCCACACTGCGCCTGCAATGTCCTGTCGGGGTGGAACTGTCGGCCGACACCGTCACACCTCTGTCGATGATCGCGGTCGAACTCGTCACCAACGCCCTGAAATATGCGAGCGGAGACAAGGATGAGGTGGAGATCGACATCGCGCTCTGTGGTCGAACGACGATGCGCCTGGTCGTCGCTGACAACGGCCCGGGATTGCCTGCCGGTGCTCGAAGCGCAGGAGGCTTGGGCATGCGCCTCGTTGATCTCTTGGCACAACAACTCCGGGGAACCGTGTCGTACAAAAGCAGTCCAGCGGGCCTGCGGGTGACTGTGGCGTTTTCGCCTTCGCCAGCTCTATGAGGTCAGGTTGACAAGAGTTTGACTGAGAAGCCTCAAAGGTCGTGAGCATCCAAGAGATGAGGGGGACGCCCTGGTTTCTCGTTACAATAACCGGAACAGTCGCTGTCCATTGCGCGCAGCTTGAGGAAAGCCGTTGCCGTGAGACCAACGGCAAGGATTGCCTTCAGCGGCATCTCAAGAACCTTGGGTTCAGCGCGCAGGCTGCTCATGACGAGCTCTCCGAGCTTCGGGGTTGGGTCACCCCGTCACGTACTGGAGCCATTGGAGCAAAGTTCAGGCCATCTTCGACGGGGTGGCGAGGCGCAGACATGGTTGTCTTTTGGTCGGTGGCCGCAGGCTTCACCACACACTTCTTTTCACACTGCTTCACAATTTCACTGATATTTTATGCATATTTGATATAAGATGATGGTTGTGCCCTGGGCTTGCAGATCGATCACCCTGTGGGGCAGCGTGTCGGACTGGGCAGGAGATTGTTTTCGCTTGTTGAGCAAAACACGAAGGCGGAATAGCCTGTTTTTATCGGTTTCCAAGGCTGATGTGCGACTGATATTATGCGGAGCCAATCGTTGTGTGTCGCAGCATCAGCTGGAGCGCAGCTTTGAACGCCGCCATTCAGACGCTTGTTTACATTTATCCGCGAGATATTTCACTGTTGGTTCGCTCTTCAATCCTATAATGAGCTTCGAAAAGATGAACGGCTCCCCCCATGTGCTTGTTGCGGAGGATGAAGACCTCGTCGCGTTGGTGGTGGCGGAAATGCTGGAAGCCGCGGGGTTCCGGGTGACTGTGGTCCAGAATGGTCAAAAGGCCATCGAGGCCGATGCCGCTGATGCCGCCGATCTCCTGGTGACCGACATGCGGATGCCCGTCCTGGGGGGCGAGGCTTTGATCCGATGCCTTCGGCAGCGACGGACTGACCTGCCTATCATCGTCATGACCGGATACAGCGAAGATCTTCCAGACGAAGAGCCAGGATGCCTGATCATCCTACGCAAGCCATTCCCGCTGGAGGCACTGGTCCATCATGTCGGTAGCTTGCTGAACAGGCGAAGCACATGATGAGGTGAGCCGACGTGTGGAGTGCCTCCAGCCACCGGCTGTCTGGAAGTTCGAGCGAAGCCTAGCCATCACTTGGTGCGTCGGAGGTCGGTAGATGCAGGGTGGGGCCGATGGGACGCGGGCGGATGGCTGGCCAGCTCACTGAAGGTGCGATCCAGCAGCCCCTGGACTCCCACCGTGCCGGAAGGCGGTTCGCTGGAAGAACCGTTCGCATGCAGAGTGGGGAACGGCGAGTGGTTGTCGTCATCCCAACTCAGTCAGAGAGCCAGCAGCATGTGTGCTGAAACATATAAACCCGCTTACCGGCAACCAGCAGTGCCTCGATACACCACCACATGCTGATCGATCTTGAGGAAACAAAGGGCTGGCCCTTGCGTTGGGGCCAGCCGCAATCCAGAATGCCAAGGATTATGGTGGTTTTTACTTGCCTTTCTTCGACTTCATTTTTGCTTTTTCTTTTGTAACGGTTCCGCCCGCTCGCGGGCCGGCGCCCAGTTCTGCGCCGGTCAGCGGATCGGCGTCCGGCTTGGACATGGTGCGGGCGGCCACCGCATTGACCGCGGCCATCTCCGATGCGGCCAGTTTGACCGTCGGGTTGCCGTCGCCGCCGTTGACCGGGGCATCGCCCATCTTGACGTCCACGAACTCCCACTGGGCGCCCTGGTTCCAGGGGCCGCGCATGTCGCCCTCGCCCTGGCTCATGTTGTAGTACTTGTCGGTGTATTCCGGCTTGCCCGGCAGCTTGCCGGGCGGGAAGTTGTTGTCGATGGAGTACAGCGCCTTCTCGAAGCTCTTCTGGTGGGCGATCTCGCGGGTCATCAGGAAGCCCAGCGCATCCTTCACGCCCGGATCGTTGGTGACGTTGATCAGGCGCTCGTAGATGATCTTGGCGCGCGATTCCGCCGCGATGTTGGAGCGCAGATCGGCCGTCGGGTCGCCGATGCTGTCGATGTAGCCGCCGGTCCACAGCTGCCCGGCGGAATTCACCAGGGCCGGGCCGCCGCCATACAGAAGCGACAGGGTGTGGCTGCCGTTGCCCTGGGTGATGTTGGCATAGAGGTCGGCGGTCTCCTCCGCCCCCTCGGCCAGCTTGCCCTTGGCGCCCTTGGTCAGCATGGCGACGATGGAGCCGATCACCTCGAGGTGGCTCAGTTCCTCGGTCGCGATGTCGATCAGCATGTCCTTGCGGCCCGGATCCTCGTCGGCCAGACCCTGGGTGAAGTAGCGCATGGCTGCGGCGAGTTCACCCTGCGGGCCGCCGAACTGCTCCAGCATCAGGCTGGCGAGCACCGGGTTGGGCTCCGACACGCGAACCGTGTACATGAGCTTTTTGTTATGCATGAACATGAAAGGACGACTCCTGCCTATGCATGCCAATGGTTTGCTGAGCCTGAGCGCATCTCCGTACACAGCGAAGAGGTAGGGATGTAACGCTCCGGTCACGCTTCGATGCTATGAACGCAGCTAGCGGAGGCCTGTTCCCACCAGCCAAGTTTCAGCATTGCGTTCCCGTTCATCGGGCGAGTTATCGACCGGTGCTGGATATAGAGCATCGTCGCACCAGATCAGGCGTTAACAACGCGCTTCCAGCTCCACGGCAGGAGCTCGGCAAGGCCGTTGGCGGGATAGCCATTCAGGATGTCGCGGACCTAAGCCAAAGCGCGAGGCGAGCATTGTTGAGCGCACCTTCAACGCCGGCCCCTGCCCAGCTGTCCCGGACGTCCGCCGGGACAGCCTTCCGGCTTACTTGGATTGTCCAGTGGCCCGGCCCTCTCTCCGGCGTCGGGATCGGTGCGGCGGCTCCCGCAGGTCGGCTGAGAGACTGAGCCGAGCGATCGCTGGCGGAGTGTCTGGACCAGTTCCCGTGCATCCCCCTCCGATCGACGTCGGAAGCGGACCTGATGAACGGTTTCCTGCGCTTCGATCCGCAGCTCCGCTGCGCGCGAGCGCTGCAGCAGAGACAGGGCATGGAGCTTGCGGGCAAACCGCTGAGTGCTCGATGCCCAGGCACGGAGGTCGGCCATGAAATCGTCGAAGTCGTCGGCAGGATGATCGTTCATGCTGGATGCTGGTTAGGAAATTGGTGCTGTGGTCTATGTCTCTGTGCCCAGGCGGCTCGGTCGGGGCTTCAGGCTGAGGACGTGGACGGGAGTTGGTACGTCGGGCAGGTCATGAGGCGGCAGTCACAATTGGGAAAACGACAGCCCACCCCGTTCACCTCCGCAGCATGGTTGGCAAGGAGACGATGGAGCGCTCGGATGTCCCGACTCGGAAGCACACCCTGAACCATGCTGTCCGCAAGGATGATCTTGAGCAATGCCATGATGTGGCGCTCTGCATCGATGGCGGATGCAAGAATGCGGTTGAGAGACGTCGTTGCGGGGTCCCCGGTATCGATGGAGCTGTGGGGGCTGGGCTGAGGGGGTTCGGTTCCAGGAGGGGCTGTCGACTTATCGAGATCCATGCTTGCGTGACTCTGTGGCGTGCATTGCCGGGAAATGCTCTCCCGGATTGCGAAGGTTGTCATGGAAGTATGATAAGGTCGGGTGGCTTGGCGATGGTGGGGCTTTTGGCGGCCGGCCCAGCCGCCATCTGTGCGCGGTTAGAGCACCCTCTCACTGTCGAAGTGGCGCCACTCGAAGCCTGCTCCGGCGTTCAGCCGGACCATCGCCGCGCCCTGGCCAACCCTGCACCTGAACCGTCAAAGAGGCCTGACTGCCGAAAACCAGAGCCGCGGTCTGGAACAACGCCGATCATCATCAGGCCTCATAATTGAGATCAAACAATTCATGCAAATATAATCCTGGCTGCATGGCGATGTTCATTATATTATTAGCCATATTAGAAAAATTTAATTATCTTAGATCACTGGACTTGATTTGCTTACTACCTTCCCAGCATATGGTGAGCCTGCGGTATTCGGCCATGCCTTGCCTCGGTTGAGGTGGGGTCCACGCCCGCTGCAGCGCAAGCGTATTTGTAAGCATGTGACAGCAAGCCAAGTGAAAAGATGGGGTCTTGTGATCGCTGCAAGAAATCATCGTATGGGCTTAGGGAGCCAATCACTTGGCTCCAGAGGATCGGGTCATCCATAAACATCAGGTTCATGGCCCAAGCACCGAATTGCCGCTGCCTCAACCCGTCATTGGAAAGCAGAAGATCCACGTGATGGTGTCGCGTGTCGATGGATATCCTACGAAAGATCGAGATAACAGCATCGTCAGGCCCCTCCAAAATCTGAAGGAACACACCACCACACTCAACCATAAACCCTGTGACCCCGGCCCTTCGGTTATATTTTGCGGATGATATGCATATATCCTGCATATCTGGGTATGGCATTATGGATTTCAGCTCACTCCGAAAAGCATATGTTATCATCATTCCTCCCATTCTGTTTGATTGGAACTCTGCGGTTCCTCATTTTTGCTTTAGCATCAGAGATTACGCTTGCATCCGATGTTGTCACTGAACGAAATGGTGCAACAGATTTCTTGATTGTAACGGAGTGTAATCGTACAACGCGCGAATATAGGGAGAAGCCCATGTACCAAAGCTCCACCGTCCTCAGCAGTTCGGGGTAACCGTCAAGCTCGCGTTAACCCGATGGTTGGCTTACAGGGTTACGGCATAGGCCTGCCATGACGATGCGCTTCGACCGATTATCCGCCGGCGACCGACTCTCTGGTGAGATGATCCGCAACCAGCAGCAGATGCAACCATCGAAAGCTGAAACGGTAACGCCGGTGCGACGGCTAGGGTCCGAACCCATAAAGAGTCTTTTCCGCAGGGGGCGTTGTGATTCCCGCTATAGCCGTCATCGCGAAAGATGGTCTCGCTGACGATGTCCTCGCCTTGCTCCTGCATATGCGTGCGACGGCGATCGAGTTGCTGCTCAATGGTCTGCGCTTGGGCTTGCCGTGAGGTCGAAACCCGCACATAGAACGCTGTCCTCATGATTCCCCTCCTGTGCTGGTGGGGAGGGATCGACCGCTTGCGGTGAAGCCGGCGAGACGGCCTGAAGGGTCATCTCCAGGATGAGCATGTATGCCCGATCCCATCGCCGGGCCCGATCCATCGTCGCCTGCATTTGGCGGCGAATTTGCCAGTGGCGCTTTATCGGCACCTCCCCGATCTGCGTTCAGACCGGGAACCGTGCTCACGCCTATTTGAATACAATCCCGTAGACGCAAAGCAACCCGCCACCAACTCAGGAAAAGCCATCCTGAGCGTGACAAGCAGAATTTATCATTTGCGATCAGCCCGTTGAGCGCATGTTCGGACGCCTCAAGGACTTCCGGCGCATCGCCACCCGCTATGACCGCTCCGCAACCAACTTTATGGCCGCAGCCCACATCGCCGCAACCGTCGCCTACTGGTTATGAGTCCGGACCCTATGCGAGACGGTAGTCCTGGAATGCGCAAAGTCGAATGATCAGACTGTCCGGGATGTGGGAAGATGATGTGAATCCAACCTGACCCGTTCTGACCAGCAGTCGTTTTGCCGGATGAGACCCAGCCAAGCCGGACTTCAACCAGAAATGGCTGGATGAAAGGCGGTCGCGACAAGATGTTGAGTTCGTCCCCGGCTGGCCCGGATTTCACAAGTTTGCGCGATGCGCGAAGTCGTGGCGGACCAAGCGCTTACGCCCTCGACAACCGGGGCGCCGGACAGCGATTATGGAACACCGGTTTTTGCAACCGAAAGCGAAGGGGACCCATCCACTCTTGAAACGGTCCCTTCCGCTGTCCGACGCAACCGCATTCTGCCCAGCGCCTCCAGTTTTGCGAGGCGACCTGCAATGATGCAGGGACCGATCAGGGTTCCCCCGCGCATATCTGAACCTCTCGCTCTGGTATGCTCCTTGCCTAAGAGTTGACGTTCTTATCATCTCGCTGTTGCAGCGGAGTTGCCATGCCCCGACACAAAAGCGCTCTGCTCGCCGCCGCATTGGCTTTGATCGTCGTCATAGGCATGACGGTCCACGTCGTTTGGCGGGACCGGCAGACCACCATCGCACAGATGGAGGCGCTTGCCGCCGACATGGCCAAGGTCGTCGAATCCCATGTCCTGCATACCACCAGAGGCGCAGACATCGCCTTGCGCCAAGCTGCCACTGTGGTCGACGACGCCGGCAGCCTGGAGGCCGTCCGAGTTCCCCCTTACTGGTACCGACTGCGCGACGCACTCGCCAATGTGGACGGTGGCGACACTCTCTGGCTGTTCGACGCCAAGGGAAACAGCGTGGTCGGGACCGGGCGGCAGCAGGACCGACCGATCAACATTGCCGATCGCCCCTATTTCCGGGCGGTGATGGAGGGCGCCGACCTCGTGATCAGTCCGGCACTGCGCAGTCGTTTGGACAACCGTATCATCTTCATCATCGCGCGACCGATCCGCGACTGGACCGGCGAAATCATCGGCGTCGCAAGTACCGCAATGAAGACGGAATGGTTGGTCAACTTCTATGCCTTGATGTCCTTCGGGCTGGAGACCACCGTGACAGTCTTCCGCACCGACGGCGAGATCGTTGCCCGTAGCCCGGACCTCGCCAACCACATCGGCAAGAACAACCGGAACGGACCGCTCTTTCAGGAACAACTCCCACGCTCTCCAACCGGCGTCTACTGGGCACGATCCATGCTGGATGGCACGGAGAGGCTCGCGGCCTACCGGCTCATTCCCAATCTGAACCTGGTCGTCTATGCCGGGATCGACAGCGGATCGGTGTTTGCCGCTTGGCAGTCCCGTTCGCTCTGGTTCATCGCCGAAGTGATCCTGACCACGATCCTCGTCCTGCTCCTGCTCCTATGGGGGGCCGGCATGATCCGCCGCGAACACCATGTCCAAAAGCGTGCGCTCGAAGCAGAAGGCGCTGCACGGCAACTGGATGCCGAACTCCATCAGGCCCGGCGCGATGCCCTGACCGGTCTGCCCGCCCGAGGGCTGTTCCTGGAAATGGCGGAGGAACTGCACCTGAGCGCCAAGAAAAAGAGGGCTACCCTGGCCTTTCTCTACATCGACCTGGACGGCTTCAAGGGTGTCAACGATCGCCATGGCCACGAGCAAGGCGACAAGGTCCTGAGGATGGTTGCCGAGATCATGCGCCGGACCACTCGGGACAGCGATCTGCTCGGCCGGCTTGGCGGCGATGAGTTCGTCATCTGCCTGTCCGGACATGGCCCCGATGTCCGGGCCGTCGCCACCGGCGTCGCCGCCCGCATCATCAGGGACGTTCGCGAGCTGGATCTGGGGGTGGGGTGCAGCGTCGGAATTGCGCTCACCGCGGACGAGTGTGACGACGTGGGCTGTGTTCTGCGCTTGGCAGACGCCGCGATGTATCGTGCCAAGACGGCAGGAAAAGGGGTGTGGTCCATTCACGAACCGGCGCAAGAGCCTTGCCTGTCTTGCGACAGCAGAATAGTTGCCTGAGCCGCTGCGCCCCTTTGGTCGCAGGGGACGGGAACCGGTCTGGCTGAGAGGCCTCGCTCCTGCTGCTTGCGCCGGCACCTGGCTGATGCCGCGCGACAAGATACCAAACCGATCGGTCACCTTGGGGACCATGGCCGAAGCTGCAGAGGAAGCGGACTGCGGTGGGCACGTCAGCGCTTCGGGAGTTCTCCTTGCACTCTCGGTGGGATGCCCTTCGCCCGCGGCTTACGCCCCGGGCTTTTCACATGAGTCACTCTTATTTCACACCTCCGATCTGCCAAATAACGCCGGAAGAGGGGTGACAGCCCCGAACATCTCGCGAACTTCGTCAGTTGATCGACACCAGGGGCAGTAGACGGGTGCCGACCGGTTCATCCTCAAACCGTTGCAACTCATTGAACTGTCACGATGCACGCTTTGGCACCGCTCCCCCTCCTGCCCCGTCCCGGCCCGTCTGAGCGAGCCGCCACGCCAGTCGGCCGGCTGACCCGGGCGACGGTCAAGGGTGCCTTCCATGACCCGGTCGGTCGGCGTACCATCACCACCGTCAGGTGCGGCATGCAGGGCGCGGAACGACCGCTACAGTGGGGTGGGTCATGCAGGGCACAGATCGGCAGGGCACAGATCGCCAAGAACGCCTCCGGACAGTCATCGACCTCCTGCCTCTGGGCAAGCGCCAGAAGGCACTCGCCATGGAAAGCATCGACAGCATGTCAGCGGATGAGAAAAGCGATATGCTCGCACTTTGCGATCAAACAATCAGCCACCTTCCAGCCGCTCTGGAAGCCGTCAGGCGACTGCGGGGCATCGCTCCAATCGTTCAAGTCGCCGATCCATCGCCGTCCGATACTGAGCAGTGACATGCCTCGTCTCATATCCGCAACCGATGCCAGACGGCAATTCTCTGCGATCCTCAAGCAGGCCGCCAGCGGCCGGACGGTGATCATCACCCAGCGCGGGCAACCCATGGCGCGGCTGGAGCCATATGCGTCACCCTCAGCCAATGGCGATGCCTGCTCGGCTTGGAACCGCTTGTTCCAAACCCTGGATGAGGGTGTGCATCTCGACACTCGCAGAGTGGATCGCACGTCCTTGTACAACCGGCGATGAGTGGTCCCACCGGGTGCAACACCCGTTGGCTGTCGATTCATAAGCAGCGTTTCCAGGGACCCGGCACGCCCATGGATGACCGGGTTCTCGTCAGGACGATCACGCGTCAACGCGGCTACGCCCGGCTGCGGCCGATGACTGAATACCATCGCCATGGAGATGCCCCAGGGCGCCGATGTCGTTCTCATCGACACGTCGATCGACTTGAAGACGTGGCGTGAACGCTGCGGATCGCCGTCGGCAAGGCGAAGCCGATCCGCAGCCCTACCGAAGTCAATCCCGGCGATGCGGTGGACAGATCGGGTAGGCATGCCGGAAACGCCGTCCGCGCACGATGTGATTGACCGTTCCGGAATTCAAACCAACCTGAATACTCGCTTCTGTCTGGCTGGTCTTCTCTACGTTCACCAACCACAACACGTAGCAAGCTTTCATGAACGTAGCCCTTCTCGACTGGTGGGAACACATGCCGCTACGATCGCCTCCTTCTGGAGAGGCCTGCCATGGGATTTTCGCGATCGAACTCTAAGCCCCAAAACCGGCTATCCGGACGCGGTTTTTGGATTGTCCACACCGTGGTGCGACTAACCTGAAACATACGGGCAACATCTTCCACGGGCCATTCTCCGGAAAGAACGGCGCATAGAATACACCCGGCGTGTTCAAGCGAAATCTCCGGTGGACGACCAGATGAGCGAATGGCAATAGCTCTCTCGAGCACTGAAGTAATCAGCGCTTGACAAACCCACACCCGTGCGCAATCCTCGTAATTGTGTGGTTGAGGGATGCGCAAGAGCATACTCATTTTCTAGAAAGGGCGGCCGGTGCAACGGCTGCCCTTTTTGCATTGCCTAGTCTATTCCATCTTTGCCCCCTCCGTCGCCTAGTGGTCCGCGCCGAACGGGCAGTTACGTTCTACAAAGGATGCTGGCAGGCTGCGGGGCATGGATGTCTCGCAGTGGCCATTGACCTGAAGCTGGCGCCTGCCGACCGGAAGCGGTTGGCGGCCCTTGTCCGCAGCGGCAACACGCCGCAGAAGCTGGTACCGCGCGCCCGGATCGCTCTGCTGAGCGACGGCATGCACCTGAACGGCGCCATTGCCCGGGGGGTCAGCGTCGCCTTGCCGACCGTGCACCGCTGGCAACGCCGCGTTCAGGAGTAGGGCGTGGACGGGCTGGTGCGCGACAAGACGAGCCCGTCACGCATCCCACCCTTGGCGCCGGAGGTGGTCGAGCGCGTGGTGGAGATGACGCTCCAGGAACCGCCCGATGAAGCCACGCACTGGAGCAGCCGCACGATGGTGGCGGCCAGTGGGGTGAGCGATACCAGCGTGCACCGGATCTGGCGCGCTCACGGCCTCAAGCCGCATCGGGTGCGCACCTTCAAGCTCTCGCGCGATCCCAAGTTCGTCGAGAAGGTTCAGGACATGGTCGGCCTGTACATGGACCCGCCGCAGCACGCGCTGGTGCCGTCGGTCGATGAGAAGTCGCAGATTCAAGCCCTCGAGCGCACCCAGCCGGCGTTGCCGCTGGCCAAGGGCCAACCCGCCACGCACACGCACGACTACACCCGGCACGGCACGACGACGCTGTTCGCAGCACTGAACGTGCTGGACGGTACTGTGCTCGGCCAATGCGCGGCACGGCACCGGCATCAGGAGTTCATCCGCTTTCTCAACGCCGTCCAGGCGGCGGTGCCGGTCTGTAAGGTGGTGCATGTCATCCTGGACAACGACGCCACCCACAAGCACCCGAAGGTCCGTGCTTGGCTGGAGAAGCACCCGCGCTGGGTCTTCCACTTCACCCCGACCTCGGCGTCTTGGCTGAACGCGGTGGAGGGCTTCTTCGCTAAGCTAACCCACAAGCGCCTGCGCCGGGGCAGCTTCCGCGGCATCGTCGATCTTCAGGCTGCCATCCACCGCTTCATCAAGGAGCACAACAAGACCGCCAAGCGCTTCGTCTGGACCGCCAATCCCGACCGCATCATCGCCAGCATCAACAAGGCTGAACGAGCGTCATCCTCGCGCCATTGAACACCCTCTCTACGGCGTGGGGAGGGTGTTCTTCAGGATGCTCGGCCAGTCGCGCAACTGACCTCGTCCCATGCCTGGACAGTGAGGTGCTTTGCGATCCGGCCGTTCCGCAGTTCGAGGGTCATCGCCGACATCACGTGGCACCCGTCAGAATAGGCGCACTCCTCGACGAAGGCGGCGCGGTCCGGCCCAACCACCTCATGACCGACGCGATGCGTCATGTCCCTGGAGCAGACATCGCGCCAGAACGCCGCAATCGCCTCCCTGCCCGACAACGTCATCGGCGAACTGGGCGGACGGTTGCGATCGACGATCACCATCTCGGCATCATCGGCGTAGAGCCCGACCAAGGTGGTGGCGTCGCTATGTTCAAGGGCCTGTTTCAGGTCACCGAAGTTGAAGGTTTTGGTTGCGGATGTCGCCATGGCACACCCCTTGGGAAAGTTTCGGCGCAGCTGCGCTAGGATACTCCTCCGTGTTCCGCACGTCCGCAGCGCGGACGGGTATCGAAAGGCCGGCCGTCGCCGCATTTGCCACTGCAAACTGGTGAGGTTCTTCAGACGGTTTGAACAGCCCTATGGTGTCATGCCCGAGCTTGACAAGGGCATCCACGGCCAACGAAGAACGACGCCGGATTTGCGGATGACAACAGCACGCCGCGCTTCTGCCCAGCTACAAACGATACCATCTGTCTGGTTCGGGCCACCAGTCGCACGCAGTATCCTCCATGCCATCACGACAGACGACGGCGCCACCAGCCTGTGAGGGTACAAGGCACGGAACGCCAAGTCTGAAATTTAACTGAACCAGTCTGATAGTTAGCTGAAGAGTCTGAAATTTAACTGTAATTAACAATGTGCAGGTCGATGCGGTCGAACAGCGGCCCGCTGATCTTCGACTGATAGTCGGCCGCGCATTTCGGCGCGCGGGCGCAGGCGAGCGAGGCGTCGTCGAGATGGCCGCAGCGGCAGGGATTCATCGCCGCCACCAGCTGCACGCGCGCCGGATAGGTCACATGGTGGTTGGCGCGGCTGACCACCGCCTTGCCGGTCTCCAGCGGCTGGCGCAGCGCCTCCAGCAGCGGACGGGGGAACTCCGGCAGCTCGTCCAGGAACAGGACGCCCTGGTGCGCCAGGGAAATCTCGCCCGGCTTGGCCCGCGTGCCGCCGCCGACCAGCGCCGGCAGGCTGGCGGACTGGTGCGGGGCGCGGTAGGGGCGCTGGCGCAGCAGCCGCCCCTCCTCCAGCAGCCCGCCGACGCTGTGGATCATCGACACCTCCAGCGCCTCCGCCGGGTCGAGCGGCGGCAGCAGGCCGGGCAGCCGGGCGGCCAGCATCGACTTGCCAGAACCGGGCGGCCCGATCATCAGCAGATTGTGCGATCCGGCGGCGGCGACCTCCAGCGCGCGCTTGGCGGTCTCGTTGCCCTTGACGTCGCGCAGGTCGGGCGGCGGCGCGTCCTGCTCCTGCAGCCGCGGCTTCGGCGGGGTCAGCACCTGCGTGCCCTTGAAATGGTTGATGAGGGCCAGCAGGTTGGCCGGCGCCAGCACGTCCAGATCGGGACCGGCCCAGGCCGCCTCCCCGCCGCAGGCCGCCGGGCAGATCAGGCCGCGGTCATTGGCCAGCGCGTCGATGGCGGCGGGCAGCACGCCGGCCACCGGGGTCAGGGCGCCGTCCAGCGCCAGTTCGCCCAGCGCGACATAGCGGGCGATCTCCGCATCCGGCAGCACCCCCATCACCGTCAGCAGGCCGAGCGCGATGGGCAGGTCGAAATGGCTTCCTCCTTCAGCACGTCGGCGGGGGCGAGGTTGACGGTGATGCGCTTGGCCGGCAGCGCCAGCCCCAGCGCGTGCAGGGCGGCGCGCACCCGCTCCCGGCTTTCGCCCACCGCCTTGTCGGGCAGGCCGACGACGGTGAAGGCGACGATTCCGCCGGACATCTGGACCTGGACGTCGATCCCCAGCACCTCGATGCCCTGGAACGCCACCGTGTTGACGCGCGCAACCACCACCACACCCCGGAAGAGACGCCCATGCGGACGGAATGCACGCGATTGTAGTCATCGCCGCGGCAATGCGCCAGCGCGGGCTGAGCATCCGCGGACGTCCCGGTCCCCTCATGCCCGCCCGGCGCAGGGAGCGGTTGTCGCGGCCCGCGCGCCGCATAACATGAGGACGACGCAGTTCCAGCCCCCGTTTCCAAAAGGATCAGCCACCGTGCAGCTTCACCTGAGCACCTGGGCCGAGGTCGAGACCTATCTGAAGACCTCCAAGGGCATCATCATGCCGATCGGCTCGACCGAGCAGCACGGGCCGAACGGGCTGGTCGGCACCGACGCCATCTGCGCCGAATTCATCGCCAAGGGCGTCGGCGACGCCACCGGCGCGCTGGTCGGCCCGACGATCCCGGTCGGCATGGCCGTTCACCATATGGAATTTCCCGGCTCAATGACGCTGAAGCCGTCGACGCTGATCGCCGTGCTGCGCGACTATGTCGGCTCGCTGGCCGAACACGGGTTCGAGCGCTTCTTCTTCGTCAACGGCCATGGCGGCAACATCGCCACGCTGCGCGCCGCCTTCTACGAGATCTATGCGGAGAACCGGGCGCTGCGCGGCCGTGACGCCCCGGACCTGCGCTGCACCCTGGTGAACTGGTGGGAGAACGGCGAGGTCGGCCGCCTGTCGCGCGAGCTGTACCAGGGCAAGGAAGGCTCGCACGCCACGCCCAGCGAGGTGTCGGTCACCCAGTACGCCTATCCCGACTCGATCAAGACCGCCGCGATGGAACCGGAACAGGCGCCGGCCGGCGGGTTCCACGACGCCCGCGACTTCCGCCGCCGCTACCCGGACGGCCGCATCGGCTCCGCCCCCGGTCTCGCCCGCCCGGAGCATGGCCAGCGCCTGTACGAGGCGGCGGTCGGCGCCATCAGCGCCCAGTACCGCGCCTTCCTGTCGGAGCAGTAAGGACGGCCTGCGGTCGCAGGCGAGCGGGGCTTCTTCGCCCCGCACGTTGATTCGGCGGTTGGACCTGCCTAAATTCGGACCGGTCGACGGGATTTCCGATCCGCGTCGGCCGAGTGCGAAACGACGGCCCAGAAGAGACCGCCCGGCGTCCATGATCAACGAGCTGAACCAGCGATCGCGCGAGATTTTCCGGCTGATCGTCGACGCCTATGTGGCGTCCGGCGAACCGGTCGGCTCGCGCACCATTTCGCGGCGGCTTGGCATGGCCTTGTCGCCCGCGACCATCCGCAACGTGATGGCCGACCTGGAGGAGCAGGGGCTGCTCTACGCCCCGCACACCTCCGCCGGCCGCATCCCGACCGATGCCGGCCTGCGCATGTTCGTCGACGGCCTGCTGGAGATCGGGTCGCTGACCGAGGACGAGCGTGCCTCGATCGAAGCGAAATGCTCCGCCTCCGGCCGCGCCTTCGCCGACGTGCTGGGCGAGGCGTCGGCCATGCTGTCCGGCCTATCGCACTGCGCCGGCCTGGTGATGGCCCCCAAAACCGACCGCCCGCTGAAACATATCGAGTTCGTGTCGCTCGGCCCCGGCCGCGCCCTGGTCGTCCTGGTAAACGAGGACGGTCTGGTCGAGAACCGGGTGATCGAGGTGCCGATGGGCGTCCCCACCTCCACCCTGCAGACGGTGTCGAACTTCCTCAGCGCCAAGCTCGCCGGCCGCACGCTGGAGGAGGCCCGGCAGGAGGTCCTGCAGGAGATCGAGCAGCAGAAGACCCAGCTGGACGAGCTGTCGCGCAAGGTGGTCGCCGCCGGGCTGGCCACCTGGGCCGGCAGCGGCGGGTCGAACGCCGGCCAGCTGATCGTCCGCGGCCAGTCCCGCCTGCTGGAGGACGTCACCGCCCTGTCGGACCTGGAGCGCGTGCGCGCCCTGTTCGAGGCACTGGAGACCAAGGAGACGATGCTGCGCATGCTGGACGCCACCGGCCGCGGCGACGGCGTGCAGATCTTCATCGGGGCGGAGAACGTGCTGTTCAACCACTCCGGCTGTTCGATGATCATCTCTCCCTTCCAGAACAGCCGCGAGCAGGTGATCGGCGCCATCGGGGTCATCGGCCCGACCCGCATCAACTACGCCCGCATCATTCCGCTGGTGGATTACACCGCCAAGGTGGTCAGCCGGCTGATCGGCTGACCGCCCCCACCTCGCCTCAACTCCCCGCCATATCGACCAAGCAAGAATTGAGAAAACCATGAGCGAAGAGCAGAACAAGCCCGCCGACGCCACCGTGGAGCCGACCGAGGCCGCCGCCGAGACCGCAAACACGGCCGCCGCCGGTGCAGATACCGGTTCGCCCGAGGACCGCGTCGCCAAGCTGGAGGCCGAGGTCGCCAGCCTGAAGGACCAGCTTCTGCGCGCCATGGCGGAGACGGAGAACACCCGCCGCCGTGCCCAGCGCGACCGCGAGGACGCCAGCAAGTTCGCCGTGTCCAGCTTCGCCAAGGAGCTGGTGTCGGTCGCCGACAACCTGCGCCGCGCGCTGGAAGCGGTTCCGGCGGAAGGCCGCGAGAAGGACGAGATGCTGAAGGGCCTCGCCGTCGGCGTCGAGGCGACCGAGCGCCAGCTGTTCGCCGCCTTCGACCGCGCCGGCATCAAGAAGCTGGACCCGGCCGGCGAGCCGTTCGACCCGAACTTCCATCAGGTGATGTTCGAGATCGAGAACACCGGCAAGGCCGCCGGCACCGTCGTCCAGGTGCTGCAGCCCGGCTACACCATCCACGGCCGCCTGCTGCGCGAGGCGATGGTCGGCGTCGCCAAGGGCGGTGCCGGCGAGGCTGGCGGGCAGCACGTCGATACGAAGGCGTAATGATATAGCCTCTGCAAAGATCCCGGTGCCGCGGCGATGCCGCCGGACCGGGATCTTCGCGTTTGCGGGATTGGGGATGCTACCGGTTGACGCTCGGCGGGAAATTGCCTAGGGCTTGCGGACGATCCATTCGGCCGAGCAACCGGAGCCGCGTCCCATGCCCAAGAGCGTCCTGACCGTCGACGATTCCAAGACCATCCGCGACATGGTCGGCTTCACGCTGAAAGGCGCCGGCTATGAGGTGGCGGAGGCATCGGACGGCAATGCCGGGCTGGCGCTGATCAGCCAGCGCAAGTTCGACTGCATCATCACCGACCTGAACATGCCCGGCATGGACGGGCTGGCCCTGACCCGCGCCATCCGCGCCTCGGCCGTCAACCGCGCCACCCCGGTGCTGCTGCTGACCACCGAAGCCGACCCCGCCAAGAAGACCGCCGGCCGCGAAGCCGGCGCCACCGGCTGGCTGGTGAAGCCCTTCAATCCGGAAAAGCTGGTGGAGACGGTGCGGAAGGTTTGTCCGTAAGCGATCTGATTGCCCCCTCCCCATCCCTCCCCGCCAAGGCGGGAGAGGGGGCCGGAGCTTAGCGAGAGTGATGCAAAGGAGGGGCGGCAGTCCCCTCTCCCGCGATCGGACCGGCCTTCGGCCGGCAGAGGGCGGGGGAGGGCTAGGGAGGGGGCATCCGCCGCGCCACCAGAAACTCCCCCTCCGGGTCATGCGCGGCAAAGCTCTGCTGCGCTTTGCCGCGATCGGCGACGGCATAGCAATAGACGCAACCGTGCGGACAGCTGTCATAGTCGCCGATGTCGCGGCTTTCGGCGCACAGGCAGCCGGGGCGGTTGCCCTTCTCCCGCGCGGGCACCGCATGGCCCGCCACGTCCGACAGCCGCGCCGCATCGACGCAGCGCGCCGGCGCCGTGCCGGGCGTGTCCACCAGTTCCGGCTGGGTGCAGAGCGTCAGCGCCATCCCCTCCCCCGCCGCGATCCCGGCCAAATCCGCCAGAAGCGCGCGCTTCTCCTCCGCCTCCGGATCGCGCCAGCCGATGCCGGCGGCGGCGAGGTTGCGGGCGGTCTTGCGGTAGGGCTGCAGGAAGGACACCACCACCTCGTCGGTCACCCCGCGCAGCGAACGGGCGATGGCGGCGAAGGTCTCGCGGTGCCGGTCCGGCGGGGTGGCGTCGGTCAGCACGATGGGGTCGTAGCGCCAGACCGCCGCCCGTGGCCCCCAGCGCTCGCGCACCCGCGCCATGTGGCCGACGGCGGTCTCCCAGGCCGGGACCGAGCGTTCCAGGGCCGTCGGCAGGCCGGTGACGCTGTACTGCACGAGGAACGGAAAGCCCCGCTCCGCCACGCTGTCGAGCGCGCCGAGGAAGGGTCCCAGATTCTTTGTCCAGAAGATGAAGCCGTCGACCGCCGGCCGGGTCAGGTCGATGCGGTAGGTCTGGCCGCCATAGGGATTGACCATCCGGCAGTAGCCGGCGTCCAGGCGGTTCAGGAACCAGCGCCCGTAGAAGGCGGGGATGTCGGTCTTGTAGCTGGCGGAGACGATCATGCAGCCAGCATGGGAATGCCGGCCCGCAGTATCAAGGGCGGGCCGGCATCAACCACGGGCGGGCCTTACTGGACCGCGCGGACTTCGACCACTTCGGGGATGTAGTGGCGCAGCATGTTCTCGATGCCGTGCTTCAGCGTGGCGGTGGAGCTGGGGCAGCCGGAGCAGGCCCCCTTCATCGCCAGATAGACCACGCCCTTCTCGAAGCCCTGGAAGGTGATGTCGCCGCCGTCCTGGGCGACCGACGGGCGGACGCGGGTGTCCAGCAGTTCCTTGATCTGCTCGACGATCTCCTCGTCGTCGGCGTTGGACGCCGCGGCATGGCCGTCGCCGCCGTCCTCCAGCAGGACCGGGCGGTCGGCGGTGAAATGCTCCATGATGACGCCGAGGATCGACGGCTTCAGCAGGAACCAGTCGCGCGCGTCGGTCTTGGTGATGGTGATGAAGTCGGCACCCAGGAAGACGCCGACGACGCCCTCGATCTCGAACAGGCGCTGGGCGAGCGGCGAACGGGCGGCATCCTCGCGGCTGGTGAAGTCGGCGGTGCCGCGTCCGAGCACGTCACGCCCCGGCAGGAACTTGAGAGTCGCCGGGTTGGGCGTCTGCTCGGTCTGAATGAACATGGTCTGGTCCTCCATCGGCGGCGGAATGGAACCGCCGGCGCGCCCGGGATTGGGCCGCGGCACGATTGGGGGAAATTTGGGCCGAAACGCCGGGCGGATCAAGGACCCGGGCTGTGTGGGTATTGGGCGTCCGGCATGCGCGGCTATCCTTACCTGCGTGCCCCGCTCAGGTGATCGCGTCCAGCGCCTCGTTGCTGAGGCCGCCGGGGACGATGGTCAGCGGGATGCGCAGGCGACCAAGCCCGCGGCCGGTGTAGTAGGAGATCAGCGGTCCGGGGCCTTCCGGGTCGGTGCCGGCGGCGAGCACCAGGATGGAGATGCTCGGCTCCTCCGCGATCAGGGACAGCACCTCCTCCAGCCGGTTGCCTTCACGGACATAGAGCGCCGGCAGGGTGCCGGTCAGCTGGTTGACCTCGCGCGCCAGCTTCTGCAGCTTCTGCTCCGCCTCGGCGCGCTGTTCCTCGCGGATCAGGTTCTCCACCGCCAGCCAGTGCTGCATCTCGCCCTGTTCCAGCACGGTCAGCAGCGCCACCTTGCCGCCCGACTTGCGGGCGCGCAGGCAGGCATAGCGCAAGGCCACCTTCAGTTCGGGGCTGTCGTCCACCACCACCAGGAAGATGCGCACCGGCTTGGCCGCCTGCGCCTCCGGCTGGGATTGGGGGTTTTCGGGCGTGGGAGTCTGCGTCGCGTCGGTCATCTCGGTTACCCTCTCGGCTTAGACCCGGCGGAATGCGGCGCCGGCCGCCCAGCCGGCCGCGATGGCGCCGATGACGGCGGCCACCCCGTAGGTGACCGGGCGGTTGCGGGCGAAGTCCGAGACTTCGGCGCTGAACCCGATCTTGGACACCACCAGCGGCGTGGTCTGGGCGCTGACCACGTCGCCGTCACGAATCAGCAAGGCTTCGACATTGTACAGCCCGGTCGGGACGTTGGCCGGAAAATAGATGTTGGTGCGGAACAGCCGTTCGCCCAGGAAGGCGACCTGCCCCATGGAGATGGCATACAGCCCCTGGCGCTGCTTGTTGCGGATCAGCGCGCTGCGGTAGGCGGCAAGCTCCTGCGGCGGCAGGGTGGCGTCGGCCGGCAGCTGCAGCTGCGGCAGGCCAAGCTGATGGCGCTCCAGCACCGGGCGGCCGACCAGCTGGTCGAGCGGGCGGCTGACCGCCACCGTGTAGAAGCTGGGCACCTGGTCGAAGCGCAGGCTGTCGGTGTTCATCCACATGCCGGCCACCCGCTCCTTGCGGCGGACGGTGGCGGGCGCCCGCGGGCCGGTGACGACGATGGCGACGTCGCCCGCCCCGTCGGTGGTGCCGAACAGCACGACCTCCGTGCCGGTGAAGCCGGTGGTGATGGCGATCAGGTGGCTGGACAGGTCGGCGACCAGTTGCTGCGCCCACACCGTCGCCGCCACGGCACCGCCCAGCAGCAGCCCGGCCAGCGCCGCCACCCCCTGCACGATCAGGCGCTTCGTGGGCCGGCCTTTCGCCCTCTCGGCCATCACCGCACCCCCATGGTCAGGGTGAACAGGTCGTCGGGGCGCGAGAACAGGTCCCAGGCCAGCTTCAGCGCCACCGCCACCACGATCGTCGCCAGCGCCAGCCGGGCGTTCTCGCCGCGCAGCCGGCTGCCGGCCTTGGTGCCGAACTGCGCGCCGACCACGCCGCCGATCAGCAGCAGCAGCGCCAGCATGGCGTCCACCGTCTGGTTGGTGGCCGCCTGCAGCAGGGTCGCCGCGGCGGTGGTGAAGATGATCTGGAACAGCGAGGTGCCGGCCACCAGACCGGCGGGCATGTTCAGCAGATAGATCATCGCCGGCACCAGAAGGAAGCCGCCGCCGATGCCCATGATCGCCACCAGCATGCCGCCGACCGCGCCGATCCCCGCCGGCAGCAGGGCGGAGATGTAGAGCTTGGAGCGCTGGAAGCGCATCTTGAAGGGCAGGCCGTGCAGCCAGATGTGGCGGTGCAGCTTGCCGCGCTTGGCCGTGGGGGCGCGGCGGCGCAGGATGGCGCGGCTGCTCTCCACCAGCATCATCCCGCCGATGGTGCCCAGGAAGAAGACGTAGGACAGGGTGATCGCGATGTCGATCTGGCCCAGCCGCTGCAGGATGCCGAAGATCCACACCCCCACCGCGGTGCCGACCACGCCGCCGCCCAGCATGACGACACCCAGCTTCACGTCGACATTGCCGCGCCGCCAGTGGGCCAGCACGCCCGACACGCTGGCGGCCACCAGCTGGTTGGCCTGGGTGCCGACGGCGATGGCCGGGGGAACGCCGATGAAGATCAGCAGCGGCGTCATCAGGAAACCGCCGCCCACCCCGAACATCCCCGACAGGAAACCCACCAGCCAGCCCATGCCGAGCACCAGCAGCGCGTTGACCGACATCTCGGCAATCGGCAGGTAGACTTGCATGGAGGGACGATCTGTCGGAAGCGGCGGGAGCGGCAGCTTACCCGAGCCCGCGCGGTGGCGGAAGACCGCAGCGCCGGCCTTTGGGGCTAGGACCGCGGCGGGAAAGGGTCAGGACACCGCCGCATGGAAGAAAACCTGATAGCCGGCCTTGTGCGGGAAGACGTGCTCGGCCTCGCGCCGGGCGGACTGCATGTCCAGCGCATGCACCACGATCCGGTTGCCGTAGCGCCATGCCGGGTTCACCGGCTTTCCCGCGGCGCGGGCGGCGGCGGCGACGGTGGTGTCGTACTGCACCTCCGCCCGGAATGTGCGCCGGTTGGCGCCGGGCGTGCCGAGGATGTGCAGGAAGACCGGCGGCTCCTTGTCCAGCGTGTCGATCTGGCGCTGGAGATGGTTGACCCGCTGTTCGGCGGCCGACAGGCGGCCCTTCGCCTCGTCCAGCCGGCAGGCGAGGTCGGCCAGCGCCTCCGACTCCGCGCGCTGGCGTTCCTTCAGCGGCACGACCGACCGCCGCATCCGCTCCAGCCCGGCCGCCCGTTCCCAGCCGCGGCGGAAGCCGACCCAGCACAGATGGCACAGCACCGCCAGCGCCGCCACCAGCGGGACCACCGAGTCGAGGATCGTCCGCACCGCCTCCATCACCCCACCATCCCCGTGCTTCCCGCCCGTCCGTGGCACGCCCATTGCTGAACCGCCGTAGGTCGGGCACGCAGCAAGGAGCGTGCCGGAGGAGCGGAGGAACGGTAAGGGTGCGCGTGGACGCTACGACACGGGAGATGCGGCGATGACGTCGGACGCACCGCTGCTGCTTGTCCTGGAGATGGTGATCCTGATGGCCTGCCTCAGCTGGGTCACCGTGTCGATCATCCGGATCGGCAATCGGATCGCCTCGGTCCAGCGCCGCAAGTCGCAGCTGCGCCAGGGCCGGACGGAGCTGACCCAGACCACCGAGGCGCTGCGCCGCGACATGCGCCGGCATGAGGCGGAGCTGCGCCAGACCGAAGAGGCCATCGCCGTTCGCAACGCCCAGGCGGAAGAATTGCAGTCCCGGCTGAACGACCTTCGCCGCCATGGTCCCCGGGAATACACGCTGATGAACGAACGGTTCGGCGACAAGGACCGGCTGTGGCTGCTCACCGTGCCGCGGCCGGACCGGCCGGAGCGCTGGGCGGTGGCCGCCCCGGACAGCGGGACGGCGATGGCGCTGCTGTGCGCCAGGATCACCGTGCCGGAACGGCCGGTGGTGGACGACCAGCTGAACTAGAGTCCGTCAGATGCTTACTGAAGCATCTGACGGACTCTAGCCTTTTGATTTTCCGTGCGATTCACGCTTTAGACGGTTCCGTCTGAACCGATCGCACTCTAGCGCGAAAACGGAACCGGCCGCAGTTGCAGAATGCAACGCGGCCGGCAACGTCGTCGCGAAATGACGCGCATTTCGCGCTTACAGGACGCCCTTCGAAGCGACCAGCTCGCGCAGGTTCACCTCCGGCCGGGCGCCGACATGGCTGATGATCTCCGCCGCGGCGATGGCGCCCAGACGGCCGCAGACCGCCGGAGACAGGCCGCGGGTGTGGCCGAACAGGAAGCCGGCGGCATAGAGGTCGCCGGCACCGGTGGTGTCCACCACGCGCTCCACCGGCTCCGCCGCCACCTCGACCACCTCGCCGGCCGACACGATGACGGCACCCTTCTCGCTGCGGGTCAGGGCCGCGGTCTTGCCCAGCCGCTTCACCGCGGCCAGCGCATCCTCGAAGCTGTCGGTGCCGTAGAGGGCGCCGATCTCGTGTTCGTTGGCGAACAGGATGTCGACGTGGCGTTCCACCAGATCGAGGAACTCGGCATGGTGGCGGTGGACGCAGAAGCTGTCGGACAGCGACAGCGACACCTTGCGGCCGGCGGCGTGCGCGATCTCCGCCGCCTTGCGGAAGGCTTCCTTGGCGCGGGGCGGATCCCACAGATAGCCTTCCAGGTAGGTCACCTGCGAGCCGGCGATCAGTGCCTCGTCGATGTCCTCCGGGCCAAGCTCCACGCAGGCGCCGAGATAGGTGTTCATGGAGCGCTGGGCGTCCGGCGTCACCAGGATCAGGCAGCGCGCCGTCGGCGCCCCGCCCACCAGCGGCGCGCTGTCGAAGGCGACGCCCGAGGCGCGGATGTCGTGGCGGAACACCTCGCCCAGCTGGTCCTTGGCGACCTTGCCGATATAGGCGCCGCGACCGCCCAGCATGGCGATGCCGGCCATGGTGTTGCCCGCCGAGCCGCCGGACACCTCGACGCCTGGACCCATTCGGCCGTACAGCTCCTCCGCCCGGGCGGCGTCGATCAGCGTCATCGCCCCCTTCTCGATGGTGTTGGCGGCGAGAAAGGCGTCGTCGGCGTGGGCGATCACGTCCACGATGGCGTTGCCGATGCCGGTGACGTCGTAGGCGGCATCGTGGATGGAACTGGCCATGGGCTTTCCTGACAGGTCTGGCGGTGAAGGCGATGTTGCGGCGCGAGTATAACCGTGGCCGCTCACATCACAAGTGCGGCTCCTGGAAGCACTCCCGATGGTCTCCGGCCGCACCGGCGATGCGAGTTACTTGCATGATGAAAGTGACTATGCCACTGTCGCCGTCATGCAACGCACCCGACTGGCCGATGTCCCCTGTCCCATCGCCCGCGGCCTCGACGAGGTCGGGGAATGGTGGTCCCTGCTGATCCTGCGCGACGCGATGCGGGGACTGACGCGATTCGACGAATTCCAGCGGAGCATCGGACTCGCCACCAACATGCTGACCCGCCGCCTGCAGGCTCTGGTCGAGGCCGGGCTGCTGGAAAAACGGCCTTATCAGGAGCGTCCGCTGCGCCACGGCTATCATCTCACCGACAAGGGACGGGATTTCCTGCCGGTGCTGGTTGCCATGGCCGACTGGGGCAGCCGCTGGCTGCTGCCCGGCGGGGCGTTCCGGCTGGTCGACCGCGAGACCGGGCAGCCCATTGACCCGGTGCTGGTCGACCGGAACAGCGGCGAAACGGTCCGACCGGAACGGCTGCGCGCGGAAATGACGATCCCTGAAAAGGACGAAACGGAATGAGAAGAGTCGTGGTCACCGGTCTGGGCGCGGTTACGCCGCTCGGCGCCGGCGTGGTGCCGAGCTGGCGCGCCGTTCTGGACGGGCGGAGCGGCATCCGGGCGCTGACCGGGATCGATGCCGCCGACCTGCCCTGCCGCATTGCCGGACAAGTGCCGGAAAGCGGCGACGCCGCTTTCGACGCGGATGCGATCGTGCCGCCCAAGGACCAGCGCAAGATGGACCGCTTCATCCTGCTGGCGCTCGCCGCTGCGGAGGAAGCGGTGTCCGATGCCGGCTGGCGCCCGTCGGATGCCGAGGCGCAGGAGCGCACGGGCGTGATGATCGGCTCCGGCATCGGCGGCCTGCCGGCTCTGGCCGACGCGGCGCTGACCCTGCACGAAAAGGGGCCGCGCCGCATCTCGCCCTTCTTCGTGCCGTCGACCCTCATCAACCTCGCATCGGGCCATGTGTCGATCCGATACGGCTTCCGCGGGCCGAACCACGCCGCCGTGACCGCCTGCGCGACGGGGGCGCACGCCATCGGCGACGCCGCCCGGCTGATCGCCATGGACGATGCCGACGTCATGCTGGCCGGCGGCAGCGAAGCGGCACTCTGCCGTCTTGGGCTGGCGGGCTTCTGCGCCGCCCGCGCCATGTCCACGGGGTTCAACGACGACCCGGTCCGCGCGTCCCGACCCTGGGACCGCGACCGGGACGGCTTCGTGATGGGCGAAGGGGCCGGCGTGCTGGTGCTGGAGGAGCTGGAGCATGCCCGGCGGCGCGGGGCAACGATCTATGCCGAGGTCGCCGGCTACGGCCTGTCGGGCGACGCCTATCACATCACCTCCCCGGCGGAGGACGGCAACGGCGCCTTCCGCGCCATGCGCGCCGCGCTGAAGCGGGCGGGACTTGCACCGGATGCCATCGATTACGTCAACGCCCACGCCACCTCCACCCCGGCCGGCGATCCGGTGGAGATCGCGGCGGTCAAGCGCCTGTTCGGCCCGGCGGCGGCCGGCCTTTCCATGTCCTCCACCAAGTCGGCGACCGGCCATCTTTTGGGGGCGGCGGGCGCCGTGGAGGCGATCTTCGCCATCCTGGCCCTGCGCGATCAGGTGGCTCCGCCCACCCTGAACCTTGAGGCGCCGTCTGAGGGCTGCGACCTGGATCTCGTGCCGCTGCGGCCGAAGGAGCGGCGCATCCGTCACGTCCTATCCAACAGCTTCGGCTTCGGCGGAACCAACGCCGCGTTGGTGTTCAGCCCGGTGGCCTGATGGGGTGACGGAAGGGGGACTGGAACCAGGAGCCCGGCCACCGTAGATATGCGGGCGGCCGCGCGCCCTTCTCCCACCGCCTTACGGACCGTCGATGATCCGCGCCCTTTTCCTCGCCTTCTCCCAGCTGTCCGACCCGCGCGTGCGCCGGGTGGTGTGGACGGGGGTGTTCGTCTCGGCGCTCACCTATGCGCTGCTGGCCGGGGGGACATGGTGGGCGCTGTCGGTGACGCCGCTCAGCGGCTATGTCTGGCTCGACACCATCATCGACGTGCTGGGCGGGCTGGGGGTGCTGGTGGTGGCGTGGCTGCTGTTCCCGGCCACCGTCGGCATGGTGTCGAGCTTCTTCCTGGACGAGGTGGTCGAGCGCGTGGAGGCACGCCACTATCCCGCCCTGCCCGCCCCGCGCCAGGCCGGCCTGATGGAGGAGCTGGCGACGGCCCTGCGCTTCCTGGTTCTGGTGCTGGCGATCAACCTGGTGGCGTTGCCGATCTACATCTTCGCGCCGGGCCTGAACCTGATCGTCTTCTACACCGTCAACGGCTATCTGCTGGGGCGGGAGTATTTCGAGATGGTCGCCCACCGGCGGCTGGACCGCGCGTCGGCGCGGATGCTGCGGCGGGCCCGGCCGCTGAAACCTTTTTGGCCGGGGTCGCCATCGCCTTTCTTTCGACAATCCCCTTCGTCAATTTGCTGGTCCCGGTCGTCGCCAGCGCCTTCATGGTTCATGTCCTACAGTCCATGTCGGCTCCCCTTGCGGCGGGCCGGACGACCGTGATACGCCGCTAGGCGGCACGGCCGCACATCGTCGCCTGCCCGGCGGCGCCCTTCCGGCACCGGGCCTCCAGACTCCCGGCCCATCCCGCCACCCGTAAGTCCAGATTGGGGGAACCGCTCATGCTGTTCGGACGAAAGACTCCGCCCGCCGCTCCCAAGGCCGACAGCCCCGCCCCGCCGCAGCCGGGTGCCCGTCCGTACGCACCGGGCGAGGCCGGCGCCGTCTCCTCGCCGCTCGCCTCGCTGAACAATCCGGTTCCGGGCCAGATCCCCGGGCACATGCCCGGACAGATGCAGGGCGGCGACCCGTCGTCCGCCGTCGCAGCCGGTGCCGCCGCACCCAGCATGGCCCATGCGCTGGCCGACGCGCAGCACGCCGCACCGGCTTATCCCGATATGCCTTCCGCCTCGAAGGGACCTGACATGAACAGCATTCCCAAGCCCCCGACCGCGCCGTCCGTGCCCGGTGCCGGCTTCAAGACCGATGTGCCGCGCCGCGTCGTCGACATGCCGGGCGCTGCCCCGCGCCAGCCGTCGATGCCCGTCGGCACCCCGGCGGCCCCGGTCGCCGCCGCTCCGGTTGCGCCCGCCCCGGTCGCCCCGGCCATGCCGGAGCAGCGCCGCCTGACCGTCGGCCGCGACATCTCCCTGACCGGCGAGATCGGTTCCTGCGACGTGCTGGTGGTCGAGGGCACGGTGGAGGCCAAGCTGCGCGAGGGCCGTCTGGTCGAGATCGCGGAGAGCGGCCTGTTCAAGGGCTCGGTCGACATTGAGGAAGCCGACATCGCCGGCCGGTTCGAGGGCGACATCGCCGTCCGCGGCCGTCTGACCGTGCGCTCCACCGGCAAGATCACCGGGTCGATCCGCTTCGGCGAGCTGGCGGTCGATGCCGGCGGCCAGCTGATCGGCGACATCCAGATCTACGGCGCGGGCACCAAGCCGGCCGCCGCCCCGGTCCCGGCTCCGGCGCAGGTCGAGCAGGCCCCGACTGCCGAAGCGGTCTGACCTGCTTCAAGTGTAAGAAAAGCCCGGCTGGCTTCCGCCATGCCGGGCTTTCTTATGTCCGGACGCGACCCAGCGGCCACGGATCAGGCGATGATCTTGTCCTTGAAGGCGCAGAGGTCGGCCACCGGGCAGATCGGACAGTCGGGCTTGCGGGCCTTGCAGACATAGCGGCCGTGCAGGATCAGCCAGTGGTGGGCATGGCGGCGGTAGAGCTTCGGCACCGCCTTCAGCAGCTTCGCCTCCACCGCGTCCGGCGTCTTGCCGGGAGCGAGCCCGGTGCGGTTGCCAACGCGGAAGATGTGGGTGTCGACCGCGATGGTCTCCTCCCCGAAGGCGACGTTCAGCACGACGTTGGCGGTCTTGCGGCCGACGCCGGGAAGCTGTTCCAGCGCCTCGCGGTCGCGCGGCACCTCGCCGCCATGGCGTTCGATCAGCAGTTCCGACAGGCGGATGACGTTCTTGGCCTTGGTGTTGAACAGGCCGATGGTCTTGATGTAGTGGCGCAGCCCTTCCTCGCCCAGCGCCACCATCTGCTCGGGCGTGGTGACGACCTTGAACAGCGGGCCGGTTGCCCTGTTCACCCCGACGTCAGTCGCCTGGGCCGACAGGACGACCGCGACCAGCAGCGTGTAAGGATTGACGTATTCCAGCTCGCTCCGGGGTTCCGGGTTGGCGGCGGACAGGCGGCGGAAGAATTCCTGGACGGCGGCGGGCTTCATGGCCGCCACCATAGCCGCAACGGCCGGGGTTGCGCCAGCGCCGGAGAGCCGTCGGCGAAGGGCATGCCAAACTGCAGCGCCGCATCGCAGATTGCGACAGAAATCGAGGGAAATCACACCAATCCAACAGAATTCGTCGCAGGAATGGCGCTTCTCCCCGGATCCGGCGGTGGCGTATGATTTGCTGTCCGGCAAGACACCGGCCGAACGCCTGTGCCTGAACCATGGATCTTCCAGGTTGTATTGCTCGGTCCGGAAGAGGGTATATGGATATGACCGCGTCTTATCTTGTGGAAATCGAGGATTGGGGCCTGCATGTCCGGTTGCAGGGCTCGCTGTCGATCGGCGAACGCGACGCCGTCGCCCGGCAGGTGGAGGTGCAGTGCGCCAATCTGGGCAGCCGCGGCACGCCGTGGAGCAGCCTGATCGAGTTCGACCGGTTCGAGATCGACGATTTCCGGCCCGAGATCGTCGTCGCCCTGATGAGGCTGGCACGGCGCTGTGGCCAGCTGCGCTGCGCGGTGGTGATGACCGACTGGCACTGGGCCTCGGTGATGGCCGACGCGATGATCGCCGCCGGCACCGAAGATCAGGCGCGGATCTTCGTTCAGGCCGTTGGCGATACCGCGGAGGCGCCGGTGGAGGACCCCGCCGGCGGGATGCCGGCCGGCGACCTCGCCGGGATGGACAGCGCCATGGCCTGGGTGCTGCACGGCGGCGCCGTGCCGATGGTGTCGAAGGCGGCATAACCGCGCCGTCCCGACGTTTTTCGCCATGCCACCTTCAGTGGGCGGTTTTCAGCGGACGGTTTCCAGCAGGCGGTTTTCAGCGGCGCGCCGGTCGTCTAGTATGGCCGCCATGCCCATCGACATCTCCGACTCCCGGCCCGGCGACCAGCCGCAAGGCCGGCCGGACGGTCAGGCCGGCGACGCTCCCCAGGGGGACGGCGCCGGAAGCGGTCCCGTGCGCGTGTTCTTCGACGCCATCCTCCACCCCCACCGCAGCCTGGGCCGCAACGGCTACCGGGTGCTGATGGCGGTGGTCATCCTGCTGAATCTGGTCGTCGCCGGCATCTTCGTCGCCAACGGGGCGTGGCCGGTGGTGCCCTTCTGCGGGCTGGACGTGCTGGCCCTGTGGCTTGCCTTCCGCGTCAGCTACCGCTCCGCCCGCCAGTATGAGCGGGTGCGGCTGACCGAGACCGCGCTGACGGTGCAGCGGGTCCACTGGAAGGCGCCGGAGCGGCGCTGGTCCTTCCATCCCTACTGGCTGCGGATCACCCACGATGAGCGGGCCGACCATGACCGCCGCGGTCCGGCCGGTCAGGTCACGCTGAGTTCGCACGGCCAGTCGGTGGGGGTGGGGAGCTTCCTGTCGCCGGACGAGCGTTCCAGCTTCGCCCGCGCCCTGGACGACGCGCTGCGCCGCTGGCGCCGTCCCCCCTGCCCGCCGGCACCCGCCGGGTGAGGATGGCGGCGGGGCGAAGGCGGCAAGGAAAAGGCACCGAGGAAAACGCCCGGCACTGCCGGGCGTTTTCCTGTCCCCGAGACGGGACCGGAGCCGGCGCCTGCGTCACGAGCCCTGGCTGAGCGCCTCCGCCAGCGCGCGGTCGTGCGGGTTCTGGCCGACGACCAGCTGCATCGACTGGGTCGGCATGGCGATGCCCAGCTCGTCGAACTTCTTCTTCAGCAGGCGGTTGAACTCGCGGCTCACCCCCCACTGGCGGGTCGGACGGGTCTTGAACTGGGCCAGGATGTTGATGCCGGTGTCGGACAGCTTATCGACGCCCAGCACCTCCAGCGGGTTCAGGATGTCGGCGGCGAACTGCGGCTGGGCCTGCACCTCGGCGCCCGTCTCCTTCAGCACGGAGATGATGCGGTCGGGATCCTCGCGGTTGGACACCGTGACGGTGAACAGCGTGACCGAGAAGTCCTTGCTCATGTTCTTCACGGTGGTCACCGCGCTGAAGGGCACCGAGTGGACGGCGCCGGCGCCGTCGCGCAGGCGGATGGAGCGGATCGAGATCGCCTCCACCGTGCCGGAATGGCCGCCACCCACATCGACCACGTCGCCGACCGACACCGTGTCCTCGAACAGGATGAACAGGCCGGTGATGATGTCCTTGACCAGCGTCTGCGATCCGAAACCGATGGCCAGACCGACGACACCGGCGCCGGCCAGCAGCGGCGCGATGTTCACGCCCAATTCCGACAGGGTGATCAGCGACACCATCGTCACCAGCAGGATCAGGAAGGCGTTGCGCAGCAGCGGCAGCAGCGTGCGCATGCGGGCGCTGCGTTCGATCCGGGTACCATTCTTGTCGGTGGCACGCAGCAGATGCTCGATCAGCGCGCTCACCACCTCCCAGGCGACAATGGCGCCGGCCAGCAGCAGGCCGATGGAGATGGCGCTGCCGACGATGCGGCGGCCGGCGGCGGATTCGACCAGCCCCAGCGTGTCCACACCCCAGCCGTTCAGCGCAACGCCCAGCGCCACCAGCCAGATGATGATCTTGCCGATGCGCTGGACGATGGGAAGATAGTGGAAGGCGCGGGTGTGCAGCTGCGGCAGGTTGCCGGCCAGATCGCGGTTCATGGTCAGGCCCCGGCGCAGCGCGCGGTTCAGCCCGCCCACCAGCAACCGGGCCGCCACCACCGCCACCACCGTCACCACGGTGCCGCGGGCCAGGAATTCGAAGCCGCCATAGACGTTCAGCACCCAGACGCCCAGGGTCACCACGACGTAGAGGATGGCCAGGACGTGCCAGATCTCGGCGAAGCGGCGGCGCGCGGTGCGCAGGACCGCCCCCTGCCCTTCCGCCTCGCGCCGGGCGGTGGCCAGCGGGTCGCCGTCGCCCGACAGCGGGTTGCCGCGCATCCAATCGGCGACGGCAACGCGGTTCTGCAGGATCAGCACGATGGTCATGGCGGCAAGCACCACGCCCAGCAGCTTCAGCAGCGCGCCGTAGGCGCCCAGCGGCAGGCCCAGCACATAGGCGCCCTCCGCCAGGAAATAGCCGTAGACCGCCACCGCGATCAGGCGGCGCGACCAGACGTAACAGCGGCGCGCCCCGGCGTCGCTGGTCTGGACCAGACGCAGGTTGGGCGCATCGGGGGCGAAGGTCATCCGCACCAGGATCAGCAGCGCCTGGGTGATGACGGTCGCGTTCACCACCGCCAGCGCCACCAGCCGCACGCGCGGCGCCGGTTCGGTCACCGACAGGATGGTGTAGGCGACGACGATGAAGCCGACGATCGGCGCCAGTTCCAGCACCGCGCGGCCGAGCAGCATCGGGATGCGCAGAAGGGCGGAGCCGACATGGCGGGCGGCCAGCGCCTGGCGCGGCCGGGCGAGCAGCCAGGCGATGCCGCGGGCGGCGAGAGCGCCGATGCCGAGGATCATCGCCAGCTGGACGGCGATCTGCACCCAGCGTTCGCGCGCCATGTCGTCCTGCACTTGCCGCTGCACCCAGGATATGGCACCCGGCAGGTCGGAGAAGACGTTGGCCACCTGCACCAGCTGGCGGCTGACCACGTCCATGCGCGCCGCCAGGAAGGCCAGCGCCCGGGCGCCGATGGTCTGCGGCAGCGCCGACTCGCCCTCCGCCTCCTTGGCCTGGGCCAACCCGCGCTGGGCGGTGATCAGATTGCGCAGCTGGGTGACCAGCTGGGAGCGGGCGTCCTGGTTCTCCAGCGTGCCGACCAGCGCCTCCAGCTGCTGCACGGTGGCCTCGTCCACCACCACTGGGGCCGCGGCCGCAGGAGCGGCGGCGCCGGCGGTGGGTGCCGGAGCAGCCGGTACGGCAGCGGGCGCAGGCGATGCGGCCAGTGCGGCAGGCCCCGCCCCGGCGAGCAGGGCGGCGAGCAGCAGGACGGCAAGGCCGCCGGACAGGAACAAACGCCAAGCGCGTGCGACTGGGTTTGCGGCGGGCGTTGCGGACCGGATCATCGGCAATTCACTCGGGTGGTCTCGGACATGTCGGCGGAAAGCGGGACCGGCGGAAGAGGGCCGGCCGGCACCCTGGCGCGGAACTGTGGCTCCAATATGCCGGGTTTCGGGAAGTTAGTTCTCCCGCTTCCGCTTGCCAACCCGACTGTCTGTTCCTTTTTTAAGCGGGACCCCTGCCGGACGGACCGGACACGCAGAAGAGGACGAGCCATGAGCGATACACCCCCCAAACCGGACGTGACCACCGGATTGGAACAGGGCCAGGAGGTCGAACAGGAGGGTTCCGTCCGCGACAAGCTGGTCGCCGTCAAGGAGCAGTGGGCCCGCGACGGCCGCGCCCTGACCGGCCATGCCGCCGACCTGGCACGCGAGCGGCTGCCGCCCGGCCAGCGGCTGGTGACGGACTGGCCGGTCCTGGACCTCGGCATCACGCCGAAGGTGACCACGGCCAACTGGACGCTGGCGGTCGACGGGCTGGTGGAGAACCCGTTGTCCTGGACGTGGGAGGATTTCCAGGCCCAGCCGCAGGAGAGCTTCGTCTCCGACATCCATTGCGTCACCACCTGGTCGCGCTACGACAACCGGTGGGAGGGCGTCAGCGCCCGCCGCCTGCTGGAACTGGCCCGGCCGAAGCCGGAGGCGCGCTTCGTCGTCTTCCATTCCTTCGACGGCTACACCACCAACGTCGCCCTGTCCGACTTCGACGACGACGGCGTGCTGCTCGCCACGACATGGGAAGGCCAGCCGATCAGCCGCGACCATGGCGGGCCGGTGCGCATCGTGCTGCCCAAGCTGTATTTCTGGAAGAGCGCCAAGTGGGTGAAGCGGATCGAGCTGCTGGCCGGCGACCGCAAGGGCTATTGGGAGGTCCGCGGCTACAACAACCACGCCGACCCGTGGCTGGAGGAGCGCTATTCCGACTGACGCCGTGAAGCGGCTCCTCCCCCAAAAGCCACTTTCACCTTGCCGACGAAACCGTTAAGGTGCGGCGCAAGTGGCCCCGTAGCTCATCAGGATAGAGCGCGAGTTTCCTAAACTTGAGGCAGCAGGTTCGAGTCCTGCCGGGGTCACCACCGCCATTGTCACCACCGCCATTCCGGTTTCAGTGCGCAACGGTCACTGCGCCACGATCAATGAGCGACGATGGCGCAGACCGTCGCCTTCGTCGCCTTCGCCAGATCGGCGGGCGCCAGCACGATCTGCAGGCCGCGCCGGCCGCCGTTCACCACCATTTCCGGCAGCATTTCGGCGCTCGCGTCGATGAAGGTCGGCAGCGCCTTCTTCTGGCCCAGCGGGCTGATGCCGCCGACCAGGAAACCGGTGGTCTTTTCCGCCAGCGCCGGGTCGGCGAGGTCGGCCTTCTTCGCCTTGGCCGCCGCGGCGATGGCCTTCAAATCCAGCTTGGCCGCCACGGGAATGACAGCGCAGGCCAGCGCCTTCGGCTCCAGCTGGACGATCAGGGTCTTGTAGACGATGGCGGGGTCGAGCCCGAGCGATTCGGCGGCGTGCAGCCCGATGGCGTCGGCCGACGGGTCGTACTCGTACTCCATAAGCCGGAAGGCGACGCCCGCCGCCTTCGCCGCATTGACCGCCGGTGTCACCTTCGCCGCCATGCTCCACACCGCTTACTAAGATTGCGGCGGGAGCTTGGCAGGCGGCGCAAGGGGTGTAAAGACCTCCGGACCTTATTCCATCCCGCGCGAGGTCGGGTTGCCGATCATCGTCAGGAATTCGCGGCGGGTAGACGGGTCGGTGCGGAAGGCGCCCAGCATGCGGCTGGTCACCATGGTCACGCCGGTCTTGTGCACGCCGCGGGTCGTCATGCACTGGTGCTGCGCCTCGACCACCACGGCCACGCCCTCGGGCTGCAGGACCTCGTCGATGGTGTTGGCGATCTGGGAGGTCATCTTCTCCTGGATCTGCAGGCGCTTGCCATAGGCCTCGACCAGGCGCGCCAGCTTGGAGATGCCGACGACGCGGCGGCGCGGCAGATAGGCGACATGGGCCTTGCCGATGATCGGCACCATGTGGTGCTCGCAATAGGATTCCACGCGGATGTCGCGCAGAATGACCATCTCGTCGTAGCCGTCGGTCTCCTCGAAGGTGCGCGACAGGATCTCAACCGGATCGATGCCGTATCCGGCGAAGAATTCCTCGTAGGAGCGGACGACGCGGTCCGGCGTGCCGACCAGACCCTCGCGCGCCGGGTCGTCGCCGGCCCAGCGGATCAGGGTGCGCACCGCCTCCTCCGCCTCGGCGCGGGACGGACGGGCGTCGGGCCGGGACAGGCCGGGGCCGCGAAGCACGTTGTCGATCGCCGGGGGTTTGGCGTGCGGGGTCTTGGTAGCCGTCACGGGAATATCCTTTCCATAACTGGGAAACGCCCTGCGCGAAGACGATGGCAGCGATCCGATGGCCGCAATCCGATGGCGGTCGCGCAACACGCCCATCGTGTCTGGCGTCACTTCCGTCGTCAGTACGGAGCCGAAGCCTCGGCGGATCAACCGAACGGCTCACAAGACGAAAAGGAATCATCTTATGAACGGAGCGGCGGCGCCCGCCTTCCCATTTCCGCCCAGTTTCCGTCTCCGGGCGCCATTCGGAAGTCCCTAGATTAGGTCCCGCCCCATGGCCTTCAAGCTGCGGACAAAGTACGGACAGTCATGCGGCTTGTCAAAGCCGCGTGTTAATTCCATCCAATATCCACACACATTCTATTGTATTATTGGTCTACGTCCGGAAACGCCCGGCACCCGGACCGTCCGATCAGTTCAGCTGCATCGGCTGGTGCGGGCTGTCGAGCGAGAAGGCCGGGATGGTCACATCGAAGGCGCGGCCGTCGGCCGCTTCCATGCCATAGGTGCCGGCCATGATGCCGGACGGCGTGCCCAGCGGCGTGCCGCTGGTGTATTCGAAATGCTCGCCCGGCTCCAGGACCGGCTGTTCGCCCACCACGCCGGGACCCCGCACCTCCTGCACGCGGCCCATGGCGTCGGTGATGCGCCAGTGGCGGGTGCGCAGCTGCACCGTCTCGCTGCCCTCATTCTCGATGCGGACGTGATAGGCCCAGACGAAGCGGCCCTCGGCCGGCGCCGACTGGTCTTCCAGGAACACGGGCTGGACGGTGACGCGGATGTCGTTGGTGACGGCGGTATACATGTCTGGCGATCCTGGCGGACTATCCGATGGACGGCCCGATCCGATGTGCGGCGCCGGCCGGAAATGGGCCGGCGGCCGGGGAGTCCGGGTGGCCGGGCGGTGGTTCGGCGCAGAATAAAGTCGGCCTTCCCCACTGTCCAGAACCCGGCCGGACAAAGCTGCGACATCCACGCACGGTGATGGATACAGTCATGCATCATCGCCGGGTCTCCACGGTCTTGCGACGGGGGGCGACGATGATATATGCGCAAGTCCCAGCAACGGCCGAAGAGCCTTGTCCATGTCTCGTTCGCACGCCCTTCGCATCCGACGACGGAGCCTCGCACCGCGCATCGCGGTTGCGGCCGTCCTTGGGTCGCGTGCGGACGCCAAAGGCACAACGGGGACCTGACACCCCCGGCCTTCCGGCGGCGGCGCGATCCGCCCTTCAGAAGCCTTCTGAGAAGACCTTCTTCCCGCCGGGAGCCCCACGCATGATCATCACCGTCGAAGAGCCGAAGCACGCCGCCGCCATCGAAGCCCTGCTGGACGCCTCCTTCGGTCCGGACCGCTTCACCAAGACCGCCTACCGGCTGCGCGACGGCGTCGACCCGATCCCCGCCCTGAACCTCGTCGCCATCGAGCATGACGAGCATGGGCGCGAGGTGGTGGTGGGCACCATCCGCTACTGGCCGATCCTGGTCGGCGGCACCGTCCAGTCCATCCTGCTCGGCCCGATCGCGGTCGCCGCCCATCTGCAGGGCAGCGGGCTGGGCAGCAAGCTGATCCGGATGAGCCTGAACAAGGCGGTGGCACTGGGCCACAAGTCGGTCATCCTGGTCGGCGACGCCCCCTATTACGAGCGGTTCGGCTTCTCCCGCGCGCTGACGCTGGGCATGGAGATGCCGGGTCCGGTCGATATGAACCGGCTGCTGGGCCTGGAGCTGGTCGAAGGCGCGCTGTCGGGCGCCGCCGGCATGATCGGCAAGCCGGAACAGACGGACGCGCAGGACGCCGCTGTCGGCGCCACGCCGGTGCTAGCGGGAGACACCCCCGTCCCTTTCAGCGCCCTGTTCAGCCGGACGGCGGCGGAGCGACTTTGGACTGACCGGGTGCGGCGGACCGACTGGTTCTGGCGCGGCGGGCTGCAGGCCGGGGCGGCGTGACGATCTCGAATTGTGGAAACACCCTGTTTGCAAATAGGGGTGGGGCGAAGCGGGATTGACTCGATTCGCCCCACACGCGATACCATCTTTTCAGGAGCGACGCCGGACGGACGGCGTGCCGCGCGCCACGCAGCATCGTGAGCGCGCTATTCGTTTTTGTTCCAAGCGGAAGGGTGCGGGTTGACCAAGAAGCTGTTCATCAAGACCTGGGGCTGCCAGATGAACGTGTACGACTCCGCCCGGATGGCGGACGTCCTGGCACCGCTGGGCTACCAACCGGTCGATGAGCCGGACGGCGCCGACATGGTGATCCTGAACACCTGCCACATCCGCGAGAAGGCGGCCGAGAAGGTCTTTTCCGAACTGGGACGCCTGCGCCAGCTGAAGGACCGCAAGGCGGAGGCCGAGGACGGCCGGATGATCCTGGCGGTCGCCGGCTGCGTCGCCCAGGCCGAGGGCGAGGAGATCGTCGCCCGCGCCCCCTTCGTCGACATGGTATTCGGCCCACAGACCTACCACACCCTGCCGGAGATGGTGGCGAAGGCCAGCCGCGCCGCCGGCAGCGTGCTGAACACCGATTTCCCGGCCGAATCCAAGTTCGACTTCCTTCCGGAGGAAGCCGGCAGCCAAGGCGTGTCCGCCTTCCTGGCGGTGCAGGAGGGCTGCGACAAGTTCTGCACCTTCTGCGTCGTGCCCTACACCCGCGGCGCCGAGTTCTCCCGCCCCGCCGCCCAGATCCTTGCGGAAGCGAAGCGGCTGGTCGCCGGCGGCACGCGCGAGATCAACCTGCTGGGCCAGAACGTCAACGCTTGGCACGGCGACGGGCCGGACGGCACGACCTGGGGCCTTGGCCGGCTGATCCGCGAACTGGCGGAGATCGACGGGCTGGAGCGCATCCGCTACACCACCTCGCATCCGCGCGACATGGCCGACGACCTGATCCGCGCCCATGCCGAGGTGCCGCAGCTGATGCCCTACCTGCATCTGCCGGTGCAGGCCGGGTCCGACCGCATCCTGGCAGCGATGAACCGCAAGCACAGCGCTGACGACTACCGCCGTCTGGTCGACCGGCTGCGCACGGCCAAGCCGGATCTGGCGATGTCCGGCGACTTCATCGTCGGCTTCCCCGGCGAGAGCGACGCCGATTTCGCCGCGACGCTGAAGCTGGTCACCGACATCGGCTATGCCCAAGCCTATTCCTTCAAATACAGCCCGCGTCCCGGCACCCCGGCCTCGGTTGATGGCGCCCAGGTGCCGGAAGAGGTGAAGGAGTCCCGGCTGGCGGCGCTGCACCAGCTGCTGAACGCCCAGCAGGTCGCCTTCAACCACAGCTTCGTCGGGCGCAGCGTGCCGGTCCTGTTCGACCGCGTCGGCCGCCGCGACGGCCAGCTGCTGGGCCGCAGCCCGTGGATGCAGTCGGTCCATGCCGAGGCGAACGAGCGGCTGCTCGGCCGCATCGTCGAGGTGCGGGTGGATGCCGCCCTGGCCAACAGCCTTGCCGGCACCGTCGTGACCGGTGAATACATCACCGCCTCTCCCTTCCAGCCTGCCGTAACCTTGGAGGCAAGCGCTTGAACGGTCTGCCCGAACGGCGTATCGACGTTCAATTCGATGACAACCGGCTTCTGCCGATGCTGTACGGGGAGCATGACCGCCACCTCGCCCGCATCGAATCCCTTCTGGGCGTGTCGCTGATCTCCCGCGGCAACACCCTGACCATCTCCGGCCCGCCCGATGCCGCCGAGACGGCCCAGGCGGCGCTGAACGGCCTGTACCAGCGGCTGACCCGCGGCCAGACCATCGACAGCGGCGAGGTCGACGGCGCCGTCCGCATGGCGACCGCCGATCCGGGCTTCGTCGGCGTGACCGGCAGCGAAGAGCCGCGTGCACCCGGCCAGCAGGCGACCATCACCCGGGCCGAGATCGCGCTGCGCACCCGCCGGCGCGGTCCCATCACCCCGCGGTCGCCCACCCAGGCCGCCTATCTGCAGGCGTTGGCGGAAAGCGAACTGGTCTTCGGGCTCGGCCCGGCCGGCACCGGCAAGACCTATCTGGCGGTGGCGCAGGCGGTGGCGCTGCTGACGACCGGTCAGGTCGACCGCATCGTCCTGTCGCGGCCGGCGGTCGAGGCCGGCGAGCGGCTGGGCTTCCTGCCCGGCGACCTGAAGGAAAAGGTCGATCCTTACCTGCGCCCGCTCTACGACGCGCTGCACGACATGCTGCCGGCGGAACAGGTGAAGAAGCGGCTGGAATCCGGCGAGATCGAGATCGCGCCGCTGGCCTTCATGCGCGGCCGGACGCTGGGCAACGCCTTCGTCATCCTGGACGAGGCGCAGAACACCACGCCGATGCAGATGAAGATGTTCCTGACCCGCCTGGGCGAGGGCGGGCGCATGGTCGTCACCGGCGACATCTCGCAGATCGACCTGCCGTCGGGCACCCGGTCGGGCCTGCGCGACGCGCTGGACATCCTGCGCGGGGTGGAGGGCGTGCGTTTCGTCCGCTTCACCGACGCCGACGTCGTCCGCCATCCGATGGTGGCTCGCATCATCCGCGCCTACGACCAGGCCGATGTCCGCGAAGCGGCGCGCAAGCAAGCTCGCCGTACCGGTTCCACACCCGAAACGACCGACCGCGAGGCCGGTATCGTTGGGGAGGAGGAATGACCAGCGCCGTCGACATCACTGTTTCACGTGAAGCCGGCGACTGGGCCGAGGACGCCGAGTGGCTGGCGGAGCGCGCGGCGCTCGCCGCCCTGGCTGCAGCCTATGACGACGAGGAAGGCCCGGCCGAACTGTCGGTCGTCCTGGCCGACGACGCGCTGGTCCACAGGCTGAACCGCGAGTATCGCGGCAAGGATAAGCCGACGAACGTGCTGTCCTTCGCCCTGACCGAAGCGGAGGAGCCGGAGCCGGAAGACGGCGTGCCCGTCATGCTGGGCGACGTCATCCTGGCTTATGAAACAGTGGCCCGCGAAGCTGCCGAACAGCGGAAAAACTTCAAAGACCACATGACTCACCTTGTGATGCATGGTGTTCTGCATCTGCTGGGCTATGATCACGAGACGGACGACGAGGCCGAGGAGATGGAGGCGCTGGAAACCCGGTTGCTCGCCAGCCTCGGAATCGACGATCCTTATGCCGCCAACCACCAACCGCCGGACCGATGAGCGAAATATCCGACAGTCGCACGCCCCGTGATGACCACGGGGCCGAAGACCATTCCCTGGGCCACCTGTTCAAGGGGTGGCTCCGCACCGTCTGGGGCGGCCGCGGGGACACATCCCTGCGCGGCACGATCGAGGAACTGATCGCAGGCCTGGACGATGCCGCCGGCGAGGACGGCGAGGATCGCTGGGTTCCGGCGAGCGGGCGCTGCTGACCAACATCCTGAAGCTGCGCGACCGCACCGTCGCCGACGTGATGGTGCCGCGCGCCGACATCGTCGCCGTCGAGATCGAGACCCCCTTCCCCACCCTGGTCCAGCGCGTCGCCGAGGAAGGCCATTCCCGCCTGCCGGTGTTCCGCGAGACGCTGGACGACGTGGTCGGCATCATCCACATCAAGGATGTGCTGACGCTGCTGGCCAAGCAGGCGATCTCGCCGGAGGGCCTGAGCGAGAAGCCGGACCTGACCGGCATCATCCGCGAGGCGAAGATCATCGCCCCTTCCATGCATGTGCTCGACCTGCTGGTGCAGATGCGCCAGACCCGCCAGCACATGGCGCTGGTGGTGGACGAGTTCGGCGGCATCGACGGCCTCGTCACCATCGAGGATCTGGTGGAGGAGATCGTCGGCGAGATCGAGGACGAGCATGACGAGGCCACGGCCCCGCGGCTGGTCGAGCGTCCCGACGGCAGCCTGATCGCCGACGCCCGCCTGCCCATTGAGGATTTCGAGCATCGCGTCGGCCCGGTCCTGACCGGGGAGGAGCGCGAGGACATCGACACGCTGGGCGGCCTCGTCGTCTCCATCGCCGGCCGCGTGCCCGGCCTGGGCGAGCGGCTGGTCCATCCCTCGGGCCTGGAGTTCGAGATCGTCGACGCCGATTCCCGCCGCCTGAAGCGCCTGCGCGTCCACAATGTCCCGGCCGACAGCGTGAAGCTGGCGGAGACGGCGTAACGTCTCCGGCGCTTGCCCTTACCCCGACCCTCCACCGCTGACAAGCGGGGAGGGGGCACCCCGCGACGACATCCCCACTTCCACAACCCAGCCACGCCCGCAAGGACCTTGGCGCCCCTGCCCGGCCGCATTACCTATGGCGCCGCCCGCCCTTGCCGCTGCCGGAGTCTCCGCCTTGACCGCCACCGACACCCTGCCCGTCCCGGCCCGGCTGGGCCGCGTCTCCGCGCGGCTGTCCGCGCTGACAGGCTGGCGCCGGCTGGCCGCCGCGATGGCGCTGGGCGGGCTCGCCACGCTGGCGCTGCCGCCGGCCGGGCTGCTGCCGGTGCTGCTGGTGGCGTTTCCCGGACTGATCTGGCTGCTGGACGGGGTCGAGACGAAAAAGGGTGCCTTCGCGGCCGGCTGGTTCTTCGGCTTCGGCCATCACCTGCTGGGGCTCTACTGGATCAGCGCCGCGCTGTTCACCGACATCGAGCGGTTCTGGTGGGCCCTGCCGCTGTCGGCGGTCGGGCTGCCGATCCTGCTGGCGATGTTCAGCGGCGGCGCCACGCTGACGGTCCACCTGCTGCGCCGCCGCGGCTTCGGCGCCGGGCTGGGGCGGCCCCTGCTGTTCGCCGCCAGCTGGTGCCTGTGGGAATGGCTGCGCGGCCATGTCTTCACCGGCTTCCCGTGGAACCTGATCGGCTATGGCTGGGTCGGGGTGCTGCCGGTTCTGCAGAGCGTGTCGCTGTTCGGCATCTATGGGCTGACGCTGGTGACGGTCCTGGCGGTCTCGCTGCCCGCCGCCCTGCCCGACCGCGACACCACGCCGCGCCGCGCCTGGGCCGGCTTCGCCGCCGGGCTGGCGCTGCTGGCCGTGCTCGGCGGCTGGGGAGCCTGGAGGCTGGCGGGCGCGGTGGACGAGCCGGTGCCGGGCGTGAGGCTGCGGCTGGTCCAGGCGGCGATCGACCAGCGGTTGAAATGGGCGCCCGGTGAACGGGTGCAGAATTTCCAGAGCCACCTCGCCCTGTCGGCCGCTCCGCCCGCCGACCCCGGCGCCCCGCCGCCCAACGTCGTCATCTGGCCGGAGACCGCCGTCCCCTTCTTCATCGAGGACGACGCGCGCGTGCGGCAGGCGATGGCATCGGTCACCCCGCCCGGCGGGCTGCTGATCACCGGCGCGCCGCGCACCACCGTCGGCGAGGACGGCGAGCGGCGCTACTACAACGGCATGGTGGCGGTGGACGGCAGCGGGGCCGCGGTCGCCAGCTACGACAAGTTCCACCTCGTGCCATTCGGCGAGTACATGCCGCTGCGGCAGTGGCTGCCGGTGGGCGCCATCGCCGGGAACGGGGCGGAGTTCAGCGCCGGGCCGGGGCCGCGCACCCTCCATCTCGGCGGCAATGCGGCCGGCCTGCCGCCCTTCAGCCCGCTGATCTGCTACGAGAGCATCTTCCCCGCCGCGGTGGTCGACACCGCCGACCGGCCGCAATGGCTGCTGAACCTGACCAACGACGCCTGGTACGGCCGCACCGCCGGCCCCCACCAGCATTTCGCGATCAACCAGGTCCGCGCGGTCGAGGAAGGGCTGCCGCTGGTCCGGGTGGCGAATACGGGAATATCCGGGCTGGTGGACGCCTACGGACGTGTGCGACACTTGCTCGGACTGGGTGAACGAGGCTTCATCGATACCACATTGCCGAAAGCGCCGGACGGCGTCACAGCCTATGCCCGCATGGGCGACTGGATTTTCGGCATAGGGCTTCTGGGCTGTTTTCTGGCGGCCCTGGCCTCGCGATATCACCGGTGACGCAGCATTACGGGCAATCCGCCCGCCACGGGCAGGACAATTTCGTGTAACCGGCTTGACCGGAGCGGGCTTGACTGCATACGTGGATATGTCGTAACTAGGTTGCACAACCGTTACAGGGATAAACGAGATGCAGACTGAAACTGGGGCGCCGCGCGGGCGCCGTGCGGGTGCGGGCCGTCCGAAGACCGGAAAGCCGAATCCCATCGACGTCCATGTCGGATCCCGCGTCCGTCTCCGCCGCACGCTTCTCGGCATGAGCCAGGAGAAGCTGGGCGAGGCCATCGGCCTGACCTTCCAGCAGGTGCAGAAGTACGAGCGCGGCGCCAACCGCATCGGCGCGTCGCGTCTGTTCGATCTCAGCCGCGTTCTCGACGTGCCGGTCTCCTTCTTCTTCGACGACATGCCGGCCGATGCCGCTGCCGCCCGTGTCGAGGACGACGATGAGTCGGGCGTGTCGGACGAGCGCTCCGCCGGCGCCTACGAGCCCGATCCGATGGCCAAGCGCGAGACGCTGGAACTGGTCCGCGCCTATTACAAGATCAGCGACCCGTCGGTGCGCAAGCGCCTGTTCGAACTGACGAAAGCGGTCGCCAGCGCCGCCGTCGCCGAAGCTGCCGAGTAACCGCCGCCGCACACGCGCGGCGAGCGATACCCACCGAAAGGGGAAGGCGCGGCGCGACCGCGCTCCCCCTTCGTGTGGCGTGTGCGTTGATTGGTCCGATGCCTTACCGCCGGTAGTCTTCTTGACCGCGGGGGAATTCCTTGTCAAAACCGGTTTTGGACCGGTGTCTGCGGCCGCTGTACCGGTCTGCCGTTTCGGCTCATGAAATAGCGTGCCGCCGAATGCCGAGGTTTCCCGTGGCAAAGCTCAACTACGTCTTCACCAGCGAGTCCGTGTCGGAAGGTCATCCCGACAAGGTCTGCGACCGCATTTCCGACGCCATCGTCGATCTCTATCTTTCGCACGACCCGCAGGCCCGCGTGGCCGTCGAGACGCTCGCGACCACCAACCAGGTCGTGCTCGCCGGCGAAGTCCGCGGCCCCGACAGCATCAAGGCCGACCAGCTGGTCGAGGTCGCCCGCGCCGCGGTGAAGGACATCGGTTACGAGCAGGACGGCTTCCATTGGGAGAAGATGGACGTCAAGTGCTTCGTCCATTCCCAGTCCGCCGACATCGCCGTCGGCGTCGACGCCGCGGGCAACAAGGACGAGGGTGCCGGCGACCAGGGCATCATGTTCGGCTATGCCTGCCGCGAGACCCCGGCGCTGATGCCGGCCCCGATCTATTACAGCCACGCCATCCTGAAGTCGCTGGCCGAGGCGCGCCATTCCGGCGCCGCCCCGCAGCTGGGCCCGGACGCCAAGAGCCAGGTCACCCTGCAGTACATCGACGGCCGCCCGACCCGCGCCACCGCCATCGTGCTGTCGACCCAGCATGCCGAGGGGCTGGACCAGGACGCCGTGCGCGAGATCGTCCTGCCGCACATCGTCAACTGCCTGCCGGAAGGCTGGATGTGCGAGGCGAAGAACCTGTACGTCAACCCGACCGGCCGTTTCGTCATCGGCGGCCCGGACGGTGACGCCGGCCTGACCGGCCGCAAGATCATCGTCGACACCTACGGCGGTGCCGCCCCGCACGGCGGCGGCGCCTTCTCCGGCAAGGACCCGACGAAGGTCGACCGTTCGGCCGCCTATGCCGCCCGCTACCTCGCCAAGAACGTCGTCGCGGCGGAACTGGCGGAGAAGTGCACGATCCAGGTCTCCTACGCCATCGGCGTGTCGAAGCCGCTGTCGGTCTATGTCGACACCCACGGCACCGGCAACGTCGACGAGGACCGCCTGTCCGACGTTCTGCAGCAGCTGGTCGACCTGTCCCCGCGCGGCATCCGCACGCATCTGGGCCTGAACAAGCCGATCTACGCCCGCACTGCCGCCTACGGCCATTTCGGCCGCGAGCCGGAGGTGGACGGCGGCTTCTCGTGGGAGAAGACCGATCTGGTCGGCGACCTGCGGAACGCCTTCCTCTAAGGCGCGTCCGCGTCATAGTATCCGCAGCCGATGCGGACAGGACGGCAGGGGCTGGCAACGGCCCCTGCTTTCTTTTGCGCTTTCCCCCATTCCATTCAGCGTTCCGACATGACCGACGACAGCATCTCCGGCCCGCTCTCCGAAAGCTCCAACCGCCTGTTCGGGCGCCGCAAGGGCCGGCCGCTGCGCAAGCGCCGGACGGAGCTGATCGACGTCCTGTTGCCGCAGCTGCAGATCGCGCTGCCCAAGCCCGGCGACAGGCTGGACCCGGCCGCCCTGTTCGACGGCCCGAAGCGCGATGTCTGGCTGGAGATCGGCTTCGGCATGGGCCACCACCTCGCCTGGCAGGCCGGGCACCATCCGGATGTCGGCATCATCGGCGCCGAACCCTTCCTCAACGGCATCGCCGGCCTGCTGGGCATGGTCGACGACGACGGGTTGCGCAATGTCCGCATCCAGCCCGACGACGCCCGGCCGCTGCTGGACGCCCTGCCCGACGCCTCCATCGGCCGCGCCTTTGTGCTGTTCGCCGATCCCTGGCCGAAGAAGCGCCACGCCGACCGCCGCTTCATCGGGCCGGAAAACCTGCCGCGGCTGGCCCGCGTGCTGAAGGACGGGGCGGAGCTGCGGCTGGCCAGCGACGACATGGGGCTGGTGCGCTGGATGCTTGAACATACGGTGAAGCATCCCGATTTCGAATGGACGGCCCGCCGTCCCTCCGACTGGCGCGTCCGCCCCGACGACTGGCCAGCCACCCGCTATGAGGAGAAGGCCATCGCCGCCGGGCGGAAGCCGGTCTTCATGCGCTTCGTCCGCCGCCCGCGGCGCTGACGCATACCCGTTCCGCTTGAGATTCCGGCCCGCCACGACGATCGGGCCGGAAAAGGCTTGCGGCATCGGGCGGAATGACTATATTCACCCTCTGAGAACCCATACGGATCGGCGGCCCGGGCAACCGGGCCGGCGAGACGCTTTGCGGGTGGGCTTTTGCCCACTTATTTTTTTATCAGCGTGTGGAAACGCGCGCTTTTTGAACCTTCTGTTGTGGAAACCTCGTCCGGTTCGATCCCGGCCGCAGGCTTTGGGTCAGGTGGAATGGACGCTACAGGTCGCATCGAACAGATCATCACGCCGTCGGTCGAAGCCATGGGCTATGAGGTCGTGCGCGTTCAGATCTCAGGCGGCCAGCGGGCGGTTCTCCAGATCATGGCGGAGCGCGCCGACGGCGCGCCCATGACCGTCGAGGACTGCGCCGACATCAGCCGTTCCGTTTCGGCCCTGCTGGACGTGGAAGACCCGATCCGCGAAGCCTATACTCTGGAGGTCAGCTCGCCCGGTATCGACCGGCCGCTGACCCGCCTCAAGGATTTCGAGCGCTTCGCCGGCTTCGAAGCCCGGCTGGAGAGCCGCATGGCCATCGACGGCCGCAAGCGTTTCAAGGGCATGCTGAAGGGCGTCGAGGACGGCCTCGTGTGCATCGACACCGAACAGGGACCGGCCCGGCTGGAGTTCGACAACATCCTGCGCGCCAAGCTGGTGCTGACGGACGAGTTGATCCGCGCCAGCCAGGAGCAGCAGGAGGGCCCGCACAACTGACGGCCCGGGTCCGCAAGGACACGCCGACAGGATGCCCGCCTCCGAAAGCCGAACCGACATCCCGCCGACCCGACCGGACATCACGCAAGACCGGCACCACACAAGACCGACCCAGGAAGTGTAACGGATGGAACTGCTGCAAGTCGCTGACGCGGTCGCCCGCGAAAAGAACATCGACCGGGACGAAGTCCTGGAGGCGATGGAGCAGGCGATTCAGAAGGCCGGCCGCTCCAAGTACGGGCACGAGCACGACATCCGCGCGCGCATCGACCGCAAGACCGGCGACATCCATCTGACCCGCCACCTGGAGGTGGTCGAGACGGTGGAGAACGAGGCGACGCAGGTCACCCTGCCCTACGCCCAGCGCCGCAAGCCCGGCGCCAAGATCGGCGATTTCCTGGTCGACCCGCTGCCGCCGATCGACTTCGGCCGCATCGCCGCCCAGACCGCCAAGCAGGTGATCGTGCAGAAGGTGCGCGACGCCGAGCGCAAGCGCCAGTTCAACGAGTACAAGGACCGCAACGGCGAGATCGTCAACGGTCTGGTCAAGCGCGTCGAGTACGGCAACGTCACCGTCGACCTGGGCCGCGCCGAAGCGATCCTGCGCCGCGACGAACTGCTGCCGCGCGAGCATTTCAAGAACGGCGACCGCGTGCGTGCCTACATCTACGACGTCCGCGAGGAACCGCGCGGGCCGCAGATCTTCCTGTCGCGCACGCATCCCATGTTCATGGCGAAGCTGTTCGCCCAGGAAGTGCCGGAAATCTACGACGGCATCATCGAGATCCGGGCGGTGGCCCGTGATCCGGGCAGCCGCGCCAAAATCGCCGTGCACAGCAACGACAGCTCCATCGACCCGGTCGGCGCCTGCGTCGGCATGCGCGGCAGCCGCGTCCAGGCGGTCGTTGGCGAGCTGCAGGGCGAGAAGATCGACATCATCCCGTGGTCGGGCGAGGCGGCGACCTTCGTCGTCAACGCGCTCGCCCCGGCCGAGGTCGCCAAGGTCGTGCTCGACGACGAGAACCGCCGCATCGAGGTGGTGGTGCCCGACGACCAGCTGTCGCTGGCCATCGGCCGCCGCGGCCAGAACGTGCGCCTCGCCTCGATGCTGACCGGCTGGGACATCGACATCCTCACCGAGCAGGAGGAGTCGGAGCGCCGGTCGGAGGAGATCCACAGCCGCTCCGCCCTGTTCATGCAGGCGCTGGACGTCGACGACGTGATCGCCCACCTGCTGGTCGCCGAAGGCTTCACCTCGGTGGAGGAGATCGCCTTCGTCGAGACCGAAGAGCTGGCCGAGATCGAAGGCTTCGACGAGTCGGTCGCCGACGAGCTGAAGCAGCGCGCGCTTGCCTTCCTGGAAGTGCAGGACGAGCAGGCGAACGAGCGCCGCCTGGAGCTGGGCGTCGAGGATATCGTCGCCGAACTGACCGGCTTCACCGCCACCCAGCTGGTGAAGCTGGGCGAGAACGGCGTGAAGACGCTGGACGACCTGGCCGATCTGGCCGGCGACGAGCTGGTCGAGATCCTGAGCAAGGACGGCGCCAAGGACGCTCCTTCGGAAGAGGAAGCGAACGCGATCATCATGGCCGCGCGCGCCCACTGGTTCGAAGGTGAGGAACAGGACGGCGCCGCCGCGGCCCCTGCGGCGGATGGCAGCGCCGGTGGTCAGGGCGCGCAGGCCTGACCGGCAGCAATGCCGGTTGGAACTGCGCCCGACAGGAACGATTATTCGGGACCGCGCGAGCGGATGACGATCGGATGACCGAACGGAACGTCGAACGGACACCGACCGCCGCCGCGGATGCGGTGCCGGATCAGGAATTGGCACAGGACGACGGTGCCGGGACGGACCGCCTGCCGGCCGACGACGAGAAAGGGCCTCTGCGCCGCTGCATCGCGTCGGGTACGGTGGGGCCAAAGGAGAGCATGATCCGCTTCGTGATCGGCCCCGACGGCGAGGTGGTTCCCGACCTGGAGGAACGTCTGCCCGGCCGCGGCCTTTGGGTCACGGCCGACCGGGATGCCCTGGCGAAGGCCATGGGCAAATCCGTTTTCGCCAAGGCGGCCCGTCGTGCGGTGAAAGTACCGACCGATCTGGCCGAGAGGCTGGAACGGCTGCTGGAACGGCGGTGTCTGCACGCGTTGGGCCTTGCCCGCCGTGCCGGCCACGTCCTGGCGGGATACGAGAAGGTGCGCGAGGCGTTGAGGGCCAACCAGGTCGGCCGTGCGGGTCCCCCGCCGGCCCTGCTGGTGGAGGCCGCGGACGGCTCGCTGGACCAGCGCGGCAAGGTGACGGCGCTCGCGCCATCGCTGCCGGTGATCGACCTGTTCCTGTCCTCGGCCTTGGCCGCGGCGCTGGGACGCGATCACGCGGTGCACGCCGTGGTGGCGCGGGGCAGGCTGGCCGTTGGGCTGGCCCGCGATGCGGCACGCCTGAGGGGGCTGAAAGGTCCCCAGGGGCACCTGGACCCGAAAGGTCCCGAAGGGGACCGGAGCGCGCACCAGGATTCTGATAAGGGCTGGGAGTCGGCGATAAGGCCGGCCGGCCTGCGATGTAACGTCTGACCATTCGGGAACCGATGACCGATAGCAACGACCAGGACCAGAAAAAAGTCTTGCACCTAACCGGCGCCAGCAAAGGAAAGCTGGAGTCGAAGAAGCCGGTCGAGACCCAGGTCCGGCAGAGCTTCTCCCATGGCCGGTCAAAAGCGGTGACCGTCGAGGTCAAGCGCAAGCGTCATGTTGAAAAGGGCGCCGTGCCCGGCGTTGCCGACGGCGGCGCCGCCGCGCGTCAAGCTGCCCAGGGCCTGCCCATCCGCGGCGCACAGGGCCAGCGTCCCCGCGGCGGCGGAGCCCCTGCCGGGCGCCAGCTGACCCGTGAGGAGCTGGAATCGCGCCTGCGTGCGCTTCGCGGCGCCGCGGCGTTCGAAGAGCAGCGCCGGATCGAGGCCGAGGAAGAAGCGGCCCGCGCCGAAGCGCGCGCCGCCGAGGCCGCCGCCCGCGCCGCCGAAGAGGCTGCATCCGCTCCGGCCGACACCGGTGCCGCGGCTCCTGCCTCCGCTCCCGCCGCCGCCGATGCTCCGGCGCAGCCGGAAATGCCGCCGATCATCCTGGACGCCGAGACCTTGCGCCAGCGCGAGCTGGACGAGATGCGCGCTATCCAGGAGGAAGAGCGCAAGATCGCCGAAGAGGCCGAACGCCGCCGCAAGGAGGAAGAGGCCAAGCGCAAGGAAGCCGAGGAGGCCAAGCGCCGCGATGCCGAACCGCCGGCCCGCCGTGATGGTGGCCGCGACGGTGGCCGCGACGGCGCCGGCCGTGACGGCGCCCGTCCCGCCGGTGCCCGTCCGGGTGGCGACCAGCGCCCCGGCGGTGCTTCCGCCCGTCCCGCCGCCGATGCCGCTCCCGGCCGTACCCTGCCGGGCGCCGGTGCCCCGCCGGCCCGTGCCGTCGAGGAAGACGACGACAACCGCCGCAAGGGTGGCCGTGGCGGCGCCCCGGCCAAGGCCGCTCCGGCCCGTCCGGCCGCCAAGGCTCCCGCCGGCGCCGACCGCCGCAAGGGCACCAAGCTGACCGTCTCGCAGGCGCTCAGCGACGATGGTGGCGACCGCACCCGGTCGCTGGCCGCCGTCCGCCGTGCCCGCGAGCGTGAGCGCATGCGGCAGATGAGCCGTCAGGAGACGGCGAAGGTCACCCGCGACGTCGTCCTGCCGGAGGTCATCACCGTCCAGGAGCTGGCCAACCGTATGGCCGAGCGTGGCGCCGACGTCATCAAGGCGCTGATGCGCATGGGCGTGATGGCGACCATCAACCAGACCATCGACGCCGACACCGCCGAGCTGGTCATCACCGAGTTCGGCCACCGCGTCCGCCGCGTGTCGGAGTCCGACGTCGAGATCGGCCTGCGTGCCACCGAGGAAGAGGGCGCCATCCTGGTGCCGCGTCCGCCGGTCGTCACGATCATGGGCCACGTCGACCACGGCAAGACCTCGCTGCTCGACGCGCTGCGCCAGACCGACGTGGTGTCGGGCGAGGCCGGCGGCATCACCCAGCACATCGGCGCCTATCAGGTGCAGCTGGAGTCGGGTGCGCGCATCACCTTCATCGACACGCCGGGCCATGCCGCCTTCACCGAGATGCGTGCCCGCGGCGCCAACGTCACCGACGTGGTCGTGCTGGTGGTCGCCGCCAACGACGGCGTCATGCCGCAGACGATCGAGGCCATCCGCCACGCCAAGGCGGCCAAGGTTCCGATCATCGTCGCCATCAACAAGTGCGACCTGCCCGATGCCAAGCCGGAGCGCGTCCGCCAGGAACTGCTCCAGCACGAGCTGGTGGTCGAGGAGATGGGCGGCGACGTTCTCGACGTCGAGGTGTCGGCCAAGGCCAAGCGCAACCTGAACAAGCTGGAAGAGGCCATTCTTCTCCAGGCCGAAATCCTGGAGCTGCGGGCCAACCCCGAGCGTGCCGCCGAAGGCGTCGTCATCGAGGCGAAGCTGGAGCGTGGCCGCGGTTCGGTCGCCACCGTGCTGGTCCAGCGCGGCACGCTGAAGGTCGGCGACGTGTTCGTGACCGGTGCCGAATGGGGCCGCGTCCGCGCCCTGATCAACGACCGCGGCCAGAACGTCAACGAGGCGGCCCCGGCCGTCCCGGTCGAGGTGCTGGGCCTGAACGGCACGCCGATGGCCGGCGACGACTTCACCGTCGTCGAGTCCGAAGCCCGTGCCCGCGAGATCGCCGAGTTCCGCCAGCGCAAGAAGCGCGAAGCGGTGGTGGCGGCCTCCGCCCGCGGTTCGCTGCAGGACATGTTCAGCCGCATCCAGGCCGGCGAGGCCAAGGAACTGCCGGTCGTCATCAAGGGCGACGTGCAGGGCTCGATCGAAGCCATCGCCAGCTCGCTGGAGAAGCTCACGGCCGAGAACACCGAGGTCAAGGTCCGCGTCCTGCACAACTCGGTCGGTGCGATCAACGAGTCCGACATCACGCTGGCCAATGCGTCCAACGCGATGATCATCGGCTTCAACGTCCGCGCCAACCCGCAGGCCCGCGACCTCGCCAAGCGCGACGGCGTGGAAATCCGCTACTACTCGATCATCTACAACGTGATCGACGACGTTAAGGCGGCGCTGACCGGTCTGCTGTCTCCGACGCTGCGGGAACGCTTCATCGGCTACGCGACCATCCGCGAGGTGTTCAACATCACGAAGGTCGGCAAGGTCGCCGGTTGTATGGTCACGCAGGGCACCGTCAAGCGCGGCGCCGGCGTCCGCCTGCTGCGCGACAACGTCGTCATTCACGAAGGCACGCTCAAGACGCTCAAGCGCTTCAAGGACGAAGTCAAGGAAGTGCGCGAGGGTTACGAGTGCGGCATGGCCTTCGAGAACTACGACAACATCCAGGCCGGCGATCAGATCGAAGCCTTCGAGATCGAGGAAATCGCTCGCGAGCTGTGATCTGTCAATGCACCCGATCCTTTCCGACATGCTGCCGGGATGGATCGGGTGGCCTTCTTGGCTTTGAGGGGCGCGGGATCCATCCTGCGCCCTGTTCCTATATTGGGGCGGGAAGACCGACGGTTCCCCCCGACCCGTGTGACCGGCCGGAGAGCTGACAACGCCCGGCCAAGCGACATCGACGAAAGACACGTACCATGGCCAGCAAGAAGCGCGGCGCGTTCATCGCCGGCAAGCCCCCGTCCCAACGGCAACTGCGCGTCGGCGAGGAGTTGCGCCACGCCCTTGCCGACCTGTTCCGCCGCGGGGATTTCCACGATCCGGAGCTGGCCTCGCTGAACGTCACGGTCACCGAGGTGCGGATCAGCCCCGACCTGTCCAACGCCACCGTCTTCTATTCGACGCTGGGCGGCGAGCGGATGGAGGAGGCCCAGGTCGCCCTCCGCCGTGCCGCCGCCTTCCTGCGCGGACAGGTGGCGCGCATGGTCAACCTGCGCCACGCCCCGACGCTGAGCTTCGAGGGCGACACCTCCTTCGACTATGCCCACCGCATCGACAGCATCCTGCACAGCCCCGAGGTCGCCCGCGACCTGAGCGGCCATCCGCTGGGCCGCGTCAACGGCGACGACGACCATGATGAGGATGAGGACGATTCCTGGGACGAGGAGGACGATCTCGGCCCCGACGAGGCGGACGAGGACGACGACCTCGAGGACGAGGACCGCGCCATGCTCGACGACGAGGATAAGGGCGAGGATAAGGCCGAAGGCGAGGACGAGAGCCGGGGCGGCCGTCGTGGTTCGTAAGCGCAAGGGCACGCCGATCCATGGCTGGATCGTGCTGGACAAGCCCGAGGGCATGACCTCCACCCAGGCGCTGTCGAAGGTGCGCCGCCTGCTGAACGCCGAGAAGGCCGGGCATGGCGGCACGCTGGACCCGCTGGCGACCGGCATCCTGCCGATCGCGCTGGGCGAGGCGACCAAGACCGTGTCCTATGCCATGGACGGCGCCAAGACCTACCGATTCTCCATCCGCTGGGGCGAGCGCACGACCACCGACGACCGCGAGGGCGCGGTGATCGACCGCTCCGACCTGCGCCCGACGACGGAGGAGATCCGCGCCGCCCTGCCCGCCTTCCTGGGCGAGATCCAGCAGGTGCCGCCGCAGTTCTGCGCCATCAAGATCGACGGCGAACGCGCCTACGACATCGCACGCGAAGGCGACGCCGTCGATCTGGCGGCCCGCACCGTGCGCATCGACCGCTTCGAACTGGTCGAGGAACCGGACACCGACCATGCGGTGTTCGAGGTGGATTGCGGCAAAGGCACCTATGTCCGCTCGCTGGCCCGTGACCTGTCGGAGGCGCTGGGCACGGTCGGCCATGTCGGGCTTTTGCGCCGCCTGCGCGTGGGATCCTTCACGCTGGACCGCGCGATTTCCCTGGACGAACTGGCCGCCATGGAGCAAGGTGCGGCCGTCGAACGACTTCTGTTGCCGATCGAGACCGCGCTGGACGACATCCCGGCGCTGGCCCTGACGGAAACGGAAGCGCACCGACTGAGGCACGGCCAGACGGTCGCTCTCCTCACCCGGCAGGATCGTGAACGGCTGATGGCGGTTCAGGGTGCTGACGGTGGGGATGGCACCGTCATTGCGCTTTTCGGCGGAACGCCGGTGGCGTTGGCCCGTGTCGAGGGGGCGGAGGTCCGTCCGGTGCGCGTACTCAACCTCACTTGATTTAGGAGACCCCGATGTCGATTACGCCCGAGCGCAAGCAGGAGCTGATCAAGGAATTTTCCCGCGGCACCAACGACACCGGTTCGCCCGAGGTCCAGGTGTCGATCCTGACGGAGCGCATCAGCAACCTGACGGAGCACCTGAAGGGCCACAAGAAGGACTTCCACTCCCGCCGTGGTCTTCTGGTGATGGTCGGTCAGCGCCGCCGTCTGCTCGACTACCTGAAGAAGAAGGATCAGTCGCGCTACGCCGCTCTGATCGAGCGTCTGGGCCTGCGCCGCTAACGGCTGCGCCGTCCCGCTGACGGTTTCGGGTTCCTCCGGCCGGCCACCGGCCGGGGGTTTCCCTCCAGTCCAGCGGAGCATGAAGTTCTCGTTCACCTGTATCGTTCCGGAACACCTCATTGGTTATTGGCAATAGAAACTCGATCTTGAGCGTTTCGTGACGGACAGGCCGGCCCGTTTATTCGGGGACCGGCCTTTTTTGCATCCACGGCGCCTCTATCTTGATTCGTTCATTCCTGTTGTCGAACACCAATCTCCAGTTTTCTCGCGGGGTCCTACGACCGATGGCCCCGGCCTTGGGCGGCAATCCGGCCGTTGCAGGGTGTCGGATGGAAGGAAAGAATCCATGTTCACTGTTCATCGCAAGGAAATCGAGTGGGGCGGGCGCAAGCTGGTCCTGGAAACGGGCAAGATCGCCCGTCAGGCCAATGGCGCGGTCATGGTCACCTATGGTGACACCACCGTCCTGTGCACCGCCGTCGCCGCCAAGGCGCCGAAGCCGGGCGTCGATTTCTTCCCGCTGACCGTCAATTATCAGGAAAAGGCGTTCGCGGCCGGCAAGATCCCCGGCGGCTTCTTCAAGCGCGAAGGCCGTCCGACCGAGAAGGAAACGCTGGTCAGCCGCCTGATCGACCGTCCGATCCGTCCGCTGTTCGCCGATGGCTTCCGCAACGAGACGCAGGTCGTCTGCACCGTGCTGAGCCATGATCTGGAGAATGATCCGGACATCGTGGCGATGGTCGGCGCCTCCGCCGCCCTGACGATCTCCGGCATTCCCTTCCTGGGCCCGATCGGCGCCGCCCGCGTCGGCTACAAGAACGGCCAGTATGTGCTGAACCCGACCATGGACGAGGTCGAGGACAGCGACCTGGATCTGGTCGTCGCCGGCACCACCGAAGGCGTGCTGATGGTCGAATCGGAAGCCAAGGAGCTGACCGAAGAGGTCATGCTGGGCGCCGTCATGTTCGGCCACACCAATTTCCAGCCGGTGATCAACATGATCATCGACCTGGCCGAGGAAGCCGCCAAGGAGCCGTGGGACCTGCCGGAGCCGGCCTATGACCGCAAGGCCCTGAAGGCCCGCCTGCGCGAGACCGTCGGGTCGGACGTCGAAGCCGCCTACACCGAGACGGTGAAGCAGAGCCGCTACGAGAAGGTCGGCGCCGCCAAGGCGAAGGCGCTCGAGACGCTGGCCGAGGAGTTCGACGCCCAGGCCATCGGCTTCGAGTTCAAGGAGCTGGAGGCCGACATCCTGCGCGGCGCCGTCCTGAAGACCGGCCGCCGCATCGACGGCCGCGACACCAAGACCGTGCGCCCGATCGTGTCGGAAGTCGGCGTTCTGCCGCGCGCCCACGGTTCGGCCCTGTTCACCCGCGGCGAGACCCAGGCGCTGGTCGTGACCACGCTGGGCACCAGCCAGGACGAGCAGATCATCGACGCGCTCGAAGGCGAGTACCGCGAGCACTTCATGCTGCACTACAACTTCCCCCCGTACTCGGTGGGTGAAGCCGGCCGCATGGGCAGCCCGGGCCGCCGCGAGATCGGCCACGGCAAGCTGGCGTGGCGCGCGATCCACCCGCTGCTGCCGAAGAAGGAAGACTTCCCCTACACGCTGCGCGTCGTGTCGGAAGTCACGGAGTCCAACGGCTCCTCCTCGATGGCCACCGTCTGCGGCACCTCGCTGTCGCTGATGGACGCCGGCGCGCCGCTGGCCCGTCCGGTCGCCGGCATCGCCATGGGCCTGATCAAGGAAGACAGCGGCTTCGCCGTCCTGTCGGACATCCTGGGTGACGAAGACCACCTGGGCGACATGGACTTCAAGGTCGCAGGCACCGAGGTCGGCGTCACCGCCCTGCAGATGGACATCAAGATCACCTCGATCACCGAGGAGATCATGAAGATCGCGCTGGGCCAGGCCAAGGACGGCCGCCTGCACATCCTGGGCGAGATGGCCAAGGCGCTGACCGGCGCCCGCGAAGGCGTCAACGAGAACGCCCCGCGCATCACCGTCATCAACATCCCGAAGGAGAAGATCCGCGACGTGATCGGCTCCGGCGGCAAGGTGATCCGCGAGATCGTGGAGCAGACCGGCGCCAAGATCGACATCGAGGACGACGGCACCGTCAAGGTTTCTGCCGTCGACCAGAAGAAGTCGGACGCCGCCATCGAGTGGATCAAGGGCATCGTCGCCGAGCCGGAGCTGGGCGTCGTCTACACCGGCAAGGTGGTGAAGGTCGTCGATTTCGGCGCCTTCGTGAACTTCCTGGGCTCGCGCGACGGCCTCGTCCACATCTCCGAACTGGCGCAGCAGCGCGTCGGCAAGGTGTCGGACGTCGTGTCGCAGGGTGACTCGGTGAAGGTGAAGGTCATCGGCTTCGACGACCGCGGCAAGGTCAAGCTGTCGATGAAGCAGGTCGACCAGGCCACCGGCGAGGACCTGACCAAGAAGGCGGAGTGATCCGTCGGTAAGGTTCAGGAACGCCCGGCAACCGCCGGGCGACACCTGCCATGAAGAGGGGCGCTTCCCATCGGGGAGCGCCCCTTGTCATTATGGGCCTCCCTTCCCTTTTGCGCAGTCCCCATGTCCCGCGCCGAACGTCTCCTCGATCTGATGCAGGTTCTGCGGCGGCATCGGCAGCCGGTCAGCGGCAGGTCGCTTGCCGGCGAGCTGGGGGTCAGCCTGCGCACGCTCTACCGCGACATCGCCACGCTGCAGGCGCAGGGCGCCATGATCGAAGGGGAACCGGGGGTGGGCTATCTGCTGCGCGCGGGTTTCCTGCTGCCGCCGCTGATGTTCACCGAGGAGGAGGTGGAGGCGCTGGTGCTGGGGTCGCGCTGGGTGGTGGACCGCGGCGACAGCCGGCTGGGCGGGGCGGCCCGCAACGCGCTCGCCAAGATCGCCGCCGTGCTGCCGCCGGACAAGCGGGAGGGGTTGGACGGCTCCGCCCTGCTGGTCGGGCCGGGCGAGCCCATCCCGGCGGGGGATGCCGAGCTGGCGACCATCCGCGCCGCCATCCGGACCGAGCGCAAGCTGGAGATCGCCTATCGCGACCGCGACGGGTCGGAAAGCCGGCGCATGGTCTGGCCCTTCGCCCTCGGCTTCTTCGACCGGGTGCGGGTGATGGTGGCGTGGTGCGAGCTGCGCCAGTCCTTCCGCCATTTCCGCACCGACCGCATCCTGGCATTGACCGCCAGCGACATCCGCTATCCCCGCCGCCGGCAGGCGATGCTGAAGGAGTGGCGCGCGGCGGAGGGCATCCCGCAGCGCTGACATCATGCTGACGGAAACTGTCAGCATGTCGGCCTAGTCTTGGCTGTGCCGGTGAGGGCGGCGAACGGAACCGCCCCACCCCAATCCTTCAAGACCGGAGCCGACCATGACCGCTACCACGACCGCTGCCGCCAAGCTCGCCCTCGACTTCGTGCTGCTCCATGTCGACAGCCCGGCCGCCAGCGCCGCCTTCTACGCCGACCTGCTGGGCCGGCCGCCGGTCGAGGCCTCCCCCACCTTCGCCATGTTCAAGGCGGGCGACGGGCTGATGCTGGGCCTGTGGTCGCGCCATACGGTGGAGCCGGCGGCGACCCTGCCGGGCGGCAGCGAGATCGCCTTCACCGTCGCCGACGAGGCGGCGGTGCGCGACCTCCACGCCGACTGGAGCGCCCGCGGCCTGACCATCCTGCAGCCGCCGACGGCGATGGATTTCGGTCATACCTTCGTTGCACGCGACCCCGACGGCCACCGCCTGCGCGTGTTCGCCCCCCACCGGGAAGAAGCCCAGCCGGAACAGGTGCGGTCGTGAGCGGCGGCGCGCGGACGGGCAGCTGGATCGCGGTCGCCAGCGCCGAGCATGTTCGGCGCGGCCGGGCCGGCGGCTTCATGCAGGTCTGCCACGGCAAGGCGGCACCGCTGCGGCGGATCCGGCCGGGCGACCGGGTCGTCTACTACTCCCCCACCGACCGGTTCGGCGCGGCGGACGGGCTGAAGTCCTTCACCGCCATCGGCACGGTGCTGCCCGGTGAGCCCTACCAGTTCGACATGGGCGGTGGCTTCGTGCCCTTCCGGCGCGACGTGTCCTGGTGGCCGGCGGAGGAGACGCCGATCCAGCCGCTGCTGGACCGGCTGGAGCTGACCGCCGGGGTGCGGAACTGGGGCTATCCCTTCCGCTTCGGCCTGCTGCCGATCAGCCCCGGCGACTTCGACCTGATCGCCGCGGCCATGGGGGCGGCCATGCGGGAGGAGCTGGCGGCCTGACCTAAAAAGATCCGCCGGCGGGACGGGATGAAAAGCCCTTCCCCGGCGTCTTTATCAGGTGGTGAACCGAGGGCCTCCAGGGGCTTGGGACCTCTCATACCTTGGTGTCAGAGTACGAACGAATGGCGGATTCTCCTGACCGAGATCAAGGCGAAACCCCTCGCAGTCCGCCATACATGCGCTTATATCGTCCGCAAGCCTGACCAAGGTCACTTGTACCGGGGCCATCGTTCTATGCATCGCTTCGCCAATCCCGCCCGTTTCCTGCGCCTGTCGGCCGTGCTTCTGCCGTGGTGCGCCGGGGCGACCGTGATCCTGACGATCCTCGGGCTGTGGCTCAGCCTGTTCGGCTCGCCGCCCGACTATCAGCAGGGCGAGACGGTGCGGATCATGTACATCCATGTGCCCGCCGCCTGGATGAGCCTGTTCGTCTACACCAACATGGCCATCGCCGCGGCCTGCGGCCTGGTGTGGAAGCACCCGCTGGCCGACCTGTTCGCCAAGGCCGCCGCCCCCATCGGCGCCGGCTTCACCTTCGTGTGCCTGGTGACAGGGTCGCTGTGGGGCGCGCCGATGTGGGGCACCTGGTGGGTGTGGGACGCGCGGCTGACCAGCGTGCTGATCCTGTTCTTCCTGTATCTCGGCTACATGGCCCTGGTGAACGCCTTCGACGATCCGCAGCGCGGCATGAAGGCCGGCAACGTCCTGCTGCTGGTCGGCATCGTCAACGTGCCGATCATCAAGTTCTCGGTCGACTGGTGGAACACGCTGCACCAGCCCGCCAGCGTCGTGCGCATGGGCGGTCCCAGCATCGACCCCAGCATGCTGACGCCGCTTCTGGTGATGGCCGGCGCTTTCACCGCCTATTTCCTGTCGGTGGTCCTGCTGCGCGTGCGCACGGAGATCGCCCAGCGCAAGATACAGACGCTGCGGCTGTCGGTTGCCGGCGACGGCGCGGTGACGGACGGGATGCAGGGCTGAGGACGCAGGGGACAAGACGATGAACGACTTCCTCCACATGGGCGGGTACGCCGCCTACGTCTGGCCGGCCTACGGCATCGCCGCCCTTGTCCTGCTGGGCCTGCTGGTTGCCACCTGGAAAGGGCTGCGCAACGCCGAGGCGACGCTGAAGGCGCTGGAGAGCGCCCGCCCGGCCCGCCGCCGCACCCGCAACGCCGGCCGGAAAGCGGCCGATCAGAACGCCGGAACGCCGGCGGAAGCGAGCGAAGGATGACCCGCAAGAAACGCCGCCTCTACATGCTGGGCCTCGCCCTCCTGGGGCTGGGCTCGGCGACCGCCCTGGCGCTGACCGCCTTCCAGGACAACATCGTCTTCTTCTACAGCCCGACCCAGCTGCAGACGCAGCAGGTGGGCGACCGCAATTTCCGCCTGGGCGGGCTGGTCGAGGAAGGCAGCGTGCAGAAGACGCCGGACGGCCTCACCACCTCCTTCCGCGTCACCGACACCGCCCACACCATCGACGTCCGCTACCGCGGCCAGCTGCCCGACCTGTTCCGCGAAGGCCAGGGCGTGGTGGCCGAGGGCAAGATGACCGGCGGCGTCTTCGTCGCGCGCGAGGTTCTGGCCAAGCATGACGAGAACTACATGCCGCCCGAGGTGTCGGAGGCGCTGAAGCAGGCCGGCGTCTACAAGAACCCGGCGGAGTCCGGAACGAAGACCGCGAAGAAGGAGTAGCGGGACCGTGATCCCCGAACTTGGCCATTACGCGCTGGTGCTGGCGCTGTTCGTTGCGCTGGTGCAGTCGGTGCCGCCGCTGGTCGGCGCCGCCACCCGCAACGGCGCCTGGATGAACGTCGCGGTGCCCGCGGCCATCGCCCAGATGCTGCTGGTGCTGGTCGCCTATGCCGCCCTGACCTGGGCGCATGTGGTGTCCGACTTCAGCGTGCTGAACGTGGTGCAGAACAGCCACTCGGCCAAGCCGATGCTCTACAAGGTGTCGGGCGTGTGGGGCAACCACGAGGGCTCGATGATGCTCTGGATCGTCATGCTGACGGTCTTCGGCGCCGCCGTGGCCATGTTCGGGCGCAACCTGCCGCCGACCCTGAAGGCCCGCGTGCTGGCGGTCCAGGGGCTGATCGGGATCGGTTTCCTGCTGTTCATCCTCATCACCTCCAACCCCTTCACCCGCGTGGTCCCGGCGCCGATCGACGGCAACGACCTGAACCCGCTGCTGCAGGACCCCGGCCTCGCCTTCCACCCGCCCTTCCTCTATGCGGGATATGTCGGCTTCTCCATGGCCTTCTCCTTCGCCGTCGCAGCACTCATCGAGGGGCGGGTCGATCCCGCCTGGGCGCGCTGGGTGCGGCCCTGGACGCTGGCGGCATGGTCGACCCTGACCATGGGCATCGCCATGGGCTCCTGGTGGGCCTATTACGAGCTGGGCTGGGGCGGCTGGTGGTACTGGGACCCGGTGGAGAACGCGTCCTTCATGCCCTGGCTGGCCGGCACGGCGCTGCTGCATTCCGCCATCGTGGTGGAGAAGCGCGACGCGCTGAAGAGTTGGACCATCCTGCTGTCCATCGTCACCTTCTCGCTGTCGCTGATGGGCACCTTCCTGGTGCGCTCCGGCATCCTGACCTCGGTCCATGCCTTCGCCGTCGATCCCAAGCGCGGCGTCTTCATCCTGGTGCTGCTGGCGATCGCCACCGGCGGCTCGCTGCTGCTCTACAGCCTGCGCGCGCCGTCGCTGAAGGCCGGCGGGCTGTTCGCGCCGATCAGCCGCGAAGGGTCGCTGGTGCTGAACAACCTGCTGCTGTCGACCGCGACGGCGACGGTGTTCATCGGCACGCTCTATCCGCTGTTCCTCGACATCCTGAACCTGGGCAAGGTGTCGGTCGGCGCCCCCTTCTTCAACGCCACCTTCATCCCGGTCGCCATCCCGATGATCGTCGCCATGGTGGTCGGTCCCTTCCTGTCCTGGAAACGGGCGGATCTGGGTGCGGCGCTGAGCCGGCTGTGGGTCGCCGGCGTCGCCGTGGCGGTCGCCGTCGCCATCACCGCCTATGTCAAGGCGGGCGGCGGGCCGCTGCTGGCGCTGGTGGGCATCGCGCTCGCCGCCTGGGCCTTCGTCGGCTCGCTGGTGGAGTTCGCCGACCGCATCGCCCTGTTCCGCACCTCTTTCCGCAACAGCTGGCACCGCGCGGTGCATCTGCCGCGCAGCGCCTGGGGCATGACCATCGCGCACGCCTGCGTCGGCCTGTCGATCCTCGGCATGACCGGCACCTCGGCCTGGCAGACGGAATCGATCACGGCGATGAAGCCGGGCGACCGTGCCAGCGTCGCCGGCTACGAGTTCCGCTTCGACAGCATCGGGCTGGTCGACGGCCCGAACTTCAAGGCGGAACGCGGCATCTTCACCGTCACCAAGGATGGGCAGCCCATCGCCACATTGACGCCGGAACGCCGCAGCTACAGCACCACCCGGATGACGACCACGGAATCGGCCATCCACACCACGGTCTTCTCCGACCTGTATGTGGCGCTGGGCGACCCGACGCAGAACGGCACCGCCTGGATCGTCCGCATCTACCACCACCCGCTGGTTCCGTGGATCTGGATCGGCGGCGCGGGGATGATGCTGGGCGGACTGGTGAGCCTGACCGACCGCCGCTTCCGCGTCGGCGCGCCGGAACGCCGCCGTGCAGGCGGCAAGTCGGCTCCGCTTCCGGCCGAATGAGGACCAAGACACGATGCGCCGCCTTCTGTATCTGCTGCCCTTCCTGCTGTTCATCGGGGTGGGCGTCGCCTTCTACCTGGGGTTCCAGCGCGACCCGCGCGACATCCCGTCGGCCCTGATCGACAAGCCGGCGCCGACCTTCGACCTGCCGGCCATTCCGGGCCAGCCCGCGACCAGCGGCCTGTCCTCGGCCCGGCTGAAGGGCGACGTGACGCTGGTGAACGTCTTCGCCTCCTGGTGCATCCCCTGCAAGGCGGAGCATCCCGTCATCACCCGTCTGGCGCGGGAGCAGGGGGTGACGGTCTTCGGCATCAACTACAAGGACAAGCCGGAGGACGCGCTGACCTGGCTGGCGCGCAACGGCAACCCCTATGCCGCCATCGGCGCCGACCAGGACGGCCGGGTGTCGATCGACTGGGGCGTCTATGGCGTGCCGGAAAGCTACCTGATCGACCGGCAGGGCCGGATCCGCTTCAAGCATGTCGGCCCGCTGACCCCGCAGGTGGTGGAGGAGCAGCTTCTCCCCATGGTCAAGCATCTGAGGCAGGGCTGATGAAGCGCGCTCTTCTTTCCGCCCTGCTGGCCCTGTCGCTGACCCTGCCGGCGCTGACCCCAGCCCTGGCCGTCCAGCCCGAGGAGGTGCTGCCGGACCCGGCGCTGGAATCGCGCGCCCGCGCCATCAGCCAGGAGCTGCGCTGTCTGGTCTGCCAGAACCAGTCGATCGACGACAGCAACGCGCCGCTGGCCCGCGACCTGCGGGTCCTGGTGCGCGACCGGCTGCAGGCCGGCGACAGCGACGCCAAGGTGATGGAGTACGTCACCGACCGCTACGGCGATTACGTGCTGCTGCGCCCGCCCTTCAAGGCGACCACGCTGGTGCTGTGGATCGGCCCCTTCGCCGTGCTGCTGCTGGGAGCGATCGGCACCTTCCTGTTCCTGCGCGGGCGGCGGGGTGCCGCCGCCGGCGCCGACACCGCTCCTTTGAGCGCGGATGAGCGGCGGCGGCTGGATGCCCTGCTGCGGAAAGACGACTGATGCTGTTCTGGATTCTCGCCGCCGTCCTGACCGCGGCCGTGCTGCTGCTGATCGTGCCGCCGCTGCTGCGGTCCGGTGCCGCCGCCCCCGACCGCGAGGCCTTCGACCGCGAGGTCTATCGTGACCAGTTGGACGAGCTGGAGCGCGACCGCGCGCGCGGCCTGATCAACGACGCCCAGGCGGAGGCCGCGAAGGCGGAGATCGCCCGGCGCATGCTGGCGACCGCCGAGAAGGGTGCCGCCGCCGCGACCCCGGCGGCGCCGCGCAGCGCGCGGGTGCTGGCGGTGCTGCTGGCGCTGGTGCTGCCGCTCGGTGCGCTCAGCGTCTATGGGCTGTATGGCCGCCCGGATCTGCCGGCGCAGCCGCTGGCCTCGCGCAACCTGGAACAGGAACGCGGCGGTCCGCCGAAGACCGTGCTGGCGGCGATGGACAAGCTGAAGGCCCAGCTGGCGGAGAATCCGAACGACCTGCAGGGTTGGCTGATCCTGGGACAGGCCTATGCCAAGATGGGCCGCAACGCCGACGCGGCCGAGGCGCTGCGCCACGCCGTCGCCCTGAACAAGGACGATGTGGAGCTGCAGGGTCTGTTCGGCGAGACGCTGGTGTCGGCCAACGACGGCATGGTTCCTGAAGAGGCGGTGAAGGCCTTCGACGCCGTGCTGGCGAAGGAGCCGAAGGACCCGCGCGCCCGCTTCTTCGCGGCACTCGCCCGCTATCAGGCCGGCGACCGCAAGGACGCTCTGGATCGCTGGAGCGCGCTGATGGCGGAATCGCCGGCCGACGCGCCCTGGGTCCCGGTCCTGCGCGACCAGATCCGCGAGGCCGCGATTGCGCTGGACCTCGACCCGGCCAAGGTAACGCCGCAGCCGCTGCCGGCCGAGCAGAAGCCCGCCGGCCCGGTCGCCCAGGGCCAGAACGGACAGGCCGGACAGGCCGGACAGGCGGGCGAGGGCCAGAGCCAGGACGAGATGATCCGCGGCATGGTCGCCGGCCTCGCCGCCCGGCTGGACGCCGATCCGTCGGATGTCGATGGCTGGCTGAAGCTTGCACGCTCCTACGGCGTGCTGGGCGAGCCGGCAAAGGCGCTGGAGGCCGCCCGCAAGGCGCGCGAACGGGCGCCGGACCGTGCCGACGTGCAGGTGGTCTACGCCAACGCCGTGCTGCAGACCCAGCCGCGCAACGAGACGCCCAAGCCCCTGCCGGAGGAGGCGACCTCCGCCCTGCGGCTGGCGCTGAAGGCGGAGCCGGAGAACAAGGACGCGCTGTGGCTGCTCGGCCTCGACGCCATGATGTCGGGCCGCCGGGACGAGGCCGCCGCCCATTGGGGCAAGCTGATCGCCCAGTTCAAGCCGAGCGACCCGGAATACACCCTGTTGAAGGGGCGTTTGGACGCGTTGAAGGCCGGCGGCTGAGGCCGGCGGCCGTCAAGGGCGCCTTTCCTTTTGCGCCTTTTCTTTCGCGGTGCGGCGACACACATTGACAGGGGCGGGCCGACGGGCTTTATCCGTCGGCACCGCCCTTTTCGTTTCCGCAGAAGGTTCCGCGCCGATGACCCGCAGACGACTGCCCACGCCCGACGAGCGGCGCCTGTGGCGGCTCGCCATGCGCGACGCCGAACCGATGCCCGGCCGCCTGATCGAGACCGAGCCGGAACCCCTGCCGACCATGGCGGAGCTGGTGGAGGAGCCGGTGGCGACCAGCCTCGCCCCGCCGCCGACGGCGAAGCAGTTCCCCTCCCCGCCCCGTCCGGGCCGCGCAGCCCATCCGCCGCTGACGCCGGGCTCCACCGCCAACATCGACCGCCGCACCGGCGACCGCTTCCGCCGCGGCGAGCTGGAGATCGACGGCCGGATCGACCTGCACGGCATGACCCAGGCGCAGGCGCACACCGCCCTCGCCTCCTTCGTCCACCGCGCCTGGAACGAGGGGCGGCGCTGTGTCCTGGTCATCACCGGCAAGGGCAGCTTCGGCGGGCTTGGCGTCCTGCGTCAGGCGACCCCCCGCTGGCTGGCGGATCCGGCCCTGCGCCCCATGGTGCTGGCGATCCAGCCGGCCCGGCCGAAGGACGGCGGCGACGGGGCGCTGTATGTCTTGATCAAACGGCGGCGCGACCGTAAGGACTGAGTCCCACACAGTCAGGGACTCCACATGACCCCGTTCGGCGAACGGGTCCGGTCGCTGCGCGACGCCAAGGGCGTGACGCTGAAGCAGATGGCGACGGACCTGTCCATCTCGTCCGCCTATCTGTCAGCCCTTGAACACGGCAAGCGCGGCCAGCCCTCCCCCAGCTGGTCCGGCAGATCTGCGCCTATTTCGGCATCATCTGGGACGATGCGGAGGAGCTGGAACGGCTGGCGGATCTGTCCCATCCCCGCGTGACGGTCGACACCGCGGGCTTGAGCGCGAAAGCGACGGAGCTGGCCAACCGGCTGTCGGAACGCATCGGCGACCTGGACGAGGAGCGGATCGACGCGATCCTGGCGATCCTGGACGCGGTGCCGCCGAAGAAGGGCACATGGCGGCGGGCGGGGGTGCGGCGTAGGTAAGGAGCTGCTGTGGAGGAGTGTCGGCTGACGATTGCCCCCTCCTATCCTCCCCGCTGGGCGGGGAGGGTTGGGGTGGGGGTCTAACTCAGCAAAACGCTGACGCTCAAGCCTTCCCGATCATCCGCCCCAGGTCGCGCCCGGCGAACAGGTGGATGTGCAGGTGGGGCACTTCCTGGTGCGCGGCCTCGCCGCAGTTGGACAGGATGCGGTAGCCGGGACCGTCGGCGCCGACCATGCGGGCGACCTCGCCAACCGCGCGGAACAGGCCGGCGATCTCGGCCTCCGACGCCTTGGCGGTGAAATCGTCCATGTCGATGTAGGCGCCCTTCGGGATCACCAGGACATGGGTGGGGGTCTGCGGGTCGATGTCGTGGAAGGCGAGCGCGTGCTCGGTCTCATGCACCTTCTTGCACGGGATCTCGCCGCGCAGGATGCGGGCGAACACGTTGCTGTCGTCATAGCTCTTGGCCATCGCATGCGTCCTCTTGTTGGGGAGTCCCGCTCAAGCCCTCAAGCCTTGCGGGACTTCTTCTCGTCGATGCCGCTGGTGCCTTCGCGCTGGGCGAGCTTGGTCCAGACCTCCGCCGGATCCAGCCCGAGGTCGGCCCACAACACCAGCAGGTGATAGAGCAGGTCGGCGGATTCAGCCGCCAGCGCCGCCTTGTCGCCGCGCACCGCCTCCAGGATGGCCTCCACCGCCTCCTCGCCCACTTTCTGGGCGATCTTGGCGGTGCCGCGGCTGTAGAGCTTGGCGGTGTAGGAGGTCTCCGGATCCGCCCCCTTGCGGGCCTGGACGGTGGCGAACAGCCGGTCGAGCACCTCGGCGCCCGGCAGGGCCGGCACTTTCTCGGCAGCCTTCTCGGCCGCTTTCTCCGCCGCCTTTTCAGCCGCCTTCTTGTCACCCATTCGCCGTCTCCACCGCCGCGTTCGACGCCTGGGCGGAGCGCACCGGGATGCCGGCGGCACTCAGCGCCGCCTTGGCCTGACCGATGGTGTAGGTGCCGAAATGGAAGATCGAGGCGGCGAGCACCGCGGTGGCATGCCCTTCGCGGATGCCCTCCACCAGATGGTCGAGCGTGCCGACGCCGCCGGACGCGATCACCGGGATGCGGATCGAGTCCGCCACCGTGCGCGTCAGTTCCAGGTCGAAGCCGCTCTTGGTGCCGTCGCGGTCCATCGAGGTCAGCAGGATTTCGCCCGCCCCCAGCGATTCCATCCGCTTGGCCCATTCCACCGCGTCGATGCCGGTGGCGTTGCGGCCGCCATGGGTGAAGACCTCCCACTTGCCGGGCGCGACCTTCTTGGCGTCGATGGCGACGACGATGCACTGGGCGCCGAACTTCTCCGCCCCCTCGCGCACGAAGTCGGGGCGGTGGATCGCCGCGGTGTTGATCGACACCTTGTCGGCGCCGGCCAGCAGAAGCTTGCGGATGTCGTCCACCGTGCGCACGCCGCCGCCGACGGTCAGCGGCATGAAGACCTGCTCCGCCGTCCGCCGCACCACGTCGAAGATGGTGTCGCGGTTCTCGTGGCTGGCGGTGATGTCGAGGAAGGTCAGCTCGTCGGCCCCCTCGCGGTCATAGACGCGGGCCTGTTCCACCGGATCGCCGGCATCGACCAGATCGACGAAGTTGACCCCCTTCACCACCCGGCCGTCCTTGACGTCCAGGCAGGGGATGACACGCATCTTCAGCATCAGTCGGCGTCCTCGACGGCGGTGGCGGAGAGCAGGGCCAGCGCCTCCTTGGGGTCGATCCGGCCATCGTACAGCGCGCGGCCGCAGATCACGCCCTCGATCCCGGTGTCCTCCTCCAGCTTCAGCGCCTTCAGGTCCTCGATGGAGGAGACGCCGCCCGACGCGATGACCGGCGTCGTCAGGTGGAAGGCGAGGTCGGAGGTGGATTCCACATTGACGCCGCCCATGGCGCCGTCGCGGTTGATGTCGGTGTAGATGATGGCGGCGACGCCGCAATCCTCGAACTTCAGCGCCAGATCCAGTGCCTTGATGTCGGAGGTCTCGGCCCAGCCGGCCACCGCGACATAGCCCTCGCGCGCATCGATGCCCACCGCGATCCTGCCCGGGAACTCGCGGCAGGCGGCCTTGACCAGGTCCGGATCGCGCAGCGCCACCGTGCCCAGGATGACGCGGCTGACGCCCTTCTCCAGCCACATGCCGATGGTGTTCAGGTCGCGGATGCCGCCGCCGAGCTGCACCGGGATGGTGACCGATTTCAGGATGCTCTCGACCGCGGCGCCGTTCACCGGCTTGCCTTCGAAGGCGCCGTTGAGGTCGACCAGATGCAGCCATTCGAAGCCCTGGCTCTGGAACAGGCGGGCCTGTTCGCCGGGATCGGTGTTGAAGACCGTGGCCTGGCTCATCTCGCCGCGCAGCAGGCGGACGCAGGCACCGTCCTTGAGGTCGATGGCGGGGTAGATGATCATCGCGGGCGTCTTCCTATGGCGTTGCTGGCGGTTATTGGGCTGGCGGTTGTTGTGCGGGCTCAAGGTCTTTGCAGTAGAAATGTCCGGCAAGCGGCTTTCCCTGCACCAGCGCATAGAAGGGATGGGTCCCCCAGCGCCTGAAGCCGAGCGATTCGTAGAGCGCGATGGCCGCCTCCTGCGTCACCCGGACATCCAGGTTCAGCACCTGGAAGCCGACGGCGCGCGCCTCCTCCACCACCGCCAGGGTCAGGCGGCGGGCAAGGCCGTGGCCGCGCGCCCAGGGGGCGACGAAGCTGGTGGTCAGCTGGGCGGCATGGGCCTGCGCCTCGTTGTTGCGGGGCGGCTTGACCAGCTGGGCGGATCCGGCGACGACGCCGTCCAGGCGGGCGACGAACAGCACCCGTTCCGGCACCACCAGCACGCCCTTCCAATAGCGTTCCATCACGTCGCGCGGCGGCGGCTCGACCCAGCCGAAGCCGCCGCCGGCCCGGATGGCGTCGTCGGCCGCGTCGCACAGGTCGTGCAGGTCGGCGGTCTTCAGCGCATCGACCTTGTCGATGGCGATCTCGGCCATCGCGTCAGACCTTCCAGCGCAGGAAGTTGGCGATCAGCGCCAGACCGGTGGCCTGGCTCTTCTCCGGGTGGAACTGGGTGCCGACCAGATTGTCGCGCCCGACCACCGCGGCGAAGGGCCCGCCGTAATCGGCCGACGCGATCAGCGTGTCGGGATCGGCCAGCCTGAACTGGTACGAGTGGACGAAATAGGCGTGCGACCCCTCGGGCAGCCCGGCCAGGACCGGGTGCGGATGGCGGATGTTCAGCTCGTTCCAGCCCATATGGGGGATCTTCAGGGCCGCATCCGCCGGCTCCAGCTTCACCACCTCGCCCCGGATCCAGCCCAGCCCCTCGGTCACGCCATATTCACGGCCGCGTTCGGCCATCAGCTGCATGCCAACGCAGATGCCCAGGAAGGGCCGGCCGCGGCGGTGCACCACCTCTTCCAGCGCCTCGAGCATGCCCGGCACCTCCGACAGGCCGCGCTTGCAGTCGGCGAAGGCGCCGACGCCGGGCAGGACCACGCGGTCGGCCTGCCGGACCGCATCGGCGTCGGAGGTGACGAGGACATTGTAGGAGGATTCGGCTTCGCCGGCCGCGCGCTCGATCGCCTTGGCGGCGGAGCGCAGGTTGCCGGAGCCGTAATCGATCAGCGCGACCGTTTCCATGGACGTGACAAACCTTCCGATAGGACGGCGGAGGGGGACTTCAGGTCCCCGCCGTCAGAGCGATCCGCCCAGCGTGCCCTTGGTGGAGGGCACCGCATCGCGCTTGCGCGGGTCGATCTCCACCCCGGCGCGCAGCGCGCGGGCAAGCGCCTTGTAGCAGCTTTCCACGATATGGTGGTTGTTCTCGCCATACAGGTTCTCGACGTGCAGCGTCACGCCGGCGGCCATGGCGAAGGCCTGGAACCACTCGCGGAACAGCTCGGTGTCGAAATCGCCGATCTTGTCGCGGGTGAAGTTCACCTTCCAGATCAGGTAGGGCCGGTTGGAGAAGTCCAGCGCCACCCGGGTCAGCGTCTCGTCCATCGGGACATAGGAATGGCCGTAGCGCTGGATGCCCTTGCGGTCGCCCAGCGCCTTCGCCACCGCCATGCCGATGGCGATGCCGGTGTCCTCGGTCGTGTGGTGATAGTCGATGTGCAGGTCGCCGTCGGCCAGGACCGTCAGGTCCATCAGGCTGTGGCGCGACAGCTGTTCCAGCATATGGTCGAGGAAGCCGATCCCCGTCTTGACGTCGTAGACGCCGGTGCCGTCAAGGTTCAGCGCGACCCGGATCCGGGTCTCGGTGGTGTTCCGCTCGATCGAGGCGCGGCGGCCGCCGTTGATGGGGGTCTGGTCCATGGCGGTTTTGTAGCAGGAAGCATCCCTGCGCGCCAGCATCCGGCACGATTGATGCGCGGCCTGTCCATTCCGACGATTGTCCTACGAAGGTGTGCGGGGTAGAGTTCCATACACTTCATGCGTGCATATCCGCTTATGACGACCCGCCCGCGCCCATTCGCCGCAGCATCTTTGCTCCTTCTCGGCCTGCTGCCGGCCGGCTGCGGCGGTAGTTCCCCACCCCCGCAGACGGGCAAAGCGGCACCGCCCGTCGCCGCCGGGACCACCGCGCCATTCCGCTTCGGCGAGCTTGCCATCGGCTCGATGCGGCGCGGGATGCAGATCGGCCATTATGTCTGGGGCATCGACTGCGCCCCGCCTTATGACGACGTCTATTGGACCAGCGGCGTCAACATGCGCCGCGGTTCCACCTTCGACGAGCGCTTCAGCGAGGTGATGACCGCCGCCGGCTTCGACGTGGTCGGACGGCCCGGCGGTCCCGACAGCCCCGACGGAAACCGCAGCCGCGCCCGTTTCACCGTGCAGGGCGACCTGCGCGACGTGCAGCTGGAGCTGTGCAACCGCGTCAACTGGCTGACCGGCGGCAGCAAGGGCAGTTCCGGCACCGGCAGCGTCAAGGTGGAATGGACGGTTTACGACACGCGCGGCGGCGGGCTGGTCCAGCGCATCGTCACCACCGGCGCCACGACGCAGGAGCGCGGCGTTCCGCAGGGCGACACCCTGCTGGTGGAGGAGGCCTTCGCCGCGGCGGTGGAGGCGCTCGCCGCCGATGCGGGGTTCCGCGCCCTGCTGTCGGGCGGCGCCCTGCCCGCACCGGCCGCGACGGTTTCCACGACGGTGCCGGCCGGATCCGGGCCGGTCCCGCTGACGCCGGCCGCCGCTGCCCCGGTCTCGGGTCCGGCATTGCCTTCCCCGCCGGCCGGGCGGCTTCTGCTGCGGACCGGGGGCGGATCCGGCCGGGTCGCGTCGGCGCGGGTGGCGGTCGGCGGGCCATCGGGCGTTTCCCATGGGCTGGTGATCGGCGAGACCGATGTGGCAGGCGAGGTGCAGTCCGTGCTGCTGGCTCCCCTCCCCGGATCCGACCCCACCGTCACCGTCCGGCCGGCGCGCGGGGTGGAGCTGACCGGCTGGGTGGTGGGGCGCGACGCAGCGAGCGGCTTCGCGCTGGTGAGGGTTCCGGCGCGACTGACCGCCCTGCCCGTCCGCACCAGGGGCTTGCGTGTCAGCGAACCGGTGCGGGCTGTCCCCGGCGGGCGTGGCAACGAGATGGAGGGAATCGTCGGCGGTTTGCCCATCGGCGACGGCGGAGCAAGCACGTCGGTCCAGGCGGATCTGGGCTCCGCCGCCCTGTTCACGGCGGTGACCGAGGCGGGCGATCCGCTGCTGGATGGCGACGGCCTGCTGATCGGCGTGGCGCCGTCCGCCGGCCGCTCCGTCGCAACGCCGGCCGGGCTGGTCGACTTCCTGGCAGTCGGGCCGCTGCTCGACCGGCTGGGGGCGGATCCGGCCGCACCGGACCTGTCCGCGACGGTGGTCAAACGGCATCAGGCCGGGCGCAACCGGGCTCAGGCGACGGAACGGAGCCGGCAAGGCCGCGGCATTCCGTCCGACGATCCGGCCGATCCCCGGGCGGAGGATGGGGAGCTTGGCGGCGATGTTCTTGACGGGGACCGCGCCCCTCCCACATAGACCGGATGCCCTGCCGCTGCGGATCAAGGGGCCTCGCGCCCCGCAACGGCGCGCCTTTCCGGGGCGGCGGGCGGCTCCCCTATTTCCAGCATGGTTTCCGCATGACCCACCCAGCGTCCAATCCCCATGATCCCATCCAATGGCACGGCACCACCATCCTGTCGGTGCGCAAGAACGGTCAGGTGGTGATCGCCGGCGACGGGCAGGTCTCGGTCGGCCAGACGGTGATGAAGGCCAACGCGCGCAAGGTCCGCTGGCTGGCCGGCGGCACGGTGATGGCGGGCTTCGCCGGCGCCACCGCCGACGCGCTGACCCTGTTCGAACGGCTGGAAGGCAAGCTGGAACAGTATCCCGGCCAGCTGACCCGCGCCTGCGTGGAGATGGCCAAGGACTGGCGCACCGACCGCTATTTGCGCCGGCTGGAAGCGATGATGGCGGTGGCCGACAGGAACGTCAGCCTCGTCCTGACCGGCAACGGCGACGTGCTGGAGCCGGAGGACGGGCTGATCGGCATCGGTTCCGGCGGGTCCTATGCCCTGTCGGCGGCGCGCGCGCTGATCGACATCGACGGGATGGATGCGGAGGCGGTGGCGCGCAAGGCGATGAAGATCGCCGCCGGCATCTGCGTCTACACCAACGAAAACGTCACCCTGGAAAAGCTGTGAGCGCCATGACGATTCAGACCGCTTCCGTGTCCGCCGACACCGCCGCCTTCAGCCCGCGCGAGATCGTCTCCGAACTCGACCGCTACATCGTCGGCCAGAACGACGCCAAGCGCGCGGTCGCGATCGCGCTGCGCAACCGCTGGCGCCGGCAGCAGCTGCCGGAGGGTCTGCGGGAAGAGGTGCTGCCGAAGAACATCCTGATGATCGGCCCGACCGGCGTCGGCAAGACCGAGATCGCCCGCCGCCTCGCCAAACTGGCCCAGGCCCCCTTCCTGAAGGTGGAGGCGACCAAGTTCACCGAGGTCGGCTATGTCGGCCGCGACGTCGAGCAGATCGTCCGCGATCTGGTGGAGGCCGCCATCGGCCTGACCCGCGAGCGTCTGCGCAAGGAGGTCGCCGCCAAGGCCGAGCTTCGGGCCGAGGAACGCGTGCTGGACGCCCTGTGCGGCGACAGCGCCAGTGCCGAGACGCGCGCCAAGTTCCGCAAGATGCTGCGCGAGGGCACGCTGAACGACAAGGAGATCGAAATCCAGGTGGCCGACACCGGGGCGGGCTCCATGCCGACCTTCGACATCCCCGGCATGCCGGGCGCCCAGATGGGCATGCTGAACCTGAACGACATGTTCGGCAAGATGATGGGCGGCCGCACCAAGACCCGCCGCATGTCGGTGGCCGAGAGCCACGGCGTGCTGATGGCCGAGGAATCCGACAAGCTGCTGGACCAGGAGAAGGTGGTGGCGGAGGCGATCCGCGCGGTCGAGCAGAACGGCATCGTCTTCCTGGACGAGATCGACAAGATCTCCGCCCGCTCCGACGCCCGCGGCGCCGATGTCAGCCGCGAGGGCGTTCAGCGCGACCTGCTGCCGCTGATCGAGGGCACCACGGTGTCGACCAAGCATGGTCCGGTGAAGACCGACCACATCCTGTTCATCGCGTCTGGCGCCTTCCACATCGCCAAGCCGTCGGACCTGCTGCCCGAACTGCAGGGCCGCCTGCCGATCCGCGTCGAGTTGAAGGCGCTGAGCCAGGACGACTTCAAGCGCATCCTGACGGAGCCGGAAGCCAGCCTGATCCGCCAGTACAAGGCGCTGATGAAGACGGAGGAGGTCGATCTGGTCTTCACCGACGACAGCATCGACGAGCTGGCGCGTCTGGCGGCGGAGATCAACAGCTCCGTCGAGAACATCGGCGCGCGTCGCCTGCACACGGTGCTGGAACGCCTGCTGGAGGAAATCAGCTTCGTCGCCAGCGACCGCGCGGGAGAGACCGTCACCATCGACGCCACCCTGGTGCGCGAGCGCGTCGGCGGGCTGGCGAAGAACGCGGATTTGTCGAAGTTCATTCTGTGAGGGTGTGGGAGGCTTTTCGGCGTTAGCCCCCACCTAACCTCCCCGCTGGGCGGGGAGGAGATCAAGTGTTGTAGCGAAAGAGCGGCGGCAGTCCCTCCCCGCCCAGCGGGGAGGTTAGGTGGGGGTCTAGCTGCCTTACTTGCTGCCTCACTTGCCCCCGCTTCACGTGAAACATTCCCCTACCCGCCTGCCGCCACCGTCACGCTCTTCGGCAGCAGCAGCGCGTAAGTGCCGCGGCTCTTCATCACACCGGCCTTCTGCTCCGCCTCCGCCCCATGGCCCCAGAAGACGTCGCCGCGCACCGGCCCGCGGATGGCGCCGCCGGTGTCTTGGGCGATCAGCAGCCGCTGCAGCCGCTGTTGGCCGTCCAGCGGGTCCTCGGCATCGAGCCAGACCGGTGCGCCGTAGGGCATGAACTTGGAGTCCACCGCCAGACTGCGCCCCGGCGTCAGCGCCACGCCCTGGGCGCCGTTCGGGCCGTCGCCGGTCAGCGGCTGGAAGAAGACATAGGACGGGTTGACGTTCATCACCGCCGCCGCCTGATCGGGATTGGCGAGCAGCCAGGTACGGATGGTCTGGAGCGAGACCTCCTCCCGCTTCAGTGCGCCACGGTCGATCAGCGCCTTGCCGATGGCGACGTATTTGTGGCCGTTCTGGGCGGCATAGCCGACGCGCATCTCGCCGCCTTCGGCCAGCCGGATCCGGCCCGACCCCTGGATTTGCAGGAAGAAGGCACCGATCGGGTCCTTCACCCAGACCAGTTCCAGCCCCTTGCCCTTGAGCGAACCGGCGACGATGGCAGCGCGGTCCTCATAGGGCTTCAAACGGCCGTTCACCACCCGGCCGGCGGTGCGTTCCCCCTTCCAGCGGTCAGAGAAATCGCCGAGGTCCACCATCACCAAGTCCGGAGGCTGGCGATAGAGCGGCACGGGATAGGCCGGATCTGGCCGGCGGCTGCCCTCCAGCTCGGGTTCGTAATAGCCGGTGAACAGCCCTTCGCGCGCGCCGTTGTTGCCGGCGGCATAGGGGGTGAAGTTGGCCTCGAAGAAGGCGCGGGCGGCATCGTCGCCGGGCGGCAGATCCGCCAGCCGGGCGCAGGGGCCCTGCCAGTCGCCGACGGTGCCGGCCACCCCGTTCGGCCCGACCGGCCGATCCGCCGGCTGCGTCCTGAAACGGGCACAGGAGCGGGCGAGCGCCGGGATCGCCTGGGCGACCGGATCGGTCCGCCAGCCCGGCAGATCGGCGAAGGTCAGCGGCGCCAGGGTCAGCGCGTCGGGCGGCGGCTTGGCCTCCTCCCGCTTCGTTTCGTCCTTCGGCGTACAGGCCGAAAACAGCAACGCCACCGCCCCGAAGAGGGCGATGGCGCTGAATGCGGTACGATGACGGAGGATCATTACTGGACCGGACGCACCTCGACCAGCGACCAGTTCGGGTCGCGCGAGCGGATGTTGCGGGCGAAGGTCCAGACGTCGACGTTCTCCACCAGCTCCTTGGGATCGCCGTCGACGATGGTGCCGTTGCGGTCGCGCACCACATTGACCTGATCGGTGACCAGACGGACGGTGACGAACGCGGTGCGGCCGGCATCCAGCCGGGCTTCCACCACCTCGGCCTCGCGCACGAACTCGATGCGCGCTTCGTGCTGCTCGCCGGCGGCCTGACGGTCGCGGATGACGCGGGCGAAGCTCTCGTACACCTCGTCGGCCAGCAGCGGGCGCAGCGTGGCGGTGTCGCCGCGGGCGAAGGCATCGACGATCATCGAGAAGGCCGCCTTGGCGCCTTCCAGGAAATGCTTCTCGTCGAAGGTCGGGTCGGCGGCCCGGATCTGGTCGATGGAGGCCGCCAGCGACAGCGGCTCGTCCGGAGAGACTGCGACATCAGGACGCGGCCGGTTGCGCTCCGGCAGGGGCACGACATTGTCGGGCTTCGCCGCACCGGCGGCCGGGGTGAAGGGGTTGGGGCGCTGACGCTCCTCCCCGTCCGGCGGCCCAGGACGCTGCGCAGCCGATAGACGAGGAAGGCCGCGATCATCGCGAAGATCACGATCTCGATGAACACGAACCCATCTCCCATCATCTGTTCCTTCCAACGACTTGAGCGATTTGACCTGCTGAACGGTCCGACCGGCGGCGGCATCGCCATCGGTCCCGCCTCTGGACCTTGCGGACAGGCGGCATTACGTGTTGCTTGCCCGTCAGAAACCGCCATCCGGATCGGGAGGCCGGCATTTCGACCGGACGACCTATCCAAACCTAGATAGGGGCAGCGAGCCCGAAGAGCAAGGACACCATGAATCCCCTGTTGTTGATCCTTCTTCTGCCGATCCTGGAGATCGTCGGATTCATCCAGGTCGGCGACTGGATCGGCGCCGGGCCGACCATCGGGCTGCTGGCCCTGTCGGCGGTGGTGGGCGTGCTGCTGGTCCGCCACCGGGGCCTGGCGTCGCTGACCCGCGCGCAGGCCGCCGCGGCCCGCGGCGAGGCGCCCATCGGCACGGTGCTGGACGGCTTCTGCGCCGTGCTCGCCGGCATCCTGCTGATCATCCCCGGCTTCCTGACCGATATCCTGGGGCTGGTCCTGCTGGTCGGCCCGCTGCGCCGGGGCATCGGCCGCTGGCTGCTCGGCCGCATCGGCGCCGGCATGCCGGTCTTCACCATGGGCGGGAGCGGCATGGGCGGGACCGGCGGACGGCCCGGTTTCGGGGCGGGCGGATTCGGCGAGGCGGGTTTCGGGGCCGACGGTCCGCGCCATGATTCCCGCCGGGCCGACGATCCCTTCCGCCCCGCACCCGGCGTCATCGACGCCGACTACCGCGACGTCACGCCCGGCGACGGGAATGGCGATGGGAAGGCGGACGGCGACGCGCCGCGGCTGACCGATTCACAATGGGGGAAGCACCGCCCGGATGAGCGGCGCTGAGCCGCCCTCCCGCCGGTGGTTTCCGTTGGCAGGACGGCCGATCCGTGATAGCCAGCCCTTTGGGCGAAGGCACAACCGTCGCGAACCAAACCCTGTCACCTCACATCCGGGTCGGCCCGCCGCCCCTGCCCTGCCCCAAGCCGGGACCTGGGCCGGGAGGAGGGCCGGCGATTAGGAGTCCGTTATGTCCGATCAGATGAGCAACGGCGCCGAGCAGCAGCAGGCGTCCTCGCTGCCGATGCATGTCCTCGCGCAGTATGTGAAGGACCTCTCGTTCGAGAACCCCAACGCCCCGCAGAGCCTGCTGCCCAACCAGCCGCAGCCGCAGGTGAACATCGGCGTCGACGTCCAGGGTCAGAAGGTCGGCGAGGACATCTACGAGCTGACGCTGAACCTGCGTTGCGAAGCCCGCCAGGGCGAGGCCGTGGCCTTCCTGGTCGAGCTGTCCTATGGCGCCCTGTTCCAGTTCCCCGGCCTGCCGGAAGAGCATCACCGCCCGGTCCTGATGATCGAAGGCGCCCGGATGATCTTCCCGTTCGCCCGCGCCATCGTGTCCAGCGCGACCCGCGAAGGCGGCTTCCCGCCGCTGATGATCAACCCGATCGACTTCGCCGAGCTGTATCACCGCCAGGCGGCCCAGCAGGCCGAGCAGCCGCAGCAGCCCCCGTTCTGATCCGAAGCCGGATCGGACGGAGCCGAAAAGAAAAGGGCGGGTGGCCGAAAGGCTCCCGCCCTTTTTCATGCTCTTCTTCGAACCAACCGGCGGTTCCCCCTCCCCCCGGGGGGAGAAGGGATCCTTTCCAGCGTCATGAGGTCTGTCAGGACCAGGACCCGGTCCTTACTGGTTCATGCTTTCGAAGAACTCGTTGTTCGACTTGGTGTGCTTCAGCTTGTCGACCAGGAAGTCCACCGCGTCGGTCACGCCCATCGGCATCAGGATGCGGCGCAGGATCCACATCTTCGACATGGTGCCCTTGTCGACCAGCAGCTCCTCCTTGCGGGTGCCGGACTTGGAGATGTCGATGGCCGGGAAGGTGCGCTTGTCGGAGAGCTTGCGGTCCAGCACGATCTCCGAGTTGCCGGTGCCCTTGAACTCTTCGAAGATCACCTCGTCCATGCGGCTGCCGGTGTCGATCAGCGCGGTGGCGATGATGGTCAGCGACCCGCCCTCCTCCACGTTGCGGGCGGCGCCGAAGAAGCGCTTGGGCCGCTGCAGGGCGTTGGCGTCGACACCGCCGGTCAGCACCTTGCCGGACGACGGCACCACGGTGTTGTAGGCGCGGGCCAGACGGGTGATGCTGTCCAGCAGGATCACCACGTCGCGCTTGTGCTCGACCAGCCGCTTGGCCTTCTCGATCACCATTTCGGCGACCTGGACGTGGCGGGTGGCCGGCTCGTCGAAGGTGGAGCTGATGACCTCGCCGCGGACCGAGCGGGCCATGTCCGTCACTTCTTCCGGACGTTCGTCGATCAAGAGGACGATCAGGTAGGCTTCGGGGTGGTTGGTGGCGACCGAATGGGCGATGTTCTGCAGCATCACCGTCTTGCCGGTGCGCGGCGGCGCCACGATCAGCCCGCGCTGCCCCTTGCCGAGCGGCGCCACCAGGTCGACGATGCGGCCGGTGAGGTTCTTCTTGGTGGGGTCTTCGACCTCCATCCGGATGCGTTCCTCCGGATAGAGCGGCGTCAGGTTGTCGAAGTTGATGCGGTGACGGACCTTGTCGGGCGCGTCGAAATTGATGGTGTTGACCTTCAGCAGGGCGAAATAGCGCTCACCGTCCTTGGGCGAGCGGATCTGCCCTTCCACCGTGTCGCCGGTGCGCAGGCCGAAGCGGCGCACCTGGCTGGGACTGACGTAGATGTCGTCGGGACCCGGCAGATAGTTGGCTTCCGGCGAGCGCAGGAAACCGAACCCGTCCTGCAGCACCTCCAAAACGCCGTCGCCGAAGATCGGAATGTCGTTTTCGGCCAGCTGCTTCAGGATCGCGAACATCATGTCCTGCTTGCGCAGCGTGCTCGCGTTCTCGATCTGCAGCTCCTCCGCGAACGCCAGCAGTTCGGCGGGGCTTTTGCACTTCAGCTCTTGGAGATGCATCGGATTGCCTGTGAAATCGTCATGCGGGGGAGTGGCCTTGGGGGTATGGGAAGTGCCTGGAATCCCGGCCGACGGCGGTTGGGGGCGGCGGGTGCCGCAACGCGGTCGCGTCGGGTGGGCAGCGGGTGGCGCTTGGACGATCGCACGCCAGGGCGTCCGGAAAATGGTCGCACGGGAGCGGGTCGCCAGCCACCAGGCCCGGCTCAAGAACAGAGCGTCGGATCGGCAGATGTGGGCGTGGGAGGCCGCGGGGCGAAAACCCCGTGGTCCTGACATGGTTATCGGATCGGCGGGCGCAAGTCAAACGAAAGCGAAACCCGCGCCGGTGGCGGATTCCGCTTTTTCCGGGAGATGGAAGACAGGGCGATCACCTGCCGCCGGTCAGAAGGGCTTCACGATCACGAAGATGACGATGCCGATCATCAGCAGCGTCGGCACCTCGTTGGCGATACGGTAGAAGCGCTGCGGCCGCGTGTTGCGGTCCTCGGCGAACTCCCGCCGCCACTTGGCCATCATCATGTGGCTGGCGGTCAGCAGCAGGACGAACAGCAGCTTGGCATGCAGCCAGCCCTGCTTCATCCATTCCGGCGTCAGCACGATCATGGCGATGCCGAACACATACGCCGCGATCATCGCCGGGTTCATGATGGCGCGCAGCAGGCGGCGTTCCATCACCTTGAAGCGTTCCGACGTGTCGGATCCGGCCGGCACCTCGCAATGGTAGACGAACAGGCGCGGCAGGTAGAGCAGCCCCGCCATCCAGGCGATGATGCTGATGACGTGCAGCGCCTTGATCCATTCGTACAGCACCGGGCGTGTCCCCTCTCTGGTTGCGGTTCAGCGCCGCGCCTGCGGGCAGCCGGGGAAGTTGGACGGGCAGATCCGGTCGCCCTTCTGCGAGCAGATCGCCGCCTTGCCTGCGACCGTCTGCCGCACCAGCCGGGCCAGCCCGTCGATGAAGCCGGGATGCACCCCCACCGTCGGCACGCGGGTGAAGTGCGGCACCCCCGCCTCCTTGGCGAGATGGCGGTATTCGATCTCGATCTCCACCAGCGTCTCGGAATGCTCCGACACGAAGGCCATCGGCACCACCAGGATCGGCACGCCGTCCTGCCCGGCGCGGCGGATCTCGGCGTCGGTGCTGGGGCCGATCCATTCCATCGGGCCGACGCGGCTCTGGTAGCAGTTCACCCAGTCCAGATGCTCGATGCCCAGCGCCGCGGCGATGGATTCGGCCGTACGCTCGCACTGCCACTGATAGGGGTCGCCGCCGGTCACCACCTTCTTCGGCAGCCCGTGGGCGGAGAACAGCACGCGCGGCGTGCCATGGGCCTTGGCGGCCTCGTACAGCGGGCGGATCAGGTCCGCCGACGCGTCGATGAAGCCGGCCTGGGTCGGGTAGCAGCACAGCAGCCTGGTCGGCGCCGTCAGCCCGACGGTCTTCGCCGCCTCGGCCCAAGCCTTGTTGCTGGATGCCGTGGTGGTGGTCGAGAATTGCGGGTAGAGCGGCAGCAGGACGACCAGATCTGGGTCGTATTCCTTCACCCGCGCGGCCGTCTCGGCGCTCATCGGGTGCCAGTATCGCATGGCGATGAAGACCTTGGTCTCCGCCCCATCGGCCGCCGGATCTGCTCCCGGATCTGCTCCGAGCGCCGCCTCCAGCGCCGCGGCCTGGGCCTGCGTGTTCTCCAGCAGCGGCGACTTGCCGCCGAGCTGCGCATAGATTTCCGTCGCCGGCTTCGCCCGCCGCCCGCTGATCAGGCTGGCGATCAGGAAGCGGAACGGGTTCGGCAGCCGGATGATCGCCGGATCCGCGAACAGGTTGAACAGGAAGGGCCGCACGGCCTCCGGCGCGTCGGGACCGCCGAGGTTGAACAGCACGACGGCCACGCGGCGAGGCCGGCCGGCGGGGGCGGATCGGACGGCGGAGGTCTGGGAAGGTTGCTGGCTCATGGTGCCCGCTAAACTGGAGCGTCGCCTTGCTTGTGTCCAGACCCCTGCCGTCGCTTTTTCAGTCCTTTAGCCCCTTGCCCGGATAGCGGTCAGCCGCGCTCCGGCCAGTCGCGCAGGATGCGGGTCAGCGCCGCCACATGGTCGGGCGGGGTGGACTGGATCACGCCATGGCCCAGGTTGAACACGAAGGGCCGGTCGGCCAACGCCTCCAGGATGCCGCGGGTCGCCGTTTCCAGCGCCTTGCCACCGGTGGCCAGCATGATCGGATCGAGGTTCCCCTGCACCGGCAGCCGGGTCTGCAGGTTGCGCGCCGCCCAAACCGGCGAGACGGTGGTGTCGAGCCCGACGGCATCGACGCCGGCGTCGGCGACGTAATCCACATAGGCATGGCCGGCCCCGCGCGGGAAGCCGATGATCGGCGTGTTCGGGTGCCTGGCCTTCACCAGTGCGACAATCCGCCGCGTCGGCTCGATCACCCAGCGGCGGAACTCGCCGACCGGCAGGACGCCGGCCCAGCTGTCGAACAGCTGCACCGTCTCCGCCCCCGCCTCGATCTGGCGGCAGAGATAGTCGGCGGTGACCTCCACGATCAGGTCGATCAGCCGGCCGAATCCCGCCGGGTCGCCGTAGGCCCAGCGCTTGACATGCGCATACTCCTTCGACCCCGCCCCTTCGACCATGTAGCAGGCGATGGTCCAGGGAGCCCCCGCAAAGCCGATCAGCGTCGTGCCCTCGGGGATCGCGGTGGAGAGCCGGCGCACCGTCTCGTAGACCGGCGCCAGTGTCTCGTGGAAGCGGTCGCGCGACAGGCGCTTCAGGTCCTCGACGTTGCGGACCGGATCCAGCTTCGGCCCCTCCCCTTCCAGATAGGCCAGCGGCTGGCCCAGGGCGTGCGGCACCACCAGGATGTCGGAGAACAGAATCGCCGCGTCCATGCCGTAGCGGCGCAGCGGCTGCAGGGTGACCTCCACCGCGAAGTCTGGGTTGTAGCAGAGGTCGAGGAAGCTGCCCGCCTTGGCCCGCAGTTCCCGGTACTCCGGCAGATAGCGCCCGGCCTGACGCATCAGCCAGAAGGGCGGACGCGACCGCACCTCTCCCGCCAGGGCGGCGAGCATCGGCTTCAGCGGGGACTTCGGATTCTGGACGGCGGAGCTGGAATCGGACAAGGCGGTGCGTTCCCCTGAATGCGAATCTCGATTCCGTGATTCCAACACGGAATCGGACCCGGAATCTCGGACGGGTTTATCCCCTCTTCTTCACTATATTTTTTAAAGGGAGAAAGGAAGAGGATGAGGTGGATGGCTGTGGATAACGGTGATCCCCGGGCAGCGCGAATCTATCCACAGATCCGGGGGCTTGTGCGGACATGTGCGCGGATCTGTGGACGATTCGGAGCACTACCCCGGGAAACGGCGGAAATGCTATAGCTGGACGAACGGGAGTCCCGTGGATAACAGCGCGGGCGGGGCCGGATCTTCCCAGCTTCCGAAGCGGTCGGCGGAGTTGTCCTCCCCTTGGCCGTATCGGGGAGGAGGAGTCCCCCGGTCGGGACGAAACGCAGGCGGATCCGGTTGTCCACAGATCTGGGCCGGGTTCTCCACAGAATGTTGGGGACGGATGAAAGAGTTCCACCTACATCTCGTGTCCGATGCGACGGGCGAGACCATCAACAGCGTGGCGCGCGCCTGCGTCATCCAATTCGACGACGTCCGGCCGATCGAGCATTTCTGGAATCTGGTGCGGACCGACCGTCAGCTCGACCTCGTCCTGGAGGGGATCCGGGACAATCACGGGCTGGTGATGTTCACGCTGGTCGATGAGACGCTGCGCCGCCGCCTGCAGGATTTCTGCCGCGAGATGCAGGTGCCCTGCATCCCCGTGCTCGATCCGCTGATCAACGCGCTCGCCGCCTTCCTGGGCGTGGAATCGCAGCGCCAGCCCGGCCGCCAGCATGTTCTGGACGCCGAGTATTTCAGCCGCATCGACGCGGTCGACTTCGCCCTGTCCCATGACGACGGCCAATCGAACTGGGACCTGCACGAGGCCGACGTGGTGCTGATCGGCGTGTCGCGCAGTTCCAAGACGCCGACCTGCATCTATCTGGCCAACCGCGGCATCAAGGCGGCGAACATCCCGCTGGTGCCCGGCAGCCCGCTGCCGGCGGAGGTCGATCTGCTGACCCGGCCGCTGATCGTCGGGCTGACCAAGGACCCCGACCGGCTGGTGCAGATCCGCCGCAACCGACTGAAGCTGCTCAACCAGGGCGAAGGCTCCAGCTATGCCGATCCCGAGTTGGTGCGCTCCGAGGTTCAGGAGGCGCGGCGCCTGTTCAGCCGGCGCGGCTGGCCGGTGATCGACGTCTCCCGCCGCTCCATCGAGGAGACGGCGGCCGAGATCATGATGCTGCTGGCCCGTCGCCAGAGCGGCAATTTCAGCCCGGAAGGAAAGAAGACGTGAGCGCGCCCCTGCTGGTGCTGGCGTCCGGCTCGCGCACGCGGGCGGCGATGCTGGAGCAGGCGGGCGTCAGCGCCATCCTCGACAAGCCGTTGGTCGACGAGGACGAGGTGAAGGCCGCCGGCCGTGCCGAGGGCGTGCCGGCCGACGCGGTGGCCGAAGCCTTGGCCGAGCTGAAGGCCCAGCGCATCACCCGCCGCCATCCCGGTGCGCTGGTGGTCGGCGCCGACCAGATGCTGGAATGCGAGGGGCGCTGGTTCGACAAGCCGGCCGACCGTGCCGCGGCGCGCGCCCAGCTCCTCGACCTGCGCGGCAAGACCCACCGGCTGGTCAGCTGCGCCGTGGTGGTGCGCGATGGCGAGCGGATGTGGCACAAGGTCGACAGCGCCCGCCTGACCATGCGCAACTTCACCGAAGATTTCCTGGACGACTATCTGGACCGCGTCGGCGACGATGTCCTGCACTCCGTCGGCGCCTACCAGCTGGAAGGGCTGGGGGCGCAGCTGTTCCAGCGGGTCGAGGGGGACTTCTTCACCATCCTCGGGCTGCCGCTTCTGCCGCTGCTCGGGTTTCTGCGCGTGCATGGGGTGGGCAGGGAATGACGGCTGTGCATGCAATCAGCGGCAAGGCGAAGGTCGCCGGCGTGATGGGCTGGCCGATCGGCCATTCGCGGTCCCCCCGCCTGCATGGATTCTGGCTACGGCAGTATGGGATCGACGGCGCCTATGTTCCGTTGGCGGTGGCGCCGGATCGTGCCGAGCAGGCCATCCGCGCCCTGCCCGCCCTGGGCTTTCGCGGCTGCAACGTCACCGTGCCGCTGAAGGAGATCGCCTATCGCACCGTCGACCGGCTAGACGAGACCGCCCGGCGCATGGGTGCGGTCAACACCATCGTGGTGGGCGACGACGGCGCGCTGGAGGGCGGCAACACCGACGGCTTCGGCTTCATCGAGAATCTGCGCGCCGAGCAGCCGGCTTGGACGGCGGAGAGCGGCCCGGCCGTGGTGATCGGCGCCGGCGGTGCCGCCCGTGCGGTGGTGGTCGCCCTGCTCGACGCCGGTGCGCCGGAGGTCCGTCTGGTCAACCGCACCCGTTCCCGCGCCGAGGAGCTGGCGGCGGATCTTGCCGCGGTCGGGCTGAACGGCGGCGTGACGGTGCTGGATTGGGTTTCACGTGAAACGGCGCTCGACGGTGCCGGGCTGCTGGTGAACACGACAACCCAGGGCATGGCGGGCCAGCCGGCGCTGGACCTGCCTTTGCGCGCCCTGCCCGTCTCGGCGGTCGTCAACGACATCGTCTATGTGCCGCTGGAAACCCCGCTGCTGGCCGAGGCCAGGACTCGCGGCAATCCGGTGGCCGGCGGCATCGGCATGCTGCTGCATCAGGCGCGTCCCGGCTTCAAGGCCTGGTTCGGCGTCGAGCCGCAGGTGACGCCGGAACTCTCCCGCTTCGTTCTGGAAGGCTGAGGCGGCGCCATGATCGTGCTGGGCCTGACCGGCTCCATCGGCATGGGCAAGAGCACCGCCGCCCGCATGCTGCAGGCGATGGGCGCCCCGGTCTGTGATTCCGACGCGGTGGTGCATGGGCTGCTCGGCCGCGGCGGCCGGGCGGTGCCGGCCATCGACGCCGTCTTCCCCGGCGTGGTGATCGACGGAGAGGTCAGCCGGCCGGCGCTGGGCGCCGCGGTGTTCCGCGACCCGGAAGCGCTGAAGCGGCTGGAGGCCATCCTGCACCCGATGGTCCAGGCCGCGCAGCGCGACTTCCTTGCCCGTGCCGCCCGCCGTGGTGCGAAGATCGCGGTGCTGGATATCCCGCTGCTGTTCGAGACCCATGGCGAACGGCGCGTCGATGCGACCATCGTCGTCTCCGCGCCTTTCGCGGTTCAGCGCGCCCGCGTGCTCGCCCGGCCGGGCATGACGGCGGAGAAGTTCGCCGGTATCCTTGCCCGCCAGATGTCGGACGCTGAGAAGCGGCGGCGCGCCGACTATGTCGTGCCGACCGGGGCCGGTCGGCTGGTGACGCGGCGGGTACTTCAGGGCATTGTGCGGAACATGCTGCGGCGGCCGGGCAGGCACTGGCCGCCACGCGGCTATCAACCAGGGCAGATCCATCATGCGTGAAATCGTTCTCGACACGGAAACCACGGGCTTCAAGCCGGAGGAGGGTCACCGGCTGGTCGAGATCGGCTGCATCGAGCTGGTCAATCACCTCGCCACCGGTGAACGCTTCCACGTCTACCTCAACCCCGAACGCGACATGCCGCCGGAGGCTTTCGCCGTCCACGGGCTGAGCACGGAGTTCCTGGCCGACAAGCCGCTGTTCAACGATGTCGCCGCCGACTTCGTCGCCTTCATCGGTGACTCCCCGCTGGTGATCCACAACGCCGCCTTCGACATGCACTTCCTGAACTGGGAGCTGAAGATCGCCGGCTATCCGGTGATGCCGAAGGACCGTGCCATCGACACGCTGCTGATGGCCCGGCAGAAGTTCCCCGGCTCGCCCGCCACCCTGGATGCGCTGTGCAAACGCTTCGGCGTCGACAACTCCAACCGCACGCTGCACGGCGCGCTGCTCGACGCCCAACTGCTGGCTGAGGTCTATCTGGAGCTGTTGGGCGGCCGGCAGACTGGCCTGTCCTTCGCCGGCGGTCCGGTGTCGAAGAGCGGATCCGCCGGCCCGGTCCGCATCGACCGTCCCTTCCGCGAAGCCCGCGTCTTCGCCGTCAGCGAGGAGGAGGCCGCGGCCCATGCGGAGATGCTGAAGAAGATGAAGAACCCGCTCTGGGCGGTGGAGTGAGGGGGTGGAATTAGGGGAACGTTAGACCCCCACCTAGCCTCCCCGCTGGGCGGGGGAGGGACTGTCGCCACTCTCCCGTATGAGCGCTTGCTCCCTCCCCCACCCAGCGGGGGAGGGTTGGGGTGGGGGCAATCGCCGGCCGAAACCTTACGGCACCAGCACCGTCGACCCCGTCGTTGCCCGCGCCTCGAGCGCCCGGTGCGCCTCCGCGGCGTCCTTCAGCGCGAAGCGCTGGTTGACCGTGAAGGTCACGCCGCCATTCTTTACCGCGTCGAACAGATCCGCGGCGGACGCCATCAAATCTTCCCGCTTGGCGGTGTAGGTCGCAAGCGTCGGCCGGGTCACGTAGAGCGATCCTTTCGCCGCCAGCAGCCCCAGATCCAGCGGCGCCGGTGCGCCGGACGCGGCACCGAACAGCACCATCAGCCCGCGCGGCCGCAGGCAGTCCAGCCCATCCAGGAAGGTCGTCTTGCCGACGCCGTCATAGACCACCGGCACGCCCTGCCCGTCCGTCAGGTCCTTCACTCGGGTGACGAAATTCTCGCGGGTGTAGTCGATGGTGTGGTGACAGCCATGGGCCTTGGCCAGTTCGGCCTTCTCCGCCGACCCGACCGTGCCGATCACCGTGGCGCCGAGATGCCGCGCCCAGGAACACAGCAGCAGCCCGACCCCGCCGGCCGCGGCCTGCACCAGGATGGTGTCGCCAGGCTGCACCACATAGGTGCTGCGCAGCAGATACTGCGCGGTCAGCCCCTGCAGCAGCGTGGCCGCCGTCGCCTGTTCGTCGAGCCAGCTCGGCAGCGGCACCAGCCGGTCGGCGGCGATCAGCCGGCTCTCGGCATAGGCGCCGATGGACATGGCGTAGCCGACGCGGTCGCCGAGCTTCAGCGTGGTGACGTCCGGCCCCAGCGCCTCGACCACGCCGGTGCCCGCCATGCCGATCACCGCCGGCAGATCCGGCAGCTTGTAGGCGCCGGAGCGGTGATAGGTGTCTATGTAGTTCAGCCCGACCGCGGTCTGGCGGATGCGCACCTGGCCGGGGCCGGGTTCTCCCACCTCGATCTCGTCCCAGCGCAGAACCTCTGGCCCGCCGTGCTCATGGATGCGGATCGCGTGAACCATGGTGGTGTGGTCTCCCTTCTTGTTTGGAGTTTTCGTGCGTTTCAGAGCAGTGCGAACTGCTCCGCCGCCGCACCGTTGCCCAGCCCTCTGCCGGACTCCTCCGGCCCGGCATGCCGGCGTTCGAGAGCCAGCAGCCACGCCTTGGTGTCCAGCCCGCCATGGCCGGAATAGCCGCCGGGCGCCCCGCCGCTGGCCAGTATCCGGTGGCAGGGGATGACGATCGGGATCGGGTTGGCGCCGCAGGCCCCGCCGACCGCGCGCGGCCCGCTGCCCAGCATCTTCGCCATCCCGCCATAGGTCGCGGTGCCGCCATAGGGGATCGCCAGCATCGCGTCCCACACACTCCGCCGGAAGGCGGTGCCCGCCGGCTTCAGCGGCAGGTCGAAGCGCTGGAGCCGGCCGGCGAAATAGGCCTCCAGCTGACGCGCCGTCTCGACCAGCACCGCATCCGGCTCGTCATGGTCGAAGCGGCCCCAGCCGACCGAGGTCAAGGCGGATCCGTCCCCGGTCAGCATCAGGGACCCCAGCGGGCTGTCGATGGATAGACGCGCCATAGCTTTCCTCCCCGGAAGTCAGTTTCCCGTTGCCAGAAGGGCGGCCAGATCCGCCGGCGCGGTCACCGGCGCCGAACAGGTCATGCCGCGGCAGACATAGGCGGTGGCCATCCCGTCGCGCATCCCCTTCCCCTGTGCCGGATGACCGGCGGGCAGATCCGCCCCCGGAGCGAGCACGGTCAGGATACGGTTGGGCAGCGACCGGTCGAGCACCGTCCGTCGCAACGCCTCCGTCTCCGCCGCCTTGGGCGGTCCGACGATGACGATCTGCAGCGGCGCCGTCATCAGTTCCACGGAGTTCAGGAAGGTGGTCAGGGGGAAGAAGTTGCGGGTCAGCTCGCCGGAGAAGGCGGCGGCAAGCGCCTCCGCCCGTTCGCGATAGGCATCCTCGCCGGTGCGCTGGAACAGCGTGGTCAGCACCGCCAGCATGGTGCCGTTGCCGCTGGGGGTGGCGTTGTCGTAGGCGGTCTTGGTGCGGACGATCAGCCCTTCCGCATCGTCGGCGGTGAAGAAGTAACCGCCGTTGGCGCCGTCCCAGAAATGGGCGTCGAGCGTCGCCACCCACACCTTCGCCTGATCGAGCGCCGCCGGATCCCCGGTCGCCTCGTGCAGCGCCAGGGCGGCGCGCGCCATCTGGGCGTAGTCGTCGAGCATGCCGGCATGCTTACCCTGTCCGTGCCGCCAGCTGTGGCAGAGCCGCCCGCCGCTGTCCATCCGGTCGCGAACGAAGGCGAAGGCTCGGCCGGCGGCGTCCAGCCATTCCGGCTCGTCCAAAGCCAGGGATGCATGGGTCAGCGCCGCGATCATCAGGCCGTTCCAGTCGGCCAGCACCTTGTCGTCCCAGCCCGGCCGCACCCGCTTGGCCCGCGCCCGCAACAGGATTTCGCGGCCCTTGGCGAGCGTCGCCTCGGTCGCGCCGTCGGCCAGCGTCAGGCCGCCCAGCCGGTTCAGGATGGTGACACCTTCCCAATTGCCCTGGGGCAGCACCTCGTAAACGCGCTTAAACGTCGCCAGTCCATCGGTGCCCAATGCCGGGGCCAGCAGCCGGTCGACCTCCTCTTCCCTCCATATATAGAAGAGTCCCTCCTCCCCCTCGCTGTCGGCGTCCAGCGTCGCGGCGAAGCCGCCGCCGTCGGCGATCATCTCGCGCAACAGCCAGCCGACCGTCTCGCGGATGCGCGTCTCCAGCAGCGGGTCGCGCGTCTCCTGCCAGACCAGCGTCATCAGGTCGAGCAGTTCCGCATTGTCGTAGAGCATCTTCTCGAAATGCGGCACCAGCCAGCGTTCGTCCACCGAATAGCGGGCGAAGCCGCCGCCGAGATGGTCGTAGATGCCACCCTGCGCCATGTTGGCCAGCGTGTGGGTCACCGCTTCGCGGAACGGTTCGCGCCCGGTGCGCTGCCACGCCCGCCACAGCAGCTCGAACAGCGGCACCTGCGGGAATTTCGGCGCCGTGCCGATACCGCCATGGATGGGGTCGACCTCCCGCAGCAGCCGCTGCGCCACCTGGTCCAGCACACCGGCATCGACGGCGCCGGCCGACCGGTTCTCCCCCATCCCCGTGAGCGCCGATTTCAGCGCGTCGACATTCTTGCCGACCTTGTCCGGCTCCTGGGCATAGGTGCCGGCGATGCCGCGCAGCACGTCAGGGAAGCCGGCCCGGCCATAGCGCGGCGCCGGCGGGAAATAGGTGCCGCCCCAGAAGGGTTCGGCATCCGGGGTCAGGAACATGGTCAGCGGCCAGCCGCCCTGCTGCCCCAGCAGCGCAAGCGCCGACTGGTAGATGGTGTCGAGGTCCGGACGCTCCTCCCGGTCCACCTTGATGTTGACGAACAACTCGTTCATCAGCCCGGCGATCTCCGGATTCTCGAAGCTCTCATGCGCCATCACGTGGCACCAGTGGCAGGCGGCATAGCCGACCGACAGCAGCACCGGCTTGTTCTCCGCCTTGGCGCGGGCGAAAGCCTCTGGTCCCCAGGGCATCCAATGCACCGGGTTGTCCTTGTGCTGGAGCAGATAGGGGCTCGTCTCCCGGCCTAGCAGGTTCGCGCCCAACGGAGTGGCGGGCATGGCGGTGTCCGATCTGTTGGTGTGTCGAGACTCAATAGGTGGCGCCGGGGTGGCGTTGCGCCAGTGCATCCTATCTGTATAGTGGGGCATGAGCCGCCGCGGCGCTCAACCCCAAAATCAAATCGGCCAATGCCTGGACCGGTGCCGAGATCGGTGCCCGGCTCCGGCTCTGGAGGGGGTCCCATGAAAATCACCGTCGACATCGACTGCACCCCGGACGAAGCCCGGCACTTCCTGGGCCTGCCCGACGTGAAGCCGATGCAGGATGCCATGATGCAGGAGATCCAGGAGCGGATGCGTGCGAACCTCCAGGCCATGGACCCGGAGACCATGCTGAAGATCTGGCTTCCCGCCGGCATCCAGGGCATGGAGCAGATGCAGAAGATGTTTTGGTCCCAGATGGCGTCGGCCCTGGGGCAGGAAGGAAGAAAGTGACCGATCCGAAGCCGTATTTCGAAGCCCATGTTTTTTGCTGCACCAACCGCCGCCCCGATGGGCACAAGCGCGGATCCTGCGCTGCCCACGGCTCGGAGAAGCTGCGCGACTATATGAAGGCCCGCGCCCGTGAACTCGGCTTCGACGGCAAGGTGCGGATCAATTCCGCAGGCTGTCTCGACCGCTGCGAACTGGGCCCGACGCTGGTCATCTATCCGGAAGGCGTCTGGTACACCTATCACAGCACCGGCGACGTGGACGAAATCCTGCAGACCCATCTGGTCGAAGGCCGCCGCGTCGAGCGCCTGATGCTGACGACGGAGCAGCGCGAGCTGCGGCCCGAGCAGCGCGGCTGATCCACCCCCTATGGCCACCACCAATTTGTCCACCACCATCTACGCGCTCGCCACCGCCCCCGGCCGATCCGGTGTGGCGGTGGTTCGCATTTCGGGACCGGCGGCCGGATCAGCCCTCGCCGCGCTGACCGGCCGGTCCCTGCCCGACCCGCGCCGCGCCGTGCTGACCAAGCTGCGCGATCCTGCCACCGGCGATGCGCTGGACGACGCGCTGGTCCTGCGCTTCACCGCCCCCGCCAGCTTCACCGGCGAGGATGTGGTGGAACTGCACCTGCATGGCGGCCGCGCCGTCGTCACCGGCGTGATCGAGGCGCTCGCCACCCTGCCCGGCCTCCGGCTGGCCGAACCCGGCGAGTTCACCCGCCGCGCCTTCGAGAACGGCAAGCTCGACCTGACGGAGGCCGAGGCGGTCGCCGACCTGATCGACGCCGAGACCACCGCCCAGCGCCGGCAGGCATTGCGGCAGATGGAAGGGGCGCTCGGCCGGCTCTATGACGGCTGGCGGGAACGGCTGACCCGCGCGCTGGCCCACATCGAAGCCGACATCGATTTCGCCGAGGACGATCTGCCCGGCGGTGTCGCCGACGCCGTCCGTCCGGTGATCGCCGGTCTGGCCGGGGAGATCGCCGCCCATCTCGACGACGGCGGCCGGGGCGAGCGTCTGCGCGAGGGGCTGCACATCGCCATCGTCGGTGCGCCCAATGCCGGCAAGTCGAGCCTGCTGAACGCCCTCGCCCGCCGGGACGCCGCCATCGTCTCCGCCCGCGCCGGCACCACCCGCGACATCATCGAGGTGCATCTGGACCTCGGCGGTTATCCGGTCGTGCTGGCCGATACCGCCGGACTGCGCGAAGCCGCCGCCGACGAGGTGGAGGAGGAAGGCATCCGCCGCGCCCGTGACCGCGCAGCGCGGGCCGACGTGAAGGTGGCGGTGTTCGACGCCACCACCCTGCCCGACCTCGATCCGGCGACGCTGGACCTGATCGACCGCGATACGGTGGTGGTGTTCAACAAGTCCGACCTCGCGCCCGCTACGGACCTGCGGCCGGATCTGTCCCCCATCCCCGTCTCCGCCCACACCGGCGCCGGGCTGAAGGTGCTGGAGGAGAAGCTGACGGAGTTCAGCGCCGATCGGCTCGCCATCGGCAGCGCGCCTTCCCTGACCCGCGCCCGGCACCGTGCGGCGCTGACCGAATGCCGGGAGTCGCTGCTGCGGGCGCTGGAGGCACCGTTGCCCGAACTGGCGGCGGAGGATGTGCGGCTTGCCAGCCGGGCGCTGGGGCGCATCACCGGGGGGTGGATGTGGAGGACCTGCTGGACGTGATCTTCCGGGACTTCTGCATCGGGAAATGAGGGCGTGTTTCACGTGAAACAGCGGGTGGGTAACTAGGCAATTGCCCCTCCCCACCCCTCCCCCGCTGGGCGGGAGAGGGGGCCGAACTTTTGCGGAGGTACAGCGGAGTTCCCTCCTCCGCCCAGCGGGGGAGGGTTAGGGTGGGGGCATTCAGCGACCACTCCACCCCACTTATCCCCGCCCCGCCTCTTGGATCCCCCGCGCCATTCCGCTATGGTCCCGCGCATGCGAAGCTTTGATGTCATCGTTGTCGGCGGCGGTCACGCCGGCTGTGAGGCGGCTGCGGCGGCAGCGCGCATGGGTGCGCGTACGCTCCTGCTGACCCACAAGGTCGAAACCATCGGCGAGATGTCCTGCAACCCCGCCATCGGCGGCTTGGCCAAGGGCCATCTGGTGCGGGAAATCGATGCGCTGGACGGGGTGATGGCGAAGGCCATCGACCGCGGCGGCATCCAGTTCCGCATCCTGAACCGCAGCAAGGGTCCCGCCGTTCGCGGGCCGCGCGCCCAGGCCGACCGCAAGCTCTATCGTCAGGCGATGCAGTCGCTGCTGGCTGAGCAGGAGAACCTGTTCATCGAAGCCGGCGGTGCCGAGGACCTGATTGTCGATGCTGACCAGCGCATCACCGGCGTTGTGACCGGGGCCGGCGAGTCCATCCGCGCCGGTGCCGTGGTGCTGACCACCGGCACGTTCCTGCGCGGCCTGATCCACATCGGCGAGGAGCGCACCCCCGCCGGCCGCGTCGGCGAGGCGCCGTCCATCGGCCTGTCCGACACGCTGGCCCGTCTGGGCTTCCCTCTCGGCCGCCTGAAGACCGGCACGCCGCCGCGCCTCGACGGCCGCACCATCGACTGGGACGCGCTGGAGAAGCAGCCCGGCGACACCCCGCCCCCGCCCTTCTCCTATATGACGGAGCGGATCGACACACCGCAGATCGACTGCGCGATCACCTGGACCACGCGGGAGGCTCATGAGCTGATCCGCGCCAATCTGCATCGCGCCCCGATGTATTCCGGCCAGATCACCGGCACCGGCCCGCGCTATTGCCCGTCGATCGAGGACAAGGTCGTCCGCTTCGCCGAGAAGGAGAAGCACCAGATCTTCCTCGAACCGGAAGGTCTGGACGATCCGACCGTTTACCCGAACGGCATCTCCACCTCCCTGCCCCGCGATGTGCAGCTCGGCATTCTCGCCAGCATGCCGGGGCTGGAGAAGGTGGTGATGATCCGCCCCGGCTATGCCATCGAATACGACTATGTCGATCCGCGCGAACTGAAGCCGACGCTGGAGACCCGCCGGGCGCCGCGCCTGTTCCTGGCTGGCCAGATCAACGGCACCACCGGCTATGAAGAGGCAGCGGCCCAGGGTCTGATGGCCGGCATCAACGCCGCACTGGTGGCGAGCGGCAATCGCGACGGCTTCGTGCTCGACCGCGCCGACGCCTATATCGGCGTGCTGATCGACGACCTGATCGGCCGGGGCACCAACGAACCCTACCGCATGTTCACCTCGCGCGCCGAATACCGGCTGCTGCTGCGTGCCGACAATGCCGACCAGCGGCTGACCGACAAGGGTGTCGCCATCGGCTGCGTCGGGTCCGAGCGTCGCGACGTCTTCGCTGCCAAGAGCGCTGCGCTGTCCGCCGGCCGCGCCCTGGTTGCCGCGCTACAAGCGACGCCGGCCGAACTGGCGCGCCAGGGCGTCGCGGTAAACCAGGACGGCGTGCGCCGCAGCGCCGCCGACCTGCTGCGTTACCCGGACATCGATCTTGCCGCCCTGACCCGCCTGTGGCCGGAACTGGGCGAGATCGCGCCGGAGATCGCCGAGCAGTTGGAGATCGACGGCAAATATGCCGGCTATCTCGGCCGGCAGGAGGCCGACATCCGCGCCTTCCGCAAGGACGAGTCTCTCGCCCTGCCCGACGATCTGGATGTCGACGGCATCGGCAGCCTGTCCGCCGAAATCCGGCAGAAGCTGCGCCAGTCGCGCCCGGCAACCCTGGGAGCGGCAGCCCGCATTCCCGGCATGACCCCGGCAGCACTGGTCGCCCTTCTTCGTCATGTGAAGCGTCGCGATGCGGCGCCGTCCGGAGTGGCCGCTGAATGAGTGGGTTCGGCGCGGTCGCGTTCCAGGAGGCCACGGGTGTTTCACGTGAAACACTGGACCGCCTGATCGCCTATGAGGGCTTGCTGCGCAAGTGGCAGCCGAAAATCAATCTGGTCGGCCCCTCCACCCTGCCCGACGCCTGGAAGCGCCACTTCCTGGATTCCGCCCAGCTCTATCCGCTGCTGCCGGAGGGCACGCGGGTGCTGGTCGATCTCGGCAGCGGCGCCGGCTTTCCCGGTTTGGTGCTCGCCATCCTCGGGGTGCCGCAGGTGCATCTGATCGAGAGCGACGTGCGCAAATGCGCCTTCCTGCGCGAGGTCGCCCGTGTCTGCGAAGCGCCGGTCACCGTCCACACCAAGCGGATCGAGACGGTCAACGGGATCGCAGCCGATGTGGTCACCGCTCGCGCCCTGGCGCCACTGGCCGACCTCTTCGCCTGGGCCCATCCCTTCATCGGATCGCGCGGCAAGTGCCTGTTTCTGAAGGGGGCCGCGCTGGACGACGAATTGACCGCCACCACGCAATACTGGACAATGGACTCCGAGCGATTTGACAGCCGCACCGATCCCAGCGGAACCATCCTGCGTGTGAGTCACCTTGAGCGTGCGTGAAGACCGTGCCTGACACTGTTGTTCCCCCACCCTCCTCCCGCCAACCGGACTCCCGAGAGGCTGCCATGTCTGCCGTCACCCGTCCCCTTGCCCGCGTGGTTGCGATTGCCAACCAGAAGGGCGGCGTGGGCAAGACCACGACGACGATCAACCTCGCCACCGCGCTCGCCGTCATCGGCAAGCGGGTGCTGGTGATCGACCTCGACCCGCAGGGCAATGCGTCCACCGGCCTCGGCATTCCCCGCTCGGACCGCCGCGTCGGCATCTATGACGTGCTGTTCGACGACGTGTCGCTGGAAGAGGCTGCCACCCCCTCCTCCGTGCCGAACCTGTCGATCATCACCTCCTCGGTCGATCTGTCGGGGGCGGAGATCGAGCTGGTCGGTGCCGAGCGCCGCGAGTTCCGCCTGCGCGAGGCGGTCGCCAACAGCGCGCTGGAATACGATTACGTCCTGATCGACTGCCCGCCGGCGCTCGGCCTGCTGACGCTGAACGCGCTGGTGGCGTCGCACGCCGTCATGGTGCCGCTGCAGTGCGAGTTCTACGCGCTGGAGGGGCTTAGCCATCTGGTCCGCACCATCGAGCGGGTGAAGCGCGCCTTCAACCCGAACCTCGACATCCACGGCGTCGTGCTGACCATGTTCGACAAGCGCAACAACCTGTCGGACATGGTGGCGGCGGACGTCCGCGGCTTCTTCGGGGAGAAGGTGTACGACACCGTGATCCCGCGCAACGTCAAGGTTTCCGAGGCGCCGTCGCACGGCAAGCCGGTGCTGATCTACGACATGCGCTGCCCCGGATCCCAGGCCTACATCCATCTGGCGGGCGAGGTGCTGCGCCGTGAGAAGAGACTGACCGCATGATCGATGACACCAAGCAAGGTAGCGCCCGCCGCGCCAGCCTGGGCCGCGGCCTTTCCGCCCTGTTCGGCGAGGCGACCGAGGATTATTCGGCGCTCGACAAGGTGCGGCAGTCCAAACAGGTGCCGATCGAGTTCGTCCATCCCGGCAAGTACCAGCCGCGGCGGAAGTTCGACGAGGAGGCGATCAGCGGCCTCGTCGAGTCGATCCGCGACAAGGGCATCCTGCAGCCACTGCTGGTCCGCCGCGATTCCGAGGACGCGAATTCCTACGAGTTGATCGCCGGCGAGCGCCGCTGGCGCGCGGCGCAGATCGCCGGCCTGCACGAGGTGCCGGTCATCATCCGCGACCTCAGCGACCGCGAGGCGCTGGAAATCGCGCTGATCGAGAACATCCAGCGCCAGGATCTGACCCCTCTGGAAGAGGCGGAAGGCTACCGCCGCCTGATGGAGGAGTTCGAGCACACGCAGGAGGATCTGGCCCGCGCCGTCGGCAAGAGCCGCAGCCATGTTGCCAACATGATGCGCCTGCTGGCCCTGCCGGACCCGGTCAAGTCGATGGTGCAGGACGGCGCGCTGACTGCCGGCCACGCCCGCGCCCTGCTGACCGCCCCGGATCCGGCCGCGGTCGCCCGCGAGGTCGTGAGCCGTGGCCTGAACGTGCGCCAGACCGAAGACCTGATGCGCGGCGACCAACCCAAGGCCAAGAAGGGTGCGTCTGCCGGTGGCGGATCCGGGGCGGCGCCCGCGGTGAAAGACGTCGACCTGATCAACCTGGAGGAAGAGATCTCCGCCCGCATCGGGCTGAAGGTCGCGATCAATCCCCAGGGTCAGCGCGGGACGATCACCATCCACTACCAGACGCTTGATCAGCTGGACGACGTTCTGCACCGGCTGGGCGGCGAGGAGTAAGGCGATTTCGGCGGGAGGTTGATTGCCCCCTCCCTCCCGCGCTAAAGGCGCGGGTCCCTCCCTCCCCGCCTTCAGCGGTAGAGGGTAGAGTTGCGGTACAGCGGCAGTTCCCTCTCCCGCGGAACGCGGGGAGGGTTAGGGAGGGGGCCAGATCTCTCCTACCCCCGCGCCTTCTCGAAGTCGATGTAGCGGTAGAACAGCCCGTTCTCTTCCATCGGCGCGCTCGACCAGACCTCGCCCCATTCCGGACCGATGGGCGGCATCAGCGTGTCGCCGTCCACCGCGCTCTCCACGCGGGTCAGGTGCAGGCAATCGGCGATGGGCAGAGTCTCGCGGAACAGCGCGGCGCCGCCGATGACGCAGAGTTCAGCGGCACCGGACTCCTGGGCCCAGGCGATGGCTGGTCCAAGGCCGGAGAACCAGTGGGCGCCGTCCTGCTCGCCGACTGTACCCTGACGGCTGACGACGAGGTTGTCGCGGCCGGGAAGCGGGCGCAGCGGCAGCGACTCCCAGGTCTTGCGGCCCATCAGCACCGGCTTGCCCAAGGTCAGCTGCTTGAACCGGCGCAGGTCGCCGGGAAGATGCCAGGGCAACCGGCCGTCGCGGCCGATCACGTCGTTCATGGCGGCGGCCACAATCAGGCTGATGCGCATCCCCTGCCCTTTCGCGGTTCTGAACCGGCGGATCTTACGCCAGAATTGCGCTGAGGACGGCGTTCAGTCGCTGTAGCCCCTCCGATGTCGCAGACAGCCGCTCCGCATCACGGGTCAGGAAACCGCCCTCGATCAGGCGGGATAAGGCCGCAGAGTCTACGAAATCGTCGAGAGGTCGGCCGGTTTCCTCCACCAGCCGGGCAAGCCGCACCCCTTCGCTGAGGCGCAGGCCCATCATCAGCAGCTCGGTGCCGCGTGCATCGCGGTCGATGGGATCGGGCGCTGCGGCGCCATGACCGTCGCGTTCCACCCGCTCCAGCCAGATTTCGGGCGCCCGGTGGGCACGCGTCGCGAACTTCTCGCCGTCCAGGGTCAGCCGGCCATGGGCACCGGGGCCGATGCCGACATAGTCGCCATAGCGCCAGTAGGTCAGGTTGTGGCGGCTTTCCTCGCCGGGACGGGCGTGGTTGGAAATTTCATAGGCCGGCAGCCCCGCCGCGTTCAGTTGGCTCTGCGTCGCCTCGTAGAGGTCGCCGGCCAGATCCTCGTCGGGCAGCACCAGATCGCCGCGGGCATGCAGCGGGTAGAAGGCCGTCCCCTCCTCGATGGTCAACTGGTAGACGGACAGGTGGCCGACGGCGTAATCCAGCGCCCGCGCCAGTTCGGCCTGCCAGGCCGCCACCGTCTGGCCGGGACGGGCATAGATCAGGTCGAAGGAGAAGCGGTCGAAGGTCTTCGCCGCCAGTTCGATGGCGCCGGTCGCCTCCGCCGCATTGTGCTGCCGGCCGAGGAACTTCAGGCTGGCGTCGTCCAGCGCCTGGATGCCCAGGGAAACACGGTTGATCCCGGCGGTGCGGAATGCGCGGAACTTGTCGGCTTCGACGGAGGTCGGGTTGGCCTCCAGCGTCACCTCCAGCCGGTCGGCGACGGCCCAGCGCCGGGCGACGCGGTCAATGAGGGCGCCGACAGTCGACGGCTCCATCAGCGACGGGGTGCCGCCGCCGAAGAAGATCGAGGTGACGGTGCGCCCGGCGGTCAGGTCGGCGTAATGATCCAGCTCGCGCAGCAGCCCGGCCCGCCAGCGGTCATGGTCGACGCGCTCGCGGACATGGCTGTTGAAATCGCAGTAAGGGCACTTCGATTTGCAGAAGGGCCAATGGACGTAGACGGCAAACCCGGGATCGGATGCACTCACCGGAAACACCGCTCCACCAGCTGGCGGAAGGCGTCGGCGCGGTGGCTCATCTCGTGCTTCTTGGCCGGATCCATCTCGCCGAAGGTCAGGTCATGGCCGTCCGGCAGGAACATCGGGTCATAGCCGAAGCCATGCGGACCGCGCGGCGGCCAGACCAGCGTGCCGTAGCAGCGTCCCTCCACCGTCTCGACATGGCCGTCCGGCCAGGCGAGCGACAGGGCGCAGACGAAATAGGCGCTGCGATCCGACTTGCCGGCAAGACCGTCCTCGACCTTCCGCATCGCCATATCGAAGTCCTTGGCCGGGCCGGCCCAGCGGGCGGAATAGATGCCGGGATCGCCGTTCAGCGCCGGCACCACCAGCCCGCTGTCGTCGGCGAGCGCCACATGGCCGGCAGCGGCGGCGGCCTTGGCCTTCAGCTCCGCATTGGCGATGAAGGTCGTACCGGTTTCCTCCGGCTCGGGCAGGCCCAGCTCCCCGGCCGAGGTGAAATTGGCGACATAGGGGCTGAGCAGGTCGGCGATCTCGCGCACCTTGCCCTTGTTGTGGCTGGCGATGACGAGGGTGTCGCCAAGAAAAATTCGAGCCATAGACTTCATTATGCTATTTCCTTCGTGTCTACTGTTTAGCGCTCATTGAGCGGATGGTCCATGGGAAACCGTTCCATTCTGGACCCTTTGCCGAAGCCATTGTATATAGAACAGGATATTCCTCTGTAGAAATGGAGTTCCTTCGGATGAGCAACTTAAAAATACTTGATGCTGATAGAGTTCGCTCATTAGACGAAATTGAAAATAGCCTTGATGAGTGGAGAGCATATAACGATCTGTTTGATCACTTTACTAGAGACTTTGACGAAATTTTTAGTTCCGATTACAATAATAATCGCATAATTGATGAGCTGTATGTAGAAAGATTTGATGGAAGCGCCGATCAGTCATTTGAAGATAAAATGGTCGACCTCCTGTTTTTTGACCACAATCTGCCCGAAGGAAAAATATATGTTTTAACTGGAGACGTTGGAACAGGTAAAACTACATTTATAAAATATCTTTGTGAAAAGAAAATTAGAGCGAAGTATAATAAGAGTTTCCTCTGTGTCTATATGGATATGTTTTCTTCTATGATATCAGAGTCTACGCCATTTTCAGATGTAGAAAGGAGTTTTCTTGAAAAGTTAAAAAACCAAATTTGGTCATCCCCACATTCAAAATTCAGCGGTCCGCTTGATTTCTCTAAATATTACCTAAATAGAAACGGAATACATAATGTATCTATACAGGACATTATTAATATGTCTGAGTCTATAAACCGTATGTCTCTCTCAGATTTTTTGAACTTTGTTCTCACTAATTGCGGCTTTACACATGTTGTTTTCGTTGTAGACAATATCGATGAGGGAAATTTCTACAAAAAAATGGCGGGAGGTGAATTTGCTAGGTATCTGAAAGGATTATGCAGTGAAACTGCTTCTTCTGCAAAAACCTGTATAATCCTTCCGGCCAGAACCTATACTCGAAACGAGTTTTTTTCGACTGATCATTACTTTAGCAAGAAAATGCCTCCACCTCCAGCGAGTGCTATAATCTCGAAGAGAATATACGCAATGAGAAATAGGTTTTCACATTACATAAAGAACAAATCTCACAGTGTTGAGATATATGAACAAGATAAGCACGGACAAAAAAGATTTGTAACAGCAAAAAGTGTAAGAATTTCTCCAGAAACTGCCCATGCCTTTTTGATGGAAGTTTTAAAAATCCTTGATCTCACGCAAGAAAGACCAGCTAGATACATGCTACTTTGCATCTCAAACAAAAATATGAAAATACTGATGAAAATAGTTTATTACTTATTTCACTCTTGCAAGCTTAATTACCTACCTATATTCCAGATGGTATTCGGTGGTGCAAGAGCTACCGATAAAACAGCACATGGAGATGAAAGTATATTTCCGATCCACCTTATAATAGAGTGTTTAATGGCCATACATTATCCCTTTTATGACAAAGATGCATCACCTATAGCAAATATATTCAATGCTGACATATCAACTAATGTCAATGACTATAGGAACACACTTGTTATTCCAAGAATTATGTTCTTTCTGAAGCGTAGGCCGTCTGTCGAATATGAAGAAATGGTAAAGGAATTTATTGCAATTGGCTATGATGCATTTTCGATCAGGCAAGCTTTAAACGTCTTGCTTAAGTATGGATTAGTAGAAATTGATGTCGGCTATACTGTAGAGCACGTGAGAGAGAAATCTAAGATCAAAGTGTCCATGTCAGGGGATTTTTACGTCAATTGCATATTTACACAAGTCAGGTATTTAGAGCTAATAGTTGTTGATGTAGTGATGCCTAAGAAATACGTTATCCCTATCAATGAGATCTATCCCACCAAGAGTGCCGGTAGCAAGCATCCCGCAGCTGTAGTAAAGAGCAAGGTTAGACAAGCAGTTAGAAACTTTCTTATGTTCCTTAGGCTAGAGGAGGACAGGGAGTGGGAGGTAGTTGAGAAGAGGTCCCGATTGGATAAGTTAAATTTCATGGCAAAATTCGGCCCCCCTGGTGGACAGCCAACGTCAATCGCTGACTGCCTCACCCAAGCTATATCAAGGCAGTGGAACTGAGAGGATCATATCTGGAGAACCTGCTTCTGCAACGCCACCAGCTCGTTCACGCCCTTGCGGGCGAGCGCCAGCAGCTCCATGAACTGCGGCTCCGAGAAGGGGGTTTCCTCGGCGGTGCCCTGGATTTCGACGATACCGGCCTTGCCGGTCAGGACGAAGTTGGCATCGGCCTGGGCCTTCGAATCCTCGTCGTAATCGAGGTCGAGCACGGCGTTGCCCTGGAACAGGCCACAGGACACGGCGGCGACCTGATCGGTTAGCGGCATGGTCTTCAGCGCGCCGATCTGCATCAGGTGCTGGAAAGCCAGATGCAGGGCGACATAGCTGCCGGTGATGGCGGCGGTGCGGGTGCCGCCATCGGCCTGGATGACGTCGCAGTCGATCTTGATCTGCTTCTCGCCCATCGCCGAGCGGTCGGTGACGGCGCGCAGCGCGCGGCCGATCAGGCGCTGGATTTCCTGGGTGCGGCCGGACTGTTTGCCCTTTGCCGCCTCACGGTCGGTGCGGCTGTGGGTGGAGCGCGGCAGCATGCCGTACTCGGCGGTGACCCAGCCGAGCCCGGTGTTCTTCAGGAAACGCGGCACCGTATCGTCGACGCTGGCCGTGCACAGCACATGCGTGTTGCCGAAGCGCACCATGCAGGACCCTTCGGCATAGCGGCTGAAGCCGGGCTCGAGGGAGACGGTGCGCAGTTGGTCGAAGGCGCGGCCGGAGGGGCGCATGGGCATCATTCCGAAGGTCGTTTGCAATCGGGCGGCAAGCTAACGACTCCGTCCGTCCCCGTCCAGCATGGCGTCCCGCAAGCCGGTCCCCGACGGCCGGCGGTCTGCACCGTCCGCAGGGCGGAATGGAATTGGATGGGATGGCAAACAAACGGGATGTGTCGTCAATCGCGGAAAAAATGCATGATTCGTACAAAACAGGGTTGATCGAGGCTTGGCGAGTTGCGCATTCGGCGTATACCATCGCTCCCCCACCGTCGGCAGCGCACCGCACAAAAAGGCATCAACGACGACCGACGGGCTGTACACTCCGTTGAGGAACACGACATCCATGTCCGACACCAAGCGCGTCACCGACGAAGAGGCCCTGCTGCTGCATTCCAGCGGCCGGCCCGGCAAGCTGGAAATCACCCCGACCAAGCCGTTGACGACCCAGCGCGATCTGGCTCTGGCCTATTCGCCCGGCGTCGCCGTGCCCTGCTTGCGCATCGCCGAGGATCCGTCCCTCGCCTACGACTACACGGCCAAGGGCAACATCGTCGCCATCATCTCCAACGGCACGGCGGTGCTGGGCCTGGGCGACCTGGGCGCGCTTGCCGGCAAGCCGGTGATGGAAGGCAAGGCGGTGCTGTTCAAGCGCTTCGCCGACGTCGACGGCATCGACCTGGAGGTCGACACCCGCGACGTGGACGAGTTCGTCAACTGCGTGCGCTTCCTCGGCCCCAGCTTCGGCGGCATCAACTTGGAAGACATCAAGGCGCCCGACTGCTTCATCATCGAGGAGCGGCTGCGCGAGCTGCTGGACATCCCGGTCTTCCATGACGACCAGCACGGCACCGCGATCATCGCCGCCGCCGGCCTGATCAACGCCTGCGATATCACCGGCCGCAAGATCGAGGACGTGAAGATGGTGGTGAACGGCGCCGGTGCGGCGGGTATCGCCTGCGCCGAGCTGTTCTGCACGATGGGTGTTTCACGTGAAAACATCATTCTGTGCGACACCAAGGGCGTGGTCTACCGCGGCCGCACCAGCGGCATGAACCAGTGGAAGTCGTCCTTCGCCGTCGACACCGACAAGCGCACGCTGGAAGAGGCGGTGGCGGGCTCCGACGTGTTCGTCGGCCTGTCGGCCAAGGGGGCGATGACGCCGGAGATGGTGAAGTCGATGGCGGCCAAGCCGATCATCTTCGCGCTGGCCAACCCCGATCCGGAGATCACGCCGGAAGAGGTGAAGGCGGTGCGCAGCGACGCCATCGTGGCGACCGGCCGCTCCGACTACCCGAACCAGGTCAACAATGTCCTGGGCTTCCCCTACCTGTTCCGCGGCGCGCTGGACGTCCGCGCAACCACCATCAACGAGGCGATGAAGGTCGCCGCCGCCCGTGCGCTGGCCGCGCTGGCGCGCGAGGATGTGCCGGACGAGGTCGATGCCGCCTATTCCGGGCGCCGGCTGCGCTACGGCCCGGACTACATCATCCCGGTGCCCTTCGACCCGCGCCTGATCGTCACCGTCCCCGCCGCCGTGGCCCAGGCCGCGATGGAAAGCGGGGTGGCGCGCAAGCCGATCCTCGACCTGACCAGCTACAAGCATTCCCTGCGCACCCGCCTCGACCCGACGGCCGACAGCCTGGAGCTGATCCTGGAGAAGGTGCGGACCAACCCCCGCCGCGTCGTCTTCGCCGAGGGTGAGGAGGAGCGGACGATCCGCGCCGCCATGGCCTTCCGCGCCGGCGGCTACGGCACGCCGGTGCTGATCGGCCGGGAGGAGGTGATCCGGGAGCAGCTGGTGGCGATGGGCCAGCCCAACGTCCAGTTCGAGATCCACAACGCCCGTCTTTCGGATGCCAACCGGCGCTATGCCGACCATCTCTATCGCCGCCTGCAGCGCAAGGGCGCCCTGCTGCGCGACTGCCAGCGGATGGTCAACCAGGACCGCAACGTTTTCGCCGCCTGCATGGTGGCGCAGGGCGACGCACACGCCATGGTGACCGGCCTGACCCGCAGCTTCGGCGTCGCCTATGAGGAGATCCGCCGCGTCATCGACCCGAAGGCGAACGAGCCGGTGTTCGGCCTGCACCTGTTCATCACCCGCAACCGCACCGTCTTCATCGCCGACACCACCGTCCATGTCCGTCCCGACGGCAAGACGCTGGCCGACATCGCGGTCGGTGCCGCGGCCAAGGCCCGGCAGATGGGGCATGAGCCGCGGGTGGCCCTGCTGTCCTTCTCCAACTTCGGCCAGACGCCGCACCCGAACACCGATCCGCTGCGCGAGGCCCTGTCGATCCTCGACAGCCGCCGGGTCGATTTCGAGTATGACGGCGAAATGTCGGCCGACGTGGCGCTGGACTACCAGCTGATGAAGCGGGTCTACCCGTTCTCGCGGCTGTCCGGCCCGGCCAACGTGCTGATCATGCCCGGCCTGCATTCGGCCAACATCTCGGCCAAGCTGCTGAACAAGATGGCCGGCGGCCAGATGATCGGCCCGCTGCTGATCGGCCTGGACAAGCCGGCGCAGATCGTCACCATGGGCGCCTCGGTGAACGACATCGTCACCGCTGCGGCCCTGGCGGCGCATGATTCGTTGCCGTGGTGAATTAAGGCAATCCCTTCCCACAGTCCCCTCCCCGCTCAGCGGGGGAGGGATAGGGTGGGGGGCACGCACCTGCCGAACCCACTTCGGCTGCGCCGAACCCCTCATCCCGACCTTCTCCCCAGGGGGAGAAGGAGATTCTCCCATCACCCCAACGCCTTGTAGAAATACGTCGTGTCGCAGAAGCCGCCTTCCGGCCACAGGGCGTAATTCGGGATGACGCCGACCTTCACCCAGCTTGCGCGCGTAGAGGCGTTCGGCATCGGGAGAGGCGGTGTCCAGCACCAGCAGGGTCTTGCCGGCGGCTCGGCCTGCGTCCTCGGCCGCCTGCATCAGGGCGGCGCCGACGCCGCGGCGGCGGGCGCGGCGGTGGACCAGCATCTTGGACAGGTCGGCCCGGTGCGGCTGGTTCGGCGGCTGGCCGACCACCAGCTGGACCGTGCCCAATATGCCCTCCCCGTCCTCCGCGACCAGCAGGATGCGCTCCCCCTGCTCCACGCCTGCCGCCACCTTGCGCCAGAAGTCCTCGGCGGTCCCGCGGTCGAGCGGAGCCATGAAGCTGACGGATGCACCGCCCGCCACGCAATCCAGCAGCACGTCGGTCAGCCCCGGCACCGCGGCATGGGCTTGCGGACCCGACAGCACGCGCACCGTCACGGGGGCGGCGGCGCTATCCCCATCCTGTTGGCCGGTGTCCGGGCAGGCACTGTCCATGGCAGGCTCCTTCAGCGTTTAATGGCGTTTAAGGCCGGTCGCCCGTCGGTCGTCAGCGCCACGATGTAGCGGGCGGGCCGGTCGGTGGGATTATGGAAGCCGGTCGGCCGGTCGAGCCGCATGGCGAGGCAGTCGCCGGCGGACAGCCGGTGCGTCGTCTCCCCCACCGTCAGCTCGATGGTGCCGTCCAGCAGATAGACCTGCTGTTCCACCGTGGCGGCCCGGTTCCCGCTGTCGTAGGCGACGCGGGCACCCGGCGGCAGTTCCACCTCCACCAGTTCGATGGGCGACGGGAAGCCCGGCGGCGACAGGTTGCGGCGGCGGTAGCCGGTGGCGGGGTCCGTCCAGGCGACCTGATCGGCGCGGCGGGCGACCGGACTGGCATCCTCCCGCTCCGCTTGCGCGAACAAGGCGGCCAGCGTCACGCCCAGTCCGGCGGCGAGCCGGTCCAGGACGGAGGCGGTCGGGCTGCTCTCCCCCGCTCCACCAACGAGATCATCGAGCGGCTGACGCCCGACCGTTCTGCCAAGCCGTCGAGGGTCAGGCCACGGTCCGCCCGCAAGGCCCGCAGGCGGGTGGCAAGGCGGCGGTCGATGTCGGTTTCCCTGTTTTCCATGAAGATAGAATGATGATCCAGGATATTGGAGTCAACGGCCAGCCGCACAGTCGCCGCCATGAATCTTTTATGACCGGCGCGCGGGCGTCGCGGCGATGGTGTAGAAGGGCTTGACCCGTGCTTTCCCGCTCCGTTTCCACCCTCATGTCCGGTGTCACCCCATGCGCCAGAAGGCGTTGCCGCCCACCCCGCTTCTGACCGCCATCCTGTTGATGCTGGCACCGCTTGCCGGCGTGCTGACCTGGGCGGTCTATAGCGGTGCCTTGCATGGCGGGCTGGCGCTGGCGGCGGGCATCGCGGCCCTGGCGGGGGCGGTCCAGATCCTGCGGACCTACCGGCGCGACGCCAACGCAGTGACCGATTATGCCGCCCGGCTGGCCGAAGCCGACGAGCCGCTGGCCCCGGCCGGCACGCCGCCGGCCCTCAAGGCGCTGGCCGCCACCATCGGCCGCCTGCACCGGGTCGGGCTGCGCCGGGCCGAAAGCGTGCGGATGCAGCTGGACGCCGACGAGGCGGTGATCGATGCCCTGCCCGCCCCGCTGCTGCTGATGGATGCAGAGCGGCAGGTGGTGCGCGCCAACCAGACCGCGCGGGAGCTGTTCGGCGACAAGGTGGTGGACCGCGACCTCGCCTCCTCCCTGCGCACGCCGGCGGTGCTGGAGGCGGTGGACTCGGTCCTGCGCGGCGGTGCGTCGCGCATCATCGAGTTCACGCTGCCGGTTCCGGTCGAGCGCAGCTTCGAGGCGCAGGTGAAGCCCTTCCAGCGGCTGGTGCCGGAACCCGATCCTTCCCTGCTGGATGGCGAGATCGAGGAGGAACCGGCGCCGCGTCCGCCCACCGTCGCCCGCATGGCGATCCTGACCCTGCACGACGTCACCGCCGCCCGGCGGTCGGAGCAGATGCGCGCCGACTTCATCGCCAACGCCAGCCACGAGCTGCGCACGCCGCTGTCCTCGCTGCTGGGCTTCATCGAGACGCTGCGCGGCCCGGCCCGCGACGATCCGGAGGCGCAGGACCGCTTCCTGTCGATCATGCACGACCAGGCCAGCCGTATGACCCGGCTGGTCAACGATTTGCTGTCGCTCTCCCGCATCGAGCTGGACGAGCATATGCCGCCGAACGGCCGGGTCGATGTGGTGGAGGAGCTGGAGAACGTCATCGCCGCGCTGGAGCTGAAGGCGGCCCAGCGCCGCATCCGTCTGCGGCTGGAAGCGCCGGAGACCCTGCCCTACGTCGTCGGCGACGAGGACCAGTTGACTCAAGTGTTCCAGAATCTGGTCAGCAACGCGATCAAGTACACGCGCGAGGACACCGACGTGATCGTCACCGTGGCGCTGGCCGACGGTGCCGCCGTGGGGTTCGCCGGGCTGCCCGCGCCCGGTGGTGCCGCTGCGAAGGACAAGCGCGTGGTGCGCAGCGGCACCGGGATGGTCTCGGTCTCGGTGCGCGACCATGGCGACGGCATCGCCCGCACCCACCTGCCCCGCCTGACCGAGCGCTTCTACCGTGTCGATGCCGCGCGGTCCCGCGCGATGGGCGGCACCGGGTTGGGGCTCGCCATCGTCAAGCACATCCTGAACCGTCACCGCGGCCGCCTGACCATCGAGAGCGAAGTGGGGGTGGGCAGTGCCTTCACCGTCTATCTGCCGGCTGTGGGAGAGGCTGTTTCTCCCTCTCCCCCCGGGGAGAGGGCCGGGGCGAGGGGGAAGCGTGGCAGGATTTTCGCGAAAGAGCCGCCGCGCGGCCCCTCACCCTAACCCTCTCCCCGGGGGGAGAGGGGACTTGGCAATGTGCGAGAGGGGTGAACCGGCTCTGTGACCGTGTCATGAAAGTGTCATAAAAACGCAATCAATCGGTCGCCCTCCGGGTCTATGGTCCGCGCCATTCCGATGGACCAGTCTCCGTTTCCTTAAGGAGGGGCACCCATGACCACCCGGACCCATGTCTTTGCCGCGACCGCCTTGAGCCTGGGATTGGGCCTTGCCCTCGGCCTCGCCGCCACCCCCGCTTCCGCGCAGTCGCGCGACCAGATCCGCGCGGTCGGCTCCTCCACCGTCTTTCCCTTCACCACCGCGGTGGCCGAGGCATTCGGCAAGACCGGCAAGTTCAAGACGCCGGTGATCGAATCGACCGGCACCGGCGGCGGGCTGAAGCTGTTCTGCGCCGGCGTCGGCCCGGCCCATCCCGACATTGCCAACGCCTCGCGCCGGATCAAGAAGTCGGAGGTCGACCAGTGCGCCGCCAACGGCGTCACCACGATGACCGAGTTGAAGATCGGCTATGACGGCATCGCGCTCGCCTCGTCCAAGAAGGCCGCTCCGGTGTCGCTGTCGACCGTCGTGCTGTGGAAGGCGCTGGCCAAGGAGGTGCCGGTGAACGGCGCGATGGTCGCCAACCCGTACAGGCTGTGGTCGGACATCGACCCGTCGCTGCCGAAGGCGGCGATCGAGGTGCTGGGCCCGCCCCCACCTCCGGTACGCGCGACACCTTCAACGAGCTGGCGATGCTGGAAGGCTGCAAGAAGGTGGCCGAGGTCGCCAAGGCGGTCCGCGACGAGAAGGCGCGCGAGCGGGTCTGCATGACCATCCGCGAGGATGGCGCCTATGTCGAGGCCGGCGAGAACGACAACCTGATCGTCCAGAAGCTGACCGCCAACCCCAATGCCTTCGGCGTCTTCGGCTACAGCTATCTCGACCAGAACCGCGACACGCTGCGCGCGGCGCCGATGGACGGGGTGGACCTGACGGCGGAGACGGTGGCGGCCGGCAAGTATGAGCTGGCACGTCCGCTCTACATCTACGTCAAGACCGCCCATGCCGGCGTCATTCCGGGCATCCGCGAGTTCATCGGCGAATACACCTCCGAACGCGCGATGGGCGAGGACGGCTATCTGGTCGACAAGGGGCTGATCCCGGAACCGAAGGCCCTGCGCGACGCCGCCCGCACCCAGGCGGTCGGCCTGACGCCGCTGCAGTTCTGACCACCCATTCTCCCTCCGGGCACCCCGCATGCAGCTGACCCTTCTCGCCCTGATCCTGGCCCTGCTCACCGTGATCGGCTTCATGACCGGCCGGTCGCGGGCGGCGGCGTCCGTCGGCGGGCGGGTGGCGGAACTGCATTCGGTTCCCTCCTACCACGGCGTCTATGTGGCGCTGTGGGCCGGTCTGCCGGCGCTGCTGCTGTTCGTGGCCTGGACCGCGTCGGAAGGCTGGCTCGCCATGCAGCTGGTCCTCTCCTCCCTGCCGGAGCGGCTGACCACCGGCGATGGCCAGTCGGTCGCCCTGCTGAAGGCCGATATTCTCAACCTCGCCCGCGGCATCGCCACCGGGCGCGAGCCTGATCCCCTGGTGCAGGACGCCGCCCGCCGCTATGCGGAGCTGCGCGACCTCGCCGACTGGAGCCTGCTGGCCGTCGGCGCCAGCCTGGCCGTCGCCGGTCTCGCCTGGGGCCGCCACCGCATCGGCCCGGACCTGCGCGCCCGCCCGTCGGTGGAGCGGGTGGTGCGGGTGGCGCTGGTCGTCTGCTCCATGGTCGCCATCCTGACCACGGTCGGCATCGTCCTGTCCCTGCTGTTCGAGGCGTTGCGCTTCTTCACCGTCGTCTCGCCGCTGGATTTCCTGTTCGGCACCCATTGGAGCCCGCAGATGGCGATGCGGGCCGATCAGGTCGGCTCCAGCGGTTCCTTCGGCGCGATCCCGCTGTTCGCCGGCACGCTTCTCATCACCGTCATCGCCATGCTGGTGGCGGTGCCGGTCGGGCTGATGGCGGCGATCTACATGTCTGAATATGCCGGTCGCGGCGTGCGCACCTGGCTGAAGCCGGCGCTGGAGATTCTGGCCGGCATCCCGACCGTGGTCTATGGCTTCTTCGCGGCGCTGACCATGGCGCCCTTTGTCCGGTCGGTGGGCGAGGCGCTGGGGCTGGACGTCAGTTCGGAATCTGCGCTGGCGGCCGGCATCGTCATGGGGGTGATGATCATTCCCTTCGTCAGCTCGCTGTCGGACGACGTCATCAACGCGGTGCCGCAATCCTTGCGCGACGGCTCCTACGGCCTCGGCGCCACCAAGTCGGAGACGATCAAGCAGGTGGTCCTGCCGGCGGCGCTGCCGGGCATCGTCGCCGCGGTGATGCTGGCGGTCAGCCGTGCCATCGGCGAGACGATGATCGTCACCATGGCGTCCGGCCTGACCGCCAACATGACCGCCAACCCGCTGCAGGCGGTGACCACCGTCACCACCCAGATCGCCACGCTGCTGGTCGGCGACCAGGAGTTCGACAGCCCGAAGACGCTGTCGGCCTTCGGCCTCGGCCTTGTGCTGTTCCTCGTCACGCTCTGCCTCAACATGGTCGCCCTGCGGGTGGTCCGGACCTATCGGGAAAAATATGACTGACCTCGTCGAGCAGGACGCGGCGGCCGTGACGCCCTCCCCTGCCTCCTCCCCCGGCTCCAACAGTCCGGCGAAGTCGCGCGTCCGGAGCGAGGCCTTCGCCCGCCGCCTGCGCGCCCGCCATGCCGCGGAGCGCCGCTTCCGGATGGCCGGTGCAGCGGCGGTGGCGCTGGCAGCGCTGATGCTGGTGGTGCTTCTGGGATCGATCGTCGCCAAGGGCAGCACCGCCTTCTGGGAAGCGCGGATCCGGCTGGAGGTGACGCTGGACCCGGCGGAGCTGGCCGAGCGCAACTACGCCCCGCTGCTGCGCCGGGCGCTCCATGCCCAGTTCCCGCAAGTGACCGACCGCGCCGGCAAACGCGTGCTGAACGACCTGCTGTCGTCGGGCGCGCCCTACGAGCTGGAGGCGATGGTCGCGAAGAACCCGGCGCTGGTCGGCACCACGCTGACCGTCTGGGTGCGCGCCGACGACGAGATCGACCAGCTGGTGAAGGGCCGCTACCGCCGCGACCTGCCGGAGAGCGAACGCGGGCTCAGCGACGCCAAGATCGCCGCGGCCGATGCGCTGCTGGCCTCCGGCGCGCTGGCGCAGGGCTTCAACACCACGCTGTTCACCGCCGGCGACAGCCGGGAGCCGGAACAGGCGGGCATCGGCGGCGCCATCGTCGGCTCGCTGCTGACGTTGCTGGTGACCATGGCGCTGTCGGTGCCGGTCGGCATCTCCGCCGCGGTCTATCTGGAGGAATTCGCGCCGAAGAACCGCTGGACCGACCTGATCGAGGTGAACATCAACAACCTCGCCGCGGTGCCGTCGATCATCTTCGGCCTGCTGGGTCTGGCCGTGTTCCTCGGCTTCTTCGGCATGCCGCGCTCGGCCCCGCTGGTCGGCGGGCTGGTGATGGCGCTGATGACGCTGCCGGTCATCATCATCTCCTCCCGCGTCGCGCTGAAGGCGGTGCCGCCCTCGATCCGCGAGGCGGCGCTGGGCATCGGCGCCTCGCCGCTGCAGACGGTCCTGCACCATGTGCTGCCGCTGGCGATGCCCGGCATCCTGACCGGCACCATCATCGGCATGGCCCGCGCGCTGGGCGAGACGGCGCCGCTGCTGATGATCGGCATGGTCGCCTTCATCGTCGACGTTCCCCACGGGCTGACCGACAGCGCCACGGTGCTTCCGGTGCAGATCTACATGTGGGCCGACAGCCCGGAGCGTGCCTTCACCGAGCGCACCTCAGCGGCGATCCTGATCCTGCTCGGCGTCCTGATCCTGCTGAACGGGACGGCCGTGATCCTGCGCAAGATTTTCGAGAGACGGTGGTGAGCGCCATGAGCATCCAGAGCGGCATCCCCGGCGGCATCCCGGGCCAGCTGAAGCTGCGGCCCCGAGCCGATGGACGCGCTGAGCCGCGCTCCGCAGCGGACTTCCCGGCCAAGATGACTGCCCGCGGGGTGAAGGTGTACTACGGCGCCAAGCAGGCGTTGAAGGGCATCGACCTGGACATCCACGAGAACCGGGTGCTGGCGCTGATCGGCCCGTCCGGCTGCGGCAAGTCGACCTTCCTGCGCTGCCTGAACCGGATGAACGACACCGTCGAGGGCTGCCGGGTCGAGGGGCGGATCGCGCTGGACGGCGAGGACGTCTACGGCAAGGCGGTGGACGCGGTGCAGCTGCGCGCCCGCGTCGGCATGGTTTTCCAGAAGCCGAACCCCTTCCCGAAGTCGATCTACGACAACATCGCCTATGGTCCGCGCATCCACGGCCTGGCTTCCGGCCGCGACGAGCTGGACGAGGTGGTGCAGACGTCCCTCAAGCGCGCCGGCCTGTGGGGCGAGGTGAAGGACCGCCTGCGCGAGCCCGGCACCAGCCTGTCCGGCGGCCAGCAGCAGCGGCTGTGCATCGCCCGCGCCATCGCCGTCAGCCCCGAGGTGATCCTGATGGACGAGCCCTGCTCAGCGCTCGACCCCATCGCGACCGCCCATATCGAGGAGCTGATCGACGAGCTGCGGGCCAACTACACCATCGTCATCGTCACCCACAACATGCAGCAGGCCGCCCGCGTGTCGCAGCGCACCGCCTTCTTCCATCTGGGCGAGATGGTGGAGTGCGACGACACCGAGGAAATCTTCACCAACCCGCGCGACGAGCGCACCCAGGGCTACATCACCGGCCGCTACGGCTGAACCCTTCCGCCGACCTATGCGCCCCCTTCCCTCCTTTGTTGAAAAGGCTGTCCCATGCCGGTTAACGTCGAGACGCGCGCTGTGAACGGAGCCTCCATGAACGCGGCCCTGAAGCCGCTCGTCCTGATCGTCGAGGACGAGGCCGACATCCTGACGCTGTTGAAGTACAACCTGGAAAAGGAAGGCTTCCGCGTCGCCACCGCCAGCGATGGCGAGGAGGCCCTGCTTGCCGCCGGCGAACAGACGCCGCACATCGTGCTGCTCGACTGGATGCTGCCGCTGATGAGCGGGCTGGAGGTCTGCCGCCAGCTGCGCCGCAATGCCAAGACCCGCGACATCCCGATCATCATGCTGACCGCCCGCGGCGAGGAAGGCGACCGGGTGCGCGGCCTGAATTCCGGCGCCGACGACTACATCACCAAGCCCTTCTCCCCGACCGAACTGGTGGCGCGCATGCGCGCGGTGCTGCGCCGCGCCTCCCCCGGCATGACCGACGAGGTGCTGACCTTCGCCGACGTGACGATGGATCTGGCCGCCCACCGCGTACGCCGCAACGGCCGGGACGTACATCTCGGCCCGACCGAATTCCGCCTGCTGCGCCATTTCATGCAGCATCCCGGCCGCGTCTTCTCGCGCGAACAGCTGCTCGATCTGGTATGGGGCCACGACGTGTACGTCGAGCCGCGTACGGTGGACGTACACATCCGCCGCCTGCGCAAGGCGATGAACGAAGAGGACGAGCTGGACCTGATCCGCACCGTACGCTCGGCGGGGTACGCGCTGGATACGAAGTCGGTGTGAGGGTTCCTGCCGCGTATGCCCCTCCCCATCCCTCCCCGCTTCGCGGGAGAGGGGGTAGAACGCTTGTCCAGCTGAGTGTATGCGAGGGAGCAGCGGAGTTCCCTCTCCCGCTGACAAACGGGGGAGGGCTAGGGAGGGGGCAACACGCCATGATCCTGCTCTTCACCGACTTCGGCCTCTCCGGCCCCTACACCGGCCAGATGAAGGCGGTGCTGGCGCAACAGGCGCCAACCGTCCCGGTCATCGACCTGTTTGCCGACGCCCCCGCCTTCGACCCGCAGCTGTCGGCCTATCTCCTGGCCGCCTACGCCCCGGCCTTCCCCGCCGGCAGCGTCTTTCTCTGTGTCGTCGATCCCGGCGTTGGGACCGACCGCCTGCCGGTGATGGTCGAGGCGGACGGGCGCTGGTTCGTCGGTCCCGACAACGGCCTCTTCGCCCTGCTCGCCCGCCGCGCAACGTCGCTAAACGCCTGGACCATCGACTGGATTCCGGACCGGCTGTCCGCCAGCTTCCATGGCCGCGACCTGTTCGCCCCCGTCGCCGCCGATCTGGCGGCCGGCCGGCCGGTGCAGCGCAGCCCCTCCCCCTCGCCGCCATCGACCGCCCAGACTGGCCGGACGAGCTGGCCCGCATCGTCTATGTCGATGTCTACGGCAACGCCATGACCGGGATGCGGGCATCCGCCCTGCCCGCGGACGGCGTGCTGACCGCCGCCGGCACCCGCATCGCCCGTGCCCATACCTTCGGCGCCGTCGGGCCCGGAGAGGCGCTGTGGTACGAGAACTCCAACGGGCTGGCGGAGATCGCCGTCAACCGCGGCCGGGCCGACGAGGCGCTGGGTCTCAAGGTCGGCGATGCGGTGACGGTCGGGTCCTGAAAGAAAACCGCCCGGAAGCGGGTGCTTCCGGGCGGTTGCTGCATCGATCAGGTGCTTGTCCGATCAGGCAACTCGGATCAGGTGTCTGGGGATCAGTCGTTGTTGCGCTGGCCCAGGAACTGCAGCAGGAACTGGAACAGGTTGATGAAGTCCAGGTACAGCGTCAGGGCGCCCATCAGGGCGAGCTTGCCGGTGCTCTCGTGATCGTAGCCCTCGGCGTAGCTTTCCTTGATCGCCTGGGTGTCGTAGGCAGTCAGGCCGGTGAAGATCAGCACGCCGATGGCGGAGATCGCGAAGTGCAGGGCCGGCGACTGGAAGAAGATGTTCGCCAGGCCGGCGATGACCAGGCCGATGACGCCCATCATCAGGAACGAGCCCATCTTCGACAGGTCGGCCTTCGTGGTGTAGCCGTACAGGCTCATCGCCAGGAAGGTCGCGGCGGTGACGAAGAAGGTCAGCGCGATCGACGCCCCGGTGAAGACCAGGAAGATCGCCGACATCGACAGGCCCATGGCGCCGCAATAGGCCCAGAAGATCATCTGTGCCGATGCGAAGGACAGGCGCTGGATACCGAACGACAGCACCATCACGAACGCCAGCGGGGCCAGCATCACCACCCACTTCAGCGGCGTGCCGAAGATGGCCGCCATCATGGCCGGGCTGGACGACACGAGCGCGGCGACCAGACCCGTCAGAATCAGGCCGGCGCCCATGTAGTTGTACACGCGCAGCATGTGCTGCCGCAGGCCTTCGTCGAAGTATCCCCGATCTGTCGCGCGGCCTGCGGTCGCGAAGCGGTTATAGGTCGGGTCTGCCATGTTGGTTTCCTCGGTGGAATAGGGTGATCCCGTCGGGATGACATATTGGCGAGTCCGCAATTCGGTTCAATAGGAATCGGCAGCGGTTCTCCAAGATGAAAAAGCTTTCACGTTTCGTTTTTGCTATGGCTTTCCGCTCCGGGAATCACTCGTTGCGAAGCAATGGCGCGGACGGCTGGCCCAAAGCCCGCCAAGTACCATAGAACCCGAAGGCGAGCGTGATCGCCGTGCTGAGCAATGCCGTGGTGACCACCGCCGATGGCAGGAAGCTCCACTCCCACCGCATCAGGAAGCGCAGCACCGCCCAGGCGGTCAGCGTGCCGATGCCGCCGGCGATGACCGCGGTCAGCAGGCCCAGCAACCCGTACTCCAGCAGGAAGGCGCGCAGCACGTCGCCGCGCGTCGCCCCCAGCACCTTCAGCACCACCGCGTCATAGACCCGGCGGCGATGTCCGGCGGCCACCGCCCCGGCCAGCACCAGCGTGCCGGCGGCGAGCGTGATGCCGGCGACGATGCGCACCGCCGTGCCGATATGGCCCAGCATCTCCGACACCGTGTCCAGTGCGTCCTTCACCCGCACCATGGTGATGTTGGGGAAGCGCTGTAGCACTCCGCGCTGCACCTGGGTCTCGGCGTCCGGCGTGGCGCGGACGGTGGCGACCCAGGTCTGCGGCGCCCCTTCCAGCGTGCCGGGGGCGAAGACCATGGTGAAGTTGATCGCCATGCTGCTGAAATCGGCAGCGCGGACGTTGGCGACCGTCGCCTCGATGCTGCGGCCCAGGATGTTGATCGACAGCGTGGCGCCGGGACCGATGCCGAAGGCCTCGGCGACGCTCTGGTGGATGGAGATCAGCGGCGGACCGGCATAGTCGGTCGGCCACCACTCGCCGGCGGTGACGGTGGAATGCCTCGGCAGCGTCGCCGAATAGGTGATGCCGCGGTCGCCGGCCAGGATCCAGGCCTGCTCCGGGTTGACCAGCGCCTTTTCGGCGTCCTGCCCGTTCACCCGCTCGATCCGGCCGCGCAGGCTCGGCACCGCCTCGAAGGCGCTGGTGCCGGGGATGGCGGTGACGAGATCGCGCAGGGGGTCGAACTGGTCGCGCTGGATGTCGACGAAGAAGAAGCTGGGGGCGTCCTGCGGGATCGTCTCCGAAACCCGGCGGGAGAAGTTGCCCTGGATCAGCGCGATGGCGACCAGCACCGTCAGGCCGAGACCCAGCGACAGAACCACCGCCGCCGTCGGGTTGCCCGGCCGGTGCAGGTTGGCGAGCGCCAGCCGCAGCCCCGGCCGCCTGACCCGGCCGACGCGGGCCGCAGCCCAGGTGACCAGCGCCGCCGCGGCGCGGAAGGCGATGAAGGTGGCGATGGAGCCGCCGACGAACCACAGGGCGAAGACCTTGTTGTGCGCGGTCAGCACCGCCAGCCCGGCCAGCGCCACCGCCGACGCGATCATCGCGACGGTGTAGGGCGTGCGCGGCCGGCCGGCGGCCGGGGCGATCACGTCGCGGAACAGCGCGCCCGCCGGCACCTCCCGGGCCCGGCCGAGCGGCCAGAGCGAGAAGGTCAGCGCCGTCAGCACGCCATAGAGGGCGGCAAGCGCCAGAGCGCCGGGATAGACGCCAATATGGGCCGACACCGGCAGCACGCCGTCGAGCAGCCGGCCCAGCGCCAGCGGCGCCACCGCGCCCAGCGCCAGCCCGATGACGATGCCCAGCAGCGCCAGCGCCAGGATCTGCGCCAGATAGAGCTGGAAGACCAGGGCGCCCGGTGCGCCGATGCACTTCATCATGGCGATGGTGCGGGCGCGCGAATCCAGATGGCTGCGCACTGCGTTGCCCACCCCGACGCCGCCGACCAGCAGCGCCGTCAGCCCGACCAGCGTCAGGAACAGCGTCATGCGGTCGATGAAGCGTTCGATCTGCGGCGAGGCGTTGGTGTAGTCGCGCATCCGCCAGGGGGCATCGGGGAAGCGGGCGCGCAAATCCTCCTGCCACGCCTTCAGCTCGGTCTGCGGCGGCAGCGCCACCTTGGCGCTCCACCAGGTGAGACTGCCGGGTTGCAGCAACCCGGTGCCCTGCAGCGACGGCAGCGCCACCATCAGGCGCGGCCCGAGCGAAAAGGCGTTGGAGGAGGCGCGGTCCGGCTCGCGGTCCAGCACGGCGGCGACGCGATAGGCGCCCTCCCCGACATGGATGGTGTCGCCGGTCTTCACGCCCAGCCGGTCGACGAGGCTGGCCTCGATCACGGCACCCCAGCGGCCGTCCTTCTTCGCCAGCGCGTCGCGCAGGTCGCCGCCGCCCACCAGCGTGACGGTGCCGTAGAGCGGGTAGACGTCGTCGACTGCCTTCAGCTCGACCAGGGAAGCGCGCACCTCGTCATCGGCGCGTGCCATCGCCCGCATCTCGGCGGAGGTCGACACCCGGCCGCCGGCGGTCAGCGCCGCCATCTGCTCGTCGGCCGGCGGGCTGTAGAGTTGCCGCAACGCCACGTCGCCGCCGAGGATGGAGCGCCCGTCATTGGCCAGCCCGTCGAGCAGACCGCTCGACACCGACTGCACCGCGGCGATGGCGGCGACGCCAAGCGCGAGGCAGGCGAGGAAGACCCAGAAGCCCTTCAGGCCGGTGCGCAACTCCCGCCGGGCAAGGCGGAGGGCGAGGGTGAGGTTGGTCATCGCGTTGCCCCCTCCCTACGACTGTCCCCTCTCCCCCGCTTTCGCGCAAACGAAGTTTGCGCTGTCGCGGCAGGCGGACCAAAGGTCCGCTGAGAGCGGGGAGAGGGTTAGGGTGAGGGGGATGCATGGCGAGGATTGGCGAGAATGGAAGGCCACTGCATGCCGAATGACGCCACGCCGTGCACCCCCTCACCCCGACCCTCTCCCCGGGGGGAGAGGGGGAAACGGTCCCGAGCAGTTCACCCATCCCCCTCACTCCCCCGCCGCCTGCAGCTTCGCGCGCCGTGCCGCCTGTCCGTCGTCGGCGATGCGGCCGTCGGCCAGCCGGACGGTGCGGTCGCAGCGCGCGGCGAGGCTGGGGTCGTGGGTGATCAGCACCAGCGTCGTGCCGCGCCGCTCGGCCAGATCGAACAAAAGCTTCACGATGGTGGCGCCGGTGTCGATGTCGAGGTTGCCGGTCGGCTCATCGGCCAGAAGCAGCGACGGCTCGGTCACGAAGGCGCGGGCCAGTGCCGTGCGCTGCTGCTCGCCGCCCGAAAGCTGGCCGGGGTAATGGTGGATGCGGTGACCCAGCCCCACCTGCTCCAGCCCGACCCGGGCACGGTCGAAGGCGTCGGCGACCCCGGCGAACTCCAGCGGGATGGCGACATTCTCCAGCGCCGTCATGGTCGGCACCAGATGGAAAGCCTGGAAGACGATCCCCACATGCTGGCGGCGGAAGCGCGCCAAGCCGTCCTCGTCCAGCCGGTTCAGCTCCTGTCTGGCGACGCGGACGGTGCCGCCGCTGGGGCGTTCCAGGCCGGCCATCACCATCATCATGGTGGACTTGCCGGAGCCGCTGGGGCCGACGACGCCGACCCGCTCGCCTGCGGCCACCTGAAGATTCACGCCCCGCAGGATGTTGACGGGCCCGGCACCGCTGTCCAATCTCAAGTGGACGTCGTCGAGTTCCACGATGGAATCGGGGAGCGACCGGGCGATGGAATTGGACGACGTTGCAGGGGACTGAGCCTTGGACATGCGACTCTCGCACAAGCGGAACGGACCATCGCCATATGGCACGACCCGCCGGGCTTTCAACATGGGCGCCATCGGCGCCGCGTTCGCCTTCGTATTTGCGTCAGGGGTATCGATGACCGTTCCGACCCGCGCGGACGCGGCGCAACCGGTGAAGCTGCTTGCCCTGGGCGACAGCCTGACCGCCGGCTACGGCCTGCCGGAACCGCAGGGATTCACCCGCCAGCTGGAAAAGGCGCTGGCCGACAAGGGTTACAGCGTCACCGTCATCAATGCCGGCGTGTCGGGCGACACCACCGCCGGCGGCCGGGCGCGGCTGGACTGGGCGCTGGCCGACAAGCCCGACGCCGCCATCGTGGAGTTGGGCGCCAACGACATGCTGCGCGGGCTCGATCCGGGTCAGGCGAAAGCCAATCTCGACGCCATCCTGAAGACGCTGAAGGACCGCGGGATCCCGACGCTGCTGGCCGGGATGTACGCCTCCCCCAGCCTGGGAAAGCCCTACACCGACAAGTTCAACGCCATCTATCCCGACCTTGCGAAGACCTACGACCTGCCGCTCTACCCCTTCTTCCTCGACGGGGTGGCGCTGGAACGGTCGCTGATCCAGCAGGACGGTCTGCATCCCAATGCCCAGGGCGTGGCGGTGATCGTGGAGCGCATCCTGCCGTCCGTCACCGCCCTGCTCGACGGCCTGCCGCAGACGCAAAAGACCAACGAAAAGACCGGAGGCTGACCCATCATGACCGTGACCCTGGACAGCGACACCCGCTTTCACGCCGCCTGCGCCGCTGGGGCGGAGTGGGGACCGACGGTCAAGGCCTGTCTGGACCGGCTGGGGCCGGTCGCCGGCTGCAACCTGGGCTTCCTCTACCTGACCGACGGGCTGGCGGAGCATGCGACCAGCATCGTCACCCTGCTGCGCGGCGTCACCGGCATCCGCCATTGGGTCGGCACCACCGGCATCGGCGTGATGGCCAACGGCGCCGCCCTGTTCGACGAGCCGGGGCTGGCGATCATGGCCGCCCGCCTGCCGGAGGACAGCTTCCGCCTGTTCCCCACCCTGACCGACGGGCTGGAGCCGCTGCGCCACAGTGCCGGCGGCTGGCTGGACAAGCATGGCGCGGCGCTGGCGCTGGTGCATGTCGATCCGCACCATGCCGATATGGCCGGGCTGGTGTCCCGTCTGTCGGAGGAGGCCGGGGTGTTCCTGGTCGGCGGCCTCACCGCCTCGCGCGGGGAGTTCCCGCAGATCGCCGCTGGGGCGGAGGATGCCGATCCGGTCACCGACGGCGGCGTGTCGGGGGTGCTGTTCGCGCCCAACCTGCCGGTCGCCACCGCCCTGACCCAGGGCTGCCGCCCCATCGGGCCGACGCGCACCGTCACCGCCAGCGACGACAACGTGATCCTGGAGATCGACGGCCGCCCGGCGCTGGACGTCTTCAAGGAGGACATCGGCCCGGAGCTTGCCGCCGACCTGCGGCAGGTGGCCGGGCTGATCTGCGCCGGGCTGCCCATTGCCGGATCGGACACCCAGGACTATCTGGTCCGCGACCTGATCGCCATCGATCCGCGTGCCGGCTGGATCTCCATCGCCGAACGGGTAACGACAGGCCAGCCGGTGATGTTCACCCGCCGCGATCATGAGACCGCCGCGGCAGACATGCGCCGGATGCTGGACAGCCTCAAGAAACGGGTGAAGGCGACGCCGAAGGGGGCGGTGTATGTCAGCTGCATCGCCCGCGGACCAAGCCTGTTCGGCGCCGCCAATGCCGAGCTGGCGATGATCCGCGAGACCTTCGGCGATATCCCGCTGACGGGCTTCTTCGCCTCGGGCGAGGTGTCGCACAATCGGCTCTATGGCTATACCGGCGTGCTGACGCTTTTCCTGTAAAAGATCATTTCGAACAAGGAACGTTCCGGATGCAGTATCGTCCGCTCGGCCGCACCGGCCTGTCGGTCAGCGCCATCGGCCTGGGCACCATGACCTGGGGCCGCCAGAACACCGAGGCCGAAGGCCATGCCCAGATGGACGCGGCGCTGGACCGCGGCATCAACTTCTGGGACACGGCGGAGATGTACGCCATCCCGCCCACCGCCGACACCTACGGCAAGACGGAGGAGGTGATCGGCAGCTGGTTCCGGTCGCGCGGCAAGCGCGACAAGGTGATCCTCGCCACCAAGATCATCGGCGCGCCGGCCGGCGGCTTCGGCTGGGTGCGCGAGGGCAAGTCGCGGCTGGACCGCGCCAACCTCTTCGCGGCGGTGGAGGCCAGCCTGTCGCGACTGAAGACCGACTATATCGACCTCTACCAGATCCACTGGCCCGACCGCGTCACCAACCGCTTCGGCGTCCGCACCTACCAGCACAAGCCGCAGCATGACGGCGTGCCGATCGAGGAGACGCTGGCGGCGCTGGCCGAGCTGGTTCAGGCCGGCAAGATCCGCCATGTCGGCCTGTCGAACGAGAGCCCGTGGGGCGTGATGCGCTGGCTGCGCGCCGCCGAGGTGGCAGGGGAATTGGCTGGCCTGCCGCGCGTCGCCTCGATCCAGAACGCCTACAACCTGCTGAACCGGACCTTCGAGAACGGCCTGTCGGAGGTGGCGCTGCGCGAAGATGTCGGGCTGTTGGCCTATTCGCCGCTGGCCGCCGGAACGCTGACGGGGAAGTATCTGAACGGTGCCATCCCGCCCGGCAGCCGCCGCGCGCTCGACCACCGGCCGTCGCGCTACAACACCGTCAACGCCGACGCGGCGACGGAAGCCTATCTGGACATCGCCCGCCGCCATGGTCTGGCGCCCAACCAGATGGCCATCGCCTTCACGGTGCAGCAGCCCTTCGTCACCTCGTCCCTGATCGGGGCGACGACGATGGAGACGCTGATCTCCAACATCGACTCCATTGACCTCACCCTGTCGCCGGAGGTCATGGCGGAGATCGACGCCGTGCACAACCGCATGCCGGATCCGTGCCCGTAAGGTGTTGGTAGGGGCGTAGCCGCGGTTACCCCCTCTCTAAACCCTCTCCCGCGCAGCGGTGGAGGGATGGGGAGGGGGCAATCCGCAGCCGTTGCAGCAACCCTGGAGGTGCCCATGCTCCGCCTGTTCGTCGCCATCGACCTGACGGAGGAGATTCGCCAGCGGTTGGCCGGGCTGGCCGGCGGGGTGCCCGGTGCGCGCTGGACCGAGCCCGAGAACCTGCACCTCACCCTGCGCTTCATCGGCGAGGTGCCGGAGGACCAGGCGATGGACATCGACGCCGCGCTGGCCGAGATCCACGCGCCGGCCTTCCCGCTCACCCTCGACGGGGTCGGCGTGTTCGGCACCGGCCGCAAGGCGCGGGTGCTGTGGGCGGGGGTGGAGCGCAACGAGGCGCTGGCCCATCTCCAGGCCAAGGTGGAGTCGGCGCTCGTCCGCTGCGGCCTGCCCGCGGAGGAGCGGAAATACCCCCCATGTGACGCTGGCCCGGCTGAAGGACGCGCCGGCCGACCGCATCGGCCGCTTCCTGTCCGACCGCGGGCTGTTTCGCGCCGGGCCGATGCCGGTGGAGCATCTCACGCTCTACCGCAGCCATCTCGGCAATGGCGGGGCGGTGTACGAGTCTTTGCGGGAGTATCCGCTGACGGAAGACGTGAGGAGCTAGACGTAGCGCATCGCCCGGAGATCGGCGATCAGGCCCGGGCCTTGCGGCTGCCAGCCGAGCTTCTCCCGGGTCCGGGCGCTCGAAGCGGGCATGTCCATGCCGGCGAATGCCGCCAGCCAGCCGAAATGGTCGGCGGCCTTGTCCTGCGGCACGGAAACCGCCGGGATGCCGAGGCCGCGGGCCAACGTCTCGACGATCTCGCGGAACCCGATCCCCTCCTCGCCGACCGCGTGATAGCGCGCGCCGGGCTCCTTCCTCTCGATCGCCAACCGATAGAGGCGGGCCGCATCATCCAGGTGGCAGGCGGACCAGCGGTTGGTCCCCTCGCCGATGTAGCAGGCCGTGCCGGCTTCGCGGAACATTCCAATCAGCGGGGTGATCAGCCCCTGCTTCTCCGTGTCGTGGACCTGGGGTAGACGCAACGCCGAGACGTTGACGCCGGCCTCCAACAGCGCGTTTCCGGCCCGTTCGGAGGCGATGCGCGGATTGCGGTGGCCGTCGTCGAAGACGTCCTCGCGGGCCAGCCGGCCCTGACCGACACCACCCATGCTGACCGACGAGGTGATCAGCAGCGGACGATCCGACCCCTTGAGCACCTCGCCGAGGGCGCCGATGACCCGGCCGTCCTTCTCGCAATTCTCGGCGAAGCGCGAGAAGTCATGATCGAATGCCGTGTGGATCACCGCGTCGGCCGTCTCGGCGCCGTGGCGGATGCCGGCCGGCTCCTCCAGAGTGGCATGGAACGGCTCGGCACCGGCGGCTTCCAGCGCGCGGGCGCCGTCCCGGGATCGGGTCATGCCGATGACATGGTGGCCGGCCCGCAGAAGCTCGGAAAGCACGGCCGATCCGATGAAGCCGGTGGCACCGGTGAGAAGAATTCGCATGGACCATCACCTTTTCAATTCCGTCGCCTCAGACTCTGATGCTCCACGCTATCCTGTTAAAGTAGTGACCTTTTCCTAGTATAATGACCACCAGCATACGCCCATTGCCGGGATCGCTCATGCCGCCGGAGCCCAAGCAGAACAAAGAGCCGAAACAGCCGGATCGAACGCAGGAGGTCCCGGAACAGGTCGGCAAGACCAACACGCTCGCCGCCTTCCTGCGCGACCGCCGCATGCGGCTGGATCCGGCGGCCTTCGGCTTCTCGGGCCGCCGCCGTACGCCGGGACTGCGCAGGGAGGAGGTGGCGCAGCGCGCCAACATCAGTCCGACCTGGTACACATGGCTGGAGCAGGGGCGCGGCGGCGCGCCATCCGCCGACGTGCTGAACCGCATCGCCGCCGGCCTGATGCTCACCGATCTGGAGCGCGAGCATCTGTTCGTCCTTGCGCTCGGGCGGCCGCCGGAACTGCGGTACAGGCCGGTGGACGGGGTCAGCCCGCGTCTGCAGCGGCTGCTGGATGCCTTCGACGCCTGTCCGGCCTTCATCAAGACGGCGACCTGGGACGTGGTCGCCTGGAACCACGCCGCGGCGATTGTCCTGACCGACTACGGCACCCTGCCGGCCGATCAGAGGAACATATTGCGTCTCGTCTTCTGCAATCCGTCGATCCGCGCCAAGCAGGCGGACTGGGAAAGCATGGCGCGCTTTCTGGTGGGCGCCTTCCGTGTCGATGCCGCAAGGGCCGGCGCCGCCAAGGAGGTCACCGGCCTGGTCGAAGAGCTGTGCCGGGCCAGCCCGGACTTCGCCGCCTTCTGGAGGGAGACCGACGTGTATGCACCCAGCGAGGGCACCAAGCACCTCCTGCATCCACAGCTCGGCAGCGTCCGGATGGAGTATTCGGCCTTCGCCGTCGACGGCCGCCCGGACCTTGGCCTGATGGTCTACAATCCGCTGGACGAGCAGGTGAAAGAGCGGATCCGCAGCTTGGTCGGCCGGAGGATCGAAGCCGAACGGAAAGCGGCTCCGTCGGGCGGAGGGCAGGATTGACGGTCGTCAGGCGACGATGCTGTCCCAGGGCTCGGCGCCGTCCCTGCCCGGTCCGATGACGCGGTTCTTGCCGTCCTGCTTGGCGCGGTACATGCGCTGGTCGGCCATCTCCACCAGGGCTTCCCAATCGGCGGGGCGGTCGGCGGTCTGTTCGGCGATGCCGATGCTGGCGGTCTGCAGGCTGCCGTCCGGGCGCTTGCCGAAACCGGCGCGGCGCATCCGCTCCACCGCGATCATCGCGCCGTCCGTCGGTGTGTCGGGCATGATGATCAGGAACTCCTCCCCGCCCCAGCGGACCAGCGCGTCGGACTGGCGCAGCAGGCTGCGGATGGTGTTGGCGGCATGGCGCAGGACCCGGTCGCCCTCCTCGTGCCCGTAACGGTCGTTGACCGCCTTGAAATCGTCCAGGTCCACGAAGATCGCCGTCAGCGGCTGCGACGTCCGCTCGGCATGGGCGACCTGGAGTTTCAGCAACTCCTCGCCGATGCGGCGGGAAAAGGCGCCGGTCAGCGCGTCGTGCGCCGCCTGCTCCAGCAGCGCGACCATGAAATGCAGCTGGCTGATCGCCGCCAGCGTCGCCACCACCGCGATCAGCGCCAGCAGCCACAGCGCGCTGATGTAGGAGGGGAACGGCATCACCAGCGACCCGTAGAAGCCGGCGGCCAGATGGGCGCCCAGCATCGGGGTGGCGAACAGGGCGCCTTCCAGCGCGGTCAGCGGAAAGACGCTGAGCCCCGCCACCATCACGAAGGGCAAATAGCCGTAGCCGGCGCTGACGGCGATGCGCAGGTCGTCGACGCCCTGGTTGTAGAGCAGCGGGTGCGAGATGGCGAAGAACAGCGTCGGGATCGCGAGCAGCGCCGCCAGCCGCCACCAGGCGCAGGCCATGTCCTCGCACGACCGGCGGTCGAAGGCGAGCGCCAGGAAGGCGGCGCTGGCGGTCAGGCGCAGGACGATCAGCCAGACCGCCAGCGACCATTCGAAGACGGTCACGTCGATGGCGATCCACAGCGGCGTCAGGATGCCGAAGACCAGCGCCACCATCCGCACGCGCGACTGGATCATCGCGGCGCGCCGCCGCTGCAGGATCGGCGTATGGCCGGCAGGATGGATCAGCGTGGGCAGTTCGTCGCCCTGCACGAAGGCATCGAGCAGGGCGGCGAGGAGCCTGTCAGCCCGCATTCGGCCGCCTGCCCCCGGCATCGGCCGGGCATGTCGCCAAAGGAATAGCCATGATGGGTGATTACACGCGCGTGCTTCGTCCGGCAACGTGTTTCATACACCCATTGGGTTTGATGGCTGCCGGAAGCCGCGACAAAATGCGCTGCCGTCCGCGGCGATGCCGAAGTGGGGTGGAGTCAGGATGGGGGTGGACGGAATCGTCCGAAGCGTGAACCGCACGCAATAAGCCAAGAGCTGGGAGCCCTTCAGATGCTTGGATGTGCATCTGACGGCCCCTAGGGCCGTGGGTCGCCCCAGCGCGTGCGGCTCTGATCCAGAGGATCGGGGGCGGGGCAATCCTCGGTCGGCAATTGCGCCTTGCGTTCGACGGCGCAGCCGCAAAGATCGCAGACCCGGCCGTCCTTCCCGGCCGGAAACAGCTTATGGACGATGCGGTCGCCGGGGGCGGTCAGGTTAGGACAGGCCCGGCAGGCGGCCTGCCGGCGTTCGAAGGTCTCCCGGTCGACCGTGCCGAAGCCGGCCCGCGCCCAACGAAGCAGGGCGGCGGATGCGCGCAGCATCATCTCCGGCGAGGATGGCGGCGTGCGCCAAGGGCGTGGCGGCTGGTCGGGCGGACCGATCAGTGTCGCAAGAATCTCGGGTGATCGGCGGTTGCCAATCAGTTGATGCAGGAAGAAGCGGTCGTTGGCCGCCCGGTGAACGATTTCCTCCGGCAACTCCGTCGGCCATTCCAGCGCCGCGGCCAGCTGTTTGCCCAGGGACTGCCGATCCTCGATACCGTCGAGCGCATCCGGTTCGGCCGGCTGCTGCGGTGGCATGCCGGTTTCAGCCATGGCGTCGGTCATCGCTGCTCCGTTGAGGCGGTGGCAAGCATCGCTCGCTTCGTCTTCGATTGAAGGCGGGCCGGGGAGGCGGTGACCCTCCTCCCCCGGCGATGACGCGGCTGGCGTCAGCGTCAGGCCTCGACCATGGCCGTCATGGTGATCTGATTCTGGGTCAGACAGGCCTCGACGGCATCGTTCAGCTTGCTGTTGATGACCGAGCAGGGAGCCCAGAACGGGCTGTCGGTGCACTGGACCGTCGCGGTGCTGTTGGTCGGGTTGTAGTTCCACTGGATCGTGAAACCCGACACCGTCGCGCTGCCGCTGTTGGAGGTGATGTTCACACCATAGGCCTTCGCAGCCTGGACAGCGCACTGCCAAGCGGCGGGGGTGACGTTGTTGTAGGAGAGCATGGCGCAAGCAGACATTTGTTCGTCTCCAGGTTGGTTGTGACGAACAGATTTTATCGGATAAAGGATGGCGATCAACTTTCACACGATTTTGAGAGAATAATTGCGCAAGGAAACATCCAAAAGTAGATTAAATCATTGCGGATAATAACCTTAAGTCAGTACTTTATTTCTTTATGTGAAAATATGTAGAAAGTAGTCACACACAAGACACGCGTAAAATCCGAATCGGGTTACTATTAAGCTGCTATCACCATACATATAAATGAAATAGCGGGGAATTATTAAATCTCATACAACTGAATGTGCCTGAGCGCCGGAGTCTTAAAAGCAAAAAGGGGTGCAACAGCGGTTGCACCCCCGATTGGCGAAAGCTCGAGCGGAGTCCGTGACGACCCGACGGCCTCGTGCAGATCAGTCCTTCAGGTCTTCCCAAAGCTCCTTCACCTTGGCGAAGAAGCCCTCCGACTGCGGGTTCGATCCTTCCTTGCCGGCGCCCTCGAACTCGCGCAGCAGCTCCTGCTGGCGCTTGGTCAGGTTCACCGGGGTTTCCACCACCGCCTGGATGTACATGTCGCCGCGCTGGGCGCTGCGCAGCACCGACATGCCTTTGCCCTTGATGCGGAACTGGTGGCCGGACTGGGTGCCCGGCGGCACCGTCACCTTGGTGCGGGTGCCGTCGATGGTCGGAACCTCCACCGAACCGCCGAGCGCCGCCGTGGTCATCGGGATCGGCACCCGGCAATGGATGTTGGCGCCGTCGCGCTGGAAGATCGGGTGCGGCGCCAGCGCCAGGAAGATGTAGAGGTCGCCGGCCGGTGCCCCGCGCAATCCCGCCTCGCCCTCGCCCGCCAGACGGATGCGGGTTCCGTCCTCCACGCCGGCGGGGATGTTGACCTGCAGGGTCTTCTCCTTGCGCAGGCGGCCGGAACCGCCGCAGTTCTTGCAGGCGTCCTTGATGACCTTGCCGGCGCCGTGGCAGCCGGGGCAGGTCCGCTCGATGGTGAAGAAGCCCTGCTGCGCCCGCACCTTGCCGTGGCCCTGGCAGGTCGGGCAGGTGATCGGCTGAGTTCCCGCCGCGGCGCCGGAGCCGTTGCAGCTGTCGCACTGCACGGTGGTGGGCACACGGATGGTGGTCTGGGTGCCCTTGAAGGCCTCCTCCAGCCCGATCTCCAGGTTGTAGCGCAGGTCCTGGCCGCGGCCGGACGCGCCGCCGCCGCCGCGGCGCCCGCCCATGAACTCCCCGAACATCTCGTCGAAGATGTCGGCGAAGCCGCCGCCGCCGCCGAAGTCGAAGTTGAAGCCGCCGGCCCCGGCGCCCGCGCCCGGACCACGGCCACCCTCGAAGGCGGCGTGGCCGAACCGGTCGTAGGCCGCGCGCTTCTGATCGTCCTTCAGGACGTCATACGCTTCGCTGATTTCCTTGAACTTCTGCTCGGCGTCCTTGTCACCCTGGTTGCGGTCCGGGTGGTACTGCATCGCCATCTTGCGATAAGCCTTTTTCAGCTCATCCGCGCTGGCGTTCTTCGCCACACCGAGCAGCTCGTAATAATCCTGTTTCGCCATGGGGGCCGACCGCCTTTGAGTCGTTCTGGTCCAAACTGTCCGCGTCGTGCCGGAGCCTGAGCCCAGCATACCGAAGGCCCGCCGCCGGGAAAAGGCGGCGGGCCATCGATGCTCGCGTCAGGTCCGTATCAAAAAGAAGCTGGCCGGATCAGGCCGACTTCTTCTTGTCGTCCTGGACCTCTTCGAAGTCGGCGTCGACGACGCCCGGCTCGTTCGGCTGGGCGCCCGGCGCCTCGCCGCCCGCAGCCGGGGCCTCGCCCTGGCCGGCCTTGTACATCGCCTCGCCCAGCTTCATCGAGACCTGGGCCAGCGCGTCGGTCTTCGCCTTGATGCCGTCCAGATCCTCGCTGTCCAGCACCGACTTCAGCTCGGCGACGGCAGCTTCAGCGGCGGTCTTGTCGGAGGCCGGGATCTTGTCGCCGTTCTCCTTGATGGTCCGCTCGGTGGTGTGGATCAGGGCGTCGGCATGGTTGCGGGCGTCGACCAGCTCGCGGCGCTTCTTGTCGGCGTCGGCATGGGCCTCCGCGTCCTTCACCATCTTCTGGATGTCGGCGTCCGACAGGCCGCCCGATGCCTGGATGCGGATCTGCTGCTCCTTGCCGGTCGCCTTGTCCTTCGCCGTGACGCTGACGATGCCGTTGGCGTCGATGTCGAAGGTCACCTCGATCTGCGGCACGCCGCGCGGGGCCGGCGGGATGCCGACCAGATCGAACTGGCCAAGCATCTTGTTGTCCTGCGCCATCTCGCGCTCGCCCTGGAAGACGCGGATGGTGACGGCGTTCTGGTTGTCCTCGGCGGTCGAGAAGGTCTGGCTCTTCTTCGTCGGGACCGTGGTGTTGCGGTCGATCAGGCGGGTGAAGACGCCACCCAGCGTCTCGATGCCGAGCGACAGCGGGGTGACGTCGAGCAGCAGGACGTCCTTGACCTCGCCCTTCAGCACGCCGCCCTGGATGGCGGCGCCGATGGCGACCACCTCGTCCGGGTTCACGCCGCGGTGCGGCTCACGGCCGAAGAACTGCTTCACCGCGTCGATGACCTTGGGCATGCGGGTCATGCCGCCGACCAGGATCACCTCGTCGATCTCGCTGGCCTTCAGGCCGGCGTCCTTCAGGGCCGCCTTGCAGGGCTCGATCGTGCGCTGCACCAGGTCGTCCACCAGGGCTTCCAGCTTGGCGCGGGTCAGCTTGATGTTCAGGTGCTTCGGACCGGTCTGGTCGGCGGTGATGAAGGGCAGGTTGACTTCGGTCTGCGTGGTCGACGACAGCTCGATCTTCGCCTTCTCGGCAGCTTCCTTCAGGCGCTGCAGCGCGAGCTTGTCCTTGCGCAGGTCGATGCCCTGCTCCTTGTTGAACTCGTCGGCCAGATACTCGATGACCCGGCTGTCGAAGTCCTCGCCGCCCAGGAAGGTGTCGCCGTTGGTCGACTTCACCTCGAACACGCCGTCGCCGATCTCCAGCACGGAGATGTCGAAGGTGCCGCCGCCCAGGTCATAGACCGCGACGGTGCCGGTGCCCTTCTTCTCCATGCCGTAGGCGAGCGCCGCGGCCGTCGGCTCGTTGATGATGCGCAGCACGTCCAGGCCGGCGATCTTGCCGGCGTCCTTGGTGGCCTGGCGCTGGCTGTCGTTGAAGTAGGCCGGGACGGTGATGACCGCCTGCGTGACCTTCTCGCCCAGATAGTTCTCGGCGGTCTCCTTCATCTTGGTGAGGATGAAGGCGCTGATCTGGCTGGGGCTGTACTTCTTGCCGTGCGCCTCGACCCAGGCGTCGCCGTTGTCGCCGGAGATGATGCGGTAGGGAACCAGACCCTGGTCCTTCTTCGTCAGCGGATCGTCGAAACGGCGGCCGATCAGACGCTTGATCGCGAAGAGGGTGTTTTCCGGATTGGTGACCGCCTGACGCTTGGCGGGCTGGCCGATCAGCCGCTCGCCGCCCTGGCTGAAGGCGACCATGGACGGCGTGGTCCGCGCGCCCTCGGCGTTCTCGATCACCTTGGCGCTGCCGCCTTCCATCACGGCGACGCACGAGTTCGTGGTGCCGAGGTCGATACCAATCACTTTGCTCATGTTCAGCCTCTTTCGTTCGGCAGATGCGTGGCGGCCCGTCTGGTCCGGCACCGCCGCGATCCCCATTGGGTCGGTGAAACGTCGGTGGAGCGCTTGGGGGTCTGGCCCATGGAGTTGCGATCCATGGGGTCCTGCCCGTGCTGGCGGAGATATAGGCGGAGCCGTTTCGGGCTGCAACAGGGTGGCGCGCCTTTCGGCCCGCAAAAGCGGGGAAAAAACGCGGCCGTCTCCTCCTTCCCGCAGGCGTTGCCGATCGCCGTCGTCCGGCAGTAGAATACCGGTGTATTCAGTTCCGAGAAGATGAATATCCCGATATTCATCGCTTCTGATTCAACTCGTCACAAGCGTTACAAGTGAATAATGGTTCGACAGCAAACCATCTTCTGAAGTTAACCTTTCATTAACAAGCAACGGCGTGCAAAGCTGCTTCCAATCAATTCGCGGTTGCTGTGTTTATTCATGGAACTGCGAATCAATTAGTGAAAACCCAAAGGGAATATGCTATCTCCTTTGCGCTATGGGGGATGACCGCAAGGGGTCGGGTCGGCGACGTTTCCATCGTCGCCACCACAGCATGCGGTTCCATGCAATGCTGGTCACACAGGTGTGAAAGGGAAGCGCGATGATGGACGAACGACGCGATGTGGCCCTGGCCATCAAGTCCTGCCTGGACAGCCTGATGAGCGACGCGACGCGTTGCGACCTGGACGATCTGGCGCGCTTCATCAGCCTCGCCGCCCTGGCCGCGGAAGAGGCGGCGGTCGCCCACGATCCGAAGGCCGTCCACCTGAAGGCGCTGATGGCCACCGGCGCCGGTCACTGCTGACCGTCCATCCCGGCTTTCCGGCCGGGACGGCCGCCGGTCCCTATAGTATCTCCGCGTTGCGGATGGCGTCGTCGATCCGGCCCAGCATTTCGGCGCAGGAATCGTCGCCATCCATCAGGGCGGGCAGCGCGAAGCTGAACATCGCGACCGCGGCCACCGCCCCCGCGACGGTTCCCGCCACGGTTCCTGCCGCCTCCGCGCGTTCCGCGCCAACCAGCCACAGATAGTGGGTCTCGGCCCGGCCGTCCTCTTCGGTTCGCATCATCGCCTGGGCGATCACCGCGCCGTCGGCCCGGCTTTCCACCGTCCGGTCGCCGGCCCGCGGATCCTGCGGCCTGACGAAGCGCAGGGCCATCTCCTGCAGGGTGCCGGCCACACCGCCGGACTCCGGCCGCGGCGCAACCCGGTCGGTCACCAGCCGCAGCACGCCGGCGGCCGGCGGCGGCGGCCGGAAGGTGCCGACAGGCTGGCCCTCATGCTCCTCCACATCCACCGCCCATCCCGGCGGCAGGCGGAAGCGCACCGTATCGGCCCAGCCGATGTCGGAGCCCGGTCCGTTCGTCAGATGTCCGTCCTGCGTGTGGGGGCCTTGCGTCATCGCTCCCTCCCGGAGATTCTCCGCACGCGCCGCAACGGCGCGCCGGGGCCGGCACCATAGGCGCCGCCGGGCGCGTCGCCAATGCCCTATCGGAACCCTCGGGCAAACCCTCAGGCCGTCATTCCGGGATCAGGAACTGCACGCCCAGCCAGCGCCAGCGTCCGTCGGCGGCCGGCAGGGTACAGTTGACGCGGGCGCGGCCCGGCGGAAAGGGATCCCTGATACGGACCTCCACCCGGTCCTCGGCGATGCGTTCCAGCGCGGTGCGGCCCTGCCCGGTGGCGAAGCAGGCCAGCTTGGAGCTGTCGCCCACCCCGTCGGCGATGGTGAAGCCCAGCGGCGGCGGGTTGACGGTGACCAGCGGGTCGTCGGGCGTCAGGTCCGACACCGGCAGCGGCAGGGCGTTGGCGGCCAGCTCGAACCGGTCGGCGCTGCCGTAGGTCTCGTTCATGACGAAGCGCGGCAGGCTCCAGGGATCGGCCTGGGGGTGCAACACGCCCGACTGCTGCCCGAAGGCGGCGGTGAAGCCCTGGTCGATCACCAGCTGCCGCACCGCCAGCGAATATTCCCCCTGCGGGTATGAGAAGACCGTCGGGCGCCGTCCCAGCTCCGCCTGGAACCGGTCGGACATCCGGCGCAGGTCGGCGGCCAGCTGCTCCGGGCTGCGCGCCAGCATCGACTGGGTGGAGGTGCCGAGCGCGCCGATGGTGACGCCGGCCGCCGCCAGCTGCCGGATCTCGGCCCAGGTCATGTGGGTGGGGGAGCCGCGGTCCACCGGGTCGGTCGCGACGAACAGCGTGAAGGGCAGGTTGGCCGCCTTCAGCCGCGGCCACGCCTCGGTGAAGGCGGAGCGGCTGGCCTCGTCGATGGTGATGGCGACCGTGCGGTCGGGCAGCGGCTTGCCGGTGCGCAGGGCATCCAGGATCCGGGGCAGCGGCAGGACGCGGTATTCGCCGTCCGTCAGCTCGTCCAGATGGGCTTCGAACTGATCGATGCGGATGCTGATCGACGGGTTCTGGTCCTCGCCGAAGCGGTCATAGGCGAAGACGACCGCGCTGGCGCCCGGCGCGGCGGCCGAGTCGGCCATGGCCGGCCGCGACGCCGGCACGAGCGCGGTCCAGGCGGACAGCGCGGCGGCGGCGAAAACCCTGACGGCACGACGGAACGGCATGGCGCCCTGCGGAATAGGCTGGCCGGGGCGACCTCCGCCCCGACGCAAAGGATGTGCCACACTCCCCGCCATGGGAACAAGCGCGGACCGCCACTTTCCCGCTGAGGGCAGCGATGCGGTGCGCGCGTGCAACAATGGAACGCGTGATCCGTAGCACACGCGCCGATACGTCCCGATACGGGCGGCGCTTTCCGCCGCCTTTCCCTTACATCAGCCGCCCGCCGGCGGCGGCATCGGTCAGCAGGGGATAGCGCCCGGCGTCCGGCAGCTGGTAGTGCCACCATTCCGACGGGTAGTGCTCCCAGCCCGCGGCGACCATCACCCCCAGCAGCATGGCGCGGTTGCGCTGCTGCTCGGCCGTCAGGTCGCTGCGGCCGTGATGCGACCGCTCGGTCATCGCGTCGAAGCCGGTGCCCATGTCCAGCGGCACGCCGGCGGCATCGGCCAGCGTCAGATCGATCGCCACGCCGCGGGTGTGGTTGGAGCCCAGCCGCGGGTCGGCGATGTAGGTCGGATCGGAAAAGGCGTGCCAAAGCCGCCATTGCGCCTCCGCCGGGCGGAAGGCATCGTACACCCGCAACCGGCAGCCGATGCCGCGCGCCAGCCGGATGGCCTCGGTCAGCCGACGGGCCGCGTCGGGGTGCAGCAGGCACACCGCCGACCGGTAGATCGGCGCGCCCGACAGGTTGTCGGCGGTGGCGTAGAGAAGCTCCAGGTCGATGTCGAAGGCCGGGGGCGCGATTTCGGTCAGCATGGAAAGGGCAATCGTCGGCGTATTGGGAGGGGGCACGACCTCTAGCATGGCCCCGGCGGCGCCTGCCATGGTCGCGGGTCTGCCATGCCCGAGCCGGCCGCCGGTGCGGGATTGTGTCCGGCGGGCAATCCATGGTGAAGGCAGGCTCGTATGAAGACGGGCCGGCGCGGCGGGGAAACCCGGTGCGGCGGCCGCAAGGAAGGTGGGGCGATGAAGGTTCTGGGTCTGGATACGGCGACGTCCGGCTGTTCGGCCGCGCTGTGGGAGGGGACGGCCGGCCTGACGGGCGGCGCCCGCGTCACCGTGCGGCGCAGCGCCCCGATGGCGCGCGGGCAGGCCGAGGTGCTGGTGCCGCTGGCGCAGGAGGTTCTGGCGGAGGCCGGCGCCGGGTTCGGCGACCTCGACCGCATCGCCGTCACCGTCGGGCCGGGGGCCTTCACCGGGCTGCGCATCGCGCTGGCCGCGGCGCGGGGCATCGCCGTCGCGCGGGACCTTCCGGTGGTCGGCATCACCAGCTTCGACGCCATCGCCCATGGCGTGCCGGAGGCCGAGCGTGCCGGGCGTCTCCTGCTGGTCGCCGTCGACAGCCGGCGGGCCGAGCCCTTCCTGCAGCTCTACGACGCCGCGCTGGCGCCGCTGGGGGAACCGGCGATGCCCGACCCGGCGGCGATCCCCGGCTGGCTCGACGCGCTGTGCCCGCCGGGGCCGCTGCTGCTGGCCGGCGACGCGGCGGCGGCGCTGGTCCCGCTGCTGGCCGGGCGGGCCGGGCTGGAGGTGACGGCGGGCGACGGGCTGCCCGACGCGGCGGTGGTGGCGGCGCTGGGAGCCGCCCGTCCGACCGGCCTGCCGGCCGAGCCCTTCTATCTCCGTCCGCCCGACGTGACCCTGCCGAAGGCGGCCGGCGGCAAGGCCCTTCCCAAGGCAGATCCGAAGGACGCAGCGGGGCGCGCCCCGTGACCGCGCCCGCCGTCAGGCTTCATCCGGCCGGCCCGCTGGAGCCCGGGGTGGTCGCCGCCCTGCAGCAGGCCTGCTTCCCGGACGATCCGTGGGACGAGGCGTCGGTCGCCACCTTGACCACCCCACCCGCCGGTTTCGCCGTCATCGCGCTCGACGCGCTCGACCAGCCGGTCGGTTTCGTCATGGCCCGCGTCGCGGCGGAGGATGCGGAGATCCTGGCCATCGGCGTGCTGCCGCAGGCCCGGCGGGGCGGGGTCGGCCGCCTGCTGGTCGAAGCCGCGGTTGCAGGGGCCCGTGACCTGGGAGCGACTGCGCTGTTTCTTGAAGTCGCCGAAGACAACCAAGCGGCATGGACTCTATACAAGGCCTGCGGCTTCTTTTCCGTCGGACGGCGCCCCGGATACTACAAACGACCTGATGGCCGGGTCGCGGCGCTTGTCCTGCGCCGCAATCTCGACGGGGCATAGGGGTTAATTTTTCCGCACGATCAGGCGGTGGACTCCGTCCGGCTCATCCAATCGTTCGGGGTGGACAGACAGAATGCTGTGACCCAACTCCATCAAGGATCGTGGAACGTTTTCCAAGGGTTCGCCTGCATTCAGCCGGACTTCGAGGGTCTGCCCCGCGTCCATCCGTTCCACCATCAACTTGGTCTTGACGAAGGTTAACGGACAAACCTGCGAGGTGATGTCGAGAAACAAGTCTGTGGAGCTTTTTTCGGTCACCGATTCCTCTTTGTTCCAAAGGATGGATATTGCACGCCGCAGAAAACCTCTTTATATGGTGAGGTACGAATGCCGCGGAGCAAGCTTACATGAGCAACGGGTCCCCTTCCAACGCGCTGTTGTCTCTGACCACGGAGATCGTGGCGGCGCATGTCTCCAACAATACAGTCGCACTGACCGATCTTCCGACCCTGATCGAGCAGGTCTACAAGTCGCTGGCCAATGTCGGCACCGAACCGGTGGTGGCGGAGGAGCGGCCGCAGCCCGCAGTGCCGATCAAGAAGTCGGTCACGCCGGACTATATTGTGTGCCTGGAAGACGGCAAAAAGCTGAAGATGCTGAAGCGCCATCTGAAGACGGCGTACAATATGACCCCAGAAGAATACCGTGATCGCTGGGGCCTGCCGGCCGACTATCCGATGGTCGCGCCGAACTACGCACGCCAGCGCAGCTCGCTGGCCAAGCAGATCGGCCTCGGCACCCGCGCCCGTCGCGGCGCCTGAGGGTAGGGATTTCCGCAGGGCGGGCGGATGCCGATTGCGGCGCCCCCGCTCCGGCCCATCCTCCTCCCTTACCCTCTTCCCGCCAGGCTGCCGCCCCTCCCCCTCCCCCTTGCCCATGCCCCGACGCCGTCGCCTGCGCGACCGCGGACGCCGGTTCTGCCCGGCCCGCGGCGCCATACGATGTCGGTTGACCGGGAACCGGCTGATCGTGTTATGCCTTGCGCTGCGTGCGACGCTGTTCGTCCCGACGTGGCCGCTCCGGCCCCGGCGGGGACGGCCGCGCGGCGCATCGTCCCGAACCACCGCAGCGGACCGTCGACATGGCTGATGCAAGCTTGGACCAGCCGGACATGACCCGGACCAGCCCGGACGCGGCCGGCTCCGATGCAGCCGTCTCAGGCAGGCTCATGGACGGCATCCGCCTGGGCACGCTGGAGGTGCGGCTGGCCCGGTCGGCGGATGAGATCGACTGGGCGCAGGCCCTGCGCTACCGCGTCTTCTATGAAGAGATGGCGGCGATCCCCTCCCCCGCGATGCAGGCCCAGGGCCGCGACTTCGACGATTACGACGATGTGGCCGATCATCTGCTGGTGATCGACCATGCGCGCGGCAACGGCCCGGACATGGTGGTCGGCACCTATCGCCTGATCCGCCGGCCGGCCGCCGAGAAGGTCGGGCGCTTCTATTCCAGCGACGAATACGACATTGGCCGGCTTGCCGACTATCCCGGCGAGGTGCTGGAGCTGGGGCGGTCCTGCGTCGACGCCGGCTATCGCACCCGCGGCAGCATGCAGCTGCTGTGGCAGGGCATCGCCGCCTATGTCTTCCAGTACGACATCGCCCTGATGTTCGGCTGCGCCAGCCTGCCCGGCACCGATCCCGATGCGCTGGCGGAGCCGCTGTCCTACCTGTACCACCATCATCTGGCGCCGCCGGAGCTGCGGGCGACGGCCCTGCCGGAACGCCATGTGTCGCTGGACCGCATGCCGAAGGACCACATCGATCCCCGGCGGGCCCTGAACATCCTGCCGCCGCTGATCAAGGGCTATCTGCGCCTGGGCGGATTCATCGGCGACGGTGCGGTCATCGACCATCAGTTCAACACCACCGACGTCTGCATCGTGGTGAAGACCGACCTGATCACCGACAAGTACTTCAAGCATTACGAACGTCGCAGCCGCGACGCCCAGGGCAGCTGAGGCGACCATGACTCCGACCGCGCGCGCCCTGGGATCCTCCGGCCGCGGGGCCCTGCGCCTGAGCCTGTACCTGCTGTGGACCCTGCTGCTGATCCCGCTCCAGGCGCTGGCCGTGGCGCGGGATTGGCGTCTGTGCCGCACCCTGCCGCGTTTCTATCACCGCGTCTGCACCCGTCTGATGGGGTTGGAGGTGGTGGTGCGCGGCGAACAGGCGGCCGGCGGGCCGGTGCTGTTCGTGTCCAACCACTCCTCCTACCTGGACATTTCGGTGCTGGGGTCGCTGATCCCCGGTTCCTTCGTCGCCAAGACGGAGGTCGGGACCTGGCCCTTCTTCGGCCTGCTCGCCCGGCTTCAGCGCACGGTGTTCGTGGAGCGCAAGGCCCGCACCTCGGTCGACAAGCAGCGTGACGACATCGGCGGCCGCCTGGATGCCGGCGACAGCCTGATCCTGTTCCCGGAAGGCACCTCCAGCGACGGCAACCGCACCCTGCCCTTCAAGACCGCCCTGTTCGCCGTCGCCGCCCGCCGCATTGACGGCCGTCCGCTGACGGTGCAGCCGGTCAGCGTCGCCGCCACCCGGCTTGACGGCATCCCGATGGGCGTCGCCTTCCGCCCCTTCTATGCGTGGTACGGCGACATGGATCTGGTGCCGCACCTGTGGCAGGCCTTCCGCCTCGGCGGCATGACCATTGAGGTGGAGTTCCACCCGCCGGTGACCATCGACGGCTTTTCCAGCCGCAAGGCCCTGGCCGACCATTGCCAGCGCGTGGTCGCCGACGGCGTCGCCCGCGCCATCTCCGGCCGTCCCGACGCCCCGGTCCGGGCCAAGGACACGGTTGCGCCGGCTGCCGTCTCCGCTCCGGTTTCCGCCACTCCGGCCGCCGCTTCGCCGATCAGCGATCCCGCGCACGGGAGTGCTTGATTCCGCTCTTGTATCCGCCGCGGCGGTCGCCTATAAACAGCGGGCGCGCGGGTGTAGCTCAATGGTAGAGCAGAAGCTTCCCAAGCTTACGACGAGGGTTCGATTCCCTTCACCCGCTCCAAACGCCGCATAGTCCGCGGCCTGCGCTTCTCCCTTTTGAAAATTCGATGCTGATGGTCGGGCGGTCCGTGCCGGTGGGCGCGGATGGGCGCTCTCTTTTGCGTTGGCGCTTCGCCGATGGGGCGGTTGCCGGGCCGGCTGCGATCCTTGAGGCTGACGGCACCGTCCGTCCGACCGAAGGGGAACGCCCATGCAGCCAATCGAACGAGCGCGCCGGCTCAGCCGGTCCCTGCAGGCGCGCTTCCGCATCGACCTGTTCTCCGCCCTGGTGGAGCGCGAGTTCGAGAGGCGGCTGGCGGACGCCATCCTGGAGGCTGAGCGCGACGCCTATCGCCGCGGCCGTGAAGAGGCCCTGGCCGGATCGGCCGCCGCCGCTCCGATGAGTGGCAGAGACGGGAATGCCGCGGTCAATCCATCTCCGCGGCGGGAAGAGGGGGGACGGACGGCCGCGAGGCCCATGACCATGTAAGGCCCGCCCGCTCGGCGCAGGCGTAATGCCAAGGGCGCTGGTCGCCATGACCGGCCCAATGCGGATCGCCCGTGCGGATCGGCCGCCCGCAGGCGCAGCACAGCGGACCGTTGCGCGCCGCCCGCCCGGAATGGGCGCCATGGGGGCGCGCGGCGCCGGTCTTGGCCGATTTCGGCTTCGGTTCCCATCCCAGCGAGGCGGGATGCCGTCCGTACAGCGCCATGGTCTTTCCCCTGATTTGCGATGATCCCCCGATCACGGCCCGGCCGCATGAATAGGCGTCGATAACAACGCGGTCCCGGCGGGGGAGAATGCCGCCGTCCTGTTGCATTGCCAACAACAAGGATGGACAGGTTCCAACCCGAAATCGTTGCCCCGCCGCGCGAGCAGGCGGCTCAAAACCTTCTGGTGACCGGCGTCCACGCAGAGAACACACAATAATCACTGCCGCAATCCGCAAGCTTCACATCATTGCATTCCCCAATTGTCGGGGGTCATGGAGCGGTCATCTTTTGGTCTGTTTCCGGTCACATCGCCGTTCATAACCAGTTAACCGTCGGAGACTAGCGTCCGCCGCCTTCGCTGCATTGCGGCATGTTCTTCGTGCGAAGGCGCTCCATGACGGCATTTCTACTGGATTATCTTCCCACCTTTACCGCCATTTCTCCCGTCGCGGCGACCGGCATTGCCGGACTGATGGCCGGCACCCTCTCGACCCTGCTCGGCGGACGGCGGTCGATCCTGCTGGCGCAGGCGGCTGCGTCCACGCTTTTCCTGCTGCATTTCCTGCTGCTGGGGGCGTGGACCGGCATGCTGATGTGCGCGTTGGGACTGGTCCAGATGGCCGTGCGCTGCCGGCGGCAGCCGGGGCGGCTGCTGGGTCTGGTCTATGCCTCGACCGTTCCGGGCGCGCTGGCGGTGGCGGCGCTGACCTGGCAGGGGCCGATGTCGGCGCTGTCGGCGACCGGCTTCCTGCTGGCGACGCTCGGCCGCTGGCAGAGCGCGGTCGGACGGATGCGGCTGTTCTTCGTCGGCGCGACACTGGTCGGCTCGGGGCACAATCTGCTGGCCGGGTCGATCTTCGGGCTGGTCTCGGACGCGATGGCGCTGACCGGACATGGCATCGCCCTGTGGCGGGCCGGGGCCTTCCGGCGGCTGCCCGGCCACCGGCCCGGGAGCCGTGCCGTTTCCGAGGCGGCGGCTTAAGGCCACCGGTGCAACCCGATTGCTCCCGGCGGGATACGGGAACATTCGGCACCACGGCAGGGTTGTGGCAACGAAGGGGATGTTTGGGAGGACCTGCCGTCATGGAAAAAGACCAGATCGTCGATACGCTCAATGACCTGATCCGCATCGTCGAGGACAGTCACGAAGGTTACCGGCAGGCCGCCGAGAGCGCCGAGGACGAGGATCTGAAGGCTCTCTTCAACGATCTGGCTGCCCAGCGCGGCGCCATCGTCCGCGAGATCCAGCGTCTGGTCGCCGAACAGGGCGGGGCGCCCGACATGGGCGGCACCATGCTGGGCGGTGCCCACCGCTTCTTCCTGGAACTGAAATCCGCCGTGATGGGCCATGACCGCGCCGCCATCATCGCGGAGGTCGAACGCGGCGAAACCGAATGCCTGCGCCGTTACGACGAAGCCATGGAGAAGGAGCTTCCCCTGCCCATCACCGCCGTCATCGCCCAGCATCTGGACCGCATCCGCGTCGACCGTGACCGCATGGCGGCCTTGCGCGGGGTGGTGGCATGATGGTGCGTCGCAGCATTGCGGGGGCGCCGGAGCGGGCGTAGGCTTTCCATCCGTGGTCCCGCCCGATGGCCGGACCAAACGCCCCGCCGATCATCCGGCTTTGGTGGCCGGATGTCGGCTCCACCTGGACATGGATTGATGAACAGCGACAAACAGAAAGCGGACCAGTCCGGCAACGATCTGGTCACCAAGGGCGCTTTCGCCCTCTACCACGCCGAGAATGCCCACCGCGTGGCCGAATTCAAGAAGTCCAAGAATGCCGAGGCGGCCATTGCCGCCGATTTCGACGCCTACCGCTCCCGCTATCTGCGGAAGTTCAAGGACGTCTTCGACAGCCTGTCCGAACAGGGGCTGACCGTCACCCGCGCGGTGTGACCCGGCCGGGCGCCGCCGCCGGCACCCGACCCGACATCCCGGTCCCCGCCGCCGCCGCCGCCGCACGACGCCGGTCCGCCGCGTCCAGCACCGCGAGGCGCCCGGCGGGATCGAGATCCCTCCAAAGCCTGATGTCGTCCAGCGTCCGGTAACAACCGACGCAGACCTCCCGTTCGTCCAGCGTGCAGAGCCGGATGCAGGGGGATGGCACCTGTTCGTCGCGAGGCGTTTGCGTCATGGCGCGACTGTGCCAAGGCTGCCGCGTTGCCGCAAGCGCTGCGCTGCGGGAGCCGCCTCTCTCCCGAATGGGATGGGAAAGCCGCAGGGCCGCCGCTATACTGCGCGGCATGGCCCGCATGCTGTTCCTCCGCGACATCGACGCCGACGTGCAACTGCGCTGCCGCGCCTGCGGGCATGGCGGCGTGCTTCCCCGTGCCATGCTGGAACGGCGCTTCGGCCCCAACTATCCGGTGCTGTCGATCGCGCCGCATTACCGCTGCTCGCGCTGCGACTCCCGCGACATCGAAAGCCGGCCGATCCTGGCGGCTCCCCCGGCCGCCTCCTTCGATGCCGCGAACGAGGAGCCGTCCTTCGACGCCCCGCTGGCGGCGCTGAACGGACTGCTCGCCTCGCTGCGCGGCGAAAGCCAGACGGCGCCGGCGCAGCCCCCGCTCCGCCCCCGCCTCCCCCTGCTCCGCCGCGCAGCAGGCCGCTGTCGGAACTTCCGCTGTCCGATCTGGTGGCCGACGGTCCGGGGGAGAACGGAACCGCTCCGCTGTGGGAGCCGGTCTCGCTGGCGGACATGGCGGCGCGGCTGGGTGCGATCAGACCGGACGACGACTCTGTCGATGACAGTGGTCCTGATGGCGGCGATCCGGTGGATGGCGATTGGGACGCCCCGCCACCGCCGGCCGGACCCGCCCGGAAGGAGACCGTCCGCGACAAGCTTCCTGCCGCCGATTCCGATCAGAGCGGGCCCGATCAGGACGGGGACGAGACGCTGGCGGCGATGCATCGCCTGCTGGCCCAGGCCCATTGGAGCGAGGACGACGAACCCGACGACCGTCCGCCGGCAGCCGCCCGCCGTTTCGAGCAGCCGGGGACGGAAGACGACATCGACGGGCGGGAGGACGAGGACGGGCCGCCGGTCTTCTCCCACAAGGTCCTGGTGCGCAAGGATTTCGAGGAGGATTGGGACGACCGCGACTCCGAACCCGACCGCTGGCGGATGGAGGGGGACGAGCGCGACACGGCGGACGGCGCCGATGAGGATGAGGAGCCGTCGGACGAGGAGATCCTGTCCTTCGCCATCCGCGATCCGGAAAAGCCGGCCGCCCGGCCGGCGGTGGAAGCGGTCAAGCCCGCGGCACCGGTTCCGGCCGACGAACCGCTCGACTTCGACCAGCACCGCGCCGAACGCCGCGCCCAGCGCCCGCCGCCCCCTCCGGAGGATGAGGAAGGCTTCGACCGCACCCTCGCCGCCCTGCGGTCGATGATCGAGGACGCGGCCAACGACCCGGACGAAGACGCCCCGCCCCCGTCCCTGCCGCGGAAGCCGCCCGCCGCTGCGGAAAAGGGCGTCGGCAAGGCGGACGGCGACAGGACATCCGCTGCGGCGATCGGCCGGGAGGACGATCCGTTCCCCGGATTCGACGCCGTGCCGGAACCGGAGCCGGAACCGCCGCCGGCCGGCCGCCGCTCCGCCCAGGAACGCGAGATTGAAGAGGCGATGAAGGCCCTGCGCGGCCTGATCGAGGAGGAGGTGGCGTCCGAGCCCCCGGCACCGGCTCCCGCTCCCGCCCCGCCGCCGAAACCGCGTGCCGGCAAGCCGCGCCCGCCGCCTCGCAGCGAGCCGCCCGCCCCTGCCGGGAAAGAGGCGGCGCCTGTGAAGCCGGTCGATCCGACGCCGCTCAGCAAGACCATCGCGGCGTTGCGCGGCATGCTGGAACTGGACGGCAAGCGCAAGCGCTGACGCCGCCCAACCGGCGAACGGTCACTTGCGCAGGCGTTTTTCCTGCATGATCTCGAGCTGCAGCTGCTGGATTTCGGTCAGCCGCTGCCATTGGCGCTGGATCAGGTAATCCATCTTCTCGTGCAGGTGCCGGATTTCCAGCTCTGCCTTCAGGTTGACGCGGTAGTCGTTCTCGGAGCGCAGCCGGTCCTTCGCCTCCTGCCGCTTCTGGCTCATCATGATGACCGGGGCCTGGATGGCGGCCAGGCAGGACAGCACCAGGTTCAGCAGGATGAAGGGATAGGGGTCGAAGGCCCGCGCATCGCCTTCCAGCATGTTGACGATCATCCACACGCCCAGGAAGAAGGCGAAGGAGATCAGGAAGGCCCAGCTGCCGCCGAAGCTGGCCAGACCGTCGGACAGCCGTTCTCCCAGCGTGCGGCGGTCGTCGTACTCCTCCTCCGGGTTCTCGGCCAGCGTCTCGTGGCGGGCGAGGCTTTCGGCGACCTCGCGGTCCAGTTCGCTGAGTTCGCCATGTTCGGCCTGCAGCAGCTCCGCCACATAGAGCGAGCGGTAGCGCGCCAGCTCCTGCCGGCTGATCTGCGAGTCCGGCTCCAGATGCGGGTGGTCCAGCCGGATTCGGTCGGCGAGGCTGGGGCGCAGGGCGTCCAGCGCGATCAGGTCGCGCTTGGGCCGGCGCTTGCCGCTGATGGCGCAGGGATGGCGCTTGGACGCCGACGGGCCGGTGTCCTCCTGGCCTACATCCTCCTGGCCGGCGCCGGGGGTCGGCCGTGCGGATTCGTCGCCGTCCTCCGGCGGAAGCTGATGGTCGGTCATGATGTCGCCCTCCCTCGAATGCGCGGACCGGGGTGGCCGACTTTATGCCCGAGGATTGCGACAAGCCTGTTAAATCGCTGCAAACCCGCAGGGCTTCGCAGGGAGTCGGCGGAGAGAAGAAAACGTTGCAACGGCTGGAGACTTGCGGCGGCGCGAGACCTCGTTGGCCGCCGCCTTGGCCGGTCCAAGATGACAGGCGGTTCATCCTTGTCGCCAGCCTAAGGAAAAGGGGCCGCCTCGCGGCAGCCCCTATCCTTACCTGCAGACGGTTCCGGCCGGTCAGCCGATGCGCCAGACGTCCGGGCTGTTCTCCAGCCGCTTCAGCAGGGCGATGCGCTGCTGCTCGATTTCCGTCGGAAGACGGTCGCCGAAGCGGTTGAACAGCTCCTCTTGGTCCTTCGCCTCGGCCTCGGCCTCCTTGCGGTCGATGTCCATGATCTTGGCGAACTTGTCGGCCGGGAAGTTCAGGCCCGACCAGTTCAGATCCTGGTAGCGCGGGGAGTAGCCGAAGGGCGATTCCGCCACGTCGGTGGCGCGGCCGCGGACGCGGTCGACGATCCACTTCAGCACGCGCATGTTGTCGCCGAAGCCCGGCCAGACGAACTTGCCGTTCTCGTCCTTGCGGAACCAGTTGACGCGGTAGATGCGCGGCAGGCTTTCCACCTTGCCTTCCATCGACAGCCAATGGTTCCAGTAATCGGCCATGTTGTAGCCGCAGAAGGGCAGCATGGCGAACGGGTCGCGGCGGATGGCGGCCTGGCCGACGGCGGCGGCGGTGGCTTCCGAACCCATGGTCGCCGCCCAATAGACGCCTTCGCGCCAGTTGTAGGCCTCGAACACCAGCGGGAAGGTCTTCGACAGGCGGCCGCCGAAGATGAAGGCGCTGATCGGAACGCCGGCCGGATCCTCCCAGGCCGGGTCGATCGACGGGCACTGCGCGGCCGGGGCGGTGAAGCGGCTGTTCGGGTGGGCGGCGACGCGGCCGCAGCCCGGGGTCCAGTCCTTGCCCTGCCAGTCGATCAGGTGGGCCGGCGGCTCCTCCGTCAGGCCTTCCCACCACACGTCGCCGTCGTCGGTCAGGGCGACGTTGGTGAAGATGACGTTGTGGTCCAGCGTCTTCAGCGCGTTCGGGTTCGACTTCACGCTGGTGCCGGGGGCGACGCCGAAGAAGCCGGCCTCCGGGTTGATGGCGCGCAGCGTGCCGTCGGGCTGCGGCTTGATCCAGGCGATGTCGTCACCGATGGTGCGGACCTTCCAGCCCTCGAACTCCTTCGGCGGGACCAGCATGGCGAAGTTGGTCTTGCCGCAGGCCGACGGGAAGGCGGCGCCGACATAGGTCTTCTCGCCGGTCGGGCTTTCCACGCCCAGGATCAGCATGTGCTCGGCCAGCCAGCCCTGCTCGCGGCCCATGGAGGACGCGATGCGCAGCGCGAAGCACTTCTTGCCCAGCAGCGCGTTGCCGCCATAGCCGGAGCCGTAGGAGACGATGCGGTGCTCTTCCGGGAAATGGACGATGTACTTGTTGTCGGCGTTGCAGGGCCAGGGAACGTCCTTCTGGCCCGGCTCCAGCGGCGCGCCGATGGAGTGCAGGCAGGGGACGAAATCGCCGTCGCCCAGGATGTCCAGCACCTTCTGGCCCATGCGGGTCATCAGGCGCATGTTGACGGCGACATAGGGGCTGTCGGAGATCTGCACGCCGATGTGCGAGATGTCGGAGCCCAGCGGCCCCATGCTGAACGGCACCACATACATGGTGCGGCCGCGCATGCAGCCCTCGAACAGGCCGTCCAGCTTGGCCTTCATCTCCTCCGGGTCCATCCAGTTGTTGGTCGGACCGGCTTCCTCGCGCGTCTTCGAGCAGATGTAGGTGCTGTCCTCGACACGGGCGACGTCGCCCGGATCGGAGCGGCAGAGGAAGGAGTTCTGGCGCTTGGCCTCGTTCAGGCGGATGAAGGTGCCGGCTTCCACCATCTCGTTGCAGAGACGGTCATACTCCTCCTGCGAGCCGTCGCACCAGTGAACGCGCTCCGGTTTGCATTTCAGCGCGATCTCCTCGACCCAGGCCAGGAGCTTCTTGTTCCGCGTCCGCATATTGCCAGTCATATCGTCCTCTCGAAGGCTGGGCCGGTACCGCCGCGCCGGGTATCCCCCATCGGGATCCCGCGGCCGGTCCGGCCGTCTTTGTCCGTTGTCGTGTCAGATGGAAAACGTCCGCCGGATCGGCGGCCCGATCAGCGGCCCGGTCAGCGGGGTGCCGGTCCGAACGGGCGGCGAAGCCGGAGGCCGGCCGGGATCGGCGGCACCGCGCAGGCGCGGCGACGAAACGGTGCAAAGGGCGGCCCTGAGGCGACAGGTCTGGGGGCCATTGGCCCGGACGGGAAACGGGTCGATCCGTTATGGTCCACTGAAGTGTTCTCCTGGTTGCGCGTGCCCAGGCGCCGCCTTCTTGTTTTTGGTGCGGCGCCCGGTCGTGTCGAAGCGACCTCTCGGCTGGTCGTTCGGGCTGACGGTTGGCTTCTCGTCTCTCTCGGTCTGTGATCGCGCCTTTTGGCTTGTTACGCCGTCGGCTTCTTCGGTTTTTTATCGTCGGGCCTTTCTGGTTGGCCCTTGTTTGGGCTTCGGGGTCCGTCAGGCGCCCCCTTCGCCGGTTGTCGCGTGTCCTGGCCGGTGTTCCGGCCGCCCGGGCGGTCCGGTCCCGTCCTGCGGCCGGATCAGTGCATCCAGCATCAGTTTAGCCGATTCCGGGTCATGGATTCTCTGCTCAAAATCGACGCGGGCGACGTACCCCCCGCGTCGCAGGTCGCATCCCTCCGGGTCCACCCCGGTCAGGCTCCAGCTTTTCCCATCCCCGCTTCCGTCCTGATCGGTGGAGGGAACCAGCCGGGGGCCGTACCCCTCGCCGTTCAGGCGGTCGAGCAGTTCCGCCTCCCCCGCCGTCAGCGCCGGGGCGGAGGCGGGCAGGTCCAGCTCGGCGGCGGACAGCCAGTGGATGCGGCCGAAGCCGGCGACCAGATGAGCGCGCTCCACCGTCACGCGGTAGATGGCGAAGTCGGCGAAGCCGGCATAGAAGGCGGCGTCGGGATGGCGGCGCAGATAGCGCGCCCGGTGGGCGGGATCGTCCGACCGTTCGGCGCGGCCCAGCACCGACAGGCGCGCGCCGGTCAGCGGCTGCGCCAGCCCGGCGGTGCCGTCGAACAGCAGCCCGACCCGGCTGTCGGCCAGCAGGTTGCGGGTGTGGTCGGCCAGCGTGGAAAGCAGAAGCAGCGGGCTGCCGTCATGATCGAACGCCACCAGCACCAGCGAGGGGTAGGGCCAGCCGGCGGCTTGAGCGTTGCCGGTGTCGTCCGGCCGCTGGGCGGTCGCCAGCGCGGCGCGGTCGCAGGCGCGCATCAGGCGCCGGGCGCTGCTGGCCGGAGCCGTGCCGCCCGGGCGGTCGCCGGGAGGCGTCGCGTCCTCCTTGCCGTCCGGAGCGGTGCCGGCCGGAGAGGACGCCGAAGAGGCGTTCAGAAAACTCATTCCAAAACGAGTGCGTTCTCCCGCGCGGCACCGTTGTTCGGCGCCGCATTGCCGCCATATTGGACCATACAAATGCTGCGGGAAAAGAGAAAACTGCCGCTGGTACCTGGACTCTGGCATAAAGTATTGGGATGACCACTCGGCCTATGCCTGATGTTTCCGCTAACATTTCAGGTCCCGCCCCGCTCGACCGTTCCGTCCTGACCGATTGGGAAGCTGTTACGACCATGGCCCACACCGTCGCCCTGGTGGATGACGACCGCAACATCCTGGCCTCCGTCTCCATCGCCCTGGAGGCCGAAGGTTTCGACGTGCGCACCTACACCGACGGCGCCGAGGCGCTGCGCGGCCTGAGCCAACGCCCGCCCGACCTCGCCGTGCTCGACATCAAGATGCCGCGCATGGACGGCATGGAGTTGCTGCAACGTCTGCGTCAGACCAGCCACATCCCCGTCATCTTCCTGACCAGCAAGGATGACGAGCTGGACGAGCTGATGGGCCTGCGCATGGGTGCCGACGACTACATCAAGAAGCCCTTCTCGCAGCGGCTGCTGATCGAGCGCATCCGGGCGCTGCTGCGGCGCGAGGCCCTGCGCGGCGAGACGGCGGATGCCGACCCCGGCCAGATCATCACCCGCGGCCCGCTTCTGCTGGACGGCGCCCGCCATGCCTGCAGCTGGAAGGGCCAGCCGATCGACCTGACGGTGACGGAGTTCCTGCTGGTCCGGGCGCTGGCCCAGCGGCCGGGCCATGTGAAGAACCGCGACCAGCTGATGGACGCGGCCTATGGCGAGCATGTCTACGTCGACGACCGCACCATCGACAGCCACATCAAGCGGCTGCGCAAGAAGTTCAAGGCGGTCGATCCCGACTTCGCCCAGATCGAAACGCTCTATGGCGTCGGCTACCGGTACAAGGAGTAGGCCGGTGCCGGCGACCGGCGGAGTGGGCCCCAAGGAGAGGCCGGCGCGGCGGCGCGGTGTCTCGCCGCTGACCCTGCGCATCCTGGCGGTGAACGTGCTGGCGTTGCTGGTGCTGCTGGCCGGGCTGCTCTATCTCGGCCGCTACCAGGACCGGCTGATCCAGGCGGAGACCGAGGCGCTGGCGACGGAGGCGCGCATCTTCGCTTCGGCACTGGGCGAGGGCGCGGTGAACCGCATCCTGACGGCTCCCTCCCCCACCGGGGACGAGGGGGGCGAGCGGTTCGAGCTGGCGCCCGAGCTGGCCCGCCCGATGGTCCGCCGGCTGGCGGAGGCGACGGCGACCCGCACCCGCCTGTACGACATCGACGGGCACATGCTGTCCGACAGCCGCGTGCTGGTCGGCTCACAGGGGCGCATTGAGATCCGCGAGCTGCCCTCGCCGCCCGCCGGCGACCCGGTCAGCCGCGCGATCAACGACCTCTACACCCGCCTGATCGACGTGGTGCCCAGCCGCGAGGGGCTGCCGGCCTACCGCGAGACGCCCGGCCGGCCCAACCCCGACGTGGAGCGGGCGCTTGGCGGCGAGGCGGCGGCCACCGTCTGGCGCGTCGACGGCGAGGGCGGCGACCCGGAGCTGCTGCTGACGGTGGCGGTGCCGGTGCAGCGCTACCGCGAGGTGCTGGGTGCGGTGCTGCTGGCACGCAGCGGCGGCGAGATCGACCGGGCCATCCGCTCCGTCCGCTTCGACATCCTGCGGGTGTTCGGCGTGGCGCTGCTGGTGACGATCGGCCTGTCCTTCTATCTGGCCGGCACTATCGCCCGGCCGATCCGCCGGCTGGCCCAGGCCGCCGACCGGCTGCGCACCAGCCACGGCCGCCATGCCGGCATCCCCGACCTGACCCGCCGCGGCGACGAGATCGGCGAGTTGTCCGGCGTGCTGCGCGAGATGACCGACGCGCTGTGGACGCGGATGGACGCCATCGAACGCTTCGCCGCCGACGTCGCCCACGAGATCAAGAACCCGCTGACCTCGCTGCGGAGCGCGGTGGAAACCGCCGGCCGGGTCAGCGACCCGCGCCACCGCGACCGGCTGATGGCGATCATCGCCGACGACGTGCAGCGGCTGGACCGGCTGATCAGCGACATCTCCAACGCCTCGCGCCTCGACGCCGAGCTGTCACGGGCGGAGCCGGAGCCGGTGGACATCGGCCTGCTGCTGACCATGCTGGCCGAGCTGCGCCAGACGGTTGCCGAAACCGTGGACGAGACGGTGGCTGCCGGCGGTGGGGAAGCGCCCGGGGAAGGCGGCGCAGAGGACGGCCGGTCCATGCCGCCCCGCGTCGTGGTCGACATTCCCGCGGGCGAGCGGCTGGTGGTGCCGGGGCTGGAGGGGCGGCTGACCCAGGTGTTCCAGAACCTGATCGACAACGCCCTGTCCTTCTCGCCGCCCGGCGGGGTCGTGCGGCTGGCCGCCCGGCGCACCGGCCGCACCGTGACGGTGGTGGTGTCCGACCAGGGGCCCGGCATCCCCGAGGGGAAGGAGGAGGCGATCTTCGACCGCTTCTATACCGAACGCCCGGCGGGCGAGAAGTTCGGCACCCATTCCGGTCTGGGACTTTCGATAGCAAAGCAGATAGTCAGTGCACACAACGGTTCGATAACCGTGCGAAACCGTCAGGTATCGGAGGGGGCAGTCGAGGGCGCCGACTTCACAGTTACCCTGCCTTTGCTATGAGACCTTCGACTAAAATACATACATCCTCCCCACTATCGGGTGGACAAGCCCGGCTTATCGGCCGATCATGAAGGCGGTCGTTCTCGCTTGCCGGCTGACGCGGCGGCCGGTCCCTGTCGGCCCGGTTGCATTCTTCCGCTCTATGCGGTGATCGGAGGGTGGCCATCCCCCGGAACGAATATGTGGGGTTGCCATGCCTGAGTCCGCTCCGCCCGAGTCGCTCGCGAACAGATTGTCCCCGCGGGATGGCCGTTCCCGCGGACACGCTCCGGGGAAGCCGAGGTCGTCGATCTCCGCCGCTACCGGCTGGCCCGCCTGATCCGCGATGCCGGACGGCAGCAGGGGGAATTGGCCCGCCTGATGCGGGACGGCGCGCGGGAGCGCAACCAGCTGGCGGAGGCGCTGCAGGGCGCGCAACGCCATCTCGCCAGCATCGCCGACAGCTACAAGGTCCTGCTGGTGCGGCTGCAGCGGGAAAAGGACTTCCGCGACGCCTGCCAGGAGGCGGCGGAGCTGGAGGATCTGGACGAGATGATCCGCCGCCGCGACGCCCTTGCCCTGGAACTGGAGGCGATCCGCCGCACCCCACGCGGGCTTGCCGGCGGCTGATCGGCTGCGCATGCGGTCTCCTCCCGTGTTCCGGCCGGGCGTGAACCGCGCCGAAAGAACGGGGGCAAGCGGATGGGGGATCCCGGTCAGGTTTCCTCTCCTGACCAGTCGGGCCACCGTTCCGTTTCCATTGACAGAACCCGCGCCACGTCTCACCTTCGCCAGACTATGGTGACGATTCACGGCACCTGCGTCTTGCTCTCCGACATCGGCGTGCTGCTGCGCGGGGAGTCCGGACGAGGAAAATCGGATTTGGCCTTGCGACTGATCGACGGCGGCGCCCGGCTGGTCTCTGATGACCGGGTGGCGTTGCGCGCCGGTTCCGGACGGCTGACCGCTTCCGCCCCGCCGGCCCTGGCCGGGCTGCTGGAGGTGCGGGGCGTCGGCATCCTGCCGGTCCCGTCCGTCGCGTCGGCCGATGTCGGGCTGGTCGTCGATCTGGTCGCGCGCGAGGAGGTCGAACGCCTGCCGCAGGAGGAGGCCGAGATGCTGATGGGCATCGCCCTTCCCCGGCTGGGCCTGCACGCCTTCGACGCCTCCACCCCCGCCAAGATCCGCCTTGCCGCCGCCAGCCTGCGCGACGGTCGGCTGGAGCGGGTGCCCGCCGGCCTGTCGGTTCAGCCCAACCAGGCCCAATCCACCCCGGCCCAATCCATCCCGGTCATGCCATGACCCTGTCCGACGTGCCGTCCGATCCCGCCACCGGCGTGCTGCCCAACCCTTCGACGGCCCGCGGCCGCATCGTGCTGGTCACCGGCCTGTCGGGAGCCGGCATGTCGGTGGCGCTGAAGGCGCTGGAGGATCTGGGGTACGAGGCGGTCGACAACCTGCGCCTGTCGCTGGTTCCCGCCCTGATCCAGCAGGCCGACCCGAAGCGCCGGCCGCTGGCGCTGGTGATCGACAGCCGGACCCGCGACTTTTCCGCGCAGAACTTCCTGGACGAGCTGGCGGAGCTGCGCGGCCGCGACGACCTGGACGTCAGCCTGGTCTTCCTCGATTGCGGCGACGAGGTTCTGCAGCGCCGCTTCACCGAGACGCGCCGCCGCCACCCGCTGGCGGAGGACCGGACGGTGCCTGACGGCATCCAGCGCGAACGCGCCCTGCTGTTCCCGCTGAAGGAGGAAGCCGACGTCACGATCGACACGACGCAACTGTCCATTCACGATTTGCGGCGCATCCTGTCCGGGCATTTCCGGCGTGACGCCCAGGCAGCCCTGCAGGTGTTCGTGACCTCCTTCTCCTTCCGCCAGGGTCTTCCACGCGAAGCCGATCTGGTCTTCGACGTGCGGTTCCTGACCAACCCGCATTACGACCCGGAGCTTCGGCCGCTGACCGGCCTGAACCCGGCCGTCGCGGCGCGGGTGGAAAGCGACCCCGATTTCCCCGCCTTCTTCCGGAACCTGACGGAGCTGCTGCGTCCGCTGCTGCCCCGCTACAACCAGGAAGGAAAGAGCTATCTGACCATCGCCATCGGCTGCACCGGCGGCAAGCACCGGTCGGTCTTCATCGCCGAACGGCTGGCCGCCTGGCTGAAGGAGCAGAGGCTGCGGGTCAGCCTGAGCCACCGCGAGCTGGACCGGCTGGGGCTGCGCACTGCCGGGCAGACGGGCACATCGGCCGGCACCCAGACTGGCAACATGGGATGATGCAAATTGCGCCTTGACGACCATACGTCCAACCAACGATCCAGATGCGATGCGGGCGGTTGCCTTGCGGCAGCGGTCCTCGCGCAGGTCTCCGGGGAGGACCCAACCTTGAAGGATGTCCCATGATCGGTATGGTTCTTGTCACCCACGGGCGGCTGGCCGAGGAATTCATCGCCGCGCTGTTCCACGTGGTGGGCGAACAGCAGCAGGTGCGCGCAGTGTGCATCGGCCCGGACGACGACATGGAACAGCGCCGCCAGGACATCCTGAACTCGGTGGCGGAGGTCGACGACGGGTCGGGTGTCGTGGTGCTGACCGACATGTTCGGCGGCACGCCGTCCAACCTCGCCATCTCCATCATGGACAAGGCGAAGGTGGAGGTGATTGCCGGCGTCAACCTGCCGATGCTGATCAAGCTGGCCAGCGTGCGGAAGACCGAGCCGCTCGACAAGTCGGTGATCGCCGCCCGCGACGCCGGGCAGAAATACATCAACGTCGCTTCCACCCTCCTGTCGGACTGAAACCGCCCTCGATGAGCCCTCCCGACGAAACGGCGCCCGCCGACGGCGAAATCCGCCGCACCGCCACCATCACCAACCAGCGCGGCCTGCACGCCCGCGCCTCGGCCAAGTTCGTGAAGCTGGTCGCCACCTTCGACGCCGAGATCTCGGTGCGCCGCGGCGAGTCCGTCGTCTCCGGCGAATCGATCATGGGGCTGATGATGCTGGCCGCCGGCCCCGGCACCACGGTGGAACTGCGCGCGACCGGCACCGACGCCGACGCGGCGATGGACGCCCTCCTGGACCTGATCAACCGCAAGTTCGATGAAGAGTGACCTGCCCTCCACCGGCGTGGCCAACGGCCCCGTGGCCGGTCCGGATCGCGGCGGCTCGGGCGGTGTCCCGTCGCCAGAATCTTGGAGCGGTTCTGGGAGCGGTTCGGCGCGCGCCCTGCGCGGCCTGGGCGTGTCGCCCGGCATCGCCATCGGCCCGGCCCATGTGGTGGAAAGCGGCGCCGTCTCCATTCCCGAATACGCCGTCGCGCCCGACGCAGTCGAGGCGGAGGTCGCCCGCTTCAACGAGGCGGCGGCCAAGGCCCGGCGCCAGATCAAGAAGCTGAAGAGCAAGGCGCTGGTCCTGCCCGATTCGGCGTCGGAAGAGATCGGCTTCCTGCTGGACGCCCACCTGTCGATGGTCACCAACTCGCGCCTGACCCGCGGGGTGGAGCATCGCATCAAGCAGGACCGGGTCAATGCCGAGGCCGCCATCCAGGCGGAAATCACCGCCATCGCCGCGACCTTCGCCGGCATGGACGACGCCTATCTGGCCGGCCGCATCGACGACATCCGCGAGGTCGGGCGGCGGTTGACCCGCAACCTGATGAAGCAGGAATACCGGGCCTTCAGCAACCTGCCGCCCGGCAGCATCATCCTGGCGGAGGAGCTGACCCCCGCCGACACGGCCCTGCTCGACCCCGCCGTCGTCGGCGGCTTCGCCACCGTGCTGGGCGGGGCGGAAGGGCACACGGCGATCCTCGCCCGCTCGCTCGGCCTGCCGGCGGTGCTGGGCGCGCCCGGCCTGCTGGCCGGGGTGCGCAACGGCGTGACGGTGATCGTCGATGGCCTGCAGGGCCGCGTGCTGATCGACCCGCCGGCCGACGTGCTGGCGGAGTATGGCGAGCGCCGCGCCGCGCGCGAACGCGAGCGCCAGGGGCTGAAGAGCCTGCGCAAGCTGCCGGCCGTCACCCGCGACGGCACCGCGGTGACGCTGATGGCGAACCTGGAACTGCCGCGCGACCTGGACCAGGCGCTGGAGCACGGCGCCCAGGGCATCGGCCTGCTGCGGACCGAGTTCATGTTCATGAACCGTGACCATCTGCCCGACGAGGACGAGCAGTACGGCGTGCTGCGCACCATGATCGAGGGGATGGGCGGCCGCACCGTCACCGCCCGCACCATGGATCTGGGCGGCGAGAAGCTGGCCGGCTGGATGGCGGGGCGCTATGGCGAGCCGGCCAACCCGGCGCTCGGGCTGCGCGCCATCCGGCTGGGCCTGCGCGAACCGAAGCTGCTGGAGACCCAGTTGGCCGCCATGCTGCGCGCCGGGGCGCATGGGCCGCTTCGCATCCTGCTGCCGATGATCGGGTCGGTCGCCGAGGTGCAGAAGGTGCGGGAGATGATGGGGCAGGTCGCCCGCCGCCTGCGCCGCCGCGGCATCGCCATCGCCGATCCGCTGCCGCCGGTGGGGGTGATGGTGGAGGTGCCGGGGGCGGCGCTGTCGGCCGACGCGCTGGCCTATGCCGCGGATTTCTTCGCCATCGGCACCAACGACCTGACCCAGTACACGCTGGCCATCGACCGCGCCGACGAACAGGTCGCCACGCTGTACGACCCGCTGCATCCGGCGGTCCTGCGCCTGATCCAGTTCACGATAGAGGCGGCGCTGCGTGCCCGCATCACGGTGTCGGTCTGCGGCGAGATCGCCGGCGACCCGCGCTATTCCGCGCTCCTGCTCGGGCTCGGGGTGCGGGAGCTGTCGATGGCGCCGCTGGCGGTGCCGGCGGTGAAGAAGCGCATCCGCTCGCTCGACCTGATGGAGGCGAGCAAACGCGCCCGCGTCATCATGGACCAGAGCGACAGTGGGAGAATCGCCACGCTGCTGGACGATTTCAACGCGACGGTGTGAGGGCGTCAGACCCCCTCACTCCTCCTCATCCTCCTCCCAATCATCCTCCTCCCCCTCCGGCGTCGGCGACACCGCCGCATTCCGCACCGCCTCCGGCTCCAGCCGTTCGATCTGCTCGGGGTGGGCGATCTCGATCAACGGACCGTTGCGCAGGGTGATCCAGCCGCGCACGCGCACCCGCCGCCCCTCGAAGGACAGCGGGTCGATGCCGGAGCGGGTGACCTCGCGCATCGCGGCGCGGCCGATATGGACGGTGACGTCGCTGCGCCAGTCGGCACCGAAATTCAGCCAGGCCTCGCCGCCGCTCTTGGTGACGGCCAGCACCACCCCTTCCACCAGCTGGAAGCTGTCGCGGTCGCGGGCAAGCTCCTCGGGATCGGCGGCGTCGCGCACCGCATAGACCCGGCTGCGCCAAAGCCCCCGTCCGGCGTTGCGCGCCGCTTCCTCCCCGGCCAGCAGTTCGGCGGCATAGGCACGGGCGTCGGGGCGGGTGTGGACGCGGGCCAATCCGCGGACGACCAGGGCCGATTGCAGCCACAAGCCGTCCTCCCGCACCAGATGGGCGAGCAGCCGGCCATGGCGGTCGAGCGGCGCCGGTCCGTGCAGGGCGACGCGGCGGCCGAGCGCCAGTTCGGACAGCGCCCGGGTCGCCGCCTCCGCCAGCGGCCAGACGCGGCCGTCGGCCGGGTTGGCGTGGCGCGGCGGCTTGGCGGCTTCGATCCCGGCCAGCCGGACGCGGCGGCCGTCCTCCAGCTCCAGCGTGTCGCCGTCCAGGACGGCGGTGACGCGCAACGGCTCCGCCGACGCGGCACCGGCCAGCAACAGCCAGTTCAGCAGCAAGACCGGCAGCAGGACCGGCAGGCGCGCAAGCGGGAGCGGGACAAGTCGCATCGGGAACGCCGTCGTTGCGGAACATCCGCCGCCGGGCGGGGTTTTGACCGGTATGCCGACCCACGCCCCCTTCCGCAAGCCGTTCCGTGCCGCGCTGGCCGCCCTGTGTTTGGCCGCCCAGTGTTTGGCTGTCGCGTCGCCTGCCCTGATCGCCCCTGCCCCGGCGAAGGCCGGGCTGCTGGACAATGTGCTGTCCGGCGACGAGGCGGCGCTGGGCGCGCAGGAGCATCCCAAGATCCTGGCCCAGTTCGGCGGGGCGGTGAAGGACGCCCGGCTGCAGGGCTATGTCGAGCAGCTGGGCCGCAAGCTGGCCGCCACCACGGAGCGGGCGCGCGAGCCCTGGACCTTCACCGTGCTGGACAGCGAGGTGGTCAACGCCTTCGCCGTGCCTGGCGGTTATGTCTACGTCACCCGCGGCCTGTTGGCGCTGGCCAAGGACGAGGCGGAGGTGGCCGGCGTGCTGGCGCACGAGATCGGCCACATCACCGCCCGCCATTCGGCGCAGCGCCAGACCCGGCAGACCATCGCCGGCATCCTGGCCGCCGGGGTCGGGCTGGTGTTCGGCAACGACACGCTGGCGCAGCTGGCCGGGCTGGGCGGCACCGCGGTGGTCGCCAGCTATTCGCGCGAGCAGGAGCTGGAGGCCGACCAGATCGGCGTCGAGACTCTGCGCCGCGCCGGCTACGACCCCTTCGCCATGGCGACCTTCCTGGAGACCCTGCGCCGCGACAGCCAGTATGAGGGCCTGCGCGCCGGCAACAAGGGAGAGGGCGGATTCGACTTCTTCGCCAGCCATCCGGCGACCGAGGACCGCGTGCGCCGCGCCGCCGACCTTGCCCGCGCCATCCCCCAGGGCGGTGCCCGCCCGCGCGATCCTTACCTGGCGGCGGTCGACGGCATGATCTATGGCGACAGCCCGGAGAACGGCTATGTCCGCGACCGGACCTTCGCCCACCCGCAGCTGGGCATCGCCTTTACTGTGCCGAAGGGCTATTCCCTGCTGAACGGCGCGGAACAGGTGATCGCCAAGGGACAGAACGGCGCCGCCATGGCCTTCGACGGCGGATCGGCGGCGGGCGTCGCCGACCCGGCGTCCTTCCTGACCGGGGTGTGGGGAAAAGGAGCCAACCTGTCCAACCTCCAGCGCATCACCATCGGCGGCATGCCGGCCGCCACCGCCACCACCCGCGGCGAGGCGGAGGGGGAGAGCGCCGACATCCGGCTGGTGGCGATCCGCATGCCGGACGGGCGGATGTACCGCTTCACCTTCCTGGCGCCGGCCGGATCGCTGGCCCGTTTCGATGCCGATTTCCAGGCGACGGCCAACAGCTTCCGCCAGCTGACCGCGCAGGAGGCCGCCCGCTACCGGCCCCGCCGCGTCCAGGTGGCGACCGTGCAGCCCGGCGACAGCGTCGCCGGCTTCGTCCGCCGCATGCCGCAGGAGGCTTACGCCGAGGAATTGTTCCGGATCATCAACGACCTGCCCCCCGGCACGCCGCTGCAGCCGGGGCAACGGGTGAAGGTGATCGTCGGCGAATAGCGGTGTACGCAAGCATCGGCTTGGCCGCATGAAATCCGCGTAAGGATACAGCCCGGCGGGTTGCTCCCGAACGTACGGGCGGGTAGGCTGCGGCGCATGCCCGACAGCCCTTCAGCACGCGTACAGTTGCCTCTGCCCGCCCCGGCGCCGGCCGCGAAAGCGGGCGGGCGGGCAGGCGGCAAGCCGCGGGCGAAGCTGGCGCCCGAACCGGCGAAGCGGCGGCGCCTGCGGCTGCCGATCGCCGCGGTGCTGGTCGCGGGGTTCGGATCGCTGATGCTGGCGGCGGTCGCCAGCGTTCTGGTGCTGGGGCTGGTCAGCGCCAGCACCAACACCTTCGCCCTGCTGAACGACAAGGCCGATCTGGCGCTGGCCGGGGTGGAGGTGCGGGTGCGCCACCAGCTCGACCCCGCTCGGGAGATGGCGCGCTTCGTCGCCGGGCTGGTCGAGCGCGGCGACCTGCAGGCGAATGACGGCACGGCGATGACCGACACGCTGCGCGGCGCGCTGGCCGGGGCGCCGGACGTGACCGGGCTGGCCTTCATCCGCCCGGACCTGACCGGGGTGCGCGTCGGCCGGCTGAACGGCGGGCTGGTGGCCGAGCCCTTCGACATGCAGGGCGAAAGCGACATCCCGCCGGAAATCCTCGACGGCCCCAATCGCAGCGCCGCCAGCTGGGCCGACCCGCGCTGGCTGAAGGAGGCGCAGAACAGCTTCCTCACCCTGTACCAGCCGGTGCGGCGCGACGGCCGCTATCTGGGGCAGGTGGCGGTCGGCGTGTCGCTGGGCGACCTGTCGCGCTTCCTGTCGGTGCTGTATGTGGAGCAGGGGCTGAACGCCTTCGTGCTGTACGACCACAGCCATGTGCTGGCCCATCCGGCGCTGGTCGGCCGCAGCTTCGATTTTTCCGGCAAGCTCGACGGACCGCCGCTGCCGCGGATCGATCAGGTGGACGATCCAGCGCTGGCGGCGCTGTGGACCAGCGGCGTCCCGGTCCAGTCGCTGAAGAAGCGGGTGGAGGCACGCGGCGTGCGCGTGCTGGGCAGCGACTACATCTTCCTGACCCGCGGCATGGCGGGGTATGGCCAGCAGGACTGGATCATCGGCATCGGCTATCGCGACGGCGAGATGGGCGTCGAGATCCGCCGGCTCTACATCACCGGCGCCGTGGGCCTCGCCATCCTGCTGGTGTCGGTCGGGGTGGCGTTGCTGGTCGGGCGGCGGATCAGCCGGCAGGTGGCCCGGTTGGCCGAAGCCGCCGACCGCGTCCGCGCCTTCGAATTCCGCACCATCGCCGACCTGCCGGACTCCCGCCTGCGCGAGATGGCGCGCGCCGCCACCGCCTTCAACGCCATGGTCGCCGGCCTGCGCTGGTTCGAGACCTATGTGCCCAAGGCGCTGGTGCTGCGCCTGATGCGCCAGCGCGAGACCGAGGGCGGGCTCGATTCCGTCCAGCGCGAGGTGACGGTGATGTTCACGGACATCCGCGGCTTCTCGCGCATGGCCGAGCATATGGCCGCCGCCGACACCGCCACCCTGCTGAACGAGCATTTTACCCTGCTGGCCGCCTGCATCGAGGCGGAAGGCGGCACGGTGGACAAGTTCATCGGCGATTCCCTGATGGCCTTCTGGGGCGCGCCGGAAGCGCAGGAGGACCATGCCGCCCGTGCGCTGCGTGCCGCGCTTGCCATCCATCACGCGATCCGCGCCGACAACCGCCGCCGCGTCGCCGCCGGGCAGGCGCCGATCCATGTCCGCGTCGGCCTGCACAGCGGCCCGGTGGTGGTGGGCAACATCGGCTCCGACAGCCGGATCAACTACACCATCGTCGGCGACACGGTGAACGTCGCCGCCCGCATCGAGGAACTGTCGGGCGGACTCCAGGGCGACGCCGAGGTGATCGTGCTGACCAGCGGCGTCACCGCCGCCAAGGGCAAGGACGCCGTCCCGCTGGTCCGCCAGGGTGGCCGCTCGCTGCGCGGCCGCACCGGCATGACCGAACTCTGGCGCCTCGTGCTGGAGGAGGAGAAGAAGGACGCGGCAAAGCCGGCGGCGCCGTCGGGCGCCAATGCCACGCCATCCCAAGCACCTTCTCCCGGGCCGGCAGAGGGCATCAAGCCCGCCTTTGCAGGTAAGGATACACCCTGAACCGGGCCGATGTTTCCAGCTAAGTTATTGATAAAACTGGAAACACCCTTGCCCCTATCCTTACGTCAACGCCAGCCGCGCCGGCCGCCGCGGCGGTCGTCCTCGTCGAACAGTTCGGCCAGCTTGTTCATCATCGTGCCGCCCAGCTGCTCCGCATCGACGATGGTCACGGCGCGGCGGTAGTAGCGGGTCACGTCGTGGCCGATGCCGATGGCCACCAGTTCCACCGGCGAGCGGGTCTCGATCTGCTCGATGGTCTGGCGCAGGTGGCGTTCCAGGTAGTTGCCGGCATTCACCGACAGGGTGGAGTCGTCCACCGGTGCGCCGTCGGAGATCACCATCAGGATGCGGCGCTGTTCCGGCCGGCCGAGCAGGCGGTTGTGCGCCCACTGCAGCGCCTCGCCGTCGATGTTCTCCTTCAGGATGCCTTCGCGCAGCATCAGGCCCAGATTCTTGCGGGCGCGGCGCCACGGCATGTCTGCCGCCTTGTAGACGATGTGGCGCAGGTCGTTCAGCCGGCCGGGATGCGCCGGCTTGCCAGCGGCGACCCAGGCCTCGCGCGCCTGTCCGCCCTTCCAGGCGCGGGTGGTGAAGCCCAGCACCTCCACCTTCACCGCGCAGCGTTCCAGCGTGCGGGCGAGGATGTCGGCGCTCATCGCGGCGATGGAGATCGGCCGGCCGCGCATGGAGCCGGAATTGTCGATCAGCAGCGACACCACCGTGTCGCGGAAGTCCATCTCCTTCTCCTTCTTGAAGGAGAGCGGCAGGACCGGGTTGGCGACGACGCGGGCCAGCCGGGCGGCGTCGAGGATGCCTTCCTCCAGGTCGAAGTTCCAGGAGCGCTGCTGCTTGGCCATCAGCCGGCGCTGCAGCCGGTTCGCCAGCTTGGAGATCACGCCCTGCAGATGCTGCAGCTGTTGGTCCAGCAGGTGGCGCAGCCGCTCCAGCTCCGCCGGGTCGCAGAGGTCGGCGGCATCGACCACCTCATCGAACTGGGTGGTGAAGGCCTTGTAGGCGTTGGGATCGGGCTCGTTGCGGCGGTTGACGTCGTTGCGCCAGGGCTGGCCGGGGCCGGCGGGCTCCTCCGCCCCCTCGCCCTCGCCCATCTCCATGTCGCCTTCCTCGCCGGCACCCTCCTCGGCGCTGTCGCCAGCCTCCGACGAATCCTGCATCTCGGACGAGGCCATGGATTCGGACTCGGACTGGTCCTCGTCCTGACCGCGGGTCTGGCCGCTTTCGGGCGAATTCTCATCCTCGGAGGACTGGGTCTGCTGGTCCTCCTCCTCTTCCTGGTCGGCTTCCTGACCGACTTCCATGTCGAGGTCGGCCAGCAGCCGGCGCACGGCCTTGGCATAGGCTTCCTGGTCGCCGGCGTAATTCGCCAGCCCCTTCATGTCCTTGCCCAGCCGCTCCTCGATCCAGGGGCGCCAGAGATCGACGGCATGGGCGGCGGCGGGCGGCGGTGCAGCGCCGGTCATCGCCTCGCGCGCCATCAGTCGCAGCGCCTCGGACAGCGGCACCTGCCCGCGGTCCTCGACGCGGTCGAGGCCCTGGCGCGTGTAACGGTCGTCCAGCGCCGCTTCGAGATTGTGGGCGACGCCGGCCATGTCGCGGCTGCCCAGCGCCTCGCAGCGCGCCTGTTCCAGTGCGTCGTAGGCCTGGCGCGCCGCGTCGCCCAGCGGCATGCGGTGGGCATGCACCGTGGCGTCGTGATAGCGCAGCCGCAGCGCCACGGCATCGGCCGCCCCGCGCAGCTTGGCGACCTCGACCGGGTTCAGGTCGCGCGCCGGCAACGGCACCCGCACCCGCTGGCCCGACAGCCCCGGCGGATCGGATGAAAAGCCCACCTGCACCTCCGCCCGCCGGGACATGGCGCGCACCGTGGCGGTGGTGGACCGCTTGAAGGCCTCGACGGGGAGTCGTTCTGGGTGGTCATCGCGGGGCGTCTTTGTTCTTGGGTAAAGTTAAGGCGCGGTGGGCAAGATTGACACGGATTTCACGGATTTAGACACGGATTTTCTAATGCATCAGTACCCGCTTGACCGTAAGGCTAGGCGCGGCGAAGTTGAACAAGAGTCCAACCGGCAGTCCGCTGACCCGCAGATAATTCAAAACTTGGCGGCTATGGGCTTGAACAAGCGCTTCACAGACCTTCAGTTCCACAATCACCTGCCGCTCAACAACAAGGTCAGCGAAATAGCTGCCGACCGCATCGCCTTTGTAAAGCACCTTGAAAGGCACTTCCGTGGCTGCTGCCAAGCCGCCATCGGACAACTCACGAAGCAGTGCCTTTTTATAGACCTGCTCGGCAAACCCATGCCCCAATGCGGCGTGAACCGCGAAGGCGGCACCGATGACTCGCTCGGTCAAGCGGTCGAGATCGGCACCCAGGCTCACCTTCATCCGTGAAATCCGTGTTTTGATCCGTGAAATCCGTGTGAATCCTTGTATGCCGCGCCCCGGCTTCACCGAAGGACAGGGCGCAACGCACAAGATCACACGAGGTTCGCCTGGACCCCCGTCTCCGGCAACTCCACGCCGAAGCAGCGCTGGTAGTATTCGGCCACCGTCGGACGCTCCACCTCGTCGCACTTGTTGAGGAAGGTGATGCGGAAGGCGAAGGCGACGTCGTTGAAGATCTTCGCGTTCTCGGCCCAGGTGATGACCGTGCGCGGGCTCATGACGGTGGAGATGTCGCCGTTGATGAAGCCGGCGCGGGTCAGGTCGGCCAGACGCACCATCGACGCCACCGTGTCGCGGCCCCTGGCGTCCTCGTAGGACTTCACCTTGGCCTGGACGATCTTCACCTCGGCGTCGACCGGCAGGTAGTTCAGCGTCGCGACGATGTTCCAGCGGTCCATCTGGCCCTGGTTGATCTGCTGCGTGCCGTGATACAGGCCGGTGGTGTCGCCGAGGCCGACGGTGTTCGCGGTGGCGAACAGGCGGAAGGCCGGGTGCGGGCGGATGACGCGGTTCTGGTCGAGCAGCGTCAGCTTGCCTTCCACCTCCAGCACGCGCTGGATCACGAACATCACGTCGGGGCGGCCGGCGTCATACTCGTCGAACACCAGGGCGCAGGCATGCTGCAGGGCCCAGGGCAGGATGCCCTCGCGGTATTCGGTGACCTGCACGCCGTCGCGCAGGACGATGGCGTCCTTGCCCATCAGGTCGATGCGGCTGATGTGGCTGTCCAGGTTGACGCGGATGCAGGGCCAGTTCAGCCGCGACGCCACCTGTTCGATGTGGGTCGACTTGCCGGTGCCGTGATAGCCCTGGACCATGACGCGGCGATTGTAGGCGAAGCCGGCGAGGATGGCCAGCGTCGTGTCCCGGTCGAACCGGTAGGCGCTGTCGAGGTCGGGCACATGCTCCGAGCGCTGGCTGAAGGCCGGCACCTGCATGTCGCTGTCGATGCCGAAGACCTCACGCACCGAGACCGTCGTGTCGGGCTTGTGGTCGAACAGGGCCGAGCTGGCCTGGGTCGCTCCTTGGGAAGCCATGGGTGGTTTCTTACGTTCCAGCGAGTGTCGGTTGTCCGGCGGCCGCGGGATTGACCCGGCCCGCCAACGGGGTTTCAGGCAGCATAACAGGCTTTCAGCGTATTGTAGGCCTGATTGATTTCTTTCAGGCGTTCTTCCGCAGCCTTGTCGCCGCCGTTGGCATCGGGATGATGCTTTTTCGCAAGCTCCCGATAGCGTGCTTTGATCCGTGCGAAGTCCACCGGCGGAGTCAGCTCAAGGACCGCCAGCGCCTTTTCCTCGTCGGTGCGGGCGTGATGGCGCCGATGCGCTTTTTCCTCATCCTTCGTCTTGCCGGTGTCCTGGCCGAACTCGAAACTGAAGCCGTTGACCACGCGGTCGCGGATGAAGCGCTCCTGCGTCGCCCATTTGCCGAGCGGCCAGCTCGGCCGCTGCCAGGTGGTGTCGCGCCGCACCTCCGCCTCGATCTGGTCGGTGGACATGCCGGCGTAATAGTCCCAGGCGCGGTTGTACTCCCGGACATGGTCCAGGCAGAACCACCAGTATTCGTTGAGGCTGCTGCGGCTTTTCGGCGCACGGTATTCGCCGGCGGCGACGCACTCGGGGTGGTCGCACACACGGGTGGCCGCACGCGGGGCGGCATAGCTGTCGTAACTGGAGCGGGCGCGGTTCCTGGTCATCGGGCAAGTATGGGAAGAGCCGAAGCCTCTGGCAAGCACGCCGAATCGGGCTTCCGTCATCCGCAACGCGCGGGTCGCGGCGCTTGACAGACGGGGAATCGCGCCCTCTCCTTTCCGGTGCGGTCCGCCGGGAATTCCTTGCCCCTGCCGCCGCCCTTCCACCGCTCATGCGAGAAAAACCGGGACCCCGCCATGGAATACGCCACCCGCATCCGCGAGAAGCTGACCGCCGGACTGGCGCCCGACCGGCTGGAGGTGGTCGACGACTCCGCCCGCCATGCCGGCCATGCCGGCGCGGACGCCGCGGGCGAGACCCATTTCCACGTCACCGTCGTCTCCGCCGCCTTCGCCGGCAAGTCGCGGGTGGAACGCCAGCGCATGGTCTACGCCCTGCTGGCCGACGAACTGCGCGAACGGGTGCATGCGCTGGGCCTGACCACCCACGCCCCGGGCGAAGCCGGGGCCTGAACCGCCGGCGATACCGCCCCCGTCAACACTCGCCCGCCGCCCCCAAAGTAACGCGCGGTTGAGGGGCTGAAATAGCATACATATGAATGCAACTACGAGTCGATTTCAGGAAATGTTGTAAGAATGGAAGACGCGTGCGTGGTTGCAATTCCCGCTGCGTTTAGTAAAGTGCGATATATGCAACCATTTATCGCGCCGTGGCGGACACATACTTCGCATGTCCGCCGGCGGCTTCGTGGAAGGGGCTGCGGATGGCGAAGCGTGGGCCGAAGAAAAAGCGGGTGAACACTCCACAGGCGGGGGTGGAACCGTTGAGAAGCCAGAACATCATGATCGGCGGACATCGCACGAGCATGCGGCTGGAACCGTCGATGTGGGATGCTCTGGAGGATATCGGCCGTCGGGAAGGTCTGACCGTCAATCGTCTCTGCACGCAGATCAAGGAACGGATCGAGGAGCAGGCGCGCCGCCGCGGCATCAGCCCCGAGGATGCGGACGTCACCCTGACCTCCGCCGTGCGTGTCTTCATCGCGTCCTATTACCGGCGGGCCTGCACGGAGGACGGTCATCTGCGCGCCGGCCATGGCGGCAGCGATCCGTTCATCGGCACGCCCTTCGAACTGCCGGCGGCCGACGACGTCGACGGCAGCCAGTCCACGGTCGCGGCGGGCGGCAGCTTTCCCGCCGGCGGCGGCAGCCAATCCGCATCGCCGGGCAGCCGCCTGGAGGCTTGAACGCGCGCGGCTGTGCGGCGGACACCGGCCGTCCGCCCTGCTCTTCCGTCACCCTTTGGAACAGCGAAACCTATTCCGCCGCTTCATCGCGCGCGGAGTCTTCCTTTCGGTCGCCGGTGTAGTGGGCCGGCCAATGCTTGCGCACCACTTCGCCGTTGCTGTCGAAGATGTGGCACATGTTCAGCAGGACCGGCCGCTTGCCGTCTTCGTGGGGCGGCTTGCCGGCCGCTTTCGCCCGTTCGGCCGCCTCGCGGGCCAGGATCGGGTAGACGGTCTGGAAGGCGGTGGTGGCCAGCGGACCCAGCAGTTCCACCAGATGGGTGCAGCCCTTCGGGCCGCCCAGCCGGTCCTTCACCGCACGGGTCCAGCCCGGACCGATGCGCAGGCCGACCAGCTGCTGGAACTGCGGCGTGATGCTGCCGCAGGCGTTGTAGGGGCTGTGCTCGGTCACCGCCTCCACCGCCTGGACGGTCAGCTTGTCGTCGACTGTCAGGCGCATCCACATCTGGTGGATCGGCGTTCCCGGCTCCAGATGCCCGCGCTCCTCGGTTTGGAAGCCATAGCTCTTGACGTCGGTCAGGTGGCCTTCGATGTCCCACAGCCCGTCGGCGCGCCGGAAGCCCTGGCAGGTGACGCGGCGGGTGTGGATCGGCTCGCGCGCGGCGGGGGCGGACAGCGAGGGCGCGGACATCGGGCTTTCCAGTTCAGCAGGTAGGATGGCTCACCCTCGACTATCGGCGGGGCCGGGCGCCCGGTCAACCCGACCCCGCCGCAACGCAGCGTTACCTATAGGTCAACCTTGCGCTCAGCCGAGCCTGGCCTCCGCCGAATAGCCGGAGCCGAACATATAGGCTTCGCGGCTGCGCAGTTCGTCCTCCAGATGAGCGCGGACGACGGCGAACAGGTCGCGGATCGACACCATGCCGACCACCTCGCCGTCCACCGCGATGGGCAGGTGGCGGTAATGGCGCCGTTCCATCAGGTCGAGCGCGGACAGCGCCGTGGCCGAAGGCTCCAGCGTGTCGGGATCCGCGGTCATCACGGCCGACAGCGGCGTGGTGTCGGGGTCGAGTCCGGCCGCGACCACGCGGGTGGTCATGTCGCGTTCGGTGACGATGCCCTTCAGCGTCCGCCCTTCGGTGACCAGCACCGCGGCGATGCGCTTTTCTGCCATCAGCGTGGCGGCGTCGCGCACGGTGGCGCCGGGCGGCAGGCAGGTCAGTTCCTGGTTCTTGATGACGTCAGGCATCAGTCGGCGTGTCGGCATGTGTCCCATCTCCCTCGTGATTGCAGGTTTTGTGGACGAACGATGCACTCGACCGCGATTTCGCAGCGCGGTATGCCGATCCTGTCAGCTTGATGGACGTATAGTCAATAGAACCGATTGTTAAAAACTGTACATGTTTTTGGAGCGGCCTGCGCGCCCGGCGGTTTTACTGGCCGGATTCCAGCCGCTTGCGTAGGCCTTCGAAGCCGCTCGTGTAGATGCCGGCGATGGTCTTGCGCGCCTCCGCGTCTGGGGCGCCGCTGGCCTCGAAGCTTGACGACCAGGTGATGCGGGTGGTGCGGGCATCGACCGCGCTGAGCCGGATGGTGGAGCTGTAGTTCTTCACCGGCAGCGGCCCGCTCAGCAGCGTGTAGCGCAGCCGGTGCTTGGCGTCGGAGACGGACATCAGCCGTTCCTGGATGGCGCCGCCACCCTTCAGGGCGATGTCGCGCTCCTGCATGCCGCCGGTCTTGCGCAGGGTGCATCCCTCGACGGCAGGGTGCCAGTCGGAGATGGCGCAGAAGGGCGCGATCTGTTTCCACACCTGCTCGACCGGCGCCTTGATCGTCGCCTGTTCGCGGACCTCCAGCGCCAGGGCCGGCACTGCCGCCAGTATCACCGCTCCCAAGGCCGAAATGCCAAGAATTGCCTTCATCGCCCATCCTCCCGTTCCGTTCCGCGGCTGAACGGCCACGGCCTTGGGCGGGAGTATGGGCGGGCGGACACGGCGCCCGCTATTGTGCGAAAGACTGACTATCCGCAAACGCTCGGGTAAGCGGCTGCGGGATCAGGCGGGGGCCACCGCCTCTTCCAGGACGGCGCGGACGGCGGCGGCATCGACGTCGCGGCGGGTGAAGGCGTTGCCGATGCGGTCGGCCAGGATGAAGGTGATGCGGCCGTCCTGCACCTTCTTGTCCTTGGCCATCGACCGCACCAGCCCGTCGACGTCCCAGGAGACGCCGGGGATGTCGGCCGGGCGCACCGGCAGGCCGACCGCGGCCAGATGGGCGCGGGCGCGCCGGGCGTCCTCGGCCGGGCACAGCCCCAGCCGGACCGACAGGTCGAAGGCCAGAACCATGCCGATCGCCACTCCTTCGCCGTGCAGCAGGGTCTGGCCGAAGCCGGTCGCCGCCTCCAGCGCATGGCCGAAGGTGTGGCCGAGGTTCAGCAGGGCGCGGTCGCCGCTCTCGCGCTCGTCGACGCCAACGATGTCGGCCTTGGCGCGGCAGCTGACGGTGACGGCATGGCGCCGGGCGTCGCTGTCGCCCTCCACCACGCGGCGGCCGTTCTCCTCCAGCCAAGCGAAGAAGTCGGGCTGGCGGATCAGGCCGTACTTCACCACCTCGGCATAGCCGGCCAGCACCTCGCGGCGCGGCAGGGTGTCGAGCGTGGCGGTGTCGGCGATGACCAGCCGCGGCTGGTGGAAGGCGCCGATCAGGTTTTTGCCGTGGCGGCTGTTGATGCCGGTCTTGCCGCCGACCGAGCTGTCGACCTGGGACAGCAGCGTCGTCGGCACCTGGATGAAGTCGATGCCGCGGAGCGCCGACGCCGCGGCGAAGCCGGTGATGTCGCCGATCACCCCGCCGCCCAGCGCCAGCAGGACGGTGGACCGCTCGATGCCGCGGCCCAGGATGTCGTCCATCAGCTGCTGGAAATGGGCGAAGTCCTTGGTCTTCTCGCCGGCCGGCAGGACGATGGCCGGCTGCGGCGCGATCCCGGCCTCCAGCATGGCGGCGTTCAGGGTGTCCAGGTGCAGCGGGGCCACGTTGGCGTCGGTCACCACGATGGGCGCCCGGCCACGGGTGACGGCGGCGATGCGTTCGCCGGCATCGGCCAGAACGCCGTCGCCGACCAGGATGTCGTAGCTGCGGGCGCCAAGCTCCAGGCGGACGGTGTCGAGGGCGGCCGGGGTGGTGGCGGAGACGGAGGTCATCGGGGCAGTCCGCGAAGCTGGAGGGTGGGGAAAGCGGCGGGAACGGGGATCAGGGCGCGTCGGCCTTGGAAGCGTCGGCTTTGCCGGACCGCCCGCCGCGCGGCTGGCGGTGGGGAAGCTGGACGCCGAAATGCGCCTCCAGCGCGTCGATCACCAGTTCTACCGTCACGTCGGGCGGGCGTTCGTCGCTGACCACGGTCAGGTCGGCCTCGGCATAGACGGGATAGCGCTGCTCCATCAGCCGGCCCAGGATGGCGCGCGGGTCGCCCTGATTCAGAATGGGGCGGTGGGTGCGCCGCGCGGTGCGGGCGACCAGTACGTCCAGTTCGGCGCGCAGCCAGACGGAGATGCCGTGCTCGCGGATGGCGGCGCGGGTGTCGGGGTCCATGAAGGCGCCGCCGCCGGTGGCCAGGATGTGCACCGGCTCGTCCTTCAGCAGGCGGGTGATGATCCGGCGCTCGACGGAGCGGAAGACCGGCTCGCCGTCGCGGGCGAAGATCTCGGCGATGGTGCAGCCGGCCGCGGCCTCGATCTCGGTGTCGGCATCGCGGAAGGGCAGGTGCAGCCGGGTCGCCAGCCGGCGCCCGATGGCGCTCTTGCCGGCGCCCATCAGGCCGACCAGCACCACGGTGCGCGGCAGCAGCGGTGCCCTGTCCTCCGCCGCACCGGCCCCCGTCTCCGGAAGCTGGGCCGCAGTCGCCTTGTGCAATCCCATCACGTCCATCTGATCCGCCACCCGTACCCGCAACTCCGCTGTCCGTTCGATCCGGTCGGCCCGATCCAGTGGGCCCAATCCGGTGGGACAGCCGTCATACCGCTGAAACAGACAACACTCATACCTGCCGAAAGCTGGCCGGCACAAGCGCGCTCCTCCGGGGCGCCCCTCCGGAAGGCCGGCCCGAAAAGCCGGGTGGCCGGGTTGCGCGGCGGTCCAACCTGTGGCTACACTGCGCCGCCGTCCGACGGTGTCTCCGTCGGCGGTGCTCCCGGCCGCCGGTCACCGCCGCGGCCGGGGTGCGGATGCTTTAGCAGAAAAGCCATTGCTTGTCCCAAGCCCTGCGACCGCCGGGCGTGGTAGCTCCGCCCCGATCCGCTGTTTTCCGACACAACGCGTCCTTGGTGCCATGAGCCGGTTTCTCTCGATCCTCATCGTCCTGCTGTTGCTGGTGATCGCCGGCGGCATGGTCTTCCTCGCCTCGTGGGACCTGCCGGCTCCATCGAAGACGGTGGAGAAGGTACTGCCGGATGAGCGCTTCCCGCGCTGAATCCCGACCATCGGCCGGGGCCGTTCCGTCATCTGCTCTGCTGCTGGCCGTCCTGCTGGCGGCCGGCTGGCCGGCGACCGCCGCGGCGCAGATCGCCGGTCCGCCGATCCGGCTGACGCCTGACGCCGGCATGCCGGCGCCCGTTCCCTCCCAGGTTCCCGCTCCGGCTCCTGCCCCCACGCCCATCGTCGTGCCGGCCTATCCGCCCGCCGTCACCCCGCCGCCGCCCGTGTCCCCGGTGGTGGCGCGGCCGGCGCCGGTCGCGCGCGAGGCGCTGGGGGCGCCCGATCCGGACGGGGCGGGCACGCTGAGCGGTTTGCGGGGGCTGGGCGCCGACCCCTGGCGCGGCATCGGCCGGGCGGAGCTTCTGCCGCTGATCGCCGCTCTTCCGGTCTATACCCCCTCCCCCGCCGTCAAGGCGCTGGAACGCCGGCTGCTGCTGAGCGCCGGGTCGCCCGCCGTCGCGGAGGGGGAGGTGCCGCCGCCCCGCCGGTTCGGCGCGCTCCGCATCGAAAAGCTGGCGCGCATCGGCGATCCCGCCGGGGCGGCCGATCTGGCGGCCCTGCTGCCCGCCGCACTGGCTGCGGACGAGGCGGCGGCGAAGGCGCTGACCGATGCGGAGCTGGTGCGCGGCGGCCTGGACTGCACACGCGCCCTCGCCCGCGGCAAGGACTTCGCCTCCGCCTACTGGACCAGGCTGGCGCTGTTCTGCCATGCCCGCGTCGGCAACCGTGCCGGCACGGACGAGGCGCTGGCGAGCCTGCGCAGCGGCGGCGCCCGCCGCTCCGACCCGTTCCTGATGGTGGCCGATGCGCTGGCCGGTGCCGCCCCGCCCCCTGCCCGCTCGCTGATCCTGCAAGGCGACCCCGAGGGGCTGGCGCTGACGCTGGCCGCCATGCGGACGGCGCGGATCGGGGTTCCGCCCGACCGGCTGCCGCTGGACAACCCGCAGGCCCTGGCAGCCATCGCGACCAACCCCTCCACCGATCCCGCCACCCGCGCCGCGGCCGGGGAACGGGCGGCGGCCTCCCTGTTCCTCGACGCCCGCCAGCTGCTCGACCTCTATGTCCAGGTGCCGCCGTCCGGTGACGAGCTGCTGCGGGTGAGGGATATCGCCCGGCGCGACCGCGGCGCCCGCACCCGCGCCCTGGTCCATCAGGCGATGGCGGCGGCGATGGACGGGCAGCGCCGCGTCGCGCTGGCTTCCCTGGCGGTGGAGCTGGTGGACCCGCGCCTGCGCGCCGGGCCGGTCGGCGGTGCGGCGGCCGGGCTGCTCGACACCGTGTCGCCCGGCGGGGACGCCGCGGCGCTGGCCCCGGCGGCGGCACGGCTCTATTACGCGCAGGGCCGGCTCGATCAGGCGCGGCGCTGGCACGATGTGGCCCTGCGCAGCGGACGCAGCGCCGACACCGCCTGGCTGTGGCCGCTGGCCGTGGTGGCCACGGGACGTGGCGCCGAGGACCCGCGTGCGCTGACGGCCTGGCTGGAGGAGGCGCTGCGCGGCGCCGACGGTCCTGCCCGCAGCCGCATCGCCGGCCAGCTGGCCCTTCTCCAGGCGACCGGCGTCGCCATTCCGGACGAGGCGTGGATGCAGGCCACCGACGGCGCCGGGCCGCCCAGCGGCAGCGATGCCGGGGTCGATCCAGCGCTGTGGCAGCGGCTGGGCGATGCCGCCGGCGGCGGCCGGGTCGGCGAGACGGTGGTCGCCGCCCTGCTCCTGCTGGGGGAGGCCGGTCCGGCCAGCCTGCCGCCGGTCGTCACCGCGCGGGTGGCCGCCAACCTGAAGGCGGTCGGGCTGGAGCCGGACGCCCGTGCGCTTGCCCGCGAGGCGATGGCGGCCATCGCCGGTCCAACCGCTCCCGCACCGATCGCGCAATGACCTCATGCCCGGAAAGCCTGCCACCACGATGACCGTCTCCAAGAGTCCCGCCAAGCGGCGCGGCAGGCCGTGCAAGCCGCGCCCGCTCGCCACCTCCCCGCATCTGGACGCCTTCCTCGACATGCTGACGGCGGAGCGCGGGGCGGCGGTGAACACGCGGCTGGCCTATGAACGCGACCTCGCCGACCTCGGCCGCTGGCTCGCGCAGCGCGGCGTGGCGCTGGAAGCGGCCGGCACAGAGGATTTGCGCGCCTATCTGGCGGTGCAAAGCAAGGACGGTGCCCCGCGCACCGTGGCGCGGCGGCTGTCGGCGATGCGGCAGTTCTACCGCTTCCTGCTGTCGGAAGGCCGGCGGGTGGACGATCCCGCCTCGCCGCTCGACAGCCCCAAACAGGGGCGCCCGCTGCCCAAGATCCTGACGGAGGCGGAGGTCGGCGCCATGCTGTCCACCGCCGAGGCGCGCGGCGGGCCGGAAGGGCTGCGGCTGGTGGCCCTGCTGGAGGTGCTCTACGCCACCGGCCTGCGCGTGTCGGAACTGGTCGGCCTGCCGATGACCGCCATCATGCGCGACGGCCGCGGCCTGCTGGTGCGCGGCAAGGGCGGCAAGGAGCGCATGGTGCCGCTGTCCGACCCGGCGCTTGCGGCGCTGGCCGCCTACATCCCCTTGCGCGGCCACTTCATTCCGCCCGTTGCCGGTGGGGATGCCGGGCACAGTCCCTTCCTGTTCCCGTCACGCAGTTCCGGCGAAGGGCACCTGACCCGCCAGCGCTTCGCCCAGCTGCTGAAGCAGCTGGCCATTGACGCCGGCATCGACCCCGAGAAGGTCAGCCCGCACGTGTTGCGCCACGCCTTCGCCACCCATCTGCTGGATCATGGCGCCGATTTGCGCTCGGTGCAGAAGATGCTGGGTCATGCCGACATCGCGACGACGCAGATCTACACCCATGTGGTGACGGAACGGCTGAAGAAGGTCATGCACGACCACCACCCGCTCGCCCGCCGCAAGGTGGAGGAGCCTTCGGAGGGGTGATGGAGGTAAGGATGGGATGGGAGGTGCGGGCTCCGATTGCCCCCTCCTAACCTCCCCGCTGGGCGGGGAGGGACTGCCGACGCCTTACCGGTCAAGCACTTGCTCCATCCCCCGCCTGGCTCTCGCACAAAGCTACGCTTTGTGCTGACGCGGCAGGCGGACCATAGGTCCGCTGAGAGCGGGGAGGTTAGGTGGGGGCATCGTCAGCCGACACTTCCCCAGCCGATCCTTACTTCTTCTCCAGCATCAGCGTGCCCTGGCGCGACACCTTGTTCTTGATCTTGTCGGCCAGCAGGGCCAGCGCCCAAGGCAGCTGAACCTCCATCTCGACGCTGTCGTCCAGCACGTCGATGTGGCCGGCGATGGTCTGGGCCAGGGCCACGACGCGGAAGTTCAGGCGGTCGTCGGTCCAGCTGTCGTCGACGCTGGCCGACACGGCGCTGAGACGGGCCCGCGCCTCGCCCATGCCGTCGACCAGCCGGCGCTTGGCCTCCGCCCGGCCGAGCGAATGGGGGATGGACAGGGTCAGGGGCTTGGGCATCGTCGGCGGCTCCGCACTGCACGGGATCGGATGGACAAGGATAACGCCGGGGACGCGTCTTTGGTCCCGCTCACCCGGCCTTCACGCCGTTGGCCGGCGCGCGCACCGGCATGATGCAGCGGACATGGGCGCTGCGGTAGACGCCGGCGCCGCCGGACTCGTCCAGCTCCAGCCGGCCGCCATGCAGCTCCATCACGTTGCGCGCCAGCGAGACGCCGAGCGCCGCGGCTCCCTGCGGATCGGCGTCGGGCGGGGCGGCGCCGCTGACCGACAGGGTGATGCTGCCGTTCAGCCGCTCGCCGGCCAGCCGGATGCGGCGGTCGGGCGGCGGGTTGCGGATGGCGCCGACCACCAGGGTGAACAGCGCCTGCTTCAGCCGCTTGCCGTCGCCCTCGATCTCGCCCAGCGCCTCCGGCGCCACCACCTCCATGCGCAGACCTTCGCGCCGGGCCCATTCGCGGGTGAGGCTGGCCACCGAGTCGAGCAGGTCGGGCAGGCTGACCGCCTCGCGCTCCAGCGTGGTCACGCCGGCTCCCAGGCTGGTCAGGTCGACCACGTCGTCGATCAGCTCCAGCAGCCGTTCCCCGGCCGTCAGCATGCTGCGCACATACTCCATCTGCCGGGCGTTGAGTTCGCCGAAATACTGGTTCGCCAGCACCTCGGCAAAGCCGATGATGCCGTTCAGCGGCGTGCGCAGATGGTGGGAGACGTTGGCGATGAACTCGCTCTTCAACTGGTCGGCGGCCTCCAGCGCGGCGTTGGAGGCGCGCAGCGCCGTCTCCAGCCGGGCGCCGTCGGTGACGTCCAGATAGCTGTTCAGCACCGCCCCGTCGGGCAGCGGCAGGGTGGAGAACTCCACCACCGACCCGTCGCTGCGCTCCACCCGGCCGGAGCGGACGCTGCGTTCCAGCGTGGCGCCGATCAGCTCCTCCTTCAGGGCTTCCCAGCCGGAGGCGGCCTCCCCCGGCTTGTCCGAAGGCGCGATCTCCAGCAGCGGGCGCATGCGCTCGAACACGTCGGCGATGTGCGGTTCGCCGTGCAGGTCGCCGTCCGCCAGATCCCAGATGCGGGCGAAGGCCGGGTTGGACAGCTTCAGCCGGCCGTCGCCGCCGAACACGGCGATGCCCTCCGCCAGATTGTCCAGCGTCTCCTGCTGCACCGCCATCAGCGTGTTGTAGGAGGATTCCAGCGCCAGCGTGTTGGTCACGTCCTCCAGGATGGTGATCAGCCCGCCCTGGGGATGGGGGGCGGCCAGATGGCGCAGCGTGGTGCCGTCGGGCAGGTGCAGCATCTCCTCCACCGGCTCCACCAAATGGGTGTAGCGGGTCAGGCGCTCGCGCTTGAAGGTCTGGTAGTCGGCATATTCCGGCAGGCGGCGGCGGGCGCGCAGCTCCTCCAGCAGTTCGGCGTTGGTGGGCTCGGTGCGCAGCCACGCCTCGTCCAGGTCCCACAGCCGGGCATAGGCCTGGTTGAAGAAGGTCAGGCGGGTGTCGGGGCCGAAGATGGCGATGGCGGTGCCCAGCCGTTCCAGCACCTCCGCATGCGCCGTCAGGTGGCGGTCAAGCTCGCCGCGCAGTTCCTCCAGCGGGGTCAGGTCCAGGGCATAGCCGACCACCAGCGTGCCGCCGCCGTCGGTCAGCGGCAGCGGCGCCTCCGTCACCTCCAGCAGGCGGCGCTCGGTGCCGATCACCACGGGGGCGCGGTCGGACTGGGCGAAGCCGCCGCTGCGCGCCCGTTCGGCCAGCGCCGGGCCGGTGGCGGTCAGTTCCCGCCCTTCCGCCACCACGCTGTCGGGATCGCCGTCGACGGCGCGGGCATAGGCGCGGTTGCACCAGGACAGCCGTAAGGAGCGGTCGCGCATCCACACCGGGATCGGCAGGGCGTCGGCCATCGCCTGAAATTCGGCAAGGCGGGAGCGGGCGTCCCCGGCCTCCTTCTCCTGGCGGCGGGTGGCGTCCCGGGCGGCGTCGCGGGCGACGGTGACGTCCTCGATCCACACCACGTCGCAGCAGCTGTCGCCGGCACAGCCGCGCCGGCCGGTCAGCACCAGCCGCCGGCCGTCGGGCGCCAGCCCTTCGCAGCGGAAAGGCTCGCCGTCGCGGCGCAGGCGGGCAAGGGCGGCGGCGAAGTCGGGCGAGGACACCGCCTCCGGCAGTGCATCGGGGTTGGAGATGCCCAGCAGGGCCGCCGCCTCGTCCGACAGGGCGCCCCCACCGGATTCCGTCCAGGCGCACCAGGGATAAGGAGCGGCGGCGAGCATGGCCCGCCAGCGGTCGCGGTCTGCGGCGGCATGTTCGGCCTGGCGCCGGGTTTCCTTGTTCCAAAAGAAGCCAGCGAAACCGACCACGCTTTCCACCCCCGGACCGCCGGGGCTTGGCGATGGCCCGGCTGAATCAGTCGAAATGAATCAAGGTATCCAGAGTAGTTCAGCCATACCCCACCGACAAGCAACTCGCGTCCACCGTGCGCCTTTTCGGGTTGCCGTTCCCGTGCAGGTAGATTTCGCCCCAACACGTCCGGTCACGCCATGCTCTCTTCCGGCTGGGACAGCGTCTCTTTCGTGTGGCGCAGCGCATGAATCGCCTTTTCGACCTCCGGGAAGGCTTCGGCCATTGCGCGGGCATGGCGCTCCACCTCCTCCAGGCGCGCTTCCACGATGGCGCGTTCCAGCGCGGTGCAGGCGGCGGCCAGCACCCGCGCGCCCGCCGTCCGGGCCGCACCGGCGGCGGAATGGGCGGCCGCCCGCGCCTCCTCCATCTCTCCGGCGTCGAGCGCCTGCCGAACCCGGTCCAGCGTCGGCCGCGTCGTCTCGATGAAGAAGTCCATCATGTCCAGCGTGCCGGCATCGACGCCGTCGTCCCAGTTTCCGCCGAAGGTCTCGCGCAGATGGCCGAGGTCGAGCACCGGCAGGGCCGCATCCTCCGGCGGGCGGGCGGCTTGCGGCTCCGGCGGCTCCGGCAGGCGTGAAGCCGGGTCGAGCCGGCGGGCGAGGACCTGCGACAGCTGGGCCAGCGTCACCGGCTTGGCGAGGTAGTCGTCCATGCCCGCGGCCAGACAGCGCTCCATCTCGCCGGACAGCGCGTTTGCGGTCATGGCGACGATGGCGGTGCGCCGCCCCGTCCCCTCTTCCTCCGCCCGGATGCGGCGGGCCAGCTCGTAGCCGTCCATCACCGGCATATGGCAGTCGGTGATGACCAGCCGGTGGCGGCCGGCACGCCAAGCCGCCAGCGCCTGTTCCCCATCGGAGGCCAGATCCACCGCGCAGCCCAGGCGGCGCAGCTGGCGCAGCACGACCTGCTGGTTGGTCGGATGGTCCTCCGCCACCAGGACCGGGCCGTGGGCCGGCGGGCGCTCCCGCCCCCCTCTCCGGCGCCGGCCGGGATGGGGAGCGGCGGGCCGGATTGCTCCGCAGCATCATTCGAGGCGTTATCCGGAGTGATATCGGGCATGCCGGCCCGGTCCGCGTCGGGTGCGGCACGGCCGGTCAGGAGGGCGGCGGCGCGGATCAGGGCGGCGCGGTGGACCGGCTGGGCCAGTCCGCTCGGTCCGCCCGTTCCGCCGTGGGGCGAAGCGGCCGTGGCGCCGTTCCCCCGCCCATCGCCCAGAAGCAGCCGCGGCAGTCCGGGACCGCAGGCGCCGGCGAGAGGCTCCAGCCGTCCGGCCATCGCGGCGCTGGCGACCAGCAGTCCGCAGCCCCCGCGTCCCAGGCGGGACGCCGCCTCGGCCACCGTGGCGGCGGCTGTCACCGTCGCCCCGCCCTGTTCCAGATAGCCGGCCAGCACCCTGCGCTGCACCTCGTCCTCGTCGGCGACAAGGACGGGCAGTCCGGCCAGCGGTGCCGGGGCCGGGGCGGACGGGGAGGATCCGGCACCCGCTGCAGTTCCACCGTGAACCAGAAGGTCGATCCCAGGCCGGGCGCCGACTCGAGGCCGATCCGCCCGCCCATCCGCTCGACCAGCCGGGTGCAGATCGCCAGACCCAGCCCGGTGCCGCCGAAGCGCCGGGTGGTGGAGCTGTCGGCCTGGCTGAAGGGCTGGAACAGCCGGGCCTGCCCGTCCGGCCCGATGCCGATGCCGGTATCCTCCACCGCCACATGCAGGCGGACATGAGTCCGGCGCGTGGACTCGGCGGAATGGACGCGCAGCACCACCCGACCGCGGTCGGTGAACTTGATGGCGTTGCCGGTCAGGTTGAACAGGATCTGGCGCAGCCGGCCGGAATCGCCGCGCAGCCGCGCCGGCACCGACCGGTCGATGTCGCAGATCAGCGCCAGCCCCTTCTGGTGGGCCTGGGGCGCCAGCAGGTCGGCCACACCCTCCACCAGTTCGGCCGGGCGCAGGTCGAGATCCTCCAGGTCGAGCTTGCCCGCCTCGATCTTCGACAGGTCCAGGATGTCGTCGATGATCCGCAGCAGCGCCGCCCCGCTCTCCCGCATGGTGGAGACCAGCGTGCGCTGCTCCTCGTCCAACGGGGTCAGCGCCATCAGCTCCAGCATGCCGAGCACGCCGTTCATCGGGGTGCGGATCTCGTGGCTCATGGTGGCGAGGAACTCCGCCTTCGACCGGGCGGCGATCTCCGCCTGCTCCTTGGCGGCGCGCAGCGCCTCCTCCGCCTGCTTGCGCGCGGTGATGTCGTAGCTCCAGGCCAGCACCGCCGGCTTGCCCTCGAAACTGGTGCGCTGGAGCGTCTGCAGCGCCCAGACCCGGCTGCCGTCGGGACGGTCGACCGCCACCTCCGCGTCGCGCATCACCACGCCGCCGGACTCCGCCTCCTGCCCCTGTCCCTGCCCTGCCCCGCTCCGGCTGATGCTGGCGCCCGGCAGGGCCAGCGCATGGCGGCTGCCGACGAACGCGTCCAGCGGCCGGCCGGCCAGCTCGGCGGCGCGGGCATTGGCGAAGGCGACGGTGCCGTCGGTGCGGCCGATGGAGACGCCGACCGGGCTCTGTTCCAGGATGGTGCGCAGCCGCCGCTCGCTGTCGGCCAGCGCGCTTTCGCGGGCGCGGATGGTGGTGACGAAATAGGCCAGCGCGCGGGCCATCTCGCCGATCTCGTCCCGGCTGCCGGCCGGGGTGGCGGGAGGCAGGTCGAGGTCGGGCATCGCCGCCGGCTCGGCCGTCTCCACCGCCCGCATGGCGCTGCGCAGCCGGCGCAGCCGCGCCACCACGTTGCGGTGGATGTAGGCGAAGATGGCGGCGGCGCCCAGGATCGACAGCAGCGCCATGGCGATCACCGCCCGCCTGCCGTCGCCGATCACCCGCTCGAACTCGGCGGAGCGCCGGGCGACGTCCTGCTCCACCGCCAGGAAGTAATCGGACACGATGCCGACCAGTTGGTCCGACACCGCCTGGTTGCGCGCGGCCGACCGCTTGATCGCCCGCTGCAGCGACAGCTCCGCCTCGCGCAGGGCGAACAGGGGGGACCGTCCGAAGGCCGCCTCCTCCACCTCGCGCTGCAGCGGCTCCAGCCGGGCGGCGCGGTCCGGCGGCAGCAGGGCCAGCGCCGCGGCGGCGTTGTCCAGCGCGATGCGCGTCTCGGCCTGGAAGCCGTCCAGCTGCAGATCGCGGTCGGCGCGCAGGGCGGCCAGCAGCGTGGTGGCCGCCCCGGTCAGTTCCCGGCGCCAGCGCTCCAGCGCGTCGCGGCTGCGCTCCGCTGCCTCGGCATCCGGAAGGCCGGAGCGCGTCTCCATCGGCCAGGGCGCCTCTTCCTCCCGCGACTCGGCGGCGCCGAGCCGGCCGGTCAGGGCGGCCAGGGCCTGGGCGCGGGCACTGGTCTCGGCGGTCAGGGCCAGCTGCTGCCGGACCTGGGCGTTCAGGGTCAGCAGCGTGCCGACCAGCTCGTTCTTGCGGCGGTCGAGTTCGCCCAGATCGGCCTGCCCGCCGTTCGACTGGTTGCCGTTTGTCTGGCCGCCACTCGCTTGTGCGCCGTGGCCTTGGCCGCCGCCATGGGCGATCAGCCGGGCCATCAGCTGTTCCAGCCGGACGATCTGGTCGCCCATCCGCGCCATCACCGCTTCACGCGCGGGCTGGTCCTGGGCGGCGACCAGGGCGGGGGCGATGGCGGCGACGGCGCCGCTCTGCTGCACCAGTTGGGCGGCGGCGACCAGCCCCGGCACCTTCGCCGTGGCGATCTGCTCATATCCCTGGTGGAAACGGGAGAACAGCGAGACGGCGACGACGCTGGTCGCCGCGGCCAGCCCGCCGATGACCGTCAATCCCGCCAGGATGCGGAACGCCACGCTCCGCCGGGGACTCCGCATGACCACCCCCTCGCCCGCCGCCAATGCCTTCGGGGTGCTTCGCCCGCTGCGTCATACCCCTTCCGGCGCGGCGATCATGCCACAGAAACGCAGGCGGGGGATGGGGTTCTCAGGCGACCCCGGTGGACCCGAACCCGCCGGCGCCGCGCGCGGTCTCGTCCAGCGACTCGACTTCGACCAGCGCGGCCTGCGGGGCCGGGGCGATCACCGCCTGGGCGATGCGGTCGCCGCGGGCGATGGTGAAGGGCTGGTCGCCCAGATTGATCAGGCAGACGCCGACCGGCCCGCGATAGTCACAATCGACGGTGCCCGGCGTGTTCAGCACCGTGACGCCATTCTTCACCGCCAGCCCGGAGCGCGGCCGGATCTGCATCTCCCACCCCGCCGGCAGCCCGACGGCGAAGCCGGTCTGCACCAGCATCCGCTTGCCGGGATCCAGCACGGCGGGCTCGTCCGCCGGCACCGCGGCGCGCAGGTCGAACCCCGCCGCCCCCTCGGTGGCGTAGGACGGCAGCGGCAGGTCGTCGTTGCCGGGCAGGCGGAGGAAGGCGACGGTGGGGGGCATGGGGGGATCCTGTGGTTGAATGTCGGCTGGCGAATGCCCCCTCCCTAACCCTCCCCCTCTTCGAGGGAGAGGGAACTCCGCCGCTTTGGCGCCTAACTCCCTCTCCCGCGATCGGATCGGCCTTTGGCCGACCGAGGGCGGGGAGGGTTGGGGAGGGGGCACCGGGTAGACGCTACTTCCCTGCGAAATACCCCGCCACCGCCTCGGCCAGCCGGGCGGCGACGGCCTCTTTGGGCATGGTCGGCCAGGACTCGACCCCGTCGGCGCGGATCAGGTGGACGGTGTTGTCGCTGCCGCCGAAGGTGCCGGTGCCGGGGGAGACGTCGTTGGCGACGATCCAGTCGCAGCCCTTGCGGGCGCGCTTGGCGGTGGCATAGGCCAGCACGTCGCCGGTCTCCGCCGCGAAGCCGACGACCAGCTCCGGGCGGCGCTCGCCGGGCCGGGACAGGGTGGCGAGGATGTCGGGGTTCTCGGTCAGGGCCAGGGCGGGCGGGCCGCCGCCGTCCTTCTTCAGCTTGCGGTCGGACGCGCCGTCGACGCGCCAGTCGGCGACCGCGGCGGCGCAGACCGCGATGTCGGCGGGCAGCGCCGCCTCGCAGGCCGCCAGCATCTCGCGCGCCGTCTCGATGTGGACGACGCTGCAGCCGGGCGGGTCGGGCAGGCGGGTCGGGCCGCTGACCAGCGTCACCGCCGCCCCCAGCTTCGCCAGCGCCGCGGCGATGGCGTGCCCCTGCTTGCCCGACGAGCGGTTGGCGATGTAGCGAACCGGGTCGATCGGCTCGTGCGTCGGTCCGCTGGTGACGACGGCGCGGCGGCCGGCCAATGGGAGGTTGGTCGTGGGATGGTGGGCGTCCTCCGAGAAGATCTCCGCGATGGCGTCGATGATCTCCATCGGTTCGGCCATGCGGCCGGGGCCGTATTCGTTGCAGGCCATCACGCCCTCGTTCGGGCCGACGCGCCGCACGCCGCGGCTTTCCAGCAGCGCCATGTTGGCCTGGGTCGCGGCATGCTGCCACATGCGCACATTCATGGCGGGGGCAACCAGCACCGGCTTGTCGGTGGCCAGCAGGACGGTCGCGGCCAGATCGTCGGCCATGCCGGCGGCCATCCGTGCCAGCAGGTTCGCGGTGGCCGGCGCCACCACCAGCAGGTCGGCCTCGCGCGACAGGCGGATGTGGCCCATCTCCGATTCGTCGGTCAGCGACCACAGGTCCCGGTAGACGGTATCCTCGGTCAGCGCCTGAACCGACAACGGGGTTACGAAGCGGGCCCCGGCCTCGGTCAGCACGGCGCGCACCGTCACGCCCCGTTCCCGCAGGCGGCGGATCAGGTCCAGGCTCTTGTAGGCGGCGATGCCGCCGGCGATGACCAGCAGCACGCGCTTGCCGGCCAGAATGGCGTGATCGGCCATGGCGACCCCCTCTTCCCGACGCCCCTTCAGGACGCCCCGATGCCCGCTGCTGATAGTTCATCGCGCCGTCCCCGGCAAGCGGTGGCACCGCGACATATCCGGTCCGGTGGGGATATCGATGCGTTCGCGGCCCGTGCATGCGCGTGGGGGTGGGATTTTCAGAAATATCTGTTAGACAATAGGACCAGCCCCGCCCCTACCTCTGCGTGTCGCCCACAGCATGCCGCCCGGTTCCATCCCCGTCCTGCTGATCGAAGACACGCCGTCGCTGGCCCGTGTCTATGCGGAATATCTGAAGAAGGAATCCCACGCCGTCATCTCGGTGGAAACCGGGGCCGACGCGCTGGCGCAGCTGAACGACGGCGCGCCGATGGTGGTGCTTCTGGACCTTCAGCTGCCGGACATGAACGGAATGGAGGTGCTGAAGCGCATCGACGCCCAGGCCCTGCCCTGCGCGGTCATCGTCATCACCGCGCATGGCTCGGTGAAGGCGGCGGTGGAGGCGATGCGCTACGGCGCCTATGATTTCCTGGTGAAGCCCTTCTCGGCCGACCGGCTGGTGGTGACGGTCCGCAACGCGATGGAGCGGCTGCGGCTGGCCCAGCTGGTCGACACCTTCGAGAAGGACCTGAACCGCGCCCGCTACCACGGCTTCATTGGTTCGTCGCTGGCGATGCAGGCGGTCTACCGCATCGTCGACAGCGCCGCCTCCTCCCGCGCCACCGTCTTCATCACCGGCGAGTCGGGCACCGGCAAGGAGGTCTGCGCCGAGGCGATCCACCGCCAGAGCCAGCGGGCGGCAAGGCCCTTCATCGCCATCAACTGCGGCGCCATCCCGAAGGATCTCATGGAAAGCGAGATCTTCGGCCATGTGAAGGGCAGCTTCACCGGCGCGGTGTCCGACCGCGAGGGTGCTGCGTCGCGCGCCGACGGCGGCACCCTGTTCCTGGACGAGATCTGCGAACTGGCGCCCGACCTGCAGACCAAGCTGCTGCGCTTCATCCAGACCGGCACCTTCACCCCCGTCGGCGGGTCGAAGCTGGAGAAGGTCGACCTGCGCATCGTCTGCGCCACCAACCGCGACCCTCTGCGCGAGGTGGAGGAGGGGCGCTTCCGCGAGGACCTCTATTACCGCCTGCACGTCATCCCCATCCACTTGCCGCCGCTGCGCGAGCGCGAGGACGACGTGCTGGAGATCGCCCGCCACTATCTGGCGGAATTCGCGAAGGAGGAGAAGAAGGGCTTCGCCCGCTTCTCCCCCGAAGCGGAACAGGCGCTGCGCCACTATCATTGGCCGGGCAACGTTCGGCAGTTGCAGAACGTGGTGCGCATCGTCGCGGTCCTGCATGACGGCGACACGGTGACGCCGGAGATGCTGCCGCCGCCGCTCGGCACGCCGCAGCCGCCGGTCCCCGCCGCCGCGCCCGTTGCGGCGGCGGCCGGCGCCGCACCGGCACCGGCACCGCGCCCGCATGTCCCGCCCTCCCCGGACTCCATCAAGCCCCTGTGGGAGGTGGAGAAGGACGCCATCGAGGACGCCATCGCCGCCTGCGACGGCAACATCCCGCGCGCCGCGGCGCTGTTGCAGATCAGCGCCTCCACCATCTACCGCAAACGTCTGGCCTGGCAGGCCGAAGGGAAGCTCTAACCCTTTATTTCGGCAAGAAATTCCTGTTCATATCAGGAATCCGCCAAGAAATGGGCTAATACCCTTCGACAAGGCTCCGTCGCCTTGGTCGTAATTCCTCTCCGGTTTTCGCCATCCTTTGTCCTATGCCGTGAGACGGAATTGCCCGCAACCACAGCATGCGGCTAGCCTCCCCGCACAATGTCTTGGTTCCGCTTGCCCGGCAAACCTCACGGCGCGTCCGATGCCGGCGATCCCGGACCCGATCGGTCTTGAAAAGACCGTTCGCAGAGACCCGTTCGCAGTGACTAGGGGGAGGCCCATGACAAACGGCACCGTCAAATGGTTCAACACTACCAAAGGTTACGGCTTCATCGCGCCGGAAGCCGGTTCGAAGGACGTCTTCGTGCACATCACCGCGGTCCAGCGCTCCGGCCTGCATGCCCTGTCCGAAGGCCAGCGCGTCCAGTTCGAGGTCGCCCGCGGCACCAACGGCAAGGATTCCGCGGTGAACATCAGCGTCGTCGAGTGATGCGGTTCCGTTAGGTCAGACCGGATATCCGGCGGCGCGGTAGGCCGCGATGGCATCCCCGGCCAGCCGGGAGATGTCGCTGCGCAGCCCGTCCACCGCGTCCGCCGCTTCCCTTCCCCCGACTCCGCGGGCTGAGGCTCCGCGGCCGAGGCCCGGCAGGCCATCTCCAGCGCACGGGCGGTTGCGCAGAGCGCGCGGGCCCCGAAGGTGCCGGCGGTGCTCTTCAGCGTGTGCGCCTCGCGCGTCAGGACGGCGCGGTCGGTTTCCGCCATGATGCGCGCCACCCGCTCCCGCGTTTCCTCCACGAACTGCCGCAGCACGTCGGCCAGCAGGTCCGCCTCCAGGTCCTGGGCCAGCTGGGCCAGCACCTCGCGGTCCAGCACCTCGCCCGCCGCTTCGGGGGCTGCCGGGGCGCAGGGACCGAAGCCGGCCGATACATCGGCGGACTGGGAGGCGTGCAGCCATTTTTCCACCGTTTCCAGCAGCAGCGCCCGGTCCACCGGCTTGGCGACATGGTCGTTCATGCCGGCGTCCTGGCAGCGGACGCGGTCGGCCTCCTCCGTGTCGGCGGTCATGGCCACCACCGGAACCCGGCCGGCCCGCCCCGGCAGGTCGCGCAGCAGCCGCGTGGCGGTCAACCCGTCCATCTCCGGCATCGACAGGTCCATCAGGATCAGGTCGTAGCCGCCGGCCTGCGCCGCCATCAGCGCCTCCAGCCCGTTGTTGGCGGTGTCGGCGCGATGGCCGGCCTGGGCCAGGATGGCGGTGACCAGCATCTGGTTCAGCGGGCTGTCCTCCACCACCAGAATCCGGCAGGGTGCGGACCGGAGGTCCGTGGGGAGAAGCGACGGCGGCGTCCGCTCAGTCATCGCAAGCATGCTCCGCAATGAAGAAGGCGCCAGTGTAAGGGGGCGGCCTTGCCGGTGCAAAGCCCCGCTCCATGTTTGCGGACGGGCGGAATTCGCGGATATCCGCGGCCCGACGCTTCAAATCGGCGCGGTCCACCGGTATGGTGGCGCGCTTGGCCGGCGTCCGGACCCGATGCCGCCCACCTGGCTCCAGCTTCCCTTCGACTTCAGGCAGTGCCGCAGACGATGACCAAACTGAACACCTACCGCTCCGGTCCCGACGAGCGCGGGCATTTCGGAATCTTTGGCGGCCGTTTCGTCGCCGAGACGCTGATGCCGCTGATCCTGGAAGTCGAGAAGGCCTATCGCGAGGCGCGCGCCGATCCCGCCTTCGAAGGCGAGATGCGCCAGCAGCTGAAGCAGTATGTCGGCCGCCCCAACCCGCTCTATTACGCGGAACGCCTGACCGAGCAGCTGGGCGGCGCCAAGATCTACTTCAAGCGCGAGGAGCTGAACCACACCGGCGCGCACAAGATCAACAACTGCATCGGCCAGATCCTGCTGGCGCGGCGCATGGGCAAGACCCGCATCATCGCCGAGACGGGCGCCGGCCAGCATGGCGTGGCGACGGCGACGGTCTGCGCGCTCTACAACATGCCCTGCGTCATCTACATGGGCGAGACCGACATCGCCCGCCAGCAGCCCAACGTCTTCCGCATGAAGCTGCTGGGGGCGGAGGTCCGCGCCGTCACCTCGGGCGGGCGGACGCTGAAGGATGCGATGAACGAGGCGCTGCGCGACTGGGTCACCAACGTCGCCGACACCTTCTACATCATCGGCACCGCCGCCGGCCCGCATCCCTATCCCGCCATGGTCCGCGACTTCCAGTCGGTGATCGGCGACGAGGTGCGCACCCAGATGCAGGAGCTGGAAGGCCGGCTGCCCGACAGCCTGGTCGCCTGCGTCGGCGGCGGCTCCAACGCCATCGGCCTGTTCCATCCCTTCCTGGACGATCCGTCGGTGCAGATGATCGGCGTCGAGGCCGCCGGCCGCGGCATCGAGAAGGGACCGCTCGACCATGCCGCCTCGATCAACGGCGGGCGTCCGGGCGTGCTGCACGGCAACCGCACCTACCTGCTGCAGGACGAGGACGGCCAGATCCTGGAAGGCCACTCGATCTCCGCCGGCCTCGACTATCCCGGCATCGGGCCGGAGCACAGCTGGCTGCATGACGTCGGCCGCGTCGAATACGCCTATGCCACCGACCAGGAGGCGCTGGACGCCTTCCAGCTCTGCGCCCGCACCGAGGGCATCATCCCGGCGCTGGAATCCGCCCACGGCCTTGCCGAGGTCATCAAGCGCGCACCGAAACTGCCCAAGGACCACCTGATGGTGCTGTGCCTGTCGGGCCGCGGCGACAAGGACATCTTCTCCGTCGCCAAGCATCTGGGAGTGGAACTGTGAGTGCCGACATTTTGGCCGATGGCCGCATCGCCCGCCGTTTTGCCGCACTGAAGGCGGAGGGGCGCGCCGGTCTGGTCACCTTCATCACCGCCGGCGATCCCGATCCCGCCGTCTCGCAGGCGGTGCTGGACGGCCTGCCGGCCGCCGGCGCCGACCTGATCGAGCTGGGCATGCCCTTCACCGACCCGATGGCCGACGGCCCGGCGATCCAGGCCTCCTCGCTGCGGGCGCTGAAGGCCGGAATGACGGTGCGCAAGACGCTGGAGATGGTGCGCGGCTTCCGCAAGAAGGACGCCGACACGCCGATCATTCTGATGGGTTATTTCAACCCGATCCACGCCTATGGGGTGGAGCCCTTCCTGGCCGCCGCGCGCGAAGCCGGGGTGGATGGCCTGATCGTCGTTGATCTGCCGCCGGAAGAGGACGAGGAGCTGTGCCTGCCGGCGGTGAAGGCCGGCGTCAACTTCGTCCGCCTGACGACGCCGACGACCGACGAGGCGCGCATGCCGGCCGTGATGCGCAACACCTCGGGCTTCGTCTATTACGTGTCGATCGCCGGCATCACCGGCACCGCCAGCGCGTCGAACACCGCCATCGACGCGGCGGTCGCCCGGCTGAAGCGCCACACCAACCTGCCGGTCGCCGTCGGTTTCGGCATCAAGACGCCGGACCAGGCCGCCGAGGTCGCCCGTGTCGCCGACGCCGCCGTGGTCGGCTCCGCCATCGTCACCCGTCTGGCCGACGGTCTGGACGCGTCCGGCGCGGTCAAGCCCGGCACGGTCGAGGATGTGCTGGGCTTCGTCGGCGAACTGGCCGCCGGGGTGCGCGCGGCGCGGGCGTAGCCTATATACGGGGGAGCGGGCGCCACCGGGAGACCAGCCATGGCCTATCTCTACATCGACGACGATGAGCCGGAGAAGCCGCTTCCCAGCCGGGAGGAGGCGGAGGCCGAGATCGCCGATTGGAAGCGGCGGATCGACGCCCTCTATGACGAGGTTGTCGGCTGGCTGCCGCCCGGCGAGGGCTATGAGGTCGACCGTTCCCGCCTGCTCCCCCGGCATGAGAACATGCAGAAGATCCTGGAGCTTCCCGGCTACGAGATCCCGCTGCTGCGGATCCGCCGGGACGGCCGGGACATCCTGATGTTCCAGCCCGATGCCCGCTGGGTCCTGTTCACCCGCGGCCGGGTCAAGCTGTATGTCGGCACCATCCGTGCCGGCGACCGCCTGCTTGCCAAGGAGGCGGATGCCGAAGGGCCGGAGTGGAAATACCGGACGACGGGCGGCTGGCAGCCGGGCGGAAGGCCCTGGGATCGGGAGTGCCTGCTCGATCTTCTGCGGGAGGTCGGGTGAAGGACTTTGCCGATACCTTACTGGCGTTCGAGATTTCCAGCGAAAATCTGGATCGTATCCGGCAGGATGAGCTGGTCTTGAAAGGCGATCCGGATAGCGTGAAGCATCTGGACCGTCTGGTGCTCGTCAACCAGCAGGCCTTCTTCATCCTGTTCATCGCCTTGTTCGAGGCGGAGATGAACCGGGTGGCCGCCGCGTTGATCGACCGGATGAAGCAGCAGGCGGACTGGCGGGACCGCCGGGTCTGGGACGATCTGGAGCATCAGCCTGAACGGATCCGCAGCATTCCGGTCATGCGGAAGCTCGCATTGCTCACCGACAAGCGCGGAGCCGTTTACAGGCGCATCAAAGAGCTTTACGACATCCGCAATCGAATCGCCCATGGAACCCTGCTGACCGAAGAGATCGACGTCGCCGAGGTTGCTGATGAACTCCAGCTCTTCGCCGCCGGTCTGAACGAGGCATCATGAACTGGCTTACCAACTACGTCCGCCCCAAGATCCGCGCGCTCTACGCCCGGAAGGAAGTGCCCGACAACCTCTGGCACAAGTGCCCGAGCTGCGAGTCGATGCTGTTCCACCGTGATCTGGAAGAGAACCTGCACGTCTGCCAGCATTGCGGCTTCCACATGCGGCTCGACCCGGTCAAGCGGCTGGAGTCGATGTTCGACGACGGCGCCTACGAGGCCGTCGAGCTGCCGAAGTCGGTCGCCGACCCGCTGAAGTTCCGCGACCAGAAGCGCTATACCGACCGCCTGAAGGAAGCGCAGACCAAGACCGGCCGCACCGACGCCATCGTGGTGGGCGAAGGGCGCATCGGCGGCCATGCCGCCGTGATCGCCGCCTTCGACTTCGGCTTCATGGGCGGGTCGATGGGCATCGCCGTCGGCGAAGGGCTGCTGACCGCCGCCCGTCTGGCGGTGGCGAAGAACGCGCCGCTGATCGTCGTTCCCGCATCGGGCGGCGCCCGCATGCAGGAAGGCATCCTGTCGCTGATGCAGATGCCGCGCACCACCATCGCGGTGGAGATGGTCAAGGAAGCCGGCCTGCCCTACATCGTCGTGCTGACCGACCCGACCACCGGCGGCGTCACCGCCAGCTTCGCCATGCTGGGCGACATCCACATCGCCGAGAAGGGCGCGCAGATCGGCTTCGCCGGCGCCCGCGTGATCGAGAGCACGATCCGCGAGACCCTGCCGGAAGGCTTCCAGCGCTCCGAATATCTGCTGGAACACGGCATGGTCGACATGGTCGTCCACCGCCGCGACCTGCGCCCGACGCTGGTCCGCACCATCGGCCTGCTGATGACCCCGCGCATCGATGCGGTGGAGCCGGAGGACCTCGACCTGACCGCCGCCCAGGCGGCCGACGGCGAGCCGGCCCATATGCCCCAGCCGGGCACGCAGCCGACGGCGGCCCAGCCGGTTTCTACCCAGCCGGCCGCCGCCCAGCCGGCGGCTCCGGTCCAGGCCGGCGACGACTGACCGGCACCTCTCCGCCCACCCGACCAGAGACGATCATGACCGACGCCTCCCTTCCGCTGGCCAACCCGCCCGCCAGGCCGGCCGCGAACCGTTCCGACCCGGTGCTGGCCCGGTTGAAGGGGCTTCACCCCAAGGTCATCGACCTGTCGCTGGATCGGGTGCACCGTCTGCTGGCGGCACTGGACCATCCGGAGCGGAAGCTGCCGCCGGTGGTCCATGTCGCCGGCACCAACGGCAAGGGGTCGACGGTCGCCTTCCTGCGGGCCATGCTGGAGGCGGCCGGCTACCGCGTCCATGTCTACACCTCTCCGCACCTCGTGCGCTTCCACGAGCGCATCCGGCTCGCCGGCCGGCTGATCGACGACGATCATCTGGCTGCCCTGCTGGAGGAATGCGAGATCGCCAATGCCGGCAACCCGATCACCTTCTTCGAGGTGACGACGGTCGCCGCCTTCCTCGCCTTCTCCCGCGTGCCGGCCGACGTGGTCCTGCTGGAGACCGGGCTGGGCGGTCGGCTGGACGCCACCAACGTGGTGGCGAAGCCGGCGGTGACGGCGATCACCCGCATCTCCTACGACCACCGCCAGTTCCTGGGCGATTCGCTGCTGGAGATCGGCAGCGAGAAGGCCGGCATCTTCAAGCCCGGCGTCCCGGTGGTGCTGGCCCCGCAGCCGGAGGCCGATGCGCTGAGGGCGCTGAAGCTGCGCGCCAACGCCATCGCCGCCCCCATCCAGAGCTGGTCGGTGCAGGAGCGTGTGGACGGCTTCCGTTTCGAGAGCGCCAAGCGGCAGCTCGACCTGCCGATGCCGGGTTTGGCCGGTGTCCACCAGATCACCAATGCCGGCGTCGCCATCGCCTGCCTGGACCACCTGCCGCTGGCGGTGGACGACGAGGCGGTGCGCAAGGGCCTCGCCACCGTCGAATGGCCGGCGCGGCTGCAGCGCCTGACCCGCGGCCCGCTGGCCGAAAGCCTGCCGCCGGGCTGGGAGCTGTGGCTGGACGGCGGCCACAATGATTCGGCGGGCGAGGTGCTGGCCCGGCAGGCGGTCGACTGGTCGCGCGGCCAAACGGGCGGCGGGGCCGCCCTGCCGCTGTTCGTGATCTACGGCATGCTGTCCAGCAAGGACCCGTTCGAGTTCCTGGGACCGCTGGCCCCCTTCACCCACTCCCTGCGGGCGGTGGCGATCCCCGGCGAGGAGGCCAGCTTCACCGCCGAGGAGTCCTGCGAGACCGCCAAGCTCTGTGGCATCCGCGACCATGCGGCCGCCGACAGCGTCGACTCCGCCCTGGCCGACCTCGTGGCCAATCGCCCGGGTCCGGCGCGCGTCCTGATCTGCGGCTCTCTCTATCTTGCCGGTACGGTGCTGGCGGAGAACGGCTGAGATCGGCATGATCGGGGGCGGGGTTGTCCTGCCGCCGAACGGGTGAAGGTCCCATGGTGCAAACGGGTCCGACGACCGCGATCCTGGCTGCCGTGCTTTTCGGCGTCAGCACGCCGCTGGCGAAGCTGCTGGTCCAAGACCTGTCGCCCTGGATGCTGGCTGGCCTGCTGTATCTCGGTTCCGGGATCGGCCTTGGGCTGGTCCGGCTGGTCCGCGGGCTGGCGACCTCGCCGATGCGGAGCGAACGGAGCATCCGCGGCACCGAATGGCTTTGGCTGTTCGGCGCCGTCCTTGCCGGGGAGTCGCCGGACCGGTGCTGCTGATGTCCGGCCTGACGGCCACGCCGGCCTCCACCGCCTCGCTGCTGCTCAATCTGGAAGGGGTGTTCACCGCCCTCCTGGCATGGTTCGTCTTCCGGGAGGGCTTCGACCGGCGGCTGGTCGCCGGCATGGTCGCCATCGTCGCGGGGGCGGCCGTGCTGTCCTGGGGTGGACCGCTGGATATCGCAAGCGGCTGGGCCGGGGGATGGGGACCGGCCGCCGTCGCCGCCGCCTGCCTGATGTGGGCGGTGGACAACAACCTGACCCGCAAGGTCTCGCTGGCCGACCCCATGCACATCGCCACGATCAAGGGGCTGGTCGCCGGCAGCGTCAATGTCGGGATCGCCCTGGCCCTGGGCGACGGCCTGCCTGCGGTGCCGACGATGGTCGCAGCCATGCTGGTCGGGCTGCTGGGCTACGGCGTCAGCCTCGTCCTGTTCGTGGTCGCCCTGCGGCACATCGGCACCGCGAGGACCGGCGCCTACTTCTCCACCGCCCCCTTCGTCGGCGGCATCGCCTCTCTGGCGATGTTCGGGGAGCCGTTGACGGTCGGAATGGTCGCTGCGGCGGTCCTGATGGGGATCGGCGTCTGGCTGCACCTGACAGAGGATCACGACCATGAGCATGTGCATGAGGAGATCGAGCACGATCACCCGCATGTCCATGACGACCATCATCGGCACCATCACGACGGCCCGGTGACCGAGCCGCACAGCCACCGGCATCGTCACACGCGTCTGCGGCACCGGCATGCCCATTTCCCCGATGCCCACCACGTCCACACGCACTGAGGCATGGACCGGGCGGCCGGTGGGGCATGCATGGAAACCGGGAGACTATCGGTTTGTCGCGGCAAAGCCGCTGGGGCAGGGACGAACCGTCAAAACAAAAAGCGGGCCAGATGCCGTTCCCGGCAACGCCCGCTGACAATCGATCAACTTACCTCACCCTTCCAAGGAAGGGGAAAATGGTGGAGCCGAGGAGGATCGAACTCCCGACCTACGCATTGCGAACGCGTCGCTCTCCCAGCTGAGCTACGGCCCCACACTCACACCGTGGCGTCTTCGTCGCCCCGGCGTGGCGCGGATATTGTCCATGACGGGGGTGCTGTCAAGCGCTTGATTCAGAAAAAATGAAGCGCGGGCGCAACGGCCCGGGACAGGCCCCGGCCCCGGCGGCGTTCCGGTCTATGCGCCGCAGGCCACCCGGCCTATCGGCGGGCCGCCGTACTGGACAGGTCTCTCCGCTTATGCTTAGGGTGCCCGGAAAAGGCTGGCGCCCGCTTCGCAGTGCGTTGCGCGCGGCCATCCCAAAGAACCGCTATGGAGCTGGGCCGGCATGATCGCGCTGTATATGCTCATCAACACCATCCTGGACCTGTTCTTCTGGGTCCTCATCCTGTCGGCGATCCTCAGCTGGCTGGTGGCCTTCAATGTGGTGAACACGCGCAACCGCGCGGTCTATCTGATCGGCGACTTCCTGTACCGCATCACCGAGCCGGTGCTCCGCCCGATCCGCCGCGTCCTGCCCAACATGGGCGGCCTGGATCTGTCGCCGATCGTCGTGCTGCTGGCGATCACCTTCATCCAGAACCTGATGGCCCAGTACTGGCCGCGCTTCTGATGGCGGCGGCTTCCTCGCCGATGGAGGCCGTGTCAGACGGCTTGCGGGTGGCGCTGAGGGTGACGCCCAAGGCGTCGCGCAACGCGGTGACCGGCACGGCCGAAACGGCGGGTGGGGGGCGTGTCCTGAAACTGGCGGTCACGGCGGTGCCGGAAAACGGCAAAGCCAACGAAGCTGTCATAAAACTGTTGTCGAAGGCATGGAAACTGCCCAAGACCAGCCTGACGGTGGTGGCCGGCGCCACCGACCGGAACAAGATTTTGCATGTGGCGGGCGACCCGGCGGCATTGCTGGCCCGGCTGTCGGCCCTGATCGACGATGTGGGTAGCGAGGGTGGAGAGTAGCATGGCGGACGCGAAGATCATCGACGGCAAGGCCTTCGCGGCCGGCCTGCGCGCGCGGGTGGCGGACGGTGTGGCGGCGCTGAAGGCCAGCCATGGCGTCACCCCCGGTCTGGCCGTCGTGCTGGTCGGCGAGGATCCGGCCAGCCAGGTCTATGTCCGCTCCAAGGAACGGGCCCTGGTCGAGCTGGGCATGAACAGCTTCGACCATCACGAGCCGGCCGACATGGCCGAATCCGACCTGCTGGCCCTGATCGACCGCCTGAACGCCGATCCGGCCGTGCACGGCATCCTGGTCCAACTGCCGCTGCCCCGTCATATCGACAGCCAGAAGGTTCTGGCCCGCATCGTGCCGGAAAAGGACGCCGACGGCTTCCACGTCGTCAATGCCGGCCTGCTCGCCACCGGCCAGCCGGGCGCCATCGTGCCCTGCACGCCGCTGGGCAGCCTGCTGCTGATCCGCGACACGCTGGGCCGCGACCTGAAGGGCAAGCGCGCCCTGGTGCTGGGCCGCTCCAACATCGTCGGCAAGCCGATGGCCCAGCTGCTGCTGCAGGCCGACTGCACGGTGACGATGGCCCATTCCCGCACGGTGGACCTGCCGGAGGAATGCCGCCGCGCCGACATCCTGGTGGCGGCGGTCGGCCGGCCGGAGATGGTGCGCGGTGACTGGATCAAGCCGGGCGCCACGGTGATCGACGTCGGCATCAACCGCGTCGCCGCGGCGGAGCCGGGCAAGACCCGTCTGGTCGGCGACGTCGCCTTCGACGAGGCGGTGAAGGTCGCCGGCGCCATCACGCCCGTCCCCGGCGGCGTCGGCCCGATGACCATCGCCTGCCTGATGCTGAACACGCTGGCCGCCGCCTGCCGCGCCGCCGGCGCGCCGGTGCCGGAGGAAGCCGCCCAGGGGATCGCGCGTTGATCACCGTCCACGCCCGTGCCGAAGACGGGCGGGTGGTGCGCCAGCCGCTCGAACTCGGTGAAGAACTGCCGGTCGGCGCGGTCTGGATCGACCTTCTGCGCCCGACGGAAGCAGAGCGCGCCCATGTCGGCGCGCTGACCGGCTGCGACCTGCCGACGCGCGAGGAGATGAAGGAGATCGAGGCCTCCAGCCAGCTCTACGTGGAAGGGGAGGGGATCTACATGACCTCTCCCATCATCTCGCGCGCCACCTCGCCCCATCCGGAACAGGGCGAGCTGACCTTCGTGCTGACCCCGCGCCACCTCATCACGCTGCGCTACACCGAACCGCTGCCGGTCATCACCTTCGCCGCCCGCTGCGTCCGTCAGCCGGAACTGCTGGCGACGGGGGAGAGCGCGCTGTTCGGCCTGCTGGATGCGGTGATCGACCGGGTGGCCGACGTGCTGGAACTGGTCGGCGGCCGCATCGACGAGCTGTCGGCCCGCGTCTTCGACGATTCGCTGGATGGCGGCGGCTTCGGCAAGGCCGCGAAGAAGCCGGACGAGTTGCAGGACGTGCTGCGCGGCATCGGCCGGGCCGGCGACCTGACCCATAAGGTGCGCGACAGCCTGGCCGGCCTCGACCGGCTGGTGGTGTTCATGACCTCGGTCAGCGGCGGCCGGCTGAACAAGGAACAGAAGACCGCGCTGAAGACGATGACGCGCGACTTGCGGTCCCTGACCGAGCATGCCGGCTTCCTGGCGCACGAGGCGAATTTCCTGCTCGACGCCACGCTGGGCCTGATCAACATCGAGCAGAACGCCATCATCAAGATCTTCTCGGTCGTCTCGGTGGCGCTGATGCCGCCGACGCTGATCGCATCGGCCTATGGCATGAACTTCAAGCACATGCCGGAACTGGAGTGGGATTTCGGCTATCCCATGGCCATCCTGCTGATGGTGCTGTCGGCGGTGGTCCCGCTCTGGTACTTCCGCCGGCGCGGCTGGCTGTAGCATCAAGGAAACCCCGCCGATGACGACCATCCTGCCCGACGCCGCCCTCGACGCACTTCTGGCGCAGGATGTTCCCTACGGCGACCTGACCACCGACTCGCTGGGCATCGCCGCCTCTCCGTCCCGCATGACCTTCGCCGCCCGCGGCGCCATGGTGCTGGCGGGGACGGAGGAGGCGGCCCGGCTGGTGGAGAAGGCCGGCGGCCGCGTCCTGCGCGTCGAGGCCAGCGGCACGACTGTGGATGCCGGGGCGGTCTTCCTGGAAGCGGACGGTCCGGCGGGATCGTTGCATCGGGCCTGGAAGGTGGCGCAGACGCTGGTCGAATATGCCTCCGGCATCGCCACCCGCGCCCGGCGCATCGTCGAGGCGGCTCCCGGCGTCACCGTCGCCTGCACCCGCAAGAACTTCCCCGGTGCCAAGGACATCAGCGTCAAGGCGGTGCAGGCGGGCGGGCGGTGATGCACCGGCTGGGGTTGTCGGAAACGCTGCTGGTCTTCCCCGAACACCGGGCCTTCCTGACCGAGCCGCCGGAATCTTGGATCGCCGGACTGCGCCGCAAGGCTCCGGAAAAGAAGATCGTGGTGGAGGTCGGATCGGTGGAAGAGGCCGTGGCCTTCGCGAGGGCCGGCGCCGACGTGATCCAGCTGGAAAAGCTGCCGCCCGATGCCGCCCGCGCGGTGATCGAGGCGACGCGCGGCCTGACACCACCGCCGGTGGTTGCCCCCGCCGGCGGCGTGACCGAGACGAATGCCGCCGCCTATGCTGCGGCCGGCTGTCGCCTGCTGATCACCTCCGCCCCCTTCTTCGGCCAGCCCGCCGACGTGAAGGTGGTGCTGGAGCCGGCGTAACGCAGCCCCCGCGACGGCACGTCGCAGTTCCCTTAATTCCTGTTTTTGCGAGCAAAAGCGCTTCCGCAATACCTATGCGTGCGCCAGAGTGGCGGCGCGGACGGGATGGCGGATTGGCCGCCATCCCCGCCGCTTACGAGGAGCGAAGAGGATGTCGCAAATCCTCAAGCTCCTGATCCTCATGCTGGAGATCGTCAAGCGGCTGCTTGACCTCTGCCGGTAAGGATCGGGCCGGCGGGCAGGGGATAGGCGCCCCTGCCCGCCAAGCCTGATATTGCCCTATCCGTACCTGTAGTCAACCGCCGGTATAGGAACCCTCACGCCGCCAGCCCGCCGCCCAACTCGATGCGGACCTCCACCACGCCGGGCTCGTCCAGGTTCTCCTTGCGGACGAAACCCAGGGCGCGGCACATGTTCAGCATGTTGGTGTTCTCGCGCAGAACCTCGCCATAGACCTCCTTGATGCCGCGCGAGCGGGCGTAGTCCAGGATCTTGTTCATCAGGATATAGCCCAGCCCCTGGCCCTTCATGTCGGACCGCACCATCACCGCATATTCGGCGCGGCGGTTGTCGGGATCGGCGGTGATGCGCACCACGCCGTACATGATGGTGTCGCCGGTCTGTGGATCGGGACCGACGGCGATCAGCCCCATTTCGCGGTCGTAGTCGATCTGGGTCAGACGCGCCGCCGCCTGGTGCGACAGTCGTTTGAGCGGGGCGAAGAAGCGCAGGCGCAGGTCTTCGGCCGTCTGGTTCTCCACCAGATGGTGCACCAGCGGCTCGTCCTCCGGCAGGATCGGGCGGACCAGGAACTGGCGGCCGTCCTTGATGGTGATGCGATCCTCCAGCGCCTTCGGATAGGGGCGGATCGCCAGCCGCGCCGCGCCGGCCAAGGCTGGCACGCCGACCTTGATGCGGGCGTCCAGCGCCATCACGCCGTTGGCGTCGGCCAGCAGCGGGTTGATGTCCATCTCCGCGATCTCGGGGAAATCGACGACCAGTTGGCTGACCTTGTTGAGCGTCAGCGAAACCGCGTCGAGATCGACCGCCGCGCGGGAGCGGAAGCCCTGCAACTGCCGATAGATGCGGGTGCGGCTCATCTGCTCGGCCGCCAGCTTCATGTTCAGCGGCGGCAGGGCCAGCGCGTAATCCTCCACCACCTCAACGCCGATGCCGCCTTCGCCGAACAGCAGGACCGGGCCGAACATCTCGTTCTCGGTCATGCCGACGATCAGCTCGTAGGCGTCGGGGCTGACGGCCATCTCCTGCACGGTGAAGCCTTCGATCTTCGCCTCCGGCGCCAGTTCGGCGACGCGGGCCAGCATGGCTTCCGCCTCCGCCTTCACGTCCTCCGGGCTGGCCAGGCCCAGCGCCACGCCGCCGACGTCGGACTTGTGGGTGATGTCGTGCGACAGGATCTTCAGGGCGATGGGGCCGCCGATGACGCGGGCGGCGTTCGCCGCCTCCTCCGGCGTTTCGGCGACGCGGGTGTCGACCACCGGGATGCCGTAGGCGGCCAGCACGCGCTTGGCCTCATACTCGCTCAGCCACTCACGCTTTTCGGCCATGGCGCGGGAGATCACCTTCTTCACGGTGATCTCGTCGGGCTGGAAATCCTCCGCCACCGACGGCGGGGTTTCCATCAGCAGTTCCTGGCTGCGGCGGTAGCGCACCAGGTGCATGAAGGCGCGCACCGCGTCGGACGGGCCGTTGTAGGTCGGGATGCGCCCGTCGGCGAACAGCTTGCGCGCCTCCACCGCCGACTGGTCGCCGATCCAGCTGGTCAGCACCGGATGGCGGCGGGCCTTGTTGGCCTGCACCGTCTCCGCCACCGCCTGGGCGATGGCCTCGCTGTCGGTCAGGGCGGATGGGCAGTGCAGGACCAGCACGGCGTCGTTGCTGGTGTCCTGCATCAGCGCGTTCAGCGCCTCGGCATAGCGCTTGGGCGTGGCGTCGGCGCCGATGCGCAGCGGGTTGCGGAAGGGCGCCCCGCCCGGCTGGGGGCCGAGCACCTTGGACAGCGCCTCCTGTGTCTCCGACGCCAGGGCGGCGAGCCGGCCGCCGGCCTGGATCAGCTTGTCGGTGGCCATCACGCCCATGCCACCACCGTTGGTCAGGATCGCCAGCCGGTCGCCGGTGATCGGCACCCCGGTGCCCAGCGTGCCGGCGGCGTCGAACAGCTCGGCCAGATCGTTCACCCGCAGCACGCCGGCCCGGCGGAACACCGCGTCATAGACTGCGTCCGACACCGCCAGCGCCCCGGTGTGGGAGGCCGCGGCCTCCTGCGCCTCGTCGGAGCGGCCGGCCTTGATGACGATCACCGGCTTCTGGCGCGAGGCGGAACGGGCGGCCGACATGAATTTGCGGGCGTGCGTGATGCTCTCGATATAGAGCAGGATGGCGCGCACCGTGACGTCGGAGGCCAGATAGTCCAGCAGGTCGCCGAAATCCACGTCGCCGCGGTCGCCCAGCGACACCAGATGCGAGAAGCCGATCCCGCGCGAGGTCGCCCAGTCGGCGATGGAGGTCAGAACCATCGAGCTCTGCGCCACCAGCGCCACGTCGCCCTTGCGGGGCGCCACCGGCGCGAAGCTGGCGTTCATGCCGCGGCCCGGCACCATGGCGCCCAGGCTGTTGGGACCCAGCACCCGCATCAGATAGGGCTTGGCCGCGTCCAGCATCGCCTGGGTCTGGTCGGCGGACATGCCGTTGGTCATGACGATGGCGGCCTTGGTCCCGCGCTTGCCCAGCGCGTCGATGGTCGCCGCCACCGTGTCGGGGGCCGTGCAGATGACGCCCAGGTCCGGCGTAATCGGCAGGCTGTCCACCGTCTTGTAGGTCAGCACCCCTTCAACCGCACGTTCGGTCGGGTTGACCGGCATCACCGGCCCGTCGAATCCCGCCTGGAACAGGTTGCGGGCCACCACCGCACCCACCGTGCCGGGTTTGCGGCTGGCGCCGATCAGGGCGATGGAGGCGGGCTTGAACAGCTTGTCGAGGTTGCGAACGGTCATGACCGGATCCGGTGCTGGGGAAGGCGCCGGCCCCAGTCTGCCACGGGATGCCGACGGTTTTGATGACGAACAGCGCAGGCCCGGACTTTCATCCCCGCCATTTGCTGCGCCGCAACATTAGGGGCTGGTATGACCATTGGGCAAGGGGCGTTTCGTCGCGCCTATGCAAAACCGCCCAACTGACAGGATGCGCACTTGCGGCGGGAGGCCGACCGTCGCCAAGCTGTCGGCCCACCGGACGCCAACTTGCGCAAAGGAGCCTGTTCATGAAGGTCGGAATCGTCGGGGCGGGGTTCGTCGGCAGCACCGCCGCCTTCGCCATGGTGACCACCGGCGCGGCGAGCGAGGTCGTGCTGGTCGACATGAACGAGGCGCTGGCCCAGGCCCAGGCCCAGGACATCGCCCATGCCGTGCCCTTCACCCATGCGGTCACCGTTCGCGCCGGGTCCTACGCCGCGCTGGAGGGGGCGGGGGTGGTCGTGCTGTCGGCCGGCGTCGCCCAGAAGCCGGGGGAAACCCGGCTGGAACTGCTGGAACGCAACGCCAAGGTGTTCGGAGCCATCATTCCGGAGGTGCTGAAGGCCGCCCCCGACGCCGTCCTGCTGGTCGCCAGCAACCCGGTGGACGTGATGACGCAGATCGCGACGCGGATCAGCGGGCTGCCGCGCAACCGGGTCATCGGCTCCGGCACCGTTCTGGACACCGCCCGCTTCCGCGCCCTGCTGGCGGAGCAGCTGGCGGTGACGCCGCGCTCCGTCCATGCCCATGTGGTGGGCGAGCATGGCGACTCGGAGGTGCTGCTGTGGTCGAGCGCCACCGTCGCCGGCCTGCCGGTGGAACAGGCGGCCGAGCAACTCCGCCGCAGCATGACGGCGGAGGATCGCACCGCCATCGACGACGGGGTGCGCCGCGCCGCCTATCGCATCATCAACGGCAAGGGACACACCGCCTTCGGCATCGCCGGCGGGCTGGCCCGGCTGGTATCGGCCATCGGCGCCGACGAACGGATGGTGGCGACCTGCGCCATGCTGACCGACGAGGTCTGCGGGGTGCCGCAGGTGGTGCTGTCGCTGCCGCGCGTCATCGGTGCCGGCGGCGTGCTCGACACGGTGCTGCCGAACCTGTCGGCGGAGGAGGAAACCGCCCTGCGCCGCAGCGCTGAAATCCTGAAGGAGGCCGCCGACGGGGTGGAGCGCCGGATGGGCTGGGCCAGTTGACGCTACGCCATGTGATCCGCTGACACATGATCCGCCAGCCCCGCCGCCAACCCGTCGAAGACGGCGCGGCAGCGGGGGTGGAGCGCAGATCCTCGTGCATGGCGATCCACACCCCCATCGGCAATTCAAAGCGGTCGGCCAGCAGCCGGACCAGATCGGGGGTCCGCCGTGCCAGCGGGACCTGGCAGATGCCGATGCCGAACCCGGCCTCGATGGCCGCAAGTTGCGCCAGATGGCTGTCGGTGCGCAGCGCGAATCGGGGCAGGGTGAGGCCCGGCACCCGCTGCATCATGGCGCGGATGTCCGGCGTCTCGCGGTCGAAGCCGATCAGGCTGTGGCCGTCCAACTCCTCCAGGCTGCGCGGCGGGCCGTGGCGCTCCAGGTAACGCCGGTGGGCATGCAGGCCCAGCGCGATGCTGCCGACCCGCCGCACCAGAAGCGCCTGCTGATCCGGTTCCACCATGCGCACCGCGACGTCGGCATCCCGTTGCAGCAGGTTGTCGATGCCGTTGGACAGCACCAGCTCCACCTCCAGGGCCGGGTGGCGGGCTCGAAGGCTGGCCAGGATCGTCGGCAGGATGCGGGCGCCCACCACCTCGCTGGCGGTGATGCGGACGGTGCCGCGCACCTCCGCTCCCCAGCCTGATGCCGTCCGCCACAGGCTGGCTGCCGCCGCGTCCAGCGCTTCCGCCTGCGGCTTCAGGGCCAGCGCCGCGTCGGTGGGATCGAGCCCGCGCGGCGAGCGCACGAACAGGGAGCCGCCGACCGCCTCCTCCAGCGCCGCGACATGGCGGGCGAGGGTGGGTTGCGTCAACCCCAGAGCGCGTGCGGCCGCCGACAGCGATCCTTCACGGATCACCGCCAGGAAACTGCGGTAGAGGTCCCAACTGGGTGGCGGTGGGTTCATCGATTTCAGTATAGCGGATCGACGCAGTTCGACAATTCCGTTCATCTGTGTCCCGGTTCATCCTTACCGCCGTCACGAAGCGAAACGCGATGGAGGCAGCGATGGAACGGCAGGCGAGCGGCGGGGGCAGGACCGCCCTGGTTCTGGGGGCGACCGGCGGGTTCGGCGGCGAGATGGCGCGGGCGCTGGCGGCACGCGGCTGGACGGTGCGCGGCCTGCGCCGCAAGCCGGCGGAGGAGCGGCGGCAGGACCGCATCGACTGGATCGTCGGCGACGCGATGAGCGCCACCGATGTGGCGGCGGCGGCCGAGGGCGCCGCGCTGATCGTCCATGCGGTGAATCCCCCGGGCTACCGGTATTGGGACCGGCTGGTCCTGCCCATGCTGGACAACAGCATCGCCGCGGCCTGCGCCAACCGCGCCCGCATCCTGCTGCCGGGCACCGTCTACAACTACGGCCCCGACGTCTTCCCGCTGATCCCGGAGACGGCGGCGCAGAACCCGCTCACCCGCAAGGGAGCGATCCGGGTGGAGATGGAGTGCCGCCTTCATCGCGCGGTGGAGCGGGGGGCGAGGCTGCTGATCCTGCGCTGCGGCGACTTCTTCGGTCCGCAGGCCGGCAACAGCTGGTTCAGCCAGGGATTGCTGACTCCCGGCAAGCCGCCGACCCGGATCAGCCAGCCGGGCCGGCCGGGAATCGGCCATCAATGGGCCTATCTGCCCGACGTGGCGGAAACGGCGATGCGCCTGCTCGACCGCGAGGCGGAGCTGGGCGACGACGCGATGTTCCACATGGATGGGCATTGGGATGCCGACGGCGGCCGGATGGTCGCGGCCATCGCCCGCGCATTGGGCGAGCCCGACCTGCCGGTGCGGCGGATGCCCTGGTGGGTTCTGCGGCTGGCCGGTCCGGCGGTGCCGCTGTTCCGCGAACTCAGCGAGATGCGCTATCTGTGGCAGGAGCCGGTGCGGCTCGACAACCACCGCCTGCTGGCCTTCGTGGGGGAGGAACCGCACACACCGCTGGACTTGGCTGTGCGTCGGACGCTCGCCGGACTGGGATATCTCAAGCTGGGGCATCTCCCCGCACAACCGGCGGGATCGCTGGAGGCGGGGAAATGCATACCCGACCATGTGGCCTCAAACCGCCTGGGCTGAGGCCACTCGATTCATGCCAAACCTCAGACCACCGGGCCCGGGGTGCCCTTGTTGACTTCCAGGGCGCGGGCCAGGCCTTCCTCGATCTTCTTGGCGGCCTCTTCGGCGTTGCCCCAGCCGCGGACCTTCACCCACTTGTTCTTCTCGAGATCCTTGTAGTGCTCGAAGAAGTGGGCGATCTGCTCGATCACGATCGACGGCAGGTCGGTGTAGTTCTTCACGTCGGTGTAGAACGGGTGCAGCTTGTCGACCGGAACGGCCAGCAGCTTCTCGTCCTCGCCAGCCTCGTCCTCCATGTACAGGACGCCGATGGGACGCGAACGCAGGACCGCGCCCGGGACGACGCCGTGCTGGCCGACGACGCAGACGTCCACCGGATCGCCGTCACCCGACAGGGTGTGCGGGATGAAGCCGTAGTTGCAGGGATAGAACATGGCGGTGTGCAGGAAACGGTCGACGAACACCGCGCCCGATTCCTTGTCGACCTCGTACTTCACCGGCTGGCCGCCGATCGGAATCTCGATGACGACGTTCACGTCCCAGGGGGCATTCTTACCCGCGGCGAGCTTGCTCAGATCCATGTATCGCGTTCCTTCGACTGGCGTATTCAGGGCACGTTCTTGTTTCGGCGCCGATGCCCGGTCCGGCGCCACGCGGGGCCGGAGTTTAGGCGGAACGCCGATCAAGGCCAAGGAGCTTGCGTGGGCTCTTGCGCAGGTGCGGCAAAGGGGCAACCCTGCCGGGCATGGCCCGCCCGATCATCCTGCTCCTCATCCTTCTGGCTCTGCCGGCGCTCCGTCCGGCCAGCGCGGAGGCGCCCATACCCGGCACGTCCACGCACGGCATCGCCATGCAGGTCAGCGTGATGCATGGCATAGCCATGCATGGCGATCTGGCATTGCCGCCGGACTTCACCGCCTTTCCCTACGTCAACCCGGCGGCACCGAAGGGCGGGACCGTCCGGCAGGCGGTGACCGGCAGCTTCGACAGCCTCCACCCGCACATCGTCAAGGGCGTGCCGGCGCTGGGGCTGGGCTATGTGTTCGAGACCCTGCTGACCCGGTCGTGGGACGAGCCCTTCTCGCTCTACGGACTGCTGGCCGACCGGGTGGAGGTGGCCGATGACCGCTCCGCCGTCACCTTCCGCATCAATGCCAGGGCGCGCTGGCATGACGGCACGCCGGTCACCGCGGCCGACGTGCTGTTCTCCCTGGAGATGCAGCGGCAGCATGGCACGCCCAACCGCCGCCTGTTCTATGCCAAGGTCGCGACGGCCGAGGCGCCCGACCCGCTGACCGTCCGCCTTACCTTCGCCCCCAACCCGGACGGCGGCATCGACCGCGAGATGCCGCTGCTGATGGGGCTGATGCCGATCCATTCCAAAGCCTTCTGGGAAGGCCGCGACTTCAACCGTACGACGCTGGAGCCGATCCCGGGCAGCGGTCCCTACCGCATCGCCGCCGTCGATCCGGGCCGCCGCATCGTCTACGAGCGGGTGCGCGACTATTGGGGCCGCGACCTGCCCACCCGCCTTGGGCAGTTCAACGCCGACCGGCTGGAGTTCGACTATTACCGCGACGACTCCGTGGCGCTGGAAGCCTTCAAGGCGGGGCAGGGCGATGTTCGTTACGAAAGCGATCCGGCCAAATGGGCCACCGGCTACGACGGTCCCGCCCTGCGCGACGGCCGCATTGTGCGGGAGGAACTGCCGAACCGGCGGCCGGAGCCGGCGCGCGGCCTGATCTTCAACACCCGCCGGCCGATCTTCGCCGATCTGCGGGTGCGCCGGGCGCTGGGCATGGCGACCGATTTCGACTGGATTGGGCGCAGCCTGTTCCACGGCCTGCTGACCCGCACCGCCAGCTACTATCCCAACTCCGCCCTTGCCGCCCGCGGCCTGCCGGAGGGGGAGGAGTTGCGGGCGCTGGAGCCTTTCCGCGACCGGCTGCCGGCGGAACTGTTCACCCGCCCCTTCGCCCTGCCGGACGGCGGGACCGGCAGCGGCCCGGCGGGCCTGCGCGCCAACCGGCGGGAGGCGCTGCGGCTGCTGGAGGAGGCCGGCTGGCGGGTGCGCGACGGCCGGCTGACCGATGCGTCCGGGAATCGTTTCTCTTTCGAAATCATCCTGTCCGAACCGTCGGAGGAGCGGGTGGCGCTGGAGTTCGCCCGCTCGCTGGAACCGTTGGGGATCGACGCACGCGTCCGGACGGTGGACAGCGCGCAGTTCCAGGGCCGGCTAGACCGTTTCGACTTCGATATGACTATGCGCTGGTGGGCGTCCAGCCTGTCCCCCGGCAACGAGCAGCTCTATTACTATGGCTCCGACGCCGCCGGGCAGGAGGGCAGCCGCAATCTGGCCGGCATCCGTGATCCCGTCGTCGACGCGCTGGCCCGCTCCATCGCCGCGGCCACCACGCGGGAGGAGCTGGTCGGGCGAGTGCGGGCGCTGGATCGGGTGCTGCTGTGGGGACACTACATGGTCCCGCTGTTCCACAGCCCGGTGGACCGGATCGCCCGCCGGTCGACCCTGCAGCGTCCGGCGGGCACACCGCTGTACGGGCCGATGGTGGAAAGCTGGTGGGTAGCGCCCTGAGGCTTTCCCGAGCGCGTGGGTTTCCGTTGAAGAATTGTTGTGCACGCCCTGACGCGCGGACGATCAGGACGGCCCCTGACTGACCTCCGGCGAACGATCGTTGCTAACATCGGCCCTGAATGGACTCGTCGCGCCACGCAGGGGACACAGGATGAATATCCGCGCGAAAATATTGTGCGCAAATGTTCTGATCGCGGCCTTTCCGATCTGCATGGCCGTCGTCCTTGCATGGAATGCCGTGGGCGATCTCCGGCAGCGCCACCGGACGGAAGATTCGCTTTCGGCATTCGAAGCGACGCTGCAGGTCGGCCCCCTGCTGGCGAGCGAGCGGGGACGCTGGGCGGTCGCCTTCGACAGCGAGAAGCCGCTGGATGCCGCCGCGGCCCAGCCGCTTGAGGCAGCCATCGCGGCCAGCGATGCGGCTCTGACCAAGGCCCGTGAACAGATCGAAGCCGCGGGCTTGGCCCCCACCCCAATCGTTACCGCTGCCAACCAGCTGAAGGCGGCGCGGACGGCCGCCCGGCAGGCGGCGGAGCTGGCCAAGCCGGCCCGGCCGGCGGCCATCGCCGCGGCCACCGTCGATGCCATCGCCGCGGCCAACCAGAATGTCGGCAAGGCCATCGACGACACCTATCGCTCCACCATCGTCAACGGTCCGGACCTGTTCGGCCATGTCAACCTGGCGCGTCTGGCCCAGGACATGCGCGACGTCGGCGGCACCCGCTCCGCCTCCGTCGGGCTGTTCGTCGGCGGCATGGCCTTCGGGCCGGAGCGGCTGCAGGCGGCGACCGAGATGACCGGCAGGATCGGCGGGCTCTGGCAGATGATGCAGCAGGCGGTGCTCAACCTCGGCAACCCGCCGGAGCTGACCAGGGCGCTGGAGCATGTGCGCACCACCATGATGACGGAGGGCGAGCAGCGCTTCCAGAGCGTGATCGACGCCGCGCGCAAGGGCGCGCCGCCGCCCGTGCCGCTTTCCGAATGGCGTCCCTGGGTGACGCCGATGCTGAACAACATCCTGGTGATGCGCGACGCCGCCCTGGCGGTGGCGCACGAGTCGAACCGGGAGAGCGTGTCCCAGGCCTGGACCCAGCTGATCCTCGCCACCGTCGTCCTGGCCGCGGTCTGCATCACCTGCGGCATCGTGCTGATCGTGCTGTCGGCCCAGGTCACGCGGCGTCTGGGCTCCCTCACCTCCACCGTCGTCCGGCTGGCCGACGGCGACCTCGGCGTCGACATCGCCTATTCCAAGCTGCCGGACGAGATCGGCGCGATGGCGCGGGCGATCCAGGTGCTGAAGGAAAGCGCCATCGAACGCGTGCGGCTGGAGTCCGAACAGGAGGCCCAGCGCGCCGCCCGCGAGAAGCGTACCGCCGCCGTCGAGCGGATGGTGCAGGGCTTCGACCGGACGGTGTCGGCCATCCTGACCAGCGTGTCCGGCGCCTCCGCCCAGCTGAGCGAGACCGCCGAATCCATGGCGGCGCTGGCGGAGGAGACCAGCCGTCAGGCGTCCGCCTCCACCTCGGCGGCGGAGCAGACCTCGGTGAACGTGCAGACCGTGGCCTCGGCGACGGAGGAGATGACAGCCTCCATCCGCGAGATCAGCGAGCAGGTCTCCCGCTCCAACGGCGTTGCCGCCCAGGCGGTGCGCGAGGCGCAGGACACCACCGGTTCGGTCCGCAATCTGGCCGAGGAGGTCGCGCGCATCGGCGAGGTGGTAAAGCTGATCCAGGACATCGCCAGCCAGACGAATCTGCTGGCGCTGAACGCCACCATCGAGGCGGCGCGGGCGGGCGAGGCCGGCAAGGGCTTCGCCGTCGTGGCGAGCGAGGTGAAGCAGCTGGCCAACCAGACCGCCAAGGCGACGGAGGACATCTCCGCCCAGATCAACAGCGTGCAGAACGCGACGCAGGGAACGGTGAACGCCATCGAGGGGATCGGCGGCACCATCGGCACGATGAACGAGATCGCCGCCACCATCGCCGCCGCCATTGAGGAGCAGAGCGCCACCACGTCGGAGATCTCGCGCAACGTCCAGCAGGCGGCCCAGGGCACCGGCGAGGTCAGCGGCAACATCGCGCAGGTGCACGAGGCGGCCGCCCAGACCGGCCGGGCGGCGTCGCAGGTGCTGGACGCCTCCACCGGCCTGACGCGTCAGGCGGCCGACCTGCGCCGCGAGGTGGAGACCTTCCTGGCCGGCATCCGCGCGGCCTGACGCTTGCCGGCCCTTCTCCCACGGCGGGAGAAGGGCTTGGCTCATTTTGAACCCTACCGGTCGTGCAGCGGGGCCATCTGGTCCAGGCGGTGGGCGAACTCGATGTCCGCCGGGGTCACCGCGTCGGCGCTGCGGGTGTAGAGGATCACCTCCACCCGGCCGAGGTCGTTGAACCATTCGGGATGGTGGCCGGTCTTCTCGGCCAGCAGGGCGACCTGGTTCATGAACCCCCAGGCGGCCGGGAAATCGGCGAAATGGAAGGTCTTGCGGATGGCGTCGCGTTCCAGCACCTCCGACCAGCCGTGCAGTTCCTTCAGCGCCGTCTGGCGATGCGCGCCGACCAAACGATCGGACATGATGACCTCCCTTTCTTCCGTCGCTCTTTTGCCGCCCGCAGCTTCTTGGCGAACGGGCGGCGGTTCGCTACCTTCTGCGGCATGATACGGAAACCTTCAGGTCCCCATACGGTTCCGCCCACGGTCGAAGACCTGGAGCGCATGGCCGAAGAAGCGCTTGAAACCATCCCGGCGGAGCTGCTGGCCCCGGTCGGGAACCTCGTCATCCATGTCGAGGATTTTCCCGATGAGGATACCGAGCGGGAGATGGAGCTGGAAAGTCCATTCGACCTGCTGGGCCTGTACCGGGGGGTGGATCTGACGCGGCAAAGCGTCGCCGACCTGCGCGGCGGGCCGGACATGATCTTCCTCTACCGCCGTCCGATCCTGGATTACTGGTGCGAGACGGGGGAGGAGCTGCCGGCCATCGTCCGCCATGTCCTGATCCACGAGATCGGCCACCATTTCGGCTTCTCCGACGACGACATGGAGCGGATCGAGACGATGGAGTAAGGGGCGGAGTAGGGGGCGCCTCAGCCCTCCAGCGCCTCGGCTACCCGGCGGCGCAGCGCCGGCACCAGATCCTCCTCGAACCAGGGATTCCGGTTCAGCCAGGCGGTGTTGCGCCAGCTCGGATGCGGCAACGGGATATGGCCCGGGCCGTAGTCGCGCCAGTTCGCCACCGTCTCCGTCATCGTCGCCTTGCGCCGCTCGCCCAGATAGCGCGCCTGGGCGTACTGCCCGATCAGCAGGGTCAGCCGGACGCCCGACAGCGCTTCCAGCACCGGCGGGTGCCACAGGGGCGCGCATTCCGGACGTGGCGGGTAATCGCCACCCTTCGGCATGGTGCCGGGATAGCACAGACCCATCGGCAACACGGCGATGCGGGACTCGTCGTAGAAGGCGGCGCGGTCCATCGCCAGCCACTTGCGCAGCCGGTCGCCCGACGCGTCGTCCCAGGGGATGCCGCTGGCATGCACCCGCGCGCCGGGCGCCTGACCGACGATCAGCAGGCGGGCGGTGGGGCTTCCGCGCAGGACCGGGCGGCAGCCATGGGGAAGGACGCCCGCGCACAGCGTGCAGGCGCGGACCCTAGTGAACAGGCGGTCCAGCTGCGAACCGCCTTCAACCATGTCATCGGACAATCGACAGCAAATCCTGAACAAAGGCCGGCACCACCTCGGTCGCCGGGCCGTGGATCGAGCTATGGAAGTATGACGCGCCTTCCGACGGTTCCAGGTTCAGCTCGACCGTATAGGCGCCGGCCGACCGCGCTTCCGCCACGAAGCCGGCGGCGGGGTAGACATGGCCCGACGTTCCGATCGACACGAACAGGTCGCATTCCTCCAGCGCCCGCTGGATGCGCTCCATCTGGTAGGGCATCTCGCCGAACCAGACCACGTCCGGCCGCATGCCGCCCTTGCGCCCGCAGGTCAGGCAATGGTCGTGCACCGACAGGTCGCCCTGCACCTCCACCACCGTGCGGCAATGCAGGCAGAAGGCCTTCAGCAGCTCGCCATGCATATGCAGCGGCGCAACAGACCCGCCGCGCTCGTGCAGGTCGTCGATGTTCTGGGTCACCAGCAGGACCTCGCCCGTCCAGCGCCGCTCCAACTCCGCCAGCGCCCGGTGCGCGGCATTCGGCTGCACCGCCGGATCGGCGAGGCCGCGGCGGCGGTCGTTGTAGAAGCGGTGGACGAGATCGGGGTTGCGCGCGAAGCCCTGCGGCGTCGCCACATCCTCCAGATCGACCTGGCTCCAGATGCCGCCGGCGCAGCGGAAGGTGTCCAGCCCCGATTCCTTGGAAATCCCGGCCCCGGTCAGGATGACGATCGAGTCGGTCGGACGCAGGCGGTTGGTCAGCGCGGGTGAGGGCATGGGGATCCCCTTAGCGGTTCGGAAACCGGTCATGTGGAAAACTGCTGCGGCGTACGCTCGTCGCGCCCGGAAGTAAAGCCGCTGAAAAGAAAGAAGGGGGATACCGCAGGTGGTCAAGGTCCTGTTCGTCTGCACGGGCAACATCTGCCGCTCGCCCACCGCCGAGGGGGTGTTCCGCCATCTGGCCGAACGCGCCGGCCTGGGCGCGCTGGTGACCGCTGATTCCGCAGGTACTCACAGCTATCACGTCGGCGAGCCGCCCGACCCGCGCACACGGCAGGCGGCGTTGGCCCGTGGCGTCGATCTGTCGGGTCTGCGCGCCCGCAAGGTGTCGGCGGCGGACTTCACCCGCTTCGACCATATCCTGGCGATGGACCATGGCCATCTGGCCCAGCTGCGCCGCATCGCCCCGGCCGGCGCCACCGCGGCGCTCCGCCTGTTCCTGGACGATGCGCCGGGACTTGAGGGCCGCGAGGTTCCCGATCCCTATTACGGCGGCCCGGACGGCTTTGAAGAGGTTCTGGACCTGTGCGAGGCCGGGTCGCGTGGCCTGCTGGACCGCGTCATGCGCGAATGCAAGTTTCCGATTCGCGAACGCATCGGTTAACGTGTCGCCGTGCCCCGGCTGCATGGTTTATGCTGCCGAGATTACCTCTTTCGGAGCATCCGTCCGCCATGACCAGCGCAGCCACCGGCACCACCACGCCCGGCGGGATCCTCGACGGCATCGTCCTGTTCGAGGCCTTCTCGCCGGAGGAGCGCGCGGCCGTGGCCTCGCGCGGGCGGGTGTTCGACGCACCGGCGGGCACAGTGCTGATGCGCGAAGGCGATGGCGCCAGCTCGCTCTACGTGCTGCTGGACGGCACGGTGCGGGTGGTGCGCAACGACCAGTTCGGTGGGCAGGTCGAGGTCGGGTTCCGCCGCGCCGGCGACTGTTTCGGCGAGATGGCGCTGATCGACGGCGGCGCCCGCTCCGCCTCGGTGATCGCCGCCACGCCCGTGACGGTGTTCGAGCTGGAGCGCGAGCTGTTCCTGGCGCTGATCTCCCCCTCGCCCGATCTGCTGGCGAAGCTGCTGCGCGAACTCAGCCGGATGATCCGCGATGTGTCGGAACGGGTGGTGCGCGAGGATCTGGAACGCCGCACCCGCATCGCCGAATCGGCGCTGGCCCGCCAGCGTGCCATCACCCAGGCGGTGACCGGGCTGGCGCATGAGCTGAACACGCCGCTCGGCGTCTGCGTCACCGCGGCCAGCCACCTGCAGGAGCTGGCCCGTCCCGGCAACGGTCCGCTCGCGACCGAGGAGTTGCGAGAACCGGCGGCCCTACTCGACGCCAATCTGGCGCGCGCGGTGGATCTGGTGGAGGCGTTCTCCGCCATCGCCGCCTGCCAGAACGCCGAACCGCTGGAGGCGCTGGACCTGCGCCAGACGGCGGCCGACATTGCGGCGCTGTTCGCCGTCCAGCATCCGGACCTGCGGTTGTCCCTGCGGGTGATGCCGGGCGCTCCCTGCCCGTGGTTCGGCTGCACCCAGCCGCTGGAGCGGGTGCTGCATCACCTGTTCGCCAACGCCGCCGCCCATGGCTATGGCGGCGGTCCCGGCGCCGTCGAGGTGGCGGTGGAGCCGGCGACGCTGGATGCGGTGCCGGCCTGGAACCTGATCGTCCGCGACCGCGGCGCCGGCATCCCCGCGGAACATCTGCCGATCCTGACCGATCCCTTCTTCACCACCGCCCGCGGCCGCGGCCACAAGGGGCTTGGGCTGGCGGTGGTGTTCAACACGGTGACCGGCCCGCTCGGCGGCCGGATCGCCTTCGACAGCGCACCGGATGCCGGGACGACGGTGACGATCACCCTGCCGCAGGAGCTGTGAGGGCGGAGGCGGCCGTCGCCTCCTAGCCGTGCAGGGCGAGCCCCTTCACCGTCTTGTCCACCGCCTTCTTCGGCCCGCGCAGGGCCAGCCCGACCAGATCGGGGGCGGCCGGATCCTCCGCCCGGAAAGCGGCACGGTTGGCGGCATCGTGCCCGGTGGCGAACATCGCGGCGACATAGGGCGCCAGCGTCAGCCCCCGTTCCAGGGCATTGTCGCGGACGGCCCGCAGCTGGTCGCCGTCTGCGGCGAAGATCAGGATCGGCTGGCCGAGCATCCGGCCATAGGGGCGGCCGGCACCGTCGACATAGGGCTCGCCCAGCGCTTCGGGAGCCGCGGCGGCGATGCCGGTGGCGAGGAAGGCGGCGACGTTCAGCTTCTGCCACACCGGCAGATCGGCACGGATGACCAGGGCGACCTTGGTGTCGAAGCGGACGGGGGCGTCGGGGCCGGTTTCGGGCATCGGGTTGTCGGGCATTTGGCTGTCGGGCATGGGATGTCTCCTTCGCCCATCCAGATGCCGGATGATCGCACCTCAGTCTGGAACGTTCGTGCACAGAGCGCGGTAGGCGGCGGGCGTCATGCCGTAGGCACGGCGGAACCAGCGGCCGAGATGGCTCTGGTCGGCGAACCCGACCTCCGCCGCCACTAGGGCCGGGGCCTCGCCGTGGGCCAACAGGCGCCGGGCGGCGCGCAGGCGCAGCCGGACCAGATAGGCATGCGGCGACAGGCCGAAGGCGGCGCGGAAGGCGCGGTTCAGCCGGAAGCGGTCGACGCCGGCCGCCTCCGACAGCTCGTCCAGCCCGACATCCTCGGCCATCCGGGCGTGCAGCAGCTCGCGGGCCAGGGCGGCGGCGCGGTCGGGACGCAGGGGCCGGCGGTCGGTCGGCGGGGCGAGGTGGCCGGCCAGCCTCGCCGCCAGACGGTCCACCGACAGGTCGCGGGCAAGCCGCCCCTCTCCACGGTGCAGGGCCAGGAAGGCGGACAGGATCGTCGCGGCAAGTCCGGGATCGTCGGCCAGCGTGTCGCGGAAGCCCAAGGAGCCGGCGGCGCGCGGCATCAGATCGTTCAAGGCATCGGTGCGCGTGGTCAGCAGCGGCACCGGCAGGTAGAGCATGGCGTAGGTGAAGCCGTCCTCCGCAGGGCTGTGGCCGTCATGCGCCTCGCCGGGTTCGATCAGGATGACGCGGCCGGGCGTGCTGGTGTGCAGCCGCCGCCGGCAGCGGAAGGCCTGCACCCCCTGTTCGGTGACGCCGACCAGAAGCTCGTCATGGTCGTGCAGGTCATAGGCATGGCCGCGGAAATGGGCGCGGATGGTCTCGATCCCGGTCTCCGCGTCGCGGCGGACCGCCACCCAGTCCTTCTCGCCGTCTGCCATGCGTCCCATGCCGCACCCCTATGGCCGGATCGCCGGTCAGTAGATCAGTTCGTTCTCGCCGCCGCCTTCGGAGATGACCAGCTCGCCGCGGGCGGCGAGATCCTTGGCCAGCTGGACCATGTACATCTGCGCCTCGTCCACGTCGCGGACGCGGACCGGGCCCATGGCGGCCATGTCCTCGCGCAGGATCTTGGCGGCACGCTCGGACATGTTGGAGAAGAACAGGTCCTTCAGCGTTTCCGACGCGCCCTTCAGCGCGGTGCCCAGCTTCTGCTTGTCCACCGTGCGCAGCAGGGTCTGGACGCCGCTGGGGTCGAGCTTCGACAGGTCCTCGAAGGTGAACATCAGCGACTTGATGCGCTCGGCGCTGTCGCGGTTGCGCTCCTCCAGGGCCGCCATGAAGCGGTGCTCGGTGGTGCGGTCCAGACCGTTGAAGATCTCCGCCAGCATCTCGTGGCTGTCGCGGCGGCTGGTGCGGGCGAGATTGGTCATGAACTCCGTGCGCAGCGTGCGCTCCACGTCGTCCAGCACCTCCTTCTGCACCGCCTCCATGCGCAGCATGCGCATGATGACCTCCATCGCGAAGCTTTCCGGCAGCTGGGTCAGCACGCGGCCGGCATGTTCGGGGCGGATCTTGGAGAGAACGACCGCGACGGTCTGCGGATACTCGTTCTTCAGGTAGTTGGACAGGACCGACTCGTTCACGTTGGCCAGCTTGTCCCACATCGTTCGGCCGGCCGGACCACGGATTTCCTCCATGATCTGGTCGACCTTGTCCTTCGGCAGGGTCTTCAGCAGCAGCCGCTCGGTCGAATCGAAGGAGCCGACGAGGGAGCCGGTGGCCGACATCTGTTCGGCGAATTCGACGAACAGCCGCTCGATCAGGTTGGCGGAGACCGTGCCCAGGTTGGCCATCACCTGGGACAGCTCCTTGATCTCCTCGTCGTCCATCAGCGAGAAGAGCCTGGACGAATGCTCCTCGCCCAGGGCCAGCATCATGATGGCGGCCTTTTCCGGGCCGGTGAGGGTCCGGTAATCTTCGCGAACCTTCAACGCCATCCGTCCGCCTCCGCCACGCCGCCCACCTCGCGGCGGAGGCGGGCGGTTCATTCTTACACGTCAGGTTTCCTGTTCTTCCGTTTTAATACGATCCGCTTGGGCATTCCATCCCTTCGGGGGAGAAGGGCGGGGACAAAATTAGCCGATTCCCGACCCTTCACCTTATCCTCCGCCTCCAGGGGCTGTGGAGTTCAGCCGAACCGCTTGGCGATCACCGCATAGGCCGCGCGCAGGCCCAGCGCCTCGCCGCCCTCAGGACGGCCGGGACGGGCAGAGCCGTTCCAGGCATAGGTGTCGAGATGCGCCCAGGGCGTGCCCTTCGACACGAATTCCTGCAGGAACAGCCCGGCGGTGATGGCGCCGGCGAAGCCGTTGGTGGTGACGTTGTTGATGTCCGCCACCTTGCTGTCCAGCCCCTTGCGGTAGGGCGCCCACAGCGGCAGCCGCCACATCGGGTCGTCGACCGCGGTTCCGGCCTCCGTCAGGTCGTTCGCCAGCGCGTCGTCGTTGCACATCAGCGCCGGCAGGTCGGGACCCAGCGCCACGCGGGCGGCACCGGTCAGGGTGGCGAAGTCGATCAGCAGTTCCGGCTTCTCCGAATCCGCCTCGGCCAGCGCATCGCACAGGATCAGGCGGCCCTCGGCGTCGGTGTTGCCGACCTCCACCGTCAGGCCCTTGCGGGTCTTCAGCACGTCCTGCGGCTTGAAGCTGTCGCCGGACACGACGTTTTCCACCGCCGGCACCAACACGCGCAGCCGCACCGGCAGCCCGGCCATCATGATCATCCGGCCGAGCGCCAGCGCATGCGCCGCCCCGCCCATATCCTTCTTCATGATGAGCATGGCCGAGGACGGCTTCAGGTCCAGCCCCCCGGTGTCGAAGCACACGCCCTTGCCGACGATGGTGACCTTCGGGTGTTCTGCATTGCCCCAGCGCAGGTCGATCAGCCGCGGTTCCCGCGGGCTGGCGCGGCCGACGGCATGGACGGCGGGATAGTCGCGGTCGAGCAGGTCCTGCCCGACGATCACCTCAACCGCCGCGTCGAACTCCGCCGCCAGATCCTGCGCCGCCTGGGCCAGTTCGGCCGGGCCCATGTCGCAGGCGGGGGTGTTCACCAGATCGCGCACCAGATAGGTGGCGGTCGCCGCCCGCTCCACCTCGCCGCGGTCGGCCTCCGCCGGCCAGACCAGAGTGGCGAAGCCCTTCTCGGGCGGCTTCTTGTAGCGGGTGAAGCGATAGCTGCCGAGCGCCCAGCCGAGTGCGGCCCGCGTCGCCGCCCGCGCGTCCAGCGCCGCGTCGATCTTGTAGGAACCGGCCGGCAGCGAGGCGGGCAGGCCGGCGAAGGCCCACAGATCGTCGACGGCCGACACGCCGGCCAGCACATGGGCGACGCCCCCGTCCGGACCCGGCAGGAAGACGGTCGATCCGGCCTCGCCGGTGAAGCCCACCGCCTTGACCCAGGAGGCGACGGCCGGCGACTGCGCGGCCAGCCAGTCGGGCAGTCCGGCCTTGGTCACGGGGGTGAGGGCGACGGTGTCGGGGCCGTCGACGGCAAGCAGGGTGGCGAGCAAGACTGAGGATCCTTCTTGCGAGATCACGTCACGCATCCGATGCGGATGCCCATCCTCCAAGGATGGCGCGCCGACGGCCGGCTGGAAAGGGGGCGATGCGCCGGGCAGGCATGGGCGGGCTGTGAAAGGCGAAGGATGGAACAGAGTGGAACGGTTTTCCGGGGATGTTTCACTGTTCCATCCGGCCGCCACACATGCTCCGCAGCGCCGTTTTCGACGCGGGATGGAACGGATGGAACATCGTGAAACGGTTTTCCGCCGATGTTCCATCGTTTCCGGCGCCGGTCGGGCGATGCTGCCGGAAAGGCTGGAGGAGCGAACGAGCGGCTCCAATGAAGCGACTCTTCGAAGGCACGGCACGGCCTCCCCAGCGATGTAGGCAGATAATCCTATCATAGGGAGTGAAAGTTGCCAGCGGTTGAATGAAGCATGATGGCGAGCAAGAGAGGGCAGGCCGATGTCGCGCCCGCCCCGAGCGTCCATTCTCGTTCAGGGACCTATTCGCTTCCCGGCCGAGGCATGGCCGAAGCATGAGCGTCGGCCAGCGCGATTTCGATCCGCTCCTTGCCCTTGCCGGTGTTGCGGCGCTTGAGGGCCAGCGCGCCGATCTCGCCGGTCCGGCGCAGGTGCGTGCCGCCGCAGGGCACCCTGGCGAAACCGGGGATCTCCCAGAAGCGGCGCTCGGCGGCCTCGTCGCTGAAGCCGCTCAGGATGGGGGTGTCGGCGGCGACGATGCGCGCCGCCTCCGCGGCGAATTCGGGCAGCAGCGGGGTCAGCGGCTCGTTCCAGGCGAAGTCGATGCGCGCCTTGTCGGCGGCGATATGGGCGCCGATCTTGTGGATGCCGGGCAGGCGGGCCATCACCAGTTCAAGCACGATCTCGGCTGCGAAGTGCAGGCGCATCAGCCGGTAGCGGCGCTCCCAGTCGATCTCCAGCGCGACGGCGTCTCCGGGGGCAAGGCCGTGGCCGGGCGCAAGCCTGTAGCGGATCTCGCGGCCGTCCTTACGGGCCTCCAGCACCTCGAAGCCGCCGATCGTGCCGGCATCGCTCTCCTGCCCGCCGGAGAGCGCGTAGAGGATGGTGGCCTCCAGCGTGACCTCGTCGCCGTCGACCGCGGCTATGCGGCTATCCAGGCGGGTGCGGTAGGGGTCGTCCCAGAACAGTTTCCGGGTCATGGAAGACCTCGCGTAACGTAACAGACCGGTTCGTGTCGCGGATGGGCGGTTCATCCCGCCGATCCTGCCATACACTATAGCCGCTTCGATGAAATGCCCGGAAAGGCATTGTCGCGCGGGCGGGGCAGATGCTTGTCCCGATGCAACCGTATGGCTTGATACGGTCCCGGCGGCAGGTCATGCTCACGCCCCCGCAGATTGCGTGTAGAGAAAGGTGCAGCCCGATGTCCGACCTGACCCTGGTGATTGGGAACAAGGCTTATTCGTCCTGGTCGCTGCGCCCCTGGCTGGTGCTGAAGCAGGCGGGGCTGGCCTTTGCCGAGACCGTCATCCCCCTGCGCCAGCCGGACACCGCCGCGCGCATTGCCGAACATTCTCCGTCGGGCCGCGTGCCCTCCCTGATCCATCGCGGACTGACCGTCTGGGATTCGCTGGCGATCTGCGAGTATGTGGCGGAGCTGGCGCCCGATGCCCGGCTGTGGCCGGCGGACCCGGCGGCGCGGGCGGTCGCGCGGGCGGTGTCGGCGGAGATGCATTCCGGCTTCGTGTCGCTGCGCAGCACCATGTCGATGGACCTCAAGCGCGACCGCAAGGGCGAGGGCATGACCGAGGCGACCGCCGCCGACATCGCCCGGATCGAGGCGCTGTGGGCCGACGCCCGCGCCCGCTTCGGCAAGCCGGCCGGCGGGCCGTTCCTGTTCGGCCCCTTCACCATCGCCGACGCCATGTACGCCCCGGTGGTGACGCGGCTGGAGACCTACGGCGTCGCGGTGTCGCCGGAGTCGCGCGCCTATATGGACGCGGTGCTGGCCCTGCCTGCGATGCGGGAGTGGATCGCGGCGGCCAAGGCGGAGCCGTGGGAGTTGCAGCCTTGAGCGATGCCGGCTTCACCATCCGGCCGGCGGGGCCGGAGGATGCCGAGGCGGTCGGCGCGCTGCTCCGGGCCTCATACCCGCCGCTGATGGCCGTTGGCTATCCGGCGGACGTGCTGGAGCGCGCCCTGCCGGCGATGATGAAGGCCAACCCGCTGCTGCTGCGGTCGGGAACCTATCATCTGGCGGTGGCGGACGATGGCGCCGTCATCGGCTGCGGCGGCTGGACCCGCGAGCCGCCGGGGCCGCCCTGCCAGCCGGTCGATCCGACGGTCGGGCATATCCGGCATTTCGCCACCCATCCCGATGCCTTGCGCCGGGGCGTCGGCAGCGCCCTTCTGGGCCGTTGCATCGCGGAGGCCAAGGTTGCCGGTGTCCGCCGGCTGGAGTGCCTGTCGAGCCTCGTCGCCGAAGGATTCTACGCATCGGCCGGCTTCCGCGCGGTTGGTCGCCGGTCGGTGATCCTGGCGCCGGGCGTCCAGTTCGACAGCATCGTCATGGCGCTGGAGCTGTCCGCAGAGGTTTGACGCGGCGGCAAAAGAGAAACGGCGCGCCGTCCTGCCGGATGGCGCGCCGTTTTCATGTCTGTTCCTCGAAACACCCTCTCCCGTCCCGGGAGAGGGCACGGAACCGACGGCCAAAGGCCGGACGACCGCAAAGCGGTCGTAGGTGAAGTGCGGTCGCGAGACTTGCGAGCGATTTCGGGGCCCATGCGGAGCATGGGAAGGGTGAGGGGTTATCCAAGGAACCATGCGGTTCGGGATTCTTGCCTCACCCCTCACCCTCCCCACGCCTTGCGGCGCGGGTCCCCTCCCTCTCCCGGGGCGGGAGAGGGTAAGGAGAGGGCTTTACTCCGCCGGGATGGCGCGCGGCAGGGTCACCGGCACGGCCAGACGGTGCAGCATCTCCTTCGGGACCACCTGCCAGAAGTGGCCGAGTTCGCGCTGCCAGTCGTTGAGGATTTCGGCGGCGAAACGGCTCTGCGTCTCGGCGACGTGCTCCTCGATCAGGGCGCGGAGCTGGGCCTCGTAGTGGGGCACCTCGATCCGCTGGAAGATGACGCTTTCCTCGTTGATGTGCAGCGGCAGCGAGTCCTCCGGGTCGTACAGGTAGGCCATGCCCCCGGTCATGCCGGCGGCGAAGTTGTCGCCGACCTTGCCCAGGATGACCGCCGTACCGCCCGTCATGTACTCGCAGCCGTTGGAGCCGCAGCCCTCCACCACCACGGTGGCGCCGGAGTTGCGCACCGCGAACCGCTCACCCGCCTGGCCGGCGGCGAACAGCTTGCCGGCGGTGGCGCCGTACAGCACCGTGTTGCCGATGATGGTGTTCTTGTTCGACTCCAGCGGGCTGCTGGTCGCCGGACGGACGACGATGGTGCCGCCCGACAGGCCCTTGCCGACATAGTCGTTGGCGTCGCCCATCACCTCCAGCTTGATGCCCTGGACCGCGAAGGCGCCCAGCGACTGGCCGGCGGTGCCGCGCAGGCGGACGGTGATGTGGCCGGGCTGCAGCCCGAACATCCCGAACTTCCGCGTCACCATCGAGGACAGCCGCGTGCCGATGGCGCGCTGCGTGTTGCGGGCGTTGTAGGCGAGCTGCATCTTCTCGCCTTCCTCGAACAGCGGGCGGGCATCGGCGACGATGCGGGCGTCCAGCGTGTCCGGCACCTCGTTGCGGCCCTGCAGCGTGCAATAGCGCGCATTCTCGCCCGGATCGACCTGGGCCAGCAGCGGGTTGAGGTCGAGGTCGTCGAGATGGGCGCCGCCGCGGCTGACCTGATGGAGCAGGTCGGTGCGGCCGATCACCTCGGTCAGCGAGCGGAAGCCCAGGCGGGCCAGGATCTCGCGGACTTCTTCGGCCAGGAAGGTGAAGAGGTTGACGACCTTCTCCGGCGTGCCGACGAACTTCTCGCGCAGCTTCTCGTCCTGGACGCAGACGCCGACCGGGCAGGTGTTGGAATGGCACTGCCGGACCATGATGCAGCCCATGGCGATCAGGCTGGCGGTGCCGATGCCGAACTCTTCCGCACCCAGCATGGCGGCGATGACGATGTCGCGGCCGGTCTTCAGGCCGCCGTCGGTGCGCAGCCGCACGCGGTGGCGCAGCTTGTTCAGCGTCAGGACCTGATGCACCTCCGACAGGCCCATCTCCCAGGGCAGGCCGGCGAACTTGATCGAGGTCTGCGGGCTGGCGCCGGTGCCGCCGGAGTTGCCGGAGATCAGGATGATGTCGGCGTTGGCCTTGGCGACACCGGCGGCGATGGTGCCGATGCCCGACCGGCTGACCAGCTTCACCGTGACCTTGGCGTCCGGGTTGATCTGCTTCAGGTCATAGATGAGCTGCGCCAGATCCTCGATCGAGTAGATGTCGTGGTGCGGCGGCGGGCTGATCAGCATGACGCCCGGCGTCGAGTGACGCAGCCGCGCGATCATCTCCGTCACCTTGAAGCCGGGCAGCTGGCCGCCCTCGCCGGGCTTGGCGCCCTGGGCGACCTTGATCTCCAGCTCGCGGCACTGGTTCAGGTACTCGGCGGTGACGCCGAAGCGGCCCGACGCCACCTGCTTGATGGCGGAGTTCCAGTTGTCGCCGTTCTTGTCGGGACGGAAGCGCGCCGGATCCTCGCCGCCCTCGCCCGAGTCGGACTTGGCGCCGATGCGGTTCATGGCGACGTTCAGCGTGCCGTGCGCCTCGGGCGACAGGGCGCCCATCGACATGCCCGGCGTGATGAAGCGCTTGCGGATGGAGGTGATGCTCTCCACCTCGTCCACCGGAACGGCGGCCTTGGTGGTGCGGAACTCCAGCAGGTCGCGCAGCTGCATCGGCGGCCGCTTGTTCACCTGCTCCGAATACTTCTTGAAGGTGGTGTAGCTGTCGTTGGTGACGGCCTGCTGCAGGGTGTGGATGATCCCACCCTCCCAGCCATGGCGGTCGCCCGACTTGCGGAAGCGGTAGAAGCCGCCGACCGGCAGGGGCAGCGCCTCACCGGCATAGGCCAGCGCATGCTGCTCCAGAACCTTCTTCTGGATGCCGTTCAGGCCGATGCCGGAGATGCGGCTGACCATCGCCGGGAAATGCTCGGCGACCAGGGCGCGCGACAGACCGATGGCCTCGAAGTTGCCGCCGCCGCGGTAGCTGCTGATGACCGAGATGCCCATCTTGGACATGATCTTCAGCAGGCCGTCGTCGATGGCCTTCTTGTAGTTCGTCATCGCCTTTTCCAGCGACAGCGAACCGAGCAGGCCGCGGCGCTGGCGCTCCGCCACCGCTTCCTGGGCGAGGTAGGCGTTGACGGTGGTGGCGCCGACGCCGATCAGCACCGCGAAGTAATGGGTGTCCAGGCATTCCGCCGTGCGCAGGTTCAGCGAGGTGAAGGTGCGCAGGTTGGAGCGGATCAGGTGGGTGTGGACCGCACCGGTCGCCAGAATGGCCGGGATGGCGGCGCGGGCCGGGCCCATCGCCTCGTCGGTCAGGATGACGTGGTTGGCACCGCCGCGCACGGCGTCCTCCGCCTCCTGGCGGATGCGGCGCAGGGCGTCGCGCAGCGCGTCGGGGCCGGCATCGACCGGGAAGGTCGCGTCGATCACCGCCGCGGTGTCGCCCATATATTCCCGCATGGCGTGGAATTCGGCGGTGGTCAGCACCGGGCTGTCGAGCTGCAGCAGGCGGGTCTGGCTCTCATCCTCGTCCAGGATGTTGCCGAGGTTGCCCAGGCGCGTCTTCAGGCTCATCACCCGGCGCTCGCGCAAGCTATCGATCGGCGGATTGGTGACCTGGGAGAAGTTCTGGCGGAAGAAGTGGTGCAGGCCGCGGTACTTGTCGGACAGCACGGCGATGGGGCTGTCGTCGCCCATCGAGCCGACGGCCTCCTTGCCGTCCTCCGCCATCGGGTGGAGGATCAGCTCCATGTCTTCCATGGCGAGGCCGAAGGCCATCTGGCGACGGCGCAGCTCCTCCTTCTCCATCTCCGACGGCTCGCCCTTCAGCGAGGCGGACTTCACCAGCTCGTCCAGGTGCGTGGTGTTCTTGACCCACTGGCCCCAGGGCTTCTGGCTGGCCAGATGGTCCTTCAGCTCACGGTCGTTGAACAGCTTGCCGGCCTGGAGGTCGACGGCGATCATCTCGCCCGGGCCGAGGCGGCCCTTCTCGACCACCTGGTTCTCCTCGATCTTGACCATGCCGGTCTCGGAGCCGCCGATGATCAGCCCGTCGGTGGTGATGGTGTAGCGCATCGGGCGCAGGCCGTTGCGGTCCATGCCGCCGACGACCCAGCGGCCGTCGGTCATGGCGAGTGCGGCCGGGCCGTCCCACGGCTCCATGACGGAGTTGCAGTAGGCGATCAGCGCCTTGTGGTTGTCCGGCGTGGTCTGCGAGCTGGTCAGCGCCTGCGGCACCAGCATCATCTTGACCATCGGCGCGCTGCGGCCGGCGCGGACCATCACCTCGAACACCGAATCCAGCGCGCCCGAGTCCGACAGGCCGACGCCGATCACCGGCTTCAGGTCCGCCATGTGGGTGCCGAACACCGCATGCTCCATGCGGGTCTCGTGCGCCTTCATCCAGTTGACGTTGCCCTTCAGCGTGTTGATCTCGCCGTTGTGGGCGAGCATGCGGAAGGGCTGGGCCAGCGGCCAGGTCGGGAAGGTGTTGGTCGAATAGCGCTGGTGATAGATGGCGAAGGACGACTCGAAGCGGTCGTCGGTCAGGTCCGGATAGAAGGTGGACAGCTGTTCGGCGAGGAACATGCCCTTGTAGATGATCGAACGGGCCGACAGGGAGCAGATGTAGAAGTCGTTGATCTGCTCGCCATGCACCGCCTTCTCGATCCGGCGGCGGATGATGTAGAGGTCGAGTTCGAACTGCTCGTCCGACACGCCCTTGCTGTTGCCGATGATGATCTGCTCGATCTCGGGCCGGGTCGCGTTGGCCTTCTCGCCGATGATGTCGACGTTGATCGGCACCTGACGCCAACCGTAGATGTAGTAGCCGAAGGCCAGAATCTCGGTCTCGACGATGCAACGGCAGGCTTCCTGGGCGTCCAGGCTGATGCGCGGCAGGAAGACCTGACCGACCGCCAGGTTGTTCTCCGGCGGGGTGTGGCCGATGACCTTAACGTGGTCCTTGAAGAACTTCTGCGGCACCTGGACATGGATGCCGGCGCCATCGCCGGTCTTGCCGTCGGCGTCCACGGCGCCGCGGTGCCAGACGGCCTTCAGGGCCTCGATGCCTTTCTCGACCACCGAACGGCGGGGCTTGCCGTCGATCGCGGCGATGAAGCCGACGCCGCAGGCGTCGTGCTCGTCGGCCGGATTGTAGGCGTGCGCAGTGGTCAGCGCCGCGGCGTTGGCGCGGAAATCGGCGACGAACTGCTCACCCTGGTTCAACTCGGTGGTCATGGAACGACCCTTTCACAGTCTGGACGTTGACCTGGGGGGCGGAAGGGATGGCCCCCTGGGGTAGACGGTGGTTCTGATGTGGAGAAGGCGAGCGGCCCCCTCCCTAACCCTCCCCCACCTGCGGTGGGAGAGGGGACTGCCGCCGCCTTCCCGTGAGGCACCCTCTCCCGCGACGCGGGGGAGGGTCGGGGAGGGGCAGGCGGCGTTGCGACTGGGTGCCTTACTCGGCGGCAACCGCCAGCTTCGGCGCGCCGACGGTCTGGGCGTAGGCGTGCATCGCCTCGGCGGCGTCGCGGCCGTCGCGGATGGCCCAGACCACCAGCGAGGCGCCGCGGACGATGTCGCCGGCGGCGAAGACGCCGTCCAGGCTGGTCATCTTGGTGCGGTGGTCGACCAGCAGCGTGCCCCAGCGGGTGACGGTCAGGTCCGGCGCGCCGAACATGCCCGGCAGATCCTCCGGCTCGAAGCCGAGAGCCTTGATGACGAGGTCGGCCGGCTCGGTGAACTCGGAACCCTCGATCACCTGCGGGGTCTGGCGGCCGGTGGCGTCGGCCACACCCAGATGGATGCGGACGGCGCGGACGCCGGTCACCACATCCTCGCCAGTGAAGCCTTCGGGCGCGGCCTGCCAGACGAACTCGACGCCCTCTTCCTCGGCATGCGCCACTTCGCGCTGCGAGCCCGGCATGTTCTTGCGGTCGCGGCGGTACAGGCACTTGACGGAGGTCGCACCCTGGCGGATCGCCGTGCGCACGCAGTCCATCGCGGTGTCGCCGCCGCCGAGCACCACCACCTTCTTGCCGGCGGCGTTCAGCGAGCCGTCCTCATACGCCTCGACGGAATCGCCCAGGCCGACGCGGTTGGAGGTGGTGAGGTATTCCAGCGCCGGGACGATGTTCTTCAGCCCCGAACCGGGAGCCTTGATGTCGCGGGCCTTGTAGACGCCGGTGGCGACCAGGATGGTGACGTGGCGCTCGCGCAACTCGGCCAGCGAGGCGTCGCGGCCGACCTCGAAGTTGGAATGGAAGATGACGCCGGCATCGGCCAGACGCTGGACGCGGCGGGCGACGACGTCCTTCTCCAGCTTGAAGCCGGGGATGCCGTAGACCAGCAGGCCGCCCATGCGGTCGTAGCGGTCGTAGACATGGACCTCGTAGCCCTTGGCGCGCAGCTCCTCGGCGGCGGCGAGGCCGGCCGGGCCGGCGCCGATCACGCCGACCGACAGGCCCAGCTCGCGGGCCGGCTTGCGCGGCTTGACCCAGCCGTTCTCCCAGGCGGTGTCGTTGATGTACTTCTCCACCGAACCGATGGTGACGGCGCCGTGGGTCGACTGCTCGATGACGCAGTTGCCCTCGCACAGGCGGTCCTGCGGGCAGATGCGGCCGCAGATTTCGGGGAAGTTGTTGGTGGCCTGGGAGACCTCGTAAGCCTCCTCAAGACGGCCCTCGGCGGTCAGCTTCAGCCAGTCCGGGATGTTGTTGGAGACCGGGCAATGCACCTGGCAGAAGGGAACGCCGCACTGCGAGCAGCGGTTGGCCTGCTCGCCGGCACGCTCGTCGCTGAAGCGGGCATAGATCTCGGCGAAGTCCTGGCGGCGGTCGGCGGCAGACCGCTTGTCGGGCATCTTCTGCGCGGTGTGCACGAAGCCCAACATTTTCTGGTTCGCCATGACGTCTGCTCCTTGCTTCGCGGCCCCGTCGTCGGTTGCGGGGACATCGCCTTGCTGGGCCTGACCGGAGGCTGCGGCGTTGGCCTACACCGACCGGCTGGGTTGAAATCGAACGTCCGCAAAGTGGCGGACGCTCGTCATATAACGCATGCGCGAAGCCGGCGGAAGCACAAAAGAACCGATAGGTCCGTTTTGTTGACCTTTTCTGCTGCAAGCCTGAAATGCGTGAGCGGTGCGGCACAGCGTCACAAAAACGAGACAGAAAATTAGTCCCTAAACGAGACTATCTCGCAAATAGGGGTACCGACCCCTCGCCGTCGCCAAGCACCGGGCACGCTGCTATAAGCACCGCAACATCCAACCGTGCCGAAGGCTGCGTGCCACGATGATGATCGATCAATATCTGGACGCCACACTGATGGGGCTGGTGGAGGGGCTGACCGAGTTCCTGCCCGTCTCCTCGACCGGCCACCTCATCATGCTGGACGAGTTGCTGGGCTTCCAGGGACCGCCCGGCAAGGTGTTCGAGGTGGTGATCCAGCTCGGCGCCATTCTGGCGATCTGCGTGGTCTATTTCCAGCGGCTGTGGCATGTCGCCACAGGGCTGAAGGACGATCCCGGCGCACGGCGCTTCGTGATGGCGGTGCTGATCGGCTTCCTGCCGGCGATGGTGCTGGGCGCCGCCCTGCATGGAGTCATCAAGACGCTGCTGTTCAACCCGACCGTGGTCAGCATCGCGCTGATCCTGGGCGGCGTCGCCATCCTGCTGGTGGAGCGGCTGGTTCCGGTCGCCCGCTATCACCGGATCGAGAATTTCTCCGCCCCGCTGGCGCTGAAGATCGGCTTCTGCCAGTGCCTGGCGCTGGTGCCGGGCGTGTCGCGCTCGGGGGCCAGCATCCTGGGCGCCCTGCTGATGGGCGTCGACCGCAAGGCGGCGGCCGAGTTCTCCTTCTTCCTGGCGGTGCCGACCATGGCCGGCGCCACCGTGTACGACCTCTACAAGAACTGGTCGGTGATGAGCCTGGACAGCGGCCTGCTGATCCTGGTCGGCTTCGTCACCGCCTTCATTGCCGCAGCATTGGTGGTGAAGACGCTGGTCGAGTTCGTCGGCCGCTACGGCTTCACCCCCTTCGGCTGGTACCGCATCGCCATCGGCACCGGCATGCTGGCCTTCCTGTATCTGTAAACGTCACACCGCTTGCCGCGGCACCGCCCGTGCCGCGGCGACCGCCACGAACAGCGCGAGCACGGCGATCAGGGCGAAGGCGGTGGCGAGGCTGGTCGCCTGGGCGATGAAGCCGACCAGCGGCGGCCCGGTCAGAACGCCGGTGTAGCCCATGGTGGACACCGCGGCGACGGCATGGTCGGCGCGGCCGCTCTCCACCGCGCCGGCCGTGCTGAACAGCACCGGGACGATGTTCGACAGGCCGATCCCGGTCAGCCCGAAGCCGGCCATCGCCAGCAGCGGCGATCCGTCCGCCACCCAGCCGGCCGCCAGAACGAGTCCCAGCCCGGCCGCGGCCAGCAGGCTGCCGCCGCGCATCAGCGTCGCTCCGCCGAAGCGGTGGCGCAGCCGGTCGCCGCTGAAGCGGCCCACCGCCATGGCGGCGCAGAACACGCCGAACCCCATGCCGGCGAGCGAGGCCGGGGCGCCGAGATCGTCGCGCAGATGGATGGCGCTCCAGTCCAGGATGGCGCCCTCGCTCATGAAGGACAGGGCGGCGAGCAGGCCGAGCAGCAGCGTCTTGCGGTCGGGCAGGACCAGCCCGCCGATCGAGGCGTTGCGGTCGGGCAGAAACCGCCCTTGAAAGGCCAGGAACAGCGCGACCAGCCCGACCGACACCAGCGCGGCCTGCGCCGCCGGGGCCATCAGCGGCAGCAGCAGCCCGCCCAGGCCCGCCCCCGCCAGCCCGCCGAGGCTCCACATCCCGTGCAGCGAGGACATGATCGGCCGGCCGAGCCGCCGTTCCACCAGCGCGCCCTGCGCGTTCATGGCGACGTCCATGGTGCCGCCCGACGCGCCGAACAGCGCCAGCACGATGCACAGCGTCACCACGTCGGGCACCAGCGCCGGCAGGGGCAGGAAGGCGGCGAACAACAGGGCGGTCACCTTAGTCACCGGAGCGCTGCCAAGCCGGCCCAGCAGCGGCCCGCTGGCGATCATCGCGGTCAGCGCGCCGACGGCAAGGCAGAGCAGCGCCACCCCCAGCACCGCTGGGCTGAGGTCGAGCCGGTTCTTCAGCAGCGGGATCTGGGTCGCCCAGACGCCGAAGACGGTGCCGTTCAGGAAGAAGGCGGCGACGGTCGCCCAGCGCGCGGCGGCGGCCTGCTCCACCACCCGGCCCGCGCCGCCGCGGATATCCTCTGCCCCTGTCATCGCCCGTCCCGTCGCTGTTGAACTGCCGACATGACGGCGGACGGCGGGGAAATCAAGCAGGGAAGCGGCAGGCGTGCCATGCCGCAAGCGGGCGGAACTCCGCTGAAACTCTTAGTGCCGCCACATCTTGGCGGCGGACAGCAGCAGGATCGCCGACAGCGCCGGCAGCAGCACCGACTCCGGCACGACGCCCAGCAGCCGGCCGCCGATGAAGGCGCCGGCCAGCGATCCCGCCGCCATCAGCAGCACGAATCCGCGGTTGCGGGCCAGCACGGACAGGCTGCGGTCGCGGGCGTAGCGGGAAAAGCCGGCGATCATGGTCGGCAGGCTGATCGCCAGGGACAGGCTGCCCGCCAGCTTCACGTCGACGCCGAACAGCAGGACCAGCGTCGGAATCAGCAGCTCGCCGCCGGCCACGCCCAGGATGGAGGCGACGACGCCGATGGCGAAGCCGGCGGCGGTCCCGGCGGCGATCAGCGCCAAACCGCTCACCGGAGGCCCGCCGCCGCCCGCCGCGCCATGGCCGAACAGCAGGACGCCGGCGATCAGCACCAGCAGCAGGGCGATCACCCGGCGCAGCCGGGCGGCGTCCATCCGCACCGCCCAGCCCGCCCCGATCCAGGCGCCCAGCAGGCTGCCGGCCAGCAGGTTGACGATCACCGTCCCGTTGGCGGCGACGAGGCCGAGCGGGACCGCGCCGGCACGGAAGGGAAGGGCGGCGGCGACGACGACGAGGCTCATCGCCTTGTTCAGGATGACGGCGTCGAGCACCGCGAAGCGGAAGGCGCCGATCAGCAGCGGCAGCCGGAACTCGGCCCCGCCCAGCCCGATCAGGCCGCCCAGCGTGCCGATGACGCCGCCGCTGAGGAAGGAGGCAAGCGCGCGCAGCCCGTTCAAGGCAAACGCTCCAATGCGAAAGCCCCGGCGCAGGGGCCGGGGCTTTCGGGAGTCACGGGAGGGGCTCCGCCGCTCAGTGGGCGTTGCCGGTCAGGCCGCTGTACTTACCGCCGACGATGAAGCGCGACAGGTAGGTCGGCAGGATCACCTCGCAGGTGGCAAGCTCGGTGATGCCCAGGTCCTTGAAGCCCAGCGCGGTCGGGGAGGCGACGTTGTCCTGCTTCAGCAGCGCCACCTGGTCGCGGGTCAGGGCGGGGGCCAGCACCGGCACCTTCTCCAGGATGCCGGCCAGCGATTCGGCCGCACCCCAGGGGATGGTCACCAGCGGGCGATGGCGCTGGATGTCCCGCTGGGTCAGCTCCAGCAGTTCCCGGAAGGTGTAGACGCGCGGGCCGCCCAGCTCGTAGGTCTTGCCGCGGCTGGCGTCGGTCTCCAGCGCGGCGATGACGGCATCGGCCAGATTGCCGACATAGACCGGCTGGAACAGGGTCTTGCCGCCGCCGATCAGCGGCAGGGCGGGGGCCTTCTGCGCCATCGCGGCGAACTTGTTGAAGAAGTTGTCCTCCGGCCCGAAGACGATGCTGGGGCGCAGGATCGTCGCCGCCGGGAAGGCCGACAGCACCGCCTGCTCGCCGGCCGCCTTGGAACGGGCGTAGGAGGAGGGGGAATTGGCGTCGGCGCCGATGGCGGAAATCTGGATCAGCCGGTTGACGCCGGCGGCGGCGGCCAGGCGGGCGATGCGGGCGGCGGCATCGACATGCACGCCCTGGAAGCTCTGGCTCCCGCGCTCGTACAGCACGCCCAGCAGGTTGATGACGACATCCGCGCCCTGGACGGCGCGGGCGACCGACTCGTCCTTGGTGCAGTCGGTGGCGAAGGGCACGATCTGGCCGACGGCGCCGGCCGTCTTCAGGAAGGCGGCCTTGCCCGGAATGCGGGTGGCGATGCGGATCTGGGCGCCGGACTTGGCGAGGCGCCGGATCAGGTGGCGGCCGATGAAGCCCGAACCGCCGAACACCGTGATAACCTGAGTGCGATAGGACATCGACCGTCTCCCGTGTCGTTGCGCGCCGTCATCGGGGCTTTCGCGCGGCGGTTCTCCCGCCGTTGCGCGCGCCCCCGCGCGTCGTCCGACTGTGTGTCGCCATGAGGACTGCTGGAACTGCGGGCATGCTTATAGCGAATGGACCGCCGCCAATCTAGGGACTGCATTGCCGCGCCGGCCGGCGATGGGGTGAAAACCCGCGATGCGACAAAAAAATGAAGGGGTCGAAAAAAGCTGTTGACGCCCCCCGGCCGGATCATTAAACAACCGCCCACACACCGAGCACCGAGCCCAGGTGGCGGAATTGGTAGACGCGCAGGTTTCAGGTACCTGTGGCAGAAATGTCGTGGAAGTTCGAGTCTTCTCCTGGGCACCATTTCTTTCTACCCGGCTGCGCCGCATGCACAGCTCCTTCGATCGAGAAGGAGGAAGTGCAGAGCGGCGTTCGTCGTTTCTAGGGTCCGTGGCCGGGGGCCTGACCACCCGGGAAGCGACCATGCCCATCGACCTTCATGACGGCGACCTCCCCGACGGCCTCGACCTCGCCGCCGGCGCCCGCGACAACTGCGTGGCCATCGACACCGAGACCATGGGGCTGAACCCCCACCGCGACCGCCTGTGCCTCGTGCAGCTGTCGGCCGGCGACGGTGCGGTCCATCTGGTGCAGTTCCGTCCCGGCCGGTACGAGGCGCCGAACCTGAAGCGTCTGCTGACCGATCCCGGCGTGACCAAGCTGTTCCATTTCGCCCGCTTCGACGTGGCGGTGATGAAGGCCTATCTGGGCGTCGATTGCCGGCCGGTCTATTGCACCAAGGTCGCCTCCAAACTGGTCCGCACCTTCACCGACCGCCATGGCCTGAAGGATCTGTGCAAGGACCTGCTGGGGGTGGAAATCTCCAAGCAGCAGCAGTCCTCGGACTGGGGCGCGCCGGAGCTGACCACCGACCAGATGAAGTATGCGGCGTCGGACGTGCTGCACCTGCATGACCTGAAGGCGAAGCTGGACGTCATGCTGGCGCGCGAGGGACGCACCCATCTGGCGCAGGCCTGCTTCGACTTCCTGCCCGCCCGCGGCGAGCTGGACCTCGGCGGCTGGGAAACCCCGGACATTCTGGCGCATTGACGGCCTGATCATCGCCCTCTCCCGCCTCTCGCACAAACTTCGTTTGTGCTGACGGCGTCAGGCGGATCGAAGATCCGCTGAGAGCCCCGGGAGAGGGAGGGGACCCACGAAGTGGGGAGGGTGAGGGGTGATCCAAGAAACCCGGACCGCAAGGTTCCTTGGATCACCCCTCACCCTTCCCACCGCTTTGCGGCGGGCCCCTTCCCTCTCCCGGGGCGGGAGAGGGAGCCATACCGCCCCCTGACCGGCCGTGGATTTGACCCGGGGTCCGGGGGTGGGCATACTGCATGACGCGCCTGCCGGGAGCCATCCCGGCGGGCGCGCGTTTGTGAACGGCCCATCGACCGGGCCTTTTGAATGGAAGGCATGACAGCCTTGACCAGCGTTATCACGTCCGGCCTGACCGCCAGCCTGTCCGGCGACTCCGCCGCTTCGACGGAATCGAGCGCCGTGGAGAACCGCGACCTCGCCTGCGCCACCCGCGTCCTACGGACGGAGGCCGATGCGCTGGTCGCCCTGGCGGACAGCCTCGACGGCGCCTTCCTCAAGGCGCTCGACCTGCTGAACGGCATCGAAGGGCGCGTGGTCGTCACCGGCATGGGCAAGTCGGGCCATGTCGCCCGCAAGATCGCCGCCACCATGGCCTCCACCGGCACGCCGGCCTTCTTCGTCCATCCGGGCGAGGCGAGCCACGGCGACCTCGGCATGATCGCGAAGAACGACGCGGTGGTGGCGCTGTCCAATTCGGGCGAGACGCACGAGCTGGCCGACATCATCGCCTACACCCGCCGCTTCGGCATCCCGCTGATCGGCATGACCCGCCGGGCCGCCTCCTCGCTGGCCGAGCAGTCGGACGTGGCGCTGATCCTGCCGCCGGTGCCGGAGGCCTGCCCGCTGGGCCTGGCGCCCACCACCTCCACCACCATGATGCTGGCGCTGGGCGACGCCATCGCGGTGGCGCTGCTGGAACGGCGCGGCTTCTCCGCCGCCGATTTCCGCGAGTTCCACCCCGGCGGACAGCTGGGCCGCGCCCTGCTGAAGGTGACGGACATCATGCACAAGGGGACCGATTTGCCCCTGTGCCGTCTTGACTCGCCGCTGTCCGACGTCATCTTCGAGATGACGGCCAAGCGGCTCGGCTGCGTCGGGGTGACCGACGAGGCGGGGGCGCTGGTCGGGATCATCACCGACGGCGACGTTCGCCGTCATCTGACGCCGGAGCTTCTGGCAGAGCGCGCCGACAGCATCATGTCGCCGCGGCCCAAGACCATCCGCCCGAAGGCGCTGATCGTCGAGGCGCTGCGCGAGATGAACGAGAAGAAGATCACCACCCTGTTCGTGATCGAGGACGACCGGCCGCTGGGCATCGTGCACATCCACGACTGCCTGCGCGCGGGCGCCGCCTGACCGCGTTCTTGTCCATTATGGAAGCCAAGCGCCGAGCCGGAGGGACAGAGAGTTGAGCCTGGACGACCTGCGCAGCCCCGACCGCACCGGAACCGCCCAGCCGGCGAGTGGAGAGGCCCGCCGCGTGTCCGCCGCCGCGGAGCCGCCGGCGGTGCTGCGCGCGCACCGGCGGCGCGACACCCGCCCGGTCAGCCGGTTCCACAGCCGCTTCGTCTCGGCCCTGAAGTTCGCGCTTCCGGCCGCGGCGCTGGCGATGGTGGCGCTGCTTGCCGCCTGGCCGTCGCTGAACAGCCCGCCGACCCCGCGCATCTCCGCCGACGCCGGGCAGAGCGAGATGCTGAAGCCGCGCTATTTCAGCCTGGACGAGCACAACCAGCCCTTCTCGCTGGTGGCGGCCAAGGCCGACAAGTCGGCCGACCAGCCCGACATCGTGCTGCTGGACGACCCGCAGGCGGAGATGACCGAGAACACCGGCACCTGGGTGACCATGCGGTCCGACAAGGGCTGGTACAACCAGGTCACCGGCATCCTGCTGATGCGCGGCAACGTCCATGTCCTGCGCGACGACGGCAACGAGTTCACCACCAGCGAGGCCGAGGCCGACATCCGCAAGGGCAACGCCTGGGGCGACCAGGCGGTGGCCGGCCAGGGTCCGCAGGGCGAGATCAACGCCAAGGGCTTCCGCATGACGGACCGCGGCAAGAATGTCGTCTTCCTCAACCAGTCGAAGGCCGAGGTCCAGGCCGCCGAACGCCCCGGGAGCAAGAAGCCGTGACGTCCAAACGGTCGCCGTTCAGAACCGTTTTCTCCCTGCCGGCGGTCCCGGCCGCCGTGGCGCTGGCCGCCGGGCTGCTGCTCGCCGCTCCGGCCTTCGCCCAGGGCCTGCCCGGCATGGGCGGCAAGCAGCCGGTCGAGATCAACGCCGACCAGGCGATCGAATGGCACCAGGACGTCCGCGCCTATGTGGCGCGCGGCAACGCCTCGGCCAAGCGCAACGACTCGACCGTCTTCGCCGACGTGCTGACCGCCTATTACCGCGAGGTCCCCGGCAAGGGGAACGAGGTGTTCCAGCTGGTGGCCGACGGCAATGTCCGCATCGTCGGCCCGACCCAGCAGGTGTTCGGCGACCATGGCGTCTATGACGTCGACAAGCAGGTCGCCGTCGTCACCGGCAAGGACCTGAGGCTGGTCACCAACAAGGACGTGGTCACCGCCCGCGACAGCCTGGAATATTACGAGGCACGCGAGCTGACCGTGGCGCGCGGCGACGCGGTGGCGGTGCGCGGCACCGACCGGCTGCGCGCCGACGTCCTGATCGGCCGGCTGAAGAAGCTGCCGGACGGCACCACCCAGATGGAGCGGATCGACGGATCCGGCAACGTCGTCGTCACCACCCCCACCGATGTGGCGCTGTCGGACAAGCTGGTCTATTCGGTGGCCGACAATGTGGCGGTGCTGATCGGCAATGTCAGGATCACCCGCGGCGACAACCAGCTGAACGGCGAAGCCGCCGAGATGAACATGAACACCAAGATCAACCGCGTCATCGCCGGCCGCGACGCCGGCGGCCGGGTCAGCGGCCTGCTGATCCCCGGCGAAAAGACCGGCGACCAGCCCGGCGCCGCGGCAGGCAAGAAGCCGTGACCGTGCTGACCGCCAACGGACCCGGCGCCGCCCCCGCCCCTTCCGGTTCGCACGCCGCAGCATCCGCCCCGGTCGAAGGGCTGGTGGCGCAGCATCTCGGCAAGTCCTTCAAGAAGCGGCCGGTGGTGCGCGACGTCTCGATCAGCGTCCAGCGCGGCGAGGCGGTCGGGCTGCTCGGCCCGAACGGCGCCGGCAAGACCACCTGCTTCTACATGATCACCGGCCTGATCGCCGCCGATTCCGGCACGATCACGCTGGACGGGCAGGACATCACCGCGCTGCCGATGTACCGCCGCGCCCGGCTCGGCATCGGCTATCTGCCGCAGGAAGCCTCGATCTTCCGCGGCATGACGGTGGAGAACAACATCCGCTCCGTTCTGGAGGTGGTGGAGAGCGACCGCGACGCGCGCGAGGCGATGCTGGACGAGCTGCTGGCCGAATTCTCGGTCACGCACCTGCGCCGCTCCCCCGCCCTGGCGCTGTCGGGCGGCGAGCGGCGGCGCGTGGAGATCGCCCGCGCGCTGGCCGGACAGCCGCATTTCATCCTGCTGGACGAGCCGCTGGCCGGCATCGACCCCATCGCGGTGAACGACATCCGCGAGCTGGTCGGCCACCTGCGCGACCGCGGCATCGGCGTGCTGATCACCGACCACAACGTGCGCGAAACGCTCGACCTCGTCGATCGGGCATACATTTTGCACGATGGTGTGGTACTAATGGAGGGACGGCCGGACGAGATCGTGGCGCACGAGGGCGTGCGTCGGGTCTATCTCGGCGACCGGTTCAGTCTGTAGCCCTCCGTTTCCACTGGTCCCGGTTCCACAGCCATGGCGCTTGCTCAACGTCTCGATCTTCGACAAGCCCAGACCCTGGTGATGACGCCGCAGCTGCAGCAGGCGATCAAGCTGCTGCAGCTGTCGAACATCGAACTGTCGGACTTCGTCGACCGCGAGATCGAGCAGAACCCGCTGCTGGAGCGCGACAGCGGCCCCGGTGACGGCGGCAGCGACCCGGTGGGCGACGGGGCCGGCGGCGAGGCGCCCGGCGGACTGGACGGTCCCGGCGGCATGGAGGCGAACGGGCTCAGCGCCGACGGGCTGAACGGCCGCGACGACGGGCCGGCCCTGCCGATGAGCGACGGGCGCACCCGCGACACGGTGGAGATGACCTCCTCGGACACGCTGGCCTCCTCGTCGGAAGCGCCGCTCGACACCGATTTCGAGAATGTCTACGGCGACGACCGCTTTTCCGACGGGTCGGACGGCGGCAGCGAGGTCTACGGCTCCTACGGGGAGCGCGGCGGCCGCAGCGGTTTCGAGGATGACGACAGCAACCTTGAAGCGACGCTGACCAGCGAAAAGAACCTGCGCGACCACCTGACCGAGCAGCTGAAGATCGACCTGCCCGACCATGGCGACCAGCTGATCGGGCTGGCCCTGATCGACATGCTGGACGAGGCCGGCTGGCTGATCGGCTTCGACGCCCAGGCGCTGGCCGAGCAGCTGGGCTGCGGCGTGGACCGGGTGGAACGGGTGCTGGCCGCCTGCCAGCGCTTCGACCCGCCCGGCATCTTTGCCCGCTCGCTGAAGGAATGCCTCGCCATCCAGCTGCGCGAGAAGAACCGGCTGGACCCGGCCATGGCGGCGCTGCTCGACAATCTGGAGCTTCTGGCCGCCCGCAACCTGCCGGCCATCATGAAGGTCTGCGGCGTCGATGCCGAGGACGTCGCCGACATGGTCGCCGACATCCGCAAGCTGAACCCGAAGCCGGCGCTGGCCTTCGACCACACCCCGGCGCAGCTGGTCACCCCCGACATCCTGATGCGCGCCAATCCCGGCGGCGGCTGGCTGATCGACCTGAACCCGGACACGCTGCCGAGGGTGCTGGTCAACCACCGCTATTTCGCCCGCATCTCCGACAGCGCCAAGTCGAAGGCCGACAAGGAGTATCTCTCCGAACGGTTCCAGTCGGCGAACTGGCTGGTCAAGTCGCTGCACCAGCGCGCCACCACCATCCTGAAGGTGGCGAGCGAGATCATCCGCCAGCAGGACGCCTTCTTCATCCATGGCGTCTCGCACCTGCGGCCGCTGATCCTGCGCGACATCGCCGAGGCCATCGGCATGCATGAGAGCACCGTCAGCCGCGTCACCACCAACAAGTTCATGGCGACCCCGCGCGGCGTCTTCGAGCTGAAATACTTCTTCACCTCCGCCATCCAGGGTGCGGACGGCCAGGCCGCCCATTCCGCGGAAGCGGTTCGGCACCGCATCAAGACGATGATCGATGCCGAGAAGCCGGACGACGTGCTGTCGGACGACAAACTGGTGGAGATTCTCCGTGCCGAAGGGATCGACATTGCGCGAAGGACGGTCGCGAAGTATCGTGAAGCGATGAAAATACCGTCATCGGTGCAGCGACGCCGTGCCAAGATGTCACGCATGTAGGCAGGTTCGGCGGGGGAGGGCTCGATTGACAGTCTGGTGGCCCTTGCCTATCGTCCCGGCCCGCACGCGGTGGACCGCATCTCCACACGTCGTCTCTACACCGTCCCCAGCGGACCAATTTTTGGAAACGTTCCACCATGCAACTCACCGTCAAAGGCAAGCAGCTCGACGTGGGCGACGCTCTGCGCACCCATGTGGCCGATAGCCTGAACGCCGTCGTCGGCAAGTACTTCGACAAGCCGATCGAAGCGACCGTGATCCTGACCAAGGACGCGCACCTCTACAAGGCCGACATCCAGGCCCATGTGGGTCGCGGCATCATGCTGCAGAGCGCCGGTGACGCCACCGAGCCGTATCCGGCCTTCGACATCGCTTGCGACAAGCTGGCCAAGCGCCTGCGCCGCTACAAGCGCCGCCTGCGCGACCACCACGCCGCCGAGAACGGCGCCGCCATGCCCGCGAACTACCGCGTGCTGGAGGCCGACGCCGACGAGCAGCATGACGAGGTCGAGACGGTCGCCGACGGCGCCCACCAGCCGATGGTCGTGGCGGAGATGGAGACGAGCATCGCCACCCTGTCGGTCAGCGAGGCGGTGATGCGCCTGGAGCTGGCGCAGGCCCCCGCCCTGATGTTCCACAACGGTGCGCATGGCCGCCTGAACATGGTCTATCGCCGCGCCGACGGGAACATCGGCTGGGTCGATCCGGCGGAGAAGGCCGGCGCCTGACGGCGCCGACCCGTCCCACTGGTCTAGAAGCGTCATGCTCGACCTCATCTCTCCGCACGCCATCCTCCCGAACCTGAAGGCCGGCAACAAGAAGCAGGCCCTGCAGGAGATGGCGCGCAAAGCGTCCGAGCTGACCGGTCAGCACGAGCGGGCGATCTTCGACGTGCTTCTGGAGCGCGAAAGGCTGGGCACGACCGGCGTGGGCCATGGCATCGCCATCCCGCACGGCAAGCTGTCCAGCCTGGACCGCGTCCATGGCGTCTTCGCCCGCCTGGAGCGGCCCATCGATTTCGACGCGATCGATGAGCAGCCGGTCGATCTGATCTTCCTCCTCCTCGCCCCGGAACAGGCGGGAGCCGACCATCTGAAGGCTCTGGCCCGCGTCTCGCGCCTTCTGCGGGACCAGTCCATGTGCGAAAAGCTGCGCGGAGCCCAGTCCGGCGACGCGATGTACGCGCTCCTGACCCAGCACGAGCCGAGCCCGTCCAACTGACGGGTCGCCGGTGCGGGAACCAAGATGCCGAAGGGCCGCTGCACGGGCTGTGCGCGGCCCTTTTTCTTTAGGGCCGGATGCACCAAGTGGTGTGGGGCCGGATGGGCTGGTAGGATACCGGCAAGCCGACACGACCGACGGGGGCCAAGGCCATGGCGGGCATATCGCGCAAGCCGTGGATTACGCCGCAGGACTATCTCGCCGCCGAGCGGACGGCCGAGGTGCGTCATGAGTATGTCGATGGCGAGATCTTCGCCATGGTCGGGGCGAGCCGCCGGCATGCGACCATCGTCGGCAACCTGTTCGTCGCCCTGCGGCAGGCCGCCCGCGCCCGCGGATGCCAGGCTTACGCCAACGACGTGAAAGTCCGGGTCGAGGCGGCGAACGCCTTCTACTATCCCGACCTTGTCGCGACCTGCGCCGGTGGCGACGACGATCCCTATGTGGTCAAGGACCCGGTGCTGGTCGTGGAGGTGCTGTCCGACAGCACCGAGGCCATCGACCGGCGGGAGAAGCGGACCAACTACCAGAAAATCCCGTCCCTACGCGAAATCGTCCTGGTCTTGCAGACCGAGCGTCTGGTCGAGGTGTACCGCCGCGACGGCGGCGGCTGGACCGTCGATGTGCTGCGCGAGGGTCCGGTCATGCTGGCGTCGCTGGACCTGACCATTCCGCTGGAGGCGGTGTACGAGGACTGAGGGTGGTCAGGAATCGCCTCTTTGACACGTCTCAGTTTAGCAGCAACGCATGCCGCCTTATTTGCTGTCTCTATCGGCGAGGCGATACTTCGGGCGTGCAATTGACGCCAGCCAAACCCCAAACACGGCAAAAACAACCGATAAGGTTGTTTTTGCTTGTAGGCCTCCCATCTTCATGGCACGATTGAGGTATGTCGACGAAGCGTAAACCAACCTATGCTCTGGCTAGCTTTCAGGCAGTGGTTGCCCGAGAGATCAAATCGAAGGGCGACAATGGTGTGATTGCCGGCAGTGCAATCAAGGGCGCTCGCTCCATAGGCTTTGGTATTGCCCAAATGGGAAACGTTATCGCTTCCCTCACCACAAACCACTTCAATCACTCTGTGACCACTATCGGCAACAGTAAGGAGTGGCAGGACGTTTACTACTTCCCATATGAAGATAAGTTAACGATCTATATCAAGTTTCGCGCTGACGCTGTATGCGAGTTCCGCCTACTGTCGTTCAAGGAAAAGGACGAGGGATCATGACGATGACCAACACCGACAATGCAAAGCCAAACCCGCATTGCGACTGTGGTGGCGAAATGGTCCGAGATAGCCGCCCTATGGAGTTCAAATATCGCGACCAGTCAGTCATACTGGATCAACCCGCTTGGTACTGCACTTCGTGTGGTGATAGTCTGCTGTCTGTCTCAGACAGTCTTGCGACTGAGGCGGCGTTCATGGACTTTAAGGCCGTTGTCGATGGCTCGCTGCCCGCTGCCGAGGTGAAGCGAATCCGGAAAAAACTGCGACTGACGCAGGATGAGGCGGGCAGGAGGCTTGGTGGCGGACCTGCTGCTTTCAACAAATACGAAAAGCGTCGAGAAATCCCCTCGCGAGCCATGGCCAATCTGCTCAGGCTTTTGGATCGAGATCCGAGCCGGCTGAATGAAATCGCTCCCACCGACAAGTCGGCAGCGTAACGTTGGTGCCCAGCTGCGTGGCTGGCCGACACTATTTCAGAGGCAGTCGTTCGCGATAAGTGTACCATTGATATCAAGCGTGTTCGATGCCCAAGGACCGCTACTCAGAGTTGGCGGTCCTTGGTGTTTTCGGCTTATGGCTGATTCCAAAAGCTTACAAACTCTCACCCCCGCTCCGCCCAGCCCATGTAGTTCACGTCCAAATCGCGCGCGTTCAGCCGGAACTCGTCGCTCAGCGGGTTGTACGTGATGCCGGTCAGGTCGCGTACGCTCAGCCCGTACGTGCGTACGGCGGCGTTCAGTTCGGACGGGCGCAGGAACTGGCGCCAGTTGTGGGTGCCGCGGGGAAGCCAGCGCAGGATGTACTCCGCCCCGACGATGGCCAGCGCGAAGGACTTCGGCGTGCGGTTCAGCGTCGCCAGGAACAGGACGCCGCCCGGCGCCAGCAACTCGGACAGCGACTTCACGAACAGGCTCACGTCGGCGACATGCTCGATCACCTCCATCGCCAGCACCACGTCGAACGTCTCGCCACTGGCGGCCAGGGCCTCGGCGGTGGTGGCGCGGTAGTCGACGGTCGTGCTGGTCTCGGCGGCATGGGTGGCGGCGGTCTTGATGTTGTTTTCCGACGCATCGACGCCGACCACGGTGGCGCCCATCCGCGCGATCGGCTCGGCCAGCAGGCCGCCGCCACAGCCGATGTCGACCACGCGCAGGCCCGCCAGCGGGCTCGGCGCCAGCGGGTCGCGGCCCAGCCGCTTGCACACGCTGTCGCGGATATAGGTCAGGCGCAGCGGGTTCAGCCGGTGCAGCGGCTTGAACTTGCCGGTCGGGTCCCACCATTCGGCGGCGATGGCCGAGAAGCGGGCGACATCCTCCGGATCCACGGTTCCGCCCCCGATACCGCCGGCAGGAGCGGTTGCGGATGCATGCGGGAAGGCGGAGGAGGACGCGGTCATGGTGAAAATCCGTAAACTGTGAGGCGGGACGGACGCGGGCAACTTGCCTCGCTTCCACCGACGGAGTATGGATACGCCGCCCCGCGCCGGCAACGGTGGAGCGGGGGTGCGCTCAGCCGACCCGCATGATCCAGATGGCATGATCCAGATGGCATGACCGGGCGGCCAGACATGGTGTGAGGTATGGCGCGGATCGTCCTGAAGTTCGGAGGCACGTCGGTCGGCGACATCGACCGCATCAAGAACGTGGCCCGAAAGGTCGAGCAGGAAGTCAAGGCGGGACATCAGGTCGCCGTCGTCGTGTCGGCGATGTCCGGCGTGACCAACCAGCTCGTCAAATACTGCAACGACATCGACAAGCTGCACGATGCGCGCGAATATGACGCGGTCGTCGCCAGCGGCGAGCAGGTGACCTCCGGTCTCCTGGCCGTCGCCCTGCAGTCGCTCGGCATTCCCGCCCGTTCCTGGGCCGGCTGGCAGATTCCGATCCGCACCGACGATACGCACGGCAAGGCGCGCATCGTCTCCATCGACACCACCGAGATGGAGAAGTCCCTGCAGACCGGCGAAGTCGCCGTGGTCGCGGGCTTCCAGGGCGTGTCGAACGAGGGCCGCATCACCACGCTGGGCCGCGGCGGCTCCGACACCTCCGCGGTGGCGCTGGCGGCGGCGGTGAAGGCCGACCGTTGCGACATCTACACCGACGTGGACGGTGTCTACACCACCGACCCGCGCATCGTCGCAAAGGCGCGCAAGCTCGACAAGATCACCTACGAGGAAATGCTGGAAATGGCCTCGCAGGGGGCCAAGGTGCTTCAGACCCGCTCGGTCGAGATGGCGATGAACCACCGCGTGCGCGTGCAGGTGCTGTCCAGCTTCGAAGCGGCGGCGGGCAGCTCGCTTCCCGGAACCCTGGTTGTTGACGAGGACGAGATCGTGGAAAAGGAAGTTGTTAGCGGCATCGCCTACAGCCGCGACGAGGCGAAGGTCACTCTGGTGGGCGTCGCCGACCAGCCGGGCGTCGCCGCCGCCATCTTCGGTCCGCTGACCGACAACGCGGTCAACGTCGACATGATCGTCCAGAACGTGTCGGAAGACGGCAAGTCCACCGACATGACCTTCACCGTCGGCAAGGCCGATCTGGCCCGCGCCGTGAAGGTGCTGGAGGACGCGCAGTCCACCCTGAACTACAAGCGCATCGTGTCCGATGCCAACGTGGTGAAGGTGTCGGTCATCGGCGTCGGCATGCGCAGCCATGCCGGCGTCGCCCAGCGCATGTTCAAGGCGCTGGCCGACAAGGGCATCAACATCCAGGTCATCTCGACGTCGGAGATCAAGATTTCGGTCCTGATCGCCGAGGAGTATGCGGAGCTGGCGCTGCGCGCGCTGCACACCGCCTACGGCCTGGACGCCGCCTGAGCGCAGGTGGGGACCCGGGTGCCGGGGACCGCAACAGCAGGAAAGGGCCGGCCATGACCGACGCCATATCGCACGCGGCGGCAGGATCGGTCCGGCAACGGCCCAATCTGGCGCGTCTCGACCGGCTCTGGCAGCGGGGCCGGGACTTCCTCGGCACCCGCACCGCCGTGATGGGCGGTGCGATGAGCTGGGTGTCGGAACGGCATCTGGTCTCCGCCATCTCCAACGCCGGCGGCTTCGGCGTGCTGGCCTGCGGCTCCATGGCCCCGGACCAGCTGGCGGTGGAGATCGCCGCCACCCGGGCGCTGACCGACAATCCGTTCGGCGTCAACGTCATCAACATGCACCCGGCGCTGGACCAGCTGCTCGACGTCTGCCGCGAGCAGGGTGTGGGCCATGTGGTCGTCGCCGGCGGGCTGCCGTCCGGGGCCACCCTGCGCCGCATCAAGGACGGCGGGGCCAAGGCGATGGCCTTCGCCCCCACGCTGGTCGCCGGTCGGCGGCTGGTGAAGCATGGCGTCGACGCGCTGGTGATCGAGGGGACGGAGGCCGGCGGCCATATCGGCCCGGTCTCCACCACCGTGCTGGCCCAGGAAATCCTGCCCGACCTGCGCGAGGTGCCGGTGTTCGTCGCCGGCGGCATCGGCCGGGGCGAGGCCATCCTCTCCTACCTGGAGCTGGGGGCGGCCGGCGTTCAGGTCGGCACCCGCTTCGTCTGCGCCACCGAATGCGTGGCCCATCCCAATTTCAAGCAGGCCTTCATCCGGGCGTCCGCCCGCGATGCCCAGCCGTCGGTACAGATCGACCCGCGCTTTCCGGTGATCCCGGTGCGGGCGCTGGCGAACGAGGCGTCCAAGCGCTTCATGGAGTTCCAGCGCGAGGTCATCGCCAAGGTCGATGCCGGCGCCATGAGCCGCGACGAGGGCATGCTGGAGATCGAGCATTTCTGGGCCGGCGCCCTGCGCCGCGCGGTCATCGAGGGCGACGTGGAGACCGGATCCCTGATGGCCGGCCAGAGCGTCGGGCTTGTCACCCGCGAACAGCCGGTGGCCGATATCCTCGCCGAATTGATCGCCCAGGCCGAATCGGCGCTGGCACGGCGGGCGAGTGATGAGGCATCGTTGGTGGGATTGGGGGACATGGTGGCGGAGCCGCCCGTGGGAGCGCTGTAGCGACATGACCGACACCCTCGACACGGCAGCCGGCGATGGTGGTATGGGCGGCGGTATGGGAGGGGGCATGCATTCCCGCTTCGACGGCACCTCGTCGCGCCGGCTGCTCGCGCGTCTGCGCGACATCATGGCCGGGTCGGGGTCGGGTCAGGACCGGCTGGACAAGATCGTCACGCTGATCGCGGCCGAGATGAAGGCCGACGTCTGCTCCTGCTACATCATGCGGGCCGGCGAGGTGCTGGAGCTGTTCTCCACCGAGGGCCTGAACAAGACCGCCGTCCACAACACCCGCCTGCGGGTGGGCGAGGGTATCGTCGGCTACATCGCCGGCCACGCCCGCCCGGTCGCTCTGGACAACGCGCCCTCCCATCCCAGCTTCGCCTACCGCCCGGAAACGGGGGAGGATCCGTTCCAGTCGCTGGCCGGCGTGCCGATCCTGCGCGGCAGCAAGGTGCGCGGCGTGCTGGTGATCCAGCACAAGGATCGCCGCCGCTATGTCGAGGAGGAGGTGGAAACCCTCCAGACCATCGCCATGGTCGTCGCCGAGCTGGTGGCCCAGAGCGAGCTGGTCAACCCGGTGGAGGTCACCACCACCGGCGATCCCGTGCTGCTGCCCGCCCGCCTGTCCGGTACGGCGATGAGCGCCGGGCTGGCGATGGGGCTGGCCGTCATCCACCGGCCGCAGCTGACCGTCCGCCAGATGGTGGCGGAGGACGCCGACGTCGAGCTGGAGCGCTTCAACACCGCGCTGCAGACCATGCACAGCGCCATCGACGACCTGCTGGAAGCGGCGTCGCTGGCGGGCCTCAGCGAACCGCGCGACATCCTGGAGACCTACCGGATGTTCGCCGAGGACCGCGGCTGGCTGTCGCGCATCCGCGAGGCGATCCGCGTCGGCCTGACCGCCGAGGCCGCGGTGCAGCAGGTGCAGAACGACACCCGCGCCCGCATGAGCCACCTGACCGATCCCTACATCCGGGAACGGTTGATGGATTTCGAGGACCTGACCAACAGGTTGCTGCAACATCTGGCCGGCAAGACCAGCGGCACCGACGGCGCCACCCTGCCGGACGACATGATCCTGGTCGCCCGCTCCATGGGGCCGGCGGAGCTGCTGGATTACGACCGCACCCGCCTGCGCGGCCTGCTGCTGGAGGAAGGGTCGCCGGCCAGCCATGTCTGCATCGTCGCCCGCGCGCTGAACATCCCGGTGGTGCAGGCGGCCGATGCGCTGAACCGGATCGAGCCGCTGGATCAGCTGATCGTCGACGGCGACCATGGGCAGGTGTTCATCCGTCCCGCCGAAGACATCCAGATGGCCTTCGCCGAGGCGGTGGCGCTGCAGCACCGCAAGGAGCAGATGTATGCGGAGATCCGCAACCTGCCTTCGGTGACGCGCGACGGCGTGCCGATCTCCATCCAGCTGAACTGCGGCCTGCTGATCGACCTGCCGCACCTGACCGCCAGCGGCGCCGAGGGGGTCGGGCTCTACCGCACCGAGATTCCCTTCATGGTCCGGGCCTCCTATCCCGACGTGAAGGCGCAGACCGACCTCTATTCCCGCATCCTGGACGAGGTCGATCCGAAGCCGATCGTCTTCCGCACGCTGGATGTCGGCGGCGACAAGATGCTGCCCTACATGACCGGCGGCGAGGAGGAGAACCCGGCGCTGGGCTGGCGCGCGGTGCGCATCGGCCTGGACCACCCGTCGCTGCTGCGCCAGCAGTTGCGGGCGCTGCTGCTGGCCGCCGCCGGCCGGCCGCTGTCGGTGATGTTCCCGATGATCGCCGAAGTCGCGGAGTTCGACGGCGCCCGCCGCCTGCTGGACCTGGAGCTGAAGCGGCTGGACTCCCAGGGTATCGAGCGGCCCAGCGGCCTGCGCGTCGGCACCATGCTGGAGGTGCCGTCGCTGTTGTGGCAACTTCCTGCCCTGCTGCCCAAGCTGGACTTCCTGTCGGTCGGCTCCAACGACCTGACCCAGTATCTGTTCGCCGCCGACCGCGGCAACCCGCGCACCTCGACCCGCTACGACCCGCTGTCGCCGTCGATGCTGTGCGTGCTGCGCCGGCTGGTGGACGAGTGCGCCAAACACAAGGTGTCGCTGAGCATCTGCGGCGAGATGGCTGGCCGGCCGCTGGACGCCATGGCGCTGATCGGCGTCGGCTTCCGCACCCTGTCGATGTCGCCGCCGTCGGTCGGTCCGGTGAAGACCATGCTGCGCTCGCTGGATGTCGCGGCGCTGCGGCAGTACATGAGCGGGCTCTACACCGGCGCCGACCACAGCCTGCGCGACAAGCTGAAGACCTTCGCCAAGGATCACGGGGTGATGATCTGAGGGGGCAACCTCGCCCCCAGGCCACTCCCCAGGCCACTTGTCACGACCCGCACCCCCTGACCCGCGGTCATTGCGGTTGCGCCGCGGGAGCGGCTGTCGTACCCATTCCGCTTGTTGCATCCGCACGGATGCCCCGGTTGCGCATGACTTTCGGCGTGCGCGCAAGTTGCGAGCAGATGGCGAGCCCATGGCCAAGCGCAAGGTTTTCGACGATTTCGATCCGGCCCCGCCCGGCCCCTCCGTCTCCGAGACTCTGCGCTCCACGCGCATGGCGCACGGCTATGACCTGCGCGACGTCGCGGCGATGCTGCGCATCCGCTACCCGTATCTGCTGGCCATCGAGGAAGGGCGGTTCGACGAGCTGCCGGGCAGCACCTATGCCATCGGCTTCCTGCGCTCCTATGCCGAGTGCCTGGGGCTGGACCCGGACACCGTCGTCACCCGCTACAAGGACGAGGCGGCGGGCACCGTCCGCCGGCAGGAGCTGTACCTGCCGACCCCGGCGGCCGAAGGGCGCGCGTCGGGCGGGACGCTGCTGCTGGGCACGCTGGTGCTGGCCGGCATCGTCTATGGCGGCTGGTACTATCTGTCGGCGACCGACCGGACGGTGACCGATCTGGTGCCGACCCTGCCGGACCGGCTGGTCTCGCTGCTGGACGGCGTGCCGTCCAAGCCGGCAACCCCGGCGCCCGAGCAGGCTGGCACCGCGACGCAGCCGGGTGCGGAGCCGTCGGTTCCGGCACCGGTGATCGCCTCCGCCCCGACCACGCCCGCCCCGACCACGTCCACTCCGGCCACGTCCACCACGCCGCCGCCTGCCGCTGCTCCGGCGACTCCCGCCCCGGCGACCGGCGCCCCTGCTCCGGGTGCCGCGGTGAAGCCGCCGCAGGGGGCCGCCCCCGCTGCGCCGGCTCCGGCCGCTTTGACGGCTGCCGGCAAGCCGCCGGCCGTCGCGGCCGTTCCGCCCGCGGTTCTGCCGCCGGCCCAGTCGCCGCTGCCGTCCGCGAACCCGCCGTCCACCAACCAGGCGGCCGGGCAGACCCCGGGGCAGACCATCGTCAACGTTCCGGCCCCGCCGCCGGAGGATGACGAGGAGGCGTCCCCCCAGGACCCGACTCCGCTGAACGCCGCGGCCAACCCGCCGGCCGCCCCGGCCGCGCCGACGGCGACGGTGCCGGCCAACGGCAAGGTCTATGGCACGCTGAACACCAACGCGAAGCTGGTCCTGAAGGCGACCCAGGAAAGCTGGCTGCAGGTGCGCGACGGCAGCGAGATCGTCTTCACCCGCGTGCTGAAGCCGGGCGACACCTTCCGCGTTCCCGACAAGCCCAACGTGAAGATCCGCACCGGCAATGCCGGCGGTCTGGTGGTGATGGCCGACGGCGGCGAAAGCCCGCCGCTGGGCTCGGTCGGGCAGGTCCTGCGCGACGTCGCCATCGACAGCCACGGGGTGGTGCGGCGCTGAGCCCCGCCATCCCGCATCGCCCACTTAATTGCATGGCTTGAATACCCGATCTTGAATCCGGGGCGGCGGACCGCACTTCTGGCCTGACGCCGGCTGCGCTAGGATGCGGCTCCCGGCACCGCTTTCGCTGTCCAGAGGCTGACCTGAGATGACCGTCCGCGCCTACCGCCAGATCCTTCGCCGCAAATCGCGCCAGATTCGCGTCGGCAACGTGTTGGTCGGCGGCGATGCGCCGATTTCGGTCCAGACCATGACCAACACGCCCACCACCGACGTCAAGGCGACGGTGGAGCAGATCCAGGCGGCCGAGCGGGTGGGGGCGGACATCGTCCGCGTCTCCTGCCCCGACCGCGAGTCGGCGCTGGCACTGAAGGACATCGTGCGGCAGGTGAAGGTGCCGATCGTCGCCGACATCCATTTCCACTACAAGCGCGCCATCGAGGCGGCGGAGAGCGGTGCCGCCTGCCTGCGCATCAACCCCGGCAACATCGGCTCGGCCGAGCGGGTGCGCGAGGTGGTGAAGGCGGCCAAGGATCATGGCTGTTCGATGCGCATCGGCGTGAATGCCGGCTCGCTGGAGCAGGATCTGCTGGAGAAATACGGCGAGCCCTGCCCGGAGGCGATGGTCGAAAGCGCGCTGAACCACGCCAAGATCCTGGAAGACAACGATTTCCGCGAGTTCAAGATCTCGGTGAAGGCGTCCGACGCCTTCCTGGCCGTCGCCGCCTACCAGGGCTTGGCCGAGGCCTGCGACTATCCGCTGCATATCGGCATCACCGAGGCGGGCGGCCTGCGCGCCGGCACGGTGAAGTCGTCCATCGGGCTCGGCATGCTGCTGTGGTCAGGCATCGGCGACACCATGCGCGTCTCGCTGTCGGCCGATCCGGCGGAAGAGGTTCTGGTCGGCTACGACATCCTGAAGTCGCTGGGCCTGCGCCGCCGCGGCGTGACCGTCATCTCCTGCCCCAGCTGCGCCCGGCAGAACTTCAACGTCATCAAGACGGTGGAACTGCTGGAACAGAAGCTGGCCCACATCACCACGCCGCTGACCCTGTCGGTGATCGGCTGCGTCGTCAACGGCCCGGGCGAGGCGCGGGAGACCGACATCGGCCTGACCGGCGGCGGCAACAACACCCATCAGGTCTATCTGTCCGGCGTCACCGACCACCGGCTGAAGGACCAGGACATCGTCCAGCATCTGGTCGGGCTGGTCGAGAAGAAGGCGGCGGAGATCGAGGCGGCGAAGGCCGCCGCGGAAGCCGCAGAGGCTGCGGAGGCCGAGAGCAGGCAAGACGTGGCCCCCGCCGCGGAGTAAGCTGCCCGGAATTCGGGCAAGGGACAGCGACCCTCGGCGTGACCACCACCTCCTACCTCGTCATCGGTGCCAGCCACCGGACCTGTTCCGGCGCCGTCCGCGACCGCCTGTCCACCGACGAGGCGGAAGTGGCGGGCATGCTGGACCGGCTGCGCGCCGCGGGCGTGGGGCAGGCGCTTTGGCTCAGCACCTGCGACCGGGTGGAGGTGCAGGCGGTCCATGAGCGCCCCAACGAAGCGGCGCTGACGATCGCCGAGGCGATGGCCGACCGCGTCGGCCTGCCGACATCCGATCTGGCACCGCAGCTCTACACCCGCACCGGCATCGACGCGGTGCGCCACCTGTTCGCGGTGGCCTGCTCGCTCGACAGCCAGATCGTCGGCGAACCGCATATCCTGGGCCAGCTGAAGGCCGCTCACCGCAGCGCCGCGTCGGCCGGCATGACCGGGCCGGAGCTGGAGGCGGTTCTGCAGGCCGCCTATGCCGCCGCCAAGCGGGTGCGCAGCGAGACGCCCATCGCGGAGGGCGCCACCTCGCTGGCCGCCGCCGCCATCCAGGTGGCGCGCGACCTGCACGGCGACATCCGGCGCTGCGGCGCCCTGCTGCTGGGGCTGGGCGACATGGGCGCCCTGGTGCTGGAGGGGCTGCGCGAGGCCGGGCTGCCGCGGCTGACGGTGGCGGCGCCGGTGGACCGGCGGGCGGAAGCGGCGGCGCGGCGGCTGGACGGGCATTTCGCCCCCTGGGCCGATCTGGAGACGGCGATGACCGGCGCCGATATCCTGGTGGCCGCGGCCGGTCTTGGGCGCTATATCCTCACGGCTCCGATGATGGAGGCGGTGCTGAAGCGCCGCCGCCGCCGGCCGGTCTTCGTGGTCGATGCCGCCATTCCGGCCGACGTCGATCCGGCGGTGGCGCGCATGGACGGTGCCTTCGTCTATGATCTGGCCGATCTGGAGCGGGTGGCGCTGCAGGGCCGCGTCGGACGCGAGGCGGCGACCCAGGCGGCCTGGATGATCGTGGACGAGGCGGTTTCCGCCTTCGCCCGCGACCGGGCGGAACGCGCCGCGGTGCCCGCCGTGGCGGCGCTCCGCACCCATTTCGAGGCGGAGCGGCGGCGCCTGCTGGCCGGCCACGGTGACCTGGACGCGGCGTCGGCGACGCGGCTGCTGGTCAACCGGCTGCTGCACGCCCCGTCGGAGGCGCTGCGGGCGCTGGCCGCCGACGGCAGCGGCGAAGGGCTGGCCGAACGGGCCGCCGCCGAACGGCTGATGTTCCGGCTCTTCGGGCTGGACAGGGTGACGGGCGCGGCACTGGAAGAGAACGAACGGGATAAGGACGAGCGACGTGAGCCTGGACGAGAAGTTCGATAAGGTGATGGCCCGGTACGACGAGCTGCGCGACACGCTTGCGGCCGGCCTTGCCGAGTCCGGCGACTTCGCCCGGCTGTCCAAGGAATATGCCGACCTCACCCCCATCGCCGAAGCCATCGCGGAGCTGAAGAAGGGCCGCGCCGAGGCCGCCGATCTGGCGGAGATGATCGCAGCACCCGACGCCGATCCAGAGATGAAGGCGATGGCGGAGGAGGAGTTCCACCTCCTGACCAAGCGCATCCCCGATCTGGAGCGCAAGGTGCAGATCTCGCTGCTGCCGAAGGACGAGGCGGACGAGAAGAACGCCATCCTGGAGGTGCGCGCCGGCACCGGCGGCGACGAGGCCGCCCTGTTCGCCGCCGAGCTGTTCGAGATGTACCGCCGCTATGCCGGCCTGCATGGCTGGCGGTTCGAGGCGATGGACGTCAGCGAGACCGGCATCGGCGGCTACAAGGAGGCCACCGCCAACATCACCGGCCGCGGCGTGTTCGCCCGGCTGAAGTTCGAGTCCGGCGTCCACCGCGTCCAGCGCGTGCCGGCGACCGAGGCGCAGGGCCGCATCCACACCTCCGCCGCGACCGTCGCCGTGCTGCCCGAGGCGGAGGAGGTGGACATCCACATCGACGAGAAGGATCTTCGGATCGACGTCTTCCGCTCCTCCGGCCCCGGCGGCCAGTCGGTCAACACCACCGACAGCGCCGTGCGCATCACCCACCTGCCGACCGGTCTGGTGGTGAGCCAGCAGGACGAGAAGTCGCAGCACAAGAACAAGGCCAAGGCGCTGAAGGTGCTGCGCGCCCGCCTGTACGACCGCGAGCGTGCGGAAAAGGACGCCGCCCGCGCCGCCGACCGCAAGAACCAGGTCGGCAGCGGGGACCGGTCCGAACGGATCCGCACCTACAATTTCCCCCAGGGGCGGGTGACGGACCACCGCATCAACCTGACGCTCTACAAGATCGACAAGGTGATGGCCGGCGAAGCGCTGGACGAGCTGGTCGACGCGCTGGTGTCCGAGGACGAGGCCGCCCGGCTGGCGGAACTGGGGTGAAGGGCTTTGCCAAGCGACCCCTAATCCCCTCCCCCGCCCAGCTCTCGCACAAAGCTCCGCTTTGTGCTGACGCGGCAGGCGGACCAAAGGTCCGCCGAGAGCGGGGAGGGTTAGGGTGGGGGCAAGTGTCCGCACTCCTTGGCCCTCCCAAAGCCTCCAGCACGCTCGCCGCCACCCCCTCGGGATTGCGAAGAACATCGTTGTTCCAAAACCTCAACACCCGCCAGCCGCGCTCCATCAAAAACGCCGTGCGCGATTCGTCATAGCCGGAGTCGGCATGCTGCCCGCCATCGACCTCGACCGCGAGACAAACCTCCAGGCAGGCGAAATCAAGGATGTAGGGAGGGATAGGATGCTGACGCCGGAATCTCCAGCCGCCAAGCTGGCCGTTGCGCAGGTACCGCCACAGGCGCCGCTCGGCGTCGGTCGGCAGCATGCGCATGCCGCGGGCGCGGTGCTTGAGGACGGGGTCGCGCATGGGGGGAGTGCGTATGTGTGGGGAGTTTGCCCCCACCCTAACCCTCCCCCGCTGGGCGGGGAGGGGATGAGTTGTCACGGGGGAGGGGAGTGCATCCATGAACCTCCGCACCCTGCGCGCCCAGGCCGAAGCTCGCCTGCGCGAGTCCGGTGTCGATACGCCGGAACTCGACGCCCGCTACCTGCTGGAACATGCGCTGACCCTCACCCGCACCGACTTCGTTACGAAGGCGGAACAAACCATTCCCGACGCCGATGCCGCCCGCGCCCTGGCGCTGGTCGAGCGGCGCGCCGCGCGGGAGCCGGTGGGGCGCATCCTGGGGCACCGGGAGTTCTGGACCATCGACCTCGCCCTCAATCCCGACACGCTGGAGCCGCGGCCCGACACCGAGACGGTTGTGGAGGCGGTGCTGGCCGCGATCCCTGACCGAAAAGCCAATCTAAAACTTGTCGATTTCGGAACCGGAACAGGTTGCATCCTGCTGGCGCTGCTGTCGGAGCTGCCGAACGCCACCGGTCTCGGCGTCGATCTCAGCCCGCTGGCGGTCGAGGGGGCGGCCGGCAATGCCGAGCGCAACGGGCTGGCGGACCGCGCCCGCTTCCAGACCGGCGATTGGGCCAAGGGGATCGGGGATCGTTTCGACATCGTGGTGTCCAACCCGCCCTACATCCCCAGCGCCGACATTGCTGCGCTGGAGCCGGAGGTGCGGGAGCATGATCCGCTCCGCGCGCTGGATGGCGGGCCGGACGGGCTGGAGCCCTACCGCATCCTCGCCGCCGAACTGCCGCGCCTGCTGGTGCCCGGCGGGCTGGCCGCCTTCGAGGTCGGGCAGGGTCAGGCGGAGGACGTGGCGGCGCTGGTCGAGGCGCAGGGGTTGGGGGAGACCGCGATCCTGTGTGACCTCGGTGGGGTAAAGCGCTGCGTCAGGGCACGAAAGGGCCTGTAGGACGGGCGGTTATCCAAAAAAACGGTTGGATCGGCAGGCTTTGCCGGGTAGTGTGCGGTACACGACCGCGAACCTACGGCCTGCGGAGCAAGAAACTCGGATGGTTTTCTGCCGAGCGCTGACCGCCATGGCCCGCCGCACCCGATGCGGACGCGTCGTTTGAACCCCGTGAGCGACCCATGGAAATCGTCCATGGCGGGCTCGGTGGCCGGGCCGGAAGGCCGGATGGCCGCCGGAGCGTTCCGGGGACTGCGCTTCTCTTGCATGGGGCCTTAAGAGCCGAATGAGACAGGGACCGAACTCCAGGCGTTCGCGTGGTCGTGGCAACAGCGGCGGCGGGGGCAGCGGCGGTGGTGGTGGTGGCGGCGGCGGTGCCGGCCGGCGCCAGAATGTTCCGCTGCGTCACCAGACCTTCGACAGCAACGGCCCCGACGTCCGCATCCGCGGCAATGCGTGGCAGGTGCAGGAAAAGTACCAGGCGCTGGCTCGCGACGCGATGTCGTCCGGCGACCGCGTGCAGGCGGAAAACTACCTGCAGCATGCGGAGCATTACCTGCGCATCATCAACCAGATCCAGGAATCGGAAAACCGCCAGCGCGGCGGCCAGCCCGGCAACGGGCACAGCCATCAGCCGCAAGGGTCCTCCCAGGTTGGCGAGGATGACGACCAGCCGGCCGAGGACGAGACCGACGGCGAGGAACGGGCGGCCGTCAACGCCTGAGACTTGATGCTTATCCGGCCGGCGTGACCGGGTCGCCCACCGCGATCCGGCCGCCGCCGGTCACCCGGGCGCGCAGCAGGATCTGGCTGTGGCCGTAGCCGCGCTCCATGATGGTCGGCAGGCTGAGGTCGGCGATACCGCTGTCCGGGTTCACGTCGTTGCCGGGCGTGCAGTCCAGCGCCTCCACCACCTCCAGCGTCGCAGGCCCGACGGTCAGCGTCCGGCCGATCCAGCCGCGCTCCGCCCAGGGATCGACGCCGTCCAGCAGCAGGTTGGCGCGCAGGCGGCGCGGATCGACCGGCTGCTTGGCGATCCGCTCTTCCAGGTCGCGCAGGCTGGCGAGGTTCAGCAGGGTGACCGACGGCTCCTCGCTGTTGCCGAAGGCGCCGTGCTGCGCCTCGATCAGGCGGGGCATGCCGGGGACGATGCCGGCCAGATAGGCGGCGAAGAACTGTTCCAGCAGCGTCCGGCCCATCGGCTGGTCCAGCCGGCCGCGCGACACCTGCCGGCCGCCGCGCCGGATCAGCAGCGCCCGCGTCTCCTCGTCGAATTCGGTCTGCAGCGCCGCCAGCTTTTCCGTGCGGTCCAGCGTGAAGAAGTCGGACGGCAGGCGCCAGCCCTCCGTCTCGGTATCCAGCGCGGCCGGGCCGTGCAGCAGACCGTAACGGCGGTCGAGCGGGATCGCCTGTCCGGCGGTCAGGTCGGTGGCGGTCAGGTCCTGGCCGCTCATGCCCTTGACGGGATAGCGGCGGATGGCGGTCAGTGTGGCGTTCATTGCACTGCACAATGAAAGGGCCGGAGCGTCCCTGTCAACCGATGCGGTGCCTGTTTCTCACCTTGCGGCTGGGGGATAGGCGGCCGGGGATCATCCGGACCGCCCGCTCCACCCCCATCATCTGGTGCCGCTACCAGCGTTCGGCGACGGGCTGGTGCCCCAGAAATTCCTGCAGCCGCCGCCCGGTGGCCGGCGACAGCTCCGCCGGAAGCCGATCGATCGGGAAGAAACGCGCCTCCACGATCTCCATCCCGTCCGCCTTGGGCTGGCCGCTCCATCCGCGCACGACGAAGACCGCCACATGGTCGCTCGCCCCGTTGCGGAAGCGGGCATAGATGCCGAAAGGCTGAGCGGGACGGTCGGCGATCAGACCGACCTCCTCCCGCACCTCCCGCCGCATGGCGTCGGACAGCGTTTCCCCCCGCCCGACGCCGCCGCCGGGGAAATGCCAGCCGCCGACATAGCTGTGGCGGATCAGCAGCACGCGCGGGCAGGCCGGGTCCGACTCGTCGAGGATGATCGCCCGCACCCCCATGGTCAGCGGCCGCGCCACCCGGTGCCAGATGCCGCGCAGGCTCCAGGCGAGGCGCAGCAGCCGCGCCGTGATGGTCCGCGGCGTGGTCTGGCCCTCGGGCGCTGTTGCGGGCTTCAGGTCGGTGGCGGTGCGCGTGGCGGGGCGCGTGGCAGGGGGCGTGGTGGAGCTGGCCAGATCGGTCATGATGGGAATCCGGGGCGGGGAAACCGGCGGAAGGCGGGCTGGCGGCAGTCTAGCCGGGGCGGGCGGGCGCCGTGTAGGGGGGCAATCGGCGGGTCGCGCGCTACCCCTTTTCCCGGTCCTACGCGGTCCGGGGGACGGCCGGACGGCAGGATTTCTCCTGCGATAACCTTTCTACGCCGATGGTCTTGCATGACCTCCGGCCCTGCCTACATCTCCGGCAGCATCCTTGCGGATCGCACAATTGCGTGGATCGTGTTGGCCGGGCTGCCTCGCGGACGGTCGACGGGAGATAAGGGGAGCATCATGGATTTCGAGCAATACACCGAGCGCAGCCGCGGATTCATCCAGTCGGCGCAGACCCTGGCCGTGCGCCGCGGGCATCAGCGCCTGACTCCGGAACATCTGCTGAAGACCCTGCTGGACGACAAGGAGGGCCTCGCCGCCAACCTGATCCGTGCGGCGGGCGGCGACCCCAGGGCGGCCCTGTCGGCGGTCGACGCCGAGCTGGACAAGCTGCCGAAGGTCGAGGGCAGCGGCGCCGGTCAGCTCTACCTGACGCCCGAACTCTCCCGCGTCTTCGAACAGGCAGAGAAGGTCGCCGAGAAGGCCGGCGACAGCTTCGTCACCGCCGAACGCATCCTGCTGGCGCTGGCCATGGCCGACGGCACCCCGTCGGCGCGTGCGCTGAAGTCCGCCAGCGTGTCGCCGCAGGCGCTGAACACCGCCATCAACGACATCCGCAAGGGCCGCACCGCCGACAGCGCCAGCGCCGAGCAGGGCTATGACGCGCTGAAGAAGTATGCGCGCGACCTGACCGCCGCGGCGCGCGACGGCAAGCTCGACCCCGTGATCGGCCGCGACGAGGAAATCCGCCGCACCATCCAGGTCCTGGCGCGGCGCACCAAGAACAACCCCGTCCTGATCGGCGAGCCCGGCGTCGGCAAGACCGCCATCGTCGAAGGGCTGGCCCAGCGCATCGTCAAGGGCGACGTGCCGGAAGGGCTGAAGAACAAGCAGCTGCTGTCGCTCGACCTCGGCGCGCTGGTGGCCGGCGCCAAGTATCGCGGCGAGTTCGAGGAGCGGCTGAAGGCCGTCCTGTCGGAAATCCAGGCGGCGGCCGGCGAGATCGTCGTCTTCATCGACGAACTGCACACGCTGGTCGGCGCCGGCAAGTCGGACGGCGCGATGGACGCCTCCAACATGCTGAAACCCGCGCTGGCGCGCGGCGAGCTGCACTGCGTCGGCGCCACCACGCTGGACGAGTTCCGCAAGTATATCGAGAAGGACGCGGCGCTGGCCCGGCGCTTCCAGCCGGTCTTCGTGTCGGAGCCGACGGTGGAGGACACCATCTCCATCCTGCGCGGCCTGAAGGAGCGCTATGAGGTGCACCACGGCGTGCGCATCACCGACAGTGCCATCGTGTCGGCGGCGACCCTGTCCAACCGCTACATCACCGACCGCTTCCTGCCCGACAAGGCCATCGACCTGATCGACGAGGCGGCGAGCCGCCTGCGCATGGCGGTGGACAGCAAGCCGGAGGCCATCGACGAACTGGACCGCCGCATCATCCAGCTGAAGATCGAGCGCGAGGCGCTGAAGCGCGAGCAGGACTCCGCCTCGCGCGACCGTCTGGTCAACCTGGAGCGCGAGCTGTCCGACCTGGAGCAGGAGTCGGCCGAGCTGACCGCCAAGTGGCAGGCTGAGAAGGACCAGCTGCAGGGCGCGCAGAAGATCAAGGAGGACCTGGAGAAGGCCCGCACCGAACTGGAGACGGCGCAGCGCGACGGCAATTGGGGCCGCGCGGGTGAGCTGGCCTACGGCGTCATTCCGGGCCTGGAAAAGGCCCTGAAGGAGGCCGAGGAGCATGCCAGCAGCCGCATGCTGAACGAGGAGGTGCGCGACGGCGACATCGCCGCGGTGGTCAGCCGCTGGACCGGCGTGCCGGTCGACAAGATGCTGGCCGGTGAGCGCGAGAAGCTGCTGGCGATGGAGGACAAGCTGCGCGGCCGGGTGATCGGCCAGGACGAGGCCATCGTCGCCGTGTCCAACGCGGTGCGCCGGGCGCGGGCCGGCTTGCAGGACCCGAACCGTCCCATCGGCTCCTTCCTGTTCCTGGGACCGACCGGCGTCGGCAAGACCGAGCTGACCAAGGCGCTGGCCGAATTCCTGTTCGACGACGAGACGGCGATGGTCCGGCTCGACATGTCGGAATACATGGAGAAGCATTCCGTCGCCCGCATGATCGGCGCGCCTCCGGGCTATGTCGGCTATGAGGAGGGCGGGGCGCTGACCGAGGCGGTGCGCCGCCGGCCCTATCAGGTCGTGCTATTCGACGAGGTGGAGAAGGCCCACCCCGACGTCTTCAACGTGCTGCTGCAGGTGCTGGACGACGGCCGCCTGACCGACGGGCAGGGCCGCACGGTCGATTTCCGCAACGTCGTCATCATCATGACCTCCAACCTCGGCTCGCAGGCGCTGGCCGAGCAGCCGGAGGGCCAGGACAGCGGTGCGGTGCGCGAGGAGGTGATGGAAGCCGTCCGGGCGCATTTCCGGCCGGAGTTCCTGAACCGCCTGGACGAGATCCTGCTGTTCCACCGGCTCGACCGCCGGCATATGGGCGGCATCGTCAAGATCCAGCTCGGCCGCCTGACCAAGATGCTCGCCGACCGCGAGATCACGCTGACGGTGGACGAGGCCGCGACCGAATGGCTGGCCGAGGCCGGCTATGATCCGGTGTACGGCGCCCGTCCGCTGAAGCGGGTGATCCAGCGCGAGTTGCAGAACCCGCTGGCGACCCTGATCCTGGAAGGCCGGATCAAGGACGGGCAGACCGTGGCGGTCGGGGCCGAAGGCGGATCGCTGACCATCGACGGCCAGCCGGTCAGCGGGCTGGTTCGCAAAGGGTGAGCGGTCGACATTGAAATCCCCTCTCCCGCCCCGGGAGAGGGCGTTTTAGTAATACGGCGCCGCCAGCCCCTCAGCCTCGAAGGCCGCCTTCACCGCCGGGCGTTCCAGCACGCGGGCCAAGTACGGGCCCAGGTTGGCGAGCGTACGTGCCGGCCGGCCCATGAATCGGGTCCAGCGGCACAGCATGAACAGGTACGGGTCGGCCGCGCTGTACGTGTCGCCAAGCAGCCACGTACGCCCCGCCAGCGCCCGGTCCAGCCCATCGAAATGGCCGTTCAGCCGGGCCTCGGTCGCCGCCTTGAAGGCGGCCTGCGCCTCCGCGCCCTCGACATAGCGTTCGGGGTAGAAATACAGCAGCATCTCCGCCTGGACGCTGTTGGTCAGGTAGACCAGCCACTTGTAGAACTCCGCCCGTTCGGGCGTGCCGACCGCCGGGGCGAGCTTCGCCTCCGGATGCCTGTCGGCCAGATGCAGGCAGATGGCGGCGGCCTCGTACAGCACCAGATCGCCGTCCACCAGCGTCGGCACCCGGCCGTGCGGGTTCAGCGCCAGATAGGCCGCACTCCTGTGCTCCCCCTTGTCGCGGTCGAGCAGCACGAGGTCGAACGGCCGGCCGATCTCGCGCAGCAGGATGTGCGGCGCCATCGCGGCGGTGCTGGGCATGCCATAAAGCGTGGGCAAAGCGGTTCCTCCCGTCCTGTCGTTCCGGTCAAGCTGTCCCATCGGCTCCGGCGTCCCGCCAGCGCCTTGCGCGCATGGCACGGATGACCACGAAGCAGGTTTGTCGAGTGGCCGAACTGTGCGTATGATCGGCGGTACTGTTTAACAAATCGAACACCCCCCGGCAGACCTCCCGGGCATTGCGGGGGGAACGAAACCGACAAGACTGAACAGGAAGACCCTCTCCATGACCGCTTCGGGCAGCACCGTCGGCAACTCCGCCGCCAGCCGCGACAAGGCCTTCATCCTCCATCCCTACACCAACCTAGACGTCCACGAGACGCAGGGGCCGCTGATCATCGAGCGCGGCGAGGGTGTCCGCGTCTTCGACGACGGTGGCAAGGATTATATCGAGGGGATGGCCAGCCTGTGGTGCGTCTCGCTCGGCTGGGGGGAGGAGCGGCTGGTGCAGGCGGCGGCCAAGCAGATGCGGCAGCTGTCCAGCTATCACATCTTCGGCCACAAGTCGCACGAACCCGGCATCGATCTGGCGGAAAAGCTGATCGGGCTGGCACCGGTGCCGATGTCGAAGGTCTTCTTCGCCAATTCAGGATCGGAAGCCAACGACACCGCGATCAAGCTGATCTGGTACTACAACAACGCGCTCGGCCGGCCGGAGAAGAAGAAGATCCTCTCGCGCCAGCGCGCCTATCACGGCGTGACGGTGGCGACCGCCAGCCTGACCGGGCTGCCCAACAACCACCGCGACTTCGACCTGCCGATCGCCCGCATCATCCATGGCGACTGCCCGCACCATTACCGCAACGGGCTTGAGGGCGAAAGCGAGGATGCCTTCGCCACCCGCCTCGCCGAACAGCTGGAGGCGCTGATCCTGGCCGAGGGGCCGGACACCATCGCCGCCATGTTCGCCGAGCCGATCATGGGCGCCGGCGGCGTCGTGGTTCCGCCCGCGACCTACTTCGCCAAGATCCAGCCGGTGTTGAAGAAATACGACATCCTGCTGGTCGCCGACGAGGTGATCTGCGGCTTCGCCCGCACCGGCAATTTCTGGGGCAGCCAGACCGTGGGCATGCAGCCGGACATCCTGACCTGCGCCAAGCAGCTGTCGTCGGGCTATTTGCCGATCTCCGCCGTGATGGTCACCGACGCGATCTATCGCGCCTGCGTCGACGAGAGCCGGAAGATCGGCACCTTCGGCCATGGCTACACCTACTCCGCCCACCCGGTGGCGGCGGCGGTGGCGCTGGAAACGCTGAAGATCTACGAGGAGCGCGACGTGCTGGGCCATGTCCGCTCGGTCGCCCCGGCCTTCCAGAGCCGCCTGAAGGCGCTGGCGGATCATCCGCTGGTCGGCGAGGCCCGCGGCACCGGCCTGATCGGCGCGCTGGAACTGGTGGCCGACAAGGCGACCAGGACTCCCTTCGACCCCGTCGGCCGCGCCGGCGCGGTGGTCAACGGGCTGAGCCAGGACAACGGCCTGATCGTCCGCGCCATGGGCGATTCCATTGCGCTGTGCCCGCCGCTGGTGATCTCCGAGGCGGAAATCCACGAGACCTTCGACCGGCTGACCAAGGCGCTGGACGCCGCGGTGTCCGTGCTGCGGGGGTGAGTTGATACCCTCTCCCGCCCCTGAGATCCCCTCTCCCCGAAGGGAGAGGGGGAGAAGCCGGTGGGGAGAGGGAACTTAATCCCGCCGCAGGTGCATCTTGCCCAGGCCGCCCAGCGCGTCGAACAGCTGGCGGAACTGGGTGAGGAACTGCTCCCAGGTCGCCTTCGTCGTCGGTTCGATGGCGGCGTGCAGGGCGCCCAGGCTGGTCTTCCCGTCGATCCGCGACAGGATCGGGCCGGCCAGCCGGGGCAGGGGGAGCGCCACCACGCTGCCCATCAGGTCGAACTCCAGGCTGCCGCCGGGCGGGACATTCTTCGCGACGGTGGGGCCGTCGATGTCGCGCAGCACCGGAACCACATCCGGCCCGTCCGGCAGGATGCGGGCGGCGTCCAGGTCGGCGGGGCGCAGCAGATAGGCGATGTGCTTGGTGAAGGCGCCGGTGACGCGCTCGGTCCAGGCGGCGCGGTCCAGCATGCCCATCCCCTCCAGCCGCTTCAGGACGCGGGCGTCCTTCACCCACAGCGACGGCTCGTAGCGCAGCGGGTCGATCAGCGTCGCGATGGCGAGCCCGGCGCTGTCCGCCAGCTCCGCCAGCTGCGGCACGCTGTAGGGGCGGTCGCAGCTGTGCAGCAGCAGGTCGTAGAGGTTTGCGTCGGCCAAGCGGTGGTCGCTGATGTGCGGGTTGTTCAGCAGCCAGTTGGTCGGCGGCAGCGCCTGGATCAGCCGGCGGGCCAGCGCCACCTTCTCGGCCGGCGGCAGCCCGTCGGTCATGCCGCGCAGAGCCTCCTGCATCGGATAGACGCCGGTGCGGCCATAGGGGGCGTAGACCATGATGCCGATGCCGCCGCCGGACGCCAGCGCGCCGGCCAGCGAGCGCAGGCCGGCCGACGGATCGTCCAGATGGTGCAGCACGCCGCAGCAGTCGATGTAGTCGAACGGTCCCATCCCGTCGAGTTCCAGCAGCGATCCGCGGCGGAAGTCGATGTTGGTCAGGCCGCGCGCCTTGGCCCGAGCCTCGGCGACGGCGCGGCTGGCGTCGGACAGGTCGATGTAGGTGATGCGGCCGGGGTTGCCGGCATCGGCCATCTGCTGCGCCAGCATGATGGTGCCGTCCCCCGTGCCGCCGCCCGCCACCAGCACGCGCAGCGGCTTGGAATGGTCGATCCGGCCGCCGAAGACATGCTGGACCAGCTCGTCCAGATGGCTGGGCGAGCCGGTGATCAGGCGCTTGGATTCGTCGGCCGGGTTGCGCGCCGGGTAGGGATAGGCTTCGTACTGGGCGCGCAGGTCGTCGATGCTCATGGGGGACTGCTCATAAGGAACGGGCGCGGCGACCATAGCACCGCGCCCGTACGATGGCAGCCGTCCGATGGCAGCCGTCCGATGGCGCAGCCATTCGGTGGCGGAGGTCTCGGCCGATCTCAATCCGCCAGCGGAACGCAGATCTCGGTCAGCCACTCGGTCGGCGGCAAGGCCCGCGGGTTGTTGAGGTATTCCTCGTAGCAGGGGGCATTGCCCGGGGTGTGGCCGCTGCCGGGCAGCCACTCGCCGTAGAGCCAGCGGTAGACCGCGCCCAGTTCGGCATAGGGACCCTTGTGCCGCACCACGGCATGGCGGCCGCCGGGAATGTCCACCACGCGGATCGCCCCATCCTCCACGACACCCAGGTTCAGCATCAGCCCGGCGAAGGAACGCAGCTCCTCCGGCTTCACCGACTCGGGATCGTCGTAATAAATGGCGAAGCTGCGGGTGCCCGGACCGATCAGCCCCTGTTTCGATGCCCAGGCATAGAGCCGGTCGAAGCTGACGCCGATGGTCATGTAGGGACCGGTGTGCGGCAGCCCGACGATGCGATAGGCGGGCAGATCGCGGATTTCGACTTCATGCATGCTGTCCTCCGTTTGATGAGTGGTCGGAACCGGAGGATTGAGTCGCCCCCGCTTGCGGTAGGCGGCCGGCGTCACGCCATAGCTCTGCCCGAAGGCGCGGGTGAAGGCTTCGACGCTGCCGTAGCCCGCCCGCCGGGCGATGGCCGGGATGGCGATGCTGTCGCACACCAGATCGCCCGACGCCCGGTGCAGGCGCAGGCGGCGCAGGGTTTCCGCCGCCGTTTCGCCGGTGATCGCCCGGTAGACCCGGTGAAAATGGTAGGGCGAGAAGCAGGCGACTTCCGCCAGCCGGTCGAGGTCGAGCGGCTCGTCCAGATGGGCGGCGATATAGGCCACCACCCGTTCGGTCCGGTCGCCGTAATCCAGCCGGGTGCCGGGCTTCGCCGCGATGGCGGAGCAAGGTACCGGCAGTTCGGCGGAGATGCTGTCGTGGGCCATGGGGTGACATCCTCCAGTCCCGCCGAGGCTAACCGGCAGCCGCTTGATCGCGCTTGCGGAGTTAGACGGAAGGCCAGCCGGCTGCAGGCCGCACCTCGCCCACCCGCGTGCCGGCGCGGTTCAGCAGCGGTGTGGTCAGCAATTGCGGCACGCGCGCCCATTGGGCGTCGGTCAGCGCCCCGGTCGAGCGGATCAGGGCGGCCATCGCCACCTCGCGGGCGCGGGCGGCGCCGTCCTCGATCTTCAGCGCGATGCCGATGCCCTGTTCCGGGATCACGGCGCAGCCGACCCCCTCGGCCCCGGCCTTGACCAGGACGGCGCCTTCGGCCGCCTCCATCAGCGCGGTGTCGAAGGTTCCGGTGCCGCCGATCAGGAAGGGGTGCCTGCCCCAGGCGGCGGCGATGCGGGTGACCGCCTCGGCCCGCGTGTCGGGCAGGTCGACCGGGTCGGCGATGCGGGCCATGGCATAGGCGATGGCGCCCAGCGGGATGCCGATCGTGGGGATGGAGCAGCCGTCCACGCCCCAGGGCGCGCCGAACAGATCCTGGCCGGTCATCTGCTCCATCACGCCGAGGATGCGCTGCTGAACCGGGTGTTCGTAGCGGACATAGCCCTTCAGCCGCTCGCCCCTGTGCTTCGCCGTGGTCAGGAAGCCGCTGTGCTTGCCGGAGCAGTTGTTGTGGAAGGCGGTCGGCGCCTCGCCGCGGCGGACCAGATCCTCGGCGGTGGCGGGATCGTAGGGGATCTGCGCGCCGCATTCATAGTCGTCGAGCGTCAGCCCGACCCGCTCCGCCCAGGACCGCACCAGTTCGGTATGCCGCGCCTCGCCATTGTGGGAGGAGCAGGCGAGCGCCAGCTCCTCGTCCCCCAGCCCGAAGGCGTCGAGCGCGCCGCTTTCCACCAGCGGGATCGCCTGCAGCGACTTGATGGCGGAACGCGGGTAGACCGGCGCGTCGATGTCGCCCCAGCGCGCCAGCACATGGCCGCCGGCATCGACGATGCAGGCGCGGGCGCGGTGGACCGACTCCACCAGGCTGCCGCGCGTCACCTCCACCGTGATCGGGCTTTCCGCCGGGCCGGACAGGTCGGCGCGGCCTTCGGCGCTCTCACCATGAGGGTGGGAGTGGCCGTGGTGGTGGGAATGGCCGTGATGGTGGGAATGGCCGTGGTGGTGATCCCCACCGCAGCAGGAATGGTCGTGCGTATGGTCTTGGCTCATGCCGGCAAGCTTGCCTCGGGCGGGCGGCGGCGGCAAGCTCCCGCCCGGTCATATCCTTACTTCGATCAGCGGGTTCTTCATGCGTGGCTATTTCGGAATCGGGGTGGAGCGGATCAGCAAGCCGGGCAATGTCGGCAACCTGATGCGCACCGCCCATGCCTTCGGCGCCTCCTTCTTCTTCGCCATCGATCCGGAACCGGACCTGCGGGAGACGAAGCTGGTCGACACCTCGGGCGCCACGCTGCACCTGCCGCTCTACATCCACGAACGGGTTGCCGACTTCACCCTGCCCAGGGACTGCATGCTGGTGGGGGTGGAGCTGACCGACGACGCGGTGGAACTGCCCAGCTTCCGCCACCCGTCGCGTGCCGCCTATGTGCTGGGGCCGGAGCGCGACAGCCTGTCGCCCGCCCTGCTGGCGCGCTGCGACCATGTGGTGAAGATCCCGATGTCCTTCTGCATCAATGTCGGCGTTGCCGGGGCGCTGGTGATGTATGACCGGATGATCTCGCTGGGCCGCTTCGCCGAACGGCCGGTGCGTCCCGGCGGCCCGCTGGAGGGGCCGGCGCAGCACAAGCATGGCAAGCAGATCATGCGCAAGGAGGACCGCCGCCGCCGCATCCGCGGGGAGCAGAAGCCGGCCGACGGCAGCGACGAGTAAGGATGCGTCAGAGCGGCAGCGGATCGTTCCCGGCGACGGCGCAGATCCGCTGCACCACCGCTGGCTTGGGCACCGATATCTCCCCCTGCTCGAAGGCCACCACCTGAAGCGTGCCGCGCACCGCCTCCAGCAGCTCGCCCCGCCGCAGCAGGAAGTCGGGGGAGGACGGGCGGCCGAAGCGGGCATTGCCGTCGGCAAAGGTCTCGTAGATCAGCACGCCGCCCGGCTCCAGTGCCGCCAGGATGGCGGGGAAAAGCGGACGGTGCAGGTAGTTGGTGACGACGATCCCGGCGAAGCGCCCGTCGATTGGCAGGGTGGCGAGAGAGACGCCCGAGTCGCCGCCTTCAAGATCGGCCTGGATCAGGGTGACGCCGGCGCTGCCCTCCAGGTCGGCGACGCCGCCGAGGTCGCGGTCCAGCCCGACCGCCGGATGGCCGCGCCGGTGGAACAGCCGCAGATGCCGCCCGCCGCCGCAGGCGAGGTCGAGCACCGGGCCACCGGCCCGTACCAGCGGGGCGAATCGCTCCACCCAGGGGGAGGGCGGCGACAGCGGATGCGGCGTCGGCATGGTCGGATTCTCCTGGTCGGGGCTTCTTTTCCGCGGCCGCGGGAACGATATCACAGGGGGTATGGACGAAGGACCCGCCCGGCGTTTGACGGCGCGGTCCCGCCGTGCTGAATTAAGGCGATTCCCGAGTCGCGCCGCAACCCGGAACGGCGTGCCGGGACGGAGCTTCGTCGTTGCGGGTCAGTTTGGGGCTTGTGGGGATATGATCCTCTTCGCGTTGAGATGCTCGGCCGACCATCGGTTCGAGGCGTGGTTCCGCAACGGTGCGGCCTATGACGAGCAGGCGGCGGCGCACCAGATCGCCTGCCCGATCTGCGGCGACACGATCGTCGGCAAGGCGCCGATGGCCCCGCGCATTGCCAAGGGCGTCGCCAAGGCCGCCGACCGCGCCCGCGAACAGGCCGAAGCCGTCGCGGCCAGCGCCCCGCCCGCGGCCGCTCCCGGTCCGGTGCCGGCCGGCCTTCCGGCGCCGATCCCCGCCCCGGTCCCGCTGCCCAGCGCCGCCGACATGGTCGCCGCCCTGCCGCCAAGCCTGAACGACGCCCAGCGCGAGGCGGTGGCCGAGGTGATGCGGCAGCTGACCGAGGTGCGGCGCAGCGTGGAGAAGAACTGCGATTATGTCGGCGACCGCTTCGCCGAGGAGGCGCGGCGCATCCATTACGGCGAGACCGATCCCCGCGGCATCTATGGCGAGGCGTCGGACGACGAGGTCGCCGAACTCCACGAGGAAGGTGTGACATTTCACCGCATTCCGTGGATCCCGCGGACCGATTCCTGAGGAAGGCGCCGGCCGCGCGACCGCGGCCGCGACACTGATTCCCAACGAAACCATCTGAAAAGCTGACGGTTTGCAAGGCGCGCCCGGAAACGGGGGCGCCTTTTCCATATCCCGTCAAAGCCAAGCCCGAGCCGGGATTCCCGGGGGATCGTCCCCGGCCGGCGCGCCGTCCCATCGACCAAGGTAGGGGGTGCGCCCAACAATGATCTGTATCAAACAATTGGGCAGGTCAAGGGCGTACGAATTACGGGGAGAAACCCGGACGCGACCGCCCGGACGGCAAATGCCGCACTGTCCCGCAGACGGGGCTCTGAAGGACAGCCGAACAATTGCCGGCACTCGATGAGGGGACGCACATGAATCAAAACGCACAACGGATTTTGAACAATCCGAAGTTCCAGGAGCTGGTGGCGAAACGCTCCGCCTTCGCCTGGACTTTGTCGATTGCGATGCTGGTCATCTATTTCGGTTTCATCCTGCTGGTGGCGTTCGGGAAGAGCTTCCTGGGCACGCCGATCGGCTCCGGCGTCACGACCTGGGGCATTCCCATCGGCGTCTTCACCATCGTGTCCGCCTTCATCCTGACCGGCATCTATGTCTACCGGGCGAACGGCGAATTCGACGAGCTGAACCGCCAGATCCTGGAGGAATCGAAGTGATCCGCGCCGCCACCACCCGCATCGCCGCTCCGGCCGCCGCCCTGGCCGCCATGGCGGGCGCGCTGGTTCCCGCCTCCGCTTACGCCGCCGCCGTCGAAGGCGCGGTGACGAAGCAGGCGACGAACTGGTCCGCCATCATCATGTTCCTGATCTTCGTCCTCCTGACGCTGGGCATCACCTTCTGGGCGGCCCGCCGGACGAAGTCGGCCAAGGACTTCTACGCCGCCGGCGGCGGCATCACCGGCTTCCAGAACGGTCTGGCCATCGCCGGCGACTACATGTCGGCCGCGTCCTTCCTGGGCATCGCCGGCCTGGTGTACGCCAACGGCTTCGACGGCCTGATCTTCTCGGTGGGCTGGCTGGTCGGCTGGCCGATCATCCTGTTCCTGATCGCGGAACGGCTGCGCAACCTCGGCAAGTACACCTTCGCCGACGTCGCCTCCTACCGCTTCCAGCAGACGCCGATCCGCACGCTGTCGGCCTGTGGCTCGCTGGCGACCGTCACCTTCTACCTGATCGCCCAGATGGTGGGTGCGGGCAAGCTGATCCAGCTGCTGTTCGGCCTCGACTATCTGGTCGCCGTCATCATCGTCGGCGTGCTGATGATCGGCTACGTGACCTTCGGCGGCATGCTGGCGACCACCTGGGTGCAGATCATCAAGGCGGTGATGCTGCTGTCCGGCGCCTCCTTCATGGCCTTCATGATCCTGGCGAAGTTCGGCTTCAGCCCGGAGGCGATGTTCAAGGCCGCCGTCGACATCCACCCGAAGGGTCTGGCGATCATGTCGCCGGGCGCGCTGATCAACGACCCGGTCTCGGCGATCTCGCTGGGCATGGCGCTGATGTTCGGCACCGCCGGCCTGCCGCACATCCTGATGCGCTTCTTCACCGTCGCCGACGCCCGCGAAGCCCGCAAGTCGGTCTTCTACGCCACCGGCTTCATCGGCTACTTCTACATCCTGACCTTCATCATCGGCTTCGGCGCCATCCTGATGATCCTGGCCCCCGACGCCACCGGCGCCTATCCCTTCCTGACGGCGGCCCCGGCGGCCGGTGCCAAGGCGGTGATCGCCAACGTCATCGGCGGCACCAACATGGCGGCCATCCACACCGCCCATGCGGTCGGCGGCGACCTGTTCTACGGCTTCATCTCGGCGGTCGCCTTCGCCACCATCCTGGCGGTGGTCGCGGGCCTGACGCTGGCCGGCGCCTCGGCGGTCTCCCATGACCTCTACGCCTCGGTCATCGCCAAGGGCCGCGTCAACGAAGCCGACGAAATCCGCGTCTCGAAGATCACCACCGTCGTCATCGGCATCCTGTCGATCGTCCTGGGCATCGCCTTCGAGAACCAGAACGTCGCCTTCATGGTCGGCCTGGCCTTCGTCATCGCCGCTTCGGCCAATTTCCCGATCCTGCTGATGTCGATGTTCTGGAGCAAGATGACCACCCGCGGCGCCGTCATCGGCGGCACGCTGGGCCTGGTGTCCGCGGTCGTGATGCTGATCCTGGGTCCGACGGTGTGGAAGGCGGTTCTGGGCAACCCGACCGCGATCATCCCCTACGACAACCCCGGCCTGTTCTCGATCACCATCGCCTTCATCGGCATCTGGTTCTTCTCGATCACCGACAACAGCGCGCAGGCCCAGAAGGAGCGCAAGGACTTCGAAGCCCAGTACATCCGGTCGCAGACCGGCCTGGGTGCCGAGGGTGCCTCCGCCCACTAAGGCAACCTGCCGAACGAAGAAAAACGGGCACAGCAGCCAGAAGAAGAAGGGAAGGGATCGCGTCTCGCACCGCATCCCTTCCTCCCTCCGGGAAAGGCTCCAGCCCGTGCGGTGACCGAACCACGCCGCCAAATGTCGCACCCGCTTCCGGCCCCGCGCCCGGCGGGTGTATCCTGAAAAGCGCCTCCGGATCCGATCCGGGGGCGCTTTTTTATGCCCCGCCCTCCTGTGACGGAGCCCGCCCGTGCAGCACGCGACGCCGACCGCCTCCCCGGACTTCGATTTCGGCCGACCCCCTTTCGATCTGCTGACGGCGGATCAGCGCGCGGCGCTGGCCGATGCGCTGGACGTGGCGCTCCATCCGCGTGGGGCCGTGATCCTCAGCCGGGAGGAGCCGACCGATTCGCTGTTCGTCGTGCTGCGCGGGAGCGTGCAGGAACGCCGCGGCGGCGAGGTGGCGGCGGTCCACGGACCCGGCGACCGCTTCGGCTTGCAGGCGCTCTATGGCACGGCAGGAGGAGGGTACGGCTCCGGCAACCGCCGCTTCGTCGCGGCGGAGGACTGCGTCTGCCACCTGATCCCGCGCCCGGCGCTGGAAGCGCTGGCCGCAGAGAACCCGGCATTCGGCGCGGCGATCCTCGGCGATTTCGCCCAGCGCATGCGCGATCTGGCGGCCGAACGCTCCAACCGCGAGATGGCGGCCCTGACCATGGCCCGCATCCGGCAGGCCTACCTGCACCCGCCGCTGTTCGTGGAGGCCGGCGCCAGCCTGCGCGACGCGGCCGAGGCGATGCGGCAGAACCGCGCCAGCAGCGTGCTGGTGCGCGGGGAGGACGGGCGCACCGGCATCCTGACCGGCACCGACCTGCGCGATCTGGTGGTGCTGGACGGCCGGCCGGTGAGCGACCCGGTCGGGCCGCTCGCCCGCTACGGCCTGCTGACTCTGGACCGCGACGACCTGCTGTTCAACGCGCTGGTCCTGATGACCAAGCACGCGGTGCGCCGCGTCGTGGTGACGGAGAACGGGGCCATCGCCGGGCTGTTGGGGCAAAGCGACCTGCTGGCGGTGCTGTCCAACCATTCCCAGGTCATCGGCGTGCAGGTGGAGCATGCGACCGGACCCGACGACCTGCGCCGGGCCAGCCGATCCATCGTCGAGCTGATCCGCACCCTGCACGCCACCGGGGTCAAGGTGTCCTTCATCGCCGATCTGGTGACGGAGCTGAACCGCCGCATCTTCCGCAAGCTGTTCGAACTGCTGGCCCCGCCGGAGCTGCTGGCGAACAGCTGCCTGATCGTGATGGGCAGCGAGGGGCGCGGCGAGCAGTTGCTGAAGACCGACCAGGACAACGGGCTGATCCTGCGCGATGGCTTCGACTGTCCCGACCTGCCGCGCATCGCCGCCGAGTTCACCCGCCATCTGGTCGCGTTCGGCTATCCGCCCTGTCCGGGCAACATCATGCTGTCCAACCCGGAGTGGACGCGGCCGCTCGCCGGCTACAAGGACGCGATCTTCAGCTGGATCCACCGCCCGGACGAGGCGGCGCAGATGAACCTCGCCATCTTCTACGACGCCGCCCCGGTGGCCGGCGACGCTTCGCTGCTGGCCGCCGCGAAGGACTATCTGCTGAGCCGGCTTCAGGACAACCAGATGTTCTTCACCCAGTTCGCCCGCCCGACCCTGTCCTTCGACACGCCGAGCGGCCTGTTCGCCGCCCTGTTCGACCGGCGGCGGGGAGAACCGGTGGACATCAAGAAGGCCGGCATCTTCCCCATCGTCCATGGCGTGCGGGCGCTGGCGCTGGAGAAGCACCGGGCGGAAACCAACACGGTGGAGCGCATCCAGGTGCTGGCCGAGCTTGGCGCGCTGGACCGCAAAATGGCCGGCGATCTGGTGGAAGCCTTCACCATCCTATCGACCATCCGGCTGAAGGCGCGGGTCGATCTTCCCCAGGAAGGCGAAGGGGCGGAGGAGGGGGCGGAGCTGGCGATCGACAACCTCGTTCATCCCGACCGGCTGGGCAAGCTCGACCACGACCAGTTCAAGGATTGCCTGGCGCTGGTGAAGAGCTTCAAGGAGCTGATCGCCCACCATTTCCGACTGAACCACTGAGGCGGCGATGGTCCAGTCCGCACACACCGACACCGACCGTCACGGCGACCGGCGCGAACGCGTGGCGATCCATTGCGAGGCGACCGGCTTCGACCCGGAGGCCGCGCGGCCGCTGGCCTTCGCCGCCATCCGCATCCGCGGGCCGCGCATCCTGACCGGCAGCGCCCTGCTGCTCCATCCCGGCAGCGACACCGGGCTAGGGGAGGCCGGCGACCGGCTGCATGCCTTCATCGGCGACCGGCCGCTGGTCGGCTATTATCTGGATTTCTCCGTCGCCATGGCGGAACGGCTGACCGGACGCCCGCTGGCGCAGGAGCGGGTGGAGGTGTCCGGCCTCTATTACGACCGCAAGATTCGCAACGCGCTGAAGCACGCGGTCGACCTGCGGCTGGACAGCATGATCCGTGACCTCGACCTGCCGGTCCGCGCCGAGGGCGCCTTCGGCACCGCGCTGGCCGTGGCGATGGCGTGGCTGCGGCTGACGCAGGAGGAGCGCTGAGGAGGGATCAGGACCCGACTCCTCAGAACCCCACCCGATCCACCTCGACGTTGCGGTCGTGGGTCAGCGACGGGACCATGCCGCGGGCCTCCGCCACCCGGTCGAGGTCGAGGTCGGCGGTGATGAAGCCGACATCGGTGCCGGCATCGGCCAGCACCTCGCCCCAGGGGGCGATCAGCAGGGAATGGCCGTAGGTCTGGCGGCCCTGGTCGTGGCTGCCGGTCTGGGCCGGGGCGATGACGAAACAGCCGGTCTCGATGGCGCGGGCGCGCAGCAGCGTGTGCCAGTGGGCGCGGCCGGTCGGCACGGTGAAGGCGGCCGGCACGGTCAGGATCGACGCCCCCGCCTGGGCCAGCGCCCGGTACAGATAGGCGAATCGCACGTCGTAGCAGACGGTCATGCCGATGCCGCCCCACGGGCTGGACGCCACCACCGCCCGCCCGCCCGGCCGGAAGGTTGCCGATTCGCGGTAGGATTCGCCGTCCTTCAGCGTGACGTCGAACATGTGGATCTTGTCGTAGGAGGCGACGATCCGCCCGCCGGCGTCGAACAGGTAACTGCGGTTGGCGGCGCGCCCGTCGTCGAGCAGGACATGCAGGGTGCCGCCCAGGATCCAGGCCCCGGTCTCCCGCGCCAGATCGGCGAAGAAGGGGATGCCGGGATGCTCCGCCTCGGTGCGGACGCGCTCCATCGTCTTGTCGCGGCCCTGGACGATCCAGCCGACATTCTCCGGCAGCGCGATGAAGGCCGCCCCGGCGTCGCGGGCGCGGCGGACGAGGTCGCCCGCCGCCCGCAGGTTCGGCTCAAGCTCCGTCCCCGCATTCACCTGGACGCAGGCGGCCTTCAGGACGCCGCTCATGCCGCGATGCCGAGCAGCGGGTCGAGCTTGCCGGCGCGGTCCAGCGCGTGGATGTCGTCGCTGCCGCCATAGGGCTTCCCGTCGATGAAGATCTGCGGGACGGTGGTCCGCCCTTCCGACCGCTCGATCATCTCGCTGCGGCGGCCCGGCTGGGCGTAGAGGTCGATTTCCTCGTATTTCACGCCCTTGCCGTCGAGCAGGCTCTTGGCCCGCATGCAGTAGGGGCAGAAGGGCGTGGTGTAGATGACGACGTCGGCCATGCCACGGGGCTCCTTTTGGACGTGGGGAAACTATAAGGTCAACCCACGAGGGGCGCCAGACGTTGCAGCCCGCGCGCAACGCCGGTCAGCCTCGCCGGACGCGGCCCTTTTCAAGCGTCAGCGGAGCACCACGCGGGCCAGCGTCAGCACGTCCACCCTGGCCGCCCCTGCGCGCAGCAGGACCCGCGTGCATTCGGCCAGCGTCGCCCCGGTGGTCAGCACGTCGTCGACCAGCACCAGCCGCTGGCCCCGGACGGATTGTCCCGGCCGCAGGCGGAAGGCGCCCTTGACGTTGCGGTGACGCCCCTGGCGGTCCAGCCCGCCCTGGGTCGGGGTGGCGCGCCGCCGTTCCAGCAGGTCCGGTGTGGTGGGCACGCCGCTGTGCCGCGACAGCGCCTGCGCCAACAGGGCGGCCTGGTTGTAGCGGCGGTGGAACAGGCGGGCGCGGTGCAGCGGCACCGGCACCAGCCGGTCGGCACCCTCCAGCAGCTCCCGCCCCGCGCGGGCCATCCAGACGCCGTAGGCCCTGGCGGCATGGATGCGGTCGCCATGCTTGAACCCCAGCACCAGCGGCCGGCTGCCGTCGTCATAGACCAGCACGGCGCGGGCGCGGGCGAAGGGCGGAGGAGCGGCAAGGCAGGCGCCGCACAGCGCCCCCTCTTGCGCCTCATACTCGAAGGGCAGGCCGCAGCAGGCGCAGAAGGGCGGAGCGATGAAGGTCAGGCCGGTCCAGCAGCGTGCGCACAGGCCCCCCTGCCGGTCCACCGCCTCGCCGCAGCTGAGACAGCGCGGCGGCAGCAGCGCGTCCAGCAGCTGGCCGGCCAGCCGGGCGGCGGTACCGGCGGCGGCGCGGCCGAACCCTGCGATCGGGGAGGGTGCCTGCATCCGACCGGTCCCCGTCACTGCAGCATGGCGATGCGTTCGAAGATCACGCCGGTGTAGTCGCGCAGCGCCAGATAGATCGCCGGCCCGGTGACGAACAGGATCAGCAGCGTGGCGAAGAACTTCGAATCCTGCTGCAGCGAGGGCTCGTTGATGTGGGTGGCGCTCTGGAACAGCATAATCACCGCCGACAGCAGGGCGGTGATTCCCAGTGGCGGCAGCGAGATCTTCAGGATGACCATCAGCGCCTCGTGGCTGACGGCGATGGCCTCGTCGATGCCCATGCGGATGCCTGTCCGGTTTGCCGACCCGTTCGGGGGTAGTGCCGTGGAGAAGGTGGCTGGGCTGCGAGTGTAGCACGGTTGTCGTGCCGCCGGGCTGGGGTATAGTGCGGCCATGACAAGCCCCGACAGCATGACCGTCTTCGACCGCGCGCTGGTCCGCCGCCGCCGCGACCGCGCCGTCGCCGAATTCTCCGACCACTCCTTCCTGTTCGAGGAGATCGCCGACCGGCTGGCCGACCGGCTGGAGGACGTGATCCGTCCCTTCCCGCTGGCGCTGGACGTCGGCTGTCACGACGGGGCGATGGGCCGCATCCTGAACGGCCGCAAGGGGATCGAACGGCTGGTCGCCTGCGACCTGTCGCCGGACTTCGCCCGCGCAGCCCTGGCTCCCGGCAACCCCACCGTCGCTGCCGCAATCGCCGCCGACGAGGAGTTCCTGCCCTTCGCCCCCGGCAGCTTCGATCTGGTGGTCAGCAATCTCAGCCTGCATTGGGTCAACGACCTGCCGGGCGCCCTGGTGCAGATCCGGCAGGCTCTGAAGCCCGACGGCTTCTTCTGCGCCTCCATGCTGGGCGGCCAGACGCTGGCCGAGCTGCGCCGCTGCCTGTACGAGGCGGAGATGGAGGTGGCCGGCGGCGTTTCCCCCCGCGTGTCGCCCTTCGCCGAGATCAAGGATGCCGGAGGGTTGCTGCAACGCGCCGGCTTCGCCCTGCCGGTGGTCGACAGCGACGTCATCACCGTCACCTATTCCGACGCCTTCGCCCTGATGCGCGAGCTGCGCGGCATGGGCGAGACCAATGCCGTGCTGGCGCGGCGCAAGGTTCCGGCAACCCGCGCCCTGCTGTTCGACGCGGCCCAGCGCTATGCCCAGCTCTATGCCGAGCCGGACGGGCGGATTCCGGTGACCTTCGAGGTGCTCTATCTCGCCGGCTGGTCGCCGCACGAAAGCCAGCAGCAGCCGCTGAAGCCCGGCAGCGGGCAGATTCCGCTGGGCGATGCGCTGAAGGGCGGCGGTATTCACTAAATCATGGTGAGGGGCCGGTTCACGCAACCAGCTTCCAGGCCATCCAGCCCAGCACCCCGGCGTTCACCAGCATGATCGCCGGGGCGACGCGGGCGACGGCGGTCCGCCATGTGCGGCCGGCGACATGGCCGGCCAGCCCTACCGCCAGCAGGCTCGGCACCGTGCCGAGCGCGAAGGCCATCATGCCGAGCGCGCCGGTCAGCGCGCTGCCGCTCGCCGCCGCCACCGCGATGGCGCCATAGAGCATGCCGCAGGGGATGAAGCCCAGCGCCACCCCCAGCCCATAGCCGCGCCAGCCGGTCGGGTTGCCGAACAGCGGCCGGGCGAGGCGCGACACCCGCTCTCCCCACCAGCGCTGCACTCCGCCGCTTCCCAGCGACGGCGCTTTCGGCAGCCAGGACAGGATGTTGCGCGCCGCGTAGCCGAGGAAGAACAGCGCCGCCAGCGCCAGTAGGGCGACCGACAGCCAGCGCAGGCCGGGCAGCGCCCCGACATGGCCGGCGACCGAGGCCGACAGCGCGCCGACCAGCGCATAGGTGGTCGCCCGCCCGGCATGGTAGGGCAGGACGGCGGCCCCGGTCAGGCGCCGGAACTCCGACATCGCCGACAGCGGCACCCGCTCCAGCCGTGCCGAGACCTGGGCCAGCACGAAGGGGCCGCACATGCCGGTGCAATGGGTGGTCCCGCCGACCAGCCCGGCGGTCAGCAGGGCCAGCAGCAGCCCGCCGTCGCGGTCGATGACCAGGGCGCACTGGTTCAGTCCGGCATCCAGCAGCGACAGGGCGTCCAAGGCAGGGCCTCTCCGATTCGGGAACTGGCGGCGATCTTAGGGGGAGGGGTGGGCGGTCCAATGACGTGGGTCAATGGATTTGGGGTGTGGGGGGAAGCGACCGGGGGGCTGTTTGTCGTGGGGTGTACGATGCCCCTCCCTAACCCTCCCCCACCCTCGGCCGGCCAAAGGCCGGTCCGATAGTGGGAGAGGGGACTGCCGCCGCTCTGCCACTGACTCCCTCTCCCGCGGAACGCGGGGAGGGTTGGGGAGGGGGCATTCGCCAGCCGACACCTTATGGTCGGTCGCTTAACCCCACGCCCTCAGGCCAGCAGGCGGGCAATGGGTGGGCGGCTGGGGTGGAGGACGACGCCGTCGTCGGCCGGCTCCACCTTCGCATCGGGATAGGCCGCCAGCGCATATTGCAGCGCCTGCACGAAGCGCGGCTTGAAATGCTTCATCTGGTCGTAGCCGGCGCCGAACTGGGCATAGAGCGACGGCCAGGAGATCGGCTGCGGCCGGCTCAGCGAATGCAGCCGGTAGGCCAGCCAGACATAGAGGTCCAAGCTCAGCGAGCGGTCCTTCAGCTGCCGCACCGCCTCCTCCAGCAGGGGCACCGGATGGTCGCGCAGGGCCTGGAAGAAGGTCTCGTCCAGCTGGACCACGTCGTTCCACAGCGTGCCCTGGCGGTCGTCGCCGAGATCGTCGTGGAAGATCAGGCCGCGCTTGACGATGCCGCCCTTCTCGAACACGTCGGCATTCTCGCCGTCCCAGAAGAACTTCAGGGTGCAGGCGGAGATGCGGAGCGACTGCTCGCGGAAGCCGCGGAAGGTCTCGCCGCCGACGCTGATGCCCATGCGGGTCAGCCAGTCGCGCATGGAACGGCCGAGTTCGACCTCGCGCCGGCCGGTGCGCACCGCCTGGGTCTGCAGATAGATCAGGATCATCCGCGCCCGCGCGCCATAGGGCACGCCGAACAGCTTCACCTTGCCGTTCACCTTCAGCCGGCCCGGTTCGACCAGCAGCGTCACCTGATGGCCGCGCTTTTCCCACGGAGCGTCGTCGGCCAGCTTCTTGTGCGGCAGGCTGGTCAGGCAGAAGCCGCTGTAGGTGATGCCGAGATGCTGGTTCTCGTCCGCCAGGATGTCGGCGGCGATGTCCACCAGCGTCCGCTCCTCGGGCCGGACCAGCGCGCGCGCCTTGTCCCGCCCATGTTCGATCACCAGCCTGTGTATGTCGCCCATCGCCGCCCCGCCCAGATGTTGTGGCATCCTGGTGAGCGGCGGACGCCGGAGTCAATGTGGGGTTAGGCGACCGTGCTAGTCGACGGTTAGTTGTTAGACTTATTAGTTGAGTCGCCGCTTATCCCCATGGGGAAAGCCCGAGTCGCGCCGCTTTTCCCCACGAATCCGCCGCTTTTCCCCACGGGGATGGGGGTGGACAAAAGGGCTTGGTCGCTTTTCCCCACGGGCGGCGAAGGGCGACTCGCGACGGTTGCGGAGGGACTCGGGAGACGGGTGGTCGCTTAACCCCACGGGTGGGGGAAGGGGCATTCGATGCCACTCCCCCGTTCCCCTCAATGGCTCATCAGCACCGGAACCGTCATGTGTTGCAGCATGAAGCGGGTCATGCCGCCCAGAACCAGTTCGCGGAAGCGGGAGCGGCCGTAGGCGCCCATCACCAGCAGGTCGCAGCTTTCGTCCGCGGCGGTGTTCAGCAGGGTGTCGCCGGGTTCGACCACGTCGGTGGCGACGTGGGTGGCCTCCACGCGGCAGCCGTGGCGGGACAGGTGGCGGGCGATGTCGGCGCAGGGCTCGTCGCCCAGGCCGTTGGGACCGGGCTTCGGATTGGCGGCCATCACCACGACGCGCTTGGCGGCGGCCAGCAGCGGCATGGCGTCACCGATGGCGCGCGCGGCCTCGCGGCTGCCGTTCCAGCCGACCAGGATGCGTTCGCCGATGCTGGCGAAGCGGCCGGCATAGGGCACGACCAGAAGCGGCCGGCCGCAGTCGAACAGCAGGTCGGCCGGCTGCGCCACGGGCTGGTCGCGGTCGCGCTCGGGATCGGGCTGTCCGACCACCACGAGGTCGGCGTAGCGGCCGCGCACCGCCGCGGCGATGGTGGGATCGCCTTCCTGGACCAGCCACTCCGAACGGTCGGTCAGGCCGTGATGGCGCATGGTGTCGTCGAAGGCAGCGGCCATGCGGGCGGTGTGGTCGTTGCGGGACCGGCGCTGGCTCTCGCGCAGTTCCTGCGGGATCTCGGCTTCGATATAGCCGGGGAACACGACGTCGGTGAAGGCGTAGAGCGCGGTCAGATGCGCATCGCACCGGGCCGCGAGCCGGGCCGCGAGGTCGAGACGCGCTGCGGACGCGGGCGTATCGTCGACGACCACCAGAATGTCCTTGAGAGCCATGGCGTGATTCCTGCCCATTGGTTGTGACCGTTGCCGTCATCGCCAATCGAAACAGGGGGCGATGCACGGGCGGGGCGGCGCGGCGGACGACCTCGACAGCAGCGGCCCGCACGCGTTGGCCCCACTTGCCTTGGCAGTATAAATCCGCCGGCGGTTGCGGATGTCATTCCTTTACAGGGCACAGCCATGCCTTGTTCGCGTTCCTGCACCGCACACAAACGACTCCGGAGCGGATGGCTGTGCAAGGATACAATCCCAGGCCGCAAGGACTGCGGCGGGAAACGCGGGTCCTATATTCGCCGGCAAAGAGCGAAGCAAAAAGCCTGGATTGCATGTCGATTCAACCTGCAACCCGGGCTTGAGTGAATACTATTATATGCGGCTGTGTCTTCGTCGCACCGGCTGTAGAAACCTCCAAGCTCTGTTGCGTCCGGGTGCCTTTGGTTTTGACGGACGGGTGACACTTCGCGTAAGTGTTGGGTATCGATTTCCTGATGAGTACCCCGCTCTAACCTCGCCATGAGTCCAGATCCCCGAATCTCCGCGCTGGCCGACGCACTGTCGGGTGCCGCCTCCGGTGCGCCGGGGCTTGACGCCCTGCGTCAGATTCTCGACGCGATGACCGTGAAGGTGGCGCTGATGGACCCGCAGCGGCGGCACATCTACGCCAACCGCGCCTATCTGGAGATGATGGGGACCAGCCTGGACAAGGCGCTGGGCACCACCATCGGCGAGCATCTGGGGCCGGAACTGCAACGCAGCACCGTGGCGCTGGCCGAACGCGCGCTGGCGGGCGAGACGGTACAGACGGAGGGGTGGATCACCCAGGCCGACGGGCAGCAGCGCTACGTGACGCGGCTGCATGCCCCGCACCGGACGGACGACGGCGCCATCTCCGGCTATTTCGTCATCCTGCAGGACATGACCGAACGCCGGCAGGTGCAGGACGACCTGTTCCGCCTCGCCTATTACGACCCCGTGACCGGGCTGGCCAACCGCCTGATGCTGCTGAAGCACATGGCGGACTACCGCAACATGGGCGAGCCGTTCACGCTGGTCATCCTGGACATCGACCGCTTCGCCGAAATCCGCAGCAGCATGGGCCAGGGCTTCGCCAACGAGCTGCTGGACGATCTGGCGCAGCGGATGGGGGCGCAGGCCGCCGCCTTCGACCTGATCGCGCGGGTCAGCGACCACGCCTTCGCCCTGCTGGCCGGCGGCGCCTGCGACCGCCCGGCGCTGGAGGCCGCCATCGACGAACTGGCGGCGGTGGTGCGCTCCGCCCGCTCCAGCTCCGGCGGCACGGTGTTCCTGTCGGCCAGCATCGGCGTGGTGGAGGCCCAGCCCGGCCACGAGCGGCCGGAGGACGTGCTGCGCGACGCCGAGATCGCCACCGCCCGCGCCCGCGAACAGGGCGGCGGCCGGCAGGCCTGGTTCGACCCGGCGATGCATTCCCATGTGGTCGAGCAGGTGCGGCTGGAGCATGACCTGCGCGGTGCGCTGGCCAGCGGCAGCGACCTGTGGGTGGCCTACCAGCCGATCGTGGAGATGGTGACCGGCGGTCTGGCCGGGTTCGAGGCGCTGATGCGCTGGAACCACCCCGAACGCGGCAACATCCCGCCCGGCATCTTCATCCCCATCGCCGAGAGCACCGGTCTGGTGGTGTCGCTCGGCACCTGGGTCCTGCGGCAGGCCTGCCTGCAGATCGCGGAGTGGCAGGACCGGCGCGAACCGGGCTCCGCCCCGCTGTTCATGAGCGTCAACCTGTCCACCCACCAGCTGTCCGATCCCAACTTCGTCCAGGTCGTGCGCGAGGTCCTGCGCGAGACCGGGGTGGAGCCGTCCTGGATCAAGCTGGAGCTGACGGAAAGCGCCGTCATGGACAAGGCGGAACAGTCGATCCGCCTGCTGCGCGACCTGCGGGCGCTGGGCATCAAGCTGTCGATCGACGATTTCGGCACCGGCTATTCGTCGCTGTCCTACCTGCACAAGCTTCCCATCGACAGCCTGAAGGTCGACCGCTCCTTCGTTTCGGCCATGCACCAGTCGGAGGAAAACCGCGCCATCGTCCGCATCATCATGGATCTGGCGCGTCTTCTGGGCTTCGACGTGATCGCCGAGGGCATCGAGACCAGCGCCGACGCCAACCTGCTGCGGGCGCTGGCCTGCGACTACGGCCAGGGCTACCACTTCGCCCGCCCGCTGCCGCCGGACGAGGCGGGCAAGCTGGTGGGCGGGGACGTGCCGTGGCAGATGCCGCGGTGAGGGGTGGTTTAGCGGTGCCCCTCCCTAACCCTCCCCACCTTCGGTGGGAGAGGGGACTGCCGCCGCTTCGGCATTTACGTTACGCAAACAAGCGTCCTGCCCCCTCTCCCTCGAAGAGGGGGAGGGATGGGGAGGGGGCAATCCGCTCAGTCCCCCCGAACTCACTTCCCCCGAACGAACTTCGGCGTTCCCGCGGCGCTGGGCAGCAGGCGGACGGCGTAGGGGCTGGTGCGCATCTGCGCCACCGCCTGGGCCGGGCCGGGCACCATCTCGCGGTAGCCGACGACCAGGTCGCCCCCCTTCTGCTGCACGCTGTCGATGGTGACGCCGTAGCCCGCCGTGTCGCGGGGGCCGAGGAACACCGCCACCGCCATCCGGCCGCCGGGCAGGGAGGTCGGGGCCGGTTCGCCGACGCGCGCCCACAGCGCCGTCCATTCGGCGCCGTCGCGGGCGACGACATAGGCGCGCTCGGCGGCGCTGCTGTGGTCGCCCTGCCAGACGGTGCCGGCCTCCGCCTGGGCCGGCAGCAGGTTGCCCTCGGCGCGGTCGGTGCCGCTCTGGCAGGCGGTCAGCACAAGGGCGGGGGCGAGAACCAGCGGGATCAGGCGCAGACGGGACGGCAGCTTCATGGGACGGTCAGGCGCTCCGCGGCAGGATCGTCTCGACCAGCGACGCCCAATAGCTGGCGCCGGTGGTCAGGATCGCGTCGTTGAAGTCGTAATGCGGGTTGTGCAGGCGGCAGGACGGACCGCGGTGGCCGCCATGGCCGAGCCAGATGTAGGCGCCCGGCCGCTCCTTCAGCATATAGCCGAAGTCCTCCGCCGCCATGGTCGGGGCGGGGGCCCAGACGACATTCTCCTCGCCCACCACCCGGGCGGCCGCGGCGGCGGCGACGCGCGCCTCCGGCTCGCTGTTGACCGTGGCGGGATAGCCGGGGCGGAAGCGCAGCTCGGCCTTGGCGCCCAGGCCCTCGGCGATGCTGGAGACCAGGCGGGCGAACTGTTCCTGGATGCGGCGGTGATTCTCTTCCGTGAAGGTGCGCATGGTGCCGAGCATCCGCGCGCCGTCGGGGATGACGTTGGCCGCGGTGCCGGCCTCCACCACCGTGATCGACACCACGGCGCTGTCGGCCGGGTTGGTGCCGCGGCTGACCAGGCTCTGCGCCGCGGTGATGATGTGGGCCGACACCAGCACCGGGTCGATGCCGCGGTGGGGCATGGCGGCATGGGCGCCGTGGCCGGTCACATGGATCTCGAACTGGTTGGCTGCGGCCATCACCGGGCCGGGATGGACGGCGATCTGGCCGGCCGGCAACTCCGGCCAATTGTGCAGGCCATAGACCTGCTCGCAGTCGAACTGACGGAACAGGCCGTCGTCGATCATCCGCTTCGCGCCGCCCAGCCCTTCCTCGGCCGGCTGGAAGATGAAGTGGACGGTGCCGTCGAAGTTCCGCGTCTCCGCCAGATAGCGGGCGGCGCCCAGCAGCATGGCGGTGTGGCCGTCATGGCCGCAGGCGTGCATCTTGCCAGCATGGCGCGAGGCATGGTCGAAGTCGTTCGCCTCCGGCATCGGCAGCGCGTCCATGTCGGCGCGCAGGCCGATGGCCCGGCCGCTGCCGGTGCCCAGCCCCTTCAGCGTGCCGACCACGCCGGTCCCGCCCAGGCCGCGATGCACCGGGATGCCGAACTCCGCCAGCTTCGCGGCGACGATGTCGGAGGTGCGCACCTCCTCGAACCCCAGTTCCGGGTGGGCGTGGATGTCGCGCCGCCACGCGGTCATGTCGTCCTGGAAGGCGGCGATGCGGTTGTTGATCGGCATGTCTCTAACACTGGTTGGAACGGCCGGATGCCGTTCGGGGAAGGTGGTGGAAGTGTCGTTGCGGAAGCGGAACGGCTAATCGGGAGCCGTCGTGTCGGGAACGGCCATGCCGCGCCGCACCGCCGGCCGGTCGGCCATGGCGTCGTGCCAGCGCTTCAGGTTGGGGAAGCGGTCGAGCAGCCCGCCGCCCGCCACCGCCGCGGCGGCGATGAAGGGGAAGCAGGCGATGTCGGCGATGGAATAGCTGGTGCCGCCCAGATGCTCCGCAATGCCCAGCCGGTCCTCCAGCGCCGAATAGCAGCGCATCAGCTCGCCCTTATAGAGGTCGATGGCGTGGGGGATGCGGTCCGGTGCGCGGGCGGCGAAGCGCTGCATGTCGATGGCGGTGGGTCCGAGATCGCTGACGCCCAGCATGAACCAGCTCATCGCCTCCGCCCGCTCGTCCTCGTCCTCGGGCAGCAGGCGGCCGGTGCGCTCGGCGAAATGCAGCAGGATGGCGCCGGAGCCGAACAGGCGGCGCACCCGGCCGCCCGGCAGTTCCTCCACCAGGGCGGGGATCTTGGTGATCGGGCTGATCGCCAGGAAATCGGGCCGCTTGTTCTCGCCGGCGGCCAGATCGACGCGGTGGACAGCGTAGGGCAGCCCCAACTCCTCCAGCAGGATGGAGGCCTTGCGTCCGTTGGGCGTGGGGAAGCTGTAGAGCGTGAGCATGCGGTGACGGTCCCTGCGCTCTGCACGGGGGCGGTTCCCCGGGAGCGATGGCACAGTCTGGCCGATTTGCGCGGCGAACGCCAGCGACAGCGCTGGCAATTCGGGGAACTCAGAACAACGAAGCGCAGCCGTCCGGCTTCACGATGCGCGTGGCCGACGGCGGGTTGGCCGCCAGCTTGGAGGCTGGGCGGATCGGCCGCCGCACCAGTTCGCCCCCGCAGTTGGGGCAGCGCTGCCCCGGCAGCCGGGCGCGGCAGTCGGCGCAGAAGGTGCATTCGAAGGAGCAGATGTAGGCGTTCTCCGCCGCGGGCGGCAGGTCGCGGTCGCAGCATTCGCAGTTGGGGCGCAGGTCCAGCATGGCGCGGTCTCCGGTATGGGATGCGCCATGAGGATAGCCGGACGTGCGGTGGATGAAGAGTGGCGCGGTTGACGGCGGGCGTGAAGATCCTGCCAAAGAGGGGGAGGGGACGCCTACATCGCCTCCGCCCGGCGGCCGAAGAGGGCGCGGAGCTTGCGGCCGATGCTGCCGCCCAACATGCCGTGGCCGCCATCGGCCTTGGGGAACCAGCCGGGATCGTCGGTCTGGAAGCGGCGGATGACATGGACGAAGGCGTCGACCACGTCGGGGTCGAAATCGCGTCCCGCCCGTTCGACGATCCAGGAGATCGCCTCCTCCACCGGCCAGGCGCCGCGGTACTGGCGGCTGGTGATCAGCGCGTCGAACACGTCGGCCACCGCCATGATGCGGGCGCCGATGGGAATGGCGTTGCCGCGCAGCCCTTCCAGATAGCCCGACCCGTCATAGCGTTCGTGGTGGTAGCGCGCGATCTCCGCCGCGATGGACAGCAGCGACCGGCCGCGCAGCGGCACCGCCGCCTCGGCCAGGATGCGGTGGCCGATCTCGGTGTGGCGCTGGATCATCTGCATGTCGATGCCGGTCAGCTCGCCCGGCATGCCCAGCGTCGCGTCGGACACGCTCAGCATGCCGACATCGTGCAGCAATGCCGCCAGCCCGACCTTCTCGACGAAGTCGGCGTCCAGCTCGTCGCCGAACTTCCCGCGCTGGTGCAGCTCGCGGGCGATGGAGCCCACCAGCTTCTCGATGCGCTGCAAATGGCCGCTGGCGGCGTTGTCCTTGTATTCGGCGAGCGCCCCCATCGCCAGGACGGTGGCCTTCTGCGAGGTGTTCAGTTCCTCGATCAGCAGGGCGTTCTCGAAGGCGATGGAGCATTTGTTGCGGAACAGCTCCAGCAGCTGCCATTCGCGCGCGGTGCCGTCGTTGCGTCCCTCGACATAGATCATGCCGGTGATGCCGCCGTTGGCGCGCAGGCGCAGGGCGCAGAAATCCGGCTCGATGATGGTTTCGCTGCTGGGCGACAGCCGTTCCAGCGCCGCCTCCACCCGCGGTTCGCCGAGGTCCGAGACCTCCACGTCCTTCCATTTGGCGAAGCGGCCGGTGGAGGCGCGCACGCGGATCTTGCGGTCGCGCGGCAGCGTGTCGCCCTGGATGCACAGCAGCGCATGGTGGCCGATGCCGAGCAGCCCGACGACGCGCGGCAGGATGTTGGGGAACAGCACGTCGGGCGTGCGCATCTCCAGCAGGCCGGTGGTGGCGACCAGCATGCGGGCCAGCCCCTTGCGTCCGGCGGCCAGCGCCTGGAGGCTGGCGAAGGTGCGCAGCTGTCCGGCCACGGCGGCGCGGAGCGCGCGCGGCGTCAGTTCCGCCTTCATGCGCCAGTCGCCGACGTCGTTGGCGGCGATGGCCTCGTCCTCCGCCGGGATCTCGGGATCGCCGGTGCAGACCAGGATGCGGGTGCGCTGGTTGCCCAGATCGCGGCGCAGATGGGTGACCAGTTCAAGACCGGCCCGGTCGCCTTCCAGCGCGATCTCCAGCAGGATCAGGGCGGTGTCGGGATGCCGCTGCAGGGCGTCGCGCGCCTCGGCGGCGGAGGCGGCGCCGACCAGCGCGACGCCGGCGCCCTCGATGGACAGCCCGTCCAGCGCCGACCGGGACGTCGCCAGAAGCGACGGGTCGGGATCGACGACCAGGACCTTGAACGGTGGCTTGGCGACCGGACCGGCCATCCCCGGCCGTGCATCGTCGTGGAGCATGGCATTCCCAGCGGTTGCGCGTTCGTCGTGCGCGTCCGCCAAAGTAATCCCATCCGGATATTCATTCAACCGAGGACGAAGGGTTTGCCGGCGATAACCGCGCCTGCGACGATGTAGCCTTCCCCGGACCCTCAGCCGGCGACGATGGCGGCCACCACTTCGGAGGCGAGAAGGGTGGGGTTGACCGGCTTGGAGATGACGCGCTTCACGCCCAGCTTGGCGAAGGCGGCGGCGGCCAGTTCGGACGGAACCTTGTCCTCGATGGCCGACAGGATGACGACCGGCATCTCCGGCCGCAGGGACCGCGCGGCCTTGATGACCTCGAACCCGTCATGGTCCGGCATGATGATGTCGGTCAGGACGAGGTCGAACTTCTCCACATAAAGGATGCCGATGGCTTCGGGGGCGCTGGCGCACAGGGTCAGCTCATGGCCTTCGCGGGTCAGGATCGCACGGATCAGGTTGCGCGTGACCGGATCGTCGTCCACCACCAATAGCTTGGCCATGCCAGTCCCCGTCGCGTTCATGCCGCGCGCAGATATAGCCTGAACCCCAGGTTAAGCCAGCGGCAAGTTTGTGACCCCCCATTGTCTCCAAGCGTGTCAAAATGTCACGCGGCGTGCAGGGCATGCTGTGAGAAACGGGCCGGTTCGGGCCCGCCGGTCTTGGAATGGTCTGTCCGTTTGGGGTAGTGTCCGCCCGCACCCCACGGACCAACAACGAGCAGACGCAAGACCGATGTTGCTTCCCAACGCCGTCCGCCGATTTGCCGGGGCCGCCTTTGCCGGTTCTGTCCTCTCCGCATTTCTTGCCGCCGGGCTGACTGCCGCGCCGGCCGCCGCCGCCGACCCGCGCCATCTCGGCACCTTCAAGGATTGGAACGCCTTCGCGTTCGAGGAGAAGGGGCAGAAGGTCTGCTACATCTCCAGCCAGCCCAAGAAGACGGAGCCGAAGGCCAAGCGCGGCGACATCTACACGCTGGTCACCCACCGGCCGTCGGAAAAGACGCTGGACGTCGTCAGCATCATCGTCGGCTATCCGTTCAAGAAGGGCAGCGAGGCCGAGGTCTCGATCGACGGCAAGGAGTTCAAGCTGTTCACCGACGGCGAGACCGCCTGGGCCCGCGACGCCGAGGGCGACCGCGCGGTGACCGCCGCCCTGCGCAACGGCAAGCAGATGGTGGTGAAGGGCGTGTCCGGCCGCGGCACCAAAACGACCGACACCTACAGCCTGGCCGGCGTCGGTCAGGCCTATGACGCCATCAACGAGGCCTGCGGCGTGAAGCGCTGATCGCCGCAGCGGTTTACTCGGTCTTTTTCCCTCGAGTCTTTTGACTCCGCGCGCGCATGGCCCTATGTAATGGGGCCATGAGCGCCTCCAATCATGCTTCCGCCTTCGTTCTGCCGGCGACCGATGCCGACGGACGCAAGAACCTTGTCGGCCTGTCCCGCGAAGAGCTGGAAGCCGAGATGCTGTCGGCCGGCCTGGAAAAGTTCCGGGCCCGCCAGCTCTGGCACTGGATCTACCACCGCGGCTCCACCGATTTCGCCGAGATGACCACGCTGGCCAAGCCGGTGCGGGAGAAGCTGGCCGGCGCCTATGTCGTGGCGCGGCCGACGGTGGTGAAGGACCTGAAGTCGGCGGACGGCACCCGCAAATGGCTGCTGCGCATGCCCGACGGGCAGGAGGTGGAGAGCGTCCACATCCCCGAGGAGGACCGCGGCACGCTCTGCGTCTCTTCCCAGGTCGGCTGCACGCTGACCTGCCGCTTCTGCCACACCGGCACGCAGCGCCTCGTGCGCAACCTGGACGCGGCGGAAATCGTGGCGCAGGTGATGCTGGCGCGCGACATGCTGGGCGAATGGCCGGCACCGCCCGACGGGCGCATGCTGTCCAACATCGTCATGATGGGCATGGGCGAGCCGCTGTTCAATTACGACAACGTCGCCAAGGCTCTGAAGATCGTGATGGACGGCGACGGCATCTCGATCTCCAAGCGGCGCATCACGCTGTCGACCTCCGGCGTCGTGCCGATGATGGAGCGCTGCGGCGAGGAACTGAACGTCAACCTCGCGGTCAGCCTGCATGCGGTGACCGACGAGCTGCGCAACATCATCATGCCCATCAACCGCAAGTATCCGCTGCGCGACCTGATGGAGGCCTGCCGCAACTACCCCGGCCTGTCCAACGCCCGGCGCATCACCTTCGAATATGTGATGCTGAAGGGCGTGAACGACACGCCGGCCGATGCGCGGGCGCTGGTGAAGCTGCTGGAAGGCATCCCGGCCAAGATCAACCTGATCCCCTTCAACGAATGGCCGGGCGCTCCCTACGAGCGGTCGACTTCGCGGGCGATCCAGGTGTTCGGCGACATCGTCAACAATGCCGGCTATGCCAGCCCGGTCCGCACCCCGCGCGGCGAGGACATCATGGCCGCCTGCGGCCAGCTGAAGAGCGCCAGTCTGCGCATGACCGCCGCCGAGCGCGCCGCCATCGCCGCCGTCATCGCGGAGAAGGACGCGGCGCTGGCCTCCTAGGAAGCCGGGCGAACTACGGGGTGTCTTGCGGGGGTATCGCGCGGGGGCGCTGAACATGGTCGCGGAGGGCGGGTCAATGGGGATCGGGCAAGGCCTTCCGGCACCGGTGCCCTGCCGCCTGTGCGGCGCCGACAGCGTCCCCAGGTTCGAATTGCTGCTGATGGGGCGTCACCGGGCCGGGTTCTTCGAATGCACGGGCTGCGGATCGATGCAGACGGAAAAGCCGTACTGGCTGGCTGACGCCTATGCCGATCCCCGTCCTCTCACCGATGTCGGCATCGTCGCCCGCAGCTTCGATCTGTCGATGCGGGTGGACCTGATCCTGTCGATGCTCGGCGTCGGCGCGGACGCCGTCTGTCTCGACTGGGCCGGCGGCAACGGCCTGTTCGCAAGGATCATGCGGGACCGCGGCTGGAACGTCTTCCTGCACGAGCCCTACACGCCGAACTTCTATGTGCCCTTCCACTCCGCCGAACAGGCCGGGGTGGAGCGGGCGGACGTGGTCACCGCATTCGAGGTGCTGGAGCATCTGCCCGATCCAGCGCGCGACATCGAGGCGCTGTTCGGCTTCGATCCGGACATTCTGATCGTCACGACCGAGCTTTACGCCGGACAGGACCGCAGCTGGTACTATTTCGGCGAGAACAACGGTCAGCATGTCTTCTTCTACAGCCGCAAAGGGCTGGAGCTGATCGCTCGCCGGCATGGGCGCGGACTGATAACCGCCGGATCGATGCATTTCCTGCTGCGCCCCAAACCGCGGCGCTGCGCCTACGGGATGGCGGAAATCCAGGCGCTGGCCGCCCTGCTGGGGGATCCGGAACGACTGCATGCCAAGGCGATGGAGCGGATGTCGGACCATATGCGCTCGCCCTTCCGCCATGCCCTGCGCGACCACCAGGACATTCTCGCCCGGATGCAGGCGGGCGAGGTGCCCGCCTGATGCCGTGCCCGCCCGATCCGGGGACCGCCGGGGACGGTGCGACCGGATTGCGCCATCCCCGCCGTCTGTGACAGGGTGTCGGCACTTCCGCCAACAGCCCCGGCCCGCGCATCGGCATGCCCGCCCCCATCGAGGACATCATCGCCAAGGCGATCAAGGACGCCGACAAGTCCTTCTTCAACGAGGATTATGCCAAGCAGGCCCGCGCGGTGACCGCGGCGCTGAAGAAGGCGGGGTACGAGGTGGCGCCGGTGAAGCCGCCGCCGGGGCTGGTCGAATGGGCCAAGGACAACATTCCGTTCGGCCGTCTTCGTCCGGCGGAACTGATTACGCAGATGTACTCGATGATGGTCGAGAACGTGCGCCGCTTCGACAAGTAGCGGGGAGCCAAGCGCGACAGCCTCCGACTGGCTCCATTCGCTGGTATTACCACAGGACCGGAAGGCCGTTTCTTTTCAGCCACTTCCCGCGCTGCGCCAAAATCGTCACACCAGCACTTTCGGCCACCCCCCGCCGTTGACTCGGATGCTGCGTGAGCGTAATTCATTGCGCCAACCAATAGGACGGACAGCCGTCTTAATAAGGGCACGCACCACCAAGCCGCCGCGGCAATCGTCATGTTGCGCCGCGCCCGGCCGCGAACAGAGGACGACGCAATGGCAAACGGCAGCGGTCGGCCGCTCTCCCCGCACCTTCAAGTCTACAAACTCCCGTTGACCGCAGTCATGTCCATCACGCACCGCATCACGGGCGTCGGGCTGGCTGTGGGCACGCTTCTGCTGGTCTGGTGGCTGGTCGCCGCCGCCGCCGGTCCGGAGGCGTTCGCGCGCGCGCAGGGCTTCATCGGCTCCTTCTTCGGCCTGCTGCTGATGTTCGGCTGGACGGCGGCGCTGTACTACCACCTGTGCAACGGCATCCGCCATCTGGTCTGGGACGCCGGCAAGTCGTTCGAACTGACCGACGCCGACCGCAACAACAAGGTGGTCCTCGGCGCGACGGCGGTGCTGACCGTGCTGACCTGGATCGTCGGCCTGGCCGCGTGGTGAGGAGATAAGACATGGCGTCCAATAGCAAGACCCTCCGTTCGCCGCTGCAGATCGCGCGCGGTCTGGGTTCCGCCAAGCATGGCACCGAGCACTGGTGGTCGCAGCGCCTGACGGCGATCGCCCTGGTCCCGCTGACCGTGTGGTTCGTCTTCGGGGTCATCGGCCATCTGGGTGCCGACCATGCCGCGTTCATCGCGTGGATGAAGTCGCCCTTCTCGGCCGTCATGATGATCCTCACCGCCGTGGTCACCTTCCACCACGCCCAGTCCGGGCTGCAGGTGGTCATCGAGGACTACGTGCATGTCGAATGGCAGAAGATGGCGCTGATCATCGGCGTCAAGTTCCTGTCCTTCGCCCTGGCGGCCGCCTGCGTGCTGGCCGTCGTGAAGATCTTCATCGGAGCCTGACGACCATGGCGACCGCCTACAACATCATCGACCATACCTATGACGTCGTCGTCGTCGGCGCCGGCGGCGCCGGTCTGCGCGCCACCTTCGGCATGGCCGAAAAGGGCCTGAAGACCGCCTGCATCACCAAGGTGTTCCCGACCCGCAGCCACACCGTGGCGGCGCAGGGCGGCATCTCCGCCGCTCTCGGCAACATGGGCGAGGACGACTGGCGCTACCACATGTACGACACCGTGAAGGGGTCGGACTGGCTGGGTGACCAGGACGCCATCGAGTACATGTGCCGCGAGGCCATCCCGGCGATCATCGAGCTTGAGCATTACGGCGTGCCCTTCTCGCGCACGCCGGAAGGCAAGATCTACCAGCGCGCCTTCGGCGGCATGACCGCGCAGTACGGCAAGACCCAGGCCTACCGGACCTGCGCCGCCGCCGACCGCACCGGCCACGCCATCCTGCACACCCTCTACCAGCAGTCGCTGAAGCACGAGGCGGAGTTCTTCGTCGAATACTTCGCGCTCGACCTCATCATGGAGGACGGCGTCTGCAAGGGCGTGCTGGCCTGGAACCTGGACGACGGCACGCTGCACCGCTTCCGCGGCCAGCTGGTGGTGCTGGCGACCGGCGGCTACGGCCGCGCCTATTTCTCGGCGACTTCGGCCCACACCTGCACCGGCGACGGCGGCGGCATGATCCTGCGCGCCGGCCTGCCCCTGCAGGACATGGAGTTCGTGCAGTTCCACCCGACCGGCATCTACGGCTCCGGCTGCCTCATCACCGAGGGCGTGCGCGGCGAGGGCGGCTATCTGACCAACTCCAACGGCGAGCGCTTCATGGAGCGCTATGCCCCGTCGGCCAAGGATCTGGCGTCGCGCGACGTCGTGTCCCGCTCGATGACCATCGAGATCCGCGAAGGCCGCGGCGTGGGTGAGCACAAGGACCACATCCACCTGCACCTGGAGCACCTGCCGCCGGAGATCATCCACCAGCGCCTGCCCGGCATCGCCGAGACGGCCAAGATCTTCGCCGGCGTGGACGTGACCAAGGAGCCGATCCCGGTCCTGCCGACCGTCCACTACAACATGGGCGGCATCCCGACCAACGTTCACTGCGAGGTTCTGTCGCCCACGCCTGAGAACCCGGACCAGGTGGTCCCGGGCCTGATGGCGATCGGCGAGGCCGCCTGCGTGTCGGTGCACGGCGCCAACCGCCTGGGCTCCAACTCGCTGCTCGACCTCGTGGTGTTCGGCCGTGCCGCTGCCATCCGCGCCGCCGAGATCGTCAAGCCGGGCAAGGCTCCGTCGGTCAAGCCGGATGCTTGCGACAAGGCGCTGGAGCGGTTCGACCGCATCCGCAACGCCAAGGGCTCGATCAAGTCGGCCGACCTGCGGCTGGAGATGCAGCGGACGATGCAGAACAACTGCGCCGTCTTCCGCACCGGCGAGGTCCTGGACGAGGGCGTCAAGAAGATCGACGCGGTCTATGCCAAGAAGGGCGAGATCGCCATCTCCGACCGCTCGCTGGTCTGGAATTCCGATCTGGTCGAGGCGCTGGAGCTGGACAACCTGCTGGGCCAGGCGGTCGCCACCCTGCACTCCGCCCAGAACCGTCCGGAAAGCCGCGGCGCGCATGCCCGTGAAGACTACCCGAACCGCGACGACGAAGGCTGGATGAAGCACACCGTCATCTGGGTCGCGGACAATGGCGAGACGAAGATCGATTACCGCCCGGTCCACATGTACACCCTGACCGACGAGGTCGAGGTCTTCCCGCCCAAGGCCCGCGTGTACTAAGGCCCGCCGGATAAAGGAAATCAGCCATGGTTGAATTCAACCTGCCAGCCAACTCCAAGGTCGGTGTCGGCAAGACCGTCAACGTCGCGAACGGTGCCAAGCGGGCCAAGACCTTCAAGATCTACCGCTGGAACCCGGACGACGGCCAGAACCCGCGCGTCGACAGCTATGTTGTCGACCTCGACAAGTTCGGGCCGATGATCCTGGACGCGATCATCTACATCAAGAACCAGGTCGACAGCACGCTGACCTTCCGGCGCTCCTGCCGCGAGGGCATCTGCGGGTCGTGCGCGATGAACATCGACGGCACGAACACGCTGGCCTGCCTGAAGGCGATCGAGGACGTGCCGGGCGACGTCAAGATCTACCCGCTGCCGCACATGCCGGTGGTGAAGGATCTGGTCCCCGACCTGAAGCACATCTATGCCCAGCTCGCCTCGATCAAGCCGTGGCTGCAGTCGCAGTCCCCGGCCCCGAGCCGCGAGCGGCTGCAGTCGCCGGAGGATCGCGCCAAGCTGGACGGCCTCTACGAGTGCATCCTGTGCTTCTGCTGCTCGACCTCCTGCCCCAGCTACTGGTGGAACGGCGACCGCTATCTCGGCCCGTCGATCCTGCTCCAGGCCTATCGCTGGATCGCCGACAGCCGCGACGAGATGACGGGCGAGCGCCTCGACAACCTCGAGGATCCGTTCCGCCTCTATCGCTGCCACACCATCATGAACTGCACCAAGGCGTGCCCGAAGGGTCTGAACCCCGCAAAGGCCATCGCCGAGATCAAGAAGCTGATGGTCGCGCGCCGCTGACCAAAAGCGTTCACGACAAGGAAAAGGCGCCCCTCCGGGGGCGCCTTTTTCGTTTAGGGGCCTTAGACGAAGTCCGGGTCGGTCGGGCGCGACGGCGGCAGGTCGTTGCCCGGAACCGGGCTGTCGGTCGTGCCGGGGCCGCCGGGGTCGGGCAGGTCGGGGTTGTCGGTGCCCGGCAGGTCGACGACGGGCACATCCTCGTGCGGGCCGGGGAAGGGGTTCGGCGGAGCGGCGCTGAGGCCGGGATAGGTGATCGGCATTGGGTGACTCCCCTCTCTGTCGGTTGGCAGCTCTCCCCTATCAACGGCCGAACCCGCAATCCGCTCCCTCGCACGGGACGATTGCGTGCGGACCGGTTGACCGGCGGCGGCGAGGGGGTATGCTCTTCGGGAGATCACCAACGACGACCAACCACCAATGGACGGCGCGAACCGGCGCCGCCCAGCGGAAGAACACATTTCTATCCAAGGGAAGGACCAATCATGGGCGGCATGGCAGGCCAGGCGTGGAGCTGGATCCAGGGCGAATGGGTGGAGGGCAATCCTCCGATCGTCGGACCGCTGTCCCACACGCTGTGGCTCTCTTCGACGGTCTTCGACGGCGCGCGCGCCTTCCAGGGCGTGGCCCCCGACCTGGACCTGCATTGCGCCCGCGCCATCCGCTCGGCCCAAGTGCTGGGTCTGGAGCCGATGGTCACCGCCGGCGAGATCGAGGAGCTGTGCTGGGACGGCATCCGCCGCTTCCCCAAGGAGGCGGAGCTGTACATCCGCCCGATGTTCTACGCCGACGACGGCTTCGTCGCCCCGGCGCCGGAGAGCACGCGCTTCGTCCTGTCGATCTACGAGGACCCGCTGCCGCAGCCGACCGGCTTCGCCGCCTGCATCTCCACCCGCCGCCGCCCGATTCCGACCATGGCCCCGACCGAGGCCAAGGCCGCCTGCCTCTATCCCAACGCCGGGCTGGCGCTGACCGAGGCGCGCAAGCGCGGCTTCCAGAACGCCATCATGCTGGACGCCATCGGCAATGTGGCGGAGTTCGCCACCTCCAACATCTTCATCGCCAAGGACGGCGTGGTGCGCACGCCGGTGCCGAACGGCTGCTTCCTGAACGGCATCACCCGCCAGCGCATCATCGCCCTGCTGCGCAACGACGGCGTGACGGTGGAGGAATGCACGCTGACGCCTCGGGATGTGCTGGAGGCCGACGAGGTCTTCTCCACCGGCAACCACGCCAAGTGCGTGCCGGTCATCAAGGTGGAGGATCGCAGCCTTGCGGCGGGGCCAATCTTCCAGCGGGCGCGGGCGCTCTATTGGGAATACGCGTTCCGCTGATCGAGCAGGGCCACCGCCGCCCGGCGATGATGGGCCAGCGTGGCGGCCAGACGGGCCAGCCACGCGTCGGTCCGGCAGGCCGCGGCGGTCAGCGCGCTGCGGCGCCGGGCAGTGGCGAGGCGCGCCTCGGCCGCGAGGTCGCCGTGCAGGCGGAGCGTTGCGGCACGTTTGACGGCGTTGGCGCGGATATGGCCGCCGAGCAGGGCGGTGCGCAGCTCGGGCTTCGGCGGGCGGGCGTCATGGGTGCGGTGAAGGCTGTCCAGGCGGGCGGCGCGATCCATGGGATGGACGGTAGCGCCTGCGGGGGTGGACGGTAAAGGGAAATTTTCCTAGGAAGGGTTGGGCGTGCGCGAGGCATTTGCCCCCTCCCTAACCCTCCCCGCCCTCGGCCGGCCAAAGGCCGGTCCGATCGCGGGAGAGGGAACTCCGCCGACCGTCTACAAAGCTCCTGCCCCCTCTCCCTCGAAGAGGGGAGGGATGGGGAGGGGGCCCGACGCGAGACCTTACCTCACTGGCTCGCCCAGATGATCCGCGCCATCCAGGCGACGTCCGCCAGCGGGATGCTGCGGTCGGGGTGGGCGCGGTTGATCGACAGAAGTTCGATCTTGGTCGCCGTCTCGCGGATCAGTTGCTTGGCCATCACCTCGCCGCCCTTGGTGCGGACGACGACGCGGTCGTTGCGGCGGATTTGTGCCGCGGGCGACACGATGATGGTGTCGCCGTCGCGATAGACCGGCTCCATGCTGTCGCCGGAAATCTCAAGCGCATAGGCGTGCGGATCGCCCAGGCTGGGGAACAGAAGCTCGTCCCAGCCGCTGCCGGCGGGGAAGCCGGCGTCGTCGAAATAGCCGGCTGATCCGGCCTGGGCATAGCCGATCACCGGAACCCGCTGCAGCGGGGTGGTGCCGGCCCCGTCGCCGACCAGCGACACGAATTCCGACAGCGACGCGCCGGTGGCGTCCAGCACCTTGGAGATGCTTTCCGTCGACGGCCAGCGCAGCTTGCCGTCGCTGGTCGTGCGCTTGCTCTTGTTGAAGGTTGTCGGGTCCAGTCCGGCGCGCCGCGCCAGCCCGGAGGCGGAGAGCCCGTGCTGTGCCGCGAGGCGGTCGATGGCCCGCCAGATGTCCGTATGTTTCAGCATGGGACGATAATCTCATAAACCGGCGACAGCGTCCCTAGGAACTTTTTCATAAACATGTTGACCGCGCCTATCGGCCGGAACATAACGCAAACGGACGGCGCGGCCGCAACCCGGAACCGGCGCCTCCCTTTTCAAAAATCCGAAGCCGCAAGGAGACCAGCATGCTGAGTCCGGCCGCCCCCGCTTTGCCTGCCGCCCGCCTGTCCCGCGCCGTCCCACTGAGTGCGGAGCCTTACCGCGCCGATGGCGAGCCCTTCGCCGGGGCGGAGGAGGCGTGGTTCTGGGCGGTGCAGGCGCAGGACGCCAAGGCGGCCGGCGCGCGGGTCGTCGCCGGGCGCGGGCTGGTCGAGCGGCCCTGCGAGCCGCAGGACGTGCTGCGCGTGGTCGACCGGCTGTACCGGACCCGCAAGCTGCTGCGCGACCACCTGCATGTGCTGGTCCATTACGGTCGCCGCCAGAGCGCGCCGGAGCCCGACCGCTTCCGCGAACAGCGCGCCCATTCCCTGTGGCAGGAGGCCTTCGCCGTCATCGCCCCGGCCCTGCGCGAGAAGGGCATCGCGCGATGACGGCGGCCCCGACCGCCTGGGTGGTCTATCGCGGGGAGGCGCCGCTGTGGTGGCTGCGGCTGCTGAAGCCGGGATTCCGCCACTGCCTGGCCCTGCTGAACGACGGGCGGCGCTGGGTGGCGGTCGATCCGCTGGCCGGCTTCACCGACGTGGCGGTGCTGGACCTGCCGGCCGACTTCGACCTGCCGGGCTGGTACCGCGCCCAGGGGCTGACGGTGGACCCCGCCCCGCTGCGCCGTCCCGCCGGCCCCGCCCCCTGGGGACCCTTCACCTGCGTCGAGGCGGTCAAGCGCCTGATCGGCCTGCGCGCGCCGTGGGTGCTGACCCCCTGGCAACTGCACCGCCACCTGACCGGAGGAGACCGCGCATGCCCGCATCCGCAGCCGTGAAACCCGCCGCAGGCAGGACGGCAGGCAGGACGAAGGACCTGTCGGAGCCGGAAGCCCTGCTGGAGCGCTACCGCACCGCCCGCGAACGCCGGGCCGTGTGGGAAAGCCACTGGCAGGATTGCTACGACCATGCGCTGCCCAACGGCCGGCCCTTCCGCGGCGACGGCACGCCTGGCGAGCGCCGCGTCGACCGCCTGTTCGACGGCACCGCCCCCGATGCGGTGGAACAGTTGGCCGCCAGCCTGCTGTCGGAGCTGACGCCGCCCTGGTCGCGCTGGTTCGGCTTCCAGCCCGGTCCGGCGCTGACGGGGGCGGAGCGCGACCGCATCGCCCCGCTGCTCGACCGCGCCGCCGGGATCGTCCAGGCGCATTTCGACCGTTCCAACTTCGCGGTGGAGGTGCATCAGGCCTTCCTCGACCTCGTCACCGTCGGCACCGCCAGCCTCTTGATGGAGGAGGCGGCCCCCGGCGCCCCGTCCAGCCTGCGCTTCACTGCGGTGCCGCTGGCCGAAGCGGTGCTGGAGGAGGGGCCGGACGGCCGGCTGGACGCCACCTTCCGCCGCAGCGAGGCGACGCTGGCGCAGATCCTCCAGCGTTTTCCCGCTGCTGAGCTGCCCGAGGACCTGCGCCGCCGAGCGGCCGAGGAACCCGACAGCCGCTTCCCCCTGGTCGAGGCGGTGCTGCCCGACGGGGTCGCCTATCGCTGGGCGGTGGTGCTGGACAGCGGGCTGGCCGAGCCGTCCTGGCTGGCGCAGGGGCGCTTCGCCCAGTCTCCCTTCGTCAATTTCCGCTGGCTGAAGGCGCCGGGCGAGACCTATGGCCGGTCGCCGGTGATGAAGGCGCTGCCCGACATCAAGACCGCCAACAAGGTGGTGGAGCTGGTGCTGAAGAACGCCTCCATCGCCGTCACCGGCATCTGGCAGGCGGAGGATGACGGGGTGCTGAACCCCGCCACCATCCGGCTGGTGCCCGGCACCATCATCCCCAAGGCGGTGGGGTCGGCCGGGCTGACGCCGCTGGCCAATCCCGGCCGGTTCGACGTGTCGCAGCTGGTGCTGGACGATCTGCGCGGGCGCATCCGCCACGCATTGCTGGCCGACCGGCTGGGTCCGGTGGAGTCGGCGCGCATGACCGCCACCGAGGTGCTGGAACGCTCGGTCGAGATGGCGCGGCTGCTCGGCGCCACCTATGGCCGGCTGCAGGCGGAGCTGATGACCCGCTCCTGCTGCGGGCGGTGGCGATCCTGCGCCGGCGCGGCGAGATCCCCGACATCACCGTCGATGGCCGGCTGGTGGAGTTGCAGCACCGCTCCCCGCTGGCCCAGGCGCAGGCGCAGCGCGACGTCCAGGCGGCGCTGCGCTGGCTGGACAGCGTCAAGGCGCTGGGGCCGGAGGCGGAGGCCGCAGTGGACGCTGCGGCGACCGCCCGCTGGCTGGGCGAAGCCTTCGGCGTGCCGGCCAAGCTGATGCGGGCGGAGACCGGGCCTGCTCCCGATGCAACCCCCGCCCCCGTTCCCGCCTCCATCTCCGATGCTGGGGTGCCCAATGGCTGAGCGTCCGATGAAGGAACGGGCCGGCTGGGACTGGCTGGAGGCGCCGTCCCCCGCCGGTCCGGTCCCCGCCGCGGCCGAGACCGATCCGGCGCCCAGCTTCGCCCGCTGCTTCGCCGGGGGCGACGGCGCGCGGGTGCTGGCGGTGCTGCGGGCGATGACGCTCGACCGCGCGCTGGGGCCCGACGCGCCGGAGGCGGCGCTACGCCACCTCGAAGGACAGCGCCAGCTGGTCGCCACCATCCTCGCGCTGGTCGCGCGCGGGCGGGCGGGCTGACCGGCGGCCTGTCCGCTCCCTTTTCCCATTTCCTGCAGGAGTTGATGATGGCCGACACTCTGCTGACCGAGTCCGCCGCCCCCACCGCTGCGGTCCCGCCGCTGCCGATCCCCGAGAAGTTCAGGGATCCCAAGACCGGCGAGCTGCGCGTCGAGGCGCTGCTGAAATCCTACCTGGAGCTTGAGCGCCGCCTGTCCCAGCAGCCTCCGGCGCAGCCGGCCGAGGCGGCGGTACCTCCCGAGCCGGCTGCTTTCGACCCGGCCAGCCTCGACCCGGCGCAGATTCGCCGTCTGCTGGGCGCGCCCGAGTCGGCGGAGGGCTATTGCATCGCCTGCGACCATGGCCTGTTCCAGCCGGACCCGGAGATCAACGGCCGCCTGTTCGAGGCCGGCTACACCCCGGCGCAGGCACAGCTGCTGTATGATCTCGCCGCCGAGCGGATGGTCCCGCTGATCCAGAGCGTCGCCGCCGAATTCCAGGCCGAACGCGAGGTCGAACGGCTGGTCGCCCGCTTCGGCGGCGAGGAGCGCTGGCGCGAGGTGTCGCGGCAGCTGCTGGCCTGGGCCGGCAAGACCCTGCCGCCGGCCGCCGTCGAAGGGCTGGCGACCTCCTACGAAGGTGTCATGGCGCTCTATGCGATGATGACCGGCAGCGAGCCGTCCGCGCTGTCGATGGCGGGATCCCGCCCCGCCGGCGGCGACGGCGAGGCGGAACTGCGCACCCTGATGCGCGATCCCCGCTATTGGCGGGACCGCGATCCGGCGGTGATCGCCCGCGTCACCGAAGGCTTCCAGCGGCTCTATCCCAGCCAGGGGTGAGCCAAGGATCGGACGGCAAGGCTCTGACTGCCAATGTCGATCACCGTTGCCCGGCCGCCCTTGCCGTTTCGGCGGCCGGGCGCGGCCGGGTGCAACCGGGCGGATCCGCTTGAAACATCGCTGCCCGAATTCGGCAAGAATGCTGCCTGTGGGGCAAAGCGTCGCAGCGTGCAACCTTCGTATCGGTTGGACAGCCGTCTGTTGCGCATGCGAAGAAAAATTACATTGCACGATTGAAACGAAGCCGCCAATTTCCGCAAACGACCAACCGTCCGTCACCCCAACGGACAAGAGAGCGACGCCAGGCCCGATGACGCTGCGCCGCAAGATTCGCTGGCTGACCTGGATCGGCCTGATTGGCTGCCTGATGGCGGCGATCCCGGCGCTCTATCTGCTGCGCCAGGGCATGATCGCCGAACGGGGACAGGTCGCGGCCGCGCTGGTGGAATCGGCCGGCGGGCTTCTGCGCGACCTGGACCGGTCGGCGGCGGCGGGCGCCATCTCGGCCGAGGAGGCGCGCGACCGGGCGCGGACGGCCCTGCGGGCGCTGGCGGCCAAGCCTTTCCATCTCACGATCTTCACCGACGGCGTCGTCCCGTCCGGCTGGCCGCCGATGGACCGCTCGGTGACCGCCGAAGGCCGGTTCGAACCCTGGGGCTGGGCCATCGCCGCCGCCGGCGACGTCGGCGATCTCGACCGCGCCTTCCTGGTGGAGGCGTCGGGCTTCCTGCTGTTCCTGGCCGTGCTGCTGGTGCTGAGCTGGCCCGGATCGCTGTTCCTGTCGCAGCATGTCGTCGGCCCGCTGGAAATGCTGTCCGACCGCATGCGCCTGCTGACGGAGGGGCGGACCGACATCGACATTCCCGGCTGCGAGCGCCGCGACGAATTCGGCGCGATGGCCCGCGCCATGGAGTTCTTCCGCCGCGCCGCCATCGCCCTGATCGAACGGGACGAGCGGCTGGCCGGCATCATGAACAATGTCAGCGAGGCGATCCTGCTGGTCGATTCCCGCGGCCGGATCGAGGAGCACAACCCCGCCGCGGTCGCCCTGCTCGGCGTTCCCGCCGGGGAACTGCGCGGCCGTCCGCTGTCCAGCCTGTTCGCCGCCCCCGACCGTGCGCGGATCGAGTCGCTGCTGGCCGTCATGGCCGCCAAACCTATTGGCGACGCGGAGACGGCGGCGCCGATGCGGGAGCAGGCGCTGGGGATCGAGCATTCCGGAAGCGGCCGGCGCATCGACGCCTCGCTCAGCGTCTCGCCGCTGGTGGTGCGGGGGCGGCGCGGCTTCGTCTGCGCGCTGGCCGACGTGACCGACCGGCTGCGCCACGAACGCGAACTGATGCGGCTGGCCACCCGCGACCGGCTGACTGGCCTGCCCAACCGGGCGATGATCGAATCGCTGCTGGAAACGGCGGTGGAGCGCAGCCGAGGCGACCGCCGCCCCTTCGCCGTGCTGTGCCTGGACCTGTCGCGCTTCAAGCTCATCACCGACACGCTGGGCCATCAGGCCGGCGACGCCCTGCTGCAGGAGGTGGCGCGGCGGATCGCCGCCGCCGTCCGTCCGGGCGATCCGGTCGGCCGCATCGGCACCGACGACTTCGCCGTGATCCTGGAGGAGATCGGCGGGGCGGAGGAGGCGGCGGCCGTCGCCGGACGCATCCTCGATTCCTTCGACGCCCCGGTCACCCTGCCGGGCTGCGAGCATTATGTCCGCCCGGCGGTGGGCATCGCCGTCTACCCCGATGATCTGGCGGGGGTGGCGGGCTGGGACGCGGCCGGGGATGTAGTCGGGGACGTCATGGACCCGCAGGCGCTGCTGCGCGCCGCCGAGACGGCGCTCTATGCCGCCAAGCGGATGGGCGGGCGCCGCCATGCCTTCTTCCGTCCCGAGCTGGCCGAGCAGGCGCGGCGCCAGCTGGCGCTGGACGGCGACCTGCGCGCGGCGCTGGCGCTGAAGCAGTTCCGCCTGCATTACCAGCCCAAGGTGTCGCTGATCGACTTCTCCCTGGAAGGGTTCGAGGCGCTGCTGCGCTGGGAGAAGCCGGGGCAGGGGCAGGAGCCGGGGATGATGATCCCGCCCGGCGAGTTCATTCCCGTCGCGGAGGAGACCGGCTTCATCGTGCCGCTCGGCGACTGGGTGCTGGATGAGGCCTGCCGGCAGATGCGCGAATGGCTGGATCTGGGGATGGAGCCGGTGCCGGTCGCCGTCAACATCTCGCCCAAGCATCTGCGCAACCGCAGCGCCGAGGATTTCCGCCGCATCATCGACCGCCATCGCCTGCCCCCCGGCCTGATCGAACTGGAGATCACCGAGGGTGCGGTGATGCAGGATCTCGACCATGCGCTGGGCGTTCTGGCGGCGCTGAAGGCCATGGGCATCCGGGTGGCGGTGGACGATTTCGGCACCGGCCATTCCAGCTTGAGCTATCTGAAGCGGCTGCCGATCACCACGCTGAAGATCGACCGCTCCTTCATCAACGGCGTGCCGAACGAGCGCGAGGATGCCGGCATCGTGTCCACCATCATCGCCATGGCCGACATGTTGGGCCTGCATGTGGTCGCCGAAGGGGTGGAGAAGACCGAGCAGGCCAATTTCCTGCGCCACCACAACTGCACCCAGGTCCAGGGCTGGCTGACCGGCCGCCCGGTGCCGGCGGACGCCGCCTGCGGCCTGCTGACGGAGCGGCTGCGCCAGACCGCGTGATCAGAGCAGCGCTTCGCCTTCGGGCGCCTTCCTGCGCCGCTGGCGCGGGACGGTCAGTTCGGCCAGGGTGACGGGGCGGAAATTCCAGACATCGACGCCGACGTCGATCTGCCGGGGCTGCGGCTTCAGCTGGCCATGGCTGTGGCCGTGCAGGTTCAGCGCCTTGCGGTGCATGCCGTTCCAGGTGCGGAAGGCGTAATGGCACATCACCAGATCGACGCCGTCCAGCGTCAGCTCTGCATAATGCCGCACGCTGGCCCAGCCGGGCAGCGCCAGCGTGGCCGGGCCGTCATTGTTGCCGGCGATCAGATGCTTGGTGCCGTTCAGCCGGCCGAGCAGGTCCGCCATGGCGTCCGGCTTCATGTGCAGGGCGAAGTCGCCGAGGTGCCAGACCTCGTCGCCGGGGCCGACGGTGGCGTTCCAGTTCGCCTCCATCGCCGCGTCCATCTCGGCCGTGGAGTCGAAGGGACGGCGGAAGCGCCCGCGGGCGCCGCCATGGCCGAAATGGGTGTCGCTGGTGAAATAGACGGTCATCGACCGGTCAACGCCGCCGTGCGGCGGGCGGTTCCCCGAACCAGGGGCTCACCCGCCGCGCAGCGGTCCGAACGCCTCAGTGCTTGTGGTCGTCCGCCGCCGGATCGAGGAAGCGGTGCAGGTGGACGATGTAGTAGCGGGTGTGGGCGTCGTCGATGGTCTGGCCGGTGGCGCCGCGCCATGCCTTGTAGGCGTCCTCGTAGCTCGGGAAGATGCCGACGATGTGCAGCTTCGACGGATCGACGAACTGGTCCGAGTCCGGACGCACGAGTTCGCCGCCGAACACGAGGTGGAGGAGCTGTTTGTCGGGCATGGCCTTTGAGTCCTTGTAACCGGAAGTGAAGGGGAGTTACGGCTGTCTTTGCGCCGGCAGGCCGGCTGATGCGTCGCATTCTCATATCCGTCGGCCGGGCGGCGCTTCAAGCCTGTTGACAGCCCATCCGACCGATGCCACCACGGAACCGCGGCGTTTTCAGGATCAGGATAAAGAATCCGTCCCTTTGCCGCAGATGACGAGCGCCGGAAATACGGCCGAACACTGCGAGGATCGAGCGATGGCAAGTGGTCATACCGCGACTCGGGAGAAACATGGGCGCGAGGTTCGGGTCTGGGACCTGCCGACCCGGCTGTTTCATTGGGTGCTGGTCGCTGCGGTGGCTGTCGCGATTCTGTCGGCAGAGCTTGGTATGCTTTCCGTTCATATGTTGGCCGGGGAAACAGTCCTGATTCTCGTGCTGTTCCGGCTGGCCTGGGGCGTGGTGGGCAGCCAGACCGCGCGTTTCGCCCAATTCGTGAAGGGGCCGCGCGCCATCCTGGACTATCTGAAGCGGTCGCGGGCGGGCGGGGAAGCCGCCTTCACCCTGGGCCACAACCCGCTGGGCGCGCTGATGGTGGTGGCGCTGCTGCTGGTCCTGCTGGTCCAGGCGTCGAGCGGCCTGTTCACCAGCGACGACATCCTGGTCGACGGGCCGCTGGTATCGATGGCCTCCGGCGCCACGGTGGCGACGCTGAGTTCGGTGCACCGCCTGCTGGCCAATGGCATCTTCGTGCTGATCGGCCTGCATGTGGCGGCCGTGTTCTTCTATCTGCTGGTCAAGAAGGACAATCTGATCCGGCCGATGGTGACCGGCCGCAAGAGCCTGCCCGGCCGCGTCGCGACGGCGGAGCCGCGGCGGGCGCCTGCGGCGCTGGCGCTGGCGATCCTGGCCGCGTCGGCCGGGCTGGTCTTCCTGGTGCTGCGGGCCGCCGGCTGATTCCGCTTTCTCCCCCGGTGCGGACATATGCCATTGGTTGTGTGCGACAATGCGTCGTCTATGGCCGGTCCTCTGCTTGTCTAGAATGACTCCAGATTGATCCGAGCCAAGCCCAACCAAGCCAAACCTCAACGAACCAATGATGCCGGCCCGACTTCCGGGATCGATCGACCTTTGCCTGATTGAAGCCAGGGGTTGTGGAGGATGTCGGCCGTGCCGGGGGACAGCCAGCCATGCATGCACAATCCGGACATCGCCCGACCGCAGCGCTGAAGGGCCTGCTGATCGGTACCGCCGCCGCCCTGGGCATTCTTGCCGCGACCGCCGGCACGGCGCCCGCCGCCGATCCGCCCGCAGCGGGCGACGCCCTGATGGGCCGTGCGCGCGAACTGTTCAAGCCGCTGCCCGCCACCCTGCCGGCCATTCGCAACAACGCGGTCACGCGCGAGAAGATCGAACTGGGCAAGGCGCTGTTCTTCGATCCGCGCCTGTCGGCCAGCGGCATCTTCTCGTGCAACAGCTGCCACAATCTGGGCCTCGGCGGCGTCGACGGGCTTGAGACCTCGGTCGGCCATGGCTGGCAGAAGGGGCCGCGCAACGCCCCTACCGTGCTGAACGCCGTGCTGAACGTCGCCCAGTTCTGGGACGGCCGGGCGGAGGACCTGAAGGCCCAGGCGAAGGGGCCGATCCAGGCCGGCGTGGAGATGAACAGCACGCCCGACCGCGTGCTGGCCGTGCTGAACAGCATCCCCGCCTACAAGGCCAAGTTCGCCGACGCCTTCCCGAACGAGAAGGACCCGGTCACCTTCGACAATGTCGCCATGGCGATCGAGGCGTTCGAAGCGACGCTGACCACCCCCGCCGCCCCCTTCGACCAGTATCTGGAGGGCAAGGCCGACGCGCTGACCGACACGCAGAAGGCCGGGCTGGAGCTGTTCATCGACAAGGGCTGCGCCGGCTGCCACAACGGCGTCAATGTCGGCGGCCACGATTACTTCCCCTTCGGCGTCGTGACCAAGCCGGGGGCGGAGATCCTGCCGCCGGGCGACAAGGGCCGCTTCGCCGTCACCAAGACCGCCGACGACGAGTATGTGTTCCGCGCCCCCACCCTGCGCAACGTCACGCTGACCGCCCCTTATTTCCATTCCGGCAAGGTGTGGGACCTGCGCCAGGCGGTGGCGGTGATGGGGTCGAGCCAGCTCGGCGCCACCCTGTCGGATCAGGAGATCGACAAGATCACCGCCTTCCTGACGACGCTGACCGGCCAGCAGCCGCGCGTCGAATACCCGCTGCTGCCGGCCAGCACGCCGGCCACGCCGCAACCCGTGTTCAAGTAAGGATGCGTATGAGGTCCTGGTAAGAAAAAAGGCCCTTCCCCACGCCGGTGGGGAAGGGCCTTTTCTTCCGGTCCGCCGTTTATTCGGAGCGGTAGCGCTGGTGGCAGGCCTTGCAGCTGTCGGCCATGGCGCCGAACGCCTTGCCCGTGGCGGCCTTGTCGCCGGAGGCGGCGGCGACCTTCAGCGCCTTGGCGGAAGCCTGCAGGTCCTGCGCCTTGGCGGTGAAGTCCGGGAAGTTCGCCCAGATCACTTCCTTGGCCGCCGTCTTGCCCTTGTCGGAGCCGGGCGGGAACAGGCCAGGGATCTTGGCGGCGAAGGCGTCGACGCGGTCGGCCACCGGACCGACGGCGGCCAGATCGCCCTTGCCCACCGCGTCCTTGATCTCGCCCATCGCCTTCTTGTAGTCCTCGAACCCGGCCTTGCGGGTCTGGATCACGTCCTGAGCGAAGGCGGCGCCGCCGGTCAGCATCAGCGCGGCGGACGCCGCAAGCACGATACGGGAAAACACGATTCTCATCCCTTCCTTAGAATTAAGTCCCCCGGCCGAGACCTTACACACCGCAAATCCCAGGCTGTCAAGTGAAGCGGGCATGACGGATTTGCGCCGTCATGGCGTTCATTTGTGCTGTAAGAAATAATGCTGCGCCCGATGATCGCGGGATTTGGCGCTGCCGAGGCTTCCATCCAAAGGGCGCCGGGAATACCCGCGGACCGGCGCGCGGCCACCCGCCGGTACGGCGCGGCCACAGGGCGGAAAAACCTAGGAAGCGGGCGGTTCGCGCGGGCCGACCGGCCTTGCAACCGGGGTGGAGCGGAAGTAAGGTCCCGCCTCGCGCCTTCCACCCGGAGGGGCAGGCGTCTCAACGACGTCTCCGCCACACCGTCACCATAGCCCTGAGGGGGCCCGCCGCCATGTCGATTATCGCGTCCCGTCTCTCGCGCATCAAGCCGTCGCCGACCATCGCCGTGACCAACAAAGCCCGCGAGCTGAAAGCGGCCGGTCGCGACGTCATCGGCCTGGGCGCCGGCGAGCCGGACTTCGACACCCCCGACAACATCAAGGCCGCCGCCATCAAGGCGATCGAGTCCGGTGACACCAAATACACCGCGGTGGACGGCACGCCGGCCCTGAAGAAGGCGATCTGCGCCAAGTTCGAGCGCGAGAACGGCCTGAAATACACGCCGGAGCAGATCACGGTCGGCGTCGGCGGCAAGCAGGTGCTGTACAATGCCCTGATGGCGACGCTGAACCAGGGTGACGAGGTCATCATCCCGGCCCCCTACTGGGTCAGCTATCCCGACATGGTGGAGCTGGCGGAAGGCACGCCGGTCTTCGTTTCCTGCCCGGCCGAGCAGGGCTTCAAGCTGCAGCCCGCCGACCTGGAGAAGGCGATCACGCCGAAGACCAAGTGGCTGATCCTGAACTCGCCGTCGAACCCGTCGGGTGCGGCCTACACCCGCGCCGAGATGAAGGCGCTGACCGACGTGCTGGTCAAGCACCCGCATGTCTGGGTGATGACCGACGACATGTACGAACACCTGCTGTATGACGGCCTGGAGTTCGTCACCCCGGCCCAGGTCGAGCCGTCGCTGTACGACCGCACCCTGACCGTCAACGGCGTGTCGAAGTCCTACGCGATGACCGGCTGGCGCATCGGCTATGCCGGCGGCCCGAAGGACCTCATCAAGGCCATCGGCGTCATCCAGAGCCAGTCGACCTCCAACCCGACCTCCATCGCCCAGGCCGCCGCCGTCGAGGCGCTGAACGGCCCGCAGGACTTCATCAAGGAGCGCGGCGAGGTGTTCCGCGAGCGCCGTGACCTGGTGGTGTCGATGCTGAACCAGGCCACCGGCATCAGCTGCCCGAAGCCGGAAGGCGCCTTCTACGTCTATCCGTCCTGCGCCGGCACCATTGGCAAGAAGACCCCGGACGGCAAGGTGATCGAGACCGACGAGGATTTCGTCACCTACCTGCTGGAGTCGGAAGGCGTCGCCGTCGTCCAGGGGTCGGCCTTCGGCCTCGCCCCGCACTTCCGCATCTCCTACGCGACCTCGACGGAAGCGCTGGAAGAGGCGTGCAAGCGCATCCAGCGCGCCTGCGGCAACCTGCGCGACTGATATCGGCCGCAGCGTCGATCGAGCAAGGGAAGGGCCGGCGCCGCAAGGGTGCCGGCCCTTTTCGTTTTGGCGGGCGGAAACAGGGCCGCCTTCACCGTTATGCCGCCGGGTGCGGTTGCGGCGTCCTTAGCCTAAAGAGAAGCTGCAATGCTCCGTTCTTCGCTTTATGTGGGAAAGGGCAATCCTGCTGCGTCGAAGAATGGGAAGGAACGGAATGGCTCTGGTCCCCTGCGCTGCGTGCGGGCACAAGATTTCCGCGGAAGCGCCGACTTGCCCATCCTGCGGGCACCCCAGTGCAAATGCAGCTGGGCGTGGGCGTGACGGAATGGCGCGGATCGCCGGCACGGTGGCGGGCACCTACATCTCGGCGCAGATGCTCGCCAGCATCATCGTCGGTTCGGTCGCCATCCTCAGCTTTGCCGGCATCATGATCGCCTTGATCCTGAAGGGTTGAGGGTTCCGAAGGGCTGGGATCCGACCTTCCGGCGCACGGCGGTGTGGCCACCATCCGATGGGCGGTTCCGTCCCCGTCCCCGCGCGATGTTCCGGCGGTGACGGGGACGGCCTTTCACAGCGCCGCCAGCATGTCCTTGCGGATCTCCACCGCGCGGTCGGCGGCCTTGCCGACCACCTCCTGCAGCCGTTCGAACTCCGCGCTGTAGCTGCCGACGCCGAAGGTCAGCGACCGCAGCTCCACGATCAGGTCCTGCATGTCGGCCTGCGGCATGCACGCCTTGACCTCGTCCCAGCCGGGCCAGCCCGGCCGCGCGTCGAAGCCCAGCAGCTGGCCGCGCCGGCCGCTGACCAGACGCTGCACCTTCGGCGTGAAGGCGCTGGGCACCGCGATGGTGACGGTCAGGATCGGCTCCAGCAGCACCGGCTCGCAGGCCGGCAGGGCTTCGACCATCGCCTGTCGCGCCACCGTCTTGAAGGCCATGTCGGAACTGTCGACGGCATGGAACTGGCCGCCGGTCAGCCTCACCGCGAAATCCACCACCGGGAAGCCCAGCGGCCCGCGCACCGACGCCTCGCGCACGCCGGCCTCCACCGCCGGGATGTACTGGCGCGGCACAGCGCCGCCGACCACCGCATCCTCGAACTGGATGCCCGATCCGCGCGGCAGCGGCCGGATCTCCACATGGATGTCGGCGAACTGGCCGTGGCCGCCGGTCTGGCGCTTGAAGCGGGCGTGGTGGCTGGTGCTCTTGCGGATGGTCTCCTTGTAGGGAACCTGCGGCGGCTGGCCCTTCACCGCGACGTTGAAGCGGCTGCGCAGCCGGTCCATCGCCAGCTTCAGATGCACGTCGCCCTGGCCCCACAGAACCAGCTCCCCGGTTTCAGGCGACTGGTCGAGCGTCAGGGACGGGTCCTCCTCCCGCAGCTTCTGCAGGGCGGCGGACAGCTTGACCTCGTCGTTGCGGTTCTCGGCGCGCAACGCCAGCCCATGCACCGGCGGGGCGGCGGCCGGCCAGTCGGCGGGCGGGCCGAGGTTGGCCTTCTCGGTCAGCCGGTCGCCGGTCGCCGCCTTTTCCAGCCGGCCGAGCGCCACCAGGTCGCCCGCCACCGCCTGCGGCACCTTGGTCTGGTCGCGGCCGAACAGCTGGAAGATGCCGGACACCCGTTCGCCGCCCAGCGTCATGCCGTCGGTGACGGTGCCGCGCCAGATGCGGGCGAGGCTGAGCTTGCCGGCATGGGAGCCCACCATGGTCCGCACCACCTGGGCCGCCACCGCCGCGTCGGACGGGAGGTCGGTGCGGGCGGCGGCGACGCCGACCTCCGGCCCATCGTGGCGCAGGGCCTTCAACAGGCGGCGGATGCCGTTGTCGTTCTCCGCCGATCCGAAGAAGACCGGGACGATCAGGTCGTCCGCCAGCTCGTGCGCCAGCGTTTCGTACAGCTCCGCGCTGTCGGGAGCCATGTCCTCCAGCAGCTTTTCCAGCAGGGCGTCGTCGAAGTCGGCGGCCGATTCCAGCATCGCCTGCCGCGCCTCCGCCTCCCAATCGCGAACGCTGTCGGGCAAGGCCACCAGATCGGACGGCTTGTGCGGGTTGAAGCGCCAGGCGCGTTCGCTGACCAGATCGACCAGCCCGGTGATCTGGCCGTTCTCGCGCAGCGGCACCTCGCGCAGGACCAGCTTGCGGGCCGAGACCTCCTGATAGGCGGCGACGACGTCGCGCACCCGCAGGTCGCCCAGCGTGTCGATCTTGTTGATGAACAGCAGATGCGGGATGCGGTGGTCGTCCAGCACCTTGAACAGAGGGGCCAGCAGCACCGCCTTTTCCGGCGCCGCCTCCGCCACCACGACGGCGATGTCGGCGGCCATCAGCGCCGCCTGCGCCTCGCCCGCCAGCTCCACCGAGCCGGGGCAGTCCAGGACCGACCAGCGTTCGCCCAGATAATCGAAGGAGGCGACGTTCAGCTCGGTGCTCATCGACCGGGCCTTCGCCTCCGGCGAATTGTCGCCCACGGCGTTGCCGTCGCGCACGCTGCCCTTGCGGGTGACGGCCCCGGCGGCGAACAGCATGCTTTCCAGCAGCGTCGTCTTGCCGGCGAGATAGGGGCCGACCAGCGCCGCGCAGCGCGCCGTCCGGATTTGCGTATGCGGCATTCACACCTCCCGTGGAAGCTTCGGGCCATTCCGGCCGTTTTAGGAGGGGCCGGGCTGCCGGGCCGCGCCGGGGATGGGGCGCTGGTGCCGGCCGCCGTGGCGGCCCGTTCGCGTGTGGCTCTAAGCAGGTTTTGCCCAGATCGGGCCACAGATGGCCCGGCCTGGGCAAAACCTGCGGACTCTATGGTTTTGCAGGATTTCCGAGCCCGCCCATCTGTGGGCGGAGTTCGGAAATCCTGCTTAGACAGGCATGTCCGGGGCGGGCGACGGGCGGCGGCGGACGGGTGCGGCGATGGCGCATCGGGTCCGGGGCCGGCGGAGCGCCCGCATCGGACTTTCGATGCTCCACCCGAACGGCGCGGCTGTCGATGGAAAAAAGGGGCGGCAAACCGTCACGCGGGGCCGGTTGCCGGCGCCGATTCCGCGGAACGTGCGCTGCGGGGAGGAAACATCCAATGCGTCGATCGGCCGCATCGCCGCCCGGCGGCCGGGACGGCTTCGCGGGTGCCCGCCGGTCCGTTACGCTAAGGCGTTAAAATGAAACGATATACCTCCCATGGCTGCGTAATGGGACAGCTTCGGCGCGATATTGCTATGCTGCAATGCAATATGACCGTCGAGAAATAGGGCGGACAAATGCATGAAACCTTCTGTTAGTAGCTTGATCCGAAAAATGGCCGCACGCGGGAGCGGAGGCGGCCGGACAACAATCGACGGGCCTCCCGGCGTCCGCCGGCCGGCCCCCAGTCCTTGGGGAAGATGCATATGCGCCTGTGGTTTCGTTTGCTGGTGGCCGGCCTGATCGCCGCCGGGACCGCCGTTTCCGCCCCGCTGTCCACCCCCGCCGCCGCGCAGGCGGCCAAGCCTTCGCAGGAGGACGCGAAGTCCATCACCCTGAAGGCGGCCGACCTGATCGCCGCCCAGGGACTGGACGAAGCCGCGAAGGTCTTCAACGCCGACGGTCCGTTCAAATACGGCGAGATCTACGTCAACGTCATCGATTTCACCGGGGTGTGGAAGGTCTATCCGCCGCGTCCGGCCGGCGTCGGCCAGAGCGTCATCAACGTCAAGGACCCGGACGGCCGCTTCATCGTCCAGGACGTGCTGGCCGTCGCCAAGGAGAAGGGCGAGGGCTGGGTCGAGTACCGCTGGCTGAACCCCGCCAGCAACAGGATCGAGCCGAAGATCACCTACGTGAAGCGCGTGCCCGGCCAGGACCTGGTCGCCTATGTCGGCATCTACAAATGACGGCCGCCGCGTGACGCGGTGACCGTTCCGGCGACGCTGATGGGGGAGTGAGGATGAGCGGCGGTGTCTTTGCGCGTCTGTCGGGCCTGTCGGTGGCGGGCAGGGTGTTCGCGGCGCCCCTGATGGGGATCGTCCTGACTGTTGCGGCCCTGGTGCTGGCCGACCGCGAGTCGGAACAGGCGCTCGGCGCCGTGGACGGCATCCACAGCGAGGCGGCGGAACGGCTGGGCCGCATCGACCGGCTGGTCGCCATCGCCTACGTCATCCACAGCGACGTGTCGCGCCATCTGGCCCTGTCCGGGTCCGGCATCGAGGAGGCGAAGCTCCAGGCCATGCGCGACGCCATCGCCGCCAACCTGGGCAAGGCCCGCACCGCGATCGCCGAACTGCGCGCCCTGCCGCTGGCCGAGGCGGAGCGCGCGATGCTGGACGAGGTGTCGGCCCGGCTCGGCGCCTATGCCAAGGCGGTGGACGAGATGAACCAGATGGCGGCCATCGACCGCCTGATCGGCATCCCGATGATGGCCCACACCGACACCCAGTTCGCCGCCCTTACCGCCAAGGTGATGGAGACGCAGGCCGCCATCGGCCGCTCCACCGCCGCCGCCACCCAGGCCACCCGCGACGCCACCGCCGCGGCGCGGCGCCACTTCGCGCTGGTGATGGGCGGGCTGCTGCTGGCGATGATGGCGGCCGGGCTGCTGCTCGCCCGCTCCATCACCCGGCCGTTGCAGCAACTCTCGCGCACCACCACGGAACTCGCCGCCGGCCGGCTGGACGGCGTGGTCGAGGGCGGCTGGATGCGCAACGAGATCGGCGCCATGGCCCGCGCGCTGGAGGTGTTCCAGACCAATGCCCGCGAGGTGGAGCGGCTGACCGCCGACCAGCAGCGCCAGAAGGCGGAGGCGGAAGCCGAGAAGCACCGCGCCATCCGCGAACTGGCCGACCTGTTCGAGGCCCGCGTGGCCGAGGTGGTGCAGCAGGTGGGGGCCGGCGCCCATCAGGTGCGCAGCAACGCCGCCGGCATGCTGGAGCGCGCCGACAGCGCCACCCGGCAGGCCGCCACCGTCGCCGCCGCCAGCGCCCAGGCCGGCTCCAGCGTCCAGACCGCCGCCGCCGCGACGGAGGAGATGTCGGCCTCCATCGCCGAGATCGGCGCCCAGGTCCGCCGCTCCTTCGACATGGTGCGCGGTGCGGTGCGGGCGGTGGAGGAGACCAACGGCCATGTCGTCGGCCTGTCCGACGCCGCCCACCGCATCGGCGAGATCGTCGGCCTGATCAACTCCATCGCCGCGCAGACCAACCTGCTGGCGCTGAACGCGACCATCGAGGCGGCGCGGGCGGGGGAGGCCGGCAAGGGCTTCGCCGTGGTGGCCAGCGAGGTGAAGAACCTCGCCAACCAGACCGCCAAGGCCACCGAGGACATCGGCACCCAGATCGCCGCCATGCAGCAGGTGACCGGCGCCGCCGTAACCGCCATTCGGGGAGTGGGCGAGACGGTGGTCGGCATCGACGAGATCGTCGGCTCCATCGCCGGCGCCATGGAACAGCAGGCCGCCGCCACCGGGGAAATCACCCGCAACGTCCAGGAGGCGGCCGCCGGCACGTCCGAGGTGTCCCGCACCATCGCCACCGTCTCCGCCAGCGCCGGGGAGACCGGCACCGCCGCCGGCGAGGTCCTGCGCGCGGCGGAGCTGCTCGACGGGCAGGCGGTGACGCTGAGCCGGGAGGTGAAGCACTTCATCGGCCGGCTGCGGGCGGGGTGAGGCGCGCCGCGTCCGGCCGTTCCCCCTTCTGCCGGCAGCCCAGCCATCCGCGAAGTTTGGTCGCATCAGCCTTGAAACCATTCGCCCGCGCCCAAGCTGATGTCCCGGACGGCGGTTTGGGGGCCGGTGACGGCCGTGCCAATGCCGGGGTATGATGCAGGACCCAGCAAGAAGGATCGAAACATGAAGATCGACATCGGGATCTCGGACGCAGACCGCAAATCCATCGCCGAAGGGCTGAACAAGGTCCTGGCCGACACCTTCGCCCTCTACATCAAGACCCATTCGTTCCACTGGAACGTCACCGGGCCGATGTTCAACACGCTCCACACCATGTTCATGACCCAGTACACGGAGCTGTGGACCGCGCTGGACGAGATCGCGGAACGCATCCGCGCGCTGGGTTATCCGGCCCCGGGCAGCTTCTCGCAGTTCGCGGAACTGGCCTCGATCAAGGAAGAGGTCGGCGTTCCGAAGGCGAACGACATGATCCGCCAGCTGGTCGAAGGCCACGAGGCGGCCGCCCGCACCATCCGCAGCGTCTTCCCGCTGGCCGAGCAGGGTAGCGACGAGCCGACCGCCGACCTGCTGACCCAGCGCCTGCAGATCCACGACAAGACCGCCTGGATGCTGCGCAGCATGCTGGAATAGTCGCTGGAGCGGCTGTCCGACGCGTACTTGAACGGAAAGGGCCTCCCCGTTGATCGGACGGGGAGGCCCTTTCCGTTTGGGCGCCGTTGGTTTCCCGGCCTTAAGCCGCGTTCCTGGCCTGCTGGCGGACCGGCAGGTTGGGGATGGTCAGGGTGAAGATGGTGCCGGCGTCGCGCTCGATCTTCAGCGTGGCGCCGGCCTGATGCGACAGGGCCTGCACCAGGTTCAGGCCCAGCCCGCTGCTGGCGCCGCCCCGGCTGGGTCGCTTGTGCTGGCTGGGCATGCCGGCGGGCAGGCCGACGCCGTTGTCGCGCACGGTCAGCCGCATTCCGTTCTCTTCGCGCTCCAGCATCACGCGGACGGTGCCGGGATGGCCGTGCGGGAAGGCGTGCAGCAGGGCGTTGGAAACCAGTTCGCTGGTGGCGATGGCCAGCGGCGTGGCGCGGTCGGCGTCGACGATCCAGTCCTGCGCCTCCAGCTCCAGCCGGGCGGCGGTCGGGTTGTCGGACCGGACCAGCCCGTCGCACATCTGGCGCAGGGCGTCGGCGAAATTGATGTGGGCCGGCTCTTCGGAGCGGTGGAGCAGCTCGTGCAGCAGGCTCATGGTCTGGATGCGGCGCAGGCTCTCGTCGAAGCCGCGGCGGGCGTGCTCGTCGATGCGCGCCGCCTGCAGGCGCAGCAGGCTGCAGATGACCTGAAGGTTGTTCTTCACCCGGTGCTGGACCTCCTTCAGCAGCACCTCCTTGTCGGTCACCGCGGCTTCCAGCTGGGCGTTGGCGCGCTCAAGCTGGGCGGTGCGCTGGTGCACATGCTCCTCCAGCGTGTCGTAGGCGTGCTGCAGGGCGTCCTCCGCCTCGCGCTCACGCCGGGCGCGCTGGATGGCGAGCGCGCCGATCACCGCGACCGTAGCGCAGGCGGCCGCGGCGAAGGCGGCGTAGATCCACAGCCGCTCCGTCCAGCGTTGCAGGACGCTGCCGGTGGCGATGGTCACCACGGCCGACAGGCCGGTGTCGCCGATCGGGCGGGTCACGGTGATGTCGTCGGCATGGCCGGCCGTGTCGTCGTCGCCCCTGCGCCCGCCCATGGTGCCGCCGCCCTCCGGCTCGCGCAGAAGCGGCGTGCCGTCCGGCTTCAGGATGGAGATGCTGTGGCCATAGCCGACATCCAGCGAGCGGTAGACGTCGCGGAAGGCCCGTGCGTCCAGCCCGGCGACCGCCCAGCCGCGCGGCGCGGTGCCGGGAAGCGGCTGCGCCAGCGTGACCACCGCCCGGCCGCCCATCCGTCCGTCACCGATGGCCCGGCCGTCGGGCCGCAGCGCCGGCGGTTCGGCGGGAGGCGCGTCCGGCAGGCTCGACAGCCGCAGGGCACCGGTCGCGTCGCGGATCTCCAGTCCCACCATGTGGGGGGCGCTGGCCGCCAGCAGGGCCATGCGGTCGCGCGTCGCCTGATCGTCGGGCAGCGGGGTGCCGGCGGCCCCGGCCAGCGTCGCCGTCTGGGTCAGCAGCAGGTCGCCCGCCTCGATCAGCCGGGCGGCATGTTCCGCCGCCAGAAGCCCGATGTTGCCGGCGACGCCGGTCGCCTGCTGCACCGCCTCGTTGCGGTCGCGCCAGGCGAAGACGGCCGACAGCCCGACGGTCAGCAGGACGGCCGCCGTGCAGGCGATCAGGACCAGCGCCGAACCGGGCAGCCGGTAGAGCGGGGAGGATTGGGAACGCAGCGCGCGCAACGGCATCGTGTCGGAAACCATGTGGGGATGCGGCCATTCATGCTTAGCCGGAAACGGTAACACCGCCCGGCGGGTGACGGTTCCGCCGAACGCTACCCGTGTTGAAGCGAGGGCGGCCACCACCTATTGTGAGGTGCCGACAAAGGCATCCTGCTTTGTCGGGTGCAATGACGGCTATCCGGAGGATGGTTTTATGCGGATCGACGGGACGGCCTATCGCACCATCTGGCCGGAAGGCGAAGGAACCGTCGCCATCATCGACCAGACCCGGCTGCCGCACGACTTCGCGGTCGTCCGCCTGACCGGCCTGGAGGAGGCTGCCCACGCCATCCGCGCCATGCTGGTGCGCGGCGCCCCGCTGATCGGCGCCGCCGCCGCCTATGGCGTGGCGCTGGCCCTGCGCGGCGATGCGAGCGACCGAGGGCTGGAGCGTGCCTGCGCGACCCTGCTGGCGACCCGGCCGACGGCGGTCAACCTGCGCTGGGCGCTGGAGCGCATGCGCGGCCTGCTGGCTCCTCTTCCCGAGTCGCAGCGCGTCGAGGCGGCGGAAGCGGAAGCGGCGGCCATCGCCGACGAGGATGTGGAGATCAACCGCGCCATCGGCCTGCATGGCGCGGCATTGATCCGCGCCGCGGCGGAGCGCAAGCCGGCAGGCGAGCCGGTGAATGTGCTGACCCACTGCAACGCCGGCTGGCTCGCCACCGTCGATTGGGGCACGGCGCTGGCGCCGGTCTATGCTGCCTTCGAACAGGGCATCCCGCTGCATGTCTGGGTGGACGAGACTCGGCCGCGCAACCAGGGCGCCAGCCTGACCGCCTGGGAACTGAAGCACCACGGCGTTCCCCACACCGTCATCGCCGACAATGTCGGCGGCCATCTGATGCAGCACGGCAAGGTCGACCTGTGCATCGTCGGCACCGACCGCACCACGGCGACCGGCGACGTCTGCAACAAGATCGGCACCTACCTGAAGGCGCTGGCCGCCCACGACAACGGCGTGCCCTTCTATGTCGGGCTGCCCTCGCCGACCATCGACTGGACCATCGAGGACGGCGTGCGCGGGATCCCCATCGAGGAGCGTGACGGCCGCGAGGTGAGCGAGCTGACCGGCCGCACCGCCGACGGCCGGATCGAGACGGTGCGCGTCACCCCCGACGGCAGTCCGGTCGCCAATTACGCCTTCGACGTGACGCCGGCGCGGCTGGTGACCGGCCTCATCACCGAACGCGGCGTCTGCCCCGCCTCGCGCGACGGGCTGCGCGGGCTGTTTCCGGAACGGGCGTAGGACGGGAGAGCGTCAGCGGCGGCGGTCGGAGAGCAGCCGCCGCCACAGCGGCTGCACCATGTCTTCCGCATTCTTGGCATCGAGCCACTGGTCCGCCAACTCGCGGACCTGCCAGTCGCCGAGAAAACGCTCGCAGTCGATGGCTGTGTAAAGGCGCACGCGCTCTTTCCCCAGCCTTTCGAAGTAATCCAGCGTTCTTTGGCGGTCGATGTCTTCCATGGGCCCCAATGAAACGGAGATTGTGGACAGTCCATACCAGATGTTGGTCCGCACCCCGGATATTGGAAGAAGCCCCCTGCCTGTGCAACTGTCCCTTCGTCGCGGTTCCATCCCCCGGAAGGGGAGGCCGCCGTCCTCCTATCGGGAACCGACGGAAAGGCGTCCGGTATGGACCACGACGTCCGACAGCGGGATGCCGGCCTGGGCCGCAGCCCGTTCCAGCGACTGGCGGTCGGGCCAATAGAGCCGGCCGCCGACCTCCGCCAGCACACCCTGACGCTTGATGGTCCACAGACCGCTGAACGCCATCTCGATGATCCGGCCCATCGGCGGGGTGGAGGGCTGCCCCGATGGCACGGAGCGGGCGGGGGCCCGATTCAGATCCCGGTCCCGATCACGGTCGTGGGACGGGCCGTCGTCATACCGTCTTTCGCTGAACGTCATCTCTGCTCTTCCCGGTGCCGGCCTTTCTCCGCGAGGGTCCGATATGCCCGCGCAAGGAGCCGATCTCTATCTCCCCATGAGCAGGGTGCTTCACGGGCAAAGCAATGTCCTAACCAATTCACGGCAGGATTTCATTCGGAAAGTTGTAGTTGTTTGTTAACGACCGTACACAATTCAAATGGTCTTACCACACCATTTGGTAACCATATTTATAAAAGGGAAAATTGTCATGGCCGGCTTGGAGATGTCTTGTCGTCCGCTCACCATTGTCTTTGCAGCCATCATTGCGCGAAGGGGGTGGAGCCGTCCGAGCGGGTGATGTCGTTACCCCGAAATGGTCACAGCAGCGCACGCCGCGGCTCACCAAACATAAGCATGGCCGCAGCGGCAGCCCGAGAGAGGCGCCCGGCGGCCGTGCCTATGTTCGAAGGAAGAGAGCGATGAACACGACCATGCGGACACTGACCACCGGGGCCACTGCGTTGCTGATCGGCGCGACCCTGCTCGGCGGCTGTTCGAACCTGAACCACCGCGAGAACCGTGCGCTGACCGGCGGCGCGATCGGTGCAGCCGGCGGTGCGGCCATCGGTGCGGTCACCGGCGGCAGCGCCGTCTATGGTGGATTGCTGGGCGGTGCGGCCGGCGCCGCGGTCGGCGCCCTGACGGCGGACGAAGGCAAGAAGCACCGTCGCTGATGCAGCTGCGGTGAGCGGGCGAGGCTTTTCCTCGGCCGCTCACTCGTCCTCGTCGTCCTCGAACTGGTCGAGGCTCAGCGAGCGGACCTCGGTGCTGGGATTCGGGGCCGGAGGGGCGGCGGGCGGCATGCCGGCGGGCCGGGGCGCTGCCGGCCGGGCGACGCTGCGGCCGGGAGGCATATGGGCGTTGGGGCCCTTCAGCGGACTGTTCAGCGTGCCGCGCGGGCCGATGCTGGGCTCGTCGCCAAAGTCGGGCAGCGGCGGGATGCGGTCCATCACGCGGCGGATCAGGGCGGCGATCCGGTCGGTCTCGGCGCGCAGGGCCTGTCCGCGCTCCCCCTCATAGAGCGGGTCGTCCAGGAACTTGCGGATTTCCAGGACGCCGCGCAGTTCCACCCCGCACATCTCGTGGGTGCCGATGGGCAGGGCCTTCACCCGGGCGAAGCTGGAGAAGAAGGCGGCGCTGCCCTCCACGAACTGGACCACCATGCGGGCGTGCAGACGCTCCAGCGCGGTGGTCATGGGATCGATCAGATCCTCCATCTCCTCCGGCGCCGCGTCCAGCCGCTCCTGGGTCAGCGCCGCCAGCGCGAAGAAGTCGCGCACGCGCCGGCTGAAACGGCGGTAGCGGGCCAGCCCGCCGACCGACACCCGCTCGCGCGCCGTCTGGGCCAGCTCCGCCGACTGCTTCAGCATGGCGTCGAGCCGCATCAGCAGCGTCGCGATCTCGCGCTGGCGCTGGGCCGCGCTGCGGCCGGGCGAGGGGGCCGGCGGGGCGGCCGGACGGCGGGGTGGGTTGGAACGCATCATGCCGGTACGGGGTGGCTCCTCTGCTGTCCGCGACCCTGCACCGGGTCCTGGCAAGGACCTTAGCGCTGGGTGCGGACGGTCACCGACTTTTGCCCGCCGCCGCGCACCACCGTCAACTGCACCGGCGTGCCGACGCGCAGAAGACCAATGCGGTTGCGGAAATCGGTGGCGCTGCGGATGGGCCGGCCGTCCACCGCCACAACCACGTCGCCGCTGCGCAGACCGCCGCTGTCGGCGGGCGATCCGCGTTCGATCTTGGCGATCAGCGCGCCCTCGTCGCCCTTCAGGTTCAGGCTTTCCGCCAGATCGGGCGTCAGGTCCTGGATGGCGACCCCCAGCCGGCCGCGCCGCACCTCGCCATATTCGCGCAGCTGCTCCATCACCGAGCGGACGATGGTGACCGGAACGGCGAAGCCGATGCCGACCGACCCGCCGGCCGGGCCGATGATGGCGGTGTTGATGCCGATCAGCTCGCCCTGGAAATTGACCAGCGCGCCGCCGGAGTTGCCGGGGTTGATCGAGGCGTCGGTCTGGATGAAGTCCTCGTACCCCTCGATCTTCAGCCCGCTGCGGCCCAGCGCCGAGACGATGCCGGAGGTCACGGTCTGGCCCAGCCCGAAGGGATTGCCGATGGCGACGACGAAGTCGCCGACCTTGGCGCGGTCCGAGTCGCCGAGCGGCAGGGCGGTCAGGCTCTCCGCCTTGATCTGGAGAAGGGCGATGTCGGTGGCGGCGTCGCGGCCGATCAGCTTGGCGCGCAGGCGGCGGCGGTCCTTCAGGGTGACGGCGATCTCCTGCGCGTTCTCCACCACATGGCTGTTGGTGACGACATAGCCGTTGGCGGCGTCGACGATGACGCCGGACCCGGCGCTGACCTGCGGGCGGCCCTGCGGCATCTGGTCCGGCAGGTTGAAGAAGCGGCGGAAGAAGGGATCGCGCAGCAGCGGGTTCTCCGCCTGCGGCGCCTGGCTCAGCACCGAGATGTTCACCACCGCCGGGGTCACCTGCTCCAGCATCGGGGCGATGGTGCCGCCGCCGACGGCGCCCAGCGGCAGCGCCGCGGCGGCCGGCGATGCGCCCAGCCCGACCGCGGCCCCGGCCCGGCCCAGCGTCGAATCGGCCGGTGCGACCAGCGCGCCGCCGGCCAGCGCAGCCATCCCGACCGCAGCCGCAAACACCACCGGACGCACCACCGCTTTCATGGCTTCTTCCTTTCTTGGAGGGGAATTTCTTTCGGAGATCGGCTTCGACCGGGCTGATTTGGGACAAAATGAATCGGGGTTCAAGGCTGTCCGCCGCCTTGCGTTTTCCGCCTTGGTTTTCCGGTGTCCGGCGTCGCTGCCTTTCATCGGGAAGAATCATAGCGCGGCGGCGGCGGAAACTCCCGGTAAAGAAATTCGGTGGTATAGGATAAGGCTGGCGCATTCCCCGGCAAGGCGGGGAGGCGCGGTCGTTGGAAAACGGGTTGAGCGCGATGAGCGGCGGGTCACTGCTCGAACTGACCGAGCAAGAGTATCTGCAGATGGAGGAGGCCCTGTCGCAGACGGCGCGGGGCCGCGCCTTCCTGCGCATGCGCGACCGGCGCAGCCGCGTCGTCGCTTCCGACGAGTTCCACCGGCTGGTCGACAAGCTGGAAACCCAGGTGGACCGGCTGAGCGGCGCCTCTCCCAGCGCCTTCGCCGCCCTGGTGCCGGGCGAGGACCCGCGCATCCAGCAGGAGCTGACCGCCATCACCCAGGTGGTGCGCGAGGCACGCAGCGACATCGCCGCGCTGAAGGCCACCGACACCGGGTCCAACCGGATCGAGGCGGCGACCGGCGAGCTGGACGAGATCGTCGCCGCCACCGAACGCGCCACCACCGACATCCTGAACGCGACGGAGAAGATTCAGGAAATCACCATGTCGATGCCGCGCGACGACGAGGATCTGGCCGAGCGGATCGACGCGATCGAGGCGTGGTGCATCGAGATCATGACCGCCTGTTCCTTCCAGGACATCACCGGCCAGCGCACCACCAAGGTCGTCAACACCCTGCGCTACATCGAAGAGCGCGTGAACACGATGATCGAGATCTGGGGCGTGGAGCGGCTGGCGGTGGCCGAGCATCAGCTGGCCCCGGGCGAGGTCGCCTCCCACCGCAAGATGGGCGACACCCGTCCCGACGCGCATCTGCTGAACGGCCCGCAGCTGGGCGGGCCGGAGGTCAGCCAGGACGCCATCGACGCGCTGTTCGCCAGCGTGCCCGAGGTGGCGGAACGGGCGGAGCCGCTGCCGGCCGGCGTGGAGCCTTCTCCGCCGCCCCCTCCCCCGCCGCCTCCTCCACCCCCACCCCCTCCACCCGTCGCGAAGCCGGCCCCGCCGCCGCCCCCGCCGCCTGCCGATCCGGGTGGCGGAGGCGGTGGGATCTCCCAGGCCGACATCGACGCCCTGTTCGCGTGACCGGCCATGGCGCAAGACGGCAAATCCCGCATCCGCCTGACCCAGGACCAGCTCGACCGCGTGTGCGAGCGCCATGTCCGATTCGCCGAGGGGCGCCCGAACGGCGCCCGCGCCAACCTTCCCTTCTTCGACCTGTCGGGCCTGTCGCTGGCCGGCCGCAACCTGACCGGCGCCCATCTGGCCGGCGCCATCCTGCGCGACGCCGACCTGCGCGGCGCGGTGCTGGACCATGCCGACCTCTACGGCGCCGACCTGCGCGGGGCCGACCTGTCCGACGCGCGGCTGTTCCGCACCGACATGCGCGGCGCCAACGTGCGCGGCGCCCGGCTGGACGGCGCCACCATGGTCGAGGTCGACCTGCGCGACGGCAGCATGGTCAACCGCAACAGCGCCGGCGAGCTGAAGGTGGTGGGCTTCGATCCCGGCCCGGCCGACATGGCGTCCGCCCGGCTGACCAACGCCGACATGGCGCGGGCCAAGCTGTCGGGCAGCTTCGCGCGGGCGGCCGACTTCACCAACACCCGGCTGGCCGGCGCCCGGCTGGACCGCACCGACCTGCGCGACGCCAACTTCTCCGGCGCAGACCTGCGCGGGGCGGACCTCAACGGCTCCGACCTGCGCGGCGCGATCCTGGACGGGGCCAGCCTGGACGAAGCCGGGCTGGAACAGGCGATCCGCACCGACGAGCAGGCCAAGGCCGCCCGGCAGGTGCCGCCCCAGGCACCGGCGGCCGAACCGGAACCGGAGACCGCCACGGCCGCCGAACTCCCGGCCATGCCGGCCGAGCAGTTGGACGGCATGCTGCGCCAGCACATGATCTGGCTGGGGACCAGCGGCAAGCAGGGTTGCCAGCTCGACCTGACGGGGCTGAACCTGGAGGGGGCCGACCTGACGGGCAAGATCCTGACGCTGGCCAAGGGCACCGGCGCCCGGCTGCGCCATGCCCGTCTGAACGGCGCCCAGCTGCAGGCGGCCCAGTTCGACGGCGCCGACCTGCGCTCCGCCGACCTGCGCTCCGCCGACCTGCGCGGGGTGAAGCTGGACCGCGCCATCCTGATCGACAGCCGGCTGGACGGTGCCAACCTGGGCATGCTGCTGGTCAGCGCAGGCGCCAAGGTGATGCGGGCCTCGCTGGTGCGGGCGCGGCTGGCCGGTGCCTCGCTGGCCGAGACCAACCTGAAGGGAAGCGACCTGACGCTGGCCGACCTGACCGGCTGCGACCGCTCGTCGGCGGTGCTGGAGGGCGCCATCCTGGAGGGGACGCGGCTGGGCGGGGCCTGATCCCTTCGGCCAACCGTTCCAGCCGGCGGGATTTCTTTCGCGAAGCCGTTGATTGCTTTCAAATTTCCGTCACGATCCGTGCCGGAGATTGCCGCCGCCGCCGCGGACGGGACTGTCCGCAAGAGACGATTCCTGCCCTGCCCGGACAGGGGGAGACCTGAAAAAGGGTTGTGCCGTAACGGCTTAGCGCCACGGGTGGGGCTTGACGCCTCGGCGGGGCGGTGGCACGCTGATGCTCAAGCGCGGCGCACCGGAACAAGCACCGGAAACAAGGCGCCCGCACCGAATGGGGGAACGTCAACGGTCATGACCAAGTCGGAACTGATCCAACGGCTGGCGGAGCGCAATCCGCACCTGTACCAGCGCGACATCGAGAAGATCGTCGGCACCATCTTCGACGAGATCACCGAAGCGCTGGCGCGCGGCGACCGGGTGGAGCTGCGCGGCTTCGGCGCCTTCTCCATCAAGAAGCGGGACGCGCGCACGGGTCGCAACCCCCGGACCGGAGAATCGGTTGACGTCGGCGAGAAATGCATTCCTTTCTTCAAGACCGGCAAGCAGCTTCGGGAGCGCCTGAACACGGAGTGAGCGCCGGTCCGGCCATCTCTCCCCGCCGCATTTCTGAGGAACCTTCGCTTTGCGCCATATTTCCTGGATCGTCACCCTGCCGGTGGCCCTCGTCGCGATCCTGTTCGCGATCTCCAACCGCGGCATCGTGACCCTGTCGCTGTGGCCGCTGCCCTTCACGCTCGACACACCGGTGTATCTGGCCGCGCTGGTGGCGCTGCTGCTGGGCTTCCTGGCCGGCGGCTTCATCGTCTGGAACAGCCAGCGCCGCCACCGCCGCCGCGCCCGTCGCGAGGGCAACCGCGTGCTGTATCTGGAGCGCGAGCTGAAGGAGGCGCAGGCCCGCGCCGCCGCCGCCGAAAAGCGGCTGGCCGAGAGCACCCGCCCGGTCTCGGGCCCGCTGCCGGGCTCCAGCGGCGGGCTGCCGGTCCCGGCCGCCGAGAACACCGCGCCGACGGTGCATTGAGGCCGGCGTAGCCGGAGGTCGCTTTTCCCTCTCCCATTCCGCAGTTCCCCCAAAGCGGACCAGGAGCGCGAGAGGGTGCCGGTCGGCGGGAGGAGGTCCCATGCGTACGGTCAGCGCCGCCGAGCTTCGTTCCGTCCTGCACCACCGCATGCTGATCGAGCGGCTGCGGCAGAGCTTCCGCGCCGGGGTGGAGGCTCCGCCGGCCCATCGCCACCGGGTGGAGACCTACGGCGCCAGCGACGCCGCGCTGCTGCTGGCGCCGGCCTGGCAGGTGAACCAGTCGATCGGCTTGCGGATCGACACCGTCTTTCCCGACAATGCCGGCGGCGACCTGCCGCCGACCCAGGGCGTCTATCTGCTGGCCGACGGCAAGACCGGGGTGCCGCAGGCGCTGCTCGAGTCCTCCGCGGCGCTCGGCCGGCGCAGCGGTGCCGCGGCCGCGGCGCTGGCCGCCTCCTATCTGGCGCGGCCGGATGCGGAACGCCTGCTGGTGGTCGGCACCGGCCCATTGGCGCTGGAACTGGTGGAGGCCCACACTGCGGTGCGGACGATCCGCCATGTGCTGGTCTGGGGTCGCGACCTGCAGAAGGCCAAGCGCCTCGCCGCGCGTTTCCACCGGCCGAAATTCCGGATCGAGGCGACCGACGACCTGGAGGGCGCGGTGCGCGGCGCCGACATCATCGCCTGCGCCACCGCGGCGCACGACCCGCTGATCCATGGCGACTGGCTGCGGCCGGGCCAGCATCTGGAACTGCTGGGCGGGGTGACGCCGGAGATGCGCGAGGCCGACGATGGCTGCATCCGCCGCTCCCGCGTCTTCGTCGACGACCGCGACCGCACGCTGGCGGAGGCCGGCGACATCGCCCAGCCGGTGGCGGCCGGCCTGCTGAACCCGGACGACATCGCCGGCGACCTGTCCGACCTCGGCCGCGGCGAACGGGCGGGGCGCCGCTTCTACGACCAGATCACCCTGTTCAAGTCCGTGGGCACGGCGCTGGCCGATCTCTGCGCCGCCCAGATGGCGGTGGAAATGGTTCTGCACAACGATTCGATCCGCTAGCAGACCGCCTGCCCTGCGCCGGGGCAAGCGACCCCGAAAGACAGGGTTACCGGCGGGTCGTCCTGCGCTACTATTCCGCGACTCTCTCCGCTTGGGTGCGATCCGGCGCGGCCGGTACGCCGTTGCGGAAAAGGAACGGCCGCTTGCATGGTCCCGCCTGCCCTGTCACCTGACGAGCCCGCCGAAAGCCCGGCTCCGGCCGCGGACATCGTTCCCCCCTTCCGCAAGCCGCGGTTGGAGGCGGCCATCGGCTGGCTGGCGGCCTGCGGCTTCCTGTTCCTTGCGGTGGTCACCGCAGTGGTCGGGGTGCAGTCGCGCGAGCGGGCGCTGAACGGGGCGCAGGAGCGCGCCGAGGCCGGCGTCCGGGTGCTGGCGGAGCATGCGGCCCGCCTGTTCGACGCCGCCGACCTTCTGGTGGAGTATGCCGCCCAGGAGACGGCAGGGCGCCCATGGGACGAGATCGCCCGGTCGCGCGCCCTCTGGGACAAGCTGAACGGCCAGCGCGCCCGCCTGCCTTTCCTGGACGCCGTCTGGCTGAACGACGGGGCGGGGCTGCTGCGGCTGACGACGCTGGCCTTCCCGGCGCCCTTTTCCGACGCGTCGGACCGGGACGCCTTCCTGTTCCACCGCCGGCAGACCGGGGTGGGCGACGCGGTGGACCAGCCCCATATCGGTCCGCGCATCATCGGCCGGGTGACCAACAAGGCGACCTTCCTGCTCAGCCGCCGGCTGTCGGAGTCGGACGGCCGTTTCCGCGGCATGGCCTCGGTCACCATCGACCCGTCCTACCTGTCGGGCTTCTACAAGGAGCTGGACGTCCCCCATCAGCCGGTGACCATCCTGGTCCGGTCCGGCGAACTCGACGTCCTGGTGCGCGAGCCCGATCCCGCCCCCGCCCCGGCGCCGCTGCCGGACCTCGCCCGCCGTGCGATCCAGGCGCAGCCGGCGGGCGGGGCGGCGCGGGACGACGCGGTGATCGTCGCCCACCGCCGGGTCGACAGCTGGCCGGTGCATGTGGTGGTGCAGCTTGATCTGGCGCCGGTTCTGGCGTCGTGGCACCGGCTGATCGCCCCCTATGCCGGTCTGGGCGCGGCGGCGGCGCTGGCGCTGGCCGCCCTGTCGGTCTTCGGATTCCGTCAGGCCGGTGCCGCGCGGCAGGTGCAGCGCGAGCTGGAGCGCCGGGTGTTCGAGCGGACCGAGTCGCTCCAGCGGACGATCGGCGAGCGCGACGCGGCGCTGGCGCAGAAGGACCTGCTGATGCGCGAGGTCAACCACCGCATCAAGAACAGCCTGCAGGTGGTGTCCAGCCTGCTGGGCCTGCAGGGGCAGGCGGTGGGCGACCCGCGGCTGAGCGGCCATCTGCTGGAGGCGGGGCGGCGCGTCCAGGCCATCGCCGACATCCACCGGCTGCTCTACCGCGTCGACGACATCCATTTCATCCCCTTCCACGACTATCTGGCCGAACTGTGCCGGGAGCTGGAGCGTTCCGCCCGGTCCGAAGGCGGCGACTGGCGGCTGGACCTGGCGGTGGAACCGGTGGAGGTGCCGACCGACCAGGCCGTGCCGCTGGGACTGCTCGCCAACGAACTGGTGATGAACGCCATCAAGCATGCCTACCGGCCGCTCGCCGCCCCGGTTCCCGCATCGGCCGGGGCCGGGGCGGGGTCGGGGGCCGGCGTGCCGGACGGCAACGGCCGCGAGGGCGTCAACCTCATTTCGGTCGGCCTGCGGTCGGACGGCGATGCGCTGCGCCTGATCGTCGGCGACCGCGGCGTCGGCCTGCCGCCCGATTTCGACTGGCGCCGCAGCCGCAGCCTGGGCATGCGCCTGATCCATACCCTGTCCAAGCAGCTGGGCGCCACCCTGACGGTGGAGGATGCCGGCCCCGGCGCACGCTTCACCATCCGCCTGCCGCACCGGCCGGACCGGTCAGGCTCCACGGCGTGATGGGGGGCACACGCCATACGTGAGTATGATTATCAGAGTCGGTTGCATTTCGCTTGCGTCACCCCGGTTTTATCCGGAGGATCGTCGCCGCGGCGCCGGTGGTGGACGGGTGGTCTGAGCGGTTCGTGTTTGCGCTAACGCGACAGGCGGCGGATCTCTCCGGAACGTTCCGTCCCGAGGCCCGCCGAATGGCATTCCCGCTTTCCAGGGACGATTGACCGTGAGCGTCTCAGCCTCTTCCCCCATGGATGCGGGGCCCGGTCTGCGGGCACCGGCCAACCGGCTGTTGCTGGGCGCCGGCTTCATGCTGCTGTCGGCGCTGCTGTTCGGGATCGGCAATTCGGCCGTGCGCTGGGCCTCCACCGTCCTGGACCCGCTGGAGGTCGTGTTCTTCCGCAACCTGTTCAGCCTGCTGTGGATGCTGCCCTGGGCGCTGACGGCGGGGGCGCCGGCCTGCCGGTCGGTGCTGGTGGAACGGCGGCTGCGGCCCTATCTGACGCGGGCGGCGACCACCCTGACCGCGATGGTGGGCTGGTTCTATGCGCTTGCCCATATTCCGTTGCCGACCGCGACGGCGGTCAGCTTCGCCATTCCGCTGTTCGTCACGGCCGGCGCGGCGCTGGTCCTGGGCGAGCGGGTGCGGCTGCGGCGCTGGGCGGCGGTGTTCGCCGGTTTCGCCGGGGTCGTGATCGTCCTGCGGCCGGGCGCCACGCCGGTCGATCTGGCTTTCCTGGCGCTGTTCGTCCATTGCGTCGCCGCGGCGGCCGCCATTCTGCAGATGCGGGCGCTCAGCCGCAGGGACAGCGCGCCGGTCATCGTCACCTTCCTGGGCCTGCTGGTCACCCCGATGGCGTTGGTGCCGGCACTGTTCGTCTGGACCTGGCCGAGCTGGAGCGTGCTGGGCGCGCTGGCGATTCTGGGCGGGCTGCTGACCCTGGGCCAGCTGGCGATGACGAAGGCGCTGGCGCTGGCCGAATCCTCGGCGATGATGCCCTACGATTACGCCCGGCTGCCCTTCACCGCGCTGGTGGCATGGCTCGCCTTCGGCCAGACCATGGATCTGTGGGGCTGGGTCGGCGCGCTGGTGATCGCCGGCTCGGCGCTCTACACCATGCACCGCGACGCGGCGGACGGGCGCAAGGCCGCAGGCAAAGCCGCAAGAAAGCCGGCAGGTTAGAGTGCGATCGGTTCAGACGGAATCGTCTGAAGCGTGAATCGCACGGAAAATCAAAAGGCTAGAGTCTGTCAGATGCTTCAGTAAGCATCTGACAGACTCTAGCCGGACCGCCCGGCCTCTTCGGCCGTTTCGGCGCGCAGCGTCTCCTTCGCGCGGGTCCAGTGCGCCGGGGTCAGGTTGGCCCGCACCGTCTGGACGGCGGCGGCCAGGACCGCGGCGTCGTCGGTGAAGCCGGCGATCAGCAGCCAGTCGGGCAGGGCGTCGACCGGCAGGATGAAATAGGCCAGAGCCCCCAGCAGAATCGCCTTCGCCCGGTAGGGCGTGGCCGGATCGGTCGCGCAGAAATAGGCGGCCAGCAGCTCTTCCAGGAAGGGGACGCGGTGCAGGTTGGCGCGCAGCTTCTGCCAGAAGCGGCGGCGGACCAGCCGTTCGTCACGGTCTACCCGCTCGGGATCGGGGACCGTCAGGGCGGTGCCGGTGCCTGTTGCGGTGGGAAACGATGCTGTCATGGACGCTGGAACCCTCTGGATAAGGCGCCTGGGACCCGCGGCCGGCGGCGTGGCCGGCGCGGACCGTCACCCTGATGCGTCCCGACCATACGGTGTGGTATGGTGGGCCGGCCATCTGGTAAACAACAAGTGCGATCGCAGCCTGTTGGACACAAGGCCGGCGCCCCGTGCGGACCGGCCGCAATTAAGGAGGAGATGCCATGAACATCCAGGGTCTGTCCGCCATCGTCACCGGCGGCGCCTCGGGCATGGGGGCGGCGACGGCGCGTCATCTGGCCGGGCTCGGCGCCAAGGTGACCGTGCTGGACGTCAACGAGGACGCGGTGCTGAAGACCGCGCACGAGATCGGCGGGCTGGGCCTTGTCTGCGACGTGACCGACGGCGCGTCCGCCGAACGGGCGCTCGATCAGGCGCGCTCCGCCCATGGGCCGGCCCGCATCGCGGTGAACTGCGCCGGCATCGCCCCGGCCCAGCGCATCGTCGGCCGCGACGGCCCGATGCCGCTGGAGAACTTCCGCTCGGTGATCGAGGTGAACCTGATCGGCAGCTTCAACATCCTGCGGCTGGCCGCGGCCGACATGGCGAAGCTGGACCCGCTGGACAGCGGCGAGCGCGGGGTGATCGTCAACACCGCCTCGGTGGCCGCCTATGAGGGCCAGATCGGGCAGGCCGCCTATGCCGCGTCGAAGGGCGGCATCGTCGCCCTGACCATCTGTGCGGCGCGCGACCTCGCCCGCCACGGCATCCGCGTGATGACGGTCGCCCCCGGCCTGATCGGCACGCCGATGCTGCTGAACATGCCGCAGGAGGTGCAGGACAGCCTTGCCGCCACCGTCCCCTTCCCCAAGCGCTTCGGCAAGCCGGAGGAGTATGCCCGCCTCGTCCAGCACATCCTGGAGAACGAGATGCTGAACGGCGACGTCATCCGGCTGGACGGCGCCATCCGCATGGCGCCCCAGTAAGGATCGCGGGCACGGTCAGGGGGCGGTCCCGCAACGGGGCCGCTCCCGTTTTTGGGGGGCTCAGCTTTCGGCCGTGGCGGCTTCGTCCGCCCGTTCGGCCTCGCCCAGCAGGTCGATCAGCAGGGTCGTGCAATGCTGGAGCCGCTGGTCGGCGGTCGCGGTCGCCATGTCGCGGCCGGTCTGCTCCTGCCAATCCTGCAGCATCAGCGCCAGATGTTTCCGGACGTGGTCATCCCGATCCAGTCGCCGCGTCGCCATGTCGCCTCCCGTCTCCGCTCCGGTCGAACCTGCCGTAACTCCGTTCGGTGCCCGCCGGGCTCGGCGTGGCATCCTTTGTGTACCCTCAAATTAGGTAGCAGTCGCCTCAGTCAACAGTCAGAGCCCAAGATGGTCACAGGCGGGCGGCGCGGTCATGGGTGCCCTCTCGCCCGGCGATCACCGGGGCCATTGTCGTTGCCCGCAAACCGGTCCAGGTTGATGGCCGGCTGACGCCGCAACCCTGACCATAAGAGGAAAGGCAACCGCTTCATGACCGATGCAACGGTTCGTGCCAAACTGCTGGGCCTGCCCGGCAGCCTGCGCAGCAACTCCAATTCCCTGGCGGTCCTGCGCGGACTGCAGGACGCCCTGCCGGCCGGCGTCGGCATGGACATCCGCGACCTGCGCCTGCCGCTCTACGACCAGGACATCGACACCCCCGACGCCCCGGCGGAGGTCCATGCCTTCCGTCAGGCCATCGCCGAGGCCGACGGCGTGGTCATCGTCACGCCGGAATACAATTACGGCATGCCGGGCGTGCTGAAGAACGCGCTCGACTGGGCATCGCGGCCCTACGGCAAATCGGCGCTGATCGGCAAGCCGGTGCTGGTCATCAGCAATTCCCCCGCCTTCACCGGCGGCGTGCGCGCGCACCAGCAGGTGAACGACACGCTGCTGGCGCTTCCCGCCAAGCTGGTGGGCGGCGCCCAGGTGGTCATCGGCACCGTCGGCGAGAAGATCAAGGACGGCAAGCTGGCCGACGAGGCGGTGCTGAAGTTTGCGCTGGGCGCCATCGACAAGGTGATCGCGGCGGCCGGGAAGTGAAAAGAAAAGGGGCGCCACACTCGTGGCGCCCCTTCTCCATTGCTTCAGCCGCTTTGCGAAATGCGCTCAGCCGATCTTCTGCTTGGCCATCGAGCCCAGGCGCAGACGGAGCGCGTTCAGCTTGATGAAGCCTTCCGCGTCCTTCTGGTTGTAGACGCTGTCCTGCTCGAAGGTCACATAGTCCATGCGGTACAGCGAGTTCGGCGACTTGCGGCCGACGACCGTGACGTTGCCCTTGAACAGCTTCAGGCGGACGGTGCCGTTGACCAGCGACTGGGTCTGGTCGATCAGCGCCTGGATGGCCAGACGCTCCGGGCTCCACCAGTAGCCGCAATAGATCAGCTCGGCGTAGCGCGGCATCAGCTCGTCCTTCAGGTGCGCGGCACCGCGGTCGAGCGTGATGCTCTCCATCGCGCGGTGCGCCACCAGCAGGATGCTGCCGCCCGGGGTCTCGTAGACGCCGCGCGACTTCATGCCGACATAGCGGTTCTCGACCAGGTCGAGGCGGCCGATGCCGTTCTCGCCGCCGAGCCGGTTCAGCTCGGTCAGCAGGGCCGCCGGGGACAGCGCCTTGCCGTCGATGGCGACCGCGTCACCGTTCTTGAACTCGACCTCGATGTAGGTCGGGGTGTCCGGCGCCTTTTCCGGGGCGACGGAGCGGGTGTACATGTCCTCGTCCGGCTCGACCCACGGATCCTCCAGCGCCTTGCCCTCGTAGGAGATGTGCAGGAGGTTGGCGTCGGTGGAGTAGGGGGCCTCGCCGCGCTTGTCCTTCGCGATCGGAATCTGGTTCTTCTCGGCGTAGTCCAGCAGCGTGGTGCGGCTGTTCAGGTTCCACTCGCGCCACGGCGCGATCACCGTGATGTCGGGCTTCAGCGCGTAATAGCCCAGCTCGAAGCGGACCTGGTCGTTGCCCTTGCCGGTGGCGCCGTGGGCGACGGCGTCGGCGCCGACCATGTTGGCGATCTCGATCTGGCGCTTGGCGATCAGCGGCCGGGCGATCGAGGTGCCGAGCAGATAGGTGCCCTCATAGAGCGTGTTGGCGCGGAACATCGGGAAGACGAAATCCCGCACGAATTCCTCGCGCAGATCGTCGATGAAGATGTTTTCCGGCTTGATGCCCAGAAGCTCGGCCTTCTTGCGGGCGGGCTCCAGCTCCTCGCCCTGGCCGAGGTCGGCGGTGAAGGTCACCACCTCGCAGGAATAGGTTTCCTGCAGCCACTTCAGAATGACCGAGGTGTCGAGGCCGCCCGAATAGGCGAGCACCACTTTCTTGATCTGTTTGCCGGACGCGCCGCTCATGGGACTGCTCTTGCAGTAGAGAAAGGTAAGGCCGCGACCGTACGGCCTTTCCCGCCCGCCTTCAAGCCCCGCGGGCGCCGCTCGGGCGCCGACCTGTCTGGGGAAAGGCTACTCGATCTTCTCGCCGGGGTAGGTTCCCCAGAAATCGGCGCGCTTCATCCAGCCGCGATAGCCCTTCATGTCGACCTCGCACCAGTCGTCGCGGCATTTCTTCAGAGAACCGATCACGCCGGGCTCCGCGCGGGCCACCACGGCGCTGTCGCCGCGCGGCGCCTCGTGCATGTTGCGGGTCTGGCCGACGATCAGGATGCCGCGGCGGCCGGACAGCGCGCTCTGGTGCACCCAGCCTTCCGCCCCCTCCCAGTCACGGATGCGGCGCCAGGTGTCGAATTCCTGGATGATCTCCACCGGCATGTCCTTGCGGCGGAAGACCCATTCGATGGGATAGCTGCCGTTCGGGCCGGAGCGCAGGTTCACCTCGCCGACGCGCACGGTGACGAAGCGGGGAATCGGCAGGCCTGACGCCCGGGTGGGATCCTTGCGGTTCTCCGCGCCTTTCTCCGCCGCCTGGGCCGTGCCGCCTTGGGGCATGCTGCCGCAGGCCGCGCCCAGCCCCATCATCAGGGCCAGCATGGCGAGGACGGAGCGGCGGACGAGCATGGCGGCACCGGTGCTGACGGAAGGGAGCGGCGAAATCGGGCCGCACTATAGTGACCACCCGTTCGATAGGGCAAGCGCCACCACCCCCAATCGGAGGATGCGGCCCGACCGCCGGACCTCCTGTCGCAGGACGGGCATTCGCGACGGACTTCTGGACAGTCCAACGACCGCTTGGTATGGCAACCATGGACCGGAGCAGCCGCGCAGAACCTGGGATGCGGGCGTGCCGGGGCAAGGGAGGACCAGCACCGATGACCGACAAGAAGAAGCCGCTCGTTGTCGTCACCCGCAAGCTGCCGGACGTCATCGAGACGCGGATGATGGAGCTGTTCGACACCCGGCTCAATCCGGATGACGTTCCGCTGACCCCCGCCCAGATGCAGGAGGCGATGGCCGTCGCCGAGGTGCTGGTGCCCACCGTCACCGACCGCATCGACCGCGCCCTGATCGAATCCGCCGGCCCGCAGCTGCGGCTGATCGCCTCCTTCGGCACCGGCGTCGACCACATCGACCTGAAGGCGGCGCGCGAGCGCGGCATCATCGTCACCAACACCCCCGGCGTCCTGACCGAGGACACCGCCGACATGACCATGGCGCTGCTGCTGGCCACGGCGCGGCGCGTGGCGGAAGGCGAGCGGCTGGTCCGCTCCGGCCAGTGGACCGGCTGGGGCCCGACCACCATGCTGGGCCACCGCATCAGCGGCAAGCGGCTGGGCATCCTGGGCATGGGCCGCATCGGCTCGGCCCTGGCGCGCCGGGCGCGCGCCTTCGGTATGTCGATCCACTACCACAACCGCCGCCGCGTGCATCCGGAACTGGAGCAGGAGCTGGAGGCGACCTACTGGTCCAGCCTGGACCAGATGCTGGCGCGGATGGACGTGGTGTCGATCAACTGCCCGCACACGCCGGCCACCTACCATCTGCTGTCGGAACGCCGGCTGAAGCTGCTGCGGCCGCACTGCTACATCGTCAACACCTCGCGCGGCGAGGTGATCGACGAGGTGGCGCTGACCCGCATGCTGTCGAAGGGCGAAATCGCCGGCGCCGGGCTGGACGTGTTCGAGCATGAGCCGGCCGTCAACCCGAAGCTGCTGCGGCTGGACAATGTCGTCCTGCTGCCGCACATGGGCTCCGCCACCATCGAGGGCCGCATCGACATGGGCGAGAAGGTGGTGATCAACATCAAGACCTTCATCGACGGCCACACCCCGCCCGACCGCGTGCTGGAAGCGCTGCTGTAAAGGGGGGATGACGGTCTAGGCGCAGATGTGCGTGCCGCCGTCGGGTAGCCAAGGCTCCGTCAGGACGCGGAGGTCTCCAGCGCCGGCACGTCCTGCAGGGACGCCTCCAGCCTGGCCTTGGCGGCGGCGGCGAGTTCCTCGTCGGCCTGGATGCGGCTCATGTCCTCCGGGGTGACGGCGCCGGCGGCGATCACCAGCTCGGCGAAATCCGACAGATAGACGCTGCCCTTCACCGTGCGCTGGACCAGCACGTTGCGCTTGTCCTCCGCATCGCGCTTGCGCTTGACGAAGCCCAGCACCGACAGCCGGTCGAGCGCACGGGTCACCGCGGGCTTGGAGATGTTCAGCAGGGAGGCGAGGCCGCGCACGGTGTGCGGCGGGTCGGTCAGATAGACCTGCAGCAGGATCGCCAATTGGCGCGCCGACAGGTCAGGCCCATCCTGGCGGACGCTGGCGACCAGCGCGGTGCGCCACAACCCAAGCGCCTTCAGGTTCCGTGCCATGCCTCCCCGGAAAGCCGCGCCCGGCTCCGCAACCGGAGCACGCGCCGCGAAGTGTCGCCTACCCGAACGATGCAGGCAAGAGATTCGCGTTCACCGGGCAGGTGAAGCCGCGCGGCCGGCTGCCGGCAGCGCCTCTACTTCCCTTCGCGCTTCAACAGCAACGGCTTGGCCGTGCCGGTGACCAGCACGTTGCCGCCCGCCAGCGGGACCATGGTCAGGCTGAAGCCGGCCGACACGGGCGCGAGGCTGACCGCCTGCTTCGCCGCGTTGGCGGCGGCGGTCACACCGGCCGCCTTGACCTCCTTCGGGTCGAAGGGGGCGTCCTCGCCCTGGCCGGCGACGTCGTAGCCGCCGCACTCGCTGCCGATGCAGATGCCGGTGGCGTCGATGCGGGCCTTGCCGGTGGGGGTGTTGAAGGGCGTGTCTTCCGCAGCGCCGGTCCAGCTCCAGCTGCCGCGCAGCCAATCGGGGAGGCGGGTGTCCTTCTGGAGGTCCAGGTTATCGGCAATCAGCCCGATGGTGCCGCCCAAGCCCTGGGCGGCCACCGCCTCGGCGATGCGGCGGGCCTCGGCGCTGCCGATGGAATAGCGGCCGGCGATCTGCGGCGTCCAGGCAGTCACCGCCCCATCCACCGCGGCGCGGAGGCGGTCGCCCCAGCCCGGCGCGACCCAGCGCGGGTTGGTCCAGCCGGCGGCATCCTTGACCAGCGCCGCCAGTTCCGGCGCGTCGGCAAGGAACAGGCGCGGGTCGACCGCCGACTTGATGCGGTCGATGCCCATCTGGCGATAGGTGGCGAAGCGGATGGTGCCGGTGCGGTTGGACGCGGCCTCCAGCATCGGGGCGAGCAGGTCGTCCACCGCCTTCCAGGCGGGGGAGGCGAGCAGGGCGTTGTCGTCCGGGCAGGCGGGGTGGGCGCCGAAATTGTCGCGGTTGCTGCCGTAGAGCGGCTCCATCGCCTTCCAGGCCGCCGCCCCGCGCCGCTCCATCACCGAACAGGGCCACGCCATCTCGACATCGTCGCTGACCACGCGCAGGGCGGTCAGGAAACCGTCGTCGGTGGTGAGGTCGACGCCCGACGCGGTCTCGCGCGCATAGGGATCCTCGATGGCCTCGACGGCTTCGCGCAGCAGGGTCTCCGCCTTGGCGCGGTCGGGGGAGGGGCCGAAGCGCAGCAGATAGGCGGACCACCCCTTGCCCAGCCCGCCGCGGATCTCGGCCAGCCGCTTCGCGGCACCGGCCGGATCGGCGGCGATGCCGTCGACGATGGCGGACAGCGCGGCGACCGCCTTGGGCACCGACTCGGCCAACGCGCTACGCCGGGCGTCGAGGACCGGGCCCAGGCAGGCGGCGAGGCCGGAGCCTGCCGTGGCGCACTGGTTGCGCTGGGCCAGCCACGCCTTCTGCTCCGCCCGCAGCCGCTCGCGGTCGGCGGCGCCGGACAGGGACTGCAGGGTCTTGTAGGCGTCGGCGATCTCCTGGTCGGCATCGGCCAGCTTCGGATCGGCGCAGATCGCCTTTTCCACCGGCGTGGAGGCCGCCTTGCAGTCGAAGGACGGCTGTGCGTGGGCGGTTCCGCCCGCGACCATGCCCGTCGCGATCATGACCGAAAGGGCCAGCGCCGCACCGGCGAGCGCCATCCGTCCATGCGGCGGCGTCAGGCGGATCGACGGTCCCGTAAGGTCCAGCTGGCCCATCATGTCTCCCTGGGATTGTGGCCCGGGGAAGATACGGAATCCGCCGCGGTTTGTCCCGTCCCAGGGCAGGAAGATCTCAGGGCAGAAATGCGATGGAGACCGCGGCGAAATGGCAGCCGGCGGCGGCCAGCACCAGCACGTGCCAGACCGCGTTGTTGTAGGGCATCCGCTCCATCAGGTGGAAGACGACGCCGACGGTGTAGAGCAGCCCGCCGATCACCAGCAGCCACAGCGCCGGCGCCGACAGCACCGATCCCAGCGGCTCCAGTGCGGTGACGATGGCCCAGCCCAGCCCGAGATACAGCGCCAGCCCCAGCCGGTGGAACCGTCCGGGAAAGCGCAGCTTCAGCGCCGCCCCGAAGGCGGCCCCGCCCCAGACGGCGCCGCCCAGCACGACGCCCTGGCCCAGCCCCAGCGTGAAGGGGGTGTAGGTGCCGGCGATCATCACGAAGATCATGGCGTGGTCGACCCGCCGCAGCAGGGCCTTGCCGAAACCGGGCGGAGCGAGGTTGTAGGCGGCGGAGGCGGTGAGCATGCCGACCAGCCCCAGCCCGTAGATCGACAGGGCCAGAGCGGTCCGCAGCGGCAGGGTGCCGGAGAGGACGGCGGCATCCAGCAGCCAGACGAATCCGGCGATTCCCGCCGTGACGCCGACGGCATGAACGGCCGCATCCGCCCGCCGTTCGCCGACGCTGTAGATGGGAAACTGGTGGGCATCCGGCATCGGCACACCACCTCGATCGACGCGTGGAGGGAAGGCGGCGGCCGGGAAGGCGCCCTGCGTCGAAGATGGTGTGCCTGCCGCGTCCGCGCCACCGGCCCTGTCCGATTGTGGGATATGGCCGTGGGGCGGTTGAGCCAAACGCTTATGCGGGAAGAGGCGGCCGGCGCCCCGGTGCCGTTATTCGGCGGCGTAGGCGATGGTTTCCGGCGCGCGGTGGCGGGGCATCGGCTCCGACAGGCCGGCGGCCTTGCGGAAGTAGCAGAGCGCATAGACGCGGACGCAGCCGGTGAGGTTGTCGCAATCCTGGCGTTCGGCCTCGATCTTCGACACCAGCTCGCTCATCGTCATGTGCTCCCGGGCGCAGATTTCCTCCAGCGACTCCCACTCCACCGGCATCAGCTTCATGCTGGTCCGCTTGCCGTTCACCCTGATGTTGCGCATCTGCATGTGGGAGCCCTCCGTTGCTGGTGCATAAACAGGTATGCGAAACCGCTGCGACCTTGCTGTGAAGTTTTTCACAGGCGAGAAAATGATGGAGGGGTTGGACACGTTTTAGGAGCGGCGGCCGGCTGTACCGATCCCGGCTTGCTCCATCGGACCGGAGGTGGCGATGACCCGAAGCGATGCCTTGCGTTCCATCATCGAGGAAGCTGCCGCAGCGCGCTCGGCTCTGTGCGAGAACGAACTGGTCATCCGCCTGGACAACATCCTGTCCATCGCGCGGGCGGCCCTGGCGGAGGGAGAGAGGGACGAAATGCCGCAGCCTGCCAAGGAGGTCCGCGGGACACTCGGCCCATAAAAAAACCGCCGCTAACCCGATGGATTAGCGGCGAGTTGAACAGGGAGGCTTCACGTCTGGGAGACGCTGGGTCCGAGGACCCAACCCCGGAGGGGAGACCTCCGGGACGAAACATCGGGTGCTGCGTCGCAGCATCCAACGGTCAAAATTTGACCATTCCGCTGCCAACTTTCCAGGCACAAATGAATAAATCTACCATGCAAGCCACGCATGGCTAGAAAGGACCCTTAGAAGGCTAATAAAAATGCCGAAATCGACCGGACTGCCCCCAAAAGATGGTGCGGCGCGGTCGATTTCGGCAACTCTCTTGCAAACCGTCCGGAAAGGCCCAGGATCAGAACGGGGTTTCTGCCACTTTTTTAACCAGGAAGTCGCGGAAGACCGCGATGCGCTTGGAATGGCGCAATTCTTCGGCATAAACGAAGTAGGCGTCGACCTTCGGACCGTCGACGTCGGGCAGGACGCGGGTCACGTCCTTGGAGAAGCTGTCGACCAGGAAGTCGGGCAGCGCGCCGATGCCCAGCCCGCTCTCCACCGCGCGGTAGATGGCGTAGACGCTGTTGACCTGCAGGATCGGCTTCCGGCTGGGCGACGGGTCGCCCATCTCCATGATCCAGTTGACGTTGGGGATCGGCGCCCGCACGTCGGGCGGATAGGTGATCAGGTCGTGGCTGTCCAGCTCCGCCAGCGTCTTGGGCGCGCCCTTCTTCTTCAGGTAACTCTGGCTGGCATAGAGGTGGAAGCGGATCGACATCAGGTGCCGCTGGATCAGGTCCGGCTGGCGCGGCGTGTTCATGCGGATGGCGATGTCCGCCTCCCGCATCGCCAGGTCCAACTCGTCGTCGTCGATCAGCAGCGTCAGCTGGATGTCGGGGTAGATCGACATGAATTCGTTGATGCGCGGCGTCAGCCAAGTCGATCCGAAGGCGACCGTCGTCGTCACCCGCAGCGGACCCTTGGGATGCTCCCGGCTTTCGGTCAGCATCGCCTCGGTCATCGACAGCTTGGCGAAGACGTCGCGGGCGGTGCGGTGAAGCAGCTCGCCCTGTTCGGTCAGGATCAGCCCGCGGGCGTGGCGGTGAAACAGCGGAACGCCCAGGCTTTCCTCAAGCGCGCTGATCTGGCGGCTGACCGCCGACTGGCTGAGGTTCAACGTCTCGCCGGCATGCGTGAAGCTGCCGGCTTCGGCCACCGCGTGGAAAACCCGCAGCTTGTCCCAATCCATCATGCTGTCCCGCCCCGGTGCGCAGCCGCCCGGAGCCTCCCATTTATCTTGAGGACGGCGCATGGCCGCCATGCATGTTTATAGCGGGAACGCGCCCGGAACGCACGCGCTACCGAAAGCGACTCGCACGAAAATTAATCATGATCGCCGGAATTATTCTCATCCGAAGTCTCAGCGATCCGGGGATATCCGCAGAATGGATAGGGATGTTGCCGATGCTCGGAAACGGCCGGCCGGCGGTTCGGACCAGTTTTGCTAATCCGCCCCGCCCATCGGGGCGGCGTTAATCCGCCGCATCGGTCAGGGCGGCGGCCTTGACCGTCGCGCTGCGGGGGTCGCTTTCGGCCGCGGCGGTCTTGCGGCCGACGCTGATGTGCCCGCTGATCTCGTCGCCGGCATCGGCGGGCAGCCGCCAGAAGGGCAGGCTGGAGGCGCAGGACAGCAAGCCCACCGTCAGGAAGGCCGGAACGAAGGAGGCCGGGGTCAGGGCGCCGCCGCTCCACTGCACGGTCAGGTGCAGCGCCGTGGCGCCGACGGCGACGCCGAGGCTCAGCGACAGCTGCTGCATCACGCTGGCCAGCGTGTTGGCCCGGCTGGTCATCGCCTGCGGCACCTCGGCATAGCTCAGCGTGTTCATGCCGGTGAACTGCAGCGAGCGGAAGAAGCCGCCGAGCAGCAGGGCGCCCAGAATCAGCAGATGCGGCGTGTCGGGCCGGAAGGCGCCGTAGCCCATCAGGATTACGCCGCTGACGATGGAGTTCAGCCCCAGGACCAGACGGAAGCCGAAGCGGCGCAGGATGGGGCCGGCCAGCGCCTTCATGGTCAGCGCCCCCGCCGCCCCGGCGAAGGTCAGGGCACCCGACTCGAAGGCGGTCAGGCCGAAGCCGATCTGCAGCATCACCGGCATCAGGAAGGGCACCGCGCCGATGCCGATGCGGAACAGCGTGCCGCCCAAAACCGAGGCGCGGTAGGTCTGCAGCCGGAACAGCGACGGGTCCAGTACCGGCCGCGCCACCCGGCGGGCATGGCGCAGATAGGCCAGCGTCGCCAGCAGCGCCGCTCCCAGCAATCCCGCCACGGCATAGGCCGGCAGCAGGTCGCGCCCGACATTCTCGAAACCGAACATGAAGGCGGCCAGCGCGATGGAACTCCACAGGAAGCCGCGGGCGTCGAAGGGGTCGCGCTGCTCCTCCTTGAGGTTGGGGATCAGCGTCAGCACCAGGGCGATGCCGATCAGCCCGATCGGCACGTTGATGAAGAAGATCCAGCGCCAGGAGGCGTAGGTGGTGATGGCGCCGCCCACCAGCGGACCGAGCGCCGGACCGATCAGCGCCGGCAGGGTCATCCGCGCCATTGCCGTCACCAGCTGGTCCTTGGGCACGGTGCGCAGCAGGATCAGCCGGCCGACCGGCACCATCATCGCCCCGCCGATGCCCTGGACGATGCGGGCGGCGACCAGCTCGGCCAGACCGTTCGACAGTCCGCAGGCGACGGAGCCCAGCGTGAAGACGCCGATGGCGCTGGCGAAGACGGTGCGCGCGCCATACCGGTCCGCCGCCCAGCCGCTGACCGGCAGGAACACCGCCAGCGCCAGCATGTAGGAGGTCATCGCCAGACTGAGCCGCAGCGGATCCTCGCCCATCGACTGCGCGATCGACGGCAGGGCGGTGGCGATCACCGTCGCGTCGAGATTCTCCATGAACAGGGCGCAGGCGATGATAAGCGGGGTGACGCGCGACATGACGGACCGTCAGGCAGGAAGCGGAACCCTAGGAATGTGAGCCGTTCCGACGTCATGACCATCGCGCGTGCGAAAGCCCTGCCATGCGTAAGTGAGGTCGGGGGTGGGGCGTCGTTCGGGGAGTGCGGGATAGACGGGGCAGGATCGACACGGATTTCGCGGATTGGACTACGGATTTCACGGATGTGGCGCTGCCCGGGTCCTTGCCTGCCGGGAAGGGCCGGCGCGTCGCCACCTCCAAGAAAAATCCGTGTAATCCGTGAAATCCGTGTCGATCTCGTGAGCCGCGACCGCACTCTTCCCCCAGGATCAGCGCCCCGTGAACACCGGCTTGCGCTTCTCCAGGAAGGCGCGGTAGCCCTCTCGGAAGTCTTGCGTGCCGAAGCAGCGGTAGCATTCGGCGATCTCGGCCTCGGTCAGCGGCGCCGGGTCGGACAGGCGGCGGACATAGCGCTTGTGCAGGGTCGCGGCCAGCGGCGCGCCGGCGGCGATGCGCTGGACGGTGGCGGCGATCTCCGCCTCGAACCCTTCGTCGGTGACGACGCGGTGGACGAGGCTCTTGTCCTTGGCCTCGGCCGCGCCGAAGACGCGGCCCTCCAGCAGGATCTCCAGCGCCGCCGGGCCGCCGGCGACGTCTGCGACCAGCTTCAGCTCCGTCGGTCCCATGGAGATGCCGAGCCGGCTGACCGGCACGCCGAAGCGGCTGCTCTCCGAACAGACCCTGAGGTCGCAAGCCAGCGCCACCGCCAGCCCGATGCCGCAGCAGGGGCCGTCGATGGCGGCCAGCACCGGGTGGCGCAGGCGCTGCAGCCCCTCCAGCCCCTCGTCCATCAGGTCGCCGTAGCCGGCACCCTGCTCGGGGCTGTTGCGCTCGCTCTCGAACTCCGAGATGTCGGCGCCGGGGGAGAAGCTGCGGGACCCGTTGGAGCCGGGGCCGCCGCGCATCACCACGACGCGGGTTCCCTCGTCGGCCTCCAGGGTCGCCAGATGGCCGATCAGGGCGTGCCACATCGGCTTGTCGAAGGCGTTCAGCTTGTCCGGGTTGGACAGGGTCAGGGTCGCGACGACGCCATCGCGGGTCAGGGTGATGGTGCCGGCCATGCCGCAGTCTCCATCCGTTGCCGTATGGTGGCGTACCATAGCGCGCCGTTTCCCGGACGCAAGGCGCCCGGTGCCGCAGCGCAGCAGGGGCGGGCGAGGCGGTCGCGAAAAAAGTGAGGGGAGGGTGAATTTTCCTCTTGCGGCGGAGGCCGCGTTTCCGTAGAAAGCGGCTCCCGGACGACGGGAGCGCGGGCGTAGCTCAGGGGTAGAGCACAACCTTGCCAAGGTTGGGGTCGAGGGTTCGAATCCCTTCGCCCGCTCCAGTTCTCCGGTGGTAAAGCGAAGATCCAAGGGCCGGGCGGCGACGCACCGGCCCTTCGCTTTTTCCGGTCCGGCTTTTCCTTTCCTCAGCCCGGAAACGCGTTGTTTGGAAACACCGGGCATCCCGTATCGACAGTGGCCGTCCGGCGCGCTAGATCCTGATCCATGACCGACACTTCCCTCGCCGCCCGCGGCGTTGCGCTCGACCTGCTGCGCGACGTGCTGCGCAAGTCCGTTCCCTTCGACGATGCGTTCGATGCGCATCCCGAACTGGCGGCGCTGCAGCCGCGCGACCGCGGCTTCGTCCGCCTCCTGGTCGCCACCGTCCTGCGCCGCCTGGGCCAGATCGACGAGCTGATCCAGTCCAGCCTCGCCAAGCCGGGCCTGCCCAAGGCCGCCATCCACGACATGCTGCGGCTGGGCACGGCGCAGCTGGTGTTCCTGAACACCCCCGCCCATGCCGCGGTCGACACCGCGGTGGAGCTGGCCGCCGCCCGCAACGCGGCCCCCTACAAGGGGCTGATCAATGCCGTGCTGCGCCGCATCGGGCGCGAAGGGGCGGACATGGCGGCGCGGCAGGATGCCGGGCGGCTGAACACCCCGGACTGGTTGTGGCTGTCCTGGCGCTCCGCCTACGGCACCGCCCGCACCCGCGGCATCGTCGAGGCGCATCTGCACGAAGCACCCCTGGACATCACGGTGAAGTCCGACCCCGAGGGCTGGGCGGAGCGGCTGGGCGCCACCCTGCTGCCGACCGGGTCGCTGCGCCGCCCGACCGGCGGATCGGTGACCGAGCTTCCGGGCTTCGAGGAGGGGGAATGGTGGGTGCAGGACCTCGCCGCCTCGCTGCCGGCCAAGCTGTTCGGCGATCTGGCGGGTAAGCGCGTGTTCGACCTCTGCGCCGCCCCCGGCGGCAAGACCGCGCAGCTGGTGGTGCAGGGGGCGCAGGTCACCGCCATCGACCGCTCGGCCCGCCGGCTGGAGCGCGTCACCGAAAACCTGAAGCGCCTCAACCTGCAGGCCGAGGTGCTGGCCGCCGACGCCGCCACCTGGGAGCCGGAGGAGCCGGCCGACGCCGTGCTGCTCGACGCGCCCTGCTCGGCGACCGGGGCGATCCGGCGCCATCCCGACATCCTGCGGGTCAAGACGCCCGACGACATCGCCAAGCTGGCCCGCGCCCAGTCGCGGCTGCTCGCGCGTTCGGTCGAGCTGGTGAAGCCCGGCGGCACGCTGATCTACTGCACCTGCTCCATCCAGCCGGAGGAGGGGGAGGCGCAGGTCGCCCGTCTGCTGGAGCAGGACAGGCGGGTGGAGCGCTGGCCGGTCACCGCCGAGGAGCTGGGCGGCCTGTCGGAACCGATCAACGAGGCCGGCGAGGTCCGCAGCCTTCCGGGGATGCTGGCCGATCTCGGCGGGATCGACGGCTTCTTCGTCGCACGGCTGCGCCGCCGCCCGGAGTAACGGCACCCGGGCTGATGGCGCCCGGACCGACCGCGCTTCGGACCAAGGCGGTATCCGTTCCGTAGCGAGGGATAAATCCCAGGCCCGTCTTGCGATGCGGGCGGCGAATTGATACGACACGACCTATGCTTTCGTCCGTGTTCTCCCGCACCGCATCATCACCCTCCGCCGGCCGCCGACGCCGCTCGCGGTCCTGAAGGAGTCGGCGCTGATGGGCGACGGGAACGGACGGTTTCGCAGCGGCATGGCGCGCCTTGCCTATGGAAATCCCCTCTACGCCCTGATGCTGGGCGGCAAGGCGCCGGGGGCGCTGGCGGTGATCCCGCCCGATCCCTGGCCGGGCGACAGCGGCAACGGCAACGCCATGCTGGCCGGACGGATGGGATTCGCCGGGCAGGCGATCATGGTCGATCCCAACGGCGCCCCCAGCTGGCGGCCCCAGGGCGCCAGTCCGGGCTGGCTGCGCACTGCCCACGGCTTCGAATGGCTGCGCGACCTGCGTGCGGTCGGCGGCGACACGGCGCGGCGCCGGGCGCGGGTGCTGGTGTGGTCGTGGCTGGACCAGAATGGCGGCTGGCACGCGCAGAGCTGGGCGCCCGACGTGCTGGGCACGCGGCTGGCCAGCTGGATCGGCCTGCATGACTTCTACTGCGCCTCGGCCGACGACGAGTTCCGCGCCCGCGTGTTCGAGAGCATGGCCCGCCAGCTCCGCCACCTGCTGCGGGTGGCGCCGGCCCGGCTGGACGGCGAGCGGCTGATTGGTGCCATCAAGGGCCTGCTCTATGGCGGCTATTGCCTGCCCGACCAGGACAAGGCGGCGCGGGAGGCGCTGCGCCTGCTCGACAAGGAGCTGCCGCGCCAGATCCTGCCCGACGGCGGCCATGTGGAGCGCAACCCGTCGATCCAGATGCGGGTGCTGCGCGACCTGATCGACATGCGCGCCGTTCTGCGCGTCGCGAAGGAGGAGGTGCCGGAAAGCCTCCAGCATGCCATCGACCGGATGACGCCGGCCCTGCGCTTCTTCCGCCATGTCGACGGCGGGCTCGCCCTGTTCAACGGCGGGCGGGAGGAGGATCCGGCGCTGATCGACACGGTGCTGGCCCAGGCCGACGCGCGCGGCCGTCCGCTGAAGAGCGCACCGCACACCGGGTTCGAGCGGCTGCTGGCCGGGCGCACCCTGGTGCTGCTCGACACCGGCGCGCCGCCGCCGGCGGGGCTGGACCGCACCGCCCATGCCGGCACCCTGTCGATGGAGGTCTCCGTCAACAAGGAGCGGCTGATCGTCAATTGCGGCAGCCACCCGTGCCAGCGCGGCCCCTGGCGCGCGGCGCTGGCCGGGACATCCGCCCATTCGACCATGGTGGTCGCCGACACCAACTCCTCGGAAGTGCTGGAGAAGGGCGGGCTCGGCCGCCGGCCGACCAACGTCAATTGCGAGCGGCAGGAATCGGACGGCGCCATGCTGGTGGTCGCCAGCCACAACGGCTACAGCAAGGGCTTCGGCCTGCTGCACCGCCGCCGCGTCTATCTGGCCGACAATGGCGAGGATCTGCGCGGCGAGGACACACTGGAACCGGTGATCGGAGCCACGCCGCAGCCGCAGCCCTATACCATCCGCTTCCACCTGCACCCGAATGTCGAGGTGGTGCCGGTCCAGGCGCAGGGGAATGGAAGCAACGACCAGGTGCTGCTGCGCCTGCCCAGCGGCAATGCCTGGCGCATGCGGGTGACCGGCGCCGTGCTGGAGGTGGCGGAGAGCGTCTATCTCGGCAGCGGGGAGGAACCGCGCCGCACCCGGCAGATCATGATGCAGGGACAATGCGGCCCCGAGGGGCTGACGGTGAAATGGGCCTTGCGCCGCGAGCGCAAGGCGGCGTAAATCGCGCCCATCCGCGGTGGCCGGGCCTATTCCCTTCGGGAGAGGGCGTGGAAACACGGATGAACACGGGATTCGGGGCACGGACGACCACGGGACTCTTCACGCCGTGCTTATCCATGTCCGTCCGGGCCGGCATCGCCGGGGGCGGGCAGGGATAAGCATGGTTGAACGGCATTTCCGTGGCCGTCCGTGCTTTTCTTCTTCCGTGCTTGTCCGGGTCTCCCCGGTTGCCTGCGGCCTACACGCAACGCCCGCAGCGATCAGGATGACGCCATGAGCCCGCCCAAAGCCAACCACGCTCCCGCCCCCGACAAGGTCCGCATCACCCGCGCCCTGATTTCCGTGTCCGACAAGGCCGGTCTGGTGGAGCTGGGCAAGGCGCTCGCCGCCCGCGGCGTCGAGATCCTGTCGACCGGCGGTTCGGCCCAGCGTCTGGCCGAGGCCGGCGTGCCGGTGAAGGAGGTCTCCGACCACACCGGCTTCCCGGAGATCATGGACGGCCGCGTCAAGACGCTGCATCCGCGCGTCCATGGCGGCATCCTGGCCCGCCGCGACATCCATGCCGACGCGATGGCCCAGCACGACATCCCCGGCATCGATCTGGTGGTGGTCAACCTCTACCCGTTCGAGGCGACGGTCGCCAAGGGTGCGGCCTATGACGACTGCGTCGAGAACATCGACATCGGCGGGCCGGCGATGATCCGCGCCGCCGCCAAGAACCACGATTTCGTCGCCATCGTCACCGAGCCGTCCGACTACGAGGCGGTGATGGACGAGCTGGCGACCCATGACGGCTGCGTCACGCTGGCCCTGCGCCGCAAGCTGGCCCAGCGCGCCTATGCCCGCACCGCCGCCTACGACGCCGCCATCTCCACCTGGCTGGCCGGCCAGCTGGGTGAGACCTTCCCGCCGCGCACCACCCTGTCGGGCGCGCTGGCCCAGACCCTGCGCTATGGCGAGAACCCGCACCAGCAGGCGGCCTTCTACGTCACCGGCGAGAAGCGTCCGGGTGTCGCCACCGCCGTGCAGCTGCAGGGCAAGGAGCTGTCCTACAACAACCTGAACGACACCGACGCCGCTTTCGAGCTGGTGGCGGAGTTCGAGCAGCCGGCCGTCGCCATCATCAAGCACGCCAACCCCTGTGGCGTCGCCCAGGGTGCGAACCTGCTTGAGGCCTACAAGTCGGCCCTGCTGTGCGACCCGGTCAGCGCCTTCGGCGGCATCATCGCCGTCAACCGCAGCCTGGACGCCGAGACGGCCGAGGAGATCTCCAAGCTGTTCGCCGAGGTGGTGATCGCCCCGGACGCCGACGAGGCCGCCCGCGCGCTGCTGGCGACCAAGAAGAACCTGCGCGTGCTGCTGACCAAGGACGTGCCGAACCCGGCCGAACCCGGCATGATGATCAAGCATCTGTCCGGCGGCTTCCTGCTGCAGAACCGCGACAGCGGCCGCGTCAACCCGGCCGAGCTGAAGGTCGTGACCAGGCGCGCCCCGACCGAACAGGAGCTGGCCGATCTGCTGTTCGCCTTCCGCGTCGCCAAGCACGTCAAGTCGAACGCCATCGTCTATGCCAAGAACGGCGCCACGGTGGGCGTCGGCGCCGGCCAGATGAGCCGCGTTGACTCGGCCCGCATCGCCGCCATCAAGTCGGCCGAAGCCGCCAAGGCCGCCGGCCTGTCGGAGCCGCTGACCAAGGGTTCGGTGGTTGCGTCGGACGCCTTCTTCCCGTTCGCGGACGGCCTGCTGGCCGCGGCGGAAGCGGGTGTGACGGCGGTGATCCAGCCGGGCGGCTCGATCCGCGACGCCGACGTGATCGCCGCCGCGGACGAGAAGGGTCTGGCGATGGTGCTGACCGGAATGCGGCACTTCCGGCATTGAGGTGGTGGGGGAGGTTAGACCCCCACCCTAACCCTCCCCCGCTGGGCGGGGAGGGGACTGCCGCCGCTTTGCATTTTCGTTACGCTCACAAGCATCCTACCCCCTCTCCCGCGAAGCGGGGAGGGATGGGGAGGGGGCCGTAAGTTTCACGCCTCCGCCAGCAGGTCGTCGGAGTCCTCGACCCGCTTCAGCATCGACTGCCGCAGCTTCAGCAGCGCCCGGTGCTCCAGCTGGCGCACGCGCTCCTTGCTGACGCCCAGTTCGCGGCCCAACTCCTCCAGCGTGGCGCCTTCCTCGCGCAGGCGGCGTTCGCGGATGATGGTGCGTTCGCGCGGGCTCAGTTCGCCCAGCGCCTCCGCCAGCCATTGCGAGCGCGTGTTGGCGTCGCGCATGCCGATCACCACGTCCTCGGGCGAGGGGCGCTGGTCGGCCAGGAAATCCTGCCAGTCGTCGTCGGACCCGTCGGCCACCGGCGTGTTCAGCGACTGGTCGGAACCTGACAGCCGCATCTCCATCGCCTCGACCTCGGACACCTCGACCTGCAGTTCACCGGCGATCCACTCGCGGCCTTCCCTGGTCAGCGGCGCGCCGCTGCCGTTCTGGGTGGCGCTGTCGATCTTGGCGCGCAGGCGACGCAGGTTGAAGAACAGGGATTTCTGCGCGGCGGTGGTGCCGGTCCGCACGATCGACCAGTTGCGCAGGATGTAGTCCTGCATGGCCGAGCGGATCCACCAGGCGGCGTAGGTGGAGAAACGCACCTCGCGGTCGGGCTCGAAGCGGCTGGCCGCCTGCATCAGGCCGACATTGCCTTCCTGGACGAGATCGCCCATCGGCAGGCCGTAATTGCGGAAACGGGACGCGGTGGCCACCACCAGACGGGTATAAGCCCGGACCAGCTGATGCAGGGCGCGTTCGTCGTTGCCCTCGCGCCATTTTCGGGCGAGTTCGAATTCATGGTCGCGCGACAGCAACGGTTCGCGCATGGATGCCTTGATGAAGCTCAGATTAGCACGCTGAGTCTCCGGATCGTCGATGTATGCCATCCGTCCCTTCCTTCCCGTCTGGGCGGCATCGTGTTCCTTTGCATATCCCCGTACTTTCGGGTCTTCGCCGCTTTGCCGCCTGCCCCCGGTCGATGCCGTCGGGTTACACAACAAGCATGAGCGCGCCCTGTTGCGGAATCATACGCAGGTGTAGGGAGAGCGGATCACAAGGGATGGACGATTTTTACCGGCAGCCTATTCCATGGCATTCCGGAGGATGACGGGGGCGGTATGCGGGGACAGGGCGGACGGGCGGAAGGTGTGGGCTCGACCTAAGGATGGGTCACACCTGGAAAAGGTCCAGCATTTCGCCGAAAGAATCGAAGCAGGCGCAAACGAGGGTCCCGCCGCGGCCGCAGCCGCCGTCCAGCGTCACCGTCACCGGCCCGACATCCACGCTGGGCGATTCCGGCGACCAGAGGGGGTTGTGGCCGCGCACGAGGCGGCGGAACCCGCCATAGGGCTGGTCCAGCCGGGCGAAGGCGCCGCCGCCCCACCAGAAGGCGTCGCCCTGCCCGGTCAGCGGACGGCGCGGGTCGATGCCGGCGCTGACCAGAAGCAGGCTGCCGCCACCCCGGCTGCTGGCGCCGGGAGGGCCGTCATCCGGCCCGTCGCCGGTCGGCATTCCGACCGGGCCGCCGGTGTAGGCGGCGCGGCGCAGGGCGTTGAACAGTGCCTCGTGTCCAGGATGGGCGGCCATAGACTGGCGCAACTCGCGCGTCCAGCGGCCAAGCATCACGGCGCCGCCGCGCGCCGCCGCCATGCCCGCCTCCAGGTTGCCGCCATAGGCCGCCAGAGTCGGCGCCACGCCCTGGCGCAGCATCCAGTCCAGGACGGTGCGGGGATCGGGCGCGAAGTGGAGTTGCTGCAACTTCTGCCACATCTCCTCCTGCTGGCCGCGGAGGTAGACGATGTCCGAGGCGATCATGCCCGGCATCGCCAGCAGCCCGATGCGGAAGGCCAGCAGCCGGTCGATGGTCTCCACCACCCGGTCGCCGAAGCCGATCATGTTGCCGAGATAGACGAGCCGGTCGCCGGGGCGGAAGCGCTGGGCGATGGCATGGTGGATCACGTCCAGCCGGTCGGGCTGGGCATGGATGGCGCCGATGGCCCAGACGCGGCGCGGACGGCCGAGCGATGCGAAGCGGCTGTCGTCCTCGACGGCGGCGACGATGGTCCCGGCAAGGCGGGCAGGACGACCAAGGCGCGGCGGCAGACCCAAACTCGATCCCCTTCGACGTCGTTCGCTAAACCGGTGTCAAAGCCGGTGTCAGCGGCCCGTCCGGCGGTGCCGGCACATGCCGGGCCGGAAGGCGGCGGGGAGTTTAGGCGTGTCATGCCGCGGAAACAAAGGTGAAAAACGGTACGGGCGCGCGGCTTGACGTAGCAGCCGCGCGCCCGTTCGTGTCACGGATGGATTTTCGGGACGTATCCCGGTCCGGGGTTAGGCCGCCTTGGACAGCACCGACTCCAAACGCTCCGTCGCCTTGGTCTCGTCGATCTTCTCGACGGCGGCCAGCTCGCGGGCCAGACGCTCCAGGGCGGCCTGATAGATCTGGCGCTCGCTGTAGGACTGGTCGGACTGGTCGGCGCCGCGGTACAGGTCGCGCACCACCTCGGCGATGGACACCGGATCGCCGGAGTTGATCTTGGCCTCATACTCCTGGGCGCGGCGGCTCCACATGGTGCGGCGGACGCGCGAACGGCCCTGCAGCGTCTCCAGCGCGACCTTGATCCGGTCCTTGGAGGACAGGCGGCGCAGGCCGGCGTTGCGGGCCTTGGTGACCGGAACCTTGAGCGTCATGCGCTCTTTCTCGAACGTGATCGCGTAGAGTTGAACCTCGAGTCCGGCAATGCTGTGGGTCTCGATCCCTTCGACCCGACCGACGCCATGAGCCGGATAAACGACGAAGTCACCGGCTTCGAAGTCAAGCTTGTTCGACATGTGGATTGGCTCTCACTTCTCGCGATCACGCCATTTTGCCGCCCCGGTGGAAGGGACGAAAAAGGACCCCGGACAGTTATGGCGCCGTGGGGATGGGGCCCATCCACGACGATCACAAAAGCCACGAGTCCTTGAGCGAAGGGAAAACCGGCAATGGCGCGAAGGCCGGCTCCGGGCGCGCATTATAGCGATGTTACGCCCGAGTTACAAAGGGAACGCGCAACCAACCGGGCGGAAATCGTCATCGCCCGGCCATGGCCGACCCGTCGATTTTGCATGGCAACATCGGCGGGTGCAATCGGTTGATGCGGCCCGACTCGGAAGAGTCGCGGGCTTTCCCGCCCAGCGGGCCGGGCCGCATCCGCTGGTTCTGTCTCAGCCCGCCTTGGGGGAGAAGTACTTCTCGAACTTGCCGTCCACACCCTTGAACTCGTCGGCGTCGGCCGGCGCGTCCTTCTTGCGGGTGATGTTCGGCCACTGGCCGGAATAGTCGCGGTTCAGCTCCAGCCACTTGGTCGCCCGGTCGTCGGTGTCGGGGACGATCGCCTCGGCCGGGCATTCCGGCTCGCACACGCCGCAGTCGATGCACTCGTCGGGGTGGATGACCAGCATGTTCTCACCCTCGTAGAAGCAATCCACGGGGCAGACTTCGACGCAGTCGGTGTACTTGCACTTGATGCAGCCGTCGGTGACGACGTAGGGCATGATCTCTTCTCCGCTGTTCCGGCCTGCGGTGTCGGCCGCGCGTCGCTGTTCCGGTATCGCCCCGAAAGGAGCGGATCGAAGCCGTTTGCAAAAGGGCACGCGCGTGGCACCGGGCCGGATGGCCAACCCGCGCCTGCCTAGCACGCCGCCGACAAGCCGTTCAACCCTGCGCGTGATGTGGGCGACCCTGCCGCACCCCCGACGGCCCCGTTTGCGGGGGCGCCGTCCGACACCGCCGCCAGGAAGGCACGCAGGCTGCCCGTCTCAATGGCGTCGGCGCGGCGGACGAACCGGGTCGGCATGCGGGCCAGCGCGTCGGGCAGCAGCCGGGCCGCCAGCAGCTCGCGCCAGGGGTCGCGCTCCACCACCGACCGCGGCATCACCGTCACCCCCATGCCGGCGCCGACGCAGCCCAATATGGCGTCGAGCGCGCCGAACTCCATGACGCGGAAGGGCACGCGCCCGGCCTCGCGCATCGCCATTTCGGCCCGGCCGCGATAGGCGCAGGCGCGGCCGAAGACGATCAGGGTGCGCCGCGCGCTGTCGGTGGTCAGGCCGGCGGCGGGTTCGGCCAGCACCAGCTCCTCGTCGAAGATGCGCCGGGCGGTCAGGTCGGGATGCTCCACCTCGCCGCCGACGAAGGCGCCGTCCAGCCGTCCGGCCAGCACGTCGCCCAGCAGGGTCTCGGTCGGGCCGGGGACGATGGTCAGCTCCACGTCGGGATGGTCGCGGTGGAAGCGGGCCAGGATCGGCGGCAGCCGCACCGCGGCGGTCGATTCCATGCTGCCCACAGCCAGCCGTCCGCCGCGCCCGGCCGCCTCCGCCACCGCGTCGCGGGCCTGGGCGACCAGCCGCAGCACCCGGTCGGCATAGCCGGCCAGCACGCGCCCGGCCGGCGTCGGCTCCATCCCGCGGCTGAGGCGCAGGAACAGGTCGACGCCCAAATCCTCCTCCAGCCGCTTGATCCGTGCGGTGACGTTGGACTGCACGCAGTTCAGCGCCTCCGCCGCCCGGCTGACGCTGCCGGTATCGGCCACCGCCTTCACCACCCGCAAACCGGCGAGATCCATCGCGACGCCCTCCAGCCTTCCGCCAACGCATGGCACCCATCACTGGGAGTGGAGCTTACCATCGGAACAATTCATTGGAAATGAGGGTCGGGCCGCGGCCATGATGGACGATCAAATCAATCGGCCGGCCGAACAGTCCCTATTCAAACGAGCCTGCCGGAAGCCGAGGGGGCGTGGATCATGGTGCGGGTGCTGGTCGGCGGGCTGATCGGGCTTGCCATCGCGATGGGGGTCGCGCGCTTCGCCTTCACCCCGATCCTGCCGGCGATGCAGGACGCCACCGGGCTGAGGGCCGACGGGGCGGGGCTGCTCGCCTCGCTGAACTATCTCGGCTATTTCCTCGGCGCGCTGGGCGCCGGGCTGGTGCCGCACGGCGCGCCGCGCACCGCCGTGTTCCGCCTGTCGCTGCTGCTCAGCGTCGCCACCACCGCAGGCATGGGGCTCGACCTGGGCAACGCCGAACAGGCGATGCCGGTCTGGCTGGTCCTGCGCTTCCTGTCGGGGGTGTCGAGCGCCGGCATCTTCATCCTGGGCATCGCCATGGTGCTGGACACGCTGGCCCGCGGCGGCGGGGAGCGGCTGGCCGGCTGGCTCTACACCGGGATCGGGCTGGGCATCGCCTCGTCCGGACTGTTCGTCGCGCTGCTCGGCGGCCGGCTGGGCTGGGCCGGCGACTGGCTGGCGCTGGGGGCGATCTGCGCGGTGCTGGGGCTGCTGCCCGGCCTCTGGGTGCGGGATCCGGCGGCGCAGCCGCAAGCCGCCGCAGCCGGGACGGCGGGCACCGCCGCCGCGGCGCGGACCGGCTGGCTGTCGGCGCCGCTTCTGCTGCTGACGCTGGCCTATTTCCTGGAGGGCGGCGGCTACATCGTCTCGGCCACCTTCCTGGTGTCGATCCTGAAGACCGATCCCGGCACCGCCGCGGTGGGCGAGGCCGCCTGGATGGTGGTCGGGCTGGGGGCGGTCGGCGCGGGGGTGTTCTGGGCCGCGGTGGCCCGGCGGGCCGGCAGCTGGTGGGCGCTGATCCTGGCGCACCTGACGCAGGCGGTCGCCATCCTGCTGCCGATGACCGGTTCGCCGACGGTCGCCGTCATCTCCGCCCTGCTGTTCGGCGGCACCTTCGTCGGCATCGTGTCGCAGGCCTTCGCTTTGGGGCGGCAGCTGTCGGCCGGCGCCTCCGCCCGCGTGGTCGGGGCGCTGACCGCCGCCTATGGGCTGGGCCAGATCATCGGGCCGCTGCCGGCCGGGCTGGTGGTGACGCACACCGGCAGCTTCAACGCCGCGCTGCTGGGGGCCACCGCCGCGGTGCTGCTCGGCGCGCTGCTGCTGGCGTTCGGCATGGTGATCGCCGGCCGGCGGTCGGCGGGCGGGCCGGCGTTGGCGACGCCCAATGCTTCGTAAGTATTCGTAAGGTTTGCCTGCGACAATCGGCGCCGCACCCGCAGCAATGCCGTTGTTCTCCCGGATCGTCCGCTTTGACTACAGTCTGGTCCACAACAACCAGACCCCGGGGGAGTCGATGAAACGCAAGCTGGTTCCGGACGTCGTGAAGGCGCAGGAGCTGATCCTGGTGCCGGAGGATACCTCCGTCGCCACCGTGTCGAAGATGATGGCCGACAAGAACATCGGCGCGGTGCTGGTGGTGAACCACGGCGCGCTGATCGGCATCGTCACCGAGCGCGACCTGAACAACAAGGTGCTGTCGAAGGACCTCGACCCGTCGGCGGTGGAGGTGGGGGTGGTGATGACCCGCAACCCCGACAGCCTGCCGCCCGACGCCGACGCGGTCGATGCGCTGAAGCTGATGCACGACAAGCATTACCGCCACCTGCCCATCACCCAGGGCAAGCGCGCGGTCGGCATCGTGTCGATCCGCGACCTGTTCAAGGTCGCCTACGAGCACATGATGGCCGAACGCGCCGAGGCCTGACGGAGCAGGGAGGGGGCGCCGCGTCGGGCGCCCCCTCGCCCTCAATGCCCGGCCTTCGCCTTGCGCCGGGCCAGCAGGTTCAGCGCCTCCACCAGGGTGGAGAAGGCGATGGCGAAGTACAGGTAGCCCTTGGGGATGTGGAAGCCCAAGCCGTCCGCCACCAGCGCCACGCCGACCAGCAGCAGGAAGGACAGCGCCAGCATCTTCACCGTGACGTGACGGTTGACGAAGTCGCCGACCGGGCCGGAAGCGAACAGCATCACCGCCATGGCGATGACGACGGCGGCGACCATCACCGGCAGATGGTCGGACATGCCGACGGCGGTGATGACGCTGTCGAGCGAAAAGACGATGTCCAGGAACATGATCTGGATGACCACCGAGGTGAAGGTGGCATGCTTGACCGCCCCGCCCCCCTCCTCGTGGCCTTCGACGGTGTGGTGGATTTCCAGCGTGCCCTTGGCCAGCAGGAACAGGCCGCCCAGCACCAGGATCAGGTCGCGGCCCGACACCTCCCATCCGGCGACGGTGAACAGCGGCTGCGTCAGCTGCGCCACCCAGGCGATGGAGGCGAGCAGCGCCAGGCGCGACAGCAGCGCCAGCGCCAGACCGACGCGGCGGGCGGTGTGCTGCTGCTCGGGCGGCAGCTTCGACGCCATGATCGAGATGAAGATGATGTTGTCGATGCCCAGCACGATCTCCAACGCGGTCAACGTCAGAAGGCTGGCCCAGACATTCGGGTCTGCAAGCAGGTCGAGCATGAAGAAGCGGGGCTCCGGCGGTCGGTGGGCGCGGTCAGCGGATTATGCGCCGGCACCGGAAGGTGCAAGCGTGACCGCGCGCAGATGATGTCGCCCCGCGCCGGCTGCAAGAGGTGGAGCAGCAGATTTGCTGCAGGAATTCGGATGTAGCCGGTCCGGCGGAGGCCGGATCAGGAACCCAAGGCCCGATTCCTGCCGGCCGCCGCCTCCATCCGCCCAGTTTTCATCCGCCCAGCTTCCATCCGTCCGATTTCGGCCCTTCCGGCTTCCGTCCGGAGCGCCCAGGCGCGGCGGCGCACCGCCATCTGCAGGCGGCAGTCGTGCGAGCAATAGCGCGGCGCCGGGCCGCGCGCCGACGTGCGGACGAAGGGCCTGCCGCAGCAGGCGCAATAGAGGGTGGTCATGGTCGCTTCCTCCGAAACGGGCGGCCGTTTGCCGGCCTTGCCCCGCGCCGCGGGATTGGACCTTCCCGCGGCTTTGCCGATGCGTTGCCTGTATTGTGTTCGGAAGGTTGCAGGCGTCGCCACCGTTCAAAAGGCATAGGCAGTGGTGACCACAAGTATTCATGCCGAGAAACAGAAGCGGCTGCAGCAACTTAGTGGCCTTTGCGCGTCAATTCGCCGCGTGGCGTCTGTTGGCGGATGGGCTGGCATTTTTCTCTTGCCATGCCTTCCAGCGGAAGCCTGGCGGTCCTATCTGTTTCCATTCGACCAACAGCCCGGAAAGGGCGAGGCGCTATGATGCTGAGGCGCCTCGCCATTTTCCTGAAAACCGAAAGCGCCAGCGGCACCGCCCTGCGACACGATCCTGTGGATGACGGTGACGGCCGGCGGCGCCGGCATGGACAAGCCGGTGATCCTGTGGATCAACGACGGGCTGATGGCGATCTTCTTTCGGTCCATGCCGGTTGAGGATTGTCGGCAAGGATTTCCGGTCATGATATTTGTTGGGTGTGCGAACTTTGCGCGCCGGGGGCGGAACCCGCGGGGGAGGTGGCGGGTTCTTCCCTTGCGGGCATTCGCGCGTCAGACGCGTGACCGACAGATCGGGGGACTTGCGATGATCGACGCCATCCGCACACGCCGGCGCAACCTTGCCGAAGACCCCCGCCGGGCGGCTCCGGCAGCACGGTCCCCATCGATTTCCAGCGGCTGGAGCGGCTCCGCCGCCTGTCCCGGCTGATGGACACCCGCTGGCGCATTCCCTTCACCCGCATCCCCATCGGTCTGGACGGGATCGCCAGCATCGTGCCGGTGGCCGGCGATACGGCGACCGCGGTGGTTTCCGCCTACATCATCATGGAAGCGGCCCGTTTCGACCTGCCCAAGGCGCTGCTGGCCCGCATGGCCTTCAACGTCGCGCTGGACTGGGCGGCGGGGTCGATCCCGGTGGTGGGGACCGTGTTCGACATCGCCTTCAAGGCCAACCGGGCCAACCTGAACCTGCTGCACGAGCATCTGGAACAGCGCCTGGCCGCCGCCGCCGCGAAGCGCTGAAAAGGCCGGTTCCCGCGGTCTTGACGTGGATCAAGGCGGGGGTGGGGTGGCTGCGGCACTCTGTCGCTCATGAACGCCATCACCGCCCTGGCCGTGAAGCCGGCCCCCGCCAATCCGTCCCATTCCCATGGTGTAGATGCCGCGCTGCTCGCCAAGTATGACGGGCTGCGGGTGCCGCGCTACACCAGCTACCCGACCGCGCCGCACTTCACGCCCGAGGTGAACGGCGACGTATACGGTGGCTGGCTGGAGGCGATCGATCCCGCGCGCTCCGGATCGCTCTACCTGCATGTGCCCTTCTGCCAGAAGATGTGCTGGTACTGCGGCTGCCACACCAAGATCGTCGCGCGATATGAGCCGATCGCCGAGTATCTCGGCCATATGCGGCGCGAGATCGCCATGGTGGCCGACCGCATCCCCGGCCGGCTGGCGGTGCGCCACATCCATTTCGGCGGCGGCACCCCGACCATGATGGCGCCCGCCGATTTCGAGGCGATGATCGCGCTGCTGCGCACCCGCTTCGACATCGCCGCCGACGCCGAGCTGGCGGTGGAGATCGACCCCCGCACCCTGACGGCGGAGATGGCGGCGGCGCTGGGCCGTTCCGGCGTCAACCGCGCCTCGCTGGGCGTGCAGGATTTCGACGGGACGGTGCAGGAGGCGATCAACCGCGTCCAGCCGCGCGCCGTGACCGAGCAGGCGCTGGCCTGGCTGAAGCAGGCCGGCATCGCCAGCGTCAACCTCGACCTGATGTACGGCCTGCCGCACCAGTCGGTGGAGAGCGTCACCCGCTCCGCCCGGATCGCGCTGGAGATGGCGCCCGACCGGCTGTCGGTCTTCGGCTACGCCCATGTGCCGTGGATGAAGACCCACCAGAAGAAGATCGACGAATCGGTGCTGGCCGATTCGCTCGGCCGGTGGGAGCAGTTCGCCGCCATTGGCGACACGCTGGCCGCCGCCGGCTACAGCGCCATCGGTCTCGACCATTTCGCCCGCCCCGGCGACGAGCTGGCGGTGCAGCAGGAGGAGGGGCGGCTGGGCCGCAACTTCCAGGGCTACACCACCGACGACGCCGAGATTCTGCTGGGCTTCGGCTCCTCCTCCATCGGCGCGCTGCCGCAGGGTTATGTGCAGAACGCCGTGCCCTTCGACCATTACGCCACCGCCATCGAGGAAGGCCGCCTGCCCACCGGCAAGGGCATCGCGCTGACCACGGACGACAAGGTGCGGCGCGACCTGATCATGCGGCTGATGTGCGACCTGTCGGTCGACACCGCCGCCATCGCCCGTGCCCACGGGTTGGCCGAATCCGCCTTCGACGCCGAGCTGGAGGGCATGGCCGATCTGGTCGCCGACGGCGTCGCGGTGGTGGAGGGGCGTCGCGTCCATGTGCCGGAGAGCGCCCGTCCCCTGATGCGCATCGTCGCCGCCCGCTTCGACACCCACCTGTCCAAGGGGGCCGGGCGGCACAGCCGGGCGGTCTGACAAACGCGCTTCAGAAAGAAAAGGCGGCCGGCGCCACCCGCCGACCGCCTTTTCCCGTGCCGCGCATCCGAACCCACACGTCTACGCGGCAACCTCGTGGATGCCCTGTGTCCAAGTCCGCTCCACGACATGCCCGTCCGGCCGGTGTCGTTGCGGTGCCTGTTGTCGAGATACGTGGGCCGGGGGTGAACTCCTGCGCTCCGGCTACGGCTCCGTGTCCGGCCGCCCCAAAAAGCGCATAGCGTCCCCGGTTGCGCTGCGGTGGCGAAGGGGCCCCCGTCTCCTGTATGGTCGCGCCGAAGGCCGATTGCCTTCCTGCCTTCACTCTGCCCCCGTCCAAGGTGAGCGATGATCCGGCGCGTGCGTACCCTTCCGCTGATTGTGGCCCTGGTCACGCTGACGGTTCCCGGCTGCATGCCGTACCAGCGCATCCCCAACCCGCCGACCGTGCGCACCGCGCCCGACACCGGGGCCGGGCTGGAGCCGATGTATGGGGAGTGGCAGGTAGACAGATCGACCCCGGTCTATGCGCAGCCCGCCGCCGGGTCGGGCGTCGTCGCCACGCTGGGCGCCGGGCAGGCGGTCAGCACGCTGGGCCGGGTGCGCAACAGCGACTGGGTGGCGGTGAAGGCCGGCGGCTCCACCGCCTATGTCCGGCTGCACCTGCTGAGCCTGAAGGGCAACACCCCGCGCGGCAGCCGCGGCACCTCCACCACCCTGGAAAAGCCCGTCGACAATGCCGGCCCGACCATCAAGGCGGCACCGCGCGGCAAGATCGGCGCCACCCCCATCGCCAACTGACCCGTCCGGCACATCCGGTCACAGGACAAGACTGGAGTCGCAGACTCCCACTCGACAAGGCTCCGTGATAGAACATATCAGGAACATATGCCTGTCGAGCGGAGCCGAGTCATGTCCAGCCTGCCATCCCCTTCCATGCCCGCGGACCCTGCGCCGCGCGACCGTGCCGGCGTGCTGGCCGACCTGCGCGCGCGCATTCGGCGGATCGAAGGGGCGGGCGGGGAGGGAGGGCGGATGCTGCCCTTCGGGGTGGAGGCGATCGACGCGCATCTGCCCGACGGCGGCCTGCCGCTGGGCTGCCTGCATGCGGTGGCGGCGGAGGATCCGGGGGCGGGCACCGGCTTCGCCGCCACGCTGCTGGGCCGGCTGGCGACGCCGAAGGCGCCGGCATTGTGGATCCTGCGCGGGCGCGACCTCTATGCGCCGGGGCTGGCGGCCTATGGGCTGACGCCGGACCGGCTGGTGGCGGTGCGGGCGGTGCGGGCGGTCGATGCGCTGTGGGCGATGGAGGAGGCGCTGCGCTGCTCCGCCCTGTCGGCGGTGCTGGGGGAGCTGGAGGGGCTGGACCTCACCGCCAGCCGGCGGCTGCAGCTGGCCGCCGAATCGTCGGGGGTAACCGGCTTCCTGCTGGACCTGGGCGCAGGCGTGCCGGGCCGCAGGAATGCGCATCGGCCGGAGGGGCTCAGCGCCGCGGTGACCCGCTGGCGGCTGGATGCGGCACCCAGCCGGGATGAGGAGGAGGATGCGGCTCCACGCCCGGCCGGAGGGCTGCCGGGATTGGGGGCGCCGTGCTGGTCCGTCGCGCTGGAACGCTGCCGCGGCGGCCGTCCGGGCCGCTGGACCCTCGTCCGTGAGGAGGATGGCCTCCGCGAAGAGGAGGGTTGGCGCGCCGCTGGGAAACCCGACGCCGGAGATCTCAAGGCCGGCAGTCCGTGGCAGATGTCCGACACCCGACAGTCAGGCCGGGAAAGCCGCTTGTCGGATCACCGCCCGGCTGCGGCCGGCCGGTGAGTGCCGGTCAGTAGTTGGTCGCCCAGTCGGGTTCGCGGCGGGCGGCCTGCTCCGAGTCGTCCGGCTCGGTCATCCAGCGGGGATCGTCGGCGTCCAGCGGCGCGTAGAGCGGCAGCTGGCGGGCGAATTCCGCGCTGTCGGCATCGCGGCGCTGCTTCAGCAGGCGGTCGGCAAGGTGGGCGGGCAGCATGGCAGGTCTCCTTCTGAGCGCCGGATGGCACCGCGGATCAGCCTGACAAGGCCGGTCCTGGCCCACCCGTCGTCCTGTTTGCCTGGATGATAGCTACGCAAGTTCCAGGCCAGCTGTTAAGCGCGTCACACGAGTTCCATGACACACGACTAAGTCTCTACAAACGGTTTATACGAAGCCACTTTGAACCCACATGAACCGGTATGACACGGGATATGGTCGGGGGGATCTGTCGTACATGCCGTGGCGGCGCCCCCCGTTCGGCCGGCAGCCGCCGCTCAGCGAGTGAGATGTGTTCCCTTCCGCGCCGTTCCAACCCATATTCGCGGCCAATCCCCTTCAAGGAATGCGTACCTCCCATGCACAGCGCCCCCGCACCCGAGTCTTGCCCGACCTGCCTAAAACCTAATCACCTGTGCATTTGCGAGGCAGTGCAGCCGATCGACAACGGCGTGTTCCTGCTGATCCTGCAGCACCCGCAGGAGAAGCGGGAGAATCTCGGCACCGCCCAGATCGCCCATCTGCAGTTCGCCAATTCGATGGTGAAGGTCGGGCTGAGCTGGCCGGGGCTGAAGCGCATCCTGGGGCGGGAGGTCGATCCCAAGCGCTGGGGCGTCCTGTATCTCGGCCCGGTGAAGGAGGGCGGCGCCCCGCGGGCCGAGGTGGCGGTGGTCGACAAGAACGGCCAGCCGCTGCGCGACAGCGCCGAGATCCTGGAGGATCTGGAGGGCGTCATCGTCCTGGACGGCACCTGGAGCCAGGCCAAGACCCTGTGGTGGCGCAATGCCTGGCTGCTGAAATGCCGCCGCATCGTGCTGAACCCGCAGTTCCGCTCGCTCTATGGGCAGGCGCGCAAGGAGCCGCGGCGCGACAGCGTCTCCACCCTGGAGGCCGGCGCCTTCCTGCTGTCGCGGCTGGAGGGTGATCAGGCGATCCTGGACACCGCGCTGAAGCCCTTCTCGCTGCTGCTGAAGAAGCTGCGCCAGCCCCGCCCGCGCCCGGCGCAGCCCCCGCGCGACGATGCCGGCGGCACCGCGGATGGCGGCGAGGCGGATGGAAGCGACGGGGGCGGGGAGGGCTGATCTCCTTCGGCGCATCTCCTTCGATCGATTGCACCGGTGCAACGAACCGGCACCTGGGCTGTTGATGATGGATGAGAGGGCCGGGACCTGCCCGGCCGCGACATCCATCAGACCGAAGGAAGGAGACGCACCATGCGAGGCATCCTGCTGTGGCTGGTCGGCATTCCGATCCCGATCATCATCCTGCTGTACCTGTTCAACGTGCTCTGAGCGAAGCCGTCGGGGCCAAGGCCCGCATACGAACGGTTGCCGGGTTGACGGGGGCGCGGCGCGGGGTGCCAAATGCGGCCCCCGGCCCCGCGTTTCCCCCTTCATCCGCAATCGAACGAGAGAATGATGGCCAGCGATTTCGTTCCCTTCGGCCTGACCGTCTGCGGTCTCAGCGAGCTGTGCAATTTCGGCGGCGGCAAGGTCAGCCATGTGCTGTCCATCCTCGACCCCGAAATGACGGAGCCGAGCGACTTCGGCGATTACGGCGAGCATGAGCGGCTGGAGCTGCGCTTCCACGACATCATCGAGCCGACCCGCGGCCAGATCGCGCCCGAACGCTCCGACGTGGAGCGCATCCTGGCCTTCGGCCGCGACCTTCTGGCCGAACCGGTGGACTGCCGCCATCTGCTGGTCCACTGCCATGCCGGCGTGTCGCGTTCCACCGCCGCCCTGACCATGATCCTGGCCCAGGCCCAGCCCGACCGCCCGGCCGTCGATGCCGTCGCCGCCGTGGTCGCCATCCGCGCCCAGACCTGGCCCAACCTGCGCATGATCGAATTCGCCGACGACATCCTCGGCCGCCGGGGCGAACTGGTCGCCGCCGTCCGCCGGCGCCATTTCACACTGGGCAAGCAGCGCCCCGAACTGGTCCAGTTCATGATCGACAACGGCCGCATCCGCGAAGTCGAGGATTTGATCGACTGAGACGCGTAAGGCCGACCGCCTGCTACTCCACCTCCCCTCACCGCAACGGCGAGGTCACCACGTCCACCGAGGTTTCGGCCACCGTGCCGGCGATGTCCACGGCGGTGCCGGCGAGGCTCGCGGCACCGCTGGCCACGCCGGTGACGGCGCCGCAGCCGGCCAGCGGACCGCTGAGCAGCAACAGGGCGGCGAGGGGGAGAAGGCGGTGCCTGATGGGGCGGCGGGACATGGAGTCCTCCAGGGACGAGAGCGCAAAAGAAATCGGCGGGAATTGCAGCACGCAATTCCCACCGATTCGTTAATTCAGGCTTTTAGCGCAAAGGCCGGCGGACCCTCTCCGCTCAGAACTCCTTCCAGTCGTCGTCGTCGCTGACGCTGTGCTTCAGCACCGGGACCGCGGTCGCGGTGCCGCGCGCCGGGGCGTCGGTGCGGGCCGCTGGCCTGGATGCGGGCTGGCCGCCGCCGGTGCCGCGGGCGGCGGGCTTCGCCGCCGGCTTGGCGGCGCCCCGCGTCGGGGCCGGGGAGCGGCGGGTGGTCGTGGTGGCCGGGGCGGCGTAGGTGCCGGTCATGGCATGGGGGGCCACAGCATAGCCGGAACCGACGGCCTGATCGAACTTGAAGAAGCCGACCAGCGCCTTCAGGTCGCCGGCCTGACCGCTCATCGCCTGGGCGGCGGCGGTGGTCTCCTCCACCAGGGCGGCGTTCTTCTGGGTCATCTCGTCCATGTTGGCGACGGTCGAGTTGATCTCGTCCAGCGCCGTCGCCTGCTCGGCCGAGGCCGAGGCCATCTCGGCGATCAGGGTCGCCACCTGCTGCACGCCCGACACGATGCCCTGCAGCGCGTCGCCGGCCTTGCTGACCAGATCGACGCCGTCCTTCACCTGGGCATCGCTGTCCAGGATCAGGCCCTTGATCTCCTTCGACGCCTGGGCGGAACGCTGGGCCAGCTGCCGCACCTCCTGCGCCACCACGGCGAAGCCGCGGCCGGCGTCGCCGGCACGGGCCGCCTCCACCGCCGCGTTCAGCGCCAGCAGGTTGGTCTGGAAGGCGATCTCGTCGATCACGCCGATGATGTCGGTGATCTTGCGGCTGGATTCCTCGATCCGGCGCATCGCCTCGATGGCGGAGCCGGCGACGCCGCCGCCCGACTCGGCGGAGCTGCGGGCCTGGGTGGCCATCACGTTGGCGCGCTGGGCGTTGTCGGCGTTGGAGCGCACGGTCGCCCCCAGCTCCTCCATGCTGGCCGCGGTCTCCTCCAGCGAGGAGGCCTGCTGCTCGGTGCGGTCGGCGAGGTCGGAGGAGCCGAGCGACACCTCGGCGGCGGCGGCGGCGATGGTCTCGGCCGCCTGGGTGATCTGGCCGACGATCTCGGCAAGCCGGGTGGAGGTGGCGTTGACGTCGGTCTTCACCCGCTCGAAGGCACCCTGGTAGTCGCGGGTGACGCGGCGGTTCAGGTCGCCCTGGGCCAGCGCGCTCAGCACCTCGCCCAGGTCGGCGATGACCGCCTCCACCGTGTCGGTCAGGCGGTTGATGCCCTCCGACATGGTCTTGTAGAAGCCGTCCTTGCCGGCCAGATCGATGCGGCGTTCCAGGTCGCCCTTCGACACGGCGTCGATCAGGCCGGCGATCTCCTCGCCGATGGCCTGCTCGCGGGCGCGCTGGGCCTCGGCGGCGCGGCGCTCGGCCTCCAGCCGCTCGCGCTCGGCCTCGTCCATCCGCTTCTTCTCGACGGCGTTCTCCTTGAACACCAGGACCGCCTTGGCCATGCGGCCGATCTCGTCGCGGTTCTCCAGGGCAGGCACGTCGACGGCGAGGTTGCCGGCTGCCAGCTCGGTCATCGTGCCGGTCATCTGCACCACCGGGCGCACGATCGAGCGGGCGGTGACCAGGGCGATCAGGATGCCGAGGGCGAAGGCGCCCACCGCCATGCCGATCAGCAGGGTGGTGGTGCGCTCCATGTCGGTCTGCGCGCCGGTCAGCACCGCCTTGCGGGCGTCGGTCTGCGAGGCGATGGTCTTCTCCACCAGCTCGCCGAACTCATCCGCCTCCTTCACCATGGTGACGAAGGCCAGCGTCTGGGCGTCGCCGACGGCGGTGACGACGCGCTTGAAGCTGTCCAGATACCGGTTCGCGGTCTGCACCGCATCCTCCGCGGCGCGCTTTTGCGCCGGGTCGGTCAGGCGGGCGGCCAGAGCGGTGGCGGTCTTGATGAACACCTCCATGCGCGTGCGCACCTCCTCCTCGGCCTTCGCCGTCGGATCGGTCAGGAAGCGCTGGGCGCTGAGGCGGGCGAGGATCAGCGATTCCTGCGCCTGGCCGGCATAGGCGGACGACTCGAAGTCGCCGGAAGCGATTCCGGTGGCCATCACCTGGCTCAACCCCTCGCGCGCCTTGACGCCCAGCGGCACCAGCTCGTCCGACACCAGCCGGTCGCGCTGCTCGCGCAGCTTCACCAGCTGGGTGAAGTTGGCGCTGTAGCTGTCGACCTTCTGCGACATGCGGGCGATGAGGGCGCGGCGCCCCTCGTCCAGCGTGGCCTCGCGGGCGGTCCGCAGCATCTCCGACAGGGTCTTCTGCTGCGCCTGGATCGGCGCGACCAGGGCGTGGTTGCCGGAGAAGGAGTAGTTGACCGCGTTGCGTCGCATGTTCGCGACCAGGCTGTCGATGTCCGAAATCCTGATGGAGTTGTCGGAGATCGACGCATAGCGGGTGAAACCCTCCTCCACCGTCGACAGCGACCGGATGCCCAGTGCGGCCACCAGGGTGAGAAGGGCGAGAATCAGAAGGAAACCCACCTGGATGCGGGTTCCCACCTTGAATCGGCCGGCGAAGCTGGCGTTCTGCATGGTCAAATGCCTTGGTCTGCGGTGCGGATCGAACGCGATACGCCCGGCAGGGTAGTGGAAGATGGTTTCCAGTCCGTTGCCATGGCATCAGGAAATGCATCGAAAGCGCCCCAGGGCCGCGCCAAAAACGTGCCAAAGCGGTGACACGCCCCTTTGACGCCGCCGCCGGGATCCCTAGGTTAGGTCGCCTGACCCCAATCCTACGCGACGGCTCTTCGGAACGGCGCCATCTCCGGCACACTTTCCCGAACAGTCCCCGAGACCTGAACAGACCGATGCGCCGCAGCCTTCCGCCAAGCTCCCCGGCCGGTTCCGACACCGGCGCCTTCTCCCGTCCCTCCGGCGATCTGCGCGCGGCGATCCGTTCGCTGGCCCCCTATATCTGGCCGCGCGATTCCGTGGAAACCCGGGTGCGGGTGGTCTTGGCGATGCTCCTGCTGGTGGGGGCGAAGGTCGCCAACGTCTATGTGCCGATCTTCTACAAGCATGCGGTGGACGCGCTGACGCCGGCCGGAGGGGCGGCGCCGGGGGCGAATGCGATCGTCGCCATCCCCCTGGGACTGATCGTCGCATACGGTCTTGCCCGCGTGACCTCGCTGGTCTTCGCCGAGCTGCGCGACGCCGTTTTCGCCACGGTGGCGCAGCGCACCATCCGCAAGGTGGCGCTGTCGGTGTTCCGGCACCTGCACGCTCTGTCGCTGCGCTTCCACCTGGAACGCCAGACCGGCGGCCTGACCCGCTCGCTGGAGCGCGGCACCCGGGCCATCGAGTCGCTGCTGCGCTACACCCTGTTCTCCATCGTGCCGACGCTGGTGGAGATCGCCCTGGTCTGCGCCATCCTGTGGAAGCTGTTCAGCGTCTGGTTCGCGCTGGCCACCTTCGTCACGGTGATGGGCTACATCCTCTACACCTTCTTCGTGTCGGAATGGCGCATCAAGTTCCGCCGCCTGATGAACGACACCGACAGCAAGGCCAACACCAAGGCGATCGACAGCCTGCTGAACTACGAGACGGTCAAGTATTTCGGCAACGAGGAGCATGAGGCCCGCCGCTACGACGGCGCGCTGCAGAGCTACGAGAAGGCGGCGGTGCGCAGCCAGCAGAGCCTGTCGCTGCTGAATGTCGGCCAGTCGGCGATCATCTCGCTGGGGCTGGCGGTGGTGATGGGCATGGCCGCCAAGGGCATCGTCGACGGCAGCATGTCGCTGGGCGACTTCGTGCTGGTGAACACCTATCTGCTGCAGCTCTACCAGCCGCTGAACTTCTTCGGCGTCGTCTATCGCGAGATCAAGCAGTCGCTGATCGACATTGAATCGATGGTGACCCTGCTGGCGGTCGACCGCGAGGTGGCCGACGGGCCCCATGCCAAGCCGCTGGAGATCGGCGGGGCGGAGCTGCGCTTCGAGAATGTGGAGTTCGGATACGATCCGCGCCGGGCGATCCTGAAGGATGTCAGCTTCACCGTGCCGGCGGGCAAGACGGTCGCCATCGTCGGCCCGTCGGGGGCCGGCAAATCCACCATCAGCCGGCTGCTGTTCCGCTTCTACGATGTCAACGGCGGCCGGGTGATGATCGACGGGCAGGACCTCCGCGACGTCACCCAGGCATCGCTGCGGGCCTCCATCGGCATCGTCCCGCAGGACACCGTGCTCTTCAACGACACCGTCTTCTACAACATCGCCTATGGCCGTCCCGGCGCCAGCCCGGCGGAGGTGGAGCGGGCGGCCCGGCTGGCCCACATCCACGACTTCATCATGGCGCTGCCCGACGGCTACCAGACCACGGTGGGCGAACGCGGGCTGAAGCTGTCCGGCGGCGAGAAGCAGCGCGTCGCCATCGCCCGCACCATCCTGAAGGATCCGGCGATCCTGCTGTTCGACGAGGCGACCAGCGCGCTCGACACCCACACGGAACGGGAAATCCAGGCCAACCTGCGCGAGGTCAGCCGCGGCCGCACCACGCTGGTGATCGCCCACCGGCTGTCCACCGTCATCGACGCCGACGAGATCCTGGTGCTGGAGGCCGGCCGGGTGATCGAGCGCGGCCACCACACCGACCTGCTGGCTGCCCGCGGCGCCTATGCCGCCTTGTGGGCGCGGCAGCAGGAGGCCAGCCAGGGCCCGACGCCGCTGCCCGGCGTGCTGGCGCCGACCTGACCGGAACGGGGGACGATACCTATGGGACCGGCAAGGCAGGCGCTGCGCGCCGCGACGCGGGAAAGCCACGACCGGCTGGACAAGGCGGCGGTGCTGCAGCCTCTGGTCCGCCCGGACATCACGGCCGGCCAATATGCCCGCGCGCTGGCCGTGCTCTACGGCTTCAACGCGCCGGTGGAGCGGGCGCTGGGGGAGGACACGGCGCGGCTGGAGTTGCTGCGCGAGGACCTGCGGGTGCTCGGCGCCGATCCGGACGCGCTGCCGGAGATGATGGGGCTGCCGCCGCTGGACAGCGCACCGGCCCGGCTGGCGGCGCGCTACGTGCTGGACGGCTCCGCCCATGGCGGGCGGGCCATGCTGCCGGGAATCACCCGGGCGCTGGGGTATGACGCCCGGCGCGGTGCGCGCTTCCTGGCGTCGGACGGGCTGGACATGGCGGGGGCCTGGAAGGCTCTGATGCTGCGGCTGGAAGAGGAACTCGCCGATCCCGCGGCGCTGGCCGCCGCCTGCGACACCGCCGCCGGCCTGTTCGCGGCGCTGGAGCGGTGGACGGCGGAGCAGCGGATAGGGGAGCAGAGGGGTTGAAACTGGCGCGCTGCGGCATCCCTTGCTAGGGTGCCGGACCATTCGCATTCGGGTTTCTGGAGACCGCCTGCCCATGACCGCGCCAGCCTCGCGCATCTATTGCTCCGTCGACACCACCGAGATCGACGCCGCCCGCCGCATCGCCGGGCAGGTGGCCGGGGCCGTCGGCGGCATCAAGCTGGGGCTGGAGTTCTTCATCGCCCAGGGGCCGGCCGGCGTCCGTGCCGTGGTGGGAGAGGATGGCCCGCCCCTGTTCCTCGACCTGAAGCTGCACGACATCCCCAACACGGTGGCGGGCGGCGTGCGCGCGGCGCTGCCGCTGAAGCCGGCCTTCATGACCATCCACAGCTCCGGCGGGCTGGCGATGATGCGGGCGGCGGCGGAGACCGCGGCCAGCGCCGGGGCCGACCGGCCGAAGATCCTGGCCGTTACCGTGCTGACCAGCCTGGACGAGGGCGACCTCGGCGCCGTCGGGCAGTCGGTGCCGGTGGCGGAGCAGGTGGTGCGGCTGGCGAAGCTGGCCAAGGCGTCCGGGGTGGACGGCGTCGTCTGCTCCCCGGCCGAGGTGGCGCTGGTCCGCGCGGCCTGCGGACCCGACTTCATTCTGATGGTGCCCGGCATCCGCCCGGCCTGGGCCGCCACCAACGACCAGAAGCGCATCATGACCCCGGCGGAGGCGCTGGCCGCCGGCGCCGACCATCTGGTCATCGGCCGTCCGATCACCGCCGATCCCGACCCGGCCGCCGCCGCCCGCCGCATCGTGGCGGAGATCGAGGCCAACCCAGGAGGGGATGCATGACCGTCGCCGCCAAGATCTGTGGCCTGACCGAGCCCGAGAGCCTGCGCGCCGCCGTCGCCGGCGGGGCGCGCTATGTCGGCTTCGTCTTCTATCCGCGCAGCCCGCGCGCCATCGCCCCGCCGATGGCGGCGGAGCTGGCGCGGCTGCTGCCGACCGGGGTGCGCTCGGTCGGGCTGTTCGTCGATCCCGACGACGAGTTCCTGGAGCATGTGACTGGGCAGGTCCCGCTCGACCTGATCCAGCTGCACGGTTCCGAGACGCCGCGCCGCATCGCCGAGATCAAGGCCCGCTATGCCCTGCCGGTGATGAAGGCGATCAGGATCGGCGGGCCGGAAGATCTGGCCGCGGCGCTGGAGGCGGCGGAGGTGTCCGACCGGCTGCTGTTCGACGCCAAGCCGCCGGCCAAGGTGTCGGCGCTGCCCGGAGGCAACGGCATCGCCTTCGACTGGACCATCCTGGCCGGCCGCAGCTGGCCGCGCCCCTGGATGCTGTCGGGCGGCCTGACGGCGGAGAATGTGGCGGAGGCGGTGCGCGTCACCGGCGCCGCCGAGGTCGACGTGTCGTCGGGCGTGGAGGACCGCCCCGGCCACAAGGACCCGGCGCTGGTCCGCGCGTTCCTGTCGGCGGTCGCCGGGCTTTAGCGTCGATTTTGCCCGAAAGCGGCCTGTTTTAGACGAATGCTTCGGCTTATCTTGATCGCATGGCGGGACCCTGCGCCGTCGGGTAGGATGCGCCCATGAGCGATTCGACCACTCCGTCCACAACCGAGGCGCTCGGCGCCGTGCTCGACGAGCATCTGCGCTGGATCGGCCAGTGGCAGCGCGCCGTTTTCTACCGTGAGGGCCGTGGCGGGGAGCGGTCGTCGGCCCCGGCCTCCTTCCAGGCCTGGTGCCAGGCGGCGAGTCGCGACGACCTGCTGCAGCAGCCGGCGGTGCAGAAGCTGGCGAACCTGCACGAGCAGATGCACCGGCAGGCCCGGCTGATCCTGCTGAAGGCATCCGGCGGCGAGCTGCCGACCGAGGCCGAGTATGAAGGGGTGATCGGCCGCTTCGAGGAGTTCATGCTGCATCTGCGGCGGATGGAGCGCGCCTTCGCCGCCGCCGCCTCCGGCCTGGACCCGCTGACCGGCCTGCGCACACGCCGCGGCATGAGCGAGGCGCTGGAGCGCGAGCACAACCGCTACCGCCGCACCGGCCAGCCCTTCTGCGTCGCGCTGTGCGACATCGACAAGTTCAAGGGCATCAACGACAGCTATGGCCACGACATCGGCGACCGGGTGCTGGCCGCCACCGCCGCCGTCATCAGCCGCGGCGTCCGCAGCTTCGACGAGGCCTTCCGCATGGGCGGGGAGGAGTTCCTGGTCTGCCTGAAGGAAACCGGGCTGGACGAGGGCTATGCGGTGATCGAGCGGCTGCGCGTCGACCTGATGCGCTCGCCGGTCATGCTGCCCGACGGCCGGCTGATCCCCGTCACCGCGTCCTTCGGGCTGGTGGAGGCGGTGGCCGACCTGACCGTGGACGATCTGGTGGTCTGCGCCGACCGCGCGCTCTATCAGGCCAAGAATTCCGGCCGCAACCGGGTGATCCGCTACGGCATCGACCGGCCGGAGCAGAAGGCCGTTCCGGTGAAGGCCGGGCGGGGGTAGCTGGCCTGCGACACCTTGCCGGTCAGCCCCTTGGCCCCGGCACCCTTGGCGCGGTAGGATCAGGCCAACCTTATTGTCAGCCGCGATCCGGATTCCATGCGCACCCAGCCCGAATTTCCCAACCTGTTCGTTCTCGACCATCCGCTGATCCAGCACAAGCTGACCCATATGCGGAACAAGGAGCGGTCGACCGGCGGGTTCCGCACCCTGCTGCGCGAGATCTCGCTGCTGATGGGGTACGAACTGACGCGCGACATCCCGCTGACCACCGAGCGGATCGAGACGCCGCTGCAGCCGATGGACGCGCCGGTGATCCTGGGCAAGAAGCTGGCCGTGGTGCCGGTGCTGCGCGCCGGTCTCGGCATGTCGGCCGGCCTGCTGGAACTGGTGCCGTCGGCGCGCGAGGGGCATATCGGCCTCTACCGCGACCATGACACCAAGCAGCCGCACGAATATCTGGTGAAGCTGCCGCCGGCCGAAGGGCGGCTGTTCATTGTCGTCGATCCGATGCTGGCGACCGGCAACTCCGCCGCCCATGCCTGCGACGTGCTGAACCGCCACGGCGTGGACGACCACAACATCCGCTTCATGGCGCTGGTCGCCGCACCCGAAGGCGTGCGCCGCTTCCACCAGACGCACCCGGACGTGAAGGTCTTCACCGCCGCTCTCGACAGCCATCTGGACGAGAACGCCTACATCGTCCCCGGCCTGGGCGATGCCGGCGACCGCATGTTCGGCACCAAGTGACGCCGTAGAAAACTCGCGAACGCGGGGCCTGCGCCGGAAGGTCGTTGTACCCGGCCGGCGGCTCCGTCGATGCCGTTGCTAGCCCGTCCTACAGCCAAGCCGGCGTCCACGGGAAATCGGATGGGAACATCGTGAGGTAATGCACGAGCCGCGGCCGGTCGGCATGGTTCGGCGTCGGACCGTGCGCCAGGGCGTGGTGCCACAGGATGAGGTCGCCCGCCCGCCCGGGAATGGGCGTCAGCGTCAGGTGCCGTTCGGCATGCTTGCGCGGCGACGTGTCCGGCGGCAGCGAGTCCATCCAGGCGTCGAGCGTGCGGTGCATGCCCGGCACCACGCCGAACGCCCCCTGATCCGCGGCGGTGTCGGTCAGGTAGATCAGACCCTGGATGCCCAGCGGGATTGGGCGGACGAGGCTGACGTCCCAATGGATACCCGGGCCGGGAAAGCCGCAGCGGGGCGTGACCGGCGGGTTGAAGCCGACGCGGTCGGTGCTCACCCACAGGTCGGCACTTCCCCAGAGCTGGGCGAGCGCCTTGTGGATGCGCCGCGACCGCCGGTTGGCGTCGAGCGCCGGATGGCGGTACAATTGGATGAACACGCATTGCTGCAGGTCCGTCCACTCCTCCCACGAGGCGGGATCGTCCGGCGATTTGCCCAGTTCGTCCCAAACCGCCTGCGCGGTCGCCTGGCAGGCTTCCCGGCTGATCGAGTCGCGCAGGATGACCCAGCCGTGCTCCTCCCAATGGGCGAGGTCGTCGGCATCCAGGACCGGGGGCATGGCGTCGATTTCCTCGGTCAAGGCGCGTGCGCCGGCCGGAGGCGATTGACCGGTCAGCGCAGCGTTGATGCGTTCCACCACCGCGCGGTCGATGGACCCGCCGTTGCGTTGGAGGATCCAATCCTCGAAGGACGCGAAGCTGGGCCGGACGACGCCCAGATGGCGATACAACTCTTCCAGGCCGATCTGCAGGCCGCTGGTCAGCACATGGGTGGCCCGCCACTCGCGCGTCGCCTCGTCGCCGGTCGGCCTTGAGTCGTAGAACTGGCGCCACCAGATGCGCTTGAGGCCGACCACCCCGAGCGCCCCCACCTCGGTAAAGTCGGGGATGGTGGAGATGCTTTGAGTCTGCGCCATGTCCCAGGTCCCGTTGGGGGTGAGGTTTCGGATGGAAGCACCACCTTTTGCCGCAATGACACCATTTTCGCAACCTGGACATAAATCCGCGGGATGGTTTTCTCTTCGGGGGCGTGCCGCCATGCGCCCCGCCCGGCCCTGACCGGCGGGCGAAAGTGGACATCCGCACGTATTCCCGGAGGACATCCATGGTTATTCGGGAAGTCGAGCCGATATCTTCGCTGCGGAGTTCAAGTCGCGGCGGTCCGGATCGGCCGCCGACGGGAAGCCGACATGCGGCATCCGCAGGACATGGTAGCCCGCCACTTATGCGAAGGTCCCATGCGGTGGCGGCTTGATTTCGATCAATGCCGGGTGGAATGCCGGAAAGGATCATGCCATCCTCTTCGACGCGCCGGACGAATGGCTTAGCTCCTATGTCCAAGCCCGGTGCAGCCGATCCTTAGTGGATGAACGCGAACGGGAACGCGCGATGGATTACGAAACTTTCTTCCGCAACCAGATTGCGACGCTGAAGCAGGACGGCCGCTACCGCGTGTTCGCCAATCTGGAACGCCATGCGGGCAACTTCCCGACGGCCACCTTCCGCGATTCCAACGGGCGCGAGCGTCCGGTGACTGTCTGGTGCTCCAACGACTATCTCGGCATGGGCCAGCACCCCAGCGTGCTGAAGGCGATGCACGACGCGCTGGATCAGGTGGGCGCCGGCGCCGGCGGCACGCGCAACATCTCCGGCACCAACATCTACCATGTGCTGCTGGAGCGCGAACTGGCCGACCTGCACCACAAGGAAGCGGCGCTGCTCTTCACCTCTGGCTATGTGTCGAACGACGCGACGCTGACCACGCTGGGCAAGATCCTGCCCAACTGCGTGATCCTGTCGGACGCGCTGAACCACAACTCGATGATCACCGGCATCCGCAACTCGGGCGCCGAGAAGCACATCTTCCGCCACAACGACCCCAAGCACCTGGACGAGCTGCTGTCGGGCATCGCTCCCGGCCGGCCGAAGGTGGTGGCGTTCGAAAGCGTCTATTCGATGGACGGCGACATCGCCCCCATCCATGACCTGTGCGACGTGGCTGACAAGCACGGCGCCATGACCTACCTGGACGAGGTGCACGCCGTCGGCATGTACGGCGCCCGCGGCGCCGGCGTGGCCGAGCGCGACGGCGCCATGGACCGGCTGACGATCGTCGAGGGCACGCTGGGCAAGGCCTTCGGCGTGCAGGGCGGCTACATCACCGGCTCCAGCGCGCTGATCGACTGCATCCGCAGCTTCGCCGCCGGCTTCATCTTCTCCACCTCGCTGTCGCCGGTGCTGGCGGCGGGTGCGCTCGCCTCCATCCGCCACCTGAAGAACAGCGGGACTGAGCGGGCGAAGCACCAGGAACGCGCCGCCACCCTGAAGCGGATGTTCACCGATGCCGGCCTGCCGGTGATGCCGTCGGTCAGCCACATCGTTCCGCTGATGGTCGGCGACGCCCACCGCTGCAAGCGCGCCTCGGACGAGTTGCTTGAGCGGCACAACATCTACGTCCAGCCCATCAATTATCCGACCGTCCCGCGCGGGACGGAGCGGCTGCGCTTCACCCCGACCCCGCTGCACACCGACGCGCAGATGGGCATGCTGGTGGACGCGCTGCTGGACGTGTGGAGCCGGCTGGATCTGCGGCTCGCCGCCTGAGGCGAAGCCCTCCGGCAAAGACCCCTTTGGCGGTAAGGACGTTTTGTCCTCTGGACATATGGATCGGTCATCCCTAACTTGGGGATAGTGTTGCGACCGGTTCGCAGTTTCTTCGCTGCGGACCGGCTGCTGTCCTGTCGTCCATCCGTCTTTCCGGGGCATCGCCCAGGGGGTTCGCCATGTATCGTGACAACTCGCTGATGCCGAAGGAGGCCGTGCGCCTCGTCGTCCTGGGCACGCTGATCCAGGGCGGGCCGCTGCGCTATGCCGATCTGGCCGGCGCGGTTCGCCATTTCCTCGACCGCATCATGGGGCCGTCGCTGGACCTGATGGGCACCTCGCTGGAGATGCTGCGCTACGAGGGGCTGATCGAGGCGCTGGACGGCAGCGGCATGGAGGACAACGCCCTGCTGGGTCCGACCCCGGCCGGCCGGGCGGAGTTCGAGACGCTGATGCGCGCCAATGTCCGCGCGCCGTCGGCCGACGGGCTGAACAAGCTGGTCATCGCGCTGAAGCTGCGCTTCCTCCATCTGCTGGATGTCGAGTCGCAGCGCGACCAGATCGACAATCTCGTGGCGCTCTGCGAGACCGAACTGGCCCGGCTGGGCGACCTGAAGCGGGCGGATGTCGGCGGCGAGGGGCATTTCGCCTCCTGGCTGGACCTGGACATTGCCCAGGCCGAGGACCGGCTGGCCTGGTTCCAGGGGCTGCTGGCGCGGCTCTGAGCTTGCCATAGCAGAAATTCATTAATGGCGGCGCGCTCTTGGACATTGGGGCGCGCCGCGTCTGTTTCGGCGCGGGGATTTGGTGTACCTTCGGGTTACCCCTTTCTCCAGCTGGAAACCGCTCCATGGCCTCGTACCTGTCGACCGACGATCTCGAAGACCGCCTGCGCATGGAGTTCGTCGACGACGCGCGCGACCGTCTGGAGATGATGAACGCGACGCTGGCCGACCGTGTGAAGGGCCTGCGCACGGATGCCGAAACCATCGGCGTGCTGCGGCTGGCGGCCAACAATTTCCGGGGCATGGGCACCAGCTTCGGCTATCCCACCGTCAGCCTCGTCGCCCACCGTCTGGAGGATTACCTCAGCGGCCTGAAGCGGCTGGACGAGAAGCAGCTGGTCGACATCCAGATCTTCGTCGACCGCATCGCCGAACTGGTCGACCGCGCCGAGCAGCCGCTGCTGGCCGAGACCAACCAGATTATCCGCGCCCTGCCGGTGCGCTACGAGTTCCAGGTCACCGACGTCGAGGTCCGCAACGTCGAGATCATGCTGGTCACCCCGTCGAAGGTCGTCGCCAAGAAGCTGGGGTCTGAACTGGCGGCCTGCGGTTTCCGCACCATGACGGTGACCGACCCCATCGAGTCGATCAGCCTTGCCGTCCGCGTGCCCCCGGACATGGTCATCGCCTCGATGGTGATGGACGGGTTGTCCGGCCTCGACCTGATCCGCGGCCTGCGCGCCATGAGCGTGACCCACCATGTGCCGATGGCGCTGCTGACTTCGCTGAACCTCGACCACCCGTCGCTGAAGGAGATTCCGCACGGTGTCTCCGTCATCCGCGTCGGCGAGCATTTCGGCGACGACTTCGCCGCCGTGGTGGCCAAGCACAATCTCGGCTGAACGGACAACCGATCGGCCACCCCTCATCTGAACGTCATCGTCATATAGCCGCGCTTGCGCCGGCGGGAATCCCCATGATAGGCGTCGGACCGGTCCAACAGGCTGGAGCAGCGCCCGAATGACGGAGGTTCTTCGCCGGTACGGCCCGGTTCTGACCGGGGTGATCCTGCTGGCGGTGGCGCTGTGGCTGGCGCTGCTGGTGGTGTTGCCGCAGCTGATGATGATCGGCTTCTCCTTCCGGCCGTCGCTGCCCCCGTCCAAGCTCGGCGGGCCGGAGGACGTGTTCACGGTCAGGAACTACCTGACCCTGTGGACCAACCAGATCCATCTGGCGATCTTCCTGAAGACGATCTGGGCCAGCGCCCTGGTCACGCTGACCACGCTGGCCGTCTGCTATCCGGTCGCCTTTTATCTGGCGCAGGTGGCGCCGAAGCGGCGGCTGCCGCTGCTGATCCTGATGCTGGTCGTGCCCTTCTGGATCAACGAGCTGCTGCGCACCTTCTCCTGGTACATCATCCTGGCCTTCAACGGGCCGCTGAACGCGATCCTGCTGGGGCTCGGCATCATCGACGAGCCGCGGCGCTTCCTGGGCGGCGACGGCGGGGTGATCGTCGGCATGGTGTATGTCTACATCCTGTTCATGGTCTTCCCGCTCTACAACGCCATCGAATCTCTGGATCGCAACCAGATCGAGGCGGCGCGGGATTTGGGCGCCGGCTGGCTGCGCATCCACCGCCGCATCGTCCTGCCGCATGCCAAGCCGGGCATCGCCGTCGGCTGCATCATGACCTTCATGCTGGCGGCCGGCAGCTATGCCGTGCCGGCCCTGCTGGGCGGGCCGAACAGCCGCTGGTTCACCGAGATCATCTACAACTGGTTCTTCGAAGGCGGGAACTGGAACCAGGGGGCGGCCTATGCCTTCATCCTGCTGGTGCTGTGCATCGGCTTCATCCTCGGCGCGATGCGGCTGTTCCGCGTCGGGCTGGCCGATATAGCGAAGTGAGCCCGCAGCCCATGGGATCGCCGACATGACCGCCGCCCGCCTCCGCCGCCTGCTGACCGGCGCCTATCTGGTGCTGTTCTTCGCCTATCTGTTCCTGCCGCTGGGCATCATGGCGGCGGCGACCTTCAACAGCAGCCGCTTTCCCACCGTGACGCCCTGGATGGGCTTCACGCTGAACTGGTTCCAGGCGCTGTGGGACGACCAGCGCATGTGGGCGGCGCTGGGCACCAGCCTGATGGTGGGGGCGGGGGTGATCGCGCTGGCCATGCCGCTGGGACTGGCGGCGGCCTTGCTGCTCGACCGGCTGCACAGCCGGGCCAAGACCTTCCTCTACGCGCTGATGGTGTCGCCGCTGCTGACGCCGGGGGTGATCGTCGGCATCTCCACCCTGGTGTTCTGGCGGGAATGGTTCGGGGTCAGCGGCGGGCTGTTCCTGACCGTGGTGGCGCAATCCAGCTTCATCGCCGCCTATGCCATGCTGCTGTTCTCGGCAAGGCTGGAGCGGTTCGACCCGGCGCTGGAGGAGGCCGCACTCGACCTCGGCGCCACGCATGGGCAGGTGTTCCGGCGCATCACGCTGCCGTACCTGATGCCGGCGATCCTGTCGGCTTCCCTGCTGGCCTTCCTGCAGAGCTTCGAGAACTACAACACCACGCTGTTCGTGCGCGGGCTGGACACCACCCTGACCGTCTATATCGCGACCAAGGTGCGGACCGGCCTGACCCCGGCGGTCAACGCGCTGTCGCTGGTGCTGATCGCGCTGACCATCCTGGGGGCCGTCGTGTACGAGATCCTGCGCCGGCGCGAGGCGCGCCGGCAGGCAGGGTCCGTAACCGCCTGAGGCTCAGTCTTCGTCCGACTCGTCGGCGTCCGCCTCGATCTGGGCGGCGAGGTCGCGCAGCATGTCGATCACGTCTTCGTGGCTGGTCTCGTCCACGGCGGCGTTCACCGCGGCCTCGATCATGGCGACGGCGATGTAGGGGCCGAGCGGGCCACCTTCCTTGATCGCCTCATCCAGATGCTTTTCGGCGATCGACAGCGCCTTTTCGAACAGCGCCTCGGCCGTCTGGTTGGTGGTGTCCTTGCTCATCGTCCGGTCCGTTGCGGAGGGTTGGTCCGACTCCAATAACACGCCCAATCGGCGGTTGGCGCGGGAATTCGCGGGGTCCGCCGCAAATAGCGGCCGCAAACGGGCGGCCGGGCTTGCGCCACCCCCGACCATACGCCACAGTCCGGAAGCGGATTGACCTATACGGCAAGGGAACAGCATGACCGGCACGCCCGACCTGACCAGCCCCGACAGCTATCGCTTCTGGTGGGAGGAGCGCGTGCGCTTCAACGACCTGGACGCGCTGGGCCATGTCAACAACAACGCCATCGGCGTCTATTTCGAACAGGCGCGCATCGCCCTGCTGCACGGGGCCGGCGGCTTCCGCGAGGACGATCCCTGGACCGTCGTGCTGGCCCGCAGCCTGATCGAATACAAGGCGGAACTTCTGTATCCCAATACGGTGCGGATCGGCGCGCGGACCCTGCGGCTGGGCACCAGCTCCATCACGCTGGGCTGCGGCATCTTCCTGGGCGACCGCTGCATTGCGACTCAGGAGACGGTTGCGGTGATCGTCGACAAGGCGGCCCATCGCCCGACCCCCATTCCGGAACCGTTGCGCGCCAAGCTGCTGGAGGCGTAAAGGGGGCGCTGTAGCCCCGCAGCACCGGAACCCGACATGACGCGACCAGCCAAGCGCCCCTTCGCCAAGGGACGCCAGCCCGCCCGCCAGACCTTCCATGCTCCGGCCGAAACGCGGGAGCTGGAGGTGACCATCACCGATGTCGGCGCCCGCGGCGACGGGGTGGCCTTCGCCGACGGCTTGCGCCTGTTCGTACCCTACACGGTGGCCGGCGACCGTGCGCGCGTACGCATGGCCGACAGCGACGGCAAGGGGGAAGGCGTACGGGCGGAACTTCTTGAAGTCCTTGAAGCCGGCCCTGGTCGCCAGACGCCGCCCTGCCGCCATTTCGGCCGTTGCGGCGGCTGTACGCTTCAGCAGATGGACGATGCGACGTACGCCGCCTGGACCATCGGGATGGTGCGCGGGGCGCTGGAACGGGTCGGGTTGGGCGAGGTGCCGCTGGAGCCGTTGGCGCGTACGCCTGCTGGTGCCCGCCGCCGTGCCCGCTTCGCGGCGCTGAAGCGCGGCAAGCGCGTCTGGTTCGGCTTCAACGAGCGGCAGAGCCACCGGCTGGTCGATCTGGAGGAATGCCCGGTTCTGGCGCCCCGCCTGTTCGCCCTGGTGGAGCCCCTGCGCAGCCTGCTGGCGAATCTGCTGCCGGACGGCGGCGACGCCGACATGGTTCTGACCGATCTGGAGGGCGGGGCCGATCTGCTGCTGGTCGGGCCGCGCAGCCTCGACCGTGCCGCCCGTGAAGCCCTGGTCGCTTTCGAGCCGGAGCGCATCGCCCGCATCGCCTGGCAGCCCGCCGACCGCGCTGCCCCGGAGCCGGTGGCGAACCGCCGTCCGGCCTTCATTCGTTTCGCAGGCGTTCCGATCCAGCCGCCGCCCGGCGCCTTCCTGCAGGCCAGTGCCGAGGGCGAGGCCGCCCTGGTCGCGGCGGTGCGGGAGGGGGTGGGGCAGGCCGCCCGCATCGCCGACCTGTTCGCGGGCATCGGCACCTTTTCCATTCCGCTTGCGCAACAAGCCGCGGTTCATGCGGTGGAAGGCGACGAGCCGGCGGTGGCGGCGCTCGGCCGCTCGGTGCAGGGGCTGCGGCTGACGGTGGAGCGGCGCGACCTGTTCGAGAACCCGCTGAGCGCCAAGGAACTCAATCGTTACGATGCCGTGGTGTTCGACCCGCCGCGCGCCGGCGCCGCGGCCCAGGCGGCGGTGCTGGCGGGAAGCAAAGTTCCGCGGGTGGTGGGGGTATCCTGCAATCCGTCGAGCTTCGCCCGCGATGCGCGGCTGCTGGTGGATGGCGGCTATCGTCTGGTGAAGGTCTGGCCGGTCGACCAGTTCCTGTGGTCGGCGCATGTGGAGGTGGTGGGGGTGTTCGAGCGGTGAGGAAGTTGGACCCCCACCTATCCTCCCCGCTGGGCGGGGAGGGACTGCCGCCGCGCTCCCACCTAAGCACTTGTCCCCTCCCCGCCCAGCGGGGGAGGGTTAGGGTGGGGGCAATCGAAGCCTGAACGCTCTCAATCCAGCTGCAGCACGATGGCCTTGAGATAGGCCGACTCCGGCAGGTGCGGGTGGACCGGGTGGTCCGGACCGGCACCGGCGCTGCGCAGGATGCGGCCGGTGCGGCCGGCGTCGTGCAGGCCGCGGGCGACCTGCTCCGCGAAGGTCGGCGGGTCGACATTGTGGCTGCACGACCCGCAGAGCAGATAGCCGCCGGGCGCCGTGATCTTCGCGGCCAGACGCGCCATCTTGCGGTAGGCGCGGCAGCCGACCGCCAGATCCTTCTTCGACTTTACGAAGGCCGGCGGGTCCGCCACCACCACCTGGAAGGTCTCGCCGGCGGCGCTCAGCCGCTCCATCTCCTGGAAGGCGTCGGCCTTGCGCGCCTCGAACCGGTCGGCGACGCCGTTGGCCTCGGCGGCGCGGGTGGCGTTCTCCAGGGCCAGGGCGGAGCGGTCGACCGCGATGGCCTGGGTGGCGCCGGCCACCGCGCACTGGATGCCGAAGCCGCCATTGTAGCTGTAGAAGTCGATGGCGCGCCCGCCCTTGGCGAGCGAGGCGATGAAGGCGCGGTTGTCGCGCTGGTCGTAGAACCAGCCGGTCTTCTGGCCGTCCAGCGGATTGGCGAAGAAGGTGACGCCATTCTCCTCCAGCCGGATCGGGCCGTCGATCTCGCCCTTCGCCAGCCGGGTCTCCTCCACCAGACCTTCCAGCGCGCGCTGGCTGCCGTCGTTGCGCAGGATGACCGCGCGCGGCGCCATCACCTCGTCGATGGCCGCCAGGATCTCGTCGATCCGGCGGTCCATGAAGACGGAGTTGGCCTGGACCGTCACCACGTCGTCGAAACGGTCGACGATCAGGCCGGGCAGCCCGTCGGCCTCGGCATGGACCACGCGGTAGAAGGGGCGGGAGAACAGCCGGTCGCGCAGCTCGACCGCACGGCGCAGACGGCCGGCGATGAAGTCCTGGTCCACCACGGTCGCCGGATCGCTCGACAGCAGCCGCGCGGCGATCAGCGTGTGCGGATTGAAGGTGTAGATGCCCAGCGGCGTCCCGCCGGGGTCCAGAAGCCGCACCGGGCTGCCGGGCGGCACCGCCTTGGCGATGGTGTCCATCTGGACTTCGTTGGAATAGACCCAGGGATGCCCCTGCATGACGCGCCGCTGGCGGCCGGCCTGCAGATGGATCGGCGGGTACTTCTTGACGGGTTTGGTGCCGGTGTCGCTCATGGGGCCGCATCCTAACGGCAAATCGCCGCCGCGCAACGGATCCCTGGAGACGGACCCCTGAAGTCGCCTACTCCACCCCGCGCAGACCGTCCGCCATGGCGGGGGCGTTGTCGTTGACGACGGCCAGATCCTTGCAAAAGCGGATCGTCTCCTGCCGGTGGCCTTCGGTGCGGAAGCAGTCGGGGATCGGGCTGCGCCGGGAGTCCAGCGGGATGTAGCGGTCCGACAGGGTGGTGTGGATGGCGGCGCAGCCGAGCCGCCGGGCCAGCGCCTCCATCGCCCGCAGCAGGGTCTCGGCGATGCCGGCCACGTCGAACAGGTCCAGCACCACGAAGTTGTCGACGCTCAGCACCCGGCCATGGCGCAGATGCGGCTCCACCACGTAGGAAAACAGGCCGTGCATATAGCCCTGGGCGTTCTGCAGGGTGATGATGCCGGCCTCCGCGGGCAGGCCGGAGCCTCCCGCGCCACCACCACCCTTGGCTGCGCTTCCCAGCACCGCTGCGGCAAATGCGCGCCATTGATCGACCCCCAGACCCGGCGCGATTGCGCAGACCAGCGGGTAAGCCTGGTCGATCTGGCGCCGACCAAGGGGTTTTGCGATGAAACCTTCGTCCATTTCAGCCCGGCCGATTGCAAGGACACTGAACGATGGCAGGGCGGGGCCGCCAGGGTCGTTGACGTAGATCAATGTTGCTGAACCCCCCCATACACATAGTGGGGGCCATTGGAGACAGGCGCGCCCGGCGTCCCTCTTGGCATTCCCGAGTGCAACCTGTCCCGCTCCTTAACAGTACGTACCCAGTGGTGGTGCAACCCAGACGGCGCGGCCTCACGGCCGCCCGGGGCAAACGGGAGAGATTGTATGACATCAGCGACTCTGACTTCAGGGGCCACCCTGGGCAGCCAGCGGGTGTCGGAAGACGTGCGTTACCATGAGGACGCCATCCGACTCTTCGTGATCGCTGCAGTGTTCTGGGGCGTGGTCGGTTTCCTGGCCGGCACCTTCATCGCTCTGCAGCTGGCCTTCCCGGCGCTGAATCTCGGGTTGGAGTGGACGAGCTTCGGGCGCCTGCGCCCCGTCCACACCTCGGCCGTGATCTTCGCGTTCGGCGGCAATGTGCTGTTCGCCACCTCGCTTTATTCGGTTCAACGGACTTGCCGTCAGCATCTCTTCGGGGGCGAAGGGCTGGCGAAGTTCGTCTTCTGGAACTACAACGTCTTCATCGTGCTCGCGGCGCTGAGCTATGTCCTGGGCTACACCCAGGGCAAGGAATACGCCGAGCCCGAGTGGATCCTCGACCTGTACCTGACGGTCGTCTGGGTGCTCTATGCGGTCCAGTTCATCGGCACCGTGATGACGCGGCGCGAGTCGCACATCTATGTGGCGAACTGGTTCTTCATGGCGTTCATCCTGACCGTCGCCATCCTGCACATCGGCAACAACGTCAACATGCCGGTGTCGCTGTTCGGCATGAAGTCCTACAGCTTCGTGTCGGGCGTGCAGAGCGCGATGGTGCAGTGGTGGTACGGCCACAACGCGGTCGGCTTCTTCCTGACCGCCGGCTTCCTGGGCATCATGTATTACTTCGTGCCCAAGCGCGCCGAGCGGCCGGTCTATTCCTACCGCCTGTCGATCGTCCACTTCTGGACCCTGATCTTCCTCTACATCTGGGCCGGCCCGCACCACCTGCACTACACCTCCCTGCCGGACTGGGCGCAGACGCTGGGCATGACCTTCTCCGTCATGCTGTGGATGCCGTCCTGGGGCGGCATGATCAACGGCATCATGACCCTGTCGGGCGCCTGGGATAAGCTGCGCACCGACCCGGTCCTGCGCTTCCTGGTCACCTCGGTCGCCTTCTACGGCATGTCGACCTTCGAAGGCCCGCTGATGTCGGTGAAGCCGGTCAACGCCCTGTCGCACTACACCGACTGGACCGTCGGCCACGTGCACTCCGGCGCTCTCGGCTGGGTCGCCTTCATCTCCTTCGGCGCGATCTACTACCTGGTGCCGGTTCTGTGGAAGCGTTCGCAGCTCTACAGCCTGCGTCTGGTCAGCTACCACTTCTGGACCGCCACCATCGGCATCGTGCTCTACATCACCGCCATGTGGGTGTCGGGCATCATGCAGGGCCTGATGTGGCGCGCCTACGACAACCTGGGCTTCCTGCAGTACTCCTTCGTGGAGACCGTCGCGGCGATGCACCCGTTCTACGTGATCCGCGCGATGGGCGGCGTCCTGTTCGTCATCGGCGCTCTCATCATGGTCTACAACCTGTGGCGCACGGCGAAGGGCGATGTCCGCATCGAGAAGCCCTATGTCACCACCCCGCACAAGGCGGCGGTCGGCGCGGCCTGACGCTAGGGAAGGATGCGAGAAATGGCTCAGGAAAAAAAGGGCTTCAGCCACGACCTGATCGAGCGGAACACGCTTCTTCTGATCGTGCTCGTGCTGATCACCGTGTCGATCGGCGGTCTGGTCCAGATCGTCCCGCTCTTCACCATCGAATCGACCATCGAGAAGGTGGAGGGGGTCCGTCCCTACTCCCCGCTCGAACTGGCCGGGCAGAACATCTACTACCGTGAAGGCTGCTACAACTGCCACAGCCAGCAGATCCGTCCGTTCCGTGACGAGGTCGAGCGCTATGGCCACTACTCGCTGGCCGCGGAGTCGATGTACGACCATCCGTTCCAGTGGGGCTCCAAGCGTACGGGTCCGGACCTGGCCCGCGTCGGCGGCAAATACTCCAACGACTGGCAGGTCGCCCATCTGGTGAACCCGCGCGCGGTCGTGCCGGAGTCCATCATGCCGGGCTATGCCTGGATGAAGGACCGTCCGCTGAGCTACGGCGACATCGCCGATCATCTGAAGGCTCTGAGGGTCGTCGGCGTTCCCTACACCGACGAGCAGATCGCCAACGCCAAGGCCGACCTGGAAGCGCAGAAGAACCCGGACGGCGACACCGCCGGCCTGGCCAAGCGCTATCCGAAGGCCGTGGTCGCGAACTTCACCGGCAACAAGACCGTCACCGAAATGGACGCTCTCGTCGCCTACCTGCAGGTGCTGGGCACCATGGTGGACTTCACCAAGTACCAGTCGCCGAAGCAGCTGCAGCAGTAATCGGGGGAGGAATCCATGGACTTGGATTCGATCACGGTGATGCTTCGGTCCTTCTGGACGGTGTGGTTGATGCTGCTGCTGACGGGCATCCTGGTTTACGCCATGTGGCCCGGTAACCGCCGCACCTTCGACGACGCCGCCCAGATCCCGCTCAAGGATGATGGTCAGGAGCTTTAGACCATGGCACAGAATTACAAGGACGAGCTGTCCGGCGTCGAGACCACCGGCCACGAGTGGGATGGACTGCGCGAACTGAACAACCCGCTGCCCAAGTGGTGGCTGTACCTCTTCTACGTCTGCATCGCCTGGTCGCTGGTGTACTACGTGTTCTACCCGGCCTGGCCGCTGGGCAAGACCTACACGAAGGGCATCCTCGGCTATTCGCAGCGTGAGGAACTCGACACCAGGATGGCGGAGGCGAAGGCCGGCCAGGCCAAGTTCCTGACCGCCATCGCCGCCAAGTCGGTCGACGAAATCCAGAAGGACAAGGACCTGCTGGGCTTCGCCATGGCCGGCGGCCGTTCCTACTTCAACGAGAACTGCGCCGCCTGCCACGGCGCCGGCGGCCAGGGTGCCAAGGGCTTCCCGACGCTGGCCGACGACGTGTGGCTGTGGGGCGGCTCCTCGGCCGACATCTACAAGACCATCCAGCACGGCATCCGCTCGGATGACGGCGAAACCCGCGGCACGCCGGGCACCGGCATGACCGCCTTCGGCAAGGACGGCATCCTGAACCGCGACCAGATCGATCAGGTCACGGACTATGTGCTGTCGCTGAACGGCAAGCCTGCCGATGCGGGCAAGGTCGCCAAGGGCAAGACCGTCTATGACGAGAACTGCGCCGCCTGCCACGGCGACGCGGCCCAGGGTTCGGTCGCCGCCGGTCTCGACGGCGTCGGCGCTCCCCCGCTGAAGCAGGCCAACTGGCTGTATGGCGGCGACAAGGCCACGCTGATGGACACGGTGACCAACGGCCGCGCCGGCATGATGCCGGCCTGGTCCAAGCGCCTGGACGACGCGACGATCAAGTCGCTGGCGGTCTACGTCCACAACCTGGGCGGCGGCAAGTAAGCCGATCCCGACCCGGGGACAAGTTCGGAACCGGCCGGAAGGGCGTCGGGGAGTTCGCTCCCCGGCGCCCTTTTCCTATGGGAAACGGCTTGCCGGCTGGCGGTTCCGTGAACTTCCTGTCATTTGATCCAGCGCAATGTACCTGCGGCAATCGGTCGCCATAGTGCCCCGACCGGCCATTGGGATTTGCCGATCAGAAGCCGCCGACCAGTCGAAGGGCAGCCAGCGACCATGACCATCAGCACGACCACCGGAAACCGCCCCACCGCTCCGAAGCGTGTCAAGCAGCCGCGCCAGAAGGGATGGTACATCCCCTGGATTTTCGTCGGCCTCTTCATGATCGTCCTGTCGGTGAACGCGATCATGGTCCATTTCGCCGTGTCGAGCTGGACCGGGGTGCAGACCGAGAACCACTTCATCAAGGGCATCAGCTACAACAGGGATCTCGCCGGCGCCCGCGCCCAGGCCGAGCGCGGCTGGCAGGTGCAGGCGGAATTCACCAGCACCGAGCCGCGCAAGGCCGTGATCGCCATCACCGCCCGCGACAAGGAAGGCCGCATCCTGAAGGACGCCGAGGTCGCGGTGACGATGATTCGCCCGACCACCGTCGGCCACGACAAGTCGCTGACCCTGCCCTATCTGGGCGAGGGCCGTTATGGCGCCCCGGTGGAGCTGGACCTGGAAGGGCAGTGGGACATGCGCTTCGTCATCAACCACTCCACCGGCGACTATCAGGACCAGAAGCGCGTCTGGGTGCAGTGAGCTTTGAAAGGGCCCCGGCAGCGACTGCCGGGCCGGGATCATCGGGGTGATGTGAGATGAGCGTCTGCCTCCATTGCGGACAAGAGCTGGGCGAGAGCGCGCAAGCCGCCGCCATGGCAAACGCCAGCCCCAACTCCGCCACGACCGCCGCCGACGGGGCCGGCCCCTTCTGCTGCACCGGCTGCGCCGCCGCCTACGATCTCGTCCGCGGCTTGGGGCTGGAGCGCTATTACGAACGCCGCAGCGTCGATCCCACCGCGCGCCCGCTGCGTCCCGACGACGCCCCGGCGGTGGATTACGGACCGCATGCGCGCGAGGAGTCCGACGGCAGCCGCAGCCTGCACCTGATGGTCGACGGCATGCAGTGCGCAGCCTGCGTCTGGCTGATCGAATCGGCGCTCAGCCGCCAGCCGGGCGTCGGCCACGCCCGCATGAACATGACCACGCGCCGGCTGACGGTGCGCTGGGACCCCGGGGCCACCGACGCCAACACGGTGGTCGGCACCGTCGCGCAGCTGGGCTACCGCGCCGTGCCCTTCGATCCGGACCGGCTGGGCGGCGCCCAGGCCAGGAGCGAGAAGGAGCTTCTGCGCGCCATGGCCGTGGCCGGCTTCGCCATGGGCAACGTCATGCTGCTGTCGGTGTCGGTCTGGGCCGGCCACAGCCAGGGCATGGGCACCGCCACCCGCGACCTGATGCACTGGATCTCGGCGCTGATCTGCATGCCGGCCATCGCCTATGCGCTGCGTCCCTTCGCACGCTCGGCCCTGTCGGCGCTGCGCAACGGCCGCACCAACATGGACGTGCCGATCACCATCGGCGTCCTGCTCGCCACCGGCATGAGCCTGTTCGAGACGATCCACAGCGGCGACCACGCCTACTTCGACGGCGGCGTCATGCTGCTGTTCTTCCTGCTGGTCGGCCGCTATCTCGACCAGCGGGCGCGCGGCCGGGCGCGCTCGGCGGCGGAGCAGCTGCTGGGCCTGCGCGCCAACGCCGTCACCATCCTGCGCGAGGACGGCACCAGCGCCGTGGTTCCGCCGGAACAGGTCGCCCCCGGAACCACCATCCTGGTTGCCGCGGGTGAACGCATCCCGGTAGACGGCCGGGTGTCCGACGGCGTGTCCGACCTCGACACCGGCCTGATCACCGGCGAGACGGTGCCGGGCACCGCAAGGCCGGGCGACCAGGTCTTCGCCGGCACCTTGAACCTGACGGCCCCCCTGCGCCTGACCGTCACCGCGGTGGGGGAGGGCACGCTGCTGGCCGAGATCGTCCGGCTGATGGAGGTGGCGGAGCAGGGCCGCGCCAAATATGTCGCCATCGCCGACCGGGTGTCGCGCCATTACGCCCCCGTCGTGCATCTGGCCGCGTTGGGCACCTTCTCCGCCTGGATGCTGCTGGGCGGGGTGCTGTGGCAGGACGCGCTGATGAACGCCATCGCCGTGCTGATCATCACCTGCCCGTGCGCGCTGGCGCTGGCCGTGCCGGTGGTGCAGGTGATCGCCAGCGGCCGGCTGATGCGCCAGGGCACCCTGCTGAAGAGCCCGACCGCGCTGGAACGGCTGGCATGCATCGACACGGTGGTGTTCGACAAGACCGGAACGCTGACCGAAGGGCGCCCGGTGCCGCAGCTGGAGGGGCTGCCGGTGGAGGATCTGGCACTGGCGGCCTCGCTGGCCGCGGCCAGCCGCCATCCGCTTGCGCGTGCTCTGGCTGCGGCGGCGCCGCAGGTGCCGGTTGCCGCGGGCGTGCGCGAGATCGCCGGTGCCGGCCTGTCGCTGCAGACCCCGGACGGCGAGGTGCGGCTGGGCAGCCGCCGTTTCACCGGCGCACCGCTGGAGGCGGAGGATGCCGCCGGGCCGGAGCTGTGGCTGGCGCGTCCGGGCGAGGAGCCGCGGCGGATCGTCTTCCTCGACGCTCCCCGGCCGGATGCCGCCGCGGTGGTGGCGGCGCTGAAGGCCCGCGGGCTGGAGGTGCGGCTGCTGTCGGGCGACCGCCGCGGCGCCGTGGCCGCGGTGGCGGAGCGGCTGGGCATCGCCGACTGGCGGGCCGAGCAGACCCCCGCCGACAAGACCGCCGTGCTGGCCGAACTGGCCGCCCAGGGACGCACCGTGCTGATGGTGGGCGATGGGCTGAACGATGCCCCGGCGCTGGCGGCGGCGGCGGTGTCGATGTCGCCGTCCACCGCCGTGGATGTCAGCCAGACCGCGGCCGACGTGGTGTTCCAGGGCCGCCTGCTGCGTCCGATCGTCGAAACGGTGGAGGTCGCCCGCCGGTCCGGCCGCCTGGTGAAGCAGAATTTCGGCATCGCGCTGGTGTATAACCTCTGCGCGGTTCCGCTCGCGATGGCCGGGATGCTGACGCCCCTGCTGGCGGCGCTCGCCATGTCGTCGTCGTCGCTGATCGTCATTCTCAATGCGCTGCGGCTGGCCCGCGGCGCCATCGTCAAGGATGTCCCCGTCCAGGATATGGCCGGGCGGGACCTGTCGGGTAAGGATTCGGGTGATGGACGAGCTTCTCTATCTGATCGCGATCGCGCTGAGCCTGGGCGGCCTGGGTCTGGCGGCCTTTCTGTGGGCGCTGAAGTCCGGCCAGTTTGACGATCTCGACGGCGCGGCGCACCGTGTCCTGTTCGACGACGACCTGCCGGCGGCTCCCCGGACCGGGACCGAGCCGGCCGCCCCGGAGGCCGTGCGCAGGCAATAGTGCCAAAGCCCGTATGGGCAAAGAAAAGGTTGTATGCGTGCGAGGTTGCGATTCTCAGCGATTGCCACCAATATGAGCCCATGCGGAATGACAGGCTGGGTTCCTCCATGCCACCTTTTGATACGGTTCGCGCTCGGGAGAAGAGCGCTGCGACGGAAATGAATCCCTGCGGGGCCTGTCCCGTGCGCAGCCTGACGGTGTGCGCCGCGCTGGAACCGGAGGAACTGCGCCGTCTTGCCGACATTCTGCAGAATGTGCGCATCGATGCCGGCCACACCCTGTTCGCCGAAGGCGACGCGGCCGACGCGCTCTACAACGTCACGTCCGGCACGGTGAAGCTGTACAAGCTGCTGCCGGACGGGCGCCGCCAGATCACCGGCTTCCTGGTGACCGGCGATTTTCTGGGGCTGGCCGTCAACGACAGCTATGCCTACACCGCGGAGACCGTCACCAGCGCCTCGCTCTGCCGTTTCCCGCGCAAGAAGATCGACGCGCTGCTGGAGGAATTCCCCAAGATGCAGCGGCGCCTGTTCTCCATGGCGTCGAACGAGCTGGCCGCCGCGCAGGACCAGATGCTTCTGCTGGGCCGCAAGACCGCGAAGGAGAAGATCTGCTCCTTCCTGCTGATGCTGTCCCAGCGCGCCGCCCGCCGCGGCCACAAGGAAAACCCGGTCTTCGTGCCGATGAGCCGCGCCGACATCGCCGATTATCTGGGCCTGACCACCGAAACGGTCAGCCGCACCTTCACCCAGCTGAAGACCGCGGGCGTCATCTCGCTCCAGGAAGGCAACAAGGTCCTGATCGCGGACATCGACGCGATGTACGATCTGGCTGAAGGGGCGTGACCTTCGCGCTTTTGCCGGGTGCGGGCTTGCTCGGCAATTCTTCCACGGATTTCACGGATTAGGACACGGATTTCACGGATGTTCTTCCGGGAAGCCACGGCTGCCGGAGAACATCCGCTCCGGCAAGCCATAAAAAATCCGTGTAATCCGTGTCTGAATCCGTGAAATCCGTGTAAATCTTGCCGGACATACCCGCAGTCCGGCAAGACTACAGCGCGCGGTTATTCCCCCGCACCGGCCGCAGTTCGAACTGCAGCCACACCAGCATCGACACCACCAGGATTGCGCCCGCCTGATGGGTGGCGGCGACCGGGAGCCACACCACAGTCAGCAGCGTGACGATGCCCAGTGCGATCTGCAGCAGGATCATGGCGGCCGACGCCAATGCCGCGCGGCCGGCGCGGCCGGGCAGGCGGGCGCCCAGGACGCGGGCGGCCAGCACCAGCACCACAATCCCGGTCAGGATCGCCAGCGCGCGGTGGATGAGCTGGATCGCCGCGGTGTTCTCGAAGGGATTGAGCCACCAGGGGGTCAGCGTGTTCACCTCCGGCGGGATCCAGTGGCCGGCCATCAGCGGGAAGGTGTTGTAGGCGAGGCCGGCGTCCGAGCCGGCGACGAAGGCGCCCCAGACGATGGTGACGGCGACCAGCCCCAGCGCCCAGCCGGTATGGCGGCGCAGGCCGGCGGCTTCCGGACGCCATCCCGCCAGCGGCAGCGGGTCGAGCAGCCCCAGCGCGGTGCGCAGCAGCAGGGCATAGATCAGGATCGCGGTGCCGAGATGCAGGGCCAGCCGGTAATGACTGACGTTCGGCGAATCGACCAGACCGCTCTTGACCATGAACCAGCCGATGCCGCCCTGCAGCCCACCCAGCAGGAACAGGCCGGCCAGCTTCGGCCACAGCTCGGGCGAAATGCGGCCCTGCATCCAGAAGCGCAGGAAGGGGATCAGGAAGACGAAGCCGATCAGCTGGCCCCACAGCCGGTGGAACCATTCCCACCAGAAGATCGACTGGAAGCCCGCGAGATCCATGTGGTTGTTGTAGATGCGGAACTCGGGCGTCTGCTTGTAGAGGTCGAAGACCCGGTTCCACTCCGCTTCCGACAGGGGCGGCAGAATGCCGATCAGCGGTTTCCATTCCACCATCGACAGCCCGGATTCGGTCAGCCGGGTGATGGCGCCGATCACGGCCATGGCCAGCACCATGGCGGCACAGACCAGCAGCCAGATGGCAATCGGCCGATTCGGGTTGGGACGGGCGGAGGAGGCGAGGCTGTCGGAGGCAAAGGCGGTCACGGCGGTATTCCGGAGCACGGCGGTGGGATGTTCGCCAATGTGGTGCGAACATCCCGCTCCGTCAAACGCCTCATGCCCGGTTCGGGCCGGGCGCCGCCCGATCAGGCGGTGCCGTCGGCCGTGCCGATGCTGCCCTGGGCCTGGACGGTCTGGCCCTGGAACAGCGCCGCCTCCGCCGCACGGCGGGCGACGAGGCCCGGCAACTGGGTCGCCTTGCCATTCACCTTGGCATAGACCCAGCGACCGAACTGGGCGGCTGCCCCGTCATAGTTGCCGGCGTTCAGCAGTTTCAGCAAGGTCGAGTCTTGCAGGCTGCCGGCACCCAGGTTGAAGACGAAGGAGGACAGGGCGCCGCGCTGGTCGTCGTTGAGCGGCACCGTCACCAGCGCGTCGACGTGGCCGGCGGCCTCCGTCAGGTCGGAGGCAAGGAAGCTGTTGGCCTGATCGGCGGTGATGGTCTGGCCCATCGTCACCCCGGCCGTGTGGCCGTAGCCGATGGTGGGGACGCCCGCCGGGCAGAGATAGGCTTTGAGATACAGACCTTCGAAATGCTTCACGAGGTCGACCGCGGCTTGGCAGACCGGCTTGGTGGTCATGTCTGGAAACTCCCGCTTCGCGCGCCGGGCGGACGACATCCGCCCTCAACGGAGGCGATCCTAGGCGAGATACGCGCGATACGGGAAGAGCAGATTTGAAATTGTCGCAATCCGTTGCCGAGGTGGACCGCGTGGGTCAGGGCGCCAGGGTGTGCGCCGCGCCGATCAGCACGAACAGGGCGAACAGAAGCGCGAACAGTCCGGCGATGGTCGTGCATTCCAGCAGGGCCTCCACCAGCCTGCCCTCGCGATCCTGCCGGTTCGGCCGCCTGCATTCCGGCTGTCCGCCGGCGGGACGGGCGCCGGTGCGGTTCGTCCCGTCATCCGGTGCACCGCCGGGAGCGTCACGATCGCTCCAACCGTCGTTCCAGGATTCCGCCCTGCGCTTCGCCATCATCGCGCCCTCCGCATCTCCGCTGCCGGTATTCGCTAAAATTTTAGCGATCGGAGTAGCCGGGCGCTGTGATGGCAGTCACAGGGGCGCGGAGGGCGTGACGATGGCTGGCCTCAATGGATCAGGAAATCGGCGTTGGCGTGGCGCAGGTTGCCGGGCGTGATCAGGCTGTGGGTCGCCAGCCGGACCGAATGCAGCTTGCCGTCGAGGTTGCGCTGCCAGAAGTCGAGGAAGCGGCGCAGAACGGGATAATCGGGCGCCTGATCCAGATCCTGCCACAGATAGGACTGCAGCAGGCCGGGATGGTCCGGCATGTGGTAGAGGATCTCGGCGGTGGTCAGGCGGAAATCGCGGAGCTGGAGGACGAGATTGGCCATGCGCGGTCTCCCATGCGGTTGGCTGATCGGTCGGGAATGTGCGGTGTCCGGTTCCTCTCATGCGATCCCGGCGGCGGTGCGCCGGCGCCGGGAAGGGCGGGCCTTGTGTGACCCTTTCAAGAAATCTTGCCCGTCCGCCGGTTTCGCCGCAATACAGAAAATCGTTATTACTCAATATGTTAGCAGCATGTCCGGGTGAGTGCTGCCGGCATTTGCGGCAAATTCCGAAACGAGCCTCTTGAATCCCAAAACCGCTTCGATTAGCTGTCTGGCACTCGCCGGGAGGGAGTGCTAACAGCAGCCGGCCCGCGCCAATTCTCGTCAGTCAGAACCAAGCCTTGATCCAAGGAGGCATTCCATGAAGTTCCGCCCGCTGCACGACCGCGTCGTCGTCAAGCGTCTGGAGTCCGACACCAAGACCAAGGGTGGGATCATCATCCCCGACACGGCCAAGGAAAAGCCGCAGGAAGGCGAGATCATCGCCGTCGGCCCGGGCGCCCGTGACGAGTCGGGCAAGGTCGTGGCGCTGGACGTCAAGGCCGGCGACCGCATCCTGTTCGGCAAGTGGTCGGGCACGGAAGTGAAGATCGAAGGTGTCGATTACCTGATCATGAAGGAATCCGACATCATGGGCGTCATCGAGGCCTAAGTCCTCCGCCCGTATCCTTCGAAATTTACAAGTTAAAGGAATCGAGACATGGCTGCCAAAGACGTCAAGTTCGGCCCCACCGCGCGCGAAAAGCTGCTGCGTGGCGTTGACATCCTCGCCGACGCCGTGAAGGTCACGCTGGGCCCGAAGGGCCGCAACGTCGTGATCGAGAAGTCCTTCGGCGCTCCGCGCATCACCAAGGACGGCGTGTCGGTCGCCAAGGAAATCGAACTGTCGGACAAGTTCGAGAACATGGGCGCCCAGATGGTCCGCGAGGTTGCCTCGAAGACCAACGACCTGGCCGGTGACGGCACCACCACCGCCACGGTCCTGGCCCAGGCCATCGTCCGCGAAGGCGTGACCAAGGTCGCCGCCGGCCTGAACCCGATGGACCTGAAGCGCGGCATCGATCTGGCCGTCGCCACCGTCGTCGCCGACATCCAGGCCCGCGCCAAGAAGGTTACGACCAACGACGAGATCGCCCAGGTCGGCACCATCTCCGCCAACGGCGAAGCCGAGATCGGCAAGATGATCGCCCAGGCGATGGAGAAGGTCGGCAACGAGGGCGTCATCACGGTGGAAGAGGCCAAGAGCCTGGACACCGAGCTGGACGTCGTCGAGGGCATGCAGTTCGACCGCGGCTACCTGTCGCCGTACTTCGTGACCAACGCCGACAAGATGGTCGCGGACCTCGAGAACCCCTACATCCTGCTGCACGAGAAGAAGCTGTCGGGCCTGCAGCCGCTGCTGCCGGTTCTGGAAGCCGTCGTCCAGTCCTCGCGTCCGCTGCTGATCATCGCCGAGGACATCGAGGGCGAGGCGCTGGCCACCCTGGTGGTCAACAAGCTGCGCGGCGGCCTGAAGATCGCCGCCGTGAAGGCTCCGGGCTTCGGTGATCGCCGCAAGGCGATGCTGGAGGACATGGCCATCCTGACCGGCGGCCAGGTCATCTCCGAAGACCTCGGCATCAAGCTCGAGAACGTCACGCTCGACATGCTGGGCACCGCCAAGAAGGTCGTGATCTCCAAGGAGACCACCACCATCGTCGACGGCGCCGGCGACAAGGCCGACATCGAAGCCCGTTGCGGCCAGATCCGCGCCCAGGTCGAGGAGACCACCTCGGACTACGATCGCGAGAAGCTGCAGGAGCGTCTGGCGAAGCTGGCCGGCGGCGTCGCCGTCATCCGCGTCGGCGGTGCGACCGAGGTCGAGGTGAAGGAGCGCAAGGATCGCGTTGACGACGCGATGCACGCCACCCGCGCCGCGGTGGAAGAGGGTGTGGTCGCCGGCGGCGGCACCGCCCTGCTGTACGCCTCCAAGGCCCTGGACAAGCTGACCCCGGCCAACGACGAGCAGCGCGTCGGCATCGACATCATCCGCCGCGCCCTGCAGGCCCCGGTCCGTCAGATCGCCTACAACGCGGGCACCGACGGTTCGATCGTGGTCGGCAAGCTGCTCGACCAGGGCGACACCAACTTCGGCTACGACGCCCAGAAGGGTGAGTTCACCGATCTGGTCGCCGCCGGCATCATCGACCCGGTGAAGGTGGTCCGTACCGCCCTGCAGGACGCGGCCTCGATCGCCGGCCTGCTGATCACCACCGAGGCGATGATCGCCGAGAAGCCGGAGAAGAAGGCTGCTCCGGGCGGCATGCCGGGCGGCATGGGCGGCATGGACGACATGGGCTTCTGATAGCCCGCCGGCCCATAGCCATCTGCCGACCGTTCTTCGGTTCGGAAAGGGGCGCCCCCACATGGGGGCGTCCTTTTTCTTTTGGGGCCGGGAGATGTGCCGGGGGATGCGCCGGGGCATGCGTGGTCAGGTTGCAGCCACCCTCCGCCATCCTGAAATGTCAAGGCGAAGTCCGCCTTGCTTTGGCGCGGTCGCCTCCCAATAATCCGCCCCTCTTGCCGGGCGCCCCAGCACGGGGATGCCGGCCTCTGTCTTCCGTATTTTTAAACGAGGGCCTGTTCCATGCGCTCCTTCGAGGGCCAGCATTCCGACAACGTCGCCATCAAGCGCACCCGCGAGCAGAAGCAGCGCCAGCTGGTCCAGCTCAAGGAGCAGCTGGCGACGCTGAAAGCCCACGCGGCCCCCGCCATCCGTGAAGCGCTGGTCAAGCGCATCTCCGAACTCGACGCCGAACTGCGCCAGCCCGCCAAGCCGCCCCGCGAAGGCCGTGAGGGTCGCGAAGGCCGCGAGGACGCGCCGCGCCATCCCCGCCGCGAGTCCCGCCCCAGCGTCTTCCGCGCCGAGGACGGAGCCGACCGCGGCACCGCGGTGTCCGCGTCCAGTGTCTTCGCCTCGCCCCGCCGCCGCAGCTGAAGCACGGACAGCGCCATGCCCGCCGACCGCACCGCTCCTTCCATAGGATCCCGTCTCGCCGATCAGGCCTGGCTGCTGATGATGCTGCCGCCCCTGTTCTGGGCGGGCAACGCGGTCCTGGGGCGTGCGGTCGCCGGAGCCGTGCCGCCCATCGGGCTGGCCTTCTGGCGCTGGTGCCTGGGCATGCTGATCGTGCTGCCCTTCGCCTGGCCGCACCTGCGCCACGACATCACGCCGATCCTGGCGCGGTGGAAGAGCGTGCTGCTGCTGGGCACTCTGGGAATCGGCATCTACAACACCTTCCAATACATCGCGCTGAACACGACGACCGCGCTGAACTGCGTGATGCTGCAGTCGTCGATGCCCGTGATGATCGTCCTGATGAGCCTCGTCCTGTTCCGCGACCGGATCGGGGCAATGCAGGGGCTGGGCATCGTCGTCTCGCTGGCCGGCGCGATGACGCTGATCTCCCACGGCGACCCGGCGACGCTGCTGGGGCTGGAACTGAACGTCGGCGACGTCTGGATGCTGGCGGCGGTGGTGATCTACGCCGCCTACACCACGCTTCTGCGCCGCCGGCCGGCGATCCATGGCCTGAGCTTCGTCGTCGTCACCTTCGCCATCGGTGCGGTGGAACTGCTGCCCTTCTATATCTGGGAGAGCCTGAGCGGACATCCGGTGCAGGCGAGCGGCATCACCCTGCTGGCGGTCGGCTATACCGTGCTGTTCCCGTCCATCGCCGCCTATCTTTGCTTCAACCGGGCGGTGGAGCTTCTCGGCCCCAACACGGCCGGGCTCGCCATCCATCTGGTGCCCGTCTTCGGCAGCCTGCTGGCCATCCTGTTCCTGGGGGAGCAGCCGCATCTCTATCACGGCATCGGCATCGCCCTGATCGCAGCCGGCATCGTCCTGGCGACCCGCCGCCGCGCCTGACCCGTCGCCCGATCCTTATCCGCTGTAGGAAATTTTCTTCATTCTCTGCGGAAATGTTATTGTTTCAGAATGATTATCCCTTGCGAACAAGCGTGGGCTCGGCAGTATCCCAGGATCCATCTTCCGATAATCTTTGTTTTCGCGAGTTTTTTCTTGGGGCTCGCCATTTGGTTTTGAGTTGTACGGTGGGATAGCGCGCGGATTGGGTGCGGTGGCGGGATATTCGCGCGTATACTATCCCCGATATCCTTTTAGACACATCCGCTATCCCTCGCGCCAGCGGCGGTCAATAAGGGATGACCGCTAAAATGCGTGTCATGGCGGCGGTTCGCTGATCGATCGGTCGCCATGAGGAGCCGGCGCTGTTCGCCGGTCCGCTGTGGTGGAGGTCCCAAGATGCCCCTGCAAATGCCCGTGCCGGTTTCCGTGAATACCGCCTGCCTCGTCCACATCGTCGACGGCGACCTGCTGTCGCGCAGCACGCTCTCGCGGGCATTGGGCGCCGTCGGCATCGCCTGCCGCGTCCACAGCACCGGCGCCGACGCGCTGGCCGTGCTGGGCACCGCCTCCTCCTGCATCGTCGTGCGCAGCGACCTGCCGGACATGACCGCCATCGAATTCATGGCCGAGGCTTCGCTGCACGGCCATGACCTGCCGGTCCTGGTCGTCACCGAACAGGGCGACGTCGACGCCGCCGTGGCCGCGATGAAGGCCGGGGCGTCCGACTGCATCGCCCGTCCCTTCGCCGTCCCGGCCTTCCTGGACCGGCTGCGCGCCTGCCTGGCGTCCGGCAGCCCCCATGCCGAGCAGCGCGACCGCAGCCGCGACGCCGTCCGCCGGCTCGCCCTGCTGAGCCGCCGCGAGTCGGAGGTGCTGGAGCTGATCGTCGACGGCAAGCAGAGCAAGACCATCGCCTGGGAGCTGGGCATCAGCATCAAGACGGTGGAGGTCCACCGCGCCCGCATCATGGAGAAGACCGGCTGCCGGTCCATCGTCGGGCTGGGCCGCCTGTGGGAAGCGGCGGAGATGCTGCGCGGCCGCGACCTGCCGCGGGCGATGCCCATCCGCCAGCCGGCGATGATGGAAGCCATTGCGTCCTGACCTCCCGTCGGGACGCCGCCTTCCGCGGCAGGATGACGTCGTCGAAACCGAATCATGAAAATCGGTGCCGGCCGTTGTCCTTCTCGTTGGGTTCGGCGGGCAGAGGATTGTAAAGTTCTGGAGAAGAGCAACCAGAACGCCGACAGGAGCGGTCCGATGTTCCCCGACCATGGTCACCGTCGTATTTCCGTGGCGTCGCCCGACGATATAGCCACGGCGCGGCGGATCGCGGCGGAGCGGGCCGACGGCGTGCTGGCTGCCGAAGAGGCCGCCCGCTTCGACCGTCTGGTGGCGGCGCTGGGCGGATATGCGCTGGTCCGGCCCGACGGGACGCTGCTGATCGCCCGCCTGAGGTCCGGGGCCGGCGTCGAGTGTCTGGTCTACGACCGCGATCCGGCGACGGCCGAACTGCCGCCGGACCTCCTCCAGGGGCTTGGGCCCGATCTGCAGGCGGTGTCGCGGCTGGCCGACCGTTTCCACATCCATGCCACGCCGGGCATCGGGTCGGCGCTGCTGGTCCGCGTGCTGCGGCCCGGCGCCGACGATTCGCCGCCCGCCGACGCCATGGCGGAGACCGGTGCGGTGATGGTCGAGCGTCAGGGGGGCGAGGCGGCCCGGCGTGGACCCTTCATCGACCATTGGTTCGTCCGCTGCTCACGCGGTCGCGGCGAGGACGGTCCCTGCGGGATCGCGCTGATGATCGATGGCGAGAGCGCGCCGGATGAACCGGCGACCGGTCAGGGCGCCGCAGGCGGTGAGGAGGCGCCGCCCGGGCCGCTCACCAGGATGACGCCCGAGGTGATCGAGCAGGTCGAGACGGTGGTCGCCGCGACGGTGCCCGACCTGCCCGCTCCCGTGGTGGTCAACGCCATCCGGCGCGACCTGCGGGCACGGCCGGAGCTGGGGCTGTCGCACGATGCGGTCCTGAAGCAGATCGGCCGGTCCGCCCTGGCGATCCTGCGGTTCGACGGCAAGGCGGTCGATTACACCGCGCTCGGCACCCTGGCCGGCGCGGTGGTGCGTCCGGGGGAGATGCTGGCCCTCGGCGCGCGCTGGGCGATGGTTGGCTTCAATCCGCTGGCCCCGGCGTCGGTCCATCTGCTGTGGGGGCCGGGGGATCATGTGGTCCTCTACACCGGCGGATGCGCCCGGCTCCCCGCCCTGTTCATCCACCGCGACCTGCACAAGGTCGACCCCACCCTGGCGGCGCTGGTCCTGTTGCGCGACGGGGTGGTCCGCGACGACGACCACACCATCCTGGTCCTGCGGAACCGCGTCGACCGCGTTGCCGCGTCAGCCTGCTGAGTGACGGTCAGCGGCCCCAGCCATGCGGGCCGCCGGGGCGTTCCCATGCATGCGGGTCGCCGTTATGGTCCCCTCTGCTCCGGTTGCCCCAGTTTCCCCGGTTGCCCCAATCCCCTCGATTGCCCCGATCCCCGCGGTTTCCCCAGTCCCGGCGATCGTCCCACCCTCGCCGGTGCCAGCGGCGGTCGTCATCCCATGTGCGGTAGCGGTAGCCGGGCTGCACGACGACCGGCGGCGGAACCGCGTAGACCGCCGGGGGCGGCACCACCACGGTCTCGCCATAGGCGGGGTAATAGGGATCGTACCCACCGGTGGCGACGCAGCCCGACAGCGCGGCGGCGCCAGCGGCCAGAAGCAGGGCATTCAGGATCTTGGGGCGGACGATGCTCATGGCCTTGCTTTCCGTGGTGCGAAGACCGGATTCGGCGGCGAAAGCGGTCTTCGGTACAAACAGCCCAGCCCGCCCGGCTATTCCATACCCCTTCGGCGTCACTCCGTTCGCCCGACCATCCCGATCCATCGCGTATCGGGATGGATGGAACAAGAACTATGAATTTAACATATCCAGTGGACGCCGCCATCCTGCGCTTCGACTTCATCCCCATCCCTGAAGGCGAGGCCATTATGAAAGCCATCGGTTACCGCAAGAACCTGCCCGTCACCGACGCCGACGCGCTGATCGACGTCGCGATCGACCGCCCGACCCCCGCCGGCCGCGACCTGCTGGTCCGGGTCCAGGCGGTTTCCGTCAATCCGGTGGACACCAAGCTGCGCCGCAGCGCCGCTCCCGCCGACGGCGATCTGCGCATCCTGGGCTTCGACGCCGCCGGCGTGGTCGAGGCGGTCGGGCCGGATGTCACCCTGTTCCGTCCGGGCGACGCGGTGTTCTATGCCGGCGCCATCGACCGGCCCGGCACCAACGCGGAGTTCCATCTGGTCGACGAACGCATCGTCGGCGTCAAGCCGGCCAGCCTGAGCGTCGCCGAGGCCGCCGCCCTGCCGCTGACCGCCATCACCGCCTGGGAAATGCTGTTCGACCGTCTGGGCCTGCCGCGGGATGGGGGTGACGGGAAATCGCTGCTGATCGTCGGCGGGGCCGGCGGCGTCGGTTCCATCGCCATCCAGCTGGCCCGCCGCCTGACCAAGGTCCGGGTGCTGGCCACCGCCTCGCGTCCGGAGACGGCCGACTGGGTGCGGGAACTGGGCGCCCATGACGTGATCGACCACAGCCGGCCGATGGCGGAGCAGGTGAAGGCGCTGGGTCTGGCCGGCGTCGAGTATGTCTTCTCCACCACCGCCACCGACCGCCATTTCCAGGATCTGGTGGAGCTGGTGGCGCCGCAGGGCTGCATCGGCCTGATCGATGATCCCGAACCCATCGACGTCCGCCTGCTGAAGCGCAAGAGCGTCTCGCTGCATTGGGAGCTGATGTTCACCCGTTCGCTGTTCAAGACCGGCGACATGATCGCCCAGCATGAGCTGCTGAACGAGGTGTCGCGGCTGGTCGATGCCGGCACCCTGCGCACCACCTTGACGGAAACGCTGGGCCGCATCGACGCCGCGACCCTGCGCAAGGCCCATGCCCTGATCGAATCCGGCAAGGCCCGCGGCAAGCTGGTGCTGGAAGGCTTCTGATCGGTTCTGCCCCCGGCCCGACCGCCGCTTACCCCGCCAGGGCGAGCGGCGGACGGGCCGGGTACATGGCCGACAGGCTGTCCAGGATGAAGCCGACCAGCGGTTCGGCAAGGCGGCGGTTGCGCGCCGTCTCGCCGAAGATCGCCATTTCGACGTCGCCCAGCTCGGGCAGGCCGTCCTCCACCCCCAGCCGGCGAACGCCCTCCGGTATGGAGGATTCGCTCAGCACCGCCACGCCCAGCCCGGCGCGGACGGCTGCCTGAACCCCCATGACGCTGCCGCTGGTGTAGACCACCCGCCAGGGCCGTCCGGCCTCGCCCAGCGCCGCCAGCCCGCGGTTGCGGAAGACGCAGGGCGCCGGCAGGGCGCAGAAGGGCAGGGGCGCATCGGCCGGGATCTCCAGCCCGGGGGCCGCGACCCAGCGCATCGGCTCGGTCCAGATGCCGCGACCGCGGTTGTCGCCGACATCGCGGCGGGAAATCACGAGATCAAGCTCACCGGCATCCAGCGCGGTCACCAGCTCGCCGCACAGGCCCACCCGCACGTCGATGTGCAGGCGCGGGTGCAGCTTGGCGAAGCGGCGCAGGACATGGGGCAGATGGTCGGACAGGAAATACTCGGCCACGCCCAGGCGGAGTTCCCCCTCCGCCGCCGGTTCGGCGAAGCGGCGCACCGTCTCATCGTTCAGGTCCAGCAGGCGGCGGGCATAGCCCATCAGCAGTTCGCCGTCATGGGTCAGCGCCAGCGACCGGCTGGTGCGCTCGAACACCCGGCGGCCGAGCGTGTCCTCCAGCTTCTTGATCTTCACGCTGATCGCCGACTGGGTGCGGCCCAGCCGGTCCGCCGCCGCGGTGAAGCCGCCAGCCTCCGCCACGGTTACGAAGGCGCGCAGTGCGTCGATCTCCAGGTCTGGCAGGGACATGAGGAATGCATTCCGAACGTTGATCGTTGGCGCCCATCCTATCGGGATTGCTCATGGATGGCGAGCGGCGCATTGGGACAAGCGGCGGCCGGGCCGTTGAAGCGGGGCGTGGGCATTCTCATTGTCAGCCCTCCGGGCCTTGCCGCCCGGATGCCCGATGATCCCGAGGAGAGAGACGTCCGATGATCCGTTTTCCCGCGCCGGCCGGCAGCTTGGCCCTCGCATTCGCCGCCGCGGCCCTGCTCGCCGGCTGCCAGATGCCGGGCACCATGCCGCCGCAACAGACCGCCGCCCTTCCGCCGCCGGCAGCGCCAAGCCGCCGCCCGAGGCCCGCGGCATCTGGATTGTCGGCAGCCCGGTCCTGCGCGGCACCGTCGATCAGGCGGCGGCCAAGTATGACGGCGGCCCCGACACCAAGCCGCGCCTGGACGCCCGCGGCACCGCCGCCGGCTTCCGCGCCTTCTGCGGCGGGGTCGGTCTCGACCATCCCGACATGGTGGCTTCCGACCGTCCGATCAGCGCGGCCGAATACCAGCGCTGCCGCACCGCCGGCATCACGCTGACCGAGTATGGTTTCGGACCCAAGCGCTTCGTCTACGTCAAGGACTCGCACAGGATGGCGGTCCCCGGCGTGAACGACTTCGTTGCCAGCTGGGGCCAGAGCGGCAAGCCGGTGAGCGCGCCGACCGCGGGGAGCTGAGAGGCGGAAGTCGAGGAAGGATTACCCCGCCGCGAACAATCCGCCCCCATTGCTGGTGTCGGGGGCGTCGGCCGCATCGTCGGCATTGGGGTCGCCCAGCGCGGTTTCCCAGCCCAGCGCCGGCAGGGCGATGGCGCGGGTGTTGCCCAGGCCGCTGCGGCTGGTGATGAAGCCGCGCTGTTCCATGTAGGTCAGCAGGCGGCGGCCGCGTCCCTTGGACCGGCTGCCGCAGGCGCGCGCCACGTCGGCGTCCGACGGGCAGGGGGCGTGGTCGAGCGCCGCGCGGGCGAGCAGCAGGAAGACCGGCTGGATGTCCTCCGCCAGGGTGGCGGCGACCTCCGTCGCGCGTTGCCAGGCGGGATCGTCGCCGCTGCCGGCCCCGGCGCGGGCGGTCGCAAGACGGCGGCGGAAGGCGGGCAGGGCCAGCCGGTCGCCATCCACCCCGCGGCCCCGGCAACGCACCAGGAAATCCTGGTACAGCACGGCCAGCGAGCGGTAGGGCGCCTCCGGATCGGCCAGCACCTCGGCCAGCACCTCGTCGTACTGGGCTTCGCGCTCGGCGGCCTGTTCCGGGGTTTCCTCCGGCTCCAGGGGCAGCAGGGCCGGCTGCTCGGCGGCGCTGTCGTCGGCATTGTTGCCGGGGGACGGCGGCGGGACCGCAGGGCGGCCGCGCGCCAGCTGGGCCATCAGGTCGGCGCTGGCCGAGGTGGAGGGGCGGCGGACGTAGCGCGGCGGCTCCGGCTCGGTCGTGGTGAAGATCAGGTCGCGGGCGTCCTCCACCGGGGTGGTGGGCGGCGGCATCAGCTTCGGGCTGCCGGTGCGGCCCTGCGTCTCCACCGCGCCGATGCGCAGCGGCAGGGGCCGGCGCGACAGGGCGGGGCCGAGCGCGATGAAATGGCCGCGCTCCAGATCGCGGAACATCTCCGCCTGCCGGCGCTCCATGCCCAGCAGGTCGGCGGCGCGCGCCATGTCGATGTCGAGGAAGGTGCGGCCCATCAGGAAGTTCGATGCTTCGGCCGCGACGTTCTTCGCCAGCTTCGCCAGACGCTGGGTGGCGATCACTCCGGCCAGCCCGCGCTTGCGGCCACGGCACATCAGGTTGGTCATGGCGCCGAGCGAGACCTTGCGCGCCTCGTCCGACACCTCGCCGGCGGCGGATGGGGCGAACAGCTGCGCCTCGTCCACCACCACCAGCATCGGATACCAGAAATCGCGGTCGGCATCGAACAGCCCGCCCAGGAAGGCGGCGGCGTGGCGCATCTGCATTTCCGCGTCCAGCCCTTCCAGATTCAGGACGACGGAGACGCGGTGCTGGCGCACGCGGGCGGCGACCGATTGCAGCGCGGCCTCGCTGTGCTCGTCCGCCTCCACCACCACATGGCCGAAGCGTTCGGCCAGCGTGACGAAGTCGCCTTCCGGATCGATCACCGCCTGCTGCACCCATTGGGCGCTCTGTTCGATCAGCCGGCGCAGCAGGTGCGACTTGCCGGAGCCGGAATTGCCCTGGACCAGCAGACGGGTCGCCAGCAGCTCCTCCAGGTCGAGCGTCGCGGCGCTGCCCGCGTTCGTCGCCCCCATGTCGATGCCGACCTTCATCCCGCTCGCCTCCCGCTCACCCGAACCGCCTCCATGACTGGCGGGGCCCTCCTATAGCGCAGGCGGGCGCAGCGATACGAGGATTCGATTCGGGATGGCCGGCCTGCGGACGGGGAACCACTCTCCGGGCGATTGAGCGGCTATGGCGCGGATGAGCGCTCCGGTGGTGGGGTGGGTCTTGCGGCGGAGGGCGGTTTGACCATAGTCTGGCGAACAGGAGGGTGCGGCGCCAACCGCACCCCCGTCCGGTCCGGTTACTTCAGCAGGTCAAGGATCGCCTTGATCAACTGAAGCACCAGGACCAGGAGGACGAGTGCTTTTTCCACTCCGTGCTCCCAGGTAGGTGGGACGCGGGCGGTGGCCGTTCCGCCGCCCGGTTCCCACCACCGCATGCACAGCGGTGCGCGACGGGACGGACAACGCGCATTCCACCGCACCGTGTGCGTCGCATCTCCCGGTCAACTCATTCGCCAGGGCTTTCGAGCCATCCGCCTCCCCGGCGGGTGCCGGTGTTGTGCAACAACGCCGGGCTGTGGTCATGAAAACGCAAACAAGCTCTGTTACAAGCAGATGCCGCCCCACTGTGGGATCGGCGCTGGCGGACCGAGCGATGACTGTGCTGACCACGACTGAAGCGGGACGGATGGAAAGCGGCCGTGCCGAGTCCTACGGCGCGAGTTGGAACGCCGTCCGCTCCGGTCAGGACGGAAGCGTGGCGTTCGACTGGGCGTCGGCGGTCGGTGCCCTGCGCTATGCCTTCCAACCCATCGTCCAGCTGCGCTCCGGCCGCTGCCACGGCTATGAGGCGCTGCTGCGCGGGTTCGAGCGCACCGGCTTCGCCAATGCCGGCGAGTTGCTGGACGCCGCCGAGGCCGCCGGACTGCTGGCGACGGTGGAGACCGCGCTGCACGCCAAGGCGGTCGCCGCCTATCGCGCGCTGGCGGGTTGGAGCGAGGCGAAGCTGTTCCTGAACCTGGACGCCCGGCTGATCGGCCATCCGGACTCGCCCTGGCTGGCCCGCGACCCGGCGGCGTCGCGCAACAGCGGCATCGTGCTGGAGCTGTCGGAAAGCCGTCCCGTCGCCAGCGGCGTCGCGGTGGATGCGGCGGTGGACCGCTACCGCCATGGCGGGGCCGGGATCGCCATCGACGATTTCGGCGTCGGCCATTCCGGCCTGCGCACGCTGTACGAGGCGCGTCCGGACTATGTGAAGATCGACCGCTTCTTCATCGCCGGCATCGACACCGACTCGCGCAAGCGGGCGCTGGTGGCGGCGCTGGCCGGCCACGCCCATGCGCTGGGCATCCAGATCGTGGCGGAGGGGGTGGAGACCGTCACCGAGTTCTACACCTGCCGCGACCTCGGTTGCGATTTCGCCCAGGGCTTCCTGATCGCCCGGCCGCGGGTGGATTTGACCGGGCTGCCCAACCGCTATGCCATCGTCGAGGATCTCAACCGCCAGGACCGGCGCCAGCCCAGCGAATCGCACCGCCGCCTGTCGGAGGTGATTGAACGGCTGCCGCCGCTGCGGGTCGATTCGCGCAAGACCGAGCTTCTGGACTATTTCCGCCGCGACGGCAGCGCCTCCATCGCGCCGATCGTGGACGAACATGACCGGCCGCTGGGGCTGATCCGGGAACGCGACCTGAAGCGCTTCGTCTATTCGCGCTTCGGCGGAGAGCTGCTGCGCAACCGCGGGCTGGGCGACCGGCTGGACGATCTGGTCATCCGTTCGCCGGTCTGCGACATCTCCACCCCGCTGGACCGGGTGATCGAAGCCTTCTCCACCGAATCCGCCGCCGACGGCATCGTCATCGTGGAGGGCGGCGCCTATGCCGGGGTGCTGTCGGGTGGCGCACTGCTGCGGCTGGTGCATGAGCGCAATCTGGCGATGGCGACCGACCAGAACCCGCTGACCCGTCTGCCCGGCAATGCCGCCATCCTGCGCCACATCGAAGGGGCGTTGGCGGATGGTGCGCGCAGTCATGTGCTGGCCTATCTGGATTTTGACAACTTCAAACCCTTCAACGACAATTTCGGTTTCCGGCAGGGCGACCGCGCCATCCTGATGTTCAGCGAGCGGCTGAAGGCCTGGACCGGCAGCGCCGGGGCCTCCATCGACGCTGACGCCTTCGCCGGCCATATCGGCGGCGACGACTTCTTCCTGGGCGTCAGCGGTGGGGAGGAGGGCGAGGTGCTGGCCCGGCTGGCCGAACTGCTGGCCCTGTTCCGCTCCGACGCCGAAAGCCTGTACGACGCCGAAACGCGGGTCAGCGGCGGCTTCCTGGCGAAGGACCGCTATGGGGCGGTGCGGCGTTTTCCGCTGCTGGCGGCCAGCGGCGTCGCCGTGGTGATCCCGCCCGGCTGCCACGGGCTGACCCCGGACACCATCAACGCCGCCATCGCCGACCATAAGGCCGCGGCCAAGGGGGCGGAGGACAAGCTGTGCGTGGTGCGGCTGGCGTGAAGGGAGTTACGGCCCGGTTGCCCCCACCCTCACGCATAATCCCGGAACCCCTCCGCCGCCGCGCGATCGTAGCCCTGGCTGGCACGCAGGAGTTGCAGGGTGTAGGGCTCGCGCGCGGCACCGCGGCGCAACTCCTCCACGCTCATCTCCTCCACCAGACGGCCGCGGTTCATCACCGCCAAGCGGTCGCACAGGTTGGCGACGACGGCGAGGTTGTGGGTGACCAGCACCAGCGTCAGGCCATGCTCCGCCCGCAGCCGGCGCAGCAGGTTCAGGATCTCCGCCTGGACCGAGACGTCGAGGGCGGAGGTCGGCTCGTCCAGCAGCAGTACCCGCGGCTCCAGCACCAGGGCGCGGGCGATGGCGACGCGCTGGCGCTGGCCGCCTGAGAGCTGGTGCGGGTAGCGGAAGCGGAAGGCAGGGCCGAGCCCGACATCGCGCAGCACCCGGTCGATGCGGGCGTGGGCATCGCCCAGCCCATGGATGGCGATGGGCTCGGCCAGGATGCGGTCCACGGTGTGGCGCGGATGCAGGGAGCCGTAGGGGTCCTGGAACACCATCTGGCAGAGCTTGTAGAAGTCCTTCCGGCGTTTCGGCCCCTGCTCCGTACCGGCGACGGCGATGCGGCCGGTCCACTCGTCGTTCAGGCCGCTGACCGCGCGCAGGACGGTCGATTTGCCGGAGCCCGATTCGCCGACGAGCCCGAAGCTTTCGCCCTCCCGCACCGACAGGGTGACGCCGTCCACCGCCGTGACGGTATCGGCGCCCTGGCCGAAGCGGACCCGCAGATCCCGGATGTCGATCATCATCCTTACGCCTCCAGCCCATAGGCCAACCTATCGGCCAACCAGGCCGGGTCGCGGCTCAACACCGGCAGGTCGCCCGGCGGCTCGTCGATCCTGGGCAGGCTGGCCAGCAGGCCGCGGGTGTAGGGGTGCTGGGCGGCATGCAATTCCGACGCGCGGCAGCTCTCCACCACCCGGCCGGCATACATGATGAGGATACGGTCGCAGAAGGAGGCGACGAGGTTCAGGTCGTGGCTGACGAAGATCATGCCCATGCCGCGCTGGGAGCAGAGGTCGTCCAGGATCGCCAGCACCTGCATCTGCACGGTGACGTCGAGAGCGGAGGTCGGCTCGTCGGCGATCAGCAGGTCGGGGTCGGGGATCAGCATCATGGCGATCATGATGCGCTGGCCCATGCCGCCCGACACTTCGTGCGGGTAGCGGTCATAGACCCGCTCCGGATCGCGGATGCGCACGGCGGCCAGCATCTCCAGCGCCCGGCGCTTGGCCTCTGCCGCACTGGCCTTGCTGTGGACGCGGTAGGCCTCGGCGATCTGGCGGCCGACGGTCATCACCGGGTTGAGCGAGTATTTCGGGTCCTGCATCACCATGGCGATGCGCCGGCCGCGGATGTCGCGCATGCGCTTGGGCGACGCCGCCAGCAGATCCTCGCCGTTGAAGGCCAGCCGGTCGGCGGTTACCCGGCCCGGCGGCGGCACGAGGCGCAGGATGGAGCGGCCGGTCATCGACTTGCCGGAGCCCGACTCGCCGACGATGCCCAGCTTCTCCCGCCCCAGAGTGAAGGAGACGCCGCGCACCGCCTCGGCTACGCCGTTGCGGGTGGGGAAGGCGACGCGGAGGTTGGAGACTTCCAGCAGGGGGGTGTTGTCCGCCGTCATTTTATCGGCCATGGGTCAGTCCCCCTTCGGGTCCAGCACGTCGCGTAGCCCGTCGCCCAGCAGGTTGAAGCCCAGGCTGACGACGAAGATGGCGAGGCCCGGCATGGCGGCGACCCACCATTGCTCCAGCACATATTGCCGGCCGCTGGCGATCATCGCCCCCCATTCCGGCAGCGGCGGCTGGGCACCGAGGCCGAGGAAGCCCAATCCGGCGGCGGTCAGGATCACGCCGGCCATGTCCAGCGTCGTCCGCACGATCAGCGAGGCGATGCACAGCGGCATGATGTGGCCGAGGATGATGCGCAGGCTGGAGGCGCCCTGCAGACGGGCGGCGCTGATGAAGTCGGCGCGGCGGACGGTCAGTGTCTCCGCCCGCGCGATGCGAGCGTAAGGCGGCCAGGAGGTGATGGCGATGGCGATCACCGCATTCTCGATGCCGGGACCCAGAGCCGCGACGAATGCCAGCGCCAGGATCAGCTTGGGGAAGGCGAGTGCGATGTCGGTGATGCGCATCAGCACGGTGTCGATCCAGCCGCCGAAATAGCCGGCGACCGTGCCGATCACCAGCCCGGCCAGCGGGGCGGTCGCCGCCACCAGCGCCACGATCATCAAGGTCAGCCGCGCGCCATGGATCAGGCGGGACAGGATGTCGCGCCCGAAGGCGTCGGTGCCCAGCCAATGGGCCGCACTGGGCGGCATCAGCCGGTTGTTCAAATCCTGGGCATAGGGGTGGTAGGGCGCGAGCACAGGGGCCAATGCCGCGACGACCACCAGGGCCAGCACGATCAACAGCCCGGCGACGGCCAGCCGGTTGCGGCGGAAGGCGGTCCAGCCGGCCCAGGCGCGGCCCAGCCGGGCCTGCGCGCGGGAGTGCGGCGTGTCGGTGGTCAGCCAGTCCCGCCAGCCGGCGGATCGGGTTTCGGTGTGCACGGTCATCGGGCCCGGGGATCCAGAAGGCGGTAGAGCAGGTCGGACAGCAGGTTCAGCGCGATGAAGACCCCGCCGACCACCAGCGTCCCGCCCAGCACCGCGTTCATGTCGGCGCTGAGCAGCGAATTGGTGATGTAGAGCCCCAGGCCGGGCCAGGCGAACACCGTCTCTGTCAGGACCGAGCCCTCCAGCAGGCTGGCATAGGACAGCGCGATGACGGTGATCAGCGGCACCGTGATGTTGCGCAGCGCATGGCCCCAGACCACGCGGGTCTCCGACAGGCCCTTCACCCGGGCGGTGGTGATGTATTCCTGGCGCAGTTGGTCCAGCATGAAGCCGCGCGTCATACGCGCGATGTAGGCGACGCAATGGAGGCCTAGGATGGCCGACGGCAGAACCAGATGGCCCACCGCGTTCCAGAAGATGTCCGTTTCGCCGGCCAGAAGCGCGTCGACCGTGACGATGCCGGTCACCTGATCGACCATCCCCTCATGGAAGACGTCGACCCGGCCCGGCCCCGGCGCCCAGTCCAGCTTGGCGTAGAACAGCAGCAGCGCCATCAGTCCCAGCCAGAAGACCGGCACCGAATGGCCGAGCAGCCCGAGCAGGCGGATCGCATGGTCGGGCCAGCGCCCACGGTTGACGGCGGCGAACACCCCCGCGGGGATGCCCAGCAGCGCCCCGACGACGGCAGCGACGGTCGCCAGTTCCAGCGTCGCCGGGAAGACCCGCAGCACGTCCTCCAGCACCGGGCGGGAGGTCAGCACCGAGGTGCCGAGGTCGCCCTGCAGCACGTCGCCGACATAGCGGAGGAACTGCTGCCACAGCGGCAAGTCGAGACCAAGCTGCGTGCGCATCTGCGCATAGCTTTCGGCATTGGCCCGGTCGCCGAGCGCCGATAGCACCGGGTCGATCGGCACCACGCGGCCGATCAGGAAGGTGACCAGCAGCAGGCCCAGCAGGGTGACGGCCACCGTGACCAGCAGGGTCAGGCCGCGTTTCAGCGTAGGCAAGAGGACTCCCTCGCGGTTGGAGCGCCAAGGGAATCACAGTCGGGGCTTTGTGCAAAGCCCGTCAAGGGCATAGGGGATATGGGGAGGGGGTGCAGGTGCGGCGGGTGCCCCCTCCCTATCCCTCCCCGCGTTCCGCGGGAGAGGGGATTGGACGCTTGTCAGCGCAATGGTCTGCAAACAAGCGACGGAGTTCTCTCTCCCACCGAAGGTGGGGAGGGTTAGGGAGGGGGCACCCGCCGCTGGAACTCGACCCTCAGCTCACCAGGTCCCCGCCGGGCTGGGATCGCCATGGGCGCCGGCGGCCGGTTCGTGGTGGGCGAGCCAGCGTTCGGCCTCCAGCGCCGCCATGCAGCCCATGCCGGCGGCGGTGACCGCCTGACGGTAGATCTTGTCCTTCACGTCGCCGGCGGCGAAAACGCCGGCGATGTTGGTGGCGGTCGAATCGGGGGCGGTGATGATGTAGCCCGACTCGTCCATCTCCACCTTGCCCTGGAAGATGCCGGTCGCCGGCACATGGCCGATGGCGACGAAGACGCCGGCCACCGGGATCACGCGCTCCTCGCCCGACTTGACGTTCTTGATGCGCACGCCGGTGACGGCGCGCGGGTTGCCCATGGTGCCGTCGCCCTCGCCGACGATCTCCTCCACCGTGCTGTCCCACACAACCTCGATCTTCGGATGGCGGAACAGGCGGTCCTGCATGATGCGTTCGGCGCGGAAGCTGTCGCGGCGGTGGATGACCGTCACCTTGGTGGCGTGGTTGGTCAGGTACAGCGCCTCCTCGACGGCGGAGTTGCCGCCGCCGATCACCGCGACCTCCTTGCCGCGGAAGAAGAAGCCGTCGCAGGTGGCGCAGGCCGACACGCCGAAGCCGCGGTAGATCTCCTCGGTCGAGATGCCGAGCCAGCGCGCCTGGGCGCCGGTGGCGATGATGACGCTGTCGGCGGTGTAGGTGTCGCCGCTGTCGCCCTTGCAGACGAAGGGACGCTGCGTGAAGTCGACGTCGGTGATCAGGTCGAACACCATCTTCGTCCCGACATGCTCCGCCTGCTTCTGCATCTGCTCCATCAGCCAGGGGCCCTGGATCGGATCGGCGAAGCCGGGGAAATTCTCCACATCGGTGGTGATCATCAGCTGACCGCCCGGCTGCATGCCCTGGACCATCAGCGGTTCCAGGTTGGCGCGCGCAGCATAGATGGCGGCGGTGTAGCCGGCCGGGCCGGCGCCGATGATGAGGACCTTGGTGTGGTGCGTGGTAGCCATGGGTGTGATCCCGCAGTGTATCGGCAGAATGGAAGGCGATCGGAACGGTTCTAGAAACCGAACATATGGTCGAGGCTGAAGGCGCTTTCACCGGCAGCAAGGCAGCCATGGTAGCCGAACAGGCGGCAGGTGGTATCGCGGATCAGCACATAGGCGTGGTCGCCCGCGGCAATCCGTTCCGCTTCCGAAAACATCTCGTGATAGCGCCAGAAGCGTGAGCCGCCGCAGGGGATTTCCAACTGCTTCCGCGCCACCTCCACGCCGTCGCGCCGCCGCAGGATCAGCTTGGTGTCGGACGTGGCATGCCACCGGGTCGAGGCAGGGTAGACGAGGTGGCAGAGCGTATCCCACGGGTCGGTGCCCAGCCGCAGGAACAGGCGGGTCGACAGGCCGGGCGGGCGGCCATGGTAGCTCTGCGGTTCCTCGCGGTAGACCATCGCCATGTTGAACATGTGGCTGCCGAAGCTGGTTTCCGCCACATGGCCGGTCTTTACGTCTTCGTAACGGACCAGGGCGTGCAGCCAGCCGTCGGCAATCGTTCCGGCTTCGAAATCATAGACCAGCTCGACATGGCCCCAATTGTCGACGACCGTCCTGTCGGCGACCAGCCCCGTCACGTCCAGCGCCTTGCTGTCGGAGCGCTTGAGGTTGCCGAACCGATGCTCGGCGACGGCCTCACCGTTGCGGTCGTAGACGACGGCCTTCACCGGCAGTTCGGTCTGCGCCGTGCTCATCGGCGTCGGCAGCAGGGTGGTGCGCCAGCGGCCCATCGGCAGCAGCGGGGCCGGCAGGATGTGGCCCTTGCCGACCACGCCCTTGTCCACCGCGCCGCCGGTCAGCAGCGGCAGCTTGGGGTCCGGCTTCAGGTCGGTGCGCTCGACATTGGCGTGGGCCATGCGGCGGCGTCCGTCGGCGGCGACGATCTCGTAGCGCGGGCGGACGAAGTGCTTGCCGGCCTGCACCTCGAACTGCTGCGGCCAGCGGGCCTCGGGGAACAGGCTGGCGGTATCCAGTTCGACCGTGGCGAAGGCCGGGATCGTCCTGTCCAGCGTCCGGATTTCCGCCGAGCCCATCAGGTTCAGCCCGACGGCGCCGGCCGGGATCGGGGTGGGGTGGCTGTTCTGGATCCACAGGGACACCCGCTCGCCCTCGCGCGGGGCGGGGAGGCCGGCATAGAGGTCGGCCGGCCAGGCGTTGGCGTCGTGGGTGCAGGACAGAACGCCGTCGTCGTCGCCATAGGTGTCGAGCGCGTACTTCACCACGTCGTGGCCGGCGGCGCCGATGACGTGCAGGAACAGCGACCCGCAGAAGGGGGACAGGTTGAAGCGCTCCCGCACCTGCCGGCTGTCAATCACCACGGTGCCGTCGGACGGCGGCATCGGCTCCGTCCAGTCGGCGATGGGGCGGCCCTCGCCGTCGAACAGGCAGGCCCACAGCCGGGTGCCCTTGGCGCCGTAGCGCGGCCAGTAGTTGGCCGACACCACGCGGGTGTGATGGCCGTCGCCGTCGCGGAACCAGGCGAAGTTGGTCGCCCAGTTGAACTTCGACAGGTAATGGCCGGGGTCGTTCAGCATGTCCTCCGGCACGCGCATGGCGTCCAGCGAGACGACGCCGGCCTGCTTCGGAATCAGGTGGGCGATGTGGCCTTCCAAGCGCTGCGAATCGAAGGCGACGATGAAGACGGTGCGGGCGCCGCTGGACGGCAGGTCGGTCACCGGACGGGCGGCGTGGCCGAACACCTCCTTCCCCACCTGTTCCACGTCCTGGACATAGATGCCGCAGACCGGCACCGCCGACAGGTCGTAGAACTCGGCCAGACCGGACAGCAGGCCCAGCGGGTCATAGACGGCCACCGGGCCGTAGGAGGCCAGCCGCGCGATCAGGATCGCGGCCTTGGGCGCCGCCAGCGGATGGCCCACCGCCTTGAAGAAGCTGGAACCGCCGGTGACGTTGGAAAAGGTCTCGATCCGAAGGGACATCAGGGCACACACGCGCGAAAGCAAAGCCAGGGCGTCGGTTATAGCCCCTTCGGCTGGGTGGGCGACAGTGATTTGCGGTCGACGGCGCTTCGCAGGGGCGCGTGTGCGCTCATCCGAACGCACCCCCTTGTCGAAGAGCGTGTTTCGATATATCTAAGATTTCGTTATATCGAAACTGCATCAAGAGAGGGTTCCATGCTTCGGCATCTGTTTCATGGGCGCGGGCGCCGCTTCTCCCGTCCGGACTTCGACGATGAGGCGCCGGACGGGCGCGGCCGTCATGGGCATCGCGGCGGCTGGGAAGGTTTCGGGCGCGGGCGGGGCGGCGGCTTCGGTGGCGGCCGGGGAGAGCGGCGCGTCTTCGACCATGGCGACCTGCGCCTCGTCCTGCTGTGGCTGGTCGCGGAGAAGCCGCGCTCCGGCTACGACCTCATCAAGACCATCGAGGAGATGGTCGGCGGCGCCTATAGCCCCAGCCCGGGCGTCGTCTACCCGACGCTGACCCTGCTGGAGGAGCAGGGCCACATCCGCGTCGGTTCGACCGAAGGCAACAAGAAGCTGTACGAGATCACGCCCGAGGGGGCGGAGGCGCTGAAGGCGGCGGAGCCGGCGGTGGCCGCGGTGCGCGAACGGATCGCCCACGCGAAGGCCCGCCAGCAGCGCGAATCCTCGCCGCAGATCGTCCGCGCCGTCGAGAACTTCAAGTTGGCCCTGCGGCTGCGCCTGTCGCGCGGCGATCTGACGGCGGAGCAGACCCAGGCCATCGCCGACGCCATCGACGCCGCCGCCCGCGCGGTCGAACGGACCTGAACAAGGAAGGAGAGGAAGACCATGGCTGCATCGACCGCCCGCATCGCGACCGCCAACGGCCGCCGCTACATGACCCAGCTGTGCAAGCACTGGGCGCATAAGTTCGAGGTCGCCTATGACGAGGACACCGGGTTGGTGCCCTTCGCGCCCGACCGCCGCTGCCGGATGGCGGCGGACGCCGAAGGGCTGACCCTGACCGTCGAGGTGGAGGATGCCGGACAGATGGAGCGCATGCAGGGGGTGGTCGTCGACCATCTGAAGCGCTTCGCCTTCCGCGAGGATCTGGGGGAGGTGGCCTGGACCGCCGCGCCGTGACGACGGCCCTCCCGCGGATCCGCCCGAGGTGGCGCCCGAGGTGGCGTGTGGGCAGCGGAGCTTTTTCCCGAGTCTGTCTGCGACAAATCCTGTTGTGAATTCCCGCGCTGGAGGTGTAAAACGCCTCTTAACCAACAGGCGGAAATGGGGGAGATGACGGCGTTTCCACCTGCGCACCGGTGTGAGGCCGGCGTGCGCAGGATTTGCCGAACCCCCGCCACCGCGGCACGCACAGTCAGACCATCGGGAGTCGCTCGTGATGCTCCGCATCTCCAAGAAGCTGATGTTCGCCATCGAGGCGGTCCTCGACATCGCCTACAACGCGGGCACCGAGCCGGTGCAGTCCGGGGAGATCACCCGGCGCCAGGGCATTCCGAAGCGCTACCTGGAACAGGTGCTGCAGCAATTGGTGCGCGAAGGCGTGCTGGCCGGGGTGCGGGGGCCGCGCGGCGGCTACCGGTTGGCGCGTGAGCGGCGGCGGATCACGCTGGGCGAGATCGTGCGCGTCGTCCGTTCGATGGAGACCGCCACCGACCCGATCGAAGAGCCGGCGGGCTCCATCCTCGGCCATCAGGTCGTGCGTCCGCTGTGGGGCGAACTGCAGGAGGAATGCATGGCGAAGCTCGACACCATCACGGTCGAGGACCTGTGCATGCGCGCCCGCCGCGCCGGGGTGGAGAGCGAGACCGAGGATCGGATCGACTTCACCATCTGACGTTTCCGCCGCGGTGCCGCCGCCCGTCCGGTCGCACCGGCGGACCGGCATCCCCACTTCCCGTTTGACAGGCCTCCCGTGCTGGATAATGCTCTGCCCGGGGTGTTGAACTCAGTTATAACACAAATCTCAGAGGTGGAATCATGGCTGCACCCGAATTCCGTGGCAAGATCTATGACAGCATCCTCGACACGATCGGCGCCACGCCGCTGGTGCGGCTGAACCGCCTTGCCGACGATGCCGGGGTCAAGGCCCAGATCATCGGCAAGCTGGAGTTCTTCAATCCGCTGGCCAGCGTCAAGGACCGCATCGGCCGCGCCATGATCGACGCCGCGGAGGCCGCCGGCACCATCGCTCCCGGCCGCACGACCCTGGTCGAGCCCACCTCCGGCAACACCGGCATCGCGCTGGCCTTCGTTGCCGCCGCCAAGGGCTACAAGCTGATCCTGACCATGCCGGAAAGCATGTCGGTCGAACGGCGCAAGATGCTGAAGCTGCTGGGTGCCGAACTGGTGCTGACCCCGGCGGCGGAAGGCATGAAGGGTGCCATCCGCAAGGCGGAGGAGATCCTGGCCGCCGATCCGAACGCCTACCTGCTGCAGCAGTTCAAGAACACCGCCAACCCGGCCGTCCACCGCGCCACCACGGCGGAGGAGATCTGGAAGGACACCGACGGTCAGGTCGATTTCCTGATCTCCGGCGTCGGCACCGGCGGCACCCTGACCGGCACCGCCGAGGTCATCAAGGCGCGCAAGCCCTCCTTCAAGGCCGTGGCGGTGGAGCCGGAGGACAGCCCGGTCCTGTCCGGCGGCATGCCCGGCCCGCACAAGATCCAGGGCATCGGCGCCGGCTTCGTCCCCGACATCCTGAAGAAGGAGCTGATCGACGAGGTGGTGCGCATCTCCAACCAGCGCGCCTTCGAGACCGCCCGCAAGGTCGCCCGCCTGGAAGGCGTTCCGGTCGGCATCTCGTCGGGTGCCGCACTCGCCGCGGCGCTGGAGGTCGGCGCCCGTCCGGAGAATGAGGGCAAGCAGATCGTCGTGATCCTGCCGTCCTTCGCCGAGCGCTACCTGTCGACCGCCCTGTTCGAAGGGCTGGAGTAACCGGCTCTGCCGCGGAGCGGGGCGCCGGCCGTCCCCGCTCCGCAGCCTATCCGCGAAATTCCGGCCTGAAATTTGACGGAATTTGCGGTTTCGGCTATTGTTCCCGGCGACGCCAGAGCCTTTTCCGTCCGCACCGCCGGGGAGTGACCGTCATGTCGGATGTGACCGCCGCCACCTACGTCCCGAACCTGTCGAGCAGTTCCTTCTCGCAGCTCAAGGGGCAGACGACCAAGATCGGGTTCGACGGAGCCAACGCCGACACCCAGACCTTCACGGTCGACAAGGCCGGCGAGTTCAACTTCAAGATCAACGACACCTTCACCAACGTCGAGATCCGCAACGAGCGGGACGAGGTGGTGACGACCATCCGGTCGAAGGAATCGGCGTCGGACGTCACCGCGCGGCTGGGGCCCGGCACCTACACGGCGACCATTTCCCAGGCCAACCGGGCGGCGGGCGTGCGCGATTATTCGCTGGAGGTGACGGAGCGGCAGAACATCCTGGTGACCGGGGCCGGCGCGACGCTGAAGGGCACCGCACAGCCGCCGGGAAACGGCGATACCGGCGTGCAGAAGCACACCTTCAATGTTCTGCAGGGCGGCAACTTCACCGCCAACATATCGCTTCCCAATACGCGCTGGGCGTTGATGGACAAGGACGGCAAGGTCGTCGCCGCCAGCGACTCGGGCAAGCCCGATGCCCAGCAGACCTTCCTGCAGAAGCCGACCTACAAGCTGGAGCCCGGCCAATACACGATGGTGGTGGTCCCGCCGTCCGACCTGAAGTCGCCGTCCGATTTCATGCTGAACCTCGTGCCGCGCAACGCGGAGCTGTCCGAAACGGGCCTGAACCAGGAAAGCGCCATCGCCAAGACGCTGCGCGAACGGCAGACCCGGCTGCGCCAGTGGGCGTCGGAAGCGAAGACGACGTCGACCAAGGCCTGACGGGGCCAAGGGGGCGCCGGGCGGCGTCCGCGGGTCGGAAAATGCCGCATCGAATGTTGCCGCAACGGCGCATCCTTGCGCTATGCTGCGCGCCATGGACTTCACGGACACCCAGCTTCACCGCTATTCCCGCCATATCGTGCTGCCGGAAGTCGGCGGCATCGGGCAGGAGCGGCTTCTGCGATCCAAGGTGCTGGTCGTCGGCGCCGGCGGCCTTGGCGCGCCCCTTCTCCTCTATCTGGCGGCGGCCGGCGTCGGCACCATCGGCATCGTCGATGACGACACGGTCGACCTGTCGAACCTGCAGCGGCAGGTCATCCACGACGAATCGACGCTCGGCCTCCCGAAGGTGGAGAGTGCGGCCGCGCGCATCCGCGCGCTGAACCCCGATGTCCGGGTAGAGGTCCACCGGATGCGGCTGAACCGCGACAACGCGATGGACCTGATCGGCCGCTACGATCTGGTCGCCGACGGGTCGGACAATTTCGCCACGCGCTTCCTGCTGAACGACGCCTGCTTCCTGGCCGGCAAGACGCTGGTGTCGGCGGCGATCCTGCGCTTCGACGGGCAGCTGAGCACCTTCAAGGCCCATCTGGGCGCGCCGCACCCCTGCTATCGCTGCCTGTTCGCCGAACCGCCGCCGCGCGGCACCGTGCCGTCCTGCTCGGAAGGCGGGGTGCTGGGGGCGCTGGCCGGCTTCGTCGGCTCGCTGCAGGCGACGGAGGTGCTGAAGGAGCTGCTGGGGCTGGGCGAAAGCCTGTCGGGCAGCCTGCTGATGATGGACACGCTCTATGCGTCCTATCAGCGCATCGCCATCAGGCGGGATCCCGACTGCGCGCTTTGCGGCGATCATCCGACCATCCACGATCTCTCCGCCCACTGACGGGCGCCACGGGAAAGACGGGAGGCGGCCCATCATGTCCACCACCATGTCGCAGATTTCCGAGAGCACCTCGGCCCTGTCCATAGTGCTGTTCGCCGGCGGCTTCGACCGCGTCCATTACGCCCTGGTGATGGCCAGCGCGGCGGCGGCCACCAACCGCAAGGTCACGCTGTTCTTCACCGGTCGCGCGCTGCGCGCCCTGGTGCATGAGAGCGAGCCGGGGGTGATGGGCTGGCACGATCTGGACCCGGCCGACGACGGCAGCTCGCCGGTGGCGCGCGACCGCTATTTCGCCGCCCACGGCCTCGCCACCTTCGAGGAGCTGCTGGAGGCCTGCGTCGCCATGGGGGTGACGGTGATGGCCTGCGAGATGGGGCTGCGCGCCCTCGGCCTGCCGGCGGGCGTACAGCTGCGCGCCGACGTGCCGGTCGCCACTGGCGGCGTCGTCACCTTCCTGAACGACGCGCCGAAGGGCGGCGCCATGCTGTTCATCTGACACCATTCTCCGATCTGGCGGAAAAAGCATGAACGACAACCGCGAGATCCTCGACCTCGCCAACCGTTTCGAGTCGATCGCCACCGACGGGTTCGAAGGGCGTCCCTACCGGACGGCGCTGGCCGGCCTCGCCCGCCATGTGCGGGGTCATGCCGGGCTGGCACCGCAGGTCGCCCATGCCCTGGGCGTGATGATCCGGCTTATCGGCGAAAGCGATCCCGAGGGGCGCTTCGCCGCCAAGACCGCCATCCTGCAGGAAGCCGTGGAGCTGCTGACGGAGGGCTGAGGGGCGAGAGGACAGCCTTGACCGGGGCGCGGGGCTGCCATGCGTCACGCCGGAGCGGGTCGTCCCGTCATGGGGGCGATGACACTCCCAACGAGGATGCGAACCATGGCTTTCCGTTTCACCGTCGCCACCGACGCCCCGTCCCTGTTCGCCACGCTGTACGCCACCGCCAAGACCATCCGCGGCAGCGGCCTGCCGACCGGCCTGATCCATCTGATCGACCTGCGCGTGTCGCAGATCAACGGCTGCGCCTATTGCATCGACATGCACAGCAAGGAAGCCCGCCACGACGGCCAGTCGGAGGAGCGGATCGCCGCGCTGGCGGAGTGGGAGCGGTCGGATCTGTTCCTGCCCGACGAACGCGCCGCCTTCGCCTGGGCCGAGGCGCTGACCCGCACCCAGCATGACCGCATCGACGAGACCTATCGGGAACTGCAACGCCATTTCAATGCCGAGCAGATTGCTCAGCTGACGGTGACGGCGGCGCAGATCAACGCCTGGAACCGCATCGGCATAGCCCAGCATATCGAGGGCACCGCCGTTGGGATGGCGGCGTGACGGCGCTGGCCGATCCGGACACCGCGCTCGCCGCCTTCGCGGGCGAGCGGGCGCGGCTTCGCGCCCTGGCCTACCGGCTGCTCGGGTCGGTGGCGGAGGCGGAAGACACGCTGCAGGACGCCTGGCTGCGCTGGGCCGCGGTGGTGCCCGGCAGCGTCGGGTCGGCCCCCGCCTTCCTGACCACCCTGGTGACGCGGCTGGCGCTCGACCGGCTGCGCTCCGCCCGGGTGGCGCGGGAGCGCTATTACGGGCTGTGGCTGCCCGAGCCGGAGGTCGCCGGCTGGGCCGATGGGGCGGATGAGGCACCCGACGCCGAGTCGGTGCCGATCGCGATGCTCCTGCTGCTGGAAAGGCTGGCACCGGACCAGCGCGCGGTCTTCGTCCTGCGCGAGGCGATGGACCTCGATTATACCGAGATATCGGCGATCCTCGGCAAGTCGGCGGAGGCCTGCCGCCAGATCATGCGGCGTGCCCGCAACCGGCTGAACGAGCCCGCCGCCACGAGCGCCGATGCGGACGCCGGGCGGCGTCTGGCCGATGCCTTCGCCGAGGCCAGCGTCCGGCGCGATTATGCCGCCATCGTGGCCCTGCTGTCGGACGATGCCCAGTGGCTGAGCGACGGCGGCGGCATGGTGCGGACGGCGGTCAACCCGCTCTTCGGCGCCGACCGCATCGCCCGCTTCCTGGTGGGCGTCCAGCGCAAGCGGGGTATCGGGTTCGGCTTCGTGCCGGTGCGGGTGAATGGCGGACCGGGCCTGCTGGCCGACCTCGGCGGCTCCTTCCGCAGCGTGCTGGCCTTTGACATCGCGGATGGCCGCATCCGGCGGATCTACCAGATCGCCAACCCGCAAAAGCTGGAGCATGTGGCGGGCTTCGGAGACACCGGCGTCCAATAGGGAAAAGCAGCCGGGTCTATGCCGTCGCCTCGTCCAGCCAGCGGTCGAGTGCGGTCAGGTCGACGGGGCGGGGCAGGATGGGGAAGGGGGCGTTCTGCAGGCGGGGGCCCGTCATCAGGATGCGCGTCTGCGGATAGAGCATCGCCGCCAGCGCCGCGGCACGGTCGCCCTCGTCGCCTTCATGGTCCAGCGGCAGCAAGGCGACGACCGGCGCCTCCGCACCGATGATGGTCAGCGCCTCCAGCGCATCGTCGGTCTGTGAAACCTGGAAACCGCGGCCGGACAGATGGCCGGCCAGCGCCTCGCGCTGGATCCGGTCGGCATCGGCAATCACGGCCCGGCGCCCGCCATAGCCCGGCATCCGGATGTCGGCGTCGATGCTGAAGCTCACGTTTCCCCTCCGTCCATCATGTTTTTGTTATGGACGGGAGGGAGTATGCGGGGCGGCAGGCGGGTTGTAAACGCTTGCTACCTGCGGTTCGACCTTCGTCGAATACGGATCACTTCGCCCTTGTGCATCAGCGCCAGCATCGGCAGGTCGCTGGGGTGGTTGCCGTAGCCCCAGGTGGCGGCGACCGGACCGTTGCCGGCGATCCAGGCGGTCACCCGCTCCGCCTTGTCCAGCCGCACGCAGTTGGCGGTGCTGAGCCTGCCGGTCAGCTTGCCGTCGGCCACCTCCATTCCCGTGGCCAGCAGATCGTCCACCTCCAGCCCGCGCAGCAGGGCCGGCATGTAGAGGTCGAGCGCGCCGGTCGCCACCACCACCCGGCGTCCCTGGCGGCGATGCTCCTTCAGAACCTCCAGCATGGGCTGGTGCCAGCGGACGCGGGGCACCATCCGCTCCGCCGCGGCCAGCGCATCGGCCACCGGCAGGCCGCGCAGGGTGCGCTTCAGGTAGATGGCCTTCACCGATCCGGGAAAATCGCAGCCCGGTCCGCGGCCGCGCACATGGCGGTGCATCGCCGAGCGGATGGCGTCGGCCAGCGCCAGGGCTGCGCGGCGCCGGCCGATCACCTCGCCGACGAACATCGGCAGGCTGTCGCCGTGGATCAGCGTGCCGTCGAAGTCGAAGAAGGCGACGCCGGACGGACCGCAAACAGGCGTCAGAGGGGCCAGCGAATCGGAAGCCAGCGAATCGGAAGACTGCGTCGGCAGGAGTACCGGCGGCGTGAGGCCGATCGGGGGCGCGGATTCGGGAAGGGGGTGGTCTGCATGCGCCGTTTATCCGGCCGCCGCGGTCCGGCGGGCAAGGTCTTTTACGGCAACCCTGGGAACGCATCCCGGTCTGCCGCGAGCCGTAGGCCCCTCAATGCAGCATGGTCGGGCCGCAGGGCGCCTCGAACAGCGGACCGTCCTCCGTGCCTTCCTCGGACCCGTCTTCGACCGCCGCGGCATCCTCCCCGTCCTCCAGCTGCGCGATCAGGTCGCCCGAGGCTTCCTCCAGGCCGGCCTTGACGGCGATCAGCAGGTTGATGATCTCGCCATTGTCCTGCTCCAGGCTGCGGACCCGCTCCTCCAGCCGGTCGATGCGGCGCAGCAGCAGGTCAGACAGGCGGTCCAGCCGTTCGAGAACGGGGTCCGGGCCGCTGGGAGCCGGGCCGGTGCTTTGGGCTTTGATCGGTTGTGTCCCGGACGCGGCGGGCGGGCTTTCGGGCCGGGTGTCGGGGCGGTCGTCGTGGCGGTCATCCATGGTGCGGCCGGTTCCGGTCAGTGAGGTTTGCTCCTCGCCTAACCTTGGGCCGCCGGCCGGCAAGGTCCAGACCGGCACCCGATGCACCCCGCAAGCGATGACCGCCTGACCCGCCCGTTGCGCGTGTGGCGATTCCGGATGGGTCCGTACCCAGCCGCCACCTCTTGTGCGCAAACCCGCAAGGCCCGGTGTATAGTTAAGACTCAGATTTATCGGCACGCCGCTTGCGCGGGACGCCGTACAGTTCCAGCCGATGGCCGATCAGGTCATAGCCCAGTTCGCGGGCAATGCTTTCCTTCAGCCGTTCCATTTCATCATTGGTGAACTCGATGACTTCACCGGAATCGACATCGATCAGATGATGGTGGTGATCGGTTCTTGCTTCCTCGTAGCGGGCGCGGCCGTCGCCGAAATCGAGGCGGTCGATCACATGCGCTTCCTCGAACAGCCGCATCGTCCGGTAGACGGTGGCGATGGAAATGCGCGGGTCGATGGCGGATGCACGGCGGTGCACCTCCTCCACATCGGGATGGTCCGTCGCCTCCGACAGCACGCGCGAGATCACGCGGCGCTGGTCGGTCATCTTCAATCCCTTCTTCACGCACAATTCTTCGAGGCGCGAGGGCATGGACATCCCCTGTAATCCTGTTCTGTTCGACGGGCGGCGGATCGCCCTTCCGGGTCTCCCTGATGCCCGGGATGCCGACGGCGAACTCCAGCCGGACGGACAAGCCCGGCCGGCCGAACGCGGCACCCCGAATACCCGACCATCATACTGTGTTTCGGACCCTTTCTCAAATGCCCAGGTCACAGCCGGACGGCCGAACGTGCAAAAGCCTTTCCTTCCAAGGTAATAGAACTTTTGGACGTACTTGCTGGAGGTTCGATGATTGGGTCGGAAACCAATTGCTCATAATCCGCTGCTAGGTTTTCCCGATGGAGCGCCGCGCATCCCGCGACCGGCGCCGGCCGGACGTGATCGCGCCGATGGGGAGGGGGTGAGACGCCGTGACGCCATTCGATCCACCGCTTCCCGCTCCGCCTGCCGCGCCGGAGGCGCACATGGACGAACCCGCCTTCACCGCCGCCGGGCTGGCGGTTCCGGTGCCGCCGCTGGCGCCCGGACAGGCCTGTGCCGCCGCCGCCGCCCGCTTCGACCGGCAGCCGGACTTGCCCGCCCTGCCGGTGGTCGATGACGGGGGCCGCGTCGTCGGTCTGTTGGAACGCGGTCTGTTGGAACGCGGCCTGCCGGAGCGCGGCCGTCTGCTGCCGGGCGGCGGGACCGATGCCGCGGTCATTCCGGTATCGGCGCTGATGGACCCGCATCCGCTTCTGGTGGAGGGGACGACCCCGCTGGCGGAGATCGGGCGGCGGCTGGCCCGGCTGAAGCCGGCGGCGCTGGTGACCGGTTTCCTGGTGGTGGAGCAGGGCCGCTATCTGGGCGTCGGCACGGTGACCGGGCTGATGGCGCGCTCCGCCGAACAGACCGACCTGCGCGCCCGCCAGCTGGAGGAGGCGCGCCGGCAGGCCGAACGGGCGATCCGCGCCAAGACCGCCTTCCTCGCCAACATGAGCCACGAGATCCGCACGCCGCTGACCGCGATGATGGGATTCGCCGAGTTGCTGGAGCAGGAGGTGGCGGGGCCGCACGCCATCCCGCTTTATCGCGAGTATGCCCGCGACATCGCCGAGAGCGGCCGGCACCTGATGGAGCTGATCAACGACCTGCTCGACCTGTCCAAGGCCGAAGCCGACCGGCTGGAGCTGGTGGACGGGACGGTGGATGTGGTGCGGGTGGCGGTCGGCACCGCGCGGCTGCTCGCCGAACGGGCGGGGCGCCACGGCGTGCGCATCGTTACCGCCGTGCCCACCGACCTGCCGCCCTTGCGCGCCGACGAGCGCAAGCTGCGCCAGATGCTGCTGAACCTGCTGTCGAACGCGGTGAAGTTCACGCCGGCCGACGGGGTGGTGACGCTGGGCGCCCGCGTGGCGGCCGGCGGCGCGCTGTGGCTGTCGGTGCATGACACCGGCATCGGCATGACCGGGGAGGAGCTGGCGAAGGCGCTGGAGCCCTGGGGGCAGGTTGACAGCGCGCTGGCCCGCGCCCAGGTCGGCACCGGGCTGGGCCTGCCCCTGACCAAGCGCCTGATCGAGCTGCATGGCGGCCGCCTGGACGTCGTCAGCCGCCGCGACGAAGGCACCGTCATGTCGCTGGTCTTCCCGCCCGAGCGGGTGGGACGGAGGTAAGGAAAAGCCCCCTCCTCCGGGGAGGAGAGGGCTTTTCCGTCACATCTTCCTGCAGACCGCGATCCTTACGCCAGCCCCTTCTCCATCGCGCTCGCCAGGCGGCGGGCGAAGGCGGCGGGGTCGGGCAGGGGCTCGCCCTCGACGATGCGGGCCTGGTCCAGCAGGAGCCACGCCGCATCCTCCAGCGCGTCGGTGGCGCCGCTGCCCTTGGCCCGTTCGGCCAGCCGCTTGATCAGGGCATGGGACGGGTTGATCTCCAGGATACGCTTGCCGACCTCGCCGTTCAGCTGCTTGTGCTGCTTCAGCAGGCGCTCCAGATGCATGTCCATGTCGTTGTCGTCGGCGACCAGACAGACGGCGCTGTCGGTCAGGCGTTCGGACTTGCGGACGTCCTTCACCGCGTCGGACAGGGTCAGCTTCAGCAGGGCCAGCAGGTCGGTCAGCTCGCCTTCCGGCGCCTTCTCCTCCGGCTTCTCGGGCTCGGCGCCCTTGATCTTGCCGAGATCGGCGCCGCCGCGGGTAACCGACTTGAACGGCTTGCCGTCGTAGACGCCGACCGACGGCATCCAGAACTCATCCACCGGATCGGTCAGCAGCAGCACCTCCACGCCCTTGGCCTTGAAGCCTTCCAGCTGCGGGCTGCGCAGCAGGGTGTCGATGTCGTCGCCGCTGATGGTGTAGATGGCGTCCTGGCCTTCCTTCATCCGGCCGACATACTGCTCCAGCGAGACCAGTTCCTCGCCGGCGGTGGTGCGGAAGCGCAGCAGCTTCAGCAGCTCGTCCCGGTGCTCATAGTCCTCATAGAGGCCCTCCTTCAGCACCGCGCCGAAATTCTCCCAGAACTTGTCGTATTCGGCCGCGTTCTCGCTGTCCTTGGCCTTCTTCGACAGCTCCGACAGGACGCGCCGCGTGATGCCGGCCTTGATCTTGGCCAGCATCGGGTTGTGCTGCAGCATCTCGCGGCTGATGTTCAGCGGCAGATCCTCGCTGTCGACCACGCCGCGCAGGAAGCGCAGATAGGGCGGGATCAGCCCCTCCGCCGCGTCGGTGATGAAGACGCGCTTGACGTACAGCTTCACCCGGTGGGCGCGCTTGGGATCGAACAGGTCGAACGGCTTGGTCGAGGGGACGTAGAGCAGGTTGGTGTATTCCAGCGCCCCTTCCGCCCGCCAGTGCAGGGTCAGCCACGGATCGTCGAAGGCGTGGCCGACATGGTGGTAGAATTCCTTGTACTGCTCGGCGGTGATCTCCGACTTCGACCGGGTCCACAGGGCCGACGCACTGTTCAGCGCCTTGGCGTCCTCGCCCTCGCCGAACAGGATCGGGATGGCGATGTGGTCGGAGTATTTGCGGACGATGCCGCCGAGCCGGGCTTCGTCGAGATACTCGTCGTCGCCTTCGCGCAGGTGCAGGACGATCTGCGTGCCGCGCGGCAGGCCGTCGGTCTCGGCGATGGTGAACTCGCCCTTGCCGTCGGATTCCCAGCGCCAGCCCTGGGCCTCGCCGGCCTTGCGGGTCAGCACGGTGACCTTGTCGGCGGCCATGAAGGCTGAATAGAAGCCGACGCCGAACTGGCCGATCAGGTTGACGTCCTTCTTGCCGTCACCCTTCTCGGCCCCTTCCAGCGACTTCATGAAGGCGGCGGTGCCGGAGCGGGCGATGGTGCCGAGATTCTCGACCAGATCCTCGCGGTTCATGCCGATGCCGTTGTCGGCGACGGTCAGGGTCCGCGCGTCCTTGTCGACCAGCAGGCGGACCTTGAGGTTCGGATCGTCGGCCGAGAGTTCCGGCTGGGTCAGGGCCGCGTAGCGCAGGCGGTCGCAGGCATCCGACGCGTTGGAGACCAGTTCGCGCAGGAACACTTCCTTCTCGCTGTAGAGCGAGTGGGCGACGATGTCGAGCAGACGGCTGACCTCGGCTTGAAAACTGAGCCGTTCCTCGGTCATGGGGGCACCTTCGTTGGTTTTGCACGGGTGGTGGCGTCAAGACGGCGGAGATATGTGAAAGCGTCCCGGCCGTTCAAGAGGCTTGTGCCGTGCAACCGCGGGAGGTGTGCGGCGGGGTGTCGCGGTGGGGGAGGTTTCGGCTGACGATGCCCCCACCTTAATCCCCCCGCTGGGCGGGGAGGAGACTGGTGCTGATATGAATGGGCTGCGGCAGTCCCTCCCCCGCGAGAGCGGGGAGGTTAGGTGGGGGTCTAACTTCCCCTTACTTTTTCTTCGGTGCCGGAGCGGGAGCCGGCTCGGCGCCGCCGGCCAGCAACGGGGTCATGTCGGCGCCGTTCAGCAGGAGCTGGCCGGCCTCCGTCACGTCGATCTTGTAGGTGCGGATCTCGGCGCCGCTGTCGTCCTTGCCGGCCTGGCCCAGGGCCTGGATCATCGCCAGGCCGCCCAGCAGGTCCTGCGTCTCCTTGTCGGGCTTGGCGCCCGGAGCCGGCTGCATCGCCTTCACCGCGGCGTCGATGCCGCGCAGCAGGACCGTGGCGCCGCCGGTGACGCCGAAGGCGGCCGGGGTGGCGACCTTCAGGGCGCCGGTGGCGGTGCCGGCGGTGGCGGGGGTGTCGAGGTTCAGCGCGTCGATGCGCAGCTCGGTCCCGGCCTCGCCCATCGCGGCCATCGCCTGCTGCATGATGACCTCGGGCGAGGGCGGGGGCGGCGGGGCCTTGGCCGGCTTGGCGCCCTTCTTCGGCGGCGGGGCCTCCTCCGCCTCGGCGGTCTTGGCCAGTTCGGTGAAGGCCTTCCACAGGGCCGTGTTCGGCAGCTTGGCGACCGACAGCTTCATCTCGAAGGCGCGCGGGGTGAAGGCGGCGGGGGCCGGCGACGGCGTCATGACGAAGTCGCGGGCCTCGATGCCCATGCTGACGGTCGACTGCGCCTGGTCCAGGTCGGTCAGGCCGCTGCGGAAGGCGAGCTGGCCCAGCGTGATCGTCATCCCGTCCTCCGGATTGACGATCGAGAAGTTGGACATGCGCATCGCGCCGGTGATGCCGCCGAACATGCCCTGCATCTTCGGCAGCAGCTCCGAAGGCGTCGGCGGCACGCCGCGGGCGGCGGCCTGCTCCGACAGCTTCTGCAGCGCGCTGACCTTGGTCAGGTCGACGCGGCTGTAGGCGGCCTCGGCGGTGACGCCGCCGATCTTCATCAGCTCCTTGTTCTTCTCGTCCAGCACCGACAGGCCGCCGAAGGCGAAGGCGGCCGGGCCGCTCCACAGGGTGGCACCGCCGGCCCCGGCCTCGGGCTTCAGGTCCTGGACCATGGTCATGGAGGCGATGGAGATCTTGCCCTTGCCGTCGGCCGCCTTGACGGCGATGTCGCTGTAAGCGCCATCGACCGCCAGCAGGGTCTCCAGCGTGCCGGACCAGGTGCTGGTGAAGGACTGCTTGCCGATGGAGATGGTGGCCGCGTCGACATACTCGTCATTGTCGTCCAGGTTCTGCACCTTGATCGCGCTGGGCAGCGTGATCGAGACGCCGTACTGGCCGTCGTCCTTCGGCGTCACCGACAAGAGGACGGTGCCGATGTCGAACAGGGTGCCTTCGGCATCCTCGGCCGACAGGCGCGGCAGGGCGACGTCGTAATGGTCGCCGGCCGGCTTGACGGTCGGCTCGCCCTGCCATTCGAAGCCGATGCCGTCGCCGTCCTCGGTGGGTGGCGGGAACCAGCGGGGCAGGTCCTTCTTCAGCGACGCGGCGAGCGCCTTGGCGCCGGCCTCGTCGACCGCGGGGGCGGCGTGGACAGGCGACCAGCCGGCCACCAGTGCCAGCATGCCGCCGGCGATCAGGGCGGGCCTCAGGGAACGGACCGGCAGGGCCGGGACGGACGAAAGACGGCGCAGACGCATCGAGGAACCACTCCCAACTTACGATTTTGGGAGCACGTTAAGCCTGATACGCGAGGCCGGTCCATGCCTCTGATGCGTCAGTTCCTAAGATGGGGTTAAAAATCCAGATCGGAGTAGTGCCTAGGGGGTGGACAACCGGTGATGTTGTCGGCCAGCACGGCACGAAAGCTGGGGCGCGACTTGATGCGGGCATACCAGTCCTTGGTCTCCGGACTGCGGTCCCACGGCACGTTGTCGATATAGTCCAGGCAGGACAGCTGGGCCGCCGCGGCGATGTCGGCCAGCGTGAAGGTCGACCCCGCCAGCCATGGGCGGCGTTCCGACAGGAAGGCGATGTAGTCGAGGTGATAGGTGATGTTGGCCAGACCGGCGCGAATCGCCGGCGCGAAGGGATGGCCCTGGCCGGACAGCCGCTTGATCAGCTTCTCGCCCACCAGATTCTCGCCGACCTCGCGTTCGAACTTGTGCAGGAACCAGTCGGCGATCCGCCGCACCTCCGCCCGCGCCGCGACCTCCCGCGGCAGCAGGGGGGTGTCGGGATAGGCCTCCTCCAGATACTCGATCACGGCGAGGCCGCCGGCGACGACGGTCCCATCCTCCTCCACCAGCACCGGCACCTCGCCGGCGGGGTTCATCTTCAGGAAGTCGGTGCGCCTCTCCCAGGGTTTTTCGACCACGGGTTCGAAGGGAAGCCCCTTCTCGGCGAGCATCACGCGCGCGACGCGCGACAGCGGGTGGATCGGGTGGTGGTACAGGGTTCGCATGGCGGCGGGACTTTACCGCAACGCGGCACGCGAAAACAGCCCGCGCATCGACGCTTGCGCGTCTCGTTGGGGGAGGGTTGACAGGGATTTCGGCGGTCCCGGCGGCACGGGCCGGCAGGCGGGGAGAGGGGGCTCACCCCGCCCGCGACAGGCGGTAGAGCACCAGCGCGTCCCCGTCGTCGGACGGTGCCGTCACCGGCGTCCAGCCGTTGCGTTCGTAGAAGGCGCGGGCGGCGGCGTTGCGGGCGGCGCAGGCCAGTTCGGCCGGGCGCTGGCCGCCGCGCAGCAGGCCCAACGCCTCGCGCAGCAGGGCGGAGCCGATGCCGCGCTTGTGCCATCCGGGGTCGATGAACAGGTTGTGGATGATCCGGGCCTGCGGATCGAGGGAGACGAAGCCGACCACCGTCCCGTCCGTCTCGGCGACCAGCACCGCATCCTCGCGCACGCAGTCATAGTAGTCGTCCAGCCTGAAACGGTCGGCTGGCTGCCAGGAAAAGGCCTGAAGGCGACCGTGCAGGAAGATCTCGGCGCAGCGCGGCGCATCGGTGCTGCGGACGGAACGGATCGCGACGCCCCTTCCTTCGCCGGCCGGCATGCCTCCTCCCCTTGCCCGTTGCTGTCGATCGCCTGGATCAACCGGATGGGAAACAGAATATTCCTTCGGCGGGTCGTCCGGGAACGGTCCTTTCGTCTCGTCCGGAGAAGGGAGGCCTCAGCGTGCTACCTTTTCCCCCGTGGCCTGATCCTTCGCGGCCTTATCGCCCGCCGGCTTGTCGCCGGTGCTCGCTCCGTTCTGGGGCGTGGATGCCGGCGCGTGGTTCTCCTCGTTGGCGGCGTTGCCCAGCAGGCCGACCTCCCGGTAATAGCGCTCCGCACCCGGATGCAGGGGGACCGAGACGTTGGCGACCGCACGGGCGGGGTCGAAATTGCGGCCCTGCGGATGGCCGTCGGCCAGGATGCGGCGGGTGTTCTCGTGCCACAGCGCGCGGACGATGCCGTAGATCAGGTCCGGGTTGCGGTCGGCACGGGTCAGCAGCTCCGCCCCCAGGCTGAGCGTCGGGGTGGTGGCGCTGCCGGGATAGGCGTTGGCGGGGATCTCGTCCTCGATATAGAAGCGCTGGGTCCGCAGCAGCCGGTCGGCCGGTTCGCCGTCCAGCGGCACCAGCCGGATCGGCACGCGCGCCGCCACGTCGGCAACCGCCGACACCGGATAGCCGCCCACCATGAAGAAGCCGTCCAGCTCGCCCTTCGCCAGCCGGTCGGCCGCCATGCCGGGCTTGAGGTAGTAGGGCGTGATCGTCGTCTCCGACAGGCCGTAGGCGTCCAGGATCAGCCGCGCCTCCACCAGCGTGCCGGACCCTTCCTCGCCCAGCGAGATGCTGCGGCCCTTCAGGTCGGCCATGCGGTCGATGAAGCCGTCGGAGCGGACGACCACCTGGATCGCCTCCGCATAGAGCATGCCGAGCGAGCGCAGCTCTGCGAAGGGGCGCTTGCCGGTGAAGCTGCCGGTGCCGCTGTAGGCCCAGAAGGCGACGTCGGCCTGGGCGAATCCGGCCTCCACCGTGCCGGCGCGCAGCAGCTCGATGTTGTCGACGGAGCCGTTGCTGGCCTGCGCCACCACGATCAGGCCGGGAATGCCGCAGCTTCCGCCCTTGTCGCAGGGCCGGGACCCCGGCGGGTTGGAGATGGCGTTGGCGATCAGCCCGCCGATCGGGAAATAGGTGCCGGCGGTGGTGCCGGTGCCGATGCGGAAATAGCGCAGCTCCTGCGCTGCGGCCGGCTGTCCTCCCGCCAAGGCCAGAGTGCCGGCGGACGTCAGCAGCGTCGGCAGCGCCAGACCGCCCATCAGGCCGCCCAGCAGGTGCCGGCGGGTCATCCGGCATGTCGGGGGAACCGCGTCGGAGTGCGGCAGAAGCCCCTTCGAGGGGAGCCCCGGCGGGGGAGGCAGGCTTTGGCGGCTGCACGGGACACCGGGTCGTTCCGTTCGTCTGGCCCGGTCGATCGGGCTGGGAAGGGGGTGCCTTCAAAGATTCCCGCGCAACCCCCTCATTTCAAGGCGCAACCGGTCAAATCACGCCGACGAGGTCGAGAACGCCGGCAACCGCCACCGCGCCGCCACACACGCGGACCGCCCGGTCCGACTCGGCCTGCGTCACCGCGATCGACAGGCCGAGCCCGCCGCAGGCGACCAGCATCAGCCCGGCGGCGAAGCCCGCCCAATAGAGCGGCGGTCCCTGGTGGGCGTGGCCGTGGAACACCGCGGCCACCGCGGCGATCAGCACGGCCAACACGGCCGGCGCCCTCACCCCCAGCGCCACCAGCGATCCGATCACGATCAGCGACGCTGCCAGCCCCGGGCCGGCATAGGGCAGCCGCAGCCCCATCTGCGCCGCGAAGCCCGCCGCCAGCGCCGCGGTCACGGCGGCGGCCGGCACCTGCCAGACCGCGGTGCCGCCGGTCTGTCCCGCCCACATGCCGATGCCGAGGATGCCCAGCAGATGCTGCAGCACCCACACCGGCGTGGTCAGCCCGTTACCGAAGGCCCCCGTCACCGTCGTCATGCGCCCGCATCCTCCGTCCGTTCCGTGTCAGCGGCCGGTATGGCGGCAGAGCGGGTGCGGGGTCAAGCCGCCAAGGCGGAGCTTGCCGGTGGGATGCTAGCGCGCCAGCGGGTCGCCCCATTGGCGCAGGTCGTTCTCGCGCCGCATCAGGTCGCGCTGGCCCAGCGGGTCGAGCCGCCCCATGGCGTCGTCGGTGCGCATGCGGTCCACTTCCGGCCGGATCAGGTCGCGCTTGAAGGCATCGGTGGCGCTCTGCGAGGAGGGTGGGGGCGGCACCGGGATCGGGCGCGGCGGCTGCGGCAGGGCCGCCGGATCGGGCGGGGGCGACGAACTGCCGCGGGGACGTTTGGGCGGCGGCCGGTCGGTGTTTCCCGAGTCGGTGGCTCTGGAGTTGGCGCGGGGCTGCGGCTCTTCTGCCTGGCGCGGCCGGGCGGCGGGGCCTGAGCCGGTGCGCGACTGCTCCGCCTGGATCTGGCTCCAGGTCCGCCGCTCTCCGCCTCCCGGGACGAATGTCTGGTTGTAGACCGGCGGGAATGCCTGGGCGCGGCCGGGGCTGTCGTCGCGCAGTTCCGACGGCGCGCAGGCGCCCGCGGCCAGCAGGAAAACCAGCGGGGCCAGTCGGCGGGCGAGGGGCGGGAGATGAGGGCTCATGAACGGAATGTCGGCACTGCCGAACGTCTCGGCAAGATGACCCTAAAGGAGGGACTCCCTCCGCGGCTAAGCTGGCGCTAGAGTGTTCTTTCTTTGTTCCGATTGTTGGTTCCCGTATGACGCGCTTTCCTCACCCCCGGACCTATCCCCCTCTACCCCCGGGGAGAGGGTCGGGGTGAGGGGGAGCCGCTGCAGGATGCTGGCAAAGGTCCCGCAGCGCATCCCCCTCACCCTAGCCCTCTCCCCAGGGGGAGAGGGGATCGGGTCGTTGGGGAGGAAGGCGCCGCATCCTCGCCCTATGGCTCCCGCGGCTGCCGACCGACGCGCGGGAGCGGACCATGCCACCCGAATTGCGGGCGCGTCCCTTCGCCCTGCTGCGGACGGAGCGCCAGCGGCGCATGGTGGTCGCGGTCAACCGGGCGGCTGCGGCGGCCGGCATCTGCCCCGGCCATACCCTCGGCGACGCCCGCTCGCTGGAACCGGCGTTGGAGGTGGCGGAGGCGACACCGGAAGAGGATGCCGCCCTGCTCGGCCGCATCGCCGACTGGGCGCGGCGCTACAGCCCCTGGACCGCGGTGGACGAGCCGGACGGGGTGGTGATCGACATCACCGGCTGTGCCCACCTCTTTGGCGGCGAAGCGGCGCTGGCCGCCGACATGACCGGCCGGCTGCGCGCCGCCGGCTTCGCCGCCCGCGCCGCCATCGCCGACACCCCGGCCGCCGCCTGGGGGCTGGTGCGGTTCGGCAGTCTGGAGGATCGGCGGATGGAGCGGCTGGACGGGCTGCCGCTGGCCGCTCTGCGCCTGCCCATGGAGACGGTGGAGGGGCTGCATGCGCTGGGATTGCGCCGGATCGGCGACCTGCATGCCATGCCGCGGGCCGGATTGGCGGCGCGGTTCGGGGCCAGGTTGCTGCAACGCTACGATCAGGCATTCGGCCGGCTGGACGAGCCGATCTCCCCGCGCCGGCCGGTGCCTGAGCATCGCGAGCGCCTGACCTTCGCCGAACCAATCGCCACGCCCGAGTCGATCGCCGGGGCGCTCCGCCACCTGCTGGTCCGGCTGTGCAAGGGGCTGGAGGCGGCGGGGCAGGGGGTGCGCCGGCTGCGGCTGGACGCCCACCGCACCGACCAGCGGGTGGATGACGAACCGCAGAGCCTGACGCTCGGCACCAGCCGCCCGACCCGCGACCCGGCGGCGCTGGCCCGGCTGGCCGCCCCCCTGCTGGAGCGGATCGAACCCGGTCCGGGGCTGGAGACGCTGGTGCTGTCGGCGACGGAGACGGGGCCGCTCACCGCCATCCAGACCGGCATCGATGGCGAGGGGATTGACGGCGGATTGGCGGAGCTGGTCGACCGGCTGGCCCTGCGGCTGGGGGAACGGGCGGTGCTTCGGCTGGTGCCGCGGGAAAGCTGGCTGCCGGAGCGCTGCGTGGCGCCGCTGCCGCCGGTGGAAACCTTGCCGGTGCCGAAGCCCTGGCCGGCCGGCCGGCCGCGGCCCCTGCGACTGCTGACCCCGCCCGAACCGATCGAGGCCACCGCGCCGCTGCCCGACGACCCGCCGCTGCAGTTCGTCTGGCGCGGCCTGCGCCACCGCGTGAGCCGGGCCGAAGGGCCGGAGCGGATCGAGTGCGAATGGTGGCGTCCGGAGGGATCGCTGGGGCTGGCCGTGCGCGATTACTACCGCGTGGAGGATGGCGCCGGCCGCCGCTTCTGGCTGTTCCGCGCCGGACTGTACCGGCCGGGGGAATGGCCGCGCTGGTTCCTGCACGGGTTCTTGGGGTGAGGTGCTTTTGGGATGGAGGTGTTAGACCCCCACCTAACCTCCCCCGCTGGGCGGGGAGGGACTGCCGCCACTTGCCCGTATAAGCACTTACTCCCTTCCCCGCCCAGCGGGGGAGGGTTGGGGTGGGGGTAAATCACCCCAGCCCCTTCTGCCCCATCTCCAGGAACTTCTCGCGGCGCTTGGCGCGGAGCGTAACGCCGTCGAGGCCGTCCAGTTCGCCCAGCGACTCCTCGATGCAGTCGCCCAGCTTCTTGATGGTCTCGGCCGGGTCGCGGTGGGCGCCGCCGATGGGCTCGCTCACCACATGGTCGATGACGCCCAGCTCCTTCAGGTCCTGGCTGATCAGGCGCAGCGCGATGGCCGCCTCGCCCGCCATGTCGGAGCTGCGCCACAGGATCGACGCGCAGCCTTCCGGCGAGATCACGGAATAGATGGCGTGTTCCAGCATCAGCACGCGGTCGGCGGTGGCAATCGCGATGGCGCCGCCCGACCCGCCCTCGCCGATGACGGAGGCGACCATCGGCACGTTCAGCCGCAGGCAGCGCTCGATGCTCTTGGCGATGGCCTCGGCCTGGCCGCGCTCTTCCGCCTGGACGCCGGGGAAGGCGCCGGCGGTGTCGACCAGCGAGACGACCGGCAGCTTGAAGCGGTCGGCCAGATCCATCAGGCGCTGGGCCTTGCGGTAGCCTTCCGGCTTCGCCATGCCGAAATTGTGGCGGACGCGCGATTCGGTGTCGTTGCCCTTTTCCTGGCCGATCACCACCACCGAGCGGCCGCGGAAGCGACCCAGCCCGCCGATGACCGCGCGGTCCTCGGCGAAATGGCGGTCGCCGGCCAGCGGCGTGAAGTCCTCGATCAGGCCGCGCACATAGTCCAGGCAGTGCGGACGATTGGGGTGGCGGGCCACCTGAACCTTCTGCGCGGGCGTGAGCTTTGCGTAGGTCTGCCGCAGGAGCTTGTCGACCTTGGCCTGCAGCTTGGCGACCTCGTCGGCGATGTTGATGTCGCCGGCGTTGGTCAGGTGCCGCAACTCCTCGATCTTGCCTTCAAGCTCGGCGATCGGCTTTTCGAATTCCAGGAAGGTCTGCATGCCGGACACGGGTGGTTGGCGGGGCGCACGAAAAAGCGCGCGCTTGGTTAGCACGCCCGGCGCGCCTGCGCCACAGCGGAAAGATGCGGGACGGCCTGGGGAGGGTTCCGCGACGAACCCACAGGGTTTATCCTCATCCGCCGGCGAATTCCAACCCTAATCGTTGCGGGGTGGTTCCAGACCGATGACCTCCTTCAAGGACCATTTTTCCGGCCATGCCGGCGATTACCGCGCCTTCCGGCCGACATACCCCGATGGGCTGGCGGACGCGCTGGCCGACGCGGCGCCGGCCCGCGGGCTGGCCTGGGACGTCGGTTGCGGCAACGGGCAGGTCGCCGTCGCGCTGGCCGCCCGCTTCGGATCGGTCCATGCCAGCGACGCCAGCGCGGAGCAGATCGCGCAGGCCCAGGCGCATCCCAAAATCCGCTATGCCGTCGCCCCGGCGGAGGACAGCGGCCTGCCCGACGGCTGCTGCGACCTGATCGTCGCGGCGCAGGCGGCGCACTGGTTCGACCTCGACCGCTTCTATGCCGAGGTGCGGCGGGTGGCGAAGCCGGGGGCGGCGGTGGCGCTGGTCTGCTACGCCTTGCAGCGGCTGGACGATCCGGCGCTGGACGCGGCGGTGGAGCGTTTCCACAACGGCACGCTGGGGGCCTATTGGCCGGCCGACCGCTGGAAGGTGGTGAACGGCTACCGCGACCTGGAGTTTCCGTTTCCGCCGCTGCCGGCGCCGCCGCTGGCGATGGAGGCGCTGTGGTCGCTGCCCCGGCTGCTCGGCTATATGGACACCTGGTCGGGGGTGAAGGCGGCGAGCAAGGCGTTCGGCCGGAACCCGCTGGAAGACTTCGCGGGCGAGATCGCGCCGCTGTGGGGCGATCCGGAGCGGGAGCGGCGGATCCGCTGGCCGCTGACGGTCAGGCTGGGGCGGGTGGAGTAGAGTGGAGGCACGTCCCGGCCCCCACCCCCGCCCGTATCGCGGTCCTACATCGGGTCCAGTTCCGAGTCCCAATAAAGAAAATCCCGCCAACTCTCGTGAAGGAAGTTTGGCGGGAAGGCGCGTCCGTTCTCCTGCAGCTCGTAGGCGGTGGGCTGGAAGGGCGGACTGAGCGGGATCATGCCGCAGACGTGGGGAAGGCGGTCGCCCTTCGCCAGGTTGCAGGCGGAACAGGATGTGATGACGTTTTCCCACGTCGTCCGACCGCCGCGGGAGCGCGGGATCACATGGTCGAAGGTCAGGTCGTGGGTGGGGAAGGGGCGGCCGCAATACTGGCAGGTGAAGCGGTCGCGCAGGAAGACGTTGAAGCGGGTGAAGGCCGGGCGGCGCGTTGCCGGAATGAACTCTTTCAAGGAGATGACGCTGGGCAACCGGACTTCGAAACTTGGGGATCTGACGACCCGGTCATAGTGCGATACGATGTTGACCCGTTCCAGAAAGACCGCCTTGACCGCTTCCTGCCAGGACCATAGCGACAAGGGGAAGTAACTGAGCGGGCGGAAATCCGCGTTCAGCACCAGAGCCGGACAGTGATCGGGTGGTGGAGCCAATGGCCACTCCCTTGTCTGAAACCGTGTCTGGATCCCGGCACGCGTCACAGCTGCGGCTTCGTGCGCGGGGGCGTGTCTACTCCGCCCCGGGGGCCGGCCCAACTGCTGGATCGTCTTCCGGGACAACCAGATACATAGTGGATCGGCGGCCGAGACTCAACATCTTGACCCGGTGAGGCCGAATTTCTTCACCGTTGTGTAACCTTTTTCGCGCTGTGGCCATAGCCGGCGGGGTGGGGCGGGGTGGGAGGGCGGTCATCCGGCACCACGCGCGGCGGCTGTGACATCGGGAAAAAGACTCGCGCTTGCCTTGCACGCTTACCCCTCGTTAACCATGACGGCGCCATGGTGGACCTCGTTGAACCAAGCCGATCCCGCCGGCCGAGCCGGCCGGAAGCGACCCCGAGGAAAGTCCGCCATGACCGCCGTCATCATCGACCTCGCCCAGAAGCGCCGTGAACGCGAGGAGCGTGAGCGCCAGATCCGCATCGACGCCTTCGACCGCGAGCTGCGCCGCCGGCTGGCGCTGTATCTGGAGGGCGAGGAGATCCCGGTGGAGCCGATCCGCGACAATCCTTACATCTGAGCCTGATCGGAATCACATCCCGCGTCCTGTCCGGCGCGCGATCCGCTATAAAGCGGGAATGAGCGACCTCGTCACCCGCTTCGCCCCCAGCCCCACCGGGCACCTGCATCTGGGCCATGCCCATTCCGCGCTGTTCGGCTGGACCACCGCCCGCAGCGCCGCCGGCCGCTTCCTGTTGCGGATCGAGGACATCGATCCCAACCGCTGCCGCCCAGACTACGAGCGCGACCTGATCGAGGATCTGGCCTGGCTCGGCCTCGACTGGGACGGCCCGGTCCGGCGCCAGTCCGACCATTTCGACGATTTCCGCGCGGCACTGGCCCGGCTCGAGTCGCTGGGCGTGCTCTATCCCTGTTTCTGCACCCGCAAGGATATCGCCGCGGAGATCGCGCGGGCCGGTACCGCGCCGCACGGCCCTGACGGCCCCTTGTATCCCGGCACCTGCCGCCACCGTACGTCCGAGGAGCGGGCGGAGCGGATCGCCCGTGGCGACGCCTGGGCATTGCGGCTCGACGTGGCCGCCGCCCGCCGGCTGACCGGGCCGTTGCGCTGGCACGACCGGGCGCAGGGCTGGCAGGAGGCGACTCCGGAACTGCTGGGCGACGTGGTGCTGGCCCGCAAGGACACGCCGACCAGCTACCATCTCAGCGTCACCGTGGACGACCATCTGCAGGGCGTGACGCTGGTCACCCGCGGCGAGGATCTGTTCTTCGCCACCCACCTGCACCGGCTGCTGCAGGCCCTGCTGGGCTACGACCCTCCCGACTACCACCATCACGGCCTGCTGCGGAACGCGGCGGGCGAGCGGCTGGCCAAGCGCGACCGCGCCCAGTCCCTGCGCTCGCTCCGCGACGAAGGCCGCAGTCCGGCGGAAGTCCGGGCGCTGGCCGGGTTTGCCGGGGCCGGGTTCGCGGAATAGACTTCACCCCATCTGCGCCACCGGCAGGGCGGGACAACGGGCGGCGCGCCCGGCGGTGTTGCCCAGGGCATCCGGCGTCAGGCTCTCCTTGCCCAGCAGGGCTTCGGCGGCCAGCCGGCCGGAGATGACGCAGGCTTCCACTCCCGGCCCGGGGAAGACGCCGGCGCCGGTCAGGCACAGGCCGGGGATCGGGCTGCGGCGGGTCAGCCGATGCTGGTCGGGCGCGATGCCGTAGATGCTGCCGGCGCTGGTGTGGGCATAGCGGGCGAAGGTGGCGGCGCTGGCCTCCTGCCGGGTGGTGATGTGCCGGTCCAGGCCGGGGATCAGGCGGGAAGCGGCGGCGATCATCGCGTCGCCCTCCGCCCGCTTGCGCGCCTTGTAGGCCGGGTCGGCGCGGTTCCATCCGGCATCGGCCGGGGCCAGCCGCAGCAGCGCCACCGCGGCATGCCCTTCGGGTGCGAGGCTGCGGTCGTGGACCGAGGGGACGGCGATGGCCATGCCGAAGCCGGCCTCGTCCCGCGGCAGGAAGGTCATCGCCGGCAGGTCGGGGACGATGTCCAGCCCGAGCGTGACCATGAAGGCTGAGGTGGACGGACGCAGCGCCGCGCAGCGGGCGGCATAGGCGGCCGGCAGATGCTCCGCCCCCACCAGTTCCAGCATGGTCCGCCGGACGTCGGCGTTGGAGATCACGGCGGGTGCGCGGACGATGCGGCCATCCGCGGTTTCGACTCCAGCGGCGCGGCCGTCTTCGATCAGGATGCGCTTGGCGGCGCTGCGCAGCCGGACCTCCCCGCCGTCGGCGCGGATCGATTGTGCCAGCGCATCGGCCAGGGACTGCGACCCGCCGGCCGGATAGAAGCCGCCGGAGAACCAGTATCCGAAGATCGGCGCCATCTGGCCTACGGTCAGCAACTCCGCCCGGTCGCTGAGATAGCCGGTCAGCACGGTCAGCAGGCGCTGGCCGGCGCGGTTGGGGATGTAATGGTCCAGCATCTCCTGGAAGGGCCGGGCCATCCAGCGCAGGGCGTGCGGGCTCTCCGTCACATAGCGCCGCATCGCCGCCACCGATTGCGGGATGTTGGGCAGGCCGCTGTCGGCGCAGCCGCGATACATGTCGTCATAGACCGCCCGCATCTCCGCCAGGAAGGCGGCGGCCCCGGCGGCGCTGGGCGGGTGGTCGGCGGCGATCTGGGCTGCCAGCCCATCGGCATCGTCGGCCAGTAGACGCAACCGACCGTCGAGCGCCACGCCGCGGTTCACCGGCTGCCACTCCACCCGGTCCTCGACTCCCAGCGAGCGTAGCAGATGGTCGACCGGTCCGCCGGGATGGGCGCCGCTGATGTCGTGGACGCCGGCGTCGAAGACATAGCGGAAGGGCTCGGCCCCCGGTTCGCTGTGGTTGCGTGCCTTGACCGTCCAACTGGTGCAGAAGCCGCCGGGGCGGTCATGCGTCTCCAGCACCGTCACCCGCGCCCCAGCGCGCGCCAGCAGCGCCGCCGCCGTCAGCCCGCCGATGCCGGAACCGACCACCACCACGTCACGCTCGTTTGCGGCGGTGCGCGTCCGGTTCAGGATCGCGGGGGCCGGCCAGGAATGGGGATCGGTCTCCGCCAGCCGGCGGCGCATCGCCCGCCCGACGATCCAATTCGGCAGCAGCCGGTTGGCGAGTATGCCCAGCGCATTGGCGCCGATGGAAACCGGTGCTTCCCAACCGGGCAGGCCGGCGAAGCCGAGACCGCCAACCAGGAACAGCAGGCCCCAGACCGCGGTCATCAGCCGGTTGACGGCGACGAACTGCGGCAGGTGCCAATATTCGCGCGGCCAGTCGTCGCGCGCATATTGCAGGGTGAAGGGGCTGCTGGCGGCGATGCTGCCGAAGGCCATGGCCGACAGCGCCAGATGAATGGCGAGGCCGAGATTGTGGACCGGCCAGTCCCAGCCCAGCGGACCGCAGAGCGGCAGGGAGGCAAAGAAGGCGGCGGCGACCAGCTCCGGCGCCTTGAGGGAGCCGCGTAGCCTGTCGAGGACGCAGAGGGCGAGGCTGGCCGCCAGTGCCGCGAGGGAGGCCGGCAACAGTCCGGCAAGCGGCAAGGTGGCGCCGAACAGCAGCCATGGGGAGAAGCCCAGCAGGATACGGAACGCGATGGGGAGCTTGGCGGGCTTGCGCATCGGGATGGTGCCTTCGCGGGTGGTGGGTGTTGCGAAGGACCATTGTCGGCAGGCGGGTGTACGTGCCAGCGCGGGTACGCCGGGCGCAGGGTCGGCTTCGTGAACTGCGGCGTACGGCGGTTCGCGATGCGTGAAGTGCGGAGGTGTACGCTTTGGGGAGGGTGTACGTGTCTGGGGCGTTAGACCCCCACCTAGCCTCCCCGCTGGGCGGGGAGGCTAGGCGGGGGTATCGAAGCCAACGCTACAATGGCCGCCGTGCCTTCAGCGCGGCGGTGAGCGTGCCGTCGTCGAGATAGTCCAGCTCCCCACCGACCGGGACGCCGTGCGCCAGACGCGAGACCGACACGTCGGACTCGGTCAGGCGATCAGTCACGACATGAGCGGTGGTCTGACCGTCGACGGTGGCATTGAGCGCCAGAATGATTTCGCGCACCGCTGGGTCCTTGGCGCGTTCGGCGAGACCGGCGATGTTCAGGTCGTCCGGTCCGACACCCTGCAAGGCCGACAGCAACCCGCCCAAAACATGATAGGTGCCGCGGAAGGCGCGGGTGCGTTCCAGTGCCCACAGGTCGCCGGCATCCTCCACCACGCAGATGACCGACCGGTCACGGGTGGGGTCGGAGCAGACGGTGCAGGGATCGCGGCTGTCCAGGTTGCCGCAAACGGAGCAGGCGCGGATCGACTCGCCGGCCGCCGCCATCGCCTCCGACAATGGAACCAGCAGGCTGTCCCGCCGCTTCATCAGATGCAGCGCCGCCCGACGCGCCGACCGGGGACCGAGTCCCGGCAGCTTGGACAGCAACTGGATCAGGCGTTCGATTTCAGGTCCGATCATTCACTTGGCGGCCGACAGACGTTTCCCTCTCCCGCCCCGGGAGAGGGAAGGGGCCCATGGCGTCAGCCATGGGAAGGGTGAGGGGATGCAAGGATCAGGGGATCCATGTTCGGATCGCCCCTCACCCTCCCCGCCTTCGGCGGGGCCCCTCCCTCTCCCGGGGCGGGAGAGGGCAAGAAAGATCAGAACGGCAGCTTCATGCCCGGCGGCAGCTTCAGGCCGCCCATCAGCTTCGAGGTCTCCTCGGCGACATGCTGCTCGACCTTCTTCTTGGCGTCGTTGAAGGCGGCGACGATCAGGTCCTCCAGCACTTCGACGTCCTCGGGATCGACGACGGACTTGTCGAGCTTGACCTTCTTCATCTCGCTCTTGCCGTTGACGGTCACGATGACCATGCCGGCGGCGCTCTGGCCGGTCACTTCGACCTGCTCCAGGCTCGCCTGCATTTCCTGCATCTTGGCCTGCATCTGCTGGGCCTGCTTCATCATGTTGCCGATATTCTTCATCGGTCAGTACTCTCCTTCGTCGTCGAGGGGGTAATAGACCCCATCGTCCTGCTGCTGAACCATGAAATCGGGTGTCTCGCCGTCATCCGCAACCGCCGCACTCTCCGCCGCGGCAACTTCGGCGAGGTCGCGGATGTCGATGATCTTCGCGCCGCTGAAGGCGTCGAGCACGGCACGCACCACCGGGTTGGCCTCCGCCTCCGACAGGGCACGGCGCTTTTCGGCCTGATCCTGCTCGGCCAGCGTCGGCTGGGCCGGGCCGTCGGACAGTGCGACGATCCAGCGCTGGCCGGTCCATTCGGTCAAGAACTGCCCGACCTTGGCCGGCAGGGTCGGCGGGGCGGCGGGGCGGAGCTTCAGCTCCAGCCGGCCCGGCTCCATGCGGACCAGCTGCACCGTCTCCATCAGATAGCCGTAGAGCGCGCCCTCGCGCCGGTCGGAGAACAGCTGCACCAGCGCGCGGAAGTCCGGCGGCATCGGCGACAGCTCTTCGCCCGCCGGGACGGCGACGGGGGCAGGGGTGGCGGCGGGGGCCGCCTGTGCCACCGGCGCGCTCTGCGGCTGGGCGGAGCCCATGGAGCGGGCGACGGCGTGGGTCGCCATGGAGGGGGATTGGCTGGCGACGGCGACGGGACCGCCGCCACCGCCGGGGCCGCGGCCGCCGGGCGCACCCGCTCCGCCATTGGCCTGCTGGGCCTGGAACTGGCGGATCAGCTCGCCCGGCGTCGGCAGGTCGGCGGCGTAGGACAGGCGGACGATCACCATCTCCAGCGCCTGCTGCGGCACCGGGGCGGCCTGCACCTCGTTCAGCCCCTTCAGCAGAAGCTGCCAAGCACGGGTCAGCGCCGGCATGCCGAGCTTGGCCGACAGAGAGGCGCCGCGCGTGCGCTCGGCTTCCGGCAGGGAGGGGTCGTTGGCGCTGTCGGGCACCACCTTCAGGCGGGTCAGGTTGTGGACGAGGTCCAGCAGGTCCTGCAGGATCACCACCGGATCGGCGCCGACGCGGTGCAGGTCGGCCAGGATGTCCATCGCCTCGGCGGGCTTGGCGGAGACTGCGGCCTCGAACAGGTCGATGACGCGGGTGCGGTCGGCCAGACCCAGCATGTCGCGCACCTGCTGCGCCGTGACCGTGCCGGCGGCTAGCGCAATGGCCTGATCGAGCAGCGACAGCCCGTCGCGCACCGACCCGTCGGCGGCGCGCGCGATCAGGGCGGCGGCATCCCCCTCGATGTCGGCGCCCTCCAGGGCGGTGACGCGGGTGAAATGCTCCTTCAGCACCTGGGCGTCGACGCGGCGCAGGTCGAAGCGCTGGCAGCGCGACAGCACCGTGACCGGCACCTTGCGGATCTCGGTGGTGGCGAAGACGAACTTCACATGGCTCGGCGGTTCCTCAAGCGTCTTCAAGAGCGCGTTGAACGCGCTCTTCGACAGCATGTGGACCTCGTCGATGATGTAGAGCTTGTAGCGGGCCGACACCGGCGAGTAGCGCACGCCGTCGATGATCTCGCGGATGTCGTCGACGCCGGTGTGGCTGGCGGCGTCCATCTCCATCACGTCGACGTGGCGGTCCTCGGCGATGGCGCGGCAATTGTCGCAGACGCCGCAGGGGCTGACCGTCGGTCCGCCGGTGCCGTCCGGGCCGGTGCAGTTCAGCGCGCGGGCGATGATGCGGGCGGTGGTGGTCTTGCCGACGCCGCGCACGCCGGTCAGCATGAAGGCCTGGGCGATGCGGCCGGATTGGATGGCGTTGGTCAGGGTGCGGACCAGCGCGTCCTGCCCGATCAGCTCGTCGAAGGTCTTCGGCCGGTATTTGCGCGCCAGCACCCGGTAAGCCTGCCCGGTGGCGGGAGCCGCGGCGGGGGCGGGAACGGCGGTGATGTCGGCGGTGGTATCGGTCACGCGGCTGGCCTGTCGAAACGACGGGAGGGGATTTGCGGCCGCAGGATAGCGGCCCGGCGCCGCGCTGTCGCCGTCTGTTTCGTGCTGGCAATTTTCGAGAAGGGTGGGAGACTGGACGAACGACCCGAGCCGTAACTCGTTGCGGCTGCTTCCTTCCGGACCTGACCGGGTTGGCGAGGGACTCGTCCGACGCCAGCCTCCCGCCGCTGTTATGGACATTCGCTCAGGCGGATGCAAGGGGAAACGGTTGGTGTGCGGGGATCGTTGCGCAGTCCGCAGCGGACTATTGAAGATTATTTCCAGGACTATAAATTATGGTTCAATCCATAATTGGTCCTAAAGAGGCCGCCCGTGCCATCCCAACCCGCCTCCGCATCCGCGCAGAAGTTCCTGTTCCACCGGCCGAAGCTGGCGGCATCCCTGGCCGACATCGTGACGGGGGATGCTCCGATCGGTGCGGAGCCGACGCTGTGCCTGGCGGCGCCGCGGCGGACTGGCAAGAGCACTTTCCTGCGTCACGATCTGGGGCCGGAGTTGGAGAACCGCGGCATCCTGTCGGTCTATGTCGACCTGTGGGCGGACATGGCGGCCGATCCGGCCCATCTGATCGCCGAGGCGCTGAAGGCCGAGCTTCGCCGGGCCGACAGCTTGCCGGTGAAGGCGGCGCGGGCGGTCGGACTGGCCAAGCTGGGTGTCGGCGGCGTGTCGGTCGACATCGACCGGATCGGGCAGGCGCAGGGGACCACGCTGGCCGACGCGCTGGAGGCCCTGCTGGAGCGGACCCACAAGCGCATCGCCCTGCTGGTGGACGAAGCGCAGCACGCGCTGACGACCGAGGCCGGACTGAACGCCATGTTCGCGCTGAAGGCGGCGCGTGACCGGCTGAACACCAGGGACGATGCCCGCGACGGGCCGAACCTGATGATCGTGCTGACGGGCTCCCACCGTGACAAGCTGAGCCGACTGGTGCTGAACCGCGACCAGCCCTTCTTCGGGACCAGCGTGCGCAGCTTTCCGCTGCTGGATCGCGCCTATACCGATGCCTATACGGACTGGATCAACGCCCGGCTGGCCGAAGGCAACCGCTTCGATGCCGACGATGTCTTCGCGGCCTTCGACGCGGTCGGGCGGCAGCCGGAAACCCTGATGCGGATCCTGTCGGATGCGGCGTTGCTGGTCGGCGATGCCGGCGACCTGAAGCGGGCGCTGGCGGATGGCGCGACCGAACTGCGCCAGCGGGTGTGGGACGATTACGAGTCCGCATGGTCGGGGTTGACGCCGTTGCAGCAGGCGGTGGTCGAACGGCTGGCGGTGGAAGGGCCGCAATCCGCACCTTTCTCCGCCGCGGCTCTGCAAGCTTATGCCGACATGGTCGGGGAGGCGGTGGAGCCGCCGGCGGTCCAGGCTGCCATCGAGGCGTTGCGGCAGAGGAACATCCTGTGGCGGTCGGCACGCGGGCAGTATGCGCTCGACGATCAGGGAATGGCGGAGTGGCTGAAGGCCCGACCGGAGAAGGCTGGGCAGGGGTGAAAAACAAAAAGGCTCCGGACCGAAGCCCGGAGCCTTTCGCATTTGCGATCCCGTGGAACCGCTTACTTCTTCAGCGCCGCGACACCCGGCAGTTCCTTGCCTTCCAGCCACTCCAGGAAGGCGCCGCCGGCGGCCGAGACGTAGGTGAACTTCTCTTCCGCACCGGCATGGGCCAGCGCCGCGACGGTGTCGCCGCCGCCGGCGACCGACAGCAGGCCGCCCGATTCGGTGCGGGCGGCGACCAGACCGGCCACGGCGTTGGTGCCGGCGTCGAAGGGCTGGATTTCGAAGGCGCCGAGCGGGCCGTTCCAGACGATGGTCTTGGCGCCCTGCAGCTTCACGCCCAGGAACTCGACGGTGGCCGGGCCGATGTCGAGAGCCATTTCATCCGAGCCGATGGCGTCGAAGGCGACGACGCGGTTGGCCGCACCGGCCTTGAACTCCTTGGCGACGACGAAGTCCTTCGGCAGCAGGATCTCGCAGTTGGCTTCCTTGGCCGTCGCCATGATGGCGCGGGCCTGGTCGGCCATGTCCTTCTCGCACAGAGAGGCGCCGACGTCGGTGCCCTGGGCGAACAGGAAGGTGTTGGCCATGCCGCCGCCCAGCACCAGCAGGTCCACCTTGCGGACCATGTTGCCGAGCAGTTCCAGCTTGGTGGAGATCTTCGCACCGCCGACGACGGCGGCGACCGGGCGCTCCGGCTTCTCCAGCGCGAGCGTCAGGGCCTTCAGCTCGGCCTCCATCAGGCGGCCGGCGGCGTTCGGCAGCAGGCGGGCCACACCCTCGGTCGAGGCATGGGCGCGGTGGGCGGCGGAGAAGGCGTCGTTGACGTAGATGTCGCCCAGCTCGGCCATCTGCTTGGCGAAAGCCGGGTCGTTCTTTTCCTCTTCGGCGTGGAAGCGGGTGTTCTCCAGCAGCACGATGGCGCCGTCATGCACCTTGGCGATGGCCTCCTTGGCCTTGTCGCCGACGCAATCCTCGGCGAAGGCGACCTTCTGGCCGACGGCGGCGCTCAGCGCGTCCAGCACGTTGCGCAAGGAGTTCTTGGCGTCCGGGCCGTTCTTCGGGCGACCGAAATGCGACAGGACGACGACCTTGGCGCCCTTGGAGGACAGCTCCTTCAGGGTGGGGGCGAGGCGGTCGATGCGGGTGGTGTCGGACACCTTGCCGTCCTGCATCGGGACGTTCAGGTCGGCGCGCACCAGCACCGTCTTGCCGCTGACCTCGAGGTCGTCGATCGTGTTGAAATCGGTCATCTTCACACTTCCCCTAATAATGGCCGTTTCCCGTTGGGGATCGGCCCTGAGTGATTTGGCGGAACCCAATCACAGCGCCGACCGCATTGCAACGCCCCAAGGGTGGGGTGAAATGGGGCATATTGACCCTGCAACCCCTGTCAAAGCGCTGCGAACGAAAGGAAGACGCGGGGGCAAAGGCTACTGCAACCCCAGGCTTCTGCAACATTTCCGTAACTTGACCCTGTCCGTGGCCTGTGCAAACACCCAACTGTAGGCCATTGGGCCGCAAAACGGGGGTTGAAGCGCAGGCGATGGCTGAGGCGGACATCAACCGCGAGACGGAATTGAAGCTGGCGGCGAAGCCGGAAGACTTCGACACGCTGCGTGCCGCTTCCGCCATTGCGGACCGGACGAGCGGCCCGGCAACGACGAAGACCCTGGAAAGCACCTATTACGACACCGAAGACCGCCGGCTCGCCGCGCGCAAGGTGACGCTGCGGGTGCGCAAGACCGGCGACGGCTATGTCCAGACGGTCAAGTCCGCGCCGGACGAGGACGGGCTGGGCCGCGGGGAATGGGAATGCGCGGTGACCTCCGCCGCACCCGACCTGACGCTGATCACCGACGCCGCCGCCATCGAGCTGCTGGGAACGCTCAGCGAATCGGAACTGCAGCCTGTCTTCACCTCGGTCGTCGAGCGCACGATCCAGGACGTGACTCTGGGCGAGGGCGATGACGCCGCCTCCATCGAGGTCGCCTTCGACCGCGGCCGGCTGCTGCTGCCCGACGGCCGGTCCCGCGACCTGTGCGAGGTGGAGCTGGAGCTGAAGAGCGGTCCGCCCGCCGCACTCTACGATCTGGCGCAGGAACTGGCGAAGGCCGCGCCGCTGCGGCTGGAGATGCGCAGCAAGGCGGAACGCGGCCATGCCCTGGCCGATGGCGCCGCCGACAAGGCGCTGAAGGCGGAAAAGCTGCTGCTCGATCCGGAGACGACGGTGGAAGGCGCGGTGGCCCGCATCGTGCGCGCCTGCATCGCCCACATGGTCGCGAACGAGGCGGTGACGCTGGCCGGCGAGGATCCGGAGGGCGTGCACCAGATGCGCGTGGCGCTGCGCCGGCTCCGCTCGGCCATCGCGCTGTTCCGGCCCTTCATTCCGGCCATGCAGTATCTCTGGCTGGTCGGCGAGATCAAATGGCTGGCCGGCAGCCTGGGGCCGGCGCGCGACTGGGACGTGTTCGGCGAGGAACTGCTGGCCCCGGTGCGCGACGCCTTCCACAGGGCCGACGGGCATGGCCGCTCGGCAGTGGAGGATCTGGACACGCTGGCCGCCGCCGCCGAGGCGAAGCGGCTGCGCGCCTATGAGGGCGTGCGCGAGGCGATCCGGTCGGACCGCTACACCGCCTTCCTGCTGGGCGTCGGCAGCTGGGTGGAGAAGCGCGGCTGGCGCGACCAGCCGGTCAGCGAGGAGTCGGTGCGGCTGTTCCAGCCGGTGATCGGGCTGGCCGACCATCTGCTGAACAAGCGCCACAAGAAGGCCAAGCGGGCCGGCCACGGCTTCGCCCATCTGCCGGTGGCCCAGCGCCACCAGCTGCGCATCGCCCTGAAGAAGCTGCGCTATGCCGTGGAGTTCTTCCGCAGCCTGTACGACGACAAGCCGGTGCGCCGCTACATCCAGCAGCTTGCCGCCCTGCAGGACGCGCTGGGCCACCTGAACGATGTGGCGACGGCGACGCGGCTTCTGCATGAACTGCACGACGACGGCAGCCGGTCCGCCCCCGGCGAGCCGCGCGCCGCCGGCATCGTCATCGGCTGGCACGCCCGCGGGGTGGCCGACACCGAAGCGGCGCTGGTCGCCCTGTGGCATGATTTCACCGACACCAAGCATTTCTGGTCGAAGCCGGACCCTGCGGTGTAGAGTCCCAGGGACATGCTCACGATCCTCGTCGCCAACATCAAGGGCGGCTGCGGCAAGACGACCGTCGCCACCCATCTCGCCGCCGCGTCCGCCGCGGCGGGCCTGCCCACCGTGCTGGCCGACGTGGACCGTCAGCACTCCTCCCTCGGCTGGCTGGAGCGCCGGCCGGGACAGGCGCCGGCGCTGGTCGGACTCGACTGGGCCAAGGACTTCTCCGATGCGCCGCGCGGCACCAAGCGGCTGGTGATCGACGCGCCCGCCGCGCTGAAGACCAAGCAGATCGAGGATCTGGTGAAGATGGCCGACGTCGTCGTGCTGCCGGTGCTTCCCGGCGCCTTCGACGAGCAGGCGACCCAGCGCTTCCTCGGCAAGCTCGACGAGTTGAAGCGCATCGCCAAGAAGAAGACCACGGTGGCGGTGGTCGGCAACCGCATGCGCGCCCGCACCAAGGCGGCCGACCGGCTGGACCGCTTTCTCGGCGGCATCGGCCATCAGGTGGTGACCCGCCTGCGCGACAGCCAGATCTATGCCGACGCGGCCGAAAGCGGCCTCAGCCTGTTCGACATGCCGGGCAAGCGCGCCGCCGAGCATCGCGGCGACTGGCAGCCGCTGCTGAGCTACATCGACGGGGTTTGAAGGGGCGCGGGGCGCGGGGCGCGGTTGCCCCCTCCTTCTCCCCTACACCCGCACCACCATGAACAGCCATTTGGTCGGGATCAGCGTGTTGCCGCTGGAATGCTCCGGATAGGCCGTCTCCAGACGGCGGCGGTAGGCGGCGAGGAAGCGGTCCAACTCGGGGCCGGTCAGCCGGTCCATCACCGGGACCAGTGCCGCCTGATGCAGCCATTGCAGAAGCGGAACGTCGCCGTCGAGCGGATGGTAATACTCGGTCTCCCACAGCTCGATGGAGGCTGCCTGCGGGCCGAGCCAGTCATAGTAATCCTGGGCGCCCCAATTCCGGCCGTCGGTCAGCGGAGCCGCGGGCCATGCGCCGTGCAGCCGGTCAGCCCATGGACCGTCGGAGGCGGTCTCCAGAAGCAGGCGGTGGGCGGTCTGGTCCTGCGGACGGGGCAGGGCGACGGCCAGCACCCCGCCGGGGCCGAGCGATTGCAGCAGTTCGGGAAACAGCCGCTCATGGCCGGCCACATGCTGCAGCCCGCCGGCGGAGATGGCGAGATCCACCGGCCAATGCGGGCGCCAGACCGCCAGATCGGCGTGGAGATAGCGCACGGCGGACGGCGTGTCGGCGGCCCAGCGCAGCATCGCCCGGGAATGGTCGACCGCCAGCACCTCGGCCTGCGGCCAGCGCGCCGCCAGCAGCCGCGACAGCTGCCCGGAACCGCAGCCGAGATCGACGATTAAGCGTGGCGCGAGGGAGGAAGGGAGCGCCGCCGTCAGGTCGATGACGGGACGGCGGCGCAGGACATCGAGCGTCGCGAAGGCGTCAGGGTCCCATGCCATGCTGTGTGTCATGTGGCACCCGCTCTGTTGGGCTCGCGCCCTCCAGCCTTCGCGTCGACCGTCGGGGCTTCGCGGACGGAAGCCCCCTCAGGTCAGTGGGCGGAGCCCATGCGGTCGAAATAACGGCCGATCGACGCGAAGATGAAAAGCACGCAGCCGAGGAAGACGATCAGGCCACCGATGGCGAACGCATCGTCCGCCGCCCGCGAGGAGGCGAGCAGGCCGACGAAAGCCATGATGCCGGCGAGGATGGGATTGATCCAGTAAGAGAGAGCTTTCACGTCCCGAAGTCCTTTCAGAACAAGGCGTTGTCAGAGGGGAAGCGCCCGCCTCCCGCCCCGCCGGGCTTCCCGCGAACGCTTCGTCATTGAAGGGATTCTGCGGGACGGAACCCGCGGAATCAATGCGACACAAAAGTCTTGTGCCCTGCAACATCTACCGGATCGGTTTCCGTGTTGCTTTGCGGTATGTCAAGCGCGAAGACCGTTCCGGCGGCATCGCTGCGCACCAGCCGCAACTCCCCGCCATGCGCGCGCAGCACCTCCCGCGCGATGGCGAGGCCGAGCCCGACGCCGCCGGCCCGGGCGGAACCGGCGAAGGGCTGGAACAGGTTCTCCCGCGCCCGCGGCGCCAGTCCGGGGCCGTTGTCGGCGACCGTCAGGGTCAGCAGGCCGTCGGCTCCCGGCCGGACGGCGATCCGCACCTGGCTGGCGCCGGCCTGCACCGCGTTGCGGCCGAGATTGACCAGGGCGCGGCCGAACTGTGCCGCATCCACCGGCGCTGGCGTTCCGGCGGGGATGTCGTTGATCCACTCTGCCTCGACCCGGCCGCCGTCGGGATGAGGGGTGGCGAGCACCTCCGCGCCCGCCTCCTCCGCCAGCCGGTGCAGATCGACCGGCCGGGACGACAGGGGCCGGACGCCGTCGCGGGTGAAGGACAGCGTCTGGCCGCACAGCTCCACCGCCCGGTCCAGCGAGGCGACCAGCCGCGGCGTCACCCGCCGCACCTCCGGGTCGGCGCTCTCCGTCAGCCGTTCCGACAGGAGGGAGGCGGTCGAGAGGATGCCGCGCAGGTCGTGGTTGATCTTCGCCACCGCGGTGCCCAGCGTGGCCAGCCGTTCGCGCTGGCGCAGGGCCGCGCGCACCGTGTCCTGCATGGCGGCAAGCTCGCGCTCCGCCACCCCGATCTCGTCGCGGCGGCGGCCCGGCACCAGCGGCGGGGCGCCGTCGGGGTCGCGGCGGAAGGCGACGACCTCCGCCGTCAGGCGGCGCATCGGCCGCACCAGCAGCGCATGGAGCGTGAGATAGACCAGGATCGCCGCGATCAGCGAAATGGCGACCGACACCGCCAGGATGCGGCGGGAGAACTCCAGCATCGCGTCGATCAGCGGCCGTTCGTCCATCGTCACCTCGACGCGCTGGGCCGGGTCGTTGGGCGAGCGGTCGATGACCCGGATCACCCGGTTGCGCGGCGGTCCGAAGGCACCCTCCAGCGCCATCCACAGGGCGTGGCCGGCATCGACGAACTGCATGCCCATGCCGGTGCCGCGCAGGTCGTACACGGCATCGGCCGGGGGCGGCATCGGGCGCGACAGCATGTAGACCCGCGCGCCCGGCTGGATCAGGTCGATGACGTGGGTGCCGGTGTAGGCCAGCAGTTTCGCCTGCAGCTCCTTCGTCACCATCAGGTCGGGCGCGGCCTCCACCGACAATGCGGCGATGTGGGCGGCGGCCAGCCGTTCCTCCAGGTAGCTCATGCGGAAGCGCGCGATGGAGGGGGCGTAGATCAGCACCTCCGCCAGCAGCACGAACAGGATGGTCAGCACCAGCAGCTTGGCCGACAGGCTGGTCGCGACGGTGGGGCGGGGCATGGGCGGATGGAACGGAGCGTGTGTTGCAGGAACGCCATCCTACGACGGTGACAAACGAGCGTCACCCCCGCCGGGCCCCCGATCCGCTGGCGTTACCGCTTTGGCATTGGTAAGACAGCGCCATGAGCGACCTTGCCCGTCACATCGACTCCCTGTCGCGCGCCAACGTGCTGTGCCTTGGCGACGTGATGCTCGACCGTTTCGTCTATGGTTCGGTGGACCGGGTGTCGCCCGAGGCGCCGATCCCCGTACTGCGCGTGGAGCGCGAGGTGCCCAAGCTGGGCGGCGCCGGCAATGTGGCCGCCAACCTGGTGGCGCTGGAGGCGGCCTGCCGCTTCGTCTCGGTGGTGGGGCGCGACGGCATCGGCACCGACCTATTGGCCCTGCTGCGGCGCGAGGGCGTCAGCGACGGCGCCATCGTGGTGGAGGACGGGCGCCAGACCACCGTAAAGACCCGCTTCATCGCCGGCCAGCAGCAGCTTCTGCGCACCGACGTCGAGACGGTGGTGCCGATCACCGTCGCCGACCGCGTGCTGGAGCGGGTGCGCGAGCTTCTGCCCGACGTGGGCGGCGTCATCCTGTCCGACTACGGCAAGGGCGTGCTGACCGACGATCTGGTGATGGCGGTGATCGCCGCCGCAAGGCAGGCCGGGCGCACGGTGGTGGTCGATCCCAAGGGCCGCGACTATCGCCGCTATCGCGGCGCCGACATCGTGACGCCCAATCGCAAGGAACTGATGGAGGCCACCGGCCTGCCGGCGCGGACGGACGAGGAGGTGATCGCCGCCGCCCGCCACCTGATCGCCACCTGCGGCATCGGCGCCGTCGTCGCCACCCGCAGCGAGCAGGGGATGTCGGTGGTGACGGCCGCGGACGCCGTGCATCTGCCCGCCGAGGCGCGCGAGGTGTTCGACGTGTCGGGCGCCGGCGACACGGTGGTGGCGACGCTGACCGCCGCGCTGTCGGTGGGGATCGATCTGGTGGACTCGGCGCGGCTGGCCAATCTGGCGGCCGGCATTGTGGTGGGCAAGGTCGGCACCGCGGTCGTCCGCTCTGCCGAGCTGCTGGCCGGCCTGCACGAGCAGGAATGGCGCCAGGGCGAGGAGAAGGTGGCGACCCGCGACACCGCGGCGGAGCGGGCGGAGCGCTGGCGGCTGCGCGGCAAGCGCGTGGGCTTCACCAACGGCTGCTTCGACCTGCTGCACCCCGGCCATATCTCGCTGCTGAAGCAGGCGCGTGCGGCCTGCGACGTTCTGGTCGTCGGGCTGAACAGCGACGACTCGGTGAAGCGGCTGAAGGGCGAAAGCCGGCCGGTGCAGAACGAGACGGCGCGCGCCACGGTGCTGGCGTCGCTGGGCTGCGTCGATCTGGTGGTGATCTTCGGCGAGGACACGCCGGAAACGCTGATCCGCGCGCTACGCCCGGACGTGCTGGTCAAGGGCGCCGACTACACCATCGCGACGGTGGTGGGGGCGGATTTCGTGCAGAGCTATGGCGGAAAAGTGGTGCTGGCCGAGCTGGTCCAGGGCCAGAGCACGACCAACACCATCAAGCGCATGAAGGGCTGACGGGGGAGCCGCGGCTGGCGGACGCTCCCCCGGTCGGCACCTTGTCGGGCTTACATCTTCTTCTGGACGTTGTCGGCGCCACGCTCGATGGCGCGGCCGCCGGCCTGCACGTCCTGGCCCGCACCCTCGACGGTGTTGCAGGCGGCCAGCGTGGTGCCCAGCAGGGTGCCGAGGACGGCGAGCAGGGCGAACTTCTTGACGGTGGTCATGGTCTGTCTCCGTTGCGGTGGCGCTGTGATGCCGATGGGAACGCAAGCGGGGCCGTAAAGGTTTCCCGATCCGATGGGGGAGGGGGCCTGCTCAAAAGGGGTGCCCTTCGCTTCGGCTTCGTCCGAACCCGCAGAGACGAAGTGTCCCGTTGCCACGGGGCGTGAGCGCGGGCATAAATCGCCCCGCGGAAGATCCCGCGTGCCCTCCCCGCTGGATGGGACGGCTTTTGGCAACGAGCAAGAATGGCGAAAGGAAAGCCTCTCATGGCTGAAAGCACTTTTGACGTCGTTGTGATCGGCGGCGGTCCCGGCGGGTATGTCTGCGCGATCCGCGCGGCGCAGCTCGGCTTCAAGGTCGCCTGCGTGGAGAAGCGCGGGACCCTGGGCGGCACCTGCCTGAATGTGGGCTGCATCCCGTCCAAGGCTCTGCTGGCGGCGTCGGAGAAGTTCGAGGAAGCGGCCCACGGCCTCGCCAAGTTCGGCATCAAGGTCGGCGGCGTGGAACTGGACCTGCCGGGCATGCTGGCCCACAAGGACAAGGTCGTTAAGGACAACGTCGGCGGCATCGAGTTCCTGTTCAAGAAGAACAAGGTCACCTGGCTGAAGGGTGCCGGCAAGATCACCGCCCCGAACACCGTCGAGGTCGAGGGCGTCGGCACCGTCACCGCGTCGAAGGCGATCGTCATCGCCACCGGCTCGGACGTGACGCCGCTGCCGGGCATCGCCATCGACGAGAAGCGCGTGGTGTCCTCCACCGGCGCCCTGTCGCTGCCGGAAGTGCCGAAGCATCTGGTCGTCATCGGCGGCGGCGTGATCGGGCTGGAGCTGGGTTCCGTCTGGGGCCGGCTGGGCGCCAAGGTGACGGTGGTCGAGTATCTCGACCGAGTGCTGCCGACCATGGACAACGAGCTGTCGAAGCAGGCCCAGCGCATCTTCGCCAAGCAGGGCATGGACTTCAAGCTGAGCACCAAGGTGACCGGCGCATCGGTGACCGAGGCCGGCGTGTCCCTGACGGTCGAGCCCGCCGCCGGCGGCGAGGCGCAGACCATCGAGGCCGACACCGTCCTGGTCGCCATCGGCCGCCGTCCCTACACCGAGGGCCTGGGGCTCGAGGCGGTCGGCGTCGAGCTGGAGCGTGGCCGGGTCAAGATCGACCACCATTTCCAGACCAACGTGCCGGGCATCTACGCCATCGGCGACGTGGTGGAAGGCCCGATGCTGGCCCACAAGGCCGAGGAGGAGGGCGTCGCCCTCGCCGAGCAGCTGGCCGGCCAGAAGAGCCACGTCAACCACGACCTGGTTCCCGGCGTCGTCTACACCTGGCCGGAAGTCGCCGCCGTCGGCAAGACCGAGGAGCAGCTGAAGGCCGCGGGCATCGCCTACAAGGCCGGCAAGTTCCCGTTCACCGCCAACGGCCGCGCCCGTGCCGGCGGCAACACCGACGGCTTCGTGAAGATCCTGTCGGATGCCTCCACCGATCAGGTGCTGGGCGTCCACATGATCGGCCCGAACGTGTCGGAGATGATCGGCGAGCTGGTGCTGGCCATGGAGTTCAGCGCGTCGGCCGAAGACGTCGCCCGCACCTGCCACGCCCACCCGACCCTGTCGGAAGCGGTCAAGGAAGCGGCGCTGGCGGTGGACGGGCGTCCGCTGCACATCTGATCAGCGGACCGCAAGATCCGTAACGACGAAAGGCTCCCCGCCGTTGGCGGAGGAGCCTTTTTCGTTGTGGCCGCTCCGCCCGTCAGGCCGCGCGGATGGTCGACAGGAAGCCGTTCACCACGTTCCGCAACCGGCCGGCGTCACCGGCGAGCTGGCCGGAGACCGACAGGACGTTCTCGGCGGAATGGCCGGCTTCGACGGCGGCACTGCGGACGTCGGCGATGGTCTTCGTCACCTCCTGGGTGCCGCTGGCGGCCTGCTGGACGTTGCGGGCGATCTCGGCGGTGGCGGAGCCCTGTTCCTCCACCGCGGCGGCGATGGCGGTGGAGATCTCGTCGATCTGGGCGATGATGCCGCCGATGCCCTTGATCGCTCCGGCGGTCTCGTCGGTGACGCGCTGCATGCCGGTGACGTGGCCGGCGATCTCCTCCGTCGCGCGGGCGGTCTGGCTGGCGAGGCTCTTCACCTCCTGCGCCACCACGGCGAAGCCCTTGCCGGCCTCTCCGGCGCGGGCGGCCTCGATGGTCGCATTCAGCGCCAGCAGGTTGGTCTGGCTGGCGATGTCCTGGATCAGCTGCACCACCGTGCCGATCTTCTCCGCCGCCTCGGTCAGGCTCAACACCTGCCCGTTGGCCTGCTGGGCCGCCTCCACCGCCTCGCGGGCGATCTGGGCGGAGCGGTTGACGCGCTCGCCGATCTCCTGGATCGAGGAGGAGAGCTGTTCCGTGGCGCTGGCGACGGTCTGCACGTTGCTGCTGGCGTCCTGGGAGGCGCTGGCGACCACGCCGGCCTGCTGGCTGGTCTGGGTCGCGGTGGCGGTCATCGCCTGGGCGGTGCCGTTCATGGACTGGGCGGCGCGGTCGACGCCGTCCACCACATTCATCACCTGGGCCTCCAGGTCGTTGGCGAGCTGCAGCATGGCGGCGCGGCGTTCGGCGTCGGCCTTGGCCTGATCCTCCGCCCGCTGGTCGATCATCCGCTTCAGGTCGGCCAGCATCTTGCGCAGGGCGTCGGCGAGCGCGCCGACTTCGTCGGACTGGCGGATGTCGAGCGTCTGGTCGAAGCGGCCGGCGGCGATGCCTTCGGCGAAGGCGACGCTGGCGCGGATCGGCCGGGCGACGCCGCCGGCGACCACCCACATCACCGCGACGGCGCCGAGTGCCACCAGCGCGCCGACGGCGACCTGCCACAGGATGCTGGAGTTGGCACGCTCGCCGAGCGCGGAGGACAGCGCCATGCCGTCGGCCAGCACGATGTCCTTCGGCACCTGCACCAGCACCGCCCACGGCTTCTCGGTGTTGCCCATGGTGATGGGCGCGAAGCTGCGCAGCATGTTGGTGGAGGATTCGATGTCGACATGGGCCTTGCCGGCCTGGACATTCGCCAGATCGGCCTGCCAGGAGGTGTCGAAGGTGGAGATCGGCTGCCCGATCAGGTCGGGCCGGGCGCTGTGGGCGACGATCAGGCCCATGTTGCTGATGATGACGACTTGGCTGCGGCCGTTGAACACCGCGGCGCTGACCTTGGTCGACAGCTGCTGGACGAAATCGAGGTTGAAGTCGGCGCCGGCCACGCCACGGAACTTGCCGTTGATGACGATCGGCACCGACAGGGTCGCCAGGAAGACCTGCTTGCCCTGCACGATGTAGGGCAGGGGATCCAGGACGCTTTCGCGCCCATGCTCCTGCGGGCCGATGTACCAGCCGCCCTTCATGACGCCGTTGGGATGGCGCTCGCGGCTGTCATATTCGACCAGCGGCTGCATGGCGATGCGGCCGTTCTGGTCGCGGTTCCAATAGGGAAGGAAGCGGCCGGTGGCGTCGGTGCCGGTTTCGCGGCGGTTGCGGAACTCTTCGTCCCGGCCGTCGATCGCGTTGGGCTCCCAGGCCGAATAGGTGCCGTTGAACAGCGGGTTGCGCTTCAGGACCGACAGAAGAACGCCGTTGAAGGCGTCGCGTCGCCGCTCCGGCAGGACATGGCCGGGCGCCCCTTCGTCGGCAAGGCTGGCGAAGCTGGCCGCCATGGTGCGGGCGGCGTTCAGCGCGGTGTCGAACTCCGACCGCAGCAGGCCGGCTTGGGTGGCGGCGAGATTCTGCAGGGATTCCGTCGTCTTGCTTTCGAGAATCCGCTCGACATTGCCGGTTACGAACTCGTTGCTCGAGCGTGTCGACAGGATGCCGAAGCCGACGAGCACGGCGACGGTGCCCGCCAGACACATACCCGACAGCATGGCTATCTTCGTTTGGATAGACTTTGTTTGCATGACGATTTCCCCCGCATAAATCCTGCCTTGGGAAACTGTCGATTTTGTGGATTAACAGAATGTTAACGGCAAATAAGGGTTCGTCCCGTTACTTTGTACTAAAGTAGGATTGGGGCAAGGGTTCATTGCCGTGCTTGAAGTAGGCACACGAAATGTTCAGTGAGAGAGCGATCCCTGGTCTTCTGGTACTGTCATATGACCGTGTTGATGCGCGGCGCAGCCGAAGCCGCGAAGGACGTCCGGCCGCGACGCGCCGGAAGTCGGTGTGAATACAGGAATATGTGGAACCGGTTGCGGAGGGCGGTCCGGATCAGCCCTTGCGCGCCCGAGGATGGGCGTTGCGGTACACGTTCATCAGCTGCTCGTTCTCCACGTCCGTGTAACGCTGGGTTGTGGAGAGCGAGGCGTGGCCGAGCAGGTCCTGGATGGCGCGCAGGTCGCCGCCGTCCGCCAAAAGGTGGGTCGCGAAACTATGTCGCAGGGCGTGCGGGGTGGCGCTGTCCGGCATGCCCATCAGGGCGCGCAGCTTCTGCATCTGGTGCTGGGCCACGCTGGCGTTCAGCCGGCCGCCGCGGGTGCCGACGAACAGCGGGCCGTCGGGCGCCAGGGCGAAGGGGCAGGAGTCGATATAGGCTTGCACCGCCTCCGTCACCGCCGGCAGGACGGGGATCATGCGGTCCTTGCGGCCCTTTCCGGTGACGCGCAGCGTGTCGCCCAGCGGCGCGTCCTTGGCCGCCAGCCCCAGCGCCTCGGAAATGCGCAGGCCGCAGCCGTAGAGCAGGGTGAACAGGGCGCGGTCGCGCTTGCCGATCCAGGGTTCGTCGCGGTCGCGCTCGGCCTCCTCCAGCAGGCGGTCGGCGTCGATCTCCGTCAGCGGGCGGGGGGCGGGGCGCTTGACCTTGGGCGTGGCCAGCGTGGCGACGGCGGGGTTGTGCAGGCGGCCGCTGCGGTCCAGCCAGCGGAACAGGTTGCGCACCGCCGCCAGCTTGCGCGCCCGGCTGGCGCCGACCAGACCGTCCATCGCCAGCCTGGACATCCAGGCGCGGAAATCCGCCGCCTTCAGCTCGCCCAGGTCGTTCAGCGAGGGCGGGGTGCCGCCGCGGAATTCGGTGAGGAAGCGCAGGAACTCGCCAACATCGGCGGTATAGGCCGACAGGGTGTGGGGGGAGACCGCCTTCTCGCTCTCCATCCAGCGCCACCAGTGGGCCAGCACGTCCTGGACGTCCGGCTTGGCGGAAAACCCCAAACTTGGCGTACCGGGAACAGGTTCGGTCACGCCGGCAGCTCCAGCCAGCCGCGGATCACCCGCTCGATCACGCGGGCGAGGAAGCCCACCAGCTCGGTGCCCTGGCCGCTGTGGAAGGTGTCGGGCTCGCGGCTGCCGAAGGCGAGCAGGCCGTCGGGCGTCTCGCTGGAGACCTGGATGCGGATCAGCGCCTCCGACCGGACGAGGCCGGCGCCGGGGCCGTAGATCTCGGGGTCGCCCTGGATGTCGGTGTTCAGCACCACGTCGGCGCGGCCCAGCCGGTCGGCGATGGCGCCCGGCTCCACCACCCGCACGCCGGAGCGGTGGACGTGGGGGATGTCGGTGCCGTTGGATTCGATGACCAGACAGGCGACGTCGAGGTCGAGAAGGACCGCAAGGTCGGTGGTGATGGTCTGGATCAGCTGCTCGAAGCTCTGGGCGTCGAGCAGGAACAGCACCGCGGCATGGATGCGGTTCTGGCTGTTCAGGTTGGCCCGGCTGGTTCCGATCAGCTCGCGCTGCTGGTCCTTGAGAGTGCGGACCTCGGCGCGCAGCCGGTCGACCATGAAGGCCTGGAGGTCCACCACCCCACGCCCGCGGTCGACCGACGGCGGGGTCAGGTGGTGGACCAGATCGGCGTTCTGGGCCAGGAAGTCCGGGTGGCTCCGCAGGTAGGCGCGCACATCCTCCGAAGAGAGCGTCGACGTCCGGTGCGGGCTGTGGCCCGGTTCGCGGCCCCTGTCGGCCATGATCGCTCCGGCCCGCCTTACAGGATCGACTGGCCGGTCTTCTTCCAGTCCTCGACGAACTGGGAGAGACCCTTGTCGGTCAGCGGGTGGTTGAACAGCTGCTTCAGCACCGACGCCGGCGCGGTCACGACATGGGCGCCCAGGCGGGCGGCCTTGACGATGTGCATCGGGTTGCGGATCGAGGCGACCAGCACCTCGGTCTTGAAGGCGTCGTAATTGTTATAGATCTCGCAGATGTCCTTGATGATGCCCATGCCGTCCTGGCCGATGTCGTCCAGGCGGCCGACGAAGGGCGACACGAAGCTGGCGCCGGCCTTGGCCGCCAGGATCGCCTGGGCGGGGGAGAAGCACAGCGTGACGTTGACCATCGTCCCTTCGGACGAGATGATCTTGCAGACCTTCAGGCCGGCCGGGGTCAGCGGCACCTTCACCGCGACGCGGTGCGAGATCTTGGCGATCTTGTGGGCCTCGGCAAGCATGGTCTCGAAGTCGGTGGATGCCACCTCGGCGCTGACCGGACCGTTGACGACGTCGCAAATCTCGGCCACGAGGTCGAGGAATTGACGGCCGGACTTGGCGATCAGGGAGGGGTTGGTGGTAACACCGTCCAGCAGACCGGTATCGGCCAGATCGCGAATCTCGGCGATGTCGGCGGTGTCGACGAAGAACTTCATGACGAAGGGTCCATGCTTGCTGATGTTGACCGGAACCGGCCGCGCCGGAAAGCTGACCGACGCGCCGTCCCGCCCGGTGCCCGGGACATGAGGCCACTCTAGCCGATGCGTTCGACTTCCGCCAGTTCCGCCCCGGGCATCCAGGGGGATCTTCTTGGGGACGCGCCCGATATGGGGCAGCCCGAAGGCGATTCAGCGCCCGAATCCACCCGTCCCGCGACCGGACGGCAGCCCGGCGCACCGGATCGCCGCGTCGCCGTGCTGCTGCCCCTGCCTCTGCGCGAGGCCTACGATTACCGCGTGCCGGAAGGGATGGAGCTGGTTCCCGGCGATTACGTCGAGGTACCGCTGGGCCCGCGCCGGGTCATCGGCGTCGTCTGGGGGCCGGGCGCCGGGACCCTGGAGTCCGGCCGGCTGAAGCCGGTGGTGCGCCGGTTCGACGTGCCGCCGATGACCGAGGTCGGCCGCCGCTTCGTCGAATGGGTCGCCGCCTATACCATGACGCCGCCGGGCTTCGTCCTGCGCATGGCGGTCAGCGTGCCGGCGGCGCTGGAGCCGCCCAAACCGATGCTGGCCTATCTGCGCAAGCAAGGGGCCGAGCCGCCGCCCGGCTTCAAGATGACCGACCCGCGCAAGCGCATCCTGGCCTTGCTGGAGGATGGGCCGCCGCGCACCCCGGCGGAACTGGCCGACGAGGCCGGCTGCGGCGTGACGGTGGTGCGCGGGCTGGCGGAGGCCGGGCTGCTGGAGCCGGTGATGCTGGAGCCGACGCGGCTGGGCCGGCCGGACTGGCATCGGCCGGGCCCAACCCTCTCCGCCGACCAGCGGGCGGCGGCCGACGACCTGCGCGAGCGAGTGGCGTCGGGGCGCTACTCCACGGTGCTGCTCGACGGCGTCACCGGGTCGGGCAAGACGGAGGTCTATTACGAGGCGATCTCGGCAGCGCTGGAACAGGGCAAGCAGGCCCTGGTGCTGCTGCCGGAGATCGCGCTGTCGGCGCAGTGGCTCGACCGCTTCGCCCGGCGCTTCGGCGCGCCGCCGGCGGAATGGCATTCGGAACTGACCGGGGCGCAGCGCCGCGACACTTGGCGCGCGGTGTCGAAGGGCGAGGTGCCGGTGGTGGTCGGCGCGCGCTCGGCCCTGTTCCTGCCCTATCCCGACCTGGGCGTCATCATCGTCGATGAGGAGCACGACTCCGCCTACAAGCAGGAGGAGGGGGCGATCTACCATGCCCGCGACATGGCGGTGGCGCGGGCGCATCTGGGCGGACTGCCCATCGCGCTGGTCTCCGCCACGCCGTCGCTGGAGACCAAGGTCAACGCCGACAGCAACCGCTACGCCCGCATCGCCCTGCCGGCCCGCCATGGCGGCGCCGTGCTGCCGGATGTCGAGCTGGTCGACCTGCGGCGCGACCGTCCGCCTGCCCGGCACTGGCTGGCGCCCAGCCTGCGCAAGGCGCTGACCGACACGCTGGCGGGGGGCGAGCAGGCGATGCTGTTCCTGAACCGCCGCGGCTACGCCCCGCTGACCCTGTGCCGCGCCTGCGGCCACCGCATGCAATGCCCGAACTGCACGGCGTGGCTGGTGGAACACCGGCTCGCCCGCAAGCTGCAATGCCACCATTGCGGCCTGCAGCAGCCCTTGCCCCACGCCTGCCCGGAATGCGGCGAAGAGGGGACGATGGCGGCCTGCGGCCCCGGCGTGGAGCGCATCGCCGAGGAGGTGGCGGAGCTGTTCCCCGAGGCCCGCGCCGCCATCATGGCGTCGGATACCCTGCACGGCCCGCGCGCCATCCAGGAGATGGTGGAGAGCATCGGCCGGCACGAGCTCGACATCATCATCGGCACCCAGGTTATGGCGAAGGGCCACCACTTCCCGATGCTGACGCTGGTGGGGGTGGTCGATGCCGACCTGGGGCTGAACGGCGGCGACCTGCGGGCGGCGGAGCGCACCTACCAGCTGCTGCATCAGGTGGCGGGGCGCGCCGGGCGTGGCGAGCGGCCGGGGCGGGTGATGCTGCAGACCTTCATGCCCGAGCATCCGGTGATGCAGGCGCTGGCCGCCGGCGACCGCGACGGCTTCTACCAGCTGGAGGCGGAGATGCGGCTGGAGGCCGGCATGCCGCCTTTCGGCCGGCTGGCCGCGCTGATCGTGTCGGGAGAGGACCCGACGCTGGTGGAGCGGGTGGCGATGGCGCTGGGCCGCGCGGCGCCCCGCAGCGACGACGTCCATGTGCTGGGGCCCGCCCCGGCGCCGCTGGCCCTGCTGCGCGGACGGCACCGCCGCCGCCTGCTGCTGAAGGCGCCGCGCAGCACCCAGGTGCAGCCGCTGATCGCGGAGTGGCTGGACCGGGTGGAGATCCCGCCGGCCATCCGGGTGCAGATCGATGTCGACCCCTACAGCTTCCTTTAGGCGTCCTTAGTGCGGCCGGGCGAGACTGCGGCGAATTGACACGAATCGCTCGCCGCGACGGTCAGACATGGCACCTGTGACGTTTGGTCCATTGCGCAGCGGCGGTCATGGTATTACCACGGCCGGGATGGTTCGGAATCAATACATCCTTCCCGGGCCCAAACACTTCAGGCACAGGTTCAGGCTGATGGCCGGCATGATCTCCAAGCTTCGTCTGCGCGTACAGCGTCATACCCTGCTGACCGTGCTGCCGGTTCTGCTGCTGCTGGTGGTCATCGCTTTCGCCGCTGGGGCGCCGGCCAGCACCCGCGGCACCGACGCCGAGGCGCTGACCATGATCGACCGTGCCCAGCATCTGCTGGAGCGGATCGGTCCCGATGCCGCGGCCGAAGCCTTTGCCGGCCATGATAGCGCTTTCATCGACCGCGACCTCTACCCGATGCTGCTGGACGACAAGGGCGTGATGATCGCCCATGGCTGGACTGCGACGCTGAACGGGTCGAACCTGCAGGAGCTGCGCGACGTCGACGGCAAGCCCTTCATCCGCGAGGCGCTGGCCGGCGTTGCGCGCGACGGGCGCACCGACGTCACCTATCAATGGATCGATCCGCTGACCGGGCAGGTTGCGCGCAAGACGATGCATGCCCGCCGCCTGGTGCTGAACGGCAAGCCCTACATGCTGGCGGTCGGGGTCTATCGATAAACCGGAACGGATCGGACGGGACGTCCGGTTCGACAATGAAACCCGTGCGGCATCCCGCCGCACGTCACTTTTACATGGTGGAATTCGCAAGCCGGCCTTCGAGGGCGGCCTGAAGCCGCCCGGCGGTCAGGTCATCCGCGGGCGGCGCGGGCGCCAGATCGACAGGCATTCCGCGGCGCTGTCGCCGGCGCCGATGCCGTACCAGCCGGAGCGGTCGTGGAAGGACAGGCTGTAGCGGCCCTTGGCGTCGCGTTCAAAGCGGAAGACCGGGCGGTCGACCTCCGGCAGGAGCACCAGCAGGCGGTCATGGTCGCGGCCCGACTCGCGCAGCACGCCGGCCCAATGGCCGCGCTGAAGTTTCGCTTCGGCGACTGCGGAGAAGGCGTCCAGGTCCTCCGGGGTGAAGCGGGCGCGGCAGAACTGGATGACGTTCGACGGCCTGGATCCGGCGCCGGCATCGGCGATCGCAACGGTGTCGGCAACGGTATCGGCGCTGGGATCCGACGTCGGCAGGATGGTCATGGCGGAAGGCCCCTGGTCTCTCTGGACCGGCCTCGAGCGTGGCGAAACGACCGGAATCGGTGGCGGATCGGCCGGCTGGGCGGTTTCGGTCCGACCGTGGATCAGATTGGTTAACCTTGAATTAAGCCGAGATTGGGGCCACATCGAAGTCACAGCCGGTATGACCAGTCGAGGCCGACTCGAGTCATTGGCGAACGCAGTTGCGACCAATGATTCCGCAGTTGCTCAAAACGCCGCAGTCAAATTGTCCAGACCCCGTTGCGTAGGCGCGATTCCTGTGATATTGGACCGCTCGCTTTCGCGGCCGGGGTGTTTGTGCCTCGGGTTGACACCCTATAAGGCCGCCGAATTCACCGTCTACCGAACTCAATTCGAGGGATCAGGTGGCATCCGAAGGAACAGGCGTATCCGAACTCGCCGCGCGCTACTCCACCGCGCTGTTCGAGCTTGCGGACGAAAACCAGGCGTTGGACACGGTCGCGAGCGACCTGACCACGCTGAAGCAGATCCTGGCCGAGAGCGCTGACCTCCGTCGCCTCGTCCGCAGCCCCGTCATCAGCCGGGCCGATCAGGGCAGGGCCATGGCCGCCGTCATGGACGGCGCCGGCCTGTCGGACCTGACCAAGCGCTTCATCGGGCTGGTGGCGGCCAACCGCCGCCTGTTCGCGATCGACGGGATGATCGAAGGCTTCCTGGCCGAACTGGCCCGGCGCCGCGGCGAGGTCACGGCGCAGGTCACCTCGGCCCAGCCGCTGAGCGATGCCCAGCGCAACGCCGTCATCGACGCCCTGAAGGCGTCCATCGGTTCCAAGGTGTTGGTGAACACCTCCGTCGATCCGGAGCTGATCGGCGGCATGATCGTTAAGTTCGGCTCGCGCATGGTCGATACCTCGGTGCGAACGAAGCTGAACAAATTGCAACTCGCCATGAAGGCCTCAGGGGGATCAGTCTGATGGATATCCGCGCCGCAGAAATCTCTGCGATCCTCAAGCAGCAGATCGCGAATTTCGGGACCGAGGCGGATGTCGCCGAGGTTGGTCAGGTCCTGTCGGTGGGTGACGGCGTCGCCCGCGTGCACGGCCTGGACAACGTCCGCGCCGGCGAAATGGTCGAGTTCCCGGGTGGCCTGCAGGGCATGGCGCTGAACCTCGAGACCGACAACGTCGGTATCGTGATCTTCGGCGACGACCGCGGCATCAAGGAAGGCGACACCGTCAAGCGCACCGGCACCATCGTCGACGTTCCGGTCGGCCGCGGCCTGCTGGGCCGCGTCGTGGACGGCCTGGGCAACCCGATCGACGGCAAGGGTCCGCTGGTCAACGTCGAGCGCAAGCGCGTCGAGGTGAAGGCCCCCGGCATCATCCCGCGCAAGTCGGTGCACGAGCCGATGCAGACCGGCCTGAAGGCCGTCGACAGCCTGGTTCCGATCGGGCGCGGCCAGCGCGAGCTGATCATCGGTGACCGCCAGACCGGCAAGACCGCCGTCGTCATCGACACCTTCCTGAACCAGAAGCCGATCAACCAGGGCGACGACGAGAGCAAGAAGCTCTACTGCATCTACGTCGCCGTCGGCCAGAAGCGTTCGACCGTCGCCCAGATCGTCAAGACCCTGGAAGACGCCGGCGCCATGGAATACTCCATCGTCGTCGCCGCCACCGCGTCGGAGCCGGCTCCGCTGCAGTTCCTGGCGCCGTACACCGGCTGCACGATGGGCGAGTATTTCCGCGACAACGGCATGCACGCCCTGATCGTGTACGACGATCTGTCCAAGCAGGCCGTCGCCTACCGCCAGATGTCGCTGCTGCTCCGCCGTCCGCCGGGCCGCGAAGCCTATCCGGGCGACGTGTTCTACCTCCACAGCCGCCTGCTGGAGCGCGCCGCCAAGATGGGCGACGCCCACGGCAACGGCTCGCTGACCGCCCTGCCGGTCATCGAAACCCAGGCCGGCGACGTGTCCGCCTACATCCCGACCAACGTGATCTCGATCACCGACGGTCAGATCTTCCTGGAAACCGGCCTGTTCTATAAGGGCATCCGCCCCGCCATCAACGTCGGTCTGTCGGTGAGCCGCGTCGGCTCCGCCGCCCAGATCAAGGCGATGAAGCAGGTCGCCGGCACCATCAAGATGGAACTCGCGCAGTACCGCGAGATGGCCGCCTTCGCCCAGTTCGCCTCGGACCTCGACGCCTCGACCCAGCGCCTGCTGGCCCGCGGCGCCCGCCTGACCGAACTGCTGAAGCAGGGCCAGTTCCAGCCGCTGCCGGTGGAAGAGCAGGTCGTGTCGATCTTCGCCGGCGTGAAGGGCTACCTGGACGCCATCCGCGTCGAGGACGTGAACCGCTTCGAGGCCAAGTTCCTGTCGGAAATCCGCGCCAAGGGCGCCGATATCCTGGCGGCGATCCGCACCGACAAGCAGATCACCTCGGCGACCGAAGAGAAGCTGAAGGCGTTCCTCGACGGCTTCGCCAAGGTCTTCGCCTGACCGACCGCGCGCGGGGGCGGGAAACCGCCCCCCACCGTCTTGTAGAGACGGTCACGGAACGACCTCGAGCGGAATTGAAGGGCCGGCATGCCTAACCTCAAGGACCTAAAGAACCGGATCTCGAGCGTCCAGTCGACGCGCAAGATCACCTCGGCCATGAAGATGGTCGCGGCTTCCAAGCTGCGCCGCGCCCAGGAGCAGGCGGAAGCCAGCGGTCCCTACGCGGAGCGTATGGGCCGCATGCTGTCGTCGCTGGCCGCCAACGTGCAGGACAGCGGCAACGGCCCGAAGCTGATGACCGGGACGGGCGCCGACAAGGTGCATCTGCTGGTCGTCATCAGCTCCGACCGCGGTCTGTGCGGCGCCTTCAACGGCTCCATCGTCCGCGAGGCCAAGCGCCAGATCACGCGCCTGCAGGGCGAAGGCAAGACCGTCAAGCTGCTGACCGTCGGCCGCAAGGGCCGCGACCAGCTGCGCCGCGAGTTCGCCTCGCTGATCGTCGAGAGCTATGAAGATGTCGGCCGCCGCCGGCTCGGCTTCAGCGATGCCGACATGGTGGCGACGAAGGTGCTGGCGATGTTCGATGCCGGCGAGTTCGACGTCTGCTCGGTCATCTTCAACAAGTTCAAGTCGGCGATCTCCCAGATCGTCACGGTTCAGCAGCTCATCCCCTTCGCCGTCCCCGCCGAGGCCGCCGAGGCCGCCGGCTCGGAAGCCAAGGCGATGTACGAGTTCGAGCCGGACGAGGAGCAGATCCTCGCCGAACTGCTGCCGCGCAACCTGTCCATCCAGATCTACCGCGCCCTCCTGGAGAGCGCCGCGTCCGAGCAGGGCGCCCGGATGACCGCGATGGACAACGCGACGCGCAACGCCGGCGACATGATCAACAAGCTGACGATCACCTACAACCGGACGCGCCAGGCCTACATCACCAAGGAGCTGATCGAGATCATCTCCGGTGCCGAAGCCCTGTAACGGCAGCATCCGACACGTAGGGCCCAGCCCATTTGCGCCGGCGACGGCATACCGACACTTACCGAGTTCCTAGGGAGCTTTACTCCATGGCCACCACCAATTCTGTCGGCAAGATCACGCAGGTCACGGGCGCCGTCGTGGACGTGCAGTTCGACGGCGACCTGCCGGCGATCCTGAACGCGCTGCACACCCAGAACGACGGCAAGACCCTCGTTCTGGAAGTGGCGCAGCACCTGGGTGAGAGCACGGTCCGCACCATCGCCATGGACAGCACCGACGGTCTGGTGCGTGGCGCCGAGGTGACCGACACCGGCGCGCCGATCGCCGTGCCGGTCGGCCCGGAGACGCTCGGCCGCATCATCAACGTCATCGGCGAGCCGATCGACGAGCGCGGCGCGGTCAACGCCGCCCGCTCGCTGCCGATCCATCGTCAGGCCCCGGACTTCGTCGACCAGTCGACGGACGCCGAAGTGCTGATCACCGGCATCAAGGTCATCGACCTGCTGGCTCCCTACGCCAAGGGCGGCAAGATCGGCCTGTTCGGCGGCGCCGGCGTCGGCAAGACCGTGACGATCATGGAGCTGATCAACAACGTCGCCAAGGCGCACGGCGGCGTGTCGGTGTTCGCCGGCGTGGGTGAGCGTACCCGCGAGGGCAACGACCTCTACCACGAGATGATCGAGTCGGGCGTCATCAAGCTCGACGGCCCGGGTTCCAAGGTGGCCCTGGTGTACGGCCAGATGAACGAGCCGCCGGGCGCCCGCGCCCGCGTCGCGCTGAGCGGCCTGACGCTCGCGGAATACTTCCGCGACGAGGAAGGCCAGGACGTGCTGTTCTTCGTGGACAACATCTTCCGCTTCACCCAGGCCGGTTCGGAAGTGTCGGCTCTGCTGGGCCGCATCCCGTCGGCGGTGGGTTACCAGCCGACGCTGGGCACCGACATGGGCGCCCTGCAGGAGCGCATCACCTCGACCAAGAAGGGTTCGATCACCTCGGTGCAGGCCATTTACGTGCCCGCCGACGATCTGACCGACCCGGCTCCGGCCGCCTCCTTCGCCCACCTGGACGCCACCACGGTGCTGTCGCGCTCGATCGCCGAAATGGCCATCTTCCCGGCCGTGGACCCGCTCGACTCGACCAGCCGCATCCTCGACCCGCGCGTCGTCGGTGAGGAGCATTACTCGGTCGCCCGCTCGGTGCAGAAGGTTCTGCAGACCTACAAGTCGCTGCAGGACATCATCGCCATCCTGGGCATGGACGAGCTGTCGGAAGAGGACAAGCTGGTCGTGGCCCGCGCCCGCAAGATCCAGCGCTTCCTGTCGCAGCCGTTCCACGTCGCCGAGGTGTTCACCGGCACCCCGGGCGTGCTGGTCCCGCTCGAGGAGACCATCAAGGGCTTCAAGGGCATCGTGAACGGCGACTACGATCACCTGCCGGAGGCCGCCTTCTACATGGTCGGCACCATCGACGAGGCGATCGCCAAGGCCAAGAAGCTGGCCGCCGCCTGATCCCCACCAGGGATCGCGGCATTCCGGCCCGGCTCGATCATTCTTGAGGAAACCGGGCGGAAATCGACATCAGCACACCCCCTCCCCCGTCTGCGGGGGAGGGGGTTCCTATGAAGAGGCACCAGGAAACCCATGGCCGATAAAGTCGAATTCGAGCTGGTCTCGCCGGAAAAGCTGCTGAAGTCGCAGCCCGTGGACATGGTCGTGGTGCCGGGTTCGGAAGGCGATTTCGGCGTGCTCGCCGGCCATTCGCCGATGATCTCGACCGTGCGTCCGGGTGTCATCGACGTCTATGAGGGCGACCGCGTGGTCGACCGCGTCTTCGTCGCCGGCGGCTTCGCCGAGGTCACCGAGGCCCGCTGCACCGTGCTGGCCGAGGAAGCGGTGGCGCTGACCGACCTGGACCGCGCCGCGGTCGAGAAGCAGATCAAGGACCTGTCCGAGGATCTGGACGACAGCAAGTCGGACGCCGAGCGCGCAGCCGCCGAGTCCAAGCTGGCCGTCGCGCGCGCCAAGCTGGACGCGCTGAGCCAGTCCTCCGCTCACTGAGCGGAAAGGCCGCCGATCCCGGTTTCCCGGGGCCGATGGCATACATCTCTTCGGTCGAACGGGCGGCTTGGGCTTCCAGGCCGCCCGTTTCCGTTGCGACTTGGTTGCATCGCCGAAAAGACGACTTACATTCGAAGGCCTGAACCGCAAACCCCACCGCACCCCGACGGCATTGGTGGGGACACGGGACCAGACCTTACCCGATATTGGCCACGGCCGCCGGCAGGGCGGCCCAAGACGAGGCGGCAGAGCGGATCATGGCGCGTGCGCATTGGCGGATCGATGAGCTTCCCTGGGATCGTTTCGACGCCGGGCGGGTCGATCCCGACCTGGTCCCCCTGATCAAGGCCGCGGCTCTGGTCGAATTCAATGCCGACGACTACACGGCCTATTTGTGCAACGTCTTCAAGGACGATCCTGAGTTCCAGGAGGTCGCCCGCGGCTGGGCGGTCGAGGAGGTCCAGCATGGCGAGGCGCTGGGCCGCTGGGCCGAACTGGTCGACCCGACCTTCGATTTCCGCGCGGCGGTGGAGCGCTTCCGCGCCGGCTATCGCGTTCCGATCGACCTCGACGCCTCTGTCCGCGGGTCGCGCACCGGCGAGATGATCGCCCGCTGCATGGTGGAGACCGGCACCAGTTCCTACTATGCCGCCATCGGCGATTCCACCGACGAGCCGGTGCTGAAGGAGATTTGCCGCAACATCGCCGCGGACGAACTGCGCCACTACAAGATCTTCTACACCTACGCCAAGAAGTACCTGGACCGCGAAGGGCTGAACAAGGTCCAGCGCCTGAAGGTGGCGCTATCGCGCATCGGCGAGTCCGAGGACGACGAACTGGCCTATGCCTACTACGCCGCCAACGCCCCGGCCGACGCCGCGTACGAGCACAAGCTCTACAACGCCGCCTACAAGCGCCGGGCGTTCGGCCGGTATCGCCGCAAGCATGTCGACCGTGCCATCGCCATGGTGTTCAAGGCCTGCGGTCTGAAGCCGCACTCGCGGCTGTGCAGCGTGGCCTCGCGCGGCGCCTGGTGGTTTATCGATCGCCAAGCCCGGAAGCTGGCCGCACAGGCGGTCTGATCGCGTCCGAGCAGTCGGCCTCTCACGGTCGCCCCCGCGTGGCGACCGTGAGCGGCAGACTGACCGCGTTTGTTTTCTTTCAAGGAATTCCATCGGTTTTCTCACCTCTGCGGTAATGAGTGCGAGAGGTTCTCCGCCGCCATTCGGGGAAATACCAGAGGCGGCGTTGATGAAACAAAAAAACACCCAAGCTGTTTAGTGCGGCGCTCTGTTCGACGGTGAATCCGGAACCGCGGACCAACTGCGGTGAATGGCTTCGGATGCTGGCATAGGCGTCCTCCAAACGGAACATGCTGCCTTGTTGTGGATCGTGCTTTAGGCGGGGTCTGAGATCCAGGCTTTCAGCCGCTGCGTAACGGTTGCCGTGAGCATGTCCGTTCGTAAGCGCATGGGTGTCTGCCGCCGATGATCCATTCCTATGTTCCCGCCATTCTCCTGCTGCTGGCCGGTGCGGCCGCCCTGCCGGTAGCCGTTTCCAGCGCGGGCGAACCAACCGATACGGTCGCCGCGGTGTTCGCCCCCGGCACGACGCTGGCCGAGGCGATGGAGCGTGTGCTGGCGGCCGGCGGAACCCCGCTACGTGGCGGCCCCTTCACCAACATCGTCATCGCGAGGTCTGCGCACCCGGACTTCGCCGCTTCCCTCCATCAACATGGCGCTTGGCTGCTGCTGGATCCGCTTCTTGCCGGATGCGCGGACCTGCGCCGTCCGCAGTCATGACCCGGAGCATCCCCATGGACAATCTCGACCGCCTGCGTGCCGCCAGCGAGCGGGCGATTCTCGCCTATCTGTGGAGCTATGTGCCGATCCTGGCCCTGTTCTCCTGGACGATGGACCGGGGCTGGGTCATTCCGGCCCTGGCGCTGCTGGTCACAGCCGGGGCCACGCTGGGCCGGCTCTCAGGCAACGGGGCCACGCGGCGCAGCCTCTCGGCGGTGGCGCTGATGCTTCAGAGCGCCCTGGTTGTTGCAGTGGGGCAGGGGCAGCCATGGCAGGTCGACCTGCATTTCCTGTTCTTCGCCAATCTGGCGGCGCTGATCGCCTTCATCGACGTCGGCGCGCTGGTTATGGCAACGCTGGCTGTGGCCGGGCATCACCTGATCCTGAACTTCGCCCTGCCCTATGCCTTGTTGCCGGAAGGCGGGAACCTGGTGCGGGTGCTCTACCACGCAGTTGCGGTGTTGATCGAGGTGACGGTTTTGGTCGCGGTCGCCTGGAAGGGGCAGAGCCTGCTGAACAGCCTGGAGGCGACGCTGGGCACTGCCGAGCAAGCCCGGCGCCATGCCGAGCAACTCGCCGCCGAACAGCGCGCCCTGGAGGAACGGGCGGCCGAGGAGCGCCGGCGCACCCTGAGCGACGTGGCCGGCAGGCTGCAGGCGGTGATCGGCACCTCGGCCGACCAAATCCTGACGGCATCCGACGCGCTGAGCGGCGAATCCCGGGCGGTCGCCACGACCATCGGAAGCACGCGCGTGCAGTTGGGCGACGCCCTGCGCTCCATCGGCGGGGCGGCGGAACGGGTACAGGACATGACACTGGCGGCGGATCAGCTTGCCGGCTCGACCGGCGTCATCCGCGGGCAGCTCGACCGCGCCACCGGGATCGTTTCCACCGCCAGCCGGCAGGCGGCGGCGACGCGGGAGATCGTCGCGCTGCTGGAAAGCACCGCTGCCCAGGTGGAGGACATCACGCGGCTGATCGGCGACATCGCCAGCCAAACCAACCTGCTGGCGCTGAACGCCACAATCGAGGCGGCGCGGGCCGGGGAAGCCGGCAAGGGTTTCGCCGTCGTCGCCGGCGAGGTCAAGCAGCTGGCCAGCCAGACCGCAAGGGCGACCGACGACATCGCCCGGCAGGTGGCGGACATCCAGGCGTCGTCGCGGCGGACAGCGCAGGCGATCGGCGAGATCGTCGACACCATCGGCAGCATGAACGAGGTGACCCTCGGCATCGCCGGGGCGATCGAGCAGCAGGGCATCGCCGCCCAGTCGATCATCGGCCAGATCCAGACCACGGCGGAGGAAGCCCGCGATCTGGCGGCGACGGTGGAGGGGGTGCGTGCGGTCGCCGACGGCTCCGGCACCGCGGCGGAGGCGATGGAGCGGCGGCTGGACGTGGTGCGCCGGAGTGCCGCCCAACTGCAGAGCGAGGTGGCATCGCTCGCCACCTCGATCCGAGCGGCATGAAAGGGTCCGGAGGGGCTGGCGGCGGTCGGCGGACTGCGCTACCCCTTCTGGTCCAACCAACACCCAAAACGGGGTTCCGGAGACATGAAGCTCTATTACAAGCCGGGCGCCTGCTCGCTGTCGCCGCACATCGTCCTGCGCGAGGCCGGGCTGCCCTTCGAACTGGTGAAGGTCGATCTCGTCGCCAAGACCCTGCCCGACGGCAGCGATTTCCGCGCGGTGAGCCCGAAGGGACAGGTTCCGGCGCTGGCGCTGGACGAGGGCGGGGTCCTGACCGAAGGGGCGGCGATCGTCCAGTACATCGCCGACAAGGCGCCGGACAGCGGCCTGATCCCGCCGGCCGGCACGATGGAGCGCTACCGGGTCCTGGAACTGCTGAGCTTCATCGGGTCGGAACTGCACAAGGGCTTCGTCCCGCTGTTCCCGATGTTGAAGGACGTGGTGTCGGAGACCTACAAGGGCTTCGCCGCCAAGGTGCTGGGCGCGAAGCTGGCGCTGCTGAACCAGGAGCTGGAGGGCAAGGCCTATCTGACCGGCGACAGCTTCACCGTCGCCGACGCCTATGCCTATACGGTGCTGAGCTGGGCGCCGCGCATCGGCTTCGACCTGTCGCCCTGGCCCAACCTCGTGGCATTCGCCGAGCGGGTCGCCGCCCGTCCGGCGGTGCAGGCGGCGCTCGCGGCGGAAGCCCAGGGCTGACGGCAGCGCTACCGAACGGAAAAGGCCCCGTCTCCGGCGAGACGGGGCCTTTTCATTTGCGGGCCACGCGGTCAGATGGCGCGCGGTCAGGCGGCGCTGGGCTTGCGGCGCATCGGGGTGTTGCCGCCGGGGGTGCCGGCCGCGCGCGGAGCTTGCTTGCCGCCGCCATGGGCGTTGCCGTGCGACACGGCATGCGGGGCCGGACGGCGGTCATGCCGGTTCTGGTCGTTGCGGGCGGCATCCGGCCGCGGCGCGCCGGACTTCTGCGGGGCCTTGGCGGCCGCTGGCTTCGGCTGTGCCGCCTTGGGGGCCGCCTTGGGGACAGCCGCCTTCGGACCGGCGTTGGCAGGACGCGCCTGCTGCTGGTTGCGGTTGTTCTGGTTGCGGTTGCTGCCCGGCGCCTTGGGGCGGGGCGGCGGCTTGCTGGAGGCGTGGATCTGCGCCACCTCCGCCGCATGGTAGGGGTGGGTGGCGTCGGCCGGGATCGGCTGGCGGATGGTCTTCTCGATGTCCTTCAGGTAGCCGACCTCTTCATGGTCGCAGAAGGACACCGCACTGCCGTCGGTGCCGGCGCGGGCGGTGCGGCCGATGCGGTGGACGTAGCTTTCCGGCTCGTTCGGCAGGTCGAAGTTGATGACGTGGCTGATGCCGTCGATGTCGATGCCGCGGGCGGCGATGTCGGTCGCCACCAGCGCCCGCAGCTCGCCGTTGCGGAAGCTGTCGAGCGCGCGCACGCGGGCCGACTGCGACTTGTCGCCATGGATGGCGTCGGCGGCGATGCCGGCCTTCTTCAGGTGGTCGGCGATGCGGTCGGCACCGTGCTTGGTGCGGGCGAAGACGATGGTGCGGGCCATCGCGGAATCGGACAGCAGGTCGGCCAGCAGGCGACGCTTGTCGGCGCGCTCCACGAACAGGACGCGCTGGTTGATGCGCTCCACCGTGGTCGACTGCGGCGTCACCTCGATGCGCTCGGCGTCGGTCAGGATGCTGTTGGCCAGCTCGGCCACCGCGTCGGGCATGGTGGCGGAGAACAGCAGGGTCTGCCGTTCCTTCGGCAGCACCGCGACCACCTTCCGCACGTCGCGGATGAAGCCCATGTCGAGCATGCGGTCCGCCTCGTCCAGCACGAACAGCTCGATGCCGCCGAGGTTGACGTGGTTCTGCGCCATCAGGTCGAGCAGGCGGCCGGGGGTGGCGATCAGCACCTCCGTCCCGCGGGCGATGGCGGAGACCTGCGGGCTCTGGCCGACGCCGCCGTGGATGACGGTGCGGCGGATCGGCAGATGGCGGCCGTAGGTGGTGAAGCTGTCGCCGATCTGCAGCGCCAGCTCGCGCGTCGGGGTCAGGATCAGGGCGCGCGGCGACTTGGCGGCCACGCGCTTCTTGTTCTGGAACAGCCGCTGCAGGATCGGCAGCGTGAAGGCGGCGGTCTTGCCGGTGCCGGTCTGGGCGAGGCCCAGCACGTCGCGGCCGGCCAGCAGAAGCGGGATGGCGCCGGCCTGGATCGGCGTGGCCGTGGAGTATCCCTCCTCCGCGACGGCGCGCAGAAGAGGCTCGATCAGGCCGAGGCCGGAGAATTCGGTCATGGAAGCGATGGTCCTGGTCACCAGAATGGGGGCCGCGCCAGGAGGGAGCGGCCGGGCTTGCGCGCTCCGCGGCGGGTTGGCGCGGAGCCGTCGGGCGGCGGGCGATCAGGTGCCTGCGCATGCTTGCGCGGCGCCGGGCGCCGTCCGACCCCGGACAGATAGGGCCGGTGGCTTGATTTGGCAAGCAAACTCGGCGCGCGGCAGGGGTGCGCCGGCCGGTTTGCGGAAGGGAGGGGCGCGGACCGGCGCCGCGATGCCGCGGCAAATGGTCGCGCCCCGGAACAGTTCAGGAGGTGCTTACGGCTTCTTGATGACGCCGCAGGCGATGCGGTCGCCGGAGTTGCCGGCGGGCTGGCTGATGTAATCGTCGGGCTGGGCATGGACGACGATGGAGGTGCCGCCCTGCTTGAACAGGCCGTTCGGTTCGTCGGTCAGGGTGACCTGATGGGTGATCGCCTCGAAACCGGCCTTGCCCGCCTCGTTCGCCCAGATGTTGGGAAGTTCGCCGTAATGCATGTGCTGCGCCTCGAGCCCGTGCTTGGAGCCCTGGGCGCCGAAATGGCTGCCGGCCGCCTTGAAATCGGGAGTGCAGGCGCCGTTTTCGTGGATGTGGATGCCGTGCCAGCCCGGCGGCAGCCCTTCGAGCTGGCCGTGGACCAGAATGCCGTGCGGGAAGCGGGTGAAGGTGACGGTCCCCAGCGGCTTGCCCTGGGCATCGGCGATGGCGGCCTGGGCGGCGGGGGCGGGAGCCGGGGCCGACTGCTGGGCCAGGGCCGGGGCGGCCAACAGCGACAGGCCGGCGATCAGCAGGGCCTGCGTGGTCCCGATCCGGGGCGGGTGGGCACGGGTCATGCGGGTTGGTCCTCCATTCTGGCCGGGCCGTTGGTGGCGCCGGCGGGTTCAGCGACTTTCCGCCGCTGCGAAACCGCTCTGGGATTGCGAACGGTTTTCAGTATGATGGGGGTCTCGGGAAGCAAAGACCAGGGTTGGGTGATGACGTCGCGTCTGGAAGCGTTGTGTATGGAGAAGGGGCTGAAGATGACCGGGCAGCGCCGCGTCATCTCCCAGGTGTTGTCGGAGGCCGACGACCATCCCGATGTGGAGGAGGTGCACCGCCGGGCCGTGCAGATCGACCCGCGCATCTCCATCGCCACGGTGTACCGCACCATGCGGCTGCTGGAGGACGCGCAGGTAATCGAGCGCGTCGACCTGGGCGACGGCCGTGCACGGTACGAGGAGGCGACGGCCGACCACCATCACCACCTGATCGACACCCGCACCGGGCGGATCATCGAGTTCGCCAGCCCGGAGCTGGAGGCGCTGAAGGAGCGCATCGCCCACGAACTCGGCTACAAGATCGTCGGCCACCGGCTGGAAATCTACGGCGTGCCCCTGGATGAGGAGGAGCGTCCATGACCGATCCCCGTTTTTCCGAGGCGGAGCAGCCGATCGCCGACGCCATTGCCTGCCGCGACGCAGTGCAGCGCTGTTACTCCGGCCTGTGCCGCTGCGGCCAGCCGGAACGCTACGCGCTGGAGGCGGCGGTGACGGTCTACCGCTACCACCATCCGGAAATCCCGCCGGCTCAGGCGGAAACCATCGTCAGCCATTGGGTGGCGGGGCCGGTTCGGCATTGAGGGGGTGGTTTGGCGTCGGCTTCGAATGCCCCCACCTAACCTCCCCGCTCTCAGCGGACCTACGGTCCGCCTGCCGCGTCAGCACAAAGCATAGCTTTGTGCGAGAGCTGGGCGGGGGAGGGACTGCCGCCGCTTTCCCGCATCAGCGCTTGTCCCCTCCCCGCCCAGCGGGGGAGGGTTAGGGTGGGGGCATTCGAAGCCCGACGCCGATTATGAAAATAGTCCTTGACCGTCCCCGCATAAAATCCTAGAACCAGTCCTGTCAAGGCGACGGGTCCGCCCCCGGACCGCAGCGCCGGACAGTACCAAAGCTCCCCCTCGCTTCGGTCCGAAAAGGGCCGGCCGGACACTCGAACGTCCGGCCGGCCCTTTTCGTTTTCGCGTTTCGCCCGCGGCCGGCCCTGTGCCTTGCGCGCAGTCCCGACAACCGGGTGGCGGAACGATCCCTCCCGCCGCGCCGTCGCGGGAGCCGCAGGAACGCGAAAGGAAAACATACCCATGTCCACCACCATCGCCCAGGCGTTCGTCAAACAGTTCGAACGCGAGGTCCACGAGGCTTACCAGCGCATGGGCTCCAAGCTGCGCAACACGGTGCGCAGCAAGAACAACGTGCAGGGCGCCTCCACCGTCTTCCAGAAGGTCGGCAAGGGCGCCGCCTCCACCAAGTCGCGGCACGGCGCGGTTCCGGTGATGAACCTGGACCACACGCCGGTGGAATGCGCGCTGTACGATTTCTATGCCGGCGACTGGGTCGACCGGCTGGACGAGCTGAAGACCAACATCGACGAGCGCCAGATCATCGCCAATGCCGGCGCCTATGCGCTGGGCCGCAAGACCGACGAGCTGCTGATCGCCGAGCTGAACAAGTCGGTCAATTACGCCGGCAACGCCACCGACGGGCTGACCAAGGCCAAGATCCTGACCGCCTTCGAGATGATGGGTGCCGCCGACGTGCCGGACGACGGCCAGCGCTATGCCGTCGTTGGCTGGAAGCAGTGGAGCCAACTGCTGGGCATCGAGGAGTTCGCCAGTGCCGACTATGTCGGCTCCGACGAGCTGCCCTGGCGCGGCACCCAGGCCAAGCGCTGGCTCGGCACGCTGTGGCTGCCGCATTCCGGCCTGACGCTGAGCGGCAATGTCCGACTCTGCCACTGGTATCACAAGACGGCGGTCGGCCACGCGGCGGGCGCCGACGTGAAGACCGACATCACCTGGCACGGCGACCGGGCGGCGCATTTCGTCAACAACATGATGAGCCAGGGCGCCGCGCTGATCGACACCACGGGCGTCGTCACCCTGCGCTGCCTGGAGAGCTGAGCGGGTGTGAGTTTCCCTCTTCCGGGGCGGGAGAGGGCATTTTTCCCCCAGAAAATCCGGAGTCTTCGATCCATGGCCTATGCGTCCAAGGATTTGAGCGTGCTCGCCTATGCGAACGGCTTCACGCTCTGGCACTACACCACGCCCGATGCGGCGACCGACGTCGACACCGCCGGCTACTTCAACGGGGCGGCCGACTTGCTGCGGGTGGGCGACATGCTGCTGGCGAACTGCGCGGTCGGCAGCGCCACGCCGGCGACCGGAGTGCTGGTGGTGGCGGCCAGCGCCAACGGGGCGGTGGATGTCGCCAACCTGACGCCGTTCGGCACCGCCAACAGCGACTGATCCGCCGAGGGGAAGGTGTCGCGGTGCCGGCGCCTTCCCGAAATCCCGAAACCGGAGACCTGCATATGGCCCTGACCGCCATCGGCCTGTGCGGCCGTGCGCTGATCAAGCTCGGCGCCACCGCCATCGCCTCCTTCGAAGACGGATCCGCCGAGGCGGAGGTGGCCGCCGCCCTCTATGGCCCGACGCGCGACGCGCTGCTGTCGGCCAATGCCTGGAGCTTCGCCAGCAGGCAGGCGGCACTGCCGCGGCTGGCCGAGCCGCCGGTCGCCGATTACGCCAGCGCCTTCCAGCTGCCGGCCGATTTCCTGCGGGCGCTGGCGGCCGGCGGCGGCGGGCGGGGGCGCGGCCTGTCCTACCGCATCCATGGCCGCACCCTGCTGTGCGATGCCGGCGCCGTCACCCTGTCCTACATCGGGCGTCCGGCGGAGGAGGATTTCCCGGCCTTCTTCGACCAGGCGCTGATCGCCCGGCTGGCCGCCGAGTTCTGCCTGCCGCTGACCGAAAGCTCGACGCGGGCGGAGCTGCTGGCCCAGCTGGCCGAAAGCGAGTTCCGCCGCGCCCGCCAGATCGACGCCCAGCAGGACAGCCAGCCCGGCTTCGAGGACTTCACCCTGATCGATGCGCGGGCATGAGGGGGGCGAGAGCATGAAGGGGAGGGCGTGATGGGACGGCTGCATCAGGTCAAGACCAACTTCACCGCCGGCGAGGTGTCGCGCCGCCTGCTGGGGCGCGGCGACCTCAAGGCTTACGACAACGGCGCGCTGGCCCTACGCAACCTGTTCATCGACCCCACCGGCGGGGTGACGCGGCGGTCGGGCCTCGCATTCACCGCGCTGGCCCGCGGCGACGGGCGGCTGGTGGCCTTCGAGCGCAACGCCGAGCAGACCTATCTGCTGGTCTTCACCGACCGCTGGATCGACGTGTTTCAGGGCGGGGCGAGGCTGGCGTCGGTTGCCGCGCCCTGGACGTTGACGCAACTGGCGCAGATCACCTGGACGCAGAGCGCCGACACGCTGCTGGTCTGCCATCCCGACCTGCCGCCGCGCAAGCTGACGCGCGGCGACGACGGAACTTGGACCCTGGCCGAATGGGCCTTCGCGGTGGAAGGGGAACTGCTGCGCATACCCTTCCACCGCTTCGGCGACCCGGCGGCGACGCTGACGCCGTCCGGCACGAGCGGAGCGGTCAGCGTCACCGCGTCGGCTCCGGTGTTCGACCCGCGCCATGACGGCACCCGCATCCGCATCAAGGGCCGGCAGCTGCAGGTGACCGGCGTGGTGTCGGCCACCCAGGTCAACGCCACGGTGAAGGAAACGCTGGCCGATACCCAGCCGACGACGCAGTGGGAGGAGCAGGCCTTCTCTCCCTTGCGCGGCTGGCCGGTGTCGGCGGCCTTTCACCAGGACCGGCTGGTGATCGGCGGGTCGCGCGACCTGCCCAACCGGCTGTGGCTGTCGCGCTCCGCCCAGATCTGGAACTTCGACCTGGGCGAGGGGCTGGACGATCAGGCCATCGAGTTCGGCATCCTGTCCGATCAGGTGAACGCGGTGCGCGCCGTCTTCTCCGGCCGGCATCTGCAGGTCTTCACGTCGGGCGCCGAATATATGGTGACCGGCGACCCGCTGACCCCGCAGAGCATGCAGGTCAACCGGCAGACCCGCATCGGCTCGCCGATGGACCGTGCCATCCCGCCGCGCGACGTGGAGGGGGCGACGCTGTTCGTGCCGCGCAATCGGCGCGAAATCCGCGAGTTCCTCTACACCGACACCGAGGCTGCCTATCAGGCCAACGACCTCGCCCTGCTGGCCCGCCATCTGGTGTCCAGCCCGCGCGACCAGGATTACGACCAGAACCGCCGGCTGCTGTTCGTGGCGATGGAGGACGGCACTCTGGGGGCGCTCACCGCCTACCGGGCGGAGAATGTCACCGCCTGGACCCTGTTGGAGACCGCCGGGGCGGTGCGCTCCGTCGCCGCGGTGGGGGACGAGGTCTACACGCTGGTCGAGCGGCAGGGCGTGTGGACCGTGGAGCGGTTCGACGACGCGCTGAACCTCGACGCGGCGGTCACCGGCGAGCGGGTAGACGCAACGGCGGTGTGGGACGGGCTGGCGCATCTGGAAGGGCGGACGGTCGCCGTCGTCGCCGACGGGGTGGTGCGCAACCCGGCCACGGTCCAGGCCGGCAGCGTCACGCTCGACCCGCCGGCGCGCCGGGTGGAGATCGGGCTGCCCTATACCCACCGGATCGAGCCGCTGCCGCCCAACCTGCTGGGGCAGGCGACCGGGGCCGACATCGTCCGGCTGGTCGCCGTCACCTTCCGGCTGGAGGAGACGGCGGCGCTGCGCGTCGATCTGGGGCGCGGGTTGCAGGAACTTCCGCTTCACCGGCTGGGGCCGCAACCGGCCGGCGGAGTGCCGCCGCGGGTGTCCGGCGACCGCCGGCTGCGGGCGCTCGGTTGGCGCCACGACACCGACGTCCCTCTGTGGCGCATCGAACAGGATGCGCCGCTGCCTTTCACGCTGCTTTCCGTGACCATGGAATTGAAGGTGAACGACTGATGGGTGGAATCGCTCCCCTCGTGACCACGGCGTTGCCGCTGGCGAACTCGGTCATCGGCACCGTGCGCAGCGCCAATGCCGGCCAGTCCGGTGCCGCCGCACAGCAGGCCGCAGCCCAACAAGCCGCTGCCGAGCTTGAATACAAGCGCCAGCAGGATGCCGCGCAGGCCGCAGCGGCCCAGGCGGCGCTGGAGCAGAAGTACCGTGAGGAGGCGGCGGCGGCCGAACGCTCGGCCCAGGCCGCCGCCGCCGCCCGCCAGCATCAGGCCCAACTGCAGGCGGAGGCGCAGGCCCGTCAATGGGCGCATGACGCCGAGTTGCGTCAACAGGAGCAGGAGCTTCAGCGCCAGCGGGACGAGGCCGCCGCCGCTGCCGCCGCGGCGGCGCGGACCAAGGAAATGGACGATTTCCGCGCCTCCCAGGAACAGACCCTGGCGCAGCTGCGCGCCAGCCAGGAGCAGGCGGTCCGCACCAAGGAAAGCGACGCGCAGACCCAGCTGGCCCAGTTGACCGCCGCGGCGGATGCGGCCGAACAGCGGCGGCTGGCCGCCCTGCGTCAGGCGGTCAGCAAGACGCGCGCCGGGCTGGGCGCGCGCGGCGTCACCGCGCAGGATGGTTCGGGCGAGGCGATCCTGCTGGGGCTGACCAACTCCAGCGAGACCGAACGAAAGGACGCCCAGGCGACCGACCAGCTGAAGCGCGCCGCCATCCAGCAGAGCCTGGACGAGGCCAGACGCCGCAACCTGCTGGAGTTGTCGCAACTCGCCGACCGTCAGCGGCTGGAATACATGAGCAAGTTCTTTGAGCACGCCGTCTGCTGCTGTTCCGGAGACCCCCGATGTCCACGTCGCTTCTCATCCCGCGCGGAACCCCGCGCGTGCAGTATCTCGCCGACGGCATGCAGCGGGTCTTCACCTACCCGTTCCCGATCTTCGCCGACGAGGATCTGCAGGTCTTTCTGGGCGCCGCACTCCAGAGCACCGGGTTTGCGGTCAGCGGGGCCGGCGCCACTGCGGGCGGGACTGTGACTTTCGCCGCGGCGCCGGCGGAGGGCACCATGGTGCTGCTGCGCCGCCGCCTGCCCATCGAGCGGCGCAGCGATTTCGGCGAGAGCGGGCCGTTGCCGGCCGCCGCCCTCAACGGCGAACTGGACCGGCTGACCGCGGCGCTCCAGCAGGTGGCGGGCGACCAGGAACTGATGCTGCGCTATGCCGACAGCGACCTGCCGGCCTCTCCCCTGCTACCGGAGCGGGACTTGCGCCGGGGCAAGCTGCTGGCCTTCGACAGCGCCGGCAACCCCACGATCCGCCCACCGGTGGACGAGGAGGCGCTGGCGACCTATGTGCCGCCGGGCGCGGGGGCCACCGCCCGGCCGGTGCGCGACAAGCTGGCCGATCTCGTTTCCGTGAAGGATTTCGGCGCGGCCGGTGACGGGCTGATCGACGACACGCTGGCCCTGCAGGCGGCGCTGACCTCCGCCCGCGCGGTGTTCGTGCCGCCGGGGACCTACCGCATCGCCAACACGCTGACGCTCGGCCACGGGCAGACGCTGTACGGGGCGGGGCAGGCGTCGGTGATCCGTGGGGCGTCCAACGGCTTCGACCTGATCCATCTGCCGGACGGCTACGCCACCCTGTCGGGCCTGCGGCTGGAACAGGGGTGGGCGGGGGTGCGGCTGTTCGGGCGCGACGGCCCTTGCGTGCAGAACAGCCTGACCGACCTGACGCTGTGGGAGCCGGAGGTGGGGCTGCTTTTCGACGGCTACATCGACCCTGACCGGCCTTGCTATTGGAACAACATCGCCCGCGTGCTGGTGGCGCGGCCGTCGCGGCATGGGGTGTGGCTGACGCGGACGGGGGCGGGCGACACGCCGAACGCCAACCGCTTCCACGCCGTGCGGGTCTATTCGCTGTCGGCGCCGATGACCGGCTGCGGATTCTTCGTGGAGCAGGGGCGCTACAACAACGCCTTCTTCGACTGCGAGGCCAACCTGTGGCCGCAGGCGGAGGCCTGCTTCCGCGTCGGCGCCGTGACCGACAAGACGCTGATCGTCAATTTCTACGCCGAGTCGCTGGGCGCGCTGCCGAACCTGCAACTGGATGCCGGGTCGGTGGAGACGGCGGTCGTCAACCTGTTCTCCGCCGCCGCCGGGCCGGCGATCCTCGACCGGTCGGGCGGGCAGTACACGGCGGTCAATGCCGGCTATCCGGAGAAGAACCGGCTTCAGCGCAGCCGCATCACCGAACTGGTGGTGGAGGCCCTGCGCTACGACACCGACTATGTGGAGCCGGTCAATGGCGGGGTGGTGGCGCTCGACCTGACGAGTTCGGTCTATCTGGTCAGCGCCTATGGCGGGCCGGTGGAGTTGCGTCTACCCAAGGCCGAGGCCGCCAACGGCCATGCGCTGACGATCAAGCGCACCGATGCCTCGACCAACCGGCTGACGGTGACGGAGACCGGCGGGCCGGGGCCGGATGGGCGGGTGCTGTCGCTCGGCAACCGTTACGACTTCGCGACGCTGGTGTCGAACGGGGCCGGCTGGTGGATCGTCGCCGGCAACAGCCAGCCCGGCAACGCCCACTATCACGACACCCCCGGCCTGTTCGAGCCGGACCTGAACCAGCAGCTCTATCTGGTCAGCGCCTGGAACGGAGCGGTGGAGGTGCGGCTGCCGGCGCCGTCGGCCCCGCATGCGGTGGGACGGACTGTGACCATCAAGAAATCCGACACCGGCGGCAACCGCGTCACCGTCACCCAGGCCGGCGGCGGCGGGCCGGACAGCGAGGCCATCGCGCTGGCCGCGCAGGGCCATGCGGTGACGGTGATGTCCAACGGCGCCGGCTGGCACATCCTGGGGCGCAATCCATGACGGCGGCGAAGGACGACAGCTTTCGCGCCTTCGTTAAGGGCTGGAACGACATGGTGGAGCTGAAGACCCCCGCCCACCATGCGCGGATGGCGCGCTGGCTGGAGGACTGCATGGCCGGGCAGAACCGGCGCATGTTGCTGATGGCCTTCCGCGGGTCGGGCAAATCGACGCTGGTCGGGCTGTTCGCGGCCTGGCTTCTGCTGCGCGATCCCAACCGCCGGCTGCTGGTTCTGGCCGCCGACATGCGGCTGGCGATGAAGATGGTGCGCAACGTCAAGCGCATCCTGGAACGCCATCCCGGCTGCGCCCACCTGAAGCCGCCGGCCAGGAGCGCGACCAGTGGGCGGCCGACCAGTTCACGGTGGTGCGGCCGATGGAACTGCGCGACCCGTCGATGGCGGCGGCCGGCATCGGCGGCAACATCACCGGCAGCCGCGCCGACGTGGTGATCTGCGACGATGTGGAGGTGCCGCGCAACGCCGACACGGCGGTGAAGCGCGCGGCGCTGCGCGAGCGCCTGTCGGAACTGGAATATGTGCTGGTGCCGGGCGGGGCGCAGCTCTATGTCGGCACGCCGCATGCGCAGGACAGCCTCTATGCCGAGGAGACCGACGACGGCAGCCCGCCCTTCCTGGACGGGTTCGAGCGGCTGGTCCTGCCGGTCTATACCGAGGATGCCGACGGCCGCCGCAGCTACACCTGGAAGGAGCGCTTCGGCGAGGCGCATGTCGCCCGCATCCGCAAATCGACCGGCCCCAACAAGTTCACCAGCCAGATGCTGCTGCGCCCGGTCAGCGCCGCCGACGGTATGCTGGATGTCGAAAAGCTCGGCCGCTACGACGCGGAACTGGTGTACCGCGAGGCTTTGGGCCGCGCGGTGCTGACGCTGGACGGGGTGCGGATGGTCTCCGCCTCCTGCTGGTGGGATCCGGCCTTCGCCCGGCTGGCGGCGGACGGCAAGACCAAGGGGGGCGACGGCAGCGTCGTCGCCGTGGTCTTCGGCGGCGCCGACAACCGCTTCTACCTGCACCGGGTGCGGTATCTGGCGGTCGATCCCCGGTCGGAAGAGACGGAGGCCGACCAGCAATGCGGGCAGATCTCCCGCTTTCTCGCCGACAACCACCTGTCGTCGATCCACATCGAGATCAACGGCATCGGCCGCTTCCTGCCCGGCATCCTGCGCAAACGGCTGCGCCATGACCGGCTGGCCGTCGGCGTGGTCGAGCATACCAGCCGCAAGCCCAAGGCCGAGCGCATCATGGAGGCCTTCGACGCCCTGATGGCCGACCGCCGCCTGCTGGCTCACCGGTCGGTGTGGGAAACGCCGCTGATCCGGGAAATGCGCGACTGGCGCCCTGATGGCCGCTATCGCGGGCCTGACGACGGTCTGGACGCGGTGGCCGGCTGCCTCGGCGCCGAACCCTTCCGCTTCGAAGAGCCGGCGGCCCGCCCCGAACGCCGCCCCGACTGGCGGGGTACCGGCACGGTGGTGGCGCCGTCGGATTGGGAGCTTTGAGTCGTTTCACCAACCTGCGATAAGGAGACCCCGATGCACGATACCCTGACCACGGGCCTGGATCTCGCCTGGTGGATCACTGCGGTCGAACTGCCGGCGATGGGCGGGCTGTTCTGGCTGATCGCGCGGGTGCGCAAGGATGCCGACAGCGCGCTGGACGATCTGCGCGCCCGGGCGGAGGAGGCCCAGGCGCAGGTGCGCGAGAGCCTTGCCGCATACAAGCTGGAGGTCGCGAAGACCTATGTCTCCTTCGCGACCCTCAAGGACGTCGAGCAGCGCCTGACCGACCATCTGCTGCGGATCGAGACCAAGCTCGATTCGGGCTTCATGCCGTTCGAGGGCGGACGGCGCTGACCGCTGACGGCCGTGACGGGCGGGGCGGCTCAGTCGGCGTGGTGGATCATCGCCTGGTAGATCTTCCAGGCAACCTCGACCGACACGCCGCCGGCCCGCGCGCCGGCCGCCAGCATGGTGGCGCTCGGCTTCAGCGGGACCGCGGTCTGACCCGGCTCGCACAGCGCGCCCATGGCGGTGACCGAGGCGCCCAGGTCCGTGTCGCAGGAGTGGGTCTTCTTCATCAGGCTCATGGAAATCGCGTTCATGGCGGGTCCTCCGTTGGCTTGTTTCCGTCACAGCAAAAGCGGTGCCAACCCGTATAGGTGGCTCCGGAGCCTGGAATCGCAGGGGTTGCGCGGGACGGCCCGCCGTTTCGGCAGGAACGAAAGCCGTGGAAACTCAAAAATACCCGCAAAATGCCGAATAGTTTCGAGTGTGCTTTGCAAAATGCAACGCGCGACGCGTGCGGAATTGCATTCGGGAGTCGATCTTGCGTTGTGGCCAGGACCCTGCGGCTTTGATGTGTCTGGCCGGTAGCCGCGCCTTAGGATAGTGTCCGACCATCATGACCGACCGAATCATCCACCACATGTGCCGTGCGGACGAGTGGGACGCCGCCCGCCCGGCCGGCAGCTACCCGGGTTCGTCGCAGGATGTCCAGGACGGCTTCATCCATTTCTCCACCGCCGGTCAGGTGGTGGAGAGCGCCGCCAAGCACCGTGCCGGCCAGGACGGCCTGCTGCTGCTGACGGTGGATGCCGACCGGCTGGGCGCCGCCCTGCGCTGGGAGCCGTCGCGCGGCGGACAGCTGTTCCCCCACCTTTACGGACTGCTGCCGGTGGATGCCGTGCTGCGGGTCGACCCGCTGCCGCTGGGGCCGGACGGGCGCCACGTCTTCCCGGCCGGCTTTCCCTTCACCCTCCAGGACCTCGTTCCGTGATCGACCTCTATCCGCTTGCCGGGCCGCTGCTGTTCCGCTTCGACCCCGAGACCGCTCATGGCCTGACCATCAAGGCGCTGAAGACCGGGCTGGTCCCGCCGGCCCGTGGCAAGGACGAACCGGCGCTGCACACCCGCGTCTGGGGGCTGGACTTCGCCAACCCGGTCGGGCTGGCCGCCGGCTTCGACAAGAATGCCGAGGTGGTGGACGCCATGCTGAACCTCGGCTTCGGCTTCGTCGAGCCCGGCAGCGTCACCCCGCGCCCGCAGCCCGGCAATCCGCGCCCCCGCCTGTTCCGGCTGGTGGAGCAGCGGGCGGTCATCAACCGCATGGGCTTCAACAACGAGGGGCTGGAAGCCTTCGCCCAGCGGCTGGAGCGTCGCCGCGCGGCGTCCAGGCGTGCGCCCGGCATCGTCGGCGCCAACCTGGGCAAGAACAAGGACACAGCGGACGCCGCCGACGATTACGTGATCGGCGTGCGCCGGCTGGCGCCGCTGGCCGACTATCTGGTCGTCAACGTCTCCTCCCCCAACACGCCGGGCCTGCGCGCTCTGCAGGGCCGCGATCCGCTGCGCGCCCTGCTGGAACGGGTGCTGGAGGCGCGGGCGGCCTGCGGCCTGACCCGCAATCCGCCGCTGCTGCTGAAGATCGCGCCCGACCTGACGGTGGAGGACAAGAGCGACATCGCTGCGGTGGCGCTGGACTCCGGCATCGACGGGCTGATCGTCTCCAACACCACCATCGCCCGGCCCGACGGCATCCCGGCGGCGATGCGCAGCGAGGCCGGCGGCCTGTCCGGCGCCCCGCTGTTCGAACCGTCCACCTCCGTCCTGCGCGAGATCTATGCGCTGACCGGTGGCAAGCTGCCGATCGTCGGGGTGGGCGGCGTGGCGACGGGCGAGGACGCCTATGCCAAGATCCGGGCCGGCGCCTCGCTGGTTCAGCTCTATTCGGCGATGGTCTATGCCGGGCCGGCGGTGGTCCACCGCATCCGCCGCGAACTGGCGGAGCTGCTGCGCCGCGACGGCTTCCGGTCGGTCGCCGAGGCGGTGGGGGCGGACCACCGTTGATCCCGCGCAGGGCGGAACCGGCGGCGGCGTAGCATTAACGGATCGTCAAGCGGGTATCCCGACAGTGAGGATGCCTGTCCGGTCCGGAGACATGCCCGTGTCAAAGGTTCCGCATTCTGTGAAGGCTCTGACCGCCGATTTCCGACCCGGCACTGCCGTTTCCACCACCGTGGTTCCTGCGATGACCCTGCTGACGCACCTCGTCTATGCGCTGGCTTATCTGATCGCCGGGATTTCGGCCGGTGCCGCCCTGTGGGCGTTGCGGCCGGAGGCCGATCCGCTGGTGGCATGGATGGCCGGCGCGCTGGTGGTGCTGGCCGGGGCGCTGGTCCATGACGTGGTGACGCGGCTGGAGCGCGAGCGCAAGGCCGCCCGCCGCATCGCCCGCCTGAACGACCGGGTGGAGGAGCTGGCCCATCTGCTGGAGCAGCGCCTTGCATCGGATCATGGCGCCGCGCCGGAAAGCAGCGTGCGCTACGATGCGGTGATGCAGGAGGTGAAGCTCCTGCAGTCGCTGGTCGCCCGCCTGACCGAACGGCGCGCTCCCCGCCCGCCGGCACCCAGTGGTGACCGGCGTCCGGCCGCCGTGCCGTCGCCCGTCCCGCAGCCGGCCCCGCCCTCCGCCGCTCCGCTGGACGACGCCGCGGTGCTGGAGGCGGTGCGCGACGCGCTGAAAGCCGACCGCATCGACGTCTACCTGCAGCCGATCGTCAGCCTGCCCCAGCGCAAGCACCGCTTCTACGAAGTGTTCTCGCGCGTGCGGTCCGCCGACGGGCAGCAGATCATGCCCGACCGCTATCTCGACATCGCCGAGCGCGAGGGGCTGATCGCCACCATCGACAATCTCCAGCTGGTCCGCTGCGTCCAGCTGATCCGCGAGACGGAGCGGCGCCAGCACGCCATCGGCTTCTTCGCCAACATCTCCGCCGCGACGCTGGCCGACGCGGAATTCATGCGCCAGTTCCTGAACATGATGGCGCAAAACCATGCCCTGGTGCCGAAGCTGGTGTTCGAGTTGAGCCAGCATGCCCTGAATGCCGGCGGGGCGGTGACGATGGGCATCCTGTCGCAGCTGGCGCGGCTGGGCTTCCGCTTCTCCATGGATCAGGTGACGGACCTCGGCATCGACATCGACCGGCTGCTGCGCCACGAGTTCCGCTGCATCAAGCTGGACCGCGCGTTGGTGCTGGATCCCGCCAATGCCGAGCGGATCCGCGAGTTGCGCCGCCGCTGCGCCGCCGACGGCATCGACCTGATCGTCGAGAAGATCGAGACAGAGAACCAGCTGGTCGAGGTGCTCGACACCGGCTTCGACTTCGGTCAGGGCTACCTGTTCGGCGAACCGCGGCTGAGCCGGAAGCCGGAGTGAGAGGGCGTTAGACCCCCACCTATCCTCCCCCGCTGGGCGGGGAGGGACTGCCGCTGCCTTCCTGCATCAGCGCCAATTCCCTCCCCGCCCAGCGGGGGAGGGTTAGGGTGGGGGCAAGTGCTTGAGCCGCGCTCCCCTTGATTTCCGCCACCGCGCTTGACATTCCCCCACGCGGCGATGGAAATTTCGCGTTCCCGGCCAAGTCCGGGCACCCGATCCGGGTGAGACCAACACTAGTGAAATGGTGACTTCGGTGACGTCCAACATCGCCATCACGCTGCCCGACGGCAGCGTGCGGGAGTTCGACCGGCCGGTGACGGGGCTTGAGATTGCCCAGTCCATCGGCTCGCGCCTTGCCAAAGATGCGCTTGCCGTCAAGATCGACGGCACGGTGAAGGACCTCACCACCACCGTCACTACCAACGCCAAGATCGAGATCGTCACGCGCAACCACGCCGACGCCCTCGAGGTCATCCGCCACGACGCCGCCCATGTGCTGGCCGACGCGGTGCAGAAGCTGTATCCCGGCACGCAGGTCACGATCGGCCCGTCGATCGCCACCGGCTTCTACTATGACTTCGCGCGCGACGAGCCGTTCACGCCCGAGGATCTGGAGAAGATCGAGGCGAAGATGCGCGAGATCGTCGGGGCCGACATCCCGATCGTGCGCGAGGTCTGGGACCGCGACGAGGCGGTCGCCTACTTCAAGAAGCTCGGCGAGCATTACAAGGCCGAGCTGATCGAGGCGATCCCGCAGGGCGAGCCGGTGTCGATCTACCGCCAGGGCGACTGGCTGGATCTGTGCCGCGGGCCCCACGCCATGACCACCGGCAAGGTCGGGCAGGGCTTCAAGCTGATGAAGGTGGCCGGCGCCTATTGGCGCGGCGACAGCCGCAATCCCATGCTCCAGCGCATCTACGGCACCGCCTGGCGCGACGAGAAGGAGCTGAAGGCCTACCTGCACCAGATCGAGGAGGCGGAGAAGCGCGACCACCGCAAGCTGGGCAAGGAACTGGACCTGTTCCATGTGCAGGAAGAGGCGGTCGGCTCGGTCTTCTGGCATCCGAAGGGCTGGACGCTCTACCAGACGCTGGAAACCTACATCCGCACCAAGCTGAAGGGTGCCGGCTATGTCGAGGTCAAGACGCCGCAGCTGATCGACAGCTCGCTGTTCAAGGCGTCGGGCCACTGGGACATGTATGGCGACAACATGTTCAAGGTGGAGGCCGACGGCGGCGAGAAGCTGCTGGGCATCAAGCCGATGAACTGCCCCGGCCATGTCCAGATCTTCCGCCACGGCCTGCGCTCCTACCGCGACCTGCCGATCCGCATGGCGGAGTTCGGCGCCTGCCACCGCAACGAGCCGTCGGGCGCCTTGCACGGCATCATGCGCGTCCGTGCCTTCACCCAGGACGACGCCCACATCTTCTGCACCGAGGATCAGGTGCAGAGCGAGGCGGCCGAGTATTTCAAGCTGCAGCTCGGCGTCTACCGGGACCTGGGCTTCGACAAGATCTCGGTGAAGCTGGCCCTGCGTCCGGACGTCCGCACCGGCGCCGACGAGCTGTGGGACCGCGCGGAGGGTGCGCTGGCCCAGGCTCTGCGCGACGCCGGGCTGGAGTATGAGGAACTGCCGGGCGAGGGCGCCTTCTACGGCCCGAAGGTGGAGTTCCACCTGACCGATGCCATCGGCCGGACCTGGCAGTGCGGCACGCTGCAGTACGATCCCAACCTGCCGGAGCGACTCGATGCCAGCTATATCGGCGAGGATGGCGCGCGCCACCGGCCGATCATGCTGCACCGGGCGATCCTGGGGTCGATGGAGCGCTTCATCGGCATGCTGATCGAGCATTACGCCGGCAAGTTCCCGCTGTGGCTGGCCCCGGTCCAGGTGACCGTCGCCACCATCACCAGCGAGGCCGACGGTTATGCCGAGGAAGTGGCCAAGCTGTTGAAGCGCAAGGGGCTGCGCGTCGAACTCGACACCCGCAACGAGAAGATCAACCTGAAGGTCCGCGAGCACAGCCTGCAGAAGGTCCCCCTGATGCTGGTTGTCGGAAAGCGCGAGGCGGATGAGCGGACGGTCGCGCTCCGCGTGCTGGGCGGCAAGGATCAGGAAATTCTTGCCCTCGACGCGGCGGTGAATAAACTGGTTGAGGAAGCGAGATCGCCTGCAGGCGATGTCGTGACCGATTCGCCGTTTTAACCGACCGCGCGACGCCGCCGGCTGCTCCTCTGGACAGCCGGCTTCCGCGCGGTTTCAGACCATGGAGAAGCGTCCATAGCCAGGATCCCGTCCGAAGCCGCCCCGACCCGCGATGGACCGCGGGTTAACCGGGAGATTACGGCTCGTTCCGTTCGTCTCGTTGGCGCCGACGGCGAGATGATCGGCGTCGTTTCGTTGCGCGATGCTTTGCTGGCTGCCGAGGACGCCGGCCTCGATCTGGTCGAGGTCGCTCCTCAGGCGGAGCCGCCTGTCTGCAAGATCCTCGACTATGGCAAGTTCAAGTACGAGGCGCAGAAGAAGGCCAACGAAGCCCGCAAGAAGCAGAAGATCATCGAGGTCAAGGAGATCAAGCTCCGGCCGAACATCGATGACAACGATTACGACGTGAAGATGCGCTCGGCGCGCCGTTTCCTCGAGGAAGGCGACAAGGTCAAGGTGACCATGCGCTTCCGCGGCCGCGAAATGGCGCACCAGGATCTGGGTATGAACGTGCTGGTCCGCGTCCGCGACGAGCTGGACGAACTGGCGAAGGTCGAGCAGATGCCGAAGCTCGAAGGCCGCCAGATGGTCATGGTGCTGGCTCCGCGCTGACGCGGGGTGACCTTACGGAAAAGGCCCGTCCGGGATGCCGGACGGGCCTTTTTTCTTTGGGGGCGCGGGTGTCGCGCAGGTGTCGTGGTGCGATTGCCCCCTCCACCGCCAAAGGCGGGGGAGGGTTGGGGAGGGGCACAATCGCTCGAGCATTACCGCAGCGGCCGGTCGTCGACGATCACCACATAGCAGGTGTGGCGGGTGTATTTGGCGCAGTTGTCCAGGGCGCCGCGGCGGGCAGCGTCCTCGCTGGCCATGCCGGACTTCCAGCCGAAGGCGCCGTCCCGCGACACCGCGAAGGCCTTGCGGCCGGCGGCTTCGAGATAGGCGTTGAACTTCGGCCGGTTGGCGTCGGACAGTTCGGGCGGCGGCTCCAGCCTGACGGGGGTGCCGCGCGGCCCCTCCGGCGCCGCCGCGTCCATGTCGGCGCCGGCACCGGCCGGCCGGTCGTTCAGGTAGGCGATGCGGCAGCTTTGGCGGGTGTGCTTCGCGCAGGTCTCCAGCGCGCCCTCCTGTGCCGCCTCCAGGCTGCGCAGGCCGGATTTCCAGCCGAAGGCGCCGTCGGGCGACACGGCGAAGGCCTTGTTGCCGCCGGCCGCGACATAGGCGGGGAACTTGGCCCGGTTCGCGGCGGACAGTTCGGGCGGCGGCGGCAGAGCCGGCAGGGCCAGCGCGATCGGCGTCCGGCGCGGGACCAGCCCGTTCTGCGCCAGGAAGTCGTCGACCATCGGTGTCCATTCCGCAATCGCCGCGCTGAAGAAGGAATGCCCGTCCTTGCCGTGCGGCGGTGCGGCGACGAACTCGCCCCGGCCGCCCTCATGGGTGAAGGCCTCCCACAGGCGGCGGGCGAGGTCGGGGCCGAAGAACAGGTCGTTCTCCGCATAGATCCACAGGGTCGGCACGCGCGAACTGCGGCCCAGCGTGCCGAAGGCGGCGACCAGCCGCTCCTCCCGGCAGACCTCGTTGTCGGCGATGGAGCCGCGCCCACCGGCGAAGCTGATCGCCGCCTTAAGCCCCGGCGGCGGGTCGGCGCTGAGCGCGATGCTGGCAAGCCCGCCGGCGGACACGCCCACCGCGATGACGCGGCCGGGATCGGCATAGGGCTGGGCCGCCACATAGCGGACGGCCTGGCGCAGATCCTCGGCGCTCTGCCGGGCGGAATGCAGGTAGTCGGGGTTGTTGCAGGCGCCGGTCGATTCGCTGTAGGGGCCGTCCGACCCGCCATAGCCGCGCCGCATCACCGCCACCGTCGCCCAGCCGCGCCGGGCGAATTCGCGGGCTTCCGGCAGATAGCGCAACGGCGTCATCTGCGCCCGTTCCGCCGGGTCGCGCGGGGTGCCGTGGCTGATGATCGCGATGGGATAGGGACCGGGGCCGTCCGGCCGCAGCAGCATCGCCTCCAGCGTGGCGGAACTGCCGTCGGGGAAGCGCGCGGGGATCGACAGCGGCGTCTGCACCAGCCCTTCGGCAAGCGCCGGTCCGCACCACGACAGCATGAACAGCAGGGCGATCAGGCGGCGCAGGGTCATGGTGGGCGCAGTCTCCGCAAGAGGGGGCTTGCGCCTTTTGTACGCCATCTTGGGCTTGGCGTCAGTGGGGGAGGTGCCGGGGTGTCGGCTGACGATGCCCCCTCCCTAACCCTCCCACTCTTCGAGGGAGAGGGGACTGCCGCTGCGTCGCAAACTCCCCTCTCCTGCCCTCGGTCGGCCGAAGGCCGATCCGAAGCCGTGGGAGGGAGGGGGAACTCTATCCTACTCCACCCCCTGCCGCGCCACCCGCAACGCCTCGGCCAGAACCTCGGCGTCGCCGATGTGGTTGGCGAGCAGCAGGATCAGCTTGGCGTTCAGGCGGGTGCTCTGGTCGGGGGTCAGGTCGCGGTGGCTGTCGATCAGCAGCTGGTAGACGTCGTCCGGGCTGGCGAAGCGCTGCTCGGTCATCAGTTTGGCCATGGGTGGGCTCCACGAGTTCGTATGTCAGCGGCCGGTGGCGCGGGCCAGCGCGGCGGACAGGGCCGCGGCGTCGAAGCGGCGCCAGCGGGCGGCGATGTGCTGGTCGGGGCGGATCAGATAGACGCTGCCCGGCGTCAGGTCGTAGCGCTCGCGCAGGCGGCCGGCGCTGTCCACCAGTTCCCCGGCGATGCCGCGGCGGCGCTCGGTCACCGCATGCCAGGCGAGCGGCAGCGGCCCGGCGGCGAGACCGTCCAGCGCTTCCGCCACCTCGGCCGGGACCGGTCCGTCACCCGCGGCGTAGAGCACGGTGAAGCGGCCGTCCAGCGCCTCCATCAGCCAGCCGGGCTGGCCGTCGCGCTCCACCGGCGCATCGGTGGCCGGCGCCCCCGGCACCATCCGCCCGGCGAAGGCGTCGGTATCCGGCGTGTTCAGCGGACTGTCGCTGTAGGTGGTCGGGGTGGACAGACGGCCGGAATTGACCAGCGAGCGGGCGAAGGGCTGGTCGACCGCCAGTTCCAGCACGGCGTCGCGGAAGACGCGGCTCATCTCGCTCTTCGGCGTGATGAAGTCGGTGGAGCGGGTGGAGTTCAGGATATTCTCCTTCGCCGCCGCCACCCGTTCGTCGCTGTAGCTGTCCAGCAGCGACTCCGGTGCCTTGCCGTCCAGCACCAGCGCCAGCTTCCACACCAGATTGTCGGCGTCCGGCACGCCGCTGTTGGCGCCGCGCGCGCCGAAGGGCGAGACCTGATGGGCCGAATCGCCGGCGAACAGGATGCGGCCATGGCGGAACCGCTCCAGCCGGCGGCACTGGAAGGTGTAGACCGACACCCATTCCAGTTCGAACGGCGTGTCGGCGCCCAGCATCGCCTGGACGCGGGGGATGACGCGCTCCGGCTTCTTCTCCTCCTCCGGGTCGGCGTCCCAGCCCAGCTGGAAATCCAGGCGCCAGACATTGTCGGGCTGCATGTGCAGCAGCGCCGACTGCTTGCGGTGGAAGGGCGGGTCGAACCAGAACCAGCGTTCGGCCGGGAAATCCGCCTTCATCACCACGTCGGCGATCAGGAAGCGGTCCTTGAACACCTCTCCCTGGAACTCCAGCCCCAGCATCTTGCGCACCGACGACTTGGCGCCGTCGCAGGCGATGACCCAATCGGCCTCCACCGCATGGACGCCGTCGGGCGTTTCCACCTGCAGCACGACATGGTCGTCCTCCTGCTTGGCGGAGATGACGCGGGAGAGCCAGCGCAGGTCTATCAGGTCGCTCCTGCGGGCTTGCGTGACCAGGAAATCCTCCAGGTAATATTGCTGGAGGTTGATGAAGGCGGGGATCTTGTGGTCCGGCTCCGGCAGCAGGTCGAACTGGTAGACCATGCGGTCGCCGTTGAAGACCTTGCCGATCTTCCAGACGACACCCTTGTCGATCATGCGCTGGCCGACGCCCAGCCGGTCCCACACCTCCAGCGCCCGCTTGGCATAGCAGACGGCGCGGCTGCCGACGCTGACGGTATCCTCGGCGTCCAGCACCACCACCGGCACGCCTTTCAGCGCGAAGTCGAGTGCCGCGGTCAGCCCGACCGGGCCGGCGCCGATGACCACCACCGGATGACGCCGGACGGTGCCGGTGCGCTGTTCCTCCGATGGGATGAAGCTGTATTTCGGATAGCTGAAGGTCGCATGCATTGGGCGTTTCCTCCCCGGAAACAAAGATCGCCAGAACCATGGCCGGATGCGCCGGCTTGTGCCGAATCGTTATGGTTGCCAACGATACAGTTTCATTTGATACCAATCAAGCCTTCAGCGCGACCGATTTGGACGCGATACAGGGAAAGCTACTATGACGGAAAATCGGTATCGCGTACAGGGTGCGGCGGTGTAGCCTTGCGGCAAAAGACCGGATAGAGACACCGAGGAACGCCGACCATGACCGCTGCCACCATCACTCCCACCTTGCCGCGCCCGACCGTCTACGCCATCGACGGCGTGATCCCCGTCATCGACCCGACCGCCTTCGTCCATCCCTCCGCCGTGCTGATCGGCGACGTGGTGGTGGGGCCGAACTGCTATGTCGGCCCCTGCGCCAGCCTGCGCGGCGATTTCGGCAGGGTCCTGCTGCAGCGGGGCAGCAACGTGCAGGACAACTGCACCCTGCATGCCTTCCCCGGCCATGACGCCATCGTCGAGGAGGACGGGCATGTCGGCCATGGCGCGGTGCTGCACGGCTGCATCGTCCGCCGCAACGCGCTGGTCGGCATGAATGTGGTGGTGATGGACGGGGCGGAGATCGGCGAGGAATCCATCGTCGCCGCCATGGCCTTCGTCAAGGCGGGCTTCGTCGTGCCGCCGCGCACGCTGGCGGCCGGCCTGCCGGCCAAGGTGATGCGCGACCTGCGGCCCGACGAGATCGCCTGGAAGTCGGAGGGGACCGACGAGTATCAGCGCCTCGCCCGCCGCTCGCTCGCCACCATGGTCGCCTGTGCGCCGCTGGAGGCGGAGGAGCCCGGCCGCGGCCGCGTCGATGCCGGCACCAGCCAGCCGCTGCACAAGGTGAAGGGGGCTGAGCGGCTCCTTACTCCTCCACCGGCTCCGCCTGCGCCGCGACCGGCGCCGGGCGGGCGGCCAGTTGGTCGGCGCGGGCCTGCAGCTTGGACAACAGGGTGTCGAGCTGTGCCCGCTCGTCGATCGACAGGGCGTCGGTGACCTCCTCCTCATAGGTCAGGGCCATCGGCACGATCTCCGCATAGATCGCCAGCGCCTTCGGCGTCAGGGTCAGCAGGGCCTTGCGCCGGTCGGTGTCGCCCGATTCGCGCAGGATCAGCGCGGAGTCGAGCATGCGGCTGATGGCGCGGCTGACCTGCACCTTGTCCATTGCCGTGCGCTGCGCGATCTCCCCGGCGCTCATCGTCTCGCCGCCGCCCAGCACGGCGATGATCCGCCATTCCGGGATGGTGATGCCGAACCGCTTCTCGTACAGCTTGGCCAGCGTGTGGCTGACCGTGTTGGCCAGCACCGACAGCCGGTAGGGCAGGAAGCGCGTCAGGTGCAGCGCCGGCAGGTCCGCCGTGCCGGATGATGATGCGGGCGAGGAGGGGCGTGGGCGGCGGGCGGACGGCATGGGCGGGCATCGTCTGTAAGAAGAATCGCAGATACCCCCATCCTGCGCCGGAATTTGGCTCTTGCAACAGTTTCAAACGAAACTAAAATGGCGGCAACGGAACAAGCCTGCCGGCGTCCGATGCGGAAACGGCCGGCGGCACTATCGGGGGAAGCGCCATGAAGAACTGGATTTCGTTTCCGAAGGTCGAAGGCACCGCCTCGCGTCAGGCCCATGTGCGGCTTCCCGCCGGCACCTACGAGCGTGAAATGGGGCGCGAGGGCTTCTTCGGCCCGGCGACCCAGATGCACCATGCCCACCCGCCGACCGGCTGGACCAGCTTCGACGGGCCGCTGCGCCCGCGCGCCTTCGACCTGAACCATGTGGACCACATGCCGGGCTGCCCGCTGGAGGCGCCCGCCCTGATGGGCAACGGGGCGACCCAGGTGCGGCTGTGGCGCTTCAAGGGGAAGATGGACCATCTGGTCCGCAACGCCGACGGCGACGATTTGCTGTTCTTCCACCAGGGCGGTGGCCAGCTGTTCTGCGACTACGGCCATCTGGAGGTGCGCGAGGGCGACTATGTCGTGCTGCCGCGCAACACCTGCTGGCGGCTGGAGACGGACGAGGCGGTGATGGTGCTGATGGTGGAGGCCACCGGCGACGCCTACAAGCTGCCGCACAAGGGGCTGGTCGGCACCCACGCCATCTTCGACCCGGCGGTGCTGGACGTCCCGGCGCTGGACGACGCCTTCCAGGCGCAGAAGCATGAGCGCGAGACGCTCGTACGGGTGAAGAAGCGCGGGCAGCTCTGCGCCATGACCTATCCGTTCAACCCGCTGGATGCGGTGGGCTGGCACGGCGATCTGGCGCCGGTGCGGCTGAACTGGCGCGACATCCGGCCGCTGATGAGCCACCGCTACCACCTGCCGCCCTCGGCGCACAGCACCTGGATCGCGGGGCGCTTCATCATCTGCACCTTCGTGCCGCGGCCCATCGAATCGGACCCGGAGGCGCTGAAGCTGCCCTACTATCACTCGAACGAGGATTTCGACGAGGTGCTGTTCTATCACCGCGGCCAGTTCTTCTCGCGCGACAACATCCATCCCGGCATGGTCACCTATCACCCCTCGGGCTTCCCGCACGGGCCGCACCCGAAGGCCTACGAGGTGGCGCAGAAGTTCGAACGCAAGGAGACCGACGAGGTCGCCGTGATGATCGACACCCGCGACCCGCTGGATGTCTATCCGGCGATGGAAGGCGTCGAATGGGGCGGCTACGCCGACAGCTGGAAGGCGAAATGAGCGGCCACCCGAATACCGGGATCAAGGCCGCCGGACGCTGAATTCCAAGGAAGGGAAGAGACGAATGAAGCTGGCAAGTTTGAAGGCGGGCGGGCGCGACGGCACCCTGGTGGTGGTGTCGCGCGACCTGGCCCGCGCCACCCCGGTGCCGGAGATCTCCCGCACGCTGCAGGCGGCGCTGGACGACTGGACGGCGCTGGCGCCCAGGCTGGAAGAGGCCTATCGCGCGCTGAACGCCGATCCGGCATCGGGCCAGCCCTTCGACCCGGCCGAGGCGGCCTCGCCGCTGCCGCGCGCCTACCAGTGGGCGGACGGGTCGGCCTACGTCAACCATGTGGAGCTGGTCCGCAAGGCGCGCGGGGCGGAGATGCCGCCCAGCTTCTGGACCGACCCGCTGATGTATCAGGGCTGCTCCGACGGCTTCCTGGCGCCGACCGACCCGATCCCGGCGGCGACCGAGGCCTGGGGCGTCGATTTCGAGGCGGAGATCGCCGTCGTCACCGGCGACGTGCCGATGGGCGTCTCGGCCGAGGCGGCGCGCGGCCACATCCGGCTGCTGATGCTGGTCAACGACGTGAGCTTGCGCAACCTGATCCCGGCGGAACTGGGCAAGGGCTTCGGCTTCTTCCAGTCCAAGCCGGCCTCCAGCTTCTCCCCCGTCGCGGTGACGCCGGACGAACTGGGCGACGCCTGGGACGGCGGCAAGCTGCACCGCCCGCTGGTGACGACGCTGAACGGCGAGCCCTTCGGCCGCCCGGATGCCGGGGTGGACATGACCTTCGACTTCCCCACCCTGATCGCCCATGCCGCCAAGACCCGTCATCTGGCGGCCGGCAGCATCGTCGGGTCGGGCACCGTGTCGAACAAGCTGGACGGCGGCCCCGGCAAGCCGGTCGCGGCCGGCGGCGTCGGCTACTCCTGCCTTGCCGAGTTGCGGATGATCGAGACCATCGAGCACGGCGCACCGAAGACCCCCTTCATGCGCTTCGGCGACCGCGTGCGGATCGAGCTGTTCGACGCGGCCGGCTCCAGCGTGTTCGGCGCCATCGACCAGCAGCTGGTGCGGTACGACGGTCCGTGAATTGGAACCGGCAGAGGCGTGAAATCCGGCGCCCTGCCGAATTGAAGGGTGTGGAACGAGGTGCCGGTGGGGGTGGATTTGCCCTGCCGGCACCTTTTTCGCGATTGCAGCAAAATCAATCCGCCCGCCGTCGTGACATTGCCTGCCGGTCCGGAAGCGGTTCCGGGGTTGAACTGCCAACCCATAAGTCCCGAAAATTGATGTGCCATCCCATCGTTATCGATTATAAGGTGCCGCTCCTTACCCCCTACTTGGTGCCGCCTTACGGTTCAATCCCGAACATTTGGCGGGCCGGACGAAGGCGTGCGGCATGAAGGCTCGGTTCAGGACGAAGATCATCATCGGCGTGGCGGCGGTCTTGGCGGCGGGTGCCGCCGCGGTGACGGCGGTGTCGCTCACCCTGTCGCGCGACGCCGGGCACAAAGCCGCCCTGACCCTGGCTGCCGAGATGGCGGACCGCCATGGCGCGCGGGTTGCCGCCGATATCTCCGCCGCGCTTGACGCCGCCCGCGCCGCCGCGGCGCTGGTGGAGGTGGAACGGTCCACCGGGACCCCGCGGCGCGAAACGGTGAACCGCTATCTGCGCCGCGTCGCCGAAGCCAATCCGCTCTATGCCGGGGTGTGGGTGGACATGGCCGACGACGGGTTCGACGGCCGGGACGCGGCCTTCGCCGACCATGACCGCTCCGCCGAGATCCTCGGCCTGCCCAAGACCGGCCGGATGAGCCTGCTGTGGCTGCCGGGCGCGCAGGGCGTGCAGGCCGACGACAGCGAGGGCTATCCCTTCTCCGACGTGCAGGAGAAGGAATATTACAAGTCGGCCGCCGCGGCGCGGAAGCCGGTGCTGACCGAACCCTATCTCGACGACTTCACCAAGCGGCTGATGACCAGCGCCGCGGCGCCGGTGATGGATGGGATCGCCGGCGGGGGCCGCGTGATCGGCGTCACCGGGGTCGACATGGCGCTGACCGGCCTGACCGACGTGGTCCGTTCGGTGAAGCCCTATGGCGACGGCTTCGCCGCGGTGCTGACCGGTTCGGGCCTCTATGTCGCCCATCCCGACGACGGCAAGCTGTCGAAGGCCGCCGACGACCTGCCGGAGGCGGCCCGCCGCGCCGTCGCCGAGGGACGGGCGTTCGACGGCATCGTCACGCTGGCCGGCGCCCCCCATTACCTGCGGCTGGCGCCGGTTCGTTTCTCCGGCGCGGACGGCGCATGGTCCTTCATGGTGGCGGCGCCGCAATCCAGCGTGATGGCCGACGCCAACCGGCTGACCCTGCTGACCGTGCTGGTCAGCCTGGGCTGCGTCGCGCTGGGCTGTCTGGTGGCGTGGAAGGTCGGCGACGGCATCGCCCGGCCGGTCACCGCGGTCACCGCGGCCATGGACCGGCTGGCGGCCGGCGACCTGGAGGCGACGGTGCCGGGCGCCGACCGCGACGACGAAGCCGGCGGCATGGCCCGCGCTGTCGAGGTGTTCAAGGAGGGGCTAGTCCGGGCAAAGGAACTCGCCCGCCAGCAGCAGGCCGACTGGCAGGCCAAGGAGGCCCGCGCCGCTGCGCTGACCGATTTGCAGAAGGCGTTCGAAGCCCGCGTCGGCGGCCTGACCGGGGCGCTGGCCTCCTCCGCCCAGCAGCTCGAATCGACCGCCCGCGCCCTGACCGGCATCGCCGACCAGAGCCTTGGCCGGTCGGAGCAGGTGGCGGCTTCCGCCAGCGCCGCCGCCGACAATGTGCAGACCGCCGCCGCGGCGACGGAGGAGCTGTCCGCCTCGGTCCAGGATATCGGCAGGCAGGTGGCGGAGTCCGCCCGCATCGCCGATGCCGCGGTGTCCGACGTCAAGCGGGCCGACGAGGCGGTCGTCATCCTGGCGGACAGTGCGGAGCGGATCGGTGCGGTGGTGGAGCTCATCAACTCCATCGCCGGGCAGACCAACCTGCTGGCGCTGAACGCCACCATCGAGGCGGCGCGGGCTGGCGAGGCCGGAAAGGGCTTCGCCGTCGTCGCGTCGGAGGTGAAGAACCTGGCCAACCAGACCGCCAAGGCCACCGAGGACATCGTCGGCCAGATCAATGGCATCCGCGACGCGACGCATGAGGCGGTGACCGCCGTCCATGGCATCAGCGAGACCATCGCCCAGGTCAGCCGTATCGCGTCGGGCATCGCGGCGGCGGTGGATCAGCAGGCGGCGGCGACGCAGGAGATCGCCCGCAGCGTGATCCAGGCGGCCGACGGGGCGCAGGAGGTCAGCGGCGGCATGGGCAGCATCCGGGCGGGTGCCGGCGAGACCGGTGCGGCGGCCGACCAGCTGCTCGCCGCCGCCGCCGCGCTCGCCAGCCAGTCGAAGGACCTGACCCGCGAGATCGACGGCTTCATCGCCGGCGTCCACAGGGCTTGAGGGTCCGGCCTCCCGGTCACCCCACCGCCATCAGCCGGTCGGCCGGCAGCGTTTCCGGAATGTGCTGCGAGACGTAGCCTTCGCTGTGGATTTGGTCGTCCCTGGCGCCCAGCGCGCGGGCGGCGGCGACGCAGGCTTCGACGAAGGCGGGGCTGCCGGCGGTGAAGATGGCGTGGCCGGACAGGTCGGGGAACAGGCCGGGCAGGATGGCGGGGATGCGGCCCGTCAGGTGATCCGGGCTGGTTTCCCGCGTCAGCGTGACCTTGACCTTGAAGTTGCGGTATTTGGCCTGCCAGTAGCTGAGAAGCCCCAGCTCGTAGACATCGGCGCGGGTGCAGGCGGAGAACAGCAGCGTCACCGGCGGACGGTAGCCGCGGCGCAGCGCCGCGTCGGTCAGCGCCAGGATGGGCGCGAGGCCGGAGCCGGCGGCCATGCACAGCACCGGGCTGTCGACCGACGGGTCGCCGATGAAGGTGCCGTAGGGGCCGGACAGCTTCACCATGCTGCCGACGGTCAGCGTGTCGTGGATCCAGTTGCTGGTCGGGCCGCCGTCGACCCGCGTCACCTGCAGCACGATCTCGCCGTCCGGACGGGGGGCGTTGGCGATGGAGTAGCAGCGCGGCGGCGCGCCGGCCGAAGCGTCGCCCAGCATCACATACTGGCCCGGCCAGTAGCGCAGCGGCTGGCCCAGCGGGCGCAGGCGCAGCTCCACGATGCGCGGCGTGCGCGGGATGCGGTCGGTGACGATGAACAGCACGTTCTCGCGCGGCGGGAACAGCTTGGGCTGGGCGTCGGCGGTGCCGTATTCGATCACCAGCTCTTCGGAGATCGGCTTGGCCATGCACATCAGGCCGTAGCCGTCCTTCCGCTCGCCCTGGGACAGCGCCATGTCCAGCACCATGCCCTGGTCGAACTGGCCGCTCAGGACCTTGACCTTGCATTCGCCGCAGGCGCCGGCGCGGCAGTTGTTGGGCAGGGCGTAGCCGGCCTGTTCCAGCGCCGACAGGACGGTCTCGCCGTCACGGCACTCGACCGTGCGGCCGGAGGGGTGGAGGCGGATGCGGCTCACCGGGGGGATCCTTGGGGAGAGGTGGTTTTGCGGAGAGACTCTTGCCCCCACCCCGACCCTCCCCGCTGGGCGGGGGAGGGGGACAGGAGCTTTGTCGGCGTTCAGCAGCGGTCCCCTCCCCGCCCAGCGGGGGAGGGTTAGGGTGGGGGCAATCGGGCCGGCGCTCTGACGAAGCGCCTCAGAACACCGGAATGATCTCGTCCATATCGACGTCGCGCACTTCCTCGCCGGTGATGCCGACCTCGGGGATCGCCGGGAAGGGGATGTTGTAGCGGTCCAAGACGCCCTTCAGGTTCAGCATGGCGTTGCGCCAGTTCTCCTTCTTCGCCTCGTAGTCCGGGATGTGGAAGCCGGCGTTGCGGGCGATGGCCTCGGCCTCGCGCTGGGTGGCGATGAAGTCGTCGGGCAGGTCCCAGAACTGGGGCGGCGGCTCGAACAGGACGGCGGACAGGAACAGATAGCCGGCACGGATCTGCTTGGTGATGATCGACCGGTCCTCCACCGCCAGATGGGGATAGTCGCGCTCCATCACCGACATGCAGATCGCCATGTGGCGGCCCTCGTCGCGGCCGATGTTGCGGAAGGCCTCCTTGAACACCGGCTCGGTGCAGCCGGCCGCCATCTGGTGGAAGATGGTCGCCGCCGCGATCTCGCCCATCAGGAAGGAGCTGAACAGCACGGCCAGCGAGTATTTCGGAACCGCCTTCTTGTAGCCGTCCCAATAGCGCCCGCCATTGTAGTACAGCCAGTGGGCGTTCTTCTGCAGCCGGCGGCCGAGGTCGGTCTTCGGCTCGTAGGTCAGCGGGCTGGTGGCCTCCAGCAGCTTGGTGATGGCCAGCCCGCACATCTGCTCGTGGTTCTGCTCGTCGCGGGTAACGGAGAAGAAGCAGCGGCGGACGGGATCCTCCTCATGCACCTCGTAGGTCTTGATCAGGGCATGGGCGAAGACCGGCGGGGCCGACGCGTCGAACACCGACAGGATGGTCCACCAATAGGCGATGGCCTCCCGCTCCTCCCAGCTGTAGCGCGACACGTCGAAGCTGTCCCAGGGCAGCTTGGCCGGGTCCCAGTTCTCGCGCTGGGCCGCGGCATAGACCTCTTCCAGCTTCTTGGTCTGCGACACCCAGGACAGCGGATAGACGTTCGGCTGCGGCGTGGCGGGGGGAACTCCATCGTGTTGGCGATGGGGGTGTAGTCCTTGGACATGGGGGCGTTTCCTCCGGGACATTCGGCGGGCGCTCACTTTTCCATCGGCGCCCTGTGGTCTTTATATGACACGGAAAATCTCGCATCTCAACATTTTCTGTATCATGTCAATGAGTCGATGGGCTTGTTCAAGTCATTGATTTTGAAGAAAAGACATAGGGAAGCGCCGAATTGATCCAGATCAATTCGTTCGCAAAGCCGATTTTAGCCGATGAAACGGTATCGAAATTCCGCCGCTGCGGGACCTCGGCCGGCCCGTCTTCAGCCGGGCACGAGGCAGGGGATGTTGCCCTGCACCAGCTCGCGGGTGGCGGGATCGACATCGGCCAGGATGCAGGCGTGCATGTAGGCGCGGGCGAGGACGTCCAGCGCGAAGTCGGCATCGTGCGACCGGCGGCGGAACTCCTCGATGCGGACGGGGGAGCCGAACACCGCCTGCCAGAAGGTCGGGGTGTCGAGCGGGCCGAAATTCATCGCCCAGAAGCCGAAGTTGGGCTGCCCGGCGGAGTTTTCGCACAAGAGCAGTTCGACGTCGCGGTGGCGGGGGTCGGCGGCGATGCGGGCGTAAAGCCGCTGCACCACCTCCGCCTCGCCTTCCAGCACCTGCAGGAAGATGCCGTCGAACTCGACCAGGAAGCCGGTCACCCCCAATTCGTGGTTCTTGCGGGCGCTGAACAGGCAGATGTCGGCGAGCGCGCTGTAGGGCAGCCGGTCGATGGCCTCGCTGCGGTAGACGATGGTCAGCATGGGCGATATCCCGGAATGGACCGATCGAACGGCAACACCGGATCTTACCGCGCTTTTCGCATTAATTGTATGAAGTTCCCGGCTGTTCACCCATTGGTCCCAAGGCCCATTGTCGCAGGGCGGGCATCAGCCGGCGGCGACGCTCTCCAGCCCGCCGAAACGGCCGTGGAAGGCCGGCTGCGCATCGGGAAGCGGACCGTTGGCGGTGGTCGCCGCCTGCATCAGGAAGGCTTCCGACGGGCCGGCCAGCCGGCGGTAGAGGTTGCGGGTCAGCATCCGCGATTCCTGGCCCGGCCAGTCGGCCGGCAGCAGGTCGGGCGGCAGCATCGGGTCGCGCAGCAGGATGCGGCGGAAGTCGTGGATCATCAGCGTGCGCAGGACGAAGCAGGCTGCCGGGTCCGGCGCGTCGGCGGCATCGACCGCGGCCCAGACCGGACGGAAGTGATCCAGAAACGCCGTATAGTCGTGCTCCAGCTGATCGATATCCCAACAGCCGCGCACCAGATCGCGCAGAGCCCCGAACCCCTCCGCCCGGTCCAGGCTGGCCTTCATGTGGACGATCCTGTCGGCCACCCCCAGTTCCGCCAGCGACCGGTGCATCGCCGCCTCGTCGCAATTGGGGTGGGCGTAGACGGTGGCAGACGCGGCGCCGAAACCCTGCCAGGTCAGCTCCCGCCGCAGGGCGTCGCGCGTCTCGGCGTCCAGCGCATTGGGCGGCACCATCAGCAGGTCCCAGCCGCGGTCCCATTCGCGGGCCAGCGGCGCGTAGATCCGCCGTTCGGCCGCGGCGAAGCGCTCTTTCCCGCTGTCGGTGACGCGGTAGAAGCTGCGCCGGCCGATCTGCGTGTTGGTCAGCCAATCGTCCTTGCACAGCCGGAAGACGGAGGTCCGGATGATCCGCTCGCTCATCCCGAACAGGCCCATCAGGTCGATCAGGCTGCCCAGCCACAGCGATCCGCCATGCGGCAGCACCGCGTCGCCATAGACGGTGATGATCAGCGACTTCGCCCGCGGCGCGATCGTTTCGGTCAGCTGGGCGGCAAGGTCTTCGGGGCGGCGCGGGCGGGCCATGCGGTGGGGGCGTCCTTGTCGATACGGCTTGCGATGAGGGTGGCGAAGCGGGTGGAACGGAGTGAGGCGGCGCGACGGAGTTGTATACGAAACCCGGACCCGGTTCTGCCAGTGCCACGACAGCGCGGACGGCAGGAGCGGGAAGCGCGCCGGCCGTCGATAGGAGGCAATCCGGACTTTCCGTTTGACAATCATTAATGTGATACACTACGTTGGCGTCATAAAGTAAATTTGTGTCATAAAACGAAATGACGATTCCCGGCGCCCGGACCGGAGGGATCGCAAAGGGAAGGGGAGGCGGGCGGCAACATCCGTACTTCGATTGTGGTCGGGCCAGCCGAAATTTTTCTTCCGAAACGGTTTCGTTTGAAACATTATGTGATGCAAATCGTCCCGCCGCACCGGGACCGGGCCGCCGCCCGGACCGGTGGCAAGGCGGGCAGCACAAGGGAGGACATCATGCGCAAACGCCTGCTTGCCACCATCGCCTTCACCGCCATGACCGCCATGACGGCGGTGTCCGGCCTGCTGTCCGGCGCGGCGCAGGCCGCGGACCCGATCAAGGTCGGCGCCTTCGTCTCGGCCACCGGCCCGGCCTCCTTCCTCGGCGATCCGGAGAAGAAGGTGCTGGAGCTGTATGCCGACCGCATCAACAAGGCCGGCGGCATCGACGGCCGTCCCGTGAAGCTGACCGTCTATGACGACGGCGGCGCCGCCGACAAGGCCGCCTCCTTCACCAAGCGCCTGATCGAGAGCGACGGCGTCGATGTGATCGTCGGCGGCACCACGACCGCGGCCACCATGGCGGCGGTTCCGCTGGTGGAGCGTGCCGGCGTGCCCTTCATCTCGCTGGCCGGCGCGGTGGTGATCGTGGAGCCGGTGAAGAAGTGGGTGTTCAAGACCCCCCACACCGACCGCATGGCCGCGGAAAAGGTGATGGAGGACATGAAGAAGCGCGGCCTGACCAAGCTGGCGCTGCTGTCCGAGGATTCGGGCTTCGGCAAGTCGGGCCGCGAGCAGACGCTGGCCGTCGCCAAGGAGCGCGGGATCGAGCTGGTCGCCGACGAGACCTACGGCGCCAAGGACACCGACGTCACCGCCCAGCTGACCAAGATCAAGAACAACGCGGCGGCGCAGGCGGTGCTGGTGTTCGGGCTGGGCCAGGGGCCGGCGGTGGTGACCAAGAACTACCGCCAGCTCGGCATCTCGCTGCCGCTCTACCAGTCACACGGTGTCGCGTCGAAGGAGTTCATCCGGCTGGCCGGCGGTGCCGCCGAGGGTGTCCGCCTGCCGGCCGCCGGCCTGGTCGTCGCCGCCCAGCTGCCCGACAGCGATCCGCAGAAGAAGGTCGTGACCGAGTTCACCAAGGTCTACGAGGACAGCTTCAACACCGAGGTCTCGACCTTCGCCGGCCATGCCTATGACGGCCTGATGATCGCGCTGGACGCGGTGAAGCGCGCCGGCGGCACCGACAAGGCCAAGCTGCGCGACGCCATCGAGCAGACCAAGGGCTATGTCGGCACCGGCGGCACCGTGACCATGAGCCCGACCGACCACATGGGCCTGACGCTGGACGCCTTCCACATGGTGGAGGTGAAGCAGGGCGACTGGTCGCTGGTGAAGTAAACCGCCGATCCATATCCCCTCTCCCCCCGGGGAGAGGGTTAGGGTGAGGGGGATGCATTGCGTGGCCTCACAAGAATGTGATGCCGCGATCATTCCCGCCAATCCACCCCACGCGTCCCCCTCACCCCGACCCTCTCCCCGGGGGGAGAGGGGGAGATGTGCGCGGGAGAGGAACATCAGGAACCCAACGATGTTCGCGGAACTGCTGCAATACATGCTGTCGGGGCTGACCATCGGCGCGATCTATGCGCTGGCGGGGCTCGGCTTCTCGATCATCTACAACGCCAGCCATGTCATCAACTTCGCCCAGGGCGAGTTCATCATGGTCGGCGGCATGGCGTCGGCCACCCTGACCGCGTCGGGCGTGCCGCTGCCGCTGGCGATCCTGATCGGCTGCGGCGGCGCCATGCTGGTCGGCGTGCTGGTGGCGAAATTCGCGGTCGAACGCGCCCGCAACGCCTCCACCGTCACCCTCATCATCATCACCATCGGCGCGTCGATCTTCCTGCGCGGCATCGCCGAGCTGATCTGGGGCAAGGATTTCAAGCGGCTGGACGCCTTCTCGGGCGAAACGCCGATCCAGATCCTGGGTGCCTCGATGCAGCCGCAGTCGCTGTGGGTGGTGGGCACGGCCGGCGTGCTGATCGTCGCCATCGGCCTGTTCTTCAACAAGACGCTGACCGGCAAGGCGATCCTCGCCACCTCGCACAACCGGCTGGCCGCACAGTTGGTCGGCATCGACGTGAAGCGGGTGGTGCTCGCCTCCTTCGCGCTGTCGGCGGCGCTGGGCGCCATCGGCGGCGCGGTGGTCGCCCCCATCACCTTCTCCTACACCGAGATGGGCATCATGCTGGGGCTGAAGGGCTTCACCGCCGCGGTGCTGGGGGGCCTCGGCCACGGGCCGGGCGCGGTCGCCGGCGGGCTGATCGTCGGCGTCGCCGAATCGCTGGGCGCCGGCTACATCTCCTCGGCCTACAAGGATGCGGTGGCCTTCGTCATCATCCTGGCCGTCCTTCTCTTCATGCCGAACGGGCTGTTCGGCAAGCGCGGCACCGAACGGGTGTAAGGACCGGATAACCGATGAACGCACTCCTTCACGGGCGGCTGACCGGGCTTCTGGCACTGGGCGCGGTGATCGCGGTCCTGCCGGCCTTCCTGCCCAACAACTTCTATCTCGACATCGCCATCCTGGCCGGCTTCAACGCCGTGGTCTGCGTCGGGCTGAACCTGCTGATCGGCTATGCCGGGCAGATCAGCCTGGGCCATGCCGGCTTCTTCGGCATCGGCGCCTATGCGTCGGGCGTGCTGGTCGGCAGCTACGGCTGGCCGCCGGTCGCGGCGCTGCTGGCCGGGGCCGCCTTCGTCGGGCTGATGGCCTTCCTGGTCGCCAAGCCGATCCTGCGGCTGAAGGGCCACTATCTCGCGATGGCGACTCTCGGCATCGGCATCATCGTGTCGATCGTGCTGCGCACCGAAAGCGGACTGACCGGCGGTCCCGACGGCATGATGGTTGAGCCGTTCAAAATCTTCGGCGTCGAGCTGTATGGAGAGAAGGTCTGGTACTGGGTGGTCGGCGTGTTCCTGCTGGGCGTCGTCTGGCTGTCGCTGAACCTGATCGACAGCCCGATGGGCCGGGCGCTGCGCGCCGTCCATGGGTCGGAGGTGGCGGCCGAGGTGGTCGGCGTCGACACCGCCCGCTTCAAGGTGCTGGTCTTCGTGCTGTCGGCGGTGTTCGCCAGCGTGGCCGGCAGCCTGTTCGCCCACTACACCGGCCTGATCACCCCGGCCAAGGCCGACTTCTTCAAGTCGATCGAGCTGGTGACCATGGTGGTGTTCGGCGGCATGGCCTCGACCTTCGGCGCGGTCGTCGGCGCGGTGGTGCTGACCCTGCTGCCGCAGGCGCTGACCGTCTTCCAGGATTACCAACAGATCGTGCTGGGCGGCATCCTGATGGCGACGATGGTCTTCATGCCGAAGGGCCTTCTTCCCACCCTGGCGGCGCTGATCCCGGCGCGGAGGCGGGCATGAACATGCTGACCACGACCGACCTCGCCGCCGACACCACGGCCCAGGCCCGCCGCGTCGGCCCGCCGATCCTGAAGGTGGAGCATCTCAGCCGCGAGTTCGGCGGCGTGCTCGCCGTCGGCGACCTCAGCTTCACCATCGCGGCCGGCGACATCCATTCGATCATCGGGCCGAACGGGGCTGGCAAGACCACTTTGTTCAACCTGGTGACCGGCGTCTACAAGCCGTCGGGCGGCCGGGTGCTGTTCGACGGGGCCGACGTGTCGGGCATGGCGCCCTACAAGCTGGCGGCCCGCGGCATGTCGCGCACCTTCCAGAACCTGCAGATCTTCTTCAACATGACGGCGCTGGAGAACGTCATGGTGGGGCGGCACCTGCACCTGAACACCCGGCTTCTGCCGGCGCTGTTCCGCTTCCCCTCTCTGGTGCGCAAGGACCGCGAGGCGAAGGACCGCGCCGCCCAGCTGATGACCGAGGTCGGGCTGGAGAAATACATCGACGCCGACGCCGCCTCCATGCCCTACGGCGCGCTGAAGCGGCTGGAGATCGCCCGCGCGCTGGCGTCGGAGCCGAAGCTGCTTCTGCTGGACGAGCCGGCGGCCGGCCTGAACGCCACCGAAAGCCGCGAGATCGACGAGGTCATCAAGACCGTCGCGGCGACCGGCGTCACCATCATCCTGGTGGAACACGACATGAAGATGGTGATGGGCATCTCGCACCGGATCACCGCGCTGAACCAGGGCCGCATGCTGGCCGAGGGCACCCCGCAGGAAGTGGCGGCCAACCCCGACGTCATCGCCGCCTATCTCGGCGCAGCACCGTAAGGAGGGCCCGAATGCTTCTGGAGATCGAGGGCCTCAACAGCCATTACGGCCGCATCCATGCACTGAAATCGGCCAGCCTGTCCGTGCGGGAGGGCGAGCTGGTGGCGCTGGTCGGCGCCAACGGGGCCGGCAAAACGACGCTGCTGCGCACCCTGTCCGGCGTCCACCCCGCCAGCAGCGGGCGCATCACCTTCGACGGCTGCGATATCACCCGGATGAAGGCGTCGCGCCGGGTCGCCGAAGGGGTGGTGCAGGTGCCGGAGGGGCGGCAGCTGTTCGGCCCGCAGAGCGTGGAGGACAATCTCCGCCTCGGCGCCTTCCGCCGCGGCAGCGGCAAGCCCGACGACGACATCGAGCGGCTCTACGAGATGTTCCCGGTGCTGAAGGTCAAGCGCGACCAGCCCGCCGGCACCCTGTCGGGCGGCCAGCAGCAGATCGTGGCGCTGGCCCGCGCGCTGATGGCGAAACCGCGCCTGCTCCTGCTCGACGAACCCAGCATGGGGCTGGCGCCGCTGCTGGTGGCGGAGATCTTCGACGCCGTGCAGCGGCTAAAGCGCGAGGGCACGACGATCCTGCTGGTGGAGCAGAACGCCCACGCGGCTCTGGCCATCGCCGACCGCGGCTATGTGATCGAGACCGGCGAGATCGTGCTGAGCGACAGCGGTGCGGCGCTGTTGAGCAACGAGCGGGTGCGGCAGGCTTATCTGGGGCTGTGATGCTTTGATAGAGTGTCGGCTTCGGATGCCCCCTCCCTAACCCTCCCCCGCTTCGCGGGAGAGGGGACTGCCGCTGCACTCCCGCAAAGCTCCTACCCCCTCTCCCGCGATCGGACCGGCCTTCGGCCGGCCGAGGGCGGGGGAGGGATGGGGAGGGGGCACCCGCCGCGACACTTCACAGGACACACCCCCCGTGAAACTTCACACCTACTTCCGATCCTCCGCCGCCTACCGCGTGCGCATCGCCCTGAATCTGAAGGGGCTGGCGCCGGATCAGGCCTTCGTGCATCTGCGCCGGGGCGAGCAGTCCAAGCCGCCCTTCGCCGACCTGAACCCGGAGCATCTGGTGCCGGCGCTGGAGGTCGACGGGCCGGACGGGCACCATGTGCTGACCCAGTCGCTCGCCATCATCGAGTATCTGGACGAGACGCACCCCAATCCGCCGCTGCTGCCGGCCGATCCGCTGGGCCGGGCGCGGGTGCGGGCGCTGGCGCTGGCGGTGGCCTGCGACATCCATCCGCTGAACAATCTGCGGGTGCTGGGCCGGCTGAAGGCGATGGGCCACGGCCAGGAGGAGGTCGATGACTGGTACCGCCATTGGATCGCTGTCGGGCTGACCGCGCTGGAGGCACAGCTGGCCGGCGATCCACGCACCGGGCGCTTCTGCCATGGCGACGAACCCGGTCTGGCCGACATCCTGCTGGTGCCGCAGATGGCGAACGCCCGACGGCTGTCCTGCCCGCTGGACGGCTATCCGACCCTGCTGCGCATCGACGAGACCTGCCGCGCCCTGCCGGCCTTCGCCGCCGCGGCCCCCGACCGCCAGCCCGACGCAGAAGTATGAAGCGCCGCCGTCCGGCTTCCGCCCGGCATTTGTCCCGTTCAGGTCACATCCCACCCCTTTGGTGTTAGCGGTTTCGCGACATCCTTCCGTGGTATAGAGGTAATCGGGGTGATGTGGGGACGACGGCCGGGCGATGCTGGGCAACTTTACTTCGATGGCCTACGACCTTGCCGAGAACATCGCGGCAAGCGCCTTCGTCGTTCTCGCCTATACCTTCCTGATCCGGCGGTCCGGCGGCTGGAGCCGGATGACCCGGCAGGTGGTCTTCGGCGCGGTGATGGCGCTGACCGCCCTGTTCTCCATGGTCCACCCGATCCATATCGGGCCGGGCATCTTCATCGATGCGCGGGCGCCGCTGATCGGGCTGGCCGCCCTGTTCGGCGGGCCGGTCTCCGCGGCGATGGCGGCGGCGAGCGTCGCCGGCTACCGCTTCTCCCTGGGCGGCGCCGGGATGGAGGCGGGGATCGCCAATGCCGCGCTGTCCTTCCTGGTCGGCGTCGGCTTCTCCGCCTGGGTGGCGCGGCGCCGCGTCGTGCTGGGGGTGCTGCCGCTGCTGCTGTTCGGCCTGCTCCTGACGCTGGCGTCGCTGTCCACGCTGGCATTGCTTCCCACGCTGGAGCTGGCGTTGCAGGTGGCGGGGCGGACGGCGGCGCCCATGCTCGCCATCGTGCCGCTCGGCACCCTGTTCCTTGGCGGCCTGCTGCTGCGCGAGCAGCGCCATCACGGCGCCGAGCAGCGGCTGGGGGAGAGCGAGGCGCGCTACCGCCTGCTGGCCGACAACGCCACCGACATGATCCTGGAGATGCAGGCGGACGGGTCGGTGCGTTACCTGTCGCCCTCGGTGCGCGACATCCTGGGCCATGATCCGGCGGACCTCGTCGGACGCGCCCCCGCCAACCTGCTGCACCCCGACGACCTGGAGAGCGCCGCGATGGCCTTCGCCGGGATGCGGCCGGGATCGTCGCCCATCACCTTCACCCACCGGCTGCGCCACCGCGACGGCCATTACCTGTGGGTCGAATCCAGCATGCGCCCGACGGTTGGGGCCGACGGCACGTTCGTCGTGGTCGGCGTCGTCCGCGACGTGACCGAGCGCAAGCGCCAGGAGGAGGAGCTGTCCGCCGCCCGCGCGGAGGCCGAAGCGGCCAACCGCGTGAAGTCGGAGTTCCTGGCCTCGATGAGCCACGAGATCCGCACGCCGCTGAACGGCGTCATCGGCTTCGCCGACCTGCTGCTGGGCACCGACCTGACGCCGGAACAGCGCCAGTATGTCTCACTGCAGCGCGAGGCCGGGCGGGGGCTGCTGGCGATCATCGGCGACATCCTGGACTATTCGAAGATCGAGGCCGGCAAGCTGGAACTGGAGGAGCGCGCCTTCGACCTGCACCGGCTGCTGCGCGACTGCCGCGACCTGATGAGCAACGCCGCCTCGCAGAAGGGGCTGCTGCTGCAGCTGTCGCTGGGCGGATCGGTCCCGCGCTTCGTCCGCGGCGACGAGGCGCGCATCCGCCAGATCCTGCTGAACCTCGTCGGCAATGCCGTGAAGTTCACCGAACGCGGATCGGTGCTGGTCTCCGTCGGGCTGCTGTCGGGGGAGGCGGACGGGCATGGCGAAGGGGCGCCGGCCCTGATCCGCTTCTCCGTCAGCGACACCGGCCCCGGCATACCGGCGGCCGATCAGGCGCACCTGTTCCAGCGCTTCAGCCAGGGCGACCGCTCCACCACGCGGCGCTTCGGCGGCACCGGGCTCGGCCTCATCATCTCCAAGCAGCTGTCGGAACTGATGGGCGGGCGGATCGGCGTGCAGAGCAGCCCCGGCGTCGGCAGCACCTTCTGGTTCGAGCTGCCGCTGCCGGTGGCGGAGGCCCCCGGCCTCGCGGCGGAGCGGCGGGCGGAGGGAACCGCCTTGCGCAGCGCCCGCATCCTGCTGGCCGAAGACGTGCCGATGAACCAGATCGTCACCTCCTCCATCCTGTGCAAGGCCGGCCACACGGTCGAGGTGGCGGAGGACGGCCTGCTGGCGGTGGAGGCGGTGCGCGGCGGCGAGTTCGACCTCGTCCTGATGGACATGCAGATGCCCCGGATGGACGGGCTGCAGGCGACCGCGGCGATCCGTCAGCTTGGCGGACGGCGGGGTGCCGTGCCCATCATCGCGCTGACCGCCAACGCGCTGACCGATCAGCTGCAGCTCTGCCTGGATGTCGGCATGAACGACCATGTGACCAAACCGATCGAGCGCGACACCCTGCTGTCCGCGGTAGACCGCTGGCTGGCGGCCAAGGCCGACGCCGATGCCGACGCCGCCCTGTCCGGCGATGCGGAGGAGGCGGCCGTGCTGGCCGGGGTCGCCCCGGTGTCGGGCAGCGTGCCGGTGCTGAACCGCGCCACGCTGGACACGCTGGCCGACACGCTGGGGGGCGACGTGCTTCCCCGCTTCGTCGGCGGCACGCTGGCCGAGCTGGCCCTGCGCGTCGACCGCATCAGCGGGGCGGAGGCCATGAAGGACGCCGCCGCCGATGCCCATGCCATGGTGTCGCTGGCCGGCAATGTCGGCCTGCTGGAACTGTCGCGGCTGGCCCGCAACCTGCAGCATGCCTGCGAGCAGGAACGGCCGGACGTGCCGGCCCTGAAGGCGCAACTGCGCGAGGCCGCCGACCGCGCCGCCGCCACGCTCCAGGCGGCGCTGCCCACGCTGGGCGTCGCGGTGGAGCGGGCGCGCTGAGGCTTTCCCTTACCGGTTGACGATCAGGGCGACGCCGGCCACGGCGACCGCGGCGCCGGCCCAGGCGCCCAGCGACGGGCGCTGGCCGGTCATCAGCCACATCATCGGCAGGATCAGCACCGGGCTCAGGGCCGACAGGGTGGCGACCACGCCGGCATTGCCGTGGGCCAGACCGACCAGCAGCAGCGTCATCCCCAGCCCGACGCCCAGCAGCCCGTTGCCGGCGACCTGCAGGGCCAGCTTCGGCGTCAGGCCGCGCGGCAGGAACAGGCCGCCGCCGGCCGCCGCGGCATCGCCCCCGCGCAGCGCCGACATGGCGCCGATGGCGGTGAACATCAGCGCCGCCGTCGTCACCCGCACGGTGGCCGACGCGACCGGGTCGGCGCCGGCCGCCATCACCGGCTTGGCGATCACCGATCCCACCGCCTGCGCCACCGCCGCCACCAGGCAGACGCCGACGCCGGCCAGCAGGCTGCCCTGCACCGCCTCCCAATTGTGGGTGGAGCCGGACCGCAGGGCCACCGCCATCATCACACCCAGCGTCACCAGCACGATGCCCAGCGTCGTCCACGTTCCCAGCGCCTCGCCCAGCAGGGTGTAGCCGAGCAGGGCGGTCAGCGGCGCGTTGGCGGCGTAGATCACCACGTTGCGCCGCGGCCCCAGCCGGCTGAGCGACCAGAACAGCGCCATGTCGCCCATCACGATGCCGGCTGCCCCCGACAGGGCCAGGGTCAGGACGGCGCCGGTGTCCAGCGTCTCCCAGCCGCCCAGCAGCGTGGTGGCGACCAGCAGGACCGCCGCGACGATGGTCAGGCGCACGCGGTTGAACGCGATGGAGCCGAGCACCCGAACCGGCCCGATGGCGATCAGGCCGCCCGCGGCCCAGCACAGCGCCGCGCCGAGCGCAGCCATATTGGCGATCATGATGGAGTTGCGAACCGTTGGTTGAGGTCGGAGGCCGGCACTCTACAGCAGACGGCGACTGCCCGCGAAATGAGCAAGCTGCATGGCCGGGCCTATCTTCCGCCCGGCCATCGGAACCAGCCGCCGGAACCCGGCCCGGCCGGTCGCCGTTGAGTCGGTTGACATACGCCGTCCGTGGCACAGCCAACCGAGGAGGATGCGACCGATGCGGACAGATTTCACGAGGCTTGGCCCCGTCGCCCCCCTCGCGCTTGCGCTGGCGGCCGGGCTTCTGGCCGTCCAGCCGGCCAATGCCCAAACCTCAGGGGCCCAAACCTCCGGTGCCCAAACCGGATGCGCCGCGATGGTGGAGCAGTTCGCCGCCAACCGCGGCCTGTCGACCGAACCGCCGCCGGTCGCCGTTCCCGGCGGCTCGGCACCCGGCCTGTCCGGTTCGACCCCGCGGGACGAGCAGGGCTCCGGTTCCGGATCGGGCGCGGGCAGCGAGCGGCTGGCCCAGTCCGGCGGCATGGTGGCCCCGCCCGCCGTCGGCGACCGGTCGGTGATCGAACCGCCGGCGACCGGCAGCAACATGCCGACCGCCCCCTCCGTCGCTCCGCAGGCAGAGTCCCGCGCGACGCCGGACAGCGGGCCCGGCGGCTCCGGCGGGGCCAGCGGGATGATGGGGCAGGCGGCGCGGAACGCCCAGCTGGAAGCCCTGGTCACCGCGGCCCGCAGCGCCGCCCGCGACGGCGACGAGGCACGCTGCATGGAAAGCCTGAACGATGCCCGCCGCCTGTCGCAGACGGCTCCCGACGGCCGGGGCGGCTGATCCGCCGCGTCCCTGCCGACCACCGTTGCCCTTCCCCCGATGGAGGACACCGAGCATGAATTTCAGCCTTGGTCCTTTTCCGCCGTCCCCGCCGCGCGAGCCGTCCATTCCCCCGGTCGGCCCCGACGAGCCGTTGCCGGTGCCGGGCGATCCGTCCCGCCCGCCGCTGGGGGAGCCGCCGGCTCCGATTCCGGTTCCGCCGCGCGAACCGCCGCCGGTGCCCGACCGTTTGATGGACCGCCTGATGGGCTGACCGTCCGGGCGTGAGATTCCACAGCCCGTCCGGCGTATTCGGAGCGGTCCCGACTTGCCAAAGCCGCCGGGACGGGCGATGTGTCAGGGGTTGGCGTCCGCCGGTCCGTGTCAGGACCGGTGCGGCGCCGCTTCTGTTTGCCGGAGTTCGGGTTTCCCATGCACAATCAGCCGCCCCGCAGCCACGTCTATCGCCAGCCCAACGTCGTCGCCACCCAGGTGACGGCCACCGTGAAATGGTTCAACCCCGAACGCGGCTACGGCTTCGTCAAGGTCGGGGACAGCGGCAAGGACGCCCTTCTGCCGGCCTCGCTCGTCGTTCCCGCCGGCCACACCACCCTGCCGGACGGCGCCACCGTCGTCGTCGACATCGTGGAGGACCGCAAGGGCCAGCAGGTCAGCGTCCTGCATTCCGTCGACCTGTCCACCGCAGCCCCGTCGCGTCCGCAGGGCCGCGACCGTGGCTTCGGCGAGCGCAGCTTCGGGGATCGGGGCGGCGACCGTGGTTTCGGGGATCGGGGCTTCGGTGACCGGGGTGGGGATCGCGGGTTCGGCGCGCGCCGAGATGCCGGTGGTCCGCGGGACCGCAACTTCGGTGACCGCGGCGGCGACCGCGGGGGCTTCCAGGACCGTGGCCAGGGTCGCGGCTTCCAGGACCGGGGCCAGGACCGGGGTGGTTTCCAGGATCGCGGCCAAGGTCGCGGCTTCCAGGATCGCGGCCGGCCGCAGCAGGCCAGCGGCCCGACCAGCGAGATGGGCGCCACCGTGAAGTGGTTCAACGGCGGCAAGGGCTATGGCTTCGCGCAGCCGGACGGCGGCGGGCGCGACGTGTTCATCCCGGCCCGTGCGCTGGAAAGCGCCGGCCTGCGCGGCCTTGACGACGGCCAGCGCGTGCGCATGACCGTCCGCCAGACCGAAAAGGGCATGGAAGCGGTCAGCCTCAAAGTCGAGTGACCGCCTCCGCCGTCCCGCCTACCGGTCGGACGGCAGCGTGGACTGCCCCAGATGCTCCGCCGCTTCCCGCTGGTTGCGGGCGGCGGGGTCGTCGGGGACGGCAAGCCCGGCCTCCGGGCTGTTGACGCGGGGACCGCCCGAATTGCGGCGGTCCTCCTCCTCGATCTCGCGGGCGGCCTGCGCCCAGTGGTCGAGATGGCGGCGTTCGGGCCGCCCCTCCTCCTCCCAAAGCCGATAGGCGCGTTCGCGGACCCGCGGGTCGTCCGGACCCAGTGTGTGTTCCATGATGGTCGCTTCCACTTCGAAGGGTTGCGGGCCGGTCAGCTCCGGTCCGGCTGCGAGGGAGGAGATCCGCTCCAGCGCGCCCTGCACGGCGCGGTCGTTCTTGGCCTCCGTGGCAAGGTCGCCCAGCGAGACGATGCCCGTCAGCCGGTCGTTGCGGTCGACCACCGGCACCCGCCGGATCTGCTGGCCGGCCATCAGCTCGGTGACGCTGCCGACCGGGTCGTCCTCGTAGCAATAGCGGGGGTTGGCGGTCATCACCTCCGCCACCTTGCAGCGGTCGGGCTGCTTGCCGGCGGAGATGGCGCGGACGGTGATGTCGCGGTCGGTCACCACGCCGACCAGATCCCGCCCTTCGCAGACGGGCAGAATTCCGACGTTCAACTGGTCCATCAATTGCGCGGCCCGGCGGATGCTGTCGTCGGGCCGGACCGTCTGCACGTCGCGGGTCATGATCTCGCGGATTTTCATGCGGGGCTTCCTGGCACAGTGGCGGTGAGGCGCGGTACTCCAGTCCCGTCTCAACAGATGCGCCAGTCCACCGTCGCGCTCAACCTATCCAGTAGAGGGGATCCACCCCGAAGAGCCAGGGGTGCAGCAACAGCATGCCCCCATAAGCGGCCAGTCCTCCGGCCAGTCGCGCCGGCCCCATCTCCGCCAGTCCCGCCAGCGCGCCGCGTACCCCCTGGGGGCCGGCCAGCGGCAGCAGCGAGGTCTCCGCCCGGAAGGCGCGGCCTGCCGGACTGCGGGCGAGGACGATTTCGTTCTTCACCAGCGCGAACAGCGCGATGGCCGCCATGGTGGCGAACAGCAGCACGCGGCGCCCGTCGCCGGTGGCGTTCAGGTGCGCAAGCGCCCACAGCAGAAGCGCCAGACTGCCCGGCGCGCGGGTCAGGCGGTAGATGCCGCGGGGCGGGTTGGGCTCGCCCTGGCTGCCGAAGCGGGTGGTGACGCGGGCGACCAGCAATAGGAAAACCAGTGGCATCACCACCGCCACCAGCGGCGCCGCCCAGCTGAAGGGCGTGAACAGCACCTCCCCGCCGTCGGCCGCCCGGTAGGCCAGCACGAACAGGGTCAGCGTCAGCAGCGAGCCGACGGAATGGATCGTCACGAAGCCGCCGCGGCCGAGCCGGGCGATCAGGGCGGGCCGCACCCCCGGCCAGGACGGCAGGGCATGGCTGAGGAACAGCAGGGCGGCGGCGAGGGCGAGGGATGCGGTCATGATGGAGACACTGAACCGTAGACGAACGACCCGCGCCTTGACTCGGGTCAAGAGGAGCTTGGATGCGCAATCGGGGGAACGCCGGCCCCGGTCGCACGGTTCACAGTATCGAAGCCCCCGACCCACGGCCAACCCCGTCGAGCCAATGACCGAGTGGATCATCCAGATCGTGCAGCAGTTCGGCTATCTCGGCATCTTCCTGATGCTGATCCTGGCCCGCGCGCTGCCGCCGGTTCCGGCGGAAACGGTGATCCCGCTGGCCGGCATGGGCGCGGCGACGGGGGAGTTCAACCTGCTGCTGGTGGCGCTGGCCGCCGGGCTCGGCTCCGCGGTGGGGGAACTGGTCTGGTATGCGCCAGCCCACTGGATGGGGCGCGAGCGGTTCGAAGCCTTCCTCGGCCGCCACGGCCATTGGCTGACCGTGAAGCCGGAGCAGGTCCACCGCGCCACCGGATGGTTCGCCCGGCGCGGCGGCCTCGCCGTCCTGCTGTGCCAACCCTTGCCGGGCCTGCGCACTCTGATTTCCGTCCCCGCGGGGGCCTGCGGGCTGCCGATGGGGGTGTTCCTGCTCTATGCCGCGGCGGGGGCGACGCTGTGGTCGCTGGTTCTGGCCGCCACGGGCTATCTGGTGCGGGTGGGGTTCCCCTGGATCGCCGACCTGATGGTGCCGGCGACGCTGCTGCTGTTCGTCGCCCTGATCGCCGCCTATGTGCTGCGGCTGGTCCGCCACCGGCGCGACAGCCGCCGCGATGCCCGGGCCGGGATGCCGCGCGGTGGCGGCTGATGTGCCGTGGAACCGCTGTGGAACCTTCAGGCCGGCTTGCGCGTTTGAGGCACGAACCACCCGAACGGACATGGCCTTACGGCCAGGAGCTTCGGCCAGGATTTCCGGCGAGAGCCGTTTCCGAAAGGATCCAACGCGATGACCCGCAATCCCGCAACGACGAACCGGTGGCGTGCCGCCGCCGTCCTGTCGGCGGCGCTCGGCATGGCTGCCTGCGCCACCGACGTGCCGCCGCCCACCGCCCAGCTCGGCGCCGCTTCCCAGGCTGTGCAGGAGGCCGAGCGCGCCAACGCCCTGCAATATGCGCCGGTCGCCCTGCAGAGCGCCCGCGACAAGCTGGCCGCCGCCGACAAGGCGATGCGCGCCGACGAGCGCACCCGCGCCCGCCGTCTGGCCGAAGAGGCCCGTGTCGATGCCGAACTGGCGACGGTGACTTCGCAGCGCGCCGTGACCCAGCAGGCCGCCACCGCGGTCCGCCAGTCCGCCACCCCGACTACGCCGCAGTCGGCGATGGCGCCGAATGCCGCTCCGAACGGTGCTCCGGTCTATAGCGGGTCGTCGCTCGGCACGCTGCCCGCCACCGGTTCCGGCAGCAGCGGATCCAGCTACAGCGGCTCCAGCTACCCCGCGCCGTCCGCCGTCCCGCCGGCGCCGGCCGGGTCGCTCGGTACAAGCACCGGCAACAGCTGGGGCTACAGCTATCCGGAGGTGCGTCAATGAACGCGCTCGCTCCCCGCACCCTCCTGGTGCTGGCCGGCCTCGGGATCGGCCTTGCCGGCTGCGCCACCCAGCCGACCGACAGCGCCGCCCTGACCCAGGCGCGCCAGGACTACAGCCTCGCCGCCGCCAACCCGCAGGTCGCCGGCAACGCCCCGCTGCAGCTGCGCGACGCCGAACAGGCCCTGCGCCGGGCCGAGGCGCTGCGCGACCAGGGCGCCGATTCCGCCGAGGTCGATCACCAGGCCTACATCGTCAGCCGCCGCGTGCAGATCGCGCAGGAGACGGCCGGGGTTAAGGGCGCCCAGACGGTGGTCGCCAACGCCGACACCTACCGCCTGCAGGCCCGCAACACCGAGCTGGAGCAGCAGCTGCGCGATCTCCAGGCCCAGCGCACCGAGCGTGGCCTCGTGATGACGCTCGGCGACATCCTGTTCTCCACCGGCCGGGCCGAGCTGACCCCCGGCGCCTACGAGCGCATCGACCGGCTCGCCCAGTTCCTGCAGGCTCACCCAGCCCGCACCGTGCGGATCGAGGGCCATACCGACAACACCGGCAGCGACACCACCAACCTGCGCCTGTCGGAAGCCCGCGCCCAGGCCGTGCGCGACGCCCTGTCTGCCCGCGGCGTCCCGCCGTCGCGCATCGTCACCCAGGGCATGGGCGAGGCGCAGCCCGTGGCCTCCAACAGCAACGATGCCGGCCGCCAGCAGAACCGCCGTGTCGAGATCATCATCTCCGACGACGGGACGGTGGCGCAGTCACGCTGACGGGGGCTCGCGTCCCCTTTCAGCCGCCCAGCATGAGAAAACCCCCTGTCCCGCGCGAGCGGGGCAGGGGGTTTCGATTGTGGGGACGGAAGCGAACCCTACCGCTTGTGCTTATCCCCAAGTTCGCCGTTGCGCACCATCTGCACCACTCCCCAGGCGCCCGCCGCTAGCCCGACCGTCAGCAGTGCCGCGGCCGCCGCGCGCAGGGCGGAGCGCGGCGGCGAGGGCAGGCGCTTCCACGGGGCCCACGCCTCGTCCGGATCGTCGGGATCGGCGATGCGCAGGGCGGCGAAGGCCTGTTCGGTCAGGCTGGGATCGGCGGCGGGAAGGTCGATCAGACGGCGGCCGGACTGCCGGCACAGCCGGTCGATGGCGGCGACCAGGCTTCCCGTTTCCCGCAGCTCGGCCTCCAGCCGGTCCTGGCCGATGCCCATATGCTCGGCCAGCAGGCGGTTGCGCACGCCGGTGATGGCGTCCGCCGCCCGGTCCCGGTCCGGTCCGGCCTCCTCCGGCGCCTCGATGGTCAGGTCGCATTCGCTGTCGTAGCCCATCGAGCGGTTGTTCAAGTTGGAGGAGCCGATGCGCAGCAGCCGGCCGTCCACCGCCACCACCTTGGAATGGACGATCACCGGGGCGCCCTGGTCGGTCACCGGGGTCATGGCGCGCAGGCGGCCGAAGCGGTCGGCCTCGCGCAGGCAGCGCAGGGCGACCGACCGCGGCGTGTCCATCGCCATGCGGTCGAACCAGCTCGGGCTTTCCATCGACACCACGACAACCACCTCCGGCCCGTCGGGCTCCGCCAGCCGGCGGGCCAGCGCATCGGCGACGCGGGCTGAGGCGAAATACTGGTTCTCCAGATAGATGGTCCGCTCCGCCGCGGCGATGGCGGCGAAGGTCAGCGCCTCGCTTTCGCGGATCGCCGGGCTGTCGTCGGTCGCCGGCACCGTGCGCGACACGCCGATCCGCGCGTCGGTCAGCACCGGGTGGGAGCAGTCGCGCAGTGGGCAGTCGGGCCAGGGGTCGTGGGCCAAGGGAGCAGGACTTGGCGGGGGGCAGGGCTCCAGCGCCTCGCCGGTGGCGCAGCGCCAGCGCTCCCGCGCAAGTTCGGACAGCGCACGGGCGGCGTCGCCGTCGACCATCATCATCACGTCGTGGCGGGGACCGTAGGGCTCGCCGTCCGGGCAGAGGCGGCGCGGGTCGTCGTCGCGATGCTCCGACGTGTCCCAGCGGTCGAAGGAGAAGTCGATGCCGCCGCAAAAGGCCAGCGCGTCGTCGATCACCAGGATCTTCTGGTGCTGGGCGGCGCCGACCGGCAGCTCCCCGTCCAGCCGGGCGGTCAGCCGGCGGCCGGTGTTGCGGTCCCAGCGCTCCAGCGGTTCGTGCGGGTGGTCCAGCGCGATGGGGAAAGGCATGTCCCATTTAAGCGCCCGTACATGCAGGCCGGGGCGCGACCGCATCAGCCGGGCCAGGAAGCGGCCGAGCGTCTCCGGACTGTGGGGATCGAGCCGCATGCGCGGATCGACGTCCCAGCCGACCAGCAGGATCGAGTGCTGCGCCTTTTCCATCGCGGCGCGTGCGGCGACGAAATAGTCGGCACCGTCGACCAGCACCGCCACCCGTCCGGCCCGCTCCGTCCGCCAGCAGGTGACGCCGGGGCGCAGCACCGGCCCGGCCGCGGGTTGCGGGGAATGGATGGGCGGGGCGGAAGGATTGAGCTTCATCGGGGAAAATCGACTCCGGGCGCGGCGGAAGCGCTTGGAAACCGTCCGCCTCGCGGCTTGAACCCCGGTGCGGGCCGGATGTTCCCGCCGCAGCCCCGGTGCGTCGGGGTCACGCCGAAGGAGGCCCCCGCGCATGCGCTTTTGCCGCGGATTCCTGAAAAAAGCGCCTCCATCGACCGAAACCATGGCCGGACTGCCCTGTTGATCCCGGTGAAAGAGGCGATGGCCCGGCCGGCAGACGCGACGCCGACGCGGCACGCGATGCAGGTCCGCCATCAGCCCCGTTCCGAAAGACGCCCGAATGCGAGGCGTTGCCACCATGAAGGAGTTCGAGGATGCGTAACCTGATGATCGGCGCCGTTTCGGCGGTTCTCCTGATGGCCGGCCCGGCCATGGCCCAGACCGCTCAGCAAACCAGCCCCGGCGCCCTCAAGAGCACCGGCGCCTACGATACCGCCCCGAGCACCAGCAGCGGCTACACCGGTCCGGACGGCGTGGTCCGCACCGAACCGGGCGCCACCACCTCGCCGTCGGCCGGTGCGACGGGCAACGGCCCGCTCAATGCTCCGGGCACCTCGGGTTCGACCGGCACCACCAGCGACGGCATGTCCGGTTCGTCGGTGCCGGGTGTGACCACCGCCCCGTCGGGCATGGGCAACAACACCGGCAGCAACATCCCGCGCGACAACCAGACCGCGACGGGCACCCATTGCCCGCCGGGCACCCCGAACTGCGGCCCGGACCAGGGCGGCAGCCAGTAACGTCCGCTTCGCGGCCATGACAACCGCGGGCGTCGCCGGAGCCATCCCTCCGGCGGCGCCCTCGTTGTTTGGGAATGAAGCGTCTTCAACGGGATGGCGCGACAAGGCACGCCAGTGCCGAGCGAGGCAGGATACAGGCGCCGTTGGTGCTGCGATCCGGAGGGCCTCAGCCCTGCGCCCGCATCGACTGGCGGGCGGGTGAGGTCTCTGCCCGGTCAACATCGGCCTGGGAGCTTCCGGCGATCTCGTCCAGTGGGGCGGTGCCGATAGCGGTGGCGACCAGACGGCGGAACAGGCCCTGCTGGCGGCTGTCCGCCACCAGATATTCCGGGTGCCACTGCACGCCGATCAGGAAGGGCTCCTTCGGCGCCTCGATGCCCTGGACGATGCCGGCGCGCTCGCGGGCGACGACGCGCAGGCCGTCGCCGACGCGGTCCACCGACTGGTGGTGCAGGGCGTTCACCCGGCATTCGGCGATGCCGAGAATGCGGTAGAGCCGGCTGTCGGGTTCGATGCGGATGCGCTTGCGCGGCAGCACGGTGCGCATGTGCGGCGCTTCCTCGTACACCTCGTGGATGTCGATGTGCAGCGAGCCGCCGCGGTGGACGTTGATCATCTGCGATCCGCGGCAGATGCCCAGCACCGGCAGGCCGAGCTTGGCGGCACAATCCAGCGCGCGCATCTCCAGCCGGTCGCGGTCGGGATCGATGCGGATGTGCGGCCGGGCGGATTCGCCGTAGAGCGCGGCGTCAATGTCGTCGCCGCCGCCGACCACCAGCGCATCCAGCCGGTCGATGGGAAAGGGCGCCTCGGCCGTGATGCGGACCGATGCCGCGCCGGCCCGCCACAGGGCAAGGCGGTTGGCCATGGCGGCGATGCGGCTGCCATGGACGGAGGCAGTGATGCCGACCAGCGGCCGGGATCTTCCGATGACGGCAGCCATGGCACGCTCCCCTTTTCAGCCGGCCTGCCGCAGCGTGCCGTCCGCAGCGGCCTCGCCCGGATCGGAAGGGCCATGGATGGCGGGGTTCGCGGCGATGAAGCCGTCGATCCGCTCGGCCCAGCGCTCCGGCGCCTGCGTCTCGGCCACCTGCCGGTACTCGGCGCCCAGCCCGTCCAGCAGGGCGCGGTCGGCCGCCAGCCGCTCCACCGCCACCCAGCGGTTCCAGTCGGCGGCCAGCGACCAGTCCGGATCGCTCAGCCGCGCATTGGGCAGCCGGTAATGGAAGGTCGGGCGCGGGCGGATGTGGGGGTCCTCCATTGCCCGGGCCAGCCGGTCGCGGTCGAGATGGGCGAACAGCGGGAACAGGTCCAGCTCGCGGTTCCGGGTCGGGTTGTCGGCCAGATAATCGTCGATCAGGCCGCCCAGGTCGGGACGATAGGCCGGATCGGCGAGCTTGGCGGCATAGGCGGCGGGGAAGGCGGCGATGAAGCCGGACAGGCGGCGGGTCGGATCGACGCGGATCTCCCGCCGCAGCCAGGGCGCCAGGATCAGGAAGGCCTTCAGATGGTCCAGCACATAATCGCCGTCGGTCCGCGCCACCTCCGGATTGAAGTGCAGTCCGAAGGCGAAGAGGGGGCTCGCCTCCGTCCCGGCGGCGCCGCGGGCGCGCAGGCAGGCGACCAGCCTCTCCAGTTCCGGCATCTGCTCCACCGTCACCGGCGGGGCGGCGATCTCGAACGGCATTACCAGACTGCCGATGTTGCCCCAAATCGGGCGCAAGGGGTCCAGCACCTTGGCCCCTCCCTTGCCGGGATGGGCGGAGCGCATGTCCAGCTCCACCGTGAAATCGCCCAGGCTGGTGCCGGTCACCAGACATCGGTGCGGGTTTTCGACCGTGACTGTCCCCCCGAACAGTTCGCGCACGCAGGACGCGGCCGACGGCGCGTCCAGGTCGGCGAATTCGAGTTCCACCCCGACGCGGCGCGGCGTGCCCAGGGGGTGGTGCGGAGCGGGGGAGGAAAAGGGATGGGTCATTGCAAGCGATCAACACTCCATCTCCGCCGCTGTTCCCGCATCGCCGGTAATCGGAAGCCATGCCGGCGGAAGGTCAGGTCGCGGCAAAGGCATACCCCTTTTGGCGATAACCACTCCTTGGGGGTATGTTTTGAATTTTGATGCAAATGTGGATAATCGGCCGGCATTCTACGGGGGCGTTTCTTGGCCTCGACCGGATGCCAACTGCCTATTCTACCCAACTGTTACCTAAATTAACCGGCGCTTAACCATAAGTGCGTTAGCGATAGACCAGCGGCACGGTGGTGCATCTGGTGCGCCATCCGGTCGGCTTCGCGGTGGGAGCCTCGTCTACGCCATGACCCTTCTGGCACGCCTCTTCATCCTGGTCCTGCTCGCGGTGCTGCCGGCGATCGGCATCCAGATCTACAGCGTGCTCGAACAGCGGGCGGAACGCGAGGCGGAGGTCACCCTCCAGGCCGAACGGCTGCTGCGTCAGGTGGAGAGCGAGCATTTCCGCATCCTAGACAGCGCCCGCCTGATGGTCACCGCAGTGACGGAGGCGCAATTCCTTCGCCGGGGCGACATCGAAAACTGCCAGACCTTCCTGGAACGGCTGGCCAACCGTTCCGCCGACTACCGCAACCTGTCGATCACCAATGCCGAGGGGCGCATCCTGTGCAGCGCCGACCCGTCGCGCGTCGGTTCCTCGCTGAGCGCCCAGCCGCATTTCCGCCGGGCGATGGCGCAGGGGCGCTTCGCCGTCGGGGAATGGACGATCACCCATTCCGGCGCCGATGGCGGCGAACTGCCGGTCGCCACCCCCTACTCCGATGGTGACGGCCGGCGGGCCGGCGTGGTCGCCCTGTCCATCGACGTGCCGCGGCTGGCCTCCATCTTCGCCGCCCGTACGATGCCGGAAAACACGGCCCTGACCGTCACCGACCGGTCCGGCACCATCCTGGTGAAGCTGCCGGGCACCCAGGGCCGCCCCGGCGAACGGCTGCCGGACAGCTATCTGGGACTTCTGTCGGAGCGGGAAGCCGGCGTGACCATGCTGCCCGGTCTCGACGGCGTGTCGCGCATCCTGGCCTTCTCCCCGCCGTCCGCCGGCATCCGCGACCTGTTCATCAGCGTCGGTGTCGATCGCGGCGCCGCCATGGGTGCGGTGGACCGCGCGACACGCGACGGGCTGCTGATGACGCTGTCCGGTTTCCTGGTCGCCGCCGCCGCCGCCTGGATCGGCGGCACCCTGTTCATCCGCCGCCCGGTCGACGCGCTGGTCTCCGCCGCCCGCGACTGGAGCGAGGGCAAGACCGCCACCCGCGTCAAGCTGTCCGACCGCTCGTCGGAGATCGGCCAGCTCGGCCACGCCTTCGACATGATGGCCGACCGGCTGGAGGCGCGCGAAGCGGCGCTGCGCCACTCGGAAAGCCACATCCGCGCCGTTCTGGACGCGCTGCCGGCCTATGTCGGCGTGCTGACGCCGGACGGGGCGGTGGCCCAGGTCAATCGTGCCGCCGCCGATGCCGCCGGGCTGCCGGCCGCCCGCATCGTCGGCCGGCCTTTCGACGAGATCTGCTGGCTGTCCTTCGACGATGCCGGTCGCGAACGGCTTCGCCAGGCGCTGGCTCTGGGGGCGCACGGCCGCTCCTCCCGCTTCGATTCCGGGCTGCGGCTGGGCGACGGGCGCGAGATGACGGTGGACGTCAACCTGACCCCGATGGTCGATGCCGACGGCCATGTCACCCATCTGATCGCGTCGGGCATCGACATCACCGAACGCAAGCGCACCGAAGAGGCCCTGCGCGTCGCCGAGGAGCGCGTGCGTACCGGCCTGCGCAATTCCGGCGTGGTGGTGTTCAACCAGGACCGCGACCTGCGCTATACCTGGGCGCATTCGGAATGGCTGGGCTTTGCGCCCGACGCGCTGATCGGCCGCACGGACGCCGACCTGTGCAGCCAGCGCGAGGATGCCGACGGGGTGATGGCGTTGAAGCGCCGCGTGATGGAGAGCGGCGTCGGGGCGCGCGAAGAGGTGCGGATCCGCTGCAAGGACGAGGACCGCTTCTTCGACCTGACCGTCGATCCGCTGCGCGATCCCTCCGGCCGGGTGGAGGGCGTCACCTGTGCCGCCGTCGAGGTCACCGACCGCAAGAAAGCCGAGGCCGAGCTGCACCGCGCGCGGGAGGAGGCCGATCAGGCCAACGAAGGCAAATCCAAGTTCCTGGCTGCCGCCAGCCACGACCTGCGCCAGCCGGTCCAGTCGCTCTATCTCTTCACCGCGGCGCTGAGCGACCGGCTGCAGGGTCACTCCGCCCTGCCGATCCTGGACAACATCCGCCAGGGGCTGGACACGCTGAAGGGCCTGCTGGACGGGCTGCTCGACATGTCGCGGCTGGAGTCCGGCAAGATCGTCGCCGCTCCGGTCGAGGTGCGCCTGAACCAGCTGCTCGGCCGGCTGGTCGCCGAATATGGTCCGCGTGCAGCCCAGAAGGGGCTGGAACTGCGCGCCGTGCCGACCCGCGCCTGGGTGCGCACCGACCCCGCCCATCTGGAGCGCATCCTGCGCAATCTGGTGGAAAACGCCCTGCGCTACACCGCCAGCGGCAAGGTTCTGCTGGGCTGCCGCCGCACGCCGTCGGGCATGCGGGTGGAGGTGTGGGACACCGGCGCCGGCATCCCCGCCGACCGGCTGGAGGACATCTTCGAGGAGTTCACCCAGTTGGGCGAGCGCAGCGAGCGCGGCCTGGGGCTGGGGTTGGCCATCGTCAAGCGGCTGTCGCGCCTGCTTGGCCATCCGGTGACGGTGCGGTCGTGGGAGGGCAAGGGCTCGGTCTTCGCGGTGGAGCTGCCGAGGGTGATCCTGGGCGGCGCCCGTCCCGCCAGCGGCACCGCCGCCGCTGCGGCGACGCTGGCCCGCCGCTCCGCCAACGATGCGGCCAATGCCGCCGCCAACGACCGTGGGCAGGCGATCAGCGCCATCGCCAGCGCCTTCGGCGGCGGCAAGGGCAGGGGGACGGCGAGCGGTGGCGGCGTTGCGGTCAAGACGGCGGTCGCCGCGCCTGCCGCGGCTTCTCCGTCCGCCCAGCCGGCAGCCCTGCCGGCCACCCAGCGGACGCCGGCGGTTCCCTCCGCCCAGGATACGGACGCGAAGGGCATGGTGCTGGTGATCGACGACGAGGCGATCATCCTGCTCGGCCTGAAGGCGATCCTGGAGGGCTGGGGCTATGACGTGCTGACCGCCAAGTCCGGCGATCAGGCGCTGGAACGGCTGCGCGCCGATGGCCGCTGCCCGCAGATCGTTCTGGCCGACTACCAGCTCCAGCAGGGCCGCACCGGTCCGGAGGCGGTGGTCGCGGTCCAAAGCATGCTGGGCCGGACCGTTCCCGGCATCATCCTGACCGGCGACACCAGCACCGAACGCCAGGAGGAGGCCGAGCGCCGCGGCTTCCGCCTGCTGCACAAGCCGGTTTTCCCCAACGACCTCCGCCGCATGATGGCGAGCGCCGGGGCGGCGTGAGGGCCGGCCGCAACGACAGCTTCCCAAGCAAAAGGGCCGCTCCCCACCGGGAAGCGGCCCTTTCCTTACTCAGCCTTCGGCAGCCTTACTTCGCCAGATTCCGCAGCACGAAGTTCAGAACGCCGCCGTTCCTGTAATACTCCACCTCGTCCAGCGTATCGATGCGCAGCAGGAGCGTGTAGGTCTCGACCTTGCCGTCGGCGCGGGTCAGGGTCAGGGTCACGTCCTTGCGCGGGCGCAGATCCTGCTCGATGCCGGCGATGTCGAAGCTCTCCGACCCGTCCAGCTTCAGGTCGGCGCGGGTGAGGCCGTCCTTGAACTGCAGCGGCAGGATGCCCATCCCGACGAGGTTGGAGCGGTGGATGCGCTCGAAGCTCTCGGCGATCACCGCGCGGATGCCCAGCAGCCGGGTGCCCTTCGCCGCCCAGTCGCGGCTCGACCCCGTGCCGTATTCCTTGCCGGCGACCACCACCAGCGGCACGCCTTCGTCGGCGTAGCGCATGGCGGCGGTGTAGATCGGCAGCTGTTCGCCCGACGGGTAATGCTTGGTCTCGCCGCCCTCCACGCCGGGGATCAGCTCGTTGCGGATGCGGATGTTGGCGAAGGTGCCGCGCATCATGACTTCATGGTTGCCGCGGCGGGCGCCGTAGCTGTTGAAGTCCTGCGGACGGACCTGATAGCTCAGCAGATACTCGCCGGCCGGGCTGGTCCGCTTGATCGAGCCTGCGGGGGAGATGTGGTCGGTGGTGATGGAATCGCCCAGCACCGCCAGCGCCCGCGCGCCGCGCACGTCCGACACCGGGTCAGGCGTCTTGGTCAGGCCGCTGAAGAAGGGCGGCAGCTTCACATAGGTGGAGCCCTCCTGCCACTGGTAGGTCTGGCCTTCCGCCGTTGCGATGGCCTGCCATTGCTCCGGACCCTTGAACACGTCGGAATAGCGGCTGCGGAACATGTCGGCGGTCAGCGAGGCGTCGATGGCGTCCTGGACCTCGCGGTTGCTCGGCCAGACGTCCTTCAGATAGACCGGACCGTCGGTGCCCATGCCGATGGGCTGCTTGGTCAGGTCGATGTTCAGGTTGCCGGCCAGCGCATAGGCGACGCACAGCGGCGGCGAAGCCAGATAGTTGGCGCGGGTGTGCGGGTTGACGCGGCCCTCGAAGTTGCGGTTGCCCGACAGCACGGCGCCGACCACCAGATTGCCTTCCTCCACCGCCGCGGCGATGGCGTCCGGCAGCGGGCCGGAGTTGCCGATGCAGGTGGTGCAGCCATAGCCGACGATGTTGAAGCCGATGCGGTCCAGATAGGGCTGCAGCCCGGCCTTGGCGAGATAGTCGGTGACCACCTGCGATCCCGGCGCCAGCGAGGTCTTGACCCACGGCTTCTGCGTCAGACCCTTCTCCACCGCCTTCTTGGCGAGCAGGCCGGCGGCGACCAGCACCGCCGGGTTGGAGGTGTTGGTGCAGGAGGTGATTGCGGCGATGACGACGGCACCCTGCTCCAGGCTGTAGTCGGTGCCCTTCACCGGGACCGCCTTCTTCGGGTCGTCGGCCTTGTAGGCCTCCGTCATGTCCTTGGCGAAGCCCTGCGCCACCGCCGACAGCGCGACGCGGTCCTGCGGGCGCTTCGGCCCGGCCAGCGACGGCTCCACCGTGCCCATGTCCAACTCAAGCACGTCGGTGAAGACCGGGTCGGGGCTGTTCGGCTCGCGCCACATGCCCTGGGCCTTGGCATAGGCTTCCACCAGCGCCACGCGGTCAGGATCGCGGCCGGTGAAGGTCAGGTAGCGGATGGTCTCGGCGTCGATCGGGAAGATGCCGCAGGTGGCGCCGTATTCCGGCGCCATGTTGCCGATGGTGGCGCGGTCGGGCAGCGTCATGCTGTCCAGGCCCGGCCCGAAGAACTCCACGAATTTGCCGACCACGCCCTTCTTGCGCAGCATCTGGGTGACGGTCAGCACGAGGTCGGTGGCGGTGGTGCCTTCCTTCAGCCGGCCGGTCAGCTTGAAGCCGACGACCTCCGGGATCAGCATGGAGATCGGCTGGCCCAGCATCGCGGCCTCCGCCTCGATGCCGCCGACGCCCCATCCCAGGACGGACAGGCCATTGACCATGGTGGTGTGGCTGTCGGTGCCGACCAGCGTGTCGGGATAGGCCACCGGCTTGCCCGACGGGTCATTGTCGGTCCACACCACCTGCGACAGGTATTCGGTGTTCACCTGATGGCAGATGCCGGTGCCCGGCGGCACCACGCGGAAATTGTCGAAAGCCTTCTGGCCCCAGCGCAGGAAAGCGTAGCGCTCCAGATTGCGCTCGAACTCCAGTTCGACGTTCTTTTCGAAGGCGTCGGCGCCGCCGAAGTAATCGACCATCACTGAATGGTCGATGACGAGGTCGACCGGCACCAGCGGGTTGATCTTCGTCGGGTCGCCGCCCAGCGACGCCATCGCCTCGCGCATCGCCGCCAGATCGCAGACCGCCGGCACGCCGGTGAAGTCCTGCATCAGCACGCGCGCCGGGCGATAGGCGATTTCACGGTCGGACCGCTTGTCGACCAGCCATTGGGCCACCGCCTTCACGTCGTCGACGGAGACGGTGCGCCCGTCCTCGAAGCGCAGCAGGTTTTCCAGCAGCACCTTCATCGAGAACGGCAGCCGCGACAGATCGCCGAGGCCCGCCTGTTCGGCGGCCTTCAGGCTGAAATAGTCGTAGCTCTTGCCGCCCGCGCTGAGCGAGCGGCGGGTCTTGAGCGAGTCCTGACCGGTGAAGGTGGTCACGGGAAGCCTCCTTGGTTCTTGAATTGGGGCCTTTGGGTCGGGCATGCGCCTTAGCGGCGCTTGGGAGAGCGCTTCGGTTACGGTCCGGGTGATGACGGTCGAAAGGACGGTCGGGATCGTCCAAAAGACTGGGGCAGCCGCAACGGCGCCCGCGCGTCATGCAGGCAAGATGTAGGGCGCGGCCGGTACAGATCAAACGCATGGCTCGAAGAAAGCGCAAGCATGGGCATGGTCGTGAAGCATCGTCCGGAACCTATCCGTTGGGTGGAATCCGGACGAACTCCATCGATCATCCTATGCCTTGCCGGCGGATGCCTTCTTTACTCATATGAACATTAGGGAAGTCTGTTGCGCCGCCTTATGCCGGCTTCATCGCCACATAGCGGACGAAGCGCAACCCGTTGCCTAGAACCTTCAGCCGCGCCCACCACAGGGCAAGCTCGCGCTTCAGCGCCGCCAGCACCGGGGCGGGCGGAGCGGCGGCGGCCAGCGTGTCGGCCAGATTGCGCACACGGTCGATGATGTGCCGACGGTGCAGCCGGGTCAGATCCTCCGAGATGCGGAGGTCGAGGTTGCGCTGGGTCAGTTCGTCGGCCATGCGAGTGGCGGTCCAGGGATAGACCTCCATCGGCTCCTCCTCCCGCCACGCGTTCCAGGAATCCCAGGAACCGGGAGCGCCGTCGATCACGTAATCGAACAGGGCGACGCCGCCCTTGGGCTTCACGCATTCGCCGAGACGGTCCAGGAACAGTTCCTTGTCGCGCACCCGGTGGACGATGCGGTCGGCCATGACGAGGTCGAAGCTGCCGGCCTGGTTGAAATGCTCCGGGTCGTAATGGGCGATGGGCGCCTTCTTCGACAGCCCCAGCGCCTTCGACCGGTCCATCGCCAGCTTCGCCAGCAATGGCGACGGCTCCAGCCCGGTGACCCAGGTGTCGCAGCTTTCCACCAGCGCGCGGGCGGTGCCGCCCAGGCCGGCCGACAGGTCCAGCACGCTCTTGGCCGGGTTCAGCCCGAAGGATCGGACGGCGTCGACCATCCAGGCGGCCTCCTCCGGTCCGGTCATGTCCTGCCCCCACAGAAGCTGCGCCCCCTCGCTGCGGGCCGGCGACCAGACCGGTTCGCCGTGGCGGTCGAGTTGCATCAGCGCCAGCCGGTCCAGTTCAGGATTTCCGCCGGCTGCCGGACCGTTCGGGATCGGATCGGCCTGTGAAGCAAGGGAAGAGGCAGGAGGAGAGGTGGTGCCCGGCGCCGTGCCGACCGCATCCACCGGTCCGTGCCGCAAGTCGCTCCTCAAGTTACGCAGGTCAGACCGGTTCTGGACGCGGGGCAGGCGGGAGAGGTCATACCCTTCCCACCAAGCGGCCAAACGGATACGCCAGTCGGGGTTTCGCCACCGCTCCAAATCCTGTGGGCTGAACTGCGGAGCCACGTAGCTGCCCTTTCCAGGTCAATGGGCGGGCCGGAACCCTATACATTCGGAGTATGACCGCGACCTTTCCTGTCGCGATTTAGAAGTAAGCGCGGTCCATTTGTCTGTCAAGAAACCATTATTTAACGATTTGGACTTCGTTTGCGCCAATTGTTGGAAAATTTTACACATTTTTGTCTGTGACCTGCTGTGGTGCGGCCATTGCGACCGCGGAGCGGTCTCCCTATACTCCGGTCGCAACCGACGGAGGGGACCTCGCGTGCCGATCGAAACCGGTGATGCCAACGGCAATCCCTGGACCGTGCTGACCAGCACGACGAAGTATGAGAATGCCTGGATGGAGGTGGTCGAACACAAGGTTCTGACCCCGAAGGGCGCTCCCGGCATCTACGGCGTCGTCCATCCCCGCAGCCTCGCCACTGGCGTGGTGCCGGTCCATGACGACGGCACGGTGACCCTGGTCGGCCAGTACCGCTTCCCGCTGAAGCAGTACAGCTGGGAGATTCCGGAAGGCGGCGGGCGCAAGGGGGTGGAACCGCAGGAATCGGCGGCGCGTGAACTGCGCGAGGAGACCGGCCTGACGGCGCGGCGCTGGATGCCGTTGATGAAGCTGCACCTGTCCAACTGCATCACCGATGAGGTCGCCCACACCTTCGTCGCCTGGGACCTGGAGCAGGGCGAGTCGGCTCCCGACGAGACCGAGGTGCTGGCGGTTCGCCGCGTGCCCTTTGCCGAGGTCATCGACATGGTGCTGGCCGGCGCCATTACCGACGCCATGGCGGTCGCCAGCCTGCTGAAGCTGCGGGTGCTGGCGGCGGAAGAGGCGCTGCCGGAGGATCTCGCCCGCCTGCTCACGCTCTGACCTGCCTCCAGACCGGATTTTCATGACCGTCATCACCGGCCACGCCGTCGCCATCGATTTCGAGACCGCCAACGAGACCCGCACCAGCGCCTGCTCCATCGGCGTCGCCTGGATCGAGAACGGTCGCGTGACCGCGACGGAGGAACACCTGATCCGCCCGCGCGAGCTGCGCTTCAACTCCTTCAACAGCGCCATCCACGGCATCCGGGAAGAGGACGTCGTCGGCGCTCCCGAATTCCCGGAGGTATGGGCGGGACTGCGGGAGCGCGTGCAGGGCCGGCTGATCCTGGCGCACAACGCCGCCTTCGACCTCAGCGTGCTGCGCCACACCCTGAGCGATTACGGGCTGGACTGGCCCGCCTGCGACTATCTCTGCACCGTCGTGCTGGCGCGCCGGGCATGGCCCACGCTGACCGCGCACCGGCTGAACCATCTGGCCGATTTCCTGGGCATCACGCTGGACCATCACCGCGCCGGCAGCGACGCCGAAGCCTGCGGCCGCATCGCGCTGGCCGCGACGCTGGAGATGGGGCTGCGCGGTTTCGGCGAGATCGAGCGCACCGGCATCAGCCTGGGCCGCATCGCCCCCGGCGGCTACAGCCCCTGCAAGGGCGGCAAGGCGCCGCCGCGGCGTCCGCGCGTGGTGGCATGAGGCTGCAGCAGGCGCTTTCCCGCCGCCGTCCCCTGCGCTAGGCTCCCGCTCCACCGTATGGAGGAGGGGATCGCATGCTGTTCATGTTCCATTGCGTCGACAAGGCCGGTGCCGCCGACGTCCGCGCCGCCAACCGCGCCGACCATCTGGCCTATCTGGAAGCCAACGCCGACCGCATCTTCGCCGGCGGTCCGCTGCTGTCGGACGACCAGAGCGGCATGGTCGGCAGCCTGCTGATCGTCGATTGCGCCGATGCCGCCGCGGCGCAGGCGTTCGCCGCCGCCGACCCCTATGCCAAGGCCGGCCTGTTCGACAGCGTGACGATCCGGCCCTGGCGCCGCGTCTTCCCCAAGGCCTGAGCGGGAGAGCGCCGGCGATGGCCTACTGGCTGCTGAAGTCCGAGCCGTTCAAATATTCCTGGGACCGCATGGTCGCCGACGGCCGGACCCATTGGGACGGGGTGCGCAATTACCAGGCGTCCAACAATCTGAAGGCGATGGAGGTGGGCGACCGCGCCTTCTTCTATCATTCCAACGAAGGGCTGGAGATCGTCGGCATCGTCGAGATCGTCCGCACCTATTACCCGGACCCCAGCGACGAGTCCGGCCGTTTCGGCATGGTCGACGTCGCCCCGGTGATGCCGGTGAAGACGCCCGTCACGCTGAAGCAGATCAAGGCCGACCCGGTCCTGCAGTCGATGGCCCTGGTGCGCCAGTCGCGCCTGTCGGTCTGCCCGGTCAGCGAAGAGGAATGGGCGCGGGTTTGCGATCTGGCTGGGGTCGGCGTTCCGGCCTGAGGGGGCGTGAGGAACTGAGGTGACACTTGCCCCCTAACCCTCCCCGCTCTCAGCGGGGAAGGGTTAGGGGAGCTAACGTAACCGCAAGATCACTCCGCCGCTTCCCGCATCGCGGCGCGGAAGTCGTTGGTCGCCTGCTTCATGCGCCGGGCGATGTCGGCCACGCCGGCGGCGGTGTTCGCGTTGGGAGGGCTGGCGAGCGCGCGCAGGGTGGCGTCGATGGCCATCAGGCTGGTGCGGTCGGCCAGACCGGCGAGGCGGTCGCTGCGGTCGCCGGCTTCGGGAAGATCGTCCGCGTTCGTGGTGCTGGGCATTGCGATCCTTGCCGCCGATGATCGTTACCGTAATGCAGCAACTCTATACCGGCCACCCGGTTAAGGTCGGGTTAAGCAAGCGGGATTCCGTTACGGGACGGTCACGAGGCGTTTTGCGGTGCGGCGCGGCGGATGGTCGCGGCACTGTGCCGGCGGGCGTCGGCAGACATGCGGCGCCGGACAGCGCATTCCCTGAAATGCCCGGGTATGCTTGGGGAAGAAACAGTCTCGCGCCGCAAAATCAGCGACACAATCCTCCTTTGGTCGGGGGGCCTGCGGGGGCCGATTTGCTTGTTCGTCCCGCAACATGTGTGGATAATGCCGCTCAATTCCGGGCGGCGGCCCGCCGCCCTGCAACATCTTCCGGCCAATTCGGAAGCAACGGGGGAATCGCACTCATGACCGACAACAGCTTCTTTCCGGTGAAGCCCGAGATCGCGGCGACCGCCCACGTGAATGCGGAAGCCTATGCCCGCATGTACGAGCAGTCGGTCAAGGACCCCGAGGCGTTCTGGGGCGAGCAGGGCAAGCGGATCGATTGGATCAAGCCCTACAGCAAGGTGAAGGACGTCAATTACAACGACGACGTCCATATCCGCTGGTTCTACGACGGCACGCTGAACGTGTCGGCCAACTGCATCGACCGCCATCTGGCGACCCGCGGCGACCAGACCGCGATCCTGTTCGAAGGCGACGACCCCGGCGTTTCCAAGGCCATCACCTACAAGGAACTGCACGAGAAGGTCTGCCGTCTCGCCAACGTCCTGAAGAAGAACGGCGTCAAGAAGGGCGACCGCGTCACCATCTATCTGCCGATGATCCCGGAGGCCGCCTATGCGATGCTGGCCTGCACCCGCATCGGCGCAATCCATTCCATCGTCTTCGGCGGCTTCTCGCCCGACAGCCTGAAGGACCGCATCGTCGACTGCGACAGCCACTTCGTCATCACGTCGGATGAGGGCCTGCGCGGCGGCCGCAAGGTGCCGCTGAAGGCCAACGCCGACAAGGCGGTGGCCGGCGCGCCGATGGTCAAGCATGTGCTGGTGGTCAAGCACACCGGCGGCGACGTCGCCTGGACCGAAGGGCGCGACCTCTGGTACCACGAGGAGATCGAGAGCGTTTCCGCCGACTGCCCGCCGGAGGAGATGAACGCCGAGGATCCGCTGTTCATCCTCTACACCTCCGGCTCGACCGGCAAGCCGAAGGGCGTGCTGCACACCACCGGCGGCTATCTCGTCTATGCGTCGATGACCCACGAGTATGTCTTCGACTACAAGGACGGCGAGGTCTACTGGTGCACGGCCGACGTGGGCTGGGTCACCGGCCACAGCTACATCGTCTATGGCCCGCTCGCCAACGGCGCCACGACGCTGATGTTCGAAGGCATCCCGACTTATCCGGACGTCTCGCGCTTCTGGCAGGTCATCGACAAGCACAAGGTCAACATCTTCTACACCGCCCCGACCGCCATCCGCTCGCTGATGCGCGAGGGTGAGGGTCCGGTCAAGAAGACCTCGCGCGCCTCGCTCCGCGTGCTGGGTTCGGTCGGCGAGCCGATCAATCCGGAAGCGTGGCTGTGGTACTACAATGTGGTCGGCGATGCCCGCTGCCCGATCGTCGACACCTGGTGGCAGACGGAGACCGGCGGCATCCTGATCACCCCGCTGGTCGGCGCCATCGGCCAGAAGCCGGGTTCGGCGACCAAGCCCTTCTTCGGCGTCCAGCCGGTCGTCGTCGACAACGAAGGCCAGATCCTGGAAGGCGAGACCGAGGGCAACCTCTGCATCGCCGACAGCTGGCCGGGCCAGATGCGCACGGTGTTCGGCGACCACGAGCGCTTCGTCCAGACCTACTTCTCGACCTTCCCGGGCAAGTACTTCACCGGTGACGGCTGCCGCCGCGACGCCGACGGCTATTACTGGATCACCGGCCGCGTCGACGACGTCATCAACGTGTCCGGCCACCGCATGGGCACCGCCGAGGTCGAAAGCGCGCTGGTCGCCCACCCGAAGGTCGCCGAGGCCGCGGTCGTCGGCTATCCGCACGACCTGAAGGGCCAGGGCATCTACGCCTACGTCACGCTGAACGCCGGCGAGACCCCGACGGAAGAGCTGCGCAAGGAACTGGTCGCCTGGGTCCGCAAGGAGATCGGCCCGATCGCCTCGCCCGACCTGATCCAGTGGGCCCCCGGCCTGCCGAAGACCCGTTCGGGCAAGATCATGCGCCGCATTCTGCGCAAGATCGCCGCGAACGAGCACGACAGCCTGGGCGACACCTCGACGCTCGCCGATCCGGGCGTGGTGACCGACCTGATCGACAACCGCATGAACAACGCTTGATCTTGGGGTGATGGGGAAGGGGGCGCTCCGATTGGGGCGCCCCTTTTTCTTGCGGCGCTGGACCCCCACCCTAACCCTCCCCGCCCAGCGGGGGAGGTTAGGTGGGGGCAATCGAAGCCGATGCCTTCAGTGCGACGAAAGCCTCAACGCTCCGGCAGCACCAGCTGTGCGGCGGGGGAGATGGCGAAAGCGGTGGGCGAGGGATAGCGCTCGACGATCCGCTTGCGCGCATCCTCCGCGGTGTCGGCGGCGACGGCGTAATGGCGCACGCCCGACCAGGGGGTGGTGGCGTCCAGCGCCTCCACCGCGACATACCACAGCGGGCCGCCGGAACGGGCGACGCGCTCGACGCAATGGAACTCCATCGGCGCAAGCGCGGCCTCGTCGGTCACTGCCGATTGCAGGGACAGGATCTCGCCCTCCGCCTCCGCCACCTCGCGGCGCAGGCCGGCCAGCGTTTCCTCCGTCTCCGCCCGGCGGACGGCGGCGAGCTTGGCGTAGTTGGCGTAGACGTCCAGCCGCTCCTTCAGCGCGGCCAGCTTCTCCGACTGGCGGCGGGCGCGGATGCCGAGGATCCGTTCCCCCACCACGCCGGCGCCCAGGCTGGCGACCGCCCCCAGCACCCACAGGATGGTCATGGCGCCGCCGCTCCCGCAACGGCGTCTTCTGCGGCCGCCTCGCTGGATACCGTCACGCCGACGCCTTCATGGAAGATGCTGCGGGTCAGCATCTGGGCGGCGGCGAAATCGGCGGCCCACACCTGCGCCACATTCTCGAAACGCCAGATGGCGGGATGGACCACCGCCTTGGCATCGGGTTGGGCGACGAATCCCGGCACCATCGCCAGCCGGAAGACGAAGCACTTGCGTCCCGGCTCCGGCCGGCCGATCTCGTGGATGAAGCGGCGCGACGCCGCGGTGCGCTTGCCGCCGCGGCGGGTGAGGACCAGCCTGTCGGTCGACAACTCGGCCAGCTTGGCCTTCATCGCTCCGATGCCGGCCTGCATGGCTTCCAACTCGTTGGCCTGGCGCTCCAGCGCATCGCGCTCCGCCACCAGGGTCGCGCCGGCACGGCGGATTTCCCGGTCGGTGCGAAGGATCAGCCCGCGGCGGACCGCCAGGAACAGCAGGGTGGCGCCGATGCAGAACAGCGCCAGCAGCATTTCCGACGTCATACCCGGCCGCTCCGCAACCCGCTCTCAGCTCGCGCCATACCCCGATAGGCTGGCGCCGTCAGACACATGTACTCCATTCCGGTGGAGCGTGCATCACGCGCTCGCGCGGTCCGCGCATAAAAAAGCGGCGCCCTCGGTCGGGGGCGCCGCTCCGTCACGGGTTCCGCCGTACGGCGAAGGCCGTCACTTCCGCTCGGCGATGGCGGTCTGGGCCGCCTTCACCAGATCGGGGCCGATCTGCTTGGCCCACTTGTCGAAGACCGGCTGGGTGGCGGTCTGGAAGGCCTTCTGCTGCTCCGGCGTCAGGCGCACCACCTCCACGCCCTGGGCGGCGATGTCCTTCAGCAGGCTGTCGTCCTCGGCGGTGATGCCCTTGCGGGAGAGGGCGACCTCTTCGGCCGCGGCCTGGACGGCGGCGGCGCGCACGGCCTCCTGGTCCTCCTTCGACCAGCTGGCCCAGACCTCCTTGTTGACAACGAAGATCAGCGGATCGGCGACATAGCCCCACAGCGTCAGGTTTTTCTGGCCCAGCGTCGCCAGCTTGGCGGCGACGAAGATGGTCAGCGGGTTCTCCTGGCCGTCGACCGCGCCGGTGGACAGCGCCGGCTGCGCGTCGGCCCAGCTCATCTGCGTCGGGTTGGCGCCCAGCGCGGTGAAGGTGTCGAGGTAGAGCGGCGAGCCGACGACGCGGATCTTCAGACCCTTCAGGTCGGCCGGCGTGCGGATCGGGTGCTTGGAGTTGGAAATCTCGCGGAAGCCGTTCTCGCCCCAGGCCAGCGGCACCACGTCCTTGGTGGCGAGCAGGTCGAACAGCTTCTTGCCCACCTCGCCCTTGGTCAAGGCATCCAGCGCCTTGTGGTCGGGCATCAGGAAGGGCAGGGAGAACAGGTTCAGCTCCTTAACCTGCGGCGACCAGTTGATGGTGGAACCGACCGCCATGTCGATGGTGCCCTGGCGGAGTGCGGTGAACTCCTTGGTCTGGTCGCCGTTCACCAGCGAGCTGCCGGGGTACATCTTGATGTTGATGCGCCCGCCGGTCTTCTCCTTGACCAGTTCGGCCCAGCGGTCGCCGCCGATGCCCCAGGGGAAAGGCTTGCCCAGAACGGTGGAAAGCTTGTACTCCGCCTTGTAGTCGGCAGCGTTCGCAGCACCGGCCAGAACGGTGGGAACCGTCAGCGCGGCCAGCGCGATGCCGGCGAGCAGAGCCTTCAGCGATTTCATGCTTGTTTCCTCCCAAGCGCCCTACACGAAAGATACGGACCGGGATCGTACAGATGCACGCAGGACTGTTCCACGGGCAATGTGATACGACCGTCCGCGGTCCGAACAATGCCGCCATGCAGCAGAGCCGCGTTGCACCCATGCGGCTCGGCCTGATGCTCGGTGCTTGCGTCTGGCTGGTTCTGCCGGTCGCGGCCTTGGCTCAGGCACTGCCGAATCCGGCCATGCCGATGGGACCGAACCCCAGCGAATGCGAGATCCAGGCGGCGCTGCTCGGCACCACCGGTCCCAACTGCCCGCCGGTGGCGATGCAGCGCCCCGCGGCTCCGCCGCCAGCAAGCGCCGCCGCTCCCCCGGCCCGGTGACGCTGCCGCCGCTGCCCGGCCCGGCCGCCCTGCCGGCACCGGAACTGCGGGCCGCCTTCCGGGTGGAGTTCGACTTCAACTCCGCCCGCATCAAGCCGGAGTCGCAGGCGATCCTGGACAAGGTGGCGACGGTGATGGCGGCGGCGGGCAACACGCGCTTCCGCATCGTCGGACACACCGACGCCGTCGGCGGCGATGCGGCCAACCTCGCCCTGTCCAGGCGGCGGGCGGCGGCGGTGGTCGAATATCTGGCGACCCGCCATCACATCCGCCGCGACCGGCTCGAGGTGTCGGGCATGGGCGCGCGGGATCTGCTGCTGCCCGACGATCCGAAGGCGGCGGCCAACCGGCGGGTGGAGATCGTCAATCTGGGCGGCTGACTTTTTCGATCCCGCCGGGAACCTTCGGGGGCTCGCGGTGTTGCGCAGGGGCGCCGCCGACCCTTGACACCGTCCGACCGGGAGAGCCGATGCCCGATTTCACCCCCGTGCCCATCGAGAGCCGCCGCATCGCCGATGACGAAATCGGCAAGCCGGCGGTCTTCGGCGCCATCCTGTCCGGCCAGCCGCAGGAGATCCACCGCAACCTGTTCGACGGCGACTATGGCCGCTTCAAGTCGGGGGTGTGGCAGTGCACGCCGGGCATCGTGGCGATGAAGGACTGGCCGTACCATGAGTTCTGCGTCCTGCTGTCCGGCCGCGTCATCATCACGCCGGAGGGTGGAACGCCGCGGGAATACCGGGCCGGCGACGCGCTGGTCCTGCCGATGGGCTTCACCGGCACCTGGGAGATCCTGGAGACGGTGCGCAAATACTATGCGGTCCAGGCGCGCCAGCCGACGCTGCGGCGGGTGAAGGAGCGGGTGAAAGGCTGGCTGCGGCCGGGGGCCAAGGGCGGGCAGGCGGGGGATGCGCAGGCAGGGGCCGCGTTCTGACACCTCGCCATCGGCCGGATGCCCGTGTTAGGGTCCGCCGCGCCGTCCGGCAGGGCGGTTCGTGAAGATTCTGACACCGGTGCTCCCCCCATGACCCAGCCTGCCATGCCCCAGTCACCCCGTACTTTGGCCGAGATCGCCGAAGCGCTGGACGCCCGGATCGAGGGCGACGGCTCCATCCTGGTCCGCCGCGCCGTCCACCCGTCGGAGGCGGAGGGGCCGGAGGATCTGGCGCTCGCCATGGACAAGGACCTGCTGGCCCTGCTGCCCGGCAGCAAGGCGGTCGCCGCCGTGGTCGCGGAGGGGGTCGAGGTTCCCGCGGAGATCGAAAACCGCATCGTGGTGAAGCGTCCGCGCTATGCCATGGCCGGGATGCTGGACCTGTTCGAGAAGCCGGTCCATGCCGAGCCGGGGGTGTCGCCGCAGGCCTATGTGGCGCCCGACGCGGTGGTGGCGCCGGATGCCTCCATCGCGCCCTTCGCCTATATCGGTCCGCGCGCCCGCATCGGGTCCGGCGCCATCGTCCTGCCGCACGTCACCGTCGGCGCCGACGCGGTGATCGGCGACGGCTGCCTGCTGCATCCCGGCGCCCGCATCGGCGAGCGGGTGGAGATGGGCGCGCGCTGCATCGTCCATCCCAACGCCGCCATCGGCAACGACGGCTTCAGCTTCGTCACGCCGGAACCGGGCAGCGTCGAATCGGCCAAGTCCACCGGCCGCGTCGTCGGCACCAACGTGCTGATCCGCCGGGTGAACTCCATCGGCACGGTGATCCTGGGCGACGACGTCGAGGTCGGGGCCGGCGCCACCATCGACCGCGGCACGGTGACGGCCACCCGCATCGGCAGCGGCACCAAGATCGACAACCTCGTCCAGATCGGCCACAACGTCCAGGTCGGCACCAACTGCATGCTGTGCGGCCATGTCGGCATCGCCGGCAGCACGGTGATCGGCGACCGCGTGGTGCTGGCCGGCAAGGTCGGCGTCGCCGACCATGTGAAGATCGGCAGCGACGCGGTGGTGGCCGCCAATTCCGGCGTCGGCATGGACATCCCGCCGAAGTCGGTGTGGATGGGCTATCCCGCCGTGCCCCGCGCCCGCGCCTTCGAACAATACAAGGGCCTCGCCCGCCTGAAGCGCCTGTTCGCCGACGTCTCCGACCTGAAGAAGCGCCTGACCGCCATCGACGGCGGCCCGGTGAAGGTCGAGGCGGAGAAGGCGGAACAGCAGGAATAGGCGGCGTTAGACCCCCACCTAACCTCCCCCGCTGGGCGGGGAGGGACTGCCGCCACCCTCCCGAATAAGCACCTACCCCCTCCCCGCCCAGCGGGGAGGGTTGGGGTGGGGGCAAGTGTTTGCCACTCGAACCACTGTCGTCCCATGACCTCCGGCCAGAACCCCACGCGTGAGTCCATCCTCGGCGGCCCCGCCGTCATCCTGGTGCAGCCGCAGCTCGGCGAGAACATCGGCGCCTGCGCGCGCGCGATGCTGAATTGCGGGCTGACCGACCTGCGCCTCGTCAAGCCGCGCGACGGCTGGCCGAACCCGAAGGCGAGCGCCGCCGCATCGGGCGCCGACCTCGTCATCGACAACGCGAAGATCTTCGAGACGACGGCCGAGGCGGTCGCCGACCTGGAGGCGGTCTACGCCACCACCGTGCGCACCCGCGACATGATCCAGCGCTTCGTCACCCCGCGCGTCGCGGCGGGCGAGATGCGGGAGCGCTATGCCGCCGGGCAGAAGGTCGGCGTCATGTTCGGGCCGGAACGCACCGGGCTGGTCAACGACGACCTGACCTTCGCCCAGACGCTGGTGACGGTGCCGCTGAACCCGGCCTTCTCCTCGCTCAACCTGGCTCAGGCGGTGCTGCTGATCGGCTACGAATGGTTCCAGGCCGGCGACCGCACGCCCGACCGCTTCCTGCACACCGGCCAGACCCGTCCGGCGACGATGGCGGAGCGGGTGAACTTCTTCGAGCGGCTGGAGGCGGCGCTGGACCGCACCGGCTTCTTCACCAGCGAGGAGAAGCGCCCGTCGATGGTCCGCACCCTGCGCAACGCCTTCGAGCGGATGGAGATGACCGAGCAGGAGGTGCGCACCTTCCACGGCGTCGTCGCCGCCCTGGTGCAGGGCAGCCGTCGGAAAGGCGAGAGCCAGGACTGAATCATCGCTATAGTGGGCGTCCATGGACTACGCGCTGCAGAACATGGACGTCGGGCTGGTGCTGCTGGACAGCGCACGGTGCGTGCTGTCCCTCAACCCGGCGGCGGTGCGGCTGCTGGGGGACCGGGCGGCCGGACTGATCGGCGCCTATCTGCACGACCTGCATCCGCCCTCGCACCGGGCCAAGGTGGAACTGCTGCTGGCCGCGGCCGGCGATCCGGCCGCTCCGGCTTCGGCCTGTTCGATGATGGTGGCGCTGCCCGGCCGGGTGCTGGTGGTGAAGGCGACGGCGCTGGCGCCCGCCGCGACGGTGGCGGAGGGGAATGCCGTGACCGCTCTGATGCTGATGGAGACGGGACGGCCCGTCACGGCCGAAACGCAGGCACCACCGCCATCGGGACATGCCGTCGAACCGCTGGTCAAGCTGCCGGTTGAGAAGGGGCAGGGCATCGTCCTGCTCGACCCGGCGGATGCCGTCTATCTGCAGGCCGACGGCCATTACACCACCGTCCACACCGGCGACGGCGCCTTCTTCTGCGGCCTGCCCTTGTCGGAACTGGAATTGCGGCTCGACCCGCGCTCCTTCGTGCGCACCCATCGCGGCTACATCGTCAACCTGCGCCATGCCCGCGCGGTGGAACGGCAGGACGGCCGCGCCGCCTTCGTCATGGCCGCCCCCGGCGCGCCGCGCGTGCCGGTCAGCCGCAATCGGGCCGAGGCGCTGAAGAAGCGGCTGGCGCTGTAGCCGCCTCCATTCATGCAACCATCCCGCCGTTCGCGCAGGCCTGATGCGGCTGGTGCAGTGCCGCTTGCGGGCGGGGTCGCGGGCGGGGAAGCATCGGCGCCATGTTCCCCACCCCTGGCAACCGGCATGAGGAGGCCGCATCCCGTGGACAGCATCGACGCGCCCGACCGTTACGTCTCGTTCAAGGGGATCGACTGCGAGGGCAACAGCCGCCGCATCATCGAACGGCTGTACATGCACATCGACGACCCGGCCAAGACCAACGCCTTCTGGGAGCGGTTCCGCGCCAAGCTGGCGGTCGCCGAGGATCCGCTGAAGCGGCAGGCCGACGGCCTGTGCCTGCTCTGCTCCAACATCTATTACATCGCCGACCTGTTCGAGGAGCATGACGACGAGGACGGGCTGGCAATGCTGCGCCAGCTGGAGGACGAGTGCTGCTGAGCGCGGGTCGGCGCGGTCAGGGCCTGACGGCCGGTTCCGGCTCCCGGTCCGCCGCGGCATAGGCGACCCGCCAGACCGAACCGGAGGCGTCCTCGGCGATCAGCAGGGCGCCGTCGGCGGAGACCGCCAGCCCGCTCGGCCGGCCCCAGACCCTCGGGGTTTCGTCGCCGTCCGACCGGCTGTCGATGCGGAAGCCGGTGACGAAGGTCTCGTAGGTGCCGGTCGGGCGGCTCTTGTCGAAGGGGGCGGTGTCGAAGGGCACGAAGACGATGGCGTAGCCGGTGGGGCGGGACCGGTTCCACGACCCGCGCAGCGCCACGAAGGCGCCCATGCGGTAGCGCTCCGGGAAATGGGTGGCGTCGCCGAACACCAGCCCGATCGGCGCGGAATGGGCCTGGAACAACAGACCCGGCACCAGCGCCCCCCTGACCAGATCGGGCCGCCGCCCGGCGAGGTCCGGCTGCGGGTTGGCGCCGATGTAGGAATAGGGCCAGCCATAGAAGCCGCCCGGGGTCACCGCGGTCAGGAAATCCGGGACCAGCTGGTCGCCCAGCCCGTCACGCTCGTTGACGACGGTGTAGAGGTCCCCGGTTCCCGGCTTGAAGGCGAGGCCGACCGGGTTGCGCAGCCCGCCGGCGAACAGGCGCTGGCCGCTGCCGTCGATGCGGAATTCCTGGATGGTGGCGCGCGGCTCCGGCTCCACCCCGATGTTCCCCTCCGATCCGATGCCGACGTAGAAATGCCGTCCGTCCGGCGCCACCGCGACGGAGCGGGTGTTGTGCCCGCCGCGCTTTCCCAAGGCGCCCTCCGGGGTCAGCCGCCGCCGTTCCCCGGCCTGCGCGGTCCCGGCGGTCCAGGGCAGCCGCCAGACCCCGTTCAGGTCGCCGACCAGAACCGCCCCGTCATGGAAGGCGAGGCCGAAGGGATGGTCGAATCCCGCCGCCCACACCTGGGCCATTTCCGCATGGCCGTCGCCGTCGGCGTCGCGCAGCAGGGTCAGGGTGCCCGGCCGCTGCTGCGCCACCAGCACGTCGCCATTGGGCAGGACCAGCAGATTGCGCGCATTCTCCAGCCCGTCGCGGAACAGGGTGACGGTGAAGCCGCGCGGCGCCCGCAGCGGCTGGTCGGCGGGACGCGGCACCAGCACGGCCTCGTTGGCGACTGCGGGCGTGGCGTAGGGCTTGGGCAGCGTCTCCATCCGCACATGCACCTCGGCGCCGACCGTCTGCATCGGGTCGGCCCGCACCGGTCCCGTCATTGCCGACTGGGCCAGCGCCGCCGCAGCCGGGAAGGCGCCGACCGCCAGGGCAATCAGGCCGGCACCCAGGAGATTGGCCGGATGGAGCGTGACGGGGGCGGGGCGGCGGTCGGCCATCGGTCGGGCACTTTCGACGGGGCGGGGGCGGAAGGGGCGGCATGACAAATATGGGTCACGATGCCGCCGGCCGCGCCCGAAGGCAGGCGGTGCAAGGGGGCTGTACCGTAGGGGTCCCCCGCAAGCGCCGGATGTCCCCATCCTCACCGTTGCGCCCATGAAGTTGCTTGCCGTCGTAGAGCGCGCCGGACCATACTCCGACCGATGTAGGCTGAATGGCCGGCGGCGGGCGCCGGCCGGCGGCGGGGCACGGCGGGCGGGGCACGGCGGCGGCATGGCGGCGGTTCGGCAATGATGGACAGAAATGCGCTCGACGCTGCGGCACCCGCCCTGTCGCCCGCCCGAACCCGCCTGCTGCTGGCCGCCGCCTTCGCGCTGATCGCATTGCTGGGCATCGGCTTCTGGGGTTACGTGGTCTGGGCCGACCGGACGGAGACGCTGCGCCATGCGCAGGAGCAGGCGCAGGCGTCCGCGCGTCTGTTGCAGGAGCATGTGCGCCGGACGGTCGCGACCGCCGACCTCGCCATCCGCCGCAGCCAGGATCTGATAAGCCGCTACGGCATGCCCGGGCTGGACACCAATCGCGAGGCGTGGATCACCGTTCGCGACATGGTCGACGCCCTGCCGGAGATCGCGGCCCTTTGGATCCATGGCCCCACCGGCGACAATGTGCTGTCCAGCCGCCAGTTTCCGGTGCCGCACGGCAATGTCTCCGACCGCAGCTATTTCCAGGTTCATCGCGACGGCGCCGAGTTCCATGTCGGCGAGCGGATCACCGGCCGTCTGACCGGTTCCCAATCCTTCACGGTCAGCCGGCCGGTCCTGCAGGACGGCCATTTCCAGGGGGTCGTCCACGCCAACATCGACCTCGATTATTACCACCAGCTGTACGAAAGCCTGGACCTCGGCGCCGGCTCGGCGGTGGCAGTCTACCGCACCGACGGGGAGGCGGTGCTGCGCTTTCCGGAAAGCGAACCGCTGGACGCTCCGGACGGCAGGATCGTGCTGCGCCATGCCACGGACGCCTCCGTCGGGACCTTCGAGGTGGAGGGACCGATGCCGGGAAAACGGCGCATCCTGTCCTACCAGCGCGTGCCGACCCTGCCGCTGGTCGTCTTCGTCGCCCTGTCGGAACGGACGGAGCTGGCGGCATGGCGGGAACGGACGGTCCGCGGCAGCATCCTGGTCGGGCTGGCGGTTCTGGCCTGCGCCGGGCTGGCCTGTGCCGCCCTGCGCAGCCTGGAGCGCGAGGTGGCCGGCCGCCGCCGGCAGGCCAACACCAATGCCGAACTGGACGCCAAGAAGCGGGAACTGGAGATCGCCAACGAGGCGTTCGCCAGCGCCAACCGCCGGCTGAACCTGATCCTGCATTCCGCCTCCGACAGCATCTGCGGCGTCGACCGTCAGGGGCGGATCACCTTCGCCAACCCCGCCACCTCGGCACTGACCGGCTATGCCAACGAGGAGCTGCTGGGCGGCAACCTGCATGCGCTGATCCATTCGCGCCGCGCCGACGGTTCGCCCTTTCCGGCGCTGGAATGCCCAGTGACAGCGGTGCTGCTGAGTGGGGAGGGCCGGCGCGGGCTGGAGGACACCTATTGGACCAAGGCCGGGAAGCCCTTCCTGGTGGAATACACCGCCTCGCCCATGCTTGCCGACGGCAAGGTGGAGGGGGCGGTGGTGGTCTTCCACGAGATTGCCGAGCGCAAGCGGGCGGAGGCGGCGATGCAGCGCGCCCGGCTGGCGGCGGAGGCGGCGAGCCGCGCCAAGAGCGAATTCCTGGCCAACATGAGCCACGAGATCCGCACGCCGATGAACGCGATCCTCGGGCTGATCCACCTGCTTCAGCAGACGGAGTTGACCGACCGGCAGGCGGACTATGTGCACAAGGTGCGGGTGTCGGCCCAGTCGCTGCTGGGCATCCTGAACGACATCCTCGACTTCTCCAAGGTGGAGGCCGGCAAGCTGGATCTGGAGCGGGTCGATTACCGCCTGGACGACCTGCTGCAGACGCTGGCGGTGATCGTCGGGTCCGCCGCGCAGGAAAAGGACATCGACGTCCTGTTCTCGGTGGCGCCCGATGTGCCGCTGGACCTGATCGGCGATCCGCTGCGCCTGCAGCAGGTTCTCATCAACCTCGCCGGCAACGCCATCAAGTTCACCGAGACCGGCGAGGTGGTGGTGGCGGTCAGGGTCCGTTCGCTGTCCAACGACCGCGCCGTGCTGGACTTCGCCGTCCGCGACACCGGCATCGGCATCGCGCCGGAGCAGCGCGAACGGCTGTTCCATGCCTTCAGCCAGGGCGACAGCTCCACCACCCGGCGCTTCGGCGGCACCGGGCTGGGTCTGGCCATCTGCACGCGGCTGGTCAGGCTGATGAACGGCGCCATGGAGGTGGAGAGCGAGCCCGGCAAGGGCAGCACCTTCCGCTTCCATGCGGAGTTCGGGCTGCATGCCGGGGCCGGACAGGCCGGGCGGCTGCCGCGCCAGGTTCCGCGCGACCTGAAGGTCCTGGTGGTGGACGACAACGCCACCGCGCGCGAGGTGCTGGGTGAGATCGCCGCCGCCTTCGGCTGGGCGGTCACCGCCTGCGGCGACGGACAGGCCGCCATCGACGAGCTGGAGCGTGCCGCGGCGGACGGGCACCCGTACGACATCGTGCTGATGGACTGGAAGATGCCGGGGATGGACGGGATCGAGGCGGCGCGCCGCATCCGCGCCGACGCCCGCGCCGGCACCCCGATGATCATCGTCATCAGCGGCTATGGCCGCGACCGGCTGGGCGCCCGTTTCGAGGAGACCGGGGCCGCCGGGTTCCTGGTGAAGCCGGTCACCGCCTCCACCCTGCTCGACGCCGTCACCGTCGCCTATGCCCGGACGGCGCCGTCCGGCGAGGGCGTCCGCCTGCCCGCCGCCGTTCCGGCTCCAGCGTTTCCCACACTTCGATCCGAAGCGGAGAGCGGCGGCTTGCCGGACGGGGGCTTTCCGGGGCGGCCTGGGATGCCAGCCGGGCGCTGCATGGTCGCCGGCTGCTGCTGGCCGACGACAATGCCATCAGCCAGCAGGTCGCGCGCGAGATTCTGGAGCGTGCGGGTGCGGCGGTCACCGTGGCCGCCAACGGGCGGCAGGCGGTGGAGTGCGTGCGTGCGGCCGACCAGCCCTTCGACGCCGTGCTGCTCGACGTGCAGATGCCGGACATGGACGGATTCGCGGCGACTGCGGCGATCCGGGCGCTGCCCGGCGGCCGGAAGTTGCCGATCATCGCGATGACCGCCAGCGCCCTGCCGGCCGACCGGCAGCGCTGCCTGGACAACGGAATGGACGCCCATGTGCCGAAGCCGCTCGACCTGCCGCAGCTGTTCGCCACGCTGGCCCGCCTGATCGGGCCGCCGCTGGTCGCCATCCGGCCGTGCACGCCCTGCGCCGCCGGACCGATTCCGTCACGCGGCCAGACCATGCTGACCGTCGCGGCCGCTCCCGGCGCCAAGCCGGCCTACCGCACCGTCGCACCACCCGCACCGCCGTCCGGCCAGCTGCCCGGCGAACTTCCGGGGCTCGATCTGGCCGACGCGCTCAACCGGTTCGGCGGCGATTGCGGGCTGTTCCGCCGCTTCGTCGGCCAGTTCGCGTCGGGCTACGGCGATGTCGCCGGCCGGATCGCGGCGGCGCTGGCCTCCGGCGACCTGACCGCGGCGAAGGGCATCGCGCATGAACTGAAGAGCGTCGCCGGCAATGTCGGCGCCGTGCGCCTGTCCGCTGCCGCCGACGCGGTGCAGATCGCCGCACAGCGCGGGGACGCCGCCGCGGCCAAGGCGCAGCTGCCGGTGATGCATGCCGAACTGGCTCTGGTGCTGGAGAGTGCCGCCCTGCTGGCGGCGGAGGCGCCCCGGACCGGCACCGCGGAGGAGGGGAGCGATCCCGGCCGGTCGGCGGAGAGCCGCAAGGAGCTGGCGCGGCGTTTGCCTCAGTTCGCAATATTGTTACACGACAGCAACTTCGCAGCGGCGGAAGAGTTCGCTATGCTGGCACCGTTGCTGGCGGATTGGGTCGATCCTTCGACCATGAAGGGGCTCTCGTCGGCCATCGACGGTCTTGACTTCATCAAGGCGCTTGGGATCGTGCAGCGTATCGCGCGGGACCTCGGCCTTTCGTTACCGACGGTCTGAACGCGCCAATGGACGAACTCCGCCCGAAAATCCTGGTGGTGGACGATATCCCGTCCAACGTCCATGTGCTCAGCCGCATCCTGAAGGACGACTACGACATCTATTTCGCCACCGACGGCGAAAAGGCGCTGGACCTTGTCCAAGCGCGGATGCCCGACCTCGTTCTGCTGGACATCATGATGCCGGGGATGGACGGCTTCGAGGTGTGCCGCCGCATCAAGGCCGATCCCGCCACCCACGACATCCCCGTCATCTTCATCTCCGCCAAGAGCGAGGTGGAGGACGAGACACGCGGGCTGGAGGTCGGGGCCATCGACTTCATCACCAAGCCGATCAGCCCGCCCATCGTCCGGGCGCGGGTGCGCAACCACCTGCTGCTGAAGCGCCAGACCGACCTGCTGCGCAGCCTGTCCTTCCTGGACGGGCTGACCGGGATCGCCAACCGCCGCCGCTTCGACGATGCGATGACCCGCGAGTGGCGGCGCTGCGCCCGCTCGCACCTGCCGCTGTCGCTCATCATCCTCGATGTCGACCATTTCAAGGCCTACAACGACCATTACGGCCATCAGGCCGGCGACGAATGCCTGCGCATCATCGCCGAGGTGCTGGCGGAGCGGGCAAGGCGGCCGAGCGACCTCGTCGCCCGCTATGGCGGGGAGGAGTTCGTCTGCCTGCTGCCGGAGACCGACGGGCCCGGCGCCACCCGCGTTGCCGAAGGCTTCCGCGCCGGCGTCGCCGAACGGCGGGTCCCGCATGCCCAGTCGCCTGTCGCCCCCTACGTCACCATCAGCCTCGGCGTCGCCACCGTGATCCCGGCCGCCGACGACAGCCCGGAAGGGCTGGCGGAGATGGCCGACCAGCTGCTCTACCGGGCCAAGCGCGCCGGCCGCAACCGCGTGCAGGACGCCACGGTGCCGGCGCTGTGACCGCCCCGACCTCAGACCCTGCATTCCGCGACGTCCGCAGCCGCGGCTTCTCCCGCCGCTCGGCGCTGGCGGACGCCTGGGCGTGGATCGACGGCCGGACCGCACCGCCGCCCGCCCGTCCTCTGCCGCTGGCGGACTGCGCCGGTCTGGCGCTGGCGGAGGATGTTGCGGCGCTGGGCGACTGGCCGGCGGCGGACCGGGCGGCGGCCGACGGCTATGCCGTGGCGGCGGCCGACACGCTGGGCGCCGGCTCCTACAATCCGGTGCCGCTGGTGGGCGCGGTGGCGGTGGTGGCCGGCGATCCGCTGCCGCCGGGCTGCGACGCGGTGATCCCCTATGAGTCGGCGCAGGCCGCCGGCCCCTTCGTCGAGGCGGTGGACGCGGTGGCGCCCGGCAGCGGGGTGGAGCGCCGGGGCGCCTGGACGATGGCCGGAAGCCCGCTGCTGCCGGCCGGGCGGCGCCTGCGTCCCTCCGACCTCGGCCTGCTCGCCGCCGCCGGGTACAGCGTTCTGCCGGTTGTGCCGGCGCCGCGGGTGCGCATCCTGCTGGCCGGCGGTCCCAAGGCCGGCGCGGCGGAGCAGCTGGGGGACATGCTGGCAGCACTGGTCCGGCGCGACGGCGGCACCGTCGAGGCGGTCGTTCCGCTGCCCGCCGACATGGACGCGCTGGCCGACGCCTTCGCCCGGCACGGCGCCGACCTGATCCTGTCGGCCGGACGCACCGGCACCGGTCCGGACGATGCGTCACCGCCCGCCCTGGCGAAGGTCGGCAGCCTCGACCTTCACGGCATCGCCATACGGCCGGGCGGCAGCGCCGGGCTGGGCGCAGCGGGCGGCACCCCGGTCCTGCTGCTGCCGGGGGAGCCGATGGCGGTGCTGGCTGCCTACGAGCTGCTGGCCGGGCGCGCGGTGCGGCGTGCCGCCGGCTTGCCGGCCGGGCTGCCCCATGCCACGGTTCAGGCGGTGACCGCGCGCAAGCTGGTATCGGAGATCGGCTGTGTCGACCTGCACCGGGTGCGGCTGGACGGTGACGGCCGGGTGGAGCCGGTGGGCTCGCCCGGCTGGCCGGGACTGGCGGCGGCGGTGCGGGCCGACGGCTTCGTCCTGATCGGGGCGGAAAGCGAAGGCGTGCCGGACGGCGTTGCGGTTACCATGTATCGTTTCGCCTGATTCTTCTCTGCAAGGGTTTGCCGCGTGCACAGTTCCGACCGCAGCCGCGAGGACATCCGCCGTTTCGTCGCCCAGGCCGCCCGCCAGGACCAGTTCCTCGAGGTGGTGAGCGGGGAGGAGGCGCGCGCCCGTTTCCACCGCCATCTCGACCTCGCCCCGCGGGGAGGAGCGGGTACCGCTGGCGGCGTCCCTCGGCCGCGTGCTGTCCGCCGACGTGGTGGCGGAGGTGGACGTGCCCGGCTTCGACCGGTCCGTGGTGGACGGCTTCGCCGTGCGCGCCGCCGACACGGTGGGCGCTGCGGAGGACAACCCGGTCGCCCTGCGCCTGAACGACGAGGTGCTGGCCGCCGGCCACGCCCCCGAACTGACGGTGGAGCCCGGCACCGCCACGGTGATCGCCACCGGCGGCATGTTGCCCCGCGGCGCCGACGCCGTGGTGATGGTGGAGACGACGGAGGCGGTGGAGCGGCCGGACGGCCTGTTCGTCACGCTGACCCGGCCCGCCACCCCCGGCGCCTTCGTCGCCGCCGCCGGCTCCGACATCGGCCGGGGCGAGGTGGTGCTGCGCCGGGGGCAGTCGCTGACCTCGCGCGAGATCGGGGTGCTCGCCGCCATCGGGCTGGCCGAGGTCGCGGTGGTGCGCCGGCCGCGCATTGCCATCCTGTCCACCGGCGACGAGATCGTGGCGCCCGGCCAGCCAATCCGCACCGGGGCGGTCTATGACAGCAACGGCGCCATCCTGGCCGCCGCGGTGGCCGAACTGGGGGCGGAGCCGGTGCCGCTGGGCATCGCCCCGGACGAGGACGCGGCGCTGGAACGGCTGGTCGCGAAGGGGCTGGAGTGCGATGCGCTGCTGCTGTCGGGCGGCACCTCGAAGGGGGCGGGCGACCGGTCCCACCGCATCGTGGCGCAGCTGAAGGATCCCGGCATCGTCGCCCATGGCGTGGCGCTGAAACCCGGCAAGCCGCTGTGCCTTGCGGTGACCGGCGGCAAGCCGGTGGTGATCCTGCCGGGCTTCCCGACCTCCGCCATGTTCACCTTCCACAGCTTCGTCGCGCCGGTGATCCGCGCCATGGCCGGCCTGCCGCCCGCGACGGCGGAAGAGGTGCCGGCCACCCTGCCGGTGCGGCTGGGGTCGGAGCGCGGGCGCACCGAATATGTCATGGTCTCGTTGGTCCACGGCGCCGACGGAGACGCGCTGGCGGCCTATCCGCTGTCGAAGGGATCGGGTGCCGTCACCGCCTTCAGCCATGCCGACGGCTTCCTCGCCATCGACGCCCAGGCCGAGGCGGTGGAGGCCGGCACGCCGGTGTCGGTCCAGCTGCTCGGCCGGTCGGTGGCGCCGGCCGACCTGATCGTGGTGGGCAGCCAGTGCATCGGCCTCAACGCCGTGCTCGGCGGCCTGATCGGTGAAGGGATGACGGTGAAGGCGCTGAATGTCGGCTCGATGGGCGGGCTGGCGGCGGCGCGGCGGGGGAGTGCGACATCGCACCGGTCCATCTGATGGATCCCGCCACCGGCACCTACAACACGCCCTTCCTGGCGCCGGGGCTGGAGCTGGTCACCGGCTATCGCCGGATGCAGGGCATCGTTTTCCGCCGCGGCGATCCGCGATTCGAGGGCAAATCGGCGGCCGAGGCGGCGGCGGCCGTCGCCGGTCTGGCCGACTGCATCCTGATCAACCGCAATGCCGGCAGCGGCACCCGCATCCTGACCGACCGGCTGCTGGGGCCGGCGCGGCCGACCGGCTACTGGACGCAGGCCAAGTCGCACAACGCCGTCGCCGTCGCGGTGGCGCAGAACCGTGCCGACTGGGGTGTTGCCATCGAGACGGCGGCGAATATGTACGGGCTGGGCTTCCTGCCGCTGCAGGAGGAGCATTACGATTTCATCGTGCCAGCCGCCCGCCGGAATCGCCCCGCCGTCTGCCGCTTCGTCGAGGCGCTGGAGACGCCGGAGGTGGCGGAGGCCCTGCGCGCCATGGGGTTCATGCGATAGACTCCGATCAATTCTTGCGACGAATCCGAACAAAATGCCGCGGGCCTGGATTTTTCGTGATCCAACGGCCGGGCGGTTGCGTACCGACGGTCACGATGCGACATACAGCCCGGCGTGACGGCCAGGGGCGTGCGAGGTTGGTCCAAGCGGCCTGACGAGCGGGAGCGCTGCTGCGAAATCCGGGAATGGGTGCCATCCCCGGCTTGTGCGGCGGCCGATGTTCCCCTTGAATGGGACCATGCAGGACCAGCACACCCCCGCGGCCGACATGGCCCCCAGCCTGGAAGACCTGCTCGTCGCCGTCGGGCGCGAGCGGGACCGTCAGGCGTTCGGGGTCCTGTTCGGCCATTTCGCGCCAAGGCTGAAGACGTATCTGCGCCGGCTGGGATGCGATTCCGGCGCCGCGGAAGAGCTTGTTCAGGAGGTCATGCTGTTGGTCTGGCGTCGTGCCGAAACCTACGATCCGATCCACGCCTCGGCCGGTACCTGGGTGTTCACCATCGCGCGCAACAAGCAGATCGACGTGTTGCGCCGCGAACAGCGGCCGGAAATCGACCCCGACGACCCCGCGCTGGTCCCCGAACCCCAGGAGGCCGCCGACCGCCGGATCGAGGCGAAGGAAAGCAGCGGCCGGCTGCGCGCCGCGCTGAAGGACCTGCCGCCCGAACAGGCTGAACTGCTGCGCATGGCCTATTTCGAGGACAAGCCGCACAGCGTCATCTCCGCCGAGCACGGCATCCCGCTCGGCACCGTGAAATCGCGCCTGCGTCTGGCGATGGAACGCCTGCGCCGGTCGCTGAGGGATGTGGGATGAGGCATTTCCGATGATTCGGCCGAGCCACCATCCGGGCGACACCCTGCTGATCGACTATGCCGGCGGCGCCCTGTGCGAAGGCGCGTCGCTGGCCGTGGCGACTCATCTGGCCTTCTGCCCCGCCTGCCGCCACGAGGTGGCGGAGATGGAGGCGGTCGGCGGCGCCCTGCTCGACGAGCTGGAGCCGGAGCCGCTGTCCGACGGCTGCCTGGAGGCGCTGATGGCCCGCCTGGACCACGAGCGGCCGGCGCCCTGCCGTCCCGCACCGAAGCCGTCGCCCGGGCAGTCGCGCTATCCGGAGCCCCGCTATCCGGAGCCGCTGCGCAGCTATCTGCGCGGGCGGCTCGATGCGGACGGACGGATCGGGGAAGGCAACTGGCGCTTCATGCAGCCGGGCATGCGGTGCATGGACCTGCTGTCCGGGCCGAACGGGACCACCCGGCTGATCCGCATGAAGGGCGGCGTCGGCGTGCCCCGCCACACCCATGGCGGCATCGAGCTGACCGTGGTGCTGGAGGGCGGCTTCTCCGACGAGTTCGGTGCCTTCCTGCCCGGCGACCTCGCCATCGGCGACCCGTCTCTGGTCCACCGGCCGGTGTCCGACCCGGAAGGCTGCCTGTGCCTCGCCACCACCATCGGCGGGCTGAGGCTGACCGGACCGGTCGGGCGGCTGTTCAACCGCTTCATCAAGTTCTGAGGCGGGCCGGCCGGCGGGGCGTCACCGCGCGCAGTCGGCCAGCCCGTCCCGGCGCACCACCGCCATCCGCCGCTCGATCACCCCCGCCCGGCGGGCGACATAGGGGCCGGGGCGGGTGGGCGACCAGTTGCGCGGGCTGGGCAGCACCACGGCGAGCAGCGCCGCCTCGCGCCGGGTCAGCGCCGCGGCGGACTTGCCGAAATGATGCTGCGCCGCGGCTTCCGCACCATAGACGCCGTCGTCCCACTCCACGATGTTCAGATAGACCTCCAGGATGCGGCGCTTGGTCCACAGCCCTTCGATCAGCAGGGTGAACCAGGCCTCCGCCCCCTTGCGGGTCCAGCTGCGGTCGGGCCACAGGAACGCGTTCTTGGCGGTCTGCTGACTGATCGTGCTGCCGCCGCGCAGGCGCTTGCCCTCCTCGTTGTCCTCGAAGGCGCCCTCGATGGCGGCCCAGTCGAAGCCGCCATGACCGCAGAAATTGCTGTCCTCCGATGCGATCACCGCCTCCACCAGGGCCGGCGAGATGCGCTCCAGCGGTTCCCAGTCGCGCGCCATGCCGGAGCCGCCCAGTGCCCGGATCAGCATCAGCGGCGTGGCCGGCGGCGGCACCACCCGGTAGAGCGCTGCCCATAGGATGGTGAAGGCCACCAGCCCCGCCACCCCGATCAGCGCCCAGCGCAGCAGTCTCCGCATAAAGTCCCGTCCCCGCTCGGCCCTTCCGGACTTCCCTCAATGGGGGTGAAGCGGCGGTCCGTCAACATGCGGCGCTCGCTTTGGGGTGCGTCGCCGCCATATAGTGCCGCCGATGGACCTGACCGCCGACCCCACTCCGATCCACAGCCTTGACGACGCGCCCGCCATGGTGGCTGGCGCGCGCCGCGTCGTGTCGCTGACTCTCGACGGCGAGGTGGAGGAGCTGTCGCTGGCCGCCGCCGCCTCGAAGGTGCGCCGCCAGCCGCCGCTGGTCTGCCATGCCCGCGCCTTCGCCCGCCGGCTGGGGATCGACGGCTTCCCCGCCTTCGACGTGCTGGAGCTGTTCGCCTTTGTCCATCCCGCCCGCTTCTGCGTCCCCACCCCGCGCGGCATCGCCGAGGCGCTCGACCTCCCCACTCCCGACGGCCACGAGGCGGAGGCGCTGGCCCTGCAGCGCGCGGTGCGCCGCCTGCTGGGCGATCTGGGAGCCGCGGGGCGCGAGGAGTCGTCCGACCCTGTCGCCTTTGCCTGGGAGATGGGGCGCGCCGGCTGGCCCTGGGCGCCTGCGGTGCTGGCCGCACTCGGCAAGCCGGACGGGCCAGAGAAGGGGGCCGCCCGGTCGGGCCTGCGCGTCTGGACCCGCATCAAGGAGTGGGAGGAGGGGGCTCCCCGCCGCCGCCCGCCCAGAACCCGGTGGACCCGGAGGAGGCGCGCCGCCGCCTCGCCGCCATGCTGTCGGCCAACGTGCTGGGCAAGGTGGCGGAGCCGCGGCCGCAGCAGGCCGACTATTCCAGCGCGGTGTCCGCCGCCTTCGCGCCGCGCCAGCTGCCCGACACCCCGAACGTCGTGCTGGCGGAGGCCGGGACCGGCGTCGGCAAGACTCTCGGCTATCTGGCGCCGGCCACGGTGTGGGCGGAGAAGAATGGCGGGACGGTCTGGATTTCCACCTACACCCGCAACCTTCAGCACCAGATCGATGCGGAGCTGGACCGGCTCTATGCCGACCCGGCGACCAAGGCGCGCAAGGTGGTGCTGCGCAAGGGGCGCGAGAACTACCTGTGCCTGCTGAACCTGGAAGAGGCGGTGCGCGCCATGCCCTTCCAGCCGCACAACGCCATCGGCGTCGGGCTGATGGCGCGCTGGGCGGCGGCGACGCGCGACGGCGACATGACCGGCGGCGACTTCCCCGGCTGGCTGGTCGACATCGCCGGGCGCGGACCGACCATGGGGCTGGCCGACCGCCGCGGCGAGTGCATCTATTCCGCCTGCGACCATTACGCCCGCTGCTACGTCGAGAAGAGCATACGCCGCGCCCGCCGGGCCGACATCGTCATCGCCAACCACGCGCTGGTGATGGTGCAGGCGGCACTCGGCGGCGGAGAGGAGCCGACGCTGCCCAGCCGCTATGTCTTCGACGAGGGGCACCATGTCTTCGACGCCGCCGACAGCGCCTTCGCCGGCCACCTGACCGGACGGGAGACGCAGGAGCTGCGGCGCTGGCTGCTGGGCGCCGAGGAGACCGGGCGCAGCCGCGCCCGCGGCCTGAAGCGCCGGCTGGAGGACATCGTCGCCAATGACGAGGAGGCGCTGCGCCACCTCGACGACATCCTGATGGGCGCCCGCGTCCTGCCGGGCGACGGCTGGTCGGCGCGTCTGGCCGCCGACAACCCGCAGGGGCCTACCGAGCGCTTTCTGCTGCTGGCGCGCCAGCAGGTCTATGCCCGCACCGCCGGGCAGGGCGGTCCCTACAGCCTGGAGGCCGACAAGGCCTATCCGGTGGACGGGCTGCTGGAGGCGGCGGCGGAGCTGGAACAGGCGCTGGTCCGCCTGTCCGAACCGGTGGAGGCGCTGGCCCGCCGGCTGGCGCAACGGCTTGAGGACGAGAGCGCAGAACTGGATTCCGACCAGCGCCGCCGCATCGACGCGCTGTCGCGCAGCCTGCACCGCCGCGGCACCCTGACGGTGGAGGCGTGGCGCGCCATGCTGCGCACCCTGCCGACCGAAACGCCGTCGCACTTTGTCGACTGGTTCGCGGTGGAGCGGATCGACGGGCGCGACGTCGATGTCGGGCTGTACCGCCATTGGGTCGATCCGACCGTTCCCTTCGCCGAGGCGCTGGCCGGTCCCGCCCATGGGCTGGTGGTGACCTCCGCCACGCTGACCGACGGCACCGGCGATATCGGGCAGGACTGGCGCGCGGCGGAGGACCGTTGCGGCGCCACCCACTTGCCGGCCCCGGCGATCCGGGCGCAAGTCCCGTCGCCCTTCGACTATCCGAACCGCACCCGCGTCTTCGTGGTCAACGACGTGCGCAAGGACGATCTGGGACAGGTGTCGGCCGCCTACAAATCGCTGTTCCTGGCGGCGGGCGGGGGCGGGCTCGGCCTGTTCACCGCGATCAGCCGCCTGCGCGCCGTGCGCGACCGCATCGCTGAGCCGCTGGATCAGGTGGGCATCCCGCTCTATGCCCAGCATGTCGATCCGCTCGACGTGTCCACCCTGATCGACATCTTCCGCAACGAGGAGCATGCCTGCCTGCTGGGCACCGACGCGGTCCGCGACGGGGTGGACGTGCCGGGCCGCTCGCTGCGGCTCATCGTCTTCGACCGTGTGCCCTGGCCCCGTCCCGACATCCTGCACCGCGCGCGGCGCGACGCCTTCGGCCGCCGGCGCTACGAGGACATGATTACGCGACTTCGGTTGAAGCAGGCCTTCGGCCGTCTGGTCCGCCGCGCCGACGACACCGGCGTCTTCGTCCTGCTCGACCCGATGATGCCCAGTCGGCTGGCCGGCGCCTTCCCAGAGGGGGTGGAGATGCGCCGGGTTGGGCTGAAGCAGGCGGTGGAGGAGACGGCGGAGTTCCTGCGGGGCTGGTGAAGGGTCAGCCTGCCGAGGTATCCGGGCCGCCTCCGCCGACCGTCTCCAGCAGCTTCGGCGCCGGTGCGGCTTCGGCGGAAAAACGTGCCGCGATCTCGGCAAGCGGGGCCGGGCGGCCCAGCAGATAGCCCTGCATCTGGTCGCAGCCCTTCGCCTGCAGGAAGCGATACTGCTCCTCCGTCTCCACCCCCTCGGCGATGGTTTCCAGGCCGAGGCTATGAGCCATCATGATGATGGTCTCCACCAGCCGGGCCGCCGCCGCCCCGTCGGTGGCGTTGGAGACGAAGCAGCGATCGATCTTCAGCATGTCGAAGGGATAGCGCTGCAGATAGCTCAGGCTGGAATAGCCGGTGCCGAAATCGTCGATCGACAGGCGGACGCCATGGCCGCACAGCCGGTGCAGCGCGTCGGTCACCTCCGGCGCCTCGTCCATCAGGACGCCTTCGGTGATCTCCAGCTCCAGGCGGCCCGGCGGCAGGCCATGGGAGGCGAGCGCCTCCATCACGCGGAGGACGAAGGACGGGTCGCGCAGCTGCCGGGGCGAGACGTTGACGGCGACCCGCGGCGCCGACGCCTCCCTGCCGAACAGGCTCGCCGTCTCGCGGACCGCGGTCTCGATCACCCAGGCGCCGATCTCGCCGATCAGCCCGACCTCCTCCGCCACGCAGATGAAGTGCCCCGGCGCCTCCAGCGTGCCGTCCGGCTGGCGCCAGCGCAGGAGCGCCTCCAGGGCGACGGGCCGCCGGCCCTCCGCCTCGACGATCGGCTGGTAGTGGAGCACGAACTCCGACTGCAGGACGGCCAGCCGCAGGCGGCTTTCCAGCGTGATCCGCCGCTGGACCCGCTCGTTGATCTCGGCGGTGAAGAACTCGTAGCGGTTCCGCCCGCGCTCCTTCGCCCGGTAAAGGGCGAGGTCGGCGTTGCGCAGCAACTCCGGCGCGTCGGTGCCGTCCGACGGGTAGAGCGCGATGCCGATGCTGGCCGTCACAAAATGATCGTGGCCGCAGATCCGGAAGGGCGGGGCGAAGGCTTCCAGCACCCGTTCCGCCACGCCGCGTGCCGCGACGTTGCCGGAGATGCAGGGCAGCACGATCAGGAACTCGTCGCCGCCCATGCGGGCCAGCGTGTCGCCCTGCCGGATCGACGCGGACAGGCGGTTCGCCGCCTCCCGCAGCAGCGTGTCGCCCGCCTCGTGGCCCAGCGTGTCGTTGACGTTCTTGAAGTTGTCGAGGTCGATGAACAGAAGCGCCGACGGCAGCTGGTTGCGCCGGGAGTTCAGGATCGCCTGTTCCAGCCGGTCGCGGGTCAGCAGGCGGTTGGCCAGCCCGGTCAGCTCGTCGAAATGCGCCTGCCGGTACAGCTGCTCCTCATAGCTGCGGCGCAGGGCGATGTCGTTCTCCAGTGCGGCGTTCGCCCCGGCCAGCTCGCAGTTGGCGGCGTAGAGGTCGCCGGCCATATCGTTGAAAGACCGGATCAGCTGGTCCAACTCGTCGGGACGCTTCCGCTTCGGCCGGTCCAGGGTGAGGAGCGGCGGCGAGGACCGGCGGTCATGCCGGCGCAGGTTGGCCGCGATGGAGATCAGGTGGCGCGTCACCAGCCGGTGGCAGATGAACAGGATGAATCCGGACACCAGGAAGGTCTTGATGCCCTGGCTGACCAGGATCACCTCCGCCGTCGTCAGCAGCCGGTGATACACGTCGTCCAGCGTCGCTTCCACCCGCAGCGTCCCCAGCGTCAGGATCTTGCCCTCCGCCATACGGACCAGCGGTATTTCCGCATGGAGGCCGGGCCGTTTCTGCGGCGTGCCCGCCGTCAGCACCAGGGGGTTCTTCGCGATCGCGCTGTGCTCCCTCACCTCCGCCATCCGCATGTCCGGCAGGCGGACGATGCCGTTGAGCAGCAGGCGCAGCTGGTCGTGGTCGACCACCCACAGGCTGTTGCTCATGCTGGGAACGGTGCTGAGCCGTATCTCGTCGAACCGGTGCTCGATCCCGCGCACCTCCCGGCGGAAATCGAAATAGAGCTGGAGCGCGGTGGAGATCAGGGTGACGAGCGTGCTGAACAGCAGGATCCGCAGCAGAAGGCTTACGGCGATCCCGCCACGGCCCGCCCAAGGAATGGAAAGCTGCCGCCCGGACGGCGGGATTCCATCCTCGTCCGGGCGGAGCGTCACGGCCCGGTCCGTCGCGCCCCCGTCAGACATGCGCCGGCTCCATGCGGGTCGGGGGCGGCATGGCGGGTTGGCGGCCGCGGATCGTCGGCGGACCCGCGGCCGCTTCGGGGAATCGACGGTTGATGGCGTACCGCATCGCTTCCGCTCCATTCCATCCGGACTGACGCGCGGCTGCCGGCTCCGGCGCCTGCCTCAATTCCGCTCGTTGTTCTCCGTACGCGTGCCCTGCATTCTCCAATATGCATTCTCGCCATCGCCACGCGGCGGAGCAAGAGTTTCATGGAAACGTTACATTTCGCATTATTGGATGCGGTAAAGGCCGGCCGTGCCGGATTTTCGCGGCGACTGGTTCGGACGGGGGTACGAAGCGCATTCTTCAGAAAACGGCAGCGGAGATGTTGAGCGGCGTCTTCCTAATATCCTTATCCCCGCCGATCATTTCCTTGCGCCGCGTCATCCAGCGGGGCGTACACCGCCAGCAGGGCCGACAGCGTCACCACGCTGAGCACCGTGGAGACCAGGATGGCCGAGGATGTCCGCTCCACGTAGGTCTGGTACTGGGTCGCCACCACGAAGGTCAGGGCGCCGGTCGGCAATGCCGCCAGGATAACGGCGCTGCCGGTCCAGAACGGGTCCATCGGGAACAGCGTCTGCGTCAGCACCCAGGCCAGCGCCGGATGCACCAGCAGCTTCAGCGCGCTGATCCACCCGGCTTCCGCCAGCCCCGCGGTCAGCCGCTGGGACGCCAGGAACAGGCCGATGGCGAACAGGGCGCAGGGGCCGGCGGGAGCCCCCATCAGTTCGCAGAAGGTGGCGATCGGCTTCGGCACCGCCACACCGGGCAGCAGCGCCGACCAGGCGAGGCCGGCGGCAGTGGACAGGATCAGCGGGTTCTTCGCCAGTGCCCGCCCGACGTCGCGCAGCGCCTTGCCCACCCCGTTGCCGTGGCTGTTGGCGAACTCCATCCAGACCACGGCGATGCCGACCATGATGGCGCTCATGATGACGGTCGCCAGGATGGTGGGGGCCAGATGGTCCGGACCGAAGGCGGCCAGGAACAGCGGGATGCCCATGTAACCGGTGTTGGAGAAGGCGGCGTTCAGCCCCTGCATGCACTGGATCTGCGTGCGCTCCCGCCGCAGAAGCCGGCCGATGACCGCCCCCAGCGCATAGACCAGCAGCATCGATCCCAGGAAGGCGCCGATGAAGGGGCCGTTGAAGATCTCGGGGATCGACCGCCGCGCCGTGCCCAGGAACAGCACCGGCGGCAGCGCCATCCAATAGACGAACTTGTTGAGCGCCTCCGACGACGCCGCACCCAGCAGCTTCGACTTTCCGGACAGGAAGCCGGCCAGGATGATGGCGAATACGGGAAAAGCGACATTGAGGACGACGTTCATGGTGCGCGACAATAGGGGGAGCAAACCGTCGCGTCGAGCGACCGACCCCTCCGCCGCGAGCATGGCACCCTTGACGCCGCCGATGCGGCGTTCGAGATTGCCGCCCGTACACGCGATCGCTCCCCGAGGGAGACCGCCTCATGAGAAAGCCGACAGACGCCATGATCGACCACCACAGCGCCCTCATTTACGTCATGGTCCTGGTATCCGCCTGCGACGGCGACATGACCGACGCGGAACTGGAGGCCATCGGCGAGAACGTGCGCTACCTGCCGATCTTCAAGGATTTCAGCGGCGATCAGGTGATGGCCGCCACCCGCGAATGCACCGCCATGCTGGCCGACAATGACGGGCTGGACACGGTGCTGACCATCGTGGAGCAGGCGCTGCCCGCCAAGCTGCGCGAGACCGCCTATGCGGTCGCCTGCGACATTGCCGCCGCCGATCCCAAGGCCTCGCAGGAGGAACTGCGCATGCTGGAATTGATCCGCCACCGGCTGGGGGTGGACCGGCTGTGCGCCGCCGCCATCGAACGCGGCGCCCGCGCCCGCCATATGCGCCTGTGATTTCTCCGGCCGTTCTCTGAACGCCCGGACTCTACCGAAAGCCTGGACATGAGCGAAGAGACCACCCGCCCCGACCTTTCCGGCCAGCGCATCGGCTTCATCGGGCTCGGCCTGATGGGCAAGCCGATGGCCCGCGCCCTGGCCCGTGCCGGTGCGGAGCCGGTGGTGACCAGCCGCAGCCCCGGCCCGGTCGCCGAACTGGCGGCGGAGGGCATGATCGCCGCCACCGGACCCGCCGCAGTCGCCGGACAGGCCGGGACGATCATCCTGATGCTGACCGACACGGCGGCGGTGGAAACGGTGGCCGAGGCGCTGCTGCCGGTCCTGCGCCCCGGCCATCTGGTGATCGACATGGGCACCACCGCGGTCGCCGCCACCCGGGCGCTCGCCGAGCGGGCCGCCGCGGCCGGCGCCGACTGGCTCGACGCCCCGGTTTCCGGCGGAACGGTGGCGGCGGAGGCCGCGACCCTGACCATCATGGCCGGCGGTTCCGACGCCGCCTTTGCCCGCGCCCTGCCGGTGCTGCAGGCGATGGGCCGCCGCATCACCCATGTCGGGGCCAGCGGCGCCGGCCAGATCGCCAAGTCCGCCAACCAGGTCATCGTCGCGCTGACCATCGGCGCGGTGGCGGAGGCGCTGGCGCTGGCGCGCGCGGCCGGCGCCGATCCGGCGAAGGTGCGGGACGCCATCCGCGGCGGCTTCGCCGAATCCCGCATCCTCGACCTGCATGGCGGCCGCATGGTCAGCGGCGACTTCACGCCGGGCGGCCGCGTCACCACCCAGGTCAAGGACCTGCGCCAGGCGGAGGAGCTTGCCCAGCAATCCGGCATCGAGCTGCCGACGCTGGGCCTGTCGCTGGAACTGTTCGAACTGCTGGTCGAGCAGGGCGACGGCGCGCTGGACCACTCCGCGCTCTACCGTCTGTTCGCGCGCTGATCCGGTCGGGAGCGGGCGGGGCATCATCCCCGCTCGCCTCCCCCGTTCGTCCGCCTGTGCGCATCGTCGCGTATTCCCGTCCGTTGCGGCAAAGGCCTGCTTTCCGCAAGTTTCTTCTCAAAACGGTTGAGCGCGGGCGCCGCATCGTCCATTCTCCCGGCTTTCCACGGGGCGGCGGACCTTCCGCCGTTCCATCGGCTTAAGACGGGTCAGGCGGCGATGACGGGCGAACGCATCTATCTTTACGACACCACGCTGCGCGACGGGGCGCAGACCCAGGACGTGGATTTCTCGGTCGCCGACAAGATCGCCATCGCCAAGGACCTCGACCGGCTCGGCATCGACTATGTCGAGGGCGGCTGGCCAGGCGCCAACCCGACCGACGACCAGTTCTTCGCCGAGGCGCCGGAGCTGACCCGCGCCACCTTCACCGCTTTCGGCATGACCCGCCGCCCCGGCCGCAGCGCCGCCAACGATCCGCAGCTGACGGCGCTGGCGCAGTCGCGCGCCAAGGCGGTCTGCATGGTCGGCAAGACCTGGGACTTCCATGTCGACATCGCGCTGAACATCCCGCGCGAGGAGAACCTCGACCTGATCCGCGACAGCATCGCCGCGCTGCACGCCGCCAAGGGCGAGGCGCTGTTCGATGCAGAGCATTTCTTCGACGGCTACAAGCGCAACCCGGCCTATGCGATCTCCTGCATCAAGGCGGCGTACGAGGCCGGCGCGCGCTGGATCGTGCTGTGCGACACCAACGGCGGCACCCTGCCGCACGAGATCGACGCCATCGTGCGCGAGGTGGTGGAGACGCACGGCATCCCCGGCGACCGGCTGGGCATCCATTGCCACAACGACACCGAGAATGCCGTCGCCAACTCGCTGGCGGCGGTGCGGGCCGGCGCGCGCATGGTCCAGGGCACCATCAACGGGCTGGGCGAGCGCTGCGGCAACGCCAACCTCGTCTCGCTGATCCCGACGCTGATGCTGAAGCTGGGCTACGAGACCGGCATCCGGCGCGAGGATCTGCACCTCCTGACCCAGCTGAGCCGCGCCTTCGACGACCGTCTGAACCGCGCGCCCAACCGCCATGCGCCCTATGTCGGCGCCAGCGCCTTCGCCCATAAGGGCGGGCTGCATGTCTCGGCGGTGGAGAAGGACCCGTCCTCCTACGAGCATGTGGCGCCCGAGGCCATCGGCAACCGCCGCCAGATCGTGATGTCCGACCAGGCCGGCCGTTCCAACCTGATCGTGCGGCTACGCGACATCGGCATGGCGGTGGACGCGAAGGACGACCGGCTGGCCGGTCTGCTCGATCTGGTGAAGCAGCGCGACAGCGACGGCTACGCCTACGACACTGCGGAAGCCAGCTTCGAGCTGCTGGTCCGGCGCGAACTGGGCGAGGTGCCGCGCTTCTTCGAGCTTCTGCGCTTCCACGTCACCGACGAACGCCGCTACAACGCCGTCGGCAAGCTGGTGGTGGAATCGGAGGCGGTGGTGCGCGTGCGCGTCGGCGACGCCATCCGGCTGGAGGTGGCGGACGGCAACGGCCCGGTCCACGCGCTGGACGTCGCCATGCGCAAGGCGCTGGAGCCGGTCTATCCGGCGCTGGCCCAGGTCAGCCTGTCCGACTACCGCGTCCGCATCCTCGCCGCCAAGGACGGCACCGGCGCCATGCCCCGCGTGCTGATCCGTAGCGCGCGGACCGACGGCAGCGAATGGTCGACGCTGGGCGTCTCCACCAACATCATCGAAGCCTCGATGGAGGCGCTGGTGGACAGCTACACCTACGCCCTGCTGAAGAGCGAGGCGAAGCCGGTGGCATAAATGCCGGTGTGAGGGGTGCCACGCGGCACCTTCCCACCATGGCGATGTTCTGTTAGCTAACGCGGTTTCGGGGCGCTCGCATTCACGCGGGGACTGCTCCGGTCACCGGCGCCCGTATTGCCGCGGGTCCGCTCTCGGAGGATCATCGCCATGCTCTGGCTCGCCGCCTATATCGGCAGCATTCTTGCCATCAACTTCGCCTTCAGCCTGTTTCCGCACCTGGATCTGGTCTGGTCCTGCTGGGCCGGGCTGATCTTCATCCTGCGCGACATGGTTCAGGTGCGCTTCGGCCACTGGGCGCTCGCCGCCATGCTGGGCGGCACCGTGCTGTCCTATCTGCTGACCGATCCCTTTGTCGCCACCGCCAGCGTCGTCGCCTTCGCGGTGTCGGAGATGATCGACTGGGCGGTCTTCACCATCACCCGCCGCCCCTTGCGCGACCGTCTGTGGATCAGCGCCGCCCTGTCGGTGCCGGTCGACACCGCCATCTTCTTCGGCATGCTGGACATCTGGGACCCCGCCGTCTGGGCCGCCAGCCTCGCGTCGAAGCTGCTGGGCGTGTCCGCGGTCTGGCTGCTGATGCGCGCGCGGGAAGGCCGGGTGCCCGTCGCGGCCTGAGGCTTCCGGGGGGCGCCCGCCGCCATGGCGGCGCGCCCCCTCCACCGAATCTTAACCGCGGCGGCGTTACGCTTCTCCATGCCCCTGTCCGGCCCGGAGGAGGGCGATCATGGCCACGCACCGAACGCTGCACGGAACGCCGTACCCGACACCGCCCCCGATCCGCTGCGGCGGGATCCATGGGAACCGGGGGATTTGCGGGATGCGCTGGCGCCGCAGCATGCGCCGCCTTCCGAACCCGCGCATCCCACCCGTCTGCTGATCGTCGTCCTGATCGCGCTGCTGACCCTGGCGGGGCTGGCCTATGGCGGCGGCATCGCGGTGGATCGCATCCTGGAGCAGCGGCGGATCGAGGCCCGGATGGGGCCGAAGCCCGATCTCGCGCGGTTGCCGGCGATTGAGGTGCCGCTGGGCGGCCTGCGTGCCGTCGAGATGCAGGTGTCGCTGGTGCTGGCGCCGAAGGTGAAGGCCGACCGCATCCTGCGCTATCAGGACCGCATCGCCGACCGGCTGTTCCAGACCGTCAGCCAGGCGGGCACCGAGACCCTGACCGGCACCGGTTCCGCCGACTTCCTGAAGGCCCGCGTCAGGGACGCCGTCAACCGCGAGGCGGGAACCGGCCTGATCCGCGACATCTACATCGAACGCATGGTCGTCAAGTGACCCACGCGGGGCTCCTTCGGCGATGCCCCTTGTCTTGTGCGGCGCAATAGCCTATGTAGGGCGTCTTGATCGCTGGAGGCTCGCGCGTCTCTTGAGCGAGACGCGCTGTGATTGCGCAACGGCAGCCCCCTAGGGGGCAAACGTCCCGGTGTTCTGGGGACGCTCTGGCCGCTGCATCGGATAGACGCCTCTCCCTCTATCGACCTCCTCCCGGCGAGTCCGCCGGTATGTCCCACGCCCGCCATCGGGGCGCGCGGGGCCGTGCCGTGTTGCTTTGAGAAGGTTGTTACGACTTGACGTTTTCCGAACTCGGCCTGCACCCGCTCGTCCTGAAGGCCCTTGAGGCGTTCGAATACACCACCCCGACCCCGGTCCAGCTCGCCGCCATTCCGCCGGCGCTGCAGGGCCGCGACATCCTCGCCACCGCCGAGACCGGCACCGGCAAGACGGCCGCCTTCATGCTGCCGGCACTGACCCGCACCGCCGAGCTGCCGCTGAACGGCGCCGCCACCCCGCGCGTGCTGGTTCTGGCCCCGACCCGCGAGCTGGCCAAGCAGGTCACCGATGCCGCCCGCAAATACGCGAAGTTCATGAAGCTGAACATCGTGGACGTGGTCGGCGGCATGCCCTACCGCGAGCAGCTGCGCCTGCTGTCGCGTCCGGTCGACGTGCTCGTCTGCACCCCGGGCCGCCTGCTTGACCATGTCGCCCGCCGCCGCATCGCGCTGGACGAGGTCGAGGTGCTGATCCTCGACGAGGCCGACCGCATGCTGGACATGGGCTTCCTCGACGATGTCGAGACCATCGCCAAGTGCTGCCCGCCGACGCGCCAGACCATGCTGTTCACCGCCACGCTGGACCGCCGCATGGCGCAGCTGGCCGGCAACCTGCTGCGCAACCCGGAGCGCGTGGCCGTCGAGAGCCAGGCGACCTCGGTGAATGTCGAGCAGCGCCTGCACCACGCCGACGACCTCGACCACAAGCGTCGCCTGCTGCAGCATTTCGCTGCCCAGGAAGAGGTCGGCAAGGCGATCATCTTCGCCGCCACCAAGCGTGATGCCGACACGCTGGCCGAGGAGCTGAGCGCCGCCGGCCATGCCGCCGCCGCCCTGCACGGCGACATGGACCAGACCAAGCGCAACCGCACGCTCCAGCGCCTGCGCACCGGTCAGGTCCGCCTGCTGGTCGCCACCGACGTTGCGGCCCGCGGCATCGACGTGCGCGACATCACCCATGTCATCAACTTCGACCTGCCGCGCTCGGCGGAGGACTATGTCCACCGCATCGGCCGTACCGGCCGCGCCGGCGCCTCGGGCGTCGCGATCTCCTTCGCCGCCCGCGCCGACCGCGAGACGCTGGTCCGCATCGAGCGCTACACGAAGGCGACGCTCGAGGTGCATGTGGTGCCCGGCCTTGAGCCGACGCGCCCCTTCACCACCGGCGGTGCCGGCCGTCCGGCCGGCCGCAACGGCCGTCCGGGTGGCGGCGCCGGCAAGCCGTGGCACCGCAACGGCGAGTCCAAGGGCCCGCACGCCCCGCGCGGCCCGCGTCCGGACTATGCCCGCAACGACAACCACCGCGGCGATTCTCGTCCGGACCACGCCCATGCCCGCCGTGAAGCCCACGGCAACGGCAAGCCGGCGCATGCCCGTGCGAAGAGCTGGTAAGGGTTGGGTTTGAGGTAGGGGTATCAGGGAGAGGGGCACCCGCGCAGCCACTCTCCCACCTTCCCACCCTCCCAAATTGTCGGTAGGCTGAACCATCCCACCTGACCGGGCGGTTCCGTGCTTCGCATCCTGCCGCTGTTGTGCCTCGTCCTGCTGCTGCTGACCGGGTGCGGCATCGATGCCGACCAGGATATGCTGTGCCGGAAGCTGATCCCGGCCTTCGAACCCGGCTCCATCACCGACTTGTCCACCCGCACCTACGCCGAGGATCGGCGGGTGCTGCGCATCGACTACCGCAGCGGCGACCAGCGCCATTGGATCGCCTGCCGCTTCGCCGGCACGTCGATGGAAGAGGGGCGGCACACCCTGGTGTCGGTGGCGACCGACCGCACCGGCTGGCTGACCGACATGCGCTTCGCCATGCTGCAGCAATGGCTGCGCATCAAGCCGCCGCGCGATTCCCCCAGCGTTGCGATGAATACCCGGCGGGCGGAGCCGACGCGCTGGACGCCCCTCCTGTTCCTGGCTCAGCAGATCGTCAACGCCGCCACCGTCGCCTGTGTTTATGGGCTGCTGGCGCTCGGCTATACCCTGGTTTACGCCATCCTCGGCCAGATCAATCTGGCGATGGGGGAGCTGACGATGCTCGGCGCCATGCTGACGGCGATGGCGGCGGCCGGGCTTGGCATGGCCGGTTGGGCGACATGGCCACCGGCCCTGCTGGGCGTGCTGATGCTGGCGATTGGCTTCACCGCGGTGCAGGGCTGGACGATGGACCGGCTGGTTTTCCGCCGCCTGCGCGGGGTGCGCAGCCACACGCCGCTGATCGTCGCGGTGGGGCTATCCATCGCCTATCAGGAGGGGGTGCGGCTTCTGCACGGCGCCCGCGACTGGTGGCCGGCGCCGGTGCTGACCGGCCGTCACGACCTGCTGAGCGACGGCGCCTTCACCGTCACCGCGCTGACGGCGCAGCTGGCGATCCTGGCGTTGACCGGCGGGCTCTACGCCCTGTTGTGGGGGATCATGCAGCGCACCGCCTTCGGCCGGGCGCACCGGGCCTGCACCGACGACATCGCGGCTGCGGAACTGGTGGGGGTGGACGTCAACCGCACGGTGGCGGCGACCTTCGCCATCGGCGGCGGTCTGGCCGCGGCGGCGGGTGCGGTGATCGCGCTCTATTACGGCGGGGTGAACTTCTTCACCGGCTACCTGATCGGCTTCAAGGCGCTGGCCGCGGCGGTGGTCGGCGGCATCGGCTCGGTGCCGGGGGCGATGCTCGGCGGTGCCCTGCTGGGGCTGGTGGAGACCTTTTGGTCCGCGTACTTCGCCCTTGCCTACAAGGATATCGTGGCGTTCGGACTGCTGACGCTGTTCCTGATCTATCGGCCGCAGGGGCTGTTGGGGCAGGCGCGGGGGAGGGGGATTAGGGGGCGGTGTCGGCCGGCGATGCCCCCACCTAACCTCCCCGCTGGGCGGGGAGGGACTGCCGCCACTCTCCCGTTCAAGCACTTGTCTCCTCCCCCGCCCAGCGGGGGAGGATCAAGGTGGGGGTCCAACTTACGTGACTGCGTGACCTTACAGCGCCCGAACGTCCGCCAGATGCCCGGTCACCGCCGCCGCCACGGCCATCGCCGGGCTGACAAGGTGGGTGCGGCCGCCGCGGCCCTGACGGCCCTCGAAGTTGCGGTTCGAGGTCGACGCGCTACGCTCGCCCGGGGCCAGACGGTCGGCGTTCATCGCCAGGCACATGGAGCAGCCCGGCTCGCGCCACTCGAAGCCGGCTTCGGTGAAGATCTTGTCCAGACCTTCTTCCTCGGCCTGCTCCTTGACCAGACCCGAGCCGGGAACCACCAGGGCGCGCACGCCCTCGGCGACCTTGCGGCCCTTGGCGACCTCGGCGGCGGCGCGCAGGTCTTCGATGCGGCCGTTGGTGCAGGAGCCGATGAAGACGGTGTCCACCTTCACCTCGGTCAGCGGCTGGCCGGGGGTCAGGCCCATGTAGGCGAGCGAGCGCTCGACAGCGGCGCGCTTGCCGGCGTCGGCGATCTCGGCCGGGTTCGGCACGGTCGCGGTGATCGGCAGCACGTCTTCCGGGCTGGTGCCCCAGGTGACCTGCGGGACGATGTCGGCGGCGTTCAGCACGACGGTGGCGTCATAGACCGCACCCTCGTCCGACGGCAGCGTCTTCCAGTACTGGACGGCCTGTTCCCAGGCGCCGGCCTTGGGGGCCAGGGCGCGGCCCTTGACGTATTCGAAGGTCTTCTCGTCCGGGGCGATCAGGCCGGCGCGGGCGCCGCCTTCGATCGCCATGTTGCAGACGGTCATGCGGCCTTCCATCGACAGATCGCGGATGGCTTCGCCCGCGAATTCGATGACGTAGCCGGTGCCGCCGGCGGTGCCGATCTTGCCGATGATGGCCAGCACGATGTCCTTGGCGGTGACGCCCGGGTTCACCTTGCCGTCCACGCGGATCAGCATGTTCTTGGCCGGCTTCTGCAGCAGGGTCTGGGTGGCCAGCACATGCTCCACCTCCGACGTGCCGATGCCGAAGGCCAGCGCGCCGAAGGCGCCATGCGTGGCGGTGTGGCTGTCGCCGCAGACGATGGTGGCGCCGGGCAGGGTGAAGCCCTGTTCCGGACCGACGATGTGCACGATGCCCTGGCGGACGTCGTCCATCGGGAAATAGCGGACGCCGAAGTCGCGGGCGTTCTTGTCCAGCGTCTCCACCTGGATCCGGCTTTCCTCCTCGGTGATGCCCTTGGAGCGGTCGGTGGTGGGGACGTTGTGGTCGGGCACGGCGAGAGTGGCTTCCGGACGCCGCACCTTGCGGCCGGCGACGCGCAGTCCTTCGAACGCCTGCGGGCTGGTCACTTCATGGACCAGATGGCGGTCGATGTAGAGGATGCAGGTGCCGTCGTCCTGGCGATGCACGACGTGGCTGTCCCAAATCTTGTCGAACAGAGTGCGCGGCTTGGACATCGGAAAAACTCTCTCTCGCGGTACGACAGGCGCAGAACAATCGGAGGCCGCACCATAGCCTTGTGTCGCGCCGGGGACAAGCACGGCCATACGTCTTTCGCCGCAAGCCTGTCCCCCGCAACAATATATCGCGCTAAGCCCTTACGGCAGCATCTTGCCGGGGTTCAGCAGGCCGTTGGGATCGAGCGTCGCCTTGATGGCGCGCAACATGTCGAACTCCACCGGCCCCTTGATGACCGGCATCTCGTCCTTCTTGAAGCGGCCGACGCCATGCTCGGCGGAGATCGAGCCGTCGAGCTTGAAGATCACCTCGTTCACGACGTGGCAGATCTCGTCCCAGCGGTCGAGATAGGCCTTGGTGTCGGCGCCCTCGGGCTGGCTCAGGTTGAAGTGGATGTTGCCGTCGCCGACATGGCCGAAGGGGGTCGGACGGATGCCGGGGCAGGCCACGGCCACCGCCGCCTCGGCCAGCTCGATGAACTCGGCGACGCGGGAAACCGGGATCGACACGTCGTTCTTGATCGAGCCGCCCTCGAACTTCTGCGCCTCGACGATGGCTTCGCGGATGAACCACAGCTGCTTGGCCTGGGCGTCGGACTGGGCGAGCGTGGCGTCGGTCGCCAGTTCGGCCTCGAACGCCTCGCCCAGCGCGGTCTCCACCGTCTCCTGGAAGGCGTCGGACTTGGTGCCGGCGGTCAGCTCGGTCAGGACATACCAGGGCGACGGTTCCGACAGCGGGTCGATGGTGCCGGCGACATGCTTCAGGGCGAAGTCCAGGCAGCGGCGCGACATCAGCTCGAAGGCCGACACCGCGTCGCCGGAGGCGGCGCGCAGGCGGGCGAGCAGCTCGATGGCGGCGGCGGGGCTCGGCACGGCGACGAAGGCGGTGATCGACTGGCGCGGACGCGGGAACAGCTTCAGCACCGCGGCGGTGACGATGCCCAGCGTGCCCTCGGCACCGATGAACAGGTTCTTCAGGTCGTAGCCGGTGTTGTTCTTGCGCAGCCGGCGCATGCCGTCCCAGACGCGGCCGTCGGCCAGCACGACCTCGAGCCCGAGCACGAGGTCGCGGGTGTTGCCGTAGCGCAGGACGTTGATGCCGCCGGCATTGGTGGAGATCAGGCCGCCGATCTGCGCCGTGCCCTCCGCCCCCAGGCTGAGCGGGAACAGGCGGTCGGCATCGGCCGCGGCCTCCTGGATGCTGGTCAGCACCACGCCGGCCTCCACCGTCATGGTGTAGTTCAGCGTGTCGATGTCGCGGATGCGGTTCATGCGCGACAGGCTCAGCACGATCTCGCGCCCCTCCTCATAGGGGATCGAGCCGCCGACGAGGCTGGTGTTGCCGCCCTGGGGGACGATGGGAATGCCGGCGTCGGCGCAGATCTTCACGACCGCCGCCACTTCCTCGGTGCTGGCCGGGCGGACCACCGCCGGGCTGTTGCCCTTGAAGCGCCCGCGCCATTCCGACAGGTAGGGTGCCATGTCGGCGGCGTCGGTGAGGATGCCGGACGGGCCGACGATGGCGCGGATCTGGTCGAGAGCGGCGGCGATGTTGGTCATGGCGCGTGAGGTCCGGCAGATGGGGGTGTCGCAATGAAACGCGACACTTCTACAATCTAGCCGCCCCCATTTCCATGCAACTGTTGCGCAGACCTGCTGCAACGCAGCGGTTCAGCTCCGCGGAGCCGCCGCCCGGCGCAGGCGGTCGTTGATTGCCAGCCCCAACCCCACATCCGGGATCGGCATCACGGCGATGCGCTTGGCGCCGCTCTGGTCGAGGCTGCGCAGGTGGGAGAACAGGTTGGCCGCGGCCTCGTTCAGGTCGCCTTCCAGGCTCAGGTTCAGCCGCGTGGTGCCGCCGAAGACGAAGCGGTCGGGGCCGAAGGTCAGGAAGGCCTCGTCCTCTTCCGCCGAGGACGCGTTCAGGCGCACCCCGGCGTTGGGGGCGTAGTGGCTTTCCAGCTGGCCCGGCGATTTCGGCGCGGTCGGGTCGCCGGCCGACAGGCGGACCGGGCCGATCAGCTGTTCCATCTCGTCGGGCAGCACGGCGCCGGGGCGCAGCAGCACCGCATCATGACCGGTCAGGTCGATGACGGTGGACTCCAGCCCGACCATGCATTTGCCGCCGGTGACGATGGCGTCCACCCGGTCGCCCAGGCTTTCCAGCACATGGTGCGGCGTGGTCGGGCTGACGGCGCCGGAACGGTTGGCGCTGGGCGCTGCGATCGGCTTGCCGACGGCGCGCAGGATGGCCTGGGCCACCGGGTGGTTGGGCACGCGGATGGCGATGCTGTCCAGCCCGGCGCTGACCAGCAGCGACAGGGCGGAGTTGGCCGGGCGCGGCACGACCATGGTCAGCGGGCCGGGCCAGAACTGCGTCGCCAGATCGTGGGCGCGGTTGTCGAACAGGCCCCAGGAGTGGGCGGCGACCAGATCGGGGACATGGACGATCAGCGGGTTGAACTGCGGCCGGCCCTTGGCGGCGAAGATGGCGGCCACGGCGCGGTCATCGGTGGCGTCGGCGCCCAGCCCATAGACCGTCTCGGTCGGGAAGGCGACCAGACGGCCGGCGCGCAGCAGCTCGGCCGCGCGATTGAGGCCGGTGGGGGTGGCCGGGATCAGCGCCGGGCGCTTTTCACCGGTATCGGGTGCGGAATGGTCGGTCACGGCGTCTTTCTAGCCCGTGCAGCACCGGTGTCAATTCGCGCGGTTGCACCGGTGCCATGCCCAAGGTTATGAGGGGAGTGCGCAATCAACCAACACAACATGATGGGTGCGGGCATGACGGGCAAGGTCTTCACCGTGGCGCAGCAGAAAGGCGGCGCCGGCAAGACCACGCTGGCAGCCCATCTCGCCATCGCCTGGGCGCAGCTTGGCTACAGGGTCGCCACCGTCGACATCGACCCGCAGGGCAGCCTGACCCGCTGGCATGCCGTGCGGGCGGAGGCGACCGGTGGGCAGCCCGGCTTCACCCATGTGCAGATCACCGGCTGGCGCACCCAGGCGGAGGTGGAGAAGCTGGCGCGCGGCCACGACATCGTGGTGGTCGACAGCCCGCCCCATGCCCAGACGGAGGCGCGCATCGCCGTCCGCGCCGCCACGCTGGTGGTGGCGCCGGTGCAGCCGAGCCCGATGGATCTGTGGGCGGTCCACCCGACCATCGATCTGGCGGCGCAAGAGAAGCGCCGCCTGCTGCTGGTGCTGAACCGCGTGCCGCCGCGCGCCCGCATCGCCGACGAACTGATCGCCAAGGTGCATGAGCTGGTCGCCCCGCCCGCGGTCGAGCTGGCGACGGCGCAGGTCGGCAACCGCACCGCCTATGCCGGCACGCTGATGACCGGCCTGTCGGTGACGGAGGCCGCGCGCAAGACCCAGGCGGCGGCGGAGATGCAGGCGTTGGCGGAGGAGATTCTGGGGCGGGTTTGAGGGGGCTGTTGCAGTAATTGCCCCTCCCTAACCCTCCCCGCTAACGCGAGAGAGGGAACTCCGCCGCTTCGGCAGTTAAGTCACGCTGACAAGCGTCCTGCCCCCTCTCCCGCGATCGGACCGGCCTTCGGCCGGCCGAGGGCGGGGGAGGGATGGGGAGGGGGCATCCGGCGCGGACACCCCCAACCTCAGTCCTTGAACTCACCCATCGCCGACTGGATGTAGTTCGGCAGACCGATGTCGTCGATCAGGCTCAGCTGGGTTTCCAGATAGTCGATGCGCTCTTCCGACTCTTCCAGCAGTTCGGACAGTTCGTCGCGCGACACGTAATCGGCCTTCTCCTCGCACACGGCGATGGCGTGGGCGATGCGGTCGCGGGCCTCGCGCTCGGCGGCGAGGTCGCTGGAGAGGATCTCCGGCACATCCTCGCCGATGTGGAGCTTGCCGAGGTCCTGTAGGTTGGGGATCGCCTCGATGAACAGGATGCGTTCGATGATCTCGTCCGCGCTCTTCATCACCTCGATGGAGGCGTGATACTCCCACTTGCCCAGCGCCCGGACGCCCCAGTTCTTCAGCATGCGGGCGTGCAGGAAATACTGGTTGATCTGCGTCAGCTGGTCCTTCAGGACGATCTGCAGCTGGGCGATGACGTCGCTGTTGCCCTTCATGGTCCGTCCTCCGCTCAGCTCGGGAAACCGCCCATGGCCGACTGCAGATAGTTCTGCAGGCCGAGCATGTCGATCAGGCCAAGCTGCTGTTCCAGCCAGTGGGCGTGGTCTTCTTCCGTATCGACCAGCAGTTCCAGCAGGATGCGGCGGGTGTCGTAATCCTTCACCTGCTCGCAATAGGCGATGGCTTCCTTCAGGGCGGCCACCACCTCATACTCCAGGTTCAGGTCGTTCCGCATCATCTCCGGAACGGTCTTGCCGATGTGAATCGGGTCGCGGCTGGCGACGTCGGGCGTGCCTTCCAGGAACAGGATGCGGCGGATCAGCTTGTCGGCATGCTCCAGCTCCTCCATCCGCTCGTGCGAGATGCGTTCGCTCAGCGCCTTGAGGCCCATGTCCTCCATCGACCGCGCATGGGACAGATACTGGTCGGCCGCGCTCAACTCGCCGGTGAGCAGCTTGTTCAAACGGTCCAGGACCCCTTGATCGCCTTGCATGGCTGGTAACTCCGAAATAGACGATTTGTCGCACCTTGGCACAACCGAAGGACTCGCACAATAAAAAATTCCTTTCAGAACAGAGATGTAGTTGATAGTCACTATCAATTGGGCCTGATGACGGGTGCCCAAAATACAGTCAGGGCCGGTCCCCTGTTTTGCGAATCAATGTCAATTGCAATAGGATGGGATTTTTGCGAATTCCCCGGTTCGCAATACGGGTTTTGACTTGCGGCGGCGCAGCGATGCTTGAGCGGGAGAACGGGCCGGTCCGTCCGCCGGTTCCGCCTGTCGCGATCGGGCCGCCGCATTGAGGCAGGGGCCGTTCCGTGCTAACAGACCGCGGGATTTCTCCGCCCTCATCACCCGGCGGGCCTCGCCCTTCTTTCCAACGACAGCCGGATTGCGGCCATGACGACGACCACCCCCTCGGCTCCCTCCTCGGAGTTCCTGCGCACCCTTCAGGATCGCGGGTTCATCCACCAGTGCACCGACCTCGCCACGCTGGACGAGCGTGCGGCGAAGGGGCCGATCGTCGCCTATATCGGCTTCGACTGCACCGCCGACAGTCTGCATGTCGGCAGCCTGCTGCCGATCATGATGCTGCGCTGGCTGCAGAAGACCGGCCACAAGCCGATCGTCCTGATGGGCGGCGGCACCACCAAGATCGGCGACCCGTCGGGCAAGGACGAGGCGCGCCAGCTGCTGACCGACGAGGTCATCGCCAACAACATGGCGGGCATCAAGCGCATCTTCGGCCGCTACCTGACCTTCGGCGACGGGCCGACCGACGCGGTGATGGCGAACAACGCCGACTGGCTGGACGAGCTGAAATACATCCCGCTGCTGCGCGACATCGGCCGCCATTTCACCATCAACCGCATGATGACCTTCGAATCGGTCAAGCTGCGGCTGGAGCGCGAGCAGCCGCTGACCTTCCTGGAATTCAACTACATGATCCTCCAGGCCTACGACTTCGTGGAGCTGAAGCGGCGCTACGGCTGCACGCTGCAGATGGGCGGGTCGGACCAGTGGGGCAACATCGTCAACGGCGTCGAGCTCGGCCGCCGCACCGACGGGGCGGAGCTGTTCGGCCTGACCACGCCGCTGCTGTCCACCTCGTCGGGCGCCAAGATGGGCAAGACCGCCGCCGGCGCCGTGTGGCTGACCGCCGACAAGCTCAGCAGCTATGATTTCTGGCAGTACTGGCGCAACACCGAGGATGCCGACGTCGGCCGCTTCCTGCGCCTCTACACCGAACTGCCGCTGGACGAGGTCGCCCGGCTGGAAAACCTCCAGGGCGCCGAGATCAACGAGGCCAAAAAGATCCTCGCCAACGAGGTGACGAAGCTCGCCCATGGCGAGGAGGCCGCGCTCGAGGCCGCCGAGACCGCGCGGCGTGCCTTCGAGGAAGGGGCCGCGGCCGAGGGGCTGCCGAGCATCGAGGTCGCCCGCGCCGAGTTGGAGGCCGGCCTGCCGGTGGTGGACCTGCTGGTGTCGGCCGGGCTGGCCGCGTCGAAGGGCGAGGCGCGCCGGCTCATCAAGGGCGGCGGCGCCAAGCTGAACGACGGGCCGATCGCGGACGAGGCGGCGAAGGCGACGACGGCGGACCTGAATGCCGACGGCGTGGTGAAGCTCAGCGCCGGCAAGAAGCGGCATGCGTTGGTGAAGGTGGGGTGAGGAGCGTCGGCGGTTTGCCGCGTTAGACCCCCACCTATCCTCCCCCGCTGGGCGGGGAGGGACTGCCGCCACTCTTCCGCACAAGCACTTGTCCCCTCCCCGCCCAGCGGGGGAGGGTTAGGGTGGGGGTCTAACGCCACAACAGGGCCGACGCCTCACCGCGTATGCGCCTCCGGCGGCGGACGCGTGTCCGGCACCGGCGTGCCGTCGCCGCCCAGGAAGAACAGGTTGCGCAGGAAGCCGGGGGCCAGCACCGCCAGCGGGTTGACCGACACGTCGGGATCGGACAGCGGTCCCTGCACATGCCAGGTGGCGGAAAAGATGCCCTGACCCTCGCCGCCGCTCAGCACGTCGCCCAGCAGCGGGATCTGGCCGATCAGGCGGTTCAGGCCATAGACGGGAACGATGGTGCCGCGAAGGTTGGCGGTCTCCGTCTCCAGGTCGACCTGCCCCTCCAGCGTCAGGCCGAGCGCCGAGCCCGAGGTGCGCAGGTCCTTCAGGGTCAGCAGGCGGCCCTCCTTGCGGAACTCCGCCGACATGCGGCCGAAATTGACGCCCTTGCCGCCGCCCAGCAGTTCGGCGAAACCCGACGGCGAGATGGCGTTGAGAATGCGCGCCAGGGCCGGCACGTCGAGCAGGGTGTAATCGAGGATCTCCGCCTTGCCGACGATGGCGGCGTCGGCCCGCGGCTCCACCGATCGGCCGGTCAGCGACAGCCGGCCGCCGCGCATGCGGTCGTTCAGGTCCATCGCCTGCAGGGCGGAGCCCAGATCGTCGGCGGTGATGGCGAGGTCGTAGACGCCCTGCGCCCCCGGCCGCCATTTCATCGACACGCCCCCGCCCTCGCTGCGCCCGGTGAGGTCCAGCAGGGTCCAGGCGGCGGTGTCGCGCCGCATGGTTCCGGCGACCTGACGCAGCCGCCGCCCCTCGCCGAACACCACCGAATCGAACTTGATGGCGACGTCCAGCGGCGTCTTGCGGCCGTCGCCGGTCCGGGCCTTCTGCGGGTCGGGGGTGACGGCGCCCTCGCCGGACGGCGTCTTTCCCGTCAGGCCGCGGGCGTCCAGGCTGCTGCCGGTGATGGTGCCGGCATAGCCGCCGGCCGGGCCGCCGGGCTTCGCCGGGGGCAGCACGGTCAGATCGGCGCGCAGGTCGGTCTGGCCCAGCTTGAAGCTGGGGGTCTGGACCCGCGCCACCCGCTTGCCGCCGTCGGCCAGGTCCAGGTTGGTGACGGCCTTCAGCCCGCCGGCATCGACGGTCAGGTTGCTGATGCGGGTCGGGCGGTCCTTGTCGAACTCCAGCGTCAGCTTGCCGGTGCCGGGCTTGCCGGGCGGCTTGGCCCAGCCCAGCTCCTCGATGGACAGCCGGGTCTTCTCCAGGTTCAGGTTCGCCGTCAGCGCCAGCTTGTGGCGGCGGTCCACCGTGAACAGGACATCGGCGCCGAATGGACCCTGCACCCGGTCCTCGAGGTCGATGCCGTGGGCGCGCAGGTCGTCGGCGGTGGCGTCGCCCTTCACCGCGATGCGGGTGCGCGGACCCTTGGCCGTGCTGTCGAAGGATTCGTTCCAATCGACGCTGACGGGGATGCCGTCCAGCTTGGTGGTGCCCTTGATCTGCATGGCCTTGAGGTCGAGCGCCAGCGACAGCTCGCCGTCTGTGGCGTTCAGCCCGGCCGCCACCTTTTCCACCGCCACCTTGCGCAGCTTGCCGGCCACCTCCAGGTCCAGCTGCTCCACCTTCAGGTCGACCAGCAGCGGGAAGGCGAAGTGGAGCTGCGCTTCCGCCGTGCCCTGGGTGCGCTTCGGGTCCATCTCCAGCTTGGTCGGATAGCCCAGCGGTGGCATGTCGATCAGGGTCAGGATGGAGCGCACCGGTCCCTGGACGGGGATGCGGATGTCCATCGTCTCCTGGCCGGTGTCGAGTCCGCCGATCACCACCTTGCCGTCGCCGATCTCGATGTCGCCCGATCTCGGGTCGGCGATGCGTCCGCCCTTGGTCTGGATGGTGAAGGTCTTGCCGTCGGTGGTCGCCTCCACCCCGGCGCCGGTCACCGGCGTCAGGTCGTGGAAATAGCGGACGCTGATGTCCTCCCCGGCCATGGTGGCCAGGAAGTGCGTCATCTCCGGTTCAGCCGGGCGGTCGAGCGGCAGCGACAGCGCCACTTCGGCGCGCGCCTCCGTCACCGTGCCGCGCGACAGGTTCCTGGTCACCCATTCCCGCGCGTTGGGGCCGGCGACCTTCGGCCAGTAACGGCGCAGCTCGTCCAGCGCCATGCCGCGCGCGCTCGCCTGCGCCTCCACCGCCATGCGGTCGCCCTGGCGCTGCGCGGTGCCGCTGGCCTCAACCCGCGGCTGCGGCTTGCCGGTCTCGCCCAGCACCGCAGACAGGCCGTCCAGCTCGATGCGGTCGCGGTCACCATGCAGGCGCAGCTGGGCCGATTCGACGGGCACCGGCCCCTCGAACAGGTCGGGACGGTGCAGATGGCCGCGGCCGGCGGTGAGGTCGGCCTTGCCGGCGGTCGGCTGCAGGGTCGGGTCGAAGGCGATCTCCACCGTGCCCGACAGCGGCAGGGCGGCGGCCTTCAGCGGTTCCAGCATCGGGGCGATGCCGGCGAGGGCAGCGGGGGTGACGCCGGTCAGGCGCGCCGCTGCCCGTCCGTCCTTGCCGGGGCCCTGCTGCCCCGACAGCTCCAGCCCGGCGGTTTGGCCGCCGGAGGTCAGCGACAGCGACGCCTGGAGGTCGCGGCCCCGCCCGGTCTCCGTCAGCTCGCCCCGGCCGCTCAGCGCCAGCGGTTCGCCGCCGTCCGGAGCCGCCGCCTTCAGGGACAGATCCTCCACCCGCAGCCGCCGGCTCGACACGTCCAGGCTGCCGCGCAGGGCCACGCCCTGCACCGCCAGCGGCTCCGGACGCAAGGCGGGCAGGTCGACGGTTCCGGCACCGCCGCGCAGGTTCAGGTCGAGCGTCGACGGCTCGAACCGGGGGTCGAGCTTCCCCGTGACCGTGCCCGACAGCGGCAGCTTCACCGCGGCCAGCGGCGCCAGCGCCGGTCCGACCTCCGCCAGCGCCGCCGGCTCCAGCCCATCGACGGACAGGGTCAGGTCGGTGGTCGAATCGGCGATGTTGTAGTGGCCGGAGGCGGCGACGGTCACCGGACGCCGGTTCGCATCGCCCTGGGCCTGGGAGCCGAGATCGAGGGTCAGGCGGGCACGGCCCTGGGCGCCTTCGGCATCGCGGGTCAGGATCATGTCGGCGCGCGTGGCGTGCCAGGACAGATCCAGCATGCGATTCTCGATCCGCAGGTCGGCCCCCACCACCGACAGCCGGCGCAGCAACCCCAGCGGCCGGTCGATGTCCGGCGGCCGGCGCAGGCTGTCCAGCGCCTCGTCCAGCAGGTCGGGGCCGTCGCTTTCCCGCTTCTGCACCGAGTCCGTGTCCGACCGCACGTCGAAGGCGAGGCTGCCGTCCGCCCGCCGCAGCACGCTGAGGCGCGGCCGGACCAGATCGAGACGCGTCGGCGACAGCGTGCCGCGCAGCAGCGCCGCGACGGAGAAGCCGATGCCCATCTCCGGCACCGCGGCCAGCTCCGCCCCGTCGGCGTTCAGCGCCTGCACCCGCCGGGCGCGCAGGTCGAGCCGCCGCCCGCCCTCGCCGGTCTGGAGCGTGTCGTCATCCTCCAGCGACAGCACCAGCTCGCCCACATCGATGCGGAAGCGGCCGTCGCGGTCGCCCAGCGCCTCCTCGACATAGGGGATCAGCGGGTCGAGCGCGATCGGCCCCTGCGACAGCCGCCAAGCGAACAGCCCGCCCGCCGCCAGCGCCACGGCCCCGATCCCGGTCAGCGTCAGACCGAGTATCTTCGCGGTGCGCCGGATCATCGGGCACCATGACGGGAGAAGAGGGCGCGCGATCGGCCCGATTGACGTTCCCGTCCGAGGCGTGCAGCTTTCTGCACATGTTTTGAGCAGGAAAGACCGTCCCCATGCCCAACCCCGTTCCGTTCGCAGCCCCCTTGCCGAAGCCCTTCGACGCCGCGCAGGCGGCGTTGGGGATGGAGCGCTGGCGCCAGCAGGCCGCCGCGGCGGATCCGGAGACGCGGGCCTGGGCGGACGCCTTCGCCGATTCGGAATCCGGCCGCGCGCTGGTCGATGCGGTGTGCGGCAACAGCCCGTATCTGGGCCACATCCTGACGCGGGAACTGCCCTTCGTCCGGCGGGTGATGGAGGACGGCTTCGATGCCGGCTTCGCCGGGCTGATCGCCGCGCTCCATGCCGAGCATGACGGTGAGAAGTCGATGGACCGGCTGATGGCCGGGCTGCGGGTGGCGAAGCGGCGGGCGGCGCTGCTGATCGCGCTGGCCGACATCGCAGGGGCGTGGCCGCTGTTCCGCGTCACCGGCGCCCTGTCGGAGCTGGCGGAGACGGGGGTGCAGCTGGCCGCGAATTTCCTGCTGCGCCGTGCCGCGGAGGCGGGGACGCTGACGCTGCCGGATCCGCAGCGACCGTGGATCGGCTCAGGTCTGATCGTGTTGGGCATGGGCAAGCTTGGCGGGCGCGAACTCAACTATTCCAGCGACATCGACCTGATCGTCCTGTACGACGACGCTGTTGTGCAGACGCCCCAGCCGGACAACCTCGCGCGAACCTTCATCAGGCTCGCACGCGATCTTGTCCGCATTATGGATGAACGGACCAAGGACGGCTACGTCTTCCGAACCGACCTTCGGCTTAGGCCGGACCCCGGCGCCACGCCGCTGGCGGTTTCCGTTTCGGCAGCCGAAATTTATTACGGCAGCGTCGGCCAGAACTGGGAACGCGCGGCGATGATCAAGGCCCGCCCGATCGCCGGCGATCCGGAGGCCGGCGCCGCCTTCATCCGCTTTCTGGAGCCCTTCGTCTGGCGCCGCAACCTGGACTTCGCCGCCATCCAGGACATCCATTCGATCAAGCGCCAGATCAACGCCCACAAGGGCCATCGCGAGGTGACGGTCAACGGCCACGACATCAAGGTCGGCCGCGGCGGCATCCGCGAGATCGAGTTCTTCGCCCAGACCCAGCAGCTGATCTTCGGCGGCCGCGACCCGCGCGTGCGCATCGCACCGACGCTGATGGCGAACGAGGCGCTGCGCGACGTCGGGCGCGTGCCGCCCCAGACGGTGGAGGAGCTTGCGGGGGCCTATCATTTCCTGCGCCGTGTCGAACATCGCATCCAGATGATCGACGACCAGCAGACCCACCGTATTCCCGCCGACGATGCCGGCGTCGCGCATCTGGCCACATTCCTCGGCTATGACGATCCGGACGCCTTCAGGGCGGAGCTGCTGGCGACGCTGGGGCAGGTCGAGGACCGCTATGCCGAGCTGTTCGAGGAGGCGCCGTCGCTGTCGGGTCCCGGCAACCTCGTCTTCACCGGCACCGACCCCGATCCCGGCACGGTGGAGACGCTGAGCGGCATGGGCTTTGCCGACGCCGCTCGCGTCATCAGCGTGGTGTCGGCCTGGCACCGCGGCCGATACCGCGCCACCCGCTCCGGCCGCGCGCGGGAGCTGCTGACCGAGCTGACGCCGGCCCTGCTGAGTGCCCTTGCCAAGACGCCGGCCCCCGATGCGGCGCTGATGAACTTCGACGATTTCCTCGGCAAGCTGCCGGCCGGCGTCGGGCTGTTCTCGCTGTTCGTCGCCAATCCCTGGCTGCTGGAGCTGGTGGCGGAGATCATGGGCATCGCGCCGCAGATGGCGCAGACCCTGTCGCGCAACCCGTCGCTTCTGGACGCCGTGCTGTCGCCGGACTTCTTCGATGAGCTGCCGGGCAAGGAGGACGGGCTGGCCGACGACCATGCCCGCACCATGGCGGTGGCCCGCGATTTCGAGGATGCGCTGACCCTGTCGCGGCGCTGGACCAACGACCAGCGCTTCCGTGCCGGGGTCCATATCCTGCGTGGTATCACCGACGGCGACCGCTGCGGCGCCTTCCTGGCCGACCTTGCCGACCTCGTCGTCCCCGACCTCGCCCGCCGGGTGGAGGAGGAGTTCGCCCAGCGCCATGGCCGCATCCCCGGCGGCGCCTGGGTGGTGGTGGCGATGGGCAAGCTGGGCAGCCGGCAGCTGACCATCACGTCCGACATCGACCTGATCGTCATCTACGACGTGGCGCCCGGCCAAGGAGGCAGTGGGGGGCCGCGTCTCTCCGACGGCACAAAGCCGCTGTCGCCCAACGAGTATTACATCAAGCTGACCCAGCGCCTGACCAACGCCATCACCGCCCCGATGGGCGACGGCCGGCTCTATGAAGTGGACATGCGGCTGCGCCCGTCCGGCAATGCCGGGCCGCTCGCCACCTCGCTGGACGCCTTCCTGAAATACCAGACCACCGACGCCTGGACCTGGGAGCATATGGCCCTGACCCGCGCCCGGGTGATCGGTGGCGATCCCGACCTCGCCGAGCGGGTGTCGGCGGCGATCCGTTCGGTGCTGACGGCGCCGCGCGATGCCGACCGGCTGCTGTGGGACGTCGCCGACATGCGGCGGCGGATCGAAAAGGAGTTCGGGACGACCAATGTCTGGAACGTCAAATACGCCCGCGGCGGCCTGATCGACATCGAGTTCATCGCCCAGTACCTGCAGCTGCGCTTCGGCCATGAGCGGCCGGACATCCTGCACATCGGCACCGCCAAGGCGCTGCAATGCGCCGCCCGCACCGGGGCGTTGGCGCCCGACGTGGCCGAGGACCTGGAGGCGACGCTGCGGGTGTGGCGGCGGGTGCAGGGCTTCCTGCGGCTGACCACCGCCGGGGTGCTGGACCCCAATCAGGTGTCGCCAAGCCTGCTGGCCGGGCTGGTCCGCGCCGCCTTTCCGGACGAGCGTGAGCCTGGCGCTGTTGACTTCCCCGAACTGGACCACAGAATCCGTGCCGTCGCCGCCCGCGCCCACGGCCATTTCAAGGCCCTGGTCGAGGAGCCGGCGGGCCGTCTGGCCCCACCCAACACGACCACGCCCCCGGCCTGAGGGGTTCCCTCTCCGCCGGCAAGAAGAAGGACATTCGAGCAGCCATGACCGTAGACGTCGGATCGCCCGCCCCGGATTTCACCATGCCGACCGACGGCGGGGGCAGCGTCACGCTGTCGGCCCTGCGCGGCAAGCCGGTGGTGCTGTATTTCTACCCGAAGGACGACACGTCGGGCTGCACGTCGGAGGCCTGCGGCTTCCGCGACCAGCTGCCCGACTTCTCCGCGGTCGACGCGGTGGTGATCGGCGTGTCCAAGGACAGCGTGGCCAGCCACGACAAGTTCAAGGCCAAGCACGAGCTGACCTTCACCCTGGCGTCCGACACCGACGGCGCCGTCTGCGAGGCCTACGGCACCTGGGTCGAGAAGAGCATGTACGGGCGCAAGTACATGGGCATCGACCGCGCCACCTTCCTGATCGACAAGGACGGCGTGGTCCGCAACGTCTGGCGCAAGGTAAAGGTGACCGGCCATGTCGCGGCGGTGCTGAAGGCGGTTCAGGCGCTATAGCCCGTCGCGTGACGGCGGGGTTCCATTTTCTCCCGGCTTGAACCGTACGGGATGGACGCCCCGCCGCCCCGGTTATTCCTCCGGCGTGTGGGTTTACGCCACAAGGGTATTTTTAGAATCGCCCCAAAACTGCATACACTCCGTGCATTCCCGCACCAGTGGCCGCGCAACCCACCGCGGTTTTGGTCCTTCGGCTGCCCCAGGGATGCACCATCAATGAACGTTGCGAACATCGCCCGGCGCCTCGTCGCCGGAGAGCTTCATTACGCACTCGGCCGCTTCGAATCGGTCAGGCGCGGTTACAGCGCCCTGCGGCGCCTGTCCCCCCGGTCGCGGCAGCGTGCCCCGGCCGGGCCGCCCGTTGCCCTGCCCACCCTTCCGGTCAGCCTGTTCGCCGGCCAGACCGCCGAGCGTGCGCTGGCGGACCTGCGGCGCGACTCGATCGCCATGGGCTTCGACCTGCCCCAGGCGATGGTGGTGGAGATGGTGGAGTTCGCCACCCACTCCCCCTGCAGCGGCGGCTGCGCGACGAGCGGATGTTCTACCGCCACGACGTGCACAAGGGCCGGCTTGCCGACGGCTCGCCCGCGGTGATGGGCATCGTCCCCGATCCGCTGGACTGCCCTGCGGTGCGCCGGGTCTGCCGCGACCCGCTGCTGATGGAATGCGCCGGGGCCTTCCTGGGGTTCCGTGCCACCAAGATCATCCCGCGCCTGTTCTGGAGCTTCGTCACCGACGCCGGCGACGACGAGCGCCGGCAGCTGGGCCAGACCATCGACTGGCATTACGACGTCCACGACTTCCATTTCTGCTCGGCCCAGTTCTACCTGACCGACGTCAGCCCCGGCGCGGGCGAGCATGAGCTGGTCCGCGGCAGCCATCACGGCAAGTCGCTGCGCATGCTGCTGGGCTCCGCCAATGCCCGCGACGAGGAGCTGTTCTCCCGCTTCGCCCGCGACCGCATCCTGCTGGTGGAGGGGCCGGCCGGCACCGGCTTCCTGGAGGACACCTCCTGCTATCACCGGGCCGTGCCGCCGGCCAACCGCGACCGGCTGATGCTGCAGCTTTGGCTCAGCTAGTCTAGACTGCGCCCCGTCACCAGAGCGGGCGCGGAGCGGACGATGTCGAAGCGGGAGCGGATTGTCGGGGAGGGGCTGCGCACCGTCGTCGGCCTGATGAGCGGCACGTCGATGGACGGCATCGACGCCGCCCTGCTGCGCACCGACGGGCGCGGCAGGGTGGAGGCGCTCTCCTTCCTGACCATCCCCTATGACGACGGCTTCCGCGCCCGGCTGCGCGGCTGTCTCGGCAGGACCGACGGCGGAGAGCCGGTGGCGGCGGTGGAGCGCGAGCTGACCGACGCCCATGCCGATGCGGTGCGCCGCCTGCTCGAGCAGGCGGGCGTCGCGCCGGCCGAGGTCGAGCTGATCGGTTTCCACGGCCACACCATCCATCACGACCCGGACCGGCGGATCACCCGCCAGATCGGCGACGGCGCCCGGCTGGCCGCGGCGACCGGCATCGCCGTGGTCAACGACTTCCGCAGCGCCGACGTGGCCGCGGGCGGGCAGGGGGCGCCGCTGGTCCCGCTGTTCCACCGCGCGCTGGCGCATGGCTTGCCCCGTCCGCTCGCCGTCCTCAACATCGGCGGCGTCGCCAACGTCAGCTGGATCGGCCCCGAGACTTCGGGCGGGCCGGCGGACGGAGAGGCGGAGGTCGTGGCCTGCGACACCGGGCCGGGCAACGCGCTGATCGACGATTGGGTGCTGCGCCACGGCCTCGGCCGATTCGATGCCGGCGGGGCGCTGGCGGCGGCCGGGCATGTGGACGAGGCGGCGCTGGCCGCCCTGATGTGCCATCCCTGGTTCGACCGCCCGGCGCCTAAGTCGCTGGACCGCGACGCCTTCGATCCGGCGCCGGTGGCCGCCCTCTCCCCCGCCGACGGGGCCGCCACCCTGACCGCCTTCACCACCGAATCGGTCGTCCGCATCGTGGATCACCTGCCGGCCCCGCCGGTGCGCTGGCTGGTCTGCGGCGGCGGCCGCCACAATGCCACCCTGATGGCGATGCTGGCCGGCCGGCTGGGGGTGCCCGTCGAGTCGACCGATCTGGTCGGCTGGGACGGCGATGCGCTGGAGGCGCAGGCCTTCGGCTATCTCGCGGTGCGCAGCCGGCTCGGGCTGCCGCTCAGCCTGCCGGCGACCACCGGCGTGCCGGCCCCCCAATGCGGGGGCGTGTTCCACCCGGCCGGCTAGAGTCCGTCAGATGCTTACTGAAGCATCTGACGGACTCTAGCCTTTTGATTTTCCGTGCGATTCACGCTTCAGACGATTCCGTCTGAACCGATCGCACTCTAACCCGACGCCGACTCCAGCAAATCCGTCAATGCCGCCTGCTGGTCCACCGCGTGGAAGTCGGTCTTGCGCTCCATCGCGGCGGCGAGGCGGCGGCGGTATTCGGTGCGTGGGATCTCGACGGCCCCGAAGCGGCACAGATGATCGGTCACGAACTGGGTGTCGAGCAGGGCGAATCCAGCGGCGCGCAGGCGGGCGACCAGATGGACCAGCGCTACCTTGCTGGCCCCGGTCTCGCGGCTGAACATGCTTTCGCCGAAATAGGCGCCGCCGATCGACACCCCATAGAGCCCGCCGACCAGTCGGCCGTCGCGCCAGCATTCCACGCTGTGGGCGAATCCGGCGTCGAACAGTTCGCCGTAGAGCCGGACGATGTCGTCGTTGATCCAGGTCTTCGGCCGGTCCTCCGTCGATTCGGCGCAGCCCTCGATCACCGCGCGGAAGGCGCTGTCGAAGCGCAGTTCGAACGGCCCCCGGCGCAGGGTCTTGCGCAGGCTGCGCGGCACATGGAAGGCGTCCAGCGGCAGGATGCCGCGGCGTTCCGGGTCGAACCAGTGGAGTTCCCGCGACTCCGCGCTTTCCGCCATCGGGAAGATGCCGGCGGCATAGGCGCGCAGAAGCATCGGAGCGGACAGGGTGAACATGCCGACGACTATACCCGATCAGGAAAAGCAGGCGATGGTGGCGAAACACTGATGGCGATGGCAGGGGCCGGCCGTCCGCCCGAGTGATACTGGTGTCGAGACCCCGCGACAGCAACCTCCTTCCATGGTATGCAACGCTGGGAAGCACAGCCGTGGGAAGACTCGTCATGCGCAGCGCCGTTGCCGCCGCCCTGTCCGTAATGGTTGCCGGTCTGTTCGTCGCCAGCCCCTCCTGGGCGCAGAGGAAGGCGGAGCCGGGCAACTTCGATTACTATCTTCTGTCGCTGTCCTGGTCGCCGACCTACTGCGCCCGCGACAGGAACGGACCCGATCCCGACCAGTGCGGGGAGCGGAAATACGGCTTCGTCGTCCATGGCCTGTGGCCGCAGTACACCGACGGCAGCTATCCCGCAACCTGCACCCGCGACCGCAACGTGCCCAAGGCGGTGGTGGACCAGACCATGCCGGTGATGCCCAGCGTCGGGCTGATGATGCACCAGTGGCGCAAGCACGGGACCTGTTCCGGCCTGAACGCCACCGACTATTTCGCCAAACTGCGCGCCGCCGCCGCCAAGGTCGCGATTCCCGAGCCGTTGAGGACGCCCGGCCCGACCGTGCCGGCCGCCCAGGTGGAGCGCCTGTTCCTTGAGGCCAATCCCGGCCTGACGGCGGAGGGGGTGGCGGTCATCTGCTCCCGCCGCGACGTGTCGGAGGTCAGGGTCTGCCTGAACAAGGACCTTGGCTTCATGTCCTGCGGCCAGAAGGTGGTCGACCGTTGCCGCGACCGCGACGCCGCCCTGTCGGCGGAGGTGGCACCGGCCCAGCCGCGCACGCGCGACACCGCCCCGGCCAGCCCGGCCCTGCCGCCGGCACCGGCCGCGGCTCCGGCGCCGGCACGCTGAGGCGGTCAGGCGTTTTCCGCCCCCTCCGCCAGGGCGGCCATCGCCGGCGGGATCTCCGCCAGCAATTCTCGGGCGAGGAAGCCGAGCGGGCCGATCCGGCGGCTCAGGCGGTTGCCGGCCTCGCCATGCAGGTAGACGCCCCAGATGGCGGCCTGCTGCGGGCTGGCGCCGCGGGCCAGCAGGCCGGCGACGATCCCGGCCAGCGTGTCGCCGGACCCGGAGGTTGCGAGCCCCACCGTGCCGCCGCGATAGGCCCAGGCGCAGCCGTCCGGCGTGACGATGCGGGTGCAGCTTCCCTTCAAGGCCACCACCGCCTTCAGATGGGCCGCCACCTGCCGGGCGGCGGCGAGCGGGTCGGCCTCCACCTGCTCGCGGGAGCAGCCCAGCAGCCCGGCCATCTCGCCGGCATGGGGGGTGATGACCACATGCCCGGCATGCCGCTGCACCGGCCCGGGGTCGCGGCCCAGCCCGGCCAGCGCCCCCGCATCCAGTACGAAGCGCGGTCCGCCGCCGTCGGCCGAGTCCAGGGCCGGGTCGGCTGCCGCGTCCAGGCGGTTCAGAAGGCCGGCGGTCAGCGCCACCACCGCCGCCTCGTCCATCATGCCGGGACCGATCAGCACCGTGTCGCAGCGTGACGCCCGTTCGGCCAGCACCTTTGCCGAATCGGGAGCGATGCCGCCATCGGGCGTTTCCGGCAGGCCGGCGACGAGCGCCTCCGGCAGAGCGAGGCCCAGATGCGGGGCGATCCCGGCGGCGGTGGCGATCTGCAGCTTGCCGGCGCCGGCCCGCAAGGCGCCGATCCCAGCCAGCAGGGCGCCGCCCGGTACAGGCACGCTGCCGGCCACCACCAGCACCCGGCCGCGGGTTTCCTTGTCGCCGTCGCCGTCCGGCTGGGGCAGGGGCATGCCGCGCAGCAACTCCGCGGTGACGGGAATCTCCTCGACGGGGCTCACGGGCATGCTCCCTAACGGGCTGCGACGGCGGCGTCCGGCTCGGCGGTGACCGGGGCGCCGGCCTCCTCCAGCGGGGCGACGAAGTTGTATCGATGCAGGCACAGCCCGCCGCGCGGACCGGCCTTGGGGTCGAAGCGATATTCGGTGACCGAGCAGTTGGCGACGTCGCCGGCCCTGTCGATGGCCAGGATCTCGTCCTCCGTCAGATTTTCCAGCAGATAGCGCAGGCACAGCACCACCACCTGATGACCGACGATCAGCACCCGCCGGCCGCCGTGATGCAGGCTGACGGTGTCGAGCGCGCTGCGCAGCCGCAGGATCACGTCGCACCAGCTCTCTCCCCCCGGGGGCGGTGGTAGAACTTGCCCAGCAGGCGGCGGAACTCGGCCTGGTCCGGGAATTCCTGCCGGATGCCGGCGGTGGTCAGCCGGTCGAGAACGCCGAACTCCTTCTCGCGCAGCCGCTCGTCGATGACGAAGTCGGCCGGATCGACCGGCAGGCCGCCCGCCTGGTGCAGCCGTTCCGCCGTGCGCAGCGCCCGGCGGTAGGGGAAGTCAGCACCACGTCCGGCCGTTCCACCGCCGGCATGGCGGCGAACCAGCGGCCGAGCGCGTCGGACTGCCGCTCCCCCAGCGGGCTGAGCGGAACGTCGACGTCCCGTTCGGCGATGTCGATCCGGACGAGGCCGGCCGCGTGCGCCGCATCGCGGGCGACGTTCCCGGCGCTCTCGCCATGGCGGACGATCCAGAGTCGGTCGGGCCAGCGCTGCTGCATCGGCGATCCCGTTGGTTCATGGTCTAAGATGTCCGGAATAACCGCCGGGCGGGACGAAAGGTCCCACGGCGCGGTGGAGCGTGGTATGGCAGCCATGCTGTCCGGTCGTCCGCTGCGGCCGATCGGCACCTTGCCGGTTGCGGCGGCCGGGCCACACTCTTCTGTCCAGCTTAACCATCTGAATGGATCGGACATGACGGACAGCCAGGACGCGGCCCCCCTGTTCCAGCCGGTGACGATCGGGCGCTACAGCCTGCCCAACCGCATCGCCATGGCACCGCTGACCCGCAGCCGCACCGACAACGCCACCGGCGTGCCGACCGCGATGAACGCCGAGTATTACGCCCAGCGCGCCAGCGCCGGCCTGATCATCGCCGAGGCGACGCAGATCTCGCCGCAGGGCAAGGGCTATGCCTACACCCCCGGCATCCACAGCGCCGAACAGGTGGCGGGCTGGAAGCTGGTCACCGACGCCGTCCACGCCAAGGGCGGGCACATCTGCCTGCAGCTTTGGCATGTCGGGCGCATTTCCCACCCCGACCTGCAGCCGGGCGGCGCCCTGCCGGTGGCGCCCTCCGCCGTGAAGCCGGAGATGAAGGCCTTCACCGTCGACGGCTTCAAGGACATCCCCGCGCCGCGCGCGCTGGACATCTCCGAACTGCCGGGCATCGTCGAGGATTACCGCCGCGCCACCCGCAACGCGCTGGCCGCCGGATTCGACATGGTCGAGGTGCATGCCGCCAACGGCTACCTGATCGACCAGTTCCTGCGCGACGGCACCAACAAGCGCACCGACGCCTATGGCGGCTCCGTCGAGAACCGCGCCCGCTTCCTGTTCGAGGTGCTGGACGCCGTGGTGGCGGAGGCCGGGGCTGACCGCGTCGGCATCCGCCTGTCGCCGCTGAGCCCGGCCAACGACGCGCAGGAAAGCGACCCGGTCGGTACCTTCACCCCGGTGATCCGCCGGCTGAACGACTATGGTCTCGCCTATCTCCACATGATCGAAGGGGTGACGCGCGGACCGCATCCGGGGTTCGGCGGCGACCTCGCCGAGCTGCGCGGGCTCTACAAGGGCCGCTACATGGCCAACAACGTCTATGACCGCGCCATGGCGATCCAGGCGACCGCCGACGGCCATGCCGACATGATCGCCTTCGGCCGCCCCTTCATCGCCAATCCCGATCTGGTGGAGCGGCTGCGCATCGACGCTCCCCTGGCCGAACCGGACCAGAAGACCTTTTACGGCGGCGACCGCCACGGCTACACTGACTATCCCACGTTGAATCAGTCGGCAGCCTGACCGGCCCCTGCACGGACCGCGTGCATGTCGTGCCCGAGTCGCAGCCGGGGTGGCAGGGCGGGGGTGCCGGCGGGGCGAAAAGGAACGGCACTTCGGTGCCGTCCGCCCCGGTCCGGGGCGGGGGTTTGCCGGCAAGCGTGAGCCTGGGGTGGGGCATTTAGCGGCGATTCGGTCATCTTTCCTTTGGAAGGCTTGACCTGGGACCGGATCCCTGTGACAAAAGACATTCGGCACACTCTATGAGCTTGAAGACACATGTTCGACCGCCCGCCCCGCCAGGGCTTCCGCGCTCCCGAGATCACCAAGTCCAACGTCACCGCCACCGTGAAGTGGTTTAACCCCACCAAGGGGTTCGGCTTCGTGTCGCCTGAGGACGGTTCGCCCGACGCCTTCCTGCACGTCTCTGCGGTTCAGGCCGCCGGCTACGACGCGCTGGACGAAGGCACCACCATCACCTGCGACCTGGCCCGTGGGCCGAAGGGGCCGCAGGTGGCCTCCATCCACACGGTCGATACGTCGACCGCTCAGCGTTCGGCCCGTCCGCGGACCGGCGGCTTCGACCGTGGCGGCTATGACCGCGGCGGCTACGATGCCGGCGGCGGCGGTGAGGAAGTCGACGGCACCGTGAAGTGGTTCAATGCCGACAAGGGCTTTGGCTTCATCACGCCCAGCACCGGTGGCAAGGACGTCTTCGTCCACGTCAACGTGCTGCGCCGTTCGGGCATGCAGACCCTCCAGGAAGGCGATCAGGTGCGCGTCACCGTTCGTCAGGGCCAGAAGGGTCCGGAAGCGGGCAAGGTCGAGTACCTGTAAGGTTCGGGACATCCCGGGCCTCGGCCGGACGGCGTTCGCTCCCTCGGGACGGGCGCCGGTACGGCCGGCTCCGCTGATCTGATAAGCGTATCGAGGATCGGAACGATAGTCGTTCCGGTCTTCCCGGTGAAATTCCGGACCTTTATCGCACGGTGCCTCCCTTCGGGGGCGCGCCGTGCGTTCCTGTCTTTTTTGTCTCGGTTTTTTCTGCGGTCCTGGCTCGTGAGTGATCCGGCCGTGGCTTTGGTTCGGCCCGGTCGTGCGTTGCGTGTGTCTTCCGCTCTTTCCATTCGCTGCTCTGCCTTTTGCGCCGCCCTTCGGGGCGGCCGGCGCCGTCTCCCGCCGCCCTTTTCGTCGCCCTTTTCGTCGTTGGGGGCTTCCCGGCATGATCGAGATGCTGACCGACCGGCTCCCGGCGCTCTTCAGCGGGGGAGGGATGACGGACATCGGCTGGTCCGTCGCGCAGCTGGTCGGCTTGTGCGGCATGATCGGCGGCATGCTCTGGCCCTTTTTCCGCAGCCGGCGCGCCATGCTTCTGGTGCAGCTGGTGCCCTGCCTGGGCTTCGCCCTGCATTTCACCCTGGTGGGCGCCCCGACCGCGGCGGCGCTGAACGGGCTTGCGGCGCTGCAGGTGCTGGCTGCGCTGGCGCTCGGCACCTGGCCGGCATTCCGGATCGTCTATCTGCTGATCCTGCCGGTGATCGCCGCGGTGATGGCCGTGACCTGGACCGGCCTGCCGTCCGTCTTCGCGGCGGCCGGGATGGCGCTGATCAGCCTTGCCCGCTACCAGACCCGGGTTGCTGTGTTCCGCGGCACCATGCTGGTGGCATTGCCCTGTTGGTTCGTGCACAACTGTATGGTGGGGTCGATACCGGGAATGGTCTCCGACCTGACCGGGATTGCCGTGAACGCCTGGATGCTGCTGCGCGACCGCGACCGGACGGCACCGCCCCCACCAATTCCAACGGGGCCAATTCCAACGGGGCCAATTCCAACGGGGTCAACTCCAACGGGGCCAACACCAATGGCGCCAAAGGCCAGGGAGGCGAAGCTGTCATGACCACCCACCACAGCAACCTGTCGGCGGAAGACGCCGCGGCACTGCGGGGCATTCCGCTCTTCGCCAAGCTGACCGACCGTGCGGTGTCCCTGCTGGGCGGCGTCGCCATCGTGCGGCCGGTGTCGCGCGGCACCACCCTGTTCCTGCAGGACGAGCCCGCCGACCGCTTCTTCGTGCTGCTCGACGGCTGGGTGAAGCTGTACCGCCTGACCCGCGACGGGACGGAGGCGGTGGTCCATGTCATCGGCCCGGCCGAGAGCTTTGCCGAAGCCGCCATGTTCGCCGACGGCAAATTCCCGGTCTGTGCGGAGGCGGTGACCGACGCCCGCGTCATGACCCTGACCGCCGACGGATTCGCCCGCTGCCTGCGCGAGGACGACCGCATCGCCTTCGGCATGCTGGGGTCGCTGTCGGTGCGGCTGCGCCATCTGGTGACACAGATCGAGCAACTTCAGGTCCAGCCGGCGCCGCAGCGGGTCGCCGCCTTCCTGATGCGGGTCTGCCCGCCCGGCGACGGCCCGGCGCAGTTCCAGCTTCCCTTCGACAAGGCGCTGATCGCGCGGCGCCTGGGCATGCAGCCGGAAACCCTGTCGCGGGCGCTCGCCAAGCTGCGCGCTTCGGGCGTGGAAACCCAGGGGCTGACCGTCAGCGTGGCCGAGCGCGCCACCCTGCGTGCAGTCGCCGAGGCCGGCGAGGAGGAGTGACCGCCGCTGCTTGTGACAGCGTCGGCCGAGCGGCTAGACTGGATTGACGGCGGTTGCCGCCGCGTGCGAGTTTGCACCCTCCCAGTACCGGGTTTGTTCAGGATTTCGAGGCAGCGATGGGCGACAGCAACACGGTGGCGACGGCATCGGATCCGGCGCGGGATCTGGTGGCCTTCGCCGGTGACCGGCGCTTCGCCACCGTGATGGCGGACCCGCCCTGGCGCTTCGTCAACCGCACCGGCAAGATGGCGCCGGAACATCGCCGCCTGTCGCGCTACGGCACCATGACGGTGGAGGACATCTGTGCCCTGCCGGTCGCCGATATCGCCGCCCCCACCGCGCATCTCTATCTCTGGGTCCCCAACGCGCTGCTGCCGGAAGGGCTGCAGGTCATGCGCAGCTGGGGGTTCGAGTACAAGACCAACCTCGTCTGGCACAAGGTGCGCAAGGACGGCGGGTCGGACGGGCGCGGGGTGGGGTTCTATTTTCGCAACGTGACCGAACTGATCCTGTTCGGCGTCCGCGGCAAGAAGGCCCGCACGCTGCCCCCCGGCCGTACCCAGGTCAACCTGATCGAAAGCCGCAAGCGCGAGCACAGCCGCAAGCCCGATGAACAGTATGAACTGATCGAGGCCTGCAGCCCCGGCCCCTTCCTGGAAATGTTCGCCCGCGGTGCCCGGCCCAACTGGTCGGTCTGGGGCAACCAAGCCGACGACAGCTATGAGCCGACCTGGAAGACCTACGCTTTCAACTCCGCCACCGACCGCGAGGCGGCGGCGGAGTAGGGGAGTTCTATTGTCGCGGCCCCCTCCCCATCCCTCCCCGCTTCGCGGGAGAGGGGGTAGAACGCTTGTCGGCGTGAGTGATTCGCACAGCGGCGGCAGTCCCCTCTCCCGCGAAGCGGGGAGGGTTAGGGAGGGGGCCAAACACCCCACCTCACTCACAAAACCCCCAACGCCTCCAAATCCCGCCGCAGCGCCTCGGCGCCCAGGAACAGGTGCGCCGACATGCCCACCGACTTGGCGGCCTCGACATTGTCGGGGTTGTCGTCGATGAAATAGCAATGCTTCGGTTCGAGTCCGTAACGATCCATCAGTAGCCGATAGATCGCCGGATCCGGCTTCACCAGCCGTTCCTGACCCGAAACGATGATGCCGTCGAAGCCGTTCAGGAAGTCGAAGCGCTTGCGCGTCAGCTCGAACTTGTCGACCGAGAAGTTGGTGATGGCATAGACCGGGACGCCGCGGGCCTTCAGTTCGGCCAGGATCTCCGGCGTGCCGGGGATCGGGCCCGGCACCATGCGTTCCCACATGTCGTCATAGGCGCGGATCAACTCGGCGCAGTCCGGATGCTCCTCGGTCAGCTGGGCGACCGCCTCGTTCCAGGGGCGGCCGCGGTCCTGCTCCAGGTTCCAGGCGGGGGTGCAGACCCGGTCGAGGAAATCCTCCATCAGGTCTTCATAGCCGTCGAACAGCTCGCGGTAGAGGTGCCGCGGGTCCCATTCGATCAGCACCTGCCCGACGTCGAAGACGACGACGGTCGGCTTCAGCGGCTCAGTCGTTGCGATCATGGAACGGTCCGCCTCAGCCCTTGGCGCGGGCGGCGTCGGTCAGCCGCTTCATGTCGTCCAGCTTGATGGCGCCGGGCACCAGCTCGTCGCCGAAAACGAAGGCCGGGGTGCCGCGGATGTTCAGCTTCTCGGCCAGCGCCTGGTTGGCGGCGATCACCTTCAGCACGTCCGGCGATTCCATGTCCTTCTTCAGCCGGTCGGTGTCGAGCCCGACCGACTTGGCCAGCCGCATGATGACCGCCTCGTCCAGCTGGCCGCGATGGGCCATCAGGGCGTTGTGCAGCTCCATGTACTTGCCCTGGCCGCGGGCCGCGAGTGCCGCCTTGGAGGCGAGCAGCGACGCCGGCCCCAGGATCGGGAATTCCTTCAGGACGAAGCGCAGCTTGGGGTCGCCCTTGATCAGCGCCTGGGTGTCGGCCTGGACGGCCTTGCAGTAGCCGCACTGGTAGTCGAAGAACTCCACCACCGTCACGTCGCCCTGCGGGTTGCCGGCGACCGGATCGGCGGGGTTGCGGGTCAGCTCCTGCCGGTTCTCGACCAGGGCCTTGCGGGCCTGTTCGGCCTCCGCCGCCTTCTGGCGCTCCTGCATGGCGTCGACGGCCTGCAGAATGACCTCGGGATGCTCCATCAGATAGTCGCGGACGATCTTCTCGATGGCGGCCTTCTGGTTGCCGTCGAAGCTCGCCGACTGCGCTTGCGCCGGAGCGGAGGCGGACAGCGCCAGCGCCGCGACAGGCAGGGCCAAAAGGGCGGAACGCAGGTACGGCAGGACGGGGCGCATGGTGGGCGGTCTCCGAAACGCTGGGGACATTGGGCCGAAGGCCGCCCACACTGGACCGACAATCCGGTCCGGACAAGTGCAAAGCGCTCGTCCGGACCTCACTCCCGGTTTCACGTTTCCGCGATCAGCGGGCGCGCAGAAGCTCGCCCACCGACAGCAGCGCCATCTCGTCGCCGTCGGCCTTGCCGATGGTCCGGCCGGTGGAGTAGGGCAGATTGTTGTCGTTGACGACCACGATGTGGTCGGCATCGACGATGTTCACCCCCTCCGGCCCCAGATGGGGCATGACGAAACGGCCTTCCGGCGCCTGCCCGGCCCGGGCCTTGCGGTCGGGGTCGGCGATGTCGGTCAGGTCGATGTAACCGACCTTGCGCACGAAGCCCTCGGCGTCGGCCCCGGCGATGTCAATCTTGTAGACCCGCTTGAAGGCGGCCGGCGCGTTGAAGCAGTCGGGCTTGGCCTCGCCCTGGCAGGCCTGGGTCTTCGCACCCTCACTGCTGTCGTCGCGCTCGATCACCAGCGCGCTGCCGGCGTCGATCATCGCCAGATCGGCGACCACGTTGGCGTTGTCCTCCAGCTTGTACTTCCAGGACTTGCCGGTGTACGTGCGGCTGGCGACGTCGAACTCCAGGATGCGGGTGTACGCGCGGCCGTCCTTGTTCTCGAAGGCGTTGGCGGCGGCGTTCCACAGCGGGCCTTCCAGCGACGGGTACAGGGTCTTGCCGTCCGGCGACACGCCCATCGGCTCGAACCCGCGCGAGCGGCGGACCTCGAAGGCGACGGCGCCCGGAACCGGCGGCAGGATGCCGTTCCGGTAATGGTCGGGCGAGCGGGCCGGCTTGCCATCCACCATCGTCTCATGCACGGCGACGACCACGCCGTCGCGGGTCAGCTCCAGGATGTAAGGGCCGAACTCCTCGCCGATGAAGAGGCGGTCGGCCTGGACCACCAGCGATTCGGGATCGAAGTCGGCGCCGGTCAGGTAGCGCGCGGTGCTGTTCTCGTTGACGATGGCGAAGGGGACCTTGCGGTCGGGATCGCGCAGGAAAATGGTCTCCAGCCGCTGCAGGGCGCCGCTCTGCCAATCCGGCTTGACGCGATGGACCATCAGCAGCGCATCGACCGAGTTCACCTTGCTGCCGAAGCCGTTGTCGGTCAGCGCCATGAACTCGCCGTTGCCCTGCGGAACGATGGCGGAGAAGCCCTGCACCGCCTGACCGGCCACCGGCAGCATGATCTCCGTCTGGCGCGGGACCTTGGGGTCGGAGGCGAAGGAGGTGGCGCGGATGCTGCCCACCGTGTCCACCCGCTTGCGGTCGGCGTTGGTGAACTTGCCGGCGGTGGCGAACAGCGGCCCGGCATCGGCCGGCGCCTGCACCAGCGTGTCGGCGGGCAACAGGGCGTGGCCGGCCAGCGTGGCGGGATAGCGCTTGGCCTGCTGGTCCTGGGCCTGGGCAGCGGTGGTCAGGCCGGCGGACAGCAGGGCGGCGGTGGCGAACAGGGCGCCGCGCCAGGACGGCAGGCGGACGGACAGCATGGGCATGCACTCCTGTGGACGGAACCGCGCGTCGGGGCCAAGTGGCGGGGACGCGCTCGATGTCCGCGGAATAGCAAGCGGCGATGACGCGGCGGGGACGGTTCGATGACCGTTGCGTTACCGGAAGGATGCTTTCGTCATATGACCAGCCTGTGCCGGCGGGGTCAGCGCGGCCTGTCGCCGCCGGTCTGGCCGCGAATGTCCTGGGCGCGCAGCCAGCCCGGCGATCCGGCGGGCAGCAGCCTTTCCGCCCGTTCGGCCTGCGCCTTGGCCATCGGCAGGTCGCCTCTCGCCAGCGCCTCCTCGGCGGTGGCGTAGGCGACCATGCCGTCGTTCTTCTTCATGCTCCAGGCCTGGGCGGTCAGCCGCCACAGGAAGGCCGACTGCGCCTTGCCCTTGGCGGCGATCTGCAGGTTCTTCAGCGCCTCGTCGGCCAGACGGGGATCGCGCTGCTCCAGCAGGGCATGGGCGAGGGAGACGCGGATCGTTCCGGCTTCGGAACCGGCCAGCTCGATGGCCTTCCGGTACGGGGCCACCGCGTCCGCCGCGCGGCCGGTCTGCAGCATCAGGTCGCCCTTCATCTCATGCAGGAAGGGGTTCCGCGGCTCGTCGGCGATCAGGCCCTCGACCAGCGGGGTCGCCTGCCTGACGTCGCCCTGGCGGAAATAGGCATAGGCGCGGCCATAGCGGGCGGCCGGCGACGGATCGTTCGCCTTGTAGCGCTGGAGCGCGCCGCGCGGATCGAGATAGCCGTACAGCTTTGCCTGGACCCGCCGCAGGTCGGCCTCCGTCGCCGCCGGCAGACGGGCGTCGGCATAGCGGGACCGCGCGACGAAAGCCTTCACCGCCTCGATGCGCTCGCGCGTCAGCGGGTGGGTCAGGCGATAGCCGGCGTCGCGGTCGTTCATCAGCGGCTCGCCCACGCCCAGCTTTTCCAGGAAGGCCTCCATCCCCCTGGCGGAGATGCCCGACTGTTCCAGGAAGGACAGGCCGGCCTGATCGGCCGACGCCTCCTGCGTGCGGGAGAAGGACAGGAAGTTCCGTTCCGCCAGATGCTGGCCCAGCATGACGCCCGCCGCCCCCGCCCCGGCATTGCCCGAGGCGAGGCCGCCGATCACGCCCAGCCCCATGCCGAGCAGCGAGGACAGGAAGGCGTTGTCCATCGCCTCCGCCCCGCGCACCAGATGGCCGCCGGAGATGTGGCCGGTCTCGTGCGCGATAACGCCCAGCAACTGGTCGGCATCGTCGACGTTCAGCAGCAGCCCGGTGTGCAGGAAGATGTTCTGTCCGCCGGCGACGAAGGCGTTGATCGAGGGATCGTTGACCAGGAGGATCTGCACCGAGTCGGGGTCGATGCCCGCCGCCTGGAAGATTGGCCGGGCCATCTTGCGGATGATATGGTCCGTCTCGGCGTCGCCCAGGATCTGCATGTCCGAGCGGCGCTGCGCGCTCGCCGGTGGCGCTTCCCACACCAGCGACATCAGACACATGGACATGATGGCGACGACCGAAACCAGCCTGCTGGGCTTGCGCACCGTGACGACCTCCGGCTTTGAACAGCGGACCCCCGCGCGGAACCGGCGGAACTCCGGGCCGCGACACACTCGCTTGCGATCTGGCGACGGTTGGGCGCGGTTGCCATAGCTGCATCATTGCTGGCCGGCTGCGTCAACACGAAGTTCAAGACCGACGCGACGGTCCAGAGCTTCGTCGTCGCGGACGAACCCTATGCCGCCGGCGTGGGCCGCGACATCATCGCACAGGGCGGCAAGGCCGGCGACGCGGTGGCGGCGATGGCGCTGGCGATGACCGCCAGCCTGCCGTCGCGCGTCGGGCTGACCGGCGGCGGCGTCTGCGTCCTGTTCGACGCCGCTTCCAAGAAGGCGCGGACCATCGACTTCCTGCCGCGTCCCGCCGCTGCCGGCGGCGTCGGCATGCCGGCCATGGCCCGCGGCCTGTATGCGGTCCAGGCCTCCGCCGGGGTGATGCGGTGGGAGCAGGTGGTCGCTCCGGCGGAACAGCTGGCGCAATTCTCCCCCGGTATCAGCCGCGCGCTGGTGCAGGATCTCGATGCGTTCGGCGGGCGTCTGGCCGCCGATTCCGACGTGCGCCGCCGCCTGCTGGGCGCCGGCACGCCGGCGGTCGGCACGGTCGCCGGTCAGCCGGAACTGGCCGCGACGCTGTCGGTCCTGCGCCGCCAGGGCGTGGGCGCCTTCTATGCCGGGCCGCTCGCCGCGACGGTGGCCCAGGGCATGGGGCTGGACCCGGCGCAGCTGCGCGCCTACCAGCCGCGGGTCGGCGCCACGCTGACCGTGCCCTTCGACATCAGCGACCTGCATGTTCCCGACACGACCGAGCCGGAGTCGGGCGCCGCCTTGATCCAGGCCTGGAAGGCAGTGGCCGCCCTGCCGCCGGCCGAGCGGGCGACCCGCGCCGCCCAGCTGCTGGGTGCCACCGGTGCCGGCGCCACCGCGGCGGGCGCCGGGGTGATGGTGATCGATCCGGACGAGAATGGTGCCGCCTGCGCCTTCACCCAGGGCGCGCCCTTCGGCACCGGCCGCGGCATTCCCGGCACCGGCATGCTGGTGGCCCAGGGTGTGGAGCGCGGCGGCTTCGGCGCGCCGGCCCTGATCGCCAACTCCATCATCGGCCGCACCCTGTTCGCCGGCGTCGGCACAGCGGCGGGCAACGACGGTCCGGCCGCCGGTCCGGCCGCCCTGCTGTCGGTGGCCCTGCCGTCGGGTCTGGAAGACAAATCGACCGCGCCGCAGATCCAGGCCGCGCGGCCGCAATCGATCCCCGGGCGGGCCAGCTTCGTCGGCTGCCGGGTGTCGACGGAGGACGGCATCCGCTATTGCCAGACGGCGACCGACCCGCGTGCCGGCAGCCTGGCGCTGACGGTCGAAAGCGAACGCAAGCGGGACTGATCCCGCCCCCAGGCGGTCGGACCGTCCTGATCCAAACGGAAGCCAGCGCAGCCGGGAAGCGAAGATCCCTGACATGCGCTGGCTTCATTTCATTCGGACCTGTCGCTTCGGCTTTATCCGGCCCCGCATCCCGGCTTGCTTCCAAGCGCCCCGACAGTGAAACCGGGCGGTCCCGAAAGGGATCGGGCTTAAGCGGATTCGCCCTGAAAATCTTGCAGCAAAAATCTCGCGGCGAAAGTCTCGCGGCGAAAATCGCTCTGCACGGCGCCAACGCTGCCGGAACATTTTTCCCATGCCGTGTTTGTGAGAGTGCGATGAGAAAAAGGAGCCGCTGGTGCCTGCGCCGATACCAATGGAAAAGATTCTGACCGGAATTCCAGAGTTCGATTTGATTTTGCGGGGCGGACTGCCGCGTGGGCGTCTTCACCTGCTGGAGGGCGCGCCGGGAACCGGGAAGACGACCATTGCCTTGCAGTTCCTGCTCCAGGGCCGTGACGACGGCAAGAAGGGGCTCTACGTCACCCTGTCGGAAAGCGCGAAAGAACTGGCGGTGACCGCGGCCAGCCACGGATGGTCGCTGAACGGCATCGGCGTGTTCGATCTCATTCCGATCGAAGCCCGCCTGGACCGTCAGCAGAGCATTCTCTACCCGTCGGAGGTGGAGCTTGGCGAGACGGTGCGCCTTATCACCGACCGCATCGAGGCCGACGATCCGGAACTGCTGGTGATCGACACGGTGTCCGAGCTTCGGCTGCTTGCCCAGGACGAACTCAGCTATCGCCGGCAGGTGCTTGCCTTGAAGCAGTTCCTGCAGGGGCGCCGCTGCACCACCCTGATCCTCGACGACCTGACCCACGTGGACGGCACGACGGAGCTGCACAGCCTCATGCACAGCGTGATCGTGCTCGAGCAGATCGAACGGTCCTATGGCGCCGCGCGCCGCCGCCTGCGGATCGCCAAGATGCGGGGGGCCGACTATCAGAGCGGCTGGCATGACTTCGCCATCACCAGGAGGAACGTCCTGGTCTTTCCCAGCCTGATCGCCGAGGAGCATAGGGGCGAGTTCCAGCCGGACTCCATGGAAAGCGGCTTGCCGGCGCTGGACGAGCTGATGGGCGGTGGATTGACCCAGGGCACCACCACGATGCTTGTGGGCCCGTCGGGCGTCGGGAAATCGTCGATCGCCCTGCAATATGTGGCGAGTGCTGTGCGGCGCGGCGAACATGCCGCCTACTTCTCCTTCGACGAGACGTTCAAGACCCTGGAGCAGCGCAGCATCGCCCTGGGGATCGATATCGCGGACGCCGTGCGGCAGAACCACCTCGGGTGGAAACGGGCAAACCCATCCCGCCTGTCGCCTGGACAGTTCGTCTGGCAGGTGCGCCGGGAGGTCGAGGACCATGACGCGCGCATCGTGGTGATCGACAGCCTGAACTCCTACCTGAGCACCATGCCGGAGGAGCAGGCGCTTACCCTGCAGATGCACGAGCTGCTGACCTACCTGAACAACAAGGGCGTGGTGACGATCCTGATCCTGGCGCAGCAGGGGATCGTCGGGGAGGTGCAGAACCCCGTCGACCTTTCCTTCATGAGCGACACCGTGATTCTGCTGCGCTTCTTCGAAGCCGGGGGCGAGGTGCGCAAGGCGATCTCGGTGGTGAAGAAGCGCACCGGCGTTCACGAGCTGTCCATCCGCGAGTTCCGGCTTTTCCCCGACGGCATGCAGGTCGGCCCGAAGCTGATGGACTTCCACGGCGTCCTGACGGGTGTGCCGGAGTACAGGGGGTCCCAGGAGCCCCTGCTCCGCAGTTCCAGCGAGGCGGGCTGACCGACGCCGATGCGCACATCCATCCTTGTCCTGGCTCCCGACGGGCGGGATGCCGAGGTGATCGGCTCGGTGCTCGGCGAGGTCGGTCTGGCCACGCGGCCATACGCCGATCTGGCGTCCCTCTGCGACCGCCTCGACGATGCGGCCACCGCGCTGATCCTGTCCGAAGGGGCGCTGGCGATGGGGGTGGAGGCCCTGACCGCCTGGCTCGATGCCCAGCCCCCATGGTCCGACCTGCCCATCGTGGTGCTGACCGCCCGCCGCACCCGTCAAGCCGGGCAGGGGCGGCATGCCTTTTTCCAGGCGCTTGGGAACGTGACGCTCCTGGACCGTCCGCTGCACCGCGAGGCGCTGCAGAGCGCCGCCCGGGCGGCGGTGCGCAGCCGCGTGCGCCAATACCGGACCCGCTCCCACCTGGAGGAGATCACCAGGGCCACCGGCCGCCTGGAGGAGCGGGTTGCGGACAGAACGCGGGCGCTGCAGGCCGAAATGCAGGACCGCCGGCGGGCGGAGGCGGCTCTGCTTCAGGCGCAGAAGATGGAGGCGCTGGGACAGTTGACCGGCGGGGTGGCGCATGACTTCAACAATGTGCTCCAGGGGATCGTCAGCTGCCTTGCGGTCCTGGACCCCACCGTGCCCGACGGCACGCCGCGCCATCTCTTCGACGCGGCGAACCGCTCGATCGAACGGGGCGCGCGCCTGACGCAATCCCTGCTGTCCTTCGCCCGGCGCCAGACGCTGATGCCCGAGGCGACCGACCTGGGCGACCTGCTGAACGGCATGAGTTCCCTTCTGGAGCGTTCGCTGGGCGGCCTGATCGGCGTCACGATCGAGGTGCCGCCCGGTCTCCCCGCGGCGCTGATCGACCGCGCCCAGCTCGAATCCGCCATCCTGAATCTCGCGATCAACGCGCGCGATGCGATGCCGACGGGCGGGCGGCTCTCCCTGACGGCGTTCGTCGCGGCGGTCGACCGCAAGAGCGGGGCGGAGTGGCCGCCGGACCTCGCCGACGGGACCTATGTGGGCCTCAGGGTCAGGGATACCGGCACCGGGATCGATCCGTCGGTGCTGCCGCACGTCTTCGAGCCGTTCTTCACGACAAAGCCGCTCGACAAGGGATCCGGACTCGGGCTGTCGATGGTCCACGGCATGGCGACGCAGTCCGGCGGCGGCGTGCAGATCGACAGCACGGTCGGCAGCGGAACGACGATCACGCTTTACATGCCGAGCGTCCAGGCGAGTGCCGCGGTGCCTGCCGATACCGTCGGCGAAACCCGCCAGCCCGGCACCGGGCGCAGGATCCTGCTGGTGGAGGACGACGCCATCGTACGGTTGGGGACGGCGGCGCTGCTGGAGAGCCTCGGACATCAGGTCGTCGAGGCCAGCGGCGGCAACGAGGCTCTCGCGGCCCTTCGGGATGGGGTGGCCGTCGATGCCCTCGTCACCGACTTCGCCATGCCCGACATGAACGGCGCCGCCGTGGTGCGGGAGGTCCGGAAACTGCTTCCGGGCATTCCGGCGATGATCGTGACGGGCTATGCGGATACGCCCGAGTTCGACGAGCCCATACGTCTCCTGCGCAAACCCTTTACCCCCCATCAGATGGCGGCCTGCCTGTCGGCGATGCTGCCGGAGTGAGGGGCATTCCGGCTTTCGCCGCGGGATGTCCGCAGCCGCTCGGTGCGCCGCCGCCCGGCGGATACCGGATCGTGGGTTGCCGGCGGTGCAATGGCCTTGGACCGGCCTGCATGATAGGAAGGATGGCAACTGCCGCCCTTTTCATGCGTGGCGTGTTTCCCGGACGTGTAACGGAGACGCTAAGTGCTTGGTCCGTCTAAACGAGGTCAGATTCCGCCCTTCTTCGTGATGGAGGTGATGCGCGCCGCCGCGGAGCGTGAGGCCGCCGGTCTCGAAGTCCTGCATATGGAGGTGGGGCAGCCTTCCACCGGCGCGCCGAAGGGCGTGGTGCAGGCGGCGGCCACCGCCGTCGTGGGCAGCGACCCGCTGGGCTACACCGGGGCGCTCGGCATCCCGCCGCTGCGCGCGGCCATCGCCAAGTGGTACAAGGACCGGTACGGCGTCGACGTGCCGGAGCGGCGGGTGGTCGTCACCACCGGGTCGTCGGGCGCCTTCCAGCTGGGCTTCCTCGCCGCCTTCGATCCGGGCGACCGGGTGGCGATGGCCTCGCCCAGCTATCCGGCCTACCGCCACACCCTGACCGCCGCCGGCGTGGTTCCAGTGGAACTGCCGACCGGGCCGGAGCACCGCTTCCAGCCGACCGTCGAACTGCTGGAGGCGCTGGACGAGCCGGTGCAGGGACTGATCGTCGCCAGCCCGGCCAACCCGACCGGCACGATGCTGAGCCGGGAGGAGCTGACCGCGCTGTCCGACTGGTGCCGCGCCAACGGCGTGCGCATGGTGTCGGACGAGATCTACCACGGCCTGACCTATGGCACCGATGCGGTCACCGCGGCGGAGGTGAACGATCAGGCGCTGGTGGTCAACAGCTTCTCCAAGTATTTCTCGATGACCGGCTGGCGGCTGGGCTGGATGATCGTGCCGGACGATCTTGCGCGTTCGGTCGAATGTCTGGCGCAGAACCTGTTCATCTCCGCACCCACGCTGAGCCAGGTGTCGGCGGTCGCCGCCTTCGACTGCACGGAGGAGCTGGACGGCCACGTCGCCCGCTATGCCCGCAACCGCGCGCTTCTGCTGGAGGAGCTGCCGAAGGCCGGCTTTACCAAGATGGCCCCGGCGGACGGCGCCTTCTACATCTATGCCGACGTGTCCGACATGACCGACGACAGCGAGGCGCTGGCGAAGCAGATCCTGGAGGAGACGGGAATCGCCTGCACCCCCGGCATCGATTTCGACCCCGCCCGCGGCCGGCGCTTCCTGCGCTTCAGCTTTGCCGGGGCGGAGGAGACCATCGCCGAGGCGGCGCGGCGGCTGATCGCGTGGAGGGCGGGGACGTAGCGTTCGGTTGCGAGGGGGCGGCTGACGATGCCCCCTCCCTAACCCTCCCCCACCTTACGGTGGGAGAGGGGACTGCCGCAGCTGTGCGAATGACTCTCGCCGCCAAGCGTCCTGCCCCCTCTCCCTCGAAGAGGGGGAGGGATGGGGAGGGGGCACCCGCCTGAAGCACCCCCTCAGAACAGATGCTGCCCGCCGGTGATGAAGGTCTCCGTCCCCGTCACATAGGCCGAATCCGGGCCGCAGAGGTAGAAGATCACCGCGGCGACATCCTCCGGCGTGCCCATGCGCTTCAGCGGGATGCGCGGGATCAGCACGTCGTATTCCGGGCCGGTCATCGCCGTTTCGATCTCGCCGGGGGCGACGGCGTTGACGCGGACGCCGATCTCCGCGAACTCCACCGCCATCTCGCGGGTCAGGCCGGACAGCGCCGCCTTGGAGGTGGAATAGGCGGAGCCGGCGAAGGGATGCACCGAATGGCCGGCGATGGAAGTAACGTTGACGATCGCCCCCTTCCCCTTGGACAGCGGAGCGGCGAAGCCGCGCGCCAGTACCAGGGCGGCGAAGAAGTTCAGCTCGAACACCCGGTGCCAGCCTTCGATGGAGCCGTTCAGGCAGCCCAGCCGCTCCTTGATCGGGGTCTTGGGCGAGATGCCGGCGTTGTTGATCAGGCCATGCAGGGGGGCGCCGTCCAGCGCCCTGTTCGCCTCCTCCACGAAGGCGGCGCGGCTGGCGGGGTCGGACAGGTCGGCCGGGATGTGGTGGGTCCAGTTGGGATCGCGCCGGCAATGCTCCGGCACATCCTCCCGCGAGCAGGAGATCACGCGCCAGCCTTCATTGCTGAACCGGGTGACGGTGGCGTGTCCGATACCCCGGCTGGCGCCGGTGAGAATGACGGTCTTGCGGTGCGGCATGGCGGCGGTGCGCTTCACGAATGATTGCGGTCGGCGGTGAGGTCGGAGTCCCTGGGAGCGGCCTCGGGGGGTACGGATGCAGGCGCCGAGGGCCTTCATCCGCCGCATGTCCACCGCCGGCGCCGATCCTACCCGCCGGCGCCCCGCCTGTCATCCGCCGCGGATCTTCGGCGCGGCCGAACGACGCAATCGGCGGCCTTCTCCATTGACGTTGCCTCCGGAAGTTCCAACCTTGGCGCAATGCCTGCGCCGACGGAGTCCCCCCTTGCCGCGCCAGATCATCCGTAGCTTTCCCCGTCTCGCCCCGCTGGTCGTCGCGGCGCTGACCCTGGCCGCCGCACCGGACGCCCGGGCGGAGGATGCGGCGCGCACCGGCTGCGTTCCGCCGGGGGTGTGGGCCGACGGAACCGGGGCGGCGGTGGAACCGGTGCCGCTGCTGCGCCGGCTCTCCGACGCGCCGGTCGTCCTGCTGGGGGAACAGCATGACAAGGCCGACCATCACCGCTGGCAGCTCCACACGCTCGCCGGCCTGCATGCACTGAATCCCGATCTCGCCATCGGGATGGAGATGCTGCCCCGCCGGCTGCAGCCGGTGCTCGACCGCTGGGTGGCGGGGGAGTTGACGGAAAGCGAGTTCCTGAGGGAGACGGACTGGCGCACGGTCTGGGGCTTCGATCCGGGATTCTACCTGCCGATCCTGCAGTTCGCCCGCCTGCACCGTCTGCCGGTGGTGGCGCTGAACGTGGAGCGCTCGCTGATCAGCCGCACCGCCCGCAACGGCTGGGCCGCCATTCCGGAGGGGGAGCGCGAGGGCGTCGGCACCCCTGCCGCTCCGACGGAAGCCTACCGCAGCCGCCTGACCGAGACGCTGGCGGCGCATGACCGGTCGGAGTCGCAGGCCGCCGCCCCCACCGATGCGGCCAAGCGCTTCATCGAGGCGCAAAGCGTCTGGGACCGCGCGATGGCGGAGAAGATCGCCGAGACCCGCCGCACCACCGGCCGCGCCGTCGTCGGCATCCTGGGGCAGGGCCATACCCTCTACCGCGACGGTGTTCCCCATCAACTGGCGGACCTCGGGATTCCCGATTCCGCCGTGCTGCTGCCCTGGGATGCCGACCGCGACTGCGGCGAGCTGGACGGGCGCATCGCCGATGCGGTCTTCGGGCTGGGGCCGGCGCGCGAGGATGCCGAACCGCAGCGGCCGCGGCTGGGCGTGCAGCTCGACCCCGGTCCGGACGGCATCACCGTGGGGGCGGTCAGTGACGGCAGCGTCGCCGCCTTGGCCGGCCTGCGCAGCGGCGACCGCATCCTGAATGCCGCGGGAAGCCCGGTGCGGGCGCCGGCCGATCTGGTCGCCGTCATCCGCCGTCAAGCGCCCGGCACCTGGCTGCCGCTGACCATCCGGCGCGACGGCGCGGAACAGGAGCTGGTGGCGAAGTTCCCGGCGGAGCGGCGGTAGGGCCGGCCGCTACAGCATCCGTTCCCAGCGGGCAAGCGCGTCCGGGGTCGGGTTGACCGCGGGGGCGCAGTCGCTGCGGCCCAGCCGGTCGCGGTGTTCGCGCAGGGCCCAGACCACGGTGGGGAAGGCAAGCTCGCCCCACGGGATCTCGTCCCAGGCGAACAGCCCGACCTCCAGGCTTTCGGGGCCGGGCTCGACGTCCGGCGACAGCAGGCGGGCACGGAAGATCATCTGGACCTGACTGATGCGCGGGATGTCGTAGATCGCCAGCAGATGGTCGATGTCGATGCGGGCGCGCGCCTCCTCCCAGGCTTCGCGGGCGGCGCCCTCGCGGGTGCTCTCGCGCTCCTCCATGAAGCCGGCGGGCAGGGTCCAGAAGCCCTTGCGCGGTTCGATGGCGCGGCGGCACAGCAGGATGCGGCCGTCCTCCCAGGTCGCCACCGCCCCCACGACGATCAGCGGGTTCTGATAGGCGATGTAGCCGCAATCGGGGCACATCAGCCGTTCGCGGTCCTCGCCGGGCGGAATGGCGCGGACGCGGGGGCCGCCGCAGCCGGGGCCGCAATCGGGGGAAGTCGTGTCGGGAGTCTTGTCGTTCGGCATGGCTTCCGATATGGCGCCGCGGCCCTGGTTGGGCAAGCGGGGAAAGCGCGGGCTGGACGGTGCTGCGGCACCCCGTCCGTTCGCGCCCTGTTCCAATTCGCGTTTCGTTCCGATAGGCTGTGCCCGTTTCAGCCGTGGGGCAGGGGTGGGGGAGCAGGGGTGACGCAGTTCGTGGTGAACGGGATGGTCGTGGACGGCCTGTCGCTGGCCATCGGACTGGCAGCCGGCCTGCTGCTGGGCACGGCCATCGCCTGGGCGGTGCTGCGCGCCGCCGCCGGCCGGGCGGAGGCCGCTGCCGCCGCCCTGCATGCGGAGTTCGCCACCCGCCTCGACCTCGCCGAACGGACCGAGGACGACCTGCGCGAGGAGATCGAGGCGCGCGACCACCAGATCGCCCGCCTGCATGGCGAGGTCGCCGACGCCCGCGAACGCCATGCCCAGCTGTCCACCCGGCTGGAGGCCGAACGGACCGCGGCGGCGGAGAAGATGGCCCTGCTGGAGCGCGCCCAGGCGGCGCTGGCCGACAGCTTCAAGGCATTGTCGGCGGAGGCGCTGCACCAGAACAACCGCAGCTTCCTCGATCTGGCGCGGGAGACGCTGGCCGGCTTCCAGGAGCAGGCGAAGGGCGACCTGGACAAGCGCCAGACCGCCATCGCCGCCATCGTCGATCCGGTGCGCCAGTCGCTGGAGGCGATGGACCGCCAGATCCGCGAGCTGGAAAGCAGCCGGGCCGGCGCCTATGAGGGGCTGAAGCAGCAGGTGCTGTCGCTGGTGGAAAGCCAGAGCGCGCTGCGGACGGAGACCGGGAACCTCGTCCGGGCGCTGCGCACCCCGGCGGCGCGCGGGCGCTGGGGCGAAATCCAGCTGCGCCGGGTCTGCGAGATGGCGGGGATGCTCGACCATTGCGACTTCGTGGAGCAGGTGTCGGTCGACAGCGGCCGGCTGCGCCCCGACCTGATCGTCACGCTGCCCGGCGGCAAGACCATCGTGGTCGATGCCAAGACGCCGCTGGAAGGCTATCTCGACGGTGTCCAGGCGCTGGACGACGGCGCCCGGCGCGACGGCATGGCCCGCCACGCCCGCCATGTGCGCGAGCATATGAAACAGCTCGGCACCAAGGGCTATTGGGACCAGTTCGACGACAGTCCGGAATTCGTCGTGCTGTTCCTGCCCGGCGAGAACTTCTTCTCCGCGGCGCTGGAGCAGGACCCGGCGCTGATCGAGGCCGGCATCGACCACCGCGTCATCCTGGCCACCCCGACCACGCTGATCGCGCTGCTGCGCGCCGTCGCCTATGGCTGGCGGCAGGAGCGGCTGGCCGACAATGCCCGCGAGATCAGCGCGCTGGGGGCTGAGCTGTACAAGCGCCTGTCCGACCTGGGCGGCCATATGGAGAAGCTGGGCGGGCAGTTGGACAAGGCGGTCGGCTGCTACAACAGCGCGGTCGGCACGCTGGAATCGCGGGTGCTGGTCAGCGCCCGCCGCTTCCGCGACCTGCATGCCGCGCCGGAGGGATCGGAGATGCCGCTGCTGGAACCGCTGGACCACAGCCCGCGCCGCCTGCAGGCGACGGAACTGCGCGTGCCGCCTGCGGCGTCCTCTCCGGAGTCCTCTGCGGCGGACTGACGGCGGCCCGGCCGGCCGCTGCGACATTCCGTCCCGTCCGCGGCGGTGTCCGCCGGCCTCTCTTCACCGCTGCAGTGCAGGGACGGCCGTGCTATCCATGCGGCCTCACAGTTTTCGAGACCACGGAACCCGCCGATGACGGACCAGACCGGAACCGAGCAGACCGTCCGCTGCGACCGCTGCGCCCATCCCTATCCCGCCACGGAGGAGGGCTGCCCGCGCTGCCGCTCGATTCGGCGCAGCAACATGGTGATCGTGACCCTGCTGGTGATGCTGGTGATCCTCGCCCTGGTCGGCTGGATCGGCACTTTGGTTCTCACTTGAGCCCGTTGCCGGTACTTTGGTTGGGCTTTGCGCAGACACTGCACATTCCGCATGCAAAGCGCCCAATGAAACATCATTTCTTTTTGACCCGATAACCGAGCAAGTTTTTTGCTTGTCATAAATAGTTCAATCTGAGAAGCAACCCCTTGCCGTCGTCTTTGCGCAGGGGTCGCATCATGCTGAAGAACCTCAGGATCGCCGCACTCACCAACCTGTTCGGCGTGGTCGTCACGCTCGGTTTCCTTGCGGTGGTCCTGACAGGTGCGCTGGCGATCCGCGAGCTGAAGGTGGGCGGCCCGATCTACCAGCGCATCGTGCTGGGCAAGGACCTGATCGCCGATATCCTGCCGCCGCCCGAATATGTGATCGAGGCGTATCTGGAAACCACGCTGGCGATGAACGATCCGGCGTCGGTGGAGCAGCGGCGGGCGCGTCTGGCTCAGCTGCGCAAGGATTATGACGAGCGGCATGACTACTGGCTCAAGGAGCGCTTCGAACCGGCGCTGGTCGACCAGCTGACCGGAACGTCCCATGCGCCGGTGATGCGCTTCTGGACCGAGGTCGAAACAAGGTTCCTGCCGGCGCTCGCCCGCAAGGACGAGGCGGCGGCCCGCGCCTCCTACGCAGTGATCGCCGAAGCCTACGCGGCCCACCGTGCCGTCGTCGACCGGATCGTCGCGGACACCACCCGCTACAACAGCGAGACGGAAGTCTATGCCACCGGCCGCGAAAGCCTGTTCATGACCGCGGTCTGGGGTGTCTCGGCCCTGGTGCTGGCGGTGGTGGTGCTGGGCGTGCTGGGCATCCGGCGCCGGGTGGTGCGGCCGGTGGGCGAGCTGACCGCGGCCATGCGCAGCCTTGCCCAGGGCGACCTCGCCACGCCGATCCCCGGCGCCGACCGCGGCGACGAGATCGGCGCGATGGCCGCGGCCCTGCGCGTCTTCAAGGAGAATGCTGAGGAGGCCGAGCGGCTGCGCCGCGTGCGTGACGAGGAGCGCGAACGGTCCGAACGCGAGAAGCAGGCCGCCCTGCTGCGGATGGCCGAGACGGTGGAGACCGAGGCATCCAATGCCGTCGACGTGGTCGCCAGCCAGACCAGCCAGATGGCCGGCAACGCCACCCGCATGGCCGAATCGGCCCGCGCCGTCAGCGACAACAGCCAGAACGTCGCCGCCGCCGCGACCCAGGCGCTGTCGAACGCCCAGACCGTGGCGGCGGCGTCGGAGCAGCTCAGCGCCTCCATCCGCGAGATCGCGAGCCAGATCGGCACCGCCACCGCCATGACGGGCGAGGCGGTCGGCGCGTCGCTGCGGGCGGAGGAGACGATCCAGCGCCTTGCCGAGGCCGTGACCCGCATCGGCGAGGTGACCGACCTCATCAACGACGTCGCCGGCCAGACCAACCTGCTGGCGCTGAACGCCACCATCGAGGCGGCGCGGGCTGGGGAGGCCGGCAAGGGCTTCGCCGTGGTCGCCAGCGAGGTGAAGCAGCTGGCCGGCCAGACGGCGCGGGCGACGGACGAGATCGAAAGCCAGATCGCCGCCATCCAGGCCACCACCGCGGAGGCGGTCAGCGCCGTGCGCGCCATCGCCGACCGGGTGCGCGGGGTGGAGACGGTCTCGGCCACCGTCGCCGCCGCCATCGAGGAGCAGGAGGCGGCGACCGGCGAGATCGCCCGCAACGTCGTCCAGACCTCCAACGCGGCGCAGGAGGTAGCGACCCGCATCGCCGCCGTCTCGCAGGAGGCGACGGCCACCGGCGAACGCGCCAGCGAGGTCAACGCCCTGTCCACCCGCGTGGCCACCAGCATCGACCAGCTGCGCCGCGTCCTGATCGAGGCGATTCGCACCGCCACGCCGGAGGTGAACCGCCGCTCCGCTCCGCGCTATCCGCTGAACCGTCCGGGCCGGCTGATCATCGGCGGGCGCGAAATCCCGGTGACCATCGACAACGCTTCGGAAGGCGGCGCGCAGATCAGCGGCCTGCCGCAGCAGTCCTGGACCGGTCTGGCCGAGGGGGCGGCGCTAGGCGTGGCGCTGCCGGGGCTGGAGCCGGTGCCCGCCACGGTGCGCGCCATCGATGGCGGCGGTATCGGCGGCCGTCTGCATGTCACCTTCACCCTGGCCGCCGCCGAGCGCGAGCGCTTCGCCGGCCAGTTCCGCCGCATCGCCGCCGGGCTGGTGCCGATGGAGAGGGCGGCGTGAGCACCTCATCCGCCACAGGCGGGGCGAAGACAGGTAGATGACAGTGATTTCATGACGTTCGGGCGATGCGCCGGTCCAGAATGGGGACAGTCCCACGGCCGCCGGCCCATTCCGAAAGCCCGTTCGCCATGGTCGAAACAACCGCCTGTCCCTATTGCGGCTCCGATTACGGGCATGGTCCCGACGACTGCCCGCTCTGCCGCTCCGCCCGCCGCACCGATCTGGTCGTGCGCTGCGTCATCGGGCTGCTGTTCCTGACGCCAATCCTGGCCCTGGTCGTGACGGCCCTGCTGGACAACAACGCGCTGGCGACGATCCTGTCGATGGACTGACGGGGGCCGCGAAGGTCCGGATCCGGGCGGTTACAGATGCCCCGTCCGCGCCGACTGTTCCAGCGCCTTGATGTGGGAGAGGCCGGGCAAAATCTCCGACTTGACGAACTCCATGCGGCGGTTCGGGCCGCCGCCGCCGCGGGCGAAGCGGTGCTTCCACAGGGTCATCTTCACCGCCAGACCGCACAGCACCCCGCCGATGGTGACGTGGTGGGACGAGATCAGCTCGCGGATGGCGCGGAAGGTGTCGGCGTTGATGTCGCTCCAGAAATCCTTGGACCGGTTGTCGAAGCTTTCGAACCGGCCGGTGATGGAAGTGGAGATGTCGGTCAGGTCGCGGCCGATCTCGTCCAGCAGCCTGATCTGGCGCGGGTCGCGCTTCACCTCGGCGGAACTGCGGATCTCGCCCATCCAGGTGACGAAGCGCTGCACCTCCGGTACGATCTCGTCCAGGCATTTGCGGAAATAGGCCAGCGACAGGAAGATGTCGCCGTATTCCTCAAGGAACTGCGGGATCTCGTTCAGGCCGATGTCCAGCCGGTCGGCCATCATGCGCAGGTTGCGCAGCGCCTCCTCCCGGTTGGGATTGGCGAACAGCTGGATGATGTCGGTCACGTCGGCGACCTGAAGCTCCTCCGTGCCGTAGACATACTCCATCAGCGGCCGGGTGAAGACCCGCATGTAGCTGGTCAGTTCCGCCTTCTTGCGGTCGGACAGGGTCAGCGATTCGACGTTGTTGACGTCGATGTTCAGCCGCCGCAGCTCGATGCGCGAGGAGTAGACGTCGAAGCTGGAGGCGGCGCCGATCTTCTCCAGCTTCACCAGATCGCGTTCGATCTCGTCCTTGTAGGATTCGAAATAGGCGGGCAGATGGCGGGCGGTGACCTGTCCGCTTCCGGTCTGCGCGTCGCGGAACATCTCGACCACGGTCTGCAGCCGGACATTCTTGATGAGGCGCGCATGCTGCAGGCCGGGAGTTTCCAGCGGGATCGACGACAAGGGCAGGATGTGCAGGGAATCGCGGGCCTCGTCGTCCCACGCCTTCCGCTTTTCAGTCTCTTCCGCGGCCTTTGCGTCAACCGCCGTATCGCTTGCCCCGCCGTCCAACCGACCGTCCCCCGATGCCTTCTCGCGTCATGCGCCCATGATTATCGCAGAGCGCACATTACAACAGGAGTCAGGGCTGACAAGGATGGTGATGCCGTCCGCCGCGCGCCCGCCCTGTCTGCCGGCGCGCGGCGGCGGGCGGTCAGTGGACGCTGACCGGCTCCATGTCGTTCTGCACGATGGCGGCGAAGGCCAGCTCGCGGTCGGCGACGACGCTCAGCGGCGTGCCGTCGGCGGCGTGGATCGCGAAGGCGGCGGTGCCCTCCATCTCCACCGGGCGGACATAGGCGACGTCGCCAAGGCCGAAGCTGGCGAAATCCTGGGTCGACAGCTGGCGCAGCTGGCTGTGGGTATCGTTGATCATGGTCATGGTCTCCCGGCGGCTCCCCGTCATGGGCGGCCGCGCGTGCAGAGTGTCGGGAAGAGGCTGGTGGGTGGATGAAGGGAGGGGGCCGGGTCAGTCGTCCTTGCCGTCGGCGGACACGTCGATGGTGCGCGGCACGGCACCGCCGGCGGATTTCTTCGGCTGCTCGATCTTTATGGTGCGGACCTTCGGTTCCGGCATCGGGCGGGTCAGGTCGATGTTGAGCAGCCCGTTGTCGAGCGAGCAGCCCACCACCTCTATCCCCTCGGCCAGGACGAAGCTGCGCTGGAACTGCCGGGCGGCGATGCCGCGATGCAGGTAGACGCGCGACTTGTCGTCGGTCTGCCGGCCGCGGATGACCAGCTGGTTGTCCTCGATCTGGACCGACAGGTCTTCGGAGGTGAAGCCGGCCACGGCAAGCGTGATCCGCAGGCCGTCGTCGCCGATCTGCTCGATGTTGTAGGGGGGATAGCCCTCGGCCGAATTCTTGGCGATGCGGTCGAGCGTGCGCTCGAACTGGTCGAAGCCGAGAAGCAGCGGGCTGTTGAAGAGCGAAAGGCGAGTCGTCACGACGCATCCTCCTCACGACGGGAGCGAGTTGCGGAACATGGGCCCGTTTCCGGCGCCCGGCGGATCGGCGGCCCAGCATCCGCCGGCGCCGCCACGCCTATAGATTGGGAGAGCCGGGGTCGCGGTCAAGAACCCTGTGGGCCTCAAGCGCGGCCGATGATCTCGGGAGCCTCGCCAAGCTCCGCCGCCACCGCGTCGGCGATGGCCAGGCAGGAGGTCAGGCCCGGCGATTCGATGCCGAACAGGTTGACCAGCCCCTCCACCCCGTGGCTGCCCGGCCCCTGGATCAGGAAGTCGGCCTGCGGCTGCCCCGGTCCGCTCAGCTTGGGACGCACACCGGAATAGGCCGGCACCAGCGCATGGTCGGGCAGTCCCGGCCAATAGGCGCGCACCGCGCCATAGAAGGAGTCGGCCCGGGCCGGATCGACGGCATAGTCGATCGGATCGGCGACGTCGCCCAGCCATTCCACGTCCGGGCCGAAGCGGGCCTGCCCGGCGAGGTCCAGCGTCAGGTGGACGCCCAGCCCGCCTTCGACCGGCACCGGATAGACCAGCCGCGAGAAGGGGGAGCGGCCGGCGGCAAGCGCATAGTAGTTGCCCTTCGCCAGCACCCGCGGCGGCACATGGGCGGCCTCCAGCCCCTCCAGCCCGCGCGCGACCGCCCAGGCGCCCAGCCCGGCGGCATTGACCAGGGTGGAGCAGGCCAGCCGCATCGGCTCCGTCCCGCCGACCTCCAGCTCGAAACCGGCGGCGGTGCGGTGGGAGCGCAGCAGGGGGCTCAGCAGCGCCAGCATCGCGCCGGCCTCCTCGGCGTCGCCCAGCAGGGCCAGCATGAGCCCATGGCTGTCGATGATGCCGGTGGAAGGCGACAGCAGGGCGCCGACGGTGCGCAGGTTCGGTTCCCAGCGCATCGCGGTGGCGGCGTCGATTTCCGTCAGGTCGGCGACGCCGTTGGCGGCGGCCTGGGCGCGGATCGCGGCCAGCTTCGGCAGCTGGGCCTCCTCCGTCGCGACGATCAGCTTGCCGGTGCGGCGATGCTCCACGCCATGGGCGGCGCAGTAGTCATAGAGCGCGTCGCGGCCGGGCACGCACAGCCGGGCGCGCAGGCTGCCGGTGGGATAATAGATGCCGGCATGGATGACTTCGGAGTTGCGGGAGCTGGTGCCGGTGCCGATGGCGTCCGCCGCCTCCAGCACGATCACCTCGCGCCCAGTCCGCGCCAGCCGGCGCGCCACCGCCAGACCGACCACCCCCGCCCCGACGACCACGCACTCCACCCGTTCCATCGCCTTCGCCCTGGCTTGCCGCTGTGCCCGGAAGGGGAGCGCAAAGGACGGGGCATTGCAAGGAGAAGACGGTGGGCGCGGTCAGGCTTGAAGCGTCGAGCTTGACTCGGCCGCGCCAATGGGTATTGTGCGCGCCTTCACCTCCTGGGAAAGCGGGCGCGCGCAATCTTTGGCGCCCCGTCCGCCGCCTGAAAGGGCGGACGGAACTACCGGGACAACATCAACTCGTGTCCAACGAGGCGTGAGAGTCATGAGCAAGCGTCAAGAGTCCAAGTACAAGATCGACCGCCGCCTTGGCGTCAACCTGTGGGGCCGCGCCAAGAGCCCGCTGAACAAGCGCGAGTATGGCCCGGGCCAGCACGGCCAGCGCCGCAAGAAGCCGTCGGATTACGGCCTGCAGCTGATGGCCAAGCAGAAGCTGAAGGGCTACTACGGCAACATCGGCGAGAAGCAGTTCCGCCGCATTTATGCCGAGGCCGTCCGCCGCAAGGGCGACACCGGCGAGAACCTGATCGGTCTGCTGGAGCGCCGTCTGGACGCCGTGGTCTACCGCATGAAGTTCGCGCCGACCCCGTTCGCCGCGCGCCAGCTCATCAACCACGGCCACATCCTGGTCAACGGCCGCCGCCTGAACATCGCGTCGGCCCGCATCAAGGACAACGACACCGTCGAGGTGCGCGCCAAGTCCAAGCAGATGGCGCTGGTCCTGGAAGCCGCCGCTTCCGGCGAGCGTGACATCCCCGACTATCTGGAAGTCGACAGCAGCGCGCTGAAGGGCCGCTTCGTCCGCGCTCCCCTGCTGGCCGACGTCCCGTACCCGGTCCAGATGGAACCGAACCTGGTCATCGAGTTCTACTCGCGCTGATCGGTCGGCTCCCGCCGAACGCGAAAGGCCGCTCCCCGGGAGCGGCCTTTTTGCTTTTGGCGGATGCTTTTATCTACGATGCCGGACCTCCGCGCCCCACTCCCCGCTTCCTGAATTCACCCCTGCCGGGTCAGCAGCAGCGCCGTCAGATCGTCGTCGATGGGGCCCGTCGCATGGAGGTCGTCGAGCAGGCCGCCGAGCAGGCGGGCGCCGTCGGGCTCGTGGAGGCGGCGGGACAGCAGGGTGGCGAGGCCCCATTCGTCCAGCACCTCATGTCCGTCCCCGCCGAGCGGAATCTCGATCGCGGCGTCCGAGTAGAAGAACAGCCGGGCGCCGGGCGGCATCGGCAACTGCCGGCTGTCATAGGTGGCCGAAGACAGCAGGCCGAGCGGCAAGCCGCTGCCGTCGCCCAGCCGGGGTGCCTCGTCGCCGGGCAGCCACATCATCGGCGTCGTCGATCCGGCCGAGGCGTAGTGGAACACCCCCGCCACGGGGTCGATCAGCCCGGTCAGCATGGTGGCGAACTGGCCGGAGGGCAGCAGCCCGCACAGCCGGCGGTTCATCGCGGCCAGGAACTCCGCAGGGGTCAGCTCCGCGCTGCCGACCTGACGGCAGATGGCGTCCAGCCGGAAGGTGTTCAGCGCCGCCCCCACGCCATGGCCGGAGAAATCGACCATGTAGACGGCGACCCGGCCGCCCGGCAGCCGGTCGATCCCCCAGAAATCGCCGCCCAGCTCGGACGAGGGGGCGAAATGGGCGTCGATGGCGATGCCGGTCGCCGCCTCCAGCTCTGCCAGCCTCTCGGGGCCGGGCAGCAGCCGGCCCTGCATGGCGCGGGCGAGCGCCAGTTCGCTCTCCGTCCGGCTGTGATACTGTTCCAGGTCGCGTAGCATGGCGCGCTTGCGGAGCTGGATGCGCACGCGGGCCAGAAGCTCCACCGCGTTGATCGGCTTGGTGACGTAATCGGTCGCCCCGGCGAGGAAGGCGCGGGTGCGGTCCTCCACCCGGTTCAGGCTGGACTGCACCAGCACCGGCAGCGATTTCCAGCGCGGGTCGGCGCGCAGGATCCGGCACATCTCGAACCCGTCCATCTGCGGCATCATCAGGTCGAGCAGGACGAGGTCCGGATTGAAGCGCTCCATGCGGGCCAGCGCCTCCTGCCCGTCCTCGGCCTGTTCGACCAGGGTGATGCCGCCGCGTTCCAGCAGGGCCAGCAGCAGATGGCGGTTGATCCGGTTATCGTCGACGACCAGCACGCGGGCGCCGGCCAGCCCGTCCGCGCCGTCGCTTTCCCGGGCAGCCAGACCGGCGGTCATGCTCCGGCCCCCTCTCGATCCACAGCAGCGTGTGGTCGTCGCCGCTGACCTGTCCCAGAGCGAAGCCCAGCGAGCGCACGACGGCGTCGAAGCCGTCGCCTTCCGCCACCGCGCGGGCGATCATCCAGCCTAGCCCGATCCCGGTTCCTCCGGCATCCAGCGCCTCCAGCACTGCGACGGAGTAAAGCGCCAGCACGGCACCCGGCGGCAGCTCCATCACCTGGGCGCGATAGCGGGTGCCGGGGGCGATGCCGATGGCCAGACCGGTGGCGCTGCCGAAGTCCGATCCGCCATCGCCGCGCAGGATCATCGGCGGCGCCCCCTCGGCGGAGGCATGGGTGAAGCGTCCAAGCTCGCCGTCGACCACGCCGTAGGTCATGGTCGCGCTTTCCCCCGGCGCCAGCAAATCGGCGGCGCGGTCGTTCAGGGCGCTCAGCAGGCCGGCGGCGTCCTCGCCATGGACAGGGCCCAGTTCCTGCAGAAGGGTGTGCAGGCGGAAGGCGTTCAGCGCCGCCGACACGCCCTGGCCGGCGACGTTCAGCAGATAGACGCCGAAGCGCCGGCCCGGCAGCGGCAGAAGCCCCCAGAGATCGCCGCCGAGATGGGGCGAGATCACGCTGTGGGCGCGCAGCGTGCAGCCGGCCGCACCGGCGGCCGCGGCGCATTGCGCCGGCGTCGGCAGCAGATGCTCCTGCATCGAGCGGGCGATGGACAGCTCCGCCTCCACCCGCGCGCGGTAGCTCTGCAGCCGGCGGATCAGCACGCGGTCTTCCAGCTGGATGCGCACGCGGGCCAGCAGCTCCGTCCGCTCCAGCGGCTTCGCCACGAGGTCGGTGGTGCCGGCGGCGAAGGCCCTGTTCCGGTCCTCGCCCGACGACAGCGCGGTCTGCACCAGGATCGGCAGGTCCGCCGTCTCCGGCCTGGCGCGCAGACGACGGCAGACCTCGTAGCCGTCGATCCCCGGCATCATGATGTCCAGGATCAGCAGGTCGGGGACGCCTGCCTCGATCATCGCCAGCGCCTCCATCCCGTTGGTGGCGAAGGAGACGTTGCGGAACCCCGCCTCGGCCAGGAAGGTGCCGATCACGGTGCGGTTGAAGGCGGTGTCGTCGACCACCAGGATGGGACAATCCAAAATCTGGCAGTCGGGAATGCGCAACTCCGGAGCCCGGACATCGGGAGCCTGAGGCAGGCCGTGGCCGGAGATGTCCTGTTCCGCCATGGTCACAGCCGGAACCTCAGGCGGATGCGCCGGCCGCCCTCCTCGATCTCCAGCCCGTCGGCGATGGTGCCGATCAGGCCGAGCCCGCGGCCGGAGGCGCCGGCCGGCTCCGTCTGGCGTGGGACGAAGCCGGCACCCTGGTCGGTGATCTCCACCGTCGCCAGCGCCCGGCCGTCTTCCGGCGGGCTCTCGGCTTGGTTCGAACCGTCGGCCTCCGAAACGTCAGGGGCGGTTCGCGGCGGGTCGATCCGCACGGCGATGGCGATCCGGCGTGCGGCCAGCACCGGGTCGGCGAGCCGGTCGCCCAGATCGCGGGAGAAGCGCTCCAGCTCACGGGCGCTCAGCTCCTTCATGCCGGCGACGCCGAGATTGCCGTGCACCAGGGCATTGCTCACCGCCTCGTGCAGGGCCAGCTCGATGTCGTCGCGGCGGTGGCCGGAAAGCGGATGGCGGGCGCCGATGGCCGTCAGCAGGCGTCCGCCCAGCTGCAGGTCGTGCGCGGTGGCGGTGGTCAGGTTGACGTAGAGGTCGGCGCCGGACGCCTCGGCCAGCAGCGCGGCCAGCGCGCCGCCATCCCTGTCGCCATCCCTGTCGCCGGGCGGCGGCTCGATCCAGGCGGCGACCGGGGGCAGCCACAGCGGTTCCGCCTCCGCCGCGGACGCGTCCGTCATCAGCAGCGCCAGCGGTCCGGAGCCGGCCGGGACTCCATCGCCCGGATTGCCGGTCGCCGGCGCCTCCGCCCGACGGAGCCCCAGTCCCCGCGCCAGCCGGTCGGCCTGCTCGGGCGGCAGGCCCGGCGCCACGAACCCGGCAAGGCGCGTGCGCAGCCCGCAGGCGGCGCCGCTCGGAAGGGTGGTCCAGTCGGTCAAGCCGGTCAGTCCTCGATCGGGACGATCTTGGCGATCTGCGCCACGGTCAGCACCCGCTTCACCTGCCCGGCGGCGGCGCGCAGGACGAACTGCTTGTCGGCGCGCTCCATCTCCTCCCGCGCGATCAGCAGCATGCCGATGCCGGCGGAATCGACGAACTCCAGCGAGGACAGGTCGAGCACCTGGCGCCGGGCCTTGTTCTGCCCCATCTCGCCGATCAGGGTGCGCAACTTCGCGTGGTCGTTGAAGGTCAGGCGGCCGCGCAGACGGACCACCGCCTCCTGTTCGCGCACTTCGATGCCGTAGTCCATGGTGTCGTCTTTCAGGATATAGGGGTCAGTGTACAAGCGGCGGCTGTCGCGCGCTAGAAAAGTTCAATGTCGCCGCCGGAACTGTTGTCCCCTCCGACATCCAGGTCAAGCACGCCGTTCTCGTCCAGCGCGGTGCCCTCCAGCAGCAGTTTGCGCACGAAACGTTCGCGCATCTCGCTCAGCGTGAAGCGGCCCATCAGCTGGTTCAGCCATTCCTGCGGCTCCCGCGCGCCGATGCCGGGCGGCACCTGGGCGCGGATGCGGGTCTCCAGCTCGCCCAGCCCGGCGCTCATGATGGCGAGGCTGTCGTTGATCGCCTCGATCCGCTGCTTGGTCAGGTCCTGGAACTGCATGCCGGTGATGACGTGGGCGATGGTGGCCGACATGTCGGTGGACACGGAGGCCGCCGTCTCCAGCACCGCCTGGAAATGGGTGGTCTGCGCCACCAGGCTGTCCATGGTCTTGTCGACCCGTTCCTTCGCCAGCATCTGCGGCGACATGTCGGTGTTGGCGATCTGTCGCAGGATGTCGTGGCCGTTGCGCACGCCCTTGACCACGGCGCCGACCTTGCTGCGCATGCGGTCCGCCAGTTCGCCGGTGGTGCGGGAGAGGTGCCGCACCTCCTGCGCGACCACGGCGAAGGTGCGCCCGGCCTCGCCGGCGCGGCTGGCCTCGATGGTGGCGTTCAGCGCCAGGAAGTTGGTCTGGCGGTTGATGCCGTCGATGTCGCCGATCGACTTCTCCAACTCGGCCACGTCCTTCTGCACGTCGTCCAGCAGATAGACCATGCTCATGGCGTGGCGCGACAGGGTGACGATGTTGGTCACCATGTCGGTGATGACGTCCTGCATGCCGACCACCAGCGTGTCGAGCGGCACCCGTTCGCCGTCGATCTCGACCGATCCCGCCATGGCGACGATCTGCTCCACCCGCTCCGACTGTTCCAGCGCCTTCTGGGCCAGTTCGCGGAAGCGCTCCGACAGGTCGAGGGTGGAGGCCTCCACATGGTCCGACGTGCGCGCCAGCTCGCTCTGGACCACGTCCAGCGTGCGGCGCTGCACGTCGGCGAAACCGAGCCAGGTCGACAGAAGCTCTGCCGTGACCGAGACCTTGGCCTCGGCGTCCGCAGGGAGACGCCGGGCGGTCCGCCGGCGCCGGAGCGGCATCACGGGCGGCGAACTGGGCGGCGTCTCTGGCGGCGGCGGGGATAGACATACTGGTGCTCCTTGGGAACTCGGCCCTGATGTTCGCCCGGCTCAGCCGGTGCGGGGGCGCTCGCCGACAGCGTCGAAGGCGCGCAGCATTTCGGCGGGGATTTGGGAGAGCGGAAGTTCGACCGCGACCGCACCGGCCTCCCTGGCGGCGCGCGGCATTCCGTAGACGACGCAGCTCGATTCCTGTTCGCCGATGGTGAAGGCGCCGGCCTCATGCATGGCCTTCATGCCGATGGCGCCGTCGCGCCCCATGCCGGACAGGATGACGCCGACCGCCTTGGCGCCGGCCGCCTTGGCGACGGAGGCGAACAGCACGTCCACCGACGGACGGTGGCCGCTGACCGGCGGCGTGTCCTGGATGTGGCAGACGAAGCCGGCGGTGTCGCGGATGACGGCGAGATGACGGTCGCCGGGGGCGATCAGCACCAGCCCCTGCGCCGGCCGGTCGCCATGGACCGCCACCCGCACCGTGGGCGCCGACAGCCGGTCGAGCCGCGCGGCGAAGCTGGGCACATAGCTCGGCCCCATGTGCTGGGTGATGACGATGGGCGGGCAATCGGCCGGCATGGCGGCCAGCACGTCGCGGATGCGCTCCACCCCGCCGGTCGAGGCGCCGATGGCGATCAGCCGCTTGCCCGATCCGGCGCGGCGCGGCGTCGGCAGGACGCCATGGACGGCCGGCGGCCGGCGCATGGACAGCCGGGCGGTGGCGGCGATGCGGATCTTGGAGACCAGCTCCATCGCCGTCGCCTCGAACCCCTGGCCGTCGGAGCCGCCGGGCTTGGCGACGCAGTCGACCGCCCCCAACTCCAGCGCGCGGATGGCGGCGTCGGAGCCCTCGCGCGTGAGGGAGGAGACCATGATCACCGGCGTCGGCCGCAGCGTCATGATCTTCTCCAGGAAGGACAGGCCGTCCATCCTCGGCATCTCGACGTCCAGCGTGATGACGTCGGGGTTGGTGGCCTTGATGACGTCGCGGGCCTCGAAGGCGTCGCGGGCGACGCCGGCGACCTCCATTCCCTGCTCCCGGGTCAGGATGTCCTTCAGCATCTCGCGCATCAGGGCGCTGTCGTCGACGATGACGACGCGGATCGGCCTGGGCATGTCAGTTCCCTCCCGGATCGGCGGGGCCGAACAGCTCCACCTCGCCCTCCACCGGGGCCTGGGCGAGGTTCGTGATGAAGGACCGTTCGCGGGTGACGGTGTCGGCCGCCGCCTCCGGCCGCAGCAGGCGGCGCAGGGCGCGGCCGCTGTGCGGGAAATAATGCAGGCGCCGGGCGGAGCCGCCGCCCAGATCCTGCCCGGCCAGGGTCAGCCCCTCCGCCCGCACATAGTCCAGTGCGAAGCGGCTGTTCAGCCCGCCGATGTCGTAGCTCGACTCGATGACGCTGGCGCCGCCGAACAGCTTGACCTGCAGGCGCCGGCGGTCCGCCCCGGCGGCGAGCAGGGCGTTGATGAGCCGTTCCATCGCGACCGACCCGTAGCGGGCGGCGGCGCCGGCACCCTCCAGTTCGCTGGGCGGCAGGTCGGGCAGCATGAAATGGTTCATGCCGCCGATCCCTCGCACCGGATCGTGGATGCAGGCCGCCACGCAGGAGCCCAGCGTGGTCGCGATCATCAGGTCGCCCCGGTCGCTGACCGCCTGCTGACCCAGCGCGATCTTGACGGTATCGACCTTGAACTCCTGGTTGAAATAGCGCCCGCTTCCCAGCCGCCGCGCCGCTGGCGCCGGGCTGGCTGCCGTGTGGGAGAGGGTGGAGGCGGTCATGGCTCACTCCCTCCGGTAGATCGTTGGGCCGGCCTGTCGGAACAGGTTCGACACGCCATACAGGCTCTCCGAGTGGCCGAGGAACAGATACCCGCCGGGGCGGAGCATCCGGGCGAAGTTTTCTATCACCTGCGTGCGGCCGCGGCGGTCGAAATAGATCAGGACGTTGCGGCAAAAGATCGCGTCGAACGGGCCGGACATCGGCCAATGTTCCAGCAGGTTCAGGGGCTTGACGGTCACGAGACGCTTCAGCTCATCGCCCATCGCCACCGCCGGCTCGCCGTTCAGCCGGGTATCCTGGGTGAAGCGCTGGCGGATGGCGGGGGATGCCGGTGGCGCCCGACAGCGGATAGACGCCGCGCCTTGCCGTGTCGACCATGTGGGTGTCGATGTCGGTGGCGAGGATGCGGGCGTCCCAGCGGCGCAGGTCGGCACCCATGGTCGAGGCCACCACCATCGCCATCGTGTAGGGCTCCGGCCCCGACGAGCAGCCGGCCGACCACAGCCGCAGCCGCGGATGGGAGGCGCCGGCATTGCGCGCCCGCACTTCCGGCAGGACGGTGGAGGCGAGGAAGTCGAAATGGTGCGATTCGCGGTAGAAGCTGGTCAGGTTGGTGGTCAGCGCATTGACGAGGAAGCCGATTTCCTCCGCCCCGTCCTCACCCTGCAGCAGGGCGCAATAGGCGTCGAAATCGGGCAGCCGCAGTTCGCGCAGGCGGCGCGCCAGCCGGGCATAGACCATCTCCGCCTTGTGCGGCGCCAGCGCGATGCCGGCCAGCTGGTAAAGCAGGCCGGCGATCAGGTCGAAATGGTGCCGTTCGAAATGGAATTCGCGCGCGCCGCCGAACACCGCGGCCGGGACCCGGCGCGCCGCCGGGGCTTCGATCGACAGGGCGGAGGAACGGTCGGTCATCGCGGCACCGGCGGCATCGTCAGGCGGGAACCTGCTGCCGCCGGATCTCTCCGGTGGAAGCAGCGGCTGCGGAGGCGGAGTCGCGGGACCGGCGGTCCAGGGTGAAGAAAGTCATCTGCCGGCGCAGCTGGTCGGCCTGATCCTCCAGCGAGCGGGCGGCGGCGGTGCTTTCCTCCACCAGGGCGGCGTTCTTCTGGGTCATCTCGTCCATCTGGGCGATGGCGATGTTGACCTCGTCCAGGCCGGAGGCCTGCTCGGTGGTCGCCCGCGCGATCTCCGATACCAGATCGGCGACGCGGCCGATTCCGGACACGATCTCCGTCAGGGCGCCGCCGGCGGAGCGGACCAGCCCGACGCCATCGCGCACCTGCCCGCCGCTGTCGAGGATCAGCGACTTGATCTCCTTCGATGCCTGGGCGGAACGCTGGGCGAGCTGCCGCACCTCCTGCGCCACCACGGCGAAGCCGCGGCCGGCATCGCCGGCACGGGCCGCCTCCACCGCCGCGTTCAGCGCCAGCAGGTTGGTCTGGAAGGCGATCTCGTCGATCACTCCGATGATGTCGGCGATCTTCTGCGAAGACTGCTCGATCCGGCGCATCGCCTCCACCGCACTGGCCGCCACCTCGCCGCCGCGGGACGCGGCGGTGCGCGCCTCGGTGGCATAGCCGTTGACCTGCTGGGCGTTGTCGGCGTTGGAGCGCACGGTGGCGGCGAGCTGTTCCATGCTGGCCGCGGTCTCCTCCAGCGAGGAGGCCTGCTGCTCGGTCCGTTCCGACAGGTCCAGGCTGCCTTCCGCCACTTCGCGGCTGGCGACGGCGATGGAGCCGGCGGCATCGTCGATGCGCCGGACGATCTCCGACAGCTGGGCCACCGTGCCGTTGAAGTCGTCCTTCAGCCGCTGGAACACGCCCTCATACTGCTTGTCGATGCGGCGGGTGAGGTCGCCCTGCGACAGCGCCTCCAGCACCGACGCCAGCTCCTCCGTCACGGCGGCGACATTCTCCGACAGGCGGTTGATGCCTTCGCTGACCAGCCGGAAGAAGCCGGTCTTGCCGTCCAGCGCGATGCGGCGGCTGAAGTCGCCGCGCACGGCATTCTCCACCATGGCGCCGATCTCCGCCTCGATCGCCAGTTCCTCGGTCAGGTCGCGCCACTCGATGACGGTGCCCAGCTTCTCGCCCTGGCGGCTGACCACCGGGTTGGCGATGACCTGGAAGGTGCGGCCGCCGGTCCTGGCCCAGCCGCGGTGGGTCTGCTTCAGGTCGGCCAGCAGGCGGCGCTGGTGGCCGGGATCGCGGTGGAAGACGTCGAAGTTCTGGCCGACCAGCCTGTTCGCGTCGAAGCCCGGCAGCGAGCCGTGCAGGTCGGCCTCGGCATTGCGGAACATGGCCATGATGGAGTCGTTGGCGTAGAGGATGCGGCCGTCGGTGTCCGCCATCATGATGTTGGCCGACACCCGTTCCAGCGCGATGCGGGAGCGCAGGGCCTCCACCGCCTCGTCCTTGAAGGCGGCAACCGCGCGGGCCATGTCGCCCAGCTCGTCCTGCTGGCCGGTGTGGGGGACGGCGACCGACAGCTTGCCGTCGGTCAGCTCGGCCATCACCCGGCGGATGCCGGTGACCGGCGTGACGATGGAGGCGGCGATGCGGTTGGCGGCGACGACGCCGATCACCAGCGACAGCAGCCCCAGCCCCAGCGTCAGCCGGATGGTGAAGTCGGCCATCGTTCCGGCTTCCCGCTCCGTCGCCCCGGCCTCGGCGGCGATCTTGCCGACGATGCCGTCGATGGCGTCGTTCACCGCCGTGGCGGCGGCGGCGAGATGGTCGGCGCCACGCTTCGCCTCGTTGTTGGCGGCGATGACGTCGCGGAAGGCGGCGCGATAGTCGGCGGCGCGGGCATCGACCTCGCGCAGGGTCAGCGACAGGCCGCTGCCGTTGCGGCCCCCGGCACCGAGGATGGCGGAGAGCCGGGCGACGGCGTCGGCCATCGCCTTGCCCTCCGTCTCGACCTGCGCGACCGCGGCGGCGTCGCGCAATCCGATGGCGCGGTTGGCGCTGAAGCGGATCAGCAGCCAGCGCTTCTCCACCTCCTGCGCGGCGAAGGCGACGTCCCGGTCGCCGGAGGCATTGGCCGCCGTCACCGCTTCATCCAGACGCTTCGTCACCTGGGCGCCGAGTGGATCCATGCGTTCGCGCAGGCTGCGGTCGGCCTGTTCCCGCAGGGCGCGCACCGCTTCGAACCGCTCATGGTAGGCGGCGTGCAGGCTATTCAGCTGGGCGAAGGCGGCGGCCTGGGGCGAGGCCGCCAGCGTCGCCTGCCGCTGCACCATCGCCGAATCGAACTCCCCGCGCAGCACGCGCAGCCGGTCCAACGCCTCCGGCGTGCCCAGATTGATGTATTCGCGGGTCTGCAGCCGCTCCGCGGCCAGACGGCTCTCCAGATCCTTGGCGAAGACGGCGAGGTCGCCGGAGGCGATGACCCCGTCGATGCGGCGGTTCAGCCCGTCAAGGCCCAGGATGCCCACGCCCGATTGGGCGGCGATCAGCACCAGCAGCAGGCCGAAGACCAGCCACAGCCGCTTGGCGATGCGCATGTTGCTGAGGAAGCTGCCGGATTTGGCGGTCGTGCCGTCGGTGGCCATCGGTGACGTTCCCTCGCATTTTTATTGCTTCTTCATCGGGTCCGGATCCGGGTCCGGGTGCGGCGGGCGCCGAAGTCCGCCGCCGCTTTGCCCGGCCCGGTCATGTCGTGTCAGGTCGCTTCCAGTGCCGCGGCGCGCGGGGCGGCGTCCTGGTCGACATGTTCGCCGGCGAACAGCTTCTCGACGTTCAGCAGCGTCACCATGCGGTTGTCGGCGGTGTAGAGGCCGCTGAGATACTCGGCGTCGATCAGGCCGCTGTCGACGTCGGGCGGCGGCTTGATCGCGTCGTGGCCGATGGCCAGGATGTCGGAGATGGCGTCGACCAGGATGCCGCGCGTGCGCTCGCCCACCTGCATCACCACCACGACATGGCGCTTCGTCACCTGGGTCAGGCCGCCGCCGAAGCGGGCGCGCAGGTCGAAGATCGGGATGATGATGCCGCGCAGGTTGATGACGCCGCGGACATAGTCGGGCAGGTTCGGCAGGCGGCTTTCCGGCGTCCAGCCGCGGATCTCGCGCACGGCCAGGATATTGACGCCATACTCCTCGCTGCCCACCGTGAAGGTGACGTACTGCTCCTCCGTCCCGTTGGCGGCGGCGCCGGCGGGCTGGAGGTCGGTGCGGGAGTTGACGGGGGCGATTGCGGTGGAACTGCTCATCGCTGGGCCTCAAACCGTTTGGCGTTGACGCTGGTCGGACCTGTCCGCCGGGGCGGGCAGGGATGGGGAGGGCGGTGTGGCGCCGCCGGAACCGCTGCCGTTGCCGTTGCCGGCGCCGTGGCGGCTCATTTCGCGCAGGCCCGCGACGTCCAGGATCAGGGCGACCCGGCCGTCGCCCAGGATGGTCGCGGCGGCCACGCCGTCCAGCCGGCGGAAATTGGCCTCCAGGCTCTTGATGACGACCTGCTGCTGGCCCAGCACCTCGTCGACCACAAGGCCGAGGCGGGAGCCGTCCTCCGTCTCCACCAGCACGACCAGCCCCTGGGTGGCGTCGTCGATGGCCTTGGGGATGCCGAACAGCCGGTGCAGGTGGACGAGCCGCACATATTCGCCGCGCGCCATCATGACGTCGCACTTGTTGACCAGCCCATGCAGGTCGGCGGGCTTGGGCCGCAGGCTTTCCACGATGTTGGTCAGCGGCAGGACGAAGCGCTCGTCGCCCACCGAGATCACCATGCCGTCCAGCACCGCCAGCGTCAGCGGCAGCGACAGGACGAAGCGCGAGCCCTCGCCCGGCGTCGAATAGACGCCGATGCGTCCGCCCAGGCTGGAGATGTTCCGCCGCACCACGTCCATGCCGACGCCGCGGCCGGACAGGTTCGACACCTGATCGGCGGTGGAGAAGCCGGGCAGGAAGATCAGGTTGTCGATCTCCTCGTCCGACAGGGTGGATCCCGGCTGGACCAGCCCCTTCTCGATCGCCTTGGACAGCACCTTGGCACGGTTGATGCCGCGGCCGTCGTCGGTCACCTCGATGACGATGCGGCCGGACCGGTGGGCGGCCGACAGATGCACCGTGCCGGCGCGCGTCTTGCCGATGCGCTCCCGCTCCTCCGGGCTTTCCAGCCCATGGTCGATGGAGTTGCGGATCATGTGGGTCAGCGGATCGACGAGGTTTTCGACCACCGTCTTGTCGACCTCCGTCGTCTCGCCCGACGTGACCAGCATCACCTCTTTCCCGGTGGCGGCGGCGCATTCGCGCACCAGCCGCGGCATGCGCGAGAAGACGCTGGAGACCGGCTGGGCACGGATCGACATCACGCTTTCCCGCAGCTCGCGGGTGTGCTGGGCCAGCCCTTCCAGCCCTTCCAGCAGCTCCTGGAACTGACCGGGCGGCAGGTCGCGCAGATGCTCCGCGATCATCGCCTGGGTGATGACCATCTCGCCGACCATGTTCACCAGCCGGTCGATCTTGTCCAGGTCGACCCGGATGGTGTGGGTGGTCGGCCCCGAATGGTCGCCGCCCGTGCCGCCGTTGCCGCGCTTGGCGCCTTCGGCAGCCTTCGCGGCGCCGGGAGAGCCGGAGGTGGTGGCCGGGGCGGTTGCGGCCGGCGGGGGCGTGGATGCCGCCGGTTCCGGCAGGTTGGCGGACGGTGCGGCTGCGACAGGCAGAGGTTCGGCCGCCTGGATGATGGCGGGGGGCGGCGCCTCGGCGCTGATGCGGATGTCGCAGTCGTCGGCGACGAACTCGAACACATCGTCGATCTGGGCGCGGTCCACCTGCGGATCGGCCAGCAGCGTCACCGTCCAGGACAAATGCAGCAGTTCGGCGTCGAGGTCGCGCAGCGAGGGCAGCTTGTCCAGATGGCAGACCACCTCCGCATCGCCCAGCCGGCGCAGGGCGCGCAGCATGTAGGTCGGCTCGTTGCCGGACAGCAGCAGTTCGGCCTTCGGGCGGAAGACGATGGTCCAGCGCACCTTCCCCTCCGGCACCGGGCCTTCCGAGGCCGGGCCGGCGAAGGCAGGGTCGGGCCGGTCGTCGCGGGCGGCCTGGATGGCGGCCAGCGCGTCGCCGAAGATGCCGGCCTCGTCATCCTCGTCGTCGGGATAGAGGGTGGCGGCGGGTGCGGGGGCCGCAGGTGCCTCCGCCGGCTCTTCCGCCTTGCCCAGGAAGCGGCGCAGCGCCGCGACGGTGTCGTCGGTGGTGCCGGCCGGCGCGTCGGTCTCGTCGGCGGCATGGGCCAGCAGGCGGGCCAGCAGGTCGTTGGCGCGGATCAGCGTATCGACCAGTTCGGTGGTGACCGGGATCTCGGCGTTGCGCACGCCGTCCATCACCGTCTCGAACTCGTGCGCGAAGGCGACAAGGTCGTTGAAGCCGAAGGCGCCGCCGCCGCCCTTGATCGAGTGGACGGCGCGGAAGATCGCGTTCACCTCGTCCATGTCCACCTCGCCGGGGGCGAGGCGCAGCAGCCCGGCCTCGGCGACGGCCAGCAATTCGGCGCTTTCGTCGAAGTAGGTCTGCTTGAAGCGGCTGAGATCGTCCACGGCTCTACCCTCCTTACCGTCCGCTGCGGTTCAGCCGCAGACCTTCTGCACCACCGACACAAGCTTGTCGGGGTTGAAGGGCTTCACGATCCAGCCGGTGGCTCCGGCGGCCCGGCCCTCCGCCTTCTTGCTCTCGTCCGCTTCGGTGGTCAGCATCAGGATCGGCAGGGTGCGGTGGGCCGGGATGGCGCGCAGCTTGCGGATCAGGGTCAGCCCGTCCATCACCGGCATGTTCAGGTCGGTGATGACCAGATCCACCTTGGTGGTGGCGATGGCGCTCATCGCCTGCTGGCCGTCGGCGGCCTCCACCACGTCATAGCCGGCGCCGCGCAGGGTGAAGGACACCATGTCGCGCATGGTCCGCGAGTCATCCACCGTCATCACTTTCTTCTTCACGCTCGGCTCCATTGCTTCAGCCAGGCGGCGAGACCCAGATCCTCGCACGCTTCGGACAGGACCTCGGACGGGGCGGCGAGGACGAAGGCGGCCCCGCGGTCGGCCGCATCGCGGGCGGCGACGACCAGCGCCTGGATGCAGGCGGCGCTGATCCGCTCCACCGCATCCGCCTGGACGGCGACGTCAGCCGACGCCTTGAAGGCGGCGCGCAGGCTGTCGAGCAGAGGTTGCGCCATGGGCAAATCCAGGTCGCTGGGCAGGCCCAGGCGAATCCGCCCGCCATCCTCCTCCGTCCACTTGATCAGCGACACGCCACCCCTCCGTCCACAGCAGGCGCACTCTTGCGCATTGCGGTTGCAGCAGCGACGTTGCCAGAAGGCGTCTCAAGGATTCGTTAAGCGGAAGTGGTGGATGGACCGGGGATCGTTCAGAAGTTGGGGATAACCGCAGTCAAAATTGGGACATGCCGCCGGGATCGGTGCAGGGGTATGTGGGTCAGCCCTTGGCCTGTGCGATCAGCGGCCGGAATTCCTCCAGGACCGACTCGTAGACCGGCCGCTTGAATGCGACGATCAGGCCCGGCAGCTCTTCCGCGTCGATCCATTTCCAGGCATCGAATTCCGGATGGTCGGTGTCGAGCCGGATGTCGGCCTCGTCGCCGGTGAAGCGGGCCAGCATCCACATCTGCTCCTGCCCGCGCCAGCGCCCCTTCCACACCTTTCCCAGCAGATCGTCGGGCAGGTCGTAGCGGTGGGGGGCGGCGGTCATGGCGATGAACTCCGCCTTCGCCGTGCCGATCTCCTCCTCCAACTCGCGGAAGGCGGCGGTGCGGACATCCTCGCCCTCGTCGACGCCGCCCTGGGGCATCTGCCAGTCGGCCTCCGACCCGCAGCGCCTGGCGACGAACACCTCGCCGCGGCCGTTCAGCAGCATGATCCCGACGCAGGGACGGTAGGGCAGCGTGTTGCGGTCGATGGGGGCGCTCATGCCGGGGAACTCCGTTCGGATCAGGTTTTGGTGATGAAGAAATAGACGGTCATCGCCGCACCCACCAGGATCACGACCTTGCGCAGGACCGGCGGCGGGATGCGGCGGGCGACCGAGGCGCCGGCATAGCCGCCGGCCATGGCGGCGACCAGCATGATCAGTGCCTCCGTCCAATAGACCGCACCCCCGGCGACGAAGGCGGCCACGGCGACGGCGTTGAGGCAGCCGGACACCAGCGACTTCAGCCCGTTCATCGCATGCAGGTCGGTCAGGCCGAAGACGCCCAGCGTCGCCAGGATCAGGATGCCGATGCCGCCGCCGAAATAGCCGCCATAGACCGCGATCAGGAACTGCACGAACAGCACCGTGCCATGGCCGATGGTGCAGGTGCGGCGGATCCAGGCCGACGCCTTCGGCCCGACGGCGAACAGCAGCGTGGCGAACAGCAGAAGCCACGGGACGATGGCCTCGAATGTGCGCTGCGGCGTCCACAGCAGCAGCAGCGCGCCCAGCAGCCCGCCGACGAGGCTGATGCCGAGGAAGGAGGGCAGATGGATGTCGCGGATGCGTCCCAGCTCCCGCCGATAGCCGTAGGCGCTGGCCAGCGCGCCGGGCGACACCGCGACGGTGCTGGTGGCGTTGGCGTTCAGCGGCGGCACGCCGGCCAGGATCAGCGCCGGGAAGGTCAGGAAGCTGCCGCCCCCGGCCACGGCGTTCAGCACGCCGGCGAAGAAGGCGGAGACGATCAGCAGCAGCGTCAGCATGTCACCTTGCCCGAAAACCATGATCCGGCGGGACCGGCGCGTTGCGTTTTGCACACGCCCGCCCATACCGCAACGCCGAAGTCCCACAACCGCGCGGCTTTCGCAACCCCGAACAATTCGTTAAGGTCGTCGTCCCTTCAACGGATAGAGTGTCCGGAGACCTCCATGTCCGCCCTGCTCGATACCACCGACGCCCTGCACGACCAGATGCTGACCCTCGGCCGCGCTGCCCGCGCCGCCGCGGCCGCGCTGGCGACCGTGCCAGGACCGTCGAAGGACCGGGCGCTGAGGGCGGCGGCGGCGGCCATCCGCGCCCGCGCGTCCGAGATCAAGGCCGCGAATGCCGAGGACATGGCGAATGCCCGCGACCTGTCCGGCCCCATGCGCGAACGGCTGATGCTGGACGACAAGCGCATCGAGGCGATGGCCAAGGGGCTGGAGGACATCGCCGACTTCCCCGACCCCATCGGCGGCATTCTGGCGGAATGGACGCGGCCCAACGGCCTGCGCATCCAGCGCGTCCGCGTGCCGCTGGGCGTGGTCGGCATCATCTATGAAAGCCGGCCCAACGTGACGGCGGACGCCGGCGGCATCTGCCTGAAGTCGGGCAACGCCGCCATCCTGCGCGGCGGGTCGGAGAGCATCCGCTCGTCCCGCGCCATCGCCGACTGCCTGGTCCAGGGCCTGCGCGAGGCCGGGCTGCCGGAGGCGGCGATCCAGCTGGTCCCCACCACCGACCGCGCCGCCGTCGGCCATATGCTGACCATGCGAGACCACATCGACGTCATCATCCCGCGCGGCGGCAAGTCGCTGATCCAGCGCATCGCCGACGAAAGCCGGGTGCCGGTCATCAAGCATCTGGACGGCAACTGCCACGTCTATGTCGATGCCGGCGCCGACCTGGAGAAGGCGCGCAAGGTGGTGCTGAACGCCAAGATGCGCCGCACCTCCATCTGCGGCGCCGCCGAGACCCTGCTGGTCGACCGCGCCATCGCCGACACGGCGCTGCCGGTGCTGGTGAAGGACCTGCTGGACGCCGGCTGTGCCGTGCGCGGCGACGCGGCGGCCCAGGCCGTCGACCCGCGGGTGACGGCGGTGGCGCCGGAGGATTGGGACACCGAGTATCTCGACGCCATCATCGCCTGCGGCGTGGTGGACGGGGTGGATGCGGCCATCGACCACATCAACGCCCACAGCTCCCACCACACCGAATCGATCCTGACCGAGGATCCGGCGGCGGCGGAGCGCTTCCTGTCGCGGGTGGACAGCGGCATCGTGCTGTGGAACGCCTCCACCCAGTTCGCCGACGGCGGCGAGTTCGGCATGGGTGCCGAGATCGGCATCTCCACCGACAAGTTCCACGCCCGCGGCCCGGTGGGTGCGGAGCAGCTGACCAGCTACAAGTATGTCGTGCGCGGCGATGGCCAGACGCGGCCTTAAGGAAAACGCCCTCTCCCGCCCCGGGAGAGGGAGGGGACCCGCCGCAGGCGGGGAGGGTGAGGGGCGATCCGCACATGGATCCCCCAATCCTTGCATCACCCCTCACCCTTCCCATGCTGCGCATGGGCCCCTTCCCTCTCCCGGGGCGGGAGAGGGAGCCCGTTCGGGGCTGAAGGGCGCCCCCCACCTCTATTCCGGCCCGCTCTATGCCGGGCTCACCGTCGGCATTCTCGGCGGGTCGTTCAACCCGGCCCATGCCGGGCACCGGCACATCAGCCTGTTCGCGCTGAAGGCGCTCGGCCTCGACCGCGTCTGGTGGATGGTCAGCCCGCAGAACCCGCTGAAGTCGGCATCCGGCATGGCCTCCCTGGCCGAACGGCTGGCGGAGGCGCGTTTGGTCGCCGCCCATCCGCGGATCGAGGTGACGGCGATCGAGACGGCGCTCGGCACCCGCTTCACCGCCGATACGCTGGCCAAGCTTCAGCGCCGCTTCCCGAAAACGCGGTTCGTCTGGTTGATGGGGGCGGACAATCTGCGACAAATTCCGCGCTGGAAGCTTTGGACACGAATCTTCGACTCGGTGGCCGTTGCGGTTTTCGCCCGCCCCACCTATTCTCTTAGTGCGCTGAGCGGCAAGGCCGCCCATCGCTTCACCCGTCGACGGGTGTCCGTGTCGGGGGTAAAAGGGCTGGCGCGCCGCAGGCGGCCGGCCTGGGCGTTCTTACGCAACCCCCTGCATCCGGCCTCGGCGACGGCGATCCGGCAGGCACGGGCCGCCGGGTCGTGAAACCGTTGCAAGAGGTTGGAGCCATCACCACGCACACCGAAACGGCCGCGACCGCTCCGCGGCCAGCCGCCGTTCCCCAGATCCTGGAACCGCAGGACCTGAAGGCGCTCATTCAGGCGTCGCTGGACGCCGATCAGGCGGATGACGTCACCGTCATCGATCTCGCCGGGAAAACCACCTTCGCCGATTACATGATCGTGGCGTCGGGCCGCAACACGCGGCACATCGCCGCCATGGCGGTGAAGCTGGCCGACAAGCTGAAGCAGGCCGGCGTCCGCGGCGTCGAGATGGAAGGCCTGACCCAGTGCGACTGGGTGCTGGTCGATGCCGGCGACGTGATCGTCCACCTGTTCAAGCCGGAAGTCCGGACCTTCTACAACATCGAGAAGATGTGGGGCCTGGACCTGCCGACGCCGTCGGGCACGGCGCGGCTGAGCGCCTGACGGGCAGGAGGCGGAGGGCCGCATCATGCGTTTGTGGCTCGCCGCCGTCGGGCGGTCGCGGGGCGGACCGACCCGTGACCTGTTCGACGAGTATGTCGGCCGGCTCAGCTGGCCCTTTACCCTGAAGGAGGTCGAGGTGAAGAAACGCCTCTCCTCCGACGAACTCAAGCGGCAGGAGGCGGAGCTGCTGCTCGCCGCCGTGCCGGCCGGCGCCATAGTCGTGGCGCTGGACGAACGCGGCAAGGCGCTTCCCAGCGAGACCTTCGCCGCCAAGATCGGCGACTGGCGCGACCGTGGCGCCGGTGACCTCGCCTTCCTGATCGGCGGTGCCGACGGCCATGGCGACGCGGTGCGCGCGCGAGCCGATTTCCTGCTCGCCTTCGGGCCGATGACCTGGCCCCACATGCTGGTGCGCGGCATGCTTGCGGAGCAACTCTATCGCGCCCAACAAATTCTTGCCGGCCACCCCTATCACAGATCCTGATACCGAGCGTCGCATCCGGCGCGCGGAAAAGCGCCGGAGCGGAAGAACACGAAACTCCGAGACCACAACCTTTCGAGAAAGGTAAGCGCGATGACCGAGACCAACCGACCCCGCCCCGTCGTCCTGTGCATCCTGGACGGCTGGGGCTATCGCGAGGAGCGGTCCGACAACGCGATTGCGCTGGGCGAGACCCCGAACTGGGACCGCCTGTGGTCGGCCGAGCCGACGGCCTTCCTCGACGCCAGCGAGGAGGAGGTCGGCCTGCCGAAGGGGCAGATGGGCAACTCGGAGGTCGGTCACATGAATCTCGGCGCCGGCCGGGTCGTGATGCAGGACCTCGTCATGATCGACCATGCCATCGTCCAGGGCGATCTGGAGCGCAACCCGGCGCTGAACGATCTGGTCAAGGCGATGCACAAGACCGGCGGGCGCGTCCATCTGATGGGGCTGCTGTCGCCGGGCGGCGTCCATTCGCACCAGGATCACATCGCGGCCCTGGCCGGCGTGCTGTCGCGCGAGGGCGTGCCGGTGGCCGTCCACGCCTTCACCGACGGCCGAGACGTGCCGCCGCAGAGCGCCAAGGATCAGGTGGCCGAGTTCATGGCCGACGTCTTCGAGCTTCCGGGCGTCGAGGTCGCGACCGTCATTGGCCGCTATTACGCCATGGACCGCGACAAGCGCTGGGACCGCGTCGCCAAGGCCTATGCCGCGATGACCAAGGCGGAGGGCGAGCGCGCCGCCGACCCGATCCAGGCGATCGAGCAGAGCTATGCCGCCGACAAGCATGACGAGTTCATCCTGCCGACGGTGATCGGCGACTATGCCGGCATGAAGGACGGCGACGCCATCCTGATGGCGAATTTCCGCGCCGACCGCGCCCGCGAGATCCTGGCCGCCTATGTCGACAAGGATTTCGACGGTTTCCCGGTGGATGGCGCGCCGAAGCTGGCCGCCGCCGTCGGCATGGTCGAATACTCGTCGTCGCTGGCGAAGCTGATGACCACCATCTTTCCGCCGAAATCCCTGACCAAAGTGCTTGGCGAGGTGGTTTCCGAGGCCGGAATGAAGCAGCTGCGCATCGCCGAGACGGAGAAGTACCCCCACGTCACCTTCTTCTTCAACGGTGGCGAGGAGCGGGTGTATGAGGGCGAGGATCGCATCCTGGTGCCGTCGCCGAAGGTTGCCACCTATGACCTGCAGCCGGAGATGTCGGCTTCGGAAGTGACCGACAAGCTGGTCGGCGCCATCGATTCCGGCAAGTACGACCTGGTCGTCGTCAATTTCGCCAACCCCGACATGGTCGGCCACAGCGGCATGCTCGACGCCGCCATCAAGGCGGTCCAGGCGGTCGATGCCAGCCTGGGCCAGGTGGAGGCCGCGGTGCGCCGCGCCGGCGGCACCATGCTGGTCACCGCCGACCACGGCAACTGCGAGCTGATGAAGGACCCGGAGACCGGCGGTCCGCACACCGCCCACACGCTGGACAAGGTGCCGCTGGTCCTGGTCAACGGCCCGGCCGGTGCCCGCATCGAGAGCGGCCGTCTGGCCGACATCGCCCCGACGCTGCTCGACCTGCTGGGCCTGCCCAAGCCGGCCGAGATGACCGGCCGCAACCTGCTGGTCCGCAGCGCCGCCCGCGCGGCGGCGGAGTAACGGATGGCGCCCGTCCCCTTTGTCCTTGATGCCCCCTCTCCCCCCGGGGAGAGGGTCGGGGTGAGGGGGCGCGTGGCGCGGAGTTGCAAGAAGCGCGGCGCTTGGTCCTGAATCTCGATTCACATCCTGCGACGCATCCCCCTCACCCAGCCCTCTCCCCGGGGGGCAGAGGGTATCAGGAGCGGGAGAGGGTATCCTCGCCGGCTTCGTCGTCATCGCCGGGCTGATCCTCGCCCAGCCGGCCAACGCCCAAACCGAAGCGCCGAAGGACACGCTGAAGCGCGTCGAGCAGCAGCTTCAGACCGGCAAACAGCGCCAGCAGCAGCTGGAACGCCAGTCCCAGGCCCTGCAGTCCGAACTCGACGACCTGCGTGGCCGGCTGATCGCGCTGGCCGATCAGGCGCGCGGACAGGAACAGGCGCTCGACCAGTTGGAGGAGACGCTCACCGCACTGGAGGCGGAGGAGCGCGAGCGGTCCGCCGGGCTCGACAACGAACGTCAGCAGATCGCCACCCTGCTGGCCGCCCTGCAGCGGCTGGCCCGCATCCCGCCGGAAGCGGCACTGGCCCGGCCGGAAAGCCCGGTGGACACCCTGCGCTCCGCCCTGCTGCTGCGCGACGCGGTGCCGGCCCTGAAGGCGCGGGCCGATGCGCTGTCGCAGGCGCTGACCGCGCTGGCCGACACCCGCGGCAAGCTGGTGGACCAGCGCTCCAAGGCGCTGGCGGCGCGCGTGGCGCTGGCCGAGAAGCAGGGCGAGATGAACCGCCTGATCGCCCGGCGCGAGGAACTGTCGCGCCAGACCGAGGAGGAGCGCGTCCAGGTCGGCCAGCGCATGGCGGAGCTGTCGGGCCAAGCCACCGATCTGCGCCAGCTGATGGAGCAGATCGAGGCCGAACGCCGCGCCGCCATCGAGGCCGCCGCCCGCCGCGAGGCCGAACGGCGCGAGGCGGAGCGCCGGGAAGCGGCCAAGCGCGAAGCGGAAAAGCGCGAGGCCGAACGCCGTCTCGCCGCCCAGAAGGAAGCCGAGCGCAAGGAGGCCGAACGCAAGCTGGCCGAACTGCGCGCCGCTGAGCAGAAGATCGCCGAACAGAAGGCCGCCGAGGAAAAGCGCGCGAAGGACGAAGCCGCCAGGGAAGCGGCGCGCGAGCGCGAACTGGCCGCGAAGTCTCCGGATGGTCCGCCGGCGGTCGCCGGCATGGTGCTGCCCGCAGCCGGCAAGCTGACCACCCGCTTCGGCGAGGCCGACCGCTTTGGTGCCACCAGCCGCGGCGTGACGGTCCAGACCAGGGGCGGAGCCGCCGTGGTGGCGCCGCGCGGCGGCACGATCGTGTTCGCCGGGCCGTTCAAGGGCTATGGCCTCATCTTGATCGTGGAACACGGCAACGGATATCATAGTTTGATTGCGGGTTTGGGCCGGATCGACACGGCTGTCGGGCGTAAGGTGGCCGGCGGGGAACCGCTGGCGGTCATGCCGCCGGATGGCAATCCGGATCTCTATTTCGAGCTGCGACGAAACGGCCAGCCGATCAACCCGCAACGCGGGTTCGGCGCCCCGGAGGGGAAAGGACAAGGGTAGATGAGGATGATCAAGCGCGCCGCCACGGCGGCTGCTCTGGTGTTTCTGGGCGCCGGCGTCGCCACCGTCACCGCTCAGTCCAGCAATTCGTCGGACACCTACCGGCAGCTGAACCTGTTCGGCGACGTCTTCGAGCGCGTCCGCGCCGAATATGTCGAGCAGGTCACCGACGAACAGCTGATCGAATCGGCGATCAACGGGATGCTGACCTCGCTCGACCCGCATTCGAGCTATCTGAACAAGAAAAGCTTCCAGGACATGCAGGTCCAGACCCGCGGCGAGTTCGGCGGGCTGGGCATCGAGGTGACGATGGAGAACGGCCTGGTGAAGGTCGTGTCGCCCATCGACGACACCCCGGCCTTCCGCGCCGGCCTGCAGCCGGGCGACCTGATCGTCCAGCTGAACGGCGAGGCGGTGATGGGCCTCAGCCTGAACGAGGCGGTGGAGAAGATGCGCGGCCCCGTCGGCAGCGAGTTGAAGGTCACCGTCCGCCGCGGCGAGGCGGGAGAGCCCTTCACCGTGTCGCTGACCCGCGCCGTCATCAAGGTGCAGTCGGTCCGCTACCGCGCCGAAGGCGACATCGGATACATCCGCGTCACCAGCTTCAACGAGCAGACGCAGAGCGGGCTGGAGAAGGCGATCTCCTCGCTGCAGCAGCAGCTGGGCGACAAGCTGAAGGGCTTCGTGCTCGACCTGCGCAACAATCCGGGCGGCCTGCTCGACCAGGCGGTGTCGGTGTCCGATACCTTCCTGGACAAGGGCGAGATCGTGTCGACCCGCGGCCGCCGCGCCGAGGAGGGCACCCGCTTCAACGCCAAGCCGGGCGACCTGATCAAGAACCTGCCGATGGTGGTGCTGATCAACGGCGGCTCGGCCTCGGCCTCGGAAATCGTCGCCGGCGCGCTGCAGGACCACAAGCGCGCCATTGTAATGGGCACCCAGAGCTTCGGCAAGGGATCGGTCCAGACCATCATCCCGCTGCCCGGCCACGGCGCCATGCGGCTGACCACGGCGCGCTACTACACGCCGTCGGGCCGGTCGATCCAGCAGCTGGGCATCACCCCGGACATCGAGGTGCATGTCGCCAGGGTGGAGGATCTGGACAAGAACGTCGTCCGCCGCCGCGAATCCGACCTGAAGGGCGCGCTGGTCAACCCCGACGCCAACAAGGCGCCGCGTCCGGCCACCACCAACCCGGCCGCGCCGGGGACTCCGGCCGCTCCCAATCCGGGGGCTCCCGCACCGGGTCCGGGTGCCGGTACGCCTCCGGCCACTCCCGGTGCCGCGCCCGCCGCTCCCGCGCCGGGTGCCGCGCCGACCGACGGTGCCGCGGCGGAGGGGGCCGAGCCGCCCTTCGACTTCCAGCTCGCCCGCGCGCTGGATCTGCTGCGCGGCGTCGCCCTGTTCCAGCAGCGCGCCGCGGCGCGCTGACCGGAGCTGATAACGGTGAAGGCTCCCGCTCTGCTCGGTCGTCTGCGGTTCGATGTCCGGGGCCTGCGCCCCGGACTCGGCTGGCTGCACCGCCTCCGCGGCGGGGCGGGGTCCCGCAAGCCGCTGTCCAAGCCCCTGCTGGGTGCCGTCGCCCTGGTGGCGGTCGCCTGTGCCGGGCTGGGCGGCTGGCTGGCATTGAACGCCGACGCGACGCGGGAGGCTTGGCAGGCTTCCATACCCTCGGCCACGGTCGCGGTCGCCCCGCTGCCGCCGCCACCGAAGCCGGAGGCGAAGGCCACGGCAGCGGCGGCCCCGCTGCCGACCGATGCGGCTCCGTTGCCCCTGCCGGGCGTCCCGGCGGCGGCGGTGACGCTGGTCCCGGCGCCGGTGCCGGGACTGGTGGAGGACAGCCGCAGCGGCCCGCTGCCGCGCATCGCCCAGGACGGGCGCAAGCCCTGGCAGGTCTATGCCCGGCCCTTCCCGGCGACCGACAAGCGTCCGCGCGTCGCCATCGTCATGTCCGATCTCGGCCTCAGCGGCGTCACCACCGGCAATGCGCTGGCGAAGCTGCCGCCCGGCATCACGCTGGCCTTCCTGCCCTATGCCGAGCGGCTGGACGACTGGGTCGAGCGGGCGCGCACCAAGGGTCACGAGGTGATGCTGTCGGTGCCGATGGAGCCGCTGAACTACCCGCGCGACGATCCCGGCCCGAATGCGCTGCTGACCATGCTCGGCCCCGACCGCAATGTGGAGCGGCTGGAATGGTCGCTGGGCAAGGCGGTCGGCTATGTCGGCATAACCAGCACCAGCGGCAGCAAATTCACCGCGAATCCGGCGGCGATGCAGCCGGTTGTCGATGCGCTGAAGGCGCGCGGCCTGCTGCTGGTCGATGCCCGGGTCAATCCGAAGAGCGTCGCCGGTCCGCTCGCCACCCTGGCGGGCGTGCCGCGGGCGCTGGGCGACCGCATCATCGACCGCGACCTGTCGCGCGGCGCCATCGACGACCAGCTGCGTGAGTTGGAGGAGCTTGCCAGGACGAACGGTGCCGCCGTCGGCTTTGCCTCCCCCTATCCGACGACGATAGAGCGGCTGAACCTGTGGATGACCGCGCTGGCTGACCGCGGCATCGCGCTGGCCCCGGTATCGGCGGTGGTCAACATTCAGAAATAGCGATCAGGGGGAAGCGCCGTTCGCCGGCTTCCCCCTATCGTTCACCCACAAAGCGGTTATTCACCCGCAAAGCGCGTCCCAATCCAGCGCCGCCGGGTCCTCCACCAGATGGTCGACGGTGTCGAACACCACGGCGGGGTGCTGGGGCCAGGCGATGGTCAGCATGCCGGCGGCCTTGGCGCTGCGGGCGCCGGTGGGGCTGTCCTCGATCACCGCACAGGCTTCCGGCGGCAATCCCAGCATCTTCGCCGCGAGCAGATAGGGCTCCGGATGGGGCTTGCCGTTGGTGACGTCCTCGCGGGCGACGCTGAAGCGGAAATGCGGGATCGACATGGCGCGCATGTTGGCGTCGACGATCATCCGCCCGCCGTTCGACACGCAGGCCTGCGCCAGCCCGCGGGCGGCGAAGGCCTCCACCAGGGCGAAGGCGCCCTCGCGCGGGCGGACCCGATGGACGCTGGCGACATACTGCGCGTTGATCTCGTCGGCCCAGGCGTGCAGGTCGATGGGGAAGGGGCGGCGGGCGTGCAGGGCGGCGTAGATTTCGCGGAAGGACACGCCGAGCATGGCGTGGCATTCCTCGTCGCTCAGCTCATGGCCATAGCCGCGGCAGACATCGACGGTGATCTGCTGGTGCCAGGGCTCGCTGTCCATCAGCGTGCCGTCGATGTCCCACAGGACGGCCCGGATCGGGGTGCGGATCGGGCCGGTCATCGCACCACCAGATCGTCGCGGTGAATCATCTCGTCACGCCCCTGATAGCCCAGGATCTCCGGGATCTCGGTGCTCTTGTGGCGCAGGATCTTGCGGGCGTCGTCGGCGCTGTAGGCGACGAGGCCGCGGGCGACCTCGCGCCCCTCCTGCGTGCGGACGATCACCACGTCGCCGCGGTCGAAATCGCCCTGCACGGCGGTGACGCCGGCCGGCAGCAGGCTGGCGCCGTGGGACAGGGCGCGCAGGGCGCCGTCATCGACCACCAGCACGCCGGTGGCATTCACATGGCCGGCGATCCAGGCTTTGCGGGCGCTGGTCGGCTCGGCCGACGGCAGGAACCAGGTGCAGAGCGCGCCGCCATCCTCCGGCCGCCGTTCCAGCGCCGCCAGTGGGTTCATGCGCTTGCCCTTGGCGATGACCATGCGGCAGCCGGCCGACAGGGCAACGCGCGCGGCGGCGATCTTGGTCACCATGCCGCCGCTGCTGTAGCCGGGCGGCGGCTCGCCGGCCATGCCCTCGATCTCCGGCGTCAGTTCGCGCACGGTGGGGATGTGGCGGGCGTCCGGGTCCTTGCGCGGGTCGGCGGTGTAGAGGCCGTCGATGTCCGACAGCAGGACCAGCGTGTCGGCGCTGACCATCTGCGCCACGCGGGCGGCCAGCCGGTCGTTGTCGCCGAAACGGATTTCGGCGGTGGCGACCGTGTCGTTCTCGTTGATGACGGGAACGGCGCCCAGCTTCAGCAGCGTGTCGATGGTGTTGCGGGCGTTCAGGTGGCGCCGCCGCTCCTCCGTGTCCTCCAGCGTCACAAGGACCTGGGCGACGGTGACGTCGTGGCGGGCCAGCGTCTCCTGATAGGCGTGGGCGAGGCGGATCTGGCCGGTGGCGGCGGCGGCCTGCTTCTCCTCCAGCTTCAGCGCCCGGCCGACGAGGCCGAGATGCTCGCGTCCGCAGGCGACGGCGCCGGAGGTGACGATCACCACCTCCTGTCCCCGCCTGCGGCAGGCGGCGACGTCGTCGGCCAGCGCGTCGAGCCAGTCCCGGCGGATTTGCCGGGTTTCCCCATCGACCAGAAGGGCCGAGCCGATCTTCACGACCAGCCGGCGGGATTCGAGAAGGGTAGGGGCGTCAAGCGCCATGGCGGGAGGTTCCGTCCGTATCGTCGTCCGAGCCGTCCTCTTCGCCCTCCGGCTCCTCTCCGTCAAGGGCTTCGTCCGAGTCGCCGTCCAGCTCTTCGCCGTCTTCCAGGGCGCCTTCTTCGAGGTCGTCCTCCTCGAAGTCCTCGTCCTCAAGGGCGCCAACCTCGCCACCGACCCATTCGCCGGTCTCGTCGTCCCACTGCATTTCGCCGTCGTCGGGCAGTTTCTGACCGACCGGCGGGCGCGGGATGGAGCGAGTTGCGGGGGCGTTGATGACCTCGGGCTCTTCCGCCTTCGATTCCTTGATGACCGTCAGCAGCCGGTACAGAACCTGCTTCACGCCATCGCCGGTGACGCCGGACAGCACCATCACCTCGGCGCCCGAGGCTTCCTCCAGCGCCTTCTTCTTCTCCTCGATCTCTTCGTCCAGCAGGGCGTCGGACTTGTTCAGCCCGATGACCTCCGGCTTGTCGGCGAGGTTGCCGCCATAGGCCTGCAGCTCGTTCCGGATCGTGCGGTAGGAGGCGACGACGTCGTCGGCCGTGCCGTCGATCAGGTGCAGCAGGATGCGCGAGCGTTCGACATGGCCGAGGAAGCGGTCGCCCAGCCCATGGCCCTCGTGCGCGCCCTCGATCAGGCCGGGGATGTCGGCGATGACGAACTCCTCATCACCGGCGCGGACGACGCCCAGGTTGGGAGCCAGGGTGGTGAAGGGGTAATCGGCGATCTTCGGCTTGGCCGCGGTGGTCGCCGCCAGGAAGGTCGACTTTCCCGCATTGGGCAGTCCCAGCAACCCGGCATCGGCGATCAGCTTCAGCCGCAGCCACACCCACTGCTCCTGCCCCGGCCAGCCGGGATGGAACTTGCGCGGCGCCCGGTTGGTCGGCGTCTTGAAATGCGCGTTGCCATGCCCGCCGTCGCCGCCGCGCAGGAAGACGCGGCGCTGGCCGGCCTCGGTCAGGTCGCACAGAACCGTTTCCTGATTCTCGTCGAGGATCTGGGTTCCGACCGGCACGCGCAGGACGACATCCTCGCCGCGAGCGCCGTTGCGGTTGCTGCCCATGCCGTGATGGCCGCGCTGCGCCTTGAAGTGCTGCTTGTAGCGGTAGTCGATCAGCGTGTTCAGGCCGTCCGCCGCCTCGATGATCACGTCCCCGCCCCGGCCGCCGTCGCCGCCGTCCGGACCGCCGAACTCGATGAACTTCTCGCGCCGGAACGCCACGGCGCCGGGGCCGCCGTCACCGCTCTTCAAGAAGACCTTGGCTTGATCGAGAAACTTCATCGGAGGACCTTGCCCGTAAACGGAAGGGAAACCGGCAGCGGGACGGTACCGGACTCAAAACGAAAATCGGGGAGCCGGTCGCCCGGTCCCCCGATCTTATCCCACAAGCGTGCAGGCCTGCGACACAGGCCGCGCAACGACCTTAATGGTTACTCGGCAGCGACGGCCGGAACCTGATCGTTGGCCGGAACGACGTTCACGAAAGTGCGGCCGTTCGAGCTGTGCTTGAAGTAAACCTGGCCGTCGGCCATCGCGAACAGGGTGTGGTCGCGGCCGATGCCGACATTCTCGCCCGGGTGGAACTTCGTGCCACGCTGACGGACGATGATGTTGCCGGAGATGACGTTCTCGCCACCGAAACGCTTCACGCCGAGACGGCGGCCGGCGGAGTCACGGCCGTTGCGGGACGAGCCGCCTGCCTTTTTGTGTGCCATGGGGTGTTGCTCCTAAACTGAAGATGCGCCTGGAAGCCCGACCGGAGGACCCGGATCAGGCCGCGCCGTTGATGCCGGTGATGCGCAGGACGGTCAGGTCCTGGCGGTGGCCGTTCTTGCGGCGGTAGTTCTGGCGGCGCTTCTTCTTGAAGACGATGATCTTCGGGCCGCGATCCTGGGCGACGACCTCGGCGACGACCGAGGCGCCGGCCACGGTCGGGGTGCCGATGGTGGTGTTGCCTGCGTCGCCGACCATCAGCACGTCATCGAGCGTGATGGAGGCGCCAGCATCGGCCTCGAGCTTCTCAACACGGATCACGTCGCCATTGGCGACCTTGTACTGCTTGCCGCCGGTGCGGATCACTGCAAACATTGTCGTCACTGCCTATGTCAAAACAAACGGCGGGCTTCTCGCCCACCGTTCGATGCGCAAGCCCGTTCATGGGAGCGACGATCTATACTCAGGAGGGGCTGAGAGTCAACAGGGATGCGGCCCAACGCGCTCGCATTTTTCTGCAAAAAAGGCTTGCACGGCCGAAAGCGTTTATATAGGTTCCGCCCACCCCGCCAAACGGGGCAGCGGATGGGTGGCAGAGCGGTTGAATGCACCGCACTCGAAATGCGGCATACCCTCACGGGTATCGGGAGTTCGAATCTCCCCCCATCCGCCACTCTCTCTTCTGAGAGAGAAAATTGCGAAGCGCCAGCCGGACCGGCTAGGCGCTTTTTTCTTGTCCCGATGCCGCCTCGGCCGGACGAGCTTCCCCTTTTTCGCCGCGTGCCCACGCTGCCCGTTCCCCCCGCTGGTTTGTTGGTCATGTCATCGCCAGCGACCGCAGGGGTGCCGCCATGAACACGCTCAGCCGCCACGATGGATGCCTGCGCTTCTCCTATGTGGCCGAGGGCGGCTTGCGGGTGGAGGGCATCCACGACCCGGCGGAACAGGTGCTGATCCTGACGGTCAAGGCGCCGCAGGGGCGGGTGATTCATATGGATGCGATTCCCTGCGATGATCCCCGTGTCATCCTGGCGGCACTTCGCGAATGGGGCGAGCCGCCGGAGGAGGTGCGCGACGCGCTGCCGGCGCTGGGCGGGAACGCGATCCTGCTGGAGACGCGGATCGGCGATTCGGTGCGAGCCTCGGTCCGCCGCCACGGCATGAAGGTGGAGGTCGTCTTCATCGATGCCGACGGCCGGCGGGTGGCGGAACTGCGGGCCGGCAGTCTCGAAGCGCTGGACGCCAAGGCCGGCGGGTTGCTGCGCCTGTCGCAGCGCACGCGCGCGGTGCTCAGCGCCTGGCTGTCGGCCGAGCCGCTGTGGCTGGCGGCATTCCTGCTGGGCGGGCCGTTCCTGGGGGCTTTGCTGGTCGTCTTCGGGGCGCAGGTGCCGCCGGAAGAGGTGCTGGTCACCGCCTATGCCGGAGCGGCCGGGCTGGTCGCCGTCTATGAGCTGCTGCGCGCCGGCTATGCGGAGTGGGTGCTGGCGCCGCCGGACAGCTTTCCGCGCGCCTGATCGGTGGCGGCGGCAAGGAAACGGCGCCCCGGAGGATCCGGGGCGCCGTTCTCATGTCCGCGTCACGCGCGGACGGACCGTGTCGGAGCGTCAGGCCGCCTGCTGGGTCAGGGCGGGGGCCGGAGCGGGCGCCTCGACCTCCACCGTGCCGCTGCCGGCGGCGGTGACGATCGGAATGCTCCGCGGCTTCATCGCTTCGGGTACCTCGCGCGCCAGCTCGATGTGCAGAAGGCCATTCAGAAGAGACGCGCTGGTCACCTTGATGAAATCGGCCAACTGAAAGCGGCGCTCGAACGCGCGGCCGGCGATACCCCGGTAGAGGAATTGGCCGGTCGGCTCGTCCTTCTTAGCTTTACCCGTGACGGTCAACGAGTTCTGGTGAGCGACGATGTTGAGGTCATCGATACCGAAACCGGCGACTGCCATGGTGATCCGGTACGAATCCTCGCTCAGCTTTTCGATGTTGTAGGGCGGATAGGATGCCGCCTCGTCACCGGTGGTCGCGGTCTCCAGCAGACGCGACAGGCGGTCGAAACCGACGGTGGAACGGAACAGCGGCGAAAGGTCGTAGCTGCGCATGACATATCCTCCGAAAGAGCGATACGGCCGTCGAGGACCACGGCTTGGTCGGTCCTCTAACGGGTGGGTTGGCGGCGGACCCCTGATGGGCATCCGCCTGACGAGCGAGAGATAATCGACGCTTTTTCCTGTTCAAGAGGGCGGACCTACGAACTCCGGTCAAAACCCGCCTGGGGTTGCCGGTCACCGCCCGGTCACCAATTGTTAATCAGTTGCGGCAAGGCTCACGCTAGGGCCGTAAGTCCGCGGGAGGGGGCCGACGACCATGACTTCGCATACCTTCTTCTTCAACGGTCCCTACGACGAGACCATGGCCCTCTTGATCGAGGCGCGGAATTACATCGCCTATCATGACGCAGCCGAACACCGGAAGCTGCCGCCGCAGGTCCGTCTGCAGATTTCCTACGAGTCGATGCGCGTCACCAGCCGCCTGACCCAGGTTATGGCCTGGCTCCTGGCGCAGAAGGCCGTGCATGCCGGCGAGATGACGAAGGAACAGGCGGCGAGCGAGGATTTCGCGCTGTCCGGCGGCGAGATCTGCTCCGATCCCAGCGGTCCCGACAACGAGGAACTGCCGTCCGGCCTGCGCAGCCTGCTGGAGCGCAGCCACAGCCTTTATATGCGCGTCCACCGGCTCGACGCCATGGTTCGCGCCGATGTGGAGCGCGAGGCGGCTGCAGCGGCGGTGGGGTAAAGAGCCGCCACGACACGCACAAACGAAAAAGGCGTCCGAACGGGTCGGACGCCTTTTTCGCATCGGCAGGATGGAAGCGCGAGAACCGCTTACTTCTTGAGGCCGAAGTTCGCGAAGCGCTTGTTGAACTTGGCGATCTGCCCGCCGGTGTCCAGCAGCTTCTGCACGCCGGTCCAGGCCGGGTGCGACTTCGGGTCGATGTCGAGGCGCAGCGTGTCGCCCGGCTTGCCCATGGTGGAGCGGGTCGTGAACGAGCTGCCGTCGGTCATGACCACGGTGATCTCGTGATAATCGGGATGGATGTCAGTCTTCATGGCCGGGGTTCCTGCAAAGCGAGCGGCGTCTATACCAAAACACCTTCGCCGGCGCAACCCTGGAATCGCCCCTTCATCGCGGCATTCGGACCGGCTTCCACGGCCCATTCCCCGCCGTTTTGACCGTCCGTCTGCTTGTTGCCATCCGCGCACCGCGCTATATGGCAGCGATCCGCCGCAATACCCCCAACAGACAAGCGGGAACAGCGTGGCTCGCCAACCCTCCCCCGACATGATCGCCGCCTCCACCCGCGGCGAGGCGGATGCCCGCCGCCGCGACCTCGGGCCGCTGCGCCGGCTGGTGCCGTTCCTGCTTCCCTACAAATGGCGCATCCTGGGCGCGATGGTGGCGCTGACCGTCGCCGCCGGCACCGTGCTGGGGCTGGGGCAGGGGATGCGGGTGCTGATCGACCAGGGCTTCGCCGGCGGCGACACCTCGCTGCTCGACCGGGCGCTGCTGGTGCTGCTGGGGGTGATCGCGCTGATGGCGGCCTCCACCTATGGCCGCTTCTATCTGGTCAGCTGGATCGGCGAGCGGGTGGTCGCCGACATCCGGCGCGCCGTCTACGACCATGTGCTGACCCTGTCGCCGGGCTTCTTCGAGACGACCAAGACCGGCGAGATCCTGTCGCGCCTGACCACCGACACCACGCTTTTGCAGGTGGTGGTCGGATCGTCGGCCTCCATCGCGCTGCGCAACGCGCTGCTGTTCCTCGGCGGTACCGGCATGCTGCTGGTCACCTCGCCGAAGCTGACCGGGCTGGTGGCCCTGGTGGTTCCGCTGGTGGTGGCGCCCATCGTGTTCTTCGGCCGCCGGGTGCGCAAGCTGTCGCGCGACAGCCAGGACCGCATCGCCGACGTCGGCTCCTTCGTGGAGGAGACGCTGGCGGCGATCCGCACGGTCCAGGCCTACACCCACGAGGCCATCGACCGCGCCCTGTTCGGCAAGCGGGTGGAAGAGGCGTTCGACGTCGCCATCCGCCGCGTGCGAGTGCGGGCGCTGATGACGGTGATCGTCATCGTCCTGGTGTTCGGCGCCGTTGGCATCATCCTGTGGATCGGCGGCCATGACGTGGTGGCCGGCCGGCTGACGCCGGGCGAGCTGTCGGCCTTCGTCATCTACTCCGTGGTCGTCGCCGGATCGGTCGGCGCCATCAGCGAGGTGATCGGCGACCTGCAGCGCGCCGCCGGCGCCACCGAGCGGCTGTTCGGCCTGCTGGCCATCGAGTCGGAAATCCGCGCACCGGCCGCGCCCAAACCGCTGCCCAGCCCTGCCGCGGGGGCGCTGTCCTTCGACGCCGTCCGCTTCCACTACCCCTCACGCCCCGACTGGGCGGCATTGGAAGGCTTCTCGCTGGACGTGAAGCCGGGAGAGCGGGTGGCGCTGGTCGGCCCCTCGGGCGCCGGCAAGTCGACGGTGTTCCAGCTTCTGCTGCGCTATTACGACCCGCAGGCGGGATCGGTGCGGCTCGATGGCGTCGAATTGCGCGATGCCGACCCGGTGGCGGTGCGCCGCCGGCTGGGGCTCGTGGCGCAGGACCCGGTGGTCTTCTCCGCCAATGCTTGGGAGAACATCCGCTACGGCCGCCCCGACGCGTCGGATGCCGAGGTGCGCGCCGCCGCCGAGGCCGCCCATGCGCTGGACTTCCTCGATGCGCTGCCGGAGGGGTTCGGCACCTTCCTGGGCGAGAAGGGCGTTCGTCTGTCCGGCGGCCAGCGCCAGCGCCTTGCCATTGCCCGCGCCATCCTGCGCGATCCGCCGGTGCTGCTGCTGGACGAGGCGACCAGCGCGCTCGATGCCGAGAGCGAGCGCATGGTGCAGGATGCGCTCGACCGGCTGATGCACGGCCGCACCACGCTGATCGTCGCCCACCGGCTGGCGACCGTGCTGAACGCCGACCGCATCGTGGTGATGGACAAGGGCCGCGTGGTGGAGACCGGCACCCATGCCGAGCTGGTGGCGCAAGGCGGGCTCTATGCGAGGCTGGCGGCGCTGCAGTTCGACCGCGCGGATCTGGCGCTGTAGGAGGCGCGTGGGCCGGCACCGCCGCCATGGGGCGCACCACCGATGGGCACCGGCGGCGCCTGACCGTTCGGTTGTGCGGCCCGGATGCCTCCTCCATCATTCCTTAACCGCGACTCCGCTATAGCCGTAACGATGGCAGTGCTGGTGGTGCCGGCGGCGATGCGGGGGACGGAAATGGGTTTTCGCGATTTCGGCGGGCGTGCCTTCAATGTGGTCGCGTGCGTCGGGCTGGCCGTCGCCCTGCTGGCGGCGGGCGGGGCCGAGGCCAAGGAGCGGAAGAAAAAGCCGGCGCCGATCCCGGCCTATGCCACCAGCGTCGCCTGGGGCGCGGTGTCGGGTCCGTCGCTGGGGGCGCCGCAGGCCATCGGCGGCTATGCCGCCGGTTGCGTGGCTGGTGCCCGCGCCCTGCCGCCGGAAGGGGTCGGCTATCAGGTCATCCGCCTGTCGCGCCATCGCAATTACGGTCATCCGGTGCTGGTCGACATGCTCCGCGATTTCGGCCACAAGGTGGCGCTCGCCGGGCTCGGCACGGCACTGATCGGCGACATGGCGCAGCCGCGCGGCGGCCCGATGCCGTCGGGCCATGCCAGCCACCAGATCGGGCTGGACGCCGACATCTGGCTGCGGCTGGACCTGCCGCCGATGGGCCGCGCCGGGCGCGAGCGGCTGGAAGAGATCAAGTATGTCGATTACGACCGCATGCGCGTCACCGAGGACTGGTCCGACCGGCAGGCGAAGATGGTCCAGATTGCCGCCAGCGACGCGCGGGTTTCCCGCATCTTCGTCAGCCCCGCGATCAAGCTGGCGATGTGCCAGCGCAACTGGCCCGACCGCGGATTCCTGAACAAGCTTCGGCCCTGGCACGGCCATGACGGCCACATGCACATCCGCCTGAACTGCCCGGCCGGCAGCCCGCTTTGCGAGCAGCAGACGGCGCAGCCCGACGGCGACGGCTGCGACGACGAGCTGATGTCCTGGCTGACCAGCGCCTCCCCCGCGATCGAGCGGCCGCCGGGCTACAAGCCGGAACCGCGGGTGGTCCGCAAGATGCCCGCTGCCTGCGCCCCGGTGCTGAACGCGGCGGGAACGCGCATCGCCTCCCTGCCGGAATCGACCCCGGCGCCGGCCAAGGCGGCACGCTGACGCCACACCCGCCGGAAGGCGTTACAGCGGAGAAATTTTTCCACTTGCATGCAATTAGCGTCGGTCTAACCTGAGGCTGAATGGATTCTTGCGTGTGGTGTGTTTCAGCGATACGGAACAACCGTAAGGATGATGCGCCGCGCGGCGCCGGACGGGGATGCCGGCGCCGCCGGAGGCGTCGATCGGCCGATGGGGTGGACGACGGCGATGACGGACAAGGACGGATCGTCCGGGCACGGACCGAGCCTGAAGACGCGGCTCTACGCATGGTGGGAAGGCTATGACCTGTCCGGCCTGAAGACCAGGAAGGGCGACGAGCCGCAGCAGGCTTCGGCGGAGCCGCAGCCGTCGCATCCCGGCCCCGGCCCGGGCATGAACCGCTGGGGCAAGCCGCTATGGACCGCCACCCGCATCGAGGTGGCGGAGAAGATGTGGGGCGAGGGCTTCAACACGCCCGGCGGCGCCGATCACATCCCCTATCTGGTCAAGCCGCTGGGACTGAACCCGGCGATGAGCGTTCTCGACCTCGCCGCCGGGCTGGGCGGCACCAGCCGCACCATGGCCGGCAAATACGGCTGCTGGGTCACCGGGCTGGAGGCGTCGGAGTTGCTGGCGAAGGAGGGCATGGTCCGCTCCTTCAAGCTCGGCCTGGAGAAGAAGGCGCCGATCGAGACCTTCAACCCCGAGCATTTCGGCTATCCCAAGCGCGTCGATGCCATCGTCTACAAGGAAGGCCTGTTCTTCGTCCGCGACAAGGAACAGATGTTCGACGGGATGGAACTGGCGCTGAAGCCGCGCGGCCATCTGCTGATCACCGATTACATCGCCGAAGCGGATGTGATGGGCGCCAAGGCGGTGCAGACCTGGTGCGACAAGGAACCGCTGACGCCGAACCTGTGGCCCAAGGACCGCATGGCGAACGCCTTCGCCCAGCGCAACCTCGACCTCCGCATCGCCGAGGACATCACCGACACCCACCGCGGCCTGATCCTGACCGCCATCCAGGGGCTGGTCGACCATCTGGAGAAGTTCCAGCTCGACACCCCCACCAAGCTGGCGGTGATGGAGGAGGTCGAACTGTGGGCCCGCCGCGTCGCCGCGATCGAGGCCGGGGTGCGGGTTTACCGGTTCTACGCGATCAAGCCGGCGGAGTAGGGGCAGCGGAGTGTCGACTGACGACGCCCCCACCAAGCCCCCGAAAAAACTTTTGCGCGATTGCATTTTTCCTCTTGAGCGCGGCGGTCGGTCTGGGTACATAGAGCGCCCCGCGTGACCCCAAGAAACGCGGACGCGCTTGTGGCGGAACTGGTAGACGCGCTAGGTTCAGGTCCTAGTGGCTGAAAGGCCGTGGGGGTTCGACTCCCTCCAAGCGCACCAACACCCTAAGTGTTGGTCAAGTGCAAGAGAAGCATAGTGGGGCCATAGCTCAGCTGGGAGAGCGCTACAATGGCATTGTAGAGGTCAGGAGTTCGATCCTCCTTGGCTCCACCATCTCTTCCCGCCGGTCGGGGCGGACCTTTCCCGACATACCCCGTTATTTACCGCTACGCCGACTGTGGCTTTCCAGCATCACGGAGCCGCGGTCAGGGTGTTACCACCTTGGGGCGCATGGCCGAACGGGTGCCGCGCACGGATAATCTCGCCTGCCGATCCACCGGCATCCGATCCGCACGCCATTCCGATTTTTCCGGAGCGCCCGCCATGTCCACACGGATGGAACACGGGTTGAGGACGCTTGTCCTCGCCCTATACGATGAAGCTGCATTGACGGCGGCTGCCAAGGGCCTGACCGGGCTTTTGGCCGAACGGGCGGCCCTGTGCGAGGCGGCGAGCCTCGCCGCCGGCCCGGCCCGCCGTGCGGTGTCCGAAGAAGAGGTGCTGCGCATCGTTCTGGCCGCCCGCCGGATCAGGCGCCTCGGCAGCAGCGCGCAGGACGACCTGCCGGCCCTGGTGCCCGCGCTTGCGGCGGCGGCCCCGATCAGGCCGGCGGCGGTGATGAAGCCGCGGCGCGGCCGTCTGGCGCTGTGGGCGATGCGCTCGCTCGCCCACCGTCCCTCGGCGGGCCTGATCTGAGCACGCTTTTCCGGCCGACATCCTGACGAATACCGGAACGGACCGCTGCGGCCCCGCGTCGCGGCGGTCCGTTGCGTTTTCAGTCCACCGCGCGATTGGGGGACGCTGCCGCGGATGCGTGCTGGCGCGGCGCGGCGCGGCGGGTTACATACGCAAGGCCGTGTTTGCGCCGCAGCGATTGCGTCGCGAGCATCCGCGTCTTCCTCGGATTGGCCTCCCCGGAGTAGAGCGTTGCCCAGTGGACAGTTGACCAGCCCGCCGCCCGTCATCTCATCCATGCGCCGGTCCCTTGCCGCCGCGTGCCGCCCGGCCCCCCGGTTCTGATACGCAGCGGATCGGAACGGGCATGCGCAGGACGACGATGAAGCCGCGGGCCGACTGGCGCCCGGGTCTCCGCAAATATCCCTATGGTGTGCGCGCCATGTCGGCCGGGGCCGGCTGGCGGGAGGACACCGTCTATGAATTCACCGCCTCGCAGATCGACCTGATCGAGAGCGTGGCGGACGAACTGCACAGCATGATCGCCGTCGCCGTGCGCCATGTGGTGGAGCACAAGCTGTTCGCCGCCCTCGGCATCCGCGGCGATCTGGCGCGCATGCTGGAGGCGTCCTGGACCGATTACTGGGCCGGTGGGCGGCGCAACGAACGGGCCGGCGGGCTCGCCGGCCGGCTGACGCTGGCCTATGACGGGCGCGACAGCATCAAGCTGCTGGGCTGCAATTATGACACCGGCGAGGGGCTGTTCGCCGCCTCGATCATCCAGCGCAACTGGCGCGAGGCGATGGCCCCCGACGCCAACCAGTTCAACGGCCTGCACGAGGCGCTGGTGGAGCGGTGGGAGGAGATGGCGGTGGGCGTGCCCGGCCGCGGGCGCATGCATGCGACCTGCGCCACCCCCGACCCGGTGCGCGAGGGCGAACTGGTCTATCTGGCCGCCACCGCGGCTGAGGCCGGCATCGACACCCGGCTGCTGCCGTTGCATTCCATCGCCTGGGACGGCCGGCGCTTCCTCGACGACGAGGGGCAGGCGATCTCCTGGCTGGCGAAGCTCTATCCCTGGGACGGGCTGGCCGACGACGGGTTCCTGCAGCGGCTGCGCAGCAGCGGCATGAGCGTGCTGTCGCCGCTGTGGTGCTGGCTGTGGTCGAACCACGGCCTGCTGGCGGTGCTGTCGTCACTGTACCCGCGCCATCCCAACCTGTGCCGTGCGGCGCTGGACCCCAGCGGCCTTCCCGGGGCGGACAAGGTGACGGTGCGGGCCTTCCACGGGCTGGACGGCGCGCCGACCCGCGTCGTGGAGCACGGCACGGTGGTGGCGGACGACGGGCCGGAGATCGGCGCGGACGTCGCCGCCCATGGGGCGGTGTGGCTGGAAACCCCGTCCTGCTTCCGCGAGGAGGATACCCGCGCCGTCCTGCATGCCTGGATCGTCGGCGACAAGTGCCTGGGCATGGGGGTGCGGGAATCGGCCGATCCGCGGCTTGGCCTGGGCGGCGGCCCGGATTGGGCGATGGTCCCGCACCTGTTCAGGGGCTGATCGCTGCTGAAATCGGCCCGTCAGGGCGCGAAGGGGTTCTTCAACGCCGGGCCGAAGGTGGCCTTGCGGGCGGCGCGCCAGATGTTCTCGGTCGCCAGATCGTTGCCGCGGTCGGCGATGGCGATCCCGGCGACGCCCGGCTGATGGTCGAGCCAGTCGCGCAGCATGTCCTCGAACCGGGAAACCTCCCGCGGATCGTCGCTGGCCAGGGTGATTGAAACGGTCAGTTCGGTGGTCATGGTCGGTTCCCTCCTGACGGTTGGACGGAGCGCCCCAAGCGGCAGAGCCGCTGGACCGGCACCGTGGACGAGAAGGTGCCCTCTCTATGCACGCCTCCAAGCCTGCGCGCCCCGTCCGGCTGGCGCAATGAAAAAGGCGGGGTATGACCCCGCCTTCCGTGCCGCCGGTCCGCTGGAACCTTATGCCGACCGCTTACTTCGCGTCCGTCTTTCCGGCCGGCTTGGCGATGCTGGCGATCTGCTTCTGCAGTTCGTCGATCTGCTTCTGCAACTCGTCGAAGGTGGCGCCGGCCGCAGCCGGAGCGTGGGGCGTGGTGGCACCCGGCTGGCCGGCCGGGCGCTGCTGGCCGGCCGCATCGTCCGGAGCACCGGCGACGCCGAAGGGCGTGAACATGCGCATGGCGCGTTCGAACATCGCCATGTTCTGCTTGCTGACCTCGTCCAGCCGGCCGAACGGGAACATGCCGCCCAGCGTGTTCTGGAAATAGTCGCGCATCTGCTCCTGATTGCGGGAGAAGGCCTGCATCGAATATTCCAGATAGCGCGGCACGACCGACTGCATGTTGTCGCCGTAGAAGCCGATCAGCTGGCGCAGGAAGCTGATGGGCAGCAGGTTCTGGCCCTTGCTCTCCTCTTCCACGATGATCTGGGTCAGGACGGAGCGGGTGATGTCCTCGCCCGTCTTGGCGTCATAGACCACGAAGTCCAGCCCGTCCTTCACCATCTGGCAGAGATGGTCCAGCGTGACGTAGCTGCTGGTGGCGGTATTGTAGAGCCGCCGGTTGGCGTACTTCTTGATCGTGATCGGAGCGGACTTCTGGTCTTCCTTGTCGGCCATCGCGGACTCTTTCAAGAAGGGACGTGTTCCAGAACCATCATGTTCCAGAATATGGGGACAGGCGGCGGAAATTGTTCCGTCCTTAGGACTACTCGAAGGGATAGCAATTTGTCCAGCGTTGCGCCGCGGCATAGCGCCGCGGTTGCGGTGTGACGCGCTGCACGGACGGCGAGGCGGGGCGCGCCCGGACAGCCTCCGACGATACCCGAAAGGTCAGGTGGGGAGCCATGCCGCGCTGGTCAATCCGGCCCCGCCGCCCTTATAATCCGCCCATGGCCGACCCGTCGCAACCAGATCCCCCATCCGATCCGCCTTCCTACGAATCGCTGGCGCGCCGCTACCTGGACCTGTGGCAGGACCAGTGGACGGCGAGCGCCGCCGACCCCGAGACGGCGGACATGATGGCCCGGATGTTCCAGATGATGGGGCAGGGGATGGCGGCCGTGGCTCCCTTCGCCTTCGGACCGGCCGGGTTCGGATTTGGCGGCGCCGGGATGCCCGGCAGCGGCTGGGATCCCCGTCCGGCCCCCTTCTTCCACAACGCCTCTCCCCAGAACGGACGGCCTTCCGATGAGCGAGCGCCCACAGGACAGGACGGGGAAAACGGGCAGGCGGGCGGACGGGACGCCCCTTCGCATGGGGCCGCGGCCGCTGGGGCTGCATCTGACGGCGGCGCTCGGCAGCTTGCTCAGCTCCTCGGCCGCATTGCCGTTCTTGAGGAACGGCTCGCTGCCCTGGAATCCGGCGCTGAGGGCGCGGGCGGCGGCGCTGAGGGACGAAATGTCGCAGGCCGACCGGCTGCAGGGCGCCGTGGGACCCGGCGGCGACGACCGGCTGAGCCGGGAGGTTGACCGCGAGATCCGCCGCCGCATCGACGCGGTCCTGACCGGGATCGAGCGCTACCGCCGGCACCCCTATGTCCGCGACCTGCCCGACCCGCCGGTGGTCTGGACCGAGGGCGGATCGCGCCTGCTGGATTACGGGGATGAACCCGGCGGGCGTCCGGTTCTGTTCGTGCCGTCGCTGGTCAACCGCGCCTATATCCTCGACCTGTCGCGGGACAAGAGCCTGATGCGCTGGCTGGCGGCACGCGGCTTCCGGCCGCTTCTGCTGGACTGGGGCAGGCCGGGGCCGCTGGAGCGCCGCTTCACCCTGACCGACTACATCGCCGGCCGGCTGGAACGCGCGCTGGACACGGTGGTGGAGGCTGTGGGGCGGCCGGTTCCGGTGGTGGGATACTGCATGGGCGGGCTGCTGGCCGCGGCGCTGGCGCAGCGCCGGCCGCGCTCGCTCGCCGGGCTGGGGCTGATGGCAACGCCCTGGGATTTCCATGCGGAGGACGCGGCCACGGCGCGCCGGGTGGCGGCCTTCATCCAGCCCTGGGGACCGGCGCTGGAGCGTTGGGGCGAGTTGCCGACCGACGCGCTGCAGGCGCTGTTCGCCCAGCTCGACCCGCTGCTGGCCCTGAAGAAGTTCGGCAGTTTCGCCCGCATGGCGCCGGAGTCCCGCGCCGCCGCGGCCTTCGTTGCGCTGGAGGACTGGCTGAACGACGGGGTGCCCCTGGTCGCCGGGGTGGCGCGCGATGCGCTGGCCGGCTGGTACGGGCGCAACGACACGATGGCCGGCGCCTGGATGGTCGCGGGCCTGCCGGTCGATCCGGCCTCCATCCGCGTGCCGACCCTGGCCCTGATCCCGGAGCGCGACCGCATCGTCCCGCCAGCCTCGGCCCTGGCGCTGTCCGCCGCGATTCCCGCCGCCCGGATTCTGCGCCCGCCGCTGGGACATATCGGAATGGTGGTGAGCGCCGGCGCCGAGACCGGAGTGTGGAATCCGCTGGCCGAATGGCTTGCTGCGACAGGTTAGCGCCGCGACCTTCGGCCAGCTTGCACCCGTCACATTGCCCGACTTAAGGTAACAATCACTCCGAGCGTCCCACCAGCGCTATAATAAAACTGTCCTATTTCGAGGAGCGTTCAATGACCGAAGTCGTCATCGCCGGTGCCGCCCGTACGCCCATCGGCAGCTTCAACGGTGCCCTCAGCACCGTTCCCGCCCACGTCCTGGGCGAGGTCGCGATCCGCGAAGCGCTGGCCCGCGCCAAGACCGACGCGGCGGAAGTGGACGAAGTCATCCTGGGCCAGATCCTGACCGCCGGTCAGGGCCAGAACCCGGCCCGCCAGGCCGCCGTCAACGCCGGCATCCCGGTGGAGGCGACCGCCATCGGCATCAACCAGCTCTGCGGTTCCGGCCTGCGTTCCGTCGCGCTCGGCTATCAGGCGATCAAGAACGGCGACGCCGACATCATGGTCGTCGGCGGCCAGGAGAGCATGAGCCTCGCGCCGCACGTCATGCACCTGCGCAACGGCACCAAGATGGGCTCCGCCGAGCTGCTCGACACCATGCTGCGCGACGGCCTGACCGACGCCTTCCATGGCTACCACATGGGCAACACGGCCGAGAACATCGCCCAGAAGTGGCAGCTGACCCGCGAGGAGCAGGACGCCTTCGCCGCCGCCAGCCAGCAGAAGGCCGAGGCCGCCCAGAAGGCCGGCCGCTTCAAGGACGAGATCGTCCCGGTCACCATCAAGGGCCGCAAGGGCGATGTCGTCGTGTCGGACGATGAGTATCCCAAGCACGGCACCACGGCGGAGTCGCTGGCCAAGCTGCGCCCGGCCTTCTCGAAGGACGGCACGGTGACCGCCGGCAACGCCTCGGGCATCAACGACGGCGCCGCCGCCCTGGTTCTGATGTCGGCGGAGAATGCGGCCAAGCGCGGCGTCACCCCGCTGGCCCGCATCGTCTCCTGGGCGACCGCCGGCGTCGATCCGGCCATCATGGGCACCGGTCCGATCCCGGCCTCTCGCAAGGCTCTGGAGAAGGCCGGCTGGACCGTCGACGACCTCGACCTGATCGAGGCGAACGAGGCCTTCGCCGCCCAGGCGCTGTCGGTCAACAAGGATCTCGGCTGGGACACCGGCAAGGTCAACGTCAACGGCGGCGCCATCGCGCTCGGCCACCCGGTCGGCGCCTCGGGCGCGCGCGTGCTGACCACGCTGCTGTATGAAATGCAGAAGCGCGACGCCAAGAAGGGCCTCGCCACCCTGTGCATCGGCGGCGGCATGGGCATCGCCCTCTGCGTCCAGCGCGACTGAGATACCGAACGGGCCGCTTTCCAGAATGGAAGCGGCCCGCTTCGCCTGAAGGCCTGGGACATCCGCCGGACCTGCGGAGGGAGTCCCGTGCCCAACAATAAAAAGTCAAAGAAACCAACCAACCATCACTAAATCTGGGGAGAAAAACTATGGCTCGTGTTGCAGTCGTCACTGGTGGCACCCGCGGCATCGGCGAGGCGGTTGCCGTCGCCCTGAAGAATGCCGGTTACAAGGTCGCCGCCAACTATGCCGGCAACGATCAGGCGGCCGAGGAGTTCACCGCCCGCACCGGTATCCCGACTTACAAGTTCGACGTCGCGGATTTCGACGCCTGCAAGAAGGGTATCGCCGCGATCGAGTCCGACCTGGGCCCGGTCGATGTTCTCATCAACAATGCCGGCATCACCCGTGACGGCGTGATGCACCGCATGACCTACGAGCAGTGGGAGAAGGTGATCCACACCAACCTGTCCTCCTGCTTCAACATGTGCCGCAATGTCATCGACGGCATGCGCGAGCGCGGTTTCGGCCGCATCGTCAACATCGGCTCGGTCAACGGCCAGGCCGGCCAGTACGGTCAGGTCAACTACGCCGCGGCGAAGTCCGGCATCCACGGCTTCACCAAGGCGCTGGCGCAGGAGAGTGCCGCCAAGGGCATCACCGTCAACGCCATCGCCCCCGGCTACATCGACACCGACATGGTGCGCGCGGTGCCGCCGAACGTGCTGGAGAAGATCGTCGCCCGCATCCCGGTCGGCCGCCTTGGCCGCGCCTCGGAGATCGCCAAGGCGGTGCTGTACCTCGTCGACGACGACAACGGCTTCATGACCGGCTCGACCCTGTCGGTCAACGGCGGCCAGCACATGTACTGATCCCGGGCCGGGTCTCGCACCCCGGTTCATGAACTGTGACGAAGCCCCTTTCCCGCTTCCGGCCGGACCCTTGGTCCGCCGGGGGTGGGGAGGGGTTTTGTTTTTGAATCGGCCTCCGCCGCACTTGACGGACCGGCCGCCGAGTTGAAGGTTATCGTCCGTTTCGGACGCACCACCCACACACTGGACCCCCTGCGATGCCCTACACCTCGTTGCGTGACTTCATCGACCGGCTGGAGAAGGCGGGGCGGCTGGTGGTGGTGAAGGAACCGGTGTCCACCGTGCTGGAGATGACCGAGATCCAGACCCGCCTGCTGGCCGAGAACGGCCCGGCGGTGCTGTTCGAGAATGTCATCAAGGCCGACGGCACGCGCTCGGAGATGCCGGTGCTGGTCAACCTGTTCGGCACGGTGGAGCGGGTCGCCTGGGGCATGGACCGCGAGCCGCACCAGCTGCGCGCCGTCGGCGAGACGCTGGCCTTCCTGAAGCAGCCGGAGCCGCCGGGTGGCTTTCGCGAGGCGCTGGAGCTGATTCCGCTCGCCAAGACCGTGCTGTCGATGAAGCCGAAGACCGTCGGCTCGGCACCCTGCCAGGAGGTGGTGCTGACCGGCGACGACATCGACCTCGGCCGCCTGCCGGTGCAGGGCTGCTGGCCGGGCGAGCCGGCGCCGCTGATCACTTGGCCGCTTGTGGTCACCAAGGGGCCCACGGGCAAGCGCGAGGACGACTTCAACCTCGGCATCTACCGCATGCAGGTGCTGGGGAAGAACAAGACCATCATGCGCTGGCTGAAGCACCGCGGCGGTGCCCAGCACCATCACCGCTGGGCCGCCAGTGGGAAACGCGAGCCGCTGCCCTGCGCCGTCGTGCTGGGGGCGGACCCCGGCACCATCCTGGCCGCGGTGACGCCGGTGCCCGACACCCTGTCGGAATACCAGTTCGCCGGCCTGCTGCGCGGCAAGAAGGTGGAGCTGGTGGAGTGCAAGACGGTGCCGCTGAAGGTGCCGGCCCAGGCCGAAATCGTCCTGGAAGGCCATGTCAGCCTGGACGAGTATGCCGACGAGGGACCCTACGGCGACCACACCGGCTATTACAACTCGGTCGAGCCCTTCCCGGTCTTTACCGTCACCGCGATGACGATGCGGCGCAAGCCGATTTATCTGTCCACCTTCACCGGCCGCCCGCCCGACGAGCCGTCGGTGCTGGGCGAGGCGCTGAACGAGGTGTTCATCCCGCTGCTGATCCAGCAGTTTCCGGAGATCGTCGATTTCTGGCTGCCGCCGGAAGGCTGCTCCTACCGCATCGCGGTGGTCAGCATGAAGAAGGCGTATCCGGGCCACGCCAAGCGCGTGATGATGGGCGTCTGGTCCTTCCTGCGCCAGTTCATGTACACGAAGTGGGTGATCGTCGTGGACGACGACATCGACGCGCGGAACTGGAAGGACGTGATGTGGGCGATCTCCACCCGCATGGACCCTGCGCGCGACATCACGGTGATCGAAGGCACGCCGATCGACTATCTCGACTTCGCCAGCCCGGAATCCGGCCTGGGCGGCAAGGTCGGCCTGGACGCCACCAACAAGTGGCCGCCGGAGACCAAGCGCGAATGGGGTGAGAAGCTGCACATGACCGAGGAGGTCGTGGAGAAGGTCAGCCGGAAATGGGACCTCTACGGCCTGCCGGGCAGCGGGAAACCGATCTGGAAGTGAGGTGATGTCCCTCTCCCGCCCCGGGAGAGGGAAGGGGCCCAAGCGAAGCTTGGGAAGGGTGAGGGTGATCCAAGGAACCATGCGGTTCAGGACTCTTGGATCACCCCTCACCCGGCCGCTTCGCGGCCACCCTCTCCCGGGGCGGGAGAGGGACCTGTACCCTACCGCCGCGGGTCGCGGCTCAGGCCCTTGGCTTGCAACTCCTCTAGATACTCGGCCCACAGAGTCTCCTGTTCGGTGCCGATTTCGTAGAGGTATTTCCAGGTGTAGATGCCGCTGTCGTGCAGATCGTCGAAGACGATGCGGACGGCGTAGTTGCCGACCGGCTCGACCCGCATGATGCCGACATGGCGGCGGCCGGCGACGGTCTGCTTCTGGCTGGGATTGTGGCCCTGCACCTCGGCCGAGGGGCTGACGACGCGCAGGAACTCCGCCGGGTAGGAGAAGGTCCGGCCGTCGTCGAAATCGACCTCCAGCCGCTTCTCCTCCTTCTTCAGGCGGATCTCGGTCGGCCAGTGGACCGTGCCGAACCCTTCCTCACTCATCGCGACGCCCCCGCCTTGTCCAGGCTGCGGGCCTCGTCGATCAGCATGATCGGGATGCCGTCACGGATCGGATAGGCCAGCCCGGCGCGCTCGCTGACCAGCTCGCCGCGTTCGGCGTCGTAGCGCAGCGGACCCTTGGTCAGCGGACAGACCAGGATTTCCAGCAGCTTCGGGTCGACCCGGGCGCTGGTTTTCGATTCGCTGCTCTTGTCCTCGGGCGTCGCCATGTCGTGTCTCGCAATCGTCTAAGGTAAGGATCAATGCTTGGGCGGCGGACCGTCCCCGTCATGGCTGTCGAGAATGGCCATCTCGACCAGCCCGATCAAGAGCTTCCCGCGTTCCGCCAGGGTCGGGGCCTCCAGCAGCGCCTGTTTCTCGCCGGGCGTGAAGGGGCAGATCATGGCGAGCGAGTTGACCAGCCGCTCGTCCAGCGTCGATTCGATGGACTTCCAATCGACCGAAAGGCCCTGGACGCGGAAATAGCTCTTCAGCGCGCCGAGCAGACGGCTGCGGTCGATGTCGCCGCAGGCTTCATGCTCCAGGTCGGCGCGGAAGGGGCGCCAGTCGGGAACCACCCGCCGGTAGCCGCGCGCGCCCTCCACCTCCCGCCCGATCTCGAAGCGGGCGACGCCGGTCAGGGTGATGAGAAAACGGCCGTCGTCGGTCTCGGCGAAGCTGGTGATACGGCCGGCACAGCCGCAGTCATAGACGGCCGGCTCCCGCTCCCGCCCGGCGGGGTCGAGCGGCTGGACCATGCCGATCATGCGGCCGCTGCCCAGCGCGTCCTCGACCATCGCGAGGTAGCGCGGCTCGAAGATGTTCAGCGGCAACCTTGCCCGCGGCAGCAGCAGGACGCCGGCCAGGGGAAAGATCGGCAGCATCCCCGGAAGCTGGGCGAAATCCGGGTCGAAGGGGTTTCTGGTTGGGTTCCTGGTCATGCCAATCAGATAGAACCCCTTCGCCGGTGGAACAGCCGTCCCGTGTCCGTAAAAGCGTCAGCTGAACATCATGGTCGACAGCCGGCGGCGGGTCTTCACCGTCAGCGGGTCGGTCTGGCCGAACGCCTCGAAGAACTTCACCAGCTGCTTGCGGGCGCCGTCCTCGTTCCAGGTCCGGTCGCGCTTGAAGATCTCCAGCAGCTCGTCCACCGCCGCTTCCCGCTTGCCGGCGGCGAACAGGGCCATGGCGAGGTCGAAGCGCGAGGCATGGTCGTTCGGGTCGTGGGCGACCTTCTCCATCAGCTCCGGGATCGGGCCGGCGTTGGACGCCTGCTCCGCCACGTCGAGCGCGGCGCGGACGTTGGCTAGCTCCTTGTCCTTGGCGATGGATTCGGGGGCCTGGGCCAGCATCTGCTTGGCGTTCTCCAGGTCGCCGGCGGCGATCAGGCAGCGGATGATCCCGGCATAGGCCTGGGCGTTCTCCGGCTCCGCCTGCATGATCTGGCTGTAGAGGTCGAGCGCGCCCTGCAGGTCGCCCCCCTCCATCAGCTCCTTCGCCTGGGCGAAGGCCTCCTCCAGCAGGTCACCGGCCCCGCCGCCGACGCCGGCCTGCTTGGCCAGCGCCAGCAGCTTGTCGACGAAGGCCTTCACCTGCGATTCGGGCAGGGCGCCCATGAAGCCGTCGACCGGGCGGCCCTGGAAGAAGGCGTAGACCGCGGGGATCGACTGCACGCGCAGCTGCGAGGCGATCATCGGGTTGGCGTCGGTGTCGATCTTCACCAGGCGCACTGCGCCCTTGGCGGCGCGCACCACCTTCTCGATGATCGGGCCCAGCTGCTTGCAGGGGCCGCACCAGGGCGCCCAGAAATCGACGATCACCGGAACGTCGCGCGAGGCCTCGATCACGTCGGCCATGAAGGCGCGGTCGCTGCTGTCCTTGACGACGTCAGCGGCACCGGAGGCTGCGGGAGCGGCGGGCTTGGACCCGTTGGCGGGGGGCATGGAGAACATGGCGTGTTTCGGTCCCGTTGGTGATGCCTGGCCCATTAGGACATCCCGGTGGGCCATGGAGTTGCCGATCCGGCCGTAGCGGTCCCCGGATCCTCGTCGTTGCCGACATATGTGAGCGCGCAAGGCGGCTCAAGCAAGCATTGCGTGGAAACCGCCGCTCGGCCGGTCACTCTTCCGCGCGGCCGAACTCGACGATCGCCGGCTCGTGCCCGCAGGCGCGGATGAAGCGCAGCAGGTCGTCGCGCCGTATTGCCGTGGTGCGGTCGTTCAACAGCGGATGGTAGTTCAGCAGGTCATGCTCCATCATCGCCTTCTGCAGGACGACGCGCACCTTGTGGTCGGTGTCGTTGACCAGGGCGAATGGCGTGACCGATCCCGGCCGGATCCCTAGGATGCGCCACAGCCGGTCGGCCGAGGCGAAGGACAGCCGCGCCGACCCGATCGCCTTGTCCAGCCGGTTCAGGTCGACCCTGGCGTCCTCCAGCGCCACCACCAGCCAATGCTGGTCCTTCTTGTCCTTCAGGAACAGGTTCTTGCAATGGCCGCCGGGCAGGGCGCCGCGCAGGGCCTTGCTCTCCTCCACCGTGTGCAGCGGCGGGTGGCTGTGCGTGGTTGCCTGGATGCCCAGCGCGTCGAGCCGCGCCAGCAACTGGTCCGGCGAGGTCGGCAGCGGCGCCGCCTGATCCGGAAGGGAGGTCGATGCGGTGTCCATGACAGCCCTTGTACCGGGCGTGCGGAAAATCGTCCAGCCGGTGAAAAAACTGAAACAAGGCGCTTGCATTGCGTCGGCCGATGAGTATAGTCCGCCGCACACCGCCGGACGGCAGACACGCTGCTGATGCTGAACGACGGTACGGAGCGCGGGCGTAGCTCAGGGGTAGAGCACAACCTTGCCAAGGTTGGGGTCGAGGGTTCGAATCCCTTCGCCCGCTCCAGTTTCCTCCAGCCTTTGCGCTGGAGCATGCGATTTCAAAAGGCCGGACCTTCGGGTGCCGGCCTTTCGCATTTCCGGCGCCTGCCGATTTCCGCCCGCCATCGTCGCCCATCCGCCCCGCCGCCGTTGCCGGGCCATGGCCGTGATGGCCTATCCGTAGATTGCGCCAAGTCGAACCTCCATCATCATACAATTGTAGGCGTCGGTGCCGGCTTACACATCGGCGCGCTTCGCCGACTCCATCCAGTCACCCCGGGCTGCCGCGTCAGTTGTGAAGTGGCGGAGCCTTCGTGGCGACTGCCTTATAATTTCACGTCTCGGGCGCGGTCCAAGTTGAGATATCCCGCAAAGCGGGACGAAATTTCCTATGACGTATTTACAGATTGTCAACCTCCTTGCGTATGACCGCTTATGCGGGTACACTTCAAAATCTAAATAAATGGCGTCTAAAGCGCCGGGGGTTGTGCCGATCGCCGATGATCCGCGGAAAAGCGCGTTGAAGTCCTGAAACCTTCCCGCATAACGACATTCCGGTCGCCTGGCCGGAGCGCCGGCCCCGCCCGCCCGGACGCAAGGCGGGCGGGGCCACCTTGTCGGGGGCGGCCGGTTCCGGGACCGACCGACGCGGGAACCGCCGCCGCCCTCCACGCCTCCTCCGACCCCGATCCAGACACGAAGACCAGACCGAAGAAAGGACCCCCGCCATGGCCATGCAACGCTATCTCGTCGAGTATCGCCGGCTGTCGACCGACGCTCTCGCCAAATGGTCGTCGGTGCCCAGCAGCGTCGCCTCCGACGCGCTGAACCGCTGCCAGAGCATGGATTCGCGGATCAAGCCGATGGTGCCGGGCATGCGCATCTGCGGTCAGGCCCGCACCGTCGTCACCATGCCGGGCGACAACAGCATGGTTCACCATGCCGTCAGCCTCGCCGATCCGGGCGACGTGGTCGTGGTGGCCGGCGGCGGCCTGGACGACGTGGCGCTGGCCGGCGAATGGGTGGTCCGCTGCTGCAAGCGCCGGGCGCTGGGCGGGCTGGTGGTCGACGGCTCCGTCCGCGACCTGCACGAGATCCGCGGGCTCGGCCTGCCGGTCTTTGCCAAGGGGGCCGTCGCCCGTGGCCCGCACAAGAATTTCGGCGGCAAGATGGACGTCACCGCGGCCATCGGCGGCGTGCCGGTCAACCCCGGCGACCTGATCCTGGGCGACGAGGATGGGGTGGTGGTCGTGCCGCTGACCTTCGCCGACGCCGCCCTGACCCAGAGCCTCGCCCTGCTGGAGCGCGAGCGCCAGTGGACCGAGCAGATCGAGGCCGGCGCCACCCTGGTGGATGTGCTGGGCGTTCCGCCGCTGGAGATCGTTCCCGCCGAATGAGCGGGCCGGTGTAAAGGAAAGCCCCCGCATCGCCGGTCCGCCCGGCCGATCCCGCCCACACGGTGCCGCGTCCATGTCGCTGATTTTCCAGATCGTCCTGCCGATGTTCGGCCTGATCGCCCTTGGCTTCTGGGCGGCACGCTACCGCGGCTTCAGCAATGCGATGGTCCAGGGGCTTTCCCGTTTCCTCGGCATCTATGCGCTGCCGGCGCTGCTGTTCTCCAACATGGCGCGGGCGGACATCCCCGATCCGCTGGAATGGGCGGTTCTGGGGTCCTTCTACATCGCGGCGGTGGCGGTTTTCCTGGTGGGCGGGCTGTGGATGCGGATGGCGGGCCGGCGGGAGCAGATCGCGCCCATCGGCCTCGCCAGTTCCTTTTCGAACATCGCGCTTCTCGGCTCGCCCATCATCATGGAGGCCTATGGACCGACGGTGGCGGTGCCGGTGATGCTGCTGATCGTCTTCCAGTCGCCGCTGCTGTTCACCTCCGCCACCATGCTGGCGGAAACCCAGCGGTCGGTGCGCGGCGGCCGGTCCGGGCGTCCGGTGCAGGCGACGCTGGGGGCGGCCAAGGCGACGCTGGCCAGCCCGCTGGTGGTGTCGGTCATCCTCGGTCTGGCGGCCAACCTGATCCATCTGCCGATCCCGCCCATGGTGATGAAGAGCTTCACCATGCTGGCGCAGACGGTGCTTCCCTGCGCCTGCTTCACGCTGGGCGCGTCGCTGGCGCTCAGCCCGGCTTCCGGCGCGGTGCTTCCGGCGACGGTCGTGGCCCTGCTGAAGACGGGGCTGCACCCGCTGCTGACCTGGCTGTTGGCCACCCATGTCTTCGACCTGCCTCCGGTGTGGGTCGCCCCCGCCGTGACCGCCGCGGCCCTGCCCATCGGCATCAACGCCTATGTCTTCGCCGAGCGCTACAATGCCGGGCGGGACGTGGTGTCGATGTCGCTGCTGATCTCCACCCTGCTGTCGCCGGTGTCGATCTCCGTCGCCTTCATGGTGTCGGCCGCGGGCTGAGCCGGCCCGCGCCGCCGGTGCGGCTATTTGACATATCCTTGAAAATACTCGAAGACGACTTTCTGGTCACCGTCAGGCATGTGACGGGAGGTGGCGGCGATCCATGCGCCGCATGCGGCGGTATGCCCGGAATGCGCGCCATTGAAGCGACAGGAAAATCCTGTTAGCCTCTAATTGTATGATTTCCGAAGCATTGATGCTGCTCTGAGGCTTTCTCTTGTTCATGAAAAACACGGAAAAGGAGAGTCCATCGCGGGCGTGGCGGCATTCCACCGGGCCTGCTCCGGACAATAGAAAAGCGGCCTGTTCTGGCGCATATGATAGTATGTCAGAGACAAGCATCCGGGAATATGCCGGAAAAATGGCGGACGATTGTGACAGATCAAAGATCCTGTCAAAAGAAGCGCCGTTAATCATTGCAAAAGATTTTCGGGATGAGATGTCGCGGTGGCGGTCGTGCCGGCGGGCGGGCCGTCCCGGATCAGGACCCGGACAGGAAGTTCGTTCCAACCACGTATCGCAGAGCGGTGCGGCGATGGCGGAGCGCAGGGCGGTGCCGATGGTGCCGCCGGCGTCGCGCGGCCGCCCTCCGCTCCTTCGCCTCAATGCCATGCCCGATGGTTCGCGCCACGGACCGGCGGCCGACGCAGGTGCCCCATGACCCTCCTCAACAACTTCCACATCCCCGTCAAGATGGCCATCCCGGCGACGACCGCGATCATCGGCATGCTGGTGATCGCGGTGCTCGGCTGGTCGGCGATTACCCAGCAGTCGACCCTGCTCGATGCCCTGTTCAACCGCTCCTTCACGCGGGAGGCGGAGATCCAGGGAATGACCGACACCTTGACGGTGGCCCACGCCGGCATGTACCGGACCGTGATCCTCAGCAGCGCGAACGCCTCGCCCAAGGCGGTGGATGAGGAGATGAAGGCCCTCAACGGGCAGCTCGACAAGCTGAAGGGGCAGGCGGAGTTGCTGAAGGGCGCCACCGCCGAAACCGACGAGGAGGCGAAGTATTTCGAGCGGTTCGGCAGCGACGCCGCCACTTATCTGGCGAAGGTGGGAAGTTTCCTCGACCTGCTGAAGATGGGCGTCGATCCGCTGGATTTCCTGCAGGAAGTGCAGTCGGCCTACACCCGCCTGCAGACGACCAGCCGGGACTATCTGAACTACAAGCGGAAGGTCTCCACCGACGCGTATGCGCAGGTCAATGCATCGGTCGACAACACGACCCAGGCCTTCATGCTGGTGGCCGGTGGCGCGCTGCTGGTGACGGTGGGTGTGGCGCTGTTCATCGGCATGAACATCGCCCGTCCCATCGTGCGCCTGACCGACGTGATGGAACGGCTTGCCCGCGGCAACCTGGAGGCCGACATTCCCGCCGCGGAGCGCGGTGACGAGATCGGCCAGATGGCCCGCACCGTCCAGGTGTTCAAGGAGAACGCCATCCGGGTGCAGGAGCTGTCCCGCGAGCAGGAGGCGATGCGCATCCGCAACGACCAGGAACGGCGTCAGGCGATGTCGGCGCTCGCCAACGACTTGGAGGCGTCAGTCAAGGCGATGATGGGCGAAGTGGTGCGGTCCGCCACGTCGATGCGCAACGAAGCCAACTCGATGCTCGACAACGCCAAGCAGACCAGCCACCACAGCGACAGCGTCGCCCACTCGGTGCAGGAGGCGACCAGCGAGGTCGAGAGCGTGGCCGCCGGGGCCGAGCAGCTGCGCGCCTCCATCGACGAGATCACCCGCTCCATCAGCCAGTCGGCGCAGCTCGCCCGTGGTGCCGTGGAGGAGGCCGGCCGCACCGACAGCATCGTCCAGGGCCTGAGCGAGGCCAGCCGCAAGATCGAGGAGGTCGTCGGCCTCATCCAGTCGATCGCCGGCCAGACCAACCTGCTGGCCCTGAACGCCACCATCGAGGCGGCACGGGCGGGCGAGGCCGGCAAGGGCTTCGCCGTCGTGGCGCAGGAGGTGAAGAGCCTCGCCAACCAGACCGCCAAGGCGACGGAAGAGATCGGCGCGGAAATCGCCGCCGTGCAGGCTGCGACACATGCCGCGGTCGGCGCCATCCGCGCCATCGTCGGCACCATCCGTCAGGTCGACGAATCGCTCGGCACCGTCGCCGCCGCGGTCGAGGAGCAGGATGCCGCCACCCGCGACATCAGCGCCCGGTCCCAGCGCGCCGCCGTCGACACCATGGCGGTGATGCAGGAGATGCGTCTGGTCCAGCAGGCCGCCGAGACCACCGGCCATTCCGCCGGATCGGTGCAGAACACCACGGAAGAGCTGTCGCGCAGCTTCAACCGCCTTGACCACGAGATCGAAGCCTTCATCGCCCGCATCACCGCGGCGTGATGGTGGGGTGACAAGGGTGGTGGGGTTCTTGCGGAGTTAGACCCCCACCTATCCTCCCCCGCCATCGGACCGACCTTTGGTCGGCCGAGAGCGGGAGGATAGGTGGGGGCAATGGTAAGTCTGCGCTTACCCCACCAGCACGCCCTTGCGCGCATCCGCCCACTGCCGCGCGGTCGTCGGGCGGCCGTCGGCATCGATCAGGCCGCGGGTGAACAGTTCCTCGGCATGGCGGATGAAGAAGGCGGCGGTGCTCGGCCGCTCCCAATGCTCCATCCAGTTCTGCTCCAGGAAGGCCAGGATCCCCGGCTGGCCCAACTCCACCTCCCACAGCACGCCGAGCAGCGAGGTCTGCTGCTCCTCATGCATGCAGTCCTCGAAGCACAGGCGCTTGTCGGCGCGCGCCTCCTTGCGGGCGGTGGTCTCCGGGCCGGGGCCCAGGCCGTAATCGATCAAGGTGCGCCGCTCCGGCGCCGCGCACAGCCAGTGCGCCACCTCATGCACGATCACCGTCGCCTCGACATCGGTGCGGATCACCTTGCCGTCCCACATGAAGGAACGGCTGGGAGGCTCGTCCAGCGTGTCGATGCCATGGGCATGGGCCAGCCGGACCGCGTCGGCCCGGTGGGCCGGCGTATCGACGCCACCGCCGGGCTCCTCCTCCGGCCGAACCGGCCAGGTGGCGGCGATCCGGCGGAAGGCGGCGCGCGCTTGGGCATGGCCGTCCAGATGGGCGTCGAAGGCCGCGATGGCCTTCGGCATGTCGTCGATGGCGATGGGGGTCAGGATCATGGCGCCTATGTGCCCAAGGGGGCGTCCCGGCGCAAGGGGAATGTATCCCGGCAAATGAGCAGGGCTGCCCGGCAATAGAACGGCGCCGGCAAGACCCGGTCTTTTCGGGTCCCGCCGGCGCCACAACTGTCACGGCCGTGCTGAAGTTCGGTGCCGTTTCTTACGCCGCCCGCATGTCTGACAGGAAGCGCGACACGAAGCCGCGCAGGTCGGTCGCCTCATGGTTCAGCCCGTCGGCGGCGGTCAGCACCTCGCGGGAGGCGTCGCCGGTGGAGGCCGCGGCCTCCGACACGCCGGCGATATTGCCGGACACCTGCTGGGTGCCGCGCGCCGCCTGCTGGACGTTGCGGCTGATCTCCTTGGTGGCGGCGCCCTGCTCCTCCACCGCGGCGGCGATGGTGGTGGAGATGTGGTTGATCTCGGCGATCACCCGGCCGATCTCGGCGATGGCACCGGCGGCCTGCCGGCTGATCTCCTGGATACCGGCGATCTGGCTGCCGATCTCCTCGGTCGCCTTGGCGGTCTGGCTGGCGAGGTTCTTGACCTCCGACGCCACGACGGCGAAGCCTTTGCCGGCTTCGCCCGCCCGCGCCGCCTCGATGGTGGCGTTCAGCGCCAGCAGGTTGGTCTGGCTGGCGATGTCGGTGATGAGCTGCACCACCTCGCCGATGCGCTGGGCGGCATCGACCAGCCCGCGGACGGTGCCGTCCGTCTTCTCGGCGGTGGCGACCGCCTGTCCGGCGATGCGGGTGCTCTCGGCCACCTGCCGGCCGATCTCGGCGATGGAGGCGGTCAGCTCCTCGGTCGCGGCGGCCACCGTCTCCACATTGCCGGTCGCGTCAAGGGAGGCGCTGGCGACCGCATCGGCCTGCCGGGTGGTCTGCTCGGCGGTGGCGGACATGGTCTGGGCGGTCGCCTGCAGCTGCGTCGCCGCCGCCGACACCCGGCCCAGCGCCGCCAGGACCAGCCGGTCGAACTCCTGGGTCAGCCGGTCGATCCGCTCGCCGCGGCTGCGCTGCGCCTCATGATCGGCACGCTGGGAAGCGGCCAGCCGGTCGCTCTCGATCAGGCTCTCCTTGAAGACCTGCAGGGCCTTGGCCATGCCGCCGATCTCGTCGGCGCGGTCCAGGCCGGGGATGTCGACGCTGCGGTCGCCGCCGGCCAGCCGGGTCATCCGGTCGGTGATCGCCACCACCGGGCGCGACACCCCGCGGCCAATCAGCAACGCGGTCGCCAGCCCCAGCACCACCGCCACCAGCGAGGCGGCGATCATCACGGAAAGCGCCTTGGTGATGAAGGCGCCGGTCTCCTCGCCCAGCCTCTTCTGATGCTCGACACTGGCGACGGTCAGCTGTTCCGCCTCGGCGGCGATGGAATCGCCGACGGGGATCAGCACCTCGGTCACCAGCCGGTCGCGTTCGGTCGTCGCCTTGACCACGGCGTTGAAGCCGGTGGTGTAGACGCGCAGCATCGCGGTGTAGGACATCGCCATCTTGCGGCGGTCGAGGTCGGTCAGCTTCGCCATCATCGCCCCGCCGCGGCTGGCGGCGTCGGTGAACTGCGAACGGGTCTGGCTCGCCAGCGCCGGGGAGCCGTCGATGCTGTAGCGCGTGGCCGAGATGCGGGCCGACAGCATATGGCGCAGCGCCATGCCCGCCAGATAGGCGGCGTCGGTGTCGCCGGCGGTACTGGCACTGTCCATGATGTTGTCCAGGGCACCCTCCAGCCTGGGACCGATCTCGTCCAGCTCGGCGATGGTCTTGCTGCGCTGGGCCTGCAGATCCATCGTCGCGGCGAAGGCCTCCTGATATCGGACGATCTCCTGCGCCATCTGGTCGACGGTCTGCCGCAGGGCCGGGTCGGCGAACAGGCCGCGGGCCTTGTCGATGGTCTGAGCCGCATCGCCGGCAAGGCGGCGGACGGTCGCGCCGACCTCCGGATCGCCGGTCAGCAGGAAGCGGGTGGTTTGCTGGCGCATCTCCAGCATCAGGGCCTGGATGCGCCCGGCCTCGTTGGTCTGCTGGCCGAGCCGCCGGTAGGTCTCCACCGCGCCGCCGGCATCGGACAGGGCCACCACGCCGATACCGCCGATCAGCACCAGGAACACCAGAATGCCGGCGCTGGCCGCCGTGATCTTGGAACCCACGGAAAAGCGATTGAAAAGGCTCATGGTCGGGACCTCCGTCGGCACAGGGTCGCTGCTCAGCGCGTGATCGGGGCGACCGGGGAAAGGTCAGCCCCTGCGACCTGTTTCAGGAAGCGTGCCACATGCCCAGGTATGGCCGGCCGAGGGGACCGGCAGCGGGAAAGCCCCCGGGTGACGCAGGGGAGACAATGGGCGGCGGGCGTGGAATAAACGGACGCCCTTCATGTTTGCCCGTTGCGTGGGGCCGCTGGCCGCCGTCCCGTGGGCGCTTTCACGGGCGGAACGGCCATTTTTTGTGCCGCGGCGGTCACAGGAGAGGCATTTTGAACATCCCCTGCTATCGTGGTATATGCCGAAGGGCGCAGCGGCCGTCCGGGGTCGTCGCCGATCCCTCATCCTCCCGGTCTATGACGCTTTGACCCGACGGCTGGCCATGTCCATTCCCGACGCGCCCATTTCCGCGGCCTCTTCGGATGCCCGCACCACGTCCGCACGCCGGCTCGGCACCGATCGGCCCGGCACCGATCGTTTAGGCCGCCCGCGGCGCGGACGCCTTTCGGTCGTCATCCCCTTCTACAACGAGGGTCCCAACATCGACGCGCTGTTCGCCCGGCTGACCCCGGTGCTGGACGGGCTGGACATGGAGTGGGAGGTGGTCTGCGTCAACGACGGCAGCCGCGACGACACCGTCGACCGGCTGCTGGACGTCCATGACCGCGACCCGCGGGTGAAGGTGGTCGACCTGTCGCGCAACTTCGGCAAGGAGCTGGCGCTGTCCGCCGGGCTCAGCCACACCACCGGCGACGCGGTGGTGCCGATGGATGCCGACCTGCAGCATCCGCCGGAACTGCTGCCGGCCTTCATCGCCAAATGGCGCGAGGGCTTCGACGTGGTCGTCGCCGTGCGGCATGCCCGCGTCGGCCAGAGCCTGAAGCACCGGCTGTTCGCCCGGCTGTTCTACTGGGTCTTCGACCATCTGTCGGAGATCAAGCTTCCGCGCGAGGTCGGCGATTTCCGCCTGATGGACCGCCGCGTGGTCGAGGTCATCAACCGGATGCCGGAGCGCACGCGCTTCATGAAGGGCATCTTCGCCTGGGTCGGCTTCCGTCAGGCCGCCATCCCCTATGAGCAGGGGGAGCGCGCCGGCGGCGACACCAAATGGGGCTTCGTCAAGCTTCTGCGCCTGTCCTTCGACGGTCTGACCGCCTTCTCCACCTTCCCCCTGCGGGTGTGGAGCCTGGTCGGCATGGCCGTATCGGGCGTTGCCTTCGTCTATATCCTGATCCGGCTGGTCCGCACGCTTTTCCACGGCATCGACGTGCCCGGTTACGAATCGCTGCTGGTCGCGGTGCTGTTCCTGGGCGGCATCCAGCTGATCACGCTGGGCATCATCGGCGACTATCTGGGCCGCGTCTTCGCCGAGGTGAAGGGCAGGCCGCTGTTCATCGTGCGCTCCGCCCACGGCTTCGGCACGGCGGACGATCCGCATGGGGCGGAACTCGATCCGCTCGGCGAGCCTGTGGGGCAGGAGCGGGCGGGTCAGGAGCGGCAGCGATGAGCATCGAGACCCGCCGGCTGACCGGCGGCGAGGGCGCCGTCGGCGGATCGCCCGCCGCCCGCCGCCCGGCCGCAGCCGCCGCACCATCCTCCATCACCGTCGGCAGCCTCGTACAGCCGCACGGCGACGCCGCGCTGTGGGACGGGCTGTCGCGCGCGCTGCTGCTGGGGCTGCTGATCCTGGCTGCCCTGACCTTTCTCAGCTACGGCATCAGCACGGACGAGGAGGTTCAGCACATCTACGGCAAGAAGCTGCTGTCCTACTACACCAGCTTCTTCCAGGACCGGTCTGCCTTCCATTTCAAGGATCTGGCCTATTACGGCGGCCTGTTCGACCTCGTCACCGCCGTCATCGTGCCCTTCTCCCCTTTCGAGGAGTATGAGACGCGGCACCTGCTCTGCGCCCTGGTCGGGGTGCTGGGCATTGCCGGGACATGGCGCTACACCCGGCTTCTCGCCGGCCCGCGTGCCGGATTCATCGCCGCAGTGCTGCTGTCGCTGAGCGGCGTCTATTACGGCGCCATGTTCAACAACACCAAGGACGTGCCGTTCGCGGCCGGCATGGTGTGGACGCTCTATTTCGCCACCCGAATCCTGAAACAGCTGCCGCGGCCCAGCCGCAGCGCGGTGCTGAAGTTCGGTCTGGTTCTGGGCCTGACGCTGGCGATCCGTGTCGGCGGGGTGCTGGCCGGCTTCTATCTGGCCGTCGCCATGGCGCTGCATTTCGCGCTGGTGACGCGGCAGGAGGGGCATCGCTGGGCTCTCACCGACGCGCGGCGCGCCTTCCTGTCCCTGTGGCCGGCGATCCCCGTCGCCTATGCGATCATGGCCGTCTTCTGGCCCTGGGTGGTGCAGAGGCCGCTGCGCAACCCGCTGGAGGCGCTGCGCGTCGTCTCCCACTTCCCCATCGACATCCAGACCCTGTTCATGGGCGAGCTGGTCCATTCCAACGATCCGCCCGCCCTGTACCTGCCGGTCTATCTGGCGGTGAAGCTGCCGGAAGCGGTGGTGATCGGCGTCGCCGCGGCGGTGGTGCTGGCGGGGATCTGGCTGGCCCGCGGCGGCTGGCGGCGGACCGGCGCCTTCACGCTGGTGCGCTACACCCCGCTGGCGCTGGCGGGGTTCCTGCCGATCCTGCTGTTCATCCTGATGCGGCCGTCGGTCTACAACGGCATCCGCCATTTCCTGTTCCTGGTGCCGCCCTTCGTGGTGATGGCGGCCATCGCCGCCGACCGGCTGTGGACGCTGTGCCAGCGCGGCGGCCGGGCGCTGGGGCAGGGCTTCGCCGCCGCGATGACCGTGGTCGCGGTGGTGTACGCGTGGCAGCTGGGCGCCATGCACCCGAACCAGTACGTGTACTACAACCAGTTCGTCGGAGGCGTACGGGGCGCCGACGGCAAGTTCGAGCTGGATTACTGGGGCAATTCCCTGCACGAGGCGCTGCAGGAGCTGATCGAATATGTCGAGCGCGAGAATGACGGGCGCGCGCCGCCGCGGCAGTACACCCTGACCGTCTGCGGCAACACGCTGGCGGTCCGGTTCGAACTGCCGCCCTGGCTGCGTCTGGTCAACGGCATCGAACCGGATTGGCGCCGGGCTGACTTCTTCCTCGCCTTTACCCAGGTCAAGCGCTGCCCGTCGCTGCTGGACGGCCATCCGATCCTGGAGATCGCGGCCGACGACGTGCCGCTGTCCATTGTCAAGGACCGCCGCCCGCCCAAGTCCGACGTTCCGACGGAATGACCGTCCCACGGCGTAAACGCCAGACCGAATAGGAGCCTGACCGGTCGGGGAGGGGGAGCGGCCGGGGAGTACCCCTGACCGCTCCGCCGCCGTCTTTCGCCGGATCGCCCTTCGCGGCCCTGTCCGCCCCCGGACCTCCCCCACTCTCCGGACCCTGATGTTTCAGGGCCGGGCGGAGGCGGGTATGCGGCGCAGGCTGCTCTTGGGCGTTTTATGTCTGCTGCTGTCGAGCGTTTCCTTCGGTCAGACCGGGGCCATCGGTCTCGACCGTTCCGGCGAGGGCTCAGGTAGCCCGTCCGGCGATGCACTGACCGATCTGGTGACCCGCGCCGTGGAGGAGCACCGGCCGCCGGCCGAAGCGGGCAGTCTGGTCGTCGGCGTGATCCGCGACGGCCGGACGCTGGTGGTCGGGCGCGGCGACGCCGGGCGCCCGGATGGCGGCCCGCCGGACGGGCGCACGCTGTTCCAGATCGCCTCCCTCACCAAGCCCTTCACCGGCACCATCATGGCGGAACTGGTGCGGGAGGGCCGCCTGTCGCCCGACGATCCGCTGGAGCGGCACCTGCGGCGCCTCGGGCCGGTGCAGGTTGCCCATCTGCCGGACTATGACGGCTTGCGCATCCGTCTGCGCGACCTCGCCACCCACACCGCCGGCCTGCCCAGCGTGCCCGAGACGCCGCGCTTTTCCTGGAGCCGGCTGGAGGACCCGCGCAACCCCTACAAGCCGCTGTCGCGCGCCGAGCTTGGGCTGTGGCTGTCCGGCTACCATCTGCCGGTGCCGCCGGGCGTGCGCTTCAGCTATTCCAACGCCGGGATGGCGGTGCTGGGGGAGGCACTGTCCGCCGCGGCCGGCCAGTCCTACGAGGCCCTGTTGAGGCGGGTGGTGACCGACCGCTTCGGCCTGCGCGACACCACCCTGCAGCCGACGGCGGAGCAGCGGGCGCGCAAGGCGGCGGGCCATGCCCGCGGCCGGACCGTGCCGGATTGGGAGGCGCCGGCGATGCTGCCCGCCTTCGGCCTCTATTCCTCCGCCGACGACATGCTGCGCTGGCTGTCCGCCAATCTGGGCGATTGTCCCGGCCGGGCGGCCGGGCCGGGCGGACAGGGCTGTGCCCCCGGCGCATCGGCGACCCTGGCGCTGGCGCAGACGGTGCAGGTCGATGGCCGGACGCTGGCCGATCCGGGCAGCCTGGGGGCGGGGGCGATGGCGCTCGGCTGGTTCGTCGCCTGGGCGGGAGATGGAACGCCGATCCATTGGCATTCCGGCTCCACCGGCGGTTTCAACGCCTACATCGCCTTTTCGAAGGCGCATCGCTGGGGCGTGGTGGCCTTGACCAACAGCGATCCCGATCAGGTCACCGCCGACCGTGTGGTGATCGATCTCGTCCGCCGCCTGGAAGCGCGGCCGGAGGTGGCAAGCCTGCCGTGAGCGGTACTGCCGCCGTCAATGCAGGCGGCGCGGCGCCTTGGCGGGAATTTCCACATCGGCGCGGGCCTGGGCGATGGGGCCGGCCTGATGGTGGGCAAGGCGCCAGCTGCCGTTTTCCCGTGCGAACAGGTTGGTGGCGGCCAGGACGGCGCCCCCCAGCATCTCCTCGCAGACCACCAGGGCGGTGTCACCATGCAGGGTGACCCGCTCGTTCCGGGCCTCGACGGAGACGCCGTTGGGAGCCCGCAGAACGTCGCGCCAGCTGGTCAGCACGGCATCGCGCCCGAACAGGGCGGTCCAGCCGGGATGGATGCAGGACACGGGCAGCGTCTCCGCCCACAGCGCTTCCATCGCGGCGGCGTCGCGGTTGGTGAAGGCGCGGTAGAAGGCCTGGTTCAGGGCCAGCAGAGTGTCGCGGTCGGTCATGGCTTCTGTCCGGGCGATGGTTCCGGGAACGGGCGAGGCACGGCCGTCCGGCCGGCATCAGTCCGCTTGTAATGAAGCCATCCGGCATGGGCAAGCGCCGGTCCGGGCGGTTCCGGGCCGGCGCTGTGACAAGTTGGCTGCCGAAAAGGCGGCTCAGGCCTTGAGGTCGACGCTGTTCGGCTTGGTGGCTGTGGCGGATGCCGCCTCCTTCACCGCCGCACCGTCCTTGCCGGCTGACAGCCCGTCCACCGGGGCTGACAGGTCGAGCGTCAGGTGGGTGACGCCGTTCTTGGAGGTGGTCGGCTTCAGCACCGCCAGCCCCTTCATCCCGTCGCCGCCGGCCTTGGAGGCCATGTCGTTCAGCTTGCCGAGGATGTCCTTGATCTCGTCGTCGCTGAAGCCTTCGGAGCGGACGATCATGCCGGTGGACTTGCCGGTGGCCGTGGTGGTGATGCCGGTGGCGCTCAGCGCCATGTCGCCGCCCTTGCCCAGCGAGGCCTGGAGCCGCTGGTCGTCGCGGCGGAAGTCCAGGGTCGATTTGGCGAAGGAGATGCGGACGCTGCGGTCGCCGTCCTGGATCTCCAGCTCGATCCCGTGGGATTCGATCGACCATTGCGACTGGGTGGCCTGCATGTCCACCGACAGCTGGCTGAGGTCCATGCCGTCCAGCTTGGATTTCAGCTTGTCGCCGAAGCCGCTGACCGCGTCGTCGATGCGGTTCTTCGGAACGCCCAGCATGCTCAGCGCGTCGCCCAGCCCCTGCTTCAGCGCATCGACGCCCTTGCCGAACATGCCGGCCAGATCGTTGCCGTGGTCCAGCGCCGACTGCATCAGCGATTGCGCTTGGCGGGCGCGGTCGACGCCGCTGTTGCCGGCCGCCAGGGCGCCACCGCCGCCCGCGGCCTGGGCGCCGCCCTTGCCGGTCAGACTGTCCAGCAGCGATTCCATCGACTGGCTGATGGTGTAGGCCGGCGACTGGCTCTTCTTCTCCGCCTTGTCGCCATCGACCGACTTCGCGTCCGATTTGGCCAGCGCGTCCTTCGCCGTGCCGGCCGTCTTTGACGAACCGTTCTGCACAGCCGTGGACAGCACCGAAGGTTTGCCGTTCGGGCCGCTGAGCTCCGCGTAATACATGGATGCCCCCGCATCGCGTTGTTTGTGCGCAAGCCGAAGCATGACCCCGACAACCTTTACCAGATGTTAATTTTGGATATTTCTTTGAATGATTGAGATAACTTCGTTACCTTACTAATCGTCGAAGTCTTCGGAACTTCCTTTCCTAAGCTTTCCTCCATTTGTACCGCCACTTGTTTCGGCTGCGTGATGACATGCGGCGAGCGGCCGCTTTCACCCGGCCGGGGCCGCTGTTACCCTGATGGCAAAAGGACCCGCAAGAAGGGAACCCGCCATCATGACCGACCGACTTTCCATCGCGCTCGTCCAGGACGATCCGGCCGCCGGCAGTCTGGCCGCCAACGCCGACCGCATCCGCGCCGCCCGGGCGGAGGCCGCAGCCCGCGGCGCCGACCTTGTCGTCTGCCCGGCCGGCGCGCTGTCCGGCGTCCCTCTGCTGGATCTGGCCGCTCAGCCCGCCTTCCTCGACGCCGTGGAGGCGGCGGCCCGGGGGCTGGCTGAGGATACCGCCGATGGGGGGCCGGCCTTGCTGGTCGGCGCCCCCTGGCGTGACGGCGCCAAGCGGCACAATGCCGCGCTGCTGCTGGACGCGGGCAGGATCGCGGCGATCCGTTTCCAGGCCGAAATGGGTGGTGGCGAGATCGGCGCGCCTGAGGATGATCGTTTCGATGCCGGTCCGATGCCGGGACCGGTGAATGTCCGCGGTGTGCGCGTCGGCCTGCTGGTGGGCGGCGATCTGGCAAGCGCCGACGTGGCGGAAACGCTAGCCGAAAGCGGGGCCGAGCTTCTGGTCGCGCTGCTCGCCAGCCCCTTCGCCCCCGGCCGTGCCGACGAGCGGCTGCAGGCCGCTGTCGCGCGGGTGGTGGAGTGTGGCCTGCCTCTGGTCGCGGTGAACGCGGTCGGCGGCGAGGACGAGCTGGTGTTCGACGGCGGCAGCTTCGCGCTGGCGTCTGGCGGCCGGCTGGTCGCGCAGGCGCCGCTGTTCGCCGAGCATCTGCTGCTGTCCCGCTGGGAGCGTGGCGACGACGATTCCTGGGACAGTTCCGAAGCCGAAACGATTGCGCCGGTCGAGGGGACGGAGGCGCTCTATGGCGCGCTGGTCCTGGGCCTGCGCGACGCGGTGGCGAAAGGCGGCGCGCCGGGCGTGGTGGTCGGCCTGACCGGCGGGCTGGACTCGGCGCTGACCGCCGCCATCGCCGCCGACGCGCTGGGGCCGGAGCGGGTGCTGGCGGTCCGCGCCCCGCTGCCGGGCAGCGGTGTCGATGCGCTGGCGGACAGCCTGGACGATGCGGCCGAGATCGTCGAACTGCTGGGTTGCCGCCTGGACAATGTCGCGCTGGCGCCGGTGCTGAAGGCTGCCGACTCGCTGCTGGCGCCGGTCTTCGCCGGGCGCGACTCGGCCGGGGCGGCGGACCGGCTGCATGCCCGCCTGCGCGCCGCGACCCTGGCGGCACTGGCGGAGCGGATGGGTGCGCTGCTTCTGTCCACCGCCGACCGCACCGACCGGCTGCTCGGCCTCGTGCCCGAGGAGTCGGGTTGCGGCTATGCCGTGCTGGCCGACGTGCCGAAGGCGCAGGTGCTGGAACTGGCGCGCTGGCGCAACGCCAACCAGCCGGCGGGATCGCGCGGGCCGGCCGGGCGGGTGGTCCCGGAACGGGTGCTGGCGCGCCGGCTGAAGGCCGCGACGCCGGCCGGACTGCCGCCGGTGGAGGCGCTGGACGATCTGCTGGCGGGCCTGCTCGACGGCGGGTTTTCGCCCGCCGATCTCGCCGGGCGCGGGCATGCGGCCGAAACGGTGGAGTCGGTGTGGCGGATGGTGGTTCGGGCGGAAGCGGACCGCCGCCGGGCGCCGCCGGGGCCGCGCGTCTCGCGCCGCACCGTCGCGCGGCTGCGGCGCTTTCCGGTCGGCTGCGGCGCCATCGATCTGTCTTGAGCGGGGAGTGAAGGGGGAGCGGACCGTCCCCCTTCACTCTCCATCTTCTGCCGGACCGGAGGTCAGCCGCGGGTCAGCTTGATGATCGTGGCGAGCATGCCGAAGCTCCACAGCACGGCCGGCAGCACGATCCAGGTCGGATGGAAGATGATCGCCAGCGGCATGATGAAAATCAGCAGCATGGCGGGGAAGACGAGATAGGGGGAGTTGCCCCAGTTGGTCAGCAACCCGGCCGGGTTCTCGTCTTCACCGAAATAAGCATCGGCGGTAACCGCTTGGTCCGTCATCTCTATCACCCAAAGTTTTTGTGGTTATTCCCTGTCCCGCATTGCAGCAGGACATCGGTTCATACGCCACGATGCTTTGGATGGCCAGAGCGCAGTCTTGGCCTTTGCTTTCGACTTTGGTCGAAGGCTATGCGGCTTCGGTGAGGGCCAGTTGCGGACGGCGCAGGCTGGACTGGATGGTGAAGGGCGCACGGACGCCGCCGTTGAACAGCTCGGCGCATTCCAGGGCCTTCAGCACACGCTCCTCCGGAGGCTGGCCGGCGGTGGAGGCGAGCGAACCCAGCGCATAGTCGGAGCCGCAGCCGATGGCGTGATAGCCGCGCACCGCCTCGCCGACCTGATAGTCGGACTGCACGGTGAACAGCCGGCCTTCCAGCCCGACCATGAAGGTGCCGCCGGTCTCGACATCGTTGGAGCGGTGGGCGTAGCCGCCGTCCTTCAGGCAGTTGCGGACGGCATCGACGAAGTCCACCACCATGTAGCGGAACAGGTCGGTGTCGCCGTCACGCTGCGGAACCTCCAGCCGGTAATGCAGCAGCTGGCCCATGCGGAAGGAACTGGTGAAGCCGATCAGGCAGTCGCCGTTGCGGAACACCTTGGTGTCGGCGCGCACCGTGATGTCCAGGCCGTTCACCCCGGCGCTGTCGCCGCCCATCCATACCCGGTCGCCGTCCACCAATCCCACAATGCAGGTCATCGCCAGCCCTCGCCCGATGAAAAAAGAAACCGAGGCAAAGGGTGTGGGAAGGCGGTTAATGAATTATTGCCCAGCTTTGTGACATTGCCCGTGACAAAGGAGGTATCGCTACCCCCTTCGTCATGACTTTCTCTGGTCACTTCACCAAATCGACCAGAGCCTTGACAGTATTCTCCGCCCCTTCGGCGATCTGGACCAGGTTGGCGTCCAGCATGTAGCAGGGCGAGGTGACGATCTTCAGCCCGGGATCGACCACAATCTCGCCATGGCCGGTGTTGCGGTGGACGGCACCCATCGACTCCAGCGCGGCGGCGGTGCCGGGGTCGTTGCCGATGGTCAGCTCCACCCCCTGCTGGCCCAGGATCTTGGCGAGGATGGCCGGGGCGATGCACAGCGCGCCGATCGGCTTGCCGGCGGCACGCATAGCAGCGACGGCGGCCACCACCTGCGGGTTGACCGAGCAGTCGGCGCCCTTGAAGGCGAAATCGCTGAGGTTCTTGGCGGCGCCGAAACCACCGGGGAAGATCAGCGCATCGACGTCGCCGGCCGAGAACTCGCTGAGCGGGGTGATCTTGCCGCGGGCGATGCGGGCCGATTCGACCAGCACGTTGCGGCTCTCGCCGGTCTCCTGGCCGGTCAGGTGGTTGACGACATGGGCCTGCGGGATGTCGGGGGCATAGCACACCGCAACCGCGCCGGCCCTGGCGATGGCCAGCAGCGTGCAGACCGCCTCGTGGATTTCCGCACCGTCATACACGCCGCAACCCGACAGCACGACGCCGATGCGCAAGCTCTTGTCCGCCATAGGAAGTCTCCGAGGTTGGATTTGCCGCCAAGCTAACGCAGGCGGACGGCCGCGCCTACCGTGCCAACGGACGCAGGGACCCATCTGTTGCGCGGATGCATCGGTTGCGGACCGCTTTCGGAAGGCGCGCCGGCCGTGCTAGGACTGCCCGCCTGTCCCGTCCGCAACCCGAGTCCTGCCATGTCCACCGCCGTCCGTTTCGCCCCCAGCCCGACCGGCCGCATCCATGTCGGCAATGTGCGCCTCGCGCTCGTCAACTGGCTGTTCGCGCGCAAGACCGGCGGCAGCTTCATGTTCCGGCTGGACGACACCGACGAGGAACGGTCGACCCAGGAGTTCGCCGACGGCATCGCCGCCGACCTGACCTGGCTCGGCCTCACCTGGGATCGTTTCGCCCGCGAAAGCGACCGCTATCCGCGCTATGACGAGGCGGCTGCCGCGCTGAAGGCGGCCGGCCGGCTCTATGCCTGCTACGAGACGCCGGAGGAGCTGAACCTCAAGCGCGCCAGTCTGGTGTCGCAGGGCCGCCCGCCGATCTACGACCGCGCAGCACTCCGCCTGACCGACGGGGACCGCGCCCGGCTGGAAGGGGAGGGGCGCAAGCCCCACTGGCGTTTCAAGCTGAACCCGACTCCGGTGGAATGGACCGACCTCGTCCGCGGGCCGGTGCGGTTCGAGGGCACGGCGCTGAGCGACCCGGTGCTGATCCGCGAGGATGGCCGGCCGCTCTACACTCTGACCAGCGTGGTTGACGACGCCGATTTCGCCATCACCCACATCATCCGCGGCGAGGACCATGTCGCCAACACCGCGGTCCAGATCCAAATCTTCGAAGCGCTTGGCGCTGCGGTGCCGACCTTCGCTCATCTGCCGCTGCTGACCGATGCCGGCGGGCAGGGGCTGTCGAAGCGGCTGGGCAGCCTGTCGGTCGGCAGCCTGCGCGACGAGGACGGCATCGAGCCGATGGCGGTCAACAGCCTGCTGGCCAAGCTCGGCACCTCCGATCCCATCGAGGCGCGGCTGACGCTTGACGAGCTGGTGGCGGAGTTCGACCTGTCGAAGATCGCCCGCGGCACGCCGAAGTTCGATCCCGACGAGCTGGGCCGGCTGAACGCCCGCATCCTGCACCTGACGCCCTTCGACGCGGTGGCCGCCCGGCTGGAGGATCTCGGCCTGACCGGCGCCGATGCCGCCTTCTGGGAGGCGGTGCGGCCCAATCTGGCGCGGCTGAACGACGCGCGCGACTGGTGGGCGGTGACCCATGCGCCGGTGTCGCCGCTGGTGGAGGATGCCGCTTTCCTGGCCCAGGCGGCAGCACTGCTGCCCGACGAGCCGTGGGACCTCGGCACCTGGGGCGCCTGGACCAATGCGGTGAAGGGGGCGACGGGGCGCAAGGGCAAGGATCTGTTCCTTCCTCTGCGCCGGGCGCTGACCGGGCGCGACCATGGACCGGAATTGAAGAACCTGCTACCCCTGATCGGACGGGCGCGCAGCCTCCGGCGACTGGCCGGCGAAACCGCCTGAAACCTCTCTTCATCCTAATATCTCTCTATTCTTGGGAGTTCGGACCGTGCCGTTGGACCTCTACAACACGCTGACCCGCCGTAAGGAGCGCTTCGAGCCGCTTCGCCCGGACCATGTCGGCATGTATGTCTGTGGTCCGACGGTCTACGACACCGCCCATATCGGCAATGCCCGGCCGGTGGTGGTGTTCGACCTGCTGTTCCGGCTGCTGTCGCGGCTCTATCCGGCGGTGACCTATGTCCGCAACATCACGGACGTGGACGACAAGATCATCGACCGCGCGCGCGATAGCGGCGAGCCCATCGACGCGCTGACCGCGCGCACCACCGACCTGTTCCATGCCGACATGGACGCGCTGAACGCCCTGCGTCCGACCATCGAGCCGCGGGCGACCCAGCATATCGGCCAGATGATCGCGCTGATCGCCACGCTGATCGAACGCGGCAACGCCTATGCGGCGGAAGGGCATGTGCTGTTCTCCGTCCCGTCGATGCCCAGCTACGGCCAGCTGTCGCGGCGTTCGCTGGAGGACATGATCGCCGGCGCGCGGGTGGAGGTGGCGCCATACAAACGCGATGCTTCCGACTTCGTGCTGTGGAAGCCCAGCACGCCGGACCAGCCCGGCTGGGACAGCCCCTGGGGCCGCGGCCGTCCGGGCTGGCACATCGAATGCTCCGCCATGGCGAAGGAGCATCTGGGCGCCACCTTCGACATCCATGGCGGCGGTCTGGACCTGATCTTCCCGCACCATGAGAACGAGATCGCGCAGAGTTGCTGCGCCAACGGCACCGACCGGCTGGCCCGCACCTGGGTCCACAACGGCTTCGTGACGGTCGAAGGCGAGAAGATGTCGAAGTCGCTCGGCAACTTCTTCACCGTCCACGACCTGCTCGACGAGTTCCCCGGCGAGGCGATCCGCCTGACCCTGCTGAGCGCGCACTATCGCCAGCCGCTGGACTTCACCCGCGAGGGAATCCGGCAGGCCAAGGGCACGCTCGACCGCTGGTATCAGGCCCTGCGCGGCGAACCGGTGCCGACGGCGGCGGAAGTGCCCTTCGACGTGCTGGCGGCGCTGGAGGACGACCTGAACAGCCCGCTCGCCATCGCGCATCTGCACGAGTTGGCGACCGCGGTGAACAAGGCGAAGAGCGACGCCGAGAAGGCCGCCGCCAAGGGCGCGCTGCTGGCAGCCGGCCAGCAACTCGGCCTGCTGCAGCAGGACCCGGAGGCGTGGTTCCGCTGGGCGCCGACCGGCGGGGCCGAGGGGCTGAGCGACTCCGATGTCGAGCAGCTGATCGCCGACCGTAAGGCCGCCCGCGCCGCGAAGAACTTCGCCGAGGCCGACCGCATCCGCAAGGAGCTGGCCGACAAGGGCATCGTTCTGGAAGACGGCCCGCAGGGCACGACCTGGAAGCGGGGGTGAGATGGGAGGATTCCCTCTCCCCTCGGGGAGAGGGTTAGGGTGAGGGGGAAGCGTGGCGAGGATTCTTGGGAAGGCAGGCGGTGTCTCCCCTCACCCAGCCCTCTCCACGGGGGGAGAGGGTTACAAAGCCGGGAAAGTGTCCTTCCGCCCCATTGTCGCTACACCAACAACAAACCTTCACAAACTCCGCGGATTATCACGCCCCGCGATCCGGCTAATCTCCTCTTCAGACGAAACGCGGTCCAGACCGACCGCCTGACAGAGGAGACCCTGACCATGATCGACAATCGCACCGCCCCCTACGCCGCCTTCCTGCTGCGCGTCGGCCTCGGCCTGCTGTTTCTGGCCCACGGTCTTGTGCTGAAGGTGATGACCTTCACCATTCCCGGCACCGTCGGCTATTTCGAGAGCATCGGATATCCCGGCGTCTTCGCCTATCTCGTGATCCTGGGCGAGATCGGCGGCGGGCTTCTGCTGATCGCCGGTGTCTACACCCGCTGGATCGCGCTGGCCCTGCTGCCGATCATGATCGGCGCCACGCTGCAGCATGTCGGCAATGGCTGGGTGTTCAGCGCGCAGGGCGGCGGCTGGGAGTTCCCGGCCTTCTGGACGGTCCTGCTGGTCGTGCAGTCGCTTCTGGGTGACGGCGCCTTCGCGGTGAAGGTTCCGGCGCTGGGCGCTCCCGCCGGCCGGCGCGAGCTGGCCTGATCCGCGGCGCAAGCGCTGCCGGTCGATGCCGGGGGAGGGGGCGGGAACGCCCGCCTCCCCTTTCTTCGTCAGAGCCCCGCCAATGCCCGCCGGATCGCTTCGCGGAAGGCGTCCAGCGACGCGATGTCCAGCAGGAACAGCGCATGCCCGCGCGCGTCGCCCGCGGCCAGCGCCATGTCGATGCGCACGAACAGCACGGGATCGGTGGCGGAGCCGATGACCGCTGCGGGAGCGCCGGCGCCATAGCCCGGGACCGCCCCCGACAATTCGCCGCCGATCAGGTTGGACAGGCTGGCGAGGCAGCCGTTCAGAATGATGTTGCCGATCTCGGTCAGCGCGTCCTGCTCCATCTCGCCCGGCGCCTCAGCGGCGGGATCGACGGGGATCAGCCGGCCGACCAGGGCCAGCGTGCCGCGTTCGGGGAAGATCAGCATCGCCTCCCCGGTGAAGGGGCCGGTGAAGGCGCCGCGGACGGCGCAGACCGGCTGGTCGCCCGCCAGATCGCCGCCGACCTCCTGGGTGATGCGGGAGCGGGTCGACACCGCGAAGGACGGCACCGACAGATGCACCTCCTCCCCCAGCATGGAACTGAGGGCGGCGGCCGGCTCGCCCATGCCGATGTTGAACAGCTCGGCGATGGCGTCGGCCTCGTCGGCGTCGAGGCGAAGGGGATCTCCGGATGCGGGCTCTGCCATCGGCGTCACTGCCCGGCCGCGGCGAGGAAGTCGCGGATCTTGTCCGAGGTGATCGGCTTGGCGATGAAACGGACGCCCAGCGCTTCCGCCTTGCGCCGCAGCGCGTCCTGGACGTTGGCGGTCAGCAGGCCGATGGTAAGGCCGTCGAACCGCTCCTTCAGCCGCTCGGCGAGCGCCAGCCCGTCCATGCCCGGCATGTTGTAGTCGACGATGGCGGCGGCCGGCGGCACCTCCCCGACGATCTCCAGGGCCTCCTCGCCGCTCGCCGCCGTGACGATGGTCCAGTCGGGCCGCAGCGAAGCGATGACGCTGGAAACCATGTTGCGCGCCAGTCGGCTGTCGTCGACGACGAGGATGCTGGTCATGCCGATGATTCCGTCCTAAAGATTCCGTTCAGACCTCGCGGGCTTCTTACCGCAAACCGGTGCGTCCCACAACACGGGCCCTCGCAGGACGGCCGAGTTCTTCAACCTTTACAGCCTTCCGATATATCAATGTTCATCCAGAACAGCAGCGCCCCCGCGCCGACCAGCCCGCAGGTCCGCACCCCGGTCCGTGCCGTGCTCGACACCAACATCCTGGTGGCCTATGCGCTGCTGGGCGACGCCGCCATCCGGCGTCAGGACGCCATCCGCCGCTGCGTGGAGCGGGTGAGGGAGGATGGGGGCTTGACCGGCAGCAGCGAAACCCTGGCGGAGTTGGAGGAGGTGCTGATGCGCCCGACCTTCGACCGTTACGTCTCCGCGGCGGATCGCCGCGGCTTCCTCGACCGGATCAGGGCGGAGACCGTTCTGGTGGAGCCGGCGGCGGTCGGGCGCCTGTGCCGCGATCCGGAAGACGACATGTTCCTGGCCGCCGCCGTCGGCGGGGCGGTGCCCTGGCTGGTGACCGTCGACCGCCAACTCCTGTCGGTGCGCCGGGCCGGGGAGACGAGGGTGCTGCGGCCGGAACGCTTCCTCGACGCGCTGTGCTGATCGGGCAACCCCGCAGAATCCGCTCGACAAACCGGGCGCTCTTCCTAGAATGAAAAGAGAACACATCGCAAACCGCGAGTGAACGGGAACGGCCGTGGCGATCGGTGAGCCATGGCCTTGGTGGAGTGCAGGGGGCATCTGCAGCGATGAGCGTCCAACGGCTTCTGTTCGACGACCTGCCGGAGACGGAACCGGCGCGCAAGCCGCGCCGGCAGCGGGCGGCGGGTGCCGCGGCGACGATGGCCGCCCAGGTGGCCGTCGACATGGTGCGGGAGGCGGTTCCCCTGCCCAGGGCCGCGGCCCCGGCGTCCGGCATCGCAACCCTGCCGCTTGCCCCGCCCGCGCCTCCTCCTCCTCCCCCGGCGTTCGACCCGGCTGCGCTGTCCAACCCGGAACTGCGGGCGCTGGTGCAGGCGCTGCCCGACCAGCGGCTGGCCCATCTGCTGATCGAGGCGGCGCGGGAGTTGAAGCGCCGTGCCGCGCCGGACGGCGACGATGTGGACGGCGACGACGGCGACATCCCGCGGGAGCCGAACCCAGCCCTGTTGCGCGCCGCCAGGCAGGCGGTCGGGGAACTGTCGGGTGAGGATTTCTGATCCGTCGGGCCACCGTCGGGGTCACTCCTTAGTCAAGAAAGTTTCCGAGACAAACGGCGCGTCTTTATGTCATGATCGTCCCCAGCCCGCGTTTTATCTGCCGCATCGCACAATAAAGCGGCCGTCAGACGCCATCGGGCTCGCCGAACCTACAAGCGACGTCTCCCGGAGGGGGCTTTGGACTGGATCACTTGGTTGCAGGAATGGGGGAACGCCTTTTACCCGCTGGCCTTTGTCTGGGCCTTTTTTGAAGGTGAAACTTTTGTAATCTTCGGCGGGATGGGTGCAAAGCTCGGGATCATCAATCTATATTGGTTGGTTGGAACCGTCTGGATCGGCAGCTTCCTGGGCGATCAGCTCTGGTTCTGGCTCGGCCGCCGCTGGGGTAACAAGGCGCTCGCGCGCTTTCCATCGGCCGAGGTGCATGCCGGCCGGGTGCTGCGCTGGCTTGAGAAATACGGCGTCGCCTTCATCCTGGTCTTCCGCTTCCTCTACGGCGTGCGGAACATCGCGTCGGTCGCCATCGGCACCTCGCGGATGCCGTGGTCGCGCTTCCTGGTCTGGAACTTCATCGCCGCCGGCATCTGGGCCTGGAGCTTTGCCGGTGCCGGTTACCTGTTCGGTGAAGCCGCCGCCGCCATCGGCGAAGACGGTCCGAAGATCCTGGTGCTGTCCGCTCTGGCCATCGGCGCGCTGTGGCTGACCATCAAGAGCATCCTGTGGGTCCGCCGCCGGGCGCTGGCCGCGACCAATCCCGCGGAGTGAGGCGCCTGACCTGAGAAGGTTGGGAGGCGTCCACCAGTCCTAAAAAGTCACACGAATCGAAAGGGGCTGCTTCTTGCGAAGCAGCCCCTTTTCCGTTCTTACAGCTCGGCCGCCATATAGGTCGGCAGCCAGTTCTCGTTGGCGTCGCGCAGGCGCTTCAGCGACACGATGTCGCCGCCGCGGCCCGAAAGCGCCGTGCCGCGGGTCTCGCCCAGCACGGTGAGCGGAACGCCGGCCGCCTTGGCCTTCTCCTGCACCGCCGCGGCGACGTCCGGACGGACAGCCAGGACGTAGCGGCCCTGGTCCTCGCCGAACAGCACGCGCGGGCTGGCACCGTCGAAGGCGGTCAGGTAGGCACCGACGCCGCCGGCCAGCGCCATCTCGGCGATGGTGACGATCAGGCCGCCGTCGGCCACGTCGTGGCTCGACACCACCAGACCCTCGCGGATCAGGCCGCGGACGAAGTCGCCGTTGCGGCGTTCCACCGCCAGATCGACCGGCGGGGAGCCCCTCCTCGCGGCCGAGGATCTCGCGCAGGAAGATCGACTGGCCGAGATGGCCTTTCGTCTCGCCCACCGCGAGGATGACGTCGCCCTCGCCCCGGAAGGCGATGCCAACCGCGATCATCGCGTCCGGCATGATGCCGACGCCGCCGATGGCCGGGGTCGGCAGGATGGCCTCGCCATTGGTCTCGTTGTAGAGCGAGACGTTGCCCGACACGACCGGGAAGTCCAGCGCCTTGCAGGCCTCGCCGATGCCCTGAACGGCGCCGACGAACTGGCCCATGATCCGCGGCTTCTCGGGGTTGCCGAAGTTCATGTTGTCGGTAATGGCGAGCGGCAGGGCGCCCACCGCCGACAGGTTGCGCCACGCCTCGGCCACAGCCTGCTTGCCGCCCTCGACCGGGTCGGCCAGGCAGTAGCGCGGGGTGCAGTCGGTGGTGATGGCGACCGCCTTGGTCTGGCCCGGCACGCGGACGACCGCGGCGTCGGCCTGACCCGACATGAAGCGGGTGTCGCCGCCGACGAGGCTGTCATACTGCTCCCAGATCCAGCGCTTGGAGGCGAGGTCGGGGCAGCCGAACAGCTTGGTCAGGGTGTCGCCCAGATCGGCGGAATAGCCGGCCAGCACGCCGTCGTCGACGTCCGACGCCTTCGGCGTCGGCTCCCACGGGCGGTTGTACTCGGGTGCGGCGTTCGACACCGGGGCGATCGGCATGTCGCACCAGGTCTCGCCATACATCTTGATGACGAGGTTGCCGGTGTCGGTCAGGTGGCCGATGACGGCGAAGTCCAGTTCCCACTTGTCGAAGATGGCCTTCGCCACCTCCTCGCGGCCCGGCTTCAGGATGATCAGCATGCGCTCCTGGCTTTCGGAGAGCATGATCTCATAGGGCGTCATCGCCTCTTCGCGCATCGGCAGGGTGTCGAGCGTCAGCTCGATGCCGAGCCCACCCTTGCCGGCCATCTCGACCGAGGAGGAGGTCAGGCCGGCTGCACCCATGTCCTGGATGGCGACGATGGCGTCCGTCTCCATCAGCTCCAGGCAGGCTTCGATCAGCAGCTTTTCGGTGAAGGGATCGCCGACCTGCACGGTCGGGCGCTTCTCCTCCGAATCCTCGGTGAACTCGGCCGACGCCATGGTGGCGCCGTGGATGCCGTCGCGGCCGGTCTTGGACCCGACATAGACGACCGGGTTGCCGATGCCGGCGGCGGCCGAATAGAAGATCTTGTCGGTCTTGGCGACACCCACGGTCATCGCGTTGACCAGGATGTTGCCGTTGAAGGCCGGGTGGAAGTTGGTCTCGCCGCCCACGGTCGGCACGCCGACGCAGTTGCCGTAATGGGCGATGCCGGCGACCACGCCCGACACCAGATGGCGGGTCTTGGAATGGTCGGGCGAGCCGAAGCGCAGGGCGTTCATGTTGGCGATGGGCCGCGCGCCCATGGTGAACACGTCGCGCAGGATGCCGCCGACGCCCGTCGCAGCACCCTGGAAGGGCTCGATGTAGGACGGGTGGTTGTGGCTTTCCATCTTGAAGATGACGGCGTCGCCGTCGCCGATGTCGACCACGCCGGCATTCTCGCCGGGGCCGCAGATCACCTGCGGGCCGGTGGTCGGCAGCGTCTTCAGCCACACCTTGGACGACTTGTAGGAGCAGTGCTCCGACCACATGACCGAGATGATGCCCAGCTCGGTGAAGGTCGGGGTGCGGCCCAGGATGTCCAGGGCGTTCCGGTATTCCTCGGCGGACAGGCCGAACTCCTTGGCGAGCTCGACGGTGACCGGACGCTCCTGCGCCTTGGTAGCTTCAGCGCTCACGACAGGGCCTCCACCAGACCTTCGAACATGGGCTTGCCGTCGGTGTTGCCGTGCAGGGCCTCCACCGCGTCCTCGGGGTGCGGCATCAGGCCCAGCACGGTGCGCTTGGCGTTGAAGATGCCGGCGATGTCCGTGACCGAACCGTTGGGATTGCCGCGCGGATCGGCGCGGGTCTCGTCGGCGATGTAGCGGAAGGCCACCTGGCCCTCGCCGTCCAGACGCTTCACCGTTTCGGCGTCGGTCCAATAGTTGCCGTCGCCATGGGCGATCGGGTAACGGACGACCTGACCCTTGGCGTATTTCGCCGTGAAGGGGCTGTCGGTGTTCTCCACCCGCAGATGCTGGACGCGGCAAATGAACTTCAGTCCGCCGTTGCGCATCAGCGCGCCGGGCAGCAGACCGGCCTCGGTGATGATCTGAAAGCCGTTGCAGATGCCGAGCACCCGCACGCCCTGATCGGCCCGCGCCTTCACCTCGCGCATGATCGGCGAATGCGCCGCCATGGCGCCGGAGCGCAGGTAATCGCCATAGGAGAAGCCGCCGGGCACGACGATCAGGTCGACCTTGGGCAGTTCGGTGTCGCGGTGCCAGACCAGATGCGGCTTGGTCCCGCTGACGGCCTCCAGCGCGGCGACGGCGTCGCGTTCGCGGTTGGAGCCGGGGAAAACGACGATGGCGGCCTTCATGGGGCGGTCAAAATCCGGCGTCGTGAGGGGGAGGAGTTCGCGCCGGACACTAAAGCCGCCGCCCCGGCAAAGCAAGAGTCGGCCAAGGGGCGGCGGAGTTGTGTGCGGCGCATTACATGCCCGGCGCATCCTCTTCCGGGTACGCGGTGATGTGGTGCAACGACAGGTCGGCGCCTTTGTACTCCTGTTCGGGGTCGAGGCGAATGCCGACGGTGACGCGCAGCAGGCCGTAGACCGCCAGCCCGGCGGCGAATCCGAAGCCGGCGCCGCCCAGCGTCCCGACGATCTGGCTGAGGATCGACACCCCGCCCAGACCGCCCAGCGCCTCCTGCCCGAAGACACCGGCCAACAGGCCGCCAGTCAGGCCGCACAGCCCGTGCAGCGGCCACACACCCAGGACGTCGTCGATCTTCCAGTCGATCTGGCACTTGTTGAAGGCCCAGACGAACAGCAGCCCGGCGACGCCGCCGGTGATCAGCGCGCCCAGCGGGTGCATCACGTCGGAGCCGGCGCAGACCGCAACCAGACCGGCCAGCGCGCCGTTGTGGACGAAGCCGGGGTCGGTGCGGCTGATGACCAGCGAGGTGACGATGCCGCCGACCATCGCCATCAGCGAGTTCAGCGCGACCAGACCGGTCACGCCGTCCAGCACCTGCGCGCTCATCACGTTGAAGCCGAACCAGCCCACGCACAGAACCCAGGCGCCCAGCGCCAGGAACGGGATGTTCGACGGCGGGATGGCGACCAGCGAGCCGTTGGCGCGATAACGGCCGCGGCGGTTGCCGAGATTCAGCACCGCACCCAGCGCCACCCATCCGCCGAAGGCATGCACCACCACCGATCCGGCGAAGTCGTGGAAGGGCTGGCCGAAGGTGGCGGCCATCCAGCTCTGCAGTCCGAGGCGGGTGCCCCACACCGTGCCTTCCATCAGCGGATAGAACAGCGCGATCAGCGCCAGGGTGGCGCCTGCCTGCGGCCAGAAGCGGGCGCGCTCGGCGATACCGCCCGACACGATGGCCGGCACCGCGGCGGCGAAGGTCGCCAGGAAGAAGAACTTCACCAGATCATAGCCATAGGCCGCGAAGCCGCCGCTTCCCTTGCCGACCAGCGTCTGGGCGTCGCTGAAGAAGTCGATGCCGTAGGCGACGGTGTAGCCGATGAAGAAATAGGCGATGGTCGACATGGCGAAATCCGACAGGATCTTCACCAGCGCGTTCACCTGATTCTTGCGCCGGACCGTCCCGACCTCAAGCAGGGCGAAGCCGCAGTGCATTGCCAGCACCATCACCGCGCCCATCAGCACGAAAAGGACGTCGCCACCCGTCTTTGCCGCATCCATTTGCACAAACCTTCAGCAATCCGCCCAAAAAAGCGGCAAATTGCTATCAGATCGTGCAGGTATGCGCAAGGGCGTAGCTGACGTTTGGATAGGCGGAGTGGCGGAAATGCAGCACAAAAAGCGGGCGAACCCGTTTTGGGTTGCCCGCTGTCCGCGCAAGAACGATGCCAAGTGATGAAGAAGCGGGCGGAGATACCCTCCGCCCGGCCGATCACATGCCGGCGATGGTCATGCCGTCGATGCGCACGGTCGGCGCATCCATGCCGAAGCGCAGTTCCAGATCGTCGGCGGCTTCCATGTTCAGGAACATGTCCTTGAGGTTGCCGGCGATGGTGATCTCGTTGACGGGATAGGCGAGCTGGCCGTTCTCGATCCAGAAGCCGCCGGCGCCGCGGCTGTAGTCGCCGGTGACGCCGTTGACGCCCATGCCCATCAGGTCGGTGACGTAGAAGCCGTCCTTGATCTCCGCCAGGATATCGGCGCGGCTGCGCTTGCCGGCCGCCATATAGACGTTGGCCGGGGCCGGGCCGGGCGGGCCGGAGGTGCCGCGGGCGGCGTGGCCGGTGGTCTGCAGGCCGAGCTGCCGGGCCGACCGCAAATCGAGCAGCCAGGTGGTCAGCACGCCGTCCTCGATCAGCGTGCGGCGCTTCACCTCGACGCCCTCGGCATCGAAGGGGCGGGAGCGCAGGCCGCGCTTCACATGCGGATCGTCGACGATGGTGATGGAGGGCGCGAAGATCCGCTGCCCCATCTTGTCCTTCAGGAAGCTGGTGCCCCGCGCGATGCTGGGACCGCTGATGGCGCCGGTCAGGTGGCCGAGCAGGCCGCGCGACACCCGCGGGTCGAACACCACCGGCACCTTGCAGCTCTTGACCCGGCGGGGGTTCAGGCGGCGGACGGCGCGCTCGCCGGCCTCGCGGCCGATCTCGGCGGCATCGCGCAGGTCGGCGCCATAGACCTTGCTGTCATAGTCGTAGTCGCGCTCCATCCCCGTCCCGGTGCCGACGATGACGGAGGCCGACAGCGACTGGCGCGACACGCCGTAGGTTCCGGCGAATCCGTTGGACGCGGCGATGGCGATGGTCGAGCGGCTCCAGCCGGCGTCGGCGCCTTCGGAGTTGGTGACGCCCTGAACCGCCATCGCGGCCTCTTCGGCGATGCGGGCGCGTTCGATCAGCGTTTCCGACGACGGTTCGTCATTGTCGCAGATGTCGAGGTCGGGCCAGCTGCGGGCCAACTGGTCGGGATCGGCGATGCCGGCGAATCCGTCCTCCGGCACCACGCGGGCCATGGCGATGGCGCGCTCGACCAGTTCGCCCAGCGCCTTGGCGCTGCGGTCGGTGGAAGAGACGATGGCCTGCCGCTTGCCGACGAACACCCGAAGGCCGAGGTCACCGGATTCGGATCGCTCCAGCTTTTCGGTCTTGCCCAGCCGCTGGGCGAGGGACACGGACGCGCTGTCGAACAGCACGGCGTCGGCGGCATCCGCCCCGGCGGCGCGCGCCTTGGCGATCAGGTCGTCCAGCAGGTTCAGGACCCCGGACGGATCCGTCCGGTGCTGGTCGTTCGGCGAAACGGTCATCAGGCTCTCCGGTTGGTCTCCTGTCTGTCTAGCAAATGGGAGGGCAACGCGGAACGGGGAAGAGGTTAAATGGCCGCCCGCCTGTATCGGCGGCCATGCGACGGGTGCGTTTGGTGGAATGGGGAAGCGGGGGAGGGGGCGCGAACGCCCCCTCCGCACTCAGCCCTCGATCTTCGAGAAGTCGGCGACCGCGTTCAGGGTCGTGCGGATCTGCGTCAGCAGGCGCAGGCGGTTGGCGCGCAGGTCCTTGTCCTCCGCATTCACCGTGACCTTGTCGAAGAAGGCGTCGACTGGCCAACGTAGCGTTGCTAGTGCTGCCATGGCGCCGGTGAAGTCTTCCGCAGCCAATCGGGGGGCAGCATCGGTCAATGCACCTTTAAGGGCTACGTATAGTGCCTTTTCCTCTACCTGAACCAATCCAGTTTCGTTGACTGCCTGATCAAAGGCCGCGCTTTCCTTCTTCTCCTCAATGCGGACGATGTTGGAGGCGCGCTTGTAGGCTGCCAGCAGGTTAGTGCCCTCAATCGAACCGACGAACGCCTGCAGAGCCTTCACGCGGGCAAGCAGCCGCACCAGATCGTCCTCGCCGCCCAGCGCGAACACGGCATCGACCAGATCGTGACGGACGCCCTGCTCGCGCAGCACCACCTTCAGGCGGTCGGCGAAGAAGGACATCAGGTCGCCGCCGACGCTGCCGGCCGGGGCGAAGCCGCTGACCTTGTAGGCGCCATGGGCAGCCGCAAAGACCTCCGACAGCTTCACCCGTAGTCCGTTCTCCAGCACCAGCCGGATCACGCCCAGCGCGGCGCGGCGAAGCGCATACGGGTCCTTCGAGCCCGTCGGCTTCTCGTCGATGGCGAAGAAGCCGACCAGCGTGTCGATCTTGTCGGCCAGCGCCACCGCGACCGAAACCGGCGCGGTCGGGCAGCTGTCCGACGGACCCAGCGGCTTGTAATGGTCGGCGATGGCGTTGGCGACGTCGGCGCTCTCGCCCTGGCCCAGGGCATAGTAGCGGCCCATGATCCCCTGAACCTCGGGGAACTCGCCGACCACCTCGGTCACCAGATCGGCCTTGCACAGCAGGGCGGCGCGGCTGGCGGCGTCGCTGTCGGCACCGATCGCGCGGGCGATCTCGGCGGCCAGCAGCTGAACGCGGGTGACCTTCTCGGCCACCGTGCCCAGCTTGGCGTGGAAGGTGATCTTCTCCAGCGCCGGGACGCGGGCTTCCAGCTTGGTCTTGCGGTCCTGGTCCCAGAAGAACTTGGCGTCGGACAGGCGGGCGCGCAGCACGCGCTCGTTGCCGGCCACCACGGCCTTGCCGCTGTCCAGCGTCTCGGTGTTCGCCACGACGATGAAGCGCGGGGCCATCTTGCCGTTGGCGTCCAGCACGGCGAAATACTTCTGGTGGGTGCGCATGGAGGTGATGAGGACCTCCGACGGCACGTCCATGAAGCTCTCGTCGATGCCGCCCATCAGCACGACCGGCCATTCGACGAGGCCGGCGACCTCCTCCAGCAGCGCGTCGTCGGGCGACAGGGTCAGGCCCTGCGCGGCGGCCAGCGCTTCGGCATCGGCCTTGATCTTGGCCTTGCGCTCCTCGCGGTCCAGCACGACCTTGGCGGCGCACAACTTCTCCTTGTAGTCGGCGAAGCTTTCCACCGTGAAGGCGTCGGGCGCCAGGAAGCGGTGGCCGCGGGTGACGTTGCCGAAGGCGACGCGGCCCTGGGTGCCGCCGATGTCATAGCCGCCGTCTAGCACGCGCCCGCCGAACAGGGCGATGATCGAGTGCAGCGGACGGACCCAGCGCACGGTGCCGGTGCCCCAGCGCATAGACTTCGGCCAGGGCAGTTCGGCCATGGCGGCGGGGATGATCTCCGCCAGCACCTCGGCGGTCTCGCGGCCCTTCTTCTCGGTCACCGCGAAATAGAACACGCCCTTTCCGGTGTCGCGCTGCTCGCACTGGTCGAGGCTGTCGAGGCCGGCCGACTTCAGGAAGCCGGCGACCGCCTGCTCCGGCGAGCCGACGCGCGGACCCTTCTTTTCCTCGCGCACGTCGGCGGTGCGCTCCGGCAGGCCAGCCACTACCAATGCCAGACGGCGCGGTGTCGAATGGGCGATAGCGCGGGCGAAGGTCAGGCCGTTCGCCGCCAGCTTGTCGGTGACGAGACGCTTCAGGTCGTCGGCGGCCCGCGCCTGCATGCGGGCGGGGATTTCTTCGGAGAAGAATTCGATCAGGAGTTCGGTCATGGGATTACTTCGCCCCCGTCCAGGCTTCGCAGCAGGCCTTGGCCAGCGCGCGCACGCGGCCGATATAGGCGGCGCGCTCGACAACGCTGATCACGCCGCGGGCGTCCAGCAGGTTGAACAGATGCGACGCCTTGATGCACTGGTCATAGGCGGGCAGCGCAAGGTTCTGCGCGACCAGCGCCTGGCACTCGGCCTCGGCGTCCTTGAAATGCTGGAGCAGCATGTCGGTGTTGGCGAACTCGAAATTGTGCTTCGAGTATTCGACCTCGGCGCGCTTGAACACGTCGCCGTACTTCACGCCCTGGCCGTTGAAGTCCAGGTCATAGACATTCTCCACGCCCTGCACATACATGGCGAGGCGCTCCAGGCCATAGGTCAGCTCGACCGCGACCGGGTCGCATTCGATGCCGCCGACCTGCTGGAAATAGGTGTACTGCGTCACTTCCATGCCGTCGCACCACACTTCCCAGCCCAGGCCCCAGGCGCCCAGGGTCGGGCTTTCCCAGTCGTCCTCGACGAAGCGGATGTCGTGCAGCGCCGGGTCGATGCCGATGGCGCGCAGGCTGTCCAGGTAAAGCTCCTGCGCGTTGGCCGGCGAGGGCTTCATGATGACCTGGTACTGGTAATAGTGCTGCAGGCGGTTCGGGTTCTCGCCATAGCGGCCGTCCTTGGGCCGGCGCGACGGCTGGACATAGGCCGCCTTCCAGGGATCGGGACCCAGCGCGCGCAGCGTGGTCGCGGGGTGGAAGGTGCCGGCGCCGACCTCCATGTCGTAGGGCTGCAGGATCACGCAACCCTGCTCCGACCAGAACTGGTGGAGCTTGAGGATCAGGGCCTGGAACGACAGGCCGCGGCGGTCGGCGGAATTCCCGCCGTCGGAAGTCCCGATCTGGGAGGCCATGGACGGTCCACAATAGAAATGTTGAAAACGCGGCGCACGATAGGCGGGCGCCACCGTCAAATCAAGCCGCAGCGCGGCAAATCGCGCCGCCGCGGCGTCCTGTCGGGACAGGGTGGGGCGCTTCGCGCCGTCAGCGGCCGTAGGGGCAGGCCGGGCGGCCGCAGGACACGGCGGAACGCGGGGCGACATAGGCGCCGCATTCCGGGCATTTCTCCATGTCCTCCGCCTCCGCGGCGGCGGACGTCCTGGTTTCGCGCGGCGACGGGTCGGCGGCGGCGTCGCGGCGGCCGTCCGCCCGGCGGGGGGCGGTGCGGGCGCGGCCGATCGCCTGGACGCGGTTGATCCAGCGCCAGCCGAACCACACGACGCCGATCACCAGCGCAAGGAGGAGAATCTTGGACAAGGACATCATCGCCGGCTACCCGTCTGCTCTCGCGCGCATTCAGCCCGCGGGCGACGGGAAGTCAAGGGAATAGGGAAGGGGAGGGCCGCCGTCCCCGACGGGGCGACGGCCCATTGGACCCGCCGCTTACTTGGAGGCGACGGCCGGGCGCCAGCTGTAGACCGGGGTGACGCCGTAGGTGCGGGTCATGTCGGCCTGACGCAGGCTGCGCACCAGAACCTCCGCTCCGCTGGCGACGCGCACGTCGGTGCCCAACAGGCCGCAATCCTCCGGCGCGATGTTGACGCACTGGGTGGCGTCGACGCGGGTCAGCACGATGTCGAAGGGCAGGCCGTTGCGGGCATAGACGCCGAGCAGGCCGGGGGCGGAGGTCGCCGTGCGCAGGGTGACGACGCCGGCCGGCAACGCGCGGTCGCTGGCCGCGGTCGGTCGCTGGTTGTGGCTTTCGTCCCACACGGGCTGGCCCGAGGAGTCCAGCTTGGACTGGGCCGCGGCACCGCCGCTGAAGCCGCTAACGGCCAGGGTCGCGCCGCTCACCGCCGCCAGGGCCAGGATGGCCATCCGAAACCGCAACATCGTTGTGCTCCGTACTTGTCTCTGTTCTTTTTGTCCGCCCGGGCGCATGGGGCGTCCGGGCATCGCATCATCATATGGGATCCGAGGCGCGTCGTCGCCTTAGCCCAGAAAGCCTAGGGTGTTCGGTCAAGGTCCCGCTGCGCAACGGTGGTGCCGACAGTTCGCTCTGGACGCAGGTTTGATGCTTGTGAATGATATTTCTTGCGCCCGTTGCCGAATCGGTCGCGCGGTATTCGCAAGGGTTGTTTATTTTCCGCCTCGATCTTCTCGGCGGGCGGTATTTTGGGGAAGGTGTTCGCGGTATGGCTGCGCTTTTGCTGACGGTAGAGGCGGCGCGATGACGGATTCCAAGGCTGAACCGATGCTGGAAACCGCTCGTCTGATCCTGCGCCCGACGCGGGCTGAGGATTTCGACGGCTGGGCGGCGATGATGACCGATCCGGAGACGACCGAGTTCATCGGCGGCGTGCAATCCCGCCCGATCGCGTGGCGCGGGTTCCTCGCCATGGCCGGGGCCTGGTCGATCCAGGGCTTCGGCATGTTTTCGGTCATCGAGAAGGAGACCGGCCGCTGGGTCGGTCGCGTCGGTCCATGGGTGCCGGATGGCTGGCCCGGGCCCGAACTCGGCTGGGCGATCATCCACGACCGATGGGGTTGCGGCTATGCGGTGGAGGGTGCCGTCGCGGCCATCGACTGGGTGTTCGACCATCTCGGCTGGACGGAGGTCATTCACTCGATCCATCCACGGAATGTGGCGTCACAGGCAGTGGCACGCCGGCTTGGCGCGCGTATCAGAGGGTCCGGTATCCTGCCCGAGCCGGTGAGCCCGGCCGAAGCCGATTTCTGGCACCACAGCCGCGAGGAGTGGCTTTCCGGCGGGCGGGAGCAGGCGATGCGGTCGGTACGGGCGTCCGCGACTTAGTGTATTGCGTGCAACAGGTAATGACGGTCTCTCATTAGGCAATTAGAATTCTTGCGTCGATACAAATAGTTTCGTTATCGTCCACTTGTTCGCCGGACTGGCCGGCGTGGACAATGGGGGCGATCAGGATGGCTGGATCGACAGCTCTCGATCTCTTGAAGGCGCTGGCTACCGACAACAGCTTTCGCAATCAGTTGAACAACTCTGGCATGCAGGAGAAGCGGGATCTCCTGCAGCGTTACGGCTTCGCTGGGATCACTGCTTCCGATCTGCGGACGGCGACCTCCGCCCTTTCGAATGGGCAGGGCAACACTGCTCAATCCAGCACGCGGGAGACCGTGGACGGCCGCGCGATTGCCGCGGTTCAGGTCGCGGGCAGCGCCTCCGCCATCGAGACCGTTGACGGCCGCATGATTGCCGCAGTTCAGGTCGCGGGCAGCACGTCCGCCATTGAGACCGTTGACGGCCGTGCGATTGCGTCGGTTCAGGTCGCGGGCAGCACCTCTGCCATCGAGACCGTTGACGGCCGCGCGATTGCCGCAGTTCAGGTCGCGGGCAGCACGTCCGCCATCGAGACCGTTGACGGCCGTGCGATTGCGTCGGTTCAGGTCGCGGGCAGCACGTCCGCCATTGAGACCGTGGACGGCCGTGCGATCGCCGCGGTTCAGGTCGCGGGCAGCACCTCCGCCATCGAGACCGTTGACGGCCGCGCGATTGCCGCGGTTCAGGTCGCGGGCAGCACCTCTGCCATCGAGACCGTGGACGGCCGTGCGATTGCATCGGTTCAGGTCGCGGGCAGCACCTCTGCCATCGAGACCGTGGACGGCCGTGCGATTGCGTCGGTTCAGGTCGCGGGCAGCACCTCTGCCATCGAGACCGTTGACGGCCGTGTGATCGCCGCGGTTCAGGTCGCGGGCAGCACGTCCGCCATCGAGACCGTTGACGGCCGTGCGATTGCGTCGGTTCAGGTTGCGGGCAGCACCTCTGCCATCGAGACCGTGGACGGCCGTGCGATTGCAGCGGTTCAGGTCGCGGGCAGCACGTCCGCCATCGAGACGGTGGACGGCCGTGCGATTGCAGCGGTTCAGATCGCGGGCAACGCGGCAATGATCGAAACCCTCAGTGGACGGGTGCTGATGCCGGTCACCGCCAATGTCGAAAGCTGCAGAATAGGCGGCGCGAAGGCGGCGTAACCTGCTGAACAATGCGTGAAGCGACCTTCGGAGGGGTGAGTCTGAACCGCCGTAATCTCGGACCGGTTTGGCCAAGTTTCAGGCTTCGTCCATTGCCTCAATGATTGGTTGTTTCAGGCAAGGCTAATGCGTCAGTGTCGCTGTCGACTTGTCATGAGCGGCGGCGCTGGCGCATTGCATTCGATACCATCGTGTGCGGATTGGCTCTTGCGCCGCCTCGGTTGCCGGAAACCGCCTGTAATCTGTTGAGAGGTACAATATTTCCGTGGCAATTTTCTCGATTGCCTATGCTAACAGTATGACCATTGCTTCCCATTAGTAGCAATCAAATTGGCAGACCGGTTGCAGGAGGGCCCTATGGCCAGCGAACAGGCAATTGACCTTATTAAGCGTCTCGCGACGGATGGCGGTTTTCGGGATCAACTGAATGCGTCGGATGCTGCCGGTAAACAGGCGCTACTGGCGCAGAACGGCTTTGCCGGCATAACGGCGGACGATGTCCGCGGCGCTGCAGCCGAAGCGTTCGGCAGCCTGTCCGGCAAGGGCGGGGTCGATGTCGGCAATGCGGTCGAATCGATCGCGACCGCCGCCTCCGCTGCCGCCGCCACGGCTGCAGCGGCCACTGCCGCCACCGCTGCCACCGCTCAGGCCGCCGCTGCGACGCCCGCTCCGTCCTTTGCCGCTGCCGCCACCGCTGCGCATGCTGCCGCCGCGACTCCGGCGCCGGCCGCTCACGCCGCTGCTGCAACTCCGGCTCCGTCCTTCGCTGCCGCCGCCACCGCTGCGCACGCTGCCGCCGCGACTCCGGCGCCGACCGCTCACGCCGCTGCCGCGACGCCCGCCCCGTCCTTCGCTGCTGCTGCCACGGCTGCGCACGCTGCCGCCGCGACTCCGGCGCCGGCCGCTCACGCCGCTGCTGCAACTCCGGCTCCGTCCTTCGCTGCCGCCGCCACCGCTGCGCACGCTGCCGCCGCGACTCCGGCGCCGGCTGCCCACGCCGCTGCCGCGACGCCCGCTCCGTCCTTCGCCGCTGCCGCCACCGCTGCTCACGCTGCCGCTGCGACTCCGGCGCCGGCTGCCCACGCCGCTGCCGCGACGCCCGCTCCGTCCTTCGCTGCCGCCGCCACGGCTGCGCACGCTGCCGCCGCGACTCCGGCGCCGACGGCCGCTGCTGCCGCGACGCCCGCTCCGTCCTTCGCGGCCGCTGCCACCGCTGCGCACGCTGCTGCTGCGACCCCGGCTCCGTCCTTCGCCGCCGCTGCCACCGCCGCTCATGCGGCTGCCGCGGCTCCGGCCCAGTCCTTCGCTGCGGCGGCCACCGCCGCCACGGCGCAGGCGGCGGCTGCCAGCCCGGTCCCGTCGTCCGCTCCCGCCAAGGACAGCGACGGTTCGGCCGAGGCGTGATGTCGACGCGCGGCGGCGAGAGCGTTCCGCCGCCGCATCGATCCGTTCCCCGGCATCGTCCGGCCCCACCTGCCCGTGGGACCGGACGATGCCGGGGGTTGACCGTTTGAGCCGGAGCTGAGAGCCTGATCGAGCCCATGCCCAACAGCGCGATTCCCGCACAAGCCCCGTCCTTCGCGACGGCCGTCCCGCCCTCCGGCCCGGATGGAATCCGGTTGGGCGACACCGTTCACCGGGCGGCCAAGCGCTTCTTCCTGGGAACCCACCGCACGGCGACGCCCGAGGAGACGCTGGCGAGGATCTCACCGCACTTCGCGCGTTGCGGCATCACGCGCCTTGCCGACGTGACCGGCCTCGACCGGTTGGGCATCCACACCGTTCTGGGGCATCGGCCGAACAGCCCGACCCTGTCCGGCAGCGCCGGCAAGGGCTTCAGCCTTGCCGCCGCCACCGTGTCCGCGGCGATGGAGGCCATCGAGTTCCATCATGCCGAGACGATGAAGCTTCCCTATGTGGAGGCCAGCTGGAACGACCTTCCGGCGGATGCGCGGATTCCCGTGGACCGGCTGCCCGGCACCAAGAACGGCGCCTTCCGTCCCGACCGTCCGGAATTCTGGACCTGGGGTTGGGACCTGATGTCAGGCCGGACGATCGCGGCGCCCTGGACGGCGGTGGGGCTCTACAGCAATCCGGTCGCCCGGCCGGGGCTGCGCAGCTTCTACGCCATGGGCACCAACGGGCTTGCCAGCGGCAACCACATCCTGGAGGCGGTCGCCGCCGGTCTGTACGAGGTGATCGAGCGCGACTCGGTCGCCTGCTGGCGCTATGTCGGCGAAGCGCTGCGCTGGGCCACGCCGCGGGTCGATCTCTCGACCATCGATGCGCCGTCGGTGCGCGACCTGCTGGAGCGTTTCGACAAGGCCGGCATCGTGCCGCTGCTGTTCGACGTCACCACCGACATGGGGGTGCCGACCTACATGGCGATGGTCTATGACCGCGACGCCCGCAAGACCGGCATCCACCGCGGCTACGGCAGCCACCTGGAGCCGGCGGTCGCCATGTGCCGCGCCCTGACCGAGGCGGTACAGTCGCGGTTGGTGCTGATTGCCGGGTCGCGCGACGACTTCTTCCGCCGCGACCTGATCCGCAACCAGAACGCCGACGGCACGGCGGAGATCGCCGCTCTGGAAAGCACCCCGGCGCTTGTCGACGGCCGCCGCCACGCCAACCTGTCCACCCCCACCTTCGAGGGCGATATCGCCCTGCTGCTGGACGTCCTGCGCCGCTCGGGCATCGGGCAGGCTCTGGTCTTCGACCTGACCCAGCCGGAGATGGGGATCCCTGTGGTGCGGGTGGTGGTGCCGGGCCTGGAAGGCTACCAGTTCGACTTCTACACCCCAGGCGCCCGCCCGCTCGCCTTCGCGGAGGCGCTGAAGGCCCATGCTCCCAGGCCGGTGGCCGGGGCAATGGCATGAGTGGTGGCGGCATGAGTGGCGGATCCCGCATGAAAATCTGTGTCTTCCTCGGCCCGACGATGCCGCTGGCCGATGCCAGGGCGCTGCTGCCCGGCGCGGTCTATCTGCCGCCGGCCGCCCAGGCCGACATCCTCAGCGCCATGACCATCCACCGGCCGGACGCCATCGCGCTGATCGACGGCGTCTTCGGCCAGTCGCTGTCGGTCTGGCACAAGGAGATCCTCTATGCGCTGCATAAGGGGATCGCGGTCTATGGGGCTTCCAGCATGGGGGCTCTGCGGGCGGCGGAATGCCATCCCTTCGGCATGGTGCCGGTCGGCGAGGTGGCGCGGCAGTACATCGACGGCCGGCTGACCGGCGACGACGAGGTGGCGCTGGCCCATGCCGGTCCCGACGACGGCTATTTCCCGCTGTCCGAACCGCTGGTCAATCTGCGGGCCAGCATGGCCGCCGCGCTCGCGGCCGGGGTGGTCGACGCCGCGCTGCACGACCGGGTGATCGCGGCGGCCAAGGGCCTGTACTTCACCGAGCGCACCCGCGACCGGGTGTGGAGCGAGGCGGAGCTGACCGCCGCGGAGGTGGAGCGGCTGGAGCGCTTCCTGGAAAGCGGGGCGGTCGACCAGAAGCGCCGCGATGCCGAAGCGCTGCTGATCCATCTCGCCAGCCTGGTCACGCCGCCGCGCCCGGCCCCCTTCACCTTCAACGCGTCCCATTATTTCGATGTCCTGTACGAGCGCGACCGCCGCGTGTCGCACGGCGGGCACGCCGTTCCCCTGTCGGAGATCGCCAGCCACGCGGCGCTGCACCGGCCGGATTTCGAGCAGATCAACAAGGCGGCCCTCGGCCGGCTGCTCGCCATCCAACTGGCGGAGGTCGTCGGCGTCACGGTGGACCAGGCGGATATCGCGACCGAGACGCGGCGTTTCTGCACCGCGCGCCGCCTCTCCGGGCCGGAGGCGCTGGCCGACTGGTGCCGCCGCAACGACCTGACCGATGCCGAGTTCAACGAACTGATGGCGGAACTGGCGGTCGAGCGGGCGATGCTCCGCTGGATGATCCCGCGGCGCTTCCTGGCCCGCACGACCAAGCCGGTGCTCAACGAGTTGCGGTTGCGCGGCCTGTATGAGGCGACCGCCGAGGAAGCCGCGCTTGCGGAGCGCATCATGGAGCTGCATTTCGGCGATGCCAGCCGCCAGCCGACCGAGTCGGTGGAGGAGCTTGTCGCCGAGCATCTCGCCAACACGGCCTGCGGCATGGATGCGCCGGCCGATGTCTGGGCTTTTGAATGCGGCTTCAAGGACCTGCATGACCTGCGCATCGACCTGATGCGGGCCAAGCAGGTGCGCGACCTGTTCCGCCAGCTGGCGGCGGAGGCGGAAGCGGCCCTGGCGACGTCCGGGCCGGCCGGTCCGGATGCTTCCGTGACGGAGAAGGAGATGCAGGCATGACCGATGCCGTGGTGACCATCCGCGTGCCGACCCCGTTGCGCGGCTTCGTCGGCGGGCGCGATCAGGTGACGGTGCCCGGCGCCACCGTGCGCGAGGCGCTGGCGGCCCTGACCGCCGGTCAGGACGCCTTCCGTGACCGGCTGTTCACCGCTGAGGGCGAACTGCGCCGTTTCGTGAACGTCTATCTCGGCCGCGACGACGTGCGGCGGCTGGGCGGGCTGGAAGCGGCCTTGCCGGCCGGCGCCACCCTGACCCTGATGGTCGCCCTGGCCGGCGGTTGAGGAGCCTCGCGTCATGAGCATGAAGGACCGGCGCCTTGCCGACCTGCGCGCCCGCATCGTCGAAGTCACCGCTGCCGACGCGCTCGCCCTGCAGCGGGACGGTGCCCTGCTGGTCGATGTCCGCGAGGATGAGGAGACGGCGACCGGCAGCCCGGCCGGGGCGCTGCGCCTGCCGCGCGGCTTCCTGGAACTGCGGATCGAGGAGAAGGCGCCGGACCCGGCGCGTCCCCTGCTGCTGATGTGCGCGGGCGGCACCCGGTCGCTGTTCGCGGCGGAGGATCTGCTGCGGCTCGGCTATGCGGATGTGCGGTCGGTCGCCGGTGGTTTTTCCGGCTGGAAGGCTGCCGGCCTGCCGGTGGAGGTGCCGCCGCAGCTCGACGCCGCCCAGCGCGAGCGCTACCGCCGCCACCTGACCATGCCGGAGGTGGGCGAGGCCGGGCAGCACAAGCTGCTGCGCAGCCGCGTCGCCCTGATCGGTGCCGGCGGGCTGGGCTCGCCCATCGCGCTCTATCTCGCCGCCGCCGGGGTCGGGCGCCTGACCCTGATCGACGACGACCGGGTGGAGCGCAGCAACCTGCAGCGCCAGATCCTGCATGCCGAAAGCCGGCTTGGCCAGCGCAAGGTGGAAAGCGGCCGCGCCGCCCTGCTGGACCTCAACCCGACCATCGAGGTGGTGTCGCACGACACGAGGCTGGAGGCCGCCAATGTGCTGGACCTGCTGGCCGGACACGATGTGGTGGTCGACGGGTCGGACAATCTGCCGACGCGCTATCTGGTGAACGACGCCTGCCTGCGGCTGGGCGTGCCGAACGTCTACGGCGCCATCTTCCGCTTCGAGGGTCAGGTGTCGGTGTTCGGCGGTGCGGCACCGGGGGTGCGGCCCTGCTATCGCTGCCTGTTCCCGGAACCGCCGCCGGCCGAATACGCCCCGTCCTGCGCCGAGGCCGGCGTGCTGGGCGTGTTGCCCGGCGTGATCGGCACCATCATGGCGGCGGAGACGATCAAGCTGCTGCTCGGCCTCGGCGAACCGCTGGCCGGCCGTCTGCTGCTGTATGATGGACTGCGCGGCGAGTTCAACGAGATCGCGGTTCCGGTCGATCCCGACTGCCCGTCCTGTTCGGCCGGTGCGCGGCCGGACCTGAGCGACATCGCGGCGGTGTGCGCGGGGTGACGGAGTCCGGCCGCCGGTTCCCTTTTTCCGCCATCGGCCACCAGATGGCAGATGGCCGGAAAAGGGCGTCAGGCGGCCGTCTTCTGGACGATGACGTTCTGGACCAGCTTCTTCAGGGCGACGAAGTCGACGGGCTTGGTCACCAGTTCGATCGCGCCGATGTCCAGGGCGCGGCGGCGGTTTTCGGTGTCGCTATAGGCGGTGACCATGATGACCGGCACATGCGGGGCTTCCGCGCGAAGGCGCTGCAGGAAGTCGAGACCGCTCATTCCCGGCATATTGATATCGCTGAGGACAAGAACAGCTTCCGGTTGCAGGCCCGTCCCCAGACTTTCAAGCGCCTCTTCTCCAGAAGACGCGAAGTGAAGCGCCAGTTCGCCACGGCGCAGTTCTGCGCGAAAGCGCTGGCGGAACAGATCCTCGATATCCGGTTCGTCATCGACGACGAGGATTCCCAGGGTCATGTCTTTCGGCGCTCCCCTAGCGACATGGCCGTCACAGTCCGTGGCAGCGTGATCGTAAACTCGGCGTGCTCGTTTTCGATGCTGGATACGTCGAAACGGCCCCTGTGTTGATGTACCACGATGTCGTAGCTGAGTGAAAGACCTAACCCGGTTCCTTCCCCGGTAGGCTTCGTGGTGAAGAATGGCGTGAAAAGCTTTTCGATCACTGCGGGAGACATGCCGACGCCATTGTCCCGTATTCTTATGGAGACGTCCGCTCCTCTCGTCTCGGTTGTGACCGTCAGCGTCGGCTCGTAGGCGGGATCGTTGCAGGTCAGTTGCCGTTTGCGGATGGCGTAGAAGCTGTTCGTGAACAGATTGACCAGCACGCGCGAGATGTCCTGCGGCACCAGCTTCACCTCGCCCACCGCCGCATCCCATCGGCGCTCCAGGGTCGCGTTGAAGCTGCGGTCCTGGGCGCGCACCGCATGGTAGGACAGGGCCAGTGCCTCCTCCACCAGGGCATTCAGGTCGGTGGTCTGCCATTCGCCGCCGCCGCCGCGCGAATGGGCGAGCATGCTCTTGACGATGTTGTCGGCCCGGCGGCCGTGGTCGGCGATCTTGCGCAGGTTGCTCTGCAGGCTGTCGACCAGCTCGTCCACATCGGTGCGGGTCGCGCCGTCCAGATGGTCGTTCAGCGGCCCCAGCAGTTCCAGCAGCTCGTCCAGCAGTTCGCTCGACAGTTCGGCGAAGTTGTTGACGAAGTTCAGCGGGTTCTTCAGCTCGTGGGCGATGCCGGCGGTCAGCTGGCCGAGCGAGGCCATCTTCTCCTGGATGATCAGCTGCTGCTGGGTCTCGCGCAGCTCCTTCAGGATGGCCTCGGCCCGCTCCTTGGCCAGGCGAAGCTCGTCCTCGATGCGCTTGCGGTCGGTGATGTCGTGGTGGGTGATGACATAGCCGCCGTCCGCCCGCGGCGCCGTGCGGATGTCCAGCGTGCGGCCGTGGGGGACCCGGCGTTCCGAATTGATGACCCCCTTGACCAGGAAGCGGGTGCACAGCTCCGCCACTGTCGGCTCGCGGGGCACGTCGCCATAGTCGCCGCGGCTGTGGTTGTAGTTCAGCACCACCGAGACCGGCGTGCCGGGCGGAAACATGCCGGGTGGATAGTCCCACAGACGGTAGAATTCGCTGTTGGCCCCCTGCAGCCGCAGATCGCAGTCCAGCATCAGCACGCCGTTCGGCATGGCGTCGATGGCCGTCTGCAGCAGCCGTTCCTGCTGCGGCAGGTCGGCGTTGGCGGCCTGCGGACGCATCTGCGTCAGGGTTTCCATGATCGCGGGCATGCCGCCCCAGTCGACCGGCTCCAGCAGCTGGTCGAACCACTGAGTGCTGGTGTCGGCGCGGTAGCGGTTGATCCGCCGCGCCAGCGACCCGCTTCGCCCGTCGAGGCAGCGGACGTAGGCGTCGCGCTCGGCCTCGTGCGCATCCTCCGGAACCAGCGACAGGGGGCCGGGCAGGGCCAGCACCTGACCCACCGATTCATAGCCCAGCAGGCGGGCGAGCGAGGTGCTGCAATGCAGGATCCGGTCGCCGGTGTGGACGATCTGGCCGGGCATCGCCGCGACCAGCTGGTCGTGGTAGATGCGCCCCCGCTCCATCGATTCCTCGAGCGGCTCGAAGGGCGGGCGGACCGAGGCCGGCAGCTGTTTCAGGATATCGTCCATGGCGATGGCCCCGTTGGCGTCACTGCGTTTGGTGGGCTGCGCGGTTCCGGCGATGGCGCAGGGCTTCGCCGGTCAGGGGGCGTCCAGCGGCAGCCGCAGCACCACGCAGGTTCCGCGGCCGGGTTGGCTGTCGATGTCGATCTCGCCGCCCAGCTTGCCGGTGACCAGATTGAAGACGGCATAGAGCCCCAGCCCCATGCTGCCGGCGCCGCGGCGGGTGGTGGTGAAGGGCTGGAACAGCCGCGGCTGGATGTCGGGAGGGATGCCGCAGCCGTCGTCGGACACGCGCAGCTCCACCCGCTCCTCGTCCAGCATCCGCACTGAAACGGTGACCTTGCCGGGGCGGCGAAGCGTGTCGTCCCGCTGCCCGCCATCGTCGGCACCGGCCGCGACGGCAACCGGCTCCGCTTCGAAAGCGTGGGCGAAGGCGTTGGTGAGCAGGGCCAGCAGCACCTCGGTCAGTGCGCCGGGGTAGGTGTCGAGCGCCAGCCCGTCCGGGCATTCCAGGGTCAGCTGGTGCCCGGCGGCGGCCGGCTGAACCTGCACCGCCAGCACGATGTCGGACAGGTAGTCGCGCAGGCCGACGCGGCTGCGCGGCGAACTGGCCTTGCCCTCCGTCACCAGCTTCAGGCTCTGGATCAGCGCGGCGGCGCGTTCGATGTTGGCGACCAGAAGTGTGGAGACCTCGCTGGCGGTGCCGACATAGTCCTGGAAGTCGCTCTTGCGCAGCTGGCCGCCCTTGAAGGTCATGATGATCGCTTCCGACGCCGTCTGCAGGTGGGTGGCGGCGGTCAGCGCGATGCCGACGGGGGTGTTGATCTCGTGCGCGACCGCGGCGATCAGCTGGGCGATCACCGCCATCTTCTCCGCCCGGATCAGGTGGGACTGCATGCGCTCCAGGTCGGCCAGCGCCTGTTCGGCCGAATCCTTGGCGCTGCGCAGCGCCTCCGCCTGCACCTTGCGCTCGGTGATGTCGTAGAGCCAGACGATGAAGACCGGCTGGTTTTCGTAATTGGTGCGGTCGACGGACATCGCCATCCACACTGTCCGCCCGTCCTCGCGCAGGTAATGGATCTCGTCGGAGGGAGGCACGGCGCCGGGTGCCCGGTCCGGCAGCCGTTCCCGCACATGGCGGAACAGGGTGGGGGAGCAGCGCTGCTGCATTGTCTCTGCCGGCACGCCGAACAGGTCGGTGCAGCGCTGGTTGCAGTAGAGCAGCTCGCCGGTCTCGGTGATGATCGACACGCCGATGGGGCTGCCGTCCAGCACCCGGCGCAGGCGGGCGGCCTGGGCGCGCGACGCAGCCTCCGCCGTCCGCGTCTCCTGCAGCGCGTCGCGCAGCCGCCGCACGGCGCGGCAGGCCTCCAGCGTCTTGTGGATGGTGGCTTCCAGGTCGCTGAAATCGATGGGCTTGATGATGAAGTCGAAGGCGCCGCGGTTCATCGCCGCCCGCACGTTGCCCAGGTCGCCATAGGCCGAGACCATCACCGCGCGGATGTCGGCGTTCACCTGCGGCAGATGGTCGAGCAGGGTCAGCCCGTCCATCCCCGGCATGTTGATGTCGCTCAGCACCATGTCGATGTCGGGCCGGGCGCGCAGGGTCGCCAGCGCCTCCTGTCCGTCATGGGCGAACAGGAACTCCAGTTCACCGGCGCGGACGGCGCGACGGAAACGCTGCATGATCAGCGTCTCGACGTCCCTCTCGTCGTCGACAACCAGAATTTTTCCCATTCCGCCTTCCTACCGCCAACCCGTCCGACCGGCGGACCGTCCCACCGGACCCGTGCCGCAACCGGATCCGGGCGCTCCACCATAAGCGCGGATCGTTCGAACGGGAAGCACCGTGGCGTACGGTGCCCCATCGGTTGTATGGCACTGTTGCCGCAAATCCGGATCGGGCCGCAAGACGGAAATCCCCCACTCGATTATCGCACGCGGTCGGCGGGCAGGATAACACGGGATTGCAATGCGGCGAGACGGTTGTGAATGGGCTGTCGCAGATCAGCCGGCGGCCTCCCGCGGTAGCGGTGCAAGCGGTAGGGTGAACCAGAAGGCGGCACCCTTGCCCGAATCGGCGTCCAGCCCGGCGGGGGCATCCTCTACCCCGATCCGGCCGCCCAGATGCTCGACGATGCGCTTGGCGATGGCGAGCCCCAGGCCGGTGCCGGCCGGCTTGCCGGTCAGCGTGTCGCCGGCCTGACGGAAGCGCTCGAACACCAGCTTGCGGTCCTTCGGCGCCACGCCCGGGCCGCTGTCGGTCACCGTGACGCGCAGCATTCCCCCGTCCGGCCGGGCCTCCAGCCGGGTCCGGCCGCCGGAGGGCGTGAACTTCGCGGCGTTGGACAGCAGGTTCACCACCACCTGGATCACCCGGTCCTCGTCGCCGCGCACCGGCGGCAGGTCGCCGGGAATGTCCACCGACAGGGCGATGCCGCGCTCCAGGAACAGCGCCTCCGTCGCCGCGACGGCCTGGCCCAGCAGGGCCGACGGGGCGATCGCCTCGATCCGCCAGTCCAGCGCCCCGGCCTCGATCTTCGCCATGTCAAGCACCTGGTTGATCAGGCGGGTCAGCCGCTCGCTCTCCTTGATGATGATGGCCAGGAATTCCTGCCGCTGCTCCGCCTCCAGGTCGGGATCGTCGTGCAGGATCTCGCTGAAGGCGCGAATCGAGGTCAGCGGCGTGCGCAGTTCGTGCGTCACGGTGGACAGGAAGTCGTCCTTCAGCCGGTCCAGCTCGGTCAGCCGTTCGTTGGCGGCGCGCAGCGCGTCGGTGGCGCGTTCCAGCTCCGCCGTCTTCAGCTCCAGCTGGCGGCTGTGGGCGATGACGTCGCTGGTCTCGTCCAGCATGCGCAGAAGCTCCGCCGCCTCCACCCCGCCCGCCGAGACCGAGGAGGCGAGCGCCACCCGCGCCGACGCCCCGCCGATGGCGCCGGCCAGCAGCCGTTCGGCCAGCCGCAGCCGCTCCGGCCCCGCCGGCTCGTCCGGGTCGGCACCGGCGAAGGCCTGTTCGGCGCGTTGCGGGCCGAGGAAGCGGGCCACCACCCGGGCGAGATCGCCGACGCTGGCAGCACTGCGCCAGTCCGCCGCCGAGGTCGGCGGCAGGGCGGCGGACGCCGGCTCGAACACATCCACGAAGGCGGCGGCCTGTGCCCGCTCCGCCGCGTCCGGCCGGTCGAACAGCGACAGCCCGACATAGGCGCCGATGTTGGCAAGGGCGCTCCAGAACAGGGCATGGGCCAGCGGGTCCCAGCCCTCCAGCCCGAACAGCGCGTAGGGGCGCAGCGCCGCGATGCCCCACGGCCCGTCGGCGATGAAGCTGCCCGGCAGCCAGCCCGACCGCGCGAAGCTGGGCAGCAGCAGCGTGTAGGCCCAGACCAGCGTGCCGGCCGTAACCCCGGCGATGGCGCCGCGCCGGGTCGCCCCGCGCCAATAGAGCCCGCCGATCAGGGCCGGGGCGAACTGCGCCACCGCCGCGAAGGAGATCAGCCCGATCGACACCAGCGCATAGGCCGATCCCGCCAGCCGGTAATAGCCGTAGCCGAACAGCAGGATCGCGACGATGGCCACCCGCCGGACCATCAGCAGAAGCGGCGCCGGATCGGCCGAACGCGCCAGCGCCGCCGGCCGGAAACGCAGCAGCACCGGCACCACAAGGTCGTTGCACAGCATGGTGGACAGCGCCACCGTCTCGACCACGATCATGCCGGCCGCCGCCGACAGTCCGCCGAGGAAGGCCAGCAGGGCCAGCCATTCCGCCCCGCCATGCAGGGGCAGGGCGACCACGAACAGATCGGGGTCCACCCGCCCGCCGAAGGTCAGCAACCCCGACAGCGCCACCGGCAGGACGAACAGGTTGATGAGCAGGAGATAGAGCGGGAACAGCCAGACGGCGCGGTCCAGCTGGCGCTCGTCCACCGATTCGATGACCATCACCTGGAACTGGCGCGGCAGGCACAGCATCGCCGCCGCCGACAGGATGGTGGTCGTCACCCAGACCCCGGACGCCGCCCCTTCCAGCGCGATGTCGCCGTCGAACAGCCGGGCGAGGTCGGGGACGGCGCCGGCGGCGGCGAACAGCTTGTCCAGCCCGCCGTGCAGGCCCCAGACCACGAAGATCCCCACCGCCAGGAAGGCGACCAGCTTCACCAGCGATTCTAGCGCGATGGCTGCCACCATGCCGGGGTGATGCTCCGCCGCGTCGATCTGGCGGGCGCCGAAGACGATGGCGAACAGCGCCATCACCGCGGCGATCAGGAACCCCTGGTCGAGCACGGGCGCCGGTGACGCCTCCAGCCCGCCGCCGGTCAGCGCGTCGAAGCTGACGGCGACCGCCTTCAACTGCAGGGCGATGTAGGGAGTAACGCCGACGGTGGCGGTCAGCGCCACCAGCCCGCCCAGCAGGGGGCTGTGGCCATAGCGGCTCGCCAGAAAATCGGCGATGGAGGTGATGCGCTGCGCCTTGGCGATGCGCAGGATCTTGCGCAGGACCAGCGGGGCCAGCAGCATCAGCAGGGTGGGGCCGAGATAGACCGGGAGGAAGCCGATCCCCATTGTCGCCGCCCGCCCGACTGAGCCGTAGAAGGTCCAGGTCGTGCAGTAGACCGCCAGCGACAGGGCGAAGATGGTGGGCGAGGCGATGACGCCGCGACCCGCCGCCTCCCGCCGGTCGGCCCAATGGGCGATGGCGAACAGGGCGCACAGATAAGCCAGCGCCGCGACCAGGACCGTGCCCCAATCGAGCCCGACGTCCATGCCGCCCCCTCTCCCTACCGGGTCCGGCCGGCGAGCGCCGCCAGCAGGATCACCGCCGCCCAGATGCCGAAGACCCCGGCATAGAGGGCCGGCACCCCAAGGATCGTGCCCTCCACCCCGAACAGGCCGAGCAGCGGCGGGCTGAACAGCACGGCGGCCAGCAGGAACAGCCCGGCCATACGCTCGCCGCGGCGGGGGGCTGGCGGGTCCTCGCGGGCCGGCGCGCTCAAAGGCGCGTTCCCGGGCGGCGAGTTCGACCAGGATGTTGGCGCCGCGGATGGCGTCGTCCAGCGTCCGCACGTCGCGCTCGCGCAGCATCTCGATCATCCGCAGGAAGACCGCGGCGGTGACCAGACTGTCGCCCAGCGCGGTGTGGCGGTCGACCACCTCGATGCCCAGCCGCTCGGCGATGCCGTCCAGCGTGTGGTCGCCGTCGTTGCCCAGCAGCATCCGCGACAGCAGCATGGTGTCCAGCACCGGGCAGTCGAAGGCCACCCCCGCCGCCCGTTCCTTCATCTTCAGGAACTTCAGGTCGAAGGCGGCGTTGTGGGCCACCATGACGGCGCCGGAGACGAAGCTGCGGAACTGCGGCAGCACGGCGTCGATGGTCGGCTTGCCGGCCACCATGCCGTCGGTGATGCCGTGGAAGGGAACCGATTCCGGCGGGATCGGCCGCTTGGGGTCGACCAGCGTGTTGAAGGTCTCCCCCGTCAGGATGCGCCCGCCGACGACGCGGACCGCGGCGATCTGGATGATCTCGTCGCCGGTGCTGGGCGACAGGCCGGTGGTCTCGGTGTCGAACACCACGTAATGCAGCCGGTCGAGCGGCGTGCGGCCAAGCTCGCTGGTCGCCAGTGGCTGGTGCAGCAGTCCGAAGTCGAAGAATTCCGGCCGGGCGCCGGCCCGCGGCCGCGGCTGGGCGGAGCGCGGCGACTGCGCCGGCGGCAGCGGCACGCGCAGCCGAGCCCGGCCGGCCGTCCCGTCGGGACCCGGCAGCGGCTCGCTCCAGGCGGTGCTGCGATGGTGCTGCAGCACGTCGCCGGCGCTGAGTCCCCCCAGCCCGCCCGGCAGCGTCTGGTCCAGCCAGCCATCCAGCGTGGCGCTGGGCACCGCCACCCCCTCCCACACCAGATCCAGGTAGACCCAGCGGTCGCCGTCCTGCGGCCCGGCGGCCTCCAGGTCGAAGGCGGTGGCGCCGGTCAGGCCGTGCACCTTCTCGATCAGATAGGCGAACAGCAGGACCAGCCCGTGGCTGTCGCCATGCACCCATTGCGGCAGGCCTGTCAGCGTGACGGTGGCGGTGGACGCGGTTCCCACCCGGTGGGCCACGAGGCCGATCAGGTTGTTGGAGTGGATGTCGCTCATCGGCCAGCTGCCGGTGACGACGCTGCGGTAGGCGGCGCTCACCTGCTCCAGCCGCCGGGACAGGCTGTCGCAGGATTCCAGCATCGCGCTTTCGAAGGCGGCGCGGTCGCCGGGGCCGAGGTCCGGCGCGTCGTACAGGGTCTCCACCGCGGCGCGCAGGTTGGCGATCGGGGCACGGAACCCCTCCGTCGCCTCGCGCAGCAGGGCGTCGCGCTGGCCCAGCGCCGCCAGTTCGCTGGTGGCGTCGGACAGGGTCAGCACATAGCCGGTGATGATCGGGCCGGTGATGACCGGCGGCTCCTCCGATCCCGGTTCCGGGTCCTGCAGGATGGCGCTCATCCGGCCTTCCAGCAGGATGCGGCCGTCGGTGGTGGCGCCGACGAACTGGGCGGTGGTGCCGTGCTCGTGGTTGACGTGCCGCCCTTCGCGCACGCGCAGGGAAAGCCGTTCCAGCGTGTGGGTCAGCGGCTCCGCCACCACGAAATGCAGCAGCGAGCGGCCAAGCCCCAGCTCCCCCGTCAGGTGCAGGATGTCGAGGGCGGTCTGGTTGTAGAGCAGGATCTGGTGCCGCGTGTTGCAGACCAGGACGCCTTCATGCAGGTCGCGCAGCACGGCGGCGAGCTGGGTCTTCTGCTCCTCCGCCTTGGCGGTCGAGTCCGCGACGGTGCGGGCGATGTCGCGGCGGACCTGCGCCAGCTTGTCCGACAGGTCGTTGACCGCGCGGGCGATGGGCTGCAGGTCGCCGTAGCGCGCCAGCGGCACCCGGCCGCCGACCGTGCCCTCCGCGTTGCCGTGGGCGATCAGCCCGGCTTCCCGGCTCAGCGTTTCGGCGGCGCGCAGCAGATAGCGGTCGACCGCCAGCCACAGCCCCCACACCGCCGCGGCGCAGGCCGCCGTCATCACCACGGCATAGGTCAGCAGCGGATCCGCCGCGTCGGACCCGCGCACCGCCATCGCCAGCCCGACCGACAGCGCCACCAGACCCAGCCCGGCGGCACGGAAGGCCAGCGGCACCATGCGGCGGGGCTGGGGAGCGGCGCCGGTCATGGGTGCGGCCTTGATGCCCGTCACGGCGCCGGCTCCACGCTGCCGGCCGCAGGCAGGCCCAGATGGCGGCGGACGGTGGTCAGCAGGTCGCGGGTGGAGAAGGGCTTGGTGATGTAGTCGGTGGCGCCCAGCGCCAGCCCCTTCTGCCGTTCGACGTCGCGGCTGCGCGCCGTCAGCATGATGATCGGCAGGGATTTCCAGGCCGGATTGGTCCGCAGCGTCTGGCAGACGTCGAAGCCGTCGCGCTTCGGCATCATGGCGTCGAGCAGGATCAGGTCGGGGGTGAAGCTCTCCACCGAGCGGAGCGCCTCGTCCCCGTCGCGGGCGATGCGCACGTCGAACCCGGCGCGCTGCATGAGAACCTGGAGCGACAGGACGATGCTGGGTTCGTCGTCGACGACCAGGATGGTCGGCTTCATGGCGGGCGTCCTCCGGTACGCCGGTCTGCTGCCGGCTTCCCAAATTTGTGGCCGGGGCAATGCATTCGTGCCCTGGAATGTCCATGGTACGAGCAAAGAGAAGCGGGGATCAAGCGGCACCCCCGGCTCCCCCGACCAAAGAACGGGGGGATCGGCCCAAGAAAAAGCCCGGCCGCGACCAAATGTCGCCGCCGGGCTGCCGCTTGCATGACAGGTTGTCGCAGGGATGAGGACCGGTGCCGTGACGCCGCCGGTCCGCCGGGGGGTCAGCGGGCGGTTATGACGACCGGGTTGAGCCCCATCTTCGATTTCAACTGCTCAGCCTCGCGCCTTGCTGCGGCCTGATCGGCGAATCCGCCGACGCGCACCGCCCGCCAGGAGCGGTTGGAACTGTCGGTCCAGTCCACCGTATAGGCCTGGAAGCCGCCGCCCTGCAGCCGCTGCGCCAGCGAATCGGCATTCGCCGTCACCGAGAAGGTGCCGACCTGTACGGTGTAGCGCCCGGCCGGTGCCGAAGCCGGCGGGGTGGCGGCCTTGGCCGGGGGCCTCGCTTCGCCGTTTGCGGACGGGGGCGCCGATGCCGCCGCCGGGGGAGCCGGCGGGGCGGCCGGGGTCGCGGCGGGGGAGGCTGCGGCGGGCGGGCGCTTTGCGGCCTCCTTCGGCGGTGCCAGCATCGCCTGGAGGGAACCGGTGTCGGCGGGCTCGCCGGCTGCCGGCTGTTCCGGCTTCTGGGCGGCCGGCGGCGGAGCGCTGTCGGCCGGCGCCGCGACGCGCGGTTTCGGCGCGGTGGCGGGGGCGGTGGCCGGAACGGGCGGCGGTTCCGGCACCTTCAGCACCGGCGGCGGGCTGGCGGGCAGGGCGGCGACCGGCGGCGGCGGCGCGGAGGACGCGGCCAGCGGAGCGGCCGGCGTTGCCGGAGCCGCCTGGGTGGGCGAGGTCTGGGTGGGAGGCGTCTGTGCGGCCGGCGCGCCGTTGGTCGCGGCGCCGGGCGCTGCCGGATTGGCCGGCCCCGTGCTTTGCGGCGTCGCGTTTTGCGGTGCGCGGGTGATGGCGGGAGCCGGCACCATCGGCGCCGAACCGTTGGATGCGGTCGTCACCGGCTCCGGGTCGCCCGATCCGAAATAGACGACGCCGACGGCGATGCCGCCCGCGGCCAGCAGGGCCAGCGCGATCTTGCCGAGCGGCAGGCCGCGGCTTGCCGGCTCCTCGTCGTCGTCGTCGACCTCGTCCTGCTGATCGGCGTGCAGATCCTCGTTCAAGGCACGAAGCAGCTTGGCGATGTCCTCGTTCTCCGGCGGCGGAGTCTCGGATGGTTTGCCGTTTGCTTTCATCTCGTCCTTGAACGTCGGTGTCGTCAGGGTGGGAGCCTGCCGGGGCGGTGGCTTGAGCGTCACGGTCGACCTGCGCTTGCCCGTCATGGCGGGCCGGCTGGAAACAAGAAGGGGCCTTCCGGCGGCGGTTCCGCGGAACACGGACCGGCTGCGGAAAGCCCCTTCTCTTTATCGTATTTTCCCGCCTCATCAAACCGCCAAGCGGTCGCGCCCGGCGGACGGGCGATGCAAAAGAAGGGACTGCCGTCCTTCAGGCGCCGGTCAGCCCTGATGCGGCTTGGCCGGGTCCACCGGCTGCGGCTGGGTGGCCGCCGGGGGGCGGTCGTGGCGGCCGCCGGGGGCACCGGGGCCGGCGTGACGGGCTGGGCGGCGGCCGGCTGGGCGGGTGCCGGGTTGATCGCGGCGGGCGGCGTCTGGGCGGTGGTCTGGGAAGCGGTCTGGGCCGCCTGCGTCTCCTCCTCCTCGTCCTTCAGGCCGGACTTGAAGGCCTTCACGCCCTTGGCGATGTCGCCCATCACGCTGGGCAGCTTGCCGGCGCCGAACAGGAGAAGCACGATGATCAGAACGATCAACCAGTGCCAGATGCTGAAACTGCCCATCGATCAATACCTCTGCAAATCGGTCGGAACGCACGACGTCGCGGTCGCCACCAATGTGAGTGCCCCTTCCGCGCCGCACAAGAGGCGTGCGCCGAAGGAAGCCGATTATCGCGGCGCCGTCAGGCGGCCGGCCCGCTTTCCGCCGGCTCCTCCGGCAGCTGGTGGCGCATGATCAGCGGCGCCTGGAAGGCGCTGAAGACCAGGGTCAGCGGCATGATGCCGAACACCTTGAAGTTCACCCACATGTCGGTGGAGAAGTTCCGCCACACGATCTCGTTCAGCACCGCCAGGACCAGGAAGAACCAGGCCCAGCGGATGCCCAGCATGCGCCAGCCCTCGTCCGACAGGCTCAGCACGGTGCCCAGCAGCCGCTTCATCACGTTGCGGCGCATCGCATGTGCGACGAACAGCACCGAGGCGAACAGCAGGTTGACCAGGGTCGGCTTGATCTTGATGAACAGGTCGTCCTGCAGCCACAGGGTCAGGCCGCCGAACAGCAGCACGAAGCCTGCGCCGACCACCGGCATGATCGGGATGCGGCGTTCCAGCCGCCAGGACACCGCGACCGCGATGGTGATGGCGACCATGAAGACCGCGGTGCCGGTCATGATGCCGGCCTGGGAATTGGCGACGAAGAAGGCGGCCAGCGGACCGGCCTCGATCGCCAGGCGTGCGAACTGGTTCATTCCCCTGACATAGCCCGAACCGGCCGCCCGTGAAAGGGGCGAATGGTGGCGGGCAGGGCATTCGGACGGATGATGCCGGCCGCTCAGAACTGCGCCGACAGCCGGAGCGAGCCGTAATTGGTCAGCGACTTCTGCCCACGGAACTCCGGCGTCTGCAGGGTTTGGGCATAGGTCAGGCCATAGCGGCCGTAGCGCAGGGTCAGTCCGGCCTGCACGCTGCCGACGAAGGGATGCTTGTCGACCGACCGGCTTTCCCGGAAGCTGTTGCCGTCCAGGAAGATGTTGCGCGCCACCGCCCGCCCTTCGGCGCTGGCGTAGACATACCAGGAAAAGCGCCCCGGCCGCTCCGAATAGGGGGTGTCCTGGTAGGGGATGCTGGAAGTGGGGCGGGTCACCAGGGCGCCGACAGGCGGCGGCATGTTGCCGCCCAGCCGGACCGTGCTCCCCACCGCGGCGAAGGTCAGCACGTTGCCCAGGCTGCCGGCGACATGGGGGCTGAAGTCCCACTCCAGCGGCCCCAGCGTGTTCGGCCTCTCGCCGCGCCAGACATGCTCGTAGCTCAGCACCACGCCCGGCTCGTCGCGCAGCTGGTAGTTCCAGCCCTCCGGGTAGGTGGCGCCGCCGACGATCTTGTGGACGGTCTTCTGCGTCTGCTCCGCCAGCGAGGACGGCCCGACCATGCCGAGGTCGAGGTCGATGCGGTCCACCGCCGTCGGCGCCTCGTTCAGCACCGAAAAACGGCCATAGAGCCAGCCGGCATAGGGCCGGTCGGTGGGGTCCGGATTGCGGGCCTTGAGGTTGCTGGGCGTGTAGATGTTCTGGCCGAAGGCGAAACCGTAGCGCCGCACCCCGCCGGGCTCGATCCAGGGCACGAGGTTGGCCAGCCAGTCGATGTTGCCGTAGGTTGGCCGCGCACCGGAGAAGTAATAGAACTGGAAGCCGTTCGAGTAGTAGCGGTCGGTCCCGCCGCCGAACAGGTCGTTGTCGATCCAGAAGCCGATGGCGGGACCGGACGTTGCCGGAGCGTCGGCGGGGGAAGGGGCGGTCTCCTGAGCCGTCGCCGCCGATGCGGTCAGCAGCAGGGTTGCGAGTGCTACGGCCAATGCAGGGCCGCTGTTCGTCACCATTCCGGCACGCTCCATCCGTTTCGCAGGGTAACGGATGGAGAGGGAGGGTGTTGCGCTGCGGTGCGGCTTCTTTGGGGGTAGGGGTGGGGAGGTGTCGGCTGGCGAATGCCCCCACCTATCCTCCCCCGCTCTCAGCGGACCTACGGTCCGCCTGCCGCGTCAGCACAAAGCATAGCTTTGTGCGAGAGCTGGGCGGGGGAGGGACTGCCGCCGCTCTCCCGAACAAGCACTTAATCCCCTCTCCCGCCTTGGCGGGGAGGGTTAGGGAGGGGGCATCGCCAGCCGACACCTCTTCAGCAATGCCCTTACACTCCCGCCCGCAACGCCTCCACCGCCTCCTCCAGCGTCATGTCGATCCGCTTGATCCCATGCAGCGCCAGGAAGCGGGCCTCGTTCTTCGACAGCTCGCCGGGGATCACCGCCCAGTGGCTGTCCGAAGAACGCTTGGCGATCTGCCGGGCGAAGGTGCGCTGGATTTCGTGGTCGAAGCGGCAGCCCAGGAACAGGAAATGGCGGCCGGCGCGGCGGTCCTGGACGATGGCGGGGATCGGGGTCTGGATGTCGATCTCCGTGAGGATCTCGACATAGTCGCTGTCGGAGATCAGGTAGTTGCCGGCCGGCGTCACCGCCCCCGACGGCTTGTACAGCACGGTGTCCCAACCGGCCGCCGCATCGGCCGTCGTCTCCGCGCCGTCGGGGGCGTAGTAGCGCACCCATTCGCCGGTCGATTGCGGGTGCGACACCCCTTGGATCTGGCCCCAGGTCCGGTCGGCCGCCGCACTCAGCAAACTGTCGAGCACATTGTCGTACCAGACGTCGACCAGCAGCGGCGGCGCGGGGATCGCCGCCAGCAGGGCATGGACCGGGGTCGCCGGCACGGTCTGGCGGAAGATCTCGTTGAGGATGGTCTCCAGCGTCTTGCGGTGCTTGCGCGTCTCGATGAACTGGGCGACGGCGGTCAGGTTGGAGCGGATGCGGCCGGGAGCGGCGACCTTAGCGTTCAGGCGCTGCACCAGCTCCGCCGAGTTGCGCGGGATCGGGCACTGGTCGGGCGGCAGCAGGGCGAAGGCGCCGGGACCGAGATAGGGCACCACCTGCCGCGCCGCCAGCGCCGCGGCGATGTCGGCCAGCGCCGCCGCGGCGTCCGGAACCGTGACGGAGTCGGAATCGGGTGCAAGCGTGGTGACGGTCATGGATGCCTCTTCCCTTCGGGTCTTCACAGATAGATCGCGGCGCCGGCGCCGGTGTTGACGCTGGCGTCCTTCAGCGTTTCCACGATGAAGGCGACCTGATCCCGGGTGATCTTGCGATGCAGCGGCAGGGCCAGAACGCGGTCGGCCGTCTTGGTGCAGACCGGGCAGGCGCCGCGGCCGGCGCGCTCGTCGCCCAGCGCTTCGATGTAATATTGCTGGGTGTGCAGCGGCTGGCCGTAGTCGCTGGCGTCGATGTCGTGGGTGTCCAGATCCTCGATGATCGACCGTCGCCCGGACGCGGTGAAGCGGGTGCCGAGATGGACGCAATAGACCATCGGGTTGACCACCTCCGCCCCCGGCCCGCGATAGGGCGGCTTGATCCCCTCGAAGCTCGCCATCGCCGCGTCGTAATAGGCGATGACCAGATTGCGGCGGGTCAGGATCTCCGGCAGGCGCTTCAACTGCACCAGGGCCAGCGCGGCGTTCAGGTCGCTCATCCCCGCCTGCCAGGGCAGGGTGCGGGTGATGACCACCGTGTTGCGGTGTTCCGTCTCGCGCCGGCGCATGTAGCGCAGCCGGTGGGCGAGGTCGCGGTCGTCGGTGACGATCATGCCGCCCTGCCCGGCCAGCAGGATGCCGGGTTCGGAAAAGTCGAAGACCGCCGCGTCGCCGAAGGTGCCGACCATCTGCCCCTTGTAGGTGGAGCCGATGGCCTCGCTCGAATCCTCCAGCAGCAGCAGGCCCTTGGCATCGGCCAGCGCGCGCAGCTCGTCCCAATGGGCGGGGTGGCCGTTGACGTTGGCGGCCAGGATCGCCCTGGTCTTCGGCGTGATAAGCGCCGCCGCCTTCTCCGGGTTGATGGTGTGCTGCCAATAGTCGATGTCGACCAGCACCGGTGTGGCGCCGGACAGCGCCACCGCATGCTGGACCTGGTGCCAGCCGAAGGGGCTGCACAGCACCTCGTCGCCCTCGCCGATACCGTAGCCCTTCAACATCAGCAGCGTCGCCATGGTGCCGCTGGACAGCGCCACCGCATGGTCGCGGCCGACATAGGCGGCGAAGGCGTCCTCGAACGCCCGCACCATCCGCCCATCGCTCAAGGCCCCGGAGGACAGCAGGCGGCCGAGCATCTCGACCTCCGCGCCCGAAATGTCGGGGTCGGTCAGCGGGATGTAGTCGTCGGCGTCCTCATCATCCGGGGCTGCGGGGTCCCATGCTGCGGCGGCATCGCTCATTCACTCGTCCTCGTCCCGTTGGGCGATCACGACGCCGGTGGCAAGCTCCGGCTTGTCGGTGATGAGCCAGCAGTGGTTGTTGCCGTCCACCAGATGCAGGTCGAAGCCCGCCTCCTCCCGGAAGGGATCCTCCGCCATCACCGCGGCCATGGCGCCGGTGACGGTCTTCAGGTCCGGGTTTGCCTCGCGCACGCCGCGGACCACGGCGTCGAGATTGCCGCCCCCGGCGAACAGCCGGCCGGCCAGCGTGGCGATGCTGTCGATGCGCTCGGGCGACAGGGCCATGGGCGTCACTCCGTTCCGCGTTTCTTGGCTTCGACGGTGATCGGCAGGCGGGTGTCCGCCGGCATCTCCGGCAGGTCGAGCGTCCAGCCGTTGGCGACCTTGATCCAGCCGCCCCACAGGCCCGGCTTCTCCATCTCGACGATGGGTTCCTCCAGGTCCTTCTTGGCGACGTAGATCGTGTATTGCTCGGACGCCTTGCGGATCATCACCTTCATTGCGGACACTCCATCCTTTTGTTCTGGCCTGTTGTTCTGATTGTCTTTTGCGTCAAGCGGCGACCAGCCGGGCATGCAGCGCCGGCAGTTCCGACAGGACGGCGTCCACCTCCGCCGCGGTGGTGTAGCGGCTCAGCGAGAAGCGCAGGCTGGCGGCGGCCTGGGCGCCGCTCAGCCCCATGGCGGTCAGCACATGGCTCGGCTCGTTGCCGCCGGAGGAGCAGGCCGCCCCCATCGACACGGCGATGCCGGCGCGGTCCAGCCGCATCAGCAATTCCTCCGCCTCCACGGGATGGCCGCGGCCGTCGGCGAAGCGGATGTTGCTGGTGTTGGGCAGCCGGGCGGCACCGGCGCCGTTCACCACCGCACCGGGCCAGCGGGCGAGAATGCCCTGTTCCAGCCGGTCGCGCAGGAAGGCGATCAGGTCCGCCTCGTCGAGCCACAGCGACGCCAGCGAGGCGGCGGCGCCGAAGCCGACGATGCCCGGCACATTCTCCGTCCCGCCGCGGCGGCGGCGTTCCTGATGGCCGTGGATCAGCGCATGGAAGGGCGCGCCCTTGCGGACATAGAGCGCGCCGACGCCCTTCGGCCCGTGCATCTTGTGGGCGGACAGCGTCAGGTAATCGGCGATGCCGCAATCGACCGGCACCCGGCCCGCCGCCTGCACCGCGTCGCTGTGGAACAGCGCGCCATGGGCGTGGGCGATGGCCGAGGCACCCTCCACCGGCATCAGCACGCCGGTCTCGTTGTTCGCCCACATCATGGAGACCAGCGCCGTCGCCTCCGTCACCGCGGCGGCGAGATCGACCAGCGAGGGCAGGCCGTCGCGGTTTACCGGCAGGATGGTGACGCGCCAGCCGCGTTGGCGCAGGTCGTCGAACAGGGCCAGCGTCGCCGGATGCTCCACCGCCGTGGTGACGATGTGGTCGCGGCGGTGGTCGGTCTCCTCGATGACGCGCAAGGCACCCAGGATGGCGGCGTGCGTCGCCTCGGTGGCGCTGCCGGTCATCACGAGGTCGGCCGGCTTGGCGCCGATCAGCTCGGCGATCTGCGCCTTGGCCTCGCTCACCGCGCGGCGGGCGGCCATGCCGGCGGAATGGGGGCTGGACGGGTTGGCGAACTCGCCGAACAAGTGCGGCATCATGGAGTCGCGCACTTCCGCAGCCAGGGCGGTGGTGGCGTTGTTGTCGAGGTAGATGGTCATCGAATCACCCCCTCACATCACGCCGGGAACGCCGCGCCGCGACCCGTCGGCCGGGGCGATCTCCTCCTCCAGGCAACCGACGACGGTGCCGCCGGGGAACTCCACCAGATAGACCGGCAGGCTGCCCTCCTCGGTGCGGCCGACACGGACGATCACGCCCGGCGTGCCCTTCGGCGCCAGCAGCGCGCCGTCCGGCACCTGCGGATGGCTGCCGTCGTTGAACAGGTCCTCCTGCACCGTGACCCGCAGGCCCCAGTCGTACAGCGGTTCGCGTGGCGGGATGAAACCGGGCTTGGCGGCGGCTTCGACGTCGGACATCGCGAGGCTCCTTATCGGTGGGGACCAGCTGGTTATTGGGGGTCGTTGCAATGGGCGTCGATCACCTCCAGCTCGCGCGCGCGCATGCCGACGACGACCCGTTTCTCATAAAAATCAACGGCATAGATGTAGTACATCTGCAGATAGGTCCCGATGGAGATGACGTAGCCGACATCGCCCTCGCGGATCAGGAAGTCGCCGACCGGCCGGCCGGGATAGGTCCCGTCGTTGCGCACGTCGCGCAGGGCCTTGACCTTGAAGCCCTGTTCCAGCACCGGCGGGCCGACCAGCTCGTTGGCGTCGTCGGCATTGCGGGCGCGTTCGCGGCGGTATGGGGCGGCGGCTTCTATGTCGGTCATGGCGCTGGCGCTCCGTCCGTTGATGGCTGCTAGAGGGGCGGGAGATCGTTGGCGATGGCGAGGCCGGCGGCGCGCTGGCGGGCGATGGCGCGCACCTCCTCCTCCGGGTCGTCCAGCAGGGGGCCGAGCTGTCCCGCGTCGATGCGACCGGCGACCGCGAGGCGGACCATCCAGTCGGCATCCGGCAGCAGGACGTGCAGCTTCGAGGTCGGCAGCCGTTGCGCCACCACCAGCCGCACCCGCGGGCTGTCGTCCCAGGCGAGGCTGGGCAGCCAGTCCATGGAAAGTCGGCGTGCAACCTCCACCCGCACCTCTGCGTCCTCGTCATGCATCATCGCCGGCAGCATGCCGTCGGGGATCCGGCGCACCACGCGCAGCCGCACCGAACAGTCGGGATCGCGCATCAGCGGGGCGAGGTCGGCATCCTCCAGCCGGGTGGCGACGGCGATCCGAACCTCGCGGTCCGGGTCGTCGCGCAGCTTCAGCAGCAGCCGGCGCGGCAGCCGGCGGGCCAGGACGGAGCGGACCGTCTCGTCCGGGTCGCCCATCAGCCGGGGAAGCTGGAAGATCGGGGCGAAGCGCGCGGCGTTCGCCCGAACCTCGAAATAGGGGTGGTCGAGATGGCCGGCCGACAGGTCCGGGTTCCATTCGAAGAAGCGCTGGATGCGCTTGGCGTAACGGTCCTGCACGCAGGCCTTCAGCGGCAGGCAATGGCCGGGCAGCTTGCCGCCGGCAGCCAGGGTGGTGGTCTCCGGGGAGAGCTGGCGGGCGTGGTGGTCGCAGGCGGCGCAGTCCACCGGTTCGCCGCGCCAGTCCAGGGATTCGAGGATGTCGTCGCTCATGCGCCGGCCTCCTCGAGTTCGTCCTCACGCTCATGCCGGTCGGCGACGGCGATCAGGCGGGCGGCGCCGAAACGGTCGTCGGGGTCGAGGTCGCGGACCTTGCCCAACGCCTCCCGCCCGGCGTCGAGACGGCCGGTGCGCAGCAGCAGGTAGCCGATTGCGACCAGGGCGAACAGGAACAGGCGGGGCGCCGGCTCCAGCCCGCGGAAATCGGCGGTGGCCGGGGTGACGCTGCGCCAGTCCGTATGGTTGACGCCGAGCGCGGCCATGGCGTGGCCGATCATGCGCTCGCCATAGACCAGCGCATGGTCGAGATTGGCCTTGTAGAAGTGGAACTTGTAATGGCCGAGATCGACGAGGCGATGGCCGGGGGCGACCTCCGCCGCGCGGGCGAGATGGGCGAGCACCGCTTCGCCGTCGGCATAGCTGGCGGCGGCCAGATGCAGGCAGCGTTCCGCCTCGGGCGGAAGATCCCCGCCGTAATAGCGGCGGGCGAGCCAGTCCTCATCCACCTCGTCCAGCATGGCGCGGTGCTCCTGGTTTTCCCCTCTCCCCTGGAGGAGAGGGGATCAGATCATCACGCCGGGACGCAGCAGTCGGCCGGGCAGACGGCGGCGCATTGCGGGCTGTCGAACTGGCCCTGGCATTCGGTGCATTTGGCCGGGTCGATGACGTAGGTGCCCTTCTTCAGGCTGATGGCGATGTTCGGGCACTCGGCCTCGCAGGCGCCGCAGACGGTGCATTCGGCGGACTTGATCTTGTAGGCCATGGCTCTCTCCTTCGATGATGGGATGGCTGTGGAAGGGGGAAGGGGAACGGGAGGTCAGGCGCGGCGCGCGGTCAGCGCCCCGGTGCGGATCACCGCATCCTGGCCGGCGCGGGACTGGACGGCGCCCTGGCCGAGCCGCTCCGCATAGTCCTTGAAGTAGGCCAGCGCCGATTCCTCGATGTAATCGAAGGCGAAACGGTCGACCGGCTCGATGCCGGCGTCGGCCAGCGACTTGGACGGGCAGCCGCCGATCTTGGCGACGAACACCGCGGTGCAGTCGTTGATGGCCGCCAGCACGCCGTCCAGCGTGTCGACGTCGCCCGAACCGCCCTCGCAATACTGGTCGACGCGGCGGTGGCCGACGAACTTGGCGCCGCCGGGGCCGACCTCGTAGATCTGGAATTCCTTGGCGTGGCCGAAATGCTCGTTGATGCGCTCGCCGCCCTTGGTGGCGACGGCGATCAGGATCGGATCGACCGCGGTGCCGACGCTGTCCCGCACATCGGCCTGGGCCGCGGCCTTGGAGGCGTGGCGGCCGGCGCGTTCGGCCTCGACATGCTCGCGGTAGCTGCGGCGCGCCTCGTCGTCATAGTCGATGGCGCCCATCGCCTCGATCTTCTCGGCGGTGAACTCCTCGCCGCGGTCCTCGCCCAGCAGGCCAACGGCATCGGCGCGGCACTGGCGGCAGTGGCGCATCAGCTTGGCGCCGCCTTCGCAGGCGTCCTGCACCACCTTCAACTCCTGCGCGGTGGGGCCGCGCTGGCCGTTCAGGCCGAAATACGTGCCGTGCGCCGGGTCGGAGATCAGCGGCATGATGTTGTGCAGGAAGGCGCCGCGGCTCTTCACCGCCTTGTTCACCTCCAGCAGATGCTCGTCGTTGATCCCCGGGATCATGACGGAGTTCACCTTCACCAGGATGCCGCGCGAGGTCAGCATCTCCAGCCCCAGCATCTGCTGCTCGTGCAGGATCTTGGCGGCGTCCAGCCCGGTCCAGCGCTTGTGCTTGTGGAAGATCCATGGGTAGATCTGCGCGCCGACCTCGGGATCGACCATGTTGATGGTGATGGTGACGTGGTCGATGTTGTATTGCGCGATGGTGTCCACATGGTCGGGCAGGGCCAGGCCGTTGGTGGACAGGCACAGCTTCAGGTCCGGCGCCTTCTTCTGCAGCATCTCGAAGGTGGCGAAGGTGTTCTTGCCGTTCGCCGCCAGACTGTCGCCGGGGCCGGCGATGCCGATCACCGACAGCTGCGGGATTTCCTGGGCGACGGCGAGGATCTTCTTGATCGCCTGATCGGGGGTCAGCTTTTCGGAGACCACGCCCGGCCGGCTCTCGTTCGAACAATCGTATTTGCGGTTGCAGTAGTTGCACTGGATGTTGCAGGCCGGAGCGACCGCGACATGCATGCGGGCGAAATAGTGATGCGCCTCTTCCGAATAGCAGGGGTGGTTCTTCACCTTCTCCCACACTGCCGGGTCCATGTCGGCCGGACCGTCCGACGATCCGCAGGACGACGACGAACAGCCGGACGCCGCCTCGGGCGCTGCCGGCATCGTCGCGGGCGGGGCCAGTTCCCCCAGCCCGAAGATGCTGTCGAGCGAAACCACGTTGCCCATCATCCACTCCTTCCCTGCCGTGCCGGACGACACCGTTGGACGAAGTGGAGAAAAGCAAGTTCGGGGCCAGAAGCGGAAAGCCTGACGTTACAAAGGCTTGGCAGGAATTGTCGGGATGTCGGACGCTGTCGTCATTGCGACAATGGCGGGTCCGGCGGGGGGCATTGTCGGGGTGCCGACAAAGCGGTCAGGCCAGTTCGCCGCGGAAGGCGACGACATGGTCCTGGCTCTCGTCCAGCGCCTCCGCCCCGAAGCCGATCAGGCCGCTGCCGACCAGCTTGGTCGAATCGCGGCGCAGCACCAGCGGCGGCGACCCGCCGCTGCGGATGAAGGTGCCGTTGGTGGAATGGTCGGTCAGCAGGAAGCTCTCGCGGGTGAAGTCGATCACCGCATGCTGGCGCGAGGTCTGGCGCGAGGCGATGCGCAGGCCGCTGCTGTCCTCCCGCCCGATGGTGACGCGGGGCAGGGCGCGGCTCATGGCGATCTCCTGCCCGCGGTAGGACAGGTGCAGCGTCACCATGGCGGCACCGGCCTCCGTCACCATGGAGAAGCCGAGCGTGGTGCTTTCGATGGCATCGTCGGCATCGTCGGCGCCGCGGACCCGGTGGACGCGGATCGGTGCCGTCTTCCCCTTCATGGCGACGTTGTTCAGCGGCTTGGTCCGGTCGCGCAAGCCGGGGGACAGGCCGTCCACCAGCGCCTGGGTCACCAGGATTTCGCCCTGCCGCGCGATCTGCTGCACCCGCGCGGCGACGTTGCAGGCGTCGCCGTACAGGTCGCCCACCCCTTCGATCACCGCGCCGTGATGGATGCCGACGCGCAGCCGCAGGCCGTGCCGGTCCTGGCTGTCGATCATCGCGCAGGCGGCGCGGACGCTGTCGTCGCAGGCCGGGAAGGCGGCCAGCAGCCCGTCGCCCAGGCTTTTGATCACGCCGCCGTGATGCTCCTCCACCAGAGCGCGCAGATGCGACAGCACCTGCTGCGTCAGCGCCGCGGCGGTGGCGTTGCCGATGCGCTCGTACAGCATCGTGCTGTCCGCGATGTCGACGAACATCAGGGCGAGGGGTTTCTCAAGCGAGGGCAAGACGGAAATCCGTTCGATCGGAAAGATGCCATCGAACCGAAGGCGCGGCAGGGTAGCACGAAACCGCGGCGAAGCGCGACCGGGCTTGGGCTTTCGGAGTGTCGAACGTCAGGACGGTGCAGCTTTGCCGGCAAGACCGACACGGGTTTCACGGATCAAAACACGGATTTCACGGATGTGGCGTTACCTCGGTTCTTATCATTCCGGGGTCGCCGGATAATGGTAAGATCAATGGAAAATCCGTTCAATCCGTATTCCAATCCGTGAAATCCGTGTTGAAATTGTTCGCATGGCAAAAGGCCGGTCATCAACCGGCCGCCCTTAGAACCTCTTGATCTCGATGTTGTACTTGCGGAGCGCGTAGCTCACCTGCCGCGTCGTCATGCCCAGCAGGCGGGCGGCCTTGGCCTGGACCCAGCCGGTGCGCTCCATCGCCCAGACCAGACGGTCGCGCAGGGGGCCCGATTCCGGTTCGTCCAGCGGCAGGTCGGGAGCGTCGGCGTGCTGCGGTGCCGGGGCGGAAGGAATCGCAGCGGCGGCGGCCGCCGGCTGGGGCGTGGGCAGGGGAGCGATGGCGGTCGGCGGCAGCGGTTTCGACGCGCCGCAGACCGGCGCCGGACCGGCGGAACAGCCCGACGCGCAGGCCGGCCATTGTGCCCCGTTCGCCGCCCCGTTCATCGGTGCCGGAACCGCAGGCGGCATGCCGGCATTGGTTGCCGGCTGCGGGCGTCCCAGGGCCGGGTTGGCGCCGGATGGGTTGGTCGGGGTGCCGCTCATCGACGGCGCCAGCCCGCCGACCGCCGCCCCCATGGTGCGATACTGGAACAGCACCGAGGAGTTGCAGAGATTCATGCTGCAGGAGAGGTCGGGCACGCGGATGGTGCCGTTGCGGCATTGGGTCGCCGCGCGCTCGATGCAGTTTTCCAGCTCGCGCACGTTGCCGGGCCAGGTGCAGCGGTTCAGCACCTCCAGCGCGTCATGGTCGATGTCCAGGGCGAGGCCGTTGTCGCGACCGAACTTGGCGACGAAATGCTTGGCCAGCATGGCGATGTCGCCGCGCCGTTCGCGCAGCGGCGGCAGGTGGATCGTCACCACGTTGATGCGGAAATACAGGTCGGCGCGGAACTTGCCGTGGCCGACCGCCTCCTCCAGGTTCAGGTTGGTGGCGCAGATCAGGCGGACGTCGGTCTTGATCGTCTTCGATCCGCCGACCCGCTCGAACTCCTGTTCCTGCAGCACGCGAAGCAGCTTGGCCTGGAAGTTGGAGGAGATGTCGCCGATCTCGTCCAGGAACAGCGTGCCGCCCGACGCCAGCTCGAACCGGCCCTTATGGTCCTTCTGGGCGCCGGTGAATGACCCTTTCTCGTGGCCGAACAGCTCCGATTCCAGCAGCGATTCGGGCAGGGCGGCGCAGTTGACGCGGATGAAGGGGGCGTCCTTGCGCGGCGACAGGTTGTGGATGGCCCGCGCGATCAGTTCCTTGCCGGTGCCGCTCTCGCCGCGGATCAGCACGGTGGACTTGAAGGGCGCCACCCGGTGCACCTGGGCCAACACGTCGACCATGTTGGGGCTGGTGCAGACCACGTCGTTGACCGGCGCCACCACCGGGCGCAGTTCCTTCTGGACGCGGAAAGTCTCGCGCATCATGAAGCGCCGCTCCTCCGCCACCGTCCGGTGCAGGCGCACGGTCTGGCCGATCAGGTTGGCGACCATGGTCAGGAAGCGGACGTCGGAGCCGAAATTGCCCTTCGGTCCGTCGTCGGAGATGCGGTCGATGGTCAGCACGCCGACGACGGTGCCGGCCGCCTTGATCGGAACCCCGACCAGCGACGCCACCTGTTCGTCCAGGTCGTCGCGCCCGCCGGATCGGTTGTTGAACAGCGGCTCCTCGGCCAGATTGGGGACGACGGCCGGCATGCCGGTCTTCAGGATGCGGCCGCTGATGCCCTCGCCCTGGCTGTAGTCGATCTCCTGCGCGGTGGAATCCTTGGGCAGTCCCAGCGCCGCGACCAGACGCAGCGCATTGTCCTCTCCCTGGAGGTAGACCCGGCCGCGGTGCATCTGCAGCTGATAGGACAGGGCGCGCAGTACCTCGCGCAGGGTCTGTTCCAGATCCAGCGACGACCCGAGGATCTTGCTGACCTCGTAGATCGTCAGCAGCTCGAGACTGGAAGATGACGCGGACTGGGCAGCACTCGGCATGATCGATCCCCTCGCTCGGCTTGGGACCGGCCCACGCGCCGGACTGAGCGGTCCAGGCGTCGCAATGCATCGGGTCCCGGCGTCAGCGCCTTGATCCGTCCCTCCCGAAACCCGCGGCGACCGTTGGTCCGGCCACGCCGTTCATGTCCTGCTTTATTGATGCCCGTCTTCCGGGCCAGGGCCGGCTGCCACCCGTTCGTACGCTGCCGGCCGGTGGAAAGTGTCTGTGACTACTCGCCGAAAGGCAAGACTTTTTGCATAGATTCTGTTGCGCCGCACAATGGGCTTGGCGACTTGACTTGACTTGGAGGCCGGCGGCCGGCGGCAGGAGCGGCGCGCACGGGTATCGGCAAGGGCATCGCGGCAAGGGCATTGTGCCGCCGGACCGAGGGGGGATCTGCCAAGGGGCGGTCCGTCAGACGGTGCAACCGCTTCCGCGGATCACCGTGACGGTTCAGACGCCGATGCGTGTCCTGAACCCTCCGGTGAACCGCGGAAGCACAACCTTCGCGACGTGCGTTACTCGGTCTGGGCCGAGGTGACGCCGGTGTTCTTGTTCCACTTCAGCGTCAGCTTGGAGATCTGGCACAGGTTCAGCCCGTCCCACACCGCCGACTCGCCGTCGTCATAGACGACCTTCATGTCCCACTTGCAGGTCTTCTCAGCCTTGGCGAAGGCGACTTCGAAGTATTCGCCGTCGTTCAGGACGTCACGGCCGAGGATGTCTTCGTCCCAGCTGTTGTTGTTCGTCTCCGACACGTAGATGTGCTTCAGCGGATAGCCGGTCTTGTTGACGATCGTGAAGTCCTGCTGGCCAGCGAGCGCCGCGCCGTGCATCAGGAACAGGGAGGACGCAACAAGCAGGGCCTTGGCGGCGACGTTCTTCAAGATGATCTCCGTTGGGGAAAAAAGGTTTGTGTCGAATGTTGGGCATTGCAATCGAGAGGCGTCAACAGGCGAGTTAATCCAAAAGTTAAGTACGACCCTAAACGATCTTTTCTTTTTGCGGCCGGAAACAAAAATGCGGCCGGTCTTCGGTTACATGCCGGCAACGATGACCGGCAACCATTCATTGCTTGTGATGTGGATCTCGGCACGCAATCCGAATAGCCGGGCGGCAGCCGCCGCTGCGCCGTTTGCAGGTTGCAAGAGGCCAATGGTCGCAAGCGTTTGGCGCGTTGGGAACTTTGTCGCGGCGCACACGATATGGTACATGATGAAAACCGGCATCGGACGCCGGGCAAGATCATGACCAAGTTCTGGACCGCAGCCGGTCCCGCCGGGGCGGTCCCAATCCAGGGGAAGGAACAACGCATGTCGGGATTCAAGGACGCGCCGCCGGATGACCGGTCGGAGATGACTCCGGAGCAGGAAAGCGCCATCCGCATCGTCGCCAACAACCTGCACCGCCTGAACGACGCCGTCGTCAAGGCGGTCGAGGCCGGCGTGACGGTGGAGTTGATGCGCACCGCCCGTTACCACAACGAAACCGGCAACTGGGGCGACCAGCTCACCCCGGTGATCCGCCCGGGCAAGTGAGCGCGTCCGGCCCAGCCGGCCGGAACCTCAGCGAAAAGGCCCCATCCGTCCAGCGGATGGCGGCCTTTTTCGTATGCCGATAAAATTCCACCGATGACGGAAGAAAGGGTGGCCGGCGGCGGCGGCGGCTACAAACTTCCTGGGCATTCCGCCATCGATGCGAGGCCCAGCCATGCCGTCACCCGACCCCGACCGGCGCGCAGCCGCAAGCCGTGAACAGACCGACTTCCGCAACGACCCCGACGATGCCTCCCCGACGCCCGGCGACCTGAACGCCATGTGGAGGCTGCACCGCCTGGAACAGCCGACCTTCGACGACTTCACCCGCGGCCTTTGCCTGGGTCTCGTCTGGTGCATGGCGATGTGGACGCCGATGTTCGTCAGCGCCCTGACCTGACCCCGGCGGGCGCCGCCGGGTTCAAACGCCGAACCTACGGATTGGCCAGCGCCCTGATTCGCGCTGCCAGCTGATCGGGCGTGAAGGGCTTGGCCAGTACCGAGGCGGTGTCCGCCCCCATGGTCGCCAGTGACTCCGGGCTGTAGCCGGACGCCAGCAGGACGCGCAGCTGCGGCCAGCGTTCGCGGATGTGACGGGCCAGATCGATGCCCGACACGCCGCGGGGCATGACGACGTCCGACACGACCAGATCGAACTCGCGGTCGGTCTCCAGCAGCTCCATGGCCGCCACGCCGTCCTCCGCGGTCTCCACCGTGAAACCCTCCTGGGTCAGCCCTTCCACCGTCGCCATCAGGACCAGCGGATTGTCCTCCACCACCAGGATGCGCAGCGGGCGGTGGACCGGTTCCGGCGCGTTCGGGGCGGGGGGCGGTTCCGGCGGCTTCGCCTCGGTCAGCGGCAGGTCGATGCGGACGCGCGTGCCTTCGCCCGGCCGGCTGTCGATGGCGGCGTTGCCGCCGGACTGGCGGGCGAAGCCGTAGACCATCGACAGGCCGAGCCCGGTGCCCTTGCCGACGCCCTTGGTGGTGAAGAAGGGATCGAAGGCGCGGGCGATCACGTCCGGCGGCATGCCGGCCCCGGTGTCCGACACCTCGATGCGCGCGCTGCGGGGCTCCGGTCCCGGCGACGCGGCGATGCGGATCCGTCCGCCGCCGGGCATGGCGTCGCGGGCGTTCAGCACCAAATTCAGCACCGCCATTTCCAGCTGGACCGGATCGACGGCGACCGCCATCGGCACCAGCGCTATGTCCCATTCCAGCGCGATATCGGCCCGGACCGACCTTTCCAGCAGGTCGCCCATCCGGCGCAGGCTGTCGCCCAGATCGACGACGGTCGGATTCACCGCGTCCTGGCGCGAGAAGGACAGCAGCTGGCGGGTCAGCTTCTCCGCCCGTTCCAGCGCGGTGTTGGCGCCGGTCAGGAAGCGCTGCCCTTCCGCCGGCAGATGGCGGCCCAGCAGATGTAGATTGGCCATCGCCGCGGTCAGCAGGTTGTTGAAATCGTGGGCGACCCCGCCGGTCAGCTGGCCCAGCGCCTCCATCTTCTGGCTCTGGCGCAGGGCCTCCTCCAGCCTTTCGCGGTTGCGCACCTCCTCCGCCCAGCGGCGCACCGCCGCGTTTTCGGAGGCGGCGCGGCTGTAGGCCAGCCAGGCGATCAGCGCGAGCGCCAGCGTGGCCGGGGCGACGAAGGCGCCGTCCAGCGCCATATTGCGCCACCACGACCGGGTGATCTGCGCCTGGTCCAGCCCATAGACGACATAGACCGGGAAATCCCCGACCCGCTTGTAGGCGAACACGCGGGCCAGCCCCTGCACATGGCTGTTGTCGGTGCGGAACAGCCCCTCGGCAGGCTGCTTGCGGATTTCCTCGCGCAGGCCGCGGTCCGGCGGCAGGGTTGGGAACGCCGCCGGCCCCTGCCGTCCTTCCAGCGGCGGATAGCGCATCAGGATCACGCCGTCGTCGCGGATCAGCGAGATGGATTCGCCCTCGGTGCCGATGACCTGCCGGTAGAAGCTGAAGAAATAGTCGGGATTGACGATGGCGGCGATGATTCCGTCGAAGCTGCCGTCGGGGCCGCCGGGGCTGCTTCGGCGCCGGCTGATGCCGAAGGTGGCCCGGCCGGTGCCCGCATCCGCGATCGGTCCGGCGATCAGCAGGCCGGCGTCGCTCTCCCGCTGCTCCTGGAAATCGGCGCGGTTCCCGATATGGCTTTTGCGGGACGGGAAGACGCGGCTGGAGTTGCGCACGATCCCGTCCGCATCGGTCAGACCGATGGCGCCCACCTGCGCCAGCTCCCCTGTCAAGGTCCGCAAGTAGCGGTGCAGCGATTCCGATTCGGCGATCTCGCTCCAGCTGCGGCCGTGGATGCGCTCGTCCACCCGGTCCAGCACCTGCGACATGGTGTCGAAGACCTTCAGCACATGTTCGTGCAGGATCAGCGCGTTCTTGCTGGCATTCCGCTCCGCCTCCTCCTGCGCTTCCCAGCGTTCGCGCCATCCGATGCCGGCGAACAGCACGAGCGGCAAAGCCACCGACACCGCCAGCAGGAGGCGAAGCAGCCGCAGGGAGCCCCTGCGGTCGGTCCGGCTTTCGGGGCTGCGAAGGAGCATCACCATCCAATATTGGGAAAGGCCGAGGGACGTCGCACGGGCGCCGTCCCCATCACCTTGGACGATGCACTGAAGCCGGGGCAACTCCGACTTCCGGCAGGGCGAACCTTACGATTCGCAGGTGCAGGCGCGGGGGAACCGTCCCTCCGTCCAGCGGCGGCGGCGGATGTCCGAGTCCTCTTCCCCCTGGCGCGGCATGCCGCAGGCGGCGCCCAGCCGGTCGCGGAGATGATCGAGATGGGCGTTGGTCAGGATGGCGATGCCGGCGAAGAAGGGCTCCCGGCAGCGGGTGGCGACCCGGCTGCAGAAATTCGGCACCCAGCGCAGCGGATGGCGGTCGAGGAAGCGGACCGCGTCGGCCGTCCGGCCGCGGTCGAGCAGGGCGGCCAGCAGCGCCAGTTCCGCCGCGACATGGTCGTCGGGCAGTCGGTCGAACGGCGGGCGGCGCAGTTCCGTCTCCAGCCCCGTCCGCCAGCGCTGGAGCGAGGCGGCGGCGTCGGACCGGACCCGCTCGTCCAACCACGCCGCTTCGGTCGGGCAGGCGCGCAGGTCGCCGCCATGATGGATGGCGGCGAAATCGGCGGCCAGCGGGCCGAGGCTGCGGCGGGTAATCCGGTCGGGCAGGTCGCTCACCACCTCGTCCACCAGGGCGGCGGCCTGCAGGGCGTCGTCACGGTCAAGCGCCAGCGGGCCGCGGCCGACCGGGCTTTGGCGCAGCGCCGCCAGCTGGGCCGGCGTCGGCTCTTCCGCATGGAAGCGGGCGAGGCGGCGCAGGGCCTCGGCCGAGTCGCACAGTCCCGGCTCTTCCCGACGGAGATCCGCGGGCGCGGCGGCGGCGCCGTCCCGGCAGGGGGTGCTTCGGCCGTTCCAGGACGCTTGGCCGTTTCGAGAAGCATGCTCTCCACGCTGTTCCTCCCGGCAGTCGGGCCTGACCGGGCGTGTGCCGGAACCGGGCCGCATGGGAACGCTGCACGAATGGGCTTCGTGTCTTGTCGATGTCTTGGTTTGATGTCCGTCGGCGGCCGGCTGGCGGTCCGAACGTTTGCGCGATCTTGTTCGTTGTCTTTACTACCAGCGGGACGGTCCATGGTCAACGCGGCCGATCGGCAGGGGCATGGGCAAGGGGCATGTGCAGCACGGCGGGCATGGGCATAGGCCGGCGATTGCCTTGCGGCGCGGTGTCCGGCCATATCGCCGTGTCGAAGTGTCCCACCCCCTGCGAGGAGCCCCGGCCATCATGCCGCTTCCCCTTATCGAACAGGACGCCGCCGCACCGGAGGTGCGCGCCGTCTACGACGACATCAAGGCGACGCGCAACGTCCCCGACGTGAACAATTTCTGGAAGATGATCGCCCACCACCCGCCGACCCTGGCGCGGACCTGGGACAGCCTGAAGGAGGTGATGGCTCCCGGCGCGCTGGACCCGCTGGTGAAGGAGATGATCTTCGTCGCGGTCAGCGTCACCAACAACTGCCAGTACTGCATCCGCTCCCACGAGGCTGCGGCGCGCCGGCTGGGCATGACCGATGCGCAGTTCGGCGAACTGATGGCGGTGGTCGGCATGGCGAACGAGACCAACCGCCTCGCCGTCGGCTATCAGGTGGAACTGGACGAGCGGCTGAAATGACGCTGCCTCAGGCGGCCCGCTTCCGCGGCCGGGCCGCCGTTTCATCCAAAGGCTTCTGCACACCGATCTCCGAGCGCTGCTCCAGGCGACGTTGCGGAAGTCCGTTGATCAGGTCGCTGCGGACGGTGAAATGGGCGATGCTGCGTCCGTCCCCCAGCTCTTCGCTGGCGATGCGCTCCACCCGCACCTCCACGTCCCAGCCGATCTTCGCCCAGGCTTCCCGGATGCGGCGGGCCAGCTCGCGGGCGCCGCGCTCGCTGAAGCCGTCGAGCCGCCCGCCGCAAGGGCCGGGATGGAAGCGGGGGTAGAGCTGGGGCATGGCCGTTTCTCCTTGGCTGGTCGGTGCGCCGGGCGTGTCCGGCGGTCCGTGCAGCCAAGGAATAATCCAAATTGGATTATATGAGCCAGCGAATGCCGATACCGGATCGGTATAGCCTCAGGGCTCCTGCAGCCCGACGACGGTGTGCAGGGTGTCGAGCTCTTCCAGCGGAACGGCAAACTCGCGGTCGGCCGGCTGGTATTCGCGCAGCACCACGGCCTCGGCACCGCGGCGCACGAACTCCTTCACCAGCACCGCCTTGTTGCGCTTGACCACCACCACACCGGCCCCCGGCGCCGGCGGCTTGTGCGGGTTGACGTGCAGCAGCTGCGCCGGCCGGAAGCGCGGCATCATCGATTCGCCGACGACATACATGGCGTAGGGATCGCGGGCGTTCTTCAGGTAATCGGGGCGTGCGATCCAGTCGATCGGCCCATCCTCCAGGAACATCTCCTGGTCCACCCCGCCGCGCGCCGCCGCCCGCACCGGCATGGATGCGGCCGCCTGGGCTTGGGTGCCGACGGGCGGGGTGCGCAGCAGCGGCGGCATCGCCGGCCGTGCCGGGCGCGCCGCCACGGGGGCGGCCGGCAGGTCGAGGCCGAGCAGGACTGCCGGTTCCACGCCCAGCGGCTGGGCGAGCTTGACCGCCCAATCGACGGTCATCTTGCGCTGGCCGGTCTCCAGCTTGTTGATCTGGGGCTGGGAGGTGCCGGCCAGCTCGGCCAGCTTCTCCTGGCTCAGCCCGGCGGCTTGCCGCAGTTCGCGCATGGTGGTCATGGACCGTTCATACCAAAACGGCTTTGGAAAGTCCAATGCTGCGGAATAAATCCAGTTGCGCGCAGAAGCCGGCCTGGTCTAAACCATTGCGGTATGACGCTTGATGACTGGCTCACCCGGACCGCAACCAAGGAAGAGGCCTTCGCCGCCCTGATCGGGACGAGTCAGGCCACGGTCAACCGTTACCGCCATGGCCGCCGGGTTCCCCGTCCCGCGGTGATGGCCCGCATTGCCGCCGCGACCGGTGGGCAGGTGACGGCGAACGACTTCCATGGGCTGGCGGGTGAGGGCTGATGACGGAAGGCGCACAACAAAAAAGGCCCTCTCCCACCGGGAAAGGGCCTTTTCCGTGAAGTTGCCGCTGTTACGAGAACAGGCTCGACACCGACCGCTCCTCGCTGATGCGCATGATGGCTTCGGCGAGCAGGGGGGCGATGGTCAGCTGGCGGATGTTGCGCGACACGCGGACCGCCTCGGTCGCCTGGATGCTGTCGGTGGTGACCAACTGTTCCAGCGGGGAGACGGCGACGCGGGCAACCGCACCGCCGGACAGCACGCCGTGGGTGCAGAAGGCATGGACCGACTTGGCGCCGGCTTCCATCAGCGCGACGGCGGCGTTGCACAGAGTGCCGCCCGAGTCGACGATGTCGTCCAGCAGGATGCAGCGGCGGCCGTTGGCGTCGCCGATGATGTTCATCACCTCCGACACGCCGGCGCGCTCGCGCCGCTTGTCGATGATGGCCAGATCGGCGTCCAGGCGCTTGGCCAGCGCGCGGGCGCGAACCACGCCGCCGACGTCCGGCGACACGATGGTGACCTCGCCGATGTTCTCGAAGGACTGGCGGATGTCCTTCTCGAAGACCGGGGCGGCCATCAGGTTGTCGGTGGGGATGTCGAAGAAGCCCTGGATCTGGCCGGCGTGCAGGTCCATCGTCAGCACGCGGTTGGCGCCGGCCTGGGTGATCAGGTTGGCGACCAGCTTGGCCGAGATCGGCGTACGCGGGCCGGTCTTGCGATCCTGCCGGGCATAGCCGTAGTAGGGGATGACCGCCGTGATGCGCCGGGCCGACCCGCGCCGCAGCGCGTCAATCGTCACCAGCAGTTCCATCAGGTTGTCGTTGGCCGGGAACGAGGTCGACTGGACGACGAACACGTCCTCGCCGCGCACGTTCTCCAGGATCTCGACGAACACCTCCATGTCGGAGAAACGGCGCACGCTCGCTTTCGTCAGCGGCACGCCGAGACAGGTGGAGATCGCCTCGGCCAGCGGACGGTTGCTGTTGCCGGCAAGCACCTTCATCGGGGTCGGCTCTCTTTGCAGGGAAACGGCTCAAGGCACGTCCGCCGCTCGCGCGCCGCCGCCCCTTGAAAACGGGGCGGACCATAACAAAGGGGCGTGCCCATGTAAACGTTCGATGACGGTAGGGTCTTTCCCCATTGGGGAAGGCCGCCCTGCGCGGGCGGCATGACCGTGGCGTTGAAGCTGTCCGTTCGGGGGGACTCAGTTCTGCAGGACGATGGCCGAAAGACCGCGTCCGTAATCCGGTTCACCCCGAAGGCAGGAGCGGCGGTAGCTGAAAAAGCGGTCCTCCTCCGCCACCGTGTCGTTGGGGCAGCGCTGGATCACCGTGACGCCGGAGTCGCCCAGCCGCCGGGTGACGTAGGCAGCCAGATCGAACAGGAAATGGCCGGGTTTGCGGGCCGGGGCGAAATAGTCGCGGTTGCGCGGGTCCTCCTCCTCGAACGGGGCGGGGAACTCCGGCCCCACCTCGTAGGAGCGCTGGGCGATGCAGGGACCGATGCAGGCGACGATCCGGTTCGGCTTGGCGCCAAGCTCCACCATGCGGGCGACGGTCGCCTCGATGACGCCGCCCTTGGCGCCCTTCCAGCCGGCATGGGCGGCGCCGATGACGCGGGCCTTGCTGTCGGCGAACAGCACGGGCGCGCAGTCGGCGGTCAGGATGCCCAGCGCGATCCCCGGGCTGCGGGTCGCCATGGCGTCGGCCTTGGGCGCCGTCTCCGGCGTCCACGGCTCCTCCACCACCACGCAGGTCGGGCTGTGGACCTGATGGCAGGTGACGAGGTTTTCGGCCGCGACTTCCAGCCGGGCCGCTGCGCGGGCACGGTTCTCATGCACCGCCGCGGCTGAGTCGTTGGAGCCCAGCCCGCAGTTCAGCGAGGCGTACAGTCCGGTGGACACCCCGCCGGTGCGGGTGAAAAAGGCGTGGCGGATATGGGTGATGTCGTTCAGCGCGCCGAGTGTGATCACGAACGCCGTCCTTCCCTGTTCAGTGGCCCCCGCATGCCCAACAGGGCAGGAAGCCGCGATGCACGGTCCGCCCGGTTTGGTTCGGGGGCGGTTCCGGTGCTCTTGCCTCTAACCGGTTGTCTGCGCTTGCGCCGTCAGAAGCCCGCCGGCGGGGTATCGTCGGCGAAGGCTCCGGGCGTGGCCAGCGCGACCAGCTTGAACAGCCTGCCCATTTGCGCAGGATCGATCAAGCGGTCCATCGCACTTCGGATATCCTTGGCCTGTGCCGGGGTAGCCTTGGCCGCCAGGGACGATGCCCGTTGGTGGATGCCCAGGCGGGTCAGCCAGTCCCCCTGTTCGACCGGGCCGAAGGACTGGGCGCCGCCCTCCCGCGCCGCGGCGGCGATGCCGGCGAAATCGACATGCGCGGTCAGGTCGGCTTCGCCCGGCGCCTCCAGCACCGGGGCGAAGGCATGGCGGCGCAGTGCCTGCAGCGTGTCGCCCACCGCGGGGCCGTGGGCATAGCCGTAATCGATCACCAGCGCCGCGCCGGGGGCGGCGGCCAGCCGGGCGCCGATCAGCCGCGCCACCGCCTGCGAGGCGGGGGAGACCTCGACCACGCTGCCGTCCGGCGCATCGCGGAGCGCATCGGGCACCAGCCGGCTGCCGGAACTGCCGAAGGCCTCCAGCACGAAGCGGAAGCGCGGGTCGGAGTCGGTGCTTTCCGGCTCCAGGTCCACCAGCCGTTCGAACCAGCCATGGCCGGTCTTCTGCACCTGACGGATCGGCAGGGCGTCGAAGAACTCGTTGGCGATCAGGATGGTCGGGCCGTCCGGCACATCCTCCAGCCGGTCGTGCCACTGGATGGCGTCGCCGAGGATGGGCTGAAGCGTCCGGCGCTGGCGCTCGCGCAGGGCCGGGCTGGTCTCCACCAGATGGACGGCGGCGTTGTCGCGGAACAGCGGCAGCACGGCCGCGGCCCGCAGCAGGTCGGCCATCAGCGTGCCGCGGCCGGGGCCAAGCTCCACCAGATGGAAGGGGCCGGGGCCGCCAAGCCGCGCCCAGCTGTCGACGCACCACAGCCCGACCAGCTCGCCGAACATCTGGCTGATCTCGGGCGCGGTGGTGAAGTCGCCGCCGCTGCCGAACGGGTCCTGGCGGATGTAGTAGCCGAGCCGCGGGTGGCCCAGCGCCTCCGCCATGAAGGCGCCGACGCTGATCGGGCCGTCCAACAGGATGCGGCGGGCCAGCAGGCGGGCCAGCGTCTCGGCACCGGTGTCTTCGGGTCCCGCGTTCTCTTCCCCCGCCATGGCGTCAGGCCGGGATGGCGTGGCGCCGGCCGCGCAGGACCAGCCACAGGCCGACCGCGACCATCGGCAGCGACAGCAGCTGCCCCATCGTGGCCCCGGCGAACAGGAAGCCCAGCTGCGGGTCGGGCTCGCGGAAGAACTCCACGATGATGCGCGACACGCCATAGCCGATCAGGAACAGCCCGCCGACGGTGCCCGGCCGGTTGCGCAGCGCCGGGCTGCGGATGGCGATGGCCAGCAGGATGAACAGGACCACACCCTCCAGCGCCGCCTCGTACAGCTGGCTGGGATGGCGCGGCACCTGCAGCGGATCGCGCGGGAACACCATGGCATAGGCGAAATCGGGCGCCGCCCGGCCATAAAGCTCGCCGTTGATGAAGTTGGCGATGCGGCCGAAGAACAGGCCGATTGGCGCGCAGGCGGCGATGATGTCGCCGAAGACATAGGGCGAGATGCCGCGGCGCCAGCAGAACAGCCCGATGGCGGTCAGCACGCCGACCATGCCGCCATGGAAGGACATGCCGCCGTGCCAGACCTGCAGCGCGTCCAGCGGGTTTTCCAGATAATAGGGCAGGTTGTAGAACAGCACATAGCCCAGCCGCCCGCCCAGGATGGTGCCGATCACCGCCCAGGTCAGGAAGTCGTCGAACTCCTCCGGCTTCGGCCGCCGGTCGGGATCGAGCCGCGCCAGCCCCAGGCAGTAGCGCCAGCCCAGCACGAAGCCGGCGAGATAGGCCAGCGCGTACCAGCGGACGACGACCGGGCCGACGGAAAAGGCGACCGGATCGATGGTGGGAAAGGCGACGACTGGCAGGGCGGCGAACATGGGAACTCCGGTCAGCGATACGGGTCTGGCTGCGACAGGAAATCCTGCACATAGCGCCGGACACCCTCTTCCAGCTCGGTGAAGGGCTGGTCGAACCCGGCGGCGCGCAGGCGATCCGTCGTCGCCTGCGTGAAATATTGGTATTTGCCGCGCAGATGCTCGGGCATGTCGAAGTACTCAATCCGGGGAGGCAGCCCCAGTGCCGCGAAGGTCGCCAGCGCCAGATCCTTGAAGCTGCGCGCCTTGCCGGTGCCGACGTTGAACAGGCCGCTGACCTCGGGATGGTCGTACAGCCACAGCATCACCGCGACGCAATCGTCGACGTAAATGAAGTCGCGCAGCTGGCCGCCGTCCTCGAAGCCGTCCTTGTGCGACTTGAACAGCCGCGCCGGCTGGCTGGCCGTCAGTTGCGGATGCAGCTTGGCGACCACGCTCATCATGTCGCCCTTGTGGGCCTCGTTGGGGCCGTAGACGTTGAAGAACTTCAGCCCGGCCCATTGCGGCGGCAGGAGGTCGCCGGTGGCGACCGCACGGGCGATGCGGCGGTCGACCAGATGCTTGGACCAGCCATAGGCGTTCAGCGGCCGCAGCCGCGCCAGCCCGTCGCAGGACCCGTCATCGTCGAAACCGGCGGACCCGTCGCCATAGGTAGCGGCGGAGGAGGCGTAGATCAGCCGGCAGCCGCGCCAGGAACACCAGCGCCACAGGTCGAGCGTCAGCGCGACGTTGTTGGCGACGATCTTGTCGACGTCCCGCTCGGTGGTGGCGGAGACGGCGCCGAGATGGAAGACCGTGTCGATCTCGGCGGCATGCTGGTCGAGGAAGGCGAGCGTCTGCTCGGGCGGCACCAGCGTCGCGACCTCGCGCTTGGCGAGGTTCTGCCACTTCTCGCCGTCGCGGAAGCGGTCGACCACCGCCACGTCGGTGATGCCGCGCGCGGCCAGCGCCGCGACAAGGTTGGACCCGATGAAGCCGGCCCCGCCGGTGACCACGATCATAGCGCTGTCCGCTGTTGCTCGACGCGTTTCGTGGGGACTTATAGGCGGGGAGGGGCTTGGGGGCAAGGTTGGGGGAGTGCGGGCGGGCGATGCCCCCACCCTGACCCTCCCCGCTTTCAGCGGACCTATGGTCCGCCTGCCGCGTCAGCACAAAGCGGAGCTTTGTGCGAGAGCTGGGCGGGGGAGGGGATTGGACTTTTGTCGGCGTTCGGCGGCAGTCCCTCCCCGCCCAGCGGGGAGGCTAGGTGGGGGTATCGAAGCCGACCCCTTACCGCGCCGCCCGATTGGCCGCGCTCACCAGCGCCCGCAGCGAGGCGGTCACGATGTCGGCGTCGATGCCCACGCCGAACAGGGTCTTGTCGCCGGCCTTCACCTCGACATAGGCGCAGGCCTGGGCGTCCTCGCCGGCGCCGATGGCGTGCTCGCGGTAGTCGACGACGTGCATGTCGGTGCCGCAGCCCTGGCGCAGGGCGTCCAGGAAGGCGTCGATCGGACCGTTGCCCTTGCCCTTGGTGGTGATGATCTCGCCGTTGCGGCGCATCACCACGCTCATGGCGCGAGCGCCGGAGTTCGGGCCACGTGGCTCGGTCGAATGCTCGACCAGTTCCAGCGGGCTGTCGGCGTCCAGATACTCGGCCTTGAAGGCGGCGTGGATGTCGGCGGGCGACAGCTCCTTGCCGGTCTCGTCGGCGACGCGCTGCACCACCTTGGAGAACTCGATCTGCAGGCGGCGCGGGATCTGCAGGCCGTAGTCCTTCTCCAGCACATAGGCGATGCCGCCCTTGCCGGACTGGCTGTTGATGCGGATCACCGCCTCATAGCTGCGGCCCAGATCCTGCGGGTCGATGGGCAGGTACGGGACCTCCCACTTGCCGGTGTTGGACTTGGACAGCGCCTTCAGCCCCTTGTTGATGGCGTCCTGGTGCGAGCCCGAGAAGGCGGTGAACACCAGCTCGCCGGCATAGGGATGGCGCGGATGCACCGGCAGCTGCGTGCAGTATTCGGAAATGCGGACGATCTCGTTGATGTCGTCGATGTTCAGCTCCGGATCGACGCCCTGGGTGAACATGTTCAGCGCCAGCGTGACGACGTCGACGTTGCCGGTACGCTCGCCGTTGCCGAACAGGGTGCCCTCGACGCGGTCGGCGCCGGCCAGCAGCCCCATCTCCGCCGCGGCGACGCCGGTGCCGCGGTCGTTGTGCGGATGCAGCGAAATGATCGCCGACTCGCGGTTCTTCAGGTTGCGGCAGAACCACTCGATCTGGTCGGCATGCACGTTCGGCATCGACATCTCGACCGTGGCCGGCAGGTTCAGGATGACCTTGTTGGCGGGGGTGGCGCCCCAGGTCTCCATCACCGCCTCGCAGATCTCGACCGCGAAGTCCAGCTCGGTGCCGGTGAAGCTTTCCGGCGAGTATTGCAGGACGATCTCGGTCTCCGGCGTCTCGGCGGCCAGCTGCTTGACCAGCTTAACGCCGGCGACGGCGATGTCGATGATGCCCTGGCGGTCCAGCCCGAACACCACGCGGCGCTGCAGCTCCGAGGTGGAGTTGTACAGGTGGACGATGGCGCGCTTGGCGCCCTTGATGCCGTCGAAGGTGCGGCGGATCAGCTCCTCACGCGACTGGGTCAACACCTGGATGGTGACGCCGTCGGGGATCTTGCCCTCGTCGATCACCTCGCGGCAGAAGTCGAAATCGGTCTGCGACGCGGCGGGGAAGCCGACCTCGATCTCCTTGAAGCCCATGCGCAGCAGCAGGTCGAACATCGCGCGCTTGCGGTCCGGCCCCATCGGCTCGATCAGCGCCTGGTTGCCGTCGCGCAGGTCGACCGAGCACCACATCGGCGCCTTGTCCAGGGTGCGCGACGGCCATTGGCGGTCGGTCAGCTTCACCTGGGGGAAGGGGGCGTACTTGGACGGGGACTTCGGCAAAGTCGGAATATTGGTCGCGGTGCTCATGACGTCGTTCGGCTCCAGTGGCGGCTCCGGCGCTCTGAAATTTTTTGCGGCCGGGAGCGGCGGATCGGATTTTGAAAGGCGGAGGGACCGGCGAGGGGTACGGCCGCGGAGCCGCCGGATGTGGCTCAGCGACCGTCGGTAAGTCGCAGTCCCGGCCCCGGCCGGGCGACGCCGATGCCGGCGCCTTTGGAAACATCGCTCATGGAACAGACACTTCGACCGATGGAAATGGTGTGCGAACGCGACAAACCCGGACGCTTAAAGCGCCGGGCCGAGAAGTCGAAGAAGGGCGTTCTGGCGGTCGATGCAGGTCATGGGCCGCACTGTGCGCAGGTGCGGCAACGCTGTCAAGCCCGGATTGGCGGAAAACGGACTGCGGGACACGCGAACCATCGCTCCCATCCAGGTCCGGATCAGCCCCAGATCAGATGATAGAGCGTCGGCAGCAGCAGCGCCGTCGCCAGCCCGTTCAACCCCATGCCCAGCCCGGCGAAGGCGCCCGCCACCTCGTTGACCTGCAGGGCGCGGGCGGTGCCGATGCCGTGCGCCGCCACCCCCATGCCGAATCCGCGGGCGCGCCAGTCCTTCACCCGCACCAGGTTCAGCACCCAGGTGCCCAGGCTGGCGGCGACGATGCCGGTGATGATGACGAACACCGCGGTCAGCGACGGCAGCCCGCCGATCTGTTCCGACACGCCCATGGCGATGGGGGAGGTGACCGATTTGGGCGCCATCGACAGGATCGTCGCCGCCGATCCGCCGAAGGCCCAGACCAGCGCCACCGCGCTCAAGGCCGACGCCGCCGACCCGACCAGCAGCGCCACCACCAGCGCCAGGGCCGAGCGGCGGACCTCCTGGAACTGGTTGTAGAGCGGGACGGCCAGCGCCACGGTGGCTGGACCCAGCAGGAAATGGACGAACTGCGCGCCATCGAAATAGGTGCGGTAATCGATGCCCGACAGGCTCAGCACCCCGGCGATCAGGATGACCGCGATCAGCACTGGGTTCAGCACCGGGCGCCGGCCCAGCTTCTCGAACAGCCACAGCCCGCACTGGTAGGCGACCAGGGTCAGGGTCAGCCCGGCCAGCGGGTTTGCCGACAGATAGACCCAGATCTGGTGAAGGTCGTCGCTCATGCCCGGTCCCCCTCCCCTGGTTTTCCGGCCGCCGGTTCCTCCTCCAGCCGCGGATCGGTGCGGCTCAGCAGGAATGCCATCAGCTTGGCCGTCACCGCGATGCCGAACAGGGTGCTGCCAAACAGCGCGACGACGATGGGCAGCGCCTCCGCCTCCAGGCGGGTGACATGCACCATCACCCCGACGCCGGCCGGCACGAACAGCAGGGACAGATGCCGCAGCAACCCGCCCGCCGTATCCTGCACCGCAGCCGGCACGCCGCCGCGCAGCAGAAGGCCGGCGAACAGCAGCAGCATGCCCAGCACCGGCCCGGGAACAGGTAGGTGCAGCAGGCGGGCGGCCAATTCGCCCGCCAGTTGGCAGAGCAGCAGAAGCGTCAGGGTTCCGAGCATCGCGGACTCCGGTGGAAGGGGCGCTGTCCGTCCTTCTACCGCAGTGGCGAAGCCGCCGGGCTGCATTCCGCGAATGCGAGCGTCGCGAATCGGCTATGTGGCGGCGTGGCCGCGAAGGGTGCTTACTGCAGCTTGCTGCGGGCGTGGTGTCCGCGGCGGACGATGGACTGAGCCTCCACCGTCACTTCCTTCTTGCCGAACAGGCGCAGGAAGATGGCGTTGACGGTGGCGTGGGCGCTGACCGTCAGGGTGCCGGCTGCCGCATCTTCCGCGATCGTCAGGGGCGACAGATGCGATCCCAGGAAGCCGCTGGGGAACGCCTTGTCGAAGAAGCTGCGGATATGCCCGTCGCGCTGGGAGTCGAACATCACCCGTCCGCCGGCCAGTGCGGCGGCATCGACGGCCTGCGCCAGCCGAGCCTCCACCGCATAGCTGCGCAGGGCATCGACAGTGCAGCCGGCACCGAGCACGGTCGGAATGGCAAGGATCAGGGCCACCACCAGAATGAGGTGGCGGCCTGTCCGCCGGTCTTCGTGCCCGCCATAGGGCAGGGGACGATAGACCAAAGTCATTGCCGGCCTCCCAAGGAATTGCCTATGCGGAAAGGAGTGTTGTCGCTGGATGACCTACTCTTAGCACCATCCGACAAGCAGGCAAACCAGGAAATGCAACAGAGCGATAGCAAAAGATCGGTCGGGAGTTGGTATGTATTTTACGCAAAGGCGGTAATCCGTGTTTGCGGCGGCTACCGCAAAGGGTAACCCGGCGGGTTTGAAGCGAAAAGCGCGGACTCGACTTGAAAAAACGCTTCGGAATTGCGATTCGACGGTGTCAAAAGCAGGACAAGCCATTCGATCCCCGTTGCCGTTAAGCATTCGTTGGGCTTTCCCGCGGGTAGGCTGGTGCGCATTCCGCATTTTTGTCCCGTGCCGGAGCCCGCCTGCCATGCCGCCGATCCATCCGCATTTCCGCAACCGAGCGAATCGGCCTTTCCTCGACCATGCGCTGGCCGTCGTGCTGGTGGCGCTGCTGATGCTGGGACTGTCGGGAGAAGTCAGGGGGGCGCTGGCCGGGCTGATGCAGCAGGTGGACGGCGCGCGGGCCGCGCTGCTGGCACGCTGAACACGCGCGCGGCTTCTCCGTTTCCCTTCAGCCCGGTAGAATCGGAGCACAACGAGGGGGAGGCGGCCCGATGAGGGGCGGCGTTTGGCGCGTGGCGATGCTGGGGCTGGCGGTGGCGGCGGCCACGCTGGTCTTTCTGGGCGTGGAGATCACGCAGCTGGCGGCGGCGGACCGGACCGCCTTCACGCGCGACCTGACAGTCTGCGGGATCGGCCTGCTGGCGGTCTGGTTCGTCTTTTCCCGCCTGACCCGCCATTTCGGCGACCTGGAGCGCTTGGCGGACCGCCTGTCCGGCGGGCGCAACCGCGTCGACCTGGAGCCCTGGTCCGGCGGGCGCGGCGGCGAAGTCGGGCGTCTGGCCGAGGCCGCCGCGGGGCTGATCCGCGGCGGGGAGCCGATGCCGGCGGATGGTCCGTCGGCGGATGGCCCGCTCGGGGGCGGACCGCAAGGGGTCGGACTGCTGGGCGGCGGACGCATGGACCGGGCGGTCCGCGCGGCGCTGGTCCTGGCCGACGACCCGTTGCTGATCGTCGACGAGCGGGGACGGGTGGAGCGGCTGAACCCCGCCGCCGCCCGGCTGCTGGAGGTGGAGGAGGGCGCCGACATCGGCAAGGCCCTGCTGCGTGACGATCTGGCCCGCGCCATCGAGCGTGCGCGCGGCGGCGGGGCACCCGTCACCGCGGTGCTGCGCCGGACGGAGGAGGGCGAGCTGTCGGCGAGGCTCGTCGATCTCGGCCTGAATTCCGGCGTGATCCTGTCCTTTCCCGCCCGTGGCATGGCCAACGGCGCCGGGCTGACCGGCAAGCGCGCGCTCACACTTCACCAATCCCACCCTGCGGCCCCCCTGGGTGACGACGAACCGCTGGCCGCGCTGCCCTTCGTCGCGCTGTGGGTGGCGACCGCCGGGGTGGAGCCGGATGCCGGCCCGGTCATCGCGGTGGGTACGGTGCGGCTGGCGGGATCGCGCATCTTCCGCACCGTCTCGCTGGCCCTCCTGATCGACCCCATCGACCCGGTGCCGGAGGAGGCGACCGCCCGTCACGGCATCGCCACTGCCATGGTGGCGGGCGAGCGTCCCTTCGCGGCGGTCTGGCCGGCGATCCAGGACGCGCTGCACAATTGCATCGCCGTCGGCATCGGCATCGACCAGGCGCTCGCCGCGCTGGCGCGCTCGGCCGCCCAGGCGGGCGTCGCCGAGCCGGCCCTGCCGCAGGCCCTCGACCTCGGGGTGCTGGCGGCGGCTCTGGACCCGGCGCTGGCCGGTGCCTCCACCGACCAACTCGCCGACGCGTTCGGCCTGCCCCGCCGACCGCGCAGCGGTCCCCAGGGAGAGGCCATGGCCGTGGCGGAACTGGCCGCCGCGCTGTTCACCCGCCTGACCGAACGCGGCATCCTGACCCAGGGGCAGGCGAGGGCGCTTGTGGCCGGGGACGGGGCGGCAGGCGCGGCCGCGGTAGCGTCAGGCCAATCCTAAGCCGCATCCTCCGCCAACCGGAAGCCGCTCACCGACAGGCGGGTCTCCGGCCTCAGGTAATGCCGAGTCCAGGGGCCGGCATGGTCGAAGGGCGTCAGGCAGCTGCCGCCGCGCAGCACCATGCGGTTGCCGGCAAGCCGGCCGTTGACCGCCTCGTCCGGGCCGTCGGGCCGGCGGTAGCCGGGATATGTCGCGAAGGCGTCGGCGGTCCATTCCCACACATCGCCGCACATCTGCCAGGGCCCGGTGCCGTGACAGGTGCCGGCGCGCGGGTGGCGGTGGCCGGTGCCCAGCAGATTGCCCATGCTGTCGCAGCCGGCGGCGACCGTCTCCCATTCTGCTTCGCGGGGCAGGCGCTTGCCGGCCCAGCGCGCATAGGCGTCGGCCTCGTACCAGCTGACATGGCAGACCGGCTCGTCCGGGTCGAGCGGCTGCATCCCGTAGAGGGTGAAGACCCGCCAGCCGGACCCGCCGCCCAGGTCGCTGCTGCCGCGCTCCCAATAGAGCGGCGCGCTCCAGCCCTCCGCCAGCGCGGCGTCCCAGCCGTCGGACAGCCAAAGCGAACGGTCGCTGTAGCCGCCGGCCTCGATGAAGGTCAGGAACTCGCCGCAGGTGACCGGGCGGGCGGCCAAACGGTAGGGCTCCAGCCAGACGCGGTGGCGCGGCCCCTCATGGTCGAATCCGGGGAGCGGGGCGGGGCGGCCGACCTCGACCAGACCGCCCGCCTGCTCCACCCAGCCGTCGGGCGGCGCTCCCAGATGGGGGTGGTCCGGCGCCGGCTCGTAGGCGGGGCGCAGGGGGTTGGACCACAGGGCGTGCTTGATGTGCAGGAGCATGCGCTCCTGGTGGCGGCGTTCGTGGGCGATGGCCATCACCAGCGCCGTTTCCACCGCGTCCCACAGCCCGTCTTCGACCTGCTCGATCAGATGCAGCACCGCGGCGTTGATCTGGTCGCGGTGGCGCATGATCTCCGCGGCGCCGGGTCGGGACAGCACGCGCGGCGGGGCGGCGAAGCGCTTACCGCGCGCCGCGAAAAGGTCGAGGAAGACGGGGTCGAAGGGGCGGTAGCCGGGGCTGAAGGGGATCAGCACCGCCGCCTCGAACAGCCAGCTGGTATGGGCGAGGTGCCATTTCGCCGGCGCGCCGTCGGGCACGGTCTGGACCATCAGGTCTTCCGGCGACAGGGTGGCGACCAGCTCCGCCGTGCGGGAGCGCGCCTTCTGGAATCGGGTGGCGAGTGCCTGCCGCCGGTCGCCGTCCGGCATGGTCGCGCCGGAGTCGGCAAGCGGTCCGGCGGATGGGATGAGATGCGTGTCGGGCATGATCGGTCCCTCCGGAGTCGGTTACCGTCCGACCAGTGTCCGCCCGAAGTGGCCCGTTTGGAATGCACGCATCCGTGGTGCGGCGGTCACCGCAAATAGCGGCAGCGACCGGATGCCGCACCGGCCATGGTGCGGAAGATGCAGCGCTTTGGCGAGAAAAAGAAAAGAGTCCTGGGAAACGAAAAGGCCGCCCGAAAAGGCGGCCTTGTTCATTCGAAGCACAGCTCAGTGTCGGACAAGACTTACTTGATCTTGGCTTCCTTGAACTCGACGTGCTTGCGCGCCACCGGGTCGTACTTACGGAACGACAGCTTCTCGGTGGTCTTCTTCGGGTTCTTCTTCTTCACGTAGAAGAAACCGGTGTCAGCCGTGCTCACCAGCTTGATGAGGACGGTGTTCTGCTTGGCCATGATCTCGATCCCGACAAAAAATCCGTGCCCCGCCGGCCCGGCGGGGCGGCGTCGTAGCGGCGGAAAATACCGTCTGACGCCGCAATGTCAAGCCTTATGGGCGGTGAAATCGGTGTCCGACTTCGATTGCCACAGGCCGGCCGTTCCCCCGGCTGGACTCAGCGCTCCGCCACCGTGTTGACGACGGCGCTGGCGACCGCGCGCTGGTATAGTGCCGGTTCGGCCAGCAGCCGCATGGCGACCTTCAGGTCCAGGTCCGGCTCATGCTCCTTCCAGGGGCAGGCCTCGCGCAGCGCGCTCAGCGCCTTTTCGTCGTCGGCCGCCTTGGAGCGCCAGCTGGCGATCTGCGCCGGGCGCAGGCGCCCTTCGCGCAGGTCGGACAGCAGGGAGTCCGGATCGGTCTGGCCGGCGCGGCTGGTGCAGACGGTGGGCTGCACGCCCTGGCGGTGCAGGGTGTAGCCGGCCGGCGTGTAGATGCGGCTCCAGGTCAGGAACAGTTCGCCGTCGTTGGGAAGCCGGGTGACGGTCTGGACGCTGCCCTTGCCATAGCTGGACGCGCCCACCACCACCGCACGGCCCGAGTCCTGCAGCGCCGACGCCACCACCTCCGCCGAGGAGGCGGAGCGGCCGTCGACCAGCACCACCAGGGGCAGACCGTCCAGCAGATCGTCCGGGTTGGCGTCGAAGCGCTGGCGGCTTTCGGGGTTGCGGCCTTCGGTGGAGATGATCCGGCCGCGGCGCATGAACAGGTCCGCCACCGCGACCGCCTGGTCCAGCAGCCCGCCCGGATTGCCGCGCAGGTCCAGCACCATCCCGCTCAGGGTCGGGCCGGCGGTCTGGCGAAGGGTGTTGACCGCCGTCCGCAGGCTGGAGGCGGTGGTGGCGTTGAAGCGGTCGAGCTTGACGATGCCGACGTCGCCGGACAGCGAATAGGTGATGGTGTTGGGCACCACCCGTTCCCGCCGCAACGGCAGGCGGCGCGGGGCGCCGTTGTCGCGGGCGACGGTCAGGGTGACCAGGGTGCCGGTCGGGCCGCGTAGCCGGTCGCGCATCTCGGCCGGGGTCATCCGCGTGGTCAGCTCGCCGTCGATCGCCAGAAGCTGTTCACCGTCGGTGATGCCGGCGCGCTCGGCCGGGCTGTGCGGCATGATGTCGTGCACGGTGACGCGGCCGTTGGTGCCGCTGTCCAGCGAGATGCCGACGCCGCCGTAGCCTTCGCGCTGCGCCCGCTCGTTGGTCGCGCGCTGGACGCCGGTGTAGCGGGAATAGCCGTCGAGGTCGGCGGTGATGCCGTCGAACACCACCTGGTACAGCCGTTCCGGCGTCGTCTTGGACAGGACGGGGGAATAGCTGCGCGCGCGGTCGATGACGCGGGTGGTCAGGGCTGCCCAGCCGCCGGCATCGGCATCGGGCGCCGCCCCGTACTCCGCGGCCAGCGTACCCGACACGTACAGGCGTACGGTGCTGCCGGCGCGTTCCACCGTCACCGCGGGATCGAGCGCGCTCAGGCCCTTCAGCCCGTCCATGCCCAGGCGGTTGAAGGACACGGCGTCCAGATAGACCTCGGCGATCTTGCCGAAGCCGACGGCGAACACCTGTTCGCTGACGGACGGCGGCGCGCTGGCCGGAACGGATTGGCTGGGAGCTGCGACGGCGGCGGAGGCGAGGAGCGCCACGGCCGAAAGAGAAAGGGCGGAATGACAAATGGAGCGGCGCAGGCGGCGCGCCAGGCTCGACATCGCGGGGATCCGAAACGGCGACACGCGTGACGGTACGGTGTGATCGCACGCGCTGTGATCGCAATTGGCCATGGGGCGAACCGCGGCCTCCCTTTCCTGCAGCCGGACCGGACGAGGATGATGCCGGTCCCGGATGGGGGATAGATACACCTTCGTTCAGGAGGGTGTGCGGGACAAAATTGCGGAGCGATTCGCAATGTTGCGGATTGTCCCGGCCTGTGTCGCCAAGGCCACGCTTGTATGGTGCGGCAACGCTGCAGCTGTGGCGAACCCTTGGCTTTGCCACGAGATTGCCATCGGTTCGCCACACCGCTTAAGCGTTGCCGCAAAGCAACGGTATCGGACGGAGACCGAGGCTCACTCCGAGTCGGCCAGCCGGAAGAGCATGCTGCCGCTGACCGGATCGGCCTCCGTCAGCAGCACCTTGACCGGGCTGCTGAGGCGGTATGTCCGCCCCGTACGCTGCCCCACCAGGGCGTGCGCCGCCTCGTCATGGTCGTAGCGGTCGTCGGGCAGGGTGCTGACCGGGATCAGCCCATCGGCGCCGCTCTCGTCCAGCCGTACGAACAGCCCGAAGCGGCTGACGCCGGCGATGCGGCCGCTGAAGCGTTCCCCCACCCGGTCGGCGAGGAAGGCGGCGGTGTAGCGGTCCACCGCGTCGCGTTCCGCGGCGGCGGCGCGGCGTTCGGTTCCGGACAGATGCTCCCCGATCTCCGCCAGTCGGCCCAGTGTCTCGTCGTCCAGCCCGCCGACCCCCAGCCCCAGCGTGCGGATCAGCGCCCGGTGGACGATCAGGTCGGCATAGCGGCGGATCGGCGAGGTGAAATGGGCGTAGCGGTGCAGAGCCAGCCCGAAATGGCCGATGTTGTCCGGGCTGTAGGCGGCCTGGGCCTGGGCGCGTAGGATCACCTCGCTGACCAGCGGCGCGTGCGAGGTGCCCTCCACCTTACGCAGGATTCGGGTGAAATGGCTGGGCGTCAGGTCGGCGCTCTTGACCAGCGGATGGCCGATGCCGGCCAGGAAGCCGCGCAGCGCCTCCATCTTGTCCATCGAGGGGCGGTCGTGGATGCGGTAGAGGCCGGGCATGGTGCGCCGTTCCAGCACCTCCGCCGCCGCGACGTTGGCGGCGATCATGAACTCCTCGATCAACCGGTGGCTGTCGTGGCGTTCGCGCACCGCGATCTCGGCGACGCAGCCGCGTTCGTCGATGCGGACCCGGCGTTCCGGCAGGTCAAGCTCCAGCGTGCCGCGCCTGGCACGGGCGGCGGCCAGCCGGGTGTACGCGCCGAACAGCGGAGCGATCACCCCGTCGGCCAGCGCCGCCGTCACCTCGTCCGGCCGGCCGTCGTGGCAATCCTGCACCTGTTCATAGGTGAGGCGCGCCGCCGACCGCATGAGTCCGCGGACCAGCCGATGCCGGATCAGCACACCGTTGCGGTCGATCCACAGGTGGAAGGCCAGGCAGGCGCGGTCCTCCCCCGGCCGCAGCGAGCACAGCCCGTTCGACAGCGCCTCCGGCAGCATCGGCACGACGCGGTCGGGGAAGTACACGGAGTTGCCGCGTTCGTACGCCACCCGGTCGAGCGCCGATCCGGGACGCACGTAATAGGATACGTCGGCGATGGCGACGATCAGGTGCCAGCCTTCCGGATTCTCAGGATCGCTGTCCGGTTCGGCCCACACCGCATCGTCGAAGTCGCGGGCGTCGGCGCCGTCGATGGTCACCAGCGGGAAGTCGCGCAGATCCTCCCGCTGCATCAGCGCCGGCACCGCCGCCAGTTCCGCCTCGCGCAGGGCCGCGTGGGGGAAGACGGTGGGAATGCCGTGGGCGTGGATGGCGATCAGGCTGAAGGCGCGCGGCTCGTCGGTGGAGCCCAGCCGCTCCACCACGCGGGCCTGGGGCTGCCCGGCGCGCCCGGCCGGCAGGATGTCGGCGAAGACGAGGTCGCCGGCCTCCGCGTCGCCGCGGTTGGGCGGCAGCACCAGGAACTCGGTCTTGTGGCGGCGGTCGGTGGGGTGGATGCGTCCGCCGTCGGCGCTCGGCCGGTAGACGCCGAGGATGCGGCCCTCGCGCTCGCCATCGATGCGGCGGATGACGCGGGCCTCGTACAGGCGGTCGTTGATGCGGGCGAGCTTCGCCAGCAGCGTGTCGCCGACCGCCAGCGGCTTATCCTCGCCGCGCGACCTCTTTTCCGGCAGCAGGAAGATGCGCGGCGGGTCGCCCTCGCCGGTCCAGGTCAGCGGGCGGGCCGACAGCTCGCCGTCCGCATCGATGCCGGTGACCAGCAGCACGGCGACGGCCGGCAGGGCCTGCGGCGGGGCCATGCGCTTGTTGCGGCCACGCTCCACCGCGCCGTCGGCCTCCAGCTCGCGCAGCAGGTCCTTCAGCATCTCGCGGTCGGCCGATCCGGACAGCTTGAAGGCGCGGGCGATCTCGCGCTTGCCGACGGGGGTGGTGCTGGACCGGATAAAGGCGAGAATGGCGTCCTTGCCGGGGAAATGGCTGTCGGTCACGGGGCGGGGAGTCCGTCGGTTCTTGTCGCTGGTATCGCTATATAGGGATCAATCGGCATCGGGGCGGGTCGCCCACGGTCTGCCGGCCATCGCGCGGATGGCGTCGCTGCGCTCCACCGCCTCGCGGAAGCCGGCAAGCGGGAAGCGCACCTCCGTCTTCTCGCCGGCCGGCGACTGGCCGACGATGGAGACTTCCGGCGCCGGAGCGATCCGCTCCACCATGCGGCGGTTGATGTCGGGATCGGTCACCGCGCAGGTGTTGGTCTCGAACCGGTAGGGCTTGCAGGGGGAATCGGGCTTGAACACCGCCCGGTCGGACCAGACCCGCACCAGCTTGTCGAGGTCCAGCGATTCGGCGGAAACGCGGAAGCGCAGCCCCTCGCGCCATTTCTCGGTCGAGCGCAGCCAGACCAGCCGCGCGGTGCGGTCGTTGACGCCGCGGGCGGTCAGTTCGCATTCCACCTGACGCGTGGCGGTCCAGAGCTGGCAGTAGAGCTTCCAGGATTTGAAGGTCTCGTCGAACTCCCGGAAGGGCCTGTCGTTCGCCATGGCCGCCGGAACCGCGCCGGCAGAGAGAGCGGCCAGCATCGCCAGGGCGAGGATCAGGCGCTGTCCGTGGCGGAGGGCGGGCATGGGGTGGTCCTGTGGGGCTGATTGAAAGGGGTGGGGGTCTAACCTTGCAAGGCTCTCCTACCCCTCACTCCCGCCGCTCGGCCCGCCGCCGCAGCAGATGGTCGGCCAGCACGCAGGCCATCATCGCCTCGCCCACCGGCACGGCGCGGATGCCGACGCAGGGGTCGTGGCGGCCCTTCGTCAGGATGTCTGTGTCGTTGCCGGCGGTGTCCACCGTCTGGCGCGGCGTCAGGATCGAGCTGGTCGGCTTCACCGCGAAGCGCACGACGATGTCCTGCCCGGTGGAGATGCCGCCCAGGATACCGCCCGCGTTGTTGGACAGGAATTGCGGCTGGCCGTCAGGGCCCATCCGCATCTCGTCGGCATTCTCCTCGCCGGTCAGCTCGGCGGCGGCGAAGCCGTTGCCGATCTCCACCCCTTTCACCGCGTTGATCGTCATCATCGCGCAGGCGAGGTCGCTGTCCAGCTTGTCATAGAGCGGGTCGCCCAGCCCCACCGGCACGCCGGACGCCACCAGCTCCACCACCGCGCCGACGGACGAGCCGCTCTTGCGGATGCCGTCGAGATACTCGGCCCACTGGGTAGCAGCGACCGGGTCGGGGCAGAAGAAGGGGTTGTTGTCGATCTCCGCCCAGTCCCAGCGGCTGCGGTCGACCTTGTGCGGGCCGATCTGCACCAAAGCACCGCGCACCTGGATGGTGGAGCCCAGCACCTTGCGTGCCACCGCACCTGCGGCGACCCGGCAGGCGGTTTCCCGCGCCGAGGAGCGGCCGCCGCCGCGGTAATCGCGGATGCCGTACTTCTGCCAGTAGGTGTAGTCGGCATGGCCGGGGCGGAATTTGCCGGCGATGTCGCTGTAGTCCTTGGAGCGCTGGTCGGTGTTCTCGATCAGCAGCGAGATCGGGGTGCCGGTCGTCTTGCCCTCGAACACGCCGGACAGGATCTTCACCTGATCGGGTTCCTGGCGCTGGGTGGTGTAGCGCGACTGGCCGGGCCGGCGCTTGTCCATCCAGGGCTGGATGTCGGTTTCCGCAACGAGGTCGATCAGCGACGGGCAGCCGTCCACGACGACACCAATGGCCGGACCGTGGCTCTCGCCCCAGGTGGTGAAGCGGAAAAGCGTGCCGAAGCTGTTGCCGGCCATGGTGACATCCTCCCGAGACGAACCTGCGCCTGTGACTTCACAAAATGTGAAGAAGCGGGAGGTTTCTTGCGGCCTTTCGGCGGCAAGGTCAAGGAAGCGATGAACCGATTTTTAAGGGAAGTTTTTAAAAGAGGAGGATGGTGCTGCCAGAGAGGATTGAACTCTCGACCTCTCCCTTACCAAGGGAGTGCTCTACCACTGAGCTACGGCAGCGCCAGATGCAGGCGCCCGGTGACAAGATCGGAGGAATGGTGCTGCCAGAGAGGATTGAACTCTCGACCTCTCCCTTACCAAGGGAGTGCTCTACCACTGAGCTACGGCAGCCCCGATAACCGATCATCGCTGAGGCGATGCGTTCGGGTGAGGCGTTCAGGCTTGACCGCCCCCCGAAGTGGCGCGGGTTATGCCACAGGCTTTTGGGGGATGCAAGCGCTTAAAATCACCTCATCACTCACTTTTTTCGCGCCCGGAACGAGCCCCCCGATCAGGTCCCGATCACGCCTGCGTGGCGGCGGGCGGAAGCACCGCTTCGGCACGGAAATCGGGCACGACGGTGCCGAGGATCGACAGCACACGGTCGCCGTCGCCGGCCCGCGCCGCCGCCTCCAACTCGCCCACCGCGCGGTTGACCAGCGCATAGTCGATCAGCCGGGGGGAGGCGAGGAAGACGCCGTCTGCCTCGGTGCGGCTCGGCGCCTCCGCGGCGGTCAGGATCTCCTCGAACAGCTTCTCGCCCGGGCGCAGGCCGGTGAAGGCGATCTCGATGTCCACCCCGGGCCGGTAGCCGGCCAGCCGGATCATCTGGCGGGCGAGGTCGGCGATCTTCACCGGCTCACCCATGTCCAGCACCAGGATCTTGCCACGGTCCTCAGCGCGGGTGGCGCCGTGGGCGGATGCCTGCAGGACCAGTTCCACCGCCTCGCGCACCGTCATGAAATAGCGGCGCATGTCCGGGTGGGTCACGGTCAGCGGACCGCCATTGGCCAGCTGCCGGGTGAAGAGCGGCACCACCGAGCCGGAGGAGCCCAGCACATTGCCGAAGCGTACGGTCATGTAGCGGGTGGCATGCTCCGTCCCGTCGCGCGGCGGCAGCACGTCCAGCGCTTGGCAATAGGTCTCGGCGAAGCGCTTGGCCGCCCCCATCACGCTGGTGGGGCGGATCGCCTTGTCGGTGGAGATCAGCACCATGGCGAGGCAGCCGGCGGCGCGGGCCGCATCGGCGACGTTGCGGGTGCCGACCACATTGGTCAGCGCTCCCTCGCACGGGTTGGCCTCCACCAGCGGCACATGCTTCAGCGCCGCGGCATGGAAGACCAGGGCGGGCCGCTCGTCCTGGAACAGGCGCATGACGCGGTCGCGGTCGCGCACGTCGGCGATCACCGCGCGGGTGTCGAGGGCGGGGAACTTCTCCCGCACCTCCATCTCGATGCTGTAGAGGTTGAACTCCCCGGCATCGAGCAGGATCAGCCGTTCCGGACCCAGTGCCGCAATCTGGCGGACCAGTTCGCTGCCGATGGTGCCGCCGGCGCCGGTGACGATCACCCGCCGCCCGCCGATCAGCCCGGATATGGCGCCGCGGTCCAGCACCGCCTGCGGGCGGCCGAGCAGATCCTCCAGCGCGATGGGTCGCACCTCGACACCCTTGCCTTCGCCTAGTGCCGATTTGAACTCGGTCAGGCTGGGCAGGCGGGACATGACCAACCCCAGCGCCTCCGCCCGGTCGAGCAGGCTGCGCAGGGTCGATCCCTTCAGCTCGGCATTGCCCTTGGTGACGATCAGCCGCTGCGGCCGTTCGCCCTTGCGTTCCAGAGTCTGGACCACCTGTTCGAGATCGTCGGGGCCGCCCAGCACCGGCACGCCGCGCACGGCATGGCCGATGCGTCGGCCCTTGTCGTCGAGGATGCCGACCACGCGGTAGGCCGACTGTCCCGGCTGGTCGAGCGAGCGGATGAACAGCTCCGCCGCGTCGCCGACGCCCAGCAGCAGGACGGGGATGCGCGGCACGCCCTCCACCGCCTCGGCCCAGCTGAAGCGGCGGTCCTTCAGGAAGCGGTAGGCGAAGCGCGGTCCGCCCAGCAGAAGCATCTGCACCAGCCACAGGATCGGCGGCAGCGAGCGGGGCAGCAGTTCGGCGCGCGTCAGCAGGAACATCGCCAGCACGAAGCACAGCACCGCCACGGTGACCGCGCGCACCACCTGGATCAGGTCGGGAATGGAGGCGTAGCGCCAGATGCCGCGGTACAGCCCGAACAGCACGAACACCGCCGCCGAAACGCCGACCAGCACCGGCAGCGCGATGGACAGCGCGTCGGAATAGAGACCGAAGGCGGAACCGCCCACCCGCAGATAGAGGGCGACGACCAGGGCGACCCCGGTCATCACCAGATCATGCAGGAACACCAGGAATGCCCGTGCGGACGGGATGCGCATGCCGCTAAACCTTGTTCATTCGTTCGGCTTTGAGACCCGGCGGCCGGACCCGGCGATGGCGGGTTCCGGCCTCGGCAATCAGCCGCGGGAAGCTTTGAACCATTCCGCGGTGGCGCGCAACCCGGTCGCAAGGTCATGGGGCGGGCGCCAGCCGAGCCGGTTGCGGATGGGGCCGTCATCCACCGTCAGCGTGCCGGCCAAGCGGTCGAACACCGCCCGCGTCCCGGTCAGCGCCGCGCCCAGCGCCATCAGCCCCTGCGGCACCGGGATCAGCCGGGCCGGCCGGTCGAGCGCGGCGGCGATGGCGCGCACCAGATCGGCGGTCGAAACCGGTTCCCCATCCTGGACCAGAAAGGTCTGTCCGGCGGCGTCCGGATGCTCCAGCACCGTCACCACCGCATCGGCGAGGTTGCCGACATAGATCAGGCTGCGCCGGTTGTGGATGCCGCCCAGGGGCAAGGGCAGGCCGGTCGCCACCAGTTTCAGCAGAGCGCGCATGTTACCGGCGGCACCGGGGCCATACACCAGCGGCGGGCGGATCACCGCCACCTCCATGCCGGTGCGGGCCGCGATCTCCACCAGCGCCCGCTCGGCCTCCAGTTTCGAGATGCCGTAGGGGCTGTGCGGGTCGGGCGTGGTTGCCGCGTCCAGCGGGGCAGGGCGGCTTTCGTCCACCATTGCCTTGATGCTGCTGAGATAGACGAAGCGCTTCACCCCGGCGGCCGCGGCCTGCTCCGCCAGCCGGATCGTGCCGGCGGTGTTGACGCGGCGGAACTCCGCCAGCGGATCGGAAGCCGTGTCGCGCATCACATGGACACGGGCCGCCATGTGGATCACCGCGTCGATGCCGGCGAGCGCTGCCGTCCAGTCGGTATCGGGGCCGATGTCGCCGACGACGGACGGCTCCCATGGTCCCTCGGAGGCGGTGCGCAGCGCCGCGCGCACCCTATGTCCGCGGGCGGCCAGCAGCGGGACGGTGTGGCGGCCGACGAAGCCGGTCGCGCCGGTCAGGAGAACGCGCATGGGCAGGATGGTCCGGGCTGGGATCGGATGGTGGATGGGGCGGTGATTTATTATCCGGTTTGGCCAGGGGGCGCCACGGCGCAAAGTCCCACGCCTGTTTTCCGGCTTTCGGTCGATGAAGGGAATGGTTATAAGCTGGACAGGGACGCGTGAATAAGGACGCTACCAAGACATGTCACATCTCGTGGACGATGCGAATGATCGGCACAGCCGAATCATCATCGTCAGCTTTAATTGCGCCGACTTCGTCAATCGCGTCATTGGCTGTCTGCTCGACCAGACCGATCCCGCATTCGAGGTGGTGATCGTCGACAACGCCTCGAAGGACGTCGACGGCATCGCTCTGCCCGCCGATCCGCGGTTCCGGATGTTGCGGCTGGACACGAATGTGGGCTTCGCCAAGGCCAACAACATCGGTGCCGCCGGCGCCACCGTTCCCTGGATCGTCACGCTGAATCCCGACGCCTTCCCGCGCCGCGACTGGATGGAGCGGCTGCAGGCCGCCGCCCGGGCGCAGCCCGACGTGGCGATGTTCGGCTCGACCCAGCTCTTCTCGCACGATCCCCGCATGATCGACGGGGAGGGTGACCAGTATTCCATCTTCGGCTTCGCCTGGCGGGTCAATTACCGCCGCATGCTGAAGCCGCCCTACTACAGCGGGACGGTCTTCTCGCCCTGCGCCGCCGCCGCCATGTACCGGCGCGACTGTTTCGAGGCCGTCGGCGGCTTCGACGAGGATTTCTTCTGCTATTGCGAGGATGTCGACCTCGGCTTCCGCATCCGCCTGAACGGCGGCCCGGCGGTGCAGGTCGGCGACGCGGTGGTGGAGCATGTCAGCAGCGGCGTGTCCAAGCAGTACGGCACCTTCGCCCAGTATCACGGCGTCCGCAATCTGGTGTGGACCATGGTGAAGAACATGCCGCTGCCGCTGCTGCCGCTGGCCTTCGCCGGCCATGCGCTGCTGGTGGTCTATCTGGTGGTGCGCAGCCTGGGCAGCGGGCGCACCGGCGCCATCGGCCGCGGCATCCGCGACGCGCTGTGCGGCCTGCCGCGCATGATCGCCAAGCGCCGCGCCATCCAGCGCGACCGCAAGGCCACGCTGGGGCAGGTCGCCCGCATGATCGCCTGGAACCCGCTGCTGCTGAAGACCCGCGGCCGTCCGGGGCTGCGGAAGTCGCACAGCTCAGACCAGCCGCCATCCGTGGGTGTTGAAAAAGCGTAGGGCGGAGCGGGCGAACATCCGGATGTGCGCGCCGCCCTTGCGCGCCGCCTTGCCGCCGAAATGGACCATGCGCACGTCGGGCACATAGGCGATCTCGCCCAGCGCCATCGCCCGGCGCGACAGGTCGAAATCCTCGAAATACAGGAAGTATCCGTCGTCGAAGCCGCCCAGCCGGGCCAGCGCGTCGCGCCGGAACAGCATGAAGGCGCCGCTGACCTGCTCCAGCCCGGTGACGACCGAGTCGCGGGTGACGTCGCGCATCTCATAGCGGTCGAGCCGCCGGGCGAACATCCGCTTGACCGAAGCGGGGGCGAAGGCGCGCAGGCCGAGGTCCAGCACGGTCGGCCGGCGCTTGCACAGGAATTCCTGCTCCCCCGAGGGGCCGAACACCTTGGGCGTCAGCAGCACCGTGCCCGGATGCGCCTCCATATAGCGCCAGCCGGCGAGCAGCGCGTCGGGCTCCAGCAGGATGTCGTAGTTCAGGATCAGGTGATAGGGCGCGTCGCCCTGCCGGATTGCCAGATTGTGCCCGGCGCCGTAGCCGACATTGCCGTGTCCTGCGATCAGCGTCACCGGCGGCCGGCCGGCTTCCGCATAGCGGTCCAGCAGCGCCCGGAACGGGTTGGATCCTGGGTCGCTGCCCTCCGGTGCGCCATTGTCGATGATCCACAGCCGGGTCTGCACCCCGGTCCCCTGGGCCAACCGGTCGGCGGCGGCACCGATGGTGTCGAGGGAGCGGGCCAGCAGGTCCGGATCGGGATGGTAGAGGACGACCGACAGGTCGAGGAATGCGGCGGTCATCGGGATCAGGCCTTCGACATGCGCGTCAGCGTCGCCAGCAGCAGCGCGACGGTCACCGCACCGGGCAGGAGGGTCCAGGCGCCGAAGCTGCCGGCGGCCAGCGCCGCGACGACCAGGACGAGGCTGTAGGCGATGATGGTCAGCACGACGCGGTCGTGCCGGCCGACACCCTTGGCGGCCTTCTGGTAAAAATGCTCGCGGTGGGCCCGCCAGATCTTCTCGCCGCGCAGCAGCCGGCGCAGCAGCGTGATGGTGGCGTCGGTCAGGTAGTAGGCCGGCAGGATCAACGCCGCCGCCCAGTCGCCGCGCGCCGCCAGCGAGGCGAGCAGGAAAGCCAGGATATGGCCCAGCGGGATGCTGCCGACATCGCCCATGAACATGCGGGCCGGCCGCCAGTTGTGGGTCAGGAACCCCGCAGCCGCCCCGGCCAGCGCCGCCCCGGCGACTCCGGTCAGCCCGAAATCGCCCATCACCAGCGAGACCAGCGCTACGCCGCCGCCGATCAGGATGGTCTCGCTGCCGGCCAGCCCGTCGATCCCATCCATGAAATTGTAGAGGTTGACGAACCACAGCCACAGGAAGGCGGTCGCCGCACGGTCCAGCGCCCAGGGCAGCCAGCCCTGCCAGACCAGCTGGTCGGACGGCAGTGCCAGCAGCCCGAACGCCACCGCCAGCGCCTGCACCGCCAGCCGCAGCAGCGGCGACAGCTCGCGCCGGTCGTCCATCCACGACACCCCCATCAGCGCCAGCGTGCCCAGCAGCACCGCCCCGGTCTCCAGCGGCCGGCCGAAGACGATCCCGGCGACGGCGAAGACCGGCACCACCGTCAGCATCACCGCCCAGCCGCCGCCGCGCGGGGTGGGGGCCTGATGGCTCGACCGTTCGTTCGGGATGTCCATGATGCTGCTGGCCAGCAGATAGCGCAGCACGCGGGTGGACAGGTACCAGCCGGCGGCCAGACACAGCAGGAAGACGCCGATCAGCGCGGTCGAATAGGCGGTGGAGGTCATGGTGGCTCGGGCGGTCGGGGGCGGGGCAAGACGGTCAGAGCTTGTGATAGCCCTTGTACCACTCCACGAAGCGGGGCAGGCCGATCTCGATCGGGGTCTTCGGCTCGAAACCCAGGATCTGGCGGCTCAGCTTGATGTCGGCGGCGGTCTCCTGCACGTCGCCGGCCTGCATCGGCTCCATCACCTTCACCGCCTCGCGGCCGAACGCCTGCTCCAGCACGCCGATGAAGCGCATCAGCTCCTCGCACCGGTTGTTGCCGAGATTGAAGACGCGATGCGGGGCGCCGGTCTCCGCATCGACCGGGGCCGGGCGGTCGAGCGCGGCCAGCACGCCGGCGACGATGTCGTCGATGTAGGTGAAGTCGCGCTTCATCTTGCCGCCGTTGAAGACGCGGATCGGCCGGCCGGCGGTGATGGCGTCGGCGAACAGCCAGGTCGCCATGTCCGGACGGCTCCACGGACCATAGACCGTGAAGAAGCGCAGGCCGGTCATCGGCAGCTGATAGAGGTGGCTGTAGGTGAAGGCCAGCATTTCCGCCGCCTTCTTGGTGGCGGCATAGACCGAGACCGGGCTGTCCACCCGGTCTTCCACCGAGAACGGCATTTTGCGGTTGGCGCCATAGACCGAGGAGGTCGAGGCATAGACGAAATGCCGCAAGGCCGGCATGCGCCGTGCCGCCTCCAGCAGCGTCACCTGGCCGGTGACGTTGGCGTCGACATAGGCATAGGGGTTCTCGATGGAGTAGCGCACGCCCGGCTGCGCCGCCAGATGAACCACGCCCGTCACGTCACCGAACTGCGGCCAAAGCCCCTCGACCGTCGCGCGGTCGGAAATGTCGGCCTTTATGAAGCGGAAGCCGGGGCGGTCGGTCAAACGGGCGAGCCGCGCCTCCTTCAGCGCCACCGCGTAATAGTCGTTCAGGTTGTCGAGGCCGAGCACGCTCTCCCCGCGGTCCAGCAGCGCAGCCGCGACATGCGATCCGATGAAGCCGGCGGCCCCGGTGACGAGGATGGTCATGGTCTCAAGGTCCTTATGACGATGGTCCGACGGACTTATGCCCCAGCGGCGGCCGGGGCGCCAGCCTGCATCCATGCCGGTCCGCCGACCGGTTCGCATGCTTGACAGCCGATCCGCCCTGCCGGTCTACTGCGCGACCGCGACACATCAGGACCGATGGGACCATCGATGCCCCCGAAGAAGAATCCGCTGAACCTGAACCCGCTGCAGCTGCGCACCCTGACCCTGCTGCAGGAACTCGCCCGACTGGAGAACAAGCCGGCCGAGGACGAGGAGGGTGGCTTCCAGATCACCGCCCTGCCGCACGCCCACGGCAACCATTTCCATCTCGGCCATTCCGTCGTTTCCGCCAAGGACGCCACCGGCCTGCAGAACGACGCGGTCTGGACCATCCTGGAGCGCAAGGGCATCGTGAAGCGCACCCCGGGCGCCGCGATCCTGACCGCGACCGGCGTCGAGTACGACACCGGCCTGCGCGACCAGATCCTGCACCAGTCCAACCACTGAAGCTGGCCACTGAGGCTGGCTGCGGAGCCGCTCCGATGGACGACACCGCCGAGACTTTGAATACTCCGCCGGCCTCGGTGAAGCCGAAGCCGGCGGCACCGTCCCGCGACGAACGCCTCGCCGCCCGCCTGCGCGAGAACCTGCGCAAGCGCAAGGAGCAGGCGCGGCAGCGCGGGGAGTGAGTGGGGCGCAATGCACCGATGCCCCCTCCCTAACCCTCCCCCACCTTTGGTGGGAGAGGGGACTGCCGCCGCTTCGCATAAGGCACCCTCTCCCTCGAAGAGGGGGAGGGTCGGGGAGGGGCGAGCGACCGAAGGCCGCTCCACCCCCTAAGCCAAATCCTTCCTGAACCAGATCTGCCTGTGTCCGGGCGGATATCCTTCCATCTCCGCCCACACCTGATAGCCCTGCTTCGGGTAGAAGCCCGGCGCCTGGAAGTCGTAGGTATAGAGCCGCGACCAGCGGCAGCCGCGCGTCTTCGCCTCCGCCTCCGCCGCGGCCAGCAACCGGCCGCCGAGACCGCTGCCGCGCGTGGAGTCGTCCACCCACAGCAGGTCGACATACAGCCATTCCCAGTTGGTGTAGCCGACCAGGCCGCCCTTCAGCGTGCCGTCCGCATCGCGGGCGACCGCCACCAGGTCGCGGCGGTCATAGGCGCGGCCGAGCGACGCCTCGTTGTAGGCGCGCAGGCCGTCGAAGACTCCGGCGAGGTCGGCCGGGGCGGGGGTGTCCGTCACGGACAGGGTGAAGTTCTGGATCATGGCGGGGAGCTTAGCCGCGGCGGCGGGCAAGACCAGCGCCGTGATAAAGAACCGTCCATGCGTCCCAAGCGGCCTACCTTTCCTTGAGCCCCGCCGCGTGCTCGGCTACAAACCAGCCTTCACGACCCTCAATCCAATCGATACGCCAAGGAGTACCCCCGCGATGGGCATCATGCCGGACAGCTGGATCCGCGAGATGGCCGAGACCAAGGGCATGATCGAGCCCTTCGTCGAGACCCAGAAGCGCGAAGGCGTGATCTCCTATGGCGTGTCATCCTACGGCTACGACGCCCGGGTCGCCGACGAGTTCAAGATCTTCACCAACGTCGACAACGCCATCGTCGACCCGAAGCGCTTCGACGATTCGAGCTTCGTCGACCGCAAGACCGACGTCTGCATCATTCCGCCCAACAGCTTCGCGCTGGCCCGCACGGTGGAGTACTTCCGCATCCCGCGCGACGTTCTGGTCATCTGCCTGGGCAAGAGCACCTATGCCCGCTGCGGCCTGATCGTGAACGTCACCCCGCTGGAGCCGGAGTGGGAAGGCCACGTCACGCTGGAGATCTCCAACACCACCCCGCTTCCCGCCAAGGTCTATGCGAACGAGGGGCTGTGCCAGTTCCTGTTCCTGAAGGGCGACAGCGTGTGCGAGGTGTCCTACGCCGACAAGTCCGGCAAATACATGGGGCAGAAGGGCGTCACGCTGCCCCGGCTCTGAGCACTCCTAATCTGAACGCCTTTTCCGAAGGCGTATCCGCGAAAGAAACAGGTCCATGGACAAGATCCGCATCCGCGGCGGCCGCCCGCTGAACGGCTCCATCACCGTTGGTGGGGCCAAGAACGCCGCCCTGCCGCTGATGACGGCGTCGCTGCTCACCGACGAGACGCTGACGCTGACCAACCTGCCGATCCTGGCCGACATCAACACGCTGTGCAATCTGCTGTTGCAGCATGGCGTGGCGATCCACATGGCCGGGGCAGGCGGCGATTGCGCCGGCCGCGCCGTGGACTTCACCGCCCGCGACATCACCAACACCACCGCCCCCTACGATCTGGTCCGCAAGATGCGCGCCAGCGTGCTGGTGCTGGGGCCGCTGCTGGCCCGCTGCGGCGAGGCCAAGGTGTCGCTGCCCGGCGGCTGCGCCATCGGCGCGCGTCCGGTGGACCTGCACATCAAGGGTCTGGAGGCGATGGGCGCCGACATCCGGATCGAGGCGGGCTATATCGTCGCCAAGGCGCCGGCCGGCGGCCTGCGCGGCGCGGAATACGTCTTCCCCAAGGTGTCGGTGGGTGCGACCGAGAACCTGCTGATGGCTGCCACGCTGGCCAAGGGCACCACCATCCTGGTCAACGCCGCGCGCGAGCCGGAGGTGACCGACCTCGCCGAATGCCTGGTCAAGATGGGGGCGAAGATCACCGGCATCGGCAGCGACCGGCTGGTGATCGAGGGTGTGGACCGGCTGCACGGCGCCCGCCACATGGTGGTGGCCGACCGCATCGAGACCGGCACCTACGCCATGGCCGCGGCCATCACCGGGGGCCGTCTTGACATCATGAACACCCGTCTCGATCTGATCAAGGCGGCGGTCAAGGCGCTGGCTCCGGCCGGCGTCGCCTTCGAGGAGATCGAGAACGGGATCCGCGTTTCGCGCGCCAACGGCGAACTGCACGGCGTCGACGTGATGACCGAGCCGTTCCCCGGCTTCCCCACCGACCTTCAGGCCCAGATGATGGCCCTGATGTGCACGGCCAAGGGTGCGGCGATGATCACGGAAACGATCTTCGAGAACCGCTTCATGCACGCGCCGGAACTGACGCGCATGGGCGCGCGGATCACGGTCCACGGCTCGTCGGCCCTGGTGCGTGGCGTGGAGCGGCTGACCGGTGCGCCCGTGATGGCGACGGACCTGCGCGCTTCGGTGTCGCTGGTGCTCGCCGGGCTGGCGGCGGAAGGGGAGACGACGGTCAACCGCGTCTACCACCTCGACCGCGGCTATGAGCGGGTGGAGGAGAAGCTGGCGGCCTGCGGTGCGGAGATCGAACGCATCCACGGCGGCGACGAGTAAGCGGCGGGGGCGCCCCTCCCGCCTTCCCATGAGGTTGGCCTTTCCCGAGAGGTGCCCCCGATTATGACGGCCATCACCCCGATCCGCCTGCGTGCCGAGGACGAGGAGGACCTGAAGGTCGTCTCCGCCTGTCTGCAGGACGCCATCCTGCCGGTCGGCGACATGTGCTTCCAGCCCGACGAGAAGCGGTTCGTCATGGTGGTCAACCGCTTCCGCTGGGAATCCGCCGACCAGCCCCGGCCCGGCCCCAGCGCCGACGACGACGATCTGGCTCCCTATGAGCGGGTCCATTGCGGCCTGCGGGTGGAGGGGGTGACCGGCGCCAAGCTGCGCGGCTTCGACCTGAAGGACCGCGGCCGGATCCTGGAACTGCTGTCGATGGAGACGGTGGAGGGCGGCGTCGCCCTGCATTTCGCCGGCGGCGGCTGCGTCCGCCTGGATGCGCCGTCCTGGCGCATGGTGGTGGAGGATCTGGGTGAACCCTGGCCCACCGGCTGCAAGCCCTGCCACCCCGAAGAAAGCGCTCCCGACCAGACCGCCTGAGTTCCCGGGCGGCCGGCGGAGCGCCGGTTCAGCGCTCCGCGGACCGGGTCAGCGCTCCGCGACCTGGGTATCGCTGTGCAGGCGGCGGATCACCTCCTGCGCGGTCTTCCTATAGGTGACGGTGTCCTCGGCCTCGCCCGGCGTCAGTTGCGAGCGGTGGACGGTGAAGAAGCGGTGGCCGACGTCCAGCATGCCGCTGGCCTCGACCAGGATGCTGTCGTCCTTGCCGTGGGCGGCGGGTGAAACGGAAACGATCTGGCCCAGCTCTTCGCCGAGCAGGCCGGTCACCTCGACGCCGATGAGGTCGTCGCCGCCGCGCGGATCGGCGGCCAGCGCCGACTCGGCGTGGGCAAAGGGAAGGGTCGCCGCCAGCGCAAGGCCGGCCAACAGGGTCTGGAACCGCATGGATCGGGCTCCCATCGCTGATGTGTGTCTCGTATGTCACAATCAACATAGGAATTGCGGGACAGTTCCCAGGGAACCATCCAGGGGTAATCCGGTTGCTGCGGCATAGGCCCTCAGCGAAGGAGACTACCCAATGGCTCAAAAACTCGACGGAAAGACCGTCGCCGTCCTCGCCACCGACGGCTTCGAACAGGTGGAACTGACCGAACCGGTGAAGGCGTTGCGCGATGCCGGCGCCACCGTGCATGTGGTGGCACCCAAGGGCGGGCAGATCCAGGGCTGGAACCACCATGACCGCGGCGACATGGTCGATGTGGACGTGACGCTCGACCAGGCCGATGGCGACCGCTACGACGCGCTGCTGCTGCCGGGGGGCGTGATCAACCCGGATGCGCTGCGGCTTGAGCCCAAGGCGATCGAGTTCGTGAACAGCTTCGTCACGTCCGGCCGTCCCATCGCGGCGATCTGCCACGGCCCGTGGACGCTGATCGACGCCGATGGTGTGCGCGGCAAGCGCATGACCAGCTGGCCGTCGCTGCAGGCCGACCTGCGCAACGCGGGCGCCACCTGGGTGGACGAGCAGGTGGTGACCGACCACGGGCTGGTCACCTCGCGCAAGCCCGACGACATCCCGGCCTTCTGCCGCAAGATGATCGAGGAGTTCTGCGAAGGCCGGCATACGGGCCATCGCCACGCGGCGGAGTAGGGGGTGCTTTTGCCCCCTCCCTAACCCTCCCCGCTTCGCGGGAGAGGGGACTGCCGCCGCATTGCAAACTTACCCTCTCCCGCGCAGCGGGGAGGGAGGGACCCGCGGCGGAGCCGTGGGAGGGAGGGGGCAACCCTACTGCAACAACCCCCTACGCCGTCACCAGCGGCGACAACCCATTCTGGATCGCCCACACCGCGGCCTGGGTGCGGTTCTGCGCGTTGATCTTCCGCATCACGTTCTTGAAATGCATCTTCACGGTCGATTCCGTGATGTGCAGGTTTCGCGCGATGGCCTTGTTCGACTGGCCGGCCAGAAGACAGCGCAGGATCTGCACCTCGCGCTTCGACAGGTCGCCGCTGGGCGGCATGGCGATGGGTGTCGGCGTGTGCTGCGGGCGCTCGTTCGCCGCGGCCATCAGAAGGCCGGCGACATGGGTGGGATAGACCACCTCGCCCAGCATCACCAGCCGAAGGGAGCGCAGCAGGCTCTCGCTCGACATGCTCTTGTTCAGATAGGCGTCGGCACCCGCCTTCAGCGACTGCGACAGGCTGCGGTCGGCGATGGTGTCGGCCAGCACGACGATCCGCGCCGACGTGCCTTCGCGCAGGCGGCGGATGCCGGCGATCTCCTCGGGCATGCCGTCCTGCAGCGCCAGCACGATCAGGTCGGGCTGGTCGCCGTCGGCAATCAGGTCGAGCGCGTCGTCGGCGCTGGCCGCGTGGGCGCTGACCCGGAAGGGGCCGCCGCCGATCAGCGTTGCCAGGGCCGCCGAAAACAGCCGGTCATGGTCGACCAGCATCACAGTCCATGTCTTCATCGATCATCCTCCGCTGGGCCGCCCTTTGCCGGGCGGCGGCGATCCCCCTTTGATCTGCTCCCCCTGGAACCCCGATCCGAAGACCAGGGCCAAGGACCGGGCCGTTCGATCCGGTCCAGGCAGACTCCGAACATGAAAAATTAGAACAATATTGTTCGGAACAGCGGGCTTTACGCTTCGTGCCGGGATGATTTATACGGTTCATTAACCAACGGCGCAAGATGAGAACAGGAAAGTCACAGCCAATAGATCGGATTTGGGCAGAAATTGAACGGAGATCCGTTCATTCGATATTTAGAGGTAGGCGAGCCATAGAGCGGCGCGAATGAACCGCTTTCCCAATGGGGCTTTTTGGTGTTCTTGGCCCTTCTGGTAAAGCGGTCCGCTGAGCATAAGGGGACACGATGGAGTTCGAGCTTCAAGCGCGCGGCAGTTCGCGTAGCGCGGGCAATCCGACGCGGATTTTTCTGGTGGTCGACGAGCAGCCGATGGTCCGCCACGGCTTCGCCCTGTCCATCGGCGAAATCTGCCCCGGAACGCGCGTGCTGGAGGCGGGGTCGTTGGATGAAGCGCTGGATGTCGGCCGCAAGACTCCCGAATTGGCCCTGATTCTGTTCGATCCCGGCCCGCCGCGCGGGGATGAGGACGAGGCCGGCGGCGGCGCCATCGCCGGCCTGCGCCGCCTGAAGGAGACGCTGGGCGAGGTGCCCGTGCTGATCCTCACCAACTCCGACGAGGTGGCCGACATCGTCGACAGCGTCCGCATGGGTGCCCGCGGCTATGTGCTGAAGACCAGCCCGCCGGAAGTGCTGGAGCATGCCATCTCGCTGGCGCTCAGCGGCGACGTCTTCCTGCCGCTGCCGCGCGCGGTGCTGAACGGGGCGCTGAGCGAGGGGCCGCGCGGCAACGACGACATCCTGGACCGGCTGACCGACCGCCAGCGCGACGTGTTCGAACTGCTGCTGGCCGGCCATTCCAACAAGGAGATCGCCCGCGGACTGGGCGTGCTGGAAGGCACGGTGAAGGTGCATGTCCGCGCCATCATGCAGAAGCTGGGCGTGCGCAACCGCACCCAGGTCGCGGTGGTCGCCGCCCGCAACGGCTGCTTCTCCGGCGAAGGATAATCCGGACCCTCGTCCGCATTGCCTGAACCGCTCCGCTTCCGGCAGACTGGCGCCCGCAACATCCAGGGTGGGAGCGGGCGCTTGGTTGAAGTGGCGGTGGCCGACAGGCCGGAGGACTCTGCACGCGAGTGGAACGCGCAAGAGGAGAAGAAGGTCGCCGTCCATGGCGCCGCGACCGTCCGGTTCGAGCATCGCCATGGGCAGACCCGGCTGGCGACGCTCTACCACCATGACCCGCTGCGGGTGCTGATGCCGACGCCGCGCCGCGACGACCTTCCCATCGCGGTGCTCGCCACCACGTCGGGCGGCATGGTCGGCGGCGACCGCATGGACATCGCCCTGTCCGTCGGGTCGGGTGCCAGGGCCCTGGTCACCACCCAGGCGGCCGAGAAGGTCTATCGCTCCACCGGCGCCGACTGCCGCATCGACACCGCCTTGTCGGTGGAGGACGGCGCGTGGCTGGAGTGGATGCCGCAGGAAGCCATCGTCTTCGAAGGCTCGCGCCTGCGCCGCCTGACCCGGATCGACCTGTCGGGCGACGGTCGCGCCATCGCCGGCGAGATGCTGGTCTTCGGCCGCGCCGCCTTCGGCGAGACGGTAACCCGCGGCCTGATCCGCGACGCCTGGGAGGTCGCCCGCGACGGCCGCCTGATCTGGGCTGACGCCCTGCATCTGGACGACGACATCGCCGAGGCGCTGGCCCACCCCGCCGGCTTCGGTGGAGCCGCCGCCTGCGCCACTCTGCTGCACGCCGCCCCCGACGCCGCCCGCCATCTCGATGCCGTCCGCGCGCTGGCGGAGGCGCAGGAGGGTACGCGCATCGGCGCCACCGCGCTGGACGGTCTGCTGGTCGTCCGCATCCTTGGTGGCGATGCCCGCACGGTGCGCCGCGCCTATGCCGCGCTGTGGTCCGGCCTGCGCAGCGAGGCTGCCGGCCTGCCCACCCGCCTGCCGCGGCTGTGGGAGGTGTGAGGGCGGCGTTCGAGCTTTCCCGCCAGCACTTTCAAGCGTCTACGTCATACGACGCACTTGGCGAGCCGCATCGGCGTGGCATAATCGCCGGCAACGAACAGGGTGGCGAAAGGGCAATCCCCCGATGAACCTGACAGGGCGCGAGAAGGACAAGCTGCTCGTCGCGATGGCGGCGATGGTGGCGCGGCGGCGGCTGGAGCGTGGCGTCAAGCTGAACCATCCGGAGGCGGTTGCCCTCATCACCGATTACGTGGTGGAAGGTGCGCGCGACGGCCGCACGGTGGCCGAGCTGATGCGCGACGGCGCTACCGTCCTGACCCGCGATCAGGTGATGGACGGCGTGGCCGACATGATCCACGACATCCAGGTCGAGGCGACCTTCCCCGACGGCACCAAGCTCGTCACCGTCCACCAGCCGATCCGTTGAGGGGGAGATCCCATGAAACCCGGTGAAATCTTCCCCGCGGCCGGCGAGATCGTGCTGAACGACGGCCGCGCCACCGTCGAACTCGACGTCGCCAATGCCGGCGACCGGCCGATCCAGGTCGGCTCGCACTTCCATTTCTACGAGACCAACAGCGCGCTGACCTTCGACCGCGAGAAGGCGCGCGGCTTCCGGCTCGACATTCCGGCCGGGACGGCGGTGCGCTTCGAGCCCGGCCAGACCCGCCGCGTGACGCTGGTCGCCTATGGCGGCGACCGGGTGGTGATCGGCTTCAACCGCAAGGTCAACGGCGCCCTCTGACGGGCCGACAGGAAGGGCGAACGACAATGGCGCACCGCATCGACCGGGCCGAATATGCGGCCCTCTACGGCCCGACCACCGGCGACCGCGTCCGGCTGGCCGACACCGACCTGATCGTGGAGGTCGAACGCGACCACACCGTCTATGGCGAGGAGGTGAAGTTCGGCGGCGGCAAGGTGATCCGCGACGGCATGGGGCAGTCCCAGCGCTCGCGCCACCAGGGGGCCGTCGACACCGTCATCACCAATGCCCTGATCATCGACCATTGGGGCATCGTCAAGGCCGACATCGGCATCACCGGCGGGCGCATCGCCGCCATCGGCAAGGCCGGCAACCCCGACATCCAGCCCGGCGTCGACATCATCGTCGGTCCGGGCACCGAGGTGATCGCGGGCGAGGGCAAGATCGTCACCGCCGGCGGCATCGACGCCCACATCCATTTCATCTGCCCGCAGCAGGTGGACGAAGCGCTGAACAGCGGCGTCACCACCATGCTGGGCGGCGGCACCGGCCCGGCCGCCGGCACGTCCGCCACCACCTGCACGCCCGGCCCCTGGCATATGGAGCGGATGCTCCAGGCCGCCGAAGGGCTGCCGATCAACCTGGGCTTCTTCGGCAAGGGCAACGCCAGCCGTCCCGACGCGCTGCTGGAGCAGATCGCCGCCGGCGCCTGCGGCCTGAAGCTGCACGAGGATTGGGGCACCACGCCCGACTCCATCGACACCTGCCTGACGGTGGCCGACCAGCTTGACGTCCAGGTGGCGATCCACACCGACACGCTGAACGAATCGGGCTTCGTCGAGGACACCATCGCCGCATTCAAGGGCCGCACCATCCACACCTTCCACACCGAAGGGGCGGGCGGCGGCCATGCGCCGGACATCATCCGGGTGGCCAGCCTCGGCAACGTGCTGCCCAGCTCGACCAACCCGACGCGGCCCTTCACCATCAACACGGTGGACGAGCATCTGGACATGCTGATGGTGTGCCACCACCTCAGCCCGCGCATTCCGGAAGACGTCGCCTTCGCCGAAAGCCGCATCCGGCGCGAGACCATCGCGGCGGAGGACATCCTGCACGATCTGGGCGTCTTCTCCATGATCTCGTCGGACAGCCAGGCGATGGGCCGGCTGGGCGAGGTGGTGATCCGCACCTGGCAGACCGCCCACAAGATGAAGCTCCAGCGCGGCCGGCTGCCGCAGGAGACCGGCGACAACGACAATTTCCGGGTCAAGCGCTACATCGCCAAATACACCATCAACCCGGCGCTGTCGCACGGCATCGGCCATGTCGTCGGCTCGGTCGAGGTCGGCAAGCTGGCCGATCTGGTGGTGTGGTCGCCGGCCTTCTTCGGGGTGAAGCCCGACATGGTCATCAAGTGCGGCACCATCGCCGCGGCGCTGATGGGCGACCCCAACGCCTCGATCCCGACGCCGCAGCCGGTGCATTACCGCCCGATGTTCGGCGCCTTCGGCCGGGCGATGCAGGCCAGCAGCGTGACCTTCGTCAGCGCCAAGGCGATGGAGCTGGAGGTCGGCCGGCAACTCGGCCTGCACCGCGAGCTGATCGCCGTCCGGGGCACCCGCACCGTCGGCAAGAAGGACATGATCCACAACGATGCCACCCCGCACATCGAGGTGGACCCGGAAACCTACGAGGTGCGGGCAGACGGGCAACTGCTGACCTGCGAACCGGCCGACGTCCTGCCGATGGCGCAGCGGTATTTCCTGTTCTGAGGCGTTTTTTTAATCCCCTCTCCCCTCCGGGGAGAGGGTTAGGGTGAGGGGGAACCGCTTCGAGGATTTCTTCGGCTTTGCCGAACCCCCTCATCCCAACCTTCTCCCCAGGGGGAGAAGGAGTCTTACGCAGGGTCTATTCGTGATCGGTGTATTCGACTCAGGACATGGCGGATTGACGGTGCTGCGCGCCCTGGTGGACGCCGCACCCGACCGGCCATTCGTCTATCTCGGCGACCATGCCGCGGCTCCCTACGGTCCGCGCAGCGAGGACGATATCTACCGGCTGACCATCGCCGGGATGGACCGGCTGTTCGCCCAGGGCTGCCGGCTGGTCGTCATCGCCTGCAACACCGCAGCCGCGGTGGCGTTGCGCCGGCTGCAGCAGGAATGGCTGCCGTCGGCCCATCCGGGCCGCAATGTGCTGGGCGTGCTGGTGCCGATGGTGGAGGCGATCACGCGGGTGCCGTGGATGATCGACACCGTTCCACCCGACCATCTCGCCGAGCCGCGCAGCGTCGGCATCTTCGCTACGGCGGCGACGGTCAACTCCGGGTCCTTCCCGCGGGAGATCGGCAAGCGCGCACCCTCAATCCGCGTCGTCCAGCAGGCCTGCCCCGACCTCGTGCCGCTGATCGAGCGCGGCGCGTCGGATGACGAGATCGAACCCGCGGTCGCCGGCTATGTCCGCGTGCTGCTGGACAAGATGGGCAGCCAGCCGTTGGACACGGTGGTGCTGGGCTGCACCCATTATCCGCTGGTCCGCCACCTGTTCGCCCGCGCCCTGCCGCCGGGGGTGGAGGTGCTGTGCCAGCCGACGCTGACCGCCCGCTCGCTGGAACAGTATCTCGACCGCCACCCCGAATACCGGCCCGACCTGGCCGAGCGGGGCCTCAAATTCTTCACCACTGGGGACGCGGCGCTGGTCAGCGAACTGGCCGGCCGCTTCTTCGGCCACCCGACCCCCTTCGAACGGCTTAGCTGATGACCGACCCCACCCGCCGCGCCACCCGTGTCCATGCCCGCGACCATTGGCCCGCCGAGCAGGCGGCCGGCACCGTGACGCTCGCCTTCGACGACCGCTTCCGCCGCCGCATGGCGATGACCGACGATGCCGGCGGCGCCTTCCTGCTCGACCTGCCGCGGGCGGTGGCGCTGGATGACGGCGACGGGCTGGAACTGGGCGACGGCAGTTTCCTGCGCGTGGTCGCCGCCGCGGAAGACCTGATGGAGGTCCGCGTGCCCGGCCCGGTCGAGGCCTTCGCGCGGGTCGCTTGGCATCTCGGCAACCGTCACCTGCCGGTGCAGATCGTCGGCGACACCATCCGCCTGCGCCGCGACCATGTGATCGAGGACATGCTGCGCGGCCTGGGGGCCGAGGTGCGCGACGTGACGGCACCCTTCATGCCGGAAGGCGGCGCCTATGGCGGGCATTCGCATGGCGGCGGGCATGGGCATTCGCACTGAGATCGGATCCAGTGGGGTGGACGGCGTTTCCACCCACGCCCTGACGCGGCTGCTGGCGTGGCTGTCGCCCAGCTTTCCGGTCGGCGGCTTCTCCTACAGCCATGGCATCGAGGCGGCGGTGGAGCAGGGGCTGGTGCGCGACCGGGCGACGATGATCGTCTGGTTCGACGGCATCCTGCGCCATGGCGCCGGGCGGACCGACGGCATGCTGTTCGCGGCCGCCCACCGCGCCGTGCTGGCCGGTGACGAGGCCGCCTTCGCCTGGGCGGTGGAGCGCGCCGACATCCTGCGCGCGTCCTCCGAAACCGCGCTCGAATCGCGGGCGCAGGGACAGGCTTTCCTGCTGGCGATCCGCGCCGCATGGCCGCTCGAAGACCTGCCGCGCTGGGACGCGGTGATCGCCTCAACCGGCCGGCCGGTCGCCTATGCGGTGGCGGTGGCACTGGCGGCGGCGTTGATCGGCGTGGCGGAAGGGCCGGCGCTGACCGCCTATCTGCATGCCTTCGCCGCCAACCTCGTTTCAGCCGGCGTGCGGCTGGTCCCGCTGGGCCAGACCGACGGGCAGCGGGCGCTGGCGGCACTCGACCCCATCACCCACAGCGCGGCGGAGGCGGCGCTGGCGGCCCCGCTCGACGATCTCGGCGGCCGGGCGATGGCCGTCGACTGGACCTCGATGATCCACGAAACCCAATATACGAGGCTGTTCCGCTCATGAGCGCTCTCCCCGCTATCGAAAAGAGCCACGCCGGTCCGCTTCGCGTCGGCATCGGCGGCCCCGTCGGCTCCGGCAAGACCGCGCTGACCGACGCGCTGTGCAAGCGCATGCGCGACGATTGGGAGGTCGCGGCGATCACCAACGACATCTACACCAAGGAGGACGCGGAATTCCTCACCCGCTCCGGCGCGCTGAAGCCGGAACGGATCATGGGTGTCGAGACCGGCGGCTGCCCGCACACCGCGATCCGCGAGGATGCCTCGATCAACCTCGCGGCCGTCGACCAGATGAACGCAAAGTTCCCCAACCTCGACCTGATCTTCATCGAATCGGGCGGCGACAACCTCGCGGCCACCTTCTCGCCGGAACTGGCGGACATCACCATCTACGTCATCGACGTGTCGGCCGGCGACAAGATCCCGCGCAAGGGCGGGCCGGGCATCACCCGGTCGGACCTGCTGGTCATCAACAAGACCGACTTGGCCCCGATGGTCGGCGCCAGTCTTGAGGTGATGGACCGCGACGCCCGCAAGATGCGCGGCGACCGCCCCTTCGTCTTCGCCAACGTCAAGGCGGGCGAGGGGCTGGACGCCATTCAGTCCTTCATCGTCCAGCGCGGTGGCCTGCCCCTGCCGGGCTGACCGGCCCCCAGGGATGCTTCGGGAACCTCCGGCTTGACCATGCTGTTCATGCAGCATGAGACGATTCAAGCCGGAGGATGCCCTGATGACGCGCCCGACCCCCGCAACGGCCTTGGGCACTGCGCTGCTGCTGGCCGCGCTGGCACCCATCGCCGCGCCCGCGCTGGCCGCCGATGACTGCGCGGCCGGGCTCGACCGGCTGGGACAGCAGGCGGCGGCACTCGAAGCCGCGGCACCCAACAATCCGGCGCCGGTGACCCAGCAGGAAATCGCGCAGCTGCGTGCCCTGCAGCAGGCGGCCCAGGGCGCGGCGCAGAAGGGCAATGCGCCGGCCTGCCACGCCATCCTGGGCGAGGCCACGGCGCTGCAGGAGTCCATCGCCCATCCCCGCGCGATTGCTGCCGACGATCTCGAAGACGCCAAGCTGCGCAGCCCGGACGGCAAGGACATGGGCAGCGTCTCCGAACTGGTGATTGATCCGGCGACCGGGCGCATCGCCTATGCGGTGGTCGAACTGGGCGGCTTCCTCGGCATCGGCGACAGCGACTTTCCCGTTCCGTGGGCGTTGTTCACTCCGTCCGGCGACGGCTATGTCCTGAACGTCCCGAAGGACAAGCTGACCAACGCCCCGCGTTTCGACGACAGGAACCGCCCGAACATGAACGACCGCCAGTGGGCGATGGCGGTGCACACCTATTATGGCGTCGCTCCCTATTGGATGCAGCAGTCGGCGACGCTGGCCGCCATCGCCGGTACGACGGGCGGCGGCAGCGACGCCGCGGCGGCCCCGCTGCGCCAGGAGGTGCAGCGCCTGTCGCAGGAGGTGTCGCGGCTGAATCAGGAACTGCAGCAAGCGCGGGCATCCGGTTCCAGCGCCGCGCCGGCCGGCGGCGGGAGCGGGCAGGGCGGCGCGACGCAGACGTCCCCTCAGGCATCTCCCCAGGCGCCGGCTGGGAACGACACCCCCCAGCCGCCGGTTTCCCAACAGTGACACGATAACGATCCGATCGCGGGGGCACCCGGCCACGGGCCCCGCATCCAGGAGGACCGACATGGAACTCTCTTCCATCACCGAGACGGCCCAGCGCAACCTGCGCGGCTTCAACGACCGCATCCATGGTCCCGGCGGCGGCTACACCATCAATGTCGGCCACAGCGAACGGCTGGCCTCGCTGGCCGGAGGCGTGGCGCTGGCGGTGCTGGGCCTGCGCCGGCCGAACTGGACCGGCGCCGCCATGGCACTCGCCGGCGGCGTGCTGGTGGCGCGCGGCCTGACCGGCTTCTGTCCCGGCAAGTCGATGCTGGCCGATTGGGCCCGAGGCGACCGCGCGGCCATTCCGTCGCAGGATGTGGAACGCGGCATCGACCGCTATTCCCGCCATCCCGGCGACATCTATCAGGAGACCTGCGAGGAGGAGATCGTCGACGAGGCGTCGCAGGAATCCTTCCCGGCCAGCGATCCGCCCTCCTTCACGCCCGGTGTCGCCCGGTAAGAGGTGGGTCGGATAAGCGGTGTGGCTACATAACAAAAATTTCATCAAGAAACGACCTTCCAGACCGACCTCGGAAGGCCGTCTTGATATGGATCAATGAAAGGGGTGGCAGGTAGGACTTCTGCTTTTACTGAACATGCCTGCATCAATGCTGCGCGTTGATTGGGTCTGGGGTGTGGATTGCATCCATTACATGTTGCGGACCTCCCGTGATTGGTTTATGGTGCACCGCACAAGGAACGCCGCGTGTCCTGGCTTTGCCCGAAGCCACCGGGGTTGCGGCCGCTCCTCCCGTCACACCCGACCGCAGGACCGTCCGCCATGACCACGATCATTCCCGCCGCCGCCACGCTCGAAGGCAAGAAGGGGCTCGTCCTTGGCATCGCCAACGACCAGTCGATCGCCTGGGGCTGCGCCCGCGCCTTCCGCGCGCTGGGTGCCGACCTTGCGGTCAGCTATCTGAACGACAAGGCCAAGAAGTTCGTCGAGCCGCTGGCCCAGCAGCTGGAGGCCGAGATCTTCGAACCGGTGGACGTCACCGGTGAAGGCCAGCTTAAGGCCATGTTCGACAAGATCGGCGAGAAGTGGGGCAAGCTGGACTTCGCTCTCCACAGCATCGCCTTCGCGCCGAAGGAGGACCTGCACGGCCGCGTCGTCGACTGCTCGCGCGAAGGCTTCCAGCAGGCGATGGACGTGTCCTGCCACTCCTTCATCCGCATGGCGAAGTACGCCGAGCCGCTGATGAAGGACGGCGGGTCGCTGTTCACCATGTCCTATTTCGGCGCCAACCGCGTCATCGACAATTACGGCGTGATGGGTCCGGTCAAGGCCGCGCTGGAGGCCAGCGTGCGCTATCTGGCGGCGGAACTCGGCCCGAAGGGCATCCGCGTCCATGCCATTTCTCCCGGCCCGATCAAGACCCGCGCCGCTTCCGGCATCGCCCATTTCGACGAGCTGATGAACAAGGCCGCCGAGCGGGCTCCGGAAGGCCGGCTGGTGACCATCGAGGAGGTCGGCTACACCACCGCCTTCCTCGCCACCGATGGCGCCAAGGGCATCACCGGCGACACCACCTACGTCGACTGCGGCTATTCCATCATCGGCTGAAGCCGGCCGATTTCCGGTTGAAGAACGGGGCGGGTGCGGCGACGCACTCGCCCCGCTTCGTTTGAAACACCTCTCCCAGGTGCGTCAAATTGCCATGTGACGTCCCGACTGTTTGGGTACGGTGGTAGCACCAGCCATAATCCGCCCAAACGGGGTGCCGGCAAGGGGGAGGCCGCAAGGTCATGGGCGCCATCACATGGCGACGGCAGTTGAGCGTCGGCCAGCCGGCCATCGACGACGATCACAAGCACCTGATCGAGTATCTGAACGAACTCGACGCAGCACTGGCCGCCCCGCGGTTCCAGCCGGTTCGCGTCGCCAAGATTCTGGTCAAGCTGCTGGAATACACCAAGGAGCATTTCGCCCGCGAGGAGCGGATCATGCAGATCGTGCGCTACCCGAAATTCGAGGAGCACGTCGCCATGCACCGCGCCGCGGTCAAGATGGTCAGCGAACTGTCCAACCGCTTCTCCGTCGAACCCACCCACGAGAACGCCGAGAAGCTGTACAAGTTCACCGCCGACTGGCTGGTCCGCCACATCATCCTGATGGACACGCAGCTGACCCCCTATGTCCGCGGCGTCTGGGCCTGAGCGGACGGGGACGGGCGCTTACCCCACGAACTCCGTGGCGCGATAGCCCTGGGCGTAGAGCAGGGCGGTCAGGTCGCCATGGTCGACGCGGGCGCGGGCTTCGGCCGCAACCACAGCCTTGGCGTGGAAGGCGACGCCCAGCCCGGCGGCCAGCAGCATCGGCAGGTCGTTGGCGCCGTCGCCGACGGCCATGGTCTCGGCCACCGGCACGCGGTGCTCGCCGGCATAGGCCATCAGCGCCTGCAGCTTGCTGTCCTTGTCCAGGATCGGCTCGATCACCTTGCCGGTCATCACGCCGTCCACCACCTCCAGCTCGTTGCCGCGGTCGTCGTCGAAGCCGATCCAGCTGCGCACCCGGCCGGTGAAGCAGCGGAAGCCGCCCGATACCAGGACACAGACGGCGCCGTTGGCCCGCATGGTGCCGATCAGCTGGGCCGCACCCGGCATCAGGGTGGCGCGCTGCCACACCTCGTCGATCACCGTTTCCTTCAGGCCCTTCAGCAGGGCGACCCGCTCGCGCACCGCGTCCTTGAAGTCGATCTCGCCGTTCATGGCGCGGGCGGTGATGGCGGCGATGTGGTCCTTCAGCCCGACATAGTCGCCGAGTTCGTCCAGCATCTCCTGCTCGATGATCGTCGATTCCATATCGGCGACCAGCAGCCGCTTACGCCGGGTCGCCGCCGGCTGGGCCACGATGTCCAGCGTCGCGCCTGTCAGGGCGTGGCGGATCGCCGCCTCCGCCTGTTCCGGCGCGAGGTTGCCGAAGGGCAGGTCGCAGGCGGTGCCGGGCGCCAGCCAGTCCGGCGCCCCGGCATCGGCGCCCAGCCCGACCAGCGCCGCCTTGGCGGTCTGGACGGCGGACTCGTCGAGCGTGGCGGTGCGGGGGGCGATCAGCGTGGCGACGGCGTTCATCGGCGGGTGTCCCGAGGAAAAGAGGGCCTTTGCGCGCTGCCTACCACAGGCGGGGAGCCGGGTCCAACGAAGCTTCGGCGTCGGCATGCGGTTGGGTGTTGCAAAGAGAGCGCCGGAACGCCATGGAAGGACGATGAGCGACCTTACCACCCATCTGACCGACGTCATCGTCATCGGCGGGCCGACCGCGTCGGGCAAGTCGGGGCTGGCGCTCGCCGTCGCCGAGACGTTCGGCGGCATTGTCATCAATGCCGACAGCATGCAGCTCTACGCCGACCTCGATCTGCTGACCGCCCGTCCGCCGGCCGAGGATCTGGCGCGGGCGCCCCACCGTCTTTATGGCGTACTGCCGGCGGCGGAGCGCGGATCGGCGGCGCGCTGGCGTGACATGGCTCTGGCGGAGATCGACGCTGCCAGGAAAGACGGCCGGCTGCCCGTGGTGGTCGGTGGCACCGGTCTCTATCTGCGCGCGCTGATGCAGGGCTTGAGCGAGGTGCCGCCCATTCCCGACGAGGTGCGCGCCGCCGCCCATGCCCGGCTGGCGTCCATCGGCGGCGAGGCCTTCCGTGCCGAACTGGTCGACCGCGATCCGGCGTCGGCCAAGCTGAACCCCGGCGACACCACCCGCCTGACCCGCGCCTGGGAGGTGCTGGAGGCGACCGGCCATCCGCTGTCCCACTGGCAGAGCCAGACCGCCCAGGGTGCCCCGGAGCATCTGCGCTTCACCGTCATCGTGCTCGACCCGCCGCGGGCCGACCTCTATGCGCAGTGCGACAAGCGCTTCCACCTGATGATGGAGCAGGGTGCGCTGGAGGAGGTGCGGCAATTGGACGCCCTGGCGCGGGCGCAGGATCTCGCTCCCGACCTGCCGGTGCTGAAGGCGCTGGGCGTGCCGGAACTGCGCCGCCACCTGCATGGCGAACTCCCGCTGGCCGAGGCGGTCGCGCTGGCCCAGCAATCCACCCGCCGCTATGCCAAACGGCAGGTCACGTGGTTCCGTCATCAGATTGTTGGCAAAACACCCGATATGCTGGTAAGTCATACAGGACAGCATAGCTGCCATACCATCGATCTGCCTTGTTCGTCTGCGGTACGAAATGCAATGCTCGACCGCCTGAGAACGATACTAAATTACTGATCCGAAGGAGAAGCACCGTGTCGGTTGATTGGGGTCATGTGTTCGCGGGCCGCGTGGGCGGCATGACGGCGTCCGAAATCCGGGAACTGCTGAAGCTGATCGACCGTCCGGAGATCATCTCCTTCGCCGGCGGCATTCCCGATCCGGACCTGTTCCCCAGCTCCGCCATCGCGCGGTCCTACGAGAAGATCTTCCAGTCCAACGCCGGTGCCGGTGCCGCGCTGCAATATTCCATCACCGAAGGCTACACGCCGCTGCGGGAATGGATCTGCGACTACATGGGTGGCAAGGGCGTCAACATCGGGCTGGACGGCGTGCTGGTCACCAACGGCTCGCAGCAGGTGCTGGAGTTCGTCGGCAAGCTGCTGATCGGCCCCGGCGACAAGATCGTCGTCACCCGCCCGACCTATCTCGGCGCGCTGCAGGCGTTCTCGCCCTATGAGCCGACCTATCTCTCGATCCCGATGGACGAGGAGGGGCCGGAGATGACGGTGCTGACCGAGGCGCTGGCGCAGAAGCCGAAGTTCTTCTACCTCGTCCCCGATTTCCAGAACCCCAACGGCACCACGGTGACGCTGGCCCGCCGCCACGCCATCCTGGACGCCTGCGAGGCGGCCGGCGTGCCGGTGATCGAGGACACCGCCTATTGCGAGCTGCGCTATGACGGCGAGCATCTGCCGCTGATGGCGGCGCTCGATTGCGAGCGCAACGGCGGCAAGCTGACCAACGTCATCTTCGGCGGCACCTTCTCCAAGACGATGGTGCCGGCGATGCGCGTCGGCTGGGTCAATGCGGCGCCGGAGGTGGTGAACCGGCTGGTGCTGATGAAGCAGGCGGCCGACCTGCATGCCAGCACGATCAACCAGATCGTCATGCACGACGTCGTCTCGCAGATCTTCGACAGCCACATCAAGCTGCTGCGCACCCAGTACAAGGAGCGCCGCGACGCCATGCTGGCGGCGCTGGACGAGTTCGCCCCGCCGGGCGTCACCTGGACCAAGCCGGAAGGCGGCCTGTTCGTCTGGATCGAAGCGCCGGAGGGCGTGGACGGCACGGAGTTGCTGGCCCGCGCCATCAAGGAGGCCAACGTCGCCTTCGTCCCCGGATCGGCCTTCCACGCCGACCGGTCGGGCAAGAACACGCTGCGCCTCGCCTTCTCCGTCACCAAGCCGGCCCAGATCCGCGAGGGCATCCGCCGGCTGTGCGAGCTGCTGAAGACGGCCGCCTGACGGCACGTCCCTCCCAGTCGTCGCCTGTTCGGAACGGCGGCCGCGCTTCGGTGCGGCCGCCGTTTCCGTTTCGGGCAAGCGGTGGCCTGGCAGGGTGGACACCACCAACGGGCGCGCAACAATTGGAAAAACTGCGGCAAAAAAACTTTGCGAACATTCGCGAATTGGGTTGACCTATGACGGATGATTTGACTAATTTGCCGCTCCCAGCACACGCCATCGGGGCTAAGCCGTTGTTCTGAACGGCATCCCCTCCCGGCAGGGTTGGTGTTCCCAAGGAACCGGGCGCCCTAGAGGAGGCGCCCACATGAGAAGGTCGTGAGCGATGTCCGAACAGAAGCTGACCGGCGCCCAGATCGTCATCAAGGCCCTGAAGGATCAGGGCGTTGACATCATCTTCGGCTATCCCGGCGGCGCCGTACTTCCCATCTACGACGCGCTGTTCCAGCAGAACGACCTCAAGCATGTCCTTGTACGCCACGAGCAGGCCGCGGTTCACGCGGCGGAGGGCTACGCGCGCTCGACCGGCAAGGTCGGCTGCGTGCTGGTGACCTCCGGCCCCGGCGCCACCAACGCGGTGACCGGCCTGCTGGATGCCCTGTGCGACAGCATTCCGCTGGTCTGCCTGTCGGGGCAGGTGCCGACCCATCTGATCGGCAACGATGCCTTCCAGGAAGCCGACACCACCGGCATCACCCGTCCCTGCACCAAGCACAATTACCTGGTGAAGGACGTCGACAGCCTGGCCCGCACCCTGCACGAGGCCTTCTATGTCGCGCGCAGCGGCCGCCCCGGCCCGGTGCTGGTCGACATCCCGAAGGACGTGCAGTTCGCCGACGGCACCTACGTCCCGCCGGCGGAGGTCAAGCACAAGACCTACCGTCCGCAGGTGAAGCCGGAGATGGCCCGCATCGAGGAGGCGGTGGAACTGATCGCCAACGCCAAGCGGCCGGTCTTCTACACCGGCGGTGGCGTCATCAACGCCGGTCCCTTCGCGGCCAAGCTGCTGACCCAGTTCGTCAAGGCCACCGGCTTCCCGATCACCTCCACCCTGATGGGCCTGGGCGCCTTCCCGGCGTCGGACAATCAGTGGCTGGGCATGCTCGGCATGCACGGCACGTACGAGGCGAACCTCGCCATGTACGAATGCGACGTCATGATCAACATCGGCGCCCGCTTCGACGACCGCGTGACCGGCAAGCTGTCGGCCTTCTCGCCGGGGTCCAAGAAGATCCACGTCGACATCGATCCCAGCTCGATCAACAAGAACGTGGCGGTCGACATCCCGATCGTCGGCGACTGCGGCGCCGTGCTGGAAGACATGCTGCGGATCTGGAAGGCGCGCGCCAAGTCGCCGGACAAGGCCGCGCTGAAGGAGTGGTGGGGCAAGATCGAGGGCTGGCGCGCCCGCAACTGCCTGAACTACAACCGCACCGAGTCGGTCATCAAGCCGCAGTATGCGCTGGAGCGCCTGCGCGAGGCCCTGCGCGGCAAGGACCACTACATCACGACCGAAGTCGGCCAGCACCAGATGTGGGCCGCGCAGTTCCTGCCCTTCGACCAGCCGAACCGCTGGCTGACCTCGGGCGGGCTCGGCACCATGGGCTACGGCCTGCCGGCGGCCATCGGCGCCCAGATGGCCCATCCCGACGCCATCGTGGTGGACGTGTCGGGCGAGGCCAGCTTCCTGATGAACATGCAGGAGATCGGCACCGCCGTGCAGTACCGCGCGCCGGTCAAGATCTTCATCTTGAACAACCAGTATATGGGCATGGTGCGCCAGTGGCAGGAGCTGCTGCACGGCTCGCGCTATTCCCAGAGCTATTCGGAAGCCCTGCCGGACTTCGTGAAGCTGGCGGAGGCCTGGGGCTGCGTCGGCCTGCGCGCCACCACGGTGGCCGAGGTCGATCAGGTGATCGAGAAGATGCTGGCCGTCACCGACCGTCCCTGCATCGTCGACATCGCCGTCGACCAGAAGGAAAACTGCTTCCCCATGATTCCGGGCGGCAAGGCCCACAACGAAATCCTGTTCGGTCCGGACGACAGCCCGTCCGACGCCACGCCGGAAGACGGCATGGTGCTGGTCTGATCGGCTGACGACGAACGAACAGGGGGAAGACGTCATGGACAACGTGATCGAGAAGCACACCATCGCCGTGCTGGTGGACAACGAGCCGGGCGTTCTCGCCCGCGTCATCGGGCTGTTCTCCGGCCGCGGCTACAACATCGAAAGCCTGACGGTGGCGGAGGTGAACAACGCCGACCACCTGTCGCGCATCACGCTCGTCACCTCCGGCACCCGGATGATCATCGAGCAGATCAAGGCGCAACTCGGCCGGCTGGTTCCGGTCCACCGCGTCCACGACCTGACCGACGAGGGACCGTCGGTGGAACGCGAACTGGCGCTGGTCAAGGTGGCCGGCACCGGCGACCGCCGGATCGAGGCGCTGCGCCTTGCCGACATCTTCCAGGCCAAGGTGGTGGACGCCACGCTGAACAGCTTCGTCTTCGAGCTGACCGGCACCACCGAGCAAGTCGATGATTTCGTCGGCCTGATGGGCCAGCTCGGCCTCGTGGAGGCCAGCCGCACCGGCGTGGTCGCCATGTCGAAGGGGGCGGCGGCGTTCTAAGGCGCTGGCACCCGCAGAAAAACATTCTGCGAAAGATTGGGGCGGCAAAAACGCAAGGAAGCTTTGCATTTTGCCGTTCCGTCGAGCGATTGTTTCCCTTGACGTGCGGCATTGCTCAATGGAGTAATCCGCCGCAGGAAACGCACTCTGTCTTCGTTCGTTGCGAATTCAAGGAACCATCTCCATGCGCGTCTATTACGATCGTGATGCCGACGTCAACCTGATCAAGGGCAAGAAGGTCGTCATCGTCGGCTACGGCAGCCAGGGCCACGCCCACGCCCACAACCTGCGTGACAGCGGCGTGAAGGACGTGCGGATCGCGCTCCGCCCGGGTTCGGCCACCACCAAGAAGGCCGAGGCCGCCGGCTTCACCGTGATGAACCCGGCCGAGGCTGCCGCCTGGGCCGACGTGGTGATGGTTCTGACCCCCGATGAGCTGCAGGCCGACCTGTACCGCGACGATCTGGCCCCGAACATGAAGCAGGGCGCCGCCCTGGCCTTCGCGCACGGCCTGAACGTCCACTTCAACCTGATCGAGCCGCGCGCCGACCTCGACGTGTTCATGATCGCGCCGAAGGGCCCCGGCCACACCGTGCGCAGCGAATACCAGCGTGGCGGCGGCGTGCCGTCGCTGGTCGCCGTTCACCAGAACGCCTCGGGCAATGCGCTGGACATCGCTCTGTCCTACGCCTCGGCCAATGGCGGCGGCCGCGCCGGCATCATCGAGACCACCTTCAAGGAAGAGTGCGAGACCGACCTGTTCGGCGAGCAGGCCGTGCTCTGCGGCGGCCTGACCGAGCTGATCCGCGCCGGCTACGAGACGCTGGTCGAGGCGGGCTACGCCCCCGAGATGGCCTACTTCGAGTGCCTGCACGAAGTGAAGCTGATCGTCGACCTGATGTACGAGGGCGGCATGGCCAACATGCGCTACTCGATCTCCAACACGGCCGAATACGGCGACTACCGCACCGGCCCGCGCATCATCACCGCCGAGACCAAGGCCGAGATGAAGCGCGTGCTGACCGACATCCAGGAAGGCCGCTTCGTCCGCGACTGGATGCTGGAGTGCAAGGCCGGCCAGCCGTCCTTCAAGGCGATCCGCCGCCGCAATGCCGAGCACGAGATCGAGAAGGTCGGCGAGAAGCTGCGCGCCATGATGCCGTGGATCGCCGAGCGCCGTCTGGTCGACAAGTCGAAGAACTGATCCGGCGAAAGCCAAGTCGGTTTGCCGGAAAGCGCGTCCCTTCGGGGGCGCGCTTTTTCTATTGGAGATGCGCATTTTCGCGAAGCCATCTTTTCCTCCCCGACCAGCTGGAGCGGGAAGGTGCAAGGGACTCGACGGGGACTGCTACCCTAAGCTGAAAGCTGCATCCTTGTATCGCTTTTGTCTCATTATATTGTTCGAATGAGTAAGAGATGATAGGATTTAGTTGGCTGGTTATGAATATGCGTAACACCTAAGAAGCGTGATTGAAATGAGTGTTTCCTTTCCCCCTGTATCCGAGGGCCTGTTGCTGGTTGGCGGGGGCAGGAACGCTCGCAATCTAATTTGTATTCTGGAAACCGCGGGAATTACCATCAGCAGAGTTGTGGATGACCGACCTGCCGGATCGGTTCTCGGGCATGAGGTCGGTTTCATCGATGAAGTGGATGGCGCGCAGGTCGACGCTCTCCTGACGGTTGCGGACCCCGATCATGCTCAATCCATCCGCGAACGCCCGGCCTTGCGTGGCTGTCGGTGGCCTCGAATCATCCATCCATCCTCGGTGGTTTCGTCTCACGCCCGGATCGGCGAGGGGGGCTACATCGGTCCCTTCGCGGTCGTCACCGATGTCGATCTCGGCAGGCACGTTCATCTCTTTGCGCACAATGTTCTGGGTGCGCGGGTCGCGGTCGGTGATTTCAGCGTCGTCCTGCCCCATGCGACCGTGGCAAGCGATGTGCAGATCGGTAAGCGGTGCATGATCGGGATGGGCGCACGCATTCATGCCGGGGTCACCATCGGTGACGACTGCCGGATCGGCGTCAATGCCGTCGTCCGAAATGACATGCCGGATGGCTCCATAGCCATTTGCAATCGTCCGACATCCATCCGGAACCGTCTTGCCTTCGCGAGAGCAGGACGCAGCGGTGCGTGATCCATAGGGTAAGCGGCCCGTAGCCAAGCGGACGCCCAATCACCCTGTTCGCCGCCGCCACATGAGCAAGACCATGATCCTTGTCCTTACCTATGCCAAGGTCTGCACAACCTCCATAACCGAGCTGCTGGCCGCGCGATTTCCGGGTGAGGTCTTCAACAGCCATGGGCTCGAATCCTGGCTGCACGAACCTTTGGCGCGTGCTCTTGCCTCACGGGCGACGACCGGGCAGAACATGCCGCTGTTTCACACCGAGGCGCCCGGGGTTGCCCGCCGTCTGGCCGAGGCCATGGCCGCCGGTGAGTCCGTAACCATCGTCAGCGGTGTCCGCGACCCGATCGCCCGCTCGATCTCGGTCGCCATGCAGAACCTCGAAGCCGACTTCGCGGACTGCCTTGCCGCCACGGCGGAAGCGACGGCGGAGGCTCTCGCCGCGCGCATCGGCGATCTGTGGCTCCGGGATACGCCCGACGGCGATCCGAATCGCCTTTATCTGGAGCGGATGATCCGGGCGCCCCTGATCTGGTTCCGGGAAGAGATCGAGAAGCCATTCGGTTTCGATCTGCAGGCGCATGCTTTCGATCGGGAGCGCGGCTATTCGATCCTCACCAGGGGAAATGTCCGCCTCCTGCTGTTCCGTCACGAGAGCGCACCGACGGCGATCCAGAACGGATTGGCCGAACTCTTTCCGGGAATGGAGTTCCAGCTGCCGCATTCCAATGACGGCACGACCAAACCGACGAGCGAGATCTACCGGGCTCTGAAGAGCCGGTTTCGTCTGCCCCGTCCGGCATTGGAGGCGATCTACAGCCACCCGAACGTCAGCAGCTATTATGGTGCGGATGAAATCGCCGGCGCTATCGACCGGTGGTCCGAGGATAGCTCCGTCCAGCCGCCGGCCGCTCCGCATCAGAGCTTTGCGGCGACGGTTTTCATCCCATTGCGAAATCATGCGGGGTGGATCGGCCAGCAGTTGGACAGCCTGTTTTCGCAATGGCGATCAGACACTGAACTCGTTCTGATCGACGACGGGTCCGAAGACGGCAGTTTTTCCATCGCGCTGGAACGGCTGGCCGGCCGGCCGGAGGTGGCTGCGACGGTGATGCGGAACAGCCAGGCCATCGGTCACGGCATGCTGCCCGCCCTCGTCTCCTTCTCGCGGGCACCGCTGCTCATCCAGGCGGACAGCGACGACATCACCCTGCCGGGTCGGCTCGACACGATCATCGATCATTTCGCCGCCCATCCGGATTGCCGGCTGTTCACGTCCAATGCGGTCCTGCTGAGCGAGGGGGGCGTCCCGATCTCCCTGAGCGGTGCGGAGATGCCGGACATGGATTTCGACGACCCCAGCACGCTGGTCGACCGGCAGACGGAACCGTGCTGGCTGGGCGCCTCGTCGGCCTATCATCGTTCCGTGATCGAGGCATTTCCTCCGCTTGACCCGGAACTCTGCCCTTACGGCCTCGATCTGCTCACCGGCTTCAGGGCAACCCTGCTCGGAACCCACCATTACCGGTCACGCCCTTTGGTCGGCTGGCGGCAGCATGCCAGAAACAGCCATCGGGTCAGCGGGTGGTCGGGTTCGGAACTTGCCGGTCAGGAACACTCCGCGGCCTTGAAGCTCATGGTCTGTGCCCAGCGGCTGCGCGACGTCGCTTGGCTGCGCACCCAGGGAAAGCTGGATCCGGTGCTGGCGGCTGCGACCGAGGCCCGCTGGAATGCCGATTTCATGGCGCAAACCGACCATTGGATGCGGTCCCGCAACCGCCTCACCGGGACGCATGCCGCTTCGGCTCCCCAGGCGGCCGGAGGCAATGACGGGAGCAGGCGCTACATCCCGGCAATTCCGCCGATCGTCACCCTGCTGCGGGGGCGGGAATACCCGGTGGCGGGGGGAATCGGCTCCGTTCTGTCTGGCTGGACCGGCTTCCATGACCATGAGGGGAATTGGATCTGGACCAGCAGGCAGGCGATCGTCGTTCTGCGCATACCGGGGACCGCGCCTCAATCGCTGCTCGTCACGCTGGCAGGTCTACCCTATCGCGAGCGGCAGTCGGTCTTCCTCTCCCTGAACTTCGCACAGCCGGTCGAGGCCAAGCTGGGTGCCGGTCAAGCCGTGTCGGTGGCCGTGCCGATTCCCCGGCGCGAGGACAGGGAGGGCGATCTTGTGACCCTGTGGATCGACGCGCCTGATGCTGTCCGCCCTGTGACGGTCGATCCTCGCAACAACGATGCCCGTCTTCTCGGCACGGCGCTGTTCGGGTTGCAGGTGGTCTGAGGGCGCAGGGAGCCCGGACAGGCTCTTGTCGGCAGCATCGCTCCGATCACGAGACCTCATATCATCGAGCGTAAAGCATGACACATCAGGCTTTACGCTCGCCCTCAAACGGCGGGCGCGGCCGTCCGGCCGCTTGCCTTCGCAGTATCAGCCCCGCGGCTCTGCCAGTCCGCTGGGTGGAGTTTCGGCGACGGCGGCGCGGCCGGGGTCGCGCTTCTGGGTTTCCAGCAGGATGTCGCGGGCGATCGGCGCCGCCGCGGTGGAACCGCCGCCGCCATGCTCCACGAAGACGGCGCAGGCATAGCGCGGCGCCTGGACCGGGGCGTAGGCGACGAACAGGGCGTGGTCGCGCTCGCGCCAGGGCAGATCCTCGTTCTTCTTCACGCCGGTGGTGCGTTCCGCCATGGTGATGCGGCGGACCTGGGCGGAGCCGGTCTTCCCGGCCATCTCGTACCCGACCTCGGTGATGCGCGACTTGAAGGCGGTGCCGTTGGGCGCGTTGGTCACCTCGTTCATGCCGCGCAGCACGATGTCGAGATTCTCCTTCTTCACGCCGATGCTGGGCCAGGCGGTCTGTTCGCCGCTGACGGTCTTGATCTGCTTGGTCAGGTGCGGCTTGACCGCATAGCCGCCATTGGCCAGCCGGCAGGTCATCACCGCCAGCTGCAGCGGCGTCGCCAGCACATAGCCCTGACCGATGGAGGCGACCAGCGTCTCGCCCATGTCCCAGCCCTTGCCCAAGGTCGCCTTCTTCCAGGCGATGGACGGCATCAGCCCGGCGCGCTCATGCGGCAGGTCGATGCCGGTGCGGGCGCCCAGCCCGAAGCGGTTGGACATTTCGGCGATGCGGTCGATGCCGATGCGGCGCGACACGTCGTAGAAGAACACGTCGCAGGAATGGCGCAGCGCCCCGACGAAATCGACCGTGCCGTGGCCGCCGCGCTTCCAGCAGTGGAAGCGGTGGTCGCCCAGCTCCATGTGGCCGGGGCAGAAGACGGTGTGCCGGCTGCTGACGATCCCCGATTCGAGCGCCGCCAGCGCCGCCATCATCTTGAAGGTGGAGCCGGGCGGATACTGGCCAACCACCGCCTTGTTGTTCAGCGGCGTCGCCTGGTTGGACAGCAGCTCCTCCCACAGCTCGGCGCTGATGCCCATGGTGAACTGGTTGGGGTCGTAGCTGGGATGGGAGGACAGGGCGTAGATGCCGCCGGTGTGCACGTCCATCACCACCGCCGACGCGCTGACCTCCTTCGACAGGCGTTCCTGGACGAAGCGCTGCAGCGCCATGTCGATGGTCAGCTGGATCTCGCGGCCCGACTGCCCTTCGTCGCGCGACAGCTCGCGGATGACGCGGCCGACGGCGTTGACCTCCAGCTGGCTGGTGCCGGCGGTACCGCGCAGGACCTTCTCGTGATAGCGTTCGATGCCGGCCTTGCCGATGCGGAAGCCGGGAAGCGACAGCACCGGATCGCTGTTGCCGCTCAACTCCGCTTCCGACACCGCGCCGACATAGCCCAGAATATGGGCGGTGGCCTCCGCCTGCGGGTAGTGGCGCAGCTCGCCCACCTCGATCGCCACGCCGGGCAGGTCGGGGGTGTTGGTCTCCAGCGTCGCCACCTGCTCCCAGGTCAGGTTTTCGCGCACCGTGACGGGGACGAAGCGGCGCTTGCGGTGAAGCTCGCGCAGGACGCGGCGGCGGTCGCCGTCGGTCAGCGGCACGATGCGCGAGATCTTGTCGAGCGTTTCCTGGATGTTGTGGGTGCGCTCCGACACGACGACGACGCGGTAGTTCTGCTCGTTCACCGCCAGCGGCACGCCGAACCGGTCGACGATGGTGCCGCGCGACGGGGCGATCAGCCGCAGGCTGATGCGGTTCTCCTCCGCCAGCATGGTGTAGCGCGCGGATTCGACAACCTGCAGGTAATAGAGCCGACCGACCAGCGCGGACAGCCCGGCCAGCTTGATGCCGCCCAGCACCAGGGCGCGGCGCGCCAGCAGGCGGGAACGGTCGGTATCGCGATCGATCGAACTCATGAAACCGCCGGGACCCTTTACCCGTTCAAGAACGCGCGATGGACGCGGATCAGCAGCCAGCCCACCGCAGGAAACACCGCCACCGTCAGCAGGCCCTGGAACAGCGCCGGCAAGATCGACAGCGCGGCTGAATCCAGCGCGGAGAAGGCCAGCCATTGCAGCACCACCGCACCGGCCATCACCAGGGTGAAGCCGAACCACAGCAGCGCGAAGGTGCTGGCCAGGAAGACCCGGCGCTGGTTCAGGACCGCCCACTGCGCCACGACCAGCATCAGGGCATTGACGCCCAGCGGCCCGCCGATCAGGAAATCCTGCAGCAGCCCGATCAGAAAGGCCACCCCCGGACGCATCAGGTCAGGCCTGTGGATCGTCCAGTAATAGACGGACACCAGCGTCAGGTTCGGCGCCACCGGGGCATAGCCCGGCACCGGCACCGGGATCATGCCGACCAGGACCATCATGACGGTGACGGCGAAGGGCGCCAGATTGCGCCCGGCCTTGTCCACCCGTTGCCAGAACGTCGCCGTCATGCCGGCGGCCTTCCCGCCGGAGCGCTGTCGGATCGGCTCACTTCCACTCCGGCGACGAATCCAGGTCGGTGCCGGGCAGTCCGAAATCCACCAGGCGCAGATGCTCGATGCGCGACAGGTCGGCGCTGGGCAGCACGCGCACGCCGCGCTCGCTCACCGCCGTCACCACGCCGACCGGCAGGCCGGGCGGGAACAGGCCGCCGTCGCCGGAGGTCACCACCTGTTCGCCCACCTGGATCGGCGATTCCGGCGGGAGATAGAGCAGCTTGGCCTGATCGGAATTGTCCCCGGCCAGGATGGCGCGCTGGCGCGTGTTGGCCAGGACCACCGGGACACGGGCGTTGATGTCGGTCAGCAGCAGGATGCGGGACGACCATTCGCCGACCTCGATCACCCGGCCGACCAGACCGGCCCCGGCCAGCGCCGCCTGTCCCTTGCGCACCCCGTCGCGCCGGCCGGCGGTGACCACCAGCGTGCGGACGAAGGAGCTGCCGGGGGTCGCGATGACGCGGGCGGCGATGTAGTTGACGGAGGGCTCCGGGCGGACGCGCAGCAGGCTGCGCAGGCTGTTGTTCTCCGCCTCCAGCCGCAGGGCCGCCTGCTTCCACTGCAGCAGCCGGGCGTTCTCCGCCTTCAGCCGCTGGTTCTCGTCGAAGGCGTTTTCAAGCTCCACCACCGACTCGACGACGCGGGCGGCGGTCGCGGCAGGGCGGGAGATGGCATCGAGGATCGGGGCGAAGGCGTCCGTCACGCGCGCGCGGGCGCTGTCCACCGAGACGGACTCGATCTTGCCGACCATCATCAGCGCGATGGAGGCCAGGACCAGGAGGAGGAAGGAGAAACGCTGCGCGAGGGCCCGCAAAGGCGCGGCAAGGCGGATGACGGAGCCGGATGAGCGTGACTTCACAGGAAATTCCCGTCCAGATACGCGGTCCGTCTCCGGTCCTCACCGCCCGGGGGATGGGCGTCGGACCGGAGGCCTTCCAACCAGGGATACACCAATCAGTAGGCGCTGACCAAGACGTTTCGCAGCGTCTTCATCTCCTCCAGCGCGCGGCCGGTGCCGAGCGCCACGCAGGAGAGGGGATCGTCGGCGATCGACACCGGCAGGCCGGTGGCGTGGCGCAGGACGAAGTCCAGGTTACCCAGCAGGGCGCCGCCGCCGGTCAGCACGATGCCCTTGTCGACGATGTCGGCAGCCAGTTCCGGAGCGGTGTGCTCCAGCGCCACCTTCACCGCCTCGACGATGGCCGAAACGGGTTCGGCCAGCGACTCGGCGATCTGGCGCTCCGAGATGATCAGCTCCTTCGGGACGCCGTTCATCAGGTCGCGGCCCTTGATCTCGAGGATGCGGCCCTCGCCGTCCTCGGGCGGGCAGGCGGAGCCGATTTCCTTCTTGATCCGCTCGGCGGAGCCTTCGCCGACCAGAAGGTTATGGCTGCGGCGGATGTAGCCGATGATGGCCTCGTCCATCTTGTCGCCGCCGACGCGCACCGACCGCGAATAGACGATGCCGCCCAGCGACAGCACGGCCACCTCGGTGGTGCCGCCGCCGATGTCGACGACCATCGAGCCCGTCGGTTCCGTCACCGGCAGCCCGGCGCCGATCGCGGCGGCCATCGGCTCTTCGATCAGGAAGACGCGGCGGGCGCCGGCGGCCTCCGCCGATTCCTGGATCGCCCGGCGTTCCACCGCGGTCGAACCCGACGGCACGCAGATGATGACCTGCGGGCTGGCGAAGCTGCGGCGGTTGTGAACCTTGCGGATGAAATGCTTGATCATTTCCTCCGCGACTTCGAAATCGGCGATGACGCCGTCGCGAAGCGGCCGGATGGCCTGGATGTTGCCGGGGGTTCGGCCGAGCATCATCTTCGCCTCGTCGCCGACGGCGAGGACCTGCTTCTTGCCGCGCACGTTGGCGATGGCGACGACGGACGGTTCGTTCAGGACGATGCCGCGGCCCTTGACATAGACCAGGGTGTTGGCCGTGCCCAGATCGATCGCCATGTCGGCGGACAGAACGCCCAGCAGTTTGGAGAGCATGGAGCTGACGAACTCTATCAAAGCGGTTGAGACGGCCGAGCCGGCGGCGACTGGCATAGCATGCCCGCCGCCGGTTCCATAGTCGAATGCGTCCGCACGCTCAAGCGGAGAGTGCGCCCGGCAGGCCTGACCCGTGTCGCGAAAGCAGGTTCCGGTTCGCCGGCGCCCGCCGCCCCTTGCGGTGTCTGGTGAAGGCGAAACTGGCGGATCAGGGTTAATTTTCCGTCAACGGACGGACTCTTGCGGCCGGCCCTTGCGGTGAACCCCATCCTGATCTGCCGATGGCCTGTCCGCCGGTGTGACCCTTCAGTGTCTAGTCCGAACCATGTTGCGCCGCAACGGGCAATTGGCCGCCGACCGGTGGAGATTCTCAGTGATGCGCAGTGCCGGTCTTGCCGGCCGGCTTGGCCGCATGGGCGTGGTGCCCCTCCAGCCGGTCCATGAAGGCCAGCAGAACGCCGGACAGCACGAAGGTCATGTGGATGATGACCAGCCACATCAGTTCCTCTTTCGAGGTCTGGGCCAGATTCATGAAGGCCTTCAGCAGATGAATGCCGGAAATGGCGACGATGGAGGCGATCAGCTTCAGCTTCAGCCCGCCGAAATCGACCTTGCCCATCCAGTCCGGCCGGTCTTCGTGATTGGCCACGTCGATCTTGGACACGAAGTTCTCGTAGCCGGCGAAGATCACCATCAGCAGAAGGTTGCCGGCGAAGGACAGGTCGATCAGCGTCAGCACGGCCAGCAGCACGTCCTTCTCGCTCATGTCCAGCACATGGGGAAGGATATGCAGGATTTCCTGGGTGAACTTCACCAGCAGGACGACCAGCGAGACCACGAGCCCGAGATAGAAGGGGGCGAGCAGCCAGCGGCTGGCGAAGATGATCTGTTCAAAACGGCGTTCGATCATGGCAGGTTCGGCGGGGCTGTTGATTAGGGAAGATGCGGAGACGGCAGAGGTGTGCCGATGCTGCGGCGCAAAATCAACCGGGCAATTCAACCGCCGCGCAGGGGAGCGGATCTCCCGTTCGTCATAGGGGCCGTTCGTCATAGGCGTTGTCATCGTACCGTAACGTCCGGGCGTTATGGTCCTGGCTTCGGATGAGACCGCCGGGAAGGGTTTGGCGACCATGAAGACCTCCGCTCCGCACATCGTGTCCGCGTTCGAGGACGCGCTGAAGCGGATGAAATCCGCCATCGTTCAGATGGCCGGCGCTGCGGAGACGCAGATCGATCAGGCGCTGACCTGCCTGGCCCAGCGCAATCCCGAGCTGGCGCGGGAGATCGTCGAGTCGGACGCGCGACTCGACTCCTTCGAACATGACATCGAGGCGCACTGCATGCGCCTGCTGGCCCTGCGCCAGCCGGTGGCCGACGACCTGCGCGAGGTGGTGGCGGCGCTGAAGATCGCCGGCAACCTGGAGCGCATCGGCGACCATGCCGCCAACACCGCCAAGCGCGCGGTCGCCATCTTCAGCCTTGCCGACTCAGCCTCGCTGTCGGGCCTGCCGCAGCTCGGCCGGCTGGTGCGCGAACGGCTCAGCGCCGTGGTCGACGCCTATGTCGACAGCGACAGCGAGGCCGCCCTGCGCATCTGGCGCACCGACGACGAGGTGGACGCGCTCTACACCAGCCTCGTCGCGGAGGTGGAACGGTCGGCCCTGGCCGCGCCGGACCAGTTCATGGCGCACATGCACCTGATGATGATCGCCAAGAACCTGGAGCGCATCGGCGATCACGCCACCAACATCGCCGAGGTCGTCCATTTCGTCAGCACCGGCCACACCCTGCTGGAAGAGCGCCCGAAGGCCGACCATTCCTACGATCCGGTGGGCGGAAGCGGCGGGCCGGGGACGAACTGAGGGCGCGCCGCGCGAACCGCGGCCTCGGGGGGCGATACCGCAAGGCATAAGGCGATGGTGCGGCTTGGGACCGGGCCGATGGGGGATAGCAATTTCGTTGCGGAACGATCAGGTTAACAAGATGCAGTTCCCTCCCGCAGACGAGACACACCCTTCCTGATGACCGACGACCTGATCCGCCTCTACGCCGCCATCCTCGACCGCCAGCAGATGGACCCGGCGCAGTCCAAGACGGCCCGGCTGATCGCCGCCGGTCCGAAGAAGATCGCCAAGAAGGTGGGCGAGGAGGCGGTCGAGGTGGCGCTGGACGCCATGAACGAGGATCGCCAGGGCGTCATCAACGAAAGCGCCGACCTGCTGTACAACCTGTCGGTCCTGTGGGCGACGCTGAACATCCATCCGGACGACGTGTTCGCCGAAATCCGCCGGCGCGAAGCGCTCTACGGCATCGCCGAGAAGCTGCCGAAGGTCGTCGTCGAGCGCTGAAGCCGGGTGGGGGCGTCGAGGCCGATCACCGCCCCGAGCCCATCAAACCACCCCCAACCTTTCCAGCAACGGCAGCCGCCGCTGCGTGAAGGCCGTATGCCGGCGCGCCAGTTCGGCCCGGCTGGCCTCATCCCCCTCGCACCGCTCGCCGTCGCGGCCGAGCGTGATGCCGTCGGCCGACAGGTGGCGCCAGGCGAAGGCGGCGGGCTCCTCGCCCAGCCGGGCGGCCAGCAGGAACAGCGCCTCGATCCGTGACAGCGGCACGCCGGCACCCAGCAGCGGCGAGGCGAGTTGCCCCGGCGTGTCGCCGAAGCGGTGGCGCTCCAGAACCGCGGCGTTGAAGCGGTCGGTCGAGGCGCGGCGCTCGGCAAGCCCATCCTCCGGCATCACCGGTGCGGCCAGCGACAGGCTGGTCAGCAGGACCAGCGCGCGCAGCACCGCCTCCTCCCCTTGCGCCGCCAGGGACGGGCGGGCGAGCAGCGCGTCGAGGCTCTGCGGCCCGTCGGCCAGCGCCTCGCCCAGCGGCTGGTAGAGCGCACGGGGGAAGGGCAGGCGGCCGACGGGGGTGGAGGCGACCTCCGGCAGGTCGTCGGCGGCCACCAGGAGCGCGAAGCCGGTGCCGCCGAGCAGCGTGCGCCGCTCCGCCTTGCCCAGCCGCTCGCCCCCCTTCACGAACAGGTCACGGCGGAAGCTGCGGTTGGTCATCACGTCGCGCAGGGTCTCGGCCTGGGCCGGGTCGCTCGCCTCCGCCGCCAGCGCCTGCTGCGCCGGAGACAGGATGAGGTCATGCAGCTGCTCCATCGGCACGGCGGCGCCGGCGAACTCCAGCTTGGCGGCTGCCAGCTCGCGCGCCACGTCGGCGTGGTAGAAGGCCGTCCAGTCGCCGTTCAGATATTCGTGGGCGATGTAGTTCGGCGACTTGTGGCGAAGCTGCTCGATCCGCTCCACCACGCCGTCGGTGGCGCCGAGCCAGCCGCCTCCCTGCGCCGCCATCCGCGAGGCGAACTCGACCGCCCGGGCGATGCGGTCGGGCAGGGGGCCGTCGCCCTCGGCGCAGCGTTCCACCAGCAGGCGGCGCAGCGGCATATGGACCAGCGTGCCGGGCAGGGCATTGTAGCTGACGAAGACGACCCCGCCGGGCGCCAGCCGGCGGCGCAGCACCTCCAGCAGGATCGCCCGGTTCTCGGCACTCACCCAGGACCAGACGCCGTGCAGGGCGACCGCGTCCAGCATCGGCCCGTCGCGCCGGGCATACTCCGTGAAGCTCTCTTCCAGGAAGTCGGCATTGGCCAACCCGGCATCGGCGGCCAGCCGGCGGACACCGGCGATGTGCGAGGGGTTGAAGTCCATCGCTTCGAACCGCGCCGCCGGGTGGGCGCCGGCCAGCAGCGCGCTGGTCAACCCATGGCCGCATCCCGGTTCCGCCATGGCGAAGCTTCCGCGGCGCAGCGCCTCGGGCGGACGCCAGCCGCGCAGCGTCAGGGCGAAGCACAGCAGGGCCGGCGACCAGTCACGATAGACGGCGCGGATATAGTCGATGCCGCCGACATAGCCTTCGGTCCAGCCGCCCATTCCCGATCTCCCGTTCCGATGCCCTGGCCCGATGCCCAAGCCCGATGCCCAAATTCGACAGCGCCGGTGTAGCCGCCGGGGGTGGAATTCGGCCACCGAAAAGCGCGCGCCAAAAAATTCACATGGGGTGCGATTTTGCTATCGACAGGCCAAAAGCCCTTCGCTATAAACCGCGCCACACCGGCCGGGACAACGGCTTGGCCGGCGCGATGAACAGTCGGCTCGTTTCGGCTAAGTTCATGGCATCAAGAGATGGGCGCATAGCTCAGTTGGTAGAGCAGCTGACTCTTAATCAGCGGGTCCAAGGTTCGAGTCCTTGTGCGCCCACCATCTCTTGAACATTTCCTACGGATGGGCGCATAGCTCAGTTGGTAGAGCAGCTGACTCTTAATCAGCGGGTCCAAGGTTCGAGTCCTTGTGCGCCCACCATCCATAAGGGGCTGGAACCGAGCAGGTTCCGGCCCCTTTCCAGTTTTGGGGTTTCTGTTGGAGGGCGTGGCGTCTCGCGTGATGCCCCCTCCCTAACCCTCCCCGCCCTCGGCCGGCCAAAGGCCGGTCCGATCGCGGGAGAGGGGACTGCCGCCGCTTTTCGACGACGTCATGCTTACAAGCGTCCTACCCCCTCTCCCACCGAAGGTGGGGAGGGATGGGGAGGGGGCAGCCAGCTGCCGAATCCTCACGCCTCCGCCTGCGCCAGGAAATCTGCGGTCACCCGGTCCATCGTCGCCAGATGGGTGTGGAACCAGTCGGGGAAATGCTCGGTGACGTACAGGCGGGCGCGGTCCTCCTTGCCCTCCGCTAACTCCGCTTCCATCGTCGCGACCACCTTCAGGACGCGGGCGTGTTCGTCCATGTGGCAGTGCAGGGCGAAGAAGCCGTGCTGCGTCATCAGCGCATTCTCGCGGGCGAAATGCTCGCGCAGATGCTTGGCGAAGGCGGCGAAGGGCGCCCGGAGTTCGCCGGTCGGCGCATCGCAGGCGGCCTGCAGCAGGGCAACGGAATCGACATGGTCGCGGTCCATGACCGCATAGCCGAGCATGGGGACATCGCCGGCGGGCGTGGTGGTCGCAAGCATGATGTTCGCTTCCAAAAAGATGGCCTTCGGAGACGACGCTCCGAAGGCCACCATACCCGCACTGCCGTCATGGTCTCTTGACGGCGGTCAAGACACCCGAATCGTCAGCCCTTCGCCTCGCCGGCCTCCAGCTCGTCGATGAAGCCGCGGATGACGCCGAGGCCCTTCTGCCAGAAGGCCGGGTCGGAGGCGTCCAGCCCGAAGGGGGCCAGCAGCTCCTTGTGGCGCAGCGTGCCGCCGGCCGACAGCATCGCCAGATACTTCTCGGCGAAGCCCTTCTCCGCATCCTGGTAGACCGCGTAGAGCGAGTTCACCAGGCAGTCGCCGAAGGCATAGGCGTAGACGTAGAAGGGCGAGTGGATGAAGTGGGGGATGTAGGACCAGTAGTGCCGGTATCCCTCGTCGAAGCGCAGCGCCGGGCCGAGGCTCTCGGTCTGCACCGCCATCCAGATCTCACCAATGCGGTCCGAGGTCAGCTCGCCCTCCCGCCGTTCGGTGTGGACGCGGCGTTCGAAATCGAAGAAGGCGATCTGGCGGACCACCGTGTTCAGCATGTCCTCGACCTTACCGGCCAGCATGATGCGGCGGCGCTTGGGGTCAGTCTCCGCCGCCAGCAGCGCGCGGAAGGTCAGCATCTCGCCGAACACAGACGCGGTCTCCGCCAGCGTCAGCGGGGTGTCGGACAGGAAGTGCCCCTGCTTGCCGGCCAGGATCTGGTGGACGCCATGGCCCAGCTCATGGGCCAGCGTCATCACGTCGCGCGTCTTGCCCTGATAGTTGACCAGCAGATAGGGGTGGACGCTGGGGACGGTCGGATGGGCGAAGGCGCCCGGCGCCTTGCCGGGGCGGACCGGCGCGTCGATCCAGGGATTGTCGAAGAAGCGTTTTCCCAGGCTGGCGAGGTCGGGGGAGAAACGGCCATAGGCGCCGAGCACGATGTCGCGCGCCTCCTCCCACGGGATGCTGCGGTCGGCATCCTCCGGCAGGGGAGCGTTGCGGTCCCAATAGTCCAGATGGTCCTGGCCGAACCACTTGGCCTTCATCGCGTAATAGCGGTGGGACAGGTCCGGATAGGCGCCCTTGACGGCGGAGACCAGCGCATCGACCACCTCATCCTCGACCCGGTTGGACAGGTTGCGGGCGGAGGTCGGCGTCGGGTAGTTGCGCCAGTCGTCCTCGATCTCCTTGTCCTTGGCCAGCGTGTTGGTGACCAGCGCGAACAGCCGCGCATTCTCGCCCAGCACCTTGCCCACCACCTCGCCGGCCTCGCGGCGGATCGCGGGGTTGCGGTCGGACAGGCGGTTCAGCGCCTCCGCGCAGGTCAGGTCCTTCCCGCCCATGGGGAAGCGCAGGCTGGCGATGGTCTCGTCGAATAGGCGGTTCCAGGCGGCGCGGCCGACGACATGCTTTTCGTGCAGCAGCCGCTCGATCTCGTCGGACAGCTGGTGGTCGCGATAGAGGCGGACATCACGCAGCCACGGCTCGTAATGGCGCAGCGCCGCGGAAGCCTTCTGCTTGGCCGCCAGATCGGCCTCGTCCAGCCGGTTGATCTCCAGCGTGAAGAAGATCAGGTGGGCGGAGATGTCGTTCACCCGCTCCTGCGCCGACTGGTAGAATTTGGCGATGGTCGGGTCGACCATGTTGCCGTTGTAGACCAGCCCGGCATAGGACATGACGCGCGACAGCGTCTCGTCGATGCTCTCATAGCTGTGGATCGCGGCGGCCAGTTCTTCGCCCTTCAGCGTGGCCAGCTTGCCGGCGTAGCGTTCGCGGAAGGCCTTGCACTCCCGCTCCATCCGGTCGAGGTCGGCCTTCAGCTCCGGCGAGTCCATGCCGGGATAGAGGTCGCTCAGGTCCCAGGTGGGAAGCGCGCCCAGTTCGGGGGTGTCGTTTGCGGCCGTGGCGGCGCTGCTGGTCATCGAATCCCTCCAGAGATTGGTTGGATCCATATAAGCGCGCACGCGCCGCGGGCAAAGTCCTCATGCGGACCCATGCAACGCCTGCCGGCCGGCGCGCAGGACGGCACGCGACAGCCGGGCCAGCGCCGTTCCGGCGATGCGGCTCTGCTGCCAATGGAGCGGCACGTCCAGCGGCCGGCCGGGCACCAGCTCCACCAGCCGGCCGGCCGCTAGATGGTCGGCCACCAGCGGATCGGGGTTCATCCCCCATCCCAGCCCGGCCAGCGCCCCGTCGACGAAGGCGTGGGTGGAGGGCAGCCAATGGGTGGGCGGAGTCGGCACCGGCGAGTCGTGGTCGCCCAGCACCGACTTCAGCCACTGCGCCTGCAGCCGGTCCTTGCGGTTGAAGGTCAGGCAGGGTGCGCGGGACAGCGAATCGGCGGTCACGTCATCCGGGAAATGGCGGCGCACATAGTCGGGGCTTGCGGTGGCGCGGTAGCGCAGCGCGCCCAGCGGATGGCTGTTGCAGCCGGGGACCGGCGCCGCGCTGGCGGTGACGGCGGCCAGCACCTCGCCCTTGCGCAGCCATTCGGCGCTGTGGTCCTGGTCGTCAAGGACGAGGTCGAACAGGCAATCGGGCAGCTCGGCCATCGCCGCGACGAACCAGGTGGCGAGGCTGTCGGCGTTCACCGCGATGCGCAGGGTGGCCGGCCCCTCCGCCGGGATCAGGCCGGGCAAGGCGCCGCGCAGCTCGCTCTCCAGCAGGGCCACCTGCTCCACATGCTGGCACAGGCGCTGGCCGGCGGCGGTCCCGGTGCAGGGCTGGCCGCGCACCACCAGCACGCTGCCCAGCCGCTCCTCCAGCAGCTTGACCCGCTGCGACACCGCGGAGGGCGTGACGTGCAATTGCTGCGCGGCGCGTTCGAAGCTGCCGGTGCGGATCACCGCGGCCAGGGCGGTCAGCAGCGGATAGTCCAGCATGGATTAGCTCTGCTTAATCGGATCAAGCAGGATTAAGTACGGCAAAGGGCGGTCCGATGGTAGCGGATTGGTGTCCACCGCCTCCGGAACCGTGCCATGAACGATCCCTTCACCGCTTCGATGGTTTCCTCCGCCCTCGTGACCGCCTTTCTGCCGGGCCTGTTCCTGGGGTTCAGCCTGATCGTCGCCATCGGGGCGCAGAACGCCTTCGTGCTGCGCCAGGGCCTGCGCAACGAGCATGTGCTGGCGATCTGCGCCACCTGCGCCCTATCCGACGCGGTGCTGATCCTGGTCGGCGTCAGCGGATTCGCCACGGCCGGCGCACGCTGGCCCTGGTTGGAGCCGTTGATGCGCTATGCCGGTGCGGCCTTCCTGCTGATCTATGGGCTGCGCAGTGCCCGGTCCGCCCTGCGCGGCGGGAGCGGGCTGACCCCGGCGGAGCGGGAGCCGGCCGGGCTGCTGCCGGCGCTGCTGACCTGTCTGGCGCTGACCTGGCTGAACCCGCATGTCTATCTGGACACGGTGGTGCTGGTCGGCTCCGTCTCCGCCCGCTTCGCCGAGGCGCGGGGAGCCTTCGCGTTGGGGGCGATGACGGCGTCCTTCCTGTTCTTCTTCGCACTCGGTTATGGCGCCCGCCTGCTGCGCCCGCTGTTCGCCCGGCCGGCGTCCTGGCGGGTGATGGACGGCCTCATCGCGCTGGTGATGTGGGCCATCGCCGCCGGGTTGCTGATCGGCTAGGGACGGGCGAACAGGGCTACGTCCTCGCAGAACAGCAGCGAGCGGTGCAGCGCCGTTCCGGCGATCGTGCCGGCGCCGACGGCCAGCGCCACCGATCCCGCCGCCCGCGCCGCGTCGCCACAGGCGAAGACGCCGGGGACGCTGGTCTCCTGCATCGCATCGACCCGGATGTGGGTGCCGAGCGGCCCGTCCTCGGTCGCGCACCCCAGCTGTGCGGCGAGCGGGCTCGCGATGCGGCTTCTCGGCACCACGAACAGGCCGGCGAAGGGCAGACGGCGCCCATCGGCGAGCGTGACCTCCGCCGGATCGCCGCCGATTTCGGTGATGGGGCTGGTTTCCACGGCGACACCGCGCCGGGCCAGATGGGCCGACTGGTCGGCGTCGGGCTCGAACGCCCCGTTCAACAGCAGGGTCGTCGGTCCCCAGTCCGGCAGCATCAGCGCGTGGTGCATCGACTGCCCGGACACGGCGACGACGCCGATCCGGCCCTGCATCAGCTCATAGCCGTGGCAGTAGGGGCAATGGAAGACCGAGCGTCCCCAGCGTTCCTGCAGGCCCGGAATCGCCGGCAACTCGTCGACCACCCCGACGGCGAGCAGCAGCCGGCGTCCCCGGTGGCCGACGCCATCCGAATCGGCGATGTGAAATCCCTCGGCCGTCCGCGCGGCGTTCTCGGCCCGGCCGGTCTTCCAGGTGACGGTGGGATAGCGCATCAGCTGCTCGCGGGCCTCGGCGGCGATGTCGCCCGGCGGACGGCCGTCCTGGCTGAGAAAGCCATGGGAGTGGGAGGCGAAGCGGTTGCGCCGCACCCCCTCGTCGATCACCAGCACCCGGCGCCGGGCGCGGGCCAGCTGAAGTGCTGCGGCCATGCCGGCATAGCTGCCGCCGATGATGATCGCGTCGTAGGTCGTCCTGTCGTTGGCGTCCATGACCGTACCTTTCCACGGATTGGCCGGGCGCGCCGTCCGCACCCGATCACGACACACGATAAGTTACATGAAAGGCCGCGGTCAATGTGCCATGTAACTTATGAAGTGGCCTGACTTGACTGGCTACCCGGCGCGATGGGGGAGGGGACCGACCACCGATGAGACAGGACAGCCGTCTTTCCCGCATGCTGCATGTGCTGATCCACATGGACCGGCATGACGGCGCCCTGACGTCGGAAGCTATCGCCGACATGCTGAACACGAATCCGGTGGTCATCCGCCGGACCATGGCGGGGCTGCGCGACGCCGGCCATGTCCGGTCGGAAAAGGGCCATGGCGGCGGCTGGCGGCTGGCACGGCCGCTTGGCGCGATCACGCTGCTCGACATCCACCGGGCGTTGGGAGAACCGGGGATCTTCGCCATCGGCCCGACGGCGGACGAGCCGAGATGTCTGGTGGAACAGGCCGTCAACGCTGCCCTGGACGAGGCATTGCGCGAGGCGGAGGCGGTGCTCGTCCACCATCTCGGCCGGGTGACGCTTGCCGACCTCGCCGCCGATTTCGACCGGCGCATGACGGCGCGGGGGAGTTGCGGAGCCTAGAGCCTACGCCCTTTCGGTCGTCTCCCCCTCCTGCGCCCGGCGGATCGCCGCCTCCACGCATTGCAGGTGCAGCTTCTTGCGGGCGAGCTGGCGGGCGCGGCGCTCCTCCAGGTCGGTGGTCGCCATCGCTTCGATGCTGCAGCCGCGCCAGCCGTTGCCGTCCAGCGCGCGGGCGACCTCCGCATAGCCGAAATAGCCCTTATCCGGCTGTTCCCACGGCGCGCGGAAATCGGCGCGGCGCAGGACGAAGCGGTTGGACTGGCTGCCGCCGCCCAGATTGGTGAGACGGGCCACGATCAGCCGTTCGCCGTTGGCGTGGACGACGGTCAGGATCGGGCGAATCCCGGTGATGGGTGGATCGGTGGCCATGATCCATGCATAACGGTCCGGGGGCGTCCTGACCAGAGCATCGCTGCTCCTCATGGTGCCCGCCCGACCTGACGCGCCGTCCGGCGCCCGAACGGAGACACGCCGATGCGTCCCGTCCCCACCCTGTGGTCCGTCCTTTTCCCGCTCCTGCTGCTGAGCGCGCCGGCCGCGGCCCAGCTGGCGCCCCCTTCCGCTCAGCCCGCCTTTGCCCCGGCCGCGCCGACGCTGGCCTGCGAGACCTATTCGGCCGCCCCGATGATCGAGGCGCAGCTGTTCTTCGGCCGCAACATCGGCGCGGACGTCGGCGTCAGCGACCACGACTGGGCCGATTTCCTGGATGGGGAGGTGACGCCGCGCTTTCCCAACGGCCTGACCGTCATCGACGCCTCCGGCCATTGGCGCGACAGCGAGACCGGCCGGCTGATCCGGGAGCCGAGCAAGGTGCTTACCCTGCTGGCCGAAGGCGGTCCGGCGACCTTGGCTCTGATCCGCGAAATCGTCGAATCGTACAAGGAGCGCTTCCACCAGCAGTCGGTCGGACTCGCCATCCGGCCGGTCTGCGTTTCCTTTTGAATTCCAGGTTCCGGAACGGAGTTTCACGAACGGGGAATGCGACAGCTCGCCGCACCCCCGACCTTCTGACATTTGCCTGCACTTATGCTTTTGTCGCAGATTGTGGAGGCGGCGGAACTGATCGTTTCGCGGCCGAGAGGAAATACGCACCGAATAGTACCAAAATAGAACGAGGGACGCCCTGCCATGAGCCCGACCGCCAGCACCACGACTGCAGAGCTTTTCGACCAGATGCATGCCCGCTCCCTGTCGGACCCCGCCGGGTTCTGGGGCGAGGCGGCGAAGGACATTTCCTGGTTCAAGCCGTGGGACAAGGTGCTGGACGACAGCAACGCCCCCTTCTACCGCTGGTTCACCGGCGGGGAGCTGAACACCTGCTACAACGCGGTGGACCGCCATGTGGAGGACGGGCGCGGCGCCCAGGCGGCGATCATCTATGACAGCCCGGTCACCCAGACCGTCCAGACCATCACCTATGCCGAGCTGCAGGACCAGGTCGCCCGCTTCGCCGGCGCGCTGCGCGCCCAGGGCGTGGAGAAGGGCGACCGCGTCCTCCTCTACATGCCGATGATCCCGCAGTCGGTCGTCGCCATGCTGGCCTGCGCCCGTCTCGGCGCCGTGCATTCGGTGGTGTTCGGCGGCTTCGCCCCGCATGAGCTGGCGACCCGCATCGACGACGCCAAGCCGAAAGCCATCGTCTCCGCCTCCTGCGGCATAGAGCCGAACCGCATCGTCAAGTACAAGCCGATGCTGGATGCCGCCATCGAACAGTCGTCCCACAAGCCCAGCAGCGTCATCGTCTGGCAGCGCCCGCAGGAGACCGCGACCCTGGTCGCCGGCCGCGACGTCGACTGGACGGAAGCCGTTACGACGGCCGAGCCGGCGGAGTGCGTGCCGGTCAAGGCGACCGACCCGCTCTACATCCTCTACACCTCCGGCACGACCGGCCAGCCCAAGGGCGTGGTGCGCGACAACGGCGGCCATGCGGTGGCGCTGCGCTGGACCATGACCAACATCTACAACGTCAAGCCGGGCGAGGTGTATTGGGCGGCGTCGGACGTGGGCTGGGTCGTCGGCCACTCCTACATCGTCTATGCGCCGCTGCTGACCGGCTGCACCACCGTGGTCTTCGAAGGCAAGCCGGTCGGCACCCCCGATCCGGGCACCTTCTGGCGCGTGATCGAGCAGCACAAGGTCGGCACGCTGTTCACCGCCCCCACCGCCTTCCGCGCCATCAAGCGCGAGGATCCGGATGCCAATTACCTGAAGAAGTATGACCTGTCCCACTTCCGCGCCCTGTTCCTGGCCGGCGAGCGGTCGGACCCCGACACGCTGCATTGGGCCGAGGACAATCTGAACGTTCCGGTCATCGACCACTGGTGGCAGACCGAGACCGGCTGGGCGATCTCCGGCAACCCGCTGGGCGTCCACCTGTTCCCGATCAAGTACGGCTCCGCCACCCGTCCGATGCCGGGCTGGGACGTGCGGGTGCTGAACGCCGAGCTGCAGGAGGTCCCGCGCGGCGACATCGGCGCCATCTGCGTCAAGCTGCCGCTGCCTCCGGGCACGCTGCCGACCCTGTGGAACGCCGACGATCGCTTCAAGAAGTCCTACCTCGCCGATTACCCGGGCTATTACCAGACCGGCGACGCCGGCTTCATCGACGATGACGGCTATGTCTACGTCATGGCCCGCACCGACGACATCATCAACGTCGCCGGCCATCGCCTGTCCACCGGCGCGATGGAAGAGGTGCTGTCGAGCCACAAGGACGTCGCCGAATGCGCGGTGATCGGCGTTGCCGACGACCTGAAGGGTCAGGTTCCGCTCGGCTTCGTCTGCCTGAAGGCCGGCGTCACCCGCCCGCATGAGGAGATCGTCAAGGAGGTCGTCCAGCTGGTGCGCGAGCAGATCGGCCCGGTCGCCGACTTCAAGCGCGCCCTGGTGGTCGACCGCCTGCCGAAGACGCGGTCGGGCAAGATCCTACGCGGCACCATGCAGAAGATCGCCGACAGCCAGGACTACAAGATGCCGGCGACCATCGACGATCCGGGCATCCTGCCGGAGATCGCCGACGCGCTGAAGACGCTGGGCTACGCCAAGTCCAGCACCACGCCGGCCTGATCGGGCGGACAGGGAAGGGGCGGCCTACGGGCCGCCCTTTCTCATTTCAGGGGCTCAGCCGGAAACGACCGACAAATTCTCCGGCTCCTCGCTGCCGAGGTCGAGCAGCGGCAGGAAGCTCGCCGGCTCCTGCGCGCCGGACAGCGCGTAGCGGCGGTTGAAGATATAGCAGGGCACCGCCTGCAGCCCCATCTGGCGGGCCAGCGCATCGGCCGCATGCACCGCGGCCGATTCGGCGTCGGTGGACAGCTGGCGCCGGGTCTCGGCGAAGTCCAGCCCCAGCCCGGCGGCGACGCTGGCCAGCGCGTCACGGTCGCCGATGTCCACGCCCTCGACGAAATAGGCGGCGAACAGCGCATCGGCCATGGCATTGCCCAGCCCGTGGCGTCCGGCGATGCGGACCAGCCGGTGCGCGTCGAAGCTGTTGGGCGTGCGCTGGATGCGGTCGAGCGCCAGCGGCAGCCCGTCGCGCGCCGCCGTATCCTCCACCACCCGGTGAATCTGCCGGGCCCGTTCGCCGCCGCCGAATTTGGCGGTCAGGTAATCCTCGCGCGACATCCCGCCGCGCGGCATGTCGGGGTTCAGCTGGAACGGCTGCCAGCGCAGTTCCGGGCGCAGGCCGGGCCGCTGCATCAGCGCACGGTCGAGCCGGCGCTTGCCGATGTAGCACCAGGGGCAGATCAGGTCGGCGAAGGTTTCGATCAGCATCCCGCCACTATCCGCGCGTCCCCAACCGACGGCAACCGCTTCTTCCACCCTTCCGCAAGGTGCAGAGCTTCTTGCAACCGTTTGTTAACCGAGTTGGCCCGACAGTCCCGGATGGCTCCGCCGATGACGACGCGGCTGGCGGACATATCCCGGTGGGCGATTCCCGATGAGCAATTCATACGTCGACGGCAAGGTCCGCGAAGCGATCCTGGCAGCCAAGGGCAGCCGGATGAACGCCCAGAAGATCCTGATGGCCTGGGCCGTCGAGGACCCCGACCTGCTGCGGGGCATCGCCCAGCCCTTCCTGAAGGCCATCGCCGCCGCCGCCATCGAGCGCGCCGGCCGTCCGCCCAGCCGAAGCCCGGCATCGCGCCCGGCTGCCGGCGGCGGGGCTGGGGGAGGGCGGCCCTCCGCCTCGGGACTCAGCCGCGACGCACTTGAAAACCTGCTGAACCAGTTGGGCCGCGACTCAGCAGAGCCGGTTCCGCAGCGCGGCGCCCCCGCCGGAAAGGCCGCCGCAGCGAAGGGTGCCACCGTTCACGAGGCCCCGGCCGGCGGCCCGTCGCACGAAAAGGCGATGATGGCCATCGCCAAGGCATTCGTCGCCAAGAAGGTGCGCTGAGGCCCCTCAGGTCCCGTTGTTCGCGGTATAGGGCGTGGCGTCGTCGAACCAGCCCCTTTTGCGCGGCACCGTCCGGATGTCCGGCGGCGGGCTGGCGAGCGCGGCGCTGCCGTTGCGGTAGGGGTCGGGAATGTGGTGGCAATCGACATCGGCCAGCGTGCGGTAACAATAGACCCGCGAACGGTCGATCACCACCTTGTCCGGGCAATAATCGCCGGTCTGCTCGAAGCTGATGATGGAGCAGTCGCGGCCGGTCGCGGCCGACACCACATGGTCGCCGATGGTCTTCTTGGTGGCGTTCAGCGTCACCACATCCGCGCCGGCGGCCGCCAGCCCGAGCGGGGACGTGCAACCGGCCAATGCCATGACCGCTCCCGCCAGCGCAATCGCCGGCCAACCCCGCATTGACGCCGTCCGTGCCATTCCCATCACCATCCGGCCCCTCATCCGGCCCCCGTTGCACGCGCGCACCGCATGCGATCCGCCATGTTCCGCAATTGCGCGCGACCGCGGTTAAAAAGCGGTGAATTCGGCCATGCGGGCTTCAGCGCGCCAGCGCACAGATGCGCGACCGGCACTGAACGACCACGAAGGCGTCCTTGTCCTCGCTGCAGCCGATCTTGAAGGTCGTCGCCCCCTCGCGCCCCACGGTATAGCGCAGCACCTCGACCTTGGCCGGGGTGCAGTTGCCCATCGACTTGGCGATCTCCTTCGCCTCCGCCTGGGCTGCGGAGACGTTCGAGGCGGCCAGCGACGGTCCTGCCGCCAGGGTGAGGGCGGCGGTCAGCAGAAGGAAACCGAGAACATGGCGGGGCTGTGCTTTGAACGGCATGGGCGGACTATCGCATGGGGCGGCCCCGAATCGGAAGGGGTGCCTCCGAAATGTCGCAGCGTGCGATTCACGCCGCTCCGGTGCGGCGAAACTGCTATCCTGCATAGATGAACCGGAACGCGGCGGCAGAACGTCGTCCGCAGAAATCAACGGGCTGGGGAAACGCATGACTTCGAACGACCGGCGGCTCGGCGACCGCATCCTCGCCGCACTGGAACTGGCACTGGAGCAGAAGCATCTGGACGTCGCCGAACATCTGGCCCGCGCCCTGGAAGAGACGCTGACCCGGTTCGGTGGACCCGATGCGGTCGACCATCGTGAATTGTCGACAGGCATGATCCAGGCCTTCGACCGGCTGGAAGCGTTGCGCCGGGAAGCGCATCGACTGCCTTGAGCGGGGCAGGGAGACCCCCGCGCCAAGCCGGCGGCCGGGCATGAATTTTTTGCAATTTGGTGATTGACAGGCGGCCTTCCGGGCGACTACAAACCGCCCACCGAACGACGGGGGCCGCAACGGTCCCGGTGAAAAACAGCAGGCGGTTCAAAGCGTTGGCTTTGCGATTGGCTGGTGTGGATCGCAAGTCGCTCTGCGCGGGTGTAGCTCAGTTGGTTAGAGCGCCGGCCTGTCACGCCGGAGGCCGCGGGTTCAAGTCCCGTCACTCGCGCCACTTTCATTTTGAAAATCGTCGCCATTCGCCAGTAAGGCCCAAGGACTCGCCGATCGCGGGTCCTTTTTCGCATGCGTACAGTCTTCCCTTTGTCCTTTTTTAAAAACGTGGTATTACCAGGCTCTAGCGCGGGGACCGGCTTGTCCTTCCGCGTAGTGAAAAGCGATTCAAAGCGCTTTCCTTGCCCACGGTCTCGGCATATATTCCGGCCCGTCTGATGGGCTAATCCAAGGCATGGCTGCCACGGCTTTGCGCTTCCGCCGATTTCCCGGCCGGAACGGCGCCCGTGGTCGTGGGCTTATGGGAGGAACGCGGTGTCGACTCCGCTGATCATTGAGTATCTTCCGATCCTGGTGTTTCTGCTGATCGGCATCGCGCTGGCCGCGGTGATGGTGGGGGCATCCTACGTCATCAGCCCGAAGAACCCGGACGCCGAGAAGGTCTCCCCCTACGAATGCGGCTTCGAGCCGTTCGAGGACGCGCGCACCAAGTTCGACGTGCGGTTCTACCTGGTCTCGATCCTGTTCATCATCTTCGACCTGGAAGTCGCCTTCCTGTTCCCGTGGGCGATCGCCCTGGGCGACATCGGGCTGTTCGGCTTCTGGTCGATGATGCTGTTCCTGGGCATCCTGACCATCGGCTTCATCTATGAGTGGAAGAAAGGAGCTCTGGAATGGGAGTAGAGGTCGCCAAGCCGCTGGCGCCGATTCCGCCCGGACCGGAACAGGACGCCTACATCCGCGCGGTCTCCGACGAGATCCAGGACAAGGGCTTCGTGCTGGCGAAGTACGAGGATCTGCTGGCCTGGGCCCGGACCGGCTCGCTGTGGCCGATGACCTTCGGCCTGGCCTGCTGCGCGGTGGAGATGATCCACGCCTATATGAGCCGGTACGACCTGGACCGCTTCGGCGTGATCCCGCGTCCCAGCCCGCGCCAGTCCGACTGCATGATCGTCGCCGGCACCCTGACAAATAAGATGGCCCCCGCGCTCCGCAAGGTCTACGACCAGATGCCGGAGCCGCGCTGGGTGATCTCCATGGGGTCCTGTGCCAACGGCGGCGGTTACTATCACTATTCCTACGCCGTGGTTCGTGGCTGCGACCGGATCGTGCCGGTCGACATCTATGTGCCCGGCTGCCCGCCGACGGCGGAGGCGCTGATCTACGGCATCCTCCAGCTCCAGAAGAAGATCAAGCGCGGCAACCGCATCGCCCGCTGACCACGGCGTACCGCCCCGCAACCGGGCCATCCGCCCGGATGCGGGTCGAACGACAAGCGCGCTGAAGACAAGTAGGAAGGCAGGGTCCCACCCATGTCCGAACAGGCGTTGAAGGAACTCGGGGACGTCATCGCGGCCAAACTCGGCGGCGACGTCCTGAAGGTCGAGGTGAGGCTCGGCGAGCTGATGGTGACGGTCAAACGGCCGGCCATCCTGACGGTGCTGACCGCGCTGCGCGACGATCCGGCCACCCGGTTCGAGCAGCTGACCGACATCACCGCGGTCGACTACCCGGATCGCGTCGAGCGGTTCGAGGTCGTCTATCAGCTGCTCAGCTACACCCACAACCGGCGCATGCGCGTGAAGCTGACCACCGACGAGGACACGCCCGTCCCGTCGGCCGTTTCCGTCTTCAGCGCGGCCAACTGGTTCGAGCGCGAGGTGTGGGACCTGTTCGGCATCTTCTTCGAGAATCATCCGGACCTGCGCCGCATCCTCACCGACTACGGGTTCGAGGGGCACCCCTTCCGCAAGGATTTCCCGCTGACCGGCTATGTCGAAGCCCGGTACGACGAGGACCAGAAGCGCGTGATCTACGAGCCGGTCCGTCTGACCCAGGATTTCCGCGCCTTCGACTTCCTCAGCCCGTGGGAAGGCATGACCAACGTCATGCTGCCCGGCGATGAGAAGGCGGCCCTCCAGGACGGGAGCAAGAAGCCGTGAGCATGACCGTTTCGACCGAATCGGCGACCGGCGTCGTCACGACTGGCCCCACCGGGCCGATCAGCGCGTCGGGGCCCGAGACCAAGACGCAGATCAAGCCCTACACGATGAATTTCGGGCCGCAGCACCCGGCCGCCCACGGCGTGCTCCGTCTGGTGATGGAGCTGAACGGCGAGGTGGTAGAGCGCTGCGACCCGCACATCGGCCTGCTGCACCGCGGCACCGAAAAGCTGATCGAGTACAAGACCTACGTCCAGGCCGTGCCGTATTTCGACCGTCTGGACTATGTCAGCCCGATGTGCATGGAGCACGCCTATGTGCTCGGCATCGAGAACCTGCTGCAGATCAAGGCGCCGCTGCGCGCCCAGTACATCCGCGTGCTGTTCTCGGAGATCACGCGCATCCTGAACCACATCCTGTCGATCACGACGGGTGCGCTCGACGTCGGCGCCATCACGCCGGCCCTGTGGGGCTTCGAGGAACGCGAAATCCTCATGGAGTTCTACGAGCGCGTGTCGGGTGCCCGCCTGCACGCCAACTATTTCCGGCCGGGCGGCGTCGCATGGGACCTGCCGGACGGCCTGCTGGACGACATCTGGGCCTTCACCGAGCGTTATCCGAAGTTCATGGACGACCTCGAGAGCCTGCTGACCGAGAACCGCATCTTCAAGCAGCGCACGGTCGACATCGGCATCGTCACCAAGGAGCAGGCGCTCGACTGGGCCTTCACCGGCCCGATGCTGCGCGGCTCCGGCGTCGCCTGGGACCTGCGCAAGTCGCAGCCCTACGAGGTCTATGACCGCATGGAGTTCGACGTCCCGGTCGGCCTGACCGGCGACTGCTGGGCGCGCTACCTGGTGCGCATGGAGGAGATGCGGCAGTCGCTGCGCATCATCCGCCAGTGCTGCAAGGAGATGCCGGCCGGTCCCTACAAGATCGAGGACCGGAAGGTGTCGCCGCCGCCGCGTGGCGAGATGAAGCGCTCGATGGAGGCGCTGATCCACCACTTCAAGCTCTTCACCGAGGGCTTCCACGTCCCCGCCGGCGAGACCTACACCGCCATCGAAGCGCCCAAGGGCGAGTTCGGCGTGTATCTGGTTTCCGACGGCACCAACAAGCCCTATCGCTGCAAGATCCGCGCGCCGGGCTTCGCCCATCTTCAGGGCCTGGACTTCATGTCGAAGGGTCACATGCTGGCCGACGCCGTCGCCAACATCGCCTCGATGGACATCGTTTTCGGAGAAATCGATCGATGAGCGCGCCCGCTTCCGATCACGGCCACGCCGAGCCGACCAGCTTCACCTTCACTCCGGAAAACCTGGAGCTGGCGAAGCGCATCATCGCCAAGTACCCGCAGGGCAAGCAGGCCAGCGCCTGCATGCCGCTGCTGGACGTCGCCCAGCGCCAGAACGGCGGCTGGCTGCCGCGCGTCGCCATGGACGCCGTGGCCGACCTGCTCGGTATGCCCCGCATCCGCGTGTACGAGGTCGCGACCTTCTACACGATGTACAACAAGAACCCGGTCGGCAGGCACCACATCCAGGTCTGCACCACCACGCCCTGCTGGCTGCGCGGGTCGGACGACATCGTCCACACCTGCAAGAAGAAGCTCGGCATCGAGGTGGGCGAGACCACGGCCGACGGCCAGTTTACGCTGGGCGAGGTCGAGTGCTCGGGCGCCTGCGTCAACGCGCCGGTTGTGCAGATCGGTGACGATTACTACGAAGACGTGGCCCCGGAGCACATGGAGCGCATCCTCGACGCGCTGGCGCGCGGCGAGACGCCGAAGCCCGGTTCGCAGATCGGCCGTCAGTCCTCGGAGCCGGTCGGCGGCCCGACGACGCTGAAGGCTTTCACCACCGCGCAAGCGGACGCCACCACCGCGCAAGCGGACGATTGAGGGGAGGGGACAGCGATGCTTCGCGATGAGGACCGCATCTTCACCAACCTCTACGGCTACCAGGACTTCGGTCTCGAGGCGGCCCGCAAGCGCGGTGACTGGGACAACACGGCATCCTTCCTGGCCAATGGCCGGGACTGGATCATCGAGCAGGTGAAGGAATCGGGGCTGCGCGGCCGCGGCGGCGCCGGCTTCTCGACCGGCATGAAGTGGTCCTTCATGCCGAAGAACGTGACCGACAAGCCCGTCTACCTCGTCATCAACGCCGACGAGGGCGAGCCCGGCACCTGCAAGGACCGCGATATCCTGCGTCACGATCCGCACAAGCTGATCGAGGGCTGCCTGATCGCCGGTTTCGCCATCGGCGCCAGCGCCTGCTACATCTACATCCGTGGCGAGTTCTACAACGAGGGCTCCAACGTCCAGCGCGCCATCGACGAGGCGTATGCGGCGGGGCTGATCGGCAAGAACGCCTGCGGCACCGGCTACAACTACGACGTCTACATCCACCGCGGTGCGGGCGCGTACATCTGTGGCGAGGAAACCGCGCTCATCGAGTCGATCGAGGGCAAGAAGGGGCAGCCGCGCAACAAGCCGCCGTTCCCCGCCCAGGCCGGTCTCTATTCCTGCCCGACCACGGTGAACAACGTCGAATCCATCGCGGTTGTTCCCACCATCCTGCGTCGCGGCGCCTCCTGGTTCGCCGGCCTCGGCCGTCCGAAGAACTCGGGCACCAAGCTCTTCTGCATCTCCGGGCACGTCAACAAGCCGTGCAACGTGGAAGAGGAGATGGGCATCCCGCTGAAGGAGCTGATCGAAAAGCATGCCGGCGGCGTGCGCGGCGGCTGGGACAACCTGCTGGGCATCATCCCCGGCGGCTCGTCGGTTCCGGTCCTGCCGAAGTCGATCTGCGACACCGTCCTGATGGACTTCGACTCCTTGCGCGAAGTGCAGTCCGGCCTCGGCACCGCCGCGGTGATCGTGATGGACAAGTCCACCGACATCGTGAAGGCCATCGCCCGCCTGTCGCAGTTCTACGCGCATGAGTCCTGCGGCCAGTGCACGCCGTGCCGCGAAGGCACCGGCTGGATGAACCGCGTCATGCAGCGCATGGTCACCGGCAACGCGCGCATGGAAGAGATCGACATGCTGCTGCAGGTCACCAAGCAGGTCGAAGGCCACACCATCTGCGCGCTCGGCGACGCCGCCGCCTGGCCGATCCAGGGCCTGTTCCGCCACTTCCGTCCGGAAGTCGAGCGGCGCATCCAGGCCTACCGCAACAGCGCCCCGCTGGCGGCCGAGTAAGGAGTTCCCGTTCCCATGCCGAAACTGACCATCGACGGGATCGAGATCGAGGTCGAGCCGGGCACCTCGATCCTCCAGGCTTGCGAGCAGCTGGGGATCGAGATTCCGCGCTTCTGCTACCATGAGCGCCTGAGCGTGCCGGCCAACTGCCGCATGTGCCTGGTGGAGATGGAGCGCGCGCCCAAGCCGGTCGCGTCCTGCGCCATGCCCTGCGGCGACGGAATGGTCGTCCGCACCAACAGCGAGACCGTCCTGAAGGCCCGCAAGGGTGTCATGGAGTTCCTGCTGATCAACCACCCGCTGGATTGCCCGATCTGCGACCAGGGCGGCGAGTGCGACCTGCAGGACCAGGCCATGGCCTACGGCTTCGACCGCGGCCGCTACGGCGAGAACAAGCGGGCGGTCAAGGACAAGTATATGGGTCCGGTCATCAAGACCATCATGACCCGTTGCATCCATTGCACCCGCTGCATCCGCTTCATCAACGAAGTGGCCGGTGTTCCCGATGTCGGCGCCATCTATCGCGGCGAGCATATGGAGATCACCACCTTCGTCGAGAAGGCGATCGGTTCGGAGCTGTCGGGCAACCTCGCCGACGTCTGCCCGGTCGGTGCGCTAACCCACAAGCCCTACGCCTTCACGGCGCGGCCGTGGGAGCTGCGCAAGACCGAGACCATCGACGTCCTCGACGCCGTCGGCTCGAACATCCGCGTCGACGCCCGTGGCGCCGAGGTGATGCGCGTCCTGCCGCGCGTCAACGACGATATCAACGAGGAGTGGCTGAACGACAAGAGCCGCTACTCCTATGACGGTCTGAAGCGCCAGCGCCTGGACCGCCCCTACATCCGCCAGAACGGCAAGCTGGTCCCGGCCAGCTGGGCCGAGGCCTTCACCGCCATCGCGGCGCGTCTGAAGGGCCTGCCCGGCAACCGCATCGCCGCCATCTCGGGCGATCTGGTCGATGTCGAGGCGCAGTTCGCTCTGAAGGAGCTGCTGTCGCGTCTGGGTTCCGCGAACCTGGACTGCCGTCAGGACGGTGCGCGGTTCGACACCTCGGTGCGCGCCGGCTACCTGTTCAACTCGGGCATCGCCGGCATCGAGAAGGCCGACGTCATCCTGCTGGTCGGCACCAACCCGCGCTGGGAAGGCACGCTGGTCAACGCCCGCATCCGCAAGCGCTATCTGGCTGGCGGCGTCACCATCGCCTCCATCGGCGAGCAGCGTGACCTGACCTATCCCTACAGCGTGATCGGCTCCGGTCCGGAGACGCTGCGGCAGCTGGTCGACGGCAGCCACCCGTTCGCCGAGACCCTGCGCGCCGCCAAGAACCCGATGATCATCGTCGGCATGGGCGCCTTCCAGCGCGCCGACGGTCTCGCGGTCCAGGCCGCAGCCCGTCTGGTCGGCGAGGCCTACGGCATGTTCCGCGACGACTGGAGCGGCTTCAACGTGCTGCACACCGCCGCGGCGCGGGTCGGCGGCATCGAGGCCGGCTTCCTGCCGGGCGAGGGCGGCCGCGACCTCCACGGCATCCTCGACGGCGCGTCGAAGGGCGAGATCGACGTCGTCTATCTGCTGGGCGCCGACGAGATCGACACCGCCAAGCTGGGCAACGCCTTCGTCGTCTACCAGGGCCACCATGGCGATGCCGGCGCCCACCGCGCCGACGTCATCCTGCCGGGTGCCGCCTACACCGAAAAGAACGCGGTCTACGTCAACACCGAAGGCCGTCCGCAGCTTGCCCGCCTCGCGGTGTTCCCGCCCGGCGAAGCGCGCGAGGACTGGAAGATCGTCCGCGCCCTGTCGGAAGTCCTGGGCACCACGCTGCCCTTCGATACCCACGGCCAGCTGCGCCAGCGGCTGATGGCGGCCAACCCGATCTTCGGTGCGATCGGCGAGATGACCCCGGCCGCCTGGGCACCCTTCGGCGCACAGGGTCCGGTCGACGCCGCACCCTTCGTGACGCCGATCACCAACTTCTACATGACCGACCCGATCAGCCGGGCATCGGTGACGATGGCCAACTGCACGGAAGCGCTGGTGGGCCCTGCTCAGGAGAGGACTGGCACCCATGGCTGAGTTCTGGAGCGGCTTCCTCCTGCCGCTGATCATTATGGTCCTGCAAATCCTGGCGATCACCGTGCCGTTGCTGGTGGCGGTCGCCTTCATGACCTATGCCGAGCGCAAGATCATGGGCGCGATGCAGCTCCGTCAGGGTCCGGCCATCGTCGGTCCCTTCGGCCTGATGCAGCCCTTCGCCGACGGCCTGAAGCTGTTCGCGAAGGAGCAGGTCCTGCCGGAAGGTGCCAACCGCGTCGTCTTCTACATCGCGCCGATGATTACCTTCTTCCTGGCGCTGATCGCCTGGGCGGTCATCCCATTCGACTACGGGGTGGTGCTGTCCAACATCAACGTCGGCGTGCTGTACCTGTTCGCGATCTCGTCGCTGGGCGTGTACGGCATCGTGATGGCCGGCTGGGCGTCGAACTCGCGCTACGCCTTCCTGGGCGCGCTGCGCTCCGCGGCGCAGATGGTGTCCTACGAGGTCTCGATGGGCCTCATCATCATCACCGTGCTGCTGTGCGTCGGCTCGCTGAACCTGACCGACATCGTGAAGGCGCAGGAAACGGTGTGGTTCGCCATCCCGCTGCTGCCGATGTTCGTGATGTTCTTCATCTCGGCGCTGGCCGAAACCAACCGCGCCCCCTTCGACCTGCCGGAAGGCGAGTCGGAGCTGGTTGCCGGCTTCATGGTGGAGTACAGCTCCGCTCCCTTCGCGCTCTTCTTCCTTGGCGAATACGCCAACATGATCCTGATGAGCGCGATGACGAGCATCCTGTTCCTCGGCGGCTGGCTGCCCCCGCTGCCCTTCGCCCCCTTCACCTGGGTGCCGGGCATCGTGTGGTTCGCGCTGAAGATCGCGCTGTGCCTGTTCACCTTTGTCTGGGTTCGCGCCACCATGCCGCGCTACCGCTACGACCAGCTGATGCGGCTGGGTTGGAAAGTCTTCCTGCCCTTCTCGCTGTTCTGGGTCGTGCTGACCGCCGGCGTCCTGGTGACCTTCGGCTGGCTGCCCAAGTAACCGGGCCCCACAAGCCAGCCTGCACCGAACCCATCACTGATGTGTCGATTTGAGTGCCGGCGAGCCGTCCGAACGAAAGGGCGTCCGCCGGCGAGGAAGGAGACGAAGAGGCCATGGCGTTCCTCGACCGCGCGGCGCGCAGCCTGTTCCTGACCGAGCTGCTGGGCGGCATGGCGCTGACCTTGCGCTATATGTTCAAGCCCAAGGTCACGATCAACTATCCCTATGAGAAGGGCCCCATCAGCTCGCGCTTCCGCGGCGAGCATGTGCTCCGCCGCTATGCGAGCGGCGAGGAGCGCTGCATCGCGTGCAAGCTCTGCGAAGCGGTGTGCCCGGCTCTCGCCATCACCATCGAGGCCGAACCGCGTGACGACGGCAGCCGCCGCACGACGCGCTACGACATCGACATGACCAAGTGCATCTACTGCGGCCTGTGCCAGGAAGCCTGCCCGGTCGACGCGGTGGTCATGGGGCCGAACTTCGAGTTCTCCACCGAATCCCGTGAAGAGCTCTTCTACAACAAGCAGAAGCTGCTGGCGAACGGCGACCGCTGGGAGGCGGAAATCGCCCAGAACCTCGCGGCCGAGGCTCCTTACCGGTAAGCGGAAGCGAGAAAAACGATGATACTCCAAGGCATCGCCTTCTACGTGTTCGCCGCGCTGCTGGTGGCCTCCGGTGTGATGGTCATCTCGGCGCGGAACCCCGTTCATTCGGTCCTTTTCCTGATCCTCGCCTTTTTCCAGGCGGCCGGTCTCTGCGTCCTGATGGGCGCCGAGTTTATCGCGATGATCCTCGTCATCGTCTATGTCGGCGCCGTGGCCGTGCTGTTCCTGTTCGTGGTGATGATGCTCGACATCAACTTCCGCGAACTGCGGAAGGGTGCGATGGAAGCGCTGCCGCTGGGCGCGCTGGTCGGTCTGATCCTGCTGGCGGAACTGGCGGCCGTGCTCGGCGGCTGGATCGTGGCTCCGAACGTGGCGACCGTCGCCGGCGCGCCGACCCCGGCGCTCGACCAGGTGACGAACACCCACGCGCTGGGCCGGCTGATGTACACGCAGTACGTCTACCTGTTCCAGGCGTCGGGTATCGTCCTGCTGATCGCCATGATCGGCGCCATCGTGCTGACGCTGCGGCACCGTCCGGGCGTGCGCAAACAGAATGTCGGCGTCCAGATTGCCCGTCGCCGGGAAGACGTGGTCGTCGTTCGCAAGGTCACGACCGGGGAGGGCGTGTGATCATGGAGATCGGTCTCGGACATTACCTGACGGTCTCGGCCATCATCTTCACGCTGGGTGTGCTGGGAATCTTCCTGAACCGGAAGAACGTCATCATCATCCTGATGTCGATCGAGATGATGCTGCTGGCGGTGAACCTCAACCTCGTCGCCTTCTCGACCTTCCTGCACGATCTGGTCGGCCAGATCTTCGCCATGATCATCCTGACCGTCGCCGCCGCCGAGGCGGCCATCGGCCTCGCCATCCTGGTGGTCTACTTCCGCAACCGCGGCTCGATCCGAGTCGAAGACATCAACATGATGAAGGGCTGAGGCGGCGCCATGGAAGTGCTAGTCGTATTCCTTCCGCTCCTGGCGTTCCTCGTCGCCGGATCGATCGCGCTGTTCGGCGGGCCAAAGGCCGAGCCGGCGGCTGCCGGTCACGGAAGCCACGGTCATGGCCATGACGATCACGGGCACGCCCAGATCGCCCACGCCCATGACGATCATTCCCACGACGATCATGGCCATGACGACGGTCATGACGACCATCACGTCGTTGCCGGTCCGCCGACCGTCGGCGACCGTGCCGCGCAGTTCGTAACTGCGGGCGCCGTGCTGATCTCGGCGATCCTGTCCTGGGTGCTGTTCTTCGACGTCGCCGTCGGCGGTCATCCGCGCACGATCGAGCTGATGACCTGGATCCAGAGCGGCACGCTGGACGTGAAGTGGGCGCTGCGCGTCGACCAGCTCACCGCGGTGATGCTGATCGTCGTCAACACCGTCTCGGCCTGCGTGCACGTCTACTCCATCGGCTACATGGCCGAGGATCCGCAGAAGCCGCGCTTCATGGGCTACCTGTCGCTGTTCACCTTCGCCATGCTGATGCTGGTGACGGCGGACAACCTCGTTCAGCTGTTCTTCGGCTGGGAGGGCGTCGGTCTGGCCTCCTACCTGCTGATCAACTTCTGGTACGAGAAGCCCTCGGCCAACGCCGCCGCCATGAAGGCCTTCCTGGTCAACCGCGTCGGCGACTTCGGTTTCGTGCTCGGCATCTTCGCGATCTTCGTGCTGACCGGTTCGGTCCAGTTCGATGCGATCTTCGCCAAGGCCCCGACGCTTACCGGCGAGACGCTGCATTTCCTCAGCTGGGACTTCAACGGCCTGACCATCGCCTGCCTGCTGCTGTTCATCGGCGCGATGGGCAAGTCGGCGCAGCTCGGTCTGCACACCTGGCTGCCGGACGCCATGGAAGGCCCGACCCCGGTGTCGGCCCTCATCCACGCCGCCACCATGGTCACCGCCGGCGTCTTCATGCTCTGCCGCCTGTCGCCGGTCTTCGAATACGCGCCGACGGCGCTGGAAGTCGTCGCGGTGGTCGGCGGCCTGACCGCCTTCGTCGCGGCGACCATTGGCTTCACCCAGTTCGACATCAAGCGGGTCATCGCCTATTCGACGATGTCCCAGCTCGGCTACATGTTCTTCGCCATCGGCGTGTCGGCCTACGGCGCCGCCATGTTCCACCTGTTCACGCACGCCTTCTTCAAGGCTCTGCTGTTCCTTGGCGCCGGCTCGGTCATCCATGCCCTGCACCATGAGCAGGACATGCGGAAGATGGGCGGCGTCTGGCGCAAGATCCCCTTCACCTACGCGGTGATGTGGATCGGCAATCTGGCGCTCGCCGGTCTGCCCTTCTTCGCCGGCTTCTACTCCAAGGACATGATCCTGGAGGCGGCCTTCGCGTCGGGCAGCGGAGTTGGACGCTTCGCCTTCGCGCTCGGCATCGCCGCCGCGCTGATGACCGCCTTCTACTCCTGGCGCCTTCTGTTCATGACCTTCCACGGCACGCCGCGGATGGACAAGGAAGTGTACGACCACGCCCATGAGTCGCCGGTCGTCATGCTGGTGCCGCTGGCGGTTCTGACGCTGGGCGCGCTGTTCGCCGGCGTCGGCTTCCACGAGTGGTTCATCGGTCACGACCGCGCCGAGTTCTGGGGCAAGGCCCTGATGGTCCTGCACGACCATGACACCATCGAGGCCGCGCACCACCACACCCCGGGCTGGGTCAAGCTGGCTCCGCTGGTGGTCGGCCTGCTTGGCATCGCCATGGCCTATGTCGGCTACATCATGATGCCGGGCCTGCCGGGCCGGATCGCCGGCACCTTCCGCGGCATCCACCAGTTCCTCTACAACAAGTGGTACTTCGACGAGCTGTATGACGCGCTGTTCACCCGTCCGGCCAAGGCCCTGGGTTATGGGCTGTGGAAGGCCGGCGACGGTGCGGTGATCGACGGCGTCGGTCCCGACGGCGTTGCCGCCGCCACCCGCGATGTCGCGGCGCGCGCCAGCCGTCTGCAGTCCGGTTACGTCTATCATTACGCCTTTGCCATGGTGATCGGGGTCGTCCTGTTCGTCGCCTGGCTGTCGGTCTTCGGCTGAGCGGTATCGAAGGAGAACAACAACAATGGCTAGCTGGCCGATCCTGTCGTTCGCGACCTTCCTGCCGCTCGTGGGCGTCGCGCTGATCCTGCTGTTCTGTCGGGGCAACTCCCCGGACGTGCTGCGGAACGTGCGGTACATCTCGCTGTGGACGACGCTCGTCACCTTTGTGCTGACCCTGCTCGTCTGGGCCAACTTCGATCCGCGCAATCCCGGCTACCAGATGGTCGAGAAGGCCGCCTGGATCCCGGAATTCGGCATCAACTACCACATGGGCGTCGACGGCATTTCGGTGCTGTTCGTCGTCCTGTCCGGCTTCCTGATGCCGCTGTGCGTCCTGGCGAGCTGGGAGTCGGTGCAGGTCCGGGTGAAGGAATACATGATGGCCTTCCTCGCGCTGGAAACCCTGATGATCGGGATGTTCTGCGCGCTGGACTTCGTGCTGTTCTACATGTTCTTCGAAGGCGTGCTGATCCCGATGTTCCTCATCATCGGTGTCTGGGGCGGTCCGCGCCGCGTCTATGCCGCCTTCAAGTTCTTCCTGTACACGCTGCTCGGCTCGGTCCTGATGCTGCTGGCGATCCTGGCCATGTATTTCGTGGCCGGCACCACCGACATCCCGACCATCACCGCCACACAGTTCCCGCGCAACATGCAGCTGTGGCTGTGGCTGGCCTTCTTCGCCTCCTTCGCGGTGAAGGTGCCGATGTGGCCGGTCCACACCTGGCTGCCGGACGCCCACGTCGAGGCGCCGACCGCCGGTTCGGTCATCCTGGCCGGCGTGCTGCTGAAGATGGGCGGCTACGGCTTCCTGCGCTTCAACATTCCGATCCTGCCGGAAGCCACCGAGTATTTCGCGCCGCTGATCTACACCCTGTCGGTCGTCGCCGTGATCTACACCTCGCTGGTCGCTCTCGCCCAGGAGGACATGAAGAAGCTGATCGCCTACTCGTCGGTCGCCCACATGGGCTTCGTCACCATCGGCATGTTCGCGCTGAACCAGCAGGGCATCGAAGGCTCGATCTTCCAGATGCTGTCGCACGGCATCGTGTCGGGCGCCTTGTTCCTGTGCGTCGGCGTCGTCTATGACCGGCTGCACACCCGCGAGATTGCGCGCTACGGCGGTCTGGTGAAGAACATGCCGAAATACGCGGTGATCTTCCTGTTCATGACCATGGCCTCGGTCGGCCTGCCGGGCACCGCCGGTTTCGTCGGCGAGTTCCTGGTGCTGCTCGGCGTCTTCCGCGACAACACCTGGGTCGCCGCCCTGGCCGCCACCGGTATGGTTCTGGGTGCCGCCTACGCATTGTGGCTATACCGCCGCATCGTGTACGGCAAGCTGGTGAAGCCGGACGTCAAGGCGATGTTCGACATAACCCCGCGCGAGATCGCGGTGTTCCTGCCGCTGGTCGCCGTCGTCCTGTGGATGGGCGTCTATCCCAGCAGCTTCCTGAACGTCACCTCGGCATCGGTCGAGCAGCTGATCCAGACCTACCAGACCAAGCTGGCCGCGTCGCATGCCGCGTCCGGTGTCTCGGTCGCCGCTCGGTAAGGGGTTCTTCGACATGACCGCAGTGTTTCCCGACATCTGGCCGGCCCTGCCGGAGATCTTCCTGGCGCTCTCGGGCGTCGCCCTGCTGATGCTGGGCGTGTTCCGCGGCGACGGTTTCACCCGTCCCGTCTCCTACCTGTCGATTGTCTGCATGCTGCTCGCCGCCGTCCTGGCGATGGGCTACGGCAGCGGCCGCGTCGTCACCTTCAACGGCATGTTCGTGATGGATGCCTTCGGCGTCTTCATGAAGGTGCTGGTGCTGGTCTCGGCGGCCTTCGCGGTCATCCTCTCGCTCGGCTTCAACGAGCGGGAGCAGATGGCCCGCTTCGAGTTCCCGGTGCTGATGATCTTCGCGACCCTCGGCATGCTGATGATGATCTCGGCCAACGATTTCATCTCGCTGTATGTCGGGCTGGAGACGCAGAGCCTCGCGCTCTACGTCATCGCGGCCTTCCGCCGCGACAGCGCCAAGTCGTCGGAAGCCGGCCTGAAGTATTTCGTCCTCGGCTCGCTCTCCTCGGGCATGCTGCTGTACGGCGCTTCGCTGGTCTACGGCTTCGCCGGCACGACCTCCTTCGACAAGGTGGCGGCCCTGTTCGCCGGCGGCGCCCATGTGTCGCCGGGTCTGGTGATCGGCCTCGTCTTCGTGATGGCCGGCTTGGCCTTCAAGATCTCCGCGGCCCCGTTCCACATGTGGACCCCGGACGTCTATGAGGGCGCGCCGACCCCGGTCACCGCCTTCTTCGCGGCGGCCCCGAAGGTCGCGGCCATCGCCCTGCTGACCCGCGTGGTGATGGAGCCGTTCGGCCATCTCGCCGCCCAGTGGCATCAGGTCCTGGTCGCCGCCGCCGTGCTGTCGATGGTGATCGGTTCCTTCGTCGCCATCATGCAGACCAACATCAAGCGCCTGATGGCCTACAGCTCCATCGGCCATGTCGGCTATGCGCTGGTCGGCCTGACTACCGGGACCCAGGACGGTGTGCGCGGCGTGCTGATTTATATGGCGCTCTACATTGCCATGAATATCGGCGCCTTCGCGGTCATCCTCAGCATGAAGGCCAAGGGCCGGATGCTGGAGGAGATCAAGGACTTCGCCGGCCTGTCGAAGACCAACCCGATGCTGGCCGCGACCATGGCGATCTTCATGTTCTCCATGGCTGGCATCCCGCCGATGGCCGGTTTCTTCGGCAAGCTCTATGTCTTCCTCGCCGCCATCGCCGCGCAGGAATACACGCTGGCCGTGATCGGCGTGCTGACCAGCGTCGTCGGCGCCTTCTACTACCTGCGCATCATCAAGATCATGTACTTCGATGAGCCCGCGGTGGTGGTCGACAAGGTGGACGACGACGGCATGACCGGCGTCCTGGTGGTCACAAGCCTGTTCACCCTGCTGTTCTTCGTCGCTCCGGCGCCGATCCTGAACGGTGCGGCGGCTGCCGCGGCGGCCCTGTTCGCCGGCTGACGGCGGAGCGATGTCGTTATCTCTCGAAGCGGAGGCGGCGCGTCTGCGCCTGCCTCCGGGCTTCCAGGTCAAGGCCTTCGACTCCGTCGGCAGCACGAACGACGAAGCGAAGGCCTTGTCGCGTTCCGGGGCACCCGAAGGCACCATCGTCTGGGCCCGCCGGCAGGAAAGCGGGCGCGGCCGGCGCGGCCGGGCCTGGACCTCGCCCGAAGGCAACCTCTACAGCACGACCATCCTGCGGCCCGGCCTGCCGCCCGCGGAGGCCGCCCAGGTCTCCTTCGTCGCCGCACTCGCCATTGCCGAGACAGCCGAATCGGTGTTGCCCGATCCCGGCGGCGTGCGCTGCAAATGGCCGAACGACGTGCTGGTGCATGACCGCAAGCTGTCCGGCATCCTCCTCGAGTCGGAGCCGGCGGCGGATGGCAGCGTGGCCTGGGTGGTGCTGGGCGTCGGCATCAACCTGCGGCATTTTCCCGCGACCGCCGATTACAGCGCGACATCGCTGATCGCCGAAGGGGCGCCGCCGATGGGGGCGGGCGCGCTGCTGGAGGTCTTCGCCGGCCATCTGGCAACCTGGTACGGCCGCTGGCGGGCCCATGGCTTCGCCCCTGTGCGGGAGGCGTGGCTGTCGCGTGCCCGCGGGCTCGGCGGGCCGATCGTGGTTAGGCTGGCCGATCGGACGATCCCCGGCACCTTCGCCGATCTGGACAGCGACGGCGTTCTGTTGCTTGATCCAACAGACGGCGGACCGCGTCAGCGGATCGCCGCCGGGGACGTGTTCTTCACGCCGCCGACCGAAAGCTGATTCCAAGCGACCAGAGCCTTCAGGACCACGCCATGCTGCTTGCCATCGACGCCGGAAACACGAACGTGGTGTTCGCCATCTATGACGGCGACCGCCAGCGCGGCATCTGGCGCACGGCGACCGACCCCAAACGCACCTCCGACGAATACATGGTGTGGCTGACGCACCTGATGGCGCTGAAGGGGCTGAAGCCGGTCGACATCCACGGCGCCATCATCGCCAGCGTCGTGCCAGGTGCCACCTTCAACCTCAAGCGGCTGTGCAAGGACCATTTCGGTTGCGAACCGGTGATCGTCGGCCAGCCAGGGGTCGATCTGGGCGCCAAGGCACTGGTCGACCGGCCGGAGGAGGTCGGGGCCGACCGGCTGGTCAACACGGTGGCCGCCGCCGCGACCTACAAGACCCCGCTGATCGTCATCGATTTCGGCACGGCGACGACCTTCGACGTGGTGGATGCCGATGGGAACTACTGCGGCGGCGTTATCGCGCCCGGACTAAACCTGTCGCTGGAGGCGCTGCAGATGGCCGCCTCCAAGCTGCCGCGGGTGGAGATCCAGCCGCCGGCCGAGGTGATCGGCAGGAACACCATCGCCTGCATGCAGTCGGGCATCTTCTGGGGGTATGTCGGCCTGATCGAAGGGCTGGTGGCCCGCATCCGGGCGGAGTACGGCGAACCGATGCGGGTTGTCGCCACTGGCGGATTGGCTGTTCTTTTCGCCAAGGCTACCCATGTGATCGAACACACCGACAATGAGCTGACGCTCCGCGGTCTCCTCCTGATCCACAAGCGCAACACGGTCCAATGACACAATCCTCCAAGACAGCCGCCGGAACCCATGACGCCCCGGCGGACACCTTCGTTCCGGAGGATGGCGCCCTGTATTTCCTCCCGCTCGGCGGTTCCGGCGAGATCGGGATGAACCTCAACCTGTACGGTCACCAGGGCAAATGGCTGATGGTGGACCTCGGCATCTCCTTTGCCGACGACACCATGCCCGGGCTGGACGTGATCATGCCCGACCCGGCCTTCATCGCCGAGCGGCGGGCGGATCTGGTCGGGCTGGTGCTGACCCACGCGCATGAGGACCATCTGGGCGCCGTGCAGTATCTGTGGCCGGAACTGCGCTGCCCCGTCTATTGCACGCCCTTCACCGCGGCTTTCCTGCGCGCCAAGCTGCATGAGAAGGGCCTGAGCACCACGGTGCCGATCCACGAGATACCGCTGGGTGGCACGGTGGAGATCGGTCCCTTCTCCGTCGAATACGTCACCATGACGCATTCGATCCCGGAGCCGAACGCGCTCGCCATCCGCACCTCCGCCGGCACGGTCCTGCACACCGGCGACTGGAAGCTCGACCCCGATCCGCTGGTCGGCGACACCGCCGATGAGGCGCGGCTGCGCGCCATCGGCGACGAGGGCGTGCTGGCGCTGGTCGGCGACAGCACCAACGCGCTGGTTCCGGGCTCCGCCGGGTCGGAGGCGACGGTGCGCGCCTCGTTGATGGAGCTGTTCGGCCGCTACCGCGACTCGCGCATCGCCGTCAGCTGCTTCGCCACCAACGTGGCGCGGCTGGAGAGCATCGCCGCCGCCGCCGCCGCCCATGACCGCCATGTGGCGCTGGTTGGCCGGTCGCTGTGGCGGATCAACGAGGCGGCGCGGGCCAGCGGCTATCTGACCGGTGTGCCGAAATTCCTGTCGGAGCATGACGCCAGCTATCTGCCGCGGGAGAAGCTGGTGCTGATCTGCACCGGCAGCCAGGGGGAGCCGCGCTCCGCCCTTGCCCGCATCGCCGCCAACGACCATCCGCAGGTGACGCTGTCGCGCGGCGACGTGGTGATCTTCTCCTCCCGCGAGATCCCCGGCAACGAGCGCGCCATCGGCCGCATGCAGAACCAGCTGGTCGCCCAGGGGGTTGAGCTGGTGACGGCGGACGACGCCGCGGTCCATGTCTCCGGACATCCGGCGCGGGACGAGCTGGTGCGCATGTACCAGTGGGTCCGGCCGCGGATCGCCGTACCGGTCCATGGCGAGCAGCGCCACCAGCAGGCCCATGCCGCGCTGGCGGAGGATTGTCAGGTCGCCCACAGCATCGTTCCGGCCAACGGCGAGCTGATCCGGCTCGACGGGGCGGAGGGCGCGCAGGTGGTGGCCCATGTGCGGGCCGGCCGCATGGCGGTGGACGGCAAGCGGTTGGTGCCGCTCGACACCGGCATGATGCGGGCGCGCAACCGCATGGTGAACAACGGCGCCGCCGTGGTGACGCTGGTGATGACCGGGACGGGCGAGCTGCTGACCGCGCCGCAGGTGGCGGTGATGGGGCTGATCGACGAGGCGACCGACCGCGACCTTCTGCTGGACGTGATCGACGCGGTGCGCGAATCGGTGGCGATGCTGCCGAAATCGGCACGGGCCGACGATGCCCAGGTGAAGGAGGCGGCGCGGATCGCCGTCCGCCGCTGCTTCAACGCGTCCCATGGCAAGAAGCCGGTGACGGAGGTCCATCTGGTCCGCGTCTGACGGAAACTGTGTATAACAGGCTTATCAGAGCCCGCTAACGGGCCGAATGGACAGCCAGCGAGAGGACACGCATGATCGGGAAGCTCAACCATGTCGCCATCGTCGTTCCGGACCTGCCGGCGGCGACGGCGCTCTACCGCGACACGCTGGGGGCCGCGGTGTCGCAGCCGGTGGATCTGCCGCCGCACGGCGTCACCGTGGTGTTCGTCACCCTGCCCAACACCAAGATCGAGCTGCTGCATCCGTTCGGCGAGAAGTCGCCCATCGCCGGCTTTCTGGAAAAGAATCCGTCCGGCGGCATCCACCACATCTGCTACGAGGTGGACGACATCCTCGCCGCCCGCGACCGGCTGAAGGAGCAGGGCGCCCGCGTGCTGGGCGACGGCGAACCGAAGATCGGCGCCCACGACAAGCCGGTCCTGTTCCTGCATCCCAAGGATTTCTGCGGGACGCTGGTGGAGCTGGAACAGGCCTGATCCGGCCTGACGGGATGCGAGCGCGGAGAGGGCGATGGACAACTGGGTGACGGCGGTCTTCGTCTACATCGTCGTGTGGTGGGTGGTGCTGTTCGGCGTGCTGCCCTGGGGTGTCAGGACGCCGGACGAGCCGGAGCCCGGCATGGCCTCTTCCGCGCCCGTCGAGCCGCGCATCCTGCGCAAATTCATGATCACCTCGGTGGTCGCCCTGCTGGTGTGGCTGGTGATCTTCGGCGTGGAGCGGTCAGGGATCATCTCCTTCCGCGAGATGGCGCGGCATATGTATTGACCGACTGGAGAGGAGAGGGCGGGTGAGCCTGACCTATTGCGCGGCCGCACCCGGCCATCCCCACCACGGCCCCTACCATGACGGCGAATACGGCTTCCCCAGCACCGACGACCGGGTGCTGTTCGAGCGGCTGGTGCTGGAGATCAACCAGGCCGGGCTGTCCTGGCTGACGATCCTGAAGAAGCGCGAGGCGTTCCGCGCCGCCTTCGGCGATTTCGACATCGACCGGGTCGCCGCCTATGGCGAGACCGAGCGGGCGCGGCTGCTGGCCGATGCCGGCATCATCCGTAACCGGCTGAAGGTCGATGCGGTGATCGAGAATGCCCGCCGCATCGTCGCCCTGCGCGAGACCCACGGCTCCTTCGACGGCTGGCTGCGCGCCCACCATCCGCTGACCAAGGCGGAGTGGGTGAAGCTGTTCGGCCGGACCTTCCGTTTCACCGGCGGCGAGATCGTCGGCGAGTTCCTGATGAGCCTGGGCTATCTGCCGGGCGCACACCAGCCGGATTGTCCGGTCCACGCCGTGGTGCTGGCGCAGAGTCCGCCCTGGAAAGCCGCTGTCGACGACGGCTATCGCGGGTACGAGCCCATGAAATAGGCAAAGGCCCGGTCAGAATGGCGGCATTCGCCGAAGCGCTGGGCAAAAATGCAAAAACTTTGAGCATGGCAGGGTTCTGCCTCTGTTTTGGGCTTGCCATGGCTGCGGCTCGGGTTCACTCTTTTCCTGTGACGAGGGGGGATCTTCCTCCCTTTCCGACGCCTGGTGGCGATTCCTCCCTAAACTCGACAGGCCGCGCCGCATTTGCCGCGCGGCCTTTCTTTATCCGCAATGCAGATGATTCGCCTGCGGACAGGAAATTTCCGCTGCAGGTCCAGAAAACGTTAACGGTTTACTTGTTAGCGTTGCTCGGGCCAACTTGGGCCTGGGGTTTCCCCAATCCGGCCGGATTGGCCGTGAGAACACCGCCGGGAGGCAATAACCGCCCCGGTGGCCGTTTGCATTGGCTGATCGGGCCAGCCGGTCAATCGCCCGCTCCGGCGGGCGTCAGAAGAAGGACGACAGTCGAGGCGCCGATGGCCGCGAACGAAAACGAACGGTTCGATCAGTTCGCCGCGGTTCTGACGACCGAACTGTTGGAGCGGACCAGGAAAAGCATGGAGTTGCTGGCGCCGGATCAGCAGCCTTGCTCCATGCTGCCCTTCATCCAGACGCCGTCCTTCGTCGAATTCTATCAGGAGTTGGTGCGCGTCGGCATCCTGCCGGTGGTGCTCAGCCGCCGTCCGGTCCGCGCCATCGTCGGCGACGTCGATTGGGCGCGCGAGGGGCGCGAATATCTGCTGACCGTTCTGGACGACCGGTCCAACGCCATCTTCACCGCCTGGGAATATGCCTGGGATTCGCTGTGGGACGAGCGCAAGGTCGGGCAGGACGGCGGCGGGGCCGGTGGTGGCGCCAAGCCGAAGAAGGGCTTCTTCAGTTCCCTGTTCAGCCGCAAGCGCGAGGAGAAGGCCGACGGCGGCAACGGTGCGGGTGCTGAGGGCGGCGTGATGGCCGGGCTGCACATCATGCTGACCGAACTGGCGGAGAAGCGTGGTTTCCTGCCATTGTTCCACGAAGACGTGCGCATCCTGAAAGCGTTGCCGCGGCTGAAGCCCGGCCGGGTCGCCCAGGCGTGGAAGGAGATCTCGCAGTACCACCACCAGGAATTCTATATGCCCGAACCGGAGCAGGCGAAGCCTGGCGCGACCTCCGACTGCCTGCAGAAATGGCACTACAATCTGCCGGACAAGATCGGCGAGTTCCTGGTGCTGAAGGCTGCGGTGGACCTGGAGCATGTGAACAAGCCCTTCATCGGCAAATACATCCGCCAGTCGGCGCGGACCCAGGAGGAGGCGGAAAAAGGAATGCCCTACCTGTCGCTCTACTGGAAAGCCATGCGCAACCCGGCCCCGGTGGCCGAGCGGCACACGCTGTGACGGCCCGCAAGACCCTGCGCGCCGGGCTGGCGGCGTGCCTGCTGGTCCTGGCGGCCGGTTCGGCCTCGGCCCAATCGCAGGCGCAACTGCCGGGACCGATCCAGCTGACCCCCGACGCCGCCCGCGACCGGCCGGTGATCGATCTGTCCGTGTGCCAGCGGCTGACACGCCATGTGCCGGCCGCCGATGTGGAATACCGGCCGGGCGTGGATGTGAACGGCCGCCCGGTGGCGCCGGCCGACCTGCCGGGAAGTGCGGGCGCGCAGCCGCCGATCCCCATCGACCTGCCGCTGTCGGTCGATCTCGCCCGGCGGATGGGCATCGCCCTGCCATCGGTGCCCTTCCTGCCCGACGACGTGACGGCGGTCTGGCTCAGCGTGGTGGGCGACCGGCTCTACCTCAACGGCCAGCCGATCGATCCGGGGGCGGAGGAACGCCTCTACGCCTATTGCCGCACCCGGTAGCGGGAGAAGCGGGCGGGGGGCTTACAGTGGACAAGTGCGGGCGACCTTCCTAAAGTCGCTCACCCGCCGCCCGAGTCCGCCCTTTCCTTGCAAGGGGCATGTCCGTGCGGCCTTGTCGAACACCTCGCACACGAGAGCAGAGCCATGCGGCTGTCCAGCTTCTTCATGCCGACCCTCAAGGAGACCCCGACCGAGGCGCAGATCGTCTCGCACCGCCTGATGCTGCGGGCCGGGATGATCCGCCAGACCAGCGCCGGCATCTATGCCTGGCTGCCGCTGGGCTATCGGGTTCTGCGCAAGATCGAGCAGATCGTCCGCGAGGAGCAGGACGCCGCCGGCGCGCAGGAACTGCTGATGCCGACCATCCAGTCGGCCGATCTGTGGCGCGAGAGCGGCCGTTACGACGATTACGGCAAGGAGATGCTGCGCATCACCGACCGTCACGACCGCGAGATGCTGTTCGGCCCGACGAACGAGGAGATGATCACCGACATCTTCCGCTCCTTCGTCAAGAGCTACCGCCAGCTGCCGCTGAACCTCTACCACATCCAGTGGAAGTTCCGTGACGAGATCCGCCCGCGCTTCGGCGTGATGCGCGGCCGCGAGTTCCTGATGAAGGACGCCTATTCCTTCGACATCGACCCGGCCGGCGCCCGCCGCTCCTACCAGAAGATGTTCCTGGCCTACCTGCGCACCTTCGCCCGCATGGGTCTGAAGGCGATCCCAATGCGCGCCGACACCGGCCCGATCGGCGGCGACCTGAGCCACGAGTTCATCATCCTGGCCGAGACCGGCGAGAGCGGCGTCTTCTGCCACAAGGACTGGATGAACCTGGACGTGCTGAAGGACGCCCCCGGCATGGAGGACGACCTGCAGCCCTTCTTCGACCGCGTTACCGCCATCTACGCGGCGACCGACGAGAAGCACGACCCGGCCAACAGCCCGGTTCCGGAGTCCGATCTGGTGTCGGCCCGCGGCATCGAGGTCGGCCACATCTTCAACTTCGGCACCAAATATTCCAAGCCGATGAACGCCGTGGTCGCCGGCCCGAACGGCGAGTCGATCCCGGTGGAGATGGGCAGCTACGGCATCGGCGTGTCGCGCCTGATGGGTGCGATCATCGAGGCCAGCCATGACGACAACGGCATCATCTGGCCGGACGCCGTAGCACCCTTCAACGTCGGCCTCATCAACCTGAAGTCCGGCGACGCCGAGACCGACCGTGTCTGTGCCGAGCTGAACGCGAAGCTTGAGTCGGCCGGGCTGGAGGTCGCCTATGACGACCGCGACGAGCGCCCCGGCGCCAAGTTCGCCGACATGGACCTGATCGGCGTTCCCTGGCAGCTGGTCGTCGGCCCGCGCGGCCTGAAGAACGGCGTCGTCGAGCTGAAGCGCCGCGCCACCGGCGAGAAGGAAGAGCTGTCGGTCGAGGCTGCGCTGGCGAAGCTGCTGGGCTGACCTCCCCGCAAGTTCGATCAAAAAAGCGCCGGCTGCGTCCGGCGCTTTTTTTGTTGGGCGCGAGTCGCGGTCGAATTTGCAGCATTCTGCGCCGCGGGAAGGCGCGCAATGATTGCCGATATTGGTGCCCATGATAACTAGGGCGGTGATTCTCTTACATTTTTCAACTAATATTTGACCGGCCCAGTGGCGTGGGGAAGGATCAAGTTCCGACCAATTCTGTCCGGGCGGCATCCCGAATATGACCGTTCGGCGGGAGTGGAACGTGGAAATGCAATGGGAGATCGATCAATGGCCTTCGCCTTTTCGCCGATTGAGAGCCAGCGCATCAGCCTTACATCCACCAGCACAGGAACCTTCGCGCTGCCGGCAATCGGCCGCAATGTCCGGGTGGCCAATCTCGGGCCGTCGGATGCCCGGATCAAGTTTACCGCGGCCTTCACCTCGACCGGTGTCAATACGCTGACCATCATGGCGCGCACCGTCGAGATTTTCGATCGTCAGGCCAACGGTTTCATCACCGGCATCGGCGTAAATGGCGGGACGGTGCTGGACGTCACCACGGGTGAGGGCCAGTGACATGGCGTTGCGAGCGGTCGCACCCGCTGCGGCGACACGATGGGGAGTGTTCCGTCTTTCCGCCAACCAGACCGCCGGTCTGACGGTCAACAGCCCCATCCGGTTCGACATGGTTGCTGATGGCAACCTGACGCTGGCAACCTATTCCATACAGTTGCCCGAAAATCGGACCTTCCGGCTGACGTCCGGTCTTTCCTTCAGCTTTTCCAGCAACAACGGTTCGGTGCAGACCTGCTGGTACGACCAGACCGCCGGCAAATATGTCGGTGTCGCATCGCAGCACATTCCGCCGACCAACACCACGCCATGGTCGCAGCAGCCGGTCGCTCACGCGGTGATCGGCACCGCTGGCGGGGCGCGCTCGGTCCAACTCCGCATTTCCGCTGCAAGCAGCCCGAATGGCGTGTTCGCGGCGTGGTCCTTCGCAGAGGTGATCGAAATCGTCTGAAGGGCAAACCGACGGACGATGCCACAAGGCAGCCTTTGCGCCGCCTTCCAAGGTGTCCTATCTTCCGGTGGCGAACCTCAAGGTTCGCCACTTTTTCGTCTTCCCCACCGGCAGGCCGGATTTTCTCATGATCTTCAACGCCTTCGAACGCATGGTCGCGATGCGTTACCTCCGGGCGCGCCGCCAGGAAGGGTTCATCTCGGTCATCGCGGGGTTCTCGCTGCTGGGCATCGCGCTCGGCGTGGCGACGCTCATCATCGTGATGGCGGTGATGAACGGCTTCCGGGCGGAGCTGCTGGGCCGCGTGCTCGGCCTCAACGGGCATCTCAACGTCTACAACATGCGCGGCGGGCCGCTGCCGGACTTCGACATCCTGGCCGGCAAGCTGCGCAACACGCCCGGGGTCAGCACCGTCACCCCGACGGTGGAGGGGCAGGCGCTGGTGTCGGTGCGCGGCGTCGCCTCCGGCGCCGTCATCCGCGGCGTGCGGGCGGAGGATTTCCGGGTGCGGCCGACGCTCGCCAACAACGTCATCCGCGGCTCGGCCGAGGAGTTCGGGGAGGACCGCGTCGCCATCGGCTCGCGCATGGCGCAGCGGCTGGGGCTCAGCGTCGGCGACCAGATCACGATGATCGCGCCGCAGGGCAACGTCACCGCCTTCGGCACAGTGCCGCGGATGCGCAGCTATCCCATCGGCGCGATCTTCGACGTCGGCATGTTCGAGTACGACAACAGCTTCATCTTCCTGCCGCTGGAGGAGGCGCAGGCCTTCTTCCGCACCGGCGACGCCGTGACCTCGCTGGAGGTCTTCGTGAACGACCCGATGCAGATCGCGTCCGCCCGCGCCGCCGTGCAGTCCGCGGTCGCGGGGGAGGAAGGGTGGTCGACTGGCAGCAGTCGAACGCAAGCTTCTTCACCGCCCTTCAGGTCGAGCGCAACGTGATGTTCCTGATCCTGTCGCTGATCATCATGGTCGCGGCCTTCAACATCATCTCCAGCCTGATCATGCTGGTGAAGGACAAGGGGCGCGACATCGCGATCCTGCGCACCATGGGGGCGACGCGCGGCATGGTCATGCGCATCTTCTTCCTGTCCGGCGCCAGCGTGGGCGTGACGGGGACGCTGCTGGGGCTGGCGCTGGGCGTGTCCTTCGCGCTGAACATCGAGAGCATCCGGCAGGTCATCCAGGGCCTGACCGGCACCAACCTGTTCAACGCCGAGATCTATTTCCTCTCCCACCTGCCGGCCAAGATCGACTGGAGCGAGGTGGTGCAGGTGACGCTGATGGCGCTCGGCCTGTCCTTCGCCGCCACCATCTACCCGTCCTGGCGCGCCGCCCGGCTCGATCCGGTGGAGGCCCTGCGCTATGAGTGACGCCGTCATGAAGCCGATGCTGGAGCTGAAGGGCATCGTCCGCCGCTTCGAACAGGCGGGCGAGACGCTGGAGGTGCTGCGCGGGGTCGAGCTGACCGTCGGCGCCGGCGAACTGGTCGCCCTGGTCGGCCCATCGGGCGCCGGCAAATCGACCCTGCTGCATATCGCCGGCCTGCTGGAACGCCCCACCGGCGGCACCGTGCGCATCGCCGGCGCCGACGTGTCGAACCTGGACGACGGCAAGCGGACCGAGGTGCGCCGCCGCTCCATCGGATTCGTCTACCAGTTCCATCACCTGCTGCCGGAATTCTCTGCGCGGGAGAACATCGTCCTGCCGCAGATGATCGCGGGCGTGTCAAAGTCGGTCGCCCGCCAGCGTGCGGACGAGCTTCTGCGCATGGTTGGGCTGGAGCAGCGCGGCACCCACCGCCCGGCCCGCCTGTCGGGCGGCGAGCAGCAGCGTGTCGCCATCGCGCGTGCGCTGGCCAACGCCCCGTCGCTGCTGATCGCCGACGAGCCGACCGGCAACCTCGACCCCCACACGGCGGAGCATGTCTTCACCATGCTGTCGGCCATCGTCCGGCAGGCCAAGGTCGGGGCCCTGGTCGCCACCCACAACCTGGACCTCGCGCGCCGCATGGACCGGGTTCTGGAGATGCGCGACGGGCGGCTGGTCGAATACCAGCCGTCGGAACTGGTCCCGCTGGCCGAGGCGGTGCCGGACGCGTCATAGGCCGAAAGCGCGTCGTCCCCCCGGTTGCCAAGCCGGTGCCGTGCCCCCACTCTCAAGCGCGACCGCACCGGCTGAGATGCGGTGTACGCAAGAACTGGGGGCATCGGGGATGGACCAGCGTATCATCGACCTCTACGACGAATACACCCATGCGCCGCTGCCGCGCCGTGTCTTCCTGGAACGGCTGGCGGTGCTGGCCGGCAGTGCGGCAGCGATCCCGGCCATCCTGTCGGCGATCGAACCGAACTATGCCCACGCCGCCATCGTTGGCGAGGACGACACCCGTCTGGCGGCGGAAAAGGTCAGCTTCCAGGGCGCGACCGGCGACGTGGCCGGCTATCTCGCCCGGCCGAAGCTGTCGGACAAGGCCCCGGCGGTGATCGTCATCCACGAGAACCGCGGCCTGAACGCCTATGTCGAGGATGTTACCCGCCGGCTTGCCACCGAAGGCTTCGTGGCGCTGGCGCCAGACCTGCTGTCGCCGCTGGGCGGCACGCCGCAGGATCCCGACAAGGCCCGCGACATGATCGGCCAGCTCGACGCCGACAAGACGGTCAACAACCTGATCGCGGCCATGAGCTACCTGATGGCCTACCGCTATTCCTCGGCCAAGGTCGGCGCCGTCGGCTTCTGCTGGGGCGGCGGCATGGTCAACCGGCTGGCGATCAAGGCCCCCGACCTGAAGGCCGGCGTCGCCTTCTACGGCCCGGCGCCCGACCCGTCGCTGGTCACCACCGTCAAGGCGCCGCTGATGCTGCATTACGCCGGGCTCGACCAGCGCATCAACGCCGGCATCCCCGCCTATGACGAGGCGTTGAAGAAGGCCGGCGTCGAACACGAGATCCACATGTACGAGGGCGTCAACCACGCCTTCCACAATGACACCTCGGCCGAGCGCTACAACAAGGAGGCCGCCGATCTGGCCTGGAAGCGGACGGTGGAGTTCTTGAGGGCGAAGCTGGCTTAGGGGCCAAGTTAGACCCCCACCCTAACCCTCCCCCGCTGGGCGGGGAGGGGACAGGTGCTGATGCGTAAATGCGGCGGCAGTCCCTCCCCCGCGGTCGGACCGGCCTTCGGCCGGCCGAGAGCGGGGAGGTTAGGTGGGGGCAGTCACCGCAACGCCTCTCCCAACACCTCCGCCGTCTCCACCACCGTCGCATATTCGCCGTCCATGTTGGAGAGCGACAGGTCGTGGACCTCGTCCGCCGTCCACACTCTGCCCGATCGGCCGGTTCTGGCGAAGGTGAAGCAGGCGTCGGCGACCAGACGCACGTCGTAGCCCAGGTTCCCGGCCGTCCGCACCGTCGCCTCGACGCTGTTGTTGGTGATGACGCCGGCCACCACCAGCGTGCCGATGCCGCGGCTGTGCAGCCACTCGTCCAGCTCCGTGCCGATGAAGGCGCTGTTCACCCGCTTGCCGATCACCGTCTCACCCGGAAGCGGCATGGCCTCCGCCTTGAAGGCATGGCCGGGGCCGCCGGGGCGGTAGGTGGAGTCGGGTTCCACCGAATCGTGGCGGATGTGGACGATGGGCCGGCCGTCCCGCCGCCACGCGGCCAGCAAGGCGGCGATGTTGGCCTCGGCCTGCGGGTTGTTGCGCGGGCCGACGCGGCTCCAGCGCGGATCGTCGATGGCCTTCTGCAGGTCCACGATCAGCAGGGCGGCATTCCGGGGGAGCGTTTCCATGCAGACGATCCTGCCGCGATTGTCCACCGCGTGACAAGTGGCGCGGTTTCTGGCTCTAATCCGGCGCTCGATGCCAACTTCCAACGTCCTGTGCCGAATCGGAGGCGCCGTGCTCGCATCCCCCATGTCCCTGCTTGCCGTCGCCGTCGGAGGCGCCGCCGGATCGGTGGCGCGCTATCTGATGCTGCTGGCGGTCATGCAGTGGGCCGGCACCCGGTTTCCGGTGGGGACGATCATTGTCAACGTGATCGGCTGCACGGTGATGGGCGTGCTGTCGGAACTGGCGGCGCTGGCGTGGTCGCCGTCGCCGGAGCTTCGGGCATTGCTGCTGGTCGGCGTGCTCGGCGGCTTCACCACCTTCTCCTCCTTCACGCTGGACATCGGCGTCCTCGTCGCCCGTGACGAGTTCGCCGCGGCGGCGGGATATTTCCTCGCCTCGACGCTGTTCAGCGTGGTGGGCTTCTTTGCCGGCCTGTGGGCCGTGCGTTCTCTTGTTCCGGTGTCCCTCTGATGACTGACTCCCCAATCCCGCTGCCGATCACGTCGATACCACGTCGACCGAAGCCAAGAACGGCGACAGCAAGGTCGAAATCCGCACCGTGACGGCCGACGAGGCCGACATGCGGCTCGACCGCTGGTTCAAGCGGCATTTCCCCGACGTGAACCACAGCTACCTGCAGAAGCTGCTGCGCACCGGCCAGGTCCGCATCGACGGCAAGCGGGCGGAGACGTCGTCGCGGCTGGCGGCCGGGCAGGGCGTGCGCATCCCGCCGCTGGCCGCCTGGGCCGCACCGGTCAAGGGGCCGAGCCCGGCGGCTGGCAAGCCCAAGGGCATGTCGGACAAGCAGATCGCCGAGCTGCAGGCGCTGGTGCTCTACCGCGACGCCGACGTGATCGCCATCAACAAGCCGGCCGGTCTGGCGGTGCAGGGCGGCACGGGCACCTCCAAGCATCTCGACGCCATGCTGGACGCCCTGCGCTTCGACGGCACCGAGCGGCCGAAGCTGGTCCACCGGCTGGACAAGGACACCTCGGGCGTCCTGCTGCTGGCCCGCAACACCTTCGCCGCCAGCAAGCTGACGGAGCTGTTCCGCGGCAGTGCCGTGCGCAAGATCTACTGGGCCGCCACCGTCGGCGTGCCGAAGCCCTACCAGGGCAAGATCGACCTCGCGTTGGCCAAGGAAGGCGGCCCGCATGGCGAACGGGTGGCGGAGAACAAGGAAGAGGGCAAGCGCGCCGTCACCGTCTATTCGGTGCAGGAGAATGTCGGCAAGCAGGCGGCCTTCGTCGCCATGTGGCCGCTGACCGGCCGCACCCACCAGCTGCGCGTCCATATGGCCGCGGTCGGCACGCCGATCCTGGGCGACGGCAAATATGCCGGGCAGGGCGCCTTCCTGGCCGGGGCGGAGGTGGCGAAGAAGCTGCACCTGCATGCCCGCCGGCTGATCCTGCCGCATCCGCGCGGCGGCAAGACCATCGACGTCACCGCGCCGCTGCCCGACCACATGCAGGCGACCTGGAAGTATTTCGGCTTCAGCCCGAACCTGCGCGACGACCCGTTCGAGGATTTCGAGTGATGCCGACCCCAGGCAGACCGTCCCTGCGCCTCGCCCTGTTCGATTGCGACGGCACGCTGGTCGACAGCCAGTTCGCCATCATCGACGCCATGACCCAGGCCTGGGCCGAGCATGGGCTGGGCGAACCGGATCCGATGGCGGTCCGCCGCATGGTCGGGCTGTCGCTGGTGGAGGCGGTCGCCCTGCTGCTGCCCACCCACGACGCCGAGGCCCATGTCGCGGTGGCGGAGAGCTACAAGCGCGCCTTCTCCGCCGCGCGCGGGCGGGGCGAGGTGGACGAGCCGCTGTTCCCCGGCATCGTCGACACGCTGGCGGCGCTGGAGGAGGCCGGCGTCCTGCTGGGTGTCGCCACCGGCAAGTCGCGCCGCGGACTGGACGCGGTGCTGAAGGGGCATGGGCTGACCGGCCGCTTCGTCACGCTGCAGACCGCCGATGTCGGGCCGGGCAAGCCGAACCCGCATATGGTCCAGCGCGCGCTGGCGGAGACCGGCGCGGAAGAGGCAGGCACGATTGTGATCGGCGACACGACCTACGACATTCAGATGGCCCGCAACGCGCGGGTGCGGTCGGTCGGCGTCTCCTGGGGCTATCACGCGGTGCCGGAGCTGGAGCGGGCCGGCGCGGACCGCATCGTCCATCGCGGGCGCGACGTCGCCACCGCGGTGCTGGAGCTTTTGGAAGGGTAAGCGATGAAGCGTTTCTACAAGGCGGCGGGGGTCGGCGAGACCGAGGGCGGTTTCCGGGTCGAGCTTGACGGCCGTCCGGTGCGCAGCCCGGCCAAGGCGCCGCTGGTCTTCCCCAGCCGGCCGCTGGCCCAGGGCGTGGCCGACGAATGGGCGGCGCAGGGCGACCAGATCGATGCCCATTCCATGCCGCTGATGCAGCTGTCGAGCACCGCCGTCGACCTGATCCCCGCCAAGCGGCCGGACATCGTCCAAGCCATCAGTGCCTATGCCGGCACCGACCTGCTGTGCTACCGCGCCGAACATCCCCAGCCGCTGGTGGACCGTCAGGCGCAGCTTTGGCAACCGCTGCTCGACTGGGCGGCGCTGACCTACGACGCGCCGCTGCAGGTCTGCGCCGGCCTGATGCCCAAGCCGCAGCCGGAGGAGGCGCTGGCCGCCCTGCGGCGGGTGGTGGAGCGGACGGACGACTGGTATCTGTCGGCGCTGCAGACGGCGACCGGCGTCTGCGGCTCCATCGTCGTGGCGCTGGCCCTTCTGGAAGGGCGTCTCAGCGCGGAAGAAGCTTTCGAGGTCTCGCAGCTGGACGAGACCTACCAGATCGAACAGTGGGGCGAAGACGCCGAGGCCACCAAGCGCCGCACCAACGTGCGTGCGGAGATCGTGGCCTGCCGGCGCTTCGTGGATCTGCTGCGGGGGTAGGTTGCTGGGATGGAGGCCCCCTCCCTCCCACGGCTCCGCCGCGGGTCCCTCCCTCCCCCGCCTAGGCAGGAGAGGGGGGATTTCCGATAGCGGCGGCAGTCCCCTCTCCCTCGAAGAGGGGGAGGGTTAGGGAGGGGGAAAGCGGCGTTACTTCGCCGTGCTGCTGCCGGTGGTCCCGGTCGAACCGGCGGTCGGGGCGGCGCCCGGCGCCATCTTTTCGTCCTCGGCCGGCTTCCGGTTCTTGTTCAGCGACGTCATGGTGTCGTCGTACTTGAACTCCGGCATCGCCTTCACGTCGTCGCGGCTCATGCCGGCGAGGTTCAGGCGGTTGTTTTGCGAATCCCAGTTGGCAGCGGTGTAGTCGACCGCGACCTGCTTCTCGCCGATGCCGAGGAAGCCGCCGGAGCTGACCACCAGCTGCTTGGCCTGCCCGTTGGCGTCGAGGATGACGTCGTCGACCTCACCGATCTTCTCGTTGTCGCGGCCGTAGACGTTCTTGCCGATCAGTTCGTCGGCGCTGGCCAGCTGGCCGCCGGTGGCGCCGGTGGTGGCCGCCGTGCTGCCGGCCGTGCTGCCGGTGGTCGCGCTGTCCGGCGCGGCGGTGTTCGACATGCTGGAGGTCGACGAGGACGGGTTGCCCACGGTCGGCGAGGTGGTCTGCGCGACGGCGGCGCCGGAGAGCAAAGCCAGCGTGGCGGCGGTGGCGATCAGGGTGCGACGCATGGGGTGGCTCCTTTGTCGTTGTGTCGAAAGACACCGGTACAACAGGCCCAAGTCGCGTTTTGATCTAACCTTCCGTGAACTCTTTCGGTGTGGGACTAGCCCTTCGTGGTAGGGTCCCAGTCCGGCTCACTGGGCGTCAGCGTCGCTGCACCTGCCTGGAAGCGCAGCCCGTTCTCGGCCGCGCGCCGCACCTCCTCCAGCCGCAGCAGGGCGAGCGCCGCGCCGCCATGGACGCTGCGGACCTCCCCGGCCTCCTTGCCGTCCAGCGTCACCGGGCTGCCGGGCTCCGGCGCCGGCCCGTCGATGGCGGCGGGGAACAGCTTCTTCTTGATGAGGGCGCGGTACTTGGTGCGGGCGGTCAGCTCCTGCCCCATGTAGCAGCCCTTGTCCCAGGAGATGGCGTTCAGCGCGTCCATCCGGTTCTCCAGGGGAATCGACTTCTCCGGGATCAGTTCGCCGCTGCCGTCCGGCACGCCCAGCGACAGGCGAAGGCCGTCATAGTCCGCGGCATCCCGTCGCACCAGCCCGGCCTCCTCCAGCGCAGGGATGCCCTCCGCCGGCAGGAAAAGGCGGGCGCCGAGCGCCGGCAGACGGGGATCGATGAAGGCGATGCCGCCGCCGAAGGGCCGCGCCGCGCCGGCTTCCGCCGGCAGGCCGAGCGCCGCCAGCGCGCCGTCGCCGAAGGCCACGACGACCTGCAGTGCCCCGGCCCGGTCCTCCAGCGCGATCTTCGAGCGCAGCTTGTACATCTTCAGCCGGCGCAGCAGGTCGGCCCGCCGGTCCGTCTCCGGATCGAGCAGCAGGGCGGTGTCCGAACCCGACTCGACGACGGTGAAATCATGCAGGAACTTGCCCTGCGGGGTCAGGAACAGGGCGTAGGCGGCATGGTCCGGGGTGACGCGCAGCATGTCGTTGGACACCAGCCCCTGCAGGAAGGCCTTGCGGTCCTCCCCCGTCACCGCAACCACGCTCCGCCGGTCCAGCACCGCGTAACCCGCCGACATCCTTGCCTCCGCCTAATCCGGTCGGCAAAACCGCCGACCATCCGGAGTGTTGGTCCGAACGTGCCGGCTGGCAAGGGTCTGCCGCATCGCAGCAGCCCCCCGGGCGAAAGGCTGGGTTGCCGCCGCGGACTGTGGCATGATGACCAAAGCGGCAAATGCATTGCGTATAGGCAGAGGATCGGCTGTTGACGGCCGGTGGTGCCACCGGATTACTCTGTTGGTAGCGGTGGCACGGCTTTGGCATTGCCATGCAGGTTTGACCTTATCCCGGATTTCCCCTCCTTGCCTTCGCACGCCGAGACTATTCCCCCGGACGCTCCGCCGCCCCGCCTGGAGTTGCGCGGCATCACCAAGCGATTCCCCGGATGCCTCGCCAACGACCATGTCGACCTCGTCCTCCAGCCGGGCGAGATCCACGCGCTGCTGGGTGAGAACGGCGCCGGCAAGTCGACCCTGGTCAAGATGATCTACGGGGTGCTGCATCCCGATTCCGGAACCATGCTGTGGCAGGGGGCGGAAACGACCGTCCCCGATCCGGCCGGCGCCCGGCGGCTGGGGATCGGGATGGTGTTCCAGCATTTCTCGCTGTTCGACACGCTGACGGTGACGGAGAACATCGCGCTCGGCCTGGACGATGCCGGCCGGATGGACGATCTCGCCGCCCGCATCCGCAGCGTGTCCGAGCGGTACGGCCTTGCGCTGGATCCCGAACGCCACGTCTTCCACCTGTCGGTGGGCGAGCGGCAGCGGGTGGAGATCGTGCGCTGCCTGCTGCAGGACCCGAAGCTGCTGATCATGGACGAGCCGACCTCCGTCCTGACGCCGCAGGAGGCCGCCAAGCTGTTCGAGACGCTGCGCGTCCTGGCGGCGGAGGGCTGCACGATCCTCTACATCTCGCACAAGCTGGAGGAGATCCGCGCGCTGTGCAGCCGCGCCACCGTGCTGCGCGCCGGCAAGGTGGTGGGCGCCACCGACCCGCGGCAGGAGACCGCGCGCAGCCTTGCCGAGATGATGATGGGGGCGGAGCTGTCCACCCCCGAACGACCGCCGCAGGGTGCCGCCGGGGCCGCGCGCCTGTCGGTGCGCCACCTGTCCACCACCTCCGACAACCCCTTCGCCACCAACCTGAAGGATGTCAGCTTCGAGGTGCGGGCCGGCGAGATCCTGGGCATCGCCGGCGTCGCCGGCAACGGGCAGGCGGAGCTGATGGCCGCGCTGAGCGGCGAGATGCTGATCGCCGACGCCGGCGCCGTGGTGATCGAAGGCACGTCTGCCGGGCATCTGGGGCCGCGGGCGCGCCGTTCGCTGGGCCTCGCCTTCGTGCCGGAGGAGCGGCTGGGCCGCGGCGCCGTGCCGGAACTGAGCCTGTCGGAGAACGCGCTGCTGTCGGGCTATGCCCGCGAACCGCTGGTGCGCGGCGGCATGGTCCATTTCGGCCGGGCGCGGGCCTATGCCGAGACGATCATCCGCGGCTTCAACGTGGTCGCCCATGGCCACCGGGCGGAAGCGCGCTCGCTGTCGGGCGGCAATCTGCAGAAGTTCATCATCGGCCGCGAGATCCTGCAGAAGCCCAAGCTGCTGGTCGTCGGCCAGCCGACCTGGGGCGTCGATGCGGGCGCCGCGGCGGCGATCCACAAGGCGCTGATCGGGCTGGCGCGCTCGGGCGCCGCGGTTCTGGTCATCAGCCAGGATCTGGACGAGCTGTTCGTGCTGAGCGACCGGATTTCCGTGCTGTTCCACGGCCGCCTGTCCGACAGCCGGCCGACGCACGAGACGACGGTGGAACGCATCGGCCTGCTGATGGGCGGCCTGTTCGGCACGCCGCCGGACGAAGACGGGGAGATCACGCGTGCGGTCTGATGGTTTCGTGAACGCCGGAGACGCCGCATGAGCCTCATCCGTCTGGAACCGCGCGGGCAGGCGTCGAAGACCATGGTCTACGTCACGCCGCTGCTGGCGGTGGCGCTGACCCTGCTCAGCGGATTCATCCTGTTCCTGGCGCTGGGCTTCGATCCGGTGAAGGCGCTCCATGCCTTCTTCATCGCGCCGCTGACCTCGGTGCGCGGGCTGGGCGAGCTGGTGGTGAAGGCCACCCCGCTGGTGCTCTGTGCCGTCGGCCTCGCCATCGGCTTCCGCGCCAATGTCTGGAACATCGGTGCCGAAGGGCAGCTGACGCTGGGCGCCATCACCGGCGGCGGGCTGGCGCTGGCCTTCTATGGCGAGGGCGGCTGGTGGCTGTTGCCGATGATGGTGATCGGCGGTGCGGTCGGCGGTGCTGTGTGGGCGGCGGTTCCGGCCTTCCTGCGGCTGCGCTTCAACGCCAGCGAGATCCTGACCAGCCTGATGCTGAACTATGTGGCGCTGCTGCTGCTGAACTATCTGGTCCACGGGCCTTACCGCGACCCCGACGGCTTCGCCTTCCCGGAGTCGCGGCTGTTCGAGGCCGACGCCGTGCTGCCGATCCTGTGGAGCGGCACCCGCGTGCATCTGGGCGCACTGTTCGCCCTGTTGGCGGTGGCCGGCGGCTGGCTGCTGATCGCGCGGACCTTCATCGGCTTCCAGATCAAGGTGATCGGCCTGACCCCGGCGGCCGCCGGCTATGCCGGTTTCGACCAGAAGCGGATTGTCTGGCTGGCCCTGCTGCTGTCGGGCGCCCTGGCCGGCATCGCCGGCATGGGCGAGGTCGCCGGCCCGATCGGCCAGATCACTGCCGGCATCTCGCCGGGCTACGGCTATACCGCCATCATCGTCGCCTTCCTGGGCCGCCTGCATCCGGTCGGCATCCTGCTGGCGGCGCTGCTGATGGCGCTGTCCTTCATCGGCGGCGAGGCGGCGCAGATCGCCATGGGCCTGCCCAAGGCCATCACCGGAGTGTTCCAGGGCATGCTTCTGTTCTTCCTGCTGGCGAGCGACGTGCTGATCCGCTACCGGGTCCGCTTCGGGGCGCGGAGGGCCGCGGCATGAACGACCTCGCTCTGATCGGGCCGATCCTGGCGGCCATGTTCGCCGCCGCCACGCCGCTTCTGTTCGCCGCTCTCGGTGAACTGGTGGTGGAGAAATCCGGCGTCCTCAATCTGGGTGTCGAGGGCATGATGCTGGTCGGCGCCGTCTGCGGCTTCGCCGTGACGATCCAGACCGGCAGCGCCGTCACCGGCTTCCTGGTCGCGGCGCTGGCCGGTGCCGCCACCGCCTCGCTGTTCGCCGTGCTGACCCTGTTCCTGCTGGCCAACCAGGTGGCGACCGGCCTTGCGCTCACCCTGTTCGGCGTCGGCCTGTCGGCGCTGATCGGGCAGGGCTTCGTCGGCATCCCGCTGGAGGGGCTGCCCAAGCTGTACATCCCCGGCCTGACCGACCTGCCGGTGGTGGGGCAGGCGCTGTTCGGGCAGGACATCATGGTCTATCTGGCGGTCGCCGCGGTGCCGCTGGTCCATCTGTTCCTCTACCGCACCCGCGCCGGGCTGGTGCTGCGCGCGGTGGGGGAGAACCACACCGCCGCCCATGCGCTGGGCTACAAGGTGCTGCGCATCCGCTTCCTGGCGGTGCTGTTCGGCGGCGCCATGGCCGGGCTGGGTGGCGCCTTCCTGTCGATGGACTACACGCCGATGTGGGCGGAGAACATGACGTCCGGCCGCGGCTGGATCGCGCTGGCGCTGGTGGTCTTCGCCACCTGGAAGCCGGTGCGCGCCATGCTGGGCGCCTGGCTGTTCGGCGGCGTCACCATCCTGCAACTGCACGTTCAGGGGCTGGGCATCGACGTGCCGTCGCAGCTCTTGTCGATGCTGCCGTATCTGGCTACCGTTCTGGTCCTGGTGCTGATTTCGCGGGACGTCGCCCGCATCCGCCTGAACGCGCCGGCCTGTCTGGGAAAACTGTTTCATCCCGATGCTTGACGCGTCGTTTTGAAATCGAAACAAAGCCCATATCACACAGATATCAAGAACAAGGAGCTTCGACGTGAACAGAAGGACGATGGGCAAGGCGGTGCTGGGTCTGGCCGGTGCCGCCATCGCGCTGAGCGTAGGCATGGGCTCCGCCCTGGCGCAGGACAAGCTGAAGGTCGGCTTCGTCTATGTCGGCCCGGTCAGCGACCACGGCTACAGCTATCAGCACGACCAGGGCCGTCTGGCCGTGGAGAAGGCGCTGGGCGACAAGGTCACCACCACCTTCGTCGAGAATGTGCCGGAAGGCGCCGACGCCGAGCGCGTGATCGAGCAGCTGGCCGCCAGCGGCCACAAGCTGATCTTCACCACCTCCTTCGGCTTCATGAACCCGACGCTGAAGGTGGCCAAGCGCTATCCCGACGTGAAGTTCGAGCACGCCACCGGCTACAAGCGTGCCGAGAACGTGGCGACCTATTCCGGCCGCTTCTATGAGGGCCGCACGGTCATCGGCGCCATCGCCGGCAAGATGACCAAGTCGAACATCATCGGCTATGTCGGTTCCTACCCGATTCCCGAGGTGGTCGGTGGCATCAACGCCTTCACCATCGCGCTGCGCGAGCAGAACCCGAAGGCCGAGGTCCGCGTGGTGTGGGTCAACAGCTGGTACGACCCCGGCAAGGAGGCCGAGGCGGCCAAGGCGCTGATCGACCAGGGCGCCGACGTCATCGTCCAGCACACCGACAGCCCGGCCCCGATCCAGACCGCGCAGGAGCGCGGGCTGTGGTCGGTCGGCCAGTCGTCCGACATGACCCGTTTCGGTCCGAAGTCGCACCTGACCGCGATCGTCGAGGACTGGAACGGCTACTATGTCCAGCGCGTCAAGGCGGTGCTGGACGGCAGCTGGAAGCCGATCGACACCTGGGGCGGCATCAACACCGGCATGGTCGAACTGGCCCCCTACAACCCGGCCATTCCGGCCGACGTCGTGAAGATGGCCGACCAGCTCAAGGCCGACATCGTGACGGGCAAGCGCCACTCCTTCCAGGGCCCGGTCAAGGACCAGGCCGGCAAGGTCGTGATCCCGGAAGGCAAGACCGCCACCGACGAGCAGATCCTGAAGATGGACTGGTACGTCGAGGGCGTGCAGGGCAAGGTTCCGAAGTAAGCACGCGCGATGCGCGGCATCGGGTCGGGGACGTAAGCCTCCGGCCCGAGGCCCGCGCGCGGCGGCGATGTGGGGAGGTGGGCCATGGACGGAAGCAGCCTCTACGACCGCGATTTCTACGCCTGGGCGAACGAACAGGCGGCCCTCCTGCGGGCCGGCAAACTCGACGCGGCGGACATCGAGCACATCGCCGAGGAGATCGAGAGCATGGGCAAGACCGAGAAACGCGAGTTGATCAGCCGGCTGCGCGTGCTCTTGCACCATCTGCTGAAATGGGCACATCAGCCGGCGCGGCGCGGGAACTCCTGGCGTCTGTCCGTCGCCAACAGCCGCGACGAGATCGAGACGCACCTGCGCGACAATCCAAGCCTAAAATCGAAACTCGACGAATCGATTGCCGACGCATACCGCTTGGCGCGGCGTGATGCCGCTGCCGAAACAGGCTTCGACGAAGCGGTTTTCCCGGTGCATTGCCCGTGGAGCTTCGCCCAACTTATGGATGAGGCGTTCTGGCCGGAGGGCTGAAGGCGTCCGGCCGTCCCGTTTACAGATACTCCCCCAGCAGCCGCAGGAACGGACGCGCTTCCTGCAGGACCAGGGTGGTCTGGTGGAACAGGTCCTCGGGCGAGGCGTGGTGTTCCAGCCTGATTTCCGAGAACAGGATGATCTTCTGCCCGCCCTGGACGATGAAGCGGACGGTGGGCAGTCCCTCGATCCCGCGCAGGACCGCCAGCAGGGCGCGGCGGCGCTCCGGCGCCTGGGCGGTGTAGGGCACATGGCCGACATCGGCCCAGATCTGGCAGATCGACCCGCCGCCTTCCTCTTCGCTCTCGTGGCGGACGGCGACGTTGAAGGGCAGGCCGTCGGCCATGAAGGTCAGCTTGCAGGGGCGGGGCGGCTTGGCGATGCCCAGCACGCCTTCCGGCGTCATCTCGATGGAGCCGGGGCTGATCGGCAGGGCGCCGTCGGGCACCTCGGCCAGCGATTGAATGGTCTTCAGATCGGGAACGGACAAGGCGGTACGCTCGGCTTCAGGGGCGACGGAGACGACAGCATGGGCTTCGCCAGCTAAAATTCTGTAAAGGCTCGGAACGCGCGTCTAGAATGGCTGTTCGCTGTGGTCTGAAAATACGAAGAAAGCAGGCGATGTCCGCCATCGATACCGTCGTCGTCCCCATCCACCGTGCCGGCTGGCCCTTCATCGCCGGTTTCGCCGTGGTCTCCCTGGTTCTCGGTCTCGCCGTCTGGGCGCCGCTCGGCTGGATCGGGCTGGTCCTCACGCTCTGGTGCGCCTACTTCTTCCGCGATCCCGACCGCGTGACGCCGACCCGGCCCGGCCTGCTGGTCAGCCCGGCCGACGGGCGCGTGACGATGATCGTCCAGGCCGTGCCGCCGAAGGAACTGGGCATGGGCGACAAGCCCCTGACCCGGATCAGCGTGTTCCTCAACGTCTTCAACGTCCACGTCAACCGCGTGCCGGCCGACGGCACCATCGTGGCGGCCGAATACCACAAGGGCACCTTCGTCAACGCCGCGCTGGACAAGGCCAGCGACGAGAACGAGCGCATGGCCTTCCGCCACCGCCTGCCCGACGGGCGCGAGATCGCCTATGTCCAGATCGCCGGTCTGGTGGCGCGCCGCATCCTGTGGTGGGTCAAGGCGGGGCAGGAGGTGAAGGCGGGCGAGCGGTTCGGCCTGATCCGATTCGGCAGCCGCACCGACATCTACCTGCCGGACGGCGTCGCCCCGCTGGTCTGCGTCGGCCAGACCGCCATCGGCGGCGAGACGATCCTGGCCGACCTGGACGGCACGGAACCGCAACGGCAGGGGGATGTGCGGCGATGAAACGACCGCCCGTCTTCCGCCAGCAGATCTTCCGCCCGCGCCGGGCGCGCCGCCCCGGCCGGCCGCACCCGCGGCTGAAGGGGCTGTCGATCAACCACCTGCTGCCGAACGTCCTGACGGTGCTGGCGCTCTGCTCCGGCCTGACCGCGATCCGATTCGCCATGCAGGAGCGGTGGGAGCCGGCGGTCATCGCCATCGTCATCGCCGCCATCCTGGACGCGCTGGACGGCCGGATCGCCCGCCTGCTGAACGGGCAGAGCAAGTTCGGCGAGGAGTTGGACAGCCTGTCCGACGCCATCAGCTTCGGCGTCGCGCCGGCCTTCATGATGTATCTGTGGGGGCTGAACGGGGCGGGGAGCCTGGGCTGGATCGCCTCCATGGCCTATGCCGTGTGCTGCGCGTTGCGCCTTGCGCGCTTCAACTCGCGACTCGGCGTGGTCGACCTGCCGCCCTGGGCCTACAACTACTTCACCGGCGTTCCGGCGCCGGCCGGCGCCGGTCTGGTCCTGCTGCCGATGATCCTGGGCTTCGAGATCGGGCCGCAGTTCCTCGGCCATCCGGCGGTGATCGTGCCCTGGACCCTGCTGATCGGCGGGCTGATGGTCAGCACCCTGCCGACCTTCTCCTTCAAGGGCGCCCGCGTGCCGGCCCAATGGGTGGTGCCGGCTCTGGCCGGCGTCGGCCTGCTGGCGGCGATGCTGGTCAGCCAGCCCTGGTGGACGCTGTCCATCGTCGGGCTGGCCTATCTGTCGATGCTGCCCTTCTCCGTCCTCCAGTTCCGCAAACTGCAGAGTGCCGCGGAACTGATGCGGACGGAGATCGAGGAACCCGGCCCTGAGCCGGCGGCGTCCGAGCCTTCGCCGGAGCCGCAACAGCCGGACGCCGCCGTGCCGGGAGAGGAGCCGCGGAAGCCGGTCTGACCGGCTTTCCGACCGTTACTCCCGCAGCCGTTACTCCGCCGCAACCAGTTCCGCGGCGGAGGCGGTGGCGGCAAGCTCCGCAACGGTGACCCGCGCCACCATCGGGATCTGTCCCAGGCAGCGGCCGATATGGTCGGTCTCCGCCTGGGGCAGGTCGCCCACTTCCATTGCGATGGCGAGCCTATCGTCGGTCAGGCGGCTGTGCAGGGCGAGCGGAACCAGCCCGCGCTTCGCGACGAATTCCAGAACGCGGGGCAAGGTGCCGGGATCGGCATCGGCGACCAGGGAAAAGGCGACCCGGCGGCCGGGCGCGGTGGCGCGCGCGTCCGGAGCGGACGCAACGGCGGTGTTCACGGTGTTGGACATGGCGTGATCGTGCCTTCAGACGGTTCTGCGAAACGGACGAGCGAAATCCCCGGCTCTCAAAGGAGAACCGGGCCGCTAATTCGCAGAATGCCGTCGAAGCGATGCATGATCATGATGCCAGCCTAAGCCGCCGCGGCCGGTCCGTCAACAGGGGCCGACCGGCCGAAGAACCGCAGTCCGCCGTTCGGAGAGCGCCGGAGGAGCCGCATCCCCCTTGGGGACCTCCCTTGGTGGTGGAGAACGGTCACGTTCGAGCCGGACAGGAACAATGTCCACGGATACCCGTTCCGTTTCCGCTTGTCCGTCACGAACGCTCCACCAGAAGGGAGAAGGCCATGCTCGGCACGATTCTGCTCATCATCTTGATTCTGCTTCTTCTTGGCGCCGTCCCGGCCTGGCCGCACAGCCGCGGCTGGGGCTACGGTCCCAGCGGCATCCTCGGTGTGCTGCTGATTGTCCTGATCGTTCTGCTTTTGATGGGCCGGATCTGATCCCCGTCCTATCCGTTTGATGCCCGGCGGGGCCGGCGGAGGGCGAACATAAGCCACCCGACCGGCCCCAGCATCAGCACCATCACCAGCCAGCCGGCGCGCGGGCCGAAGGGGCAGCGCGATCCCGCAGGCGGGCGCCAGCCGCCACCGCGGCGCGACAGCGCCACATGGAGCAGCGGCAGCCCGTAGAAGGCGAACAGGACCGCCCAGGGAATGGTGGCCTGGAGGATGTCTGCGGAGGACTCGGCGTTCATCGCTCCAGGATAGCACCGAAGCGGTCGCATTTGCGACCGATCGTCACGGCATAGTACGCCCGCATGCAGTCTCGGTTGCGTCGCACACAGGGCAGCGAGGTTGAAGGCGGGCGGGACTTTCGGCTAGGGTCGTCGGCGAGTTCGTCCGAAGGGCCTGGTCATGGCACTGGAAATCGAGCGACGGTTCCTGGTCCGCAAGGACGTCCGGCATATCTGCCGGGACGGGGTGCGAATCGTCCAGGGATACCTACCGTCCGACGGCATCAGCACGGTCCGCGTCCGCATCGCCGACGACCGCGCCACGCTCACCATCAAATCCATGAAGCAGGGGGCTTGCCGCGAAGAGGTGGAACATCCTCTCTCGCTGGATTTCGCTCGCCGCCTGCTGCTCCATGGCTGCGAAGGGCGGGTGATCGACAAGACGCGATACCGTCACTGCCAGGACGGCCTGTGCTGGGAGATCGACGTCTTCCACGGCGAGAACACCGGCCTGGTCATCGCGGAGGTCGAGCTGGAAGACCCCGACCAGACCGTTCCGTTGCCGGACTGGATCGGGGCGGAGGTCACCACGCTGCGCGCCTACGGCAACTCCTCGCTGTCCCGCGCGCCGATCCAGCGCTGGCCCTCGCCGGCCGCCGCCTGAACGGGAAGCCGCGGACGTTGGCCTCCTGACGGCGTTACGCCGTCCGCACCTTGTCGAGGAAGCCCTGCACCTCGCCGCGCAGGCGGTCGGCCTGGGCGGCCAGCGTGCGGCTGGCGTTCAGGACCGCATCGGCGGCGCCGCCGGTCTTGGTGGCGGCGGTGGTCACCTCGGCGATGTTGCGCATCACCTGCTGGGTGCCTTCCGCGGCCTGCTGGACATTCTGGGCGATCTCGCGGGTGGCGCTGCCCTGCTGCTCCATCTCATGGGCGATGTCGGTCACGGTTCCGCTGATGGCGGTCACCGCTTCGGAGATGGTGCGGATCGCCTCCACCGCGCTGGAGGTGGCGGTCTGCATTTCCGCGACCTGGGCGGAGATCTCCTCCGTCGCCTTGGCGGTCTGGCCGGCGAGGTTCTTCACCTCCGTCGCCACCACGGCGAAGCCCTTGCCGGCCTCGCCGGCGCGGGCCGCTTCGATGGTGGCGTTCAGAGCCAGCAGGTTGGTCTGCTCGGCGATCTCGCCGATCAGTCCGACCACCTGACCGATTCGCTCCGCGGCAAGCGACAATCCTTCGACGATGCTGTTGGTCTGCACCGCCTTGTCGGCCGCACCGGACGCGGTGGCGGAACTGGCGTTCAGCTGGCGCGAGATTTCGGCGATGGAGGCGGACAGCTCCTCTGCCGCGGCGGCGACGGTCTGGACATTCGCCGTCGCCTGCTGCGAGGCGGTGGCGACGGCGGTCGACTTGGCGGTGGTCAGCGCGGCGTCCGACGACATCTCCTGCGCGTCGCGGCCCAGCGAGCCGGCCGATTCGGTCAGCGACATCACCACGCCGGACACCGCCTGTTCGAACCCGTTGGCGAACTCGTTCATGGTGCGGCGGCGGTCGGCGTCGATCTGGATGCGCATCTCCTCGCGTTCGCGCTCCATCCGCCGCATCTCCAGGGCATTGTCCTTGAAGATGGTCATGGCCGCGGCCATGTGGCGCAGCTCGTCCTTGCGGTCGCCGCCGGGGATTTCGACCGTCAGGTCGCCTTCGGCCAGCCGGCCCATCGCCCCGGTCATGGCGTGCAACGGGTGGGTGATCGCGCGGTCGATGATCCAGGCCATCAGCGCGCCCAGCAGCAGGGCCACGGCGGCACCGATGGCGATCACCATCCCGGCGCTGGCGCGGCCGGCCTCGCGGTCCTCACGCTGCAGGGTGACCAACTGGCCGACCTGTCCGCTGACGGCGGCGGAGGCCCGCGCCATGGCGGCCGACGCCTCGTGCTGCTTGGCGGAGGCGGACGACAGCGCTGCGAACTCCGAATCGAAGGCGTGGGCGGCGTCGGTGATGGCGGCGATCAGCGCGCGCCCTTCCTGGTCGACCAGCACGGATCCGGCCTGCCCGGCGATGACGAGGATGTCCTTGACCGCCGCGGCGACCGCCGCCTTCGCGCCGGCGGTGGCATCCGGCGTGCCGGACAGCAGGAAGTCGCGCTGGCCCAGCATCGCGCCCTGGGCGTCCTGGACCAGACGCATCGCCAGTCCGCGCAGCATCACCGCCTCGTTCACCTCGCTCTGGGCGAATTTGGAGGCTTCGCGCAGGGCTTCGGTGACGATGGCCTGGTTCTGCTGAAGCTCCACGGCGCGCTCCTGTACACCGCGGGCGGCCTCGTCCAGACCGGCGGCAACCCCGGCATCGGCCAGCGCCGCGGCTCCCCGGCCGCGCAGGGCCTGCACGGTGTCGTGATAGGCGCGCGTGTCGTCGGCGATCCGCGCGGCCAGCGCCTCGTCGTTGGTGCCGACGAGGTCCTTGGCGACGGTGTCGGTGGTCTGCACCAACTCGTCCAGCGCCTCCAGGATTTGGGCGGCCAGCGCCTCCTCGGGATTGCGGCGCAGCTCGCTCTGCCGGCGGCGGACCTCCAGCACCCGTTCGATCACGCGGTTGGCGCGCTCGGCGGTGTCCATGGCATGGCGCAGTTCGGCGTCGGCGTCGCGCTTGCTGGCCATGTTCAGGTCATAGCGCTCCGACTGCTGGGCGCCGATCTTCTCCGCGATCTCGCGCAGGGCGCGCGCGCGCGTCTCCATGCTGGCGGTGCGGGCGTGCGCCTCGGCGTCCTGGGCGACGAAGTTGGTGAAGGCGGCGCGATAGCCGTCGATGCCGGAGCGCACCTCGTCCAGCAGGCGCCGGCCCTCTCCCTCGGCGAGCGCGGCGCGGGTCTGCTGCGCTTCGGCCTGAAGGGCATCCAGCATGCCCGGAACGTTGGCCGCGGCCTTGGCGTCGCGCTCGGTCACGAAGCGCGCCTCTTCCAGCCGCACCGACTTCAGCCGCGTGTCGAGATCGGCGGTGTGGGCCGCCAGATCGACGCGTTCGGCATAGGTGCTGAGGCTGTTCCAGCCGACGAACGCCACGCCAACCGTCAGAAGCAGCACGGTGGCGAAGCCAATCGCGATCCGCGTTCCGATCGTCATGAATGGTGGACTCCCCGCTCGCGTCGCCGTTTCGCAGACGCTTTTCTCCCGATCATCATCCGATTGAACCACAGGTCGGTTAACGTCCGGTTTGATTCAGGTCAGGAAACCGCCTTATTTCAGAAGCGATCGGGCATCCAGGGCGCCGCGCCGCAAAATATGCGATGCAGCCGGTCGATCATCTTTTCTTCACCATAAAGCAATCCAGCCCGCCACAATGCGCGAGCGCTTGCGTGCCCCGTGAACAGAGTGGCGAAGGTGCCGATCGCCATCCGGACCGGTGCTTCGACAACTTGCCCTGTTTGAGAGATATTCCCTCTGGTGTTGGCAACCTCAAGGTGGTATTGCCCGCAATTATCGAGAATTAACGAATCTTTTATCTCGAAGGTGGCCGATTCCGCCAGGCCGGCCGGATAACCCCGCTTCTCAAGCGCCGCAGCGACATCCAGCGGACGGACCATCCATTCCTCCCGCCCATCCAGGCGCAGGCCGTCACCGGCCAGGAGCGCCAGCGGGTCGTCGGGGCCGCCGCACCATGTCACGCGATCCACCTGGGCGTGGAAGCCCGCCAGCACCCCCATCGCCGCAGTCAGCGTCGGGCCGGAGGGCAGGCAGTGATCGGCGACCGCGAGCTTCCGGTCCCGCGGCGGAACGATGGCGATGTAGCCGTCATCGCTGCGGAACAGGTCGGCCGGCTCGCCGTCCGGGCAGAGCGCGAGCGTCCACAGCGCCTCCGTCCGTTCCGGCAATCCGTTGCCGTCCGCCAGCAATGGACGGCGGAGCAGCGCCAGCGGCACGGCATCGAGCGGATCCGCAGGCCGAAGGGCGGCGGCGCCGGACGACGTGGCGGCGAAGGCGGCAGGCGGCGCGCTCCACTGGCAGGTGACGCCGCCGCAGCCGTACCCAAGCCCGCGATAGAAGGGCAGCGTGGCGGGGCAGAGGACGGACAGGGCCGCCCCGGCGGCACGCGCCTCCGTCAGCAGCGACCGCATCATCGCCTTGCCATGGCCGGCGCCGCGCATCGCCGGATCGACGGCCACCATGGCGACCGCCTGCACCGGGACCGGCCGGCCGCCGAACCACTGGTCCATTATCCAGTGCGCCGCACAGGCGGCCGGGATGGTGCCGGTGGCCAGCGGGATTCTCAGCAGCCGGATGGTGTCGGGGCCGAACAGCGCCGCATAACGGTCGAACAGGTCGCGCGACAGCCCGAAGCCGAGCCGGGCAAGCCGGGCGACGGCGCTCAGTTCGTCGGGATGGGCCGGACCGTAGTCATGCGATGCTGTCGGGATGGGATTGATGGTTGGCCTCCACCGGTTCTGCCCCATGATGCGGGACCGGATGATAGCACAACGGCTTCGGCCTCATGCTGAAGTGCGTGCCGCCCCGGCCAACCGACCTGCTGCCCACCCGGCCGCCTCGCGCACCACGTCGCTCGCATCCTCGCACAGGGCTTCCGCCACCGGGCGCAGAGCCGGATCGCCGCTGTTGCCGATGGCGACCAGCACGTTGCGGACGAAGCGGTCGCGGCCGATGCGCTTGATGGGGGAGCCGCTGAACACCTGCCGGAAGCCGGCATCGTCCAGCTGCGCCAGATCGGCCAGCCGCGGCGCCGTCAGTTCGGCGCGCGGCAGGAAGGCGGGCTCGGTCGTCGCGCGGGCGAACTTGTTCCAGGGGCAGGCGGCCAGACAGTCGTCGCAGCCGTAGATGCGGTTGCCCATCAGCGGCTTCAGATCGTCGGGGATCGGTCCCTTGTGCTCGATGGTCAGGTAGCTGATGCAGCGCCGGGCGTCGATCTGGTAGGGCGCCGGGAAGGCCGCGGTCGGGCAGGCGACCTGACAGCGGTCGCAGGAGCCGCAGCGGTCGCGCGCCGGCGGGTCGGGCGGCAGTTCCAGCGTCGTGTAGATCTCGCCCAGGAACAGCCAGGAGCCATGGTCGCGCGACACCAGATTGGTGTGCTTGCCCTGCCAGCCCAGCCCGGCCTGCGCCGCCAGCGGCTTTTCCATCACCGGGGCGGTGTCGACGAACACCTTCACCCCGGCCTTGGTCTGGTGGGCCAGCCATTGCGCCAGGGTCTTCAGCCGCCCCTTCACGAGGTCGTGGTAATCGCGGTTGCGGGCATAGACCGAGACGATGCCGCGGTCGGGATGCTCCGCCAGCCGGCGCGGGTCGTCGTGCGGGGCGTAGCTGGTGCCGAGCGCGATGACGGTGCGCGCCTCGTCCCACAGGGATTGCGGATGGCTGCGCTGGTCGCTGCGCTCGGCCATCCATCCCATGTCGCCGTGCCGTCCCTCGGCGACGAAGCGGGCGAGGCGCTCGCGCGCCTCCGGCCCCAGAGCAGCGGGGGCGAAACCGACCGCGTCGAAACCCACCGCCAGCGCGCGGTCGCGGATGGCGTCCCGCAACCGCGCCGGGTCGGCGGAAGCCAGTGGGGCGGGCTTAGCCGCGGCCACGGTAGGTCGGGACGTCCTGCGACGGGATCCAGACGCCCTTCGGCGGCTCACCGGTCTGGAAGAAGACGTCGATGGGGATGCCGCCGCGCGGATACCAATAGCCGCCGATGCGCAGCCACACCGGCGACAGCTCGTCCACCAGCCGCTTGCCGATGCCGACCGTGCAGGCCTCGTGGAAGGCGCCATGGTTGCGGAAGCTGGTCAGGAACAGCTTGAGCGACTTCGATTCGACCAGCCAGTCGCCGGGCACATAGTCGATGACCAGATGGGCGAAGTCCGGCTGGCCGGTGATCGGACAGAGCGAGGTGAACTCCGGCGCCGTGAAGCGCACGCAATAGGGATCGCCGGGGTTCGGGTTCGGCACCCGTTCCAGCACCGCCTCTTCCGGGGTCTTGGGCTGGATTGTGGAGCCGCCGAGCTGGGTCAGGCCGGCATAGATGTTCTCACTCATCGGTCTTTTCCTCCGCCGCCCGGTCCTTCTTCGGCGGGCGGCCTTGTTTCGGCGGCTTGCCGGGCTTGGCGATGGGGTCCAGGGTCGCCTCGATGTCGCCTTCGTTCAGGCGGGCTTCCATGGCGCCGGCGACCTCCTCGAAATTGCCGTTCTCGATGGCCTGCCGCATCGTCCGCATCACGTCCTGGTAGTAATGCAGGTTGTGCCAGGTCAGCAGCATCGGCCCCAGCATCTCGTCCGCCTTGAACAGATGATGCAGATAGCCCCGGCTGTAGCTGCGGCAAGCCGGGCAGTTGCATTCCGCGTCGAGCGGACGCTCGTCATGGGCATGGCGGGCATTGCGGATGTTGATGGTGCCGCGGCGGACGAAGGCCTGACCGGTGCGGCCCGAGCGGGTCGGCATCACGCAGTCGAACATGTCGACGCCGCGCCGGACCGCGCCGATCAGGTCGCTCGGCCGGCCGACGCCCATGAGGTAGCGCGGGCGGTCCTTGACCATCAGCGGCTCGGTGAAGTCCAGCACGCGGAACATCGTCTCCTGACCCTCGCCGACCGCCAGCCCGCCGATGGCGTAGCCGTCGAAGCCGATGTCGGTCAGGGCGGCGACGCTCTCCGCCCGCTGCTCCGGATAGATGCCGCCCTGGACGATGCCGAACAGGCCGTAGCCGGGCCGTTCGACGAAGGCGTCCTTGCTGCGCCGTGCCCAGCGCATCGACAGGCGCATGGAGGATTCGGCCTGCGCCTCGGTCGCCGGGAAGGGCGTGCATTCGTCCAGGCACATGGTGATGTTGCTGTCCAGCATGTGCTGGATCTGGATGGAGCGCTCCGGCGTCAGGTGGTGGCGGCTGCCGTCCAGGTGCGATTTGAAGGTGACGCCTTCCTCCGACATGGTGCGCAGGTCGGACAGGCTCATCACCTGGAAGCCGCCGCTGTCGGTCAGGATCGGCTTGTCCCAGTTCATGAAGCGGTGCAGTCCGCCCAGCTGCGCCACCCGCTCCGCCGTCGGGCGCAGCATCAGGTGATAGGTGTTGCCGAGCAGGATTTCCGCACCGGTCGAGGCCACCGCGTCGGTGGTCATCGCCTTCACCGTCGCCGCGGTGCCGACCGGCATGAAGGCCGGCGTCTCGATGGTGCCGTGGGCGGTGGTCACGCGGCCGCGCCGCGCCCGCCCGTCGGTCGCCAGAAGGTCAAAGCCGATGCCGGTCATGATGGGTCCGTCCTGTGCAGCAGCGAGGCGTCGCCATAGCTGAAGAAGCGATAGTTGGTGTCGATGGCGTGGCTATAGGCCGCCCGCATGCGGTCATAGCCGGCGAAGGCGCAGACCAGCATGAACAGGGTCGATTTCGGCAGGTGGAAGTTGGTCCACAGGAGATCGACGATGCGGAACCGGTAGCCGGGGGTGATGAAGATGTCGGTGTCGCCGCTGAACGGGATCAGCGTCCCGTCCTCGCGCCCCGCCGTCTCCAGGATGCGCAGCGCCGTGGTGCCGACAGAGACGATGCGGCCGCCGGCCTTGCGCGTCTCGTTCACCGCGGCGGCGGTCTCCGGAGAAATCTCGCCCCATTCGCTGTGCATCTTGTGGTCGGCGATGTCGTCGACCTTCACCGGCAGGAAGGTGCCGGCGCCGACATGCAGCGTCACCGGCACCCGCCGCACCCCGCGTTCGTCCAGCGCCGCCAGAAGCTCCGGCGTGAAATGCAGACCGGCAGTGGGGGCGGCGACGGCGCCTTCGCGGGCGGCGAAGACGGTCTGGTAATCGGCATTGTCGCCCTCGTCGGCCTTGCGGCGGATGTAGGGCGGCAGCGGCATCCGGCCATGGCGGTGCAGCGCCTCCATCAGCTCCGCCCCGCCGGCGGAGAAGCGCAGCCGCACCTCCATCCCGTCCTTGGCGATCACCTCGGCGCCGAAACCGTCTGCGATGTCGATGGTGTCGCCGGGCTTCAGCCGCTTGCCGGGCTTGGAGAAGGTCGCCCATTCCCGCTCGCCCAGCCGCTTGTGCAGCGTGATCTCCACCGCGACCTCGCCGCGCCGGCCGTCGAGCCGGGCGGGGATGACGCGGGTGTCGTTGACGACCATCAGGTCGCCCGGTTGCAGCAGCGTCGGCAGGTCCCGCACGATGAAGTCGCGCAAGGTCGGGCCCACCTCCAGCAGGCGGGCGGCGTCACGCGGCCGGACGGGATGCTCGGCGATCCGGTCGGGCGGCAGGTCGAAGTCGAAGTCGGCGGTCTTCATGGGAGGGGCAAGCTATAGACTGAACGGTGGGCGGATGGGAAGGGTTTGGGGGCCGCGAACCTATGCCCCTCCCTAACCCTCCCCGCCTATGGCGGGAGAGGGGATTCAGTGCGGGAGCAGCGGAGTTCCCTCTCCCTCGAAGAGGGGAGGGTTAGGGAGGGGGCATTCGCCCACCACTCCCTCACTCCGCCTGCGGCAGCCCCTGCGCCGCCAGCGCCGCGCTCTGCCGTGCCGTCAGCGCCTCGACATCGAAGTCGCGGATCAGCCCCTGGAACATCTGGTACCAGTTCAGCTCCGCCTTCAGGTGCAGGAAGACCGATCCCAGCCCCACCGCGGCGCGGTCCATGAAGACGAACTCGCGCGGGATCTCGACGCCGCCGACGCGGCGCAGTTCGGCATGGACCTTGGTGGCGGTCTCGCGGCCGTAATGGCCGCCGTTGGTCTCCTCGATCTTGCGCTGGCGGTCTTCCATGATCGGGGCATAGACGAAGCGCGCCCAGATGTTCAGCACGTCGACCAGCTCGTTCGACGGATTGACGAAGCCCCAGGTGCGGTAGGCTTCCACCGCCTGCTCGCGGTTGTCGGTGCGCAGCGCGTTGTAGAGGTCGATCACGCCCTTCACGAAGCTGGGCTTGAAGACGCGGATGCAGCCGAAATCCAGGAGGTTGATCGAGCGGTCGGGCCGGACCGTGTAGTTGCCCAGATGCGGGTCGCCATGGATGACGCCGTAATTATAGAAGGGCACGTACCAGGCGCGGAACATGTTCATCGCCAGTTCGTCGCGGGCTTCCGGATGCTCGGCGACGAAGTCCAGGATCTTGCGGCCATGCACCCAGCCCATGGTCAGCAGCCGCTTGGTCGACAGCTCCGGCACCACGTCCGGCACATGGACGCCTTGTGTCCCGTCCAGCATCGACCGGTAGAGGCGGGCGTGCTTGGCTTCGCGTTCGTAATCCAGCTCCTCGCGCAGGCGGGCGCCGATCTCCGCCTGGATCTGGCGGGTGGAGATGGCGCTGTCGGTGCGCTCGAAGATCGCGAAGATCAGGCCCAGCTGCCGCAGGTCGGCCTCCACGGCCGAGGCCATGTCGGGATACTGCAGCTTGCAGGCAAGCTCCCGCCCATCCGGTCCGATCGCCTTGTGGACCTGGCCCAGCGACGCGGCGGCGGCGGCCGTGTGCTCGAAGCTCTGGAACCGCGACTGCCAGTTGGGGCCAAGCTCGCTCGCCATCCGCCGCTTGACGAAGGGCCAGCCCATCGACGGCGCATCGGCCTGAAGCTGCGCCAACTCCTGGGTGTATTCCTTCGGCAGTGCGTCGGGGATGGTGGACAGGATCTGCGCCACCTTCATCAGCGGCCCCTTCAGCCCGCCGAGTGCGGCGCGCAGTTCCGCCGCGTGGCGTTCCCGCTCCACGCGGATTCCCAGCACGCGCTCGCCCGCCAGCCGCGCGGCCAGCCCGCCAACGGCGGTGCCGACCCGCGCATATCGCGCGACCCGTCCGCCCCATGTGTTCTCATCGTGTTCCGGCATGCCCACAAGGTGGGTGCGCCCCTGGCAAAAGGCCAGCCCTCCCCCGTTCGGAGACTGCCGATGGAATCTCCTCCGATGGCGTTGCGGCGCAGCATGCGATTTTCTTGACAGCTCTGTGAAAGGGGAGCAGGCTTCGTCTTACAGTAATCGACATCGAGGTGAAGTGAGCGAGCATCGGAAACGCCTTACCGTTCAAGCGGATAGCTTGGGCGGAACAGTAGAGACCGATACCAGGGAGGGTGAGTAAGATCATGACTCCACCGGCGCTTACCTGATTATGCCGATCTGCTCGGCCGATATAACTGAGATTCCAGTTTCCATTTCTTTCGCCTGATTGGCGACTTCATCCGGGCCGTAGATGCCCGCTGCGAAAGCCCTCGCCCCATCTCGGAGCGAGGGCTTTTGTTTTGCCCAGAGCTTTACCCCTTCCCGAGACAGGCGAGGCAAAGCTCGAAGCAAGACGTTTCAAACGATACTGTTTGCGCATGAAACCAAATCCCGCTATCCACGGACTCGAACGGTGCGGCAGGACGCCGCAGGTCGGCACACGCCCGTCACACAAAACGAGGATGGGGGAGGATCGCATGGGTCGGTTGCTCAAGCCTTTGGCGCTGGCGGCTCTGCTCGCCACAACGGCGTTGTCCGGGACGACCTTGTCCGCGCAGGCGCAGACCGCCAAGCCGGTGCGCATCGGCGTGCTGGCGGACGAGGCCGGATTCGCATCGGACATCGGCGGCAAGGGGGCGGTCCTCGCCACCCGGATGGCGGTGGAGGATTTCGGCGGCAGCGTGCTCGGCCGGCCGGTGGAGGTGCTGTCGGCTGACATGCAGAATAAGCCGGACGTGGCGTCCAACATCGTGCGCAGCTGGTTCGACGTCGATGGCGTCGACATGGTGACGGACATCCCGGTCTCTTCCGTGGCGCTGGCGGTACAGGCGGTGGCCCGCGAGAAAAAGAAGGTGCTGATGATCAGCGCCGCCACGACCACCGAACTGACCAACGCCCAATGTTCGCCCTACAGCATCCATTGGGCGGACGATACCGCGTCGCTGGCGGTCGGCACGACCAAGGCGGTGGTACAGTCGGGCGGCACCAGCTGGTACTTCATCACCGCCGACTTCGCCTTCGGCTCGGCGATGGAGAAGGCGGCGACCGAGGCGATCAAACAGGCCGGCGGCACGGTGGTCGGCGGCGTGCGCCACCCGATGGGCACCAGCGATTTCGGGTCCTACCTGCTGAGCGCCCAGGGCAGCGGCGCCAAGGTGGTGGCGCTCGCCAATGTCGGAGCCGAGACCATCGGCACCATCAAGCAGGCGGGCGAGTTCGGGCTAACCGAGTCCGGACAGCGGCTGGTCGGCTACATCGTCTTCATCACCGACATCCACTCCCTCGGCCTCGACCTCGCCAAGGGGCTGTACGTCACCAGCGGCTTCTATTGGGACAAGAACGACCAGACGCGGGCATGGTCCAAGCGCTTCTTCGAGCGCCAGGGCAAGATGCCGACCAAGGAGCAGGCCAACACCTATCTCGCCACCCTGCACTGGCTGAAGGGCGTCAAGGCGGCGGGAAGCACCGATGCCGAGGCCGTCACCGCCGCGATGAAGGCGATGCCGACCGACTATTTCGGCACCCCCGGCAGCATCCGTAAGGACGGCCGCGTGCTGTACGACCTTGAGCTGTACCAGGTGAAGACCCCGGCGGAGAGCAAGGCGCCGTGGGACTATTACAAGCAGGTCCGCAGCATCCCGGCAGCCGAAGCCTTCCTGCCGCTGGAAACCAGCGCCTGCCCCTTCGTCAAAGCCCAGTAACACGCGCAGGGGAGACCTGCGGGGTCCGGCCGGCGGGATCGGGGTCGAGAGGGGTTCCCGCCGGACTGCGATCCGGGTTACACTCCGCTCTTTAGGCGCAGCGGGGACGGTACGTGGATCTACAGGTGCAAAGCGAGCGGCAGAACGACACCGGACGGTTGCGTTCGTCGGCGCTGGCGCGCCCGGTCTTCGCCGCCCTGGATCTCGGCACCAATAATTGCCGGCTGCTGATCGCCAAATCCGCACCCGGCGGTTTCCGCGTCATCGACGCTTTTTCCCGCATCGTTCGGCTGGGCGAGGGGCTGAGCCGCAACGATCATCTGTCGGAACCGGCGATGGAGCGCACCATCGCCGCTCTGCGGGTCTGTGGCTCCAAGATCGAACGGCGCGGGGTGACATCCGTGCGCGCGGTGGGGACGGAAGCCTGCCGCCGTGCCGCCAACGGCGCCGCCTTCGTCGAGGCGGTGGAGCGCGAGACCGGCATCTCCCTCGAAATCATCTCCAGCCAGGAGGAAGGGCGTCTGGCGCTCGCCGGCTGCGCCGCCCTGCTGGAGCCGACCCATCCCTATGCCATCGTGTTCGATATCGGCGGCGGCTCCACCGAACTGATGTGGTTGGCGGTGGAAAAGGGGCGGGTGCCGCGCCTGCTCGACCAGACCTCCATCCGCTGCGGCGTGATCGGCCTGACCGAGGAGTATGGCGGCCCCAACGTCACCCGCGTCAATTACGACCAGATGGTGGAGGCGGTGGCCGACGCCATCGCCCCGTTCGAGGCGCGCAACCGCATCCAGGACCGTATCGCCGCCGGCAAGGTGCAGATGCTCGGCACCTCCGGCACGGTGACGACGCTGGCCGGCGTGCATCTGGGGCTCTGCCGCTATGACCGGCGGGCGGTGGACGGCAGCTATCTGCGCGTCGACCATGCCCGGACGGTGATCGACCATCTGGTCTCGCAGGATTTCGACGGCCGCGCCCGCCATCCCTGCATCGGGCAGGACCGCGCCGATCTGGTGGTCGCCGGCTGCGCCGTGCTGGATGCGCTGTGCGACGTCTGGCCGGTGGAGCGGCTGCGCATCGCCGACCGCGGCCTGCGCGAAGGGATTCTGGTGGACCTGATGGGGGCCGCCGGCGAGTGACCGGATTTGGCCGGCGAGCGGCCGGAATTGTATAAGCCGGGCAGGGGAGACGGTTCCCCCGCCCGTGCCGGATGACCGAGGAACTGCAGCGATCATGACCGAAAAGACTCCGTCGACGCGCCCGGGCGGGCGCCGTGCCACGGTCCGTGTGAAGACCGCCGGCAAGCGCACGGAATCCTCCAAGCGCTGGCTGGAGCGCCACCTGAACGACCCCTATGTGGCCGAGGCGACCAAGCGCGGCTACCGCTCGCGCGCCGCCTTCAAGCTGCTGCAGTTGGACGAGAAGTTCCGCCTGCTCGGCCCCGGCAAGCGCGTGGTCGATCTGGGCGCCGCCCCCGGCGGCTGGACCCAGATCGCGGTGGAGAGGGTGCAGACCGCCAAGGACGGCTGGAAGGTCGTCGGGCTCGACATCCTTCCCATGGACCCGGTGCCCGGCGCCACCACCATGCAGGCCGACTTCCTGGAAGAAGGCGCGGCGGACAAGCTGAAGGAAGCGCTGGGCGGCCCGGCCGACCTGGTGCTGAGCGACATGGCCGCCCCCACCACCGGCCACCAGCAGACCGACCACCTGCGCATCATGGGACTGGCCGAGGCCGCCTATGATTTTGCCGAGGAGGTGCTGGCCCCCGGCGGCGCCTTCGTCGCCAAGCTGTTCCAGGGCGGGGCGGAGCGCTCGCTGCTCGACCGGCTGCGGCGCGACTTCGCCGTGGTCAAGCACGCCAAGCCGCCGGCCAGCCGTGCGGAGTCGTCGGAGACCTACGTCGTCGCCACCGGCTTCCGCGGCGGCAATGTGAACGACTGACTACAACTCTTTTCGCACTTGCATAACAGATGCTGTGTGCGCACGGGTTCACAAGCCCATGGTCTTGTGTATAAGTGCGCCACGTTTATCTTCCGGGAGATTCACACATGGCGCGCGACACCAAAATCCGCGAAGCCCTGACCTTCGACGACGTGCTGCTGGTTCCGGCCGAAAGCTCGGTCCTGCCGAACGACGTGGACACCCGGACAAGATTGACGAAGACCATCGAGCTGGGCATCCCCCTGATGTCCTCGGCGATGGACACGGTGACCGAGAGCCGGCTTGCCATCGCCATGGCCCAGGCCGGCGGCATCGGCGTCGTCCACCGCAACCTGACCATCGAGCAGCAGGCCGAGGAGGTCCGCAAGGTCAAGCGGTTCGAATCGGGCATGGTCGTCAACCCGATCACCATCACGCCGAACGCCACGCTGGCCGACGCGCTGCAGCTGATGGCCGACTATCGCATCTCCGGCATCCCGGTGGTGGAGAGCCGCGACCAGCTCGGCAGCGGCAAGCTGGTCGGCATGCTGACCAACCGCGATGTCCGCTTCGCCAACGATCCCAAGCAGCCGGTCAGCGAACTGATGACCAAGGAGCTGGTGACGGTCCGCGAGGGCGTCAGCCAGGAGGAAGGCAAGCGCCTGCTCCACCAGCACCGGATCGAGAAGCTGCTGGTCGTCGACGAGGATTACCGCTGCATCGGCCTCGTCACCGTCAAGGACATCGAGAAGGCGCAGGCCTATCCGAACGCCTGCAAGGACAGCAAGGGCCGCCTGCGCGTCGCCGCCGCCACCGGCACCGGCAATGACGGTCTGGCCCGTGCCGAGGCGCTGTTCGACGCCGGCGTCGACGTGCTGGTGGTCGACACCGCGCACGGCCATTCCGCCAAGGTGCTGGAGCAGGTCCGCGCCGCCCGTGCCATGTCCGGCTATACCCAGGTCATCGCCGGCAACGTCGCCACCGCCGAAGCGGCCAAGGCGCTGATCGACGCCGGTGCGGACGCCGTCAAGGTCGGCATCGGTCCGGGGTCCATCTGCACCACCCGCATCATCGCCGGCGTCGGCGTGCCGCAGCTGACCGCGGTGATGGACGTGGTGGATGAGTGCGAGAAGCACGGCATCCCGGTAATTGCCGACGGCGGCATCAAGTATTCGGGCGATCTGGCCAAGGCCATCGCCGGCGGCGCCAGCGTCGCCATGCTGGGCAGCCTGTTCGCCGGCACCGACGAGAGCCCGGGCGAGGTCATCCTGTTCCAGGGCCGCTCCTACAAGAGCTATCGCGGCATGGGCTCGGTCGGCGCCATGGCGCGCGGCTCGGCGGACCGTTACTTCCAGCAGGAGGTTTCGACCATGAAGCTGGTGCCGGAAGGCGTCGAGGGCCGCGTCCCCTACAAGGGTCCGGTGTCGGCGGTCATCCACCAGCTGGTCGGCGGCCTGCGCGCGGCCATGGGCTACACCGGCAGCGCCTCCATCGCCGAGATGCGCGAGAAGTGCCAGTTCGTCCGCATCACCAACGCGGGCCTGCGCGAAAGCCACGTCCACGACATCACCATCACCAACGAGTCGCCGAACTACCGTCAGGGGTGAGGGTGTGTTTTGGGGGCTTCGCGGATAATCGCCGTCTTCGATTGCCCCCACCCCAACCCTCCCCCGCTGGGCGGGGAGGGGGTAAATGCTTGTTTGGGCAACTGCTTGCTGCGAAGGCGGCGGCAGTCCCTCCCCGCCCCGCGGGGAGGATAGGTGGGGGTCTAACTCGCCACCTGCTTCCAGAACTGCCACCCGCCCAGCCGCACGCCGACGGCGAGGCTGGTGAAGGGGATCCGCAGCTCGATGTCCCGCGGCTGGAAGAAGGTCAGCCGTTCCGGCTCGCCGCGCGCGTCGAATTCCAGCCGGGCGCCCTTCGGTTCCGGCGCATATTCGTCGCTCATCACCTGCCAGATTTCCAGGTCGCCGCCATGGTTGGTGATCTTGTACTGGCCACAGCGCCAGGCCGTCGATTCGCCGACGCTGCCCTCCACCACCTTCTTGTCGCCTTCCATCCGCACGTCGCCGACCCCCGCGGCCTCGCCCTTCATCGAGGGGCCCTGGGTCTCGGCACGGAAGCCCAGCCGCAGCCAGCCGGAGCGGCCGTAGGGGATCAGGCGGCGCACGGTGCGCGCGTCCTCCGCCGCGAAATGGTCGGGGTCGTCGTAGAGGATGCGGTCCAGAGCGGCGGCGACGATCATGCGGTCGTCGATGCGCAGGTCCGGGACATGGGCTTTGCTCATCAGGCAGGCGGACTCCGAAAAGATGTGCCCGTCAGTATATAGGGACTCCCGCCGGCCGTCGCCCCGATGGACTCCCGAAACCGGTCTGCAGGCGCTATCCTGCGCGGCCCCCCGGAAGCCTCCGCGGGAAGCCCCCGATTCGTCACGAGACGCGCCATGCAGGACCTGTTCGACACGCCGCCCAATCCCCGCAGCATCGATGTCGAGGCGCTGACCCCGGATCAGGCCGCGGCGGAACTGGCGGCGCTGGCCGCCGAGATCGCCCATCATGACCGGCTCTATCACCAGCAGGACCAGCCGGAGATCTCCGACGCCGATTACGACGCGCTGGTCCGCCGCAACCTCGCCATCGAGACGCGCTTCCCCGACCTGCGCCGCGCCGATTCGCCCAGCCTGCGCGTCGGCGCCGCCCCGGCGGCCGGCTTCGGCAAGGTGCGCCATGCCATCCCGATGCTGTCGCTGGGCAACGCCTTCGCGCCCGAGGATGTGGCGGAGTTCGACGCCCGCGTCCGCCGCTTCCTCGGCCTGTCCGACGATGCGCCGCTGACCTTCGTGGCGGAGCCGAAGATCGACGGGCTGTCCTGCTCGCTGCGCTATGAGAAGGGCGAGCTGGTGCTGGCCGCCACCCGCGGCGACGGGGCGGAGGGCGAGAACGTCACCGCCAATGTCCGCACCATCCGCGACGTGCCGCACCGCCTGCCGGCACCCTTCCCCGACGTGCTGGAGGTCCGCGGCGAGGTCTATATGAGCCGCGACGACTTCCTGGCGATGAACGCCGCCCGCGCCGAGAAAGGCGAGCAGCTGTTCGCCAACCCGCGCAATGCGGCGGCCGGCAGCCTGCGCCAACTCGACCCGTCGATCACCGCCGCCCGGCCGCTCTGCTTCTTCGGCTATGCGCTGGGCGAGCTGTCGGAGCCGATCGCCGAGACGCAATGGGGCATCCGCGAGCGGCTGAAGGGCTGGGGCTTCCAGCTGAACCGGCCGGCGGAGCTGTGCGACGGCAAGGACAAGCTGCTGGCCTATTACGAGGGCATCGGCCGGCGGCGCGCCGGCCTGCCCTTCGACATCGACGGCGTCGTCTACAAGGTCGACAGCCTGGAGCTTCAGCAGCGGCTCGGCTTCGTCAGCCGGGCGCCGCGCTGGGCCATCGCCCATAAATTCCCGGCGGAGCAGGCGCAGACCCGTCTGAAAGCCATAACCATCCAGGTCGGCCGCACCGGCGCGCTGACCCCCGTCGCCGAGTTGGAGGACATCACCGTCGGCGGCGTCGTGGTCAGCCGCGCCACCCTGCACAATGAGGACGAGATCGCCCGCAAGGACATCCGCGTCGGCGACCTCGTGGTCGTCCAGCGCGCCGGCGACGTGATCCCGCAGGTGGTGGAGGTGGTGCTGTCCCAGCGCCCGGCCGACTCGGTCCCCTATGTGGCTCCGGAGACCTGCCCGGTCTGCGGCAGCCTCGCCATCCGCGAGGCGGGCGAGGTGGTGCGCCGCTGCACCGGCGGCCTGATCTGTGCCGCCCAGGCCAAGGAGCGCCTGCGCCATTTCGTGTCCCGCGACGCCTTCGACATCGAAGGGCTGGGCGAGAAGATCATCGAGGAATTCTGGGAGGAAGGCTTCATCAAGTCGCCGGTCGACATCTTCACGCTTGAAGGGCGCGTTGAGCTGATCGGCCGGCCGGGCTGGAAGGAGAAGTCGGTCCAGAACCTGTTCAAGGCCATCGAGCAGCGCCGCAACGGCATCGAACTGCACCGGGTGATCTACGCGCTGGGCATCCGCCATGTCGGCGAGGTGACGGCCAAGTCGCTGGCCCGGCAGTACAGGACGATGGCGGCTTGGGTCGACGGCATGCTGGCGGCGGAACAGGCCATGCCGGGGCAGGAATGGCGCGACCTGCATGAGCTGAAGGGGGTGGGGCGGGCGACCGCCGACGCCATCCTCGGCTGGTTCGCCGATCCCGACTGCGGAGCGAAGCTGGACTTCTATGCCGGCAACGACGCGCTGCGGCTGGAGACCATCATCGCCTCGCTGGGCATCAAGGGCGTGAAGAAGCCGGCGGCCCAGGCGCTGGCCGAACGCTACGGCACGCTGGCCGACTGGCGGGCGGCGATGGAGCGGGCGGCCGGACAGCTGCCGGGGCAGCCCTGGCTCGATCTGGTCGCCACCCCCGATGTCGGCGAAGTCGCGGCCGAGGAGCTGGCCGGCTTCTTCGCGGAGGAGCGCAACCTCGCCATCGTCCGCGGCCTGATGGAGCGGCTGACCGTGCTGGAGGCGGAAGCGCCCAAGGCCGGAAATTCCCCCATCGCCGGCAAGACGGTGGTGTTCACCGGCACGCTGGAGCGGATGACCCGGTCGGAGGCAAAGGCGCGCGCCGAGTCGCTGGGCGCCAAGGTCGCCGGGTCCGTCTCCGGCAAGACCGACTATCTGGTCGCCGGGGCCGATGCCGGCAGTAAGGCGGCCAAGGCCAAGGATCTGGGTGTCGAAATCCTGACCGAGGATGAATGGCTGGCCAAGATCGGCGGTTGACCCGACGCTTCGTCCGCCGCATTGCCAAAATGTCGCATCTCCGTTCGGTCGGATTGACGGACGGGGACAGGGGGAGTGAGATCAGACAACGCTTATAGTCGAAAGCCAAACGATGCCAGGCAGGCGGCCCCGGCCCGGATCCCGGGCGGTGCCGACGGGCGGCCAACGCCCGCATCCGCCTGCCTGGCAGCCAACGAAGGGGGACGAAGGAAACGCCATGGAGCCAATTCAGTGGTCGCGCTGGATGAGCGTGGGCAACGACGCTCTGGACGAGGATCACCGTGTCCTGATCGGTATCGTCAACAAGCTGTATGACGAGGCCAACCGCCAGGACCCCGCCCTGATCGAAGCGATCCTGGACGAGCTGATCGTCTACACCCGCCACCATTTCGCGGAGGAGGAGGCGCAGATGCAGCGCCTGAACTACCCGACCTTCGCCGCGCACAAGGCCCTGCACGACCGTCTGACCCGACAGGTCGAAAGCTACCGCGACGATTTCCGCGTCAACGGTGGCGCCATCAGCGGCGAGGAGGTGTTCCTGTTCTGCTCCGACTGGCTAGGCAAGCACATCCTGAAGGAGGACACCCGCTTCGGTGAATTTGCCGGCAGCGAAGCGGAACTGGTGGCGGCGGGGTAGGGGGCACTCCCTCTCCCGTCCCGGGAGAGGGCAATTTCAGTGTTCTCGAAGCGCCATATGAAGAAAATTACTTAAAATACTGAAATAACTCGGAAAACGGCAAGCAGCTGTGGAAATGAGACCGGCGCCCACCCCGAAAGGGGAGGGCGCTTTCTTTTGCGTGACTCTCCCTGCCGGCAGGGGAGGGGAGTGCGCGCAAAGAAAAAGCCCTCCCCGGTAGGGGAGGGCAGGGGCAAACCCAATCGAAAACAGGCCCAACCGAAAACGGCTGTGGTCAGGCGACCGCCAGCTGCTCCAGGCCGCGGCGCGCCACCGGCAGCGACACCGCCGTCTCGTAGCGCCAGGCGCTGCGGTCGGCGAACAGGGCGCGCAGCAGCTGGTTGTTCAGGGCATGGCCGGACCGCACGCCGTGGAAATGCCCGACGATCGGGGCGCCGGCCAGATACAGGTCGCCGACGGCGTCCAGGATCTTGTGGCGCACGAACTCGTCGGTGAAGCGGAGGCCCTCGGCGTTCATCACCGTGTCGCCGGAGATGACCACCGCGTTGTCCAGCGAGCCGCCGCGGGCGAGGCCCATCTTGCGCAGCCCCTCCACCTCGTGCAGGAAGCCGAAGGTGCGGGCGCGGCTGATCTCGTCCTTGAAGCTGTCGGTGTCGATCTCCAGCGCATGCGCCTGCCGGGAGATGGCGGCGCTGTCGAAGTCGATCTCGAAGCTGTAGGTGGTCGCGACGTCGGGGGTGAAGGACGCGCTCTTCACGCCGTCGCCGATGACGACCGGCTTCAGGATGCGGATGACGCGGCGCGGGGCCTTCTGCACGGCGATGCCGGCCTGCTCGATGGCGGCGACGAAGGGGGCGGCGCTGCCGTCCATGATCGGCACCTCGATGCCGTCCAGCGAGACGACGGCATTGTCGATGCCGCAGCCGGCCAGCGCGGACATCAGATGCTCGATCGTGCCGACGGTGGTGCCGTGTTCGTTGCCGATCACGGTGCACAGGCGGGTGTCGACCACCGTGTCCCAGCGCGCCGGAATGACGGCGGCGGCGCCACGGAGATCGCTGCGCAGGAAGGTGATCCCGGAATTCGCATCGGCCGGCGAAATCGTCAGCGTGACGATGACGCCCGAATGCAGACCGACGCCGGCGATGGTCACCGACTTCTTCAGGGTCTGCTGGAACATACCGTCCGCGTTGCTGCGATTGTTGGCCACGATGTCTTTTCCATCTTGGTCATGAAAGGGAGGTTCCCGGCGACGCCGCGCCGCATGATCTTGGGAGATCATCGCGTCGGCGGCTTTCGCTTTCGACCATGCTGATAGGTAACACTTGGGTTCGGAAATCGGCAAATCACTCATTGTTACCGTTTGTTGCAGGGCAAAAGAGGTGCGGTCTGCAAGCAATCGGGTATACGCACAATAGTGATGCAACAAAAAATCCCCGGAGACGCACGCAGGCGTCCCGGGGTCCGAAAGGTTCGGTCAGGTTGTGGAGCCGCCGGCGCCGCGATTGATAGGCTGCGGCGACGGCGGTTATCTCCGGCTTTCGCCGGGATCGGCCGACCGCCGCGGGAGGCTCCGCGGCGGTCCGGAACGGTGGGTGCTCAGTTCGCCTGGCGGCGCAGGAAGGCCGGGATGTCCAGTTCCTCCTGCTCACCCGGCTTGGCGTCGGCGCGCGGGGCCGGGGCCATCGGCTGCGGAGCGGCCGGATAGCTGGGCGCCTGCGGAGCCTGCTGCGGCGCCGCCTGCTGCGGCGGATAGACCGGAGCCTGCTGCGGGGCGGCCGGGTAGGACGGGGCCGGCTGGTAGGCCTGGGGCGCCTGCGGCTGCTGCGGGTAGGCCGGCTGCTGCTGCGGATAGGCCTGCGGAGCCGGCTGGTACTGCTGCGGGGCCGGCTGCGGCTGGTAGGCCTGGGGCGCCGGCTGCGGGGCCGGTGGGTGCGCCGGTTCGGACTTGCGGCCGAGGCCGGTCACCAGACCGAACAGGAAGTTGCCCTTGCGGGCCGGGGCCGGTTCCGGTGCGGGGGCCGGCGCCGGGGCCGGGCCGACCGACAGGCCGCCCGGATGCGGCTGGTGGGCCTGCGGGGCGGCATGGTGGTGATGCTGCTGGGCCACCGGAGCCTGCTGCGGCTGCGGCTGGAGCTGCGGCTGCTGCTGGTGGGCCTGCGGCGCATGCTGCTGGACGGCGGGCTGCTGCGGCTGGGGGGCGGACAGCGGGGCGGCGCCGACGGTCACCGGCTGGCGCGGACCGGCATCGGCCGGCTTCGGCGCGAAGAAGTGGCCGCCCTGGTTCTCGCCGTGCAGCGGGCCGCCGGCCGGCTTCGGCGCCTCGGCGTGCTGCTGCGGGGCCTGCGGCTGCGGGGCATGCTGCTGGGCCGGGTCGTGCTGGATCGCGGCGGCGCCGGCGGTCACCGGCTGCGGGGTGCGCAGGCCGGCGGCGGCGCTGGGGATCGCCGAAGCCGGGGCGGCGGCGGGCGCGCCGGTCAGGTTGCCGGGAGCGGCCGGCTTCTTGGCGCGGTCGCCGGGGACCAGCGACAGGTTGACCGGGTGCAGGGTGCGCGGGTTGCTCATCGCCGCGGCGTCGATGCCGGTGGCGACGACCGACACGCGCATCACGCCGTCCAGCGAGCTGTCGAAGGTCGAGCCGAAGATGATGTTGGCGTCGGGATCGACCTCGTCACGGACGCGGTTGGCGGCCTCGTCGACCTCGAACAGGGTCATGTCGTAGCCGCCAGTGATGTTGATGAGGACGCCGCGGGCACCCTTCATCGACACGTCGTCCAGCAGCGGGTTGGAGATGGCGGCCTCGGCGGCTTCGATGGCGCGGCGCTCGCCGCTGGCCTCGCCGGTGCCCATCATCGCCTTGCCCATCTCGGTCATGACGGACCGGATGTCGGCGAAATCCAGGTTGATCAGGCCGGGCATCACCATCAGGTCGGTGACGCCGCGGACGCCCGAATGCAGAACGTCGTCGGCCATCTTGAAGGCGTCCGCGAAGGTCGTCTTCTCGTTGGCGATGCGGAACAGGTTCTGGTTCGGGATGATGATGAGGGTGTCGACATACTGCTGCAGCTCGGCGATGCCGCCCTCGGCCAGCCGCATGCGGTGGCCGCCCTCGAAATGGAAGGGCTTGGTGACGACGCCGACGGTCAGGATGCCGCGCTCGCGGGCCGCGCGCGCGATGACCGGGGCAGCGCCGGTGCCGGTGCCGCCGCCCATGCCGGCGGTGATGAACACCATGTTGGAGCCTTCGAGATACTGGACGATCTCGTCGATCTGCTCCTCGGCCGACGCACGGCCGACATCCGGCTTGGAGCCGGCGCCGAGGCCGCGGGTGGTGCCGGTGCCCAGCTGGATGCGCTTTTCGCACAGCGAACCCTTCAGCGCCTGCGCGTCGGTGTTGCCGACGACGAAGTCCACGCCTTCCAGGTTCGACTTGATCATGTTGTTGACGGCGTTGCCGCCAGCGCCGCCGACGCCGAACACGGTGATGCGCGGCTTCAGCTCGGGCTCGATCTGGGGAATGGTCACGTTGATCATGCTGTTCAGGCCTCCACAACCTGTTTTCGTTGGGTTTGATGTTTGATATGCCGCGAACGGCGCCCGGTTGTGTCCGGTGTCTGTCCGTTCGGGAATCGGTGGATGGCGGCGGGAAGAGTCATCTACAGATTCTCCCGCAGCCACAGGCCGACACGGCCGATGAGCCCGGTGGACGCGACCGCCTCTTGGCCGGTCACCATCAGCTCCGTCGGGTTGCGGACGGCGTGTAGCAGAAGGCCCGCGACCGTCGCGAAGGCCGGTCCGCCATGCGCCTCGTTGAGGCCGGCGATCCGGGTCGGACGGGCGATGCGGACCTGCTTGTCCAGGATGGGGGCGGCCATGTCGCGCGTGTTGGGCAACTGGCTGGCGCCGCCGGTCAGCACGACGCGCCGGCCGACCAGCCGGGAATGTCCCGACTGCTCGATGGCGCTGCGCACCTCTTCGAAGATTTCCTCCATCCGCGCCTGGATGATGCTGACCAGGAAGGAGCGCGGGTGGCTGGCGGTGCCGCTGCCGCTGCGCTCGTCCTCGCCGATCTGCGGCACCTCGATCATCTCGCGCTCGTCGGCCGGGTTCACCCGGGCGCTGCCGTAGAGCACCTTCAGCCGTTCGGCATGGACCAGCGGCGTGGCCAGCCCGTGGGCGATGTCGTTGGTGACGTGCCGGCCGCCCAAGGGCACGAAGCCGGTCCAGACCAGATTGCCCTCGGCGAAGATCGAGATGGTGGTGCCGCCGCCGCCGATGTCGACGCAGGCCGCCCCCATCTCCATCTCGTCCTCCACCAGACAGGCGAGGCCGGAGGCGAAGGGGCTGACCACGATGGACTCGATGTTCAGGTGGCAGCGGGCGATGCAGGCGTGCAGCGTGCGGATGGCGCCGGCCGCGGCGGTGACGACATGCAGCTGGGCGCCCAGCGAATGGCCGCTCATCCCCTTGGGGTCGCGGATGCCGCGGCTGCCGTCCAGGCTGAAGCCCAGCGGGATGGTGTGGATCAGCGCCTGATCGGGGCCGGCCTGCAGGGTGCGGGCATGGGCCATGGCGCGGCGGATGTCGCCCTCCGTCACCTCCTGGCCGGAGACGGGGACCGTGGCGGTGAAGGCGTGGGAGCGCGGCTGGCCCATCGACAGGTTGACCACCACGTCGTGCACCGTCTCGCCGGCCATCTGCTCGGCGGCATGCACGGCGGCGCCGATCGAGGTTTCGGCCGCCTCCATGTCGATGATGGTCCCGGCGCGGATGCCCGTGGCGATCTGGTGGCCGACGCCGATCACGCGGAGGGAGCCGGGCTCCTCCATCCGCGCGATGACGCAGCACACCTTCGTCGAGCCGACGTCCAGCGCCGTGACGATCCCGCCACGGGCCGGCCGCTTCGGCTTCTTGGCGCCGTTGAATCCCATCCCGAACATGCCCCCCAAACGTCCCCTCTACTCCTGTCCGCCGGCGGCGGGCTTCCCCCGGAAAGGCCCGGCGCCGGTCCGTCCCTACGATTTCTTGCCGTTCTTCTTCTTCGCCTCATCGTCCCAGCCCGGAAGCTGGGCGGTGGCGGAGGTCTGGATCGCGGCGCGGCCGGGCAGCCGCAGGTCGATGGCGACGATGTCGCGGTCCAGCACATGGCTGGCCGCATGCATCTGCTCCAGCTGCTGAAGGGCGCGGCGCATCTCCGCGGTGCCCTCCGGCAGCTTCACCGTCACGCCGTTGCTGAGCTGCAGGTTCCAGCGCCGGTCGCTGATCCAGCTGGCCGAGGACAGCAGCGGGGCGACGGTGGGGGCGCTGTCCAGCGCCGACAGCAGGGTATGGACCTGCTGCGGGGCGTTGGCGCCGATCACCTGGGGCAGCGTCTCGATGCGCTGGTTGCCGCGGCGCGCCAACTCCGCCGCGTCGGCCAGCGGACGGCCGGCGCGGTCGATGACGGTGAACTGCCGCTCATGCTGCCAGATCGCCATCGGCTGGCGTTCCGACAAGCGGATGTAGAGGAAGCCGGGCAGCCGGCGCTCGATGGAGGCCGACGACACCCAGGGCAGCTCTTCCAGCCGCTGCTTGGCCTCGGCGAGGTCGATGGACAGGATCGGCTCGCCCCGGCGCACGCCCAGCGCGTCGAGCACGGCGTCGCGCTCCGTCTCGCTGCGGCCGACAACCAGGATCTCCGACAGGCGGAAGCCCAGGTCGCCGGTGGTCTGGATGACGCTGTCGCGCGCCGCGTCCAGCGTATCGGCCAGGGTGCCGCGCTTCCAGGTCGTGCCGGCGGCGGCGGTCAGCCCCAGCACCGGCACCAGGATCAGCGCCGCTTTGACGGCCGAGCGGGTCCAGCGCGGCCAGGCGCGCCGCCGCTTGCCTTTCTGCGCCGACGCGGCCATGGCGCGTGGCGGGGTCGGCATCTCGTCCCGGGCGCGCGCGCCGGCAGCGGCGGCACGAAAGTCCGGATCGGCCATCAGGCGAGCTGACATGCGGCATTCTCCACCAGCCAGCCGACCAGCGCGCCGTAGGAGATCCCCACATGCGCCGCCTGCTCGGGCACCAGCGACAGGGGCGTCATGCCCGGCTGGTTGTTGATCTCGAGGAAGTACAGCCCGTCCGTTCCCGGCCGGCTGTCATCCCAGCGGAAGTCGCTGCGCGAGACACCCCGGCAGCCCAGGGTGTGGTGCGCCAGCACCGCCAGCCGCTTCGCCTCCTCCGCGACGGCCTCGGGGACCGCGGCGGGGATGGTGTGGACGGCATGGCCGGCGCTGTATTTCGCGGTGTAGTCGTAGACCTGAGCCTGAAAGACGATCTCGGTCACCGCCAAAGCGCGGTCACCCATGACGCCCACGGTCAGCTCGCGACCGGGGATGAACTCCTCGACCAGCGCACGCTCACCGAAGGTCCACGCGTCGCCGACCGGGCTGTTCTGCCCCTCGCGGACCAGGGTTACGCCAACGGTCGAGCCTTCGTCCACAGGCTTGACGATATAGGGCGCCGGCATGGGGTGGGCCCCGCCGGTGATCTCCCCACGGGACAGCACCATTCCTTTGGGGGAGCGGATGCCGACGGTGTCCAGCACGCGCTTGGTCATCGCCTTGTCCATGGCGATGGCCGCCGCCTGGACGCCGGAATGGGTGTAGGGCAGGCCCAGGAACTCCAGCACGCCCTGGATCGTCCCGTCCTCGCCGCCTCGGCCGTGCAGGGCGTTGAACACCACGTCGGGGCGCGGGTTGGACAGGGCGTGCATCAGCCCGCCCAGGTCGCGCTGCACGTCGATGGCGGTGACGCGGTAGCCTTCCTCTTCCAGCGCCTTGGCGACGCCGGCCCCGCTGACCAGCGACACCTCGCGCTCGGCCGACCAGCCGCCCATCAGGACGGCGACATGCTTCTTGTGGGCGTGGAGAAGGGCTTCGGTCATTGGGCGGTGCTTCCTTCGGCGGCGGGGACGCCGATGCGCTTGATTTCCCATTCCAGCGTCACGCCGCTGGTCTCGAACACGCGGCGGCGAACCTCCTCGCCCAGCGCTTCCAACTGGGCGGCGGTGGCCGTGCCGTTGTTGATGAGGAAGTTGCAGTGCTTTTCCGAAACCTGGGCGTCGCCGATGGACAGGCCGCGGCAGCCGGCCTTGTCGATCAGTTCCCAAGCCTTATACCCGTCAGGGTTCTTGAAGGTCGAACCGCCGGTGCGCGAGCGGACGGGCTGGCTGTCGGCGCGCTTGTCGGAGATCTCCGCCATGCGCCGCGCGATCTCCAGCGGGTTGCCGGGTTCGCCGCGCAGGACGGCGCCGGTGAAGATGCAGTCCTCGGGCGCTGCGCTGTGGCGGTAGGTGAAGCCCATGCCGGCATGGCTGAACTCCAGCCGCCGGCCGTCGCGCGCAACGGCGGTGGCGGAGACCAGCACGTCGGCCAGCTCGCGGCCATAGGCGCCGCCGTTCATGCGCAAGGCACCGCCGATGGTGCCGGGGATGCCCGACAGGAACTCCAGCCCGGCGATGCCGGCATCGCGGGCGACCATGGCGACGTTGAGGTCGAGCGCCGCCGCGCCGGCGGTCAGCGTCATCCCATCGGCCGCGATGTCGGTGAAGCCGCGGCCGAGCCGGATGGTGATGCCCGGCACGCCGCCGTCCCGCACCAGCAGGTTGGAGGCGACGCCGATCACCGTCACCGGCACCTCGGTGGGCACGGCCGCCAGGAAGTCGGCGAGATCGTCGGCGTCGGCCGGGCGGAACATCACCTCCGCCGGGCCGCCGACGCGGAACCACGTCACCGGCGCCAGCGGGGCGTCGGCGGTCAGCCGGCCGCGCACTGCAGGCATCCGTTGGATCAGATGGCCGTCAGGGAGGCTCATGCGCGGCGCCGCCGTCATCGGCCGGCGCCGTAGAGGGCCGACAGCTCGCCCGGCAGGGCGTTCGCCCACTGGGTGATGTTGCCGGCGCCCAGGCAGACGACGAAGTCGCCGGGCTTGGCCATCTCGCGCACCACCTGCGCCAGCTCCTGCTGGTTGTGCAGGGCCACGACATGGCGGTGGCCGTGCATGCGCAGGCCCTCCACCAGGCTGTCGCGGCTGACGCCCTCGATGGGCGCCTCACCGGCGGCATAGACGTCGGCGACGATCACGGCGTCGGCGTCGTTGAAGCAGGTGCAGAACTCCTCGAACAGGGCGGCGAGGCGGGAATAGCGGTGCGGCTGGACCACGGCGATGGTGCGGCCGGTGCCGGCGGTGCGCGCGGCCTTCAGCACCGCGGCGATCTCCACCGGGTGGTGGCCGTAATCGTCGATGACGGTGATGCCGTTGGCCTCGCCGGTCTTGGTGAAGCGGCGCTTCACGCCCTGGAACTTGGCCATGCTGTCGCGCATCACCACGTCGGGCAGGCCCATCTCGTTGCCGACCGCGAAGCAGGCCAGCGAGTTCTGGACGTTGTGCGGCCCGTACATCGGCAGGCGCACGCCGGCGATGGCGCGGCTCTCGCCGGTGTGGCGGTCGTAGATCAGCACGTCGTACTTGGCGCCGTCGGGGCCCAGCTCCACGTTCACCGCGCGGATGTCGGCCTGCGGCGAGAAGCCGTAGGTGACGATGCGGCGGTCGGACACGCGGGGGATCATCGCCTGCACTTCGGGATGGTCGATGCAGAGTGCCGCGAAGCCGTAGAAGGGGATGTTCTGGACGAAGCTGTCGAAGGCGGCCCGCGCGTTGTCGAAGGTGCCGTAGAAGTCCAGATGTTCCGGATCCATGTTGGTGACGACGGCGATGCAGGCCGGCAGCTTCACGAAGGTGCCGTCGCTCTCGTCCGCCTCCACCACCATCCAGTCGCCGGTGCCGAGCCGGGTGTTGGAGCCGTAGGCGTTGATGATGCCGCCGTTGATGACGGTCGGGTCGAGATTGGCGTGCTCCAGCATATGGCCGACCATCGAGGTGGTCGTGGTCTTGCCATGGGTGCCGCCGATGGCGATGGCCCATTTCAGGCGCATCAGCTCGCCCAGCATCTCGGCGCGGCGAACCACCGGCACCAGGGCCGCGCGGGCGGCGACCACTTCCGGATTGTCGCGCTTGACGGCGGAGGAGACGACGACGACCGCCGCACCAGCGATGTTCTCGCCGCGATGGCCGACGAACACCTTGATGCCCAGTTCGCGCAGGCGCTTGACGTTGGCGTTCTCGGCGAGGTCGGAGCCCTGGACGGTATAGCCCAGGTTCCGCAGAACCTCGGCGATGCCGCTCATGCCGATGCCGCCGATGCCGACGAAGTGGATGGTGCCGATCGAGAGGGGGAGGGCGCGCATGTCAGGCTTACTTTCCGCGGCGAAGCATCAGGCGAAGGGTGGCGTCGACCGCCTCGTCGGACAGGTCGTTGGGGAGAGGCTGCGATCCGTGGATCATCGACAGGCGGTCGCGCAGGAAACCGCCTTCGGCAAGGAAGCGCGGCACCAGCGGGCAGCCCGGGCGGTTGTACCAGCCGCCCTCGGTCCGAGTCATGTCCGCCGGCCAGTCCTGCAGCGGTCGCGGCGTCGGTCGGGTCAGAGTCCTGGCTTTGATCATTCCGCGGCCCCCTTGGCGCTGGCGCCGGCGGCAGACCGCCGGGCGTTGTGGGATCGGTCGTGGTCGGTCGTGGTCTGGTCGGACCCGGCGCCGGCGCCGTGAAGCGTCCGCTTGCCGCCGTCCAGCATCGCCAGAACGGCGTCGGCCAGGGCGCTGGCGGCGTCGGCGGTGCCCCAGCCATGGGCGGCCTGTGCCGCGACGGCCAGGGACTGCGGGTCGGCCAGCAGGGCGGACAGCCGTTCGGCAAGCGCGCTCGCGGTGAAGGCGGGCTGCGGCACCAGCCAGGCGGCGCCGGCCTCGGCCAGATGGCGGGCGTTGGCGGTCTGGTGGTCGTCGGTCGCGTGCGGATAGGGCACCAGGATCGCCGGACGGCCGACGCAGGTCAGCTCGGCGATGGTGGAGGCGCCGGCGCGGGTGACGGCGAGATGGCAGGCGGCCAGCCGTTCCGGCACGTCGCGGAAGAAGGTCTGCAGCTCCAGCCGGGCGAGGCCCAGCGGCTCCAGCGCGTCGCGGGCGGCCTCCAGGTCTTCGGGGCGGCATTGTTGCGCCAGATGGATGCGGGCGCGCAGGTCGTCCGGCAGCAGGGCCAGCGCCGCGGGGATCACCTCGGAGAAGACGCGGGCGCCCTGGCTGCCGCCCATCACCAGCAGGCGGACGGGGCCGCCGGGCTGCGGCGCCTCGTAGGGGGACAGGCGGCGGGCGGCGACGGCGGGACGGACCGGGTTGCCGGTGCGGACGATCTTGCCGCGCTGCGCCTCGCCCAGCTTCTCGATGCCGGGGAAGGCGACGGCGATGCGGCGGGCGCCCGCGATCAGCATCCGGTTGGCACGGCCGAGGACGGCGTTCTGCTCGTGCAGCAGGGCCGGCAGCTTGGACTGGATGGCGGCATAGACGGTGGGGACGGACGGGTAGCCGCCGAAGCCGACCACCGCCGCCGGGTCGAGCTGCCGCATCAGCGCGCGCGCCTCCAGCAGGCCCAGCCCCATCTGCAGGGCGGCCTTCAGCTTGCCCACGATCCCGGCGCCGGGGGAGGCGGCGCGGATGCGGTGGACCGGCACCTCCGGCAGATTGTCGCCGAAGGCGTGGCCGCGCTTGTCGGTGACCAGGGTCACGGCGCGGCCGCGGGACAGCAGCTCGCGCGCCAGCGCCTCGGCCGGGAACATATGCCCGCCGGTGCCGCCGGCGGCCAGCACGATCACCTTGTGCGCGGTGGGGTCCAAGTCCGTCGGCCTCCTCATTCCGCGGGGCCGAAACGTTTGCGTGTCAAAGCCAGTACCATGCCCATGCCGAACCCGAGTGCGAGCAGCGAAGAGCCGCCGTAGGAAATGAAAGGCAGGGTCATGCCCTTCGTCGGCATAAGATGCAAGGCCGATCCCATGTTGATCGCCGCCTGAAGCCCGAACTGGATCAGCAGGCCGGCGGTCGCCAGCAGGACGAAGTAGTTGTTGTCGTTGAAGACCCGCGCGAATCCGCGCAGGACGACGAAGGCGAACAGCACCACCAGCCCGAGGCAGAAGATCAGCCCCATCTCTTCCCCGGCGACGGCGAAGATGAAGTCGGCGTGGCTGTCGGGCAGATAGAACTTCACCGTGCCCTGGCCGGGGCCGGTTCCCATCAGCCCGCCGTTGGCGAAGGCCTCCAGCGAGCGGTTGACCTGATAGTTGTCGCCGGCATGCGGGTCGAGGAAGCGGTCGATGCGGCTGGTGACGTGCGGCAGCGTGTAATAGGCGCCGATCAGCCCGACCACGCCCAGCCCGCCGAGCGCCATCACCAGCACCAGGTTCAGCCCGGCCAGGAAGAATTGGGTGAACCACACGGCGGAGACGACGAAGGTCATGCCCAGGTCGGGCTGCAGGATCAGGCCGGCCACGGTGATGCCGTACAGCACCATCGACACCAGCGCGCCGGGAAAGCCGGGGTTGGTGCGCGACAGCGAGAACAGCCACGCCGCCACCACCGCGAAGGCGGGCTTGACGAACTCCGACGGCTGGATCGACAGGCCGGGGATGTGGATCCAGCGCCGCGCGCCCTTGATCTCCATGCCCACCACCAGGGTGGCGAAGACCAGCAGCACCGAGAACAGGAACACGCCCAGCGCCACCCTCCGCACCCCGCGCGGGCTGAGCAGCGAGACGCCGACCATGATGATGATCGCCGGGATCAGCATCATCAGATGGCGTTCGACGAAATAGAAGGTGTCCTGGATGCCGATCCGCTCGGCGACCGGCGGGCTGGCCGCGGTGATCAGGACGGTGCCGAGGAACATCAGCAGGGCGATGGCGCCCAGCTGCCAGCGGTCGACGGTCCACCACCAGCGGCCGAAGATGGATTGGTCGGTACGGTCGAAGGTGATCATGCAGCGTCCCCGCTCGTCGCATCGCGCGCGCCGAGTATGCCCGCGACATAGGCCGCGAAGGCCTCGCCACGCTTCTCGAAGTTGGCAAACTGGTCCCAGGACGCGCAAGCTGGGGACAACAGCACGCAGGCGCCGTCCAGCCGTTCCGCCAGAGCCAGACCGGCCGCCTTCGCGGTTGCGATATCCAGCGTTCCGCAGCGTGTATAAGCAACGCCTTGTGCGTCAAGCCATGCGGCGAATTGTTCCTGCGCCTCGCCGATCAGGAAGGCGTGGCGGACACGGCCCATATAGCCCTCCAGCCCGTTCAGTCCGGTGTCCTTGGCCTGTCCGCCGAGGATCCAGTAGATCGGGTCGAAGGTCGCCAGCGCCTTTTCCGTCGCGTCGGCGTTGGTCGCCTTGCTGTCGTTGACGAAGCGCACGCCGTCCGCCTCGCCGACCAGCTGCTGGCGGTGGGCGAGGCCGGGGAAGGTCGCCATCGCCGCGACGATGGCCGGCACCGGCAGGCCGGCGGCCTTGCAGGCGGCGAAGGCGGCGGCGGCGTTCTGCCAGTTGTGGGTGCCCAGCAGGGTGGGCAGGGTGGACAGTTCCACCACGCGGGCGGCCTCGCCGTCGGTGTCGTCGACCAGCCAGCCGTCGGCGGCATAGACGCCGCCCGCGACCGGCCCCAGGGCGGAGACCGGCCAGATGCGCTGGTCGCCGGCCGCCACGAGGTCGGCGTGGATCTTGCGGCAATGCTCGTCGTCCACGCCGATCACCGCCGTGCGCGGCCAGGTCTGGCGGTGGAAGATCAGTTTCTTGGCGGCGACGTACCCCTCCATCCCGCCATGGCGGGCGAGATGGTCGGGCGTGATGTTCAGCAGCACCGCGATGTCGAAGGTGATGGAGTGGGTCAGCTCCAGCTGGTAGCTCGACATCTCCAGGACGCAGGTGCCGCCGGAACCGATCGGGTCGAAGCTCAGCACCGGCGTGCCCAGGTTGCCGCCCACAGCGGCCTTGCGCCCGGCGGCGGCCATGATGTGGCCGATCAGGGTGGTGGTGGTCGACTTCCCGTTGGTGCCGGTGATGCCGATGAAGGCGCAGTCGCGCTCCGCCCGGCCCAGCAGCTCGATGTCGCAGATCAGCTCGATTCCCATCGCCTTGGCGCGCTCGGCCACCGGGTGCGGCTTGGGGAAGCTGTGGGGGATGCCGGGCGACCAGACGATGGTGGTCAGGTCAGACAGGTCGGCGGTGGCGAGATCGACCACGGCGAAGCCCTCGGCCTCCGCCGCGGCGCGGGAGGCGGGGTTGTCGTCCCACACCCGCACCTCCGCCCCGCTGTCGCGCAGAGCGCGGGCGGTGGCGAGGCCGGACTTGCCCAGCCCCATCACCGCGACGGGCAGCTCCTGCATATAGAACAGGTCGATCATCGCCTAGGCCCCCTCAGCGCAGCTTCAGCGTGGACAGGCCGACCAGTGCCAGGATCGAGGCGATGATCCAGAAGCGGATCACCACCGTCGGTTCGGCCCAGCCTTTCTTCTCGAAATGATGGTGCAGCGGCGCCATGCGGAACACGCGCTTGCCGGTCAGCTTGAAGGACGCGACCTGCACGATCACCGACACCGTCTCCAGCACGAACAGGCCGCCGATGATGGCCAGCACGATCTCGTGCTTGGTCACCACGCTGACGGCGCCGAGCGCGCCGCCCAGCGAGAGCGACCCGGTGTCGCCCATGAAGACCATGGCCGGCGGGGCGTTGTACCAGAGGAAGCCCAGACCGGCGCCGACCAGCGCGCCGCAGAAGACCGCCAGCTCGCCGGAACCCGGCACATGGTGGATCTGCAGGTAGTTGGCGAAGATGGCGTTGCCCGACAGGTAGGAGATCAGGCCGAAGCAGCCGGCCGCGATCATCGTCGGCACGATGGCCAGCCCGTCCAGCCCGTCGGTCAGGTTCACCGAGTTCGAGGCGCCGACCATGATGAAGGCGCCGAAGGGGATGAAGAACCAGGACAGCTGGATCAGGAAATCCTTGACGAAGGGCACCGCGACGCCGCCCGACAGCGGCGGGGCCGACACCCACATGATGAGCGTGGAGGCGACCAGCCCGATGGCGATCTCCCAGCCCAGGCGGAAGCGGCCGGACAGCCCCTTGGTGTTGCGCTTGGTCAGCTTCAGGTAATCGTCGCCGAAGCCGATCAGGCCGTAGCCGATGGTCACCAGCAGGACGATCCAGACATAGGCGTTGGTCAGGTCGCCCCACAGCAGGGTGCTGACCGTCATGGCGATCAGGATCATCAGGCCGCCCATGGTGGGCGTGCCCTTCTTCTTGAAGTGGCTTTCCGGGCCGTCGGCGCGGATGGGCTGCCCTTCGCCCTGCTTGCGCTTCAGCCAGGCGATCAGGCGCGGAAAGAACACGAAGCTGATGACCAGCGACGTGATGACGGCGCCGCCGGTGCGGAAGGTCAGGTAGCGGAACAGGTTGAACGGCGTGAAGACGTCGGCCAGTCCGAAGAGGAGGTTGTAGAGCATTTGGGTCCGTCAGCCTCGCGGGCCTTGCTGGCCTTGCGCGGCCGCCTGCGGCTGGTTGGTGGTTCGGGAGGCGGCTTTGTCCTCGCTTTCGCGTCCGCTGTCGAGTGCCGCGAGCGCATCGACGACCAGACCTGTACGACTGCCCAGGGACCCCTTGACCATGATAACGTCGCCGCCCTTCACGGCTGCGGTCACGATGGGGGCGAGGTCCGGGCTGGTCTCGGTCCAGGCGCCGCGCATGGCCTCCGGCAGGCGGTCGAACAGGGCCTTCATGTGGGGGCCGCAGGCATAGACGGTGTCGACCTGCGCGGCGCGCAGCGGCTCTGCCAGGGCGATGTGCAGCGCGTCGGCGCGGTCGCCCAGCTCGCGCATGTCGCCCAGCACCGCGATGCGGCGGCCGCCGGCACCGGGATCGATCTTGCCCAGCACCTCCAGCGTCGCCGCCATGGCGGCCGGGCTGGCGTTGTAGCTCTCGTCGATCAGGGTGAAGGCGCCCTGCGGCAGCTTGATCCGCTTGCGGGTGCCGCGGCCCTTGACCGGCTGCAGGCTGGACAGGGACCGGGCCGCGGTGGCGACGTCGGCGCCCAGCGCCTTCACCGCCAGAAGGACCGCGAGGCTGTTCATCACCCAATGCTTGCCGGGCAGCGACAGGCAGTATTGCAGCCGCTCGCCGCGGATGACCGCGGTCACCGCGCTGCAGGTGGCGTGCAGCGAGCAGTCGATCAGGCGGGCGTCGGCCTCCTCATGGGCGCCGAAGCTCCAGATGTGGGTCAGCCCCTGGCGGCGGGCGGCGGCGGCCAGCCGGGCATACTGCCCGTTGTCGCGGTTCAGCACGGCGACGCCGTTGGCATCCAGCCCCTCGAAGATCTCGGCCTTGGCGTCGGCGATGGCCTCGACGCCGGAGAAGAACTCCAGATGCGCCGCCTCGACCGTGGTGATGATGGCGACATGCGGCTTCACCTGCCGCGACAGCGGGCCGAGTTCGCCGGCATGGTTCATCCCCAGCTCGAACACGCCATAGGCGCTGGCGGCCGGCAGGCGGGCGAGCGACAGCGGCACGCCCCAATGGTTGTTCAGGCTGCCTTCGGTCGCATAGGTCGTGCCTTGCGCCGACAGGACGTGGCGCAGCGTCTCCTTGGTGCCGGTCTTGCCGACGGAGCCGGTGACGCCGACGATCCGCGCGCCGCAGCGAGCGCGCGCCGCGGCCCCCAGCGCCGCCATCGCCTCCAGCGTATCGGCCGACGCGATCAGCAGCGGCGCGTCGGCGGGCAGTCCGTCCGGAACATGGTCGACCAGCGCCGCGACGGCTCCGGCGGAGAGGGCGGCGGCGACGAAGGCGTGCCCGTCGAAATTCGGCCCGCGGATGGCGACGAACAGGTCGCCCGGCGCCACCTTGCGGCTGTCGATGGTGACGCCGGTGGCGGTCCAGGCGGCCGGGCCGGTCAGGCGCCCGCCGGTGGCGGCCGCCGCGTCCCCCGCGGTCCAGAGGACCGTCTTATCCGTCTCGTCCTGGCTCATGCTCCAACCTCCGCTACGGCTTTCCGGGCCTCGTCCGCGTCGTCGAACGGACGCACCTCGGTGCCGATCGTTTGTCCCTGCTCGTGGCCCTTGCCGGCGATGACCAGGACGTCGCCGGGCTGAAGCTGCCGCACCGCGGTGCGGATCGCCTCGGCCCGGTCGCCGATCTCCTCCAGCTTTCCGGCCAGTTCCCCGGTGGCGCCGGCCAGCACCTGCCCCCGCACGAAGGCGGGATCCTCGGTGCGCGGGTTGTCGTCGGTGACGATGGCGCGGTCGGCCAGTCTGGCTCCCAGCGCTCCCATCACCGGCCGCTTGCTGCGGTCGCGGTCGCCGCCGCAGCCGAACACCGCCACCAGATGGCGCGCGGCATGCGGCTTCAGCGCCCGCAGCACCGTTTCCAGCGCGTCGGGCGTGTGGGCGTAATCGACGTAGACCGTCGCCCCGTTGGGGTGGGTCGCGACATGCTGCAGCCGGCCCGGCACGCCTTCCAGCGAGGGAAGGGTGGCGAGCGCCCGCTCGGCGTCGCCGCCGGATCCGATGACCAGACCGAGAGCGCAGAGCACGTTCCAGGCCTGGAAGCGACCCGCCAGCGGCAGGTCCACCGTCACGTCGCGGCCGAGCACGGACAGGGAGAGGCGCTGGCCATGGGCCAGCGGCTCCACCCCGGTCACCCGAAGCTCGGTTCCGGCCAGACCATAGGACAGGACCCGGTGTCCACGGTGGTTACAAATGGTGGCAAAATGTTGAAATTCCGGAGAGTCGGCGTTCAGTACCGCGACGCCGCCCGGCGGCAGGACCCGGTCGAACAGCATCGCCTTGGCGTCGCGGTACGCCTCCATCGTGCCGTGATAGTCCAGATGGTCCAGCGTCAGGTTGGTGAAGCCGGCGGCCTTGATCGTCACGCCGTCGAGCCGGAACTGCTCCAGCCCGTGGCTCGACGCCTCCATCGCCAGATGGCCGATGCCGGCGCCGGCCGCGGCGGCGAGATCGCGGTGGAGCGACACCGGGTCGGGCGTCGTCATCCCGCCATAGCCGTGCAGACCGGGGCCGAGCAGTCCCAGTGTGCCCAGGCTGGCGGCGGGCAGGCCGAGCCGCGTCCAGATCTGGGCGGTGAACTGGACGGTGGAGGTCTTGCCGTTGGTGCCGGTCACGGCGACCACCGTCTCCGGCTGGCGCCCGCCATGGAAGGCGGCGGCCATGAGCGCGAAGGCGAGGCGGGGCTGGGGATCGGTCAGCAGGATGGCGGTGGAGCCGGCGGGCAGTTCCGTGCCCTCGGGCGCCAGAACCGCGACGGCGCCCTTGGCGAGCGCGTCGGCGATGAAGGCGCGGCCGTCGGCCTTCACGCCGGGCAGGGCTGCAAAGACGAAGCCGGGCCTGACCGCACGGCTGTCGGCGGTCAGCCCGGCGATGTCGGGGTCGGCAGCGCCGAAAGTGGCGTCAGCGCGGCTTGGTCTGAGTTGGGAAAGACGCAACGGTGCTTCCCTTCGACGGGGGTGGGGCGGAGACGGGAGGCAGGGACTGCTGCCAGTTGGTGGAGCCGGCGGCGTTCAGGTAGGTGGCGTTCAGCACCTCGGGCGAGCTTTCGTCCACCGTCGGCACGTTCAGCAGCGGACCGATCTGCTTGACGATGCGGCCGGCCGCCGGGGCGGCGACCCAGCCGCCGGTGGCGAAGCCGTAGGTCTTGGCCGTCGCCTTGGGCTCGTCGACCAGCACATAGACGACATAGCGCGGGTCATGCATGGGGAAGGCGCCCAGGAACGACGACATGCGCGAGTTCTTCTGGTAATGCCGACCCTTCTGCTTGTCGGCGGTGCCGGTCTTGCCGCCGACGACATAGCCTTTTACATCGGCCGACTTGCCGGTTCCTTCGGTGACGACGAAGCGGAACATGCGCCGCATCATGTCGGAGGTCTGGCGCGACACCACCTGTTCGGTCGGGATGTCGCCGTCCGGGTTGCGCTTCAGCAGGGTCGGCTTGTGGAAGAAGCCGCCGTTGATGACGGACGCGGCGGCGGCCACCGTGTGCATCGGGCTGACCGAAATGCCGTGGCCGAAGGAGATGGTGTAGCTGTTCACCTCGCGCCACGGGTTGGGCACCAGCGGCCAGCCGCTTTCCGGCAGCTCCAGACCGGTGGGCTTGGTGAAGCCCATCTTGGTCATGAAGGCCTTCTGCGCCGCGATGCCCACCTGCTGCACCATGCGCACGGAACCGAGGTTGGAGGAGTGCTGGAACACTTCCGCCACCGTCAGGGCGCGATGCAGGCTGTGGTAGTCGTTGATGGTGAACCGGCCGACCTTGATCGGATTCTTCGCGTCGAACATGTCCGACGGGCGGATCCTGCCGGTGTCGAACGCCAGCGCCGTGTTGAAGATCTTGAAGGTGGAGCCCATCTCGTACACGCCGAGCGTCGCCCGGTTGAACAGTGTGTCGGGGTTGAGGCCGGTCGGGTCCTGCGGGTCGAAGTCGGGAAGCGAGACCATCGCCAGGACTTCGCCGGTGCGCACGTCGAAGACGATGCCGGCGGCGCCGATGGCGCTGAACTCCTGCACCGTCGCGGTCAGTTCCTTCTTCAGGACATGCTGCAACCGCAGGTCTAGGGACAGCTGCAGCGGCGTGCCGGGATCCTCGGTCAGGCGCTTGTTGAAGCCCTGCTCCATGCCGGCGAGGCCGTTGTTGTCGATGCCGGTGAAGCCGACCACATGCGAGGTCAGGGGTCCGGCCGGGTAGAAGCGCCGCTCCTCCCGCTCGAAGGCGATGCCGGGGATGCCCAGGCGGTGGACGGCGGCCTGCTGCTTCGGCGTCAGGTTGCGCTTCAGCCAGACGAAGCGGCGGTCGCCGCTCAGCTTGCCCACCAGATCCTTGTAGTCCAGCTCCGGCAGGACGCTGACCAGCTTCTGCGCGGCCTCTTCCGGGCGCGAGACCAGCTTGGGGTCGGCGAAGAGCGACTGGGTGACCAGCGAGGTCGCCAGCAGGTTGCCGTTGCGGTCGATGATGTCGGCGCGGTTGGTGGTGGTGTTGTCCACCTCCAGCGCCACATGCTGGCGCGGCTCGCCGCCGCCGGCGACCAGCGTCGCCATCGCCAGCTTGATGCTGATCGCGGTGAAGACCGTCGTGACCACGGCAGCCGTCACCAGCAGGCGGTAACGGCTCTGTTCCAGCGCGACGGCCAGCGAGGTCCGCGGTCTGGCGGACGGCTGCTGGGGCGGCTGCTGGTAGGGCGAGGGCGCCGGGGGCGGAACATAGGTGCTGCCGGGGCTTCCGGGCACCCCGCCGCCTGATCCGCCGCCGGGCTGGCCGTAGCCGGCCGGACCGCCGTGGTCGTAACCGCTCATCGATTGACCCCCAGGCGCGCGACGAGCAGGCCCAGGCTGTCGGTCGGCTTGGGCTGGTAGGGCTGCTCGGCCGCCGCTGGCTTGGGAGCGGCTGCCGGCGGCGCCGGCCGGGTCGCCACCTCGGTCGTCCGGTTGGGCGCGGTCGGGGCGTTCGGAGCCAGCTTGCCGGCGGCGCGGTCGGGCGAGGCCTTTTCAGGGGCCTTCTCCGCCGGCGCGCGGGCAGCGCCCGGCACCAGAGCCGACGGCTTGACGCGCGAGGCCGGATCGGCAAGGCGGGCGCCCGACGGCAGGGAGGCGGGCACGACGACCGCCGCGCGTTCCAGCGCCTTGTCCATCGGCAGCGGCTTCGCGGCGGCCGGAACGATTCCGGCGGCGGCCGTGTTGTTGGGGACGGCAGGAACGCGGGCGGAGGCGACCTGCGAGGAGCCGGTGCCGGGCGCGCGGACCATCGGCGGCAGCGGAGCGGCACCGGGCAGGGCAGGGGCCGGCGGCGGAACGGCGTCGGCCGGGCGCATCGGGATCAGGTCCATCGCCATGTGCTGGCGCGGCTCGGTCGGCTGCAGCGCCAGATAGGCTTGCGCCATCTGCTCCAGCTTCGTCGGGTCGTTCAGGTAGCTCCATTCGGCCTTCAGGACCTGGATGGACTCCTGCTCATGGATGATCTTGCGGTTCAGCCCGGCGAGCTTTTCCTCCAGATCCTGGACGTCGTAGCTGGTCTGGAACAGCACGCCACCGGCGGCCGCGATCAGGCCACCCCAGAACAGCCAGGTCTTGCCTTTCATGCTGCCTCCTTGCCGGGCGCCGGAAACGCGGGCGCCTCGGTACGTTCAGCCGCGCGCAGCCGGGCGGACCGGGCGCGGGGGTTGTTGCGGGCTTCGGCCTCGCTCGGGTCCACGGGTTTCCGGGAGAGCAGGCGGAAGGATGGGTGATGCGCCGCGACCGCGGTCACGGGCGTATGGCGGGAAGGGGAGGGCGGCGGCGAGGAGCGTTCCCGCAGGAACGCCTTGACCTCGCGGTCCTCCAGCGAATGGAAGGAGACGACGGCCAGACGCCCGCCGGGCGCCAGCAGCGACTCGGCGGCGGACAGGCCGCGCCGCAGTTCGCCCAGCTCGTCGTTCACATGGATGCGCAGCGCCTGGAAGCTGCGGGTGGCCGGGTCGATCCCGTCGCCCTTCCCCTTCGGCACCACGGAACGGATGATCTCGGCCAGCCGCGCCGTACGCTCGATCGGCGCCTCGCGGCGGGCGGCGACGATGGCGCGGGCGACGCGGCGCGCCATCCGCTCCTCGCCCAGGTGATAGATGATGTCGGCCAGCTCCGCCTCGTCGGCGGTGTTGACCACGTCGGCGGCGGTCGGCCCATCCCGTCCCATCCGCATGTCGAGCGGACCGTCGAAGCGGAAGGAGAATCCGCGCTCCGGCTCGTCGATCTGGGGCGAGGAGACGCCGACGTCGAGCGCCACGCCGTCGACCTTGTCCACGCCATGGTCGGCCAGCAGCCGGTCCATATCGCCGAAACGGCCTTCGATCACCTCCAGCCGGCCCGGAAACTCCTGGGCCAGCACACGGCCGCGCTCGATCGCGGCGGGGTCGCGGTCGATGCCGATGACGCGGCAGGAGGCTGACCGCAGCAGGGCGCGGCTGTAGCCGCCGGCGCCGAAGGTGCCGTCGACGTAGAGGCCGCCGTCGCGAGGGGCGAGTGCGGCGATCACCTCGTCCAGCAGGACGGGGATATGGATGGGGGTGTCGGTCATCAGGCGCCCTCCCCGCTCCGGCCGGCGGCGCCGCGGGAGGCCTTGGCGACGATCTGGCTGAGGGAGATGTCCTTGCGCACGACCTGCTCGCGCAGGGCGGCCTCGTGGGCCTTCAGGGCGTCGGGTTCCCAGATCTGGAAGGTCTTGCGGCGGCCGATGAAGGCGGCCTCCTCGGTGATGCCGGCGAATTCCGCCAGCTCCTTGGGCAGGACGATGCGGCCTTCGGCGTCGGAGGAGACGGGGATCAGCTTTCCGAAGATGAAGGTCTCGATCATGTCGCGCTCGTCGGCATCGAGGTCGGGGGATTCGAGGCTTTCGGAGAGTACGTCGAGATAGTCCTGGTCGGCGCCTTCCAGCGCCTGGTGGTTCAGCGAGGGCCAGAGATAGACGGTGTTGGGAGCCGACGTTTTGGCAAGCGACTGCCTGAACTGTGCCGGGATGGACACACGCCCTTTCCTGTCAACCTTGTTGACGTATGTGGACAGGAAAACGGCCATAGGCCCGGCGATCCCCCCTGCTATCCCCCGTGCGCGGTCGGGTGCTCCGCGCTAGCCCCGCTTGGCCCATTCAGCTCCCGCCCCCGGTGTTAACCAGAATGGGTAGAAGCCCCCTTAAATGGGCATTCTTGGGATAGCATGGGACGGCATGGGCGTCAACGGCCCCCGAGTATTCAGACGGGGGTGTCAAGACTTTCGGGTCAGGCTGTGGCATCTGCGCAAGTTGGTGTACGAATTCTCAGAATCTTCGCAGTATTCCGCTGGACTCCGCCGATGTGGATAAAGTTATCCACACAGGTTCCTTGAATGTTCCAAAATTTTAAGAAAATGTGACTGATCCATGGTTTGTTACACCGCCGAATCGACCCCCTCCGACGGCATAGAACCTTGGGTGGGAAAGGGCGGTCCGGCATGGGACGGCATGGGAAATCGCCCCACAGTTATCCACCGGCTGTGGATTAGTCTGGGGAAAATGTGGATGGGGCCGTGCACATCCTGGGGATGGCCGTGGGAAAGCCCGGCGGACCGCGAGATGCGGGGGAGGGGTGGTCGCATCCGCCCTGTGGATGAAGCCGTCATCCGCCCATGCCGTCCCATGCCGCCCCGCCCAAAGGGGCGGGGCGGGGGCAAATGGGTGCCACCATGGGGCGGCATGGGATAACCGCCGCCTGGAGGGCGCCATGGGACTATCGCCGCCGGAAGGCGGCATGGGACCATTGCCGCCGGAAGGCGACATGGGATCATGCGCCCCGGCCGGCTGCCCGAACTGGGAGGGACTGGGCAAATGAGATGGGAAAAGCGCCAGATGGCCTGTAAGCCGGGTTCTGTATCCCGCCCCGAAGGGCAGGCGATGGCCATTCGTCTGGGACGCCGGTTGCCCGGACGCCTCGCGCGACCAACCCGAGCGGCGGCGCGGAAACGCGCTTGACCCACGCCCGTCCCGTTGCGGGGACGGTGGTCGGGCCGCTCCTATTCGGTCTTGCTCCCGGTGGGGTTTACCGTGCCGTCCCCGTTGCCGGGTCCGCGGTGCGCTCTTACCGCACCCTTTCACCCTTACCTGCGTCGAAACGCCGGCGGTTTGCTTTCTGTGGCACTTTCCCTAGGGTCGCCCCCGCCGGTCGTTAACCGGCACCGTGTTTCCGTGGAGCCCGGACTTTCCTCCCCCGGCCGAAACCGAAGGCGGCCATCCGGCCATCTGGCGCGGTCGTTCATATAGGGAAGCGGCCGGGGGGCAAATCCCAAATCACGCAGCGGTTCGATCGATCGGAAGAACCGCGCGTGCCATCACCGTCCCGTCAGCCGCAGCAGCGCGCGCAGGCGCCGCACCGTTTCGGGATCGGCGGTGCCGGTCAGGCGGCCGGGATGGAAATGGCGCTGGAAGGCGAGCAGCGCCCGCGGTTCGGCCGGGTCGTACCCATAGCGTCCCAGCAACGCTGCGACCTCCGCCTCGCCGAAGGAAGCGTCGTCGGCCTGGGACAGCGTGGGCCAGAGCCCGATCCCCTGGGCGGCAAGGCCCGGCCAGTCGAACAATTCGCCCGGATCCTCCTTGCGGGCGGGCGCCACGTCGCTATGGCCCAGCACGTCGGCGGGGGCGATACCGTGGCGCTCGATGATGGCCCGGCACAGATCCGCCACCGCCGCCATCTGCACGGGCGGGAAGGGGCGATAGCCGAACTCGTGGCCGGGGTTGACGATCTCGATGCCGATGGAGCGGCTGTTGACGTCCTCCGCCCCGCGCCAGCTCGACCGGCCGGCATGCCAGGCGCGCCGGTCCTCCGGCACATGGGCGTAGACGGTGCCGTCCTCGTCCACCGTGTAATGGGCGCTGACCTGGGCTGCCGGATCGCACAGCCGGTCCAGCGCATGGGCGGCGGTCGGCATGCCGGTATAGTGCAGGATCAGTAGCTCCACCCGCGCGCCATCGGCCCGCGGGCCGTGGTTGGGGGAGGGGCGGTCGATCCGGCGGAAGGCGCTCATGTCGGATTCGTGACCGTCTCGTTGACCGCCTTCGCTCCGCGCCGGACGATCACCGCGACGCCGCCGATGGTCAGCAGCCCGCCGATGGCGAGGTTGATCGTCAGCGGATCGCCCATCAGCAGCGCGCCCGACGCGACGCCGAAGATCGGCACCGTCAGCAGGTAGGGCATGGTCTGGTTGACGGAGTAGCGGCCGAGCAGCGGATACCACAGCCCATAGGCGATGATGGTGACCGCGACCGCCATGTAGACGATCGATGCCCAGCCCACCCAGGTGGAGTTGGCGAGCGCCTCCATCTGCCCATGCTCCAGCAGCAGCGACAGGACCAGCAGCTGCGGCATGGCGAACAGCGCCATCCAGCCATTGACGGCGAAGCCGTTCACCGCGCCGATCAGCTTCATCTGCACGCTGGCCACCGCGAAGGCGAAGCTCGCCGCCAGGATCAGCAGCAGCGAATAGAGCGACTCGCCCAGCCGCGGCTCGCCCGCGATCACCGCCACCCCGGCGAAGGCGGCGGCCATGCCGATGCCGCGGCGCCAGCCCAGCTTGTCCTTGAACACAACCGCCGCCAGCAGGGAGGAGAAGGGCACCTGCGCCTGCGCCGCCAGCGAGGCGGTGGCGGCGTCGATCCCCTGCAGCCCGGTGAACATCATCGGGAAATGGATGCTGCCGAGCGTCACCGACAACAGCGCGATCTTCCACAGCTTGTCGCGCGGCATGCGGAAGAAGGGGATGATCAGCACCGCCACCAGGGCGAAGCGCAGGAACATGACGAACAGCGGCGGGAATTCCGCCAGCGCCCATTTCGCCACGACGAAGTTCAGCCCCCACAGCGCCATCACCGCCAGCGCCTGGAGCGTGTGGGCGAAACTCATGCCCGGCCGCCTTCCAGCTCCTCGCGCATCGCCTCCAGCTCCAGCCAACGCTCCTCCGCCGTTGCGAGATCGGCCTGTTTGGCGTGCAGCTGCTCGCTGGTCTTCTGGAATTTGGCAGGATCGCGGGTGAACAGGTCGGGGTCGGCCAGCGCCTTCTCCAGCTTGGCGATCTCGGTCCCGAGCCCGTCCATGCGGGCCGGCAGCTCGTCCAGTTCGCGCTGGTCCTTGTAGCTCAGCTTGCCGCGCGGCTTGGCCGCGGCGGCAGGCGCCTGGACGGCGGGCTTCGGCTTGGTCGCGGCGACGACAGGGGCCGCCTTGGCCGGGCGCTGCACCAGATAGTCGGAATAGCCGCCGGCATATTCGGTGGCGGTGCCGTCACCCTCCAGCGCGATGGTGGCGGTCACCAGCCGGTCGAGGAAGTCGCGGTCGTGGCTGACCAGCAGCAGCGTGCCCTGATAGTCGCCCAGCACGTCCTCCAGCAGGTCCAGCGTGTCCATGTCGAGGTCGTTGGTCGGCTCGTCGAGGATCATCATGTTGCTGGGCTTGGCGAACAGCCGGGCCAGCAGCAGCCGGTTGCGCTCGCCGCCCGACAGCGCCTTGACCGGGCTGTCCAGCTGCCGGGTGTCGAACAGGAAGTCCTTGATGTAGCCGGCGACATGGCGCGACACGCCGTTGACCATCACGGCGTCGCCGCCGAAGGGGCACAGCACCTTGCGGATGGTGTCCTCCGGGTCCAGCCCCTCGCGCCGCTGGTCGAAATAGGCGGTGTCCAGGTTGGTCCCCAGCTTCACCGTGCCCTCGTCGGGGTCCAGCTGGCCGGTCAGCATCTTCAGCAGGGTGGACTTGCCGGCGCCGTTCGGCCCGATCAGACCCACCCGGTCGCCGCGCAGGATGCGGGTGGAGAAGTTCTTGACGATGGTCTTGCGCCCCTCGGGCGTGTCGAAGCCCTTGGAGATGCCGGTCGCCTCGATCACCAGCCGGCCGCCGCGTTCGGCTTCCGCGATGGCGAGCTTCGCCTGCTGGCCGCCCTTGATCTGCTCCGCGCGCCCGGCGCGCAGGTCCAGCAGGTTGCGGACGCGCCCCATGTTGCGGGTGCGCCGGGCGGAAATGCCCTCGCGCAGCCACTTCATCTCGCTTTCGATCTTGCGGTCCAGCTTGTGGGCCGCGGCCTCCTCCGCCTCGAACACTTCGGCCTGCCAAGTCTCGAACTCGGCGAAGCCGCGGTCGGTGGCCCGCACCGTGCCGCGGTCGAGCCACAGCGTCCGCTTGGCCAGCCGGTTCAGGAAGGCGCGGTCGTGGCTGATCAGCAGCAGGCCGCCGCGGAAGGACAGCAGCTCCTCCTCCAGCCACTCGATGGTGGGGAGGTCGAGGTGGTTGGTCGGCTCGTCCAGCAGCATGACGTCGGGATTGCCGACCAGCGTGCGGGCCAGCGCCGTGCGGCGCGACTCGCCGCCCGACAGGGTGCGGGGGTCGAGCCCGCCGTCCACCTGCAGCTTGTCCAGCACGGCGTCGACCCGGTGCGCCTCGTCCTGCTCATCGGCAGGCAGGCCCTGCACGACATAATCGTGGACGGTGGCGCAGCCGGCGAAGTCCGGTTCCTGCGGCAGATAGGCGATCCGGGCGCCCGGCTGGACAAAGACGGTGCCGCCGTCGGGGTGGATCATCCCGGCCAGCACCTTCATCAGTGTCGACTTGCCCGACCCGTTGCGGCCGACCAGACAGGCGCGGTCGCCGCGGGCGATGGACAGGTCGATGCCGTCGAACAGCGGACGGCCGCCGAAGGTGACGGAGACGCCCTGGAGCGCCGTGATGGGTGCGGGAGGAGCCATGGACCGTTCGTGCGCCGGAAAATCGAGGGAAGGGGATGGGTTATAGCGCGCCGTCCCCCTTCACCGCGACCCGGAAAAACGGTTGGGCGGGTTGCGTCCGGCGGAGCCGGGCGTCCCCCGTCCTCAGCCCGCCGCCGGAATCGGACCCGTCGGCGTCGCCACCTGCTGCTCCTGCATCTTGAAGCCGAAATAGGTGCCGTTGCTGATGCCGGTCAGCGCCAGCAGGTTGGCCGACAGCTCCGGCATGCCCAGCGTGCGGGTGACCTCGTAGAGGAAGGTGATGCCCAGCACCATGGTCCAGGCCAGCAGCTGCAGCCGGTGGATGTTGTAGCCCGCGGCGTCGCTCAGTAGGTCGGGCAGCAGCCCCTGCGTCGGCGGATAGACCTCGTTCAGGCTGGCGGCCATCGTCGCCTGGTCGGACGGATTGGCGGCCGCGGCGGCGCGGTAGGCGGCGGCATGCTGCTGGCGCCGGGTCTCGTCGTCGCCCGGCCGGCGGTCCTGGAAGGCGGCCAGCACGGAGGTGCCGCCGACGATCCCCATCAGCGCCATGGTGCCGGTGGTGACGGTGTCCATCGACCCGGTGATGGTCAGGATGGCGACGTAGGAGGAGGTGACGATCCCGCTCCACCACAGCAGCTGGAAGCGGGAGAGGCTGTAGGGCGCCCGGTAGCCGGCCGGCATCGGCACGCCCGGCACGGCGGTGATCGAGTCCATGCGGCCGAAATGGCGGAAGAAGGCGAACAGGAACAGCGCCGCCACCAGGGCGAACCAGATCGCCGCCAGCCCCAGGTCGCGGTCGCTCGCCCCCTGGATGGAGACCAGCTTCGGCGGGGTGGTCATGCCGCCGGTGGCCGGGCCGAAGGCGACCGGCAGGGTCTTGGTGGTGGCGAGGCTGAAGAAGCCGCTGAAGGCGGCCTGCCATGCAGCCCGCCGCTGGGCCGCGTCGTCGCCGTTGCCGGCGATGGAGGTGGAGGCGGTTCCCACCAGTTCGCCCTTGGCGGAGCAGCCGAAGCTGGCGCGCGCCCCCGGGATGGTCTGGCCGTTGGCGACCAGGACCAGCGCCTGCGCGTTCAGCGCCGCGGCCTGGGTCGGGCAGTCGGTGCCGGCCGGCGGAGCCCCCAGATTGAGCGTCAGCGGCTGGCCCAGCACCACCGGGCCGTCGATGGAGGCCGTCTGCGCCTGGGCGCCGCAGGGTGTGCCCGCCGCCAGCAGGCCACCCAAAGCCGCAGCGAAGATCGTCCGGATGATCATGCGTTGCATGTCGTGTCGTTCCCAATGCCGGCGGGCAACCGGTCGCCCGCCCCCCGCCGGGAACGATACGTCAGGAAACGAGATAAAGCCTAAGGTAAAGCAATTTAAAATCCAGTAATCCCGTGACGAATCCCGACATGCTAGATCAGCGCCGCTGCTCCTTCCCGTTCGCGGCGGATGCGGTCGTAGGCGGCATTGACCAGAGCCAGCTTCTGCGTCGCGACGTCCACGAACTCCTGCGGCATTCCCTGGGCGATCAGCCGGTCGGGATGATGTTCGCGCACCAGCGCCCGGTGGGCGGCCTTGATCGTTTCGGCCGCGGCATGGCGCGGCACGCCAAGCACCGCATAGGGATCGGTCTCGGTCGGGGTGCCGGCCAGATGGTGGCCGGCGACGATGCGGCGGAAATCGGCCTCGTCGAAGCCGAAGATCACGGCGACGGCGCGCAGATACTCAACCTCGGTCTCGTGCAGCTCGTCGTCGGCCTCGGCGATCATCAGCAGGCTGTCGAGCAACTCCTCCAGCACCGCGTGCTTGTTCTCGAACAGCTTGGCGATCTGGCGGGCATACTCCTCGAACCCGCGGGTGTCGCGGCGGGCAAGGTCGAAGACGCGGCCGACATTCGCCAGCTCGTCCGGCGGGACGCGGAACAGCCGCTTGAAGGTATCGACCTCCACGCGCTTCACCACGCCGTCGGCCCGCGCCATCTTCGCCGCCAGGGCGATCACGCCGATGGTGAAGGCGACGGTCTGCTTCGCTTCCTCCGCCTCGGCTTCGGTCATGGGCTTGCGCTGGTCGCCCGCGCCGCAGGGTGACCACAGGTCGGCCGCCTGCCCGGCAAGGCTGCCCAGAAGGCTGGCCAGTGGCCCACCGCTGAACAGGCTGGCCGCGCTGCCCAGGATTCTGCCCCAAATGCTCATGCTTCGCCTTCCGCGTTCCGCTCGCCGGTCATCCCGTCGGCCGGCAGCATAGCGACCGTATGGTTATTGTCCAACTGTGGCGCAGCTGCAACAGGCCAGCATTGTTCGCATTGCGAATTTCTAATAAGCGCTTGCGAATCCCGCCCGAGGCGCCATGTTGCACTGCAATAAATGGCGCCGCAGAGAGCGCCGGTTTCGATAAGAACGGCTGCCGCCGCTTGCGGTGCCGGGTTCTGGGGAAAAACGTTCTGCGCGAATGCGTTTTCGGATTTCGAGAACCGTGAGCAGAGCCATGCCTGTCATCCGCAAGATCATGCCGACCGAACTGCCGCAGTACCGGGCGCATCTCCTCCGCCTGGACCGCGCCGACCGCTATGCCCGCTTCACCGGCACGTTGTCGGACGAGGCGGTGGAGCGGCATTGCGCGGCCATCGACTGGGGCCGGACGGTCCTGCTGGGCGCCTTCGAGGACGGTGTCCTGCGCGCCGCGGTGGAGCTGTGCGGCGACCGCATCCTCTGGCCCGATCAGGCGGAAATCGGCATCAGCGTCGAATCGGGTCTGCAAGGCAAGGGGATCGGCAGCACGCTGGTCCGCCGCATCCTGACCGTCGCCCGCAACCGCGGCATCCGCCACGTCCACATGATGTGCCTGGCGGAGAATGTGCGCATGCGTGCCCTGGCCCGCCGGTTCCGCGGCCGGCTGGCGCTGGACGGCGGCGAGGTCGCCGCCCTGTTCGAGTTGCCGCCGCCCAACCAGTTCTCCCTCGCCCTGGAAGCGCTGGAGGACGGCAGCGGCGCCTTCAACAGCATCCTGTCCGGCAACGCCATCCTGGCCCGCCTGCCCGGCACCACGCCGGAGCGGCTCGCCGCCTGATCGGATAGCGGCCTACCGTCTGATGGGCGGGCCGGTTCATCGGTGATCCTGTGTTCTTTCCGCCGCGGCCGTCTGTCTTGATGGCTGTCCTGACGGGCGAGGGACACGGTGGCGGTTGAAATTCGCTGCCGGATCGCGAAACTCCGGCCCACGCGCGGTGCGGTTGCCGCGCATGGACTCCGGCGGGTGCGACGACGATGGCTGAGAATGAAGGCGCGGCGATGGGCGGAACGGCGGAGGCCAAGCCCGCCCGGTGGCAATTCTGGGTCGACCGCGGCGGCACCTTCACCGACATCGTTGGCCGCCGGCCGGACGGATCGGTCGTCACCCATAAGCTGCTGTCGGAGAATCCGGAGCGCTATGCCGACGCCGCCGTCCAAGGCATCCGCGAGTTGCTGGGCCTGAAGCCCGGCCAGCCGATCCCGCAGGATACGGTGGAGGTGGTCAAGATGGGCACCACCGTCGCCACCAACGCCCTGCTGGAACGCAAGGGCGAGCCGACCGTCCTGCTCATCACCGAAGGGCTGGGCGACCAGCTGCGCATCGGCCATCAGGCCCGCCCGAAGATCTTCGCCCGCCACATCCACCTGCCCGACCAGCTCTATTCCCATGTGGTCGAGGTGCCGGAACGGGTGATGGCCGACGGCCGGGTGCTGAAGCCGGTCGACCTGCACGCCGTCCGCCGCGGCCTGGAGGAGGCCTACCGCCAGGGCTTCCGCGCCGCCGCCATCGTGCTGATGCACGGCTACCGCTATCCGGAGCATGAGCGGCAGGTCGCCTCGCTTGCCCGCGCGGTCGGCTTCACCCAGGTCTCGGTCAGCCATCTGGTCAGCCCGCTGATGAAGCTGGTCGGCCGCGGCGACACCACGGTGGCCGACGCCTATCTCTCCCCCGTGCTGCGCCGCTATGTCGACCGGGTCGCCAACGACCTCAGCGTCGACGGCACGCCGGTGCCGCTGATGTTCATGCAGTCGAACGGCGGCCTGACCGACGCCCGGCGCTTCCAGGGCAAGGACGCCATTCTGTCCGGTCCGGCCGGCGGCGTGGTGGGTGCGGTGCGCACCGCCGGCATGGCCGGCTTCGACCGGGTCATCGGCTTCGACATGGGCGGCACCTCCACCGACGTGTCGCACTATGCCGGCGAGTATGAGCGCGCCTTCGACGCGGTGGTGGCCGGCGTGCGGGTGCGCGCGCCGATGATGCACATTCACACCGTGGCAGCCGGCGGCGGCTCGCTCTGCGTCTTCGACGGCACCCGCTTCCGCGTCGGGCCCGACAGCGCCGGCGCCAATCCGGGCCCGGCCTGCTACCGCCGCGGCGGGCCGCTGACCGTCACCGACTGCAACGTGATGGTCGGCAAGATCCAGCCGCGCTTCTTCCCGCATGTCTTCGGCCCGAACGGCGACCAGCCGCTGGATGCCGAGGTGGTGAAGGCCCGCTTCACCGAACTGGCCGCCACCGTCAACGAGAAGCTCGGCACGACGATGACCCCGCAGGAGGTCGCCGAGGGCTTCCTGCGCATCGCCGTCGACAACATGGCGAACGCCATCAAGAAGATTTCCGTCGAGCGCGGCTATGACGTCACCGGCTACACGCTGAATGGCTTCGGCGGGGCGGCGGGCCAGCATGTCTGCGCTGTCGCCGACGCTCTCGGCATGACGCGGGTGTTCCTGCACCCGCAGGCCGGCGTGCTGTCCGCCTACGGCATCGGTCTGGCCGACACCGTCGCCATCCGCGAGCGCGCGGTGGAAGGTCCGCTGAGCGACGCCGTGGTCGACCGGCTGACCATGCTGTTCACCGACCTGGAGACCGAGGGGCGGGCGGAACTGGCCCGCCAGGGCGTCGCCGCCGACCGGCAGGCGATCAACCGCCGCGTCCATCTGAAGGCCGCCGGTTCCGACACCACGCTGACGGTGGCCTTCGGATCGAAGGTCGCGATGACCAAGTCCTTCGAGGAGGCGCACCGCCGCCGCTACGGCTTCCTCACCCCCGGCACCGCGCTGGAGGTGGAATCCGTGACGCTGGAGGCGGTCGGCCTGACCGACGTGCTTGAGGATCCGGAGCTTCCCGCCACCACCGCGGTCCTGCCGCGCCGGCTCGCCACCGTTGCCATCCATAGCGGCGGCCAGCGCCGCGAGGCGCCGCTCTACGACCGCCGGCAGCTCCAGCCCGGCAACCGCGTCGTCGGCCCGGCGATTCTGGCCGAAGCGGTCTCCACAACCGTGGTCGAGCCAGGCTGGATGGCGGAGGTCACCCGCAAGAACCATCTGGTTCTGACCCGGTTGGAACCGGCGACCCAGCGTCAGGCCGCCGGCATCAAGGGCGGGGCGAAGGTCGATCCGGTGATGCTGGAGGTCTTCAACAACCTGTTCATGTCCATCGCCGAACGGATGGGCGTGACGCTCGAGAAGACCGCACGCTCGGTGAACATCAAGGAGCGGCTGGATTTCTCCTGTGCCCTGTTCGACCGCGACGGCGGGCTGATCGCCAACGCTCCCCACATGCCGGTCCATCTGGGATCGATGGGCGAGAGCGTGCGCGCCGTCATCCAGCGCCGCGACGGCAAGTTCACCGCGGGCGAGAGCTTCGCGCTGAACGACCCCTACCATGGCGGCACCCACCTGCCGGACATCACCGTCGTCTCCCCGGTGTTCGACGAGGCGGGCAAGGAGCTGCTGTTCTTCGTCGCCTCACGCGGGCATCACGCCGACGTCGGCGGCATCACCCCCGGCTCCATGCCGCCGGATAGCAAGACCATCGCCGACGAAGGCGTGCTGATGGACTGCGTGCCGCTGGTCGAGGACGGCCGGTTCCGGGAGGAGGCCCTGGTGGAGCTTCTGCGCTCCGGCCCGCACCCGGCGCGCAACCCGGCGCAGAACATCGGCGACCTCAAGGCGCAGGTCGCCGCCAACGAGCAGGGTACCCGCGAACTGCACCGCGTCGTCCGCCTGCACGGCCTGTCCACCGTCATCGCCTATATGCGCCACGTCCAGGACAATGCGGAGGAGCAGGTCCGCCGCGCCATCGGCGTGCTGAGCGACGGCGATTTCGCGGTGACGCTGGACAATGGGGCGGTCATCAAGCTGCGGGTTTCCATCGACCATGCCGCGCGCTCGGCCATCGTCGATTTCTCCGGGACCAGCACGCAGCTGACCAACAACTTCAACGCTCCTTCGGCGGTCTGCCGGGCAGCGGTGCTCTATGTCTTCCGCTGTCTGGTGGATGACGAGATCCCGATGAACGAGGGCTGCCTGCGTCCCATCGAGATCGTCATCCCGCCGGGCTCCATGCTGTCGCCCAATTCGCCCGCCGCGGTGGTGGCCGGCAATGTGGAGACCAGCCAGTGCATCGTCGATGCGCTGTTCGGCGCGCTGGGGGTGATGGCCTCGGCCCAGGGCACCATGAACAACACCACCTTCGGCAACGAGCGGCACCAGTATTACGAGACGGTCTGCGGCGGGTCGGGCGCCGGCAACGGCTTCGACGGCACCGACGCGGTTCAGACCCACATGACCAACTCCCGCCTGACCGATCCGGAGGTTCTGGAATGGCGCTTCCCGGTGCTGGTGGAGGGCTTCCGCATCCGCCGCGGCTCCGGCGGGGCAGGGCGCTGGCGCGGCGGCGACGGTGTGATCCGCCGCCTGCGCTTCCTGGAGCCGATGACCGCCGCCATCCTCGCCAACCACCGCAAGATCGCCCCCTTCGGCCTGAAGGGCGGCGCCGACGGCGCGCTCGGCCGCACCTGGGTCCAGCGCACGGACGGCAGCGTGCAGGAACTGGCCTCCCAGGACAGCACGGCGATGCAGCCCGGCGACGCCCTGGTGGTAGAGACGCCGGGCGGCGGCGGGTTCGGTGGGGTGGGGTGAGGAAAGGCTTCGGGGGCGTGATGCGCCCCTCCCTAACCCTCCCCGCTATCGCGGGATAGGGGACTGCCGCCGTCCTTTGCTGAAACTCTACAAGCGTCCAACCCCCTCTCCCGCGAAGCGGGGAGGGATGGGGAGGGGGCAACCGCTACCGCACTCACTCCGCCCTATGCGGCGCCACGATGCCGAAGCGGTGCATCTGCCGGTGGACGGTCGACCGGTCGACCCCCAGCGCCCGCGCCGTCGCCGACACGTTCCAATGGTGCCGCCGCAGCGTCTCGCGCAGCCGGGAGGCGGGGTCCTCCTCCTCCTCTGCCGCGACCGTCTCCGCGGCTTCCGCCGGCCAGGCCTGGAACAGGCCGCTGTGCTGCACCGGCTCCGGAATGTCGGCGAGGTCGATCAGCCCGCCGTCGCTGACCGCGCAGGCATAGTCCAGCGCATTGACCAGCTCCCGCACATTGCCCGGCCAACCATGGCCGCGCAGGGCTGCCAGCGCCGCCGGGGTGAGGCGATAGGCGACGCCGTCGCGCTCGGCCCGCTCGGCCAGCAGCCGTTCGATCAGCCAGTCCAGGTCGCCGCGCTGGCGCAGCGGCGGCACGGTGAACACCGCGCCGTTGAGACGAAAGTACAAGTCGTCGCGGAACTTGCCGGCTTTGACCAACTCCACCAGATCGCGGTGGGTGGCGCCGATGACGCGGACGTCCACCGACACCGCCCTGGTCCGGCCGATCGGCGTCACCTCCCGCTCCGCCAGCACGCGCAGAAGGCGGGTCTGCGACGACAGCGGCATGTCGCCGATCTCGTCCAGGAACAGGGTGCCGCCGTCGGCCTCCAGGATCAGCCCCTTCTTGCCGCGGGCCGTCGCCCCGGTGAAGGATCCGGGCTCGTAGCCGAACAGTTCGCTCTCGATCAGGTTTTCCGGCAAGGCGGCGCAGTTGACGGCGACGAAGGGCTTGTTTCGGCGGACGCTGGACTTATGCAGCGCCTTGGCTAGATGCTCCTTGCCCGTGCCGGTCTCGCCATGGATCAGCAGGCTCATGCGGGTGTTGACCAGCTTCGCCGCCCGCGTCAGCACCGCCTTCAGCGCCGGGTCGCCGCCGGACACCACGCGCAGCGGTTCCGGCAGCGGGTCGTTCCCCTGGTCGTGGGAATGGCTGCGGGGCAGGGACACGGCGGGCGGCGGCATCGCCTGGGCGAACAGCGGCAGGCCGGTGCGGCGCAGGCGCAGCGTGCGCTGTTCGGTCGGCAGGGCGCGGACGAAGCGGACCAGATCGTCCACCTCGCAGTCGAACAGCTCCGCGAAGGACCGGCCGAGCGGCGACACCCCGTCCTCAGCCAGCAGGTCGTGGGCCTTGTGGTTGAAGCCGACCACCCGGCCGCCGCCGTCCAGCGCCAGCACGAAGTCGGGATCGACCTCCGCGAACTCCTGCGACGCCGACAGCTTCACCACCCAGTCGCGGCGGAAGTTGTTGTAGAGGTTGGCGGTTTCGATCTTGTGGACATAGGCCTTCACCATCTGCAGCGCCAGATACTGGCTGATCTTCGGTTCCGGCGAATGCAGGGCGGAGATGTCCAGCACGGCGGCCAGCTCTCCCCGCTGTCGAACACCGGGGCGGCGGTGCAGGTCAGTGGGATGTGGGTGGTGTCGAAATGGTCGGTCTGGTGCACGGTCAGCGCCTGGGCGGTGGCGATGCAGGTGCCGACTGCGCAGGTGCCGGCATGCCCCTCGTTCCAGTCGGAGCCGAGATACAGCCCGGCCCGGCGCAGATGGTTGTCGAAGGTCGGGTCGCCGATGAAGTCCACCGTGACGCCGTTGCTGTCGGTCAGCAGCAGGACATAGCCCATGCCGGCAACCTGCCGGTACAGCGCCTCCAGCCCGAAGCGGGCCATGCGCAGGAATTCGTCCATCGCGTCGCGGTGCTCGCGCAGCCGTTCCTGCGGCAGGATGTGCGCCTCGCGCCCGATGGTGGGGTCAAGCTTGTGGTCGGCGACGCAGCGGCGCCAGGAGCTTTCGATGATCGGATCGCGGGCTGACGGCACACCGGCGGAGACACGGACGAGTTCATCGATGTGGGCCGCGCGCGCGCTGTCCATGGTCGTGCCTCCCGCAGATATCGTCCGCTTGTCCCGCGAACAAATTTAAACGAAACATTACCAACCGCTCGGGCCGCTAGGCAACATGTGCAAAAGCATCAGACGGCCGCCGGCAGCCCGGCATGGACACGCCATGCGCTATGCATGCGTATGACCTCGGCGTTTTGTTATCGTTCTGCGACATGACGTTAAGGACATTTGCACATGTCGGGCCTCATGCTCCATAAACGGGCAGGGATCGCCGGGAGCTTTCGATTTGCGGATTCTGATCGTCGACGATTCGCCGCGTCACCTGACGATGATGGTGTATGAGCTGACGAAGCTCGGCTACGCGACCAGCGTGGTCGAGACCGGCGCCGCCGCCATCGAGGCGGTGGCGAACGAGCGGTTCGACGTGGTGATGGCCGACATCCGCCTTGCCGACATGACCGGCATCGAGCTGTGCTGGCACCTGCGTACCGCCCAGGGGCTGCGCCACCTCTACCTGATCCTGATGATCCCCGGCAGCATGACCGACCAGTTCCACGAGCTGGTGGAGGCCGGTGCCGACGAGTTCCTGCGCAAGCCGCTGGACTGGAAATGGACGGCGGCGCGCCTGCTGGCCGCTTCGCGCGTGGTGGCGATGCAGCGCGACCTGGAACGGCTGGCCACCACCGACGCCCTGACCGGCGCCCTGAACCGCCGCCGCTTCATGGAGCGGGGGGGCGAGGAGTTCGGCCGCTCGCGCCGCTACGAGCGGCCGCTGTCGGTGGTGATGCTGGACATCGACCATTTCAAGCGGGTCAACGACACCCACGGCCACGCCACCGGCGACGAGGCGATCCGCAGCACGGTGCGTGCCTGCAAGGAGGCCCTGCGCACCAGTGACATCATCGGCCGCCTGGGCGGTGAGGAATTCGCCGTGGTGATGCCCGAAACCCCGCCGGTCAACGCCTACGCCGTCGCGCAGCGCCTGCGCCAGGCCGTCGCCGCCATGCCGGTGCGGCTGGAGACCGGCGGCGAGATGAGCGTGACCGTCAGCCTGGGGCTGAGCTGGCTGAACGCGACCGACGCCGGCATCGAACCCCTGCTGGCCCGCGCCGACGCCGCCCTCTACCGCGCCAAGCACGCCGGCCGCAACCGCGTGGAGGTGGAACCGCGGATTGCGCTGCCGAAGTCGATGATTGGGTAGGGGAGGCCGTCGTCGGTATTTCGATTGGCTGTGCCGCAGTCGAGGCTGCGTCACGCCGACGATGCGCAAAGAAAAACCCCCTGGTCTCCTTTCGGAAATCAGGGGGTTTTCTATGATGGTAGCAGCGGAGGGATTTGAACCCCCGACCAAGGGATTATGATTCCCCTGCTCTACCACTGAGCTACGCTGCCATCGTGTTCGCCGTTGTTGGCGTTTCCGCCGCCGTGGCTACCATCGTGTCCCGTCGTTGCCGCCGGGAGCCGCTATATAGGATAGGGCGACTTGGCCTGTCAACGCGGAATTTTCGGGGGTGCGATTTTTTTCGGCCCACTGTCGGCCCAATGGCGGAAAGCCGCTTAACCCCCTGATTCAGGCCGCCGTTTCACTCACCTCCGTCCTCGCGTCCACAGCCCCGGCGGTGCCGGAGATCCAGCCGCCGCCCAGCACGCGGTCGCCCTGATAGACGACGCAGGCCTGTCCCGGAGCGATGCCGTGCTGGGGCTCCTGCAACTCCACCCGCGCGCTGCCGTCCGGGCCGGCGCGCCAGATCGCGGGGGCGGCGGGCTGGGCGGAGCGGAGCTTCACCGACACCTCGATGCCGTCCCCCCCGGCCAGATCGGGACCCAGCCAGTTCACGTCGCGCACCATCACCAGCGAGCGGGCGAGATCGCGGCGCGGGCCCACGATGACGCGGCGGCGGGCGGGCTCCAGGCGGACGACGTAGAGCGCCTCCTCCTCCTGGCCGCGGATGCCGCCGATGCCCAGCCCCTTGCGCTGGCCGACCGTGTAGTGGACGACGCCCTTGTGGCGGCCCAGCACACGGCCGTCGACATGGACGATGTCGCCGGGCTCGACGGAGCCGGGGCGCAGCTTCGCCACCACCTCGGCATAATTGCCGTTGGGGACGAAGCAGATGTCCTGGCTGTCGGGCTTGGCCGCCACCTCCAGCCCGTGCCGCTCGGCCAGCGCGCGGGTCTCCGGCTTGGTCAGGCCGCCCAGCGGGAAGCGCAGGAACTCCAACTGCTCGCGCGTGGTGGCGAACAGGAAATAGCTCTGGTCCTTGGCGGGGTCGACGGCGCGGTGCAACTCGGCACCGTTCGGGCCGGCGATGCGGCGGACGTAATGGCCGGTGGCGAGCGCATCGGCGCCCAGGTCGCGGGCGGTGTTCAGCAGGTCGCGGAACTTGACGCGCTGGTTGCAGCGCACGCAGGGGATCGGCGTCTCGCCGCGCAGATAGCTGTCGGCGAAATCGTCCATCACGTCCTGGCTGAAGCGGCCTTCGTAATCCAGGACGTAATGCGGGATGCCGATGCGGTCGGCGACCTGACGGGCGTCGTAGATGTCCTGTCCGGCGCAGCAGGCGCCCGGCTTCTGCAAGGCGAGGCCGTGGTCGTAAAGCTGCAGCGTGATGCCGACGACGTCATAGCCCTCCTCCCGCAGCACGGCGGCGGTGACGGAGGAATCCACCCCGCCGGACATCGCGACGACGACGCGGGTGTCCTGGGGGCGCTTCGATAGACCGAGGGAGTTCATGGCGCCCTATATGGTACGGGCAGGCGCCCGGAAAAGTAGGAAATCGAAACGGAGGAGGGGCGGGGAAAGGGGCCGCCGGATATTGCGTCGCCTGACGCGGGTCCGGCGGCCGGAACAGGTTCCCCTGGCCCTTTACTTCATCGCGTTGTTGCTGCCGCCCGGCAGGCGGACGACCAGGCCGTCCAGCTCTTCGGTCATGATGATCTGGCAGCCCAGCCGCGAGGTCTTGGTCAGGCCGAAGGCGAGGTCCAGCATGTCCTCCTCGTCCTCCTGCGCTTCCGGCAGGACGTCGAACCATTCCGGCTCGATCACGACATGGCAGGTCGAGCAGGCCAGCGAGCCCTCGCAGGCGCCTTCCAGGTCCAGGCTGTTCTTGTGCGCGATCTCCAGCACGGACAGGCCGAGCGGGGCGTCCACCTCGCGGCGGCTGCCATCGGGCTCGATGAAGGTCATCTTGGGCATGGGGTCCTCGTTCTTCTAAGGTTGCCTAGCGATTGAAAGGGAAAGAGCCGGGTCAGGGACGCGGCGGCGTCCGGGCGGCGCGGCGGTCGCGGACGTCGGCGGCCAGCGCCTCCAGCCGTTCCAGCCGGGCCAGGATGCGGGCGGCGCCGTCGGTGGCCGGCGGGCTGTCCGGGGCCGACGCCGTCTGCGCCTTGCGGAAGGCGGGGGCGAGATACTTGATGCAGGCCTCGATCCGTTGGCCGAGGTCCAGGCCGATGCGGTCCAGCTCCAGCGCGTCGTCGGCGCGGGCCAGCCGGGCGGCGATGTCTGCGATCTCCTCGTCTCCATTTCCGGCCTCATCGCCGGCGGCCGGCGTGCCGCCCAGCAGCGACAGCAGCGCATGGGCGCGGCGGATGGGATCGCGCAGCACCTCGTAAGCCTCGCGCAGGGCATCGACCTGGGCCTTGGCGTTGGCCTGCTGGCGCGGGCCGCGGGCGGCGAAGCGTTCGGGGTCCATGGCGCGGGTGAAGCCGGCATGCTGCTTCGACAGCTGTTCCAGGTCGATGTCGAAGCGCCGTTCCAGCCCCAGCCGGGTGAAGGGGTCGAGCGGCCGCGGCGGCTGCGCCGCACCGCAGGCATGGCAGAACAGGGCGCGCGGCGCCACCGAGCGGCCGCAGGTGCCGCAGGGCTCCAGATCGCCGGCGATGGCGCCGGAAATACCGCCGCTGTTGTTGCCGGGCGGGCCGGATTTGGAACGGGTCATGCGCGCAGTCCGTCAAAACGCCGATGGGATCGGCCGATAGGATGGTTTACCCGACATCATGCCACCACCGCCATCCGGTCCGACACCAAAGGGGCCTTGCGCGGGGTCATACCCAGAAGCCGCATCCGGCGCAATGCGCGAATGCAGGCTTTCCGGACGGGAGACAGATGGTCGCGCAGCCATGCCGGCGGTTCGGTGTCTTCAGCCATCCGCGGGAGCGTTTCGCCGCGCCATCGCGGTCCAGGCCGTCAGGAACCGGTCGACCGCCTCGTCATCGCTGGTCCAGCCCAGGCTGACGCGGATGGCGCTGGCGGCGGCGCGGTCGTCCTCGCCCATCGCCGCCAGCACATGGGACGGCTTGACCTTGCCGCTGGAGCAGGCCGAACCGGCGCTGACCGCCACCCCGGCGAGGTCGAGCGTCATCACCTGGGTCTCGCCGGGCAGGCCGGGCAGCATCAGGCAGCTGGTGTTGGCGACCCGCGCCGCGCCGGCGCCCATCACGCGGGCGCGCGGCATGGCGGTCAGCGCCTCGCGCTCCAGCCGGTCGCGCAGGGCCGCGAGGTCGGCGGCCTCCGCCAGCCCGTCCAACGCCAGCCGCGACGCGGCGCCGAAGCCGACGATGCCCAGCAGGTTTTCGGTGCCGGCCCGCTTGCGCCGCTCCTGTCCGCCGCCGCGGATCAGCGCGTCGGGCTCCAGCCCTTCGGCCAGGATCAGGGCGCCGACGCCGGTCGGGCCACCCAGCTTGTGGGCTGACAGCGTCATCAGGTCCACGCCGAGACCGGACAGCGACAGCGGCAGCCGTCCCGCCGCCTGGACGGCGTCGCAATGGACCAGCGCGCCATGGGCATGGGCGATCCGGGCGGCATCGGCAACCGGCTGGATCACCCCGGTCTCGTTGTTGACCAGCATCAGCGAGACCAGCGCCGGTCCGGTCCCGCCGGCCAGCCGGCGTTCCAGATCCTCCAGGTCGGCGACGCCGTCGCGGGTGACGCCGAAGCGCTCCGCCTCGGGCCGGGCGGCCAGCACCGACTCATGCTCGATGGCGGAGGTCAGCAGCCGGCGGCCGGCGAAGCCGCGCAGGGCGAAGTTGTTGGCCTCCGTCCCGCTGCCGGTGAACAGCACCTGGGCCGGCTTGACCCCGGCGAGCGCGGCCACGGCGGCACGTGCCTCCTCCACCGCGCGCCGGGCGCTGCGGCCGAAGGCGTGGACCGAGGACGGGTTGCCGACCAGATCCATCGCCTGACCCATCGCCGCCTTCACCTCCGGCTTCAGCGGGGCGGTGGCGTTGTGGTCGAGATAGACTCCGGTCCGCCGGAACGGGGTGACGGGCGGGGTTGTCACTTTTCAGGCGTGCTCGCGTCCGGAAAGGGTCGTCTTCACTCGGCCGCGGCGACCGCGGTGCTGTCGGCGGCCGGTGCCGGGCGCAGCAGGTTCAGGCCGCTGGTGCCGATGATCCGCCGCTCCACCACGTCGGCCACGGTGACCGAGCTGAGATACATATGGATCTGGTTGCCCAGCTCTTCCCACAAATCGTGGGTCAGGCAGCGCGATCGGTTGGTTCGGCAGCCCTGCGGCGTGCCATTGGCGCAGCGGGTGGTGCGGATCGGCTCGTCCACCGCGAGGATGATGTCGGACACCCGGGTGGCGTCGGCCGGATGGGCGAGCAGATAGCCGCCGCCGGGGCCGCGCACGCTCTTCACCAGCCCGCCCTTGCGCAGCTTGGCGAACAGCTGTTCCAGATAGGAGAGCGAGATTTCCTGCCGTTCCGCGATGTCCGCCAGCGCGACCGGGCTGCCCTGGCTGGTGGCGGCCAGATCGACCATCGCCATCACGGCATAGCGTCCCTTGGTGCTGAGTCTCATCGCGGTTCTCCTTGGGCTTCTTGCATCCCGACAGCATGGGACGCCACCGCTTCCAGCGGTGTGGGTGTTGAACGGGGAAGGGCGGGGGCGGACGGGGGCGGGTTGGCCGCCTCCAGCTCGCCGACACGGGCCTGCAGCGCCGTCACCTGATCGAGCAGACCGGACAGCGCGCGGGCCACCAGGTCGGGGATCTCGCCGCAGGGGGTGCCGTAGGGCATGAACTTGCGCGTTTCCGCCTGGTCGCGCGGGGCGACGGGCTTGGCCGGGATGCCGACGACCGCGGTCTCGGCCGGAACGTCGGCCACCACGACGGCGTTGGCGCCGATGCGCGCGCCGCGCCCGACGGTGATGGCGCCCAGGATCTTGGCGCCGGCGCCGACGATCGCGCCGTCGCCCAGCGTCGGATGGCGCTTGCCGGGATTGAGCGAGGTGCCGCCCAGCGTCACCCCATGATAGAGCATGACGTCGTCGCCGATCTCCGCCGTCTCGCCGATCACGACGCCCATGCCGTGGTCGATGAAGAAGCGGCGGCCGATGGTGGCCCCGGGATGGATTTCGATGCCCGTCAGCGAGCGGGCGATCTGCGAGACGAGGCGAGCGGTCAGGTGCCAGCCGGCGTCGCGGGCACGCCGGGCGATGCGGTGGAGCACGATCGCATGAAATCCAGGGTAGCAGAGCGCCACCTCCAGCCGGGACCGCGCCGCCGGGTCGCGCGCCATGATCCCGTCGATCTCTTCGCGAAGATGCTTGAACACGCCATCACCCGCCGTGGTATAGTCCGCCGCTCTCATCGGCCGCCCGCGCCCGGCTTCGGCCTGTCGGACCCTTGCGGTTCAGGACCTTCCGGTCCGGAACCTTGCGGATCCGGCCGGCATGGACCCGGTCTAACGGCCGGTCCCGCCAGCGCTGGGCCGATCGGGCGGGTCAGGCGGGTTGCCCCGGAGGACGTTACGACGCATATATGATGACCAAGCAAAACGGTCAAGAATTGTGTGCGAAAAACCCCACTCCAATGCGGGAAAATCCGTGACGGGCTCCCATATGGACCCGTGCGTCGGGGCGGCAGGCCGGATCATCTCCGGTTCGTCGCCGTGGCGGTCCCAATAACCCTTTGTCCGCGTCAGGAACGTCGTTCCCATGCCTGAAGTGCTCTTCAACGGTCCCGCCGGTCGCCTGGAAGGCCGTTACACCCACGGCAAGCAGCCGAACGCCCCGGTCGCGCTGCTGTTGCACCCGCACCCGCAGCACAATGGGACGATGAACAACAAGGTGGTCTTCACCCTGTTCCAGTCCTTCACCAAGCGCGGCTATTCGGCGCTCCGCTTCAATTTCCGCGGTGTCGGGCGCAGCCAGGGCACCTACGACAAGGGGGAGGGGGAACTGGCCGACGCCGCGGCGGCGCTCGATTGGCTGCAGACCTACAATCCCAACGCGCCGGTCTGCTGGATCGGTGGCGTGTCGTTCGGCGCCTGGATCGGCATGCAGCTGCTGATGCGCCGTCCGGAGATCGACGGCTTCGTCTCGGTCTCGCCGCCGGCCAACCTGTTCGACTTCTCCTTCCTGGCGCCGTGCCCGTCCTCCGGCCTGATCATCCATGGCGACAAGGACGAAGTCGTGCCCCAGGCCGCGGTGACCAAGCTGGTGACCAAGCTGTCGCACCAGAAGGACATCCGCATCGACCACCGCGTCGTCCCCGGCGCCAGTCACTTCTTCGTCAACCGCACCGACGATCTGGCGACGCAGGTCGACGATTATCTGGACAAGGCGCTGGGCAATCCCATCGCGGCGGTGGCGGAGTAAAGGGGAGGTTCCGTGGCGGATGCCCCCTCCCTAACCCTCCCCCTCTTCGAGGGAGAGGGAACTGCCGCCGCACGGTGACAGCGTCACACTCTCGCAAAGTTCCTACCCCCTCCACCGCAAAGCGGGGGAGGGATGGGGAGGGGGCAATAAGCCCGACCCTTCCCCACACACCTCACTCCTCGCAGCTCAGAACCCACACGTCGTAGATCGGGTTCTCCATCGCCGACAGGGCGGGGCTGGAGGCGAACATCCAGCCGCTGAAGACCTGCTCCGCCTGCTCGCCGGGCTTGATCTCCGTCACCTCCAGGAAGGCGGCGGATTCCGGCGTTTCGATCGGCGGGTTCTCGCGGCAGGCACGCAGGGTGATGCGCAGGCTGCTCATCGCCTTGGTCTCCCCCACCTTCATGGTGAAGGTGGAGGTGCGGGCGGTGACCTTGTCCAGCCATTGCAGCTTTGCCGCCGGCCGTTCGATCATCTGGTTCGGGACCGGGGCGGCCTGGACGGCCAGCGGGGCCAGCACCGCCGCGGCACCCATCAGCCGGGCGGCCGGACGGATAAAGCTTAAGAGTCGCGTCACGTCGGATCGCTTCCGTTATTGCGGACGGCGCTCTTGCGGCCAGACCTGCCTGTCGGCGTGGGGTCGGCCGGGGGGCGCTCCGCCTTCTAGCCCGGAAGCGGGGGCAGCGTCCAGTGGCGGGGACGCCGGGATGGGTTGTCCGTGTGGGATGGTTCGGCGCCGGATGGCTCAGCGCGTGACGCTGCTGCGCGACGCCGGGGCGCTGTAGGTGGAGCCGGTGCCGGTCTGCGGCTCGTTGCGGTCTTCGATCTTCTGGGTCGCCGCCCCGGCCCCTGCACCGGCCGCGGCGCCGACGACCGCACCCACCGGGCCGCCGACCACGGCGCCCGCGGCGGCACCGCCAAGTCCGCCGCTGGCCGACTTCTCTTCCATGTTGGCGCCGCAGGCGGCGGTCGCCAGGGCCAGGCCAAACACGGCCAAGTGGGAGAGACGCATCGCACTTCCTCCTGCTTCGTGATCCGGCGGCGCCGCCTCTGGGGTCGGGGCCGTCCGGATACGGGGAGGAACGCTTGAGCGTGGCCACTGGTTCCGGCCACGGCCCTGCTTCGTATCGTAGCCTGGTATCAGAGCTTCGGCGGCTGGGCCGGGGCCTGTGCCGGCGCCTGGGAGGACTGGCCGCTGGCTTGGTCGCCCGGCTTGCTCATGCTCTGCAGCGAGAAGATGACCTGACCCAGCAGCTGTTCCAGGCCCGGCGTGCTCTGCGTGAACTCGATCTTGCCGTTCGGCTTGATCGTGTCGGGATCGCCGCCCGGTTCCAGCGACAGGAACTTGCCGCCCAGCAGGCTTTCCGACGCGATGACCGCCGCGGTGTCCTTCGGCAGCTTCACCGAATTGTCGACCGACAGGTGGACCACCGCCTGATAGCTGGTGGGGTCGAGGGACAGCCCGGTGACCGTGCCGACCTTCACGCCGCTGATGCGGACGTCGGCGCCGCCCTGCAGGCCGGTGATGCTGGTGAAGTTGGCGGTGATGTCATAGCCCTGCACCTTGCGCAGATCGGCGCTTTTGTAGGCGAAGGCAAGGAACACGGCGGCCACGGCGAGCACGACGCCGCCCAGCACGGTTTCGATCACATTCCGGCGCATAGAGCTATCCTGCTGCGAGTTCCAGAAACGAAACCCGGCCCGAAAGGGGCCGGGCTTTCCGCTCTGACGTGAGGGTCAGTCCTTGGCAGGGATCAGCTCGGCGTCCAGGGCTCGTAGTCGCCGGTGGCCGGCACGCGCTTGCCGCCGGCCAGCGCATGGCCGGGCGGACGATAGGCCTGCACCGAGCCCGACATGTTGGGCAGATGCTCCTTCTGCCACGGCTTGTGGAACGCGCTCGACCCTTCGGGCAGCGGCTCCTTCGTGGTGTGGTGCAGCCAGGCATGCCATTCCGGCGGGATCTTGGACGCGTCCGGCTCCCCGGCATACAGGACCCAGCGGCGCTCGCGCGTGCCGGCCTTGGTGTCCTTGCTGCGGTAATAGACATTGCCGAAGCGGTCGCTGCCGACCTTGGCGCCCCGACGCCACGTGACGTAACGGATGTGGATGTTCGCCAGTTTGGTGAACAGGGAGATCGGCTCGCTCATCGTCGCTCACGAATTCCGGAGTCTGGCCCCGCGGACACGGGGCTGGTCGAATGCGGGCCGCACTATGACACCGCAAGGGACGCGCGTCCACCGTTGGTGAGGCCCAAGCTGCTCCACAGGGCGGAAAGACACGCCTATTGCAGGCGGGTCGAGGCGATCTTGGCGGCGTCGACCGGGGTGGCCGTGCAGCCGCCCAGGGTCGGGCCGACCGGAAGCTCGCCGAAGGCGGCAATCGCGCCCTCCGCCTTCAGCCGGCCGACGAATCCGGGTTCCGTCCCGCGGGCGACCCAGGCGATCCGAGCCAGGTGGAGCGCACCGGCTCACCCCCGCCCGCACCATCGCCGCCAGGGCTTCCGCGTCGCTGGTGCCGGGGGAGAAGACCGCCAGCATCATGCCGTCGGTCGCATCGGGCAAGGCGGCGCGCTGCAGCGACAGCCCCATCAGCCCGGCCCACACCAGCAGGACGCCGCCGAACAGCGCCGCGGCGAGGCCGTGGCCGATGGGCAGTCCGGAAGGGGAGGGGGCGGGGTTGTCGCTCATGACGCTCACCTTACGCCTTCGCCTCGGCCGCCGCCAGCGACGGGGCGGGCTTTTCGGCGATCGGCCAGTGGACGATGGTCGCGAACATGGCCAGCGCCACGCCCAGCCACCAGACCACGTCGTAGGAGCCCGTGCGCTCATACAGAACGCCGCCCAGCCAGACGCCCAGGAAGCCGCCGACCTGATGGCTGAAGAAGGCGAAGCCGTAGAGCGTGCCCATGTAGCGGGTGCCGAACATCAATGCGACGAGGCCGGAGGTCGGCGGCACGGTGGACAGCCACAGCAGCCCCATCACCGCGGCGTAGACGATCACCGTCACCGACGAGATCGGCAGCAGGATGAAGATCGCCGTGGCGATGCCGCGCGAGAAATAGTTGGCGCACAGCAGGTAGCGCTTGCTGACCTTACCTGCCAGCACACCCGAGGCGTAGGAGCCGATGACGTTGAACAGGCCGATCAGCGCCAGCGCCCAGGCGGCGAGCGACGCGCTAATGCCGGCCTCGGTCAGGTAGGGCGGCAGATGGGTGGTGATGAAGGCCAGCTGGAAGCCGCAGACGAAGAAGCCGGCGACCAGCAGCACATAGCTGCGGTGCTGGAAGGCCTGCCGCACCGCGGCGATGTAGCCGATGTTGGCGCCGGTCACCGCCGGGGTGCCGCTCGCCGATATGCCCTTCGGTCCGGGGAAGACGCCGGCCAGCAGCGGCACCGCGATCATCGAGGCCGCAAGCAGGAGCAGGGCGGTCTGCCAGCCGAAGCCGGCGATGAAGGCCTGACCCATCGGCGCGAACAGGAACTGGCCCATCGATCCGGCGGCGGTGGCGATGCCGACCGACCAGCTGCGCTGCTCCGGCGGCAGCAGCCGGGTGAAGCCGGCGATGATGATGCCGAAGGAGGCGCCCGACAGCCCCAGCCCGATCAGCACGCCGGCCGTCAGGTACAGCTCGACGCTGGTCGTCGCATAGGGCATCAGCGCCAGCCCGGCGGCATAGAGCAGGCCGCCGCCGGCCAGAACCGGGGCGGGGCCGTAGCGGTCGGTCAGCGCCCCGGCGAAGGGGCCGCCGGCCCCCCACAGGATGTTCTGGATCGCCATCGCCAGCGCGAAGACGTCGCGGCCCCAGCCGCGGGTTTCCGAAAGTGGGCCGATGAACAGGCCCATGCTGGACCGCGGTCCGAAGGCCAGCATCGAGATCAGGCAGCCGCAGACGACGACGAGTGCTGGCGTCCTCCAGGAGGGCGCCGGTGTGGGGGTGGCGGTGGTCAAGGCATCCTCCCGGAAGGGGCTGGCGCCGCGCGCCGGTGGTTCGGAACTGCGCGCCGTCGAGTTGCACGCCGTGGAGCGGCGCGTTGTGGCGTTATGCTGCCACCGACGATAGGCCGGGCATCAACAGTTCGGCAAATTCATAATCGGTAACCGGGTCATTCCGCAGCGGAATGCAGGAATGCGACCCGTTCCATCGCTTGCTTCACCGGCTGAGCGGCGGGCAGCTCGCCCCGAAGTGCCTCTTCCAGCCGGTCGAACACCGGGGCGATGCGTCCGGTCGCTCGCGACTGGATCAGCCAGATGGTGACCGACATCCGAAAATTGGGCAGATCGACTGGCCGGACCATGGCGAACCCGGCGATCGGCGCGATCAGCCCCATCGGCGCCAGCCCGAAGCCGACGCCGCGCGCCACCAAAGACACCAGCAGGCTCTGGTCGTAGGCCTCCACCGTCACGTTCGGCTGCAGCCCCAGCGGCGCCAGCGCCTGATGAAGCGCCTCGCGGTACCGGCAGCCGTTGGGCTGCAACACCCAGCCGCGCTCGTTCATCGATGCCAGATCGGTGCCGACCGAACTGTCGGGGGAGGCGACGATGCTGACCGCCTGGGTTCCGATCCGTCGGGCCGGCAGATCGTCGGGCGGCGCCTGCTCCTCACACAACAGGATCAGCCCGCCGTCGAGCGTTCCGGCGCGGACCTGTTCGATCAACGGGTTGCTCCAGTCCGAATGCAGCCGCAGCGTCAGCCCCGGAAAGCCGGCGCGCAGATCGTCCAGCGGCCGCCCGGCGGCAAGCGCGGTCAGCACATGCGCCACACCGAGCCGCAGCAGCCCGCGCGGTTCGGCGGATCCGGCGAAGGCGTCGGCGAAGTCGCAGGCCGCCGCCAGGATGCGCCGCGCATGGGCCAGCGCCAGTTCGCCGTCGCGGGTCAGCGCCAGCGGCTTGGTCTGCCGGTCGAACAGGATGACGCCCAGCTCCGCCTCCAGCCGCTGGATCAGCCGGGACACGGCCGACTGGGTCAGCCCCAGCCGGTTGCCGGCCTCCTGCACCGACTGCGCATCGGCCACGGCGATGAAGGTGCGGATTTCGTTGAGCTTCATGGGGTGGCCATGGGGACTGTTGGGGAGCCGGTGGGACGCGGAGATGCGTCTTCGCGTCTGGTGTACCAGTGTCGGATCGCGCTAACGTCGGGTCAAGCCATCGATAGGGAGCCGCGCATGTCCACCACCCAGCCCGACCGCTCCAGCCGCGAATATCCCGACCGTCCCTGGGTGGGGGTGGGGGTCGTCGTCTGGCGCGGGGACCGGGTCCTGCTGATCCGGCGGGGCAAGGCGCCGCGGCTGGGGCAGTGGAGCCTGCCGGGCGGGGCGCAGTCGGTGGGCGAGACTGTCTTCGAAACGGCGATCCGCGAGGTGCGGGAGGAAACCGGGCTGGAGGTGGTGCCGACCGGCATTGTCACGGTGGTGGACGCCATCACCCCCGATGCCGAAGGACGCGTCCACTACCACTACACGCTGGTGGAGGTGGCGGCGGACAGCGCAGAGGGCGATCCGCTCTGCGCCGACGATGCGCTGGAAGCCTGCTGGGCCACCGCCGACGAGGCAGGAGCGTTGACGGAGTGGGACGAGACCCGGCGGGTCATCCTGATGTCGGCGGAACAGCGGAAGGCCCGGACGGCTTGAGGCCGACGACGACGTTGCGCTCGGACAGGAATGCCGCCACGCCATCGGCGGTCAGCGGGCGCGACAGCCAGTAGCCCTGCAGCGTGTCGCAGCGGTAGGCCTGGAGATACAGGCGCTGCTCCGCCGTCTCCACCCCCTCCGCCACCACGCCGAGGTCGAGGGCATGGGCGAGGGCCACCACCGCCTGGACGATGGCGGCGGCGTCGCGGTCCTCCACCATCGCCTGGACGAACTGCTTGTCGATCTTCAATGCCTCGACCGGCACCCGGCGCAGGGTGGCGAGCGACGACCAGCCGGTGCCGAAATCGTCCAGCACCATCCGGATCCCGGCGCCGCGCAGCTGCAGCAAGGCTTCCCGCGCGTCGGCAGTATGGCTGAACATCGCGGTCTCGGTCAGCTCCAGCTTCAGGTTGGCGGCGGGCAGGCCGGTTTCGGCCAGAATCCCCAGCACCTTCAGCACCAGACCGGGGTCATCGAGCTGACGGGCCGACAGGTTCACCGACACCGGTACGTCGACGATGCCGGCGCGCAGCCAGCCGGCGGCAGCCGTGCAGGCGGCACGCAGGGTCCATTCGCCCAGAAGGTGGATCGCCTCCCCCTGTTCGGCCATCGGCACGAAGACGTCGGGGGGCAGCATGGTGCCGTCGGACAGGCGCCAGCGCGACAGCGCCTCGAACCCGGTCAGGCGGTTGGTGAAGACGTCGGCCTGCGGCTGGAAGACCAGCGACAGCTCCTGCCGGTCGATGGCGTCGCGGACCCGCTCGACGAATCCGGCGTCGGATGTCCCCGGTGTGTCGGGCCCGTTCGACGTCGCGCGCGTGTTCGCCACCGTCCGCTCCATTCCGCCAACCATCGCCGGCCGCTGCCCGGCTCTCCCTGGCATAACAACCACAGCAACGGTTTGTTAACCATGTCGCGAAAGAGCTTGACGAATTTTATATGGTTACGAAAGAGTTAACGTTGCTGGGCTGGTGACAAGAAAAGGGCGAAGCGCGGGCCTCGCCGCACTCCTTTCTTTAAGTACACGACTCACCCGTGGGTTGCCCCATGCTTGAGCCGGCTGGGCAGCAACTCCCCCGATTGATCGAGCACCGGGTAGGCCGCGGCGACCAGATGGGCGTTGATGCGGCGCAGGTCGCGCAGGATGTCCAGGTGGAGGGCGCTGGTCTCGACGCTCTCGGTGCGGCCGGCGCGCAGGCGGGCGAAATGGGCATCGGTGGCACTGGTCTCCAGGTCGCGGATCACCTCCTTCTCGCGCATCAGCGCGCGGGCGGACCGGATGTCGCCGGACACGAAGACGGCGGCGGCCAGCCGCTGGGTCTCGCTCAACCGCTCCAGCATGCCGGCGATCTCCGCCGCTCCTTCGGTGGAGAAGCGCAGCTTGCGCCGGATCTTCTTCGATGCCGCCTCCATCAGGTTGCGGTCGACGATGTCGCCGACATGTTCGAGGTTGATGGTGAAGGTCAGCACGTCGGACACCCGGCGGGCGTCGCGCTCGTCCAGATCCTCCACGTTGATCTGGGTGAGATAGCGTTTGATCGCGTCATGCAGCCGGTCGAGGACATTGTCCATCCGGCGGATCTCCTGCACCCGCTTGCGGTCGTCGCTCTGGATCACGTCCAGCGCGCCGCGCAGCATGCTGTCCACCGTGTCGGCCATGCGCAGCGCCTCGCGCGAAGCGTTGGCGATGGCGAGGTGGGGGACGCGCAGCGCGCTGCGGTCGAGATAAAGCGGCATCGCCGGGTCGGCGACCGCCACCCGCTCCGGGAACAGCCGGGTCAGCGCCTGCGCGAACCAGGGCAGCGGGCCGATGAACAGAGCGGCCATCGCCAGATTGAAGGCGAGGTGGAAGTTGGCGGCCAGCCGCGTCGCGTCCGGCGACACGGTCTGCAGCCCGGCGGTGATCGGCTCCAGCAGCGGCACGACGATCAGGCATCCGACGACGCGGTTGACCAGATTGCCCACCGGCAGCCGCCGGGCCGCCGGGTTGTGGCCGTCACCGCCCGGCCCCTCGATGATCGGGTTGATCGCGCTGCCCAGATTGGCGCCGGCCACCATGGCGATGGCGGCCTCCGGCCCGATCACCCCGCCGCCGGCCAGCGAGGCGATCAGCAGGATCGCGGCGACGCTGGAATGGGCGGCCCAGGACAGGATGGCGGCCAGCAGAACCGCCACCACCGGATCGGCGGTCAGCATGCCCAGCATCCGCCGCAGCATCGGCGCATTCTCCGCCGGGGCGATGGTCGCCAGCAGCAGGTGCAGGGACAGCAGCATCAGCCCCAGCCCGATGGCGACCCGGCCCAGGTCGCGGCTGCGCGTCCGCCCGCCGCGGCGGAAGGCGAGGAAGCCGCCCAGCAGCAGCACCGGCGCCACATGGGCGACGTCGAAGGCAAGGACCTGGACGATCAGGGTGGAGCCGACATTGGCCCCCAGCATCACCGCCAGCGCCGGCATCAGCGACACCAGCCCGCTGGCGGTGAAGCCGGTCGCCATCAGGCCGGTGGCGGTGCTGCTCTGCAGCAGCATGGTGATGCCCATGCCGGACAGGAAGGCGGTCCAGCGGTTGCGCAGCCCGGCCCCCAGGATGCGGCGCAGGTCGCCGCCCAGCGCGCGGGTCAGCCCGCTCTGCACCATGTGCAGCCCCCACAGGAGCAGCACGACATTCCCGGCCAGTTCCAGCAGCACCCGCGTCGCCTGCATCGCACCCCCTCTGTCGGATCGGGGGTACGGTCTGGCCTCACCCCTGGCTTAAGGGTGGGGAGTGCGGAATGTTACGACAATATGACAGTTGGGTGACAGCGGAGGTGGAGTGGGGGGCGGTTGAGGCCCCCCAGACCCTGGTCCGATCAGACGTTGAAGCGGAAGTGGAAGATGTCGCCGTCCTGGACGACGTATTCCTTGCCTTCCTGGCGCATCTTGCCGGCGTCCTTCGCCCCCTGCTCGCCGCCCAGCGTGGTGTAGCTGGTGAAGTCGATGGTCTCGGCGCGGATGAAGCCGCGTTCGAAGTCGGTGTGGATGACGCCGGCGGCCTCCGGGGCCTTGGCGTTGCGGCGCACGGTCCAGGCGCGCGCCTCCTTCGGGCCGACGGTGAAGAAGGTGATCAGGTCGAGCAGCTTGAAGCCGGCGCGGATCAGCTTGTTCAGGCCGGTTTCCTCCAGCCCCATCGATTCCAGGAACTCGGCCTTCTCGGCCGGATCGGAGAGCTGGGCGACCTCGGACTCGATGGCGGCGGAGATGACGACGACCTCGGCATTCTCGGCCTTGGCCTTCTCGGCGACGCGGGCGGAGAAGCTGTTGCCGGTGGCGGCCGACGCCTCTTCGACGTTGCAGACATAGAGAACCGGCTTGGCGGTCAGCAGCATGAACTGCTTGAACACCGGCCACTCCTCGTCCGACACCTCGACCACGCGGGCCGGCTTGCCGTCCTGGAGCACCTTGAGGGCGCGCTCCATCAGGTCGGCCTTGATCTTGCTGTCCTTGTCGCCGCCCTTGGCCTTCTTCTGCAGGCTGGTGAGCTGGCGTTCCAGGCTTTCCATGTCGGCGAGCATCAGCTCGGTCTCGACCACCTCGGCGTCGCGCAGCGGATCGACATTGCCCTCGACATGGGTGATGTCGTCGTCCTCGAAGCAGCGCAGCACATGGACGATGGCGTCGACCTCGCGGATGTTGGCGAGGAACTGGTTGCCCAGCCCTTCACCCTTCGACGCGCCGCGGATCAGGCCGGCGATGTCCACGAACTCCAGCTGGGTCGGGATGATCTTCTGCGACTTGGCGATCTCCGCCAGCTTCTCCAGCCGCGGGTCGGGCACGCCGACGCGGCCGACGTTCGGCTCCTTGGTGCAGAAGGGGAAATTCGCCGCCTCGGCCGCCTGGGTGGCGGTCAGCGCGTTGAACAGGGTCGACTTGCCGACGTTCGGCAGGCCGACGATGCCGCAATTGAAGCCCATGGGTGGGTGCTCGCCGTCGGAAATGCTGGAATTGACGCGCTTTATCCTACGATGGGGACCAAAGCGCAAACGCGAAGTGGGGGAAGGGGCGGGCAGGCCGCGGCTTATCGCGCCTGCGTCGCCACCGTCACCTTGTTCATGAACAGCTCCGGCTGGCCTTCCACCATCAGGGGAAGGTTGTCGGAGACGGCGTCGAGCAGCGGGTCGATCCAGCCCTGGTCGGCCTTGGCGAAGTCGTGCAGGACATAGCCGCTGACCAGATCCTTGTTGCCGGGGTGGCCGATGCCCAGGCGGATGCGCCAGTATTCCTTGCCGATATGCGCGTCGATGGAGCGCAGGCCGTTGTGCCCGCCATGGCCGCCGCCCTTCTTCACCCGGATCTTGCCGGGGGGCAGGTCCAGCTCGTCATGGATGACGACGACGTTCTCGGGCTTCAGCTTGTAGAACTGCAGGGCCGCCACCACGGACTGGCCGGACAGGTTCATGAAGGTGGCGGGCTCCAGAGCCAGCACCTTGTCGCCGGCGACGGTACCCTCGGCGGTCTGGCCCTGGAAACGCTTCTTCCAGGGCGTGAAGCGGTGGCGCTGGGCGATGGTCTCCACCGCCATGAAACCGATGTTGTGGCGGTTGCGGGCATACTCGTTGCCGGGGTTGCCCAGTCCGACCAGAAGCAGCATGTCCCTCACCCTTTGGAAAGCACTCTCCACAAACGAAGCGGGGGGCCGAAGCCCCCACTGTAACCATCCCTGGCGGATGAACGCTCCGTTTAGGAGGCGCCCTCTTCCGACTTCAGGCCCGACGGAGCAACGATGGTCGCGATGGTGAAATCGCGGTCGGTGATCGTCGAGGTCACACCCTCCGGCAGCTTGACCGAGGAGATGTGGATCGAGTCGCCGACGTCGAAGCCCTCGCACGAGATGGTGATGTGCTCGGGGATGTTGTCGGCCGGGCAGCTCAGCTCCAGCTCGTGACGGACGATGTTCAGCACACCGCCGCGCTTCAGGCCGGCCGACTTGTCCTGGTCGACGAACTCGACCGGAACCTGCACGTTGGTGCGGGTGTCGGCCGAAACGCGCAGGAAGTCGACATGCAGCGGGATGTCGGTCACCGGGTGGAACTGCACGTCGCGCGGCAGGACGCGATGGGCGGTGCCGTCGACGGTGACGTCGAACAGGTGCGTGAAGAAGCCCGGCTGATGCAGGACGCGGGTGAACTCGAACTTCTCGAGCGAAATGGTCAGGGGAGCCTGCTTGCCACCGTAGATGACGGCCGGAATGCGGCCGTCACGGCGGGTCTGGCGGGCGGTCCCCTTGCCGGCCCGTTCGCGCGTCTCAGCGCCGAGCGGAATGATCTTGGTCATGACGATGCTCCAAAACGAAAAGGGCGCCGGCCTCCAGGGGTGCCGACGCGTGCGCGGCGTGCTTACGGCAATCGGGCCGGCGCGTCAAGGGGCGTGGCGGAAATTCACGCCCACCGGCGGCGGATGGAACGTTTGGAACGGCATGAAACAGATTCCACGCCGCTGTTCAGTGTTCACTTCGCCGGTGCCGCCCGATGGCCATGACGGACCGGCCCTTGGCCCGTCCATCCTATCATGGACGGCTTGGCGGCTTAAGCATTGCGGGAAAAAGGGGGCGGCGAAGCCTGCGGTCACACCGCAATGAACCATGCGGGGGTGACGTCGTCCGGTGCGATGCCGGCCAGCGTCAGGCTGCCGGAGCCCCTGACATCGACCACCGCGTCGCCCGATCCGTTGGTGCGGACCCGCCAATGGGGACCGCCGGCAAGGCCGATGCGGTCGCCCTCGGCGAAATCGAAGTCGGTGACCAGATCGCGGCCGCCGCCCCGGCCGGTCACGAACAGGTCGGCGCCCTCGCCGCCGGTCAGCGTGTCCTTTCCCCGGCCGCCGATGAGCAGGTCGTCGCCCGCCCCGCCGGCAAGCAGGTCGTTCCCCGACCAGCCGCACAGCGTGTCGTCGCCGCCGCCGCCGGTCAGGGTGTCGGCCCGCCGCGTGCCCCGGATCTTCCGGCCGGGCTCGGGCTCGGCCCCCAGCGTGGCGACGAAGACGTCGAGGAGGGGGCCGTTGGCGTCGTCCGGCGACAGGTCGGGGGCGGCGCTGCTGAAGGCGACGCGGCTGCCGTCGAAGGAAACCGTCGCCGCATCGCCCCAATTCGCCCCGCTGCCGGTCCGGCCATCCGGCGACAGGCTGACCAGCGCGATCTCACCGGTGGTCAGGTCCTTCATGAACACGTCGGTCAGACCGTTGCTGTCGTTGGGCACGAGGTTGGTGGCATTGCTGACGAACACCACCTTCGTTCCGTCGCCGGAGATGCGCGCGTCGCCCGACCAGCCGTTGGATTGCACGCCCCCGGCCGTCTGGCTGACCAGGGTCAGGGAGCCGGTCGTCAGATCCTTCACGAACACATCGTCGGTATCGTTGGGTTCGTTCGGCACCAGATTGTCGGCGGCGGTGGCGAACACCACCCTGGTTCCGTCGGCCGAAAGGGAGGTGCCGCCGGAAAGCCGGTTCGGTTGGGTCCCGTCGGCCGCCTGGCTGACCAGCGTGATCTGCCCCGTGGCCAGATCCTTGAAAAAGGTATCCATCTCCCCATTCGCGTCGCCGGGCACGAGGTTGGTGGCGGCGCTGGTGAAGACCAGCTTCGTCCCGTCGGCCGACAGCAGCGGAGAGACGCTCATGCCGTCGGTCTGGGCGCCGCCTGCGGTCAGGCTCGCTAGGGTGACGGCCCCCGTGGCCAGATCCTTCACGAAGATGTCGGGCAGGCCGTTGCCGTCGCCGGGCACGAGGTCGCTTGCCGAACTTTCAAAGGCGACGATGCGTCCTTCGGCGGAAAGGGCAGGCGCTGTGCTGCGGCCGTTGGCGGGAATGCCGCTGGCCGATTGGCTGACCAGCGTCACCTGCCCGGTGACCATATCCTTCACGAACACGTCGAAGGTGCCGTTGGTGTCGCCGGGAACGAGCGAGTCCGAATCGCTGGCGAAGGCCACCGTCCGTCCATCGGCCGACAGCTGGAAATTGGAGAAGAATCCGTTTGCAATCGTGCCATCGGCAGTCTGGTTGACCATCGCGATGGCGCCGGTCGTCAGATCCTTCAGGAAGAGGTCGTACTCGCCGTTGGTGTCGCCGGGGACCAGATCGTCGGCGGCGCTTTGGAAAACCACCTTGGTCCCATCGGCGGAGATCACCGGGGCGGAGGAGTTGGAGTTGCCCCCCATACCCTCTGCGTTGGAACTGGCAAGCTCGAGGTCGATGACAGGCGTGGTCGCAGCCATGGCGTATCCTCCCCCCGTGCCCTTCCCGGGGCTTCGGTGTTGTGGCGGTTCCGAAGGGTGGCGGGGGCAGTCGTTCTCCAGCGCCGCTCTGGGATCAATTCGCGGTCGTTCACCGTCCGCCGCCGATCGAGATCAGGCAGGATCTTTAGCGAGTCGAGTGTAGCGGAATGCAGCTTCCGGCGCGGTGAAATTTAAGGTTACGGATGATCCCTATCGGTGCGAGCGGAAGCTGCAAGAGCGGTCAGTGCCGCCGCAAGCTGCGGTAGGCGGCAAAGGCGGCGACCGCGGCACCGGCCATCAGCACCGGCGAGACCCAGGCGGGCGGCGGGGTGTAGAAGCCGCCGGTGACGTCGCGGCCCCGCTCGACCGGCTGGAACAGGTTGCCGTCGCTGTGCGGTGCCGGGGGCTGGCGTTCGAAATGGCGGTGGGCGCCATAGCCGGCCACCGCCTCCACCAGACGCGGCGCCAAGGCATGGCCGAGCCGGGCCAGCGGAGTCAGCGCCCCGACCATCGCCTTGGCGCGCGGCCGGCGGGCGACTGCCACCATCGTCGCCGCCACGTCTTCGGGATCGTCGTAGATCGGCCCTTCCGGCGACAGCTCGTGCCCGGTGTAGTTGGCCCCGTGCATCATGCCGGGCGTGTCGGTGAAGGCGGGATAGACGCCGCAGACATGCAGGCCGGGGCTGTCGACCAGCTCCGCCCGCAGGCTTTCCAGCAGCCCGTCCAAGCCGTACTTGCTGGCGGCATAGGCGGCGGCATAGGGCGCCGGGGCGAAGGCGCCGACCGACACGGTGGCGATGAAGGTGCCGTGGCCCTGGCGGCGGAACAGGGGCAGCACGGCATGGGCGCCGTGGAGCGGTCCCAGCAGGTTGGTCTCGATCACCCGGCGATGCGCCTCGACCGGGGTGTCCTCGAAACGGCCGACCGCGCCGACGCCGGCATTGGCAATCCAGATGTCGATGGAGCCGAACTCCTCCACCGTGCGCTCGGCGAGGCGCTTCACCGCGTCGGCATCGGTCACGTCGGTGGGGACGGCGACGGCGCTGGCACCCAGGCCGCGGCACTCCTCCGCCACCTCCTCCAGCAGCTCCTCCCGGCGGGCGGCCAGCGCCAGCCGGGCGCCCTCGCGCGCGAAGGCCAGCGCGGTGGCCCGACCGATCCCGCTCGATGCTCCGGCCACCACGACGGCGGCGCCCTGCAGATCCCGCATCCTTCTCCCCTCCGGCTTACGCTGTGTCGACAGCCTCAACAGGAGGGGAGGGCGGTTGTCGCGCTCCGTCGCGGCTCTTACAGCCCGGCCGGGGCCGGCCGCGTGTCGGCGGTGCGGGTGGCGTTCTGGTCGACCAGCGGCTGCAGCGCCGGGGCGAGGCTCTTCAGCAGCTGGGCGGGCAGGGCGCTGGTGAAGCGGTAGTCGTCGGCCTCCGGCCCCTGGACGAAGGCGGTCATGGTGCCGAAGAAGCGGTCGCCGATGTAGAAGACGAAGGTGGCGGTGCGGGCGACCGCCTTCGATTCCAGCAGAACGCCGCCCGGACCCCAGCGCTCCAGCCGGTGGTCGCCGGTGCCGGTCTTGCCGCCCATGGGGATCGCGGCACCCGACGGATCCTTGAAGGAGCCCCAGACCCGCTTGGCGGTGCCGTTCTGTGCCACGTCCATCAGCGCGCGGCGCAGGGTGGCGCAGACCTCCGGATGCAGCACGCGCTCGCCCTTCAGCGGACCCAGCCCCAGCTTCGTCTCGTAAGGCGTGCCGGCGGCGAAATGCAGCGAGCGGATGCGCACCGTCGGCTGGCGCACCCCGTCGTTCAGGATCAGGCCCATCAGCTCCGCCAGCGCCGCCGGGCGGTCGGCCGAGCTGCCGATGGAGGTCGCCAGCGACGGCACCAGCGTGTCGAAGGGATAGCCGACGCTGCGCCACTGGGCGGTGATGCGCTTGAACGCCTCCTCCTCCAGCCCGATGCGGATGCGGGTGTTCTGGGCGGCCATGCCCTTCTTGAACAGCCAGCGGTAGCTTTCCTGCCGCTGGTCGGCGCTGGCGGTCAGGATCTCGGCCCGCGTGGCGTTCGGATTGTTCTGGAGATGGGCGACCAGCCACAGCTCCAGCGGATGGACGCGGGCGAGATAGCCCAGGTCGTTCAGCGGGAAGCGGTCCGGCCCGTATTTGGCGTAGAGCGCCGACAGCTCGCCGTCGGACAGCGCCTTGTCCGGCAGCCGGCCGCGCAGGAAGGCGGAGAACTCGGCCAGCCCGGCCTTGGGCCGAACGGTGCGGAAGACCACCGCCAGCCGGTAGGGCACCGGCCGGGACCGGGACGCCAGCCGGGCCAGCGCGTCGTCGGGCGTGCGCCTGCGGTAGTCGTTGTAGAAGCGGTTGAGGAAGTCCGACCCCTCGCGGTCGGCGAAGCGGGCCAGATAGGCCTGACGGGCGGGGTGGTCGGGCGTGCGCAGGATCTCGGCGCCGTCGTCGGCCCCTTCGTCCATGTAGAACTGGACGATGTCGCGCATCAGCCGGATGAAGGGCAGGTTGACGCTGCTCCGCAACGCTTCCTGTATGGTCAGGATGCGGCCGTTGTCGTCCTTGTTGAAATTCACGAAGCTGTGCTGGCCGCCGCCGGTGAAGAACACCTCGCCCGGGCTGGCGGAATAGCGCCGCTCCATCGCCGCATCCAGCATGGCCGGCAGGCGGCGGTCGGGTGCGGTCGCCAGCCAGGAGGCGGCCCAGCGCGTCAGGTTGTCCGACGCCTCGTCCTGGACGTCGGCGAGGAAATCCTTCGGCAAATGAGCGTAGCGGCTGTGCAGCTCCGCCACGATCTGCAGATAGGTGACCAGCGTGCGCAGCTTGGCGGTGGATCCCAGGTCCAGCTTGGCGCCCTCGTTGATGTCCAGCGGCTGGTCGAGGTTGTCGGCCTGGACGCGCAGATAGTTGGCCTCGGGGCCGCGTTCGTAGAGGGTGATCGAATAGACCAGCTTGGACAGGTCGTTGTTGCGGGCGTCGAGCAGCCGTTCGCCGGTCAGCCCCAGCGTGCGGGCGTAATCGGGATCGTTCAGCTTGCCCAGCACCTCCACCACCCGGGCCTGGGTTTCCGCATCCAGGGTCGATTGCGCGGTGAGGTCGAGCCGGTCGAGCTGGTAGAGGCTGGGCACCCCCAGCATGCCGAGTAGCCGGGCGCGGACGGCGTTGGTCGCCTTCTGTTCGATGAAGGAGGTGGCGGCCGGCATCGGCGCCTCCTCGCGGAAGACCAGCGGGATGGCGAGGGCGGCGTCGCGCAGCGCCGGGTCGATCACGCCAGCCTGGGCCAGCGCCCGCAGATGGGCGTCGGCCAGCCGGTCGAGCGCCGCGCGGTCCTGGATCAGGTAGTAAGAGGGCCGCCGCTGGGCCAGCAGCAGCGCCAGCACCTGCTTGTAGGCCAGCGCCTTCAGCCGCAGGGCGCGCGGCTCCGCAGCCGGTTCGGTCAGCACGCGCTTGGCGATGGACAGGTCGGTGCCGAACCAGGCCCACAGCCCGTCGCCCAGCCCGTTCACCTCGCCGAAGCCCTGCCGCGCGGTCAGCGGCGTGGAGTTCAGGTAATCGACCAGCACATGGCGGCGCGCCTCGGTGGTGTCCTCGCCGTTGCGATAGGCGCGGACGCTGGCCGACACCATCTGGCGCAGCTTCTCCACGCTGCCGGTGGTCTGGCCGTCCGGCGAATGGCGGTACTTCTCGATCTGGGTGGCGAGAGTCGAGCCGCCGGGGGAACGCTGGCCCGGCCGCACCATCTGCAGCGGCAGCATCGCCACCGCGGCGCCGAAACGGTCCCACTCCACCGCCGGGTTGCGGCGCGGCTCGTCCTCGTTCAGCAGTTCGCGGTTCTCGATGAACAGCAGGGTGTCGGCGACCAGGGGCGGCACGTCCCCGAAGCCCTCGAACACGCGTTCGGGGAAGCGCGCGGCGTACATCGGCACGCCGTTGCGGTCGAGCAGGGTCAGGCCGGCCTGCGTCTTCTCGTGATAAATCGGAAAGCCGCCGCCGGCCATGAAGCGGTCGAGCGCCGGCGACAGAACCGCCTGCTGTTCGACGGCGTAGAGATCGCGGGTCAGCGTCTCCAGATAGCCGGGCAGGGCGGTGTAGCCGAGGCGCTCGTTATAGGGGCCATGGGCGGGATAGCGCGCCGCCGGGTTGGGGCCTTCGCGCAAGGACACGGTCATCGACTGGGCGACGCCGGACAGCAGCCGCGCCTGGAGCCGCGACGTTTCCATCTCGCGCCAGCCGGCATAGCCGGCGGCGGCCACGGTGGTCGTCAAAGCGACCCCGATCACCGCCCGCCGCGCCCAGCGCCCCGCCTGCACCCACGCCTTTGCCATACCGGATGCGTGTCCCCTGCCGCCCGACCCACATGGTCGGTGTCGGCCGGAACGGTAGGGGATTCATGGTTAATAGGGGTTTAAGGGCGGGGCTCCTCTCACCCCTCCAGCAGCGCCTTCGCGCGCATGGCCAGTTCGGCCAGCGGGACCTCGACCTGTTCGCCCTTGACCAGGTGCTTCAGGGTCGCGGTGCCGCGGGCCTTCTCGTCGGAGCCCATCAGCAGGACGACGGGGATGCCGGCGCGGTCGGCATATTTCATCTGCTTGGCGATCTTGCCGCCGTCCAGCTGGATTTCCGTGTTGATGCCGGCGGCGCGCAGCTCGCTGGCCATGCGGAAATAATCGGCGGACAGGGCCGGGTCCATCTGCGTCACCAGCACCTGGGCGGTGGGGGCGGCGTCCTTGATGAGGCCGGCCTCCATCAGCTGGTAGAACAGGCGGGTGGCGCCGATGGAGATGCCGACGCCCGGCAGCTTCGACTTGGTGTAGTGGCTGGCGAGATTCTCGTAGCGGCCGCCGGAGCAGACCGAGCCGATGCCGGGATGGTCGTTCAGGAAGGTCTCGTAGACGGTGCCGGTGTAGTAATCGAGGCCCCGCGCGATGGCGAGGTTGATGCGCACCGTCCCCTCCGGCACCTGGAAGGCGTTCAGCCCCTCGATGACGGTGGTCAGCTCGCCCACGCCTTCGCGGAAAATGGCGTTCTCGATGTCGAGGGCGCCGAGTGCGGCCAGAGTCTCGGCGTTGGTGCCCTTCATGGCGATCAGCGACAGGATGGTGTCGGCGGCATGCTCCGTCACGCCGAGGCCGAGCAGGCTCTCGCGCACCTTGTCGCGGCCGATCTTGTCCAGCTTGTCGATCTCGCGCAGCACCAGCACGCGGGTGTCGGCGTCGGCGACGCCAAGGCCGTCGAGCAGGCCCAGCAGGATCTTGCGGTTGTTCACGTTGATGGTGAAGCCGCCGAGATTCAGCTCGGTGAAGACGTGGTGGATCACCGCCGGGATCTCGGCGTCGTAATGGGCGGACAGGCTGTCCTTGCCGATCACGTCGATGTCGCACTGGTAGAATTCGCGGAAGCGCCCGCGCTGCGCCCGCTCGCCGCGATAGACCCGCTGGACCTGGTAGCGGCGGAAGGGGAAGGCGAGGTCGCGCTCATGCTCCGCCACATAGCGGGCGAGCGGCACGGTCAGGTCGAAGCGCAGGGCCAGCTCCGGCTTGTTGCCCTGCTGGATGGCGCCGGTGGACTGGACGAAATAGACCTGCTTCTCCGTCTCGCCGCCCGACTTGGTCAGCAGCGTGTCCACCGTCTCGAACACCGGGGTTTCGACGGGGACGAAGCCGAACCGCTCGTAACCGCGGCGGATGGTGTCCAGCATGCGCTGGAAGGCCACCTGCTGGCGCGGCAGCAGCTCCATCGTTCCGGGCGGGGTGCGGGGCGTGATCAGGCTCATCGGAGAAGGTCCGCGCTTGGATAGGAAAAGCGTGCGTTTTCTAGCCCCTTTCGCCGGCCCCGTCACCTGCGCCCAAAAAGGCGGGGAAAAAATTTTCGGGGCCCGCGAAAATTTTTTGGAATGGCGTGGAATGAAGAGCAGCGGGGCCGCGTTCATCTAAGCACGATCCCGCAACGAGGATCGCTCACCGAAATGGAGAAACCAAATGTCCGGCACCGTCTTTGGGTCGCGTATCCGCTCGTCCGTTTCGACCTTTGCGTTTGTCGCCCTGATGGCGACGGCCCCCGTGCTGAGCGCGGGTGCGGCAACGGTCGCGCCGGCCGCTCCGGCGACGCCGGCCCCCGCCGCGACGACCGACTCCACCACCGCGACGCCGGCCCCGAAGGCCGAGCAGAAGGCGGTTACCAAGAGCGAGGGCACCAAGACCGAAGCCACCAAGGCCGAAGCCCCGAAGGCGGACGCCACCAAGGCGGATGCTGGCAAGGCCGATGCCACCAAGGCCGACGCCGGCAAGACCAAGCATGAGCAGGTCGCCGCCACGCCGAAGGCCGAAGTGACCAAGGCCCAGGCCGACGCCGTCGCCAAGGAGCTGGGCGCCAAGCCGAGCGACCAGCTGTCCGCCCAGCTCGGCAAGTACCACGAGCAGATGCTGGCCGCCCATGCGCTGAAGGACAGCGCCGCCCGCGACAAGGCCGTGGCTGACGCCCGCCAGCAGCTCGCCTCCATCGGCGGCAAGCCGGTGACCGCCGAGCAGGCCGCGAAGATCGACGGCATCCTGGGGGTGAAGACCTCGACCAACATCCAGTAACGCCTCTGCAGGACGGCCGCCCACCCGCCAACGCCGGCCGGCGGGTGGGCGGCCTGTCCCGGCAACCGGACCGCCTCTGTTGAGATGCGGCGGCGATGGCGATAGAACGTCGTCCAAGCTCACCGCCCCCTACGACAGCAGCGCCGGGACCCCGATCCATGCCGAACGACCGTCTTGTCATCCGCCGTCCCGACGACTGGCATGTCCATCTGCGCGACGGCGCCATGCTGAAGGCGGTTCTGCCCTTCACCGCCCGCCAGTTCGGCCGCGCCATCGTGATGCCGAACCTGAAGCCGCCGGTGACCACGGCCGCCGATGCCGTCGCCTACCGCGAGCGCATCCTGGCGGCACTGCCGGACGGCGTCGCCTTCACCCCGCTGATGACCGCCTACCTGACCGACGGCACCGACGCCGCCGATCTGGCGCAGGGCTTCAAGGATGGGGTGTTCGCCGCCGCCAAGCTCTATCCCGCCAACGCCACCACCAACAGCGCCCATGGTGTCACCGACATCGGCCGCCTCGCTCCGGTTCTGGAGCGGATGGCGGAGATCGGCATGCCGCTGCTGATCCATGGCGAGGTGACCGACCAGTCGGTCGACATCTTCGACCGCGAGGCGGTGTTCATCGACAGCATCCTGGCCCCGCTGCTGGAGCGGCACCCGAGCCTGCGCGTCGTGCTGGAGCATGTGACGACCGCCGACGCCGTGCAGTTCGTGCGGGCGCATGCCGCCAGCGGCCGGATCGGCGCCACCATCACCGCGCACCATCTGCTGATCAACCGCAGCCACATCTTCCAGGGCGGCATCCGTCCGCACCTGTACTGCCTGCCCATCGCCAAGCGCGAAACGCACCGGGTCGCCCTGGTCGAGGCGGCGATCTCCGGCGAGGGGCCGTTCTTCCTGGGCACCGACACCGCGCCGCACACCGTCACCGCCAAGGAATCCGCCTGCGGCTGCGCCGGCTGCTTCACCGCCGCCAATGCGCTGGAGCTTTATGCCGAGGCCTTCGACGAGGCCGGGGCGCTCGACAAGCTAGAAGCCTTCGCCAGCATCAACGGTCCGCGTTTCTACAACATGCCGGTCAGCGAGGAGCGCGTGGCGCTGGAGCGCCGTCCGTCGGTCGCCCCCGACCTGATCCTGGTCAGCGAGGGTGACGCGGTCCTGCCCTTCCGCAGCGGCGAGACCCTGCGCTGGAGCTTCGCCGGCCCGGTCTGAGGCAGGGCCGCGACGGTCCCGCCCTGTCCGTCAGGCGCGGGGCCGGTCGCGGGCTTCGGCCTGCCGTTCCATCGCCGCCCGCAGCAGGGCGGCGACGCGGAACGGGGCGTGCAGGAACTTGCCGTAGGGCAGAGTCGCGAACAGGCCGAGCACGATGCCGAGATGGACCAGCAGCAGCGGTCCCATCGCCGCCGTCTCGCGCAGAGCCAGCAGGGCGAATCCGCTGGCTGCCGTCAGGAACAGCAGCAGCAACAGGGCATAGTCGGCGCCGGTGACGCTGGCCGCCACCGGTCCGGGGTCGGCGCGGCGCTTCAGCAGGGCGAGCCCGGCCGTCCCGGCAATCATTCCGGCGCCGCCCAGGCTGCCCAGCAGGACCGGCAGGCTGAAGAGCGGATAGGGCGCCTGCCAGCCCAGCAGATGGTCGTACAGCGTGGCGACCCCGGTGGCGGCGAAGCAGAGCGCCACGCCATAGAACAGCGCATGGTGGCAGCGCCGCCGCGCCTGGGACAGCCCGCCGTCCCTACCGTCGCAGCCGGCCCCGCCCCCGCCCAGATTGCGCAGGGTGGCGGCGTCGCGCAGCGTCTCCCACAGCACCGGCAGCAGCGGCACGCCCGAGGGGGCCGGCCCCATGCTGCGCCAGAAGGCGGCGACGCTGAAGCCGATGGCCAGCAGCGACCACAGCATCACGAGTCCGGCCAGTCCGGCCATGATCTCCCACGGCACCACCCGGTAGAAGGCGCCGGGGCCGGCATGCTGCCCGAACAGTGTCTCCGGCGGAACCGCGAGGAAGGCGGCCAGCGAGAGGACCGCGACCGCCAGCAGGGCGACGACGACGACTGCCCGCCCTGAATAGCGCAGTCGCCCCCGCAGGACCGGCGGCCAGGTATGGTCGCGGTAGGAATCCTGCCGGACCAGGCTGAGGCTCTTCGGCAGGTTGACAGCGAAGGCGTGCGGCGGGGCGTACTGGCAGGCGTGATAGCAGGACCGGCAGCTGTGACAGAGGTTCGCCAGGAAGAGCATGTCTGCCGTCCCGACCTGCCGCCGCAACTTCAGCGCCAGGAACACGGCGCAATAGCCGTTGCAGTACTGGCAGGCGTTGCAGATCTCCAGCGCCCGCCGCGCCTCCGCCGCGATCCGCTCGGGGCTGTCGTCAGTGCAGGGCATAGGCCGCGGCCTCCCGGCCGGCGATGCGTCCGAACACTGCGCCGATGGACATGGCGCTCCCCGCCAGATAGCCGCGGCCGAGGATGTTGGGGGCCATGATGACGCCTGCGGCGAAGACGCCCTCCATGGCCCGACCATCCTCCCGCAGGACCCGCGCCTGTCCATCGACCCGCACGCCGAGGCAGGTGGAGGTGACGCCGGCCCGCATCGGGTAGGCGCCGAAGGGCGGCACCCGGATCGGTGTGGCCAGCCGCGTCTTCGGCGGCTGGATGCCCATGGCGGAGCCGTCGTCGCCGATGGCGGCGTTGAAGCCTGTCACAGTGGCCTCCAGCGCTGCCGGGTCGATGCCCAGCTTCACCGCCAGTTCGCCGATGCCCTCCGCGCGGACCGCCGGGAAGATGGAGGGGCGGAAGCGCGTCTCGATGGCCGAGTCGAAGACCGAGAAGGCGACGGCGCCCGGACAGCGCGCCACACGATCTCCCCAGGCCGAGAAGCGCGTCGGCCCGGTGTGGGAGCCCTCGTCGGCGAAGCGGCGGCCGTCGCGGTCCACCACGATGCCATGGGCGATTCCGTCCAGCCGCGTGACGATGCCGGCGTCGAAGCCGGGGGATCGGCCGTCCACCGCGACCATGTGGCAGTGGCCGGCGGCCCCCACCGGCCGCGCCCCGTCCTCCAGCAGCGCTTTCAGCATGGTGCCGGTCGCGTGGGGGGTGCCGCGGATCACGAAGCGGTCGGCCGCGTCGCCCCAGTCGTCGCGCAGCCAGCCGCGGTCCGCCTGGAACCCGCCGGAGGCGACGACGACCGCCCGCGCCCGGATCACGCGCATCGCCTTGGGATGGCGGACGGTGACGGAGGGCAGCCCGTCCTTCGCGTGAAGCGCGCAGGCATCGCTGTCGTAATGGATGGTGACGCCAAGCCCCTCGGCGGTGGCGTAGAGCGCATTGACCAGCGCCTTGCCGCCGCCGAGGAAGAAGGCGGTCTTGCGCGAATAGGGCAGGGCGTCGTCGGCGCCGCTCTGGAACCGCACGCCGTTCCCGCCCATCCAGCCGACGATCCCGGCGGACTCGGCGATCAACAGGCGCGCCAGCCTCTCGTCGGCCGCACCGTCCGTCACGGCTTCCAGGTCGGACCAGTAATCCTGTGCCGGGTAACGGCCCTGCAGCCAGGGCGTCGGATTGTCATGCATGACGCGGAAGTTGCGGGAATGGCGGGCGTTCCCGCCGCGCAGCGCCTTGGGCGCACTCTCCAGCAGGGTGACGGCGGCGCCGGACCGGCGGGCGGAAATGGCGGCGCAGAGCCCTGCATTCCCGCCCCCGATCACCAGGACGTCGCAGTCGCGCGGAGCAGAGGTCATGAATCGGCCATCGGGAGGAGGCCCGCCACGGATCGTCCGAAGCGGGCCGGTGAAGCCGATGGCTTTAGTCCCGGCGGCTGCCGCCTGGGAAGGGGTGCTGCCTGCGACAGATGGCAGCGGACGGCAGGGCTATGCCGTCAGAACAGCGTGCCCTGCACCGGCGCCACGCGCGGCTTGGCCTTCTTCTCCGGCTTCGGCTCGGGCTTCGGCTCGGGTTTCGCCTCGGTCTTAACGTCCGCCTTGGGCGCGCCGCCGTCGATGGTTGCAGCAACTTTGGCGTCATCGGCGAAGACGATGTTGACGGCCAGACCCGGCGTCGCCTGATCGGCGCGGGTGACCGGCCGGCCGTCGCGGTCCTCCACCAGGGCGAAGCCGCGGGCCAGCACGCCCTTGTAGCTGTAGCTCTCCAGCAGCTGGCCGAGCGACGCCAGCTTGGCCGCCTTGTCGGCAACCCCCTTGGCATAGCTGCGGTCCAGTCGCGGCGTCAGGTCGGCGATGCGGCGGGCGCCCTCTTCCTGCTTCACCCGGGCCGGGGACAACGACAGCCGGCCGGCGATGCGGTCGAAGCGGCCGGCTGCGGTGGTCACGGCATGGCGCAGCGCGGAGTCGAGCGCGCGGCTTTCCGACGCCAGCTTCTGCTCCGCCTGGGCCAGCTTCTCGCGCGGGTGGCGCAGCTTGGCGGCCAGTTCGCCGACGCGGGTGCGGCGCCGTTCCAGCAGGGCCATTGCTGCGAGGTTCAGGCGTTCGGCCCGGTCGTCCAGCCGCTGGGCATGGCCTTCCAGCAGGGCGCGGGGGTCGCCCAGGCCGCGGGCCAGCCCCTCCACCCGGTTGCGGCGGTCCTCCACCGCGCGCGAGGCGCAGGCGAGCAGGCGGCGCTCGTCGTCCAGGATCTGGGCCATCAGCTCTCCGCGCACCGGCACCGCCATCTCGGCGGCGGCGGTCGGGGTGGGGGCGCGCAGGTCGGACGCGAAGTCGATCAGGGTGGTGTCGGTCTCGTGCCCGACGGCGGAGATCAGCGGGATGGCGCTGCTTGCTGCGGCGCGGACGACATTCTCCTCGTTGAAGGCCATCAGGTCTTCGAGCGAACCGCCGCCGCGCGCCACGATGATGAGGTCGGGGCGGGGAATGCGCCCGCCCGGCTGGATGCGGTTGAAGCCCTCGATGGCCGCCGTCACCTCGGCCGCCGCGCGCTCGCCCTGGACGGCGACCGGCCACAGCAGGACATGGCGGGGGAAGCGGTCGTTCAGCCGGTGCAGGATGTCGCGGATCACCGCGCCGGTGGGGGAGGTGACGACGCCGATCACGTCGGGCAGGAAGGGGATGCGCTTCTTGTGGGCGGGGTCGAACAGCCCTTCCGCCGCCAGACGGCGCTTGCGCTCCTCCAGCATCTTCAGCAGCGCGCCTTCGCCGGCCAGCTCCATCGACTCGACGATCAGCTGGTATTGCGAGCGGCCGGGGTAGGTGGTCATCCGCCCGGTGACGATGACCTCCAGCCCTTCCTCCGGCCGGACCGCCAGCTTCGCCATGGTGCCGCGCCAGCACACCGCCTCGATCACCGCGGTGTCGTCCTTCAGGCGCATGTAGCAATGGCCGGAGCTGTGCTTCTTCGGCTGGCTGATCTCGCCGCGGACGCGGACGAAGCCGAATTCCTCCTCGATGCTGCGTTTCAGCCGGCGGGCGAGGTCGCCGACGGTGAATTCCGGAAGGTTGGAGCCGGGGCGCGGTTCGGGGGCGATGAGGGGTGCGTTTTCGGACGTCATGGCGCTCTTGAGTTGGGGCGCCGCCATGATACAAGGCGCGCAGATCGCAACAAGGCGGAAGGAGCGCCACCCCATGAAAGTCCTCGTCGTCGGATCGGGCGGTCGTGAGCACGCGCTCTGCTGGGCCATTTCCAACTCGCCGCTGTGCGATGCACTCTATTGCGCGCCGGGCAATGCCGGCATCGCCGACGTCGCCACGCTGGTGCCCATCGGGTCGGAGGACGTGGATGCGCTGGTGCGCTTCGTCCAGGACACCGCCATCGACTTCGTCGTCGTCGGCCCGGAAGGCCCGCTGGTGCTGGGGCTGGTGGACCGGCTGACCGCGCTGGGCGTCAAGGCCTTCGGGCCGAGTGCGGCGGCGGCGGAGCTTGAGGGCTCCAAGGGCTTCATGAAGGACATCCTGGCGAAATACGGGGTGCCCACCGCCTTCTACGAGCGCTTCAAGGATCCGGAAGCCGCCAAGGCCTATGTCCGCAAGCATGGCGCGCCCATCGTGGTGAAGGCCGACGGTCTGGCCGCCGGCAAGGGCGTCACCGTCGCCCGCACCGAGCAGGAGGCGTTCGAGGCCATCGACGACGCGCTGGTCGGCGGCCGCTTCGGCGCCGCCGGGGCGGAAGTGGTGGTGGAAGAGTTCCTGGACGGCGAGGAGGTCAGCTTCTTCGCGCTGTGCGATGGCGAGAACGCGCTGCCGCTGGCCTCGGCCCAGGACCACAAGGCGGTGGGCGACGGCGACACCGGCCCCAACACCGGCGGCATGGGCGCCTATTCCCCGGCCCCGGTGCTGACCCCCGACCTGCAGGACCGCGTGATGCGCGAGATCATCCTGCCGACGGTCAAGGGCATGGCGGCGGAAGGCAAGCCCTTCAAGGGCGTGCTGTTCGCCGGCCTGATGATCATGCGGACGCCGGACGGCCCGGTGCCGAAGACGCTGGAGTTCAACGTCCGCTTCGGCGACCCGGAATGCCAGACGCTGATGATGCGGCTGAAGTCGGACGCGCTGGCGGCGCTGGTCGCGGCGGCCGACGGGGTGCTGGACAGCATCGACCTGCGCTGGCACGACCAAACCGCGCTGTGCGTGGTGATGGGGGCCAACGGCTATCCGGGCGACTACGCCAAGAACACGGAAATCCGCGGGCTGGACAAGGCCGGGGCGGTGGACGGCGTGACCGTGTTCCATGCCGGCACCAAGCGGGCCGAGGATGGCCGGGTTCTGTCGGTCGGCGGCCGGGTGCTGGGCGTCACCGCGCTGGCGCCGACGGTGGCCGAGGCGCAGGCGGCGGCCTACAAGGCGGTGGATGCGCTGGACTGGCCGGACGGCTTCTGCCGCCGCGACATCGGCTGGCGGGCGGTGGGGCGGTAAGGGAGCTACAAAAATAGTCCGGGAAGGGCTATTTTGGGCTTGGTCCCAACAGATGCCGTTTGCTCCGGTATGGACACCGCTCCCCAGACCCGCGCGGCCATCGCCGCATTCCGCCAGGGGGCCGAAGCCGTCTTCGGCTCCCGTCTGGAATCCATCCTGCTGTTCGGGTCGCGCTCACGCGACGATTACACCGAGGAATCCGACCTGGATTTGGCGGTGATCCTGAAGGACGAACCGGCGGATCCGCTGGAGGAGGCGGACCGCGTCATGGACATCGCCTTCGTGCCGACCATGGAAGCGGGGAGGGTCGTCCAGCCCTTCGTCTGGTCGGCGCAGACATTGCGCACGTCCCAGCACCCGCTGATCCGGACGGTGCGGGAGCAGGGAGTTCCGGTGTGAGCGGAACCATCGAGCCTCTGGCGCGTCTGGGCCGGGCCGAAGAGGCTCTGAATGCGGCAAGACTGCTCTATTCAGGCGGGTTCCCGCGCGACAGCGTCAATCGTGCGCATCTTGCGATGGAATTGGCCGCATTGGCGATCCTGACCCGGTACGGTTTCGGGTCGAAGTCGCATCGCGGCGTACAGGCCCTTTTCTTCGAGCATGTCGCCAAACCCGGCCTGATGCCGATGGAGCACGCCCAGGCGCTGGCGGCGGCATTGCGTGATCGCCTGCTGACCGATTACGAGGAACCTGCGGCGGATGTGACGCGCGAACGTGCGGCCAAGCATCTTGCCAACGCCGAGCGTCTTCTTGCCGATGTCCGCTCCATCCTGACCGCATCTCCCTGACATAGGTCGCGGCTTCCCGGTTCGACGGAGATGCGGGGGCGCATCGCTGCGCCCCCTTTTCATTTCCGCATTTAAGCCCGCAGACGTTCCGACGCGGTGGCGATGTTCTGCGACACCACTTCGATGTCGCGGACCACGCGGGTGACGCTGTGGGCGATCTCCTTGGTCGCCGATTCCTGCTGCGACACGGCGGCGGCGATGGTGGTGGAGATCTGCTGGACGTCGGAGACGATGGCGCCGATGCGGCGAATGGCGTCCACCGCGTGCAGGGCCTCCTGCTGGACCGAGGCGATCTGGGCGGCGATGTCGTCGGCGGCGCTGCCGCTCTGCTGGGCCAGCGACTTCACCTCGTTCGCCACGACGGCGAAGCCGCGGCCAGCCTCGCCGGCGCGGGCGGCTTCGATGGTGGCGTTCAGCGCCAGCAGGTTGGTCTGGGACGCGATGCTGTTGATGAGTTTGGTGATCGCGCCGATCCGCTCGGCCGAGGTGACGAGCGCCTCCACCGCGGCGTTGGTGCGGGTCGCCTCCTCCGACGCCTTCAGCGAGGCGCCGGACGCCTCGCTGGCGCGGGTGCTGATGTCGGAGATCGAGGCCGACAGTTCCTCCGTCGCGGCGGCGACGGTCTGGGCGTTGGCGGTGGCGCGGTCGGCGGCGGTGCCCACCTCGCGGTCCAGCGATTCGGCCAGAGAGGTGACGCTGCGGCGGCGCTCGCCGTCCATCTCCACCTGCCGCAGTTCGGCCAGCTTCTCCGCGTCGATGTCGATCAGCGACCCGCAGGCGCGCAGCGCCAGACCGTTCGCATCGCGGGCGACGCCGCCGATGGCGCGGAACCAGCGGTAGCTGCCGTCCTTCAGCTTCAGCCGGTAATCGACGTCGTAACCGGTGCGGCCGCTGCGGTCGTTCAGGCAGGCCATGAAGGCGTCGAAGGTGCGCTTGGCGTCGTCGGGATGCAGCCGGTCGGCCCAGGACCCGACCTTGTCGGGGAAGCCGGCCTTGTCGTCGCGGTCGAAGCCGGCAAGACGGCGGAATTCCGGCGACCAGTGCCAGCGGCTCTGCGCATGCATCGGGTCGGCGTTGTGGAAGACCGCGTCCCATAGCCCGACGCCGGCATGGCGGTCGAGCAGCTTGGCCCGCTCCAATTCGTTGCGCTCGGCGTCGATGTCGATCAGGGAGCCGCAGGCGCGCAGGGCAAGGCCGCTGGAGTCGCGGGCGACGCCGCCGATGGCGCGGAACCAGCGATAGCTGCCGTCCTTCACCTTCAGCCGGTAATTCACGTCATAGCCGGTGCGGCCGCTGCGGTCGTTCAGGCAGGCCATGAAGGCGTCGAAGGTCGGCTTGGCATCGTCGGGATGCAGCCGGTCGGCCCAGGAGCCGACCTTGTCGGGAAAGCCGGCCTTGTCGTCATGGCCGAAGCCGACGAGGCGGCGGAATTCCGGCGACCAGTGCCACCGGCTCTGCGCGTGCATCGGATCGCCATTGTGGATCACCGCATCCCACAGCCCCACGCCCGCATGGCGGCCCAGCAGCGCCAACTCTTCGGCAGCCTGATTGTCCTGCGGCTTGCGGAACGACAACATTCGTAACTCCTGATGGCTGGAAGCGGTCAGCACATCTCTGGCATATATTCGCTGAACAAACACTTAACAGAATATACTGTTTTTATAAGAACGACGCACCAGGTTGTGTGGGGTCGGCAGATTTTCATCCGAGCTATTGGGATGGATCCCGGGTTCGTTTATGGATGACTTCCTGTTTTTATATTTCTAACAACAGAAACGATGTTACGGAAACCGATCCGGCGCAGCTTCAGCGCCGCTGCCTGAAGAAGTCGCGCAGCAGGGCGCCCGCCCGCGTCTCGCCGATGCCGCTGTAGACCTCCGGCGCATGGTGGCAGGTGGCCTGCGTGAAGAAACGCGGGCCATGGTCCACCGCGCCGCCCTTGGGATCGTAGGCGCCGTAATAGACCCGCCGGATACGGGCGAAGCTGATCGCGGCGGCGCACAGCGCGCAGGGCTCCAGCGTCACATACAGGTCGCAGCCGGGCAGGCGGGGCTGGCCGCGGGCGGCGCAGGCTTCACGGATCGCCAGCAGTTCGGCATGGGCCGACGGGTCGCACAGCTCCTCCGTCCGGTTGCCGGCGGCGGCGAGCACGGCGCCCGTCGCCGGATCGACGACGACGGCGCCGACCGGCACCTCGCCGCGCGCGGCGGCGGCCTCGGCGGCGGCGAAGGCGAGGTCCATATAGCGGGGAGACGGCATGGCCGGGCAGGGTGCCAACCGCCCGCCGAGCGCGTCAACCGGATTCCGGTGTCCGGGCGCGGGACTCGTGTTGCGGGCGGCGCGTCCAGGCCCTATGGTCCGGCCATGGACCGCTCCGATACTGCCAAGAAATCCGATTCCGCCACCAATGGCGGTGAACGCATCGCCAAGCGACTGGCGCGCGCCGGCCTCTGCTCGCGCCGCGACGCCGAACGCTGGATCGCCGAGGGCCGCGTCGCGGTCAACAGCCGCGTGCTCGACAGCCCCGCCTGCGTGGTGCGCCCCGGCGACATCGTGCAGGTCGACGGCAAGGTCATTCCGGAGCCGGAGCCGGCCCGCCTGTGGCGCTATCACAAGCCGTCGGGGCTGGTCACCACCGCCCGCGACGAGAAGGGGCGCGAGACCGTCTTCGACCGGCTGCCGGCGGACCTGCCGCGCGTGGTCTCCATCGGCCGTCTCGACCTGACGACCGAGGGGCTGCTGCTGCTGACCAACGACGGCGAGCTGGCCCGCTTCCTGGAGCTGCCGGCCACCGGCTGGACCCGCCGCTATCGCGTGCGCGTGTTCGGCGAGGTGGACGAGAAGCAGCTGGCGGCGCTGGAGAAGGGGCCGACCATCGAAGGCGTGAAGTACGGCCCGATCGAGGCCGTGCTGGACCGCATCCAGGGCCGCAACGCCTGGCTGACCGTCAGCCTGAAGGAAGGCAAGAACCGCGAGATCCGCAAGGTGATGGAGTCGCTTGGGCTCCAGGTGAACCGGCTGATCCGCGTCGCCTACGGTCCCTTCCAGCTCGGCAAGCTGGAGGAGGGCGCCGTCGAGGAGGTGCCGAAGCGCGTCGTCCGCGAACAGATCGCCCCCTTCTTCGGCACGCCCGAAGGGGCGGAGCCCGCCGAGTCCGGCACCAAGCAGCGCGCCAAGGCGAGGGCCGATGCGGCGGTGAAGGCCGCGCCCGCCAAGACGGCGCCGACCAAGACTGCGCCGGGAAAGGCCGCAGCGGCGAAGGCCGATGCCAAGGCGGCGCCGAAGCGCGCCCCGCGCTCCGCCACCAAGCGGCACGAGGCCGAAGCCGCCCGCGCCGAAGAGGCCAAGCCCGCCCGGCGCGGCACGCTGTCGCTCGGCAAGTCGGCGACCGGTGCGGCCAAGTCCGGCCGTCCCGGCAAGCCGGAAGGCCGCGACGGCGCCAAGCCGGCCGGTCCGCGCGGCTCGAAGCCCGGCGGGTTCAAGTCCGAGGGGTTCAAGTCGGACTCTTCCCGGTCCGAGGGCGTCAGGTCCCGTGACTCCAAGCCCGCCGGCCCGAAGGGTGCCGGTCCGGGTCCGAAGGGCGGGCCGAGGTCGGGCGGCGACAGGTCCGGTGGTGACAGGTCCGGCGGCGGGGCCGGCGGACGGACGGAGCGCCCGCGTGCGGATCGTCGGCGGTAAGCACCGCGGCCGCGGTCTGGTGGCACCGGTCGGACGCGACACCCGCCCCACCACCGACCGCACCCGGCAAGCCATCTTCAACATCCTGGCCCATGCCGACTGGGCGCCCGAATTCGAGGGCGCCGCGGTCGTCGATGCCTTCTGCGGAACCGGCGCGCTGGGGCTGGAGGCCCTGTCGCGCGGAGCGTCCTGGTGCGGCTTCCTCGACATGGGCAAGCCGGCGCTGGACGCGGTGCGCGCCAATGTCGAGGCGCTGGGCGAAACCGGCAACGCACGGATCCTGCGCGCCGACGCGACGAAGCCGCCGACCGCCCCGCGGGCCTGCGGCCTCGCCTTCCTCGATCCTCCCTATGGCCAGGATCTGGCGCCGCGTGCGCTGGATGGGCTGCTGAAGGCCGGTTGGCTGGCCGACGGCGCGCTCGCCGTGGTCGAGGTGGCCGACCGCGACCCCCTGCCTCTGCCCGACGGCTTCACCGCCGTCGATGAACGCCGCTACGGCGATACCCGCGTCGCTTTCCTGACGGTCCGCCGCCCGGCCTGACCCGCGGCGGCGCACTGCGGCTCCCGTCCTTGGGGTGCCCGGCCCGCCGCCTCTCTATCCGAGTTTCATTTTTTGCGCCTGCGGCCACCGGCCGGATGGGGAAGGGCTCTGCATGTTCCAAGGCGCCCTCCGGTGTTTTTCCATCATACGGAAAGCCCAAACGGACTGTTGAGTTCCAAAACAATCCGAGCAAAAGATTATGTGTCGCCGATGCGGTTCCTCTATGGAAACGGCGGCATCTATCTATCTCCTAAGACTGCACACCCTCGTTCGAGGGGGCCGTGCAGGTACCGGCACGGCTTCTTTTTACAGGATGTGCGTCGCTTCGAGTGATCGGACACAAGAACCGATGTGGACCGAACAGGTCGAGCGGCATCGAGCGTAAGTTTTACTTGGTCAGTATGTGTGCATACGGCGTCGGACCATTCGTCCGGGTCTTTCTGTCCCCGGTTTTGGCATACCAGATTTCATATCTGGTATTCCTAAATCGGGACAATCGAACTCCGAGCGATTGTCGGCATCCGCGCCGAGTTCCGGAACGGAACCGTCAGCAAGAGCGGTCCGTCCGGGTCATTCCGCAATCGTGATTGGTGTGCCGGTCCCCGGGAGAGGGGTCGAGCCACCGGCTCAGGCAAGATCATTGGGAGGCACGATGGCTCATATGAATTCACAACCGGCGGCGGCACAGGCGCCGGTGTCCGACGCGGTCCGCTGGACGCAGATCGTCGTTGGCATCGTCTGCATGGTGGCTGCGGCCAACATCCAGTACGCCTGGACGCTGTTCGTCCCGGAAATCCAGGCGACCCACGGCTGGACGCGCGCTTCGATCCAGACCGCCTTCACCATCTTCGTCGTCGTGCAAACCTGGCTGACGCCGATCGAGGGCTACTTCATCGACAAGTACGGTCCCCGCGTGATCGTCGGCGTGGGCGGCTTCCTGACCGGCATGTCCTGGATCATCGACAGCTATGCCGGCTCGCTCAGCATGCTGTATGTCGGCTCGGCCATCGGCGGCGTCGGCGTCGGCTGCGTCTATGCCACCTGCGTCAACAACGCGCTGAAGTGGTTCCCGGAGAAGCGCGGTCTGGCGGTCGGCCTGACGGCCGGCGGCTATGGCGCCGGCTCGGCCCTCACCATCCTGCCGATCTCGGCCATGATCGCCAGCAGCGGTTACCAGGCGGCCTTCTTCTGGTTCGGCCTGCTGCAGGGTGCCATCATCATCGCCGCCGCGTTCTTCCTGCGCATGCCGCAGAAGGAGCAGGTCAAGGCCTCCACCAAGGTCGCCCAGACCCGCCGCGACTACACGCTGGGCGAAGCCGTCCGTACCCCGGTGTTCTGGGTGATGTGGGCGATGTTCATCGGCACCGTCACCGGCGGCCTGATGGCTGTGGCCCAGCTGGGCGTCATCGCCCACGACCTGGGCGTGAAGGAAGCCCCGGTCAGCATCTTCGGCCTGACCATGGCCGCTCTGCCCTTCGCCCTGATGCTGGACCGCGTGATGAACGGCATCTCCCGTCCGCTGTTCGGCTTCATCTCGGATCACATCGGCCGTGAAGCGACCATGTTCGTCGCCTTCACCCTGGAAGGTCTGGGCATCATCATGCTCAGCAAGTTCGGCCACGACCCGATGATGTTCCTGCTGCTCAGCGGCATGGTCTTCCTGGCCTGGGGCGAAGTGTACAGCCTGTTCAGCGCCACCTCGGCCGACACCTTCGGCACCAAGCATGCCGGCAAGATCTACGGCGTCCTGTACTGCGCCAAGGGTGTCGCCGCCCTGCTGGTCCCGCTGGGCAACCTGCTGATGGAAGCCACCGGCACCTGGGCCACCGTGCTCTACGTCACCGCCACCATGGACCTCACCGCCGCGGCCTGTGCGCTGCTGGTCCTGAAGCCGATGCTGGCCCGCCACCACGCCCGCAACGAAGAGCTGGCGCGCCGTGCGGAACAGGGTGAAGCCGCCCGTGCCGTCCCGGTCGGGGTGGCCACCGGCACCGCCAACGGCTGAAAAGCCGACAGGCAGGAGCGCAAGCGTAAGGGATCGGTCTGAAAGACCGGCGTAAGAAGACAGGGAACGGGCCGGGGACGCGGAAAGCGGTCCCGGTCCGTTCCGTCATTCAAGCCAGAAGGGACGATCCTCACCCTTCGTGGACCCGGGCTTCTTCTGGGGCGTCTGCTGGAAGCGGTCGGAGGTGAACAGGATCGTCTCCTCCTCCGTCTCCTCCTTCTCCGGCTCGATCACGGTGAAGCCGCCCCGGCCGCTGGCGGCCATGTAGACGGCATGACCGATCATGCCGGTCAGCGCGAGGAACAGAAGGGCCTGGGTCTCGATCATGGCGGGGCATCCTTATCGTGTGGGAGGAAGGCCAGGGGAGGGGCATCGACAGGGACAACAGCGCATGACACCGATTTGCTTCGGCCGCGGACGGGAGATTCCGGCGGTCAAGCCTGGGCCATGCTGTACCGCAACATAAGCAAACTGGCATGCCATCGCAAAAAGTTTTGCATGCCAGATACCGGGGGCCTGACCTGCAACTTTGCCGCAGTGCTACCGGCCCAAATGGTCAGTGCACCCCGCAACCAAAGTGGCCTTGCCGCTGTTGCCCCGCTGTCGCTCCCGGTCCGGGACGGCGATCGCCACCGGTATGATGCGGGACGGAACGGCCATGATCGGGGATCTCTGGTACAAGAATGCGGTGATCTACAACCTGTCGCTGGCGACCTTCATGGACGCCAACGGCGACGGCATCGGCGATTTCCAGGGGCTGCTGCGCCGGCTGGACTATCTGCACGGGCTGGGGGTGACCTGCCTGTGGCTGGGGCCGTTCCAGACCTCGCCGATGAAGGACGACGGCTATGACGTCGCCGACTACTACACGGTCGATCCGCGATACGGCACGCTGGGCGACTTCGTGGAGTTCACCCACGCCTGCGAGCAACGCGGCATCCGGGTCATCATCGATCTGGTCATCAACCACACCTCCGACCAGCATCCCTGGTTCAAGGCGGCCCGCAGCGACCCGAACAGCAAGTATCGCGACTGGTATGTCTGGTCGGACAGGAAGCCGGAGAATGCCGACACCGGCATGGTCTTTCCCGGCGTGCAGAAATCGACCTGGACCTATGACCGCGAGGCGAAGGCCTGGTACTTCCACCGCTTCTACAAATTCCAGCCCGACCTGAACACCGCCCATCCGGAGGTGCATGCCGAGCTGCTGAAGATCATGGGCTTCTGGATTCAGCTGGGCGTCGCCGGCTTCCGCATGGACGCCGTTCCCTTCATCATCGCCGAGAAGGGGCCGGACGTGACCACGCCCAAGGAACAGTTCGGCATGCTGCGCAGCTTCCGCGAATATGTGCAGTGGCGCCGCGGCGATGCCGTTCTGCTGGCGGAGGCGAACATCCTGCCGGAGGACGACCTGCATTATTTCGGGTCGGACGGCGACCGCTGCCACATGATGTTCAACTTCCAGGTCAACCAGAACCTGTTCTATGCGCTGGCCACCGCCGACACCACGCCGCTGGCCAAGGCGCTGCAGGTGACGAAGCCGCGCCCGGCCACCGCGCAATGGGGCTGCTTCCTGCGCAACCACGACGAGCTGGACCTCGGCCGCCTGAGCGAGGAGCAGCGGCAGGCCGTCTTCGCGGCCTTCGGCCCCGACAAGTCGATGCAGCTCTACGACCGCGGCATCCGGCGGCGGCTGGCGCCGATGCTGCACGACGACCGGCGGCGGATCGAGCTGGCCTACAGCCTGATGTTCACCCTGCCGGGGACGCCGGTCATCCGCTATGGCGACGAGATCGGCATGGGCGACGACCTGTCGCTGCCGGAGCGCAACTGCGCCCGCACGCCGATGCAATGGTCGGACGAGCCGCATGGCGGCTTCACCAAGTCGGACGAGCCGGAGATCCCAGTCATCAGCGGCGGGGTGTTCGGCTATCAGCGGATCAACGCCGCCGTGCAGCGCCGCGACCCCGAATCGCTGCTGAACTGGACCGAGCGCATCATCCGCATGCGCAAGGAATGCCCGGAAATCGGATGGGGCGACTTCCAAATCCTGAAGACCGGGCGGAAGCAGGTCCTGGCCCTGCGCTATGACTGGCGCAACAACGGGCTGGTCGTCCTGCACAACCTGTCGGACATGCCCTGCGAGATCGTGCTGGACGTGGAGGGCCACGGCGAGACCTGCCGGCTGGTCAACCTGCTGTCGGAGGACCACAGCGAACCCGACGCCGAGGGGCGCCACCATCTGGTGCTGGAGGCCTACGGCTACCGCTGGTTCCGGGTGGGCGGGCTGGACTATCTGCTGCGCCGGACGGAGGCGGAGGAGAAGCCCGAGAAGTGACCGGCGGCGGGGGCGGGGTGGCGGGTTTCAGGCGATCCCGGTTCAGGCGACGTCGAGGCGGGTTGGGGCGTCGCGCTCCTCGCGGTCGTAGGCGGCGCGGGCCTCCAGCATCCGGGCGATGTGGGTCTCGGCCCAGATGCGCAGGGGCACCAGCGTTTCGGCCAGCGTGGCACCCAGCGGCGTGATGGCGTATTCGACGGTGACCGGCACGGTGGCGAACGCCTTGCGGCTGACCAGCCCGTCGCGCTCCAGGCTTCTCAGGGTCTGCGACAGCATCTTCTGCGAGATGCCCTCGATCTCGCGGCGCAGCTGGTTGAAGCGCATCGGGCCGCCTTCCAGCAATCCCAGGATCAGCACCGTCCATTTGTCGGCGATGCGGTCCAGCGCCTGCCGCGTCGGACAGGCGGATACATAGGCGTCGGGCAGCTGGTCCACCTCCGACGGCTTCTTTCCGCCCAGCCCAAGCAGAGTCCTGTCCATCCGCATCCACTCCTTGAAAGGCGAGGCTCCCCGGCGGTTGCGCCCACCGGTTACGCCCACCGGTTACACTGGGGTGACCATGTCACGAAAAGGTGCCTTCTTTACACCAGATTTCCAAAGCGGCATCAAGTCACTATTGGAAACCTAGTGAGGGGACACCCGCCATGAACATCGCCATCATCGGCGCCGCCGGCCGCGCCGGCAGCCGCATCCAGGCCGAACTGCTGCGCCGCGGCCATAGCGTGACCGCCATCGTCCGCGATCCGTCCAAGGTCGCCGCCGCTCCCGGCCTGACCGTGAAGGCGGGCGACGCCAACGACGCCGCGACGCTCGCCCCGCTGCTGGCCGGTCATGACGCGGTGGTCAGCGCCGTGATGTTCCTGATGGGCGATGCCGACAGCCTGATCGGTGCGGCGAAGGCGTCGGGCGTGCCGCGCTATCTGGTGGTCGGCGGCGCCGGCAGCCTGGAGGTGGCGCCGGGCGTGCGCGTGCTCGACCTGCCGGAATTCCCCGAGATCTACAAGGCCGAGGCCACCAAGGGCGCCGAGTTCCTCGACCGCCTGAAGGCCGAGCCCGACCTGAACTGGACCTTCCTGTCGCCGTCGGCGGAGTTCGTGCTGGGCGAGCGCACGGGGAAGTTCCGGCTTGGCGACGACGCGCTTCTGGCGGACGCGAGCGGCCGCAGCTGGATCAGCTACGAGGACTTCGCCGTGGCGCTGGCCGACGAGATCGAGACGCCGAAGCACGAGCGCAAGCGGTTTACGGTGGGGTACTGAGGGGAGGCGAGCGGCGTGTTCGGAAAGGAGCGCCGCCCGCTTAGTTTGGAAAGCGCGTCAGGCCGCCCGCTGGACGGGATAGTCGCGCACCAGGATATCGACGGGGATCTTCAACCCTTCCGACAAGCGGCGGATCATCGGCAAGGTCAAGGCCCGCTTCCGGTTCAGGATTTCGGCGACACGGGCGCGGCTGCCGATCATCGGTTCCAGATCGTGCCGGGTCAGCCCGCGCTGCTCCATCATGAACTCGATGGCGCTGATCGGATCGCTCCGCGGGATCGGGTGGTTGGCTTCTTCATAAGCCTCCACCAGCATCATCAGGATTTCGAGCCGCGCACCGTCGGCGGTGCCGGGATCGGCGCCCCACAGGCGTTCGATCTCCTCCAGGGAAGCGGCGTGGTCCTCATCGGACCGGATCGGGCGGATATCCATGATTACACCGTCCTCACATCGATGGCGTCGTATTCGCGATGCGTGCCGACCCATTTCACATAAACCGTGCGATACCGGTAATCGATCCCGGCAACGAGCCGGTACTTGTTGCCGGCAATGTTGAAGACCACCCGGTCACCCACGAACGACGCCGAGCGGAATTGAGCCTTGACCGCTGCCGTATCCGGCCAATCGACATTGCGAACGACGTTGAACCAATCCGTCAACGGCGCCTCGCTGTCGCCCCGTCCGGGCTTCTCCCAATGCTCCCGCAGGGTTCGGCGTGAAATGATCCGCATGGTTAGAGTTTACAGCGCTCCCATCGTGGGAGCAAGTCAGGCGATCCATCGTCGAAGGACTCGTCCGGCAGATTGTCCGCGGTGATGCCGGCGAGCAGATCGTCCAGGGCGTAGTGTGGGACAGCCGGGCGAATGACGATCCGTCCGTCCTCAATTTCGATTTCGACCGGCGTACCTTCGGCAAAGCCGGTCTGATCGGCAATCGGTCGCGGCAGACGAAGGGCGAGACTGTTGCCCCAACGAATGACTTCGGTGCGCATGATGGGCTCCCGTCGCAGATGCGGGGACTATATGGAAGATAGATCGGGAAGTTGATGAATGCGCGTGTATGACAAGCTCATATGGTTAAGGGGTGTTGTTACGCCGCTTCCACTCGGAAAGGCGTTGAATGCGGCCTTCTATTTTCACTTGATTCGCGAGAACCGGAAATTGCAATGGCTTGCACCGCCGGCCAGCGTTTGCGTCCGTTCGAGGTGAATGCCCCGTGTGCCGTAAGCTTCAAAATCCAGTCCGCAAATGTGGGTTAGAATTGCCTCATCACCATATCGTCTGGCAAACTTGCAAAAGCCGCATTCCTTGTAATCGATGCCGAACTCGAAATTATCTCCTGGACCGGGTTCGATAAAATCATAGACAAAGTCCTCTGCGTACTCCCGTTTGTGGCTCTTCTCTGCCTGCTCGCCCATAAGAGCTTGATTTTCCGGAGACATAAATTGATGTCCCGACGCTAGGCGTTCCTCCTCCGGGATGGTCAGCAGCTGGGCCTTATAGCTTTCTCGTTCGATATCGCCGATTACGGCGGGCGCAACGCCATGCCGATGAAGTACGCGCCCGATTGCCATGAAACCCAGTAAACGCATGAAAAAGTCCGTCATGCGACTGGCGGAACCGCCGACATAAGGCATCTGGACGAGCACGACTTCAAACTCGTCCATCACCTCTTGCTTGATTTTATCGGTATCCGAGAGCTGCGCGTTCTCGCGCAACATTGTCTCGGCAAGATCGAGGCGCTGACGCAAGGCGCCCTCCATCGCATCACGATGAGCCAGATAAAAGGGATGAATGTCAGCCATGAGCTTCCCCCATCTGCAAAGCAAAATTTTCCTGTATGAACTTGGTCTAGATTACTCCGGCCTACACGTGGAGAGTTGCAACAGGTCCGTCACTTTCACAATGCGGACTTTGGTTGGGCTATTCCCCTACCTCCGCCCAAACAGCCTCTCGATATCCGCCAGCTTCAGCTCCACATAGGTCGGCCGCCCGTGGTTGCATTGCCCACTGTGCGGAGTCGCTTCCATCTGCCGCAGCAGCGCGTTCATCTCGTCGACGCTGAGCGTGCGGCCGGCGCGGACGGACCCGTGGCAGGCCATGGTCGCGCAGACCTCCTCCAGCCGCTCCTTCAGGGACAGGGCATCGCCCAGTTCGGACAGTTCCTCGGCTAGGTCGCGGATCAGGTTCTTCACGTCGGACTGGCCGAGCAGGGCCGGAACCTCGCGCACCATGACGCAGCCGTGGCCGAAGCCCTCGATCACCAGACCCAGCTCGGCCAGTTCGGCGCTGCGGGCCAGCAGGCGGTTGGCGGAGGGCTCGTCCAGCTCGATCAGTTCGGGGATCAGCAGGGCCTGGCGCTTGACCCCGCCTTCCAGAAGGGCGGTCTTCATCCGCTCATAGACCAGCCGTTCATGGGCGGCGTGCTGGTCAACGATGACGATGCCCTCGCGGGTCTGCGCCACGATGTAGGTGGTGTGGACCTGCGCCCGCGCCGCACCCAGCGGGTGGCTGTCGGGCGGCGGCTCTGGCTTGTGGGCGGACGGGTCGGGGGTGCGGTATTCCGGCGGGCGGGCCGAGGGGGCGAAGCCGTTGCCGAAGCCGCTGAGGCGGCCCTGCAGCGGCGGCAGGCCGGTCTGGGTCGGCGCCTGGAAGGCGGCGGAGCGCTCCGCCAGACCGCGCGGCACGGCGGCCGGCGTGTAGGAGCCGCCCCAGCTTCCGCCCGACCCGCCACCGCCCGACCGGCCGTAGGGCAGGGGGAGGGGGTGAAGCCGCCATCCCTTTGGCCGTCGGTCTCTCCCGCCGATTCGGGCCGCAGGGCGCCCAGCGTGGCGAGGCCGACGGTGGTGGAGGCGCGGTGGCCGGCCTCGGCCAGGGCGTGCTTCAGCGATCCGACGATCAGGCCGCGCACCAGACCCTGGTCGCGGAAGCGCACCTCGGCCTTGGCCGGGTGGACGTTCACGTCGACCTCCTGCGGGTCGATGTCGAGGAACAGGGCCAGCATCGGGTGGCGGTCGCGCGGCAGGAAATCGGCATAGGCGGCGCGGACCGCACCCACCATCAGCTTGTCGCGCACCGGGCGGCCGTTGACGAACAGATGCTGGTGCTTGGCGGTCGGGCGGTGCAGGGTGGGCAGGCCGATCCAGCCGGCCAGCGTCACGCCCTCGCGCGCCGCCGTCACCGGCACGGCGTTCTCCTGGAAATCGCGGCCCATCAGCGCGCCCAGCCGGGTCAGCCGGGCATCCAGCAGGTCGCCCTGCGCCGCACTCAGCCGCAGGCCGCCGCGCCCGCCGTCGCTGAGCGTGAAGGCGACGCCGGGATGGGCCATCGCCAGACGTTCCAGGCAATCGGCGATGTGGTCGTATTCGGTGCGCGACGCCTTGAGGAACTTCAGTCGGGCAGGCACGGCGGCGAACAGGTCGCGCACCTCGATCCGCGTGCCCTGGGCCAGCGCCGCCGGCTGCGGCGACCCCTTGGCCCCGGCATCGACCGTCAGGCTCCAGGCGCTGTCGGCACCGCGGGCGCGGCTGGTGATGGTCAGGCAGCTGACGGCGCCGATGGACGGCAGCGCCTCCCCGGAAACCGAGGGAGCGGATGTCGAGCAGGTCATCGCCCGGCAGCTTGGAGGTGGCATGGCGTTCGACCGCCAGCACCAGCTCGTCCGCGGTCATGCCGCAACCGTCGTCGGTGACGGCGATCAGCGACTTGCCGCCATCGCGCGCGACCACGTCGATGCGGGTGGCGCCGGCGTCGATGGCGTTCTCCACCAACTCCTTCACGGCGGCGGCGGGACGTTCGACCACCTCGCCGGCGGCGATGCGGTTGACGAGCGTTTCAGGGAGAAGACGGATCGGCATGCCCATAGATATAGTGGCAGCCGGCGTTCGGCACCACCATCTTCGGGCGCGATTGCGGCATTACAGCCCCTTCAGCGCCTTCAGATATTCGATCAGCTTGCGTTCGTAGAAGGGCTGGGGCGACTGGAAGCGGGCGACCAGCCCGGCCTCCTCCGTCAGCTTCACCACCATGCCGATGCAGGACACGTCCACTGGATCGCCGCCGAGGTCGAACTGCAGGCGGAAATCGAACTTCTGCTTGGCGATCAGGTCGCCGTCATAGGGGCGGATGCGGAAGGAGCCGAGGACGAACTCCTCCGGTACATATTCGTGGTGGTCGATGACGATCGTCGGCGGCGCGGACGGACGCTCCCTCTGCGGTCCGGCGCTGGATTTCGCGTCGCCGGACGCTTTGTTGCCCCCGGAAAAAATCGACAGCCAAGACATGAAGAGCGATGTCCCCTCGTTCCGGAAGCCTGAAACCACACCGACATTTTCCGACAGTTTCGGGGGCATATCCTTTAGTAACGGTTAATGACGTAAGCATCGGTTACAGCGCGGAAATTTTCGCACTGCAAACTCGCTCATGCGGCAATGATGCGCCCGACAATCGGGGGCCACCGCTCTGCCGCGACGGCCAGGGCCATGCTAGGGTGAGCGCCGAGCGGCCGGCTCCGGCCAGCGCCGGTCCCCGATCATGGCCGTCCCAGACAGCGGAGGTGCCCCCATGCCTCTATTGCCGGTGATTCGCGATTTCGCCGCCGAAGCCTCGGACCCCCGACATTATGCAAGGCTGGGCGAAGGCTGGTCGCTGGCGGTCGCCGACGTCACCGGCAGCACCCGGCTGGCCGGGCAGGGGCGCCACCGCGACGTGAACTTCGTCGCGGCCGGGGTGGTCGCCGTGCTGTCCGACGCGGTGCGGCTGGAGGGGGAGCCGGCGGCCTGCCAGTTCGGCGGCGACGGCGCCATCGCCGCGGTCCCGCCGGGGCGGGAGGATGCGGCGGGGGCGGCCCTGTCGGCCCTTGCCCACTGGTCGGCGGAGGTGATGGACGTGCCGCTGCGCGTCGGTCTGGTGCCGGTGGGGGCCCTGCTCGACCGCGGGCTGGAGGTTCTGGCCGCCCTGCAGGATGTCGGCAACGGCAACAGCTTCGGCCTGTTCCTGGGCGCCGGGGTGGTGGCCGCCGACGCCTGGGTGAAGGAGGATGCGCGCTGGCGCTTGCCCCCGCGGCCGGGGCCTCTGCCGGGGCTGGAGGCGGTGTCCTGCCGCTGGAACCCGGTGCCGCCGCGCCGCGGCACGGTGCTGTGCGTCATCGTCGATGCGGTCGAGCCCGGGGCGGCGGGTCTGCTGGAACTGGCCCGCGTCCAGCGCGCCATCGAGGCCATCGTGCCGACGGCCGGCGCTGCCCCGCTCGGCGGCGGCGAAGGTCTGGAGGCGCGCTGGCCGCCGGCCTGGCGCTCGCTGTGGATGGAGGCGCGGGGCGATCGGGACGGGGATGCGGCGGGGCCGGCGGCGCGCGCCGGCAGGGTGGTGAAGGCGCTGGCCGGGTCGGGCCTGCTCGCCCTGCTGCTGAGGATGGGATGGACGCTGCGCGGCTTCGATCCCGAGATCTACCGCAGCCGGATGGCGGAGCGCACCGACTTCCGCAAGTCGGCGGGCGGGCCGCGGCTGGTGCTGGACGTGACGGAGGCGGAGGCCGACGCGATCGAGGAGCTGCTCGCCCGTGCCGCCGGCGCCGGTTCGATCCGCTACGGCACCGCGCGGGCCGATGCCACCACGGTGACCTGTCTGGTCGGCGACGTCATGGCCGACCGCCATGTCCATTTCGTCGACGGCGCCGGGCTGGGCTTCTGGCGCGCCTCGGTGATGCTGAAGGCCATGAAGGCCCGGGAGGCCGGCGGCGCGGCGGCGGAGCCGGGAGCCGCTGCCGCCTTGCCGGCCCCCGACCCAATCCCGGCCCCGGCTGGGCGCTGAGGCCGGGGGCGAAGCGTCAGATCCGGCCGAGCATGCGGCGGCGGTCGGCGTTCTCGGCCGGCACGATCTCGGTCCCGACCGGCCAGAGGGCGAGCAGCGCCAGCTTCAGATGCGCCCAGGCGAAGGGCAGGCCGATGATGGTGATGGCAAGGCCCACCGCGGCGATCAGATGCCCGGCGGCCAGCCACCAGCCGGCCAGCACGAACCACACCACGTTTCCGATGAAGCCCAGCGCGCCGGTGCCCATGTCTTCGCGCCCGCGGAACTCATCCCGCCGTACGGCGGTTTGTCCAAAGGGAAGCAAGGTGTAATGGGCGATGGTCAGGGCGGACCGGGCCCAGGGCAGGCCGATGATGGACAGAGCCATCAGGACCGCGGCCAGGAGCCAGCCGAGCGCCATCCAGATGCCGCCCGTGACCAACCACAGCACATTGAGGAGAAGACTGAGCAGAGGCATGACACGAACCCTCCCTTTCGCCGCAGATGTGGGGACGGCCCCCGCCGCGGACCAGAGGGGCGGCTTTCGATTGCGGGAACCGCCACGAAGATGGGGCACCCCGTCCGGCGGCGCGAAAGAGAGGGAGGTTCATGCAATCCGTGCCTTGAACCGGATCCATCGGGTCCACAGATCCGGAACAGGCATCATGACGACGAGTCCGGACGGGTCCATCCGCCGGCAGCACCGCCGGCGGGCCGCTCGCATCCGGACCATACGGATCGGAGGCCGCATGAACGAGGCTTTGAACACCGACCCCGGCGCCGATGCGCCGAACATGCCGCGTGAGGGCGAATCGCTGTCGCCGGTGGTCGCCGCCATCCTCGGCACCGCCGTCGCGGCGGCGACCAAGCGCGGCAGCGGCGGCGACGTCGTCCGCGGGCTGATCGCCGGCCTGCGCGTCCTGCGCGCCACCGTCGAGGAGGAGGCCGGCTACACCATGGCCGCCGCGGTCGACAACGCCATCCGCACCCGCCTGCTGGCCGACAACCTCTCTCGCCTGCGCGTGAGCGGGGAGAAGCCGCAGGCCATCCCGCTGCCCGATCCCGGGCCGGGCACCAGCGCCGCCGCCGCCATCTTCGAGAGCGCGGCCGAGTCCTGCCTGACCGTCAACGCCCATGCCGAGGACAACGGGCCGCTGGAGCACGCGGTCTTCGCCTTCACAGCGCAGTTGCTGCAACAGCTGGGCGGGGCGCCGGAATGGCGGAGTCTGGCCGGCGAGCTGCGCCGCCCGATGGCGGTTGCCCCGGACGGCGAGGATGTGGAGGTGACGCTGCATTGAGCCGTTGCGAAGAGCGCCGGCAAGTAATGGAATTTGGTTTGCTTTTGAGCCGTTTCGGCGGCGGCTGAAACCTTTTGCGGGCAAGGCGGCCTCCAGGGCCGCGTTAAGGGTTTTGCCCGATTTATCGTACGGGACGACTTGCGTTCGGCTTCGTTAGGGTTGGGTTCGGCGGTGGGAACGTCCCATCGCAAACGCCAGCACCGGGGAACCCGAACGTGTCCTTTCACACCCAGCCCTCCACCGTCCGCAGCGGACGGGCAGAGTCCGTCCGCGTCCCGGTGACCGGCACGGCACCGGACCGGATGGATGCCCGGAAGGATGCCCAGTTCGACGTCGGGACGGCCTGCGATCGGGCGGGCGATCCGTTGGGCCGGCGGGTGATCTTCCTCCATCCCGGAAAGGGCGCCTGGTGGCGCCTGCTCGACCATGTGCCGGCGGGCCAGGAATGGCTGACCTTGCCCGCCTCCGCGGCGGCGCGGCTCTCGCCGCTGCTGGTGGAGCGCGGCGGCCGGCGGCCGGTGCTGGTGGCCAGCGCGGCGACGGCGCCGCTCGCCATCGTCGCGGCGCTGGATTTCCCGGATCAGGTCGGCGGCGTGATGATCGTCGACGACGTCGGCGCCGATTCGCCGCTGCGCCGGCATTGGAACGCCCTGTCCGCCCGTTTCGGCCGGCCGCGGCCGCGCGACCTAACAGACCGTCTGGGCGAACTGGAGGCGGAACTGCCGGCGGTGCGCGTGCCGGTGACCCTCATGCAGGGAAGCGAACCGGCGGAGCTGTTTGCCCGGCTGGAGAGCCGGCTGACCGGCTGCCGGACGCTGACCGTCGTCGCAGTGCCGTCCGCCGCCGCCGTCCGCCCGCGCACCCATGCCGCCGAACTGCGCGGCGCCCTGCTGGCCCTGGTCTCCGCGGTGGAGCGGGCGCAGCGGTAGGGAGCGCTTGCGCTAAGGGAGACACCTTCCGGTCGTCATTCCCGCGAAGGCGGAAACCAGCCGGCTGAGCGGCTGAACCGTGAGGTCTCATGGATCCCCGCCTTCACGGGGATGATCGTGGAAGAGTAACGCTTAGGGGGTCACAGGCTCTGCGCCGTCAGCGCGGCCTGGGTGCGGTTGCGCACGCCCAGATGTCGCAGGATGGCGGTGACATGGACCTTCACCGTCCCTTCCGTCAGCCCCAGCTCGTGGGCGATCTGCTTGTTGGACTTGCCGTCGCGCAGGCGGGCCAGAACGTCGCGCTGGCGCGGCGTCAGCTGGTCGCCGCTGCCGTTGCCGAGCGCCGCGGTGTCGTCCAGCGGCTCGCCCGCGCTGCTGCCGCCGTAGCCGCCGTGCGTCTGGTCGAGACGGTCGCCGCCGCGGATCGCCTGTTCGGGAAGATAGATGCCGCCGGCGAGCACCAGTTGCAGGGCACCCAGCAGCACCTTGGCGCTTGAGGATTTCGGGATGTAGCCGGCCGCACCGTTCTCCAGCGCGGCCAGGAGGTCGGAGCGCTTCTCCGATCCCGACACCACCACCAGCAGGGCCTTGGGCAGGCCGGCATGGATGTCGCCCAGCGCGGAGAAACCGGTCCAGCCCGGCATTCCGAGATCGAGCAGGATCAGGTCGAAGGGCCGCGTCCCGTCGCAGAGCGCCCGCACCTCGTCATAGGTGCTGGCCTCGAAAAACGTCATGTCGGCGTCGAATTGCGCCAGCAGGCGGCGCAGACCGTCTCGGAACAACAGGTGATCGTCGGCGATCAGCACGTTCATCGCGGGCATTTCCAAGGAGGGTTGCGGCGATGGCACACCGGGATGGCGTCATCGGCCCGGACGTTCACATAGGCATGGTCATTCTGGCGCTGTAGTTCGCTTTTGGTCTTAGACCGCTTCCTCTATGCCCGTGCCTTTCGCGTCCGCGCCGGGTCGCGTCCGCATCGGGGCGGTCAGCCGGTCCTGCGGCCCGAATCGGAAAACGGCACCGCGCCGCTCCGCCGACCGCCGGCCCCGGATGGAAGGGGCGGGCGGCCGGGACGGAAAGCGGGCGAGACCTTGCGAAACGCTGGGCTGCGCGAAACGCCGGGCAGCGAGGAAATCAGACGGTGGCGGCGACGCCGGTCTCGGCGGCCTGGTCGCCGATGCCGTTGTTCAGCGCCCAGATGGCGGCCTGGGTGCGGTTCGACGCGTTGATCTTGCGCAGCAGGCTCTTCAGGTGAACCTTCACGGTGGCTTCCGTGATGTTCAGGTGGTTGGCGATCATCTTGTTGCTGTTGCCGTTCAGCAGGCAGCGCAGGATCTGCACCTCGCGCTGCGACAGGCCCTTGCGGCGGGTCGGCAGCTCGGCGCCCATGTCCTCGGTGCGGCCGTTGACCAGCAGCTCGGCCAGATGGGTCGGGAACACCTTCTCGCCCATCATCACCAGCTTCAGCGACTGCATCAGCGCCTCGCAGGCGATGTCCTTCAGCAGGTAGCCGCCGGCGCCGGCGCCCAGCGCGCCCGACAGGCGGCGGGTGTCCAGGTCGTTGGTCAGAATGACGATCTTGATCGACGGATGGCCTTCGCGCAGCGTGCGCATCGCCTCGACTTCCTCGTCGGCACCGCTCGGCAGATCGATCAGGATCAGGTCGGGGGTGCTGCCGGTGCCGAGCGCCGTCAGGCCCTCGCGCAGGGTGCCGGCTTCGCCGACGACGTTGAAGGACGTGCCTTCGAACAGGCGCTTCATGCCCTCACGGAAAAGCTTGTTGGCATCGATGAGGAAAACGTTGATGGCATCCATGGTCTCAGCCCGCCTTTTGTTCCGTTCCGATCAAAGTTGCGCCGAATGGCGCTTCCGGGGCATCCCCGACCGCCGCTCCCGCGTCCGGCCCGCTTCCCCCTCAGGGTGTGGGGTGCCTCGTTGTGATCCATAGATACCCCCGATTTGCGCGGCGCAAAATTTCGCTTAGGTAAATTTCGCGTCGAGCAATGGGCATATGCCGTAAGACCGCATAAGACAAGATGCGGACATAATTCGAACTTTGATGGTCGGGTGGAATAACGGACTGTGACAGAAAAGGGGAAATCGTTAACCGCCGCCCTCTGACTTGGTCATGTTTCTCGGATGCAATATGGCGGGACTTCGGCGCTGGCCGGCATAGGCCGCGTGAGAATTGTGCCCCTGTCCGATGGGTGGAGTCCTATGTCCTGAACATCCGCCCTACGGCCTAGGCTTGGCCGCCCGGCGGCGCATTCCCGAACGGGGACGCCGCCTCGCGCGGGGTTCGTGCCGGGGCGCCCTGTGCTATATACGTTCCGACCGCAAGACAGCATTCCCATGCTTGAGCCGATTTTTCTTCTTTTCCCCAAGCCGGGCCGCCCATGTCAGACGCGTACGACGACGATCCGTTGAGCCATGCCGCTCCCCCGCCGCCGCTTCGGCCGGGGGCTTTCCAAGCGCGGCGCAGCGCTTCGCCTATCTGGACGGGCTGAACCCGACCCAGCGGGCGGCGGTGGAGGCGCTGGACGGGCCGGTGCTGGTCCTGGCGGGTGCGGGCACCGGCAAGACGCGGGTGCTGACCACCCGGCTCGCCCATCTGCTGATGACCCGCCGCGCCGCGGCCTTCCAGATCCTGGCGGTGACCTTCACCAACAAGGCGGCCCGCGAGATGCGCGAGCGCGTCGCCCATCTGGTGGGGATCGAGCCGGAGGGCTGGTGGCTGGGCACCTTCCACGCGCTGGCCGCGCGCATCCTGCGCCGCCATGCCGAGCTGGTCGGGCTGAAGTCGAACTTCACCATCCTCGACACCGACGACCAGGTGCGGCTGATCAAGCAACTGCTGGAAGCCGAGAACATCGATTCCAAGAAATGGCCGGCCCGGCAGGTTCTGGGCGCCATCGAGCGCTGGAAGGACCGCGGCCTGACCCCCGACCGGCTGGGCGACGCCGACGGCGGCGACGTGGCCGGCGGCCGGGTGGTGGCGATCTACCGCGCCTATCAGGAACGCCTGCGCACGCTGAACGCCTGCGACTTCGGTGACCTGCTGCTGCACAACCTCGCCATCTTCCAGAACAATCCGGACGTGCTGGCGGAGTATCACCGCAAGTTCAAGTATGTGCTGGTGGATGAATATCAGGACACCAACGTCGCTCAGTATTTGTGGCTTAGAATACTGTCGCAAGCTCACAAGAATATTTGTTGTGTCGGTGACGAGGATCAGTCGATCTACGCCTGGCGCGGTGCGGAGATCGGCAACATCCTGCGTTTCGAGACCGATTTCCCCGGCGCCACCATCATCAAGCTGGAGCAGAACTACCGCTCCACCGGCCATATCCTGGCGGCGGCATCCGGGCTGATCGCCAACAACCAGGGGCGTCTCGGCAAGACGCTGTGGACCGAGGCCGACGGCGGCGAGCCGGTCAAGGTCAAGGCGGTGTGGGACGGCGAGGAGGAGGCGCGCTGGGTCGGCGAGGAGATCGAGACGCTGCAGCGTAAGGGAACGCCGCTGTCGCAGATCGCCGTGCTGGTCCGCGCCGGCTTCCAGACCCGTGAGTTCGAGGAACGCTTCATCACGCTCGGCCTGCCTTACAAGGTGCTGGGCGGTCCGCGCTTCTACGAGCGGCAGGAAATCCGCGACGCGATGGCCTATTTCCGCGTGGTCAATTCCGGCGACGACGACCTCGCCTTCGAGCGCATCGTCAACCTGCCCAAGCGCGGCGTCGGTCCGGCCGCCATGCAGACCCTCTACACCGCGGCCCGCGCGCAAGGCATTTCGCTGACCGAGGCCGGCTGGGCGCTGACCGAGACGGACGAGCTGAAGCCGAAGCTGCGCGCCACCCTGCGCGGGCTGCTGCAGGACTTCTTCCGCTGGCGGACCCTGATGGCGACGGTGCCGCACACCGAGCTTGCCCGCACCATCCTGGACGAGTCCGGCTACACCCGCATGTGGCAGGAGGACAAGACGCCCGAGGCACCCGGCCGGCTGGAGAACCTGAAGGAACTCATCACCGCCATGGCGGAGTTCGAGAACCTGCCGGGCTTCCTGGAGCATGTCGCCCTGGTGATGGAGAATGCCGAGGCCGCCGGGATCGAGCAGGTCACGGTGATGACGCTGCACGGCGCCAAGGGGCTGGAGTTCGACCATGTCTTCCTGCCGGGCTGGGAGGAGGGCGTGTTCCCCAACCAGCGCGCGCTGGACGAGACCGGCATCGCCGGGCTGGAGGAGGAGCGGCGGCTGGCCTATGTCGGCCTGACCCGCGCGCGCCGCCGCGCCTATGTCAGCCATGCCGCCAACCGCCGCCTCTACGGCAACTGGGTCAGCGCCGTGCCGTCCCGCTTCGTCGAGGAAATCCCGCAGGACAATGTGGAGGCCGAGGCCGCCAACGGCCTGTTCGCCGGCAGCGGCGGGCGCGGCAGCTTCGGCGGAGGATTCGGCGGCGGGGCGGGGGGCTATGGCGGGGGCGCCGGCGGCTTCCAGTTCCGCGGCTCCACCCGGCAGGCACCGGCGCCCAAGACCATCACGCTGGACCAGGGCGCCTATGCGGTGGCGCCCCGGCCGCGGCCCGATGCGCCCTTCGCCAAGGGGGCGCGCGTGTTCCACCAGAAATTCGGTTACGGTACCGTCACCGCGGTGGCGGAGGACAAGCTGGAGATCGACTTCGACCACTCCGGTGCCAAGAAGGTGATGGACAGCTTCGTCGTCCCCGCCGACAAGGCGGGGTGACGGGACGGGGCAGGGGACGGGGCAGGACCGGCTGACGGTTTGCCGCACTGTGACGGCCGTCACAGCGGCGGCCCCCGCCGCCGGCCAGTATTGCAGCATTGCAACGGAGCCGGAGGTCGTCCGCCGTGTTCGGAACGGGCAGCGTCAGCTATGAGGTGCAGAGCCGCCGGGAGGGGCGCTGGCTCATCGAAGGCGCCTACACCGACCAGGAGGCGGCGCTGTCCGCCGCCCGCTCCCAGTTGGCCGCTTCCGGGGTGCAGGAGGCGAAGGTGGTGAAGTTCCGCACCATCGCCGGCCTGTCGCTGGAAACGGTGATCCTGCACAAGACGGTGCCTCAGACTGCGCGCAAGGGCATGACCCTGGGCGGGACGGCGGAGGGGGCGCCGCTCTGCCGAACGCCGGACGACCTGTGCGGTTTCGAAAGCCGGGTGGTCATCGGCCGGCTGCTGCGTCCCTATCTGGATGCCCAGCGCATCACCCCGACCGAACTGCTGCATTCCTGGCCGCTGTTCCGCCGCCTGGAGGAGCAGGGCGCGCTGCTGGGCGCCGCCATCCATGCGGCGGCCCGCCATCATGCCGACCTTCACGGAGTTTCCCACGCCGCCCGTGCCCGCGAGCTGCGGCAGATGGTGGAGGCGGTCGCCGGAGCCGCCCGCGACGCGCTGGCCGACCGGCGCCGGCTTCCGCGCTTCGACGCCGCCGACCTGCCCGGCACCAGCAACAGGATCGAGGAGGCGGTGGGGGAGGCCGGGCATGACCGGCTGTTCCTCATCCTCCTGTGCCAGCATCTGGAAGGCGGCGGCCCGCTGGCCGGCAAACTGGACCTGCTGCTGGCGATGATGGGCGAGGATGTCTGGCCGCGGCATCTGGCCCTGCTGGACGGCGTGGTCGCCGACATCATGGGCTCCGCCGACACGATGAAGGAGCTGCTGGGGGCGCAGCCCAGCCTGCATGCCGGGCTTTGCGCGCTGGCCGACGCGCTGTTCGACCGCGATCCCGACCCCGGGCTGGCGCCGATGGCCGCGTCGCTGCGCCGGGTCTGCCGTCTCGGCCTGCAGGGCCGCGCGCCGCAGAGCCGGGCCGTCCTGCTGGACCGGCTGTGCCGGAGCATCGCCGGCGACCAGCCGCTCGACCGCCGCGACGCGAAGGCTGACGGGATGCTGACCCACGACCTTGCCGGCCGGCTGAAGGGTGCCGACGGCGCGCTGCTGGGCGGCGCGGCGATGGAGAAGGCGCTGGACCGCCGCCTGCTGCGCCACCGCCAGTCGGTGCTGCGCGCGCAGGGCATGCACGACATCGCCGACCGGCTGTCGGGCAGATAGAAGCGGGGCGGTGGAAGCGCACGGATAAGGGTTCCCCCAATATCCGGAATCCTTGGTGTCTTTCCGGCTTGATGCTAAAAACGCCGCTTCTGTTCTCGCGTCGTCGTCGGAAAGCCCCTGTCATGTCGCAAACCCCGCTCTGGCGCATCGCGCTGGTCGTTCCCGAAGCCCATGCGCCCGCCTTCGCCGAGGCGGTGGGGGACCATGCCGATGCGGTGTCGACCTTCGAACTGGAGGAGGGCGGCAACTGGCTGGTCGAGGCGACGCTGTACGGCGCCCCCGACGAGGCCCGGCTGCAGTCGCGCGTCGCCGTGCTGGCCAAGGCGCTGGGGATCGAGGAGCCGCGGCTGGCGGTCGAGAACCTGCCGCCCATCGACTGGGTGTCGCACAGCTACCAGGGCTTCCCGCCGATTCGCGCTGGCCGCTTCTTCGTCCACGGCTCCCACCATGAGGGCATCGTGCCGGCCGGCAGCATCCCGCTGCTGGTGGACGCCGCCACCGCCTTCGGCACCGGCGAGCATGGCTCGACCAACGGCTGCCTGCAGGCGCTCGACCGGCTGTCGCGCCATCTGAAGCTGCCGCGCGGCGGCCGTCGCGGCGCGCTCGACATGGGCTGCGGCTCCGGCATCCTGGCGCTGGCGGTGGCCAAGCGCTGGCGCGTCGCCGTGACCGCCGTCGACATCGATCCCGAAGCGGTGCGCGTCACCCGCATCAACGCGGCGCTGAACGGGGCGAAGAACAGCATCCGCGCCCAGGGCGGCGACGGCTACAACACCCGGATCGTCGGCCGGCACAAGCCCTACACGCTGATCACCGCCAACATCCTGGCCCGCCCGCTGTCGCGCATGGCGCCGCAGCTGCGCCGCCACCTGAAGAAGGGCGGCTATGCCGTGCTGGCCGGCCTGCTGAACCGGCAGGAGCGCCACGTCATCCAGGCCCACCGCAACCAGGGCCTGCGGCTGGTCGCGCGCATTCCGGTCGGGGAATGGACCACTCTTGTGGTGAAGCGTTGAAACCAAAGGGCCGGGTTGCGACTTCCCCTAGGGACGATGTTTCGACATTCACCTGGGGAGCCACCATGCTGAACCGCATCCGGTCCTTGTTCGCAGGCGACGACGACGGCGCCGAGCCGGGCGAGGACGCCCTGCAGGCCGCCGCCGCCGCCCTGATGGTCGAGGCCGCACGCACCGACGACACCATCACCCAGGCGGAGCGCGACCGGATCATCTCCGTCGCCCAGCGCCACTTCCACCTGAACGAGGAAGAGGCGCAGGACCTGCTGTCCGCCGCCGTGTTCGACACCGAGGACGTGTCGCCCTACCACCGCTATATCAGCGTAATCATGGACCGCTGCCCGCCGGGCAGCCGCGTCTGGATCATCGAGATGCTGTGGGAAGTGGCCTATGCCGACGGCGTGCTGAACGACCTGGAGGCCAGCCTGCTGCGCCGCATCGGCGGCCTGCTGCACGTGTCCGACCTGGAGCGCGGCGAGGCCCGCAAGCGCGTGCTGGAGCGGCTGGGGCTGCCGGACGATGCGGGGTTGCCGGTTTAGGGGTGCTGCATCGGGTACCCCCTCCCTAACCCTCCCCGCCCTCGGCCGGCCAAAGGCCGGTCCGATCGCGGGAGAGGGGGCTGCCGCTGTCCTTTGCATAGACATTCACAAGAGTCCGATCCCCTCTCCCGCGAAGCGGGGAGGGATAGGGAGGGGGCATTCGCTTTTGCCCCACCCCAACCGGCATAGCCGCCGCCCCGCCGCTTGCGCCGGACCGGCCGGGTGCCTAGCCTGTAGCCACAGGCTTCACCCTTCCGAGGAACACGTTCCGTGTCCAGCGCGACTCCTTCCGGCGCTTACCGTGGCGACGACGCCCTTGCGACCCTGTTGACCGAGGCCGGGACCGGCCGCACCCCCGCGGATGTCCGCGCGCTGCTGGCCGGCGTGCTGGCGGCGCCGGAAGGGGAGGACCCGTCGGAGTGGCTGGTGCTGGTTGGCGAGACCCTTCCGCCGGCCCTGGCCGAACAGCTCCAGGCGCTGAAGGCGGTCCTCGCGGCGGAGACGCCGGCGGCCCGGCCCGGCGCGGCCGAACGGCTGGCCGATCTGCGCGCGGCGCTGAAGCGCCGGGAACTCGACGGCTTCATCATCCCGCGCGGCGACGAGCACCAGGGCGAGTATGTGCCGCCGCGCGCCCAGCGCCTGAGCTGGCTGACCGGCTTCACCGGCTCGGCCGGCAACGCGGTGGTGACATCCGGCCGTGCGGCGATCTTCGTCGACGGCCGCTACACCCTCCAGGTCCGCAGCGAGGTGCCGGCCGACCTGTACGAGTACAAGCATCTGGTCGAAGACCCGCTGACCGACTGGATCGTCGCGGCATTGCCCGAAGGCGGGCGCTTCGGCTTCGATCCCTGGCTGCACACCATCGGCTGGGTGGAGAAGACCCGCGCCGTGCTGGAGCGCGCCGGCATCCTGCTGATCGCCTGCGAGGACAATCCGCTCGATTCGGTGTGGCAGGGCCAGCCGCCGCCGCCCCTCGCCCCGGTGGTGCCGCAGGACGAGGCGCTGGCCGGCGAAAGCTCCGCCGACAAGCGGGCCCGTCTGGCCGAGGAGCTGGCGCAGAAGGGCATCGCCGCCGCGGTGCTGACCCAGCCGGACAGCATCGCCTGGCTGCTGAACATCCGCGGCGCCGACGTGCCCTGCACGCCACTGCCGCTGTCCTTCGCCATCCTGTCGGCCGATGCGTCGGTGGACCTGTTCCTCGACCCGCGCAAGCTGGCGCCGCAGACCCGGCCCCATCTGGGCAACCGGGTGCGGGTGCGGCCGGTGGAGGAGTTCGGCCCGGCGCTGGACGCCGTCGCCCGCGGCTCCGCCCGCGTGCTGGCCGACCCGTCCTGCACCTCGGCCTGGATCGTCGACCGGCTGCATCTGGCCGGCGCCAAGGTGGAGCGCGACGGCGATCCCTGCGCCCTGCCGAAGGCCGGCAAGAACGCGGCGGAACTGGCCGGCACCCGAGCCGCCCACACCCGCGACGGCGCCGCCATCGTCCGCTTCCTGCACTGGTTCTCGGAGGAGGCGCCGAAGGGCGGCCTGACCGAGCTTGCGGTGGTGGAGCGGCTGCTGGCCTTCCGGCGGGAGAACGAGCGCTTCCGCGGCGTCAGCTTCGACACCATCGCCGGAGCGGGGCCGAACGGCGCCATCGTCCATTACCGCGTGACGCCCGAGACCGACCGCCGGCTGGAGCCGGGCAGCCTGTTCCTGCTGGACAGCGGCGCGCAGTATCTCGACGGCACCACCGACGTCACCCGCACGCTGGCGGTCGGCGACCTCGACCCGGCGACGGCGGCGGAGATGCGCGACCGCTTCACCCGCGTGCTGAAGGGCCACATCGCGCTGTCCACCGTGCGCTTCCCGCGCGGCACCACCGGATCGCAGCTGGACGCGCTGGCGCGGCTGCCGCTGTGGCAGGCGGGGCTGGACTACGACCACGGCACCGGCCACGGCGTCGGCAGCTTCCTGTCGGTGCATGAGGGGCCGCAGCGCATCTCCAAGGTCGGCAACACCGTCGCCCTGCAGCCGGGCATGATCCTGTCGAACGAGCCCGGCTACTACAAGACCGGCGCCTACGGCATCCGCATCGAGAACCTGATCGTCGTCCGGCCGGTGGAGCCGGAGGGCGCGCTTGCCGGTGCCGAGCGCCAGATGATGGAGTTCGAGCCGCTGACCCTGGTGCCCATCGACCGCGCGCTGATCGACCGCGCGCTGCTGTCCGATGCGGAGGCGGCCTGGGTCGACGCCTATCATGCGCGGGTGCGCGAGTCGCTGTCGCCGCTGCTGGACGAGGCGGCCCGCCGCTGGCTTGCCGGGGCGACGGCGCCGCTGTGACCCGTGAGGCGGCGGCATCGGAACGGGTGCCGCCGTCCATTCCGGCGCGATCCGGGGCGATCGGCCGTAAACGAATTTGGGGATGACCCTGATTCGGCAAGATGATGTCCCGCGTGGTAACACGTTCTTTACCAGGCTGATGCAGTGTGTCCCAAGGGGATGACTTTTGGCGGCAGTTAGGGCACTACAGTCGGCATCACTTCCCGGATTACGGCGCAGCCCCCGCGCCGGGTGGGCGTAACGGCCGGACAGACACCGGCAACGGATTATTGCGGAGACGTCTAGATGAAGATCCTCGTCGTCGATGATTACGCCACCATGCGGCGCATCGTGCGGAACCTGTTGACCCAGATCGGCTACACCGACATCGACGAGGCCGGCGACGGTGTGTCGGCGCTGGCGAAGCTGCGTGAGAGCAAGTTCGGCCTCATCATTTCCGACTGGAACATGGAGCCGATGACCGGCCTCCAGCTGCTGAAGGAAATCCGCGCGGACGCGAAGCTGGCGGCGACGCCCTTCATCATGGTCACCGCCGAAAGCAAGACCGAGAACGTCATCGCCGCCAAGCAGGCCGGCGTGAACAACTACATCGTCAAGCCCTTCAACGCCGACACGCTGAAGCAGAAGATCCAGGCCGTCATCGGCGGCTGATCCCGCAAGGGAAGATCTGGGCCTATCGCGACCGGTCCGGGTGGACGGCGGCCTATGCCGGCCGGCACCCGGTCCAATGGGCGGCTGGCGAATCCAGTTTGGGGAGTGGACCGGTTTGGAGCAGCTTCCGCAGCTGTCCGATGAGGAGTTCGAGCAGATCGAGGACGCCATCGCCCGATCGGCGAAGGGCAGGGCGTTCCTGCGGCGGCTCCACCGGCGGTCCCTCGGGGCCGCGACGGAAGAGGTGCGCGCCATGCTCCAGGAGTTCCGCGACTCCTGGAACCGTCAGAACGACGCGGTGGAGGCCGGCAAGCATGTCGGCGTCCTGCGGCGCGAGCTGATGGAGATGGCGGCTTCGATCGAGCAGGCCCGGCGGGAGGTTGCGGCACTGCGGCCGCCCGACGGTTCCGGCGACAAGATCCTCTCCGCCACCAACGAACTCGATGCCATCGTCATCTCGACCGAACGGGCGTCCTTCGAGATCCTGAACGCGGCCGAACGGCTGATGGATCTGGCGGGCAAGCTGCGCGCGAGCGGGGCCGACCCGTCGATGTGCAACGAGATCGACACGCAGGTGAACGACATCTTCACCGCCTGCTCCTTCCAGGACCTGACCGGCCAGCGCACCAGCAAGGTGGTCAACGCGCTTCGCTACATCGAGCAGCGCGTCATGGCCATGATCAGCATCTGGGGCGAGGACGGGCTGGCCGGCATCGTCGTCAAGGAAGAGCAGACCGACAGCCGTCCCGACGCCCATCTGCTGAACGGCCCGCAGCTGGACGGCCACGGCGTCAGCCAGGCCGACGTGGACAGCATGTTCGACAGCCCGGCCGCCATCCCGGCGCCGGTTCCGGCCGCACCGCCGCCGCCGCCGGCGGCCCCGGTCCAGGCGAGCCAGGCCGACATCGACAGCATGTTCGACGCCCCGGCGCCTGCGGCCGCCCCGGCGAAGGCAAGCCAGGCGGACATCGACAGCATGTTCGACACGCCGGCGCCCGCCGCCGCACCGGTGCAGGCCAGCCAGGCCGACATCGACAGCATGTTCGACAGCCCCGCCCCTGCGCCGGCACCGGCCCCGACGACGGCAAAGAAGCCGGTGCCGAAGCCGCCCGGCGCAGCACCCAAGGCCAAGGCCGCCCCCAAGCCCGCCGCACCGCCCCCGCCGCCCGCGGCGGCGGAACCGCCGGTGCCGCTCGATCAGGCGGCCATCGACGCTCTCTTCGGATAGGAGGGGGAAAGCCGCGCCGGTCCGCCCGGCGGCCGACCTCCCTCCCAGGTTTCCCCCGATTGACCCGCCCGGCCGGCCGATGGCTTCCTGCGGTGCGGTCGACGGCTCCAGAACGCAGACCCGGTACGCAACCAGACATTCCACCACCCCACATATTCACCACCCAGGCCACAGGCGGCCGTTTCCGAGAGGCGGGACCGAGGATGAAGCAGATGACCAAGCCCTTCATGGCCGAGCTTCAGAAGGCCCGCAAATCCGGGCACCCGTTCCAGGCGCTGATCGAAGACGCTGCGGCCGTTGCGGCGCTGCCGGTGCCGGCCCAGATGGTCCAGGCCGACAACACCGAGGTGCTGCGGGCCATCGGCGACCTGGGTGCCAAGCTGGACCGCTTCCTGACCATGGACGCGGCGCAGATCGACCAGATCCAGGTGGAGATCGCCGACATCTCCGGCCGCATCAAGGCGACCAAGGTGGAAATGGCGGCCATCCGCCACCCGCTGGCCGGTGACGACAAGTTCCAGCAGGCAAGCCAGGAGCTGAGCGCCGTCGTCGCCGCGACGGAGGCCGCGACCAACACCATCATGGCCTGTGCCGAAGAGCTGGAAGAGGTGGTGTCGGAGCTGAAGTCGTCGCTGCCGGAGGGCTATCACAATGACCGCGTCAACGACATGGTCGACGTCATCGTCCGCATCTACGAGGCCTGCAACTTCCAGGATCTGACCGGCCAGCGCATCACCAAGGTCGTCCGCGCCATGTCCTTCATCGAGGAGCGCGTGGACGCCATGATGGGCCTGTGGAACAAGCGCGAGTTCGAGGCGATGCCGCTGCCGCCGTCGGTCACCAAGAAGGACGAGGACCTCGACCTGCACGGCCCGGCCGAGGCCACCCCCGACAGCGGCAACATCAGCCAGGCCGACATCGACGCGCTGTTCGGGTAAGGGCGCATTCGATCCATTTTCCGCGAGCGGCGGGGAGGGGCATATCGCCCACCCCCGCGTTACCGCTTGCGGCGCCCTTACCCCGGCGTGCTATACAGGGGCAACTTCGAAAGCGCCCAAGACGACGATGCTTCCTCGCCCGTACCGCCTGCCGCTGACGGCCATCCTCCTGTCGGCCGCCCTGACCGCCTGCTCCTCCACCAAGGAGGACGCGTATGTCGAACGTCCGGCCGACCAGCTTCTGTCGGAAGCGGATGCTGCGATGCGCGAGGAGTCCTTCAAGAAGGCCGCAAGGCTCTACGACGAGGTGGAGCGGCAGCATCCCTATTCGGATTCGGCCAGCAAGGCGCAGCTTCTCGCCGCCTACGCCCACTATCAGGATCTGAAGTACGACGACGCCATCCTGGCGCTCGACCGCTTCATCCAGCTTCATCCGGGCAGCCCGGATGTGGACTACGCCTATTACATGCGGGCGCTGTGCTATTACGAGCAGATCACCGACGTGCGCCGCGACCAGCGGATGACCCGGCAGGCGCTCGACGCCCTGTCGGAGGTGGTGCGCCGTTTCCCGGACAGCAAATACGCCCGCGACGCCAAGCTGAAGATCGACCTGACCAACGATCACCTTGCCGGCAAGGAGATGGAGGTCGGTCGCTTCTACCTGCGTCAGCAGCAGTACACCGCCGCGATCAACCGCTTCCGCGTCGTCGTTGAAAATTACCAGACCACGTCCCATGTGGCGGAGGCGCTGCACCGCTTGGTGGAGTGCTATCTGGCGCTGGGCGTGACCGACGAGGCGAAGGCCGCCGCGGCCGTGCTCGGCCACAACTTCCCCGGCAGCGAATGGTACACGGACAGCTACGCACTGCTGGTGGACGCCAATCTGCGTCCCGAGCGAAACGAGAAGTCGTGGATCAGCAAAGCCTGGAACTCCCTGTTCTAGGCCGCTCCATGCTCGTGTCGCTGACGATCCGGGACGTCGTCCTGATCGAGCGGCTGAGCCTGTCCTTCCGCAAGGGCCTGTGCGCCCTGACTGGCGAGACCGGTGCTGGCAAGTCGATCCTGCTCGACGCGCTGGGGCTGGCGCTCGGCGCGCGCGCCGATTCCGGTCTGGTCCGCCACGGCGCCGATCAGGCCGCGGTCACCGCGGAGTTCGAGCTGTCGGGCGACCATCCGGCCTTCGCCATCCTGAAGGAACAGGGGCTCGACGCCGATGCAGGCGATGGCGCCCTGGTGATCCGCCGCACCGTCAACACCGACGGGCGCAGCCGCGCCTGGGTCAACGACCAGCCGGTCGGCGTCGGCCTGCTGAAGACGCTGGGCGCCGAGCTGGTCGAGGTGCATGGCCAGTTCGACACCCATGGCCTGCTGAACCCGCAGACGCACCGCGGCGTGCTGGACGCCTATGCCGGCCTGTCGGCCCAGGCGGCGCAGGTCGCCGCGGCCCACCGCGCCTGGAGGCAGGTGGAGGACGCGCGCCATTCCGCCGCCGCCGACATCGCCCGCGCCCGGTCCGAAGAGGAATATCTTCGCCACGCCGTGGCCGAGCTGGACGCGCTCGCCCCCAAGCCCGGCGAGGAGGAGGAGCTGTCGGAAACCCGCGCGGTGCTGATGCACCGGGAAAAGCTGGTCGACGGCATGAACGCGGCCTATGCGGAGCTGTCGGGCGACCGCGGCGTCGAACGGGCGCTGTCCTCTGCCATCCGCACACTGAGCCGCATCGCCGACAAGGCCGGCGGCACGCTGGACCCGGTGATCGCCGCGCTCGACCGCGCCGCGACCGAGGCGGGGGAGGCCATCGCCGCCCTGCAGGCCGCCTCCAGCGGCGTCGACATGGACCCGCGCGCGCTGGAAAAGCTGGAGGAGCGGCTGTTCGCGCTCCGCGCCGCCGCCCGCAAGCATGGCGTGGACGTCGACGCGCTGGCCCGCCTGCGCGAGGAGATGGCCGGGCGCCTGCTGCTGATCGAGGATCAGGGCGACCTGCTGGCCAAGCTGGCGAAGGAGGCCGAACAGGCCCGCGCCGCCTTCCACAAGGCCGCCGAGGCGCTGAGCGCCGCCCGCCGCGAGGCCGCCGGCCGGCTGGACGTCGCGGTCGCCGGTGAACTGGCGCCGCTGAAGATGGAAAAGGCGAAGTTCCGCACGCTGGTCGAACCGCTCGACGAGGCGGAATGGAACGCGTCCGGCATCGACCGCGTCGCCTTCCAGGTCGCGACCAACCCCGGCTCCCCGCCGGGTGCCTTGAACAAGATCGCGTCGGGCGGCGAGCTGGCGCGCTTCATGCTGGCGCTGAAGGTGGTGCTGGCCCAGACCTCCACCGTCGGCACGCTGGTGTTCGACGAGGTGGACACCGGCATCGGCGGCGCCGTCGCCGCGGCGGTGGGCGAGCGGCTGGAGACGCTGGGCCATGGCCTGCAGGTGCTGGTCGTCACCCACAGCCCGCAGGTGGCGGCCCGCGGTGCCGTCCATCTGAAGGTGCAGAAGTCGCAGAAGGGCGAGCAGGTGACCACCGGCGTCGCCGAACTGGACGGCGACGAACGGCGCGAGGAGATCGCCCGCATGCTGTCCGGCGCCACCGTCACCGCGGAAGCCCGCGCGGCTGCCGACAGCCTGATCGCCGGCCGCGGCTGACGGTCGAACCCACCCCCTCATCCGAAAGCCGGGAGTCCGCCGTCGGGGCCGGACTCCCGGCTTTTCTGCTTCGCCGATCGCTCCATTCCCTGCGGAGGGACCGATGGAGGTGGCAATGCGGAAATCGCGATTCAGGGTTGTGCAACTGACCTGAATAGCCCTAAGAACCGCTCGCAAAAATACTGCGCTTGAGCAAAATCATGGGCGCGACGCTTCGTAGATTATCCTATGTTAAGTTAACGCTGCTTAATCAGAGCATAGGAATAGCCATTTTGGAGCGTTGCGGCGCTTCGTAGTCCTGCCTAGATTGTTATCCACATCCCTTGGCAGGGCGTGACAAACGCCGCTGGTCTAGCTTCCGCTCGAGGTTGCGTTTGTCCGAAGTCTTCGTTCGATGAACGGCCCGGTTCCTTCGGGGTCTGTCGACCTCACCGATTGTGACCGGGAGCCCATCCATCAGCTGGGTCTGATCCAGCCCACTGGATTCCTGATCGCCGTCACGGCCGATTGGATCGTCCTGCACGCCTCCGCCAACATCGGCCGCTGGCTGGGGGTGGAGCCCGAGGATCTGCTCGGCACGCCGCTGTCCCGCGTCATCACCATGGACGCGCTGCACACCATCCGCGGCAGGCTGCAGGTCGCCCACATCAACGGCAGCGTCGAACGCGCCTTCGGCGTCCATCTGTCGGCAACCGCGCCGGTCTGCGACGTCGCCGTCCATCTCTCGGGCTCCACCATCGTGATCGAGGCGGAACCCAGCGAGGGGGAGGGGCCGCAGGATTCCGGATCGCTGCTGCGCTCCATGATCGGGCGGGTGCAGAACACCCGCGGCTTCGAAGGCTTCTGCCGCGAGGCGGCGCGCCAGATGCGGGCGCTGACCGGCTTCGACCGGGTGATGGTCTACCGCTTCGACGCCGACGGGGCGGGGGAGGTGATCGCGGAATCGGCGGTGCACGGCATCGGCAGCTTTCTCGGCCAGCGCTATCCGGCCTCCGACATCCCGCAGCAGGCCCGGCGCCTGTACGAGCGCAGCTGGCTGCGCTGCATCGCCGACGTCAACGCGCCGCCGGTGCCGGTGGTCCCGGCGCTGGACCCCACCGGCCAGCCGCTGGACCTGTCGCTCAGCCTGCTGCGCAGCGTCTCGCTGATCCATGTCGAGTATCTGCGCAACATGGGGGTCAACGCCTCGCTGTCGGTGTCGATCCTGCGGCACGGCAAGCTGTGGGGCCTGTTCGCCTGCCATCACCGGCAGGCCCGCTCGCTCTCCTTCGAGCGTCGCACCACGGCGGAGCTGTTCGGTCAGATGGTCTCGCTGCTGCTGGAAGGGCGGGAGCGCGAGCAGGAGGACCAGCGCGAGGCGCAGGTGCGCCGCGCCCATGTCCGCATCATGTCGATGCTGGCCGACAGCGAATCGCCGCTGGAGAGCCTCGTCACCTTCGCCACCGAACTGCGCACGCTGATCCGGTGCGACGGCTTCGCCTGCTGCATCGACGGCCAGCTGCATATGGAGGGCGAGACACCGACGCGGGAGGAGACGCAGGGCGTCATGCGCTTCCTGCACCGGACCCCGCCCAGCAAGGTCTATTTCACCGACCAGCTCGGCACCGTCCATCCGCCGGCCCGCGACTTCACCGAACGGTCCTGCGGCCTGCTCGCCATCCCGGTGTCGCGCACGCCGCGCGACTATCTGGTGTTCTTCCGCAAGGAGATGGTCCGCACCGTCACCTGGGGCGGCGACCCGTCCAAGCCGGCGCAGTACGGCCCCAATGGCCCGCGCCTGACACCGCGCAAGAGCTTCGAGGCCTGGAAGGAGACCGTGCACGGCCGGTCGCAGCCCTGGACCGAACTGGACCAGCGCAGCGCCGAATCGCTGCGGGTCACCCTGCTGGAGGTGGTTCTGCGGCTGGCCGACGTCGCCGGCCGCACCCGCAAGGAGGCGACCGAGCGGCAGGAGCTGCTGATCGCCGAACTGAACCACCGGGTCCGCAACATCCTCAGCCTCGTCCGCGCGCTGGTGCGCCAGAGCGAAAGCGGGGCGGAGACGGTGCAGCAGTTCGCCGCCATCGTCGCCGGCCGCATCGAGGCGCTGGCCCGCGCCCACGACCAGATCACCGCCGACAATTGGGGGCCGGCCTCGCTCCGCGCGCTGATTGCGGCGGAGATCGGCGCCTATCTGTCGGCCAAGAGCGAGCGGGTGCGGCTGACCGGCCCGGAGGTGCTGCTGGCGCCCCAGGCCTTTTCCGTCTTCGCGCTGGTGGTGCATGAGCTGACGACCAACTCGGCCAAATACGGCGCGCTGAGCGACAGCGGCGGCTGGGTCGAGGCCGAATGGTCGATCGACGAGGGCGGGCGGCTGCTGATCGAGTGGGAGGAGAATGGCGGTCCGCCGGTGCGTGCGCCCTCGCGGACCGGCTTCGGCACCACGGTGATCGAACGCTCCGTCCCGCACGACCTGCGGGGCGAGGCCGAGGTGACCTATGCGCTGTCGGGCCTGCGGGCGCGCTTCATGATCCCGGCCCAGTATGTCACCGTCGCCGACAGCCTGCCCGGCGGCGGCCGGACCAGCCTGCCGGTGCCGGCGGCGGACTTCTCCATCGACGGCCCGGTGCTGCTGCTGGAGGACAACATGATCATCGCCATGGCGACGGAGGACGTGCTGCTGAGCTTCGGCGCCAGCCGCGTCAACACCGCCGCCGGCGTCCGCCACGCCCTGCGCCTGCTCGACGAGGATCCGCCGGTGGTCGGGGTGCTGGACATCAATCTGGGCAACGAGACCTCGGTCGCGGTGGCCGACCGGCTGCGGGAACTGGGCATCCCGTTCGTGTTCGCGACCGGCTATGGCGAGTCCGCCGCGGTGCCGGAACGCTTTTCGGACGTGCCGGTGCTGAAGAAGCCCTACGGGTCGGACCAGGTGGTGCAGGTGCTGGCTTCGGTGATGGGGTAGGGGGCTTCGGCTGACGATTGCCCCCTCCCCAACCCTCCCCGCTTTGCGGGAGAGGGAGTCGAGCGCAAGGGCGGCGGAGTTCCCTCTCCCACCAAAGGTGGGGGAGGGTTAGGGAGGGGCATCCGAAGCCTACCCCCTCACCACCCCATACCGCGCGAACAGCGCCACGCTGACCGCCACGGTGGCGTTCAGCGACTCCACGGCACCGGTCGTCGGCACCGACAGCCGCGTCGCCGGGCAATCGGTCGGCACGCCCTGGCCTTCCTCGCCCAGGATCAGCCGCATGTCCGTCGGCCAGTCGAAGCGGGTCAGGTCCTCGCCGCCGCCGTCCAGCGCGTAGAGCGGCCCCGCCGCCTCGTTCACCGCGTTCCAGCGCGGGCCGCGCAGCAGAGTCAGCGCGAACTGCGCGTTCGACGCCGCGCGCAGGCATTTGGGGTGGAAGGGATGCGCCGCCCCCTCCAGCAGCACGATCCGCGACACGCCGAAGGCCGCCGCACTGCGCAGCAGCGCGCCCAGGTTGCTGGGATCGCCCAGCGCGCACAGCAGCTCCAAGCCCTGCGGCGGCTGCGACAGGTCGATGGCCGGCATCTTCGGCACCGCGCCGACCAGCAGCGGGAAGCCGGTGCCCGACACGTCCAGCGTCCGGAACAAGGCGGGGGCGAGCTGCACCGGCTCCACCCCCGGCGGCAGGCGCCAGCCCGCGATCTGGGCGGGGTCGGTGAACAGGATGCGCTCGAAGCGGTCGGGGTGCTGGCGCAACGCCTCCGGCACCGTCTTCAGGCCGGCCAGCAGGAACTTGCCGTTCTTCTTCAGCCCGCGGCTTTCCAGCGCCGATTCCCACAGCTTGAACTGCGGGTTCTGCGGGCTTTCGATCAGCAGGGGTGGGCGGGTCATGGCAACGGGCTTTCCGGCAGGGAGTTGCTCCTGCCTAGCACAGCCATGCCTTCAAAGTCAGGGGCCGAAGTCAGGTGTCGAGGCGCAGGCCGAGGAACAGCAGCGGCCCGCGCTGGCAGGCGTCGGTGAAGCCGGCGCGCTGGTAGAACTCGACATTGCGGGCGAAGACGGCGGTGACCAGATGCAGGCCGGGCAGGCCGTCGGCCCGGCAATCCTCGGCGAAGCGGTCGACCAGCCGTCGGCCCAGCCCATGCTCTCGCCAGCCCGGCCGGACATTCACATGGAAATGGGCGGGGTAGGCGGCGAAACGGTCGGCGAAGACCTCGTATTTCGGGATGCGGCGGGCAAGCTCCGGCGTGCCGGCGCTGTCCTTGCAGCCGGTGAGGTAGCCCACCACCAGCCCGTCGCCCGTCACCGCCATCCAGATGTCCCGCGGCGCCGCCGCCACATACCAGCCGGTCCAGGTGTCGAGGAAGGCGGCGCGGTCGGCGGCCGACGCGAACTCCGTCCGGGTGGTGGAGGCGAAGAAGATCTCCTCCAGCGCCGCCAGCGCGGCATCCCGGTCGGGAAGGGCGGTCAGCCGTTCCAGCCGGATGTCGCCGCCGGCGGTCGTCACTTCGGCGGTCATCGCCGCTGGGCGGTCTCGACCGACAGGTTGCGCGGGGCCAGCATGGTGTAGCGACCGCGCGCCTTCATCACGCCGGCCCCTTCCTCCGCCTGGGCCCCGTGACCCCAGAACAGGTCGCCGCGCACCGGTCCCTTGATGGCGCCGCCGGTGTCCTGCGCCACCACCAGCCGGTTGATGGCGCCGCCCGGCACCGGGGCGTCGCGCACCTCCAGCCACAGCGGCACGCCCAGCGGGATATGCTCGGCATCCACGGCAAGGCTGCGGCCGGGCGTCAGCTCCATGTTGCGGGCGCCGCGGGCGCCGACCTCGGGCTTCACCTTGAAGAAGACGTAGGAGGGATTCAGGTTCATCACCCGCTGGGCCTCGGCCGGATGGTCCTTCAGCCAGCGCCGGATCGTCTGGAGCGACATCTGCTCCGGCGTGGCGTCGCCGCGGTCGATGATATGGCGGCCGATGGGGTAATAGCTATGGCCGTTCTGGCCGCCGTAATGGATGCCGACCACCGACCCGTCCGCCATGATCGCCCGGCCGGAGCCCTGGATCTCCAGGAAGAAGGCGTCGATGGGGTCGTCCACCCACATCAGTTCCAGCCCCTTGCCCTTCAGCGCGCCGGCTTCGATCCGTGCCCGGCTGGGCAGGCCCTTCTTGCCGCGCGGCGGCATGCGGTAGAGCGGGACGTTGTAGCGCTCGGTCCGGGTCCAGCTGCCGCGCAGCTCGATCTCGTAATAGCCGGTGAACAGGCCGTCCTCGCCGTTGGCGACGTCGCGGGGGGCGAAGAAGGCTTCGAAGAAGCGGCGGGCCGCCTCGCTGTCGCCGGGGGGAAGATCGCGGGCGGCGGCGCAGATGGCGCGCCAGTCGTCGGTGGTGCCGGCGGCGCGCAACTGTCCCAGCGGCTTGCCGGGCGGCTGGTTCTTCACCCAGCCGCAGGTGCGCTGCACCGCGGGCACCGCCTGGGCATGGTCGTCGTCGATCCAGCCGGCGAGGTGGCGGAAGTCGGGCGCCACCTGATCGAGCGTCGGCCGCTGCGAGACCCGGCGCTGTCCCTCGACCGCCGGGGTGGTGCCGGCGCAGGCTGCCAGCGTCGCCAGAAGGCCCGCGACCAGCGACAGCCGTCCGGCCCGCTTCAAGACACGCGCACACGCCACCCCAGCCGCAGCCGCCATCGCGCAACTCCGCCGTAAAATCCGTCATGTCGGTCGAAGACCCCGCCGCCCGCCGGTCGAAGGGCCGGGACGGTCACGACAAGGTCATATCACCCGATCGTTTGTGCCGATGGTTACCCCGAGTCGTCAATCCCCAACCTGCACTTTCGGATAGGTCGCGGCCGGTTGTCACGGGGGTGGGGCGGAGCGGTGTGCCCGAGTCGCGGTCTGGGCAGCCGCGCGGCGGCGAAGCGTGACAGCGGGCGGCAAACGCGGTATCGACAGCCCATACGCGAAGGACCGCCCGAACTCCGGATCATCGACCCGGAACATGCCGGCCCCGGTCCTGTTCGCCGCCATGAGACACCCCAAGGGACCAGACGCCATGACACCCGCCGCCCGCCTCCAGGCGGTCATCGATCTGCTGACCGAGATCGACGAGACCCTCGCCCCGCCGACGCGGTGATGAGCGCCTATTTCCGCAACCGCCGCTACATCGGGTCGAAGGACCGCACCGCCATCGCGCAGATGGCCTACGCGATCCTGCGGCGCCACGCGCGGCTCGGCTGGTGGATCGAGCGCGGCGGCTACGAGCGCGCCACCCCGCGCGCCCGCGTCCTGGCCTATCTTCTGCTGGAGGAGAACCGCAACGCCGGTGTGGTGCTGGAGATGTTCAGCGGCGGCAAGTTCGCTCCCGCCCGCCTGACCGAAGACGAACTGGCGATGGTCGGCAAGCTGGAAAGCCACACGATGGACCATCCCGACATGCCGGAGACGGTGCGGGTGGAGTGTCCGGAGTGGGCGGAGGGGCCGATGCGCGCTTCGCTCGGCGACCGCTTCGGGGTGGAGATGGAGAAGCTGCTGGAGGCCGCACCCCTCGACCTGCGCATCAACCCGCTGAAGGCCAACCAGCAGAGCGCCATCAAGGCGCTGGCCAAGGCGCAGATCACGGCGGAGACCACGCGCTGGTCGCCGCTGGGCCTGCGCGTCAAGGGCCGGCCGCCGCTGGGCAGCGTCGACGCCTTCAAGGACGGTCTGGTCGAAATCCAGGACGAGGGCTCGCAGCTGGTGGCGCTGGCGGTGGCGCCGAAGCCCGGCCATCAGGTGGTGGATTTCTGCGCCGGGGCGGGCGGCAAGACGCTGGCGGTCGCCGCGCTGATGAAGAACAAGGGCCGCGTCGTCGCCTGCGACGTGCTGGACAAGCGCCTGAAGCGCGCCGCCGAGCGGTTCCGCCGCGCCGGCCTGCACAACATCGAGGCGCATCCGCTGACCAGCGAGCGCGACCCCTGGGTGAAGCGCCACAAGCGCAAGTTCGACCGCGTGCTGGTCGACGCGCCCTGCTCCGGTACCGGCACCTGGCGCCGCAACCCGGACGCCCGCTGGCGCCAGCTCGGCCCGGGATTGGAACAGCTGCTGCCCTTGCAGGCCAACATCCTGGACAGCGCGGCGCGTCTGGTGAAGCCGGGCGGGCGGCTGATCTACGCCACCTGCTCCATGCTGCATGACGAGAACGAGGCGCAGGTCGAAGCCTTCCTGCAGACCCACCACGACTTTATCGTGAAGCCGGTCGCCGAGGTGTGGGCGGAGGAGGAGGCCGGCGCGCCGCCGCCGGTCGAGGGTCCGTACCTGCGCCTGACGCCGGCCAAGCACGATACCGACGGCTTCTTCGCCGCCGTGCTGGAACGCCGCGCGGAGGAGACGGTGTCGGAGGTGGCGCTGGAGCAGGGCGAGGTCGATCCGGTCGAGCTGGGCAAGGCGATCGATGCGTGAGTGAGGGGGAGGTTAGACCCCCACCTATCCTCCCCGCACTCAGCGGACCTACGGTCCGCCTGCCGCGTCAGCACAAAGCATAGCTTTGTGCGAGAGCTGGGCGGGGGAGGGACTGCCGCCGCTCTCCCGCTTAAGCACTTGCCCCCTCCCCGCCCAGCGGGGGAGGGTTGGGGTGGGGGTCTGACGCCGCAAGACTCCAACCACCGCCCCGCCCTTGACAGCCGGGGTGGCGCGCTCCTTATCGGTGGGGTAGGCTTTCCGCCGCGCAAACTCCCCCTCAAGAGGACCAGATGAAGTTCTCCTTCGCCAAGCCGTCGCTGCCCGCCTCCGGCGTGCTCGCCGTGACCGTCGCCGCCGACCGCAGCCTCGGCCCGATCGGGCGGGAGCTGGATCAGAAGACCGGCGGTGCGCTGGCCCGCGCCATGGCCGCCGCCCGCTTCAACGGCAAGAAGGACGAGACGCTGACGCTGCTCGCCCCGGCCGGGACCGAGCTGGACCGCATCCTGCTGGTCGGCATCGGCAAGGGCGCCGACCTGACCGACCTGATCCTCCAGGCCGCCGGCGGTGCCATCGCCGTTCAGCTGGACAAGGCGACCGACGAGGCGGCGCTGCTGGTCGAACTGCCCGACGGCGCCACGCTGTCGCCCGCCGCCGCCGCTGCCGAGATCGCCTTCGGCGCGCAGCTGCGCAGCTACAAGTTCGACAAGTACCGCACCAACGACAAGAAGTCCGACAAGAAGGAGCCGAAGCCCAGCCTGCGCAAGCTGACGCTGCTGGTCGAGGACGAGGGTGCGGCCAAGTCGGCCTTCAAGAAGCTGGACACGCTGGCCGACGCTATCCGCTTCACCCGCGACCTGGTGTCGGAGCCGGCCAACGTCATCTATCCGGAAAGCCTCGCCGAAAAGACGAAGGAACTGGAGCAGTTCGGCGTCGAGGTCGAGATCCTCGACCAGAAGAAGCTGAAGAAGATCGGCATGGGCGCCCTGCTGGGCGTCGCCCAGGGCAGCGCCTTCGAGCCGCGCGTGGTCGTCATGCGCTGGAACGGCAACCCGGACGCCGACGACAAGCGTCCGGTCGCCTTCATCGGCAAGGGCGTGACCTTCGACAGCGGCGGCATCTCGATCAAGGGTGCGGCCGGCATGGAAGACATGAAGTGGGACATGGGCGGCTCCGCCACCGTGATCGGCACCATGTACGCGCTGGCCGCCCGCAAGGCGAAGGTGAACGCCATCGGCATCGTCGGGCTGGTGGAGAACATGCCGTCCGGCACGGCGCAGCGTCCGGGCGACATCGTCACCTCGCTGTCGGGCCAGACCATCGAGGTCATCAACACCGACGCCGAAGGCCGTCTGGTGCTGGCCGACTGCCTGTGGTACGCGCAGGACGTCTACAAGCCCAAGCTGATGATCGACCTCGCCACCCTGACCGGCGCCATCATCGTGGCGCTGGGCCACGAGCATGCCGGCCTGTTCGCCAACGACGACGACCTCGCGATGAACCTGACGGCCGCCGGCCTGAAGGTAGGCCAGCCGGTGTGGCGCATGCCGCTGGGCGACGCCTATGACAAGGAGATCGAATCGCCGGCCGCCGACATGAAGAACACCGGTTCGGGCGGCGGCGCCGGCAGCATCGTCGGCGCGCAGTTCCTGAAGCGCTTCGTCAACGACGTGCCCTGGGCCCACATCGACATCGCCGGTGTCGCCTGGGCGAAGAAGGACGGCGCCACGGTTCCGAAGGGCGCCTCCGCCTTCGGCGTGCGCCTGCTCGACCGCTTCGTGGCCGACTTCCACGAAGCTTGATACGCGTGCGTGAAGGAGCCATGACCGAAGTCCGCTTCTACCACCTGCAACGGCGCACGATGGAGCAGGCGCTGCCCAAGATCCTGGAAAAGGTTCTTGAGCGGAACTGGCGTGCCGTCGTGCTCGCCGGCTCGGCCGAGCGGGTGGACATGCTGAACCAGCATCTGTGGACCTACGATCCCGGCTCCTTCCTGCCGCACGGGGCGGCGCGCGACGGCTTCGCCGACAAGCAGCCGGTCTGGCTGACCGACGCCGACGAGAACCCGAACAACGCCACCGTGCTGGTGACGGTGGACGGCTGCGTCAGCGACCGGATGGAGGGCTATGACCTCGTCTGCGACCTGTTCGACGGCAACGACGACGAGGCGGTGCTGGCCGCCCGCCAGCGCTGGAAGGCCTGCAAGGCCGCCGGCCATGCCTTGACCTACTGGCAGCAGAACGAACGCGGCGGCTGGGAGAAGCGGGCCTGACCGGGCCGGATCGGGGTGATCCGGCGGCGGGTTCCGCTCATTTCATTTGCATTTGATCCGTTCAGAGGCGAATCTGATTGCCCGTGTGGATGGTTCAAAGGTGCGAACTCCCCGATGAACAGGAGCCAGTTCGACCCGGCGCTCGCCCAGCAGGTCAGGGACGCCAGCATCCTGATCGTGGACGACAACCAGTCCAACGTCGACCTTCTGCGCGAAATCCTGAGCCATGACGGCTACACGCGCGTGCGCGGCGAGACCGATCCGCGCAAGGTGCCCGACCTCTGCGCGGCCGAGCCGTTCGACCTGCTGCTGATCGACATCCGCATGCCGCACATGAGCGGCTTCGAACTGATGGAGCGGCTTAAGCCGGTCTTCGGCGACGATTACGTGCCGGTGCTGGTGCTGACCGCCCAGACCGACCAGGACACCCGGCGCAAGTCGCTGGAACTGGGCGCCAACGACTTCCTGACCAAGCCCTTCATCGCCTGGGAACTGCTGCACCGCGTCCGCAACATGGTGGAGATCCGCAAGCTCTACCGCCGCGCCGCGGAGCAGAACCGCGAGCTTGAACATCGGGTGTCGGAACGCACCGCCGAACTGTCCGACGCGCTGGAGGCGGCGCGCAAGGCCGACCGCGCCAAGCTGGATTTCCTGGCGGTGATGAGCCACGAGCTGCGCACGCCGCTGAACTCCATCATCGGCTTCGCCGACGTGCTGGCGGGGGAGGGGATGGGCAAGCTGGGCCATCCCGATTACCTGGAATATGTGAAGCTGATCGAGGACAGCGGCCGGTCGCTGCTGACCATGGTCAACAACATCCTGGACTACACGCGCGGCTCCACCGGCTCGATCGAGATCCAGGAGAGCGATGTCGACGTCCCCCAGCTGCTGGCCGGCTGCGCCGACATGCTGTCGCCCAAGGCTTCGGCCAAGCGGCTGACGCTGACGGTGCATCCTTGCCCGTCCTTCCGCATGCGGATCGACCGCCGCCGGCTGCGCGAGATGGTGCTGAACCTGCTGGACAATGCGGCGAAGTTCACCCAGCCCGGCGGCCATGTCGCGCTTGCGGTGGAGGATCGCGGCAGTTTCGTCGGCGTGACCGTGCGCGACGACGGGCCGGGGATTCCGTCGGAGCTGATGGGCCGCATCTTCAACCCCTTCACCCAGGCCGAACGCTCGCTGGTCCGCCAGCATGAGGGGGTGGGACTGGGGCTGCCCATCGTCCGGCGCTTCGCCGAACTGCATGGCGGCGGCGTGGAGGTGGACAGCGCACCGGGGCGGGGTACGGCGGTGACGATCCTGCTGCCGAAGGAGCGGTTGCTGGGGGGTGAGGGACACGCGGCGTTCGCCCCCTCCCTCAATGAAACGTGAACATCTCCGGCGCGGCGCCGATGCGGGCGACCAGCCCGCCGCCGGGCGGGACCGGGCGCCACTGGTCGCGCTGGGAATCGACCGGCTCCGACACCACGATCAGGCCGTTGTCGCCGCGCCGCCAGTAGAGGCTGGGCGGCTTGTCGTCGGACGCCCAGCGCACGGCCCAGACCCGCTCGCCGTCGGTCCAGGTCGCGGTGAAGCGCAGGGGGGACGTGATGTGCAGCGCCCGCATCTCGTCGCGGATGGCATGCAGGACGCGCTGGAAGGCGCCAACCGAATCCCGCTCCAATCCCTGGCCGAGCGCAGCGAGGAAGATCGCCTCGCTGTCGGTGGTGCCGGTCCGGGCGCCATACAGCTCGTCCGGGATCATCGCCTCCACCTTGCGGCGCAGGCGGGGCCAGTCGCCGACCTGCCCGTTGTGCATGAACAGGAAACGTCCGGCCTTGAAGGGATGGCAGTTGGCGCGGCTGACCGCCGTGCCGGTGGCCGCCCGGACATGGGCGAAGAACAGGTGAGAGCGGACATGGCTGCAGATCGACTGCAGGTTCTCATCCGACCAGGCCGGGCGGATCTCGCAGTAACGGCCGGGCTCGGTCCGCTCGCTGTACCAGCCGACGCCGAAACCGTCGCCGTTGGTCTCGGTCTTCGCCTCCGCGGCGTGCATCGACTGTTCGATCAGGGAATGGCAGGGCGTGCAGACCAGCGTTTCCAGGAACACAGGCTCGCCGCAATAGGCAAGGAACCGACACATCGACCGACGCACCATGGCAGCCGCGACAGGGACTGCGTCAATTTGACCCGATGCCGGGTGTGAAACAAGGGGGCGGAGTCACGGAACCGTCATGCCGCCCGCCGGGTGTTGCATTTCCGCCGGTTCCGCAAGGCGGCGCCCCGTTTTTGTCACCACACGACTCTGGGCAGGGCGGCGACGCGCAGCGGGCCGACGAACAGGGCGCGGTCCTGCACGGTGACGGGGGCGGTGACCACCGGCTCGCCGTTCGGGCCGGTCGGGCGGGCCAGCATGGTCAGGACGGTGCGGGCGATGGCGGCCTCGTTCGGGCGCATCATCGGCTTCACCGCGTCCAGGATGGCGGGGGCGCCGCGGATCTCGGCGGTCAAGGCCGCCTGCGGCTGCAGTTGCGCGTCCAGCGCCAGCGTGCCGGACAGCACCGCTCCCAGCGGTCCCCAATCCAGCGCCAGCCGATCCACCTCCACCGTGCCGCCGTCGCGGCTCCAGGCCGACAGGCTGGCCGGTTCGGGGCGGGGCGGGGTGCCCATGACGCGCAGGGTCAGCTCCGTCCGTTTCACCTCGCGGCCCAGCGTCGGCGGCATGCCGTCGGGCAGGGTCAGGCCGTCGGCGGACAGCGTCAGGGTCAGGCCGGCGGTGGTGCGTTCGGCCGGCGGCTGGTCCGGCTGGGCGGCGCTGACGTCCAATGCCGCGACCGGCACCGTCTGTCCGGCGACCTGGGCGGTCAGGCCGGTGAAGCGCAGGGCGAGCCGCTCCAGCGTGCCCGACATCCGCATGGTCACGTCGCCGCTGCCGCCCTGCGGGGCCAGGACGTCGATCGGCGGCTGGCCGGGCTGCACCACCGACAGGCGCTGTTCGCCGGGGAAGGTCAGGGCGATCCGGGTGGGGTTCCAGGGGGCGGCCTCCGCCACCAGCCGCGTGCCCTGCCATTCGGCGCCGCGGGTGGCCAGATGCGGCTTTTCCAGCTCCGCCCGCAGGGCGAAGGGGAAGCCGCCGACGGTGAGGCCGCCATGCTCCACCACCGCGCCGTTGTCGCGCTGGGCGGCGACCCAGTCCTCCAGCCCGCCGCGCACGGCGCGGGCCGCCTGCCACCACCACAGGGAATAGACGACGGCGGGCAGCAGCAGGACCATCAGCAGCAGGATCATGGCGATCCTGCGCCCGGTCAGCAGGCGGCGCGGCGCGGAAGTGGTGGCGGTGGGTCGCATCGGTGGCATGTCCGTTCCATCTCCGTACCCTTATAGCGACCCCGGGAGGCGCATGCTAGGTTTGGGCATCGCCGATTCGCCTCCGGACACCCTTCATTCTCCATGGCCCCCGATTCGCAGCTTCCGCGCCCCGCCTGGTCCGCCGACATCACGGTCGAACCCGGCAGCGACCTCTGGGTGTTCGGCTATGGCTCCCTCATGTGGAACCCCGGCTTTCCCTTTGCCGAGCGGCATGCAGCGACGCTGCCGGGCTATCACCGCAGTTTCTGCGTCGCCTCCCACCGCTACCGCGGCACGCCGGAACGGCCAGGGCTGGTGCTGGGGCTCGACCGTGGCGGCTCCTGCCGCGGGATCGTCTTCCGGGTGCCGGCGCCGGACGTGCCGGCGGCGCTCGACTATCTGTGGGAACGGGAGATGGACAACCGCGTCTATCTGCCGAGGATGCTGCAGGTGCGGCTGCGCGACGGCCGGTCGTCCGAGGGGCTGGAGACGGTGCGCGCCTGCTGCTTCGTCGTCGACCGCAGCCATCCCCAATATTGCCGGGGCATGGAGGAGACTGCGGTCGTTTGTCGCATCGCCGGCTGCCGCGGCCAGCGCGGCCCCAACATCGATTACCTCGCGAACACAGTCCGACATCTGGAGGAGCTGGGGATTCGCGACGAAAGGTTGTCAAAGTTGTATGATCGGGTGCGCCGCTATCCTGGTTGACCTATGTCTGTGCGTGCTTGCTCTGAACATTTTCGGCAAATGTGATTATTTGTGCCAGTCTTGACGTTACCTTGTAACGCGGCTCTGAACTTTGTCAGCGAATTATGTCTGAATTGTACGGTTTTGACTCGGACCAACCGGATCCATAGAGTTCGAATTGTCTATCCGGGAGGTCGTTTGAATGCAAAACGTCAGTATAAGAAAAAAGTTCCTCACCATTTCCGCAGTCATGCTCTGCGCGATCATTGGTATCGCAACGATCCTGCTGTCTTCCCTCCGCGATACCCAAGAGGAATCAAGCCGGGAAAGGGTCCAGTCCATCGTCGAGGTGGCGATCGGCACAATCAGGGACTTCGAAACGCGCGCTGCCAAGGGCGAGATGCCGCTGGACGCCGCCCGTGCGGCGGCGCGGAACGCCATCCGCGCGATGCGGTATGATGGAGACGAGTATCTGTTCGTTACAGACTTGGACTCGCGTATCGAAGTCCACGGCGGGCAACCGCAGATCGAAGGGCAAAATCTCGGAAGTGCCAAAGACCCGAACGGCGTTCCCTTCGCACAGCTTCTGGTAGAGGCGGCGCGCAAGGGCGGCGGCTACGTCTCCTATTCCTGGCCCAAGGCCGGGCAGACGGCGCCCAGCCCCAAGATCGCCTATGCGCAGATGACGCCGGGCTGGAACTGGGTGGTCGGCACCGGCGTCTATGTCGACGACATCGAGGCCGATTTCCGCCGCCATGCGATCGAGGCGGCCCTGCTCGGCGGCGTGCTCGGCATCGGCGCGCTGCTGCTGTCGCTGTGGATCGCGCGGTCGATCACGCAGCCGCTGTCGCGCCTGACCGCGGCGATGCGCCGGCTGGCCAATGACGATCTGGACGTCGAGGTCACCGATACCGGCCGGCGCGACGAGATCGGCCAGATCGCGGTGACGGTCGGCGTGTTCAAGGAACGCGGCCTGGACAACCGCCGGCTCCGCGCGGAGCAGGAGGAGATGCGGGTGAAGGCGGAGGCGGAACGGGTCGCCCTGCTGTCCAGGCTGGCCGACGGGTTCGAACGGTCCATCGGTGAGGTGGTGCGGCAGGTGACGGCATCGGCCGGAACGATGCGCCAGACCGCCCAGGCGCTGACCGTCAGCGCCGCCACCGCGGCGACCCGCAGCAGCGCCGCCGCCCAGGCCGCGGAAGAGGCTGCGGTCAGCGTCAACACCGTCGCCGGCGCCACGGAGGAGCTGTCCAGCTCCATCGGCGAGATCGGGCGGCAGGTTAGCGCCTCCAACGAGGTCGCCAACCAGGCGGTGGCCGAGGCGACCAAGACCAACGAGGTGATGAACGGTCTGGTCCGCGCCGCCAACGAGGTGGGCGAGGTGGTGAGCCTCATCAACTCCATCGCCGGGCAGACCAACCTGCTGGCGCTCAACGCCACCATCGAGGCGGCGCGTGCCGGCGAGCACGGCAAAGGCTTCGCCGTCGTGGCGAGCGAGGTGAAGGGGCTGGCCAACCAGACCGCCCGCGCCACCGAGGACATCCAGCGCAAGATCGCGGAAATCCAGCAGGCCACCAACGTGGCGGTGGTGGCGATCCGCGACATCGGCCATGTCATCGGCGAGATGACCAGCATCTCCAGCGCCATCGCCGCCGCGGTGGAGCAGCAAGGGGCGGCGACCCGCGACATCTCCGCCAATGTTCATCAGGCGGCACAGGGGGCGCAGGCGGTCTCCGCCAACGTCGCGGTGGCCAGCGAGGCGACGGGCGACGCCGGCACCAAGGCCGACGAGATGCTGGGCGAATCCGGCCGCCTGACCGGTGTCGCCGACCGGCTGCGCGGCGAGGTCGACGGCTTCCTGGCGAGCATCCGCGCCGCGTAAGGCGGCGCTGGCGCAGCGGCCGGACGTGGCCCATCTTGAGTGGCATGACGACCCTGCGCATCCGGGCCCCAGTCCTTGGGGCCCTGGCGGGAGCGGCGCTGGTCCTGGGCGTGGTCGCCCCGGCCGGCGCCGCCCCGCTTCACCATGACATCGACCTGACGCTCGACCCGGCCGCCGGCCGGCTGGAGGCGGTGGACCGGCTGACCCTGCCGGCCGGGGCGCAGTCGCTGCGCCTCGACCCCGCCCTGACCCTGCACGAGCTGCGGGTGGGCGACCGCGTGGTCCCCGCCGACCGGCGCGGCGACCGGCTGCACCTGGAGGTGCCGGAGGGGGGCGGACAGGTGACCATCCGCTATGGCGGGCGGCTGCCGGGCTTCACCGCCAGGACCGGAGTGGCGCTGGACGGGGAGGGGGCCTTCCTGCCGGGGCAGGGCGGCTGGTTGCCCGACCATGTGGCCGGTTCGGCCGCCGATGGCGACGGGCCGCCCAGATGGCGGCTTTCGGTGCGGGTGCCGGCGCCTTACGTCGCGGTCGCCACCGGCCGGCTGGTGGAGGAGGGACGCGACGCTGCCGGCTACCGTGCCGTCTTCGAGGAAACCCGCAGCGTCGAGGAGCCGTCCGTCTTCGCCGGCCCCTGGACGGTCGAGGAGCGGATGGCCGGCACCCTGCGCCTTCGGCTCTACCGCCATGCCGAGCAGACCGGGCTGGCTGACGGCTATCTTGCCCTGTCGGAGCAGGCGATTGCCGCCGGGGCCGCCCGCATCGGCGCCTATCCCTTCGACGGCTTCAGCATCGTCTCGGTTCCGCCGCCGGTGGGGTTGGGCTTTCCGGGGCTGACCGCCATCGGCCGCTCCGTCCTGCCGCTGCCCTTCATCCGCAGCCAGTCGCTGACCCACGAGATCATGCACAACTGGTGGGGCAACGGCGTGCGCGTAGGCGCCGGCGGCAACTGGGCGGAGGGGCTGACCACCTACATGGCCGATTATGCCGCCGCGCGCGACCGCGGCGCCGACGCGGCTCGGGCGATGCGGCTGGACTGGCTGCGCGACTATGCCGCCCTGCCGGCCGAGCGCGACCGTCCGCTGACGGAGTTCCGTTCCAAGACGCACGACGCCGCGCAGATCGTCGGCTACGGCAAGGCGGCGATGCTGTTCCACATGCTGGAGGCGGAGATCGGCCGTGACGCCTTCGATGCCGGCATCCGGCGCTTCTGGAGCGACCATGCCTTCCGCGACGCCGGCTGGTCCGACCTGCGCCGCGCCTTCGAGACGGCGTCCGGCCGCGACCTGGGCGGGCTGTTCGCCCAATGGCTGGAGCGGCGGGGGGCGCCGCTGCTGACGCTGGCGGATGCCCGTGCCGACGGTGACGGCGTGTTGCTGACGCTGCGGCAGGAGGCCGACCGGCCCTATGCCCTGACCGTGCCGGTGCGGCTGGAGACGGCGGCGGGGGTGGAGAACCGCAGCGTCCGCTTCGATGCGCGGGAGGCGACCCTGCGCGTGCCGGCCGGCGCGGCGGTGCGGGCGGTGGCGGTCGATCCCGATTTCGACCTGTTCCGCCGGCTGGCGCCGGGCGAGGCGCCGCCGATCCTGCGCGACGTCACCCTGCGCCCCGGTGCCGAGCGGGTGATCGCCGCCGACGGCGGCGCGGCCGAGGCCGCAAGGGCGCTGGCCGGCCGGCTGATGGACGGCGCGGCGCGGGAGAGCGGCGGCAGGGCGGCACCCCTGCTGCTGGTGGGGACCGATGCGGCGGTGTCGCGGGAGTTGGAGCGGCGCGGGCTGCCGCCGGTGCCGGCGGAACTGGCCGGACGGGGCAGCGCGCGGGTGTGGGTGTCGCGCGCGGCGGACGGGCGGACGGCGCTGGTGGTGTCGGGCGCCGATGCCGCGGCGCTGCAGGCGCTGGTCCGCCCACTGCCGCATTACGGCCGGCAGAGCTGGCTGGTGTTCGACGGGGCGAAGGTGGCCGACCGCGGGGTGTGGGCGGTCGGCGACAGTCCGCTGCGGCGGGTTGTGGGGCGGTGAGGTGTCGGCTGACGATGCCCCCACCCCAACCCTCCCCCGCTGGGCGGGGGAGGGGGTAAGTGCTTGTTTGGAAAGGCAGTGGCAGTCCCTCCCCCGCCCAGCTCTCGCACAAAGCTCCGCTTTGTGCTGACGCGGCAGGCGGATCGAAGGTCCGCTGAGAGCGGGGAGGATAGGTGGGGGTCGAACGTAGGCAAGCAAGAGGACTGACTCTACTTCCCCTCACCCCAGACCAGTCCGTTGAACAGCGGCTCGATCACCGACTGCCCGACGTCGCGGGTGATGAAGACCAGCTTGGTGCGGTGGTCGTCGCTGGGCCAGTCCTCCAGGCGGACGGGCGGGTGGAACATGTGCTGGACGCCGTGGACGACCACCGGCAGCTCGCTTTCCTGAACGTTCAGCAGACCCTTCACCCGCAGCAGGTTCTCGCCGGCCTGGGCGATCAGTGCCTCCATGAAGTCGACGAAGCCGTTCCACGGAACTGGCCGGTCGATCACCATGCAGAAGGCGCGGATGTGATCGTCATGGCGGTTGGCGTCATGGTGATGATGGTCGTGGCCGCAGTCGGGACCGCAATGGTCGCCATGGTCATGCCCATGGTCATGATGATGATGGTCGTGCCCGTGGTCATGATGTCCGTGATCGTGGTCATGGTGCTCGTGCGCCTTGGCCTGTTCCTCGCGATAGGCCTCCTCGCGCAGCCAGCGGGCGACGTCGGGGCTCTTGGTCTCGGGATTGTAGAGCCCGGCGTCGAACAGCCGCTTGGGATCGACCTCGCCATGGGCGGCGGGAAGGACCGGGGCGGCCGGGTTGATGGCGGCGAGGCGCTGCATCAGGGCGGCGGTCGCCGCCGGGGTGGCGACGTCGGTCTTGGTCAGGACGATGCGGTCGGCGACGGCGGCCTGCTTCACGCTTTCCGGCTGGCGGTCGAGCTGGAGGGAGCCGTGCGCCGCGTCCACCGTGGCGATCACCCCGTCCAGGCGGAAACGGGCGGCCAGCAGCGGGTCCGACATCAGGGTGTGGATGATGGGTGCGGGATCGGCCAGCCCGGTCGTCTCCACCACCACCCGGTCGAAATCGGGGATCTCGCCCTTCACCCGTTTCAGGAACAGGTCGCGCAGCGTATCGACCAGATCGCCGCGGATGGTGCAGCACAGGCAGCCGCTGTCCATCAGCACCATGTTCTCCGACGCCTTGGCGACCAGCAGATGGTCCAGCCCGACCTCTCCGAACTCGTTGATGACGATGGCGGTGCGCGCCATGGCCGGGTTGCGCAGCAGCGCCTGCAGCAGCGTGGTCTTGCCGCTGCCGAGGAAACCGGTCAGCACCGAGACGGGAAGGCGGGCGGGAGTTGCGGCGGGAGCGCTCAACGGGGTTTCTCCTGACAGGATTTGCACAGGCCGCGCACCTCGACGGTGGGGCGCTGGACGCGGAAGCCGCGCTCCGCCGCCGCGGCGACAATCGCCGAGCCGACGCCCGGGTCGTCGATCTCGGCCGCATCGCCGCAGGCATCGCACACCAGGAACTGCCCGGCATGGACGGCCCCCGGTGCTGCGCAGCCGACATAGGCGTTCAGCGATTCGATGCGGTGGACCAGCCCCTGTTCGACCAGGAATTCCAGCGCGCGGTAGACGGTCAGCGGCGCCGCCGCCTTGCCGTCCTGCTGGCTGAGGTCTTCGAGGATGGCGTAGGCGCCGCGCGGCCGGTGGCTGGACCACACCAGTTCCAGCACGCGGCGACGCAGCGCGGTCAGCCGCGCGCCCCGTTCGGCGCACAGCGCGTCGGCACGGGTCAGGGCGTCGGCGATGCAGTGGGTATGGTCGTGGAGCGAGGACATGGGTGTTACTTTATAACATCCGGGTCCGTGACGCAACGCGCATGGAAAAGGCGGCCCCGGGGCTGGGGCCGCCTTGCCGAGTGGCGGTTGTTCTTTTTGGGGCCGGGCTCTTGTCCGAGCCTGGACATGCATCGGCCGCGGCGGAGCGGCCGGCGTCCTTATCGCTTCTGACCCTTGACACTGGGCGGGACAGGGCGGCCGCACCGGGCCACCACAGGCAGATTAGCAGCCGGGAATGACCGTTTGCGGGCATGGCGGTGACGCTTCGGTGAAGATGGCGGTCACGACGCCGGCTCCACCCGTCCCTTGCGCTCGTTGTACAGCGCCAGCGCGCGGTCGCGGGCGGCGCCATGGTCGAGGATCGGCCGCGGGTAATCGTCGCCCAGCCGGACGCCGGCCTGCCGCAGCACCTCGGTCGGCGCGGCCCAGGGCTGGTGGATCCAGCGCGGCGGCAGCCGGTCCAGTTCGGGGACGTAGCGGCGGACGTAATCTCCCTCGGGATCGAACTTCTCGCCCTGCAGGACGGGATTGAAGACGCGGAAGAAGGGGGCGGCATCGGCGCCGCAGCCCGCCACCCATTGCCAGTTGCCGGCATTCTGGGCGAGATCGCCGTCGACCAGCGTGTCCCAGAACCAGCGCTCTCCCTCCTGCCAGGGCAGCAGCAGGTCCTTGACCAGGAAGGAGGCGACGATCATCCGCACGCGGTTGTGCATCCAGCCGGTCTCCCACAGCTGGCGCATGCCGGCATCGACGATGGGATAGCCGGTGCGCCCGCGCTGCCACGCCCGCAGGCCCGCCGCATCCTCGCGCCAGGGAAAGTCGGCGAAGCGGGGATCGAGCGGCCTGTCGGGCAGCTCCGGCGCATGGTGCAGCAGATGATACTGGAACTCGCGCCAGCCGACCTCGCGCAGGAAGGAATCGACGCCGGGGGCCAGTTCCGGCCGGGCGTCGGCGGCATGGCGGGCGGCATGCCAGACCTGCCGTGGCCCGATCTCCCCGAATGCCAGATAGGGGGACAGGGCGGAAGTGCCGTCGCGGTCCGGCCGGTCGCGCTCCGTCGCATAGACGCCGACCGGTCCGTCTAGGAAATCGGCCAGATGGGACAGCGCCGCCGTCTCTCCGGGAACCCAGCGCTTGCGCAGGCCGGCGGCCCAATCGGGCCTGGTCGGCAGCAGACCCCAGCTTTCCAGCTCATCACTGGCCGGTGCCTTGTCCGGCGCCTTCAGGGCGGCGGGCGCCCGGTTCGGCAGCGGCGGGTTCAGCGTGGCCGACAGGTGGCGCCAGAAGGGGGTGAAGACCTTGAACGGGCCGCCGCTCTTGTTGCGGACGGTCCAGGGTTCGGCCAGCAGGCCGGCATTGAAGCTGCGGGCATCGACGCCGCGTGCCTTCAGCCGCTCCTTGATCGCCGCATCCCGCGCGGTCTGGGCGGGGGTGTAGCGGCGGTTCCACAGCACGCACTCCGCCCCCGTCTCCGCCACCAGCGCGTCGAGCACGGCGCCCGGCTCGCCACGGCGCAGAACCAGCGGCGAGCCGTGGCGGGCGCAGCAGGTGGCGAGCCGTTCCAGGCTGCCGTGCAGCCACCAGCGCTGTGCCCCGCCGAACGTCCAGGGATCGCCGGTCTCCTCCTCCAGGATGTAGAGCGGGATGACCGGCGCGCCGCGCTCGGCAGAGGCTTGGGCGGCTGCCGTCAGCGCCGGGTTGTCGGCCAGACGAAGGTCGTTGCGGAACCAGACGATGATGGGGGCGGACATGCACGGCGCTCGGTTGGTCTACTCCGGACCAACCGATATAGGCCGCGCTCACGCTTCGGCCAGAGCGTCAACGTGCGCGGTCCGGCGACAATCGGGCGCAGGGGAAGCGGTAGACCCGGTCGCGCACCGTCATCAGCACCTCGAATTGCCGCGCCAGCAGCCCGTCGAAGGCGGGATCCAGCACATTCAGCCCGCCGGTGAAGCTGCCGAAGGCCGGCAGGATCAGCTTGGCGCCATCGGTGACGAAGCAGCGCTCGCGCACCCGGCGTCCGGCCAGCGCCAACGCGGCGGCGGGGTGCAGGTGGCCCGACAGCTCTCCCACCGCGCCGGGCTGCGCCTCGTGCCGGAAGGTGAGCGGGCCGAGCGACAGCTCCGCCGCCACCCGGCCGCCAAGGCCCTGCGGCGGTTCGGGATCGTGGTTGCCGGTGATCCACACCCAGTCGGTGACGGCGGCGGTCAGGCCGCGCAGCCGATCCACGTCGGCAGAGGCCATCCGCTCGGCCGCCCGCCGGTCGTGGAAACTGTCGCCGAGGCAGAGGACCCGCGTCGGCCGGAACCGCGCGATCAACTCCGCCAGCCGGTCCAGCGTCGCCCGCGTGTCGTAGGGCGGCAGCATCCGTCCGCGCGCGGCGAAGGCCGACCCCTTTTCAAGATGCAGGTCGGCGACGGCGATCAGGTCCTGCTCCGGCCAATGGACGGCACCGGACGGGTCCGCCGCCAGCGTCACGCCGGCGAGGGGGAGAGGATGCATGAGTACTTCCCCGTTGCAACGCGTGTTGTTTCCCATATTCGGCAGGAACGGTCTTGCGCGATCCTCTCCGGCAGTCGCGCCGGGTCCGAGCGAGCGCGGCACCGGCGCAAGCCGATGCAGGCCGTCTTACCGGCCCTTCCTCGCGACAAGGCCGTACATGAGCGGAATACGCGGCATGCCCTCCGGTGGAACCATGCGCCGTCCGCCGATGTCGCGCATGCCTTCAAAGCCGCGCCACCCGTTGGCATAGGGGAACTCCTCCATCCTCTCGAGCGTCAGTCCCGCCCGGATGAGTGCCGACACCACCTCGCCGATTCCCCAATAGAACTCGTATGAATTGTGGGGATTTCGGAAGTCCACCACGCCGGTCTCGCTGCCCCCCGGCGTAAGGCCGGTGCCGGAGTCTGCCACATAATCGCCGACGCCATCCTCCTCGACCGGCGCGTTGTTGAAATAGTCGTAGAACGGCTGCCACCGTTCATTGAACACCATGGCGAAGGGGTGGAATTCCATGAACACGAACCGCCCGTCCGGCCTCAGCACATTTGCGATGCCGCGCGCCCAGGCGTCGAGGTCGGAGAGCCAGCAGATCGTCCCGTACGAGGCGAAGACCCGGTCGAACGATCGGTGTTCATCGGCCGCTTGCTCGAACCATGCGAACAGATCCTCCCGCTCGAATCGCGCCGGGATGCCGCTTTCCTGCGACAAGCGACAGGCGAATGCGATCGCCTCGTCAGAGATGTCGACACCCGTCACGTCGGCACCGAGTCTCGCGAGACTCAGGCTGTCCTGGCCGGAGTTGCATTGCAGGTGAAGCAGGCTCAGGCCGCGAACCTCGCCGAGGAGTTCGATCTCCTCCGGAAAGAGCGTCGAACCACCGTTCCGGAAGAAGGCGGCCTGGTCGCCCTTGTGGCTGTTGTGCGCGGTTGTCGCGGCGTTCCAGGAGAGGCGGTTCGCCTCGTGAAGATCCTTGCGCATTATGACGGTCTTTCAGGTGGTCATTGGCCCAAGCGGCGCGGCGCGTCCATGCCGGGCAAGCTCGCCTCGTCGCGCCGCGGTTCCTTCACAAGCTCCGGCATCGCCTCCGCCAGCAATTCGGCCTCGGCGGCGGCAAGCAGTTCGTCGGTGGCGCTGCCGTCCACACGCTCGCGCCCGATCTCCAGGATCACCGGCACCGCCAGGGGGGAGATGCGGTCGAGGTCCTTGTGGGTGATGCGCCCGCGCACCCGGGCCAGGAAATCGGACAGGCGGCGGATGTCTGTCAGCCCGCCCGCGGCATCGGCCCGCGTCGCCCGCAGCAGCACATGGCCGGGGTCATGCTTGCGCAGCACGTCATAGATCAGGTCGGAGGAGAAGGTGACCTGCCGTCCGGTCTTCTCCTGTCCCGGATGGCGGCGGTCGATCACCCCGGCGATCAGCGCCACGTTGCGGAAGGTCCGCCGCAGCATCGACGACTCGTCCATCCAGGCTTCCAGATCGTCGCCCAGCATGTCCTGGTCGAACAGCGCGTCCATATCGGTTGGCGACCGCAGCGACCACACCGCCAGCACGTAATCGGTGGCGACGAAGCCCAGCGGTCCCAGCCCGAACCGTTCCATCCGCCGGGTCAGCAGCATGCCCAGCGTCTGGTGGGCATTGCGCCCCTCGAAGGCATAGGCGACGAGGAAGCGCTTGCCGGCCTTCGGGAAGGTCTCCACCAGCAGCCCGTCGCGGTTGGGCAGGACGGAGCGGTAGCGCTGCAGCCGCAGCCATTCCTGCACATCCTCCGGCAGCCCGTCCCACTGGCGCGGGTCGGCCAGCATGGCGCGCACGCGGTCCGCCAGATGGGTGGTCAGCGGCAGCCGCCCGCCGGCATAGGCGGGAACCTTCGGGTCACCGGTGCCGCCCTTGGCGACCTGCGCCTCCATCTCGCGCACGCCAAGGAACTTCAGCAGCTGGCCGGCGAACAGGAAGGTGTCGCCGGGGGTCAGTCCCTGGATGAAATACTCCTCCACCTCGCCCAGCACCGGCCCGCGGTTCAGGCGGACGCGCAGCAGCGCCTCCTGCGTGATGGTGCCGACATTCATGCGGTACTGGCGCGCCACCGCCGGACCGGCCACCGCCATCCGCCCGTCCTCGCGCAGCTTCAAGCGCTGGAAACGGTCATAGGCGCCGAGCGCGTAGCCGCCGGTGGCAACGAAATCCAGCACGTCGTCGAACTCGTCGCGCGTCATCGCGGCATAGGGGGCGGCGGAGACCACCTCCTCATACAGCTCGTCCGCCAGGAAGGGCGCGGCGCAGGCCATGCCGAGCAGATGCTGGGCCAGCACGTCCAGCCCGCCCGGCCGCGGCGCATCGCCGTCCAGCGTGTGGTCGTGCACCGCCTCCAGCGCGGCGCGGCATTCCAGCACTTCGAAGCGGTTGGCGGGGACCAGCAGGGCGCGGCTGGGCTCGTCCAGCCGGTGGTTGGCGCGGCCGATGCGCTGGACCAGCCGGCTCGACCCCTTGGGCGCGCCGATCTGCACCACGAGGTCGACCGCCGCCCAGTCGATGCCGAGGTCGAGCGAGGAGGTGGCGACCACCGCCCGCAACTCGCCGCGCGCCATGGCGCCTTCGACCTTGCGGCGCTGTTCCACCGCCAGCGAGCCGTGGTGGAGCGCGATGGGAAGGTTGTCGTCATTGACCCGCCAGAGCGCCTGGAACACCAGCTCCGCCTGGGCACGGGTGTTGACGAACAGCAGGGTGGTGCGCTGGCGGCGGACGCGCTCGTAGATCTCCTTCATGGCGTGCATCGCCATGTGGCCGGCCCAGGGCACCCGCTCCTGCGAGGTCAGGATCTCCACCTCCGCCTGGGCGCCGCTGCGGCCGACCACGAGGCGAACGTCGTCGGAGTCGGTGCCGTCATGCCGGCCGCGGCGCGACAGCCAAGCCAGCAGCCGCTCCGGCTCCGCCACCGTGGCCGACAGCCCGACCCGCCGGGCGGCGGGGGCGAGGCGCGACAGGCGGGCGAGCCCGAGGGCCAGCAGGTCGCCGCGCTTGGTGCCGGCCAGCGCATGAAGCTCGTCGATGATGACGCAGCGCAGGTTGCGGAACAGCCGGTCGGCGTCGGTGTAGGACAGCAGCAGCGCCAGACTTTCGGGCGTCGTCATCAGCATGTGCGGCGGATGGGTGCGCTGGCGCTTGCGCTTGGCCTCCGGCGTGTCGCCGGTGCGCGTCTCCGCCCGGATCGGCAGCCGCATCTCGGCGATCGGCTGTTCCAGGTTGCGCTGGATATCGACGGCCAGGGCCTTCAGCGGCGAGATGTAGAGCGTGTGCAGCCCTTCGCGCGGCCGTTCGGCCAGTTCGATCAGCGAGGGCAGGAAGCCGGCCAGCGTCTTGCCGCCGCCGGTGGGCGCGATCAGCAGGGCGCTCTCGCCGCGCTCCGCCGCCTCCACCATGGCGACCTGATGCGGGTGCGGCGCCCAGCCGCGTGACTGGAACCAAGCGGCGACGTTGGGCGGGATCAGGGCAGGGGAGGGGGCATCCATGACGGCCGGACTTTACCGGATCGCCTGGAACGGAGGAAGAACGAAGTGCACTGAGTTTTCCCTCTCCCGCCCCCGGGAGAGGGCTTTACACCGCCGCGGCCTTCTTCACCCCGAAGCAATGCTCCGGTCCCGGGAAGGCGCGGGTCCGCACCTCCGCGGCGTAGGCGGCGGCGGCCTCGCTTACCGTCTCGCCCAGATTGGCGTAGCGCTTGACGAATTTCGGCTGGAAGGCGCCGAACAGGCCGAGCATGTCGTCGGTGACCAGCACCTGCCCGTCGCAGGCCGGCGAGCCGCCGATGCCGATGGTGGGGATCGCCACCTCCTCAGTGATGCGGCGGGCCAGCGGCTCCATGGTGCCCTCGATCACCAGGGTGAAGGCGCCGGCCTCGGCAATCGCGCGGGCGTCGGCGGCGATCCGTTCCGCCGCCTCGGCGTCGCGGCCGACGGCCTTGTAGCCGCCGAGCGTGTTGACGGATTGCGGCGTCAGCCCGACATGGCCCATCACCGGGATGCCGCGGGCGGTCAGGAAGGCCACCGTTTCCGCCATCTCCAGCCCGCCTTCCAGCTTGACCGCCTGGGCGCCGGTCTCCGCCATCACGCGGGCCGAGGCGCGGAAGGCGGCCTCCTTGCTTTCCTGGTAGCTGCCGAAGGGCAGGTCGACCACGACGCAGGCCCGTTCGGAGGCGCGGACCACCGCGGCGCCATGGGCGATCATCATGTCCAGCGTCACCGGCAGCGTGCTGTCCAGCCCATAGACCACCATGCCCAGCGAATCGCCGACCAGCAGCAGGTCGACATGCGGATCGAGCAGCCGAGCCACCGGGGCGGTGTAGGCGGTCAGGCAGACGATGGGCTCGCCCCCCTTGCGGGCGCGCAGCGCCGGGACCGATTGGCGGGCGGTGAGGTTGGAAGCGCTCATGAATCGGGCCTTTCCACGACGGCCGGGCGCTTGGCTGGCTGGCCGTTCAATACGCTTGTCCGACGCACAGTTCCGGCAAAGCGAAATGACGCAGATACACCAAAACCGCCCACGCGAAGATCGCGGGACGGTCGGGTGCAAGACACAAGGGGTCTTGGGCGCGCATCACACGCGCCCTTCGCAGTCGCTAAGCGCGACCGGCGATTAGTAGCCCTCGCGTTCCATCCGCTTGCGGAGAAGCTTGCGGGTGCGACGCACCGCTTCGGCCTTCTCACGCGCGCGCTTCTCCGAGGGCTTCTCGTAGTTGCGACGCAGCTTCATTTCACGGAAAATGCCCTCGCGCTGCATCTTCTTCTTGAGCGCGCGGAGGGCCTGATCGACGTTGTTGTCTCGGACCAGAACTTGCACGTTTACCGTCACCCTTCCAAGTGAAGCATGTTGCGCAAAGGCAACAAATAGGCATGCGCGGCGGGCGCACCCCTTGTGTGGGCGCAGTGTGTAGCACGCCCCATCGCCTTTGTGAAGGGGAGTCTTCGGTTCGCAAGCATGAACCGGGCTGGACGCACAGGAAACGGTTGCTCCGGCCGTGTCCGCACTCCAGATATAGCGTCATGCCAGTGCTTCCAATCGCCCGGATGGGCAATCCCGTTCTCCGCAAGATCGCGGAGCCCATCGCCGATCCCACCGATCCGGCCGTTGCCCGGCTGGCGGCCGACATGATCGCCACCATGCTGGACGCTCCCGGAGTCGGTTTGGCCGCGCCGCAGATATCGGAGTCGCGGCGGATCATCGTCTTCCGCGTTCCCGCCGACCGCGGGGAGGGGGAGGAGGTGGCGAACACCGTCCTGGTCAACCCGGTGATCGAACCGCTGTCCGACGACAAGGTTCGCGGCTGGGAAGGCTGCCTGTCGATTCCGGGGCTGCGCGGTCTGGTGCCGCGCCATCCGCGCATCCGCTATCGCGGCTATGGCCTGGACGGCGCCCGGATCGAGCGCGAGGCGTCGGGCTTCCATGCCCGTGTGGTCCAGCACGAGGTCGACCACCTGGATGGCGTGCTCTATCTTGATCGCATGGACGATCTGCGGCTCCTCGTCTGCACCGAGGAGATGCATCATATCAACGCCGCGCTCGCCGCGGCCACGGACGCGCCGTCCCGGACCTGAGGGCGGGCGCAGGGAGAGTTGGCTATGAGCATCGACACGCTTCGCGACGACATCCTGGTTGCGAGCCTGCCCAATGTCGTCTTCGACGGCTGGAGCCTGCAGGCCCTGCGCGACGGCACCCAGATGGCCGGGCACGAGCCGTCGGCGCTGCTGCGCGCCTTCCCCGGCGGCGTGACCGACGCGGTGGAGCATTTCGCCGACTGGACCGACCGCCAGATGCTCGACCGGCTGGAGGCCCTGCCGCTGGCCGAGATGAAGGTGCGCGAGCGCATCTCCCTCGCCGTCCGCACCTATTTCGAGGTGCTGGAGCCCCACCGCGAGGCCAAGCGCCGGCAGCTCTCCTATCTGGCGATGCCGCAGAATGTGGCGCTCGGCCTGCGGCTGCTCTACCGCACGGTGGACGCCATGTGGTTCGCCGCCGGCGACACCTCCACCGACTATAACCACTATACCAAGCGGGCGCTGCTGTCCGCGGTGGTCAGTTCCTCCACCTTCTATTGGCTGGACGACAAGTCGGAAGGCCATGTGGAGACCCGCGCCTTCATCGACCGCCGCCTGGCCGACGTGATGGCGGTGGGCAAGGCGACCTCGTCGGTCGGCAAGCTCGGCTCGCTGCTGAACGTCTTCCCCAACCCCCTGCGCTTCGCCCGCCAGATGCGCCAGCGCACCACCGGCGCCCAGGCCAGCAACGCGACGATCCACATGGCGGAGAATATCTGAGGGCGCTTGAGTTACCCTCTCCCGTCCCGGGAGAGGGTGTCTCACTTCCGCTTTACCTTCGCCGCCTTCTTCGCGGCGGCCCGCAATGCCGCCTCGAACCCCGACCGGGCCCAGGGCAGCAGTTCGTCGCGGTCGTCCAGCGCCGAATCGGGTGGGGGATAGTAGGACAGGGTGGTCGGCTTGTCCGGCATCGGCCGGAAGGGCTCCAGGCCCAACTCGACGAACGAGCCGCGGTTCACGTCGTCCGCCTTGAAATACAGCGTCTCATCCGCGACCAGCGCGAAGGTCAGCCCGTCGATGGACAGGCCATAGCCGCCGAACATGCGGCGCGCCCGCACATCGCCCAGCGGCGCCATCATCTCGCAGAGACTGGCGACATACTCGCTGGGCGGCCGGGCGGGCATCGGTGGGAGGCGGTTACTTCTTGCGGAAGGCGTCCAGCGCCACGACCTCGCCGCGCTTCGGCTCCTCGGCCGGAGCGGCTTCCTCGGCCTTCTCCTCGGCGCGCTCGGCGGCGGCGCGGGGCGGCATGGAGGAGACCTCCGCCGACTCGGCGGCGGCCAGCGGCTGGAACTGCAGCGCGAAATTCACCGACGGGTCGGCGAAGGTGGTGATGGCGGCAAAGGGGATCACCAGCCGCTCATGCACGTTGTTGAAGCTCAGCGTCACCTCGAAATGATCGTCCGTGACGTCCAGCCCGTAATACTGGAACTGCAGGACGATGGTCATCTCGTTGGGATACTGGGAGGCCAGATAGTCGGGAATCTCGACGCCGGGGAAACCGGTGCGGAAGGTCAGGTAGAAATGGTGATTGCCCGGCAAGCCGCGCTCGGCAACCTCGGTCAGCGCGTCGCGGACAACGCCGCGCAACGCGGTCTCGACCATGCGGTCATAGCGGAGCTGCTCTTTCGGCATGCTTGGGCGGGTCCCTGATAACGCGTCGGTCTGGCATCCCGCCGGCAGGCAAGCCTGGTCCGGATGCCGGGAAGAGAGGTGTGGGCCTTCTGTTGCTAGGCGGCCCACGGCCCCACCCTTGGGCGCTAACCCGCGGGGATTAGGTTTAGGCTACCAGCCGCCGTTAGGCAGCGAGGCGAGCCTGAGCAACGTTGTCGTTGGCAACTATTGCAACGGCCCGATAACGGCGGAACCATGCCGAGCGAAAACCATGCCTTTACCACGCGTGTCGATCCTGTTTCGCCCCCAACGACCCCGGTCAACGAGTCCGGTGTATGGTTGGTGGAGGCGCCGGGTACCGCCCCCGGGTCCACAACGCTTATTCCACAAGGCGTTTATCGCCATAGTCGGCGAACCGACGACGCGAATATAGGCACTCCCGTCCGGCAAGGGAAGGGGTGTGTGCATGATCGCCGAATGCGTTGCTGTGACGCGGGTGGGACGGTCGGTAGAAAGGCGGCTTGCACCCCGGTGCCGCACTGCTTAAGAGTCCGGCCGTTGCAGCCCCGGAGTCACCATGCCGATCACGCCCGAGCAGCGCGACGAAATCGATCGCCTGCGCGCCGTCACCGCCACCACCCGCCGCGCCACCGTCCCGGCCCTGGAGGAGATCCTCTATCAGCCGCTGGAGGTGCTGGACCACGGCTTCGTCCGCGTCATCGACTATATGGGCGACGATGCGGCGGTCGTGCAGGCGGCGCGCGTGTCCTATGGCAAGGGCACCAAGAAGGTCAGCGAGGATTCCGGCCTCATCAAGTATCTGATGCGCCACCGCCACTCGACCCCGTTCGAGATGTGCGAGATCAAGTTCCATGTGAAGCTGCCGATCTTCGTCGCCCGCCAGTGGATCCGCCACCGCACCGCGAACGTGAACGAATATTCGGCCCGCTACTCCATCCTCGACCGCGAGTTCTACGTGCCGGCGCCGGAACAGCTGGGCGCCCAGGCCGTGGTGAACCGCCAGGGCCGCGGCGACGTGCTGGAGGGCGAGGAGGCGGCCGACGTCATGCGGCTGCTGCGCGAGGATTCCGAACGCGCCTACATCCACTATGAGGAGATGCTGAACCACCGCGAGGACGGCACCGTCATCGACCCGTCCCGCCAGGGGCTGGCTCGCGAGCTGGCGCGGATGAACCTGTCGCTGAACTATTACACGCAGTGGTACTGGAAGGTCGATCTCCACAACCTTCTGCACTTCCTGTCGCTGCGCGCCGACAGTCACGCCCAGTACGAGATCCGCGTCTATGCCGAGGCGATGCTGGACGTGGTGAAGCGCTGGGTCCCGGCGGTGTTCGAGTCCTTCACCGAATACCGCATGGGCGGCGCCCACCTGTCGCGCACCGGCCTGGACGTGGTGAAGCGCCTGCTGGCCGGGGAACCGGTGACGCAGGAGGCCAGCGGCCTGTCCAAGCGTGAATGGCGCGAGCTGATGGACCAGCTCGGCCGCCCCGAAGCCTGAGCCGGGAGCAGGGACGATGACGCCGGATCAGGCCGAAAGCATCTACCGCCAGGGCCTGATCGCCGCGCAGGCCGGCCGCTGGGCCGAGGCGCAGGAGATGATCGCCCAAGCCATCACGGCCCGGCCGGGCGTTCCCGTCTGGTGGGCCACCTACGGGCTGGTGCTGGAAAGCCAGGGGGATCTGCCGGGTGCGGTGCAGGCATTCGCCGGGGCGCTGAACCTCGACGGCGATCTCGCCATGGCGATGAACGGCCTGCTGACGGTGGCGGAGACGCTGGCCGCTGCCGGCCACGCCGATCTGGCGGAGGGGATCTACTGCCGCGCGCTGGCGCTCACGCCGGACACGCCGGCCGCCCTCGTCAAGGCCAGCGCCCTGCTGCTGGTGCAGGAGTCGACCCGGCAAAGCTTCTTCGCCGTGCCGCACTGCTTCAGCCCGAGCGCCATGCCCCCGAGCACCATGCCTGAATGACCCGCGACTTGCGACCGGCGGCCGGGACCGGTCTCAGTCGCGGTCGTCGTAATCCTCGTCGCGGTCGTCCTCTTCATCCGCTTCCGCGGCGAGGCGGCGCTGGTTGGCCAGCATGTCGAGCGCGCCCTGCAGGATGTAGGCGGCGGCCATCTTGTCCACCACCTCGTCCCGGCGCTTGCGGGTCATGTCAGCCTCGCCGATCATGAAGCGCTCAACCGCCGAGGTCGACAGCCGCTCGTCCCAGAAGGCGATCTCGGCCTCCCAGCCCAGCAGGTCGGGACGCTCCAGCAGATTCTTGGCGAAGGCGCGCACCGATTCGGCGCGCGGCCCCTCCGTCCCGTCCATGTTCAGCGGCAGCCCGACCACCAGACCGCCGATGCCGTAATCGCGGATGGTCTTGGCAAGCTCGCGCGCGTCCTGGGTGAATTTGGTGCGCTTCAGCGTGCCGATCGGGGATGCGACGATCAGTCCGGGATCGGCCACCGCCAGCCCGACGGTCTTGGTGCCGACGTCAAGGCCAAGCAAACGTTGGTTTTTGCCCAGCCGGGCCGCGAGTTCGGAGAGGGTGTGGATCATCCCCCGACCATAGGGCCGCAGCCTTGTCACCGCAAGATCGCTTGAGTTGTTGTTAAAGATACTTATTCTTCTAAGTATGAGCAGCGCATCGCCCCCGTCCATCCTGTCGCACCGGCCCCTTACCGACGGCGACATCCCGACCGTCTGCGGTTTCCCCCGCAGTGCGGAGGAATTGTATTTCCTGTTCCCGCGCGCGGTCTGGCCGCTGACCCCGGATCAGGTGCGGGCCACGCTCGGCACCCGGCGCGACCCGACCGTCGCGACCCTGGCGGAGAATGGGCGGGAACGGGTGGTGGGCTATGCCAACTACGCCACCTTCGAGGATGGACGGACCGCCAGCATCGGCAATGTCAGCGTCGATCCGACCCTGCGCCGCCGCGGCGTCGCCGAGTATCTGGTGCGGACGATGATCGACCGCGCCTTCGACCATCACCGCCTGCCTGAACTGACCCTCTACTGCTTCAACACCAACACGCCGGCCCTGCTGCTCTATGCGAAGCTGGGCTTGGTGCCGGTGGCGCTGGAAACACGGGTGACGCCCTGGGGCGAGCCGATCGCGCTGTTCAAGCTGCGCATGGACCATGCCAGCTGGCATTCGGCCACGCGCATCGCCGCCTGAGCTTGCGGCTATTTAATGATTCGGCCGCTGGCGGTCCGGACCGCGCGGCGTATAGTCGGTTCCCTGCGGAAACGGCTGCCCCCGGCGCGCAGCCCGAACCCATCGACGGAGCGGACGGATGAGCAGGACTGGGACAGGTGCGAACCGGCGTGCGGTGCTGGCCGGGCTGGCGGCCGGCGGAGCCGGGCTTTTTGCCGCCGGCGGAACGCAGGCGATCACCGCGCAGCCGCGCTCCGACTATGGCGCGATGCTGGATGCCGCCTGCGGCGCCAGCGCCGACCACCGGCGGCAGATCGCGGAGGTGGAACGCGCGCTCGGGCTGGCGCTGCCCGATGCGCGGCTGCTGCAGGTGCTCCAGCAGACCACCTGCCGGTCCTGCGGCTGCCCGCTGGCGCTGGCCGCCGCGGTGCCCGGCGGCCGTCCGGACGCCTTCTGAGCGGGTCCTGGGCCGCAAACGTTGCGGTGGACGTGCGCGGGTGATAGCTTCGCGGCCGATTTCCAATGTTTTGGAAGAGAGTAGAGGCATGTCGCTCGACAAGGCCACGGTGGCCAAGATCGCGCATCTGGCCCGCATCAAGGTGCCGGACGAGGAACTGGAATCCCTGGCCGGGGAACTGAGCCAGATTCTGACCTTCGTGGAACAGCTCAACGAGGTCGACACGAAGGACGTGCCGCCGATGACCAGCGTGGCCGCGCAAAAGCTGCGCCGCCGCAAGGACGAGGTCACCGACGGCGGTTACGCCGCGCAGGTCCTGTCGAACGGTCCGGAAACGGCCGAAGGCTTCTACGTCGTGCCCAAGGTGGTCGAGTGATGACGGCGCTCACGCATCTGACGATGGCGGAGGCCCTGGACGGCCTCGCCAAGAAGGAATTCACCGCGGTCGAGCTGACCGAGGCGCATGTGCGCGCGGTCGAGGCCGTGCGCCCCTTCAACATCTTCATCACCGAGACCCCGGACGCCGCCCTGTCGATGGCCAAGGCCAGCGACGAGCGCCGCGCGAAGGGAGAGGCCGGGCCGATGGACGGCCTGCCCATCGCGGTGAAGGACCTGTTCTGCACCAAGGGCGTTTCGACCACCGCCGGCAGCCACATCCTGGACGGCTTCAAGCCGGAATATGAATCCACGGTGACCTCCCAGCTGTGGCGCGACGGCGCCGTCATGCTGGGCAAGGTGAACCTGGACGAGTTCGCCATGGGCTCCGCCACCATCACCGCCCACCAGGGCGAGACGGTCAGCCCGTGGAGCCCCGGCGCGCCCGGCGCCTGGGAGAAGAAGATCGTCGCCGGCGGTTCGTCGGGCGGGTCCGCCGCGGTCATCGCCGCGCGTGCTGCGCTGGGCGCCACCGGCACCGATACCGGCGGCTCGATCCGCCAGCCGGCCGGCTACACCGGCACCGTCGGCATCAAGCCGACCTACGGCCGCTGCTCGCGCTGGGGCATCGTCGCCTACGCCTCCTCGCTGGACCAGGCCGGGCCGATGACCCGCACGGTCGAGGATGCGGCGATCATGCTGCGCTCCATGTGCGGCTTCGATCCGAAGGACTCCACCTCCGTCGACATGCCGGTGCCGGATTTCCGCGCCGCCCTGACCGGCGACATCCGCGGCCTGCGCGTCGGCATTCCGAAGGAATACCGGGTGGAGGGCCTGTCGCCGGAGATCGCCGCGCTGTGGGACCAGGGCATCGCCTGGCTGAAGGAGGCCGGTGCCGAGCCGGTCGAGGTCAGCCTGCCGCACACCAAATACGCTCTGGCCGCCTACTACATCATCGCGCCGGCCGAGGCGTCGTCCAACCTCGCGCGCTATGACGGCGTGCGCTACGGCCTGCGGGTCGAGGGCGGCAACCTCAAGGAGATGTACGAGAACACCCGCGGCGCCGGCTTCGGCAAGGAAGTGCAGCGCCGCATCCTGATCGGCACCTATGTGCTGTCGGCCGGCTATTACGACGCCTACTACAATAAGGCCCGTCAGGTGCGCACGCGCATCAAGTGGGACTTCGACGAGGCGTTCAAGAGCTGCGACGTCATCCTGACGCCGACCGCCCCCAGCACGCCCTTCGCAATCGGCGAGAAGATGGACGATCCGGTTCAGATGTACCTGAACGACGTCTTCACCGTTCCGATCAACCTCGCCGGCCTGCCGGCGATGTCGGTCCCGGCCGGTCTCGGCGCCGACGGCCTGCCGCTCGGCCTCCAGTTGATCGGCCGTCCTTTCGACGAGGAGACGCTGCTGCGCGTCGGCCAGGTCGTGGAGAAGGCCGCCAACTTCACCGCCGTTCCGCCCTTCGTGGCGTGACGCTGGTGTGATGACAGCGAAAGGGCCGGCTCGCAGGAGCCGGCCCTTTTCGTTTGGGCGGTTGGTCGCTTGTGAGGGTTTGACAAAGGGCATCGGCAGTTCCCTCTCCCGTGATCGGACCGGCCTTCGGCCGGCCGAGAGCGGGGAGGGTTAGGGAGGGGCATCGCCAGCCGACGCTTATCCATCACACCCACCCATCACGCCCCGCCGATCCCCTGCACATAGGTCTCGCCGGTCTTCGGATCGATGTTCTCGCCCGTCCCCGGTGTGCCCGGCGGCGCTTCGTCCTTGTCGCTCATCGGCTCGACCGCCGGCTTCACCGGGATCGGCTTGGTGGCGGGACGGTCACCCTGCGGCATGTCGGACGTCTTCTCTTCGGCCATGGCGGCAGTCTCCCTCTGGTGGACGCTTCACCCCCACCAACAGGCCGGCCGCCGCTTCGTCACCCCCGGCCCCGCTATTCCGCGGCCTCCAGCGCCACGCGCGCAAGTTCCAGCAGCTTCTTGTCCACCTCCTCCTCGTCATAGCCGGGGTTGTCGGCCAGGGAGTCGCGCAGGCGCATGGTGATGAACTCACCGGTGTGGTGCTTCTCGTACAGGCGGACGTCGCCCAGCGCCTTGGCGACGCGGTGCAGCCGATCGCGATCCATCATGCTCTCCCGTCCTGGTCACTCGTCTCGAACACTGCTGCGGCAACAGCCGGGCCGGCGCATCATTCCTGTGCGTTGAGTTCCCCTTGCGCCGTACTGCGCATGGATGCCGGAACAGGACGCGGCTTTCGGGCGTCCCTGTTCATGGCTGCAATCATTGGCGACTGGGGGCGAAGGCATGGACCCGGGGCACGATCAACGACGCGAACTGCTCACCCGCGTGCGCCATGTCGTGGAGCATTACGAGCGCCACAGCACCGCCGGCCCCGCCATCATGCGCGGCGTCCGCTATGACCTCGCGGTACGGGCCACCGACCTGAACGGCGACGGCTGCCTGTTCCCCGCCTGCACCTGTGCCAAGGCCGACTGCGCAGAGCGCAGGGGCTGTGCGCCGCCGGACGTCGGCGTCTGGATCGAACAGACCAAAAAGAAAACCGCCCCCGGCGCGAACCGGGAGCGGCTTTCGAATGATGCGTGACCGGCCGCGGCGCCCGTTGCCGGACGCCGCGAGGCAACATCAAACCGAGTAGTACATCTTGTACTCGATCGGGTGCGGCATGGTCTCGAAGGCCATCATCTCTTCCGTGCGGAGGTCGATGTAGCCGTCGATCATGTCCTGCGTGAAGACGTCGCCCTTGCGCAGGAACTCGTTGTCCTCGCGCAGAGAGTTCAGGGCTTCGCGCAGCGAGCCGCAGACGGTCGGGACCTTGGCCAGCTCTTCCGGCGGCAGGTCGTACAGGTTCTTGTCCATCGCGTCGCCCGGATGGATCTTGTTCTGGATGCCGTCCAGGCCGGCCATCAGCATGGCAGCGAAGGCCAGGTACGGGTTGGCCGACGGATCCGGGAAGCGGACCTCGACGCGCTTGCCCTTCGGCGAGGCGACGTACGGGATGCGGCAGGACGCCGAACGGTTGCGGGCCGAGTAGGCCAGCAGGACCGGGGCCTCATAGCCCGGGACCAGGCGCTTGTAGCTGTTGGTCGACGGGTTGGTGAAGGCGTTCAGCGCCTTGGCGTGCTTGATGATGCCGCCGATGTAGAACAGCGCCAGCTCCGACAGGTCGGCATACTGGTTGCCGGCGAACAGCGGCTGGCCGTCCTTCCAGATCGACTGGTGGCAGTGCATGCCCGAACCGTTGTCGCCGAACACCGGCTTCGGCATGAAGGTCGCGGTCTTGCCGTAGGCGTGGGCGACGTTGTGCACCACGTACTTGTAGTACTGCATGTTGTCGCCGGTGCGGACCAGCGTGTCGAACTTGATGCCCAGCTCATGCTGGGCGGCGGCCACCTCGTGGTGGTGCTTCTCGACCGGGACGCCCATCTCGGCCAGGACGCTCAGCATCTCGGCGCGCAGGTCGTTGCAGCTGTCGATCGGGGCGACCGGGAAATAGCCGCCCTTGGTGCCCGGGCGGTGGCCCAGGTTGCCGTCCTCATACTCCTTGCCGGAGGAGTAGGAACCCTCGTCCGAGGCGAACTCGTAGGACACCTTGTTCATGTCGACGGAGTACTTGACGTCGTCGAACACGAAGAACTCGGCTTCCGGACCGAAGAAGACGGTGTCGCCGATGCCGGCCGAAGCGGTGTACTTCTCGGCGGCCTTGGCGATGCCGCGCGGGCAGCGGGCATAGGCGCCGCCGGTGCCCGGATCATACACGTCGCAGAGGATGTTCAGCGTCGGCTGGGCGGCGAACGGATCCATGACGGCCGTCGTCGGGTCCAGCTTCAGGATCATGTCCGACTCTTCGATGCCCTTCCAGCCGGCGATCGAGGAACCGTCGAACATGATGCCATCCTCGAACACATCCTCGTCGATGGTCGAGACGTGCTGGGCCGTGTGGTGCAGCTTGCCGCGCGGGTCGGTGAAGCGCAGGTCCACGTACTTGACGTCGTGTTCCTTGATCAGGTCGAAGACCTTGCTGATGTCGGACATGTCTCTTTTTCCACGCTTTAAGAGGGTTGGATCCCGCTGCGTCAAGCCGCCGCCCAGACCCCGGAGGGGCTTCGGCGGCGGAGGGCGGCGCTCGCGGCGGACGTTATCTCACGCCTTTCTTCCCCGTACAACGCGCCAACCCAAAAAGTCGCACGTTCGCCATAGGCGGCCATCGGCCGTTCGGCGGAGGGTGCGGCCGGGGCCGGCGAGAAGGGGCGGGGAAAGCGGCGCATGTTGGCGGATGCTGGTCGGAAGGGAGCCGGTTGGAAGGGCGGAGGGTGGCTGGGCGCGATCAGATCGCGTCCGCACCCTTCTCGCCGGTGCGGATGCGGACCACTTCCTCCACGGGCGTGACGAAGATCTTGCCGTCGCCGATGCGGCCGGTATGGGCGGCCTGCTGGATCGCCTCGATCGCCCGTTCCACCAGGGAGTCTTCCATCACCACCTCGATCTTCACCTTCGGCAGGAAGTCCACGACATATTCCGCGCCGCGGTAAAGCTCGGTGTGGCCCTTCTGGCGGCCGAAGCCCTTGGCTTCGGTGACGGTGATCCCCTTGATCCCGACCTCGTGAAGGGCTTCCTTCACCTCGTCGAGTTTGAACGGCTTGATGATGGCTTCGATCTTCTTCATGGGTCTCTCGTGTACGAGGTGCCAACGCCGGCAGGCACCGTCCACGGCACTGCCGACAGCGACGACGGTAAGCATGGAGCGTGCCACATTCGGCCGATCCGGTCCGGCGGCATCGACGCTGGTCATAAGACGGTCGGGTGCCGTCCGATGGGGCAGGGTGCTGCCGAAGGATTCAGCGGAGTGAACAATATTTGTGCAACTGGCGCAAGCGCTCCGCTGCCTGCGCGTCGTCGAAGGCGGCATTTGCGGTCGAAAGGGGTGCCCGCCGGCCCCGAAAGAAGTTTTTTCGCTTTTTGTGAAAAAGACGCTTGACCGGAAAGCCGAGGTGGAGGATAACGCGGCTCCCGACGGCGGAAACGCTGACGGCGGCGGTGGTAGCTCAGTTGGTAGAGCCCTCGGTTGTGGTCCGAGTGGTCGTGGGTTCGAGTCCCATCCATCGCCCCATCTTCCCTTTCCTTTCCTCTTAAAATCCGCTCTTCTTATCGTCCGCACGGCTTACTGGCCGTCTTGCGGGCGTTTATGCTTGTCTGCGCCGTCCGTTCCGGGCAAAGACGCAGCCCACGGGTAGAGTGGGGGCGTGCAAGTTCGCCCGCAACGGAATGCAGCGCCGGGGAGTGGGGGATGGATGAGCTTCTGTCCGTCGCGGAGATGTATCGGGCCGACCAGCTGGCCATCGCCGCCGGGGTTCCCGGCCCGGCCCTGATGGAGGCCGCCGGCGCTGCCGTGGTCCGCGCGGTGTGCGAACGCTGGGCGCCGCACCCCACCGCCGTGCTCTGCGGACCCGGCAACAACGGCGGCGACGGCTTCGTCATCGCCCGGCTGCTGCTGGAGGCCGGCTGGCCGGTGCGTCTGGCGCTGCTCGGCACGCGCTCCGCGCTGACCGGCGATGCCGCGCTGGCCGCCGACCGCTGGCCCGGCCCGATCGAGGCGGCCGATCCCTATATCCTCAAGGGCAACCCCCTGGTCATCGACGCGCTGTTCGGCGCCGGACTGTCGCGGCCGCTGGACGGGCACGCCCGCGCCATCGTCGAGGCGATGGAGGGGCGCACGGTGGTGGCGGTGGACGTGCCGAGCGGCCTGCACGGCGACAGCGGCCGGGTGCTGGGCGCCGCTCCCCAGGCGGCGCTGACCGTCACCTTCTTCCGCCGCAAGCCCGGCCATGTCCTGCTGCCCGGCCGCACCTTGTGCGGCGAGGTGGTGGTCGCCGACATCGGCATCCCGGATCGGGTGCTGGACAGCATCGCGCCGCAGACCGCGGTGAACGAGCCGTCGCTGTGGCGCCACCGCTTCCCCTGGCCGGCGCTGGACGGCCACAAATACGCGCGCGGCCATGCTGTGGTCCTCGGCGGGGCGCGGATGACCGGCGCGGCGCGGCTGGCCTCGGTGGCCGCTCTGCGCGCCGGCGCCGGGTTGGTCACCATTGCCTGCCCGCCGGAAGCGTTTCCGATCTATGCCGCCGGCTGCGCCAGCGTGATCGTCGATCCGCTGGAGGATGACGGCGCCTTCGCCCGGCTGCTGCAGGACCAGCGGAAGAACGCGGTGCTGATCGGGCCGGGGGCGGGGAAGGGCGCGCAGACCCGCGCCGCGGTGATGGCCGCGCTGGACGCCCGCAGAGCCTGCGTGCTGGATGCCGACGCGCTGACCAGCTTCGCCGAGTCGGCGGACGAACTGCTCGACCGGCTCGGCAAGCGCTGCGTCCTCACCCCGCATGAGGGGGAGTTCGCGCGGCTGTTCGGCGACTCCGTGGGCATGGACGGCGACAAGCTGTCGCGGGTGCGCGCCGCCGCCGCCCGGTCGGGGGCCGTGGTGGTGCTGAAGGGGGCCGACACCGTGGTCGCCGCGCCTGACGGCCGCGCGGTGGTGAATGTCAACGCGCCGCCCGATCTGGCGACCGCCGGGACCGGAGACGTGCTGGCCGGCATCGTGCTGGGCCTGCTGGCGCAGGGGATGGACGGGTTCGAGGCCGCCTGCACAGCCGTCTGGCTGCATGGCGAGGCCGGGCGCTCGCTCGGCCCCGGCCTGATCTCCGACGATCTGGCGGGCGCGCTGCCCGGCGTGCTGAAGGCGCTGAAGGCGCAGGGCTGAGGGCTGCCAAGCGGCCGTTGGCGGTACTCCGGACGATGGCGTCCGCGCGCCCCCTTGCGGCGGCGGTCGAGGCAGGTCAGACTCCGGTCTATGAGCGACGCACCCGACACCACCACGCTGGAGCCTGTGCCGCCATCCCCGGCCGCGCAGCCCAATTTCTTCGACCGCGCGCTGGACAACCTGCGCACTCGCTGGCGCGAGATCGCGGCATCGGCCCGCGGCGCCGTCGGCGCGGCGCCGCGCACTCACCTGCCCAAGGAGGATGCCGAGCGGCTGAAGGAGCAGATCGAGGCCTGCCTGGAATCGCGCGGCGGCGAGGTTTCAGCCCGCGCCCGCGCCGCCCAGCTCGGCCGCACCTATCTGGCGCTCGATCCCCAAGGCCGGCGCAATTTCCTTGTTATGCTCGCGCGCGACTTCGACGTCGACCGCGACGCGGTGACGGACGCGATGGCGACCTTCCAGGCGGCAACCGATCCGGTCGCCCGCGGCCATGCCGAACGCGCGCTGCGCCGGGCGCTGGAACCGCCGCGCCTGCGCCTGCTGACCCAGTTCAACGCCCTGCCGGAAGGGGTCAAGTTCCTGGTCGACCTGCGGGCCGAGCTGATGGAGATGGCGCGCGGCGAACCGCTGCTGCAGGCGCTGGAAGACGATCTGAAGAACCTGCTGCGCGCGTGGTTCGACGTCGGCTTCCTGGAGATGCACCGCATCACCTGGGACAGCCCGGCCTCGCTGCTGGAAAAGCTGATCAAGTACGAGGCCGTGCACGAGATCAGCGGTTGGCAGGACCTGAAGGACCGGCTCGATTCGGACCGGCGCTGCTTCGCCTTCTTCCATCCGCGCATGCCGCACGAGCCGCTGATCTTCGTCGAGGTGGCTCTGGTCCAGGGCATGTCGGACAATGTGCAGGCGCTGCTCGACCCCACCGCCCCGGTCTGCGACCCGAAGAGCGCGGACAGCGCCATCTTCTATTCGATCTCCAACGCCCAGACCGGGCTGGCCGGCATCAGCTTCGGCAATTTCCTGATCAAGCGGGTGGTCGACGGGCTGGCGACCGAGTTCCCCAACATCAAGTGCTACGCCACCCTGTCGCCGATCCCCGGATTCCGCCGCTGGTTCGACCGGACGCTGGACCGCGACGGCGACGCCGTGCTGACCAACACGGAGGCCGAGCGCATCGCCGAGCGGCTGGCCGAGCTGGAGCAGGCCGACGATGCCGGGGCGATGACGGAGGGCGGCGTCGGCACCGACGAATCGCCGCTGCTCGCCCGCGCGATCGCGCGCCCCGGCTGGGCGGAGGACGAGGAGCTGCAGAAGCGCCTGCGCGGTCCGCTGATGCGGATGTGCACGCATTACCTGACCGGCGTGCAGGAGGCGAAGGGCCATGGCCGCGCCCGCGCGGCCCGCGCGCAAGATCCGGTGGCGCATTTCCACCTCACCAACGGCGCGCGGATGGAGAGGCTGAACTGGCTGGCCGACCGCTCGGCCAAGGGGCTGAAACAGTCGCTCGGCATGATGATCAACTACCGCTACCGGCTGGGCGAGATCGATGCCAACCACGAGGCCTACACCGGCGAGGGGCGTATCATCACCTCGTCGGCGGTGCGGTCGCTGGGTAAGGCCGGCGGTTGAGGCGAACAGAGCGGGCCTCACTCTCTTGAGTGGGGCCATTTTGCCTGTTTGCTTCCGGCGCGCTGTGCTATAGACCGGACTTCGCCGGCGGTCCGGCGGGTGTTTGCGCACCCGTCGCGGCTGCCTTTGCCATGAACGCGGGCGTGGCGGAATTGGTAGACGCGCTGGATTTAGGTTCCAGTGACTTCGGTCGTATGGGTTCAAGTCCCTTCGCCCGCACCATGGCAACACCTTGGACCGCATGGACAACACGGATTCGGGCCGCCCGGACGGGCGCCGCCGGGCCGGAACAACGAGATAGGCTTTCGTTCCGATGAACATCACCGAGACCAGCACCGACGGCCTCAAGCGCGAATTTCAGGTCGTCATTTCCGCCAAGGACATCGAAGAGAAGGTGAACGGCAAGCTGGAAGAGCTGCGCCGCACGGTCCAGCTGCCGGGCTTCCGTCCGGGCAAGGTGCCGGTCACCGTGATCAAGCAGCGCTATTTCGGCGGCGTGCTGTCCGAGGTGCTGGAGGACGCCATCTCCGACAGCTCGCGCCAGGCGCTGAACGAGCGCGGCCTGCGCGTCGCCCTGCAGCCGAAGATCGAAGTCGAGAAGTACGAGGACGGCGGCGACCTCACCTACAAGATGGCGGTCGAGCTGCTGCCGGACGTCGAGCCGGGCGACTTCACCGGCATCGAGCTGGAGAAGCCGGTCGCCGAGGTCAGCGAAGAGGCGGTGCAGGAAGCGCTGACCCGTCTGGCGTCGGCCCACTCGACCCAGGCCCCGGTCACCGAGGACCGCGCCGCCGAGAACGGCGACATCGCCGTGATCGACTTCGCCGGTTCCGTGGACGGCGAGGCCCTGCCGGGCATGGACGGCAAGGACTATCCGCTGGAGCTGGGCGCCGGCCGCTTCGTTCCGGGCTTCGAGGAGCAGCTGGTCGGCGCCAAGGCCGGCGAGCACCGCACCGTCAACGTCACCTTCCCGGAAGATTACCCGCACGAGCGCCTGAAGGGCGCCGCGACCGTCTTCGAGGTGGACGTGAAGGAGCTGCGCAAGAACGTCCCGGCCGAGGTCAATGACGAACTCGCCAAGGAGTTCGGCATGGAGAGCCTGGAGAAGATGCGCGAAGCCATCCGCGACCGCATCAAGGGCGAGTATGACGGCCTGTCGCGCCTGCGCGTGAAGCGCCAGCTGCTCGACAAGCTGGCCGAGGCCCATTCCTTCGAGGTGCCGGCCGGTATGGTCGACATCGAGTTCGAGGGCATCTGGGCCCGCCTGCAGGAAGAGCTGAAGAACGGCACCGCCGGCGAGGACGCCAACAAGTCCGAGGACGAGTTGAAGGCCGAGTACCGCTCGATCGCCGAGCGCCGCGTCCGCCTGGGTCTGCTGCTGTCGGAAGTCGGCCGCCGCAACAACATCCAGGTCACCCAGGACGAGGTGAACCGCGCCCTGATCAACGAAGCCCGCCGCTTCCCCGGTCAGGAGCGTCAGGTGTTCGAGTTCTTCAAGCAGAACCAGCAGGCTCTCGAGAACCTCCGCGCCCCGATCTTCGAGGACAAGGTCGTCGACCACATCCTGGATCAGGCCAAGGTCACCGAGAAGACCGTCAGCGTCGAAGAGCTGACGAAGGACGACGACGAGGCTGAGGCGGCCTAACTCCCCAAAAGGAGTGGGGGCGGACTACCATCCGCCCCCAAAGGTTCCTATATGTGGTTCCGTGCCGGCAACGATCACCGGTTCAGCCAACTGCGGGGGCAGGGAAGAACACATGTACGACTTCGAGCCGAAGATGAATGCTCTGGTCCCGATGGTCATCGAACAGACCAACCGGGGCGAGCGCGCGTACGACATCTATTCGCGCCTGCTGAAGGAGCGGATCATCTTCCTGATCGGCGGAGTGAACGACGCCGTCGCCAGCCTGATCTGCTCGCAGCTGCTGTTCCTTGAGTCGGAGAACCCGAACAAGGACATCGCGCTCTACATCAATTCGCCGGGCGGCTACGTCTCGGCCGGCCTCGCCATCTACGACACCATGCAGTACATCCGCCCGCAGGTGTCGACGGTGTGCATGGGGCAGGCCGCCTCGATGGGCTCGCTGCTGCTGGCCGCCGGCGCGCCGGGCAAGCGCTTCTCGCTGCCCAACAGCCGCATCATGATCCACCAGCCGTCGGGCGGTGCCCAGGGCCAGGCCTCGGACATCGAAATCCAGGCCCAGGAGATCCTGAAGCTGCGTTCGCGCCTGAACGACATCTACGTCAAGCACACCGGGCAGGACCTCGACACCATCGAGTCCGCCATGGAGCGCGACAAGTTCATGTCGCCGGAAGAGGCGAAAGCCTTCGGTCTGATCGACGAGGTGGTGGAGAAGCGCCCGGGCGTCGACCACCATTCGTGAGCCGCGGGACCTGAGCCCTCCCAACAAAGGGTTGATCGGGTCGTGACGCTGTTGTTGAATGGCAGTGACACGATCCGGTCATGGGAGAGTCCCGGACAGGGACCCGGCCATGCGGATCGTGATGCGTCGCAGATCGGCGCATGACCTTGTCGCGGGCGTCGTCCGCGATAACCTGAGTAGGACCGGCGTCGGGGGGCGCCGCGAACGGGCATGGTCCCCTGGGGCCACGCCTCCCGCGAGATGACGGAGTACCGATGAGCAAGTCCAGCAGCGGCGATTCGAAGAATACGCTCTACTGCTCCTTCTGCGGCAAGAGCCAGCACGAGGTCCGCAAGCTGATTGCCGGTCCGACGGTGTTCATCTGCGATGAATGCGTCGAACTGTGCATGGACATCATTCGCGAGGAGAACAAGACGACCCTCGTGAAGTCCCGCGACGGGGTTCCGACTCCGCGCGACATTCATGCGGTGCTCGACGATTACGTCATCGGACAGTCCTACGCCAAGCGCGTGCTGTCGGTGGCGGTCCACAACCACTACAAGCGCCTCGCCCATGGGACGAAGCACAACGACGTCGAACTGGCGAAGTCGAACATCCTGCTGATCGGCCCGACCGGCTGCGGCAAGACGCTGCTGGCCCAGACCCTGGCCCGCATCATCGACGTTCCCTTCACCATGGCCGACGCCACGACGCTGACCGAGGCCGGTTACGTCGGCGAGGATGTCGAGAACATCATCCTCAAGCTGCTGCAGGCCGCAGACTACAATGTCGAGCGGGCGCAGCGCGGCATCGTCTACATCGACGAGGTCGACAAGATCAGCCGCAAGTCCGACAACCCGTCGATCACCCGCGACGTGTCCGGCGAGGGCGTGCAGCAGGCCCTGCTGAAGATCATGGAGGGCACCGTCGCCTCCGTGCCGCCGCAGGGCGGGCGCAAGCATCCGCAGCAGGAATTCCTGCAGGTCGACACCAGCAACATCCTGTTCATCTGCGGCGGCGCCTTCGCCGGCCTGGACAAGATCATCGCCCAGCGCGGCAAGGGCACCAGCATCGGCTTCGGCGCCGATGTGCGCTCCGCTGACGAGCGCGCCACCGGCGAGATCCTGCACGAGGTCGAGCCCGAGGATCTGCTGAAGTTCGGCCTGATCCCCGAGTTCATCGGCCGTCTGCCGGTGCTGGCCACCCTGTCCGACCTGGACGAGGCGGCGCTGGTCGAGATCCTCAGCAAGCCGAAGAACGCCCTGGTCAAGCAGTACCAGCGCCTGTTCGAGATGGAGGACGTCCATCTGGAGTTCTCCGAGGACGCCATGCGCGCCATCGCCCACAAGGCGATCCAGCGCAAGACCGGCGCCCGCGGCCTGCGCTCGATCATGGAAGCCATCCTGCTCGACCCGATGTTCGACCTGCCGGGCCTGACCGGCATCGAGAGCATCCTGGTCAACAAGGAAGTGGTCGAAGGGCGCGCCAAGCCGCTCTACGTCCATGCCGAACGTCGCAGCGAGGCGCCGGGCGCCTGACCCGGTGACACTCCGCCGCAACTCTTGCGGCAAGCGGACAATGAGGGGCGCTTCGGCGCCCCTTTTCTTTTGCCTGACTGTCTCCGGTGCGAATCGTCGTCCCGCTCAAGCCATCCTGCCGGTCCGGCGGCGTGTTGTGGCGCGAACGGGGCCGTAATGCTCCCCTTCGGGCGGCCGAACGGGCACCAAACCGGTCCGAACCGGCGTTCAAGCCGTCCGAAAGGGGAGTAAAGGCTGCGTTGGCCGGCGGAATGGCCGTCTCACCCGGTGGAAACGGCGCGGAGGGCGGCGGAGCCCCCTTGAAGGGCGCATGACCGTGTGCCACGTTAGTCGGGTGCCGTAGGCGATCCCCGCGCTCAACCCGAGGCGGGGGCTGTGTCAGGCCCATTCCGGGCTGGCGGCGATCCATTCATTGAGGCCCTGCCCATGATCGAACTCTCCCGTGGTGCCCTCTACCCGGTCCTGCCGCTGCGCGACATCGTGGTTTTCCCCCACATGATCGTTCCGCTGTTCGTCGGGCGCGAGAAGTCCGTGCGCGCGCTGGAAGACGTGATGAAGGATGACAAGCAGATCCTCCTGGTCACCCAGAAGAACGCCGCGCAGGACGATCCGACTCCGGCCGACATCTACAGCGTCGGCACCGTCGGCACCGTGTTGCAGCTGCTCAAGCTGCCGGACGGGACCGTCAAGGTGCTGGTGGAAGGTGGCCAGCGCGCCGCCATTACCAAGTTCGCCGACAATGAGGAGTTCTTCCAGGCCCAGGCCGAACTGGTCGAGGAAAAGACCGGCGAGAACCAGGAGCTCGAAGCCCTGAGCCGCGCCGTTGTCTCCCAGTTCGAGCAGTACATCAAGCTCAACAAGAAGATCCCGCCGGAAGTGCTGGTCTCGATCAACCAGATCGAGGAAGCCGGCAAGCTGGCCGATACCGTCGCCTCGCATCTGGCGCTGAAGATTCCGGAAAAGCAGCAGCTTCTGGAATGCGCCACCGTGTCGGAGCGTCTGGAGCGGGTCTATGCCTTCATGGAAGGCGAGATCGGCGTGCTGCAGGTGGAAAAGCGCATCCGCAACCGCGTCAAGCGGCAGATGGAGAAGACCCAGCGCGAGTACTATCTGAACGAGCAGCTGAAGGCGATCCAGAAGGAACTCGGCGAGACCGAGGACGGCCGCGACGAATCGGCGGAGCTGGAAGAGAAGATCAACAAGACCCGCTTCTCCAAGGAAGCCCGCGAAAAGGCTCTGGCCGAGCTGAAGAAGCTGCGGTCGATGAGCCCGATGTCGGCGGAAGCCACCGTGGTCCGCAACTACCTGGACTGGATGCTGTCCATTCCGTGGAAGAAGCGCACCAAGGTGAAGCGCGACCTGAAGCTGGCCCAGAAGGTGCTGGACGCCGACCATTACGGTCTGGAGAAGGTCAAGGAGCGCATCCTTGAGTATCTCGCGGTCCAGAACCGCATGAACAAGGTCAAGGGCCCGATCCTCTGCCTCGTCGGTCCGCCCGGCGTCGGCAAGACCTCGCTCGGCAAGTCGATCGCCAAGTCTACCGGCCGCAACTTCGTCCGCATGTCGCTGGGCGGCGTCCGTGACGAGGCCGAGGTCCGCGGTCACCGCCGCACCTACATCGGCTCGATGCCCGGCAAGGTCATCCAGGGCATGAAGAAGGCCAAGTCCTCCAACCCGCTCTTCCTGCTGGACGAGATCGACAAGCTCGGCGCCGACTGGCGCGGCGACCCGTCGTCCGCCCTGCTGGAGGTCCTGGATCCGGAGCAGAACGGCACCTTCAACGACCATTACCTGGAGGTCGATTACGACCTGTCCGACGTGATGTTCGTCTGCACGGCCAACACGATGCGCATGCCGCAGCCGCTGCTGGACCGCATGGAGATCATCCGCGTCGCCGGCTACACCGAGGACGAGAAGGTCGAGATTTCCAAGCGTCACCTGATCGAGAAGCAGGTGGAGGCGAACGGCCTGAAGAAGGGCGAGTTCACCATCTCCGACGACGCGCTGCGCGATCTGGTCCGCTACTACACGCGGGAAGCCGGCGTCCGTTCGCTGGAGCGCGAGATCGCCAACCTCTGCCGCAAGGCGGTGAAGGAGATCCTGCTGAAGGGCGGCAATGCCAAGGTCGCGGTGACCCGCCGCAACCTCGACAAATATGCCGGCGTCCGCCGTTTCCATTATGGCGAGGCGGAGCTGGAGGATCTGGTGGGCGTCACCACCGGTCTGGCCTGGACCGAGGTCGGCGGCGAGCTGCTGTCGATCGAGGCCGTCGGCCTGCCTGGCAAGGGCCGCGTCACCACCACTGGCAAGCTGGGCGACGTGATGAAGGAATCGGTCCAGGCGGCCGAGAGCTACGTCAAGTCGCGCGCCATCGCCTTCGGCATCAAGCCGACGCTGTTCGAGAAGAAGGACATCCACGTCCACGTTCCCGAAGGCGCCACGCCGAAGGACGGCCCGTCGGCCGGTGTCGCCATGGCCACCTCCATCGTCTCGGTGCTGACCGGCATTCCGGTGCGCAAGGACGTGGCGATGACCGGCGAGATCACGCTGCGCGGCCGGGTCCTGCCGATCGGCGGCCTGAAGGAGAAGCTGCTGGCCGCTCTGCGCGGCGGCATCAAGCATGTGCTGATCCCGAAGGACAATGAGAAGGACCTTGCCGACATCCCGGACAACGTGAAGCGCGGGCTGGAGATCATGCCCGTCAGCACGGTGGACGAGGTGCTGCGCAACGCGCTGGTCCGCCCGCTGGAGCCCATCGAGTGGACCGAGCCGGAGGTCGATCCGGCCGCGGCGAAGGTCCAGGAGAAGGGCGCCGACGGCGAGGCCCTGCGTCACTGATCCGGGGTCGGCGGTTGCGATCCGATCGTGGCCGCCTCCGGACACGCGACTTTTGGGACATCAGGAGCTTTGCCGCCCGTCGGGAATTGACGGGCGGCAAACGCTGTGCTTATCCTTTGCTTCCAAAAAGTCGTGGACGAAAAGTCCTGGGGCGGCTTTTGTCTTTCAGTATTTGCTGAATTTGGAAGGGGGATTGCGTGAACAAGAACGATCTCGTGGCGCATGTTGCCGAAGCGTCCGGTTTGTCCAAGACGGATGCTACGAAGGCCGTCGACGCCGTGTTCGACAGCATCGCCGAATCGCTGAAGAAGGGCGATGAGGTCCGTCTGGTCGGCTTCGGCACCTTCGCGGTGGCTGAGCGTCCCGCGACCGAGGGCCGCAACCCGCGCACGGGCGAGAAGATCGACATCCCGGCGTCCAAGCAGCCGAAGTTCAAGGCGGGCAAGACCCTCAAGGACGCGCTGAACTGAGCGTCGTCCGACCGGGCTTGAAGTTTCCTGCCCGTTCAGGGCATAGTGCGGCCGGCCGGGTATCCCCGGCCGGCTTGTGTTTGAAAGCAAAGCGTTTTTCAAGGTTCGGGCGATTAGCTCAGCGGTAGAGCGTCTCGTTTACACCGAGAATGTCGGGGGTTCGATCCCCTCATCGCCCACCATTCCCAGCCCCTTATCGGCAGACAGGCCCCGCTCCGGGGCTTTTTTCATGCCCGGACAGTGAGGGGCGCCGGAAGGGCGCCCCTTTGCCGGTCACTGCTCGCCGCAGGGATTCGGCTGGTCCTTCATGCCGACATATCCCTGGCTCGCGTCATACAGGAACTGGTACTGCCGCAGGAAATGGCGGCCGGTGTTGATGAAGGGCGCCTTCTTGGGGGCGGGCGGCGGCGGCTCGGTGCTCATGGGGATCACCTGCGCCGGTTCGTTCGGGACGCCGCTGCCGATGATGAAGGCGTCGGTGGCGATGCTGACGTTCGCGGTGTCGAGGATGTGCACGGCGACCGAGGTTTGCGGCGCCATCACGTTCACCGTCTTCGTCGGCTCGCTCAGATCGGGCTGTTCCACCCGGTTGAACTGGATGCTGGGCGGCAGCGTCACGTAGCTCTGCGGGATGCCGGTATCGACCAGGATGTTGGCGGGGGTGCAGATCGGACCGTTGGCGTCGCGATTCACCTCCGGATTCACTCCGATGCAGCCGCGGGGCATCATCCAGTCGCCGGGATACTGGGTGTAGGGCTCCAGCTTGGCGAAGCGGAAGCCGGCGGTGTTGTCGGCGGTCAAGCCGACCTGGATGCCCTGGCGGCCGATGATGTAGCCCTTGTTCAGCGAACCGTCGGCCACCGGCTGGCCGTTGACGCTGCGCAGATTCAGCAGGACGTTCTTGTCCGGCGTGCCCTGCGGCTGGAAATCCGCCTCCTGGCCGAAGCCGACGCCCATGTAGAGGACCGGCTTTTCCGGCGCCGGCAGGCCGGAGCAGATCTGCTGGTCGGTCTGGTAGCTGTCGCAGCGGCCGGATTTCTCCACGCCCAGGATGAAGACCTCCGACGTCGCGACCGGCTTGTTGGCGCGGTCATACAGGGTGACCGTCATCGGAACCCAGGTGCCGACCCACAGAACCTTGCTGCTCGAAAGGAACTGGGTGCCCGGCTTGGCGCCCGGCGCGATCTTCAGCGTGTCGTAGTTGGGGATGTTGGTGGCGGACATGGCGACGCCGACCGATCCGGTGTCCATCGTCACCGTGTGGATGGTGCTGTCGCCGGCGATGCTGAAATTCAGCTTCGGTGGATCGGTGAAGGACACCGACTGGAAATTCGCGAAGGGAATGCATTGCGTCACACTGGCACCGCCGTAGCTCGGCAGGGTTTGGGCCAGGGCAGGGACCGTCGCGACCAAGGTCAGCGCGGCGGCGGTGACGATGCGCGATGTCCGACCGGAGACTCTCATGGGAAATGCTCAGCATTGATTGAGAATGCCCTGAGAGTTGCCTCTCGTGCGGTCCGGGTCCAGCAATCAATATCGTCAAAATCGCGCATTTCTAGACGTGGATGCAACCGTTGGCGCGGCAGTTCAGCCACGGTCAGCGGGCGTGCTGATCCAGGAAGCTGCGGCATTGATCGAAATCGCGCAGGCAGGGGTCGGGCAGGGCAATGCCCTTGCGCTCCGCCAGACTGCGGGCGAAGGCCACCATGCGTTCGGTCGGCTCGCGCCGCCGCCGCGCCTCCTGCAAGGGCTGGTCCGTGACCGGTGCACTTTCCGCGCCCTTCGCCACCGGCGGTGGGCCACCGTCGACCTTCACCTTGCGGGTGCGGCGCGGCTTCGGCGTGGCGGGCTCCCCATCGGTGGATGCCGTGGTTTTGCGTGTCCGCCGCCGCACCGGCTTCGCCGCGTCGCTGGACATTGCAGCGCCGCCGCGGGCAGCCTTCCCCCTTGCGGTCGTAGCCGTGCCGGTGCCGCGGCGGGCGAACCGTGCCTTGGGGGCGGGCAGGCCGAGGTCGAGCGCCGTGCCGCGCTGCCCGACCAACGCACCGATCAGCCGTTCCGCTTCCGTCGCGATAGCGTCGATCACGCGGCGGAAATCGGCGCGGCCGGTGACCACCTCGTCCAGCTTCATTTCCCACAGGGCGGTGGTGCCGGGATCGACCAGCGTCGGAGCGGCGGCGCGCAGCGTCTCGAACAGGTGCAGGCCGGCCGGCGTCGGGACCAGCCATTTGCCGTCCGCCCCCAGCAGGTTCTGCCGGCGCAGCCCCTTGATGACCTCCGCGCGGGTGGCCGGGGTGCCGATCCCCTTGGCCTCCTTCAGCCGGTCGCGCAGGGCCGGGTCCTCGACGAACCGCCAAGCGTTCTGCATGGCGTCGACCAGCGTGCCTTCGTTGTAGCGCGGCGGCGCCTGGGTCCGCTTGGCCTCCACCTTCGGATCGCTCAAGCTGGCCGATTCGCCGTCGGTCAGCGGCGGCAGGGTCTGCTCGGTCTCCTCCTCCGGCTTGCCGTCGGACTCGGCGGAGCCGAAGGCGGCCTTCCAGCCCAGCTTCAGCGGGATGCGCCCGACGGCGCGGAAGGCGACCGGCTTGCTCCCCTCGGGCGTCGGCACCGGCACCGGCATGGTCACGCTGGTCTGGCGGTATTCGTAATCCGGCATCACCGCGGCGAGGTAGGAGCGGCAGATCAGCGCGAACAGCCGCTTCTCGTCATCGGTCAGCCTGACCAGCCGCGATTCCAGGTCGTCCAGCACATTGACGTTGGGGATCACCGCATGGTGCGACACGCCTTCCAGCGCCTTGTCGCAGAAATGGCCGGACTTGCCCTTGCGGATCACCGGGCGGGCAATGTCGAGATGGGCGAAGCCGCGCAGCCGGGTCAGCGCCCCGACGATGGCGGGTGCGTCGACGATCTGGTTCTCCGACAGATAGCGCGCCTCGGCGCGCGGGTAGGTGATGAGCTTCTTGCCCTCGCCGTCATACAGCTCCTGCGCCACCGCCAGGGTGCGGTCGGCGGTCCAGCCCCAGCGCTGTCCGCAGGTCTTCTGCAGCGAGGGCAGGTCGTAGAGCTTGGGCGGCGCCTGCCGCTTCTCCTCCACCGTCACGGTCAGCGGGCCGCGATGGTTGTCGGCGGCCCGCGCGATGGCCTCGGCGGTGGCGCGGTCCTTGATGCGGTCCTTCGGCGCCGGGGCGTGGCGCATCTGGAAGCTGCCCTCCGCCACGTTGGCGGTCGCCACGACCTCGAAATAATCCTCGGGCTTGAAGTTGCGGATTTCCAGTTCGCGCAGACAGACGATGGCGAGGGTCGGAGTCTTCACCCGGCCGATGCCGATGACGCCGCGGGTGCCGGGGGCGAGCAGGGTCTTGGTCGCGGTGCGGGTCAGCGACAGGTTGTAGATCTGGTCGGCCTGCTGGCGCGCCACCGCCGCCTCATAGAGCGGGCGCATGCTGTCGTTGGGCTTCAGGGCGGAGAAGGCGTCGCGTAGGGTCTTCGGATCCTGGGCGGTGAAAAGCGCGCGCCGCACCTTGCCGCGATAGCCGACATGCTCCAGGATCTCCTGCCCGATCAGCTGGCCTTCGCGGTCGCAGTCGGTGGCGAGGATCACCTCGTCGCAGGCGCGCAGCGCCGCGGTGATGGCCTGCAGCTTCGCCGCCTTGTTGCCGCCCTGGTCGGGGCGGGTGGGGTAGAGCCCGTCCGGCTTCAGCAGGGTCGGCGACCAGCGCTTCCAGGCGGGATCGACCTCGTCCGGTTCGGCCAGCCGCAGCAGATGCCCCTCGGCCGGCAGGATGCGGCCGTAACGGTCGCCCAGGGCCGCGCGCAGGTCCTTCGCCTGGCTGGATTTCTCGGTGATGATCAGCGTCGCCATGCGCCGGAGGATACGGGATTGAGGGAAACGGAGCAAGAACATGCACGCGGCCGGCGTCACCTCGGCCTCGGCACCATGGCCGCAGCCGCGCTTGCCCTGACGGTGCTGGCCGGTGCGCCCGGCGCCCATGCGGAACGGCCGCTGCTGCCCGGAGTCGGGCCGGGGGACCGGCGGGTGCCGGTCGATGCGACTGCGGCGCCGTGGCGCAGCGTCGTCCGGGTGCAGACGATCTGGCCGGCCGCTGCACCGGGGCGCTGGTCGGGCCGCGCACGGTGGTGACTGCCGGCCATTGCCTGTTCAACCCGCGCACCCGGCGCTTCCTGCAGGCGTCCTCGCTGCATGTGCTGTTCGGCTACGACCGGGGGGAATTCACCCGCCATGTCAGGGTGGCGGGGGTGGCGACCGATCCGGCTTACGATCCCGCCGCCGCGACGCCCATGGTCGCCGCCGACTGGGCGGTGCTGACCCTGTCCGAGCCGGCGCCGGAGTCGGTCCCGCCGCTCCCCGTCGGCGCCGCTCCCCTGCCGGCCGGGACGCCGCTGATGCTCGGCGGCTACAGCCAGGACCGGGCGCAGGTGCTGATGGCCGACCGCGACTGCCGGCTGCTGGGCGAGAGCGCCGGGCTGCTGGTGCATGATTGCGACGCCACGCGCGGGACCAGCGGCGGACCGCTGCTGGTGCGCTCGGCCGATGGACAGGGCTGGGCCGTCGCCGGAGTCGGCGTCGCCGCCGGAAACGCGCCCGCCGTGCGTAATTTCGCGGTCCCCACCGCGCGTTTCGCCGCACTTTTGGCGAAGGATACCGCTGCGGGTCAGCCCTGAGCGGCGGATGCGCATTTTTTGCTTCGCGCGCGGCCCCGAATGGCATAGACGTACCCGCGTCTTTTTCGAGCCCCCGGAACCCGGAGTCTTTCCGTCATGTCGATCCAGCGCTTCCACACCGGACCGCGCATGAGCCAGATGGTCGTCCATAAGGACACGGTCTATCTCGCCGGTCAGGTCGCCGACGAGCCGACGCCCGACGTCGAGCGTCAGACCGCCCAGATCCTGGCCCAGATCGACGCCTTGCTGGCGGAAGCGGGCAGCGACAAGAGCAAGCTGCTGTCGGCCACCATCTATCTGGTGGACATCGCCAGCTTCGGCGCGATGAACAAGGCGTGGGAAGCCTGGGTCGACCCGGCCAATCCGCCGGCCCGCGCCACGGTGGAAGCCAAGCTGGCGGCCCCGGAATATCTCGTTGAAATTCAGGTCACCGCCGCTAAATAAGGCGGCGGAAACGGGGCGACCCGGCAGCCTCGGTTGGGGTGTGCCGGCGTGGCCCGAACGCTGTGAGGGCCGCGCGCTTCAATATTCCGACAAATTGCTTGTCGGTTTACGGAATGTTAATGACGCCTTAACAGATCGCCCGTAAAACCCCGACCAACCTCTGCCGCCGAAGCGGACGACCCTGACGGTCGCGCTTCGGTTGTCGCGTTACTGCAATGGAACCGCAACATGCCGCGCCAAACGCCACTGTCTGACATTCGGAACATCGGCATCATCGCCCACGTCGACGCGGGCAAGACGACGACCACCGAGCGCATTCTGTACTATACCGGTCGCAAGCACACGATCATCGACGTCCACGAGACGAAGGATCTGAAGTCGTCGACCACGACCGACTACATGGAGCAGGAGCAGAAGCGCGGCATCACCATTCAGTCCGCCGCGGTCTCGGCTTTCTGGCGCGACAAGAAGATCAACGTCATCGACACCCCCGGCCACGTCGACTTCACCATCGAGGTGAACCGCAGCTTGCGCGTGCTCGACGGTGCGGTCGTGGTGTTCGACGGCGTCGCCGGCGTGGAGCCGCAGTCGGAAACCAACTGGCGTCTGGCGGACAACTACAACGTTCCGCGTATCTGCTACGTCAACAAGATGGACCGCTCGGGCGCCAACTTCCAGCGCTGCGTCAGCATGATCCGTCAGCGTCTGAACGCCCGTCCGGTCTGCATCCAGGTTCCGCTCGGCTCGGAAGACAACTTCCGCGGCATGGTCGACCTCGTCGAGATGAAGGCCTATGTCTGGTTCTCGGACGACAAGGACGCCAAGTGGGAAGTCTGGGAGATCACCGACGATCTCGCGGCCAAGCTCAACCTGACCGTCAAGGAAGACCTGGACAACGTCGCCAGCATCCCGGCCCTGCGCGCCGAACTGGTCGATACTGCTCTGGAGCAGGACGACGCGGCGATGGAAGCCTACCTGGAGTCGGGTGAGGAGCCGTCGCCGGACGTGCTGCGCGCCTGCCTGCGCAAGGGCACCATCTCCGGCGCCTTCACCCCGGTGCTGTGCGGCTCGTCCTACAAGAACAAGGGCGTCTGCCAGGTTCTGGACGCGGTCGTCGACCTGCTGCCGGCCCCGACCGACGTCGAGGCCATCAAGACGGTGGACGAGGACGGCAACCCGAACGGCGAGCGTCTCAGCTCCGACGACGCGCCCTTCTCGGCGCTGGCCTTCAAGGTGCTGAACGACACCTACGGCTCGATGACCTTCATCCGCGTCTATTCGGGCGTGCTGACGAAGGGCATGTCGATCCTGAACTCGACCCGCGGCAAGCGCGAGAAGATCGGCCGCATGGTCGAGATGTTCGCGAAGGACGCCAACCCGATCGAGGAAGCCCGCGCCGGCGACATCATCGCGCTCGTCTCCCTGCAGGAGACCGAGACCGGTGACACGCTCTGCGACGCCGCCCACCCGGTCATCCTGGAGCGCATGCGCTTCCCCGACCCCGTCATCAGCGTCTCGGTCGAGCCGAAGACCAAGGGCGAGCAGGAGAAGTTCTCGATCGCGCTCGGCAAGATGGTCCGCGCCGATCCGTCGCTCCGCCTGGAGACCGACCGTGAAACCGGCCAGACCATCCTGCGCGGCATGGGCGAGCTGCACCTGGAAGTGACGCTGGACCGCATGCGCACGGAGTTCGGCGTGGAAGGCAACATGGGCAAGCCCCAGGTCGCCTACCGCGAGACGATCACCAAGCCGGTCGAGTACACCTACACCCACAAGAAGCAGACCGGTGGTTCGGGCCAGTTCGCCGAAGTGAAGATCATCTTCGAGCCGCTGGAGCGTGGCGCCGGCTTCACCTTCAAGGACGAGACGGTCGGCGGTTCGGTTCCGCGCGAATACGTGCCGTCGGTCGGCAAGGGTCTGGAAATGCAGAAGGAAGACGGCGTGCTCGCCGGCTACCCGACTGTGGACTTCAGCGCCCGCCTGGTGGACGGCAAGTACCACGACGTCGACTCGAACGCCCTGACGTTCGAAATCGCCGCCAAGGCCTGCTTCCGCGAGGCTCTGCCGAAGGCCGGCCCGATCCTGCTCGAGCCGGTGATGAAGGTCGAGATCGTCACGCCGGAGGATTACCTGGGCGACGTCATCGGCGACGTGAACCGTCGTCGCGGTACCGTCCTGGGCCAGCTGGAGCGTGGTTCGAACATCGCCGTCGAGGCCAATGTCCCGCTGAACGAAATGTTCGGCTACATCGGCCAGCTGCGCGGCATGACCTCGGGCCGTGCGTCCTACTCGATGGAGTTCAGCCACTACGAGCCGGTGCCGCGCAACGTCACCGACGAAATCGTGGCCGGCCGCAACAAGGCCGCCTGATTGCCTATCGGGCAATCGGGACACATCCGGTAAAGCAGACGGCCGGCGGAGCGATCCGCCGGCCGTTCGCCGTTTCAAGGGCTTGCGAACCGATCTTCAACTTCCGGCTCAGGTCGGTTCCGACATCCGTTGGGGACTGTACCGATGGGATAACCGTCATAGATCGGCGGCTCAGGGCGCCGAGGCAGCGCCTCAGACCAATTCCTTACCGTTTTGCAACCAAAAAATAGTTGGCAGCTCGACGAATCCGTGCCCAAATTTGGGGCATGATGATTCGACGCTTCTTTTCCTTGACTGTGCTTTTGCTGCTGACCCTCGGGGTGCCGGCCGGGGCAGGACAGGGGAATCTGCGTTTGGACGGCCTTTTCCAAGCCCTGCACAGCACCACCGACGCGGCCTATGCCGAATCGGTGGAGGAGCATATCTGGGACTTCTGGCTCGACCATCCCGATCCGGCGATGGTCCGCGACATGCGCGCCGGCGTGCTCAGTCTGAACGGCGACGACTACGAGTCCGCCCTGAGCGCTTTCGACGCGGTGATCGCCCGCGACCCCTCCTATGCGGAAGGCTGGAACAAGCGCGCCGCCACCCACTACATGCTGGGCGACTATCGCTCCGCCATGCTGGACCTGCGTCACGCCCTGTCGCTGGAGCCCCGGCATTTCGGGGCGCTGGTCGAACTCGGCCTGGTCTATCTCGCCCTGGGGGACGAGAAGCCCGCGCTGCGCGCCTTCGACGCCGCGCTGAAGATCAATCCCCATCTCGGCCGGGTGCGGGCGCAGGCCGACGCCATCCGGCACCGGGCTGCCGGAACCGATCTCTAGGCAGGGTGCCGGGCCGTCTGTCACCTATTGTCACGAGTATTAGTCTCCTAAAAAGCGCGCGATGGGGGTATAACCCGCGGCGGTGCGACCGCAGGGTGGTCGCCGTCTCAAGCCCGTGCGCCCGCATCCGGTGTGGCCGGGCCGGATGCCGGGGGGACGATGTTCGACGAAGTTATCCATGTCGTTGGCGAGTTGCGGGTGCTGAGCGCGATCGGCCTGCTCTGCCTGTCCTTCATATTGCCGCTGACGATCTTCATCGGCCGCAGCAACATCAAGAATGTCCGGCAGAAGATCATCGCCGACCTCGAATCGGTCTTCCGCATCGAGGGGCGCGCGCATGACCAGCTGATCCCGTCCTTCGAATTCGCCGCCTACAAGTACCGCGCCCTGCCGCAGGGGCCCGACAACACGCAGACGTCGGAATGGCGGGCCTATTTCTTTCCCGTCCTGGTTTTCATCATGGTGTCCTTCAGCGGCTTCCTGACCTCCAGCGGCATGCTGCTGAGCAAGGACCGCCTGGATCATTTCCAGCCGCTGTTCAGCGGGATGACGTTGTACGGGGTCGACGGGGTCACGCCGGTCGATCTGGTGCATTACCAGCTCCAGACCGTGGCGGTGCTGTCCTTCACCTTCTTCGGCGCCTATGTGTGGTCGATCAACTACCTGATCCGCCGCATCTCGAACTACGACCTGTCGCCGATCTCCTTCCTGCGGGTGACCGGCCACATCATCCTGGCCTGCGTCACCTCTGTCACCCTGCATCACGGCTATATGGATCTGGCGCAGATGGTGCCGCAGGGGGCGGTCGGCGACCGGGTGCCGGAGCTGATCGTGGCCTTCCTGGTCGGCTTCTTCCCGACGCTCGGCTTGCAGACGCTGCTCAGCCGGGTGCCGCAGCTGCAGATCCGGCGGATCGACCCGCGGGCGCAGGGCTTCATCCGCGAATATCCGATCGACATGATCCTGGGCATCGACGCCTCCATCAAGTTCCGGCTGGCCGAATTCGAGATCGAGGACGTGCAGAATCTCGCCACCGCGAACCCGATCCTGCTGTTCGTCGAGACGCCCTACGGAATCTACGAAACGGTGGACTGGGTGGCGCAGGCGCAGTTGATCCTGGCGCTCGACCTCGACCAGATCGAGGCGCTGCGGGTCGTCAATGTCCGGACCATCTTCGACATCGAGCGCTTCATGGCGCGGCCGGAGTCGCGGCCCCGGCTGGCCCAGGCGCTGAACTGCCCGAAGACGGACGGCAAGGGCAACGTGCTGCTGGCCGACCGCGGCATCACGCTGGAGAACCTGGAGTCGGTGGTGCAGGCCATCGGCGAGGACCTCCATGTCCAGCGGCTCCGCCAGATCTGGCGCAACATCGAACTGAAGCTTAGCATCGACCTGCCCCAGGTGAACCGCGACCGCGCGCTGCTGGACGCCGGACGGCTGCCGCTGAACCCGGTGCCGGCCAGGGGCATGGCGGTCAACGACACCGACACCGGTTGCGAGCCGCCCGATGCCGCGCCGGGGCTCGTCCGGCCGGCGGTTCCGGCCGAGTAATCGGCCTTGACAAGTTCCGGGGTTTTTCTATAGTCCCACCCTCTCGCCGCCCCACCGGGTGGCGGGTAACATTGTGCGTTCCCGGGTCCGGCCTTGTGCCGGTTGGGATTTGCTCGGTGTGTAGGCGGCCCGACGGGCTGCCGTTGAGATATCGAGATCGAGGAGAGTAACGTGGCGCGTATCGCTGGCGTCAACATCCCCGCGCAGAAGCGCGTGGAGATCGGGTTGACCTACATCCATGGCATCGGCCCCTTCAAGGCCAAGGAAATCTGCGCGAAGCTGGACATCCCGGCCGAGCGTCGCGTGAACGAGCTGACGGACGACGAAGTCCTGAAGATCCGCGAGACCATCGACGCCGATTACCGCGTCGAGGGCGATCTTCGTCGTGAAGTCGCCATGAACATCAAGCGTCTGATGGACCTGGGCTGCTACCGTGGCCTGCGTCACCGCAAGGGCCTGCCGGTCCGCGGCCAGCGCACCCACACGAACGCCCGCACCCGCAAGGGTCCGGCCAAGCCGATCGCCGGCAAGAAGAAGTAAGAGGACGAACGCAAAATGGCCAAGCCCTCCGCCGCTTCTCAGCGCCTGCGTCGCCGCGAGCGCAAGAACATCACCGCTGGCGTCGCTCATGTGAACGCCTCGTTCAACAACACGATGATCACCATCACCGACGCGCAGGGCAACACCATTGCCTGGTCGTCGTCGGGCACCATGGGCTTCAAGGGTTCGCGCAAGTCGACGCCCTACGCCGCCCAGGTCGCTGCCGAGGACGCGGGCCGCAAGGCCCAGGAACACGGCATGAAGACCCTGGAAGTCGAAGTGAAGGGCCCGGGTTCGGGGCGTGAGTCCGCCCTGCGCGCCCTGCAGTCGATCGGCTTCCAGATCACGTCGATCCGCGACGTCACGCCGATCCCGCACAACGGCGTTCGCCCGCCGAAGAAGCGCCGCGTTTAAGTTCAGTACCGTTTCCGCACCCGCGGGGACCGACCGTTCCGGGACAGGGGGCCGCCGCCATCGCGGCCCCCTCAGCATGGGAATGGTTCGGGCCCCGCGGGTTCGTGTTCACCCGATGGCATCTTGAGGTCGATCCGTGCTTCAGAAGAACTGGCAGGAACTGATTAAGCCGAGCAAGCTGGACATCCAGCCCGGTGACGACGCCGACCGCTTCGCGACCGTGGTCGCCGAACCGCTGGAACGCGGCTTCGGTCTGACGCTCGGCAACGCGCTGCGCCGCATCCTGCTCTCCTCGCTGCAGGGTGCCGCCGTCACATCGATTCACATCGACGGCGTGCTGCACGAGTTCTCGTCCATCCCCGGCGTCCGCGAGGACGTGACCGACATCGTCCTGAACATCAAGACGATGGGTCTGCGCATGGGCGGCGACGGCCCGAAGCGCATGCGCCTGCGCGCCGAAGGCCCGGGCGAGGTCAAGGCCGGCATGATCGAGACCGGTCCCGACATCCAGGTCATGGATCCGGAACTGGTCATCTGCACGCTGGACAACGGCGCGCGCCTGAACATGGAACTGACGGTCGAGACCGGCAAGGGCTACGTCCCGGCCAGCCAGAACCGTCCGGAAGACGCGCCCATCGGCCTGATCCCGATCGACGCCCTGTTCTCCCCGGTCCGCAAGGTGTCCTACAAGGTCGACAATGCCCGCGTCGGGCAGGTCACCGACTATGACCGCCTGTCGATGACGGTGGAGACCAACGGTTCGGTCAAGCCGGACGACGCGGTGGCTCTGGCCGCCCGCATCCTGCAGGACCAGCTGCAGCTGTTCATCAACTTCGAGGAGCCGACGCACGCCGTCTCCGAGGAGAAGCACGAGGAGGTTCCGTTCAACAAGAACCTGCTCCGCAAGGTGGACGAGCTGGAGCTGTCGGTCCGTTCGGCCAACTGCCTCAAGAACGACAACATCGTCTACATCGGCGACCTGGTGCAGAAGACGGAAGCGGAAATGCTCCGCACGCCGAACTTCGGCCGCAAGTCGCTGAACGAGATCAAGGAAGTGCTGTCCCAAATGGGCCTGCACCTCGGTATGGAAATCCCGAACTGGCCGCCGGAGAACATCGAAGAGCTGGCCAAGCGTCTGGAAGAGCCGTACTAAGCATCTCGCTTGTTTCCGCGTCCTTTCCGTCCACGGGCGGGGAGGGCGCGTTTCCCAGGGCCGCCACGGCCCGACCCCGCGGCCGTACCAGCGCTATGACTGGGCGGCGGGGTTCACGATCGGCTCCCCGAGGGGGGCCATGCCATGAAGGAGGACCGCCATGCGTCACGGCGTTTCGGGACGTAAGTTCAGCAAGACCAGCAGCCACCGCAAGGCCATGTTCTCGAACATGGCGAACGCGGTGATCAAGCATGAGCAGATCACCACCACCCTGCCGAAGGCGAAGGACCTGCGTCCGATCGTCGACAAGCTGATCACGCTCGGCAAGAAGGGTGGCCTGGCCAACCGTCGTCTGGCTTTCGCCCAGCTGCGCGACAACGAGACGGTCACCAAGCTGTTCACCGTTCTGGCGGACCGTTACAAGGACCGTCAGGGTGGCTACAGCCGCGTCCTGAAGGCCGGCTTCCGCTACGGCGACGCCGCCGACATGGCCGTGTTCGAGCTGGTCGACCGCGACGTCTCCGCCAAGGGCCAGAACTCCGGCCCGACGCAGAACGCCGCCGAGGCCGAAGCCGAGACCGCCGAGTAACATGACCGGCAATCGCGCCGGTCTCCCGCCCTGTGCGGCATCGGGTCTCAGACCCCCGAGTTGCACAGGACGGAACCGCCGATATCGGTGATATATTAGACCCTTCCTTCGGGGCCATCCCCGGAGGAGGGGTTTTCTCTTATGTGGCCGGTCAAATGTTGCGTTCTCTTTACACGCGCCTCCAGCGCCTCTCCGCCCGCGACGATGCCGTTTGGTGGATGTCGGCGATCTCCTTCGCCGAAAGCTCCTTCTTCCCGTTGCCGCCGGACGTGATGCTGGTGCCGATGTGTCTGGAGAAGCCGAAGAAGCTGTGGTTCTACACCAACATCTGCGCGTTCGCGTCGCTGCTGGGCGGGCTGCTGGGCTATGCGCTGGGCTTCTATCTGTTCGAGAGCGTCGGACGGATGATCATCGACTTCTACAACGCGCAGGAGTCGTTCCAGCATTTCCAGGAGATGTTCGCCGAGTTCGGCCCCTGGTTCCTGATCCTGAAGGGGGTGACGCCGATCCCCTACAAGCTGCTGACGATCACCGCCGGCTTCGCGCATCTGGACCTGACGGTCTTCATCCTCTGTTCGATCGTCGCGCGCTTCTCCCGGTTCTACATGATCGCCATCCTGCTGCATTTCTACGGCCCGCAGGTTCAGCAGATCATCGAGAAGCGTCTGATGCTGGTGGCCACCGTCCTTCTGGTCGTGGTGGTCGGCGGCCTGCTCAGCTTCAAGTTCGTCTGATCAAGAGCGCCCGATCAGTCCGGCATGCCCTGGTCCTGGCGGTTGCGCCGGGACGGGGGCAGCGCGTCGCGGTCGGCACGGTCGCGGCGCACGATCATGACGATGGCGACCGCCACCAGCAGCCCGCCGAGCAGCGGGATGATCATCTCCGCCATGCCGATGTTGGGCAGCGCCAGCGCGCGCGATCCCAGCATGACGAGACCCAGGACGAGCAGGGCCAGCAACAGGCGCAGGGAGCGGTTGCGTGGCGGGTTGCGTGTTGATCTGCCGTCCGATTCCGGTGTCATTTCAGTCATTCCCTTATCGATGCGGTTATCGGCATAGTGGGGGGCGAACGGGGGATGGTCCAGAGGGGTGTGGCATTCCGCCATGCCTGCGGCCGTCCTCACAACAAGAACAATAGGAGCCGTCGTGGCTATGTTCCGTCCGGTCCGTCTCATCGCCCCGCTGGTGGCCGTTGCCCTGCTCGGCCTGTCGGCCTGCGCCGACCGTCCGTCAGACCGTCCGTCCGCCTCGGGCCCGGCGCCCACCGTCACCGTCGTGCCCGGCCCGTCGACCCCGCGGGGTGGCGCCGACGACCAGTCGCTGCGCCTGGACAACGGCGCCGCTGTCGGCGGCACCTGTCAGGCCCAGTGCGAGCGCAGCCACAATGTGTGCATGGATTCGGTGGCGGCGCGCAACCAGGGCGGCATCGACCGCACCGACTCGACCCCCTTCAGCCCGACCGACAACTGCGGCTTCCAGCTGAAGCAGTGCTACCAGCGCTGCGGCGCGGCGCGCTGAGGCAGCGGCCATGGCGAAACGCGGCGAGTCGGGCGGGGATGCCGGCCTGTTCGAGTCGGCGGCTCCCCGCCCGCTCGCCGACCGGCTGCGCCCGCGCACGCTGGACGAGGTGGTCGGCCAGGACCATCTGCTGAAGCCGGACGGGCCGCTGGGCCGCACGGTCGCGGCGCGGCGGCTGGCCTCCATGATCCTGTGGGGGCCGCCCGGCTGCGGCAAGACCACCATCGCCCGGTTGCTGGCGCACAGCACCGACCTGCATTTCGAACCGCTGTCGGCGGTGTTTTCCGGTGTTGCCGACCTGCGCAAGGTGTTCGACGCCGCCCGCGCCCGGCGGGTGGCGGGGCAGGGCACTCTGCTGTTCATCGACGAGATCCACCGCTTCAACCGCTCGCAGCAGGACGGCTTCCTGCCCTTCGTCGAAGACGGCACCGTCACGCTGGTGGGCGCCACCACCGAGAATCCGTCCTTCGAGCTGAACGCCGCCTTGCTGTCCAGGGCGCAGGTGTTCGTGCTGAACCGGCTGGACGACGCGGCGCTGGAAAAGCTGCTGTCGCGGGCGGAGGCGGAGATGGGCCGGCCGCTGCCGCTGGACGCCGATGCGCGGGCCGCGGTGAAGGCGATGGCCGATGGCGACGGCCGCTTCTGCCTGAACCTGTGCGAGGAGCTGTTCGCGCTTCCCGGCGAGACCGTGCTGGACACCAACGCGCTCGCCGCCACCATCCAGCGCCGCGCTCCCCTGTACGACAAGTCGCAGGAGGGGCATTACAACCTCATCAGCGCGCTCCACAAGTCGCTGCGCGGGTCGGACACCGACGCCGCGCTCTACTGGTACAGCCGGATGCTGGACGGCGGCGAGGACCCGCGCTACATCGCCCGCCGCCTGACCCGCTTCGCGGTGGAGGATGTCGGGCTGGCCGATCCCAACGCGCTGACGCAGGCCATCGCGGCGTGGGAAGCCTATGAGCGGCTGGGCAGCCCGGAGGGCGAGCTGGCCCTGGCGCAGCTGGTCATCTATTTGGGGACGGCGCCGAAATCGAACGCCGGCTATACCGCCTACAAGGCGTCGGTGCGCGCGGCGAAGGAAACCGGCTCGCTGATGCCGCCCAAGCACATCCTGAACGCCCCGACCAAGCTGATGAAGACCATCGGCTACGGCAAGGGCTACGAGTACGACCACGACACGGCGGAGGGATTCTCCGGCCAGAACTATTTTCCGGAGGGGATGGCGCGGCGCGAGTTCTACCAGCCGGTGGAACGTGGCTTCGAGCGCGACCTGCGCAAGCGGCTGGACTATTGGGCCAAGCTGCGCGAGCGGCGGGGGAGGAGTAGGGGGCTCGGCGTCTTGCGGAGTTAGACCCCCACCTAACCTCCCCCACTGGGTGGGGGAGGGACTGCCGCCGCTTTTACGATCAAGCACTTGTTCCCTCCCCGCTCAGCGGGGGAGGGTTAGGGTGAGGGTAACCGGCCGAGGATTTTTCGAGTCTCTACTTACGCCGCCATCCCATCCGACGGCGCAGCCGCGATCAGGCGGTAGTGGCTGGTGTCGGCCAGGACCGAGCAGCTCAGGGTCTTGGACACGCCGTCGTCTTCGGTGCTGACGACGCGGGCGTGGGGGATGCCCAGCAGGTTGACCGTTGCCGTCACCCGCCAACCGCGGACGCCGGCGGTGCCGACCGGTTGGAAAACCTGCCCGATCTGGACATGCTTCTTGCTCATGACGGATAAACCCTTGGTCGGCCGCCAGCACCCCGTCACGGGGGCGGGCCGGCCTGTTGCGCGAAACTCAACCCGCAGTTAAGCGCAGCAACGAGTCGCGATCAACAGGGAAACCACCGTTCTTCCGCCTGATGCGATAAAGCCCGCGTGATTGTCACGGGGACGGCGCCCGGTCAGCACCCCGACTTGGGCAGCGCCTCGATCTTCTCCAGCACGGCGTTGACGGTGAAATCGCCGTAGTCGATCTGCATGGACTCGGCGATGCCGTTCTCCAGCAGGCGCAGGCTCATCTCATATTCCGGCTGGGCCGAATCGCTCTGCAGGGGGAAGAAGGCCATGCGGACCGGCCAGGACTTCTCCACCTTCAGCAGTGGATCCTTGCCGGATTCCTTCGGTGCGCCCGGCTTGCCGGCGACGGTCGACACCTCGGTCGGCCCCTCGGCGTCAGAACCGTCGAAGATGGTCCGGGTGAAGAAGGGCTCGTTCCGCTCGGCATGGTCGAGGATCGCCAGCGTATGGGCGGTGGGGAACATGGTTCCGGCCGGCAGCTCCATCTCCTGCGGTTCCGGCTTGGTGAACTGGGCGGTGCCGGCGCCGTCGGCCTGCAGGTTGGCCTCGCCGCGCACCTCCTCGTCCAGCTCGCCGTTCACCAGCTTGCGGACGTTGAAGCGGTAGCGCAGGCCGTTCTTCGCCTCCCACGTCGTATAGTTGGTGTTCATCGCCATGTCGTCGCCCTCGCTGTAGACGAAGCGCAGCTGGAAGCGCTGCTCCGTCGTCCAGCCGTCGCAGGCGTCGGCCCATTCGAACATCATGCGGCCGCGGACGTCGCTGACCTTCGACCCGTTGCGCGCCGATCCCAGCGACATGGCGTAGATCGCCCGGTGCGGCTGGATCTTGGCCGCGACCGCCGCCATCGAGGTGGCGGCCGGCTGTGCCAGGACGGGAGTGGCCGCGAGGAGCGCACCGGCGGTGACGGCGGTGGCGAGGACCGTGCCGACGGTCGCCGGCAGGGCAGAGAGACGGTCGAGCAAGACGGGATCCACAGGTGATTGACGGCTCTGGGTGAAGTATGGGTGTTTTTGCCGCGGTCCGAAAGAGCCGCCACCCTTGATTCCTAATCAATGGAAGGGAACAGCCGGAATGACAAGCCCTGCCGAGACCCCGCCGGACGGCGCCGCCCGCCCGGTGCTGCTGCTGACCCGCCGCCTTCCCGACGCGGTGGAAGCGCGGGCGTCGCGCGATTACCGGGCGGTCCTGAACCCGGACGACCGGGCCTTCAGCGGGGCGGAGATCGCCGCCCGCGCCGCGGAGGCCGGGGCCGACGCCGTCCTGTGCTGTGCCGGCGACCGGCTCGACGCCGCCGCCATCGCCGCCCTGCCGGAGCGGGTGCGGGTGCTGGCGACCTTCTCCGTCGGGACCGACCATATCGACCTGGAGGCGGCGCGCGCTCGCGGCCTGACCGTTACCAACACGCCCGACGTGCTGACCGACGCCACCGCCGACATCGCTCTGCTCCTGCTGCTGGGGGCGGCGCGCCGCGCCTCGGAGGGGGAGCGGTTGATCCGGGCGAACGCCTGGACCGGCTGGACCCCGACCCAATTGATGGGCACCCATGTCGGGGGCAAGCGGCTGGGCATCGTCGGCATGGGCCGCATCGGGCAGGCGGTGGCCGCCCGCGCCCGCGCCTTCGGCATGGCGATCCACTATAGCAACCGCCGCCGCCTGCCTCCGGACCTGGAACTGGGCGCCACCTACCATGCCGACCCGGAGGAGATGCTGGCAGTCTGCGACGTGTTGTCGCTGCATTTCCCCGCCACGGCGGAGACCCGCCATTGGCTGAACGCCGAGCGGATCGGGCGGATGCCGCCGGGGGCGATCCTGGTCAACACCGCCCGCGGCAGCGTGGTGGACGACGAGGCGGTGATCGGCGCCCTGAAGAGCGGACGGCTGGCGGCGGCCGGGCTCGACGTGTTCGAGAACGAGCCGAACCTGCATCCCGGCTACCGCGACCTGCCCAACGCCTTCCTGCTGCCGCATCTGGGCAGTGCCACGGTGGAGACGCGCAACGCCATGGGCTTCAAGGCTCTGGACAACATCGACGCGGTGACGTCCGGCCGCCCGGCGCCCGACCGGGTGGTGTGAGGCGCCGGCCGGGCCGGCGTTGCGGAATGCCGCCCGGCAGGGATTTCCTGCCTCGAAAGAGCGGCGGTGGGCAGAAGATGCCGGTCGGGTGGGAAAGACGCTCCATGCCCGGCCGGTGATCGGCAGGCACAATTCGCCGGAAATCGATAAAATGCTTTGTATCTGCGGGGTGCGGCGGGTTGGCACAGCGGTTGCTTAGGTGAGGTCGAAGTGTTCCGACCTTCATCAGAGGAGCCGACCCCATGAACGCCATCGTCGCCGCCCTGGACCTGAAGCATCATGCCTCCGACCGTTTCGACGTGCCGGCCGGCTGGTCTCCGGTTGCGCTGGCCTCGCGCGTCGGGCTTCTGCGGGGGACCGAGCGCCAGACGCTGGACGAGACGATCGGCCTGCTTGCCGAGGCCAAGGAAACCATCGCCGAGCTGCAGGAGCGCATCGCCTACCTCGAAAGCCTGACGATGACGGACGAGCTGACCGGTCTGCTGAACCGGCGCGGCTTCTACAGCCACTTCCGCCGCGAGCTGGCATCCGCCCGTCGCAACGGGTCCGCCGGCGGACTGCTGGTCATGATCGACCTGGACGGGTTCAAGGCGATCAACGACACCCACGGCCATGTCGCAGGCGACGCCTATCTGCGGCAGGTCGCGCGGATGATCGTCGGCAACGTCCGCCAGGAGGACGTGGTCGCCCGGCTGGGCGGCGACGAGTTCGCCGTGCTGCTGACCAACACCGACACCGCCAGCGGCCTTGCCCGCGCCCGCCAGCTGGCGGCCATCGCCGACGCCACCCATGTGGAATGGGGCGGGCACAGCTTGCCGGTCCGCTTCTCCGTCGGCACCCAGCCCTATGGCGCCGAGGACAACGAGGACGAGGTGATGCGCCGCGCCGACGCCATGATGTACGGCGCCAAGGGCGCCCGCCGCCGCGACGCCAAGCGCAAAGGCGAGGTCAAGCGCAAGGTCAGGCGCGCCGCCTGAGGCGCGGTTCCCCATCCGGCCATTGCTGGATCGGAAAACACCGGACCGTATCCAAGACCGCCCGCGCCCGCCGCGGGCGGTTTTTCCTGTCCGGACAGGGCGATCGACGGTATCAGGGGTGCCTTCCATTGGTCGGGTAACGACTATTTAACCGTCGCGACCTAATCAGAAAGGGGGTATACCGGAGTGCGATGCCGCACGCGCGCCCGTCGCCCGATGGTCGAACGGCAGGCGCATCCGGGTAACGGACGGCGTGACGGCGGGGGCCAGACCCAGGGGAGGATGCATGTCAGCGGAGCCGGGCGGTCCATCCTTGGCCGGTGGTAATCCGACGAAGACCGTCCTCATCGTCGAGGACAACGAGCTGAACATGAAGCTCTTTCATGACCTGCTCGAAGCGCACGGCTACGGCACCCTGCAGACCCGCGACGGCATGGACGCGATGCGGCTGGCCCGCCGGCACCGTCCCGATCTGATCCTGATGGACATCCAGCTGCCCGAGGTATCGGGGCTGGAGGTCACCCGTTGGATCAAGGACGATCCGGACCTGAAATCGATCCCAGTCGTGGCCGTTACCGCCTTCGCGATGAAGGGCGACGAGGAAAAGATCCGTCAGGGTGGCTGCGAAGATTATGTGGCAAAGCCCATTTCAGTCGTGAAGTTCCTCGAAACCGTTAAGAAGTTTCTTGGGTAAGTCGGTTTTCTCTGTAGCAATTCTGCAGGAATTTGCCTTCCGATGTCCGCGCGTGTCCTTGTCGTCGATGACGTTCTGCCCAATGTGAAGCTGCTCGCGGCGAAGCTGACGCGCGAGTACTTCAATGTGCTGACGGCGTACAACGGGCCGGACGCGCTGGAGATGGTGCGCCGGGAATCGCCGGACATCGTCCTGCTGGACGTGATGATGCCGGGCATGGACGGGTTCGAGGTGTGCGAGAAGATCCGCTCCGATCCCGCGACCATGCACATCCCCATCGTGATGGTGACGGCGCTGTCAGACATCGCCGACCGCGTGCGCGGGCTGGAGGCCGGGGCCGACGATTTCCTGACCAAGCCGGTGAACGACATCGCGCTGTTCGCGCGCGTGCGCTCCCTGGTCCGCCTGAAGATGATGATGGACGAATGGCGCCTGCGCGAAAGCACGTCCGGCCAGTTCGGCGTCATCGAACGCAGCGGCACCATGCTGAGCGAATCCTTCGAGCACGCCAACGTGCTGGTGCTTGAGGACTCCGTTCTCGACCTGGAAAAGGTGACGGAGACGCTGCGGCGCGACCACGGCACGGTGATGTCCGCCGACACCTGCGCCAAGGCGCTGGAACGCGCGCTGGGCGGCGATCTGGACCTCGTGGTGGTCAGCCTGACCCTGCTGAACGAGGACGGGCTGCGGCTCTGTTCGCAGCTGCGCTCGCATGAGCGGACGCGGCAGGTGCCCATCCTGCTGATGGTGGACGAGGGCGACCTGGGTCAGGTGGCCAAGGGCCTGGAACTCGGCGCCAACGACTATGTGGTCAAGCCGGTCGACCGGAACGAGCTGCTGGCCCGCGCCCGCACCCAGATCCGGCGCAAGCGCTATCAGGAACGGCTGCGCTCGAACTACGAGCAGAGCCTGTCGATGGCGCTGACCGACAGCCTGACCGGCGTCTTCAACCGCCGTTACGTCAACGCCCATCTGCCGCGGCTGCTGGAACGCGCCATCGACAGCCACAAGCCGGTGTCGGTGCTGATGTTCGACATCGACCATTTCAAGGTCGTCAACGACACCTACGGCCACGCCATCGGCGACGAGGTGCTGCGCGAGGTCTCCGCCCGCGCCAGCCGCAACCTGCGCACCTTCGATCTGGTCGCCCGGCTGGGCGGCGAGGAGTTCGTCGTCATCTTGCCGGACACCGACGGGGAAGCGGCGCTGATCGTCGCCGAGCGCCTGCGCTCGCGCATCGCCGACACCCCCTTCGCCGTGTCGGCCGACCGCGGCGAGATCAACGTGACCGTCTCCATCGGCATCTCCATCGGCGGCCGGCTGGGCGACACCGCCGAAGGGCTGGTCCGCCGTGCCGACGAAGCGCTGTACGAGGCGAAGCGGTCAGGCCGCAACTGCGTCATCGCCGACGCGCGCGCCGATCAGGTGGAGGGGTAGGGGGACGGCCCGTCCGTAGCCCTTTTTCGTCCCCTTGCTGTCCGTGCTGCGCCGCACCATCTGGCAAAGCCGTTCCTTTCCACCGGCATCCACGGGGACCCGATGTTCGCCACCGCCAGCGGCGCCATCACCCATCTGGGCAGCAGCAGCCTTCTCGTTCCGCTTTCCGCCCTCTATGCGACCGCGCTGTGGCGGCACCATTCGGCGCCGCTGGCGCTGCGTTGGCTGCTGGCGCTGTCGCTCTGCCTCGGCGCCATGGTGGTGCTGAAGCTGGTGGGGCACGGCTGCGGCCTGCCGGACTTTCCGCTGTTCCCCTCGCTGTTCGCCGGCGACCGTTTCGTCAGCCCCAGCGGGCATGCCGCCTTCGCCGCGGTCTTCTACGGGTCGGTGGCGGCGCTGGCGGCGCGCGACGCCGGCTCCGTCTGGCTCAGGGTCGGGCTGCCGCTGGCGGCGGTGGCGCTGGTGCTGGCCATCGGCGCGTCCCGCGTCGCCGTGTCTGCTCATTCGGGGGCGGAGGTGGTGGCCGGGCTGCTGATCGGCGGCCTGTCGGTCCTGCTGTTCCTGTGGACCAGCCGGAAGGACGGTGCACCGCGGCTGCGCATCTCGCCCTGGCTGCTGGGGGCGCTGGCGCTCGGCCTTGCCCTGCTGGTCCATGCCGGCGACCCGTCCTTCGTCGAGGGGACCATCCGCCGCGTGGCCTATCATCTCGGAAGCGGCGCCGGACTGTGCGAGCTGGCCGGCCGGGTCTTCCCGGGTGCCCGCGGATAAGCCACCAATCGGGATGAAGCCGGCGGCGTCCTGTGGTATGACGGGCGGTCGCGCATCACCCGGAGGCTTGGGCCCCCGGAAGCCCGGCACCCCCGCAAGCTTGAGCCAGGGGGCTTGCGTCCCGCGGCGCAAGAGCCTATACCGACGCCCCGTTTCCGTTCCGTTCCGGACAGGTCACTTCCGCACCGCATGTCGCTTTTCGATGCCCTGCCGCGTGGCCCTTCGGGGGCGCCGCCGTCCCCTTCGCCCAGGAGGACCTGACGCGCGTCTTCGATGCCAAGACGCTGCAGCGCGGCCGCACGCTGATGATGACCGGCGCGGTGACGCTGGGGCCACCCGGCGGCGACCGGATCAAGGCGGAGGTCAGCGACCTCGGCCGCCGGCTGGGGGTGACGGTCTATCCGGTGCAGGGCAAGCGCGGTGTCGTGCTCGACCGCAGCTGCACCTGCGGCCGCAACGCCTGCGCCCACATGGCGGCGGCGGCGATGCTTGCGTTGGAGAGCCGCCCGGAATGGCGCCGCGCCTCCCTGTTCGACGTCGCCGACGTGAAGGCGCCGCTGGCGCCGCCTCCGCCGCCCCCGCCTCCGCCGTCCATGCCGGCTGCCGCGCCGGTGAGCCTCCCGCCGACCCTGCAGCCGAAGCCGCCTGCCGCACCGTCGGCACCCCCGGCACCCAAACCCCCGCTGTCCCTGGTCCGCCCGCCGGTCCCGCCGCCGATCCGCAACGTCGCGCCTCCCCTCCTGCGCCAGCCCCGCAGAGGCCGGAGCCGGCGCGCAGCCTGCGCTGGACGCTGGAGCCGGGGCAGGGCGACGTCGCCTGCTACATCCTGGCGGAGTTCGCGGCGGAGGGTTCGGCCGACGCCAGCCCCGCCACGCCGCGCGATGTGCTGGCCAAGGCCCCACGCTCGCTGGACGGCGACGCCGACCGCGCCATCGCCCGGCTGCTCGGCGGCGGCGGGACCGAGCGCACCCCCGTCGCCAAAAGCCGGGGGAGGCGGTGGATCGCCTGCTGCGCCGCCTGCTCTCCACCGGGCGGCTGCGCTGGCGCGACGGCACCCCGCTGGCCGAGGCGCCGGGCCGCACCGTCCGCGCCTTCCGCGACCCCGCCACCCGCAAACTGCGCCCGACCGGCCTGCCCGAACGCAGCGTGCTGGTGAAGGGCCAGTCCTATTGGTGCGTGGACAGCGCCACCGGCACCGTCTTCCCGGTCGATCTCCAGGTGGTGGAGGTGCCGAAGGCCAAGTCGGTGCCGCCGGCCCCGGTCCCGCCGCCGGTTCCGTCCAAAGCGACGCCGTCCCGCCTGTTCGGCCCGTCGCGCGGTTCCGTCGCGTCGATGCCGCGCATCACGGCGCCGCCGTCGGCCCCGGGTTCCAGCTTCCGCGACAACGCCATTCCCGGCGTGCGCAGCGGTGCGGCCGACGCCGCGGCCATCGTCGAGCGCTCCCCCCGCATCATCGCCCGGCTGGGCCGCGTGGTGACGCCGGCCGACGGGCTGGTCGACGTGCTGCGCCTGTCCTTCGACTATGGCGAGCCCGGCCGGCCGGTGGAGATCGAGCCCGACGACCAGCGCCAGTTCGCCCGTTACGAGGATGATTTCGGCGACGTCACCTTCGTCCGCCGCGACAAGGCTGACGAGCAGGGGGCGCTGGACCGTCTGTCCGGTCTCGGCTTCGCCCAGGCGCGGATCGAGCCGCCGAAGGGCGCCTTGAACGCCCGCGGCTCGCGCGTCCACTGGCTGACCGGCCGCGACGTGGAGGAGCGCTGGCAGCATTTCCTCACCACCGAGGTCCCGGCCCTGACCAAGGCCGGCTGGGTGGTGGAGGTCGGCGCCGATTTCGGCACCAAGGTGATCGAGCCGGGCGCCGAGGTGGAGGTCGCGGTGCGCGACGCCGGCGACGGCTGGTTCGACCTGGATGTCGGTGTCGAGATCGACGGCGAGCGCCAGCCGCTGCTGCCCATCCTGGCCCGGCTGGTGGAGAAGGGCGGCCTGTCGACCACCCGCATCATCGACGGGCGCGCCCACATCGTTCTCGATGACGGCAACGTCCTGGCCCTGCCGGCCGAGCGGATCGAGCGGCTGCTGAGCGTTCTCGAAGCCATGCTGGACAGCGGGCGCAGCAGCGGCGACCGGCTGAAGGTTCCGCTGGCCGAAGCCGACTCCCTGCTGGACATCGACGACCTGATCGCCCGGCGCGGCGACGAGACGGCGCAGATCGACGGCTATCTGCAGCGCCTGCGCGCCGACGAGGTTCCCGGCGATATGACGCCGCCGCCGGGCTTCCGCGGCGAGCTGCGCGATTACCAGCGCGCCGGGCTGGCCTGGATGCAGAGCCTGCGTGCCAACAACGTCGCCGGCATCCTGGCCGACGACATGGGGCTGGGCAAGACCGCCCAGACGCTGGCCCACATCGCCATGGAAGAGCATGAGGGCCGGCTGACCGAGCCCTGCATGGTGGTGGTGCCGACCAGCCTCGTGCCCAACTGGACGGCGGAGGCGGAGCGCTTCACCCCGCATCTGCGGGTCGTGGTGCTGCACGGCGTCGACCGCCACGGCAAGCTGGCCGACATCGACCGCGCCCACATCGTGGTGACCACCTACGGTGTGGTGGCGCGCGACGTCGACCTGCTGAAGCGGCTGACCTGGCACATGCTCGTCCTGGACGAGGCGCAGGCGATCAAGAACCCCGACGGCAAGGCGACCCGCGCGGTGGCGGCGCTGCCGGCGCGGCACCGGCTCTGCCTGTCCGGCACGCCGGTGGAGAACAATCTGGGCGAGCTGTGGAGCCAGTTCGCCTTCCTGATGCCGGGCCTGCTGGGCGACCGCAAGGAGTTCGGCAAGCGCTACCGCGTGCCGATCGAGAAGCGCGGCGACAACACCCGCGCCAACCTGCTGATGCGCCGCATCCGCCCCTTCCTGCTCCGCCGCACCAAGGAGGCGGTGGCGAAGGAGCTGCCGCCGAAGACCGAGGTGGTGGTGCGCATCGACCTCGACCGCGACCAGCGCGACCTGTACGAGACCATCCGCCTGTCGGTGAACGAGACGGTGCGCGCCGCGCTGGCCGCCAGCGGCAAGGGGCTGGGCCAGAACGCCATCGCGGTGATCGACGCGCTTCTGAAGCTGCGGCAGGTCTGCTGCGACCCGCGCCTGCTGAAATCCGTCGCGGCGATGGGCGGCAAAACACGCCAGAGCGCCAAGTTGCACGCCCTGACCGAGATGGTGAAGGAGATGGTGCCGGAAGGCCGGCGCATCCTGATCTTCTCGCAGTTCACCACCATGCTGGACCTCATCAAGCTGGAGCTGGAGAAGGCCGCCGTCCCCTATGTGGAGCTGACCGGCCGCACGCTGGACCGCGCCGAGCCGGTGAACCGCTTCCAGAACCGCGAGGTCCCGGTCTTCCTCATCAGCCTGAAGGCCGGCGGGCGCGGCCTGAACCTGACCGCGGCCGACACGGTGATCCATTACGATCCCTGGTGGAACCCGGCGGCCGAGGATCAGGCCACCGACCGCGCCTATCGCATCGGCCAGGACAAGCCGGTCTTCGTCTACAAGCTGATCGCCGCCAACACGGTGGAGGAACGCATCCTCGACCTGCAGCGCCGCAAGGGCAGCCTGTCCGCCGCCACCATCGAGGGCAAGGGGCTGGTCAGCGCGCTCGACGGCGGCGACATCGACTATCTGCTGGGCGACGGCGAGGAGGAGTAGGCGTCTGCGCGGCCTTGGCCGATAGGCAGCGGATTGCGGCTGTGCGACAGTGTGCGCCGCTGTTTTCGGCCGTTCCGCCCGTCATTGTCCGGGATGTGTTTGGGGAGTGTCATGGCCTCGATTCAGGAAGCCTTGCGGGTCGCTGTCGACCACCACGGGGCCGGGCGGCTGCGGGAGGCGGAAATCCTCTATGGCCGCATCCTCGACGCCGCTCCCGACACAGCCGCCGCTTCCCATCTGCTGGGCATGCTGCTGGCGCAGACCGGTCGTCTGGAGGACGCGGCGACACGCATCGCCGATGCGGTGCGGGGCCAGCCGGACATCGCCGACTACCACCGCGACCTCGGCAAAGTCCATCAGGCGCTCGGGCTGCCTGTGCAGGCCATGGCCGGCCAGCGCCGCGCCGCCGCCCTGCGGCCGGGCGACGCGGCGGCCCTCGCCCTCCTCGGCGTGGCGGCGCAGATGACGGGCGACACCGGCGCCGCCATCGATGCGCTGGACCGGGCGTTGACGCTCGACCAGCAAGACGGCGAGACCCGGCGACGGCTGGGCCTGTTGCTGGAGCTGCGCGGCCTCGACCATCTGGAGCAGCGGCGGGCGGAGCCGGCGGTCGCCGATCTGTCGCGCCTGAACGCCTTGGAACCGCCGACGGCGGAGCGGCTGTTCCAACTCGGCAACGCCCTGTCACGCGCCGGGCGGCCCGGCGATGCGCTGGCCCGTTACCGGCGGTCGCTGGCGCTGCAACCCGACCATGTCGGGGCGGTCTTCAACCTCGGCGTCGTCACCCGGCAGGTGGCCGGGCTCGATCTGGCGGCGCTGGAGCAGGCGGCGGCGATTCTGGGCCGGGCGGCGGCGCTGGCACCCGATTTCCTCGACGCCCGCGAGAACCTCGCCATCACCCTCTTCCAGTCCTACCGGGAGGAGGAGGCGCTGGCCGAGGGCGACAGGCTCCTCGCGATGAAAAAGCGGATCGCGGCGCAGGAAGGCGCGGCGCTCGCCCTGCCGCCGCTTCGCGAGCGCCCGGCCGCTCCGGAGGGCCGCATCCGCGACGTGGTCGCCTTCAGCCTATGGGGGACGGCCGACATCTACCGCCGCGGCGCGGTGGAGAATGCCCGGCTGGTGCGGTCGGTCTATCCCGGCTGGACCTGCCGGATTTACCACGACGACAGCGTGCCGCCGGAGATTCTGGCGGAGCTGGACGAACTGGGGGCGGAACGGGTGGCGATGCCGCCCGGCAGCGGCCCGGTCAGCGGCCTCTACTGGCGCTTCCTGGCTTCCGACGATCCGACCGTCCGCCGTTTCGTCTGCCGCGATTGCGATTCGCGCGTCGGTCCGCGCGAATGGGCGGCGGTGGAGGCATGGATCGCCTCGGGCAAGCCCTTCCACGTCATGCGCGACCACCCGCTGCACAGCGAATTGATGCTGGCCGGCATGTGGGGCGGGACCGCCGGTCTGCTGCCGCCGCTGGCGCCGCTGGTCGAGCGCTTCGCTGCGGTGGAAGCCGACCGCTGGCAGGACCAGCGCTTCCTCCGCTCCCACCTGTGGCCATTGATCGCCGATGCGTGTCTTGTCCATGACAGCCACCAGCCGGGCCACGGCGTCCCCTTCCCCGACCATACCGGCAACCCGGCGGAGCATGCCGTCGGCCGACGCATAGCCTAGGCCGCAATCCGGTCCCGGCAATCCTGTCCCCGCAATCCTGTCCAAGACGACCGCCGTCCCCGCCTGTTAGACTGCGGCATGGACCAGCAATCCGCATTGATGCAGGCACCGGCCGCCGGCGGCGATTTCGCCCGGCTGTGGCGGGAAGCGCGCTTCGACGGCATGGAATGCCTGAACGCCCGCTTCCAGCGCCACAGCTACGCGCCGCACACCCACGAGACCTATGTGGTCGGCGTCATCACCGCCGGGACCGAGCTGTACCGCTGCCGCGGCACCGAACGGGTGGCGCGGGCGGGGCAGGTGGTGGTGCTCGACCCGGAGGTCCTGCATGACGGCCGTCCGGCGGAGGACGGCTATGCCTACCGCATGTTCTACCCGTCGGTGGCCCTGTTCGAGCAGGCGATGGCCGACGCGCTGGGCCGGACCGTCACGCCGCATTTCGCCGCCACCGAACTGGACGACCCGGCGCTGTTCCAGGCCCTGCGCGGCCTGCATCATGGGCTGGAGGGACCACATCGCGAGGCGCTGCGCACCGACACGGACGCGCTGCGCGCCTTCACCGCGCTGGCCCTGCGCCACGGCGACCTGACGGTGCGTCCACGGGATGCGGGGCGGGAGCCGGCGGCGGTCCGCCGCGCGCGGGAGTATCTGGACGCCCATCTCGACAGTCCGGTGGAACTGGCCGATCTGGCCGAGGCGGCGGGGCTCAGCCGCTTCCATCTGCTGCGCGTGTTCCGCGCGGCGGTGGGAACGACCCCGCACGGCTACCTGACCGACCGGCGGGTCGCCCGGGCCAAGCGGCTGCTTGCCGGGCCTTTGCCGCTCGCCGACGTGGCGCTGGCCTGCGGCTTCTGCGATCAGGCGCATTTCAACCGGGTGTTCAAGGGGCGGGTCGGCGTCTCCCCCGGCCAATACCGGCGCGGCAGCAATCCCGTCCAAGACGCCGCCGCCGCGGCCGCCTAGCTTGCCGCGCATGAGCATGGACAGCATCACCATCCCGGCATCCCCGCGACAGGAGTTCGCGGCGGGCGTCGTCCATTGCCTGCCCATCGTGGCGGGCGCGGTTCCCTTCGGCTTCCTGCTGGGCAGCCTCGCCGCCAAGGCCGGCCTGTCGGCGCTGGACATGGGGCTGATGAGCGCCCTGGTCTTCGCCGGCAGCTCCCAGTTCGTCGCCGTCGAGCTTCTGGACAAAAATGGGAGCGGGGGCACCGCCGGTCTGGCCGTGGTCGGCGCGATCCTGCTGGTCAACCTGCGCCACCTGCTGATGGGGGCGACGCTGGAGCCGCGCTTCCGCGGCATCCCCCGCGCGCGGGCCGGTCTGGCGCTGTTCTTCATGACCGACGAGCAATGGGCGCTGGCCCTGCGCCGCGGGCCGGAACTGACGCTGGCCTATTGGTACGGGGTGGCGGCGACGCTCTATCTGGCGTGGCTCGCCAGCACGGTGGCCGGCACGCTGGCCGGCGCCCTGATCGCCGACCCGACCGCCTGGGGGCTGGATTTCACCTTCATCGCCGTCTTCCTCTGTCTGCTTGCCGGATTCTGGCAGGGAGCCGGCTCGCTGCCGCCCTGGCTGGCGAGTGCTGCCGCCGCGCTGGCCGTGCATGCGCTGTCGCCCGGCGGCACCTGGCACATCATCGCCGGTGCGCTGGCCGGCGGCGCCGTCGCCGCGGTTCAGGCCAAGTGGCAGGGGAGGGCGGGCGATGCTTGAGTCGCTGCATCTGGACTGGAGCATCCTCGCCATCGCACTGGGCGGGGCGCTGGTCACCTGGATGACCCGGATCGGCGGGCCGTGGCTGGTGGCGCGGGTGCGGCTCGGCCCGGCGGCCAATGCGGCGCTGGAAGCCACGCCGGGCGCGGTGCTGGTGGCGCTGGTGGCGCCCGCCGCCCTGTCGCGCCCGTCCGACGCGCTGGCCGCCGCCTTCGTCTGCCTGATCGCCCGGCGCGTGCCGATGGTGGTGGCGGTGGCGGCCGGCGTGGCCACCGTCGTGCTGCTGCGCCGCCTGCTGTAGCAACTGTTGCAAACTGCCGTCTGGTGAAGCGCGCGGGGGATGCCTATAAGTCGGGGATGACCGACCCGATCTCCGCCCCTGCCGCGCCCGCCGCTTTCGACCCGCATGCCCTGCCGCCGCTGCGCGACGTGATCGCGCGCTTCGGGCTGGAGGCGCGCAAGGCGCTGGGGCAGAACTTCCTGCTCGACCTGAATTTGACGGGACGGATCGCGCGCTCGGCCAACCTTCCGGCCGGCACCACCGCCATCGAGGTCGGCCCCGGTCCCGGCGGCCTGACCCGCGCGCTGTTGGCGACCAACGCGGTCAAGGTGATCGCCATCGAACGCGACCGCCGCTTCATCGAGGCGCTGCAGGACGTCATCGAGGCATCGCAGGGCCGGCTGAGCATCGTGGAGGCCGACGCCCTGACGGTGGACCCGGAGGACCTCGCCCCCGCGCCGCGCGCCATCGTCGCCAACCTTCCCTACAACGTCGCGACGCCGCTTCTGCTCGGCTGGCTGGCGCGCATCGACGCCTATGTCAGCCTGACGCTGATGTTCCAGAAGGAGGTCGCCGACCGGCTGGTGGCGAAGCCGGGCAGCAAGGCCTATGGCCGGCTGTCGGTCATCACCCAATGGCGCTCCGACGCCCGCGTGCTGTTCAACCTGCCGCCGCGCGCCTTCACCCCGCCGCCGAAGGTCGAATCGACGGTCGTCCACCTCACCCCGCGGGCCAATCCGGAGCCGGCCGACTGGCGCGCGCTGGAGCAGGTCACCGCCGCCGCCTTCGGCCAGCGCCGCAAGATGCTGCGCCAGAGCCTGAAGTCGCTGGGCAACGCCGAGGCGCTGCTGGAGGAGACCGGCATCGCCCCGACCGCGCGGGCGGAGGAGATCGACGTCGCCGGCTTCGCGGCACTCGCCCGCGCCTTCCGCGCCCGCCACCCGCTGGAGAGTCCGGCATGATCCGGGTCAACCCCCGCATCAGCCTGGACGAAAGCGAGCTGCAGGAGGAGTTCGTCCGCGCCTCCGGCCCCGGCGGCCAGCATGTCAACAAGACGGAGACGGCGGTCCAACTGCGCTTCGACGTGCGCCGCTCGCCCAACCTTCCCGACCCGGTGCGCCACCGGCTGGAGCGGCTGGCCGGCTCCCGCCTGACCCAGGACGGCGTGCTGATCCTGGTGGCCGACCGCTACCGTTCGCAGATGCGCAACCGCGAGGACGCCCGCGAACGCCTGATCGACCTGATCCGCGAAGCCGCCGCCCCTCCGCCGCCGCCCCGCCGCCCGACCAAACCGACCAAGGGTTCCAAGGAGCGGCGGCTGGAAGGCAAGGCCAAGCGGTCGGAGGTGAAGAAGATGCGCGGGAACGTTCACGACTGAGCATTGCCGGTCAGAGCGCCATCTTCATCTCGACATCGTCGTATTCGACGCGCAATCCATCCTGATCGTCGATCAGACCGGCCTCGACCAGCGCCGTCACATCCAGGTGGACGTTGCGATAATCGCGGCCCAGCGCTCCGGCAAGCGCCCGGATGCTCGCGGTGGGATTGCGGTGCAGATACCGAAGGATTTCCAGCCGCTTCGGCGTCAGGATCCGGGCCATCCCCTCGAAGGACTCGAAGGTGATGTGGTGTTCCCGGACGGTCTCCCCCGCTTCATGGCGGCGGAGAGCATCCTTGATCGCAGCCGCCTCGGCATGGAGATCGACACCGATGTGGATCTGAAGCGTCGTCATAATCTTCCCTCCCTGACCGCGGCAACATCGGTGAAGAACTCGTCGATCAACCGCTCGATGGTTTCGAACCGAACCGGCACTTCCTGACCCCGGATGTGCTTGTGGTCGCCCTTGCCCTTCTCGTTGTCGTACCCGACGATCCGCTCGCCGTGCCTGCCGTAGAACAGGCTGTATTTGTACCGGTGTTCCGACGGCGGCACCGGAGCCGCAACCGACCAGACCCGCACTTGTACGATGCTACCGTCGTCGTAGACGGTCTTGCGGGAAAGGATGAGCGCGGCTTTATGCATGCTTCAATATAGGTCGCCCCCGCGATGTGGTGAAGACACATATGGCAGTTCACCACATCAGGCTGCTCGCTGCAGCTCTCCGACTCCATGCAGCATGCCCGCCATGAGGCAGGCGCATTGGACGGTTCAACCATCCCGTGCCAGCCTTTGCTCTTCGCTTGCCCGTGAAACATTCCCCCGCGAGGACAAATCCGGGGCCGGAGACGTTCGATGAGCCATCCATCCGCCAGCGCCCTGCCGTCGCCGACCTCGGCCCGGCTGTCCGTCGGCTTCGCCTGGGTCGGGCACACGCTGATGCACATCGTGTCGGCGCTGTTCCTCACCATCGTTCTGGCGCTGGAGACCGAATGGAAGCTCTCCTATGACGAGCTGATCCGGCTGTGGACGCTGGGCGCCTTCATGATCGGGCTGGGGGCGCCGCTGGCCGGCTGGCTGGGCGACCGCTGGAGTTCGGCCGGCATGATGGCCGTCTTCTACCTGATGACCGGCGGCGGGGCGGTGCTGGCCGGGCTGTCGAACGGGCCGGAGATGCTGATGTGGTCGCTGGCCCTGCTGGGGCTGGGGGCGTCGATCTACCACCCCGTCGGCATGGCCTGGATGATGGCGAATGCGGAGAATCGCGGCAAGGCGATGGGCTGGCTCGGCCTGTTCGGCACCTTCGGCGTCGCCACCGCCGCGGTGGTCGCCGGCAGCCTGACGGAATGGCTGAACTGGCGCATGGCCTTCATCATCCCCGGCGCGCTCTGCCTCGTGATGGGCGCCGCCCTGGCCCTGCTCATCATGAGCGGCATCGTCCAGGACCGCCACGCCGACGTGAAGCCGCAGCCCAAGCCGTCGCGCGGCGACGTGGTGCGCGCCTTCTTCGTGCTGTCGCTGACCATGGTCTGCGCCGGGCTGATCTTCAACGCCATGCAGGTCGTGCTGCCCAAGCTGTTCGAGGCGCGTCTGGGCGGCTGGCTCGGCGGCGGAACGCTGGGGGTCGGCGGGCTGGTGACGGCGGTCTACCTGATCTCCGCCCTGCCGCAGATGATCGGCGGCGTGCTGGCCGACCGCCATTCGCTCAAAAGGGTTTACATGCTCTGCCTGCTGGCCCAGATCCCGCTGATGGCGGCGGTCGCGGTGCTGGCCGACCTGCCGCTGGTGGCCGCCGCCGCCCTGGTCGTCATCGCCTCGCAGACGCAGATTCCGGCGGAGAACATGCTGCTGGCCCGCTACACCCCGGACAAGCACCGCGGTCTGGCCTTCGGCGCCAAATACATCCTGTCCTTCGGCGCAGGCCCGCTGGCGGTCCAGCTGGTCGCCTGGGTCTATGAGCGCACCGGCGAGTTCACCATGCTCTACCTGACCCTGTCGGCGCTGGCCGCCCTGGCCTTCGCCGCCGCCCTGCTGCTGCCCGACGACCGCCGCAAGGCCGAGCCGGTGGCGGAGCCCCTGCCGGCGGCGGAGTGACCCCGCCGCCGGACCGAGAGCCTTACGCAATCGTCTTGTTCAGCGCCTGATCCAGGTCGGCGATGATGTCCTCCGGCGTCTCCAGCCCGATGGACAGGCGGATCACCTCGGGGCCGGCGCCGGCCGAGGCCTGGGCCTCCGCCGACAGCTGGCGGTGGGTGGTCGAGGACGGGTGGATGATCAGCGACCGGGCATCGCCGATGTTGGCGAGGTGGCTGAACAGTTCCACGCTCTCCACCACCTTCACGCCGGCCTCGAAGCCGCCCTTGACGCCGAAGGTCAGAACCGCACCGGCGCCGCGCGGCAGGTACTTCTGCGCGAGCGCGTGGTACTTCGACGATTCCAGCCCGGCATAGCTGACCCAGCCCACCGCGGGGTGGCTTTCCAGGAACCGGGCCACCTTCAGCGCGCTGTCGGCGTGGCGCTGCATGCGCAGCGGCAGCGTCTCGATGCCGTTCAGCGTCAGGAAGGCGTTCATCGGCGCCTGGCTCGGCCCCAGATCGCGCAGGCCGACGGCATGGCCGTGGATGGTGAAGGCCAGATGGCCGAAGGTCTCATGGAAGCGCAGGCCGTGATAGCCAGGGTCGGGCTCGCTCAGCGCCGGGAACTTGCCGGACTTGCTCCAGTCGAACTTGCCGCTGTCCACCACCACGCCGCCGACCGAGGTGCCGTTGCCGGACAGGAACTTGGTGGTCGAATGCACCACCAGCGTGGCGCCCCACTGGATCGGGTTGATGAGGTAGGGCGTCGCCAGCGTGTTGTCGACGATCAGCGGGATGCCGGCCTCGTCGGCGATCTTCGCGATGGCCTCGATGTCGGTCACCACGCCGCCGGGGTTGGCAAGGCTTTCCACGAAGATCGCCTTGGTCTTCTCGGTCAGCGCCGCCTTGACGGTGTTCACGTCGTCGGTGTCGACGAAGCTCGGCTGCCAGCCGAAGGCACGCGGGAAGCTGATGCCGAGCTGGTTCAGCGAGCCGCCATAGAGCTTCTTCGACGCGACGATGTGGTCGCCCGGCGCCATCAGCGGGAACAGGGCGAGCAGCTGGGCCGCGTGGCCGGACGAAGTCGCGGTGGCGCCGGCGCCGCCCTCCAGGTTCGCCAGACGCTCCTCCAGCACCGCCACCGTCGGGTTGGTCAGGCGGGAATAGATGAAGCCGACCTTTTGCAGGTTGAACAGCGAGGCGGCGTCGTCGACATCCTCGAAGACGAAGCTGGTGGTCTGGTAGATCGGCGTCTGCCGCGCGCCGGTCGCCGGGTCGGGAGCGGCGCCGGCATGGATGGCGCGGGTCTCGAATCCGAAGCTCTTCTGCTCAGTCATCTGCGTGGTTCCCCCAGTTTTTCAGATCAGCTTTTTGAACGATTTCGTCGGCGCCATGCGGCGCGTCACCAGCACATTGGAATTGACCCCGATCCGGCCGATCTCGCCGTACAGGCGCTGGATCTCCATCTTGGGGCAGCGGTCCATCACCACGGTCAGGCCGGCGGCCTGCGCCCGCGCCGCGGCCTCGTCGTTGCGCACGCCCAGCTGCATCCACACCACCTTGGCCCCGGCGGCGATGGCCTCGTCCGTCACCCCGCCGGCGGCGGCGGAGTTGCGGAAGACGTCCACCATGTCCGGCGGCTCCGGTAACTCCTTCAGGCTGGCGTAGACGGGCAGGCCGAGAATGGTCTGCCCGGCCATCTTCGGGTTGACCGGGATCACCGTGTAGCCCTTGTCGCGCAGATACTTCATCACGAAGAAGCTGGCCTTCACCGGATCGGCGCTGGCCCCAACCACGGCGATGCTCTTCGCGTTTTCCAGGACGGTGCGCAGGAAGACGTCGGTGTAGCCGGCCGGATCGGTGACCTTGATCTCGCTCGTCTTGAGGTCGGTCATCGGCCGCACCAGACCGGCGTCCGCTTGCCCAGGAAGGCGTCGATGCCCTCGGCGGCGTCCTGCGCCATCATGTTCTCGGTCATCACCCGGGCGGCATAGGCATAGGCCCCTTCCGCGTCCAGTTCGATCTGGCGGTAGAAGGCCTCCTTGCCGGTGGCGAGCGTCAGCGGCGACTTCGACGCGATCTTGGCTGCGACGCCGTCCACCACCTCGTCCAGCTGGTCGGCGGGAACCGCGCGGTTGACGAGGCCGATGCGCTCCGCCTCCTCGGCGTCGATCAGGTCGCCCAGCAGCAGCATCTCCATCGCCGCCTTGCGCCCGACCGCGCGGGTCAGCGCCACCATCGGCGTCGAGCAGAACAGCCCGATATTCACCCCCGGCGTGGCGAAACGCGCGTCCTCTTCGCAATAGGCGAGGTCGCAGGTCGCCACCAGCTGGCAGCCGGCGGCGGTCGCCACGCCGCGCACCTTGGCGATCACCGGCTGGCGGATGCGGTTGATCGTCAGCATCAGGCGGGAGCACTGGGTGAACAGCGCTTCGTACAGCTCGCGCGACGGGGCAGCGCGCATCTCCTTCAGGTCATGCCCGGCGCAGAAGGCCCCGCCGGCCCCGGCCAGCACCACGGCGCGGACGGAACGATCCTCGTTTATGGCGTCCAGCGCGTCCTGCAGCGCCGCCATCAGCCCCACCGACAGCGCGTTGCGCGCCTTTGGCCGGTTCAGCGTCAGCGTGGCGACCCCATCGCGGTCCTGGCGCAGGACCATCGGGGCATCCTGCGGGGCATGGGGCTCATGTGTGGAAACCGCGGCGCTCATGGTCGTTGTCCTCCCGTATTGCTTGGGTTGCGCAGCGCCGGCAGCTTAACGCGCCCGGCCTGCGGGTAACACGGGGAACCTGCGGGCCGGGTGGAATGAGACGACAGCCGGCGAAAGAGTTCAACGGAAAAATCTGCTATAACTGAAATTAAATCTACTTCACAAATAGGGAATTTGGCCGCCGATGTGGCACAGACCGTCGCGGCAGGGATGGTCAGATCGAGAAGTGAAGGCGTCCGGCGATGTAGCTCAGGCCGGCTTCGACCATGTCGCCGGCTTGGACCGTCCGGTCGCTCGTCAGGAACTGCAGGGCCTGCTGCCAATGGCGCGACTCCGACCCGGGGGCGGTGGACAGCACCGTCCGGTCGTCGATGTGCAGTTCGAACCAGAAGGCGATGGCGTGCAGGGCACCGTCGGCGGCAATGGAGAGGCGGGCGGAGCCGACCGGACCATGCGCGGGCGGATTGCGCAGGTCGATCCAGCAGACATCGGTCGGCGGCCCCAGAGGCCGGTGCGGCAGGTCGTTCAAGGCCAGCACCATGTAGGAGGGGTTGCGATACGCCTCCAGCCGGGACAGGTCGAAGCCGGCGATGGTGCCGACCGGGTTCACGCTGCGCAGGGCCGGGCATTCGATCGGCATCGCCTTGATGACCGCGCCTTGCGGCAGGATCGCGGCGCCGGGCTTCACCAGGGATCGCGCGGCCTTGGCGACGCTTGCCGCGGCCCCCTCGCCCAGCAGTCCGGCGTCGAGGATTTCGGAGATCAGCAGATCGGCCGGTTCGGGAAGATCGAGTCCGACGCGCAGTTCCGACGACCGCTTGTTGATGATGGTGATCCGGTCCGACAGTCCGTTATCGGCCACGATCCCCCGCGCAAGCTCCGCCAGCGGCCGCGACAGTTCGCAGCTGTAGACATGGGCGGCGCCGGCCCTCGCGGCCATCAGGGCGAGCAGGCCGGCACCGGTGCCGATCTCCAGAACGATCATGCCGGGCTTCACCGCCGCGCCGATCGCACGCTGGTAGGCGGCATTGCGGGCCTGATCGGCCAGCATGGTGAAATGCCAGGCCGGAAACTGACGGCCGAGCACGAGGCGAAGATCGAGTTGCGCCGCCTGGAGAGACGGATCGACGGCCAGCGCCCGGCGGTATCCCGCGGTTGCGGCATCCATCCGGTGCCGGTCCTTCTCGACGGACGCGAGGCTGTACCATGCCTCGGCATCGCCCGGCGTCAGCGCAAGCGTCCGGCGGTAGCCGGCCGACGCGGCCTCCAGGCTGCCCGATTCGTGATGAAGGCCGGCGCGGTTGAAGTGGGCCTCCGCCAAATCCGGGGCCTTGCGGACCAGATCGTCGAGGAGCGCAATGGCGCCGTCCACCGCGCCGGATCGCGACAGGGCCATGGCGGCGCGAAGGGTCGAGCCGAAGGAGTCCGGGACCAGACGGGCGACCCGCAGGAAGGTGACGGCGGCCTCCGCCGGCCGGTCGGCTTCCAGCAGTTCGGCCGTGGCATGAAGCGCCGCGGCATGGGCGGGCGACAGCGGCAGGCAGGCGCGGAAGCTGTCCAGCGCCTCTCCCCGCGCCCGAGCCGGCGCAGCAGAACGCCGCAATTGAACGCCGTCTCTTCCTTCAGCGGGTCGAGACGGCCACTGCGGCGGGCAAGCGCCAGCGCTTCGGCCGGATCGGCGGTCATGGCGGCGAGATTGCCCAGCGCATCCGGATGATCGGGTTCCAGGGCAAGCGCGACGCGGCAGCAGGCGCGCGCGTCGTCCTGCCGCCCGAGCGCCTTCAGGGCATTTCCGGCATTCGACCGGTAGGAGGCCAGTTCCGGCCCGAGACGGATCGCCGTCCGGAAGGACGCGACGGCCTCGGCCGCGCGCCCCATCTGCGTCAGCGCTACGCCCAGCAGATGATGGGCATCCGCCTGGCCGTGATCGGCCTCGATGATGCGGCCGTAGAGCGTCGCTGCCGCATCGAGCCGGCCGGCGGCGTGGTGGTCGAGGGCGGCAAGCAGCGCTTCACGGATCGTCGCCATCGCTCAATCCCAGCCATGCGCCGCCTGCCGCCCGGTCACGATGCCTTGGCGGTCTTCTTCTTCGGTGCCGCGGCCTCCGCCGGAGCGTCCTTGGCCGCCTTGGCCTTGGTCGCCTTCTTGGCGGCGGGCTTCTTGGCCGCGGTCTTTGCCGGGGCCTTCGCCTTGGCGGGCTTCTCCGCCTCCGTGCCCTCGGCCTTGGCCGGTTCGGCGTCCTTCGGGGCCTTGCCCTTCTTGGCGGCGTCCTTGGCGACCTTGGCGTCGATCAGCTCCAGCGCCTGTTCCAGCGTGACGCTGTCCGGCTCGGTCCCCTTGGGGATCGAGGCATAGACGCTGGCGTGCTTCACATAGGGGCCGAAGCGGCCGGAGCCCATGGTGATCGGCTTGCCGGTCTTGGGATGGTCGCCCAGCGTCTTGGCCGGGGCCGACGCCTTCTTGGCCGCACCGGCCAGCAGGTCGACAGCGCGGTTGATGCCGATGGTCAGCACGTCGTCGTCCGGCGTCAGCGACTTGTAGACGCTGCCATGCTTCAGGTAGGGACCGAAGCGGCCGATACCGGCGCTGATCTCCTCGCCCGTTTCCGGGTGATTGCCGATGCTGCGGGGCAGGGCCAGCAGCTTCAGCGCGGTGTCGAGATCGACGTCGGCCGCGGCCATGCCCTTGGGCAGGGACACCCGCTTGGGCTTCGGCGTGTCGTCCTTCTTCTTTTTCTTCGCCTTGGGCTTCTTGCCGTCGGCAGCGGGCTCCTCGGCGGCCGGTTCCTCAGGCGGAGTCGCGGCGGCCGGCGCCGGACCCAGCTGGATGTAGGCGCCGAAGGGGCCGCGGCGCACCGTCACCGGCAGGCCGGTTTCCGGATCGTTGCCCAGCTCGCGCGGGCCTTCCTGCGCCTCGCCGTTCTCGTCGTTGGCGACGGCCAGCGGCCGGGTGTAGCGGCACTCCGGATAGCGCGAGCAGCCGATGAAGGCGCCCATCTTGCCCAGCTTCAGCCCCAGCCGGCCCTCGCGGCAGACCGGGCAGACGCGCGGGTCGTGGCCGTCCTCGGTGGCGGCGGGGAAGAAATGGGCGCCCAGCTCGTTGTCGAGCGTGGTCAGCACCTGGGTGATCGTCAGATCCTTGGTGCCGTTCACCGCCGCGTCGAAGGCGGTCCAGAAATCGCGCAGGACGGTCTTCCAGTCGATCTTGCCGTCGGAGATCTCGTCCAGCTGGTTCTCCAGCTCCGCCGTGAAGTTGTACTCCACATAGCGGTGGAAGAAATTCTCCAGGAAGGCGGTCACCAGCCGGCCGCGGTCCTCCGGAATGAAGCGCCGCTTGTCCAGCCGGACGTAATTGCGGTCTTGCAGCACCTGCAGGATCGAGGCGTAGGTGGACGGCCGGCCGATCCCGAGTTCTTCCAGCTTCTTGACGAGGCTGGCTTCGGAATAGCGCGGCGGCGGCTGGGTGAAATGCTGTTCCGGATTGATGTCGCCGCGGTCGAGCGCATCGCCCTGGTCCATCGCCGGCAGGCGGCGCTCCTGCTGGTCGTCCTCGGCCGCGTCGTCGCGGTCCTCCTGGTAGACCTTCAGGAAGCCGTCGAACACGACGATGGAGCCGGTGGCGCGCAGCACCACGTCCTTCGACGGGCTGGCGATGTCCACCGCCACCTGGTCCAGAACGGCGCTTTCCATCTGGCTGGCCAGCGTGCGCTTCCAGATCAGCTCGTAGAGCCGCAGCTCGTCCCCTTCCAGATAGGCGGAGACCGTGTCCGGGCGGCGCTGCAGGTCGGTCGGCCGGATGGCCTCGTGGGCCTCCTGGGCGTTCTTGGCGGCGGTCTTGTAGACGCGCGGCTGGGCCGGCACGTAGCGCTCGCCATACTGGGAGCCGATCAGGCTGCGGGCGCCGTCGATGGCTTCCTGCGACAGGCTGACGCCGTCGGTTCGCATATAGGTGATGAGGCCGACCGTCTCGCCGCCGATGTCCACGCCCTCATACAGCCGCTGCGCCGTGCGCATGGTGCGGGTGGCGCCGAAGCCCAGCTTGCGCGAGGCCTCCTGCTGCAGGGTGGAGGTGGTGAAGGGCGGCGACGGGTTGCGGCGGCTCTGCTTGCGCTCCACCTGCGACACGGCGAAGGCCTGCGGGCGGATCTTCGCCACCGCGGCCTCGGCCGCCTCGCGGTTGGGCAGGCCGAACTTGTCGAGCTTCTTCCCGTCCAGCTGGGTCAGCGACGCCGTGAAGGAGGAGCCGGCCGGCGTGGTGAAGCCCACCGCGATGGACCAGTATTCCTGCGGCTTGAAGACCTCGATCTCCGACTCGCGCTCGCAGATCAGGCGCAGCGCCACAGACTGCACGCGGCCGGCCGACTTGGAGCCCGGCAGCTTGCGCCACAGCACCGGCGACAGGGTGAAGCCGACCAGATAATCCAGCGCCCGGCGCGCCAGATAGGCGTCGACCAGTTCGCGCGACACGTCGCGCGGGTTGGCGATGGCGGCCTGCACCGCGCTCTTGGTGATCTCGTTGAAGGTGATGCGCTGGACGTCGCGATTGTCGGTCAGGTGCTTTTCGCGCAGCAGCTCCGACAGGTGCCAGGCGATGGCCTCTCCCTCGCGATCCGGGTCGGTTGCGAGATAGACGCGGTCGGCCGACTTCACCGCCTTGGCGATCTCGTCGATGTGGCGCCGGGAGCGGTCGCCCAGCTCCCATTCCATCGCGAAGTCTTCATCCGGGCGCACCGACCCGTCCCGCGCCGGAAGGTCGCGGACATGGCCGAAGCTGGCGATGACGGTGTAGTCGTCGCCCAGATACTTGTTGATGGTCTTCGCCTTGGCCGGCGATTCGACGATGACGACGTTGCTGCCCGGCAAGAAACCAGCCCTTCGCGTATGCCCACTCAAACCACGGCGCTGCCGATCAGGCGAGAGAGACCTGATGACCGGGAAGACGCTGGACTCGGCCGGCAAGCTCAAGTTCCAGAACCACGGTCAGCACCACCGGAGCGGACAATTGGCACCCGCGGACGAGTTCGTCAATGGTGACGGGCGAGGGGCCGAGGTTTTCCAGCACCAGGGCGCGTGCCTTCGCAAGGTCGGATTCGTCCGGTTCCGCGGTGGGTCCGGCGGTCAATCCGGCGGCGCTGAACAGGTCGCGCGGCCGTTCCGCCAGCGTCGGCGGGCGCAGGTTTTCGATGGCGCGCAGCACGTCGTCGGCCCTCTCCACCAGCGTCGCCCCCTGGCGCAGCAGATTGTTGGTGCCGTGGCAGCGCGGGTCGAGCGGGGAACCCGGCACCGCCATCACCTCGCGCCCCTGTTCCAGCGCCATCCGAGCGGTGATGAGCGAGCCGGAACGCAGCGCCGCCTCCACCACCAGCACGCCCAGCGACAGGCCGGAGATCAGGCGGTTGCGGCGGGGAAAATGACGGGCCTGCGGCTGGGTGCCGATGGCGCTTTCCGCCACCACCACGCCCTGCGCCACGATGTCGCGGTAGAGTCCTTCATTCTCCGGCGGATAGACGACGTCGATGCCGCCCGCCAGCACCGCGGCGGTGCCGCCGGCGATCGAGCCGGCATGGGCGGCGGTGTCGATGCCGCGGGCAAGGCCGGAGACGACCAGCAGCCCGGCCGCGCCAAGCTCCCGTGCCAGCGACTCGGCGAACTTCTTGGCGTTCAGCGAGGCGTTGCGCGCCCCGACGATGGCGACCGCGCGCCGCCTCAGCAGATGGGCATGCCCTGCCACCGAGATCACCGGCGGCGCATCGTCGACCGCGGCCAGCGGTTCCGGATAGTCGGGTTCGCAGGCGCAGATCAGCCGGGCGCCGAAGCGGCGGTTCGCCTGCATCTCCCGCTCCGCATCGGCCTTGGACGCCACACGAAGCGGCTTCGTCCGTCCGCCGCGCCGCGCCAGTTCCGGCAGGGCGTCCAGCGCCGTGCGGGCGCTGCCATACTGCTCCAGCAGGCGATGAAAGGTGATCGGCCCCACATTCTCGGTGCGGATGAGGCGAATCCAATCGAGCCTTTCGGCATCGGACAAGGGACGGCGCGGTTGTGTCATGCCCGAAGCTTATACAACTATGCGGCTTGGGGCGGCAACATGCAAACGTATGGCGGCATGTTCGTCGGGCGCGATCTCCTCCCAATGGCGGGTCTGCCGCCGCTGCAATCCATCGGGCGGTGTCGTGTCGTCCGTCTGCCGCCTTGAACTCCGCGGCGGCCATGGTAGCTTTGTGGGCAGGAGGTGACGCGAGTTTCCATCCTGAAGGCGAAGCCGGTTTCCCGGCCCCGCCCGTCGGCCCTTAGCTATCCCGGTCCTTGTTGAAGCCGGCTTGGAACTCGATCTTCAACTTGAACCAGAAGCGGTCGAGCCACTTCAGGAACTTCTTCACTCGCGTCACCTCCTTTCGGATCGCCGGGCGGGAGATATCCCCGCCGGCCCCGCAACACCATGTGGAACCTGCGCATGTGTCAATTGCGGCGGGGTGTCGCGTGGTCGCGCAACGGGAGCCAAATGGTCGCCTTGTTGCTCCCGACGATAAACTTCATGCATCGAGTAATAAGAACTTCAGTCCATTGACTGGCCGCCAAAGCGATATCTTGTTAATTGGGGCGTGTGTTGGTGGGCGGCAACTTCAATCGGGGATTATAGAATTCTTCTAGAAAAGCGTATTGTGACATTTTCAAATTTCGGCGATTGCCGGAGTTTCCCCAATAGAACCGTTCGCATGCTTATGTATCATCAGTCCACATATTATGGACTGTGGTGGGGTGGGGCGATGTTCGGACGGGGAAAAGTCAACCGGGCGCTGGCGCGGAAGATGTCGGCGCTCGATGCCCTGCGGGCGAAGGTGATGGTGGCCGACGAGGATCTGACCATCGTCTACGTCAATCCGGCGGTGGTGACGCTGCTGCGCGAAGCGGAAGGCGACCTGCGCAAGGATTTGCCTCGGCTGGACGTCAGCCGGCTGGTCGGCAGCAACATCGACGTGTTCCACAAGAACCCTGACCACCAACGCCGGATGCTGGCCACGCTGACCAAGCCGTACAACGCCACCATCAAGGTCGGCGGCCATCAGTTCGACCTGCTGGTGACCCCGCTAACCGAAGGCACCCAGCGCATCGGCTTCGTCGTCGAATGGGCCGACGCCAAGGAACGGCTGGAAAATCTCGACTATGCGGCGCAGATGGCGGCGATCAGCCGGTCTCAGGCGGTGATCGAATTCACCACGGACGGAACCATCACCAAAGCGAATGACAATTTCCTGAAGGTGATGGGCTATCGCCGGGACGAGGTGATCGGCAAGCATCACAGCATGTTCGTCGAACCGGCCCAGCGCAACAGCGCCGACTACACCCGCTTCTGGGACACCCTGCGCCGCGGCGAGTTCCAGGCCGCACAGTACAAGCGCATCGGCAAGTCCGGCAACGCCGTTTGGATCGAAGGGGCCTACAACCCGATCTTCGACGAGAAAGGGCAGGTCACGAAGGTCGTCAAGTTCGCGGTGGACGTCACCGCCCAGGTCGCCCTGCTGAACAATCTGAAGGTGATGATCGACAAGAATTTCGGCGAGGTCGATCAGGCTCTTCGCCTGTCGCTGGGGGAGGCGGGCTCCGCCAACACCGCTGCCGGCTCGACGTCGGCCAGCGTCCAGGCGGTGGCCGCCAGCGCTGAGGAACTGGTCGCCTCTATCGCCGAGATCTCGCAGAGCATGGTCCGCGCGCGTGCCGCGACCGATGGCGCCTTCGACCGCACCGTGGCGGTGGCGGAAAGCACCGACCGGCTGGCCGCCGCCGCCCAGGCGATGAACGGCATCGTCGGGCTCATCAACTCCATCGCCGGCCAGATCAACCTGCTGGCCTTGAACGCCACCATCGAAGCGGCCCGCGCGGGGGAGGCCGGCAAGGGCTTCGCCGTCGTGGCGAGCGAAGTGAAGAACCTTGCCAATCAGGCCGGCAAGGCGACGGAACAGATCTCCGCCGAAATCGAGGGCATCCAGTCGACCTCCACCGAAGTGGCCGGCGCCCTGAACGCCATCCGCGAGGCGGTCTCCGTCGTGCGGGAGCATGTGACCGGCACCGCCTCCGCGGTGGAGGAGCAGAGCGCCGTCACCCAGAACATGTCGGCCAACATGCAGACCGCATCGGCCGCCGTGGCGACGGTGACCGCCAACATCACGGCGATCTCCACGGCGGTCAATCAGGTGGCCGGGGCGGTCGAACGGACCAAGGAGGCGGCGCACGTCCTGGTCCGCTGACGGCCACCGGCCGGCCCGGTCAGCGCCTGTGGAACACCGGCGGGCGCTTTTCGAAGAAGGCGGTGATGCCCTCCTTCGCTTCGCCATGGTGCAGGGCTTCGACGAACAGGTCGCTTTCGCGGGCGAGCTGGGTGGCGAAGCTGCCATAGGCCAGCTCCATCAGCTTCTTGGCCCGGCCCATGGCGCCGCTCGGGCCCTCGGCGATGGTCTGCGCCCAGGCGACCGCCTCCGGCAGCGCCCGTCCCGGTGCCGTGACGCGGTTGACGACACCCGCCGCATGCAGGCGGGCGGCGTCCACCGGGCCGCCGGTCAGCATCAGTTCCGCATAAAGCTGCGGCGGCAGCGCGCGGGCCAGCGAGGCGGAGGCGCCGCCGTCCGCCGTCAGCCCGACCTTGACGTAGGCGGTCAGGAACTGCGCGTCCTCCGCCGCGACGATCAGGTCGCAGGCCAGCGCCAGCGAGAATCCGGCCCCGGCCGCCGGACCTTCGACCGCTGCCACGATCGGCTTGGGGCATTCGCGCATGGCGCGGACCCAGCCGTGGAAGCGCTCGATCCCGTCCCGGTTCTCCGACCGCGAGCGGCTGCCGTGGTGATAGAGGTTGTTCAGGTGCCCGCCCGAGCTGAAGGCGCCGCCGGCCCCCGTCAGCACGACGGCGCCGATGCCGGGGTCGTGCGTCGCCTCGTCCAGCGCGTCGCGGCCGGCGGCCATCATGCGCAGGCCGAGCGCGTTGCGGGTGCCGGCGTCGCTCATGGTCAGCACCATGACGCGGCCCTGGCGTTCCACCGTCATGCTGCCGGTATCCTGACGTTCGTTCATGGTCGTTTCTTCCCCGGTCGTCATTGTCCGGCGGAGGGATCCTCGCCGGATGGTAGAGCCACTGTGACAGTCGGCGGGTTCCTCTCCAATCCGTCCGACCGGTATAGGAAGGAGCCGGGCGCCGCGGAAAACGCCTGTTCTTCCACAATACCCCTTCCTACATTGGGGTGAGACCGATCGCCGCGGCAAAGCTTGGCGGACCGGCGTGGCGTGACCGAAGGGCGGAGGCGGGGGATGGCGCTGGCTCTGGATCGGCAGGGGGATGGGCAGGGGGACCGGCAGGGGCGGGGCAGGGGAGGCGGGAAGCGTCCGGTCATCGCCGCGCCCCTGCCGCCCTATGCCAACCGCAGCGTCATCCTGGTCTGCGTCCTTGCCTTCGTCCTGAAGCTTCCGCCGGAATCCTTCGCCTTCGTGCCCGCCTATTTCTTCGGAACGGTCGAGCTGGCCGGGCCGCTGCCCACCGCCGCCCTGTGGCGCGGGCTGTTCGGGCATGTGCTGATCCACGGCGACCTCACGCACCTGACCTCCAACATGGCGGTTCTGTGGCTGCTGGGCGACGTGGTGGAGCGCGAGGCCGGGCACTTGCGCTATCTGCTGCTGTTCTTCGCCGGCACCGTGGCGGCGGCGCTGACCGAGGGGCTGCTGGCCGCCGACCGGATGGCGCCGCTGATCGGGGCGAGCGGGGCGATCTGCGCGCTGATGGGGGCTTTCCTGTGGATGCGCCCGCGCTTCGGTCTGCTGTCGCGGCGGCTTCCCCGGCGGCTGGTGCAGGGGGCGATCCTCGTCTTCGCGCTGCTCAACGCGGCGATGACGCTGATGCCGCCGCCTGCCGGCTCTCCTCTGGCGGAGGTCGGCTGGGGCGCCCATGCCGGCGGGCTGGCCGCCGGGCTGCTGCTGGGGGCATTGCTGCTGTGTCTGGCCGGACCCCGGCGGCCGGCGGCGGCCGGGTAGAGGCGGCCGGGTAGCGGCCTCCGGTCCCGGCTCTGCGACGGTTGCAATCCTCCTCCATGCCCGAAATACTCGCGCCATCGTCAGCGGGAGAAAGCGGACCATGGGGAACGACGCAGTTCTGGGCGTGATCGGCGGCAGCGGCCTTTACGACATCGACGGGCTGGAGAACACACGCTGGGTCACGGTGACGACGCCCTTCGGCGACCCGTCCGACCAGCTGCTGACCGGCGAGTTCGAGGGCCGCAAGCTGGTCTTCCTGCCGCGCCATGGCCGCGGGCATCGGATTCCGCCGTCGGAGCTGAACTTCCGCGCCAACATCCACGCGCTGAAGCAGCTGGGCGTGACCGACATCCTGTCGGTTTCCGCGGTCGGTTCGCTGAAGGAGCATCTGCCGCCGGGCACCTTCGTGGTGATCGACCAGTTCATCGACCGCACCTTCGCCCGCGACAAGACCTTCTTCGGCAGCGGGCTGGTCGCCCATGTGGCGCTGGGCCATCCCGTCTGCGGCCGGCTGGGCGACCTGATCGAGCAGGCGCTGGCCGAACTGGACATCCCGCACCAGCGGCGCGGCACCTACATGGTGATGGAGGGGCCGCAATTCTCCACCGTCGCCGAATCGAACCTCTACCGCAGCTGGGGCTGCGACGTGATCGGCATGACCAACATGCCGGAGGCCAAGCTCGCCCGCGAGGCGGAGATGTGCTACGCGACCGTCGCGATGGTCACCGACTATGATTGCTGGCACGAGGGGCACGACCATGTCTCGGTCGATGCGGTGATCAAGGTGGTGGTCGCCAATGCCGGCAAGGCGCGCTCGCTGGTGTCGGCGCTGGCGCCCAAGGTGGCGCACCGCGACGGCCCCTGCGCCCAGGGCTGCCACACCGCGCTCGACAACGCGATCATGACCGCTCCGTCCCACCGCGACCCGGCGATGCTGGACAAGCTGTCGCTGATCGTGAAGCGCGCGCTGGGGTGAATCCTTGCGGGTTGAACCGTTGCCGACGGCGTGAAAACGCATTACTTTTTGGGGTGGGTGTGCCGGGGCGTCCTCCCCGGCACACCCACCCGATCAGCGGTTCAGATACTCAAGCACCAGCTTAAGCAGCTGCAACAGCAGGATCAGGAGAGTGAGGATCTGGTTCATCCTCTTGCCCTCCGTCGGTGCGGCGCGGGCGGTGGCCAATCCACCGCCCCGACCGCGGCGCAAACACGCCAAGCATCCCCGCCGGCTCGAAGCCGCAAGCTGTATGTAATTTTGCGCGCTCGCTTTTATGTGTGCACGAAGCGCTTGCCCGCGGCATGGGGAAGCGACTCCCGTCCTGCCTGACCCCTGAACGAAAGTAGGGGTGTGTGCCTTTCCGGACGTCGAATATATCATCGGTACACGTAACCATTCAGGTGACGGCAAGACGGTTCCGCGGTTGATCGATGCGGCTGATGGATGCTCTCAGGAGCAGACCCCGGTCTTCGCATGGTCCTGCGATGCATCGCTTTGAAAATTCCGGGGGCGGCGACGAACTGTCGGCGCCGGTACAGTCGCGCATGCGCGCTGTATTTTCCACGCGATGGAATAAAACCGGAATGGATGCCATGCATTTTGGCGATTTGCCGGAAAGCCGCTGCGATTTCTAGGATTGTTCAGGCACCATAGTGTCTGCTGTTCGGTGAAAGACGCCTTTACGCAATGGGCGTCATGGCCACAACGATGAGGAAACGTTCATGAAGCGTCGTTCCTTCCTGACCTCGGCTGGCGTCGGCGTCGCCGCCAGCACGCTGGCGGCTCCCGCCATCGCGCAGTCCCAGCCGGAAATCCACTGGCGTCTCGCCTCCAGCTTCCCCAAGAGCCTGAACACCATCTATGGTGGCGCCGACACCATCGCGGCGCGCGTCGCCGCGGCGACCGACGGCAAGTTCACCATCCGCGCCTTCCCCGCCGGTGAAATCGTCCCCGGCCTGCAGGTGCTGGACGCCGTGCAGAACGGCACGGTCGAATGCGGCCACACCGCCAGCTATTATTATGTCGGCAAGGATCCGACCTTCACCTTCGACGCGACGGTGCCGTTCGGCCTGAACGCCCGCCAGCAGAACGCCTGGATCTACAGCGGCGGCGGCATGGCCCTGCTGCGCGAGTTCTTCGACGGCTATGGCGTCATGAACTTCCCGGCCGGCAACACCGGCGTGCAGATGGGCGGCTGGTTCCGCAAGGAGATCAAGACCGTCGAGGACCTGAAGGGCCTGAAGTTCCGCATCGGCGGCTTCGCCGGCCAGGTTCTGTCGAAGCTGGGCGTCGTGCCGCAGCAGATCGCCGGCGGCGACATCTATCCGTCGCTGGAAAAGGGCACCATCGACGCCGCCGAGTGGATCGGCCCGTATGACGACGAGAAGCTCGGCTTCAACAAAGTCGCCAAGTACTATTACTATCCGGGCTGGTGGGAAGGCGGGCTGAACGTCTCGCTGCTGGTCAACAAGCAGCAGTGGGAACAGCTGCCCAAGCAGTACCAGGCCGTCCTGGAGGCCGCCTGCTTCGAGGCCAACCTGACCATGGCCGCCAAGTACGACGCCGAGAACCCGGCGGCGCTGAAGCGTCTGGTCGGCGGCGGCGCCCAGCTGCGTCCCTTCCCGCGCGACGTGATGGAGGCCTGCTACAAGTCCGCCACCGAGCTGTACGAGGAAACGGCCAAGACCAACCCGAAGTTCGCCAAGATCTACGAGCCGTGGAAGAAGTTCCGCGACGACGAGTATCTGTGGTTCCGGGTGGCCGAGAACTCCTTCGACAACTTCGCCTTCACCGCCGGCCTGAAGCGCTGACGGCAGAAGGCAAGGTCCAAAGCCCCCGCGGCCCGTCCGGTCGCGGGGGCTTTTTCTTGTTCAGGCGTTTTCTTGTTCAGGTTGGGCGGCCGGGCGCCAGCAGGTTGGCGACCATGGTCTGCACCACCTCGTCCTTCTGGTTGAAGGTGGTGGTCTTCACCCGCAGCACGCCCTGGTCGGGACGCTTGGCGGAGCGCCGGGCCTCCAGCACCTCCATTTCGATCGCAGGACGTCGCCGGGGCGGGTCGGCCGCGGCCAGCCGATCTCGTCGACGCCCATGCCGATATAGCCGCCGGCCAGTTCGGCATCGCTGCCGACGATCATGCGCATGGTCATCCCGGCGGTGTGCCAGCCGCTGGCCGCCAGCCCGCGGAACAGCGTGTCCTTCGCCGCCTCCGGGTCCAGGTGGAAGGGCTGCGGGTCGAACTTCTCGGCATAGGCGACGATCTCCGCCGCATCGACCGTCAGCGGCCCGCCGGTGAAGCGGTCGCCCACCGTGACATCTTCGAAATAGCGCATCCCCCGGAACTCCGTTCGTCGTTGTGGTCAGGGCCGGACCGGCCGGCTATGATACAGACCTGTCTCTTCCGGTCGATGGTAGAGACAGGTCTGTATCATTGTCAACGGCCAAGCCCTGGGCGCGGCCGTCCTGAACGGGTGGGGTCGGATGGCAGAGGCGGCAGCGGCCAGGAAGCCGGCGCGCGAGCGGATTCTGGATACGGCGGCGGAGCTGTTCTATCGCGAGGGCATCCGCGCGGTCGGCATCGACACGATCATCGCCAGATCCGGCGTCGCGAAGATGAGCCTGTACCGGAACTTCGCATCCAAGGACGATCTGGTCTGCGCCTATCTGGAGCGCAACATCGCCCAGCATGCCGCGTGGTGGGACCGGGTGACCGCCCGCCATCCCGGCGACCCGCGGGCGCAGATGAAGGCGCTGTTCGTAGCGCTCGGCCACTGGATCGACCATCCGAAGTTCCAGGGCTGCCCCTTTACCACCGCCGCCGCCGAACTGCGCGATCCGGCCAACCCCGCCCATGCGCTGGCTCTGGCCCACAAGCGGATGGTCGGCGACCGCCTGCGCGCGCTGGCCGCCGCCGCCGGTGCCGACGATCCGGACCGGCTGACCGGGCAGCTGCAATTGCTGATGGAAGGTGCCTACGCCGCCGGCCGCGCGCTGGATCTCGGTCCGGGCAACGGAGCGGTGGCGAGCGCGGCGGCGGCGCTGATCGACGGAGCGTGTGGCGAAGGGCGGGAATAGGCGACGGATGCCATCCTCATCCCAACCGACACGGACCCGAACGCAAAAAGCGCCGCAGGACAGCCCTGCGGCGCTTCTTCGATTCGGCAGGCCGCGTCAGTCGGCGCCGATGCGGTCGCGGACGGACTGGCCGGGGCGGTAGTCCTGCAGGCGGGTGGCGCGCAGGCCGCGCATGCCGTGGCTGTCGATCAGCCGCTGCCAGGACAGGAATTCCTCCACCGACAGCGTGTAGCGGCGACAGGCTTCCTCCAGGCTGATCAGGCCCGATCGGACGCCGGCGACCACCTCGGCCTTGCGGCGCATCACCCACCGCTTGGTGTCCGGCGGGGGAAGGTCGTTTTCGGTCATGGGACGCCCCTCAGGACCAATGACCGATGCACCGGCCGCAGAGTCGTCGCCGGTGTCGAGTTCTATGAGTGCCATGCGCGGACGCTCCAACCCAAAATGTGGATTCCACGATTTCGGGGTACTGTAGGAGCCGGCACTTAACAAATGGCTAAACGATAGGGTTAACTTTTTATCGCGGGTTAACCCCTAACCCGAATGGACAGCTGCCCGGCCAGACCCGGGCGGCGGCCCCAGACGCCCGGCCGCCGCCGCCGCAATCGCCGTCAGTAGACCATGGTCAGCTTGGACAGCGGGACTTCGCTGGAGCCGATGTTCAGCACGGTCTCGCCGGCCTTGTTGTTGCCGATGCCGGCCACGGTGCCGAAGGTGTAGGTGGTGGTCTTGATGGTGGTGTCCTTGTTCTCGGACACCGGGGCGACGTTCATGCGGTAGGCGCCCGGCTGGACGGCGCGGCCGTTGTTGTCCTTGAAGTCCCAGTTCACGGCATGCTTGGTCCCGGCGCCGGTCTCGCCCTGCATGGAGCGGACGATGTTGCCCTTTGCGTCCAGGATGTCGACGCGGACCGACTTGGCGGAGGTCGCCAACTCGTAGCCCAGCGGGGCCTGGGTCATGCCCTGGGTGTACTGGAAGCTGTCGCCTTCGAAGGCGACCATGCGGCCGAGATAGGCCAGGTTGGTGGAGGCGGTGCCGGCGGACTGCAGCTGCACCAGCTTGTCCAGGCGGCTGTTGGTGCCGATGTTCTGCTCGACATTGGCGAAATCGACCAACTGCTTGGTCATGTCGTTGGTGTCGAGCGGCTTCAGCGGGTCCTGGTTCTTCATCTGCGTGGTCAGCATGGTGAGGAACGTCTGGAAATTGTCACCCAGCCCCTTGGTTGCCGACGCGGTCTTGTCGGCGTCGGTCTGAGGAATCTTCGCCGTCTCGTCCGCCGTCTTCGACCCGGTGGACTTGCCGCCCGAATAGGTGCCGTACTGGTTGACGGGCAGGCCGAAGCTGTTGGTGGTCGTGGTCATGGCGGTCGTCCTTCGTGGCTCTTGCGGCCGGTGTCTTGAGTGCGGCGGCTGGGCTGCCGGTTATCAGGCGCGGATGTCGAGACGTCCGTTGCCGAGCGTCGCGGTGTAGACGGCGGCGTCGGAGTCGTCGTCGCCGCTTCCGTCGGTGCCGCGGCCGCGCCGTCCCGCTCCGGTCCCCTTGCCGTCGCCACGCCCGTCGTTGCCGAAGGGATTGCCTTCGCCGCGCAGGCTGAAGTTCAGGCTGTTGGAATCCGTCTGCAGCCCAGCCTCTTGCAAGGCGCGTTCCAAGCCGCGGCTGTCCCGCTGCAGAAGTTCGAGCGTCTGGGCCCTTTCCACCGCGACCATCGCGCTGACCCGGCCGTCGGCGCCGATGTCCAGCTTGATGTCGATCCGCCCCAGCTCGGCCGGGTGCAGGTTGATGGTGAACTGGTCGACCTCGTCGGCGACCTGCTTCTTGATGTGGACGGCGATCTGGTCATGGACGCCCATCGGCATGCCGGCGGCGCCGCGCGACGGGCGCAGCGTCGCCGTCGCCTGCGGCTGGTCGATGCCGGGAATGCCTCCGGCAATGCCGCCATGCATCCCCTCCATGGCGGCCAGCGCCGGATGGGTGTGCATGCCGGCGGCACCATGGGCGGAGCCGGCGGCCGCGGCGGCCCCCTCGATCCCGTCGAGCGCGCCGGTCGCCTTGACGGTCGACGCGGCAATTGTTTCCGCCGGTTGGGGAGCCGCTTGGGCGGCTGCGGCGGGCTGCGGCATGGTCTGGGGCTGGGCATCGTTCCGGCTGCCGCCGTCGGTGCCGGCCTGCCTGCCGCCCTGCTTCGCTTCGCCGGACTTCGCCTTGGCGGCGGCCAGCAGGTCGGCGAAACGGTCGGGCAGGGCGGAGTCATCGTCCGGCAGAGCTTCCGCCGCGTCCTCACCGCTTTCCGTGCCGCTTCCGGCACCGTTCAGGGCCGCGGCCTGGGCCTGCCGGGCGGCGTCCCCGTCCACGGGCTTTGCGTCGGCACCGCCGGCAAGCTTCGCCGCGGCATCCGCAGCGCCGGTCGCCGCGGCCTGGGCCAGTTGGGCGGCGGGATCGACGGTGCCGGCCGCGGGGGCGCCGGCCGCCGCTGCGGCCCCATCGCCGCCCTGGCCTTCATCGCCGGACGCACCGTCGGCGGTCTGGCCGGGAGCCGTCAATCCGGCGAGGATGATCGCGCTGGGCTGCGGCACCGGCTGCTGCAGGGCGGACTCGGCGATGGCGGGCAGCGGCTGGTCGCCGGTCTGCTCTTCCGCGCCGGCATCACGGGCGGACGGATCGTCGCTGCCGCCCCCTTCGGCCATCGCCGTTTCGAGGTCCGCCGGTTCGGCCCCTGCGTCCGCAATCAGCGCGTCCGTTTCATCCTCCGCCAGCGCCTGCTCCGCACCGGCGGCCTCGGTGCCGCTCTTCGCCGCATCGCTCTTCGCCATGTCGGACTTTGTGCCGCCGGACTTCGTGCTGTCGGATTTGGCGCCATCGGCCCTGGAGCCGTCGGCCTTGCCGCCTTCGGTCCTGGTGGATTCCTTCGCCTTGTCGGTTCCGGCCGGCTTGCGGTCGTCCTGCCTGGCCTGGACCTCGCGGTCGCCGTCCGTCCCGGCGGCCTTCGGGGTCTGCGGCCGGGCGGGTTCGGCATCCGCATCATTCCGGCGCGCGGCCTGGGCGCGGGTGTCGCGGCTGAGGTCGGGCTTCGGCTCCGCCCGGATGGCCGCCTTGCGCTGGGCCTCGGCTGCGCGGGCGTCGCGGGCCTCCTTCGCCTGACTGGCGGAGTCGCGGGCGGCGTCGGCCGCCTGCTCGCGCTTGCGCGCGGCGGCGTCGGCCAGCATGCGGTCCATCATCTTGGAGAACAGGTCGCTCTTCGCCGCCGTCCCCTGATTCTGCTGGGACTGGGCGAGACCGTCGAACAAGGATGCGGCGATGTTGTTCGATTGGATATCCATGGAACGGCCTCTCAGGATGGCGGAGCGCACCGACGGCGATGCGGCGGGAACAATGCAACGGGCGGGCCAATCTCAGAACGGCCTCCGCCATGGTGCCGGACGGGCGGACGGGTGGGGCAGGGCGGCAGTTCCGGCCCCCTGCCGGGACCGCGACCGGCAAAAATCTCCACCCGCGGGGTCGTTCTTGCCGCAACAGCCCACAGTTGACGCGAGAGCCGGCCCCGCAAAGAGAAAGGCCGCCCTCCGGGTCGGGAGGGCGGCCGTTCGAGCGGTCTCGGCAGTCACGGATGAAGGCGGCGGGCGGCGGCGGTCAAAGCCGGGTGTTGAGCGCCGCCGAGGTGCGCGGTCCGCTGGGCGGCGGGGAATAGCCGCGGCCGCCGCCCATGTGCGCGGCATAGGCGGTTGCAGGCGCCTTCTGCTGGCGGGTGATGACGGTGACGACGGTATCGACCATCACCTTCTGGGCCTCGCCGCCGATCCGCAGGGCCTCGGCATTGTCGGCGGTGGCGGCATAGAGCTTGCCGGTGGCGTCCTTCAGGGCCGTCTTCAGCTCCGCCGGCAGCGCCATCAGGCCATCGCGGTCGACGCGCAGCAGGCGGCTGATCTCCTCATAGACCAGCGTCATCGGCTGCTTGTCCCTCACGATCTGGGCCAGCTCCTTCGCCGGGCGGCGGGCGCGGACGGCGGCGGCCTCGCGCTCCAGCAGGGCGGTCAGGCGGCCCATCAGCTCGACCAGGGCCACCGCGCGCTCCTGGGCGTTCTTCGGCAGGTTGGCGGCCGGCTTGGGCTGTTGGGGGAAACGGACGTCGACCTTATCCATGGCTGGCCTCCTGGGCGCGAAGAAGCTCTCCGTAAACCTGATTGGCGATGCCAAAACCGCCGCGCTGGGTGATCTGCTTGCCGAACTGCTCGATCAGCATCGGGCGGAACATCTCCTCGCCGCGCCCGCCGCCGAAGGTCTCGTCGGTGCCGATCCCCTCGAACATCGGCCCCAGCATCTGCGAGATGAACTGGCTCTCGAACTCGTTGGCCGACTTGCGCAGCTGGGCAAGCTTTGCCGGGTCGGTCTTTGCCTCCAGATCGGAAATCTTCGCCTGGGTGCGCACGCCGAAACCGGCGGAAATGGCGGAGCTCATGGACATCAGATCACCTCGATCTCGGCTTGCAGGGCGCCGGCGGCCTTGATCGACTGGAGAATGGCGATCATGTCCCGCGGTCCCACCCCAAGCGCATTCAAGGACTGTACCAACTCCTGCAGCGTCACCCCGGCATTCATCACGGCGAGGCGGTTGTTGGACTGGTCGTCGACCTGGATGTCGGTGCGCGGCACCACCGCGGTCTGGCCCTGGCTGAACGGGCCGGGCTGGCTGACCTGCGGGGTCTCGGTGATGCGGATGGTCAGGTTGCCCTGGGCGATGGCGACGGTGGAGATGCGGACATTCTCGCCCATCACGATCACGCCGGACTTCTCGTCCACCACCACGCGGGCGACCTGATCGGGGGTGATGCGCAGCTGCTCGATCTCCGTCACCAGTCCCACCACGTCGCCGCGCCGCGTCTCCGGCACGTTGATGAGGACGGAGGACGGGTCGGTCGCCTGGGCGCGGTTGCCGCGCAGCTGGATGTTGATGGCGGTCGCCACCCGCTGGGCGGTGGTGAAGTCGGGGTTGCGCAAGCTGAGGCGCAGGACCGGCAGCTCGGCCAGCGAGAACTGGATTTCCCGCTCCACGATGGCGCCGGAGGAAATGCGGCCGGAGGTCGGCACGCCGCGCGTCACGCTGGCGCCCTGGCCCTGGGCGGTGAAGCCGGAAACCGCGATCGGCCCCTGCGCCACGGCATAGACCTCGCCGTCGGCGCCCATCATCGGGGTGACCAGCAGGGTGCCGCCCAGCAGGCTCTTGGCGTCGCCCATCGCCGACACGGTGACGTCGATGCGCGTGCCCTGCGCCGCATAGGCGCCCAGCGTCGCCGTCACCATCACCGCCGCCACGTTCTTGGTGCGCAGGTTGGTGCCGCGGGTGTTGACGCCCATCCGCTCCAGCATGCCGGTCAGGCTCTGCTCGGTGAAAGGCGAGTTGTTCAGGCTGTCGCCGGTGCCGTTCAGGCCGACCACCAGCCCATAGCCGATCAGCATGTTGTCGCGCACGCCCTCCACATCGACGATGTCCTTGATGCGGGCGGACGCGGCGAGCGCCGGTGCGGCCTGGACACCGAACGCCAGCAGGGCGGTCAGCACGACCAGGACGGTGCGGCGGCGCAGAAGGCGAAGGGCGGTGGGGATCATGACGCGGACACTCCTGAACTCGTGCCCGGTCCTATACAAACGCCGTGCCAGCGGCGGCCGGCGGCCGATTCCGGTCGTTGCCCTGAAAAACGCCCGCGATATGACGCGTTTCGGTCACAGCCGGCCGGCAATTTTTGCCCGATTGCGGCAAGCCTTGACCGGATGTTAAGGTTGATCCATCTACAGTGCGCGCGTTTACGCATCCTTTACTGCAAACGGTTGCACGGATCATGAAAGTCGAAGGCACCGGAAACATTCGCGGCAGTGGTTCGGTCCGCCGCACCGGCAAGGCCGAAGGCTCGTCCGGCGCCGCGTTCTCCAAGCAGCTGGTGGGAGAGACCGGCTCCGCCCACGGGGTCAGCGGCACCGCCGCGACGGCTGGGGTTTCGGGCGTGCTGGCCCTGCAGGAGGTCGATGCGACCGACGACGCCACCGCGCGCGCGTCGCGCGGCAAGATGCGGGCGGAGGAGATGCTGGACCGGCTGGAGGAAATCCAGCACGGCCTGCTGTCCGGCACCCTGTCGGTGCAGAAGCTGGTGGACCTCGCCAAGGTGGTCCAGTCCCGCCGCGTCCAGGTCGACGATCCCGGCCTTGCGGAAATTCTCGACGAGATCGACCTGCGCGCGCAGGTGGAGCTGGCGAAGCTGACCTCCTGACATGATGGCGGCCTTGCGGCCGCTGCGCGCGCACGGGTTGTGGCGGCGAAATCGCCACGGTCACAAATCTTTTTTATTCCAAGGGCTTGTTTGGTCGTTGCGGGGGCGAACCATAGGGTTGCGGTCCTGACGTGGCGTGCCTATACTCCGCGCCGCCCGGATCACCCCTTTTTCGCTGGATGCTTTCGGATGACGTCGCCGCTTCTGCCCCAGAACTATTCCCCGTCGGAAGACGAGGAGTTCATGAACCCGATCATGCGGGAGTATTTCCGCCAGAAGCTGCTGCGCTGGCGCGCGGAACTGCTGGCGGAATCCACCGGCACGCTGAACAGCCTCCAGGAAGGCGGTATCCAGGAACCGGATATCGCTGACCGCGCCTCGGCGGAGACCGACCGCGCGCTGGAACTGCGCACCCGCGACCGCGAACGCAAGCTGATCTCCAAGATCGACGCGGCGCTGGAACGCCTCGTCGACGGCAGCTACGGCTATTGCGAGGAGACGGGCGACCCCATCTCCGTCCGCCGGCTGGATGCCCGCCCGATCGCGACGCTGAGCCTGGAGGCCCAGGAGCGTCACGAGCGGATGGAGCGCACCCAGCGCGACGACTGACGGACGGTCCGCGGCCGCAAGGGCGACCCGCCGGTCCCGGTCGCCGGCGGCGATGCTCCGCGCGTCCCCCGGACCCGACGGCCGCGGTTCGCCGTCGGCATCGGCAATAGGCTGCGGCAGCCGGCCGCGGCAGTCCGGCGCAGCGCCGGCTCTCAAGAAGGCATCGGTCGTCCCCGGCCGGTGCCTTTGCCATATGTAGGGTTCGGCTTTCCCATGGAAGGGGCGGGCGGTGCGGAACCAAAGCCGCCCCGCAGGGTTCGCAACGGCAGGGCATGCTGCGGTTCCGACTCCGGGGGCGATCCATGGACAACGAGACCTTCAACCTCGACCTGCGCAAATTCCTGAAGCAGGTCGGCGTCACCTCCCAGCGGGAAATCGAACTGGCCGTCGGCCGTGCGCTGGCGGACGGGAGGCTGGACGGCGTGGCTTCCCTGCCCGTGCGCGTGGTCCTGACCGTGGAGGGAATCGGCCTGACCCACGAGGTCGGCGGCGAGCTTTCGCTGGAACCGTCACCGGGACAGGCGCCGGGTCGGGCGGTCAGTTCGGGTGGATCTGCGGGGTGATGCCGAGGATCGCCGCGGTCATCCGGCGCTCGTTCCACGGGACGTCATGGTGGGCCGCCGTCAGATAGCGGCTGTTGGGGTCGCGGATCCATTCGGCCGGAAACAGGGCGACCGGCATGCCGGGGATCCGGCCGAAGCTGCCGTCATGCGGGCGCCCTTCCAACGCACAGGCCAACGCCCGGCACAGGTCGGCCCCCACCAGGCCGCCGAGATGGCTGGTCTGGGTGGGGCGGGCATTGAACTCAAGGAAAACCGGTGCGCTGCCGTCCTCCGGCAGGATCGCGTCGATCCCGCCGAAGCCGGAATAGCCGGTCAGCTCCACGATGCGGCGGGCCATGTCGATCAGGGCCGGATGGTCCGCCACCTCGATGACGGAGGCCGGGCCGAAGGGCTCCGGCTGGCGGTGCAGCGCGGTGTAGGCGAAGCCTTCCAGCATCCGTCCGCGCAACGCGCTGAACGAAACCGACGCCGCGCGCCCTTTCACGAATTCCTGCGCGACGATGCGTCCATCGGCCGGCATCGCGGTCCCGTTCTCCCGCCAGCCCTGTGCGGCCTGCGCCGCAAGGTCCAGTGCAATCCGCGGACTGCAGGCCAACTGCACCCCACGCCCGGCCGAACTGTAATCGCACTTCACCAGCAAGGGCGCGCCCAGTTCCGCCAGATCGGCCGTGCCGGTGCGTCCCGGATCGACCGCGATCTGCCGCGGCGTGCGGATGCCGGCGGCGGAGACGCGCTCCACGCACTGCGAGCGCATCGTTTCCCAACGCTGTCCGCCGTACCACGCACGGACCATGCGCAGGCAGCGAGCATCGGCGCCGTCCCCCGGCACCTGTTCCAGCAGCCGTCCGGCGGAGCCCAGCACCGTGGCAGCGCTCTCCTCGCAGGCGATCACGATGTCGGCCCGAAGCTGTCCCGCCGCCCTGGCCGCGATCACCGTCAGGTCGTCGCGACTGAAGCCGGGGGCGAAGCAGTGCCTGCCGTCGATGCTGTCGCTGAACTCCAGAAGGGAATTCTGCGGACAGATGGCGAAGACGCGAAAACCCGCCGCCTTCAAGGCGGCCGGCATCCGGGCGGTGCCGTAACGATAAATCGCGCAGGACACGAGCAACGCCGTGGGCATGCACACCTTCATAAGTGATCGGCCGCAAGAATGGTTTAATCCCTTAGTATCGCGGCTGCAATCGGGACCGCCCCGCGGAAGGACAGGCATGCATATCCGGGTAGGTTGGGACAGGGCGGCCTTTGCCGGTGCGCATCTTGAGACGCGGGCGGATTTCGGCTAGGGATGGGGCCGCTTCACCATCAGTCGGAAGGGCCGGACCGGCATGAGCGACGATCCCGATTGCCTGGGCATGTGCGCCATCGACGGCGACGTCTGCACCGGCTGCGGCCGCACTCTGGACCAGATCAACGCCGCCCGCGACGATTCCGCCGCCGATTCCGCCGCCGATTCCGCCGCCGAAGCCGGGGGCGCAAGGTCGGCCGGCTGACCGGCGGGGACGATCCCGTGCTCCGGCTGTTTCCTCGTCACACCCTATGCGACGGAGGAGCATCCCGATGACGGACCGGCCCACCCATCAGCCCGAAAACGCCAAACCCGAAAACGCCAAACCGGATGGCGGGCCGCAGAAGCCCGCGGGCGACGCCGGCAAGATCGACAGCCGCACCGAAAAGGCCCAGGAGGAGGCGGCAAAGGACCGTGCCCGCGAAGGCGGCTATCAGTAAGACGGAGCCGGCGGCCCGGGGTCCGGCGGTCAGTCGGCGCGTTCGACGACCCACAGCCGGTCACCGGGTTCGACGGCCGGGGTCGCGTCGAAACCGCCCAACTCGGCCAGCACCCGGAATCCGTGCCGCTGCAGCAGCGCCTTCATTTCCTCCGGCAACATCCAGCGGAGGGTGAGGTCCTCATCCCGGCTCTGAAGGATCGTCCCCGCCTTGTCCATGATGTCGTAGGTCACGGTGAAGACCGCGGTCTGCGCTTCCCAATCGATGGCTTCGCTTTTGAAGGTCCGTGCCACCGAGAAGCGCGACCCTTCGATGTTGACCACGGCCCGCCGGTGCGGGCTTGCCGGACGCATCGGCTTGGGACCGTTCGACACTCCCCAGCAATCCAGTACGGCCCGGCCACTGGAGGACAGGTGGCGGTGCAACGCGTTCAGGAACAGGCTCTGGTCGTCGTCGGTCAGGAGAAAATTGAACAGGCGGTAGGGGGCGATCGCCAGATCGAAGGTCCGGCCCAGATCGAGCCGGCGTGCGTCGCCCGATGCGAAGGTCACCCGCTCCCGAACGTCCGGCGCGGCCGCTTCCAGCTTTCGGTTCGCGATGTCGAGCATGGCCGCCGAAAGCTCGACGCCGATCACCCGGTGCCCGGCCTCGGCGAGAGAGAAGGAAAGCCGTCCCGTGCCGGCGCCGATTTCCAGGACCGGCGTCGTCGTTCCGATGGCCATCGTCCTGTAGAAGGTCGGCTCGCTTTCCGGACACAGGGCGCCATCGATCAGATCGTAGAGCGCGGCGCTGAAGCTGCCCTGATCATAGTAGGGGGTGCCATGGTCCTGCTGCGGTCCTCCCGCCCTTGGGATCGATGCGGAAGGGCTATAGTCAATTTCGCGCGCATCCGCCAGCCCGGCCGGGCTGTTCCCTGGGGAGAACGCCGGAGCCCCTGGTGCCGAGGCCGCTTCCCGGCAACATCGGCCCGGCACGTCCCGCCGGGCGGCAACATTTTCCCGGGTGAGCTCCCGATCCGACGGCCGGCAGGCGGGCGGGGCCATCCCGCATGGGTGGCCCCGCCCGCCCGGTCAATTCAGGCGCCGATCCTCAGTACCGTCCTCAGAACGGCATGATGATGTCGTACAGCTGCTGGCCGTAGCGCGGCTGCTGGACGTCGGTGATCTGGCCGCGGCCACCGTAGGAGATGCGGGCCTCGGCGATCTTCTCGTAGCTGATGGTGTTCTGCGCGGTGATGTCCTCGGGACGGATCACGCCGTGGATCTGCAGGTCGCGCAGCTCGTAGTTCACGCGGACCTCCTGGTGACCCTGGATCACGAGGTTGCCGTTGGGCAGGGTCTGGGTCACCAGCGCCGCCACCTTCAGCTCGATCTTCTCGTTGCGGTCCACCGAACCCTTGCCGTCGTTCGACGTGTCGCTCGACAGGTCCACCAGGCTGGAGGCCGAGGCGCCGGCCGGCAGGACGCGGCTCAGCGTGGCGCCTTCCAGGCCGAACAGGTTCGGCATGCCGGCCTTCTCGCTGTTGGCGCGCGACCGCTTGCTCTCGTTCGACAGCTTGGCCTGGTCGGCGATGGAGATGTTGATGGTCAGGATGTCGCCGACCTTGGCCGCGCGCTGGTCCTTGAAGAAGGCCTTGGAGCCGTTCCGCCACAGCGAGTTCGGGTTGCGCTCCGTCGGCAGCGGGGTCGGCATCGGCAGGCTGATCGGCTGGTAGCCGGGGCGGGCCTGCGGGTCCTGGATGCCGCTCATCTCGGGCGCCTTGCCGATGTCGGCGATGCGCGAGGCGGCGCCGCAGGCGGTCAGCGAGGTGGCGGCGGCGGCGATCATCGCGAAGCGGATCAGGCGGGCGGTCATGGTGGCGGACATTGGAGCTTTCTCCTCACTGCGCGATGGTGCCGGGCTTTGCCACGGCGACGACGTTGGGGCCCGCGACCGTCGCTTCGACGATGCGGTTGGATTGGGTGTTCACGACGCGGATGACCTCGCCCTTGCCGCCGTCCTGCAGGGCCTTGCCCTGGGTGGTCAGCGTCATGGACGGCGTCGACAGGGTGATGGTGACCAGGGATCCCTTGTCGACCATGCGCGGCGACTGCAGGTCGCGCAGGCGGACGGGCTGGTTGGTGGACACGCCGCGCTTGGGCGTCATGCCGATCAGCTGGGCGTCGGTGGCGGCGGTGTCGCTGGTGGTCTGGTCGGCGCGCACGTCCTGCCAGTCGATGTCGCCCGGGCCGATGACGTCGCCGGGGATGATGCGGCGGGACAGCACCGGGATCTGCACCACGCCGAAGGCGCGGCCCGACACCGGCAGGCGGACCTGGCTGCCCGTCACCACGATCTCGGCGGCGAAGCGGCCCTGGATCGGGCTGTAATAGAGGTTCTCCACCGCCAGCCCGCCGGCGCCCTGGGGCGCGCGCAGCTCCACCGCCCGGTTGTCCAGCTCCATCTGCAGCCGGCCGACGGTGACCACCCGCGACAGCGCGTCCGACAGCACCGCCTCCACATGCGGCATGCCGTAGACGACGTCCGGAACCGGCGCCGTCACGCCCGTGGCCGGAACCGTGGCGGCCGGCACCGCGACCGGGGCGGTCAGCAGGGCGGCGCCGAGGAACAGGGCGGGCAGGCGGCGGGCGGCGAGGTGGCGGATCATGGCGGTGGTTCCCGGTTTCGAGGCTGGAGCGAGGCGCCGGCGGTGCCGGCGTTACCTCATCTGGCTGGCCTGCTGCATCATCTCGTCGGTGGTCTTGATGACCTTGGAGTTCATCTCGTACGCGCGCTGGGCGGTGATCAGGGTGGTGATCTCCTGCACGACGTTGACGTTGGAGGTCTCCAGCGCGCCCTGGACGACGCGGCCGAAGCCGGGGGCGCCGGGGTTGCCGGTCACCGACTGGCCGGAGGCGCCGGATTCCAGGAACAGGTTGTCGCCGGTGGCTTCCAGGCCGGCGGCGTTGGCGAAGGTGGCGAGCTGGATCTGGCCGACATTCTGCGTGGCGGTCTGGCCGTCCAGCTTGACCAGCACCTCGCCCGACGAGTTGATGGACACGTCCACCGCGTTGGCCGGGATGGTGATGTTCGGCTGGATCGGATAGCCGTCGGCGGTGACCATCATGCCTTCCGGCGACAGCTTGAAGTTGCCGGCGCGGGTGTAGGCGGTGTCGCCGCTGGGCAGCGTCACCTGGAAATAGCCCGACCCGTTGATCGCGACATCCAGCTTGTTGTCGGTGATGTTCAGGTTGCCCTGTTCCAGCACGCGGGCCACCGCGGCGACGCGCACGCCGGCACCCACCTGCACGCCGGTCGGCACGATGGTGCCGGCATCCGACGAGGTCGAGCCGATGCGGCGGAAATTCTGGTACAGCAGGTCCTGGAATTCCGCCCGCTGCTTCTTGTAGCCGGTGGTGGTCGAGTTGGCGATGTTGTTGGAGATCGTCTCGACGTTGAGCTGCTGGGCGATCATGCCGGTGGCGCCGATGGCGAGGCTGCGCATGGTGGTCTTCTCCTCTCGTCGTCGGTCTGGTTCAGACGCTGCGGCCCAGCCGCTGAAGCATCGTGCGGACGCGCTCGTGTTCGGTGTCCATCATCCGCTGTGCGGACATGTATTGGCGCTGGAGTTCGATCATCTGCGTCATCTCGACCACGGGCTTCACGTTCGAACCTTCTAGCAAGCCCTGTGCCACTTTCGTCTCGGCCGGGGCGGGCTCCGGCTGCTCGTCGCTGACGTACAGGCCGCTGCCGACCTCGGTCATCAGCTGCTCGTTCTTGAAGGTGACGATGTTCAGCCGGCCGACCGGGCCCAGTTCGGTGGAGACGGTGCCGTCGCCGCTGACCTTCACGTCGCTGGTGCCGGCCGGGATGGTGATGGGCTGGCCGTTGTTGGCCAGAACCGGCAGGCCGCCGGCATCCACCAGCTGGCGCTGGTCGTTCAGGCGGAAATTGCCGGCGCGGGTGTAGCGGGGGCCGCTGGCGGTATCGACGGTGAAGTAACCCTGGCCGGTCAGCGCCAGATCCAGCGGGTTGCCGGTCTGGGTCATGGCGCCGTTGGACAGGTCGCGCACCACGGCGCGGTCCTGAACGAAGCTGACCTTCTCATGCAGGCCGGGCCGTTCCAGGAACTCCGTGAACAGCATCCGCTGGTTCTTGTAGCCGGTCGTGTTGACGTTCGCGATGTTGTTGGAGGTCACGTCCAGCTGGCGCCGCAGGGCCATCTGGTGCGACAGGGCGACGTAGATCGAGTTTTCCATCTTGCGGCCTCTTCACCTTGCGAACGGATCGGGCGACAGCGTCCGACCGGCGAAAGGGGTATTGCAGGCGCCGTGCCAACTTCGCCGGACCGCTGGAAACCGCTGAATCCGGGCAAGGCGGGGGCGGTCCCGCCGGATGGGGCAGGGGATGCCGGGCAGAATCTGCCGGGACAGGGGCGAAGCTTGCCGGGTATCGCCGGGCAAGACTCTCCCGTTCCCGCCGCGGGGGAGGGGCGGCGGGGTGATGGGCGGCGGCCCGGCCGGCCCAGGGAAGGGCGGCGGGTCGCGGCGGGCGGAATCCGGGCGTGGCCCGGCCGGTCTTGCCGGACGGGCGGCGGACTGCCGGGCAGCCCCAATCAAGAACCGTGCCGAAACGGCCACAACAAGGCGAAACCTGCTCGTCCGGGGTGTCCCATCAGCCACTCGAAAGGAGTTATTAACTATCCCAAAAGTAGCTTTGGCATGGACAGACGGTGGGGCGGGCGGCGGATGCCTGCACCTGTTGCGCACCTCGAACGATCCAGGATGTCATGGCTGCCGAAACCGACGCTGGCGAACTTTCGACCGACGGCCTGCCGCGGAAGAAATTCAGCGGCAAGAAGCTGGTCCTGTTCGTTGTCCTTCCCCTGGTCCTGCTGATCGGCGCCGGTGCCGGGGTGTATTTCTCCGGCCTGCTCGACAGCCTGCTGGGCAAGGAGGAACAGGCCGCCGAGGGCGAGCATGCCGCGGCGGAGGGCGACCACAAGGCGGAGCCGGGCAAGCCCGATCCGCATGCCGCCCCGGTCTTCTACGACCTGCCGGACATGCTGGTGAACCTGAACACCGGCAACAAGCGTCCGGCCTTCCTGAAGATCAAGATCTCCATCCAGCTGTCGAAGCCGGAGGATGTGGGCGCGGTGGAGCATGTGCTGCCGCGCATCATCGACAACTTCCAGGTCTATCTCCGCGAATTGCGGCTGGAGGATCTGCGCGGGTCAGCCGGCATGTACCGGCTGCGCCAGGAACTGCTTCTGCGCATCACCGCCGCCGCCTATCCGGTGAAGGTGAAGGACGTGCTGTTCAAGGAAATGCTGGTCCAGTGAGGGCGCGGTCAGGTGGGGATGTGGGCCGATGAGCGACACCGGTGAACTGAGCGAAGAGGAACGGCTTGCCGCGGAATGGGCGGCGTTGGCCGAGGACAGCGGCGATGTCGGCGACATGGGCGGCGGCGGGTCCACCCGCGTCCTGAACCAGGACGAGATCGACAGCCTGCTGGGCTTCGACCAGGGCGGCGCCGGCGACGGCGACAATTCCGGCATCATGGCGCTGGTCAACTCGGCGCTGGTCAACTACGAACGCCTGCCCATGCTGGAGGTGGTCTTCGACCGCCTCGTCCGCATGATGTCCACGTCCTTGCGCAACTTCACCTCCGACAACGTCGAGGTCAGCCTCGACCAGATTTCCTCCGTGCGTTTCGGCGACTACCTGAACTCCATCCCGCTGCCGGCGATGCTGTCGGTCTTCAAGGCGGAGGAGTGGGACAATTACGGCCTGATGGTCGTCGATTCCGCGCTGATCTATTCCATCGTCGACGTGCTGCTGGGCGGCCGGCGCGGCACGGCGGCGATGCGCATCGAAGGCCGTCCCTACACCACCATCGAACGCAACCTCGTGGAACGCATGGTCCATGTGGTGCTGTCCGACCTGTCGGCCGCCTTCGATCCGCTGTCGCCCGTCACCTTCCGCTTCGACCGGCTGGAGACCAACCCGCGCTTCGCCACCATCGCGCGGCCCGCCAACGCGGCGGTGCTGGTCAAGCTGCGCATCGACATGGAGGATCGCGGCGGCCGGCTGGAGCTGATGATCCCCTATGCGACGCTGGAGCCGGTGCGTGAACTGCTGCTCCAGATGTTCATGGGCGAGAAGTTCGGCCGTGACTCGATCTGGGAAACCCACCTGGCCTCGGAGCTGATGGTGACGGACGTCGATCTGTCCGCCGTGCTCGACGAGGTAACGATGACCCTGCACGACGTGCTGAACTGGCGCGTCGGCACCCGCATCCTGCTGAACGCCACCCCCGACGGCGCCATCGAGCTGCGCTGCGGCGACGTGTCGATGTTCCAGGGGCGGATGGGGCGCAAGGGCGGGCACATCGCCGTCCGCCTGGAAAAGGAACTGCCCAAGCAGGAGGTCATGAGGTTATGAGTCCGCTGATCTCCATCATCATCGACGTCGTGATGGTCGGCCTGCTGGCCGCGACCATCGCCTATGCGATCATCCTGAACCGGCAGATCATCGCGCTGCGCGAGAGCCGCGGCGAGATGGCCGAACTGATCCAGGGCCTGAACGACGCGATGGCGCGGGCGGAGACCGGCGTGCGCACGCTGAAGAAAGCGGCGAGCGATACCGGCGAGGAGCTTCAGCGCACCGTCAACAAGGCGCAGACCCTGCGCGACGAGCTGGAATTCATGATCGAGGCGGCCGACGCGCTGGCCAACCGCCTGGGCAGCGTCGGCGAGCGTGACGGCGGCAGCCGGCGCGAAGGCGGACGTTCGGCGGCGGTGGCTCCGGCGCTGGCCTCGCGCATTCCGGCCAAGGCGCCGCTGGTGGCGCCGCGCCCGGCCCTGCGCAGCCTGCCGGCCGAGGACGACCGCGACCATGACGACCACGCGCCGCCGCCGGCCCGGCTGGACGCGCCGCCGCGTCGCGCCGCCGCCCGCGCCGAACCGCCGGCCGAGCCGCGCGATCCCATCACCCGCGATGGCGAGAGCCTGTCGCGGGCCGAACGCGAACTTCTGCAGGCGATCGAGAATGCCGGTAAGGGGCTCGGATGACCATGCGCAGCAGTGACGGCAAGCCCGCCGCGGCGGGCGGCGAACCCAAAGTCGTGATCCGCCCGGCCGGTGCCGCGCCGACCGGCGTCCGCACCTCTTCCACACTGGCGGCCCAGCAGGTTCAGCAGGCGCAACTGCCGGCGGTCCGCCCCGCGACGGGCAAGGTCCTGGCGAAGAAGGGCAAGGCCAAGGGCAAGGCGCGCAAGCCGGCGACGCCGCGCGTGCCGCTGACCGAGCGTCTGCGGGCACGTCTGCGCGGCTTCCGCTTCCGTCTGCTGCCGCTGACCATCTTCGTCGCGGTGATGATGCTGGGGGTCCGGGTCGGCGACCTGTGGCGCCTCGCCACCCATGACGCCCGTCTGCCGGATTTCCCGGTCAGCCTCGCCCAGGGGCCGCAAAGCTCCCCCGGCGACGCCGCCCGCCCTGACCGTGGCCCAGGCTTCCGCCCAGACCCCGGCCCAGGCGCCCGCCGCCACCACCAAGCCCGCCGGCAAGGAAGCCCCGCCGGCCCCCGGCGGGTCGAGCGGTGCCGCGAATGCCCCGGCCGCCAACGCTCCGGCCGCGGCCGCGCCGCTGGCGCCGCTCGGTCCGATCAACAACCAGGAACTGCTCCAGCATTTCGCCGACCGCCGCGCCGAGATCGAGCGCCGCACCAAGGAGATGGAGCAACGCGAAGCCCTGCTGGCCGCTGCCGAAAAGCGGATCGAGCAGAAGGTGGCGGAGATGGAGAAGACCAAGGCCGACATCCAGAAGCTGATGGCCCAGGGTGACGAGAAGCAGTCGGCCCAGTTGGAAAGCCTGGTGAAGATCTACGAGACGATGAAGCCGAAGGAAGCGGCCCGCATCTTCGAGGAACTCGACATGCCGGTGCTGCTGGGCGTCATCCAGAAGATGAAGGAACAGAAGACAGCGCCGATCCTGGCGGCGATGGATCCGGTCAAGGCCAAGGAAGTCACCTCGGCATTGGTGGAGCGGCGCGTGCCGCTGTCGGCGACGGTGACGGTGCCGAAGTAAGGTTCATTCGGCGAGGTCAGGCCCCCACCCTAACCATCCCCCGCTGGGCGGGGGAGGGGACTAGCGCTTGTTCGGGATGGCGCTTTCAGGAAGAGCGGCGGCAGTCCCTCCCCCGCTCAGCTCTCGCACAAAGCTCCGCTTTGTGCTGACGCGACAGGCGGACCGCAGGTCCGCTGAGAGCGGGGAGGCTAGGTGGGGGTTTAACTTCCCCACCCAATTCACCCACCTCACATGAACCGGTTGTTCTTCGGGAACCCGTTCGGCGGCATCTTGCCCTGGCCGGCGCGGTCGCCCATCCAGCCGGTCAGGTCGGTGACGACGAAATTCCGCTCGCCGTTCTTCCAGCTCAGCCCCTCAGCCAGCGTGAAGGTCTTCACGTCGGCAACGCTGGCGTCCTTGTATTTCTGAAGCTGGACGCCCTTGCCGCGGGTCATCACCGGCACCTGCTCCAGCGGGAAGACCAGCATCTTGCGGTTGTTGCCGATGATGGCGAGGGTGTCGCCGGTCACCGGATGGCAGATGCGGGCGGACTTGCCGTCCTCCAGGTTCAGCACTTGGCGGCCGGCGCGGGTCTGGGCCAGCACCTCGGCTTCCTCGACGCGGAAGCCGCGGCCGTCCTCCGACACCACCAGCAGGGTGCGGCCGGGCTGGTGGCGGAACAGGTCGACGATGTCCACGTCGTTGCCGAGGTCGATCATCAGACGCACCGGCTCGCCGAAACCGCGGCCGCGGGGCAGCTTGTCGACGCCGATGGTGAAGAACTTGCCGTTGCTGGCGAAGACCAGAAGCTTGTCGGTCGTCTCGCACCGCTCGACGAAGCCGCGGGCGTCGCCGTCCTTGTACTTCACGTCCTCCGCTTCCGCGTCGGTCAGGTGGCCGCGCACCGTGCGGATCCAGCCCTTGGCGGAGCAGATGACGGTCACGGGCTCACGCTCCACCAGCGCGTCCAGCGGCACCTCGATCACGGCCGGCGCGTCGGCCACGTCGGTCCGCCGCTTGCCCAGCGCGCCGCCGCCGAACTTCTTCTTGATCTCGGCGACACCCTCGGCGATCCGCTTCCAGCGCAGGGTCTCGTCGCCCAGCAGCTCCAGCAGGCCGTTCTTCTCGGTGGTCAGCGTGTCGTGCTCGCGCCGGATCTCCATCTCCTCCAGCTTGCGCAGGTTGCGCAGCCGCATGTTGAGGATGGCGTCGGCCTGCACGTCGGTCAGGGTGAAGGCGCGGATCAGCTCCTGCTTCGGCTCGTCCTCCTCGCGGATGATGCGGATGACCTCGTCCAGGTTCAGGTACGCGGCGAGATAGCCGCCGAGAACCTCCAGACGGTGGTCGATCTGCTTCAGCCGGTGGTTGGACCGGCGGACCAGCACCTCGTGCCGGTGGTCGAGGAAGGCCTGCAGCACCTCGCGTAGGTTCATCACCCGCGGCACATGGTCCGCACCCAGCACGTTCATGTTCAGCGAGAAGCGGATCTCCAGGTCGGTCGCCTGGAACAGCGAGGCCATCAGCACCTCGGGATCCACGTTCCGGCTCTTCGGCACCAGGACCAGGCGGACATCCTCCGCCGACTCGTCGCGGACATCCTCCAGCAGGATCAGCTTCTTGGCCAGCAGCAGCTCGGCGATCTTCTCGACCAGCCGGGCCTTCTGCACCTGATAGGGCACCTCGGTGACGACGATCTGCCAGGTGCCTTGCCCCAGCTTCTCCACCTCCCAGCGGGCGCGCAGGCGGAAGGCGCCGCGGCCGGTGCGGTAGGCCTCCACCACATTCTCCCGCGACTCGACCAGCACGCCGCCGGTGGGGAAGTCGGGGCCGGGCATGAAGTTGACCAGCGTCTCGATCGAGGCGTCGCGGTGCTTGATGAGGTGGCGCAGCGCGTCGCAGATCTCGCCGACATTGTGCGGCGGGATGTTGGTCGCCATGCCCACCGCGATGCCGCTCGACCCGTTGGCCAGCAGGTTCGGGAAGTTGGAAGGCAGCACCGCCGGCTCGTCGCCGTCGCCGTCGTAGGTCGGGCGGAAATCGACCGCGTCCTCGTCGATGCCTTCCAGCAGGGCCTTGGCGACCTCGGTCAGGCGGGCTTCGGTGTATCGCATCGCCGCGGCGTTATCGCCGTCGATGTTGCCGAAATTGCCCTGGCCGTCGACCAGCGGATAGCGGACGGAGAAGTCCTGCGCCAGCCGCACCAGCGCGTCGTAGACGGAGGTGTCGCCGTGCGGGTGGAATTTGCCGATCACGTCGCCGACGACGCGGGCCGACTTCTTGGGCGGCGTCGTCGGCTCCAGCCGCAGCTGGCTCATGGCGAACAGCAGGCGTCGGTGCACCGGCTTCAGCCCGTCGCGCACGTCGGGCAGCGAGCGGGACATGATGGTGGACAGCGCGTAGCTGAGGTAGCGCTCGCCGAGCGCGTCGGCCAGCGGCTTTTCCAGAATCTCGGAGGCGGGGTTTTGCGGCTTCATGATCGGGTCGGTTTAACAGTTTCAGGCGGAGCGCGCTACCGCGTTCGCGTAACGTTCTCTCAGGCGTTCGCGCGCGGGCGGCAGCGGCCCGTTCAGCACGTGGCGTTCCAGGAAATGCGCGGTCAGCCGCAGCCCGTCGGACACCGAGGCCGGCCCGCCGCCGCCGCGTCCGGCCAGGAAGTCGGGCAGGGGCAGCAGCCGGTCGCGATAGGGCTCTCCCACCGATGCGGTCACCGCGCGGCCGGTGCGCGGGCTGACATAGGCGAGATAGTCGTTAGCCCCTGACACCGCACAGCGGTCGAGGTCGAGGCCGAATCCAAGCTCCGCCAGCAGCCCGACCTCCCACCGCACATAGCTTTCCGCCCAGGCCGGGCTGTCCAGCAAATCGAACAGGGCGAGCAGCCCGTCGAACAGGGCAGGGTGCGCCTCCCGCTCCGGCAAGGCCGCCTCCACCAGCGCGCAGGCGCTGATGAGTGCCGCCAGCGCCTGTGCGTCGTCGAAGAAGTTGGCGGCATAGCCCTTCACCGGCTCCAGCGTGAAATGGCCGAGATGCTCCGGCAACCGGCCGCGCCAGCGGGCATGGACCAGCGTCCCCGGCTCCAGCGTGCCGCGCTGGCGCGCCGACCGGCCGCCCATCACCATGCCGGCATGGCGGCCATGGTCGCGCGTCAGCAGGGTCGCCACGGCGGACCCTTCCCCCTGGGGGCGGGCGGACAGAACGATTCCCTGGTCGGACCAATCCATCGGTGCCGTTCGCGGATGAGGTGGCGAGCTATCCTAATATAGGAAAAAATCTCCACAAGGGAACCGGTCACGAAGAAGGGGACCGCCCGCATTGGGGGCATTCACCGATTCTTCACCAAACCTCCCCTACAATCGTGAGCTAAACGGTGGGAAGCCCCACCAATCGCTGGCCGCCAACGGGTCCGACGAGGGGTTTTGCACACCAACATCGACCGATATCTGCTGGCTGAAAAGGCCGGCTCCGAAGGCGTCTGGGATTGGGACCTGCGTAGCGACACGCTGTATCTCTCCCCGCGCTTCAAGGATTTTCTCGGTCTGCCCCCGGCCGATTCCGGCCGCGAGGCCAACCGGCCGAACGACTGGCTGTCGCTGGTCCACCCTGAGGACATCGACTGGCTGCACGCCTCCTTCGAGGCGCAGATGGTCGGGCTGACGGTTCCCTTCCAGATCGAACACCGCGTCCGCCGCGCCGATGCCGCCGCCGCCACGCCGCAATGGCGCTGGCTGGTCTGCCGCGGCATGGCGGTGATGGACGATGCGGGGATGCCGATCCGGCTGGTCGGGTCCGTCGCCGACATCACCGACCGCAAGCTCGCCGAGCAGCGCCTGCGCCAGAGCGAGGAGCGCTATGCGCTGGCCGCCGCCGGCGCCGCCGACGGTCTGTGGGACTGGCACATCGACAGCGGCGAGATCTACTACTCCCCGCTGGAAGGCGATGCTGGGCTATGAGGATGCCGAGATCGGCGGCACTGTCGACGAGTGGTTCGGGCGCGTCCAGCCCGGCGACCTGGACGGGCTGCGCACCGCGATCAATCTGCACCTGACCGGCGAGCGCCCGCATCTCCAGTATGAATTCCGCATCCGCGACAAGGCCGGCGGGGAGATGTGGATGCTGGTGCGCGGGCTGGCGGTGCGGAACGAGAAGGGCTGCGCCGTCCGCATGGCCGGCTCGATGACCGACATCACCGCGCGCAAGCGGGCCGAGCAGCAGATCCTGTTCGACGCCGTCCACGACGCCATGACCGGGCTGCCGAACCGCACGCTTCTGCTCGACCGCATCGGGCAGGCGCTGGACCGCAACCGCCGGGTCGGCGCCCGGCCCTTCGCCGCGATCATCATCGACCTGGACCGCTTCAAGGCGATCAACGACGCGCTGGGCAGCAGCGCCGGCGACCGCGTGCTGCGCATTGTCGCCAGGCGGCTCGACACCAGCCGCCGCGTCGGCGACACGCTGGCCCGCCTGTCCGCCGACGAGTTCGCCGTGCTGGTGGACGAGCTGGACGATGCCGGCGACGCGCTGGAGGCGGCGGAGCGCATGGCTCGCGCCATCTCCCGCCCCATCACGCTGGAGGAGGGGCGCGGCCTCGTGCTGACCGCCTCCATCGGCGTGGCGCTGAGCCAGACCGGTTACGACCGGGCGGAGGACATGCTGCGCGACGCCAGCCTGTCCATGTACCGCGCCAAAAGCGGCGGGCGGGCGCGCATCGACGTGTTCGACGCCAATCTGCGCCGGCAGGCGATGGCCGCCATGCGGATGGAGGCCGATCTGCGCGCCGCTCTGGAACAGGGGCAGCTCTGCCTGCACTACCAGCCCATCGTCCTGCTGGAGACCGGGGCCATCGCCGGCTTCGAGGCGTTGATGCGCTGGAACCACCCCGACCGCGGGCTGGTCCCGCCGGCGGAGTTCATCCCGCTGGCCGAGGAGACCGGCCTGATCGCGCCGATGGGCCGCTGGGCGCTGGGGGAGGCGGTGCGGCAGCTGGCGCTGTGGCAGGCGCGTTTCCCGCGCACCACGCCGCTGTTCATGAGCGTCAACGTCTCCACCCGGCAGTTCCGCGACGACGATCTGGTCGGGGCGGTGCGCGACCTGCTGGACGCCGTGCCGATCCCGCCGTCCAGCCTGAAGCTGGAGCTGACCGAAAGCCTGCTGATGCAGGATCCGGACGAATGCCGGATGCTGATGCAGAGCATCCGCGACATGGACGTCCGCCTGTCCATCGACGATTTCGGCACCGGCTATTCCTCCCTGGCCTATCTGCACAAGCTGCCGGTGGATGTGCTGAAGATCGACCGCAGCTTCGTCCGTGCGGTCTCGACGGGGGAGGGCAACGCCGCCATCGTCCAGGTCATCGCCGGCCTTGCCACCATTTTGCGGCTGGACGCGGTGGCGGAAGGGGTGGAAACGGCGGACGAAGCGGTGTATCTGCGCGGTCTGTGCAAGTACGCCCAAGGCTATCACTTCGCCCGCCCGGCCCCGCCGGACGCGGTGGAGCGGCTGCTGGCCGCCGAAGACGAGCACATCGCCCTGCCAGCACCGGCTTGAGGCCGCTGCGAGCCGCTGATTTGGAGTTTGCGTGATGTCGGACCGCACCTGCGGTGAATGCACCCTCTGCTGCAAGCTGATGGGGGTGCCGGAGCTGAAGAAGCCTTCGGCCAAATGGTGCGCGTCCTGCGACCAGGGCAAGGGCTGCTCGATCTACGAGGAGCGGCCGCAATCCTGCCGGAACTTCCAGTGCTTCTGGCTGATGGACGAGAATTTCCCCGACGAGTTCCGCCCCGACCGCATCCACGCGCTGGCCGCCTTCAACGACGTGAAGGACAGCTGCGTCCTGCATGTCGACCCCGCCAAGCCGCGCGCCATGGGCAGCCCCGAGGTGCAGGCGCTGACCGACGCCCTGCTGAAGGTTTATTCGAAGGTGTTCTTCCTGTGCGGCAAGGAAAGCGCGATGATGCAGCGGTGATATCCCCTCTCCCCGCTTTCGCGCAAACGAAGTTTGCGCTGTCGCGGCGGGCGGACCAAAGGTCCGCTGAGAGTGGGGGAGGGAGACCTCCCGGAGAGAGGGGCTCTGAGAGCCCCCTACCGCTTCACCCCGCTCTCATGGACGCGCACCGCGTCCTCGATCCCCATCGCCAGCATCCGCGCGACGCAATCGTAACCGCCGTCGTTCTGGTGGACGCCGTCCGGACCGATCAGGTCGGTGACGGCCATGCCGCGCTTTTCCACCAGCGACCGCATCACCTCGAAGCGATGGAACAGGCCGACCCGCTGGTCGGCGGCGATCCCGGCGATGCGCGTCAGCATCGGGGCGACGCCGGTCTTCTCCAGCATCTTCGGGGCGTATTGCAGGTCCATCAGCACCACGTCCACCCCGGCGGCGCGTAGCCGTTCCACCCCCTGGCGGACGGAGCGCTCGCTCAGGTCCTGGTCGCCGTCGCGCAGCACCGTGTTGGCGCCGACCTGCCAGATCACCAGATCGGGCTTGGCGCCCAGGGCGTCGGCGTCGATCCGCTTTTCGGTCTGGTCGTCGGTCTCGCCGTTGACGCCGCGGTTCAGCACGGCAATCTCCGCATTGCGGAACCGTTCGGCCAGATAATGCGACAGGCGGGCCGGATAGGTCTTGTCGGGCGCGCTCGCCCCCGCCCCGGCGGTGGAGGAGGAGCCGATGGCGACGATCCGGATCGGCGCGCCGGTGGCGATGCGCTGGGACAGATGGGGCAGGGGCGCCGAAAGCGCCGCGTCGCCGCGCGGCAGCTGGCACTGCGCCGGGCTGGCGGGATCGGCGGCCAGGGCGGGAATGGAAATGGTGAGGGTGGCGATCAGTGTCAGGGTGCGGGCGGCGCGATGCAGGATGCTGCTCAAGGACTCGTTCCATTGCTTCGGGCGACCGCCGGCGGGGCGATCATCGTGGCGATGCTTTCCGCCAGCAATTGTCCGATGCATTGGTGAACGAAATCATAAGACCTCCGCTTCGCCTCTTCCCCCTCGTCGGTGAAATCGACCCGGCCTTCCTCCACCCAGCGCCGCATGATGTCGTAGCGCGGGAAATGGAAGACGTCGGAGCCCTGGGCCAGCCACGCGATGTAGGACAGGTAGGGGGCGAAGTCGATCAGCTGCGCCGTGTGCATGCTGTACTGCATGTCCATGATGACGATGTCGGCGCCGCGGCGCTGGACCTCGTCGATGCCGGCCTGCAGCGCCGTGCCGAAGCTCTCGGGATCGAGGTTGCGCATGGCGTCGACGGTGCCGGTCTGCCAGACCACCAGCGTCGGGCGCTGGTCGTCGACGGCCTGGGTCAGCGGCGCCACCATGGCGGGGGCGGGCTCGCCGGGCAGGCTCAACACGGTGGTCCGCACGGCGCGGCCGGGCAGGCGGCGCTTCAGCTCCTCCTCCAGCCGGGTGGGGTAGCCGACGATGCCGGGCTTCGACGCCTGCTTGCCGGAATGGACGATCAGGACCGACAGCGGCCGGCCGGCGGCGAACTTCGCGGCGGCCCGCGGCAGCCGCTCACCGGATGCGAGCAGGGAGTCCGGAACGGCACAGGCCGGGTCGATCGCCACGGACGACGCGTGGCCCGGACCTGAAAGGGTGGAAACCGCCAGCACCACGGCCGCGGCCGTCAGCAACCGTCTGAACCCCCGTCCCTTCATGCGCCCACATTCCTGCTGGCCGTGACCCTGCCGTGGCGGCGCGCCCGTTCGGCCGACTGGTACCATATCAGGAAGCGGGCCAGCAGCACCATCGTGGCGATGCCGAACACCGTGACAAGGAATTGTGCCGAAAGCGATCCGCTGACATGGACCAGCACGGTCTGCCCGGCGAAGGACAGCAGCACGCCCAGGCAGAACACCTGCAGCGACTGCCGCCCGCAGTCGAGCACCGGGGCGGCCAGCGGCCCGCGCAGCCAGGACGCGCCGGGCGGCACCAGCCACAGGACCAGATAGGTCAGCGCGAAGAAATGCAGCAGCCGCAGCGGGTCGAGGTCGGTCTTGCTGATGGGGTAGAGGATCTCCGCCACCCTTTCCGGGATCACCGTGTGCAGCGGGGGGAACTTCCAGGACAGCGTCAGGAACAGGCTGGCCAGCAGGATGGCGACCGCGACGGCCATCACCGGCAGGCGGAAGCGGGTCAGGGACGCGCGCAACTCCGGCTGGAACTGAAGCGCGCCGCCGGCCACGAACAGCAACTGCCAGGTGAAGGGGTTGAAGTACCAGACGCCGCCGTCGGGATGGGTGGGCAGGTTCCAGCCCCAGTAACGCGCCGCCAGATAGACCGCGCCGGAGCCGGCCAGGACCGCCAGCGGCCGGCGGCGCAGCGCTGGCAGCAGCAGGGGAAAGGCCAGCAGAAGCACGATGTAGAGCGGCAGCACGTCCAGGTTGGCCGGCCGGAACTTCAGCAGAAGGGCCTGGGTCAGGGCGGTGACGGGATCCTGGAAATAGCTGGCGATGCCCATCTCCTCCGCGAACAGCGGACTGTCGAAGGCGCGGGCGGTGTAGGCGATCTGCGCGGTGAAGGCGAAGAACAGGATGATGTAGGTGGCGTAGAGCGTCCAGCAGCGGTGCAGAACCTGCGCCGCCGTCATCGGCATGCCCTGCCGCTCCAGCGTCCGGCCATAGACCAGCGCCGCGGTGTAGCCGGAGATGAAGACGAAGATCTCCGTGGCGTCGCTCAGGCCGAAATTGCGCGGCGTCAGCCAGGAGATCTGGTTGGCCGGGATGTGGTTGACGAAGATGAACCACAGGGCCAGCCCGCGGAAGAAATCCAGCCGCAGGTCACGCGCCGCGGCGGCTTCCGCCCCGCGCTCCGTCGCAGTCGCCTCTTTCATGGCCATCCAACCCGCAAGTTCCCGTTCTCCCTCATCAACACTCCAGCCCGGCCGCTGCTCCGCGGCTGGACGATTTCCAGGACCTTCGGCTGTTCCTGCAACAAATGGGGGTATCGCCGCCGGTTTCGAGTGGGTGGGTGGCGGACCCTGCGCAGCCGGCGCCGGAGCGGAGTGGTTGAGCACCCCCGCGGCTTCGCGCCGCACCGTTAAACCTCTGAAATACGGACGTCAATTCCGCTTCGCGCTTGATCCCGACCGTTGGCTTACTGCATAATCCGGTCAGCGAAAGAAAGCTGGGACGGATCGGCCCAAAGGCCGGCTGCAACCCGGATGGATGGGAGGAAGCGCGAGTAGAGACCGGAAACGGCCGGGCCGCCCATGCGCAGGCGCCTGAGTTTCCGCGATGTCCCCAATGCGCCGTCCGGCTTGGCCGGGCGTGCATCCCGACCACTCCCGCTTTTCCCGCTCAACCGGTGCCGTCCGGTCCCGTCGAGGGGCCGGCTTTGCCGGTTGCGGGCCGGCTGACCCCGGTCCGGCTATAAGAACGCATAACAACGCATAACAGAGAACGGACAAAGGGAGCTTCTGGATGAAACGTCGTGCATTTCTGACCTCGGCCGGTGTGGGCGTCGCCGCCAGCACGCTTGCCGCCCCCGCCATCGCCCAGTCCTCGCCCGAGATCAAGTGGCGTTGCGCCTCCAGCTTCCCGAAGAGCCTCGACACCATCTATGGCGGTGCCGAGTTCGTGTCCAAGCGCGTGGCCGAGCTGACCGACGGCAAGTTCCAGATCCGCGTTTTCGCGGCCGGTGAGATCGTCCCGGCGCTGCAGGTTCTGGATGCGGTCAAGGACGGCACGATCGAGTGCGGCCATACCGTCTCCTACTATTACGTCGGCAAGGATCCGACCTTCGCCTTCGACGCGGCGATGCCGTTCGGCCTGAACGCCCGCCAGCAGAACGCCTGGATGACCCATGGCGGCGGCAAGGAGCTGATGGCGGAGTTCTTCGCCGGCCACAACCTCGTCGCCATCGGCGCCGGCAACACCGGCACCCAGATGGGCGGCTGGTTCCGCAAGGAAATCAAGTCGGTCGAGGACCTGAAGGGCCTGAAGTTCCGCATCGGCGGCTATGCCGGCACCATCATGGCCCGCCTGGGCGTCGTGCCGCAGCAGATCGGCGGCGGCGACATCTACCCGGCGCTGGAGAAGGGCACCATCGACGGCGCCGAGTTCGTCGGCCCCTATGACGACGAGAAGCTCGGCTTCAACAAGGTCGCTAAGTACTACTACTATCCCGGCTGGTGGGAAGGCGGCCCGCAGGTCTCCATGATGTTCGGCAAGGAGAAGTTCGAATCGCTGCCGCCGGCCTACAAGGCGGCGCTGCACGCGGCCTGCGCCGACGCCACGCTGGACATGCTGGGCAAGTACGACGTCCAGAACATGACCGCGCTGAAGCGTCTGGTCGCCGCCGGCACCCAGCTGCGTCCCTTCCCCAACGAGGTGATGCAGGCCTGCTATCAGGCCGCCATCGAGGTGTACGAGGAAGAAGCGGCGAAGAACGAGAAGTTCCGCAAGATCTACGAGGCGTGGAAGAAGTTCCGCGAGGAGGAGTATCTGTGGTTCCGCGTCGCCGAATACAGCTTCGACCGCTTCGTCTACGCGGCCCCGCCGCTTGAGAAGAAGAAGTAAGGCGGAGTTTGGGGGGCGTCGGCTTCGATTGCCCCCACCCCAACCCTCCCCCGCTGGGCGGGGAGGGGGCAAGTGCTTAGGCGGGAGAGGGGCGGCAGTCCCTCCCCGCCCAGCTCTCGCACAAAGCTATGCTTTGTGCTGACGCGGCAGGCGGACCGTAGGTCCGCTGAGAGCGGGGAGGTTAGGTGGGGGCATTCGTAAGCCAACCCCTCACACCTCGATCACCATCCCATCAAACGCCGGCTCGACCCCCTCCGGCAGCATCCGCCGCAGGCTGTCGTAGTCCATCGTGTTGTCCATGTGGGTCAGATAGGCCCGCCGCGGCTGCACCCGCGCGATCCATTCCAGCGTCAGCGCCAGATGCGCATGCACCGGATGCGGCGGCTCGATCCGGCCGCAATCGACCATCCAGGTGTCCACCCCCGCCAGCGCTTCGAACGCGCGTTCGTCCAGCCGCACCACGTCGGTCGAATAGGCGAAGCGCCCGAACCGGTAGCCGACCGTCCGCATATAGCCGTGGTCCTGCTCGAACGGCGTCACCTCCAGCCCGCTCACGCTGAACGGGCCGTCGATGCGGTGCGACCTCAGCACCGGGCGGTAGAAGGGATAGCCGTCGGGCAGCGGATCGAAGCAGTAGGGGAAGCGGATCTCGATGTCGCGCAGATGCTCGTCCCAGCCATAGGCGTCGATGGGCGCATGCATCTGCCGGCAGATCTCGCGCAGTTCGTCGATGCCGTGGCAGTGGTCGGCATGCTGGTGCGTCCACAGCACGGCGTCCAGCCGCGCGCAGCCGCTGTCGAGCAGCTGCTGCCGCAGGTCGGGGGAGGTGTCGACCAGGACCGACACTTCGCCGCTCTCGACCAGCACCGACGGGCGCATGCGGCGGTTCTTCGGGTTGGTCGGATCGCAGCGGCCCCACTGGCCGCCCGGCACCCCGGCGATCACCGGCACGCCGCGCGACCCGCCACAGCCAAGGACGGTTACGCGCACAGCACCGGTTGATGCGCCGTCCACACTCATGCAGCCGCCTTGGCGAACAGGCGGAAGAAGTTGTCGGTGGTGACGCGGGCCAGCTCGTCTGCCGACACGCCCTTCACCTCCGCCACGCAGGCGGCGGTGTGGGCGACATAGGCCGGCTCGTTGCGCTTGCCGCGGAAGGGGATCGGCGCCAGATAGGGCGCGTCCGTCTCCACCAGGATGCGGTCGAGCGGCACGTCCTTCACGATGGCGCGGAGATCCTCCGACTTCTTGAAGGTGACGATCCCCGACAGCGACAGGCTGAAGCCGTACTCCACCGCCTCCTCCGCCAGCGCCCGGCCGGAGCTGAAGCAGTGCAGCAGCCCCTTCACCTTTTGTCCGGCCGCTTCCTCCTTGACGATGCGCATGGTGTCGTCGTCGGCGTCGCGGGTGTGGATGATCAGCGGCAGGCCGGTCTCCAGGCTGGCGCGGATGTGCCGGCGGAAGCACTCCTGCTGCTGGTCGCGCGGGCTCTTGTCGTAGAAATAGTCGAGCCCGGTCTCGCCCAGCCCGATCACCTTGGGATGGCGCGACAGCTCCACCAGCTTGTCCACGGTGGTGATGGCGAACTCCTCTGCCGCCTGATGGGGATGGACCCCAACCGAGCAGAGGATGTCGTCATAGCGCTCGGCCACCGCCAGGATGCGGTCGAACCGGCTGATATAGGTGCAGATGGTGACCATCCGCCCGATGCCGGCCTGCCGGGCGCGGTCGACGACCGCGTCCAGCTCTTCGGCGAAATCGGGAAAGTCGAGATGGCAATGGCTGTCGACGAGCATAAGGGAAACTCAGGCCTTCGGTTCTTCGACGTAACGCGGGAAGACGCCCTGCGGCGTCGGCAGCGGCGTGCCGGCGACCAGCGCCCCCAACGGACCCAGCGTGCCGAAGCCGCGCGCGTCCGGACCCAGCGCCAGCAGGTCGAGGATCCGGGCGGAGGCGTCCGGCATCACCGGCTGGGTCAGGATGGCGAGATGGCGGATCGTCTCGGCCAGCACATACAGCACCGTCGCCATGCGCGCCGGATCGGTCTTCTTCAGCGCCCAGGGGGCCTGTTCGTCGACATAGCGGTTGGCGTCGCCGACCACGGCCCAGATGGCGTCCAGCGCCTTGTGGAAGGCCTGCGCCCTGATCTCCGCCCGCACGATATCGAGCATGCCGTAGGCCGAGCCAAGCAGCGCGTTGTCGGCTTCGGTGAACTCACCCGGCGTCGGCACGGCGGCGCCGCAGTTCTTGCCGATCATCGACAGGACGCGCTGCACCAGATTGCCGTAATCGTTGGCGAGGTTGCCGTTGATCCGGTTGACCATCTGCTTGTGCGAGAAGTCGCCGTCATTGCCGAACGGCACTTCGCGCAGCAGGAAATAGCGGGTCTGGTCGAGGCCGTAGGTGTTGACCAGCGTTTCCGGCGCGATGACGTTGCCCAGCGACTTCGACATCTTCTGGCCTTCGATCGTCCACCAGCCATGGGCGAAGACCCGCTTGGGCGGCTGCAGGCCGGCGGCCATCAGGAAGGCCGGCCAGTAGACGGCATGGAAGCGCAGGATGTCCTTGCCGACCATGTGCAGGTCGGCCGGCCAGTATTTGGCATACTCGCCCGTCGTGTCGGGATAGCCGACGGCGGTGATGTAGTTCGCCAGTGCGTCGAGCCAGACATACATGATGTGGGCGTCGTCGCCCGGCACCGGGATGCCCCACTTGAAGGTGGTGCGGCTGACCGACAGGTCCTTCAGCCCCGACTTGACGAAGGCCATCACCTCGTTGCGCTTGCCGGCCGGCGCGATGAAGTCCGGATTCTGCTCGTAGAACTCGATCAGCCGGTCCTGCCAGGCCGAGAGCTTGAAGAAGTATGAGGGCTCCTCGACCCACTCGCACTCGGCGCCGGTCGGGGCGATCTTCTTGCCCTCGGCGTTGGTGGTCAGCTCGTCCTCGCCGTAGAAGGCTTCGTCGCGAACCGAATACCAACCGGCATAGGAGCCGAGGTAAATCTCGCCCTTCTCCTTCAGCACCGTCCACAGCGCCTGAACCGACTTGACGTGGCGCGGCTCGGTGGTGCGGATGAAGTCGTCGTTGGAATAATTCATCAGCGACACGAGATCGCGGAAGTTCTGCGACACCCGGTCGGTGAAGTCCTGCGGCGGGATGCCGGCCTTCTCCGCCGACTTCTCCACCTTCTGGCCGTGCTCGTCGGTGCCGGTCAGGAACTTCACGTCATAGCCGTCGAGGCGCATGAACCGGGCGAGGACGTCGCAGGCAAGCGTCGTGTAGGCGTGGCCGATGTGCGGCACGTCGTTCACGTAATAGATCGGCGTCGTCAGGTAGAAGGTCTTCGGCCCGGCCATTTGCGGCACTTTCTTCCAGTAGGTTTGTCGGCTCGTCTCGAAAAACGCTAGGCGGCGGCCGTTTCCAGCGCCGACAGCGCGTTCAGGACCACCTGCTTGCGGTCCAGGTTTGCGGATTCCGCGCGCGCGAAAAGACGCTGAACCTTTTCCCACACCTCCACCCAACGTTCAAGGCCGCGGGCGTTGGCCAGCCGGGTCATCAGGGCGGCCTCGCCCGGCACCACCTCCGCCGGCCAGGAGCCGCGGGCGAGCGACCGGGCGAAGCGGGCCAGCCACCAGACCAGCAGCTCCGTCGCCGTCTCGAACATCCCGTCGTCCTGTTTGCGGGTCAGCTTGTCGCCGAAGGCGTGGGCCGCGACGATGTCGATGCGCGGCAGGTCCGACAACAGCCCGATCATCTCGCGGTAGAGCGCCAGCCCGCCCGCATCGGCCAGATCGATGGCGCGGCCGACGCTGCCCTCCGACAGGCGGGCCAGCGCCGGACGGTCGTCGGCGGCGATGTCGGGCCGGTGCTGCCCCAGCAGGTCGATCACCGTTTCCTCCGCCAGCGGCTTCAGCGTCAGCTTGCGGCAGCGCGAGCGGATGGTCGGCAGCATCCCGCCGGGATTGTCGCTGACCAGCAGCAGCAGGGCGCCGGGCGGCGGCTCCTCCAGGATCTTCAGGATGGCGTTCAGGCCGCTCAGGTTCATGCGGTCGGCGCCGTCGATCACCGCGACGCGCCAGCCGCCTTCCGCCGAGGTGCGGCGCAGGAAGGGGCCGATCTTGCGCACGTCGTCCACCGCGATGTCGCGCTTCAGCCGGTCCTTCTTCTCGTCGCGCTGGCGCTCCACCGTCAGCAGGTCGGCATGGCCGCCCGAGGCCACCCGCCGGAACACCGGATGGTCCGGGCCGATGTGCAGGGACGTGACCGGAGCATTCCCACCGAACAGGCTGTCGCCCGGCTGCTCCTGCGCCAGGACGAAGCGGGCGAAGCGGAAGGCCAGCGTCGCCTTGCCGATTCCCGGCGTCCCGCCGATCAGCCAGGCATGCGGCAGCCGGCCGGAGTTCCACGCCTCCAGCAGCAGCCGCTCCGCCTCCTCATGGCCGACGAGGTCGGGGTTGCGCCGGGGGGCGAGCGCCTCCTCCGCGGCCGGGGCGGCCGGGGTGCGCGCCTTGCTCAAGACACCAGCCCCAACCGGCCGGACACCGCGTCCCAGATGCGCGCCTGCACGGTGTCGAGGTCGGCATCGGCGTCCACCACCGCGCAGCGCTCGGGCTCCCGCCGGGCGATGTCGAGGAAACCGTCGCGCAACCGCTGGTGAAAGCCGATGTCCATCCGCTCATAGCGGTCCTCGCCGCCATGGCGCGCCACCGCGCGGCGCAGCCCCGTCTCCACGTCGATGTCGAGGATCAAGGTCAGGTCGGGGCGGAAGCCGCCCAGCGCCGCCGTCTGCAGGGTCTCCACCAATTCCCGCCCCAGCCCCAGCCCATAGCCCTGATAGGCCATGGTGCTGTCGAAGAAGCGGTCGCACAGCACCCAGTTGCCGGCCTCCAGCGCCGGCCAAACCGTGCGCTCCAGATGGTCGCGGCGGGCGGCGGTGTGCAGCAGTGCCTCGGTCACCGGGCTCCAGCGCCCGGTCTCGCCGGTCACCAGCAGGCCGCGGATCTCCTCGGCCCCCGGTGACCCGCCCGGCTCCCGCGTCGTCACCAACTCCAGGCCGCGGGTGCGCAGGGCCTCCCGCAGGGTTTCGGCCAGCCGGCGCAGCTGCGTCGACTTGCCGGCCCCTTCGCCGCCTTCCAGCGTGATGAAGCGCCCGCGATGTGGAGAGGTCGGCATGGTCGTCACGGTCACAGGCTGTTGCCGAAGACGAGATACTTGGCGGCGGCGAAGGCGCGGCCGAAGATGCCGGCCTTCGGCACGTCCTGGGCGGCCACCACCGGCACCTCCTTGCCCGGGAAGCCGGGGGCGGTGATCACCAGCTTGCCCACCGTGTCACCCTTCTTGATCGGTGCGGCGACCGGGGCGTTGCTGACCAGCGACACCTTCATGCCGGGGCGGTCGGCGCGGCCCATGGTGACGCTCAGGTTCTGCGGCACGGTGACGGGCACCGTCTCCTGCTCGCCCAGCCAGACCGGCACCTGCTCGATCGTCTCGCCGCCCTTGTAGAGCGTGTAGGTGGCGAATTCGCGGAAGCCCCACTCGATCAGGCGGGCCGACTCATCGGCGCGCGCCTGCATGCTGGGCAGGCCGTTCACCACCAGCAGCAGGCGGCGCCCCTCGCGCTCGCCCGACGCGGTCAGGCCGTAGCCGCCGGCTTCGGTATGGCCGGTCTTCATGCCGTCCACGTCCATGCCGCGGTACAGCAGCGGGTTGCGGTTGCCCTGGTTGATGCCGTGATACTTGAACTCCCGGATCGAGTAGTAGTGGTAGTATTCCGGATAGTCCTTGATGAGATGCTCGGCCAGCAGCGCCAGATCGCGCGCGGTCATGTAGTGGTTGGGGTCGGGCCAGCCGGTGGAATTGACGAAGTTGCTGCCCTTCAGCCCCAGCTCGCGCCCCTTGCGGTTCGCCTGCTCGGCGAAGGAGCCCTCGGACCCGGCCAGACCCTCGGCCAGCACGATGCAGGCGTCGTTGCCGGACTGGACGATCATGCCCTTGATGAGGTCGTCAACCTTGATGTTGTTGTGAAGCTCCACGAACATCTTGGAGCCCTGCATCCGCCACGCCCGCTCGCTGACCGGCAGCGAGCTCTCCAGCGTCAGGCGGCCGGCCTTGATCGCCTCGAAGGTCAGGTAGGCGGTCATGATCTTGCTCATCGACGACGGCGCCATGCGCTCGTCGGCGTTCTTCTCGAACAGCACGGTGTTCGAGGTGAGGTCGAGCAGGATCGCCTGCTTGGCGATGGTGTCGATGGTCGCAGCCTGGACGGAGGCCGCGGTCATGCCGGCGCCTATCGCGGCCCCGGCCATCGCGATTCCGGCCGCCATTCCGGCCGAAAGGGCGACGGAACGGCCGAAAACGGCGCACAGGCGGACGACAACAGCGTTCATGGCAACAATCCTCCAAGGGCACTCGGTCACAGGCGCTGGGCACAGCGGTCGAGGTGGGCGGTCACAGTGGACATCGGCTGGCCGGTTCATTCCACCACGATTTTGGCCTCCGTAAGGCCGGCCTGTATGATCTGGTTGAGCAGGGTGTCGGCACGATCGACGCTGTCCAGCGGCCCGACCCTGACGCGATGCAGGGACATGCCGCCCGACCGCGTCAGGCTGACGCTGGCGCGCTGGCCCATGGCGGACAGCCGGGCGCGGGCCTTCGCCACATTCTCTTCGCTGCCGAAGGCGCCGACCTGGACATAGATCGCCTCCTGCGGCTTCACCGGCAACTGCGCCACCACCGGCGCCGGGACGAACCGGCCTTCCGACATGCTGCCGGCGACGGTGGCGGGCGGCGGCACCGGGGCGCCGACCACCGCCGGGCGCGGCGCTCCGGTCGAAGCCGACACCGTCGTCACCGGCCCGGCCGGTCCGGACACCTCGATCCGGCCACGCGGAGCGGCCTTGGGCGGCGGGCCGTCGATCTCCGCCAGCAGCGGGGCCGGGGTTCCCTGGCGCGCCGCGGCGGCGATGGCCCGGCTTTCCTCCGCCAGGATCTGCACGCGGACCTTCGCCGTGCCGGGACCGTCGAAGCCCAGCAGTTGGGCGCCGCGGCGCGACATGTCGATGATGCGGCCGTTGGCATAAGGACCGCGGTCGTTGACCCGCACCACGATGGAGCGACCGTTGTCCAGGTTGGTGACGCGCACCAGGCTCGGCATCGGCAGGGTCCGGTGCGCGGCGGTCAATTCGTTCTGGTCGTAGATCTCGCCGTTGGCGGTGTTCTTCTCATGGAAGCCGGGCCCGTACCAGGAGGCGATGCCCGTCTCGTCGTAGCTGTAGTCTTCCTTGGGATAATACCAGACGCCGTTGATCTGATAGGGCTTTCCCACCTTGTAGATGCCGCTGGTCGGCAGGCCCGAGCCGGTGCCGGCGGGCTTCTGCGCACAGGCGGCGAGCGTTGCCACGCCGACCAGCACGACGATCCTGCCCACCCCGCGCCAGCGACGCATCCGCCAAACCCCTCGATCTCCCGGTCGCCTCGAACCGCCAAGGCGGCGGCACTCTAGCGGAGTGGCACGGCCACGCCAATGGCTGGAAACGCCCGGAAACACGATGACACAGGCGGAGCGGGATCCTGGCCCCCGGGCGTCGAACTCAGGACGTCGAATTCAGGGCGCCGGAAACAGCGCCGCGGTGCGCCCCATCATCCAGTAGGCGGTCAGGCCGATCCATTCCCGCACCGCATCGTCCAGGATCACCAGATTCTGGGCGAACTCGAAGCGGATATAAGGCTTGGCGCCGGTCCGCGTGCGGTAATCGACGGGGTAGGGGATCACCTCCCAGCCGACGGCACGGAAGATGCCGACCGACCGCGGCATGTGCATGGCGGAGGTGACGAGGACCCAGCGCTCGCCCGGCGCCGGCTTCACCAGCTCCTTGCTCAGCACGGCGTTCTCCCAGGTGTTGCGGGACTGCGCCTCGTAGATCACGCGGTCCTCGGGGATGCCGGCCTGCAGGAGGGCGGCGCGGGCGGTCACGTCCTCCTTGTATTCCTGCCCGAGCAGCCGGCCGGACCCGCCGGTGAAGACCGCCTTGGCTTGCGGATGGCGGCGGACGAGGTCGGCGAAGCCCAGGATCCGCTCCGCCGCATCATTCAGGGAGGGATCGCCGCGGTCGGCGGTGATCGGCGGGTTGAGGGCGCCGCCCAGCATGATGATGCCGTCGATCCGCCCGTCCGGCTCGCTCTTGGGAAAGCGGTTTTCCAGCGGCAGCGCCACCAGCGCGCCCAATCCGGTGTAGGTCACCAGCAGCAGCAGGACCGCCGCCAGCGTGACCATCCGCTTGCCCGCCCGCTGCCAGCGCCGCGTCCGCAGCAGCAGCGCTCCCAGAGCCACCGTCAGAACCAGCGCATTGCCCGGCGCCATCACGGCCCAGAACAGCTTCGACAGGATGAAGGACAGCACCGGACGGTCCATGGCCGTGGAAGGGTGGCCAGCATAAGCGCGGCGGTCGCCGGTGGGCAACGGCGCTAAACTCCCAAATCCCCCTCTCCCCCCGGTGAGAGGGTCGGGGTGAGGGGATGCATTGGGTGGATTCTCGGTAAAATCCCGCCGCGCTTCCCCCTCACCCTAACCCTCTCCCCGGGGGGAGAGGGGATCCTTTTCACGCCGCCGCTCTGACCGCCATCCGCCGCTCCACCATCTGCAGCCCATGCGCCCGGTACTGCGCCTGGACGATGGACGCCCAGCCCATCCGGATCAGCGTCAGCTTCACCGCGTCCGACACGTCGTCGCCGGTGACGAGGTCGGTGACCTGCCACATCAGCGTGTCGTCGACCGAGCGCGGATACATCGCCGCCACCCGCAGCAGCCGCGCCATCAGCGCCGCCGTCGACTGGCGGCCGAGACCCCGTTCGGCCAGCGTCAGCGCATCGTTCAGCGCCGCCAGCTCCCGCCGCGCCTTCACCGAAACTTCGCCCGCCGCGCGACCCGTGCTTTTTCCGCCGGTCATGGCCCGTCTCCCCTATTGCGATCCATGTGGGACAGTCTCTCCTCGCAATCCGGGTGCCGCTGTGACGGCCGTCACTCCCCCATGGCCGCGGGGCTGGTTTTCCAGTGCGGGCGTGCTACCTGAAGGCTTTACCGCTATAGTGCGGATGCCGCGGCCCGTCCGGATCGCCCGAAAGCCGCCAGAATGCCGAGGTTTTCCCCGACCGATGCTGTCCGCCCGCTCCAAGACGCCGACGCCGCCCGAATCCGTTGCGCCGGCCATCCCGAACAAGCGCGCCATCATCTCCCGCCGCAAGCTGTCGGGGGAGTTGGAGGATCTGGTCGCCGAACACGGCACCGGCGACAAGCTGCGCCCGGCGCTGATCGCCTGCCTGCGCAAGGCGCTGGCCGACGGCCGGGCGGAGGTGCGGCGCCGCTTCGACGACGGCGGGTCGGGCGAGCAGTGCGTGCGGGAGAACTGCTATCTCGCCGACCGGGTGGTCGGCACGCTGGCCGACTTCACCGTCCGCCACATCTTCCCCACCGCCAATCCGACCTCGGGCGAGGTGTTCGACGTGGCGGCCACCGGCGGCTACGGCCGCGGCGAGCTGGCGCCCTTCTCCGACATCGACCTCTTGTTCCTGCTGCCCTACAAGCGCACGCCGCGGGTGGAGCAGGTGGTCGAATACATGCTCTACATCCTGTGGGATCTGGGGCTGAAGGTCGGCCATGCCGTGCGCAGCGTGGACGACTGCATCCGCCAGTCCAAGGCCGACGTCACCATCCGCACCGCCATCCTCGAATCGCGCTATCTCTGGGGTCCCGGCAAGCTCTTCGCCGAGCTGCGCAAGCGCTACGACAAGGAGGTCGTCGCCGGCTCCGGTCCCGAATTCGTCGAGGCCAAGCTGGCGGAGCGCGACAACCGCCACCTGAAGATGGGCGACAGCCGCTATGTGCTGGAACCCAACCTGAAGGACGGCAAGGGGGGCCTGCGCGACCTGCAGACCCTGTTCTGGATTGCCAAGTACCTCTACCGCGTCGAGGGCGTGGACGAGCTGGTCGGCAAGAAGGTGCTGACGCCGGAGGAGGCGCAGCGCTTCGCCAAGGCGCAGAACTTCCTGTGGACCGCGCGCTGCCACCTGCATTACCTGACCGGCCGGCTGGAAGACCGCCTGACCTTCGACGTCCAGACCAGCATCGGCGCCGCCATGGGCTACACCGACCATGCCGGCACCAAGGGCGTCGAGCGCTTCATGAAGCATTACTTCCTTGTCGCCAAGGACGTCGGCGACCTGACGCGCATCTTCTGCGCGGCGCTGGAGGCCGAATCGAAGCGTCCGCCCAAGTTCAACCTGCTGCGGCTGGCCTCGGTCGCCCGGCGCAAGGACGTGGACGGCTTCATCGTCGACGGCGAGCGGCTGAACGCCCGCAGCGACAAGCAGTTCAAGGAACAGCCGATCGACATGATCCGCCTGTTCCACACCGCCCAGATCCACGACATCGACATCCATCCGGCGGCGCTGCGCGCCATCACCCGCTCGCTGTCCGCCATCGGGCCGAAGCTGCGCAACGATCCCGAAGCCAACCGGCTGTTCCTTGAGATTTTGACCGGTCCCAAGGATCCGGAGATCACGCTTCGCCGCATGAACGAAGCCGGAGTGATGGCCCGCTTCATCCCCGACTTCGGCCGGGTCGTGGCCCAGATGCAGTATGACATGTACCATGTCTACACGGTGGACGAGCACACGCTGTTCGCCCTCGGCATCCTGCACAAGATCGCCTCGCGCGAGCATGCCGACGAGCTGCCGCTGTCCACCGAGGTGATCCACAAGGTGGTGTCGAAGCGCGCGCTCTATGTCGCCGTGCTGCTGCACGACATCGCCAAGGGTCGCGGCGGCGACCATTCGGTGCTGGGCGCCCGCGTGGCGGAGAAGCTCTGCCCCCGCCTTGGCCTAACGGCGGAGGAGACGGAAACGGTGGCGTGGCTGGTGCGCTGGCACCTCGCCATGTCCCACACCGCCTTCAAGCGCGACCTGGAGGACGACAAGACCGTCCGCGACTTCGTGGCGCTGGTCCAGTCGCCGGAACGCCTGCGCCTGCTGCTGGTGCTGACGGTGGCGGACATCCGCGCGGTGGGGCCGCAGCGTTGGAACAACTGGAAGGCCACGCTTCTCCGCGAGCTCTACAACCGCTCCGAAGAGGTGATGTCCGGCGGCATGACGGTGGAGGGCAGGGGACGCCGCATCCAGGCCGCCCAGTCCGCCCTGCGCGCCGAGCTGACCGATTTCGACGATGCCGCCTTCGAGCATCACAAGGGGTTGGGCTATCCCGGCTACTGGCTGGCCTTCGACACCGACACGCTGGCCCATCAGGCCCGCATCGTCCGCGACGCCGAGCGGGAGCAGCGCCCGTTGACGGTGGAAACCCGCGTCGACCGCGGCCGCGCGGTGACGGAGGTGACGATCTACGCCACCGACCACAGCGGCCTGTTCTCCCGCCTCGCCGGGGCGCTGGCCGCCTGCGGGGCGGACATCGTCGATGCCCGCATCTTCACCATGACCAACGGCATGGCGCTCGACGTCTTCTCGGTGCAGGACGCCGCCGGCGGCGGTGCGTTCGAGAGCGGCGACAAGCTCGCCAAGCTGTCGGTGATGATCGAGAAGGTGCTGTCGGGCCAGCTGAAGCCGCTGAACGACCTGTCCACCCGCCGCACCACCCAGGCCAGCCGCACCCGCGTCTTCCATGTGCCGCCGCGCGTGCTGATCGACAACAACGCCTCCACCACCCACACGGTGATCGAGGTGAACGGCCGCGACCGACCCGGCCTGCTCTACGACCTGACCCGGGCGCTGTCGAACCTGACCCTGCAGATCAGCTCGGCCAAGGTCTCCACCTTCGGCGAGAAGGCCATCGACGTCTTCTATGTGAAGGACGTCTTCGGCCTGAAGGTGACGCATGACGGCAAGCTGGCGAAGATCAAGGAACGCCTGCTGAGCGCGCTCGACGACCCCACCGGCGACGCCCCGCCGCCCGCGACCGTGAAGCGGACAAGGACGAAGGTGACGGGGGTAAGGAAGGCCCTTCCGGAGCGGTAACCCTCTCCCGTAGCGGATACCCTCTCCCCCCGGGGAGAGGGCTGGGTGAGGGGGATGCACATGCCGAACCTTCGTCGAAGTCCCGCCGCGCATCCCCCTCACCCTGACCCTCTCCCCAGGGGGAGAGGGGATTGGTTCCCCGAAACGGCCGTTACGGCGCCATGAACACGCTGGCGTGCTTGCCGACCTCGCCGCTCGCCTGATCCTTGGCGATCACCGACACATCCGTCGAGCCGGACTTCACAGCCGACGCCGGCACCTTCACGAACACGCGGTAGGTCGCCACCGAGTCCGCCTCCCCCTTCAGCGTCAGGCTGCCGCCGCTTCCGGCCTCGTCATTGCCGGCCACCGACAGATGCGCGTCGCGCAGCCCCTCGACCGTCACCGCATAGCTGCGGGCGATGTGCGTCTTGTTCAGCAGCTTGATGGTGTAGGCGTTCTGCACCGACCCGTCCGACAGGGTCACGAACAGCGGCGCCCGGTCGCGCAGCACGCTGACGTCCAGCGTCGGGCGCAGCACCAGCGCGATGGCCATGGCGCAGACGACGATCACCATGATGAGCGAATAGATGACGGTGCGGGCGCGCACCAGCTTCACCCGTTCCGGCTTGCCGTCGATCTTGGCGATCTGGTTCGACTGGGTGTCGAAGCGCACGAGGTCGAGCGGCCGGCCGATCTGCTTCATCACGTCGTTGCAGGCATCCACGCACAGGCCGCAGCCGATGCAGGAGATCTGCTGGCCTTCGCGGATGTCGGTGCCGGTGGGGCAGACATGGACGCACTGCTTGCAGTCGATGCAGTCGCCCAGCCCCGCCGCCTTGCGCTCCTCCCAGCTCTGCGACTTGCGCAGCGGCGCGCGGCCCTCGCCGCGCCAGTCCTCATAGGTGACCAGGAAGGTGTCCTCGTCCACCATCGCCGACTGGAAGCTGCGCCACGGGCAGACATAGATGCAGATCTGCTCGCGCGCCCAGCCGGCGAAGAAATATGTGGTGAAGCTGAACAGCGCGATGAAGGTGGCGACGCCGCTGGTGATGTTGCCATGCAGCAGGTCGTTCATCAGCGTCGGCGCGTCGTTGAAGTAGAAGACCCACGCCCCGCCGGTCAGCACGGAGATCGCCACCCACGCCGCATGCTTGGCGGTCTTGCGCGCCAGCTTGGCCCCGGTCATCGGCGCCTTGTCCAGCCGGATGCGGGCGGTGCGCGGCCCTTCGATCTTGCGTTCCACCCACATGAACAGGTCGGTCCACACCGTCTGCGGGCAGGCATAGCCGCACCAGACGCGCCCGAACAGGGTGGTGGCGAAGAAGATGCCGAAGGTGCCGAGAATCAGCAGGCCGGTCAGGTAATAGACCTCCTGCGGCCAGATTTCGATCCACAGGAAGTAGGCCCGGCGCCCGACCATGTCGATCAGCACCGCCTGGTCCGGGATGCCCGGCCCGCGTTCCCAGCGAATCCACGGCGTGACGTAGTAGATCGCCAGCAGAACGATCAGGGCCGCCCATTTCAGTTGGCGGAAGCGCCCTTTGACGTCGGCGGCATAGACCTTCGGCCGGTTCACGAACCAGTGCCGGCCCGGCTCCTCATGCGGTTCGGCGTGGGAGGAGGCGGCCGGCCTGGCCGCTTGCGCGGGGCGGCGGGTGAGGGTGGAGTCTTCTTGCGGAAGGGACATGGCGTGGTTCCTCGGCCGTCGGCGGCACGGGTGGCGTCAGCTTCGTCCCTTCTCCATAAGACTTCCGTCATGGAGCCGCATTGCGCGATATCAATCGGCCCCCGCTTTATCCCTCCCCAGCCTCACACCGTCTGCCCGCGCAGCTCCGCCAGCCCGTCGTGATAGGCGCGGTCGAACAGGGCCTCCAGCCGGGCGTCGGTGCCGCGCAGGCCGGCGACCACCGCATGGGCCCATTCGAAATACTCGACCTTGCGCGACAGCGGCCAGTCGGCGGGCGGGCTGTGCGCCATGGACCGCAGGTTCGACACCTTGTCGGCCAGCTTCACCAGCTTCGCCCGCGTCGAGGCATGGGGGGCGGCGTCGATCTGGTGCTGCTTGCGCTCGGCCTTCGACATGCGCTTGTCGTCGGTGGTCTCGGCGACGACCTGCACCACCTCCGCGCCGAACAACTGCTCGATCTCCTCATAGCTGGCGTCGGTGTCCTCCAGCGTGTCGTGCAGCAGGGCCGCGATCACCACCACCGGGTCCTTGCCCGCCGTCGCCTCCGCCACCAGCAGGGCGACCTCCGACAGGTGGTTGACGTAGGGTTCGGCGCGCACGCCCTTGCGGCGCTGGTCGATGTGCTTGTGCGCGGCGAAATCCAGCGCCCGCGCAAAATCGAGGAGGGGAGCGCCCGGCAAGGAAGAGTTTGGAAGGCTCATGCTGTTCTCTCGGCTGGGGCATTGCATTATTCTCCGCCCCGGGGGAATCCCGCCCTTGGGGAACTCCGTGCGAAGGACCGCGCCCATGTTCACGTCTTTCTTCTTCGATCTGCGCAAGGCCGGCGTCCCCGTCTCGCTGACGGAGTACCTGACGCTCATGGAGGCCATGAAGCAGGGCACCGCGTCCTTCCGCGTCGAGGATTTCTATTATCTCAGTCGTGCATGCTTGGTTAAGGACGAACGCAACCTCGACCGCTTCGACCGCGTCTTCGGCGCCACCTTCAAGGGCCTGACCGACGAAACCCCGGCCGCCGACGAGGTCCCCGTCGCCGACCTGCCGGAGGAATGGCTGCGCAAGCTGGCCGAACGCTTCCTGACGGACGAGGAGAAGGCGCAAGTTCAGGCGCTCGGCGGCTGGGACAAGCTGATGGAGACGCTGGCCCAGCGCCTTGCCGAGCAGAAGGGCCGGCACCAGGGCGGATCGAAATGGATCGGCACCGCCGGCACCTCCCCTTCGGCGCCTACGGCTACAACCCGGAGGGTGTCCGCATCGGCCAGCACGAGAGCCGCCACCGCCGCGCCGTCAAGGTGTGGGACCGCCGCGAGTTCAGGAACCTGGACGACCGGGTGGAAATCGGCACCCGCAACATCAAGGTGGCGCTCCGCCGCCTGCGCAAATTCGCCCGCAGCGGTGCGGCCAGCGAACTGGACCTTCCCGGCACCATCCGCGCCACCGCCAACAACGCCGGCTGGCTCGACCTGAAGATGGTCCCGGAGCGCCACAACACGATCAAGGTGCTGCTGTTCCTCGACATCGGCGGCTCGATGGACGACCACATCCGGCTGGTGGAGGAGCTGTTCTCCGCCGCGCGCAGCGAATTCAAGCACCTGGAGCATTTCTACTTCCACAACTGCGTCTACGAGGGCGTCTGGCGCGACAACGCGCGGCGCCATACCGAGCGCATCTCCACCTGGGACGTGCTGCACACCTATCCCGCCGACTACAAGCTGGTCTTCGTCGGCGACGCCGCCATGAGTCCCTACGAGATCGTCTACCCCGGCGGCAGCGTCGAGCACTGGAACGAGGAGGCCGGGCAGGTGTGGATGCAGCGCCTGCTGTCGGTCTACGGCAAGGCCGTCTGGCTGAACCCGACCCCGCCGCAATACTGGGACTACACGGAAAGCACCCGCCTGCTCCAGCGCCTGATGGGCGGCCGGATGTTCCCACTGACGCTGGAGGGGCTGGACGGGGCTATGCGGGAGTTGGGGAGGTGATAGGTATTCAAAATCCGCTGTTCCATGAGTTTTAGTATACTAATTGGCTTATTAGGGATGGCTATAATAACCTCAGATGGATATTCAGATTAATTTTACTTTTTAAGTTTAGGAGTGCAGGAGTGCGCAATAATTTATGATTGTGGTGACCAAAGTGACAACCATTAGAAGTGTAAGGCTTTCCATCGATAGAAAAACCTGGAACCCGCCGAGAACGCCAACTTTTCCAACCGCATTCAATCCTATCAATCGCATTATTAATTTAGATGTACAGTCTATGCTTCACAGGTTGGGGCTGCTAACTACCCCTGTAACAGCATTGGGAATGTCTCTTGCGGAGCATTGGGCCTGGATAAGGTATTTTTATGCCTTTACCACTGCGCCAGCTGACAAGACTTTAACGTTGGCGCCGGAGTACGTTAACCTTGATCCCCATCAGAAAACGATTCTGAGTGATGACATTGGCGTTGCTGTGCCTGTGCACTGGCTGATGAATACACTCAACATTCATGAAATGCCAGTTGATGGTGTTTACTTTGTAAAAAGGATGGCTCATCTTCTTAATAAGCCGATTCGACGTACTAATAAGAGGGGGCCATTGAAGACTCCTGATTTTGTAATGAGAGATATATATGGCAAATGGCACGTTCTCGAGTGTAAAGGGACACAGTCAAGCATTTCTGCTAGAAATAAGCAGCTATCTCACAATACAAAGAAAGGAGCGAATGGCGCTGTTATTCAAAAAACAATGATTGAACTACGACCGGAGATTTCCGGTCAGCGCTTAGGTAGTGGATTGTTTATTGGAGTCCAGGGCGGAAAAGAGAAAAGTCATCTTAAGATTGTTGATCCTGAATATGTTCCTTTGATTGATGTGTCCAAAAATGACGAAACTCTTCTGGAGGATGTTGTTGTTAGAAGTGCGGTGTCTAAGTCTTTGATTTTGTCTGGCATGACCTCCGCGGGCTCGGCTTTTGGATCTCCTGAAGGCTTCCTTGAGTATTTTGATGATGTGTCGCCTATGAAGTTTCGGCCTCCATCCGGTAGTGGACGATTTGCTGGTAGGGAGGTGGAGGCGAGGCAAGAATTATCCGATTTAAGGAACAATGATACCGTTTTGATCAATAATGAGCTTTATTACATTGTGAATAGAAGAGTGGAGCTTCCAAGGCCACTGTATTTCGGTGGGCGTATGCTGAGCGCTTTCTTAGTACGGAATTATATATCAAATACAATGGTGGATGCTATTGAGGAAGGTGGATTTAAAGATAAGCCAATTGAAGGTGGTTCATCTGAATGGGGCGAAATGGTTGGCGGGACATCGATTGAAAGACATGGAGGGGCAACTGAATTATCTGTTGGGAAAATTTTCAAAATGAAGTTGATTGCAATGGAAGGTAATAAGGAATCTATCCCTATCGATCAATAACGACTAGGGGTACCCGTCGAATCACGCCACCCGAAACTTCTCCAGCGCCCGCAACACCGCTTCCGGTTCATGCTCGATCACGGCCAGATAGGCCGTGGTCGCGGCGGCCTTGCTCCCAGTCGCGCAGGCTGGCCGTGGGAAAGCCGAAGCGTTCGGCGAAGGCCGGCTGGGTCAACCGCAGCCGCTCGCGAATCTCCTTCACGCGCTGCCGAAGGTCGCGCGAATCAGGTCGGCGTCGGACAGGATCGGGGCGGCATCAGGGTTGCCGGCGACTTGCCGCGCGATCTCTTCGTCGGTCGTCGCGTCCACGGCCGCCCAGTCGATCCCCCGGAGCGGGTCTTCCGCCATTTCCTTGGTGACCTTTACCGTAGCCATGTCCGTTGCTCTCCCTCACCGGCTTTGTGGTGCCGAAGTTCCTATTCACCGCTCACTGAATTCACGCACCCGCTTCTTCAACGCCTTCCCGCGCGGCCCATACAAATCATCATGCTGGCAGATCAGCAGCGGTCGCACGATGTTGTTCTTGTCGGTGTAGATCAGCAGTATATCCGCCGCCAGATGGCATTCGCGGAAGCCGGACAGGTCGCCGGTCAGGTGGTGGTCGCGCATGCTGCGCGGCAAGTCGGTGGGCGGGCGTTCGATCTTGCAGCGGACGAAGGCGTGAAACGCCTCGACGATCTCCGGATGGTCGTCCCTGTAGCGCCGGTATAGCCTCTGGAATTCGTCGATCGGTTCGAAGCGCGCAACGACAGGTCCAGAGGGCGGCGCCATGAGGATGTCAGCCGTTTAACCAGCGGAGATAGTCTTCGCCGTTCATCGCCTCTCCGGAAGCCGGGGCTTCCGACAGAGTCTTCACCCGCTCGACGGTCTCCGTCTTATAGGACGGTTCGGCCACCGGGCGCGCAGCCACCACGAAGCGACCGGTTACGCTGTCGCGGTTCACGCGGACAGTGCCGACCTTCTTCTCGCTGCGATGCTCCAACGGTCTGCGTTGGGTGCCCATGGTCGAACTCCGACAAGCTGTCTTCGAAGACTACAGGTGGTGTCTTTCAGCGTCAAAAGCAAAGAGGCGCGTGGTCCGGTCCCGTTGCCGCACCCCGCAGTCTTCCGGCGGCAGGGCCAGTGCAAGCGGTCTCCGCAATCCGCAGAATATGAAAATTATCCTAGAATCCTGCAGAAAACCTCGCTGAAATAGGAGCGTCCACCCACCCACTCCCGGAGACACCCCATGCCCGACTGCCTGAACCCCGCCGAAGCCGCCACCTCCACCGCCCGTCCCGCCGACCGCTTCCCCTGCTGGGCCGAAGAGCCGCCGGTCCCGCCCGATGGCTCCCTCGTTCCCGGTTCGCGCTTTCACGAGGAACAGTGGGTGATGGCCGCCGGCATGCTGGCGCGGGGCGCTTCCTTCCAGCAGGTCGCCCGTGCCATGGGCTGCAGCCGCACCACGCTGTGGCGGGCCTATTACGGCTCGCAGCCCTTCCGCCATCGCGTCTGGTGGGAGAGGCAGGCGCTGAACCGCGAGGCGGATCTCCGCCTGGCCTCGCTCCGCGATCTGGTGACGGAGCAGATCGAACGGCTGGTGTCCATCGGCGATCCCGGCACCGTGCGCTGGCTGGCCGAGAAGCTGGGCCTGCTGAAGGAGTTCGGTGCCGACCGCACGGACACCGCCGCGGCCACCGCGAACAACCGCACCCCCGCTCCGGCCGCCGCGGAAGCCCCGGCCGCCGAATCGTCCGCCGCTCCGCCTCCGGCCTTCGACTCCACCTTCGATGACGACAGCATCCCCGGCGCGATCCGCGAGCGCCGCCTGCCGGAGCCGGAAGACATCGCCGCCATCCTCGCCCGGCCGGAGGCCGAGGGGCCGAAGGGCGTCTATCCCTGGACCTACAATCCCAGCGATCCCTACCCCAACCTGGGTTCGGCGTTGGAACGGCAGGGCGGGGAGGGGCCCTACACCCGCCGCCGGTGAACGGCTCCCGGTGAACGGCCCCCGCCGAAGGGAGTGAACGGTTGAACGCCTCCCGGATAACGGTTCACGGCGTTCCAGACGTTCCATTCCCGTCCCAAGGCGCTGACCGACCGCCTCAGCCAGCCGCCTGCTCGATCACCCGGTTCGCCAGTGTCACCTTCTGGGCCAGCGTGGTCGCCAGGATGCGGTGCAGGAGCAGCGCCAGTTCCGGGTCCTCGCGCTCCAGCCGGGCCAGGGTCGCGGCGGTCAGGCGGTGGATGGTGGAGGGTGCCTCCACCACCACGTCGGCGCCGCGGGTCTGGCCCAGCAGCAGGGCGATCTCGCCCACCACCGCCCCGGCGGTCATGGTGCGCAGGCGCAGCGGACGGCCGTCGGGCAGGGTGATCTGCACCTTCACCCGGCCGCTGCCGATGATGAAGATGTCGCTCGCCGCCTCCCCGGCGCGGATCAGCAGCTCGTCCGGCTGCAGATGCAGGGTGTCGAGCGCCGCCACCGCGTCGGCCAGCCGTGGGTGCGGTCCGGTCATCCCCTCCAGATGGCGCAGCAGCGGGGCGTCGCCGCCATCCCGCCCGGTCTCGGCCAGCAGCGCCTCCTCGCAGGATTCCAGCGCATGGTCCAGGTCGGGGGCGCGGCGCAGCACCGGGTCGCGGTCGGGGTCCAGGCCGCTGTTGCGGAAGGTCTCCGCCACCGCGGCGGGCAGGGCGCTCAGCACCAGGGTGGCGCCGGCCGTCTCCATCAGGTTGCGGATGCGCCTGAACACCCCGGCCGCCGCCGAATCCATGCCCTTGATGTGGCGGAAATCGATGACCAGGAAGCGCAGGGACGGCCCGCCCGCCTGCTCCAGCCGACGGCGGACCGGGGCGACGATCTGCTCGGCGGTGCCGAAGAACAGGTATCCCTGCAGCTGCATCGCCTCGATGGCCGCACCGGCGCCGGTCAGATGCAGGCTGGCCGCCGGGCTGCGGTCGACGCGGCTGCGCAGCTCGGTCCCGCTGTGACGGCCGCGGATCACCGGCAGCCGGGAATAGCTGTAGACGAACATCGCCAGCGACACCGCCAGCCCCAGCGCCAACCCTTCCATGAAGCCGATGCCGGCAATCGCCAGCACCACGGCCAGCACGATCAGCCATTCCGTCCGCGGCAGGCGGTGGCGGGCCTCGATCAGCCATTCCATCAGCAGCTCGATGCCCAGGAACAGGATCAGCCCGGCGGTCAGGAACACCGGCGTCACCGACACCAGCCACCCCGCAACGAACAACCCGCCCAGGATCACCGCCGCGGTCGCCAGCCCGGCCCCGCGCCCGGTGGCGCCCATCCGCCCGGCCAGCAGGGTCATCCCCAGCCCGACATAGCCGGACGGCCCGCCCAGCGCCCCGGCCATCAGGTTGGCGGCGCCGGTGGTCCGCAGCTCCGCATCGGCGTCGATGTCGCGGCCCTGCGCCAGCTCGATCCCGCTGACATTCAACAGAAGGCCCAGCATGCCCAGCACCGCGACCGACACCATCGCCGGCAGCGCCTCCGCCACCCGGCCCCAATCGGCCAGGGCCAGGATCTCGGTCGGCACCGGCAGGCTGAACCCCGCATCCCCGGCCATGCCGGGCAGCCATCCCCAGCCGCGCGCCTGCTCCGCCGTCAGCCCCAGCAGGGGCAGGGCGGCATGGAAGGCCAGCGCCGCCGCCAGCAGAACCAGCGGCATGGCGAAGGGGCTGTCGCTGCGCCGCATCACCGCGACCAGCAGCGCCGCCAGCCCGACCGCCGCCGTCGCGGTGACGGCCATCGCCGGGCTTGCCAACTCCGCGATGCCGGCCGCCAGCCCGTGCCGGCCGCTGACCATCGCCAGCGCGCCCTCCACCAGAAGCCAGCCCGACCCGGCCAGGAAGCCGGCCACCACCGGATATGGAAAGAACCGCACCAGCCGGCCCAGCCGCAGCCGACCCACCGTCCAGAACAGCAGCCCGGTCAGCAACGTGCTGCCGCCCAGGATCGCGAAGGCGGTGGCGACCCTCACCCCGTCCGGCGCGTCCTGCAGCCCAGCCGCCATGGTCGCGACGGTGGAGGCGAGGATGGCAACCCCCGTCTCCTGCACCAGGGCGACGGAGTTCGGCTGCGTGCTGCGCAAGGCGACCAACAGGGCCAGGATTGCGGCGCTCAACAGGACCACGCCCACCCCGGCGCCCAGCCCGGCGGCCAGCGGGCCGGTGAACAGAAGTGCGGCAATCGCCAGCCCGTTGCCCAGATTGTCGATGCCGGCGATCAGCCCGATCATCGCCGAAGCGGCCAGTCTTCTGCCGCGTCCGGCCTGTCCGTTCTGCGCCTCTCTGGTCCGGGGAAGGGCGTCGCTCATGATGTCGGGTCTGGTCCGGTGTTCCTGGCCGGGGGCGGCCATTGCTGTCGGGGGGCCTGATTTCTACGGCGCCGGCCACCGGCGCAGGCGTGACAGTGAGCAGATTTCCACGCCCCCGGGCAAGCAGTAAGCGGTGATGATTTGTGTTCCTCCACCCAGCATTGCGCCGCCACCCATCGATGGGCGCCGCATGACTCAACGTGTGACAATGTTACAATTCACAATTTTCAGGACGCGTCATACGCTCCGTCATCGGTATATGATGGAGAATTTTATGAAGAATACATATTTATGGGGTCTGCTGCTGCCTCTGGCGCTGGGCATCGCTCCGGCTGCCATGGCGGCGGATGCCCCCGCGAAGGGCAGCGCCGAAACGGCGGGCGAGGCGTTTGGCAATCCGCCGGTCCTGACCAATTCGGACTCCCCGCGCGCCGGCTCGCTCCTGCTGCGCCAGCCGCAGGCGGCTCCCCGGCCGCACACCGGGCAGGTGCGCAATTACGACCTGTTCGTGACCTTCACCGACGGCTACATCCGCAACCCGGCGCAGGGGCGGCCCGACCCGGTGCGGCTGCGCAGCTACCGCGGCACCGCCGTCGATCCCAACCATCCCTATGTCGCCCCGACCATCGAAGCGACGCCGGGCGACACGGTGCGCATCAAGCTGCAGAACCAGCTGCCGGCCGATCCGGACTGCAACAATCAGGCGTCGGCGGACATCAACACCCCGCACTGCTTCAACGGCACCAACCTGCACAGCCATGGCGTCTGGGTCAGCCCGACCGGCAACAGCGACAATGTGCTGGTGTCGATCAATCCCGGCGTCAGCTTCGAATATGAATACAACATCCCGGCCGACCATCCGGCCGGCACCTTCTGGTATCACCCGCACCGCCACGGCTCCACCGCGCTGCAGGTGGGCAGCGGCATGGCGGGCGCGCTCATCATCCGCGGCGACCGCCCGCCGACGCGCGAGGCCAACGGCGATCTCGACACTCTGCTGAAGAGCCCCAAGGGCGTCGCGATGACCGAGCGGGTCCTGCTGTTCGAGCAGATCCCCTACGCCTGCACCAAGGACGGCAAGCTGAAGACCAAGTCCGACGGGTCCATCGACTGGAGCTGCGCGCCGGGCGAGGTGGGCGAGATCGTGTCCTACGACCAGTTCGGTCCGAACACCTGGGAACAGTCCGGGCGCTTCACCACCGTCAACGGCCGCGTGCGCCCGATCTTCGCCAATGCCAAGGTGGGCGAGACCGAGCGCTGGCGCCTGATTCATGGCGGCGTGCGCTCCCCCATCACGGTGGAGTTCCGCAAGCTCGACGTCACCGACTTCTTCCAGCGGGAGAAGACCCTGTCGGCCGCCGAGCAGGACCGCTTCGCCAAGGAGCGCTGCACCGGGCAGCCGGTGCCCTACATCCTGGCCGCCGCGGATGGCCTGACCATGAACGAGGGGCAGGTGCGCACCAGCGTTCCGATGCAGCCCGGCTATCGCGACGACCTGCTGGTGAACTTCCCGGAACCCGGCATCTACTGCGTCGTCAACAAGCCGGCGGCGGCCAACGCCAGCCCGGACCAGACCGCGACCTCCACCGGCGTGCTGGGCTTCGTCCGCGTCCGCGGCGACCGGGTGGTCAAGGACCCGGTGAAGGAGATCATCCGCCAGCTGTCGGTCAACGCGACCAAATATGCGCCGGATGTCGCCAAGGAGGTGATCGGCGACCTGAACGCCCGCTGTTTCGGCAAGACGATGGTGGACACCCCTTACTGCCCGCGCTTCACCCGCTTCACCGCCCACCCGCCGATCACCGAGCATGAGGTGGTGCACCAGCCCAAGCAGGAACTGGTCTTCTACATCAACCTCCCGCCCAAGGGGGCGACGCGGACCAACCCGCTGTTCCAGGTCTCCAACAGCTTCGAGGTGGTGCAGAACCCGGACGGCACCTATGGCCCCAAGGGGGCGTCGGCCTATCAGCCGGGCGTGGTAGACTGGCCGGTGGTGCTGGGTACGGCCCAGCAGTGGGAACTGCAGTCCTACTTCGTCAGCCACCCCTTCCACATCCACGTCAACCCGTTCCAGGTGGTGTCGATCATCGGTCCCGACGGGCGCGACGTCAGCGAGGCCGGCTCCGGCGATCCCGACTATGCCGGCATGAAGGGCGTGTGGAAGGACACCATCTGGGTGAAAAGCGACATCACCCAGCCGCTCACCTCCACCGAGCCGCCGAAGGGCACCTACAAGGTGACCGTCCGCACCCGGTACGAACGCTTCATCGGCGAGTATGTCCTGCACTGCCACATCCTCGACCATGAGGACCAGGGCATGATGCAGAATGTCAGCATCGGCGTTCCGGACGGCCGCGGCGGCCTTGCCGGGGCCCATCACTGACCGGTTGCTGCCCCCTCTTCCCCGCCCATGCGGGAAGAGGGGGTTCCCCCGCCGTCCCCGGCCGGTTGCTGCGATCCGTCGCTGCCTCCAACCATTGAAAAATCCCCCGGTTTCCGTCTACGGTCGCGCGTCCCCTTGGAGCGAGTGCATGCGCGATATCACCCCCATCACGGTCGCCCGCGGCGACGGCATCGGCCCCGAGATCACGGACGCGGTGCTTCATGTGATGACTGCCGCCGGCGCGCGGCTGAAGGTGGAAGAGGTCCCGGCGGGCGAGGCGGTCTACAAGCGCGGCCATCCCGGCGGGCTGGATGCCGCCGGCTGGGGGTCGATCCGCCGCACGCGCGTCTTCCTGAAGGGGCCGATCACCATGCCCCAGGGATACGGCAACAAGTCGCTGAACGTCGTCGCCCGCACCACGCTTGGCCTGTTCGCCAACGTCCGTCCCTGCGTGTCATACCACCCCTATGTGCGGACCCGGCACCCGCGCATGGACGTGGTCATCATCCGCGAGAACGAGGAAGACCTGTATGCCGGGATCGAGCACCGGCAGACCGACGACGTCATCCAGTCGGTGAAGCTGATCTCTCGTCCGGGCTCTGAACGCATCGTCCGCTACGCCTTCGACTTCGCCCGCTCCAACCACCGGCAAAAGGTGACGGCCTTCGTCAAGGACAACGTCATGAAGATGACGGACGGGCTGTTCCTGAAGATCTTCTACGAGATCGCCGCCGACTATCCGGAGATCAAGGCAGACCACATGATCGTCGACATCGGCGCCGCCCGGCTGGCCGACCAGCCGGAGCGCTTCGACGTCATCGTCACCCTGAACCTGTATGGCGACATCGTGTCGGACATCGCCGCCCAGCTGACCGGATCGGTCGGGCTGGCCGGCTCCGCCAACATCGGCGAGACCTGCGCCATGTTCGAGGCGATCCACGGCTCCGCCCCGATGATCGCCGGGCAGGGGATCGCCAACCCGTCCGGCCTGCTGATGGCCGCGGTGATGATGCTGGTCCATATCGGCCAGGGCGACATCGCTGCGCGCATCCACAATGCGTGGCTGAAGACTATCGAGGACGGCATCCACACCGCCGACATCTACGCCCGCGGCCTGGGCCGGGTGCGCGCCGGCACCGGCGCCTTCGCCGAGGCGGTGGTTGAGCGGCTGGGCCAGACCCCCGTCACCATGCCGCCGGTCGGCTATTCCACCATGCGCCCGGCCTATGACGGCTTGAACCGGCTGGCGCCGCGCGTCCGCGCCTTGAAGGAGCTGGTGGGGGTCGACGTCTTCCTGCAATGGTCGGGCGGCCTGCCCGATGATCTGGCGGAACTGGTGCTGCCGCTGTCGACCGAGGCGCTGACACTCGCCAGTATCTCCAACCGCTCCCAGCGGGTCTGGCCCGACGGCAATGCCGACGTCTTCTGTACCGACCACTGGCGCTGCCGCTTCCTGTCTCAGCATGGGCCGGTGCAGCATGGCGCCATCGTCGAACTGCTGGGCCGGCTGGCGGCGGCCGGGATCGACTTCACCCAGACCGAGAACCTCTGCAATTTCGACGGCAAGGCCGGCTTCTCCTCCCCGGGGCTGTGAATCCGTGGCGGCGGGCGGAATAAAGCGGCGGGGCAGGGCGTCATGACCGGTGACGACGCCCTTCCCGGACCCTTGATGAGCCCGCCCGACATCGATGACCGCGCCATCGCCGACCATGTGCCGCGGCTCCGGCGCTATGCCACCGCCCTGGTGGGCAACCGTTCCGACGCCGACGATCTGGTGCAGGATTGCGTGGAGAAGGCACTGGCCAACCGCCATGCCCTGCGCGATCCGTCGAAGCTGGGCGGCTGGCTGATGACCATCCTGCACAACCTCCATATCTCAGGTCAGCGTGGCCGGCGGCGGCGCGGGGCGGAGGTGCCGGTGGAGGATCTGGCCGACGATCTGGCGCTGAGTGCGCCGCCGGCCGACCGTGGGGCAATGCGTGACTTCGTCCGCGCCTTCGCGCAGCTGAGCGACGAGCACCGCACCATCCTGCTGCTGACGGGAATGGAAGGGCTGTCCTACCGCGAGGTTGCGGAGGTTCTGGAACTGCCGATCGGGACGGTGATGTCGCGGCTGGCCCGGGCGCGCGAGAAGTTGAGGGTCCTGCTGGACGGTGGAACTCAGCAGGCGGTCAGGAGGATCAAGTGATGAGCGGCACCCGCAATCCCGTGACCGAGGCCGAGCTGCATGCCTGGCTGGACGGCGAATTGCCGGAGGAGCGGTTGGCCGATGTCGAGCGCCACCTCGCCGACCATCCCGAGGTCGCCCAGCGTTTCGAGCGCTACCGGTCGCAGCGTGCCATGCTGGGGCAGTGTTTCGGCCCGCTGATCGACCAGCCCTTGCCTGACCGCCTGACCCCGCCCTTCACCGCGCGCGAACATCCGGTGTCCACGCCCAGCCGTTGGAGTGTCGCACGCTGGGGCAGGGGGCGCTGTGGGGTACGGCGGTCGCCGCCTCCCTCCTGGTCTTCGTCGCCGGCGGGGCCAGCGGCTGGCTTCTGCGCGACCGGATGGCCGGGGCGGGAGCGCCGCCGACCGCCGCCTTCATCGCCGACGCGGTTGCCGCCCACCGCGTCTTCTCCGTCGAGGTCCGCCATCCGGTCGAGATTTGGGTGGATGAGGAGGCGCATCTGGTCAACTGGCTGTCGAAGCGGTTGGGCAAGAATATGCGTTGCCCAAAAGTCACACGAGGGGGTACCAACTGATCGGCGGCCGTCTTTTGGCCGATTCCGCTGGACCTGTGGCCTTGTACATGTACGAGGATGCGGCCGGGCGTCGCATTACGTTGTATATCCGCCCTGCTCCCAACACCCCAGGTTCAGCATTCCGTTTCGCCCAGGATGGCGGAGTGCGCGCTTTGTATTGGCAAGACAATGGCTTAGCGTTGGCCGTCACCGGCGAGCTTGATCGGGACACTCTGTCCGGCGTCGCCGAGGAGGTGTATGGCGCGCTGAATTCATGAGTCTACCCACGGACTTATCAACAGGAATGTTGCCGCGCCCCCTATCGTCATCGGCCGTCATCTGGTAGCTTCTTCACCGGCTGGCACAAAATGTTGCGGCTTATGGAAAACGGCACTAGACCGTGACCTGTTTGCCACAGCATAACCGGACACCGGATCGGGAGTACTCGGGGATGAGTTGGACGGACGAGCGGATTCAACAGCTCAAGGATCTCTGGTCCCAGGGGTTGAGCGCGAGCGAGATCGCCGACATTCTGGGAGACATCACCCGCAACGCGGTCATCGGCAAGGCCCATAGGCTGGGTCTGTCGGGACGGCCGTCGCCCATCAAGAAGAAGCCGACGCGCGGCGCCACCATCCTCGCCCTGACGGAGCGGATGTGCAAATGGCCGGTCGGCGACCCCAAGCACCAGGATTTCCATTTCTGCGGCAAGACGGCCTTGCCCGGCATGCCCTATTGCGCCGAACACGCTGCACTGGCCTATCAGCCTGCTTCGGGCAGCAAGAAGCGTGACGAGGAACGCAACGTCGGCGCTGCCTGAGCCGCCGACCGCCTGTTCAAAAAGCCCGCTCTCGGGGGAGAGGCGGGCTTTTTTGTTGCGATGTTCGTCGCCTGCGGCCGTCGCAGGGGGCTGAAGACGTGTGTGCAGGCGCCCGCCCGGCGGGTCCTACCGCGCCTCCACCGCATCCCTCAGCACCAGCACCAACCCCTTGTGCCCGGCGACCACCATCGCGGTACCAGCCGGCCTGTCCGGTCCTTCGACGGACCACAGCGTGTCGCCGACGAACACTCGCCCGCGTCCGTTCGTGATCGGCTCTGTCAGCGTCACCGCGCGTCCGACAAGCTGTCCCGCCCGGTCGTTGATCCGCACCGCGTCGGCAGCACCGGCCCGCGCATTGCGCCTCCGTGCCAGCATGATGGCCGTGACCACCGCGGCACCTGCGGCAATGGTGAAGAAGCCGGCCTCGTTGACCGCCCCCCAATCGTGCCAGAGCGCGGTGACGAGGCCGGTCAGCAAAGCGGCCCCGCCGAACCAGATCAGGAAAATCCCGGGCAGCACCAGTTCCGCTGCGATCAGCAAAGCGCCCAGTGCTCCCCACAGCAGAGGCGACATGCGATCACTCCCCATCCGGCGAGGAGGAGGTCGGCGGCACGGACCAGGGATTGCGCGGAGGGGAGGGCGGTGCGGCGGGCGTGCGGGGCGGGGTGGCGTCACGCACCAGCTCACCCAACCCGGCCAGGGCGCCGGCGACGCCGGCCAGCTCCACCGGCAGGATCATGGTCTTCTGGTTCGGGGAGGCGGCGAAGGCCTTCAGCGCCTCCATGTATTTCTGGCCGAGGAAATAGCCCAGCGCCTGGTTCGATCCCTGGGCGACGGCTTCGGAGACCATACGGGTCGCCTTGGCCTCCGCTTCGGCCAGCCGTTCCCGTGCTTCCGCCTCCAGCTTGGCAGCTTCAAGCTTGCCTTGGGCAATGCGGATCTGGCTTTCCTTCTCGGCGTCGGCCTCAAGGATCTGGGCACGGCGGTCGCGTTCGGCTTTCAGCTGCCGGCCCATCGCCTGGACAATGTCGTCGGGCGGGGTGATGTCGCGCAGCTCGATGCGCGTTACCCGCACGCCCCAGGACGCGGTTGCCTCGTCCACCGCGCGCAGCAGGCTGGCGTTGATCGCCTCGCGCTGGCTCAGCAGCTCGTCCAGATCCATGGAGCCCATTACCGTTCGGGTGGTGGTCATCGCCAGGGTCTGGATCGCCCGCTGCAGGTCGTTGACCTCATAGGTCGCCTTCATCGGGTCGAGCACCTGGAAATACAGCACACCGTCGGCGGTCACCGCGGCGTTGTCCTTGGTGATGACGCTCTGCGACGGCACGTCCACCACGGTCTCGCGCATGTCGACCTTCGCGCGGACCGAGCTGATGACCGGAAAGATGACGTTGAAGCCCGGCAGCAGCGTTTCCTGATAACGGCCCAGCCGCTCGACGATGAAGTTGAAGCCCTGGGGGACGATGCGGACGCTGGTGATCGCCAGGATGACGACCAGCACGAACGCCGCGATGACCAGAATGCCGAGTTCCATGGATGGCCGCTCCTGACATGGGCGGGTGTCGCAGCGGACACCCCGCGCCCATCATGAGACAATTCACGGAAGCTGCAAATCCCGCCGCCTCAATAGTCCTGCGTGTCGTGCTTCAAGCGCACCAGCTCGCCGTTCAGCAGCGACAGCATCAGTTGCACGACCATCTCGTGGACGATCACCGTGTGATGGTTGCCGGTTTCCTGCATCGCCTTGCGCAGGGATTCGCGGACCGCCGGCACGCCGGTGACGTCGATCAGCACGTCCAGCCGCTCGCCCAGGTCCGCCAGTTCGCGGAAGTCGGTGGCGGTCTTCACGCCGCGATGGTTGGCGAGACGCATGCCCGGCGCCTCCGGATCGAGGTCCGCAACGCCAAGCAGTTCGACGAAGGGGGCCGACAGCAGTTTGCGCAGCAGGGGCGTTCCGGTCTCGCCGGCGCCGACGACGGCGACGCGGAACAGATCGTTGGGCATGGGGTTCGGTCCTTTCCTGAACTGGACAAGAAAAAAGCGGGGAGCCGAAACTCCCCGCCCGAACCCTAGCCGAGCCGCGGTCCGGTTTGACCCGGACGCGGCGTCGCACCCTGAGAAAGACGGTGCCGGCCTTACGACCAGGCGGCCATCTTCTTTTCCAGATTGTCCGACAGCTTGTCCAGGAACTGCTTGGTGGTCAGCCACGGCTGCTGCGGGCCGATCAGGATGGCCAGATCCTTGGTCATGTAGCCGGACTCGACGGTCTCGACGCAGACGCGCTCCAGCGTCTGGGCGAACTTGACGACATCCGGCGTGTTGTCGAACTTGCCGCGATAGGCCAGACCCTGGGTCCAGGCATAGATCGAGGCGATCGGGTTGGTCGAGGTTTCCTTACCCTTCTGGTGCTCGCGGTAATGGCGGGTCACCGTGCCGTGGGCGGCCTCGGCCTCGACGGTCTTGCCATCCGGCGTGACCAGAACCGAGGTCATCAGGCCCAGCGAGCCGAAGCCCTGAGCCACGACGTCCGACTCCACGTCGCCGTCGTAGTTCTTGCAGGCCCAGACGAAGCCGCCTTCCCACTTCAGGGCGGAGGCGACCATGTCGTCGATCAGGCGGTGTTCATAGACCAGACCCTTGGCCTTGAACTGGTCGGCATAGGTCTCGTCGAAGATCTTCTGGAAGATGTCCTTGAAGCGGCCGTCATAGGCCTTCAGGATCGTGTTCTTCGTCGACAGATAGACCGAGTAGCCGCGCTCCAGGCCGTACATGAAGCTAGAGTGGGCGAAGCCTTCGATCGACTCGTCCAGGTTGTACATGCCCATCGCCACGCCGGCGCCGGGGAAGTCGTAGACTTCATGCTCGATCTTCTCGCCGCCCTCGGCCGCTTCCCACTTGATGGTCAGCTTGCCCGGACCCGGAACGACGAAGTCGGTGGCCTTGTACTGGTCGCCGAAGGCGTGACGGCCGATGATGATCGGCTTGGTCCAACCCGGGACATAGCGCGGAACGTTGGAGCAGACGATCGGCTCGCGGAAGACGGTGCCGCCCAGGATGTTGCGGATCGTGCCGTTCGGCGACTTCCACATCTTCTTGAGGTTGAACTCCTTCACCCGCGCCTCATCCGGGGTGATGGTCGCGCACTTCACGCCGACGCCATACTGCTTGATGGCGTTCGCCGACTCGACGGTGACCTTGTCGTCGGTCTTGTCGCGGTTCTCGATGCCGAGGTCGTAGTACTTCAGGTCGATGTCGAGGTAGGGCAGGATCAGCTTGTCTTTGATGAACTGCCAGATGATGCGCGTCATCTCGTCGCCGTCGAGTTCGACGACCGGATTGGCTACCTTGATCTTGGTCATGGGTGCGAGATCTCCCCGAACGGGTAAGGGCGTTGTCATTCCTTGGGAGCCGGGCGCGTCGTCCAGCGGGCGCTTGTTGCCGGGGAGCATGCCGCATGGGTGGCTCCCCGGTACCCCGGGCGGAAATCAATCGCGGTTATATAGCATCGCCCCGTGACGGAAAGGAAGGCACGGCGGCGGCTTAGGCGTCGATGTCGCACGATTCCGCTTGCAACACGGCGCGTCGGCCGGCCATGATGATCAATTGGTATTACCGGTTGGCCGGATCACCCCCTTCCAGCGGCCGGAAGCCTCCTGAAAAGTTCGGAATGCGGCCGTCGGCCGGTCAGTTTGCCGACTCCGGGGCGTGTGCGGGCCGCAGCCCCAGCCTGTCGTCGGCCAGATGGCGTTCCGCATTCACCATGTAGTCGCGGGTCAGCGGCACCGCGCCCAGGGAGCGTGCGAGCTGCACCTGGAACACCATGTGCCCCTGCAGCCGGAACGACAGTTCCGCCCCGGCCAGATAGAACTCCCACATCCGGCAGAAGCGCTCGTCGTACAGCGCCTTCGCCTCCTCCCGCCGGGCGTCGAACCGGGCCCGCCAGTGGCGCAGCGTTTCCGCATAATGCAGGCGGAGCACCTCCAGGTCGGTCGTCAGCAACCCTGACCGCTCGATGACCGGCAGCACCTCCGACAGGGCGGGGGAGTAGCCGCCGGGGAAGATGTACTTGCGATCCAGGGGTTGGTGGTCCCCGGTGTATCCAGCCGGCCGATGGAATGGATCAGCGCCACGCCGTCGTCGTTCAGCATGCCGCGCACGGCGTCGAAGTAATCGCGGTAATGCGGCACGCCGACATGCTCGAACATGCCGACCGAGACAATGCGGTCGAAGGCGGCCGGGTGGGCTGCGGCGAACTCGCGATAGTCGCGCAGCTCGAAGCTGACGCGGTCGGCCAGCCCCGCCTCATCCGCCCGCCGCTTCGCCACCGCCAACTGCTCCGAGGACAGCGTGATCCCGGTCACCCGCGCTCCCGTATGCCGGGCGAGATAGAGTGCCATGCCGCCCCAGCCGCAGCCGATGTCGAGCACGCGCATCCCCGGCACCAGCAGCAGCTTGGCCGCGATGTGGCGCTTCTTGGCCTCCTGCGCGTCGTCGAGCGACATGCCCGGTTCGGAGAAATATGCGCAGGAATACTGCATGTCGCGGTCGAGGAAGAGTTCGTAGAACCGGCGCGACAGGTTGTAGTGATGCTCGACGTTCCGTCGTGAGCGCCGCATCGGGTTGTGCTGCTGCATGAGGCGCAGAAGCGGCGACAGGGTCCCGACGGCGCGGCCGAGCGCCCCCTGCACCTCGCTGCCGCTCATCAGCATCGACAGCAGGTCGTAGATGGTGCCGCCCTCGATGGACAGGCGGCCGTCCATATAGGCTTCGCCGAAGCGCAGGCGCGGATTGATCAGCAGGTCCCGCTCCACCGCGCGGTCGTGAAGGCGAAGCGTCAGCGTCGGAGGACCGGCGCCGATGCGGTGGTGTCTTCCATCGGCGGTGACGAGATTCAGGGTTCCGTCGCCCTTGGCGGCGGCAAGCAGACGAACCAGCAGCATGCCGAACTCCTTCCGCGGTGCCGAATTCAGCATGGCGCCGGGGTGGGGGAGCGGCAATCCGTCAATCGGTCAGGACTGCTACCCAAATCGGGCATTACGGATGTATGCGTGCCCGCCGATAGCTCGCCTGGGCGGTGAAGCCTGTCCCTGAATGCGGAAAACCGCCCGGCCCCGGGTGTGGGGCGGGCGGTTTCCGGACGAGCGGTACGACGGTGCCGCGGCGATTCCGGACATCGATCCGGACCGCCGGCGGCAGAAGGGCGATCAGCCCTCCTCTTCCTCGGTCGCGGTCTCTTCGACGAAGGTCTCTTCTTCGTCCTCGTCGTCGCGCAGGTCGGCGGCGGTGATCATGCCACCGCGCTGGGCCTGCAGTTCGGCCTCTTCAGACGAACGGGCGACGTTCACGGTGACCGTGATCGACACTTCCGGGTGCAGGACGACGCGCAGCTTGAACAGACCCAGGGTCTTGATCGGGGTATCGATCTGGACCTGCTTGCGGTCGGTCTTATAGCCGGCGGCGGTCAGCGCATCGGCGACGTCGCGGGTGGTCACCGAGCCGTACAGGACGCCGGTCTCGGCAGCCTGACGGATCACGACGACCGTCACGTTGTCCATCTTGGTCGCGACCTGCTCGGCGTCCTTGCGGCGCTCCAGGTTCACGGCCTCAAGGTGGGCCTTCTGCTTCTCGAAGACCGCCATGTTCGCCTTGGTGGCGCGCATGGCCTTCTTCTGCGGCAGCAGATAGTTGCGGGCGAAGCCGGGACGCACCTTCACGACCTGGCCCATCTGGCCGAGCTTCTCGACCCGCTCCAGCAGAATAACTTCCATCACTCGTCCTCCTGACCGGGGGCCGCGGGGGAAAACCGGCGGCGCAGCCCGATCCATTGCTCGATCATGCCCAGGCCGACCAAAAGCAGGATCGGCCACCCGAAGAGAAACAGCATCATGTAGAAGCCAACGAGGATCAGCGTGCGCGCCGATCTGCTGCTGGCGAATACATGAACCACCGAAAGCCCGGCGAAGGCGAAAGGTACCGCCAGGATCAGCGCCAGATTGACCGCCAGGAACCCGACGGTCCCCGGCACGACCGAAGCCGCCGCGACCGACACCGCGAACAGCGGCGCCAGCCAGTTGGGTAACTCCAGCTCGGCCAGACGCATGGCAGGGCGCCGGTTGCGGCCGAACCGCATCAGCGCCCCCTGCGCCAGCGCCGCGTTGACGATCGTCATGACAAGCCATGAGACCGCAACCAGCCCCGGCAGGACGGCCGCCACCCAGAACGCCTCGGGATCCGGGGCCTGCTGGCCCTGCATGCGGAAGGCCGGCTCGACGACTCGGGCCAGGGTCTGCCGCATCAGCCCTTCGAGCCCACCGGGCTCTCCGAGCGTCAGGATCACCGCGGCGAGCAGCGCCGCCACGCCCATCCCGGTCAGGCCCATCAGGACCCGGCCGGGCGGATACCATTCCAGGGTTCCATCCTCCCGCGAGCGGGCCAGCAGCGCCTGCCGCACCACCAGGATCGCCGGGGCGGCCCCGGTCACCAAGTAGGACAGCGCCACCAGCATGCTGCCGGAAGTGCCCAGCATCACCGCGGCGGCGCCGGCCAGACCGGCCACCGTCACCGCGGGCGCCCCCAGCCACAGTCCCGTGAGGAACAGGGGCAGGGGGGCCAGATAGCCCAGGATCAGCGCTCCCATCCCGCCGAACATGACGGACAGGTAGAAGAACGCGCTTATCAGACCGCCGCCGACGGCGACCACCAGCGGACCGGCCGGACCCAAGGCCATGGAAACCCCTTGACTGCCTTCACCGAAACCCTTCGGCCGTTTGCCGGGCTTACTTCACCACGTAGGGGAGAAGGGCCAGGAAACGGGCGCGCTTGATGGCGCGGGCCAGTTCGCGCTGCTTCTTCGTCGAGACCGCGGTGATGCGGCTCGGGACGATCTTCCCGCGCTCGGAGATGAAGCGGGACAGCAGCTTGACGTCCTTGTAGTCGATCGCCGGAGCGTTCGCACCCGAGAACGGGCAGGTCTTGCGGCGGCGGAAGAACGGACGGCGGGCGCCGCCGGTGCGGGCGGGAGCGCCCGTGGTCTGCTTGTCGGACATTTACGCGGTCTCCCCTTCGGCGGCGGCAACGTTTTCCTGGCGGCGCGGCGGACGCGGGCCACGGTCGTCGAAGCGACGCGGGCCACGGTCGCCACGCTCGCCGCGCTCACCACGCTCGTTGCGGCTCTGCATCATCGCCGACGGGTTGGCATCGAGGGCGTCGACACGCACGGTCATGAAGCGCAGCACGTCTTCGCTGATGCTCATGTTCCGCTCCATCTCGGCGACGGCGGCGGCCGGCGCGTCGATGTTGAAGAGGGTGTAGTGACCCTTGCGGTTCTTCTTGATCTTGTAGGTGAGGGTCTTCAGACCCCAGTATTCGCTCTTGGCGATCGTGCCGCCGTTGTCGCGGACGATCTGGGCGAACTGCTCAGAGAGCTGCTCGGCCTGGGCGGCCGAAATGTCCTGGCGCGCGATCAGCACGCACTCGTAAAGTGCCATTGCACTCCCCATGGCTGTTCATGGTCCGGCGCTGCACCCCATCCCTCATGGATCGGATCAGCCGCCCGGGCCTAGCCGACGGCGGACCGCCGGCAAGGAGTTATGAAGCGGCGCAGTATGCACAGGCCGGCGGTGGTAGCAAGCGAAAATCCAGCGGTCTTCGCTGCCACTTTCAGAAAATCCATCCCCTTTCTAGGAAATCGCCCGGATGAGCCCGGGCGCGTCGTTTCGGCCGTGTGCAGGGTAGGCCCGGTGCAACGGTGGATATCGCGCGGGATAGCTTCGGCGCATTTGACCGAAGTGCAATCGACCTGCTCAGGCGCCATGTTCCGCTAGCCGTTCAAGGCGGAGCTTGCGGTCCGGTGCGTCCGGTCGCGCGGCCGGCCGGCGGCGATGACAGCCCGGTGTCCGGAGTAGCCATGCGCAAGAACCAGTTGCCGTATCATGTGGTGGAGTTGAGGGGGCTGGCCTGCATCCTGTTGGTCGCCTACCATGTGGTCGGCATTCCCGGGGCGGGCATGCAGGTGGCGGACGGATCGATCTACCGCTACGCCACCGACAGCTTCGAGCTGATCCGCATGCCGCTCTTCACCTTCATCTCCGGGCTGGTCTATGCCCTTAACCCGGCCCGGGTCGAACGGCTGACGACCTTCTTCATCAAGAAGCTGCGCCGGCTGGGCTTCCCGTTCCTGGTGGTGTCCGCCCTCTTCTACTTCCTGCAGACCCACGCACCCGGAGCCAACGGGACCCTGGTTCCCGATTCGATGTGGAAGATCTACGTCTTCCCCTATGCCCATTTCTGGTACCTGCAGGCGCTGTTCCTGATCTTCTCCGTGGTCGGCCTGCTCGATGCGGCCCACCTGATCGACCGGCCCGGCGGATTCGCGCTGGCGATGGCCGTGGCGGTGACCGCCTGCCTGACCGTGCACTTCGACTCGAATATCCTGTCGGTGAACGAAGCCTGCTTCCTGTTGCCGCATTTCCTGCTGGGGGTGGGGGTGACCCGCTTCCGCGCCATGGTGCCGCGGACCGTGCTGCTGGCCGCCGCCGGGACCGCGCTCGGGCTCGGGGTTTCCCTGCATCAGGCCTCGCTCTGGGGATATCTGCCGCATTTCGGCTGGAACAGCGGCGTCGCCCTGCTGTGCGGCATGGGCGGGGCGGTGACGCTTCTGCATGCGATGCCCTCCAGCCGCGTTTTCCGCACTGTGGGAGCGTCGTCCTACGCGATCTATCTGCACCATGCGATGTTCGCCGCCGGAGCCCGCGTGGTGCTGCACCGCATGGATGCCGGGGACGGCGTGATCTTCTGCGTTGCGTTGATGTCTGGGCTGGTCGGGCCGATGGTGCTGGAGGCTCTCGCCCAACTGAGGCCCTGGACCCGGGTGGCCCTGGTCGGCAAAGCCTGATCGTCGGCCCGCGATGCGCCGTTGATTTGCGTGCTTTGTTTGCGGTGCAGGATACAGCGCAAGACCCGGCGGACAACGCCTGCGAACAACCCCTTCCGGCCGGCGGTTTTTCGTGGGCGTTCTGCCTTATTACGTGACGTTTTATCGCACCATTGGCGCTTTGGTCATCGCGCGTCGCTTGACTTGCTAAAAAGTGAGGGTATGACTGTCGCCCAATCCATGGTGCCGCCGCAGGGGCGGGGCGCTTTCATCCAGGGTTTCACCGAAGCATGACCAGGGCGTTCGTCTTTCCGGGGCAGGGCAGCCAGGCCGTCGGCATGGGCCGCGAACTCGCCGAGGCGTTCGAGGTCGCTCGTCACACCTTCGAAGAGGTGGACGATGCGCTGAACCAGCGGCTGTCGCGCCTGATGGTCGAAGGCCCCGAGGCCGACCTGACCTTGACCGAGAACGCGCAGCCCGCCCTGATGGCGGTCAGCGTCGCGGTGATGCGGGTTCTGGCGAGCGAGGGCGGGGTCGACCTGTCCAAGCACGCAACCTTCGTCGCAGGCCACTCGCTGGGCGAATACTCGGCGCTCTGCGCCGCCGGCGCCTTCACGCTGGCCGACACCGCGCGCCTGCTGAAGCTGCGCGGCCAGGCGATGCAGAAGGCGGTTCCGGTGGGGCAGGGCGCCATGGCCGCCCTGCTGGGTGCCGATCTGGAGCAGGCCCAGGCGATCGCCGCCGACGCCGCCCAGGGTGAGGTGTGCAGCATCGCCAACGACAATTCGGTCGGGCAGGTGGTGATCTCCGGCAGCGCCGAGGCCATCGATCGCGCCATCGTGCTGGCGGCTGAACGCGGGCTGAAGCGTTCGGTGCGGCTGCCGGTGTCGGCACCCTTCCACTGCTCGCTGATGCAGCCGGCCGCCGACGCCATGGCGGAGGCGCTGGCGAACGTCACCATTTCCGCGCCGGTCGTTCCGGTCGTCGCCAACGTCACGGCGTCGGCGGTGTCGGATCCCAACGCCATCCGCCGCCTGCTGGTGGAGCAGGTGACCGGCATGGTCCGCTGGCGCGAATGCGTTCTCTTCATGAAGGAGCAGGGCGTCGAGCGGCTGGTCGAGGTCGGGTCGGGCAAGGTGCTGGCCGGGCTGACCAAGCGCATCGACAAGGATCTGGCTGCGGTGTCGGTCGGCACTCCGGCCGATGTCGAGTCGTTCCTGAAGACCCTGTGACCGTCAGTCCCCCGATACATCAGCCTCGTGAGGCCATCCATGTTTGACCTGACCGGCAAGTCGGCCCTCGTCACCGGCGCGTCCGGCGGCATCGGCGCGTCGATCGCCCGTGCCCTGCACGCCCGGGGCGCCGCCGTCGCGCTGTCCGGCACCCGCGTCGCCCCGCTGGAGGCGCTGGCCGCCGAACTGGGCGAGCGCGCCTTCGTCGTGCCCGGCAACCTGTCCGAGGCCGCCGCGACCGAGCAGCTGTTCAAGGATGCCGAGGCGGCGCTGGGCAAGATCGACATCCTCGTGAACAATGCCGGCCTGACCCGCGACCAGATCGCGATGCGGCTGAAGGACGAGGACTGGCAGTCCGTCATCGACGTGAACCTGACGGCGGCCTTCCGCCTGTCGCGGGCCGCCATGCGCGGCATGATGAAGCGCCGCTGGGGCCGCATCGTCAACATCACGTCGGTCGTGGGTGTCACCGGCAATCCGGGGCAGGCCAACTACGCCGCGTCGAAGGCCGGCCTGATCGGCATGTCCAAGTCGCTGGCGGCCGAGTTGGCCTCGCGCAACATCACCGTCAACTGCGTCGCGCCGGGCTTCATCGCCACGGCCATGACCGACGCCCTGAACGACGAGCAGAAGCAGAAGCTGCTCCCCGCCATCCCGGCCGGCCGCATGGGCCAGCCGGAAGAGATCGCCGCCGGGGTCGTGTACCTCGCGAGCGAGGAGGCCGCCTACGTCACCGGCCAGACGCTGCATATCAACGGCGGCATGGCCATGATCTGATGAGGATCGGACGGGGCGGCATCGCCACGTGTGAAGAACGGCGCCTGCCGGGCTCCCTCGCGGGTGCTGGTCAAGGCTGCTGAAATGTGTTATCGGACGGGGCTTTTCGCGGCAGGACGGCACGTTCTTCGCGTGTTGCTCCGACCGGATTATCCCGAGCGGTTTCAAGGATTGGAAGGTCTTAAAAGATGAGCGACATCGCCGAGCGCGTGAAGAAGATCGTTGTGGACCACCTGGGTGTCGAGGAGTCGAAGGTGGTGGAGAACGCCTCCTTCATCGACGATCTGGGCGCCGACAGCCTCGACACCGTCGAGCTGGTCATGGCCTTCGAGGAAGAGTTCGGTGTCGAGATCCCGGACGACGCCGCGGAGAAGATCCTGTCGGTGAAGGACGCCATCGACTTCATCAAGGCCAACGCCGCCGCCTGATCGGGCCGCGGGCATTGAGCCCCCGAGGGCCAGGCGTACCGCAACTGCATCTTCCGCAACGCGGGGCCTGGCCGTCGACGACCAGATCGTCGACTTTATTTTCGAGGAAAGGTCAAGGAACAGCCTCATGAGACGTGTCGTCGTCACCGGCCTCGGTATGGTCACGCCGCTCGGCGTCGGCCACTCGCTGAACTGGGAGCGGCTGATTTCCGCGACGTCGGGAATCCGCGGCATCACGGGGTTCGACGCTTCGGACCTGGCCTCGAAGGTCGCCGGGCAGGTCCCGCGCGGAACGGGTGACGGCGAGTTCAACGCCGACGCCTTCGTTCCGCCGAAGGATCAGCGCAAGATGGATGACTTCATCATCTTCGCCATCGCCGCGGCGCAGGAAGCAATCAAGGATTCCGGCTGGGTTCCCCAGACCGATGAGGAGCGCGAGCGGACCGGCGTCATGGTCGGGTCCGGCATCGGCGGCCTTCCGGGCATCGCCGACGGCGCCGTGACCCTGCACGAAAAGGGTCCGCGCCGCCTGTCGCCCTTCTTCATCCCTGCCTGCCTGATCAATCTGGCCTCCGGCCACATCTCGATCCAGCACGGCTTCAAGGGCCCCAACCACGCGGTCGTCACCGCCTGCTCGACCGGCGCGCACGCCATCGGCGACGCCGCCCGCCTGATCATGTGGGACGATGCCGACGTGATGGTCGCCGGCGGCACGGAGGCGGCGGTCAGCCGTCTCGGCGTCGGCGGTTTTGCCGCCATGCGCGCTCTGTCCACCAACTTCAACGACACGCCCGAGAAGGCCTCGCGTCCCTATGACAAGGACCGCGACGGCTTCGTCATCGGCGAGGGCGCCGGCGTCGTGGTGCTGGAGGAGCTGGAGCACGCGAAGAAGCGCGGTGCCACCATCTATGCCGAGGTCGTCGGCTACGGCATGTCGGGCGACGCCCACCACATCTCCGCTCCGGCGGAGGACGGCAATGGCGGTTTCCGCGCCATGAAGGCGGCGCTGAAGCGCGCCGGGCTGAACCCGTCCGACGTCGATTACGTCAACGCCCACGGCACCTCGACGCCGCTCGGCGACGAGATCGAGCTTGGCGCCGTGAAGCGCCTGTTCGGCGATGCCATGGACAATCTGGCGATGTCCTCCACCAAGTCGGCCATCGGCCACCTGCTGGGCGCCGCCGGTGCGGTCGAGGCGATCTATTCGATCAAGGCGATCAACCACGGCGTCGTTCCGCCCACGCTGAATCTCGAGAATCCCTCGGAAAGCTGCCTGGGTGTGAATCTGGTTCCGAAGGTGGCGCAGGAGCGCCGGGTGCGTGCCGCCCTGTCGAACTCCTTCGGGTTCGGCGGCACCAACGCCTCGCTGGTGTTCAAGGAATTCGCGTAAGCGAAGCCCTGACCGGCGTTGCGTCATACTGCCATCAAGAGGTGAGCGATGGGCTGGGGTCTCCGAATCTTCGCGGGGACGCTGGCCCTCGCTGCTGCCGCGGCGGGTGGGGTCGGCGTCTGGGGGAGCCAGCGCTACACGGCTCCCGGTCCGCTGGACCAAGCCGAGACGGTCGTCATTCCCCGCGGCAGCGGGTTGGAGGCCATTGCCATCACGCTGGGCGACTCCGGCGTGATCGGCTCTCCCTTGGTTTTCGCCGCCGCAGCCAAGCTGACCGGAACCTTCCGTGAGTTGAAGGCCGGCGAGTATCAGTTTCCCGCGGGAATCAGCATCGAAGGCGTTCTGGAGCAGATGCGCCAGGGCCGCACCGTGGTGCGCCGCATCACCGTACCGGAAGGCCTGACCTCCGCCCAGGTGGTGGCGCTGCTGGAACGCGAAACGGTGCTGACCGGCGAGATCGCGAAGTCGCCGAAGGAAGGCTCCCTCCTGCCGGAGACCTATCACTTTGCCTATGGCGACAGCCGCGCGGCACTGGTCGAGCGCATGCAGACGGCGATGACCCAGGCGCTGGCGGAAGCGTGGAAGAACCGGGAGCCCGGCCTTCCCCTGGAAACGCCGCAGCAGGCGCTGACGCTGGCCTCCATCGTCGAGAAGGAGACCGGCGTGGCGGCGGAACGACCGCGGGTCGCCGGCGTCTTCGTCAACCGGCTCGAAGCCGGCATGAAGCTGCAGTCCGATCCCACCGTGATCTATGCCCTGACCGACGGCAGCGGTGAATTGGGGCGGGCGCTGACCCGCAACGACTGGAAGCTCGAGTCGCCCTACAACACCTACCAGATCGCCGGCTTGCCGCCGGGTCCGATCGCCAATCCGGGTAAGGCCTCGCTCCAGGCCGTGATGAAGCCGGAGCGGCACGACTACCTGTATTTCGTCGCCGACGGCACCGGCGGCCATGTCTTCGCCAAGTCGCTGCCGGATCACAACCGCAATGTCGCGAAGTGGCGCGAGTTCCAGCAGAACCGGCAGTCGGATCCCGGCGAAACGTCATCGGATTGACGGCCGAGGACTGGGGCGGAGGGCCGATAACCATCCGCTTGGTTGCACGCTCTCCGCAATTTCGGCAGTCTTTGCATCGCAGCAAACCTGACCACCATTCCCTGGGGAGATGTGATGACCGTGGATGTCGAGCAGCGCATCCGTGACCGCGCCTATGCGATCTGGCTGGACGAGGGCTGTCCGGACGGTCGCGATGCCGAGCACTGGTTGCAGGCCGAGCGCGCGATCCTGGCCGAAGCGGCTGCCGTTCCCGACCGCTCTCCGGTCGTGGCGGTGGTGAAGGCGCCGCGCAAGACGACGAACGCCAAGCCGAAGACGGTCAAGACCATCGAACAGACCACCGTCCAGCCGGAAACCGTGGCGGCCGAGCCCCCCAAGGCGCGCAAGCCACGGGCCCGCAAAACGGTAACGGCCTGACCGGAAATCGGCGTAGCCGGGCTGGCGAGAGGCTGCCGGCCCCAAATCGGGCGACCGGGGATCAGGCGGCGTTGGAGGCCTGCGGCAGCGGCAGGTTCGAGACGACCATCACACCGGCGGTCGTGCCATAGGATTTGCGGGCGGCGCGCAGCCCCTCCAGCGCCTCCAGCAGGCTTTCCTCGGCGAAGCCCGGGGCCAGTCCGGCCAGTTCCCGCTCCGTCAAGTCGATGAAGGCGTCCAGAAGGCGCGCGTGGATGCGGCTGGCCATGCGGACTTCATCGGCGACCATCTGTGCGGGCATGGGTAGCTCCCTTGGTATCGTGTGGGTCTAATGTTCGGGTGTGCGTCTTCTCGGGATCATGCGTTCCCGCGTGTGGATTAGGCGCGGAATAGGGTTAAAAGAAGTTTAAATGCCAGATATCTCCGCCGGGGATTAAGAATTACCACTTCGGATATTTGGCGTGTACGGGATGTCCGGCTCCCGGTCACCGATGGCCGGGCCTCGCATTCACGCTACGTGAAACGACTTCGGCAATTGCCGCGCTTCAGCCGGCCTGGAAACGCGAGACCTGACGCCGCGTCTCGTCGGCCAGCCGGGACAGGTGGACCATGGTGGCGGCGATCTCCTCCGACGCGGCGGCGTTCTTGGAGGCGACGGTGCGAACGCTCTCCACCGACCGTTCGATCTCGCGGACCGACGCCTGCTGTTCCTCCATCGCCACGGCGACCGACTGGAAGGCGCCGTCGATGCGGTCAACCCGTTCTGCCAGCCCGTCCATGCGGCGGCGGGCCTGCTCGGTGACGGCCTTTCCTTCTTCGGCCAGGGCTGCGGCGGCCTCGATGATTTCGGCGATCTGACGGGCGCTTTCCACGGCGTTGTCGGCGAGCTTGCCGACCTCCTCGGCGACGACCTCGAAGCCCTTGCCCTGCTCGCCGGCGCGCGCCGCCTCGATGGAGGCGTTGACCGACAGGATGTTGGTCTTCACCGCGATCTGGGTGATCGCCTCGGTGATGCGGCCGATGCGGCGGCTGTTCTCCGCGATGGTCTGCGACACGCGCAGCAGCCGCGCCATGTCCTCCCGCCCGCGGTCGGCGAAATCCGCGGCGTCCTTCACCATGTCGGAGGCATCGCGCGTGCTGTCGGTGACATGGGCGATGGCGCGGGCCGATTGGCCGACCGCGGTCGCCACATGGTCGAGGTCGTCGGTCTGCTCCGACGCGCCGTCCGAGACATGGGCGATGGCCGTGCTGGCCTGGCCCGCCGCGACGGCCACCTGGGTCGCCTGCTCCCCGATGGCCCGAAAGGCGGCGCCGGTTTCCTGCAGCAGCGCCACCATCTCGCCATAGGCGCCATTGAAAACCGGGGCGTTCGCCGTTGCGGCGTCGTCCAACGGCTTGCCGGACAGCCGGTGCATTTCCCCATGGAGCCCGTGCAGAACCTGGATGACCGTGGCGACCGCGCGCCCGATGGAGCCCAGCTCGTCGCGCCGGCCGGTGTTGGGCACCGCGACCGTCAGGTCGCCGTCCGAAAGCCGCTGGACCGCGGCCGTGGTGGCGGCGATCGGGCCGGTCAGGCTGCGGGCGATCAGCATCGACAGCACCGCGCCGGCCGCCAGCGCGCCCAACGTGCCGCTCCACAGCAGCATCACGGCGCGCGACCGGCCGGCCTCCCGCTCCGCCGTCTGGGCGTGGACCAGCTGTGCGACCTGATCGCTGACGATCGCGGCGGCATCGCGCATCGCCGCGCGGGCGGCGCTGCGCCGGACCACGATGTCGGCGACCAGCAGGAACTCCGTTTCCACGCCCATGACGGCGGCGGTCAGCTTCTCCGTCTCGCGCAGCGTTTCGGGGTCGCTGGAGGCCTTCTGGACATCGCCGATGATGGTCAGCAGCCGGTCGATGGCGGCGTTGGGCGAATTGCGGCCGGACCCGCCCTGTTCGATCAGGTATTGCTGGACGTCCAGCAGGGCGCCGCGGGTGTCCTGGATCAGCCGTCCGGCGATGCCGGTCAGCAGCACGGACGACTCCAGCGTCCGCAAGGCGGCTGCGTCGCCGGGATCGGCCTTCACCCGTGCCAGCGCGTCGGCATAGCGCGCCGACTGCTCGTGCGTCAGCGTCTGTGCCACCACCAGCAGGGAGGCCGTCTGCTTGCGGAGCTTCGCGAGGCTGGCGAAGCGGTCGACCTCCAGCTGCACCACCTCGTCGAAGGATTTGCGGTAGGCCGCCAGCTTCGCCAGCACCTCCGTCAGCGCGTCGGGGGCGACGGCATGGCCGGGCAGGGCCTGCAGCGCCTCCGCCTCCGCCTTCAGCTGCTCGGTCAACTGGCGCACCCGCCGGCTGGCGGACGGATCGACGTCGATCAGATAGCGCGCCTCCTCCTGCCGCGCGCTGAGCAGCAGCGTGTCGAGGCGGGAGGTGCGGGCGGCGATCTCCACCTGCGTGGCGTAGGTGTTCAGGCCGCTCCAGCCGACGACGGCGACGGCGAGGGTCAGCAGCAGGACGGCGGCGAAACCCAGGGCGATGCGGGTGGCGATCGACATGCCGGTGGAGGTCCATTCAGGGCCGCGTGGCGGCGGAGCCGGGTCGGGCGGGGCAGGGCATGGGCGGCCGGTGCCGCGGGATGCGGCATCCGACACCACCCACAGGAATCACCTTGCTTCGGTTGGGGTGCATCCGGCAAGTCATAAGGGTGGCGTGCGTCGTCCGCGAGTTGTCGCGGGGCGCCGCTGGTCGATCGTGAGGAGCCGTTACCGCAATGTCCTTTCCGGCCAGCCTGCGAGTTCTTCCCCGGTTCGGCATCGCCGTCCTGCTGCCTTCCGCCGCGGCGCTTCTGCCGCTTCTGCTTCCCCGCCTCGTTCCGGACATCGCGCCGCAAGCCCTGTGGCTGGCGACGGGCGGGGCGCTCGCCCTTGGGCTGCTGGTCGCGTCGGTGCTGGCGCTCGACCTGTCGGACGCGATGGCCCGGCTGCAGGATGCCGCCTCGCGGCTCGCCGAAGGGACGGAAGGCGATGCTCCCGCCCCGGTGTCCCGCGGGGACGAGGCCGGCGCGGTCGCCGCGGCCCTGGCACGCAGCATGGCGTCCCAGGATGCGCTGCATGCCGCCCTCGTCCGCCTGACCCGCGAGGCGGAGGACGGCGACCATCCACTGCCGGCACTGCCCGGCCGCTATGCCGAGATGGCGGCGCTGGTGGAGGAGGCCCGCAGCTCCTTCCTGCGCATCGGCCAACAGGCGGCCCAGGTCGCCGTCGCCGCGGGCCAGGCCAGCACGGCGGTATCCCAGGTCGCGGACGGCGCCTCCATCCAGACCGAGGATCTCGACCGGGTAGTGAACGCCGTCGGCCGGTCCGTCCGCGCCATCGCGGAGGTGACGGACAGCACCCGCGCCGCCTCCGACATGGTGCGCGTCACCGCCGGCTTCGCCGACAAGGGCAAGGCGGAGATGGCGCGGCTCGTCCGGGTGTCGCAGACCATCGGCGACAACAGCCGCCGCATCGGCCGCATCACCGAGGCGATCACCCAGATCGCGGTGAAGACCAACATCCTGTCGGTCAACGCCTCCATCGAGGCGGCGCGCGCCGGCGAGCAGGGCAAGGGCTTCGAGGTCGTTGCCGAGGAGGTCGGCAAGCTCGCCGACAATGCCGTGGAAAGCGCCCGCCAGATCGCCGAGATCGTCGAGGCCGCCGCGGCGATGGCGGAGGAGGGCATGGCCGCCACGGCGGAGGTGGTTCAGATGATGGACGGCATCGCCGAGCGCGTGGCCCAGATCGACCGCATGGTCCAATCGGTCGCCGCCGCCATGGCCCATCAGCAGGACCACATCGTCGAGATCGAATCGAACGTCGGCAACATCCGCACCGTCGCGTCGAAGAATGCCGCCGCGTCGGAGGAGATCACCGCCACCATGGTCCACCTGTCACGGCTGGCCGACGACACGCGGCGGCTGGCCGAGCGCTTCCGGGCGTCGTGAGCGGGGGCGTCGCTCCTCCCGGCCCGCTCGACGCCCTGGCCCGGCGGCTGCTGGACGATGTCCGGCGCAAGGCGGGCATCCGCCACGACCGCCCGCTGGAACGCAAGCTGGCGCGCATCCTGGCGGCGATGCCCCTGCCGGTGCTGGAGGAGTGGGTGGCGCAGATCGAACGGGCGCCGGCCGACAGTCCGGACTGGCTCAGCCTGATCGAGAACCTGACCATCCACGAAACCTATTTCTTCCGCGACCTGCCGCACCACGCCCATCTGCGCGGCCATCTGCTTCCCCGGCTGATCGCCGACCGGCGGGCGGACCGGAGCTTGCGGATCTGGAGCGCCGGCTGCGCCACGGGGAGGAGGCCTACAGCCTCGCCATCGTGACACTGGAGGCGCTGGCCGACGCCGGGGAGGCCCGCCGGACCGCGCAGGGGCTGGAAACCGACTGGGACCTGCAGGTTCTGGGGACCGATCTCAGCCGCCTCGCCGTGCGGCAGGCCGCCAACGCCTGCTATGGCGGGGAGGGGCTGGGGCCGTTCCGCGAGATGCCGGACGGCTATGGCGGCTGGTTCGTCCCGCTGGGGAGCGAGGCGCCGCTGCACCGCCGGGTGCATGCCGACGCCCGCCGGATCGTCCGCTTCGCCCGCCACAACCTGATGGATGCCGGACTGCCGGACGGCGCGCCGGCGGGGGGCTTCGACCTCGTGTCCTGCCGCAACGTCATGATCTATTTCGACGACGACAGCCGCGACCGGGCGCTCTCCCTGCTGACGGCGGCGGTGGCTCCGGGCGGCTGGCTGGTGCTGGGCACCACCGACCGGCTGGCGGAGGATGGCCGGTTCGAGCGTCACCGCGGCGACCGGGCGCTCGCCTACCGGCGGCGGGAGACGGGGCCATGACCGCCCGCGGTTTCCTGACCTTCGACATCGCCGGCACGCCCTTCGCCGTTCCGGCCGACCGGGTGGAGGAGGTCGCCGAATCGACCGGCACCACCCGCCTGCCCTTCGCGCCGCCACAGGTGGAAGGGCTGGCGACCGTCGGGGGACGCATCCTGCCGGTGCTGGACGTCACCGGCTATCGGTCGCTCGGGCTGGCCTGGGCCGGCGGCCGGCGGGGCGGGCTGCTGATCGTCCTGCGTGCCGGTGCCGGGCTGCTGGCCCTGCGCGCCGGCCGGATCGGCGGCACCCTGCCGGCGGAGCGGGTGACGCTCGCCGAAGCGGAGCCGGAGGATGGCGGGACGCCGGTGGCCGGCCGCCTGCGCCATGGCGAGCGCTCGCTGCGCCTGCTCGACCCGGACCGGATGGAGTTGGGGCGCGGTCCCTTCCGGGCCGGGCCGTTCGATGCCGAGGCGCTGACCGGCGCCGCCGCCGAACCGCCCGACCCGTCGCGCGAGCGCGCCAGCGTCCGGTTGCTGATGGTGGAGGTCGCCGGCCAACCGCAGGCGCTGGAGATGGCCGACCTGCTGCTGGTCTTCCCGCTGGCCGACCTGCGCCCTCTGCCCAACGCGCCGGCCATCGTCCGCGGTGTGGCGCCGGTGCAGAAGCGCTCCGTCCTGGTCACCGACCCGCTGGGGGTGGGCGACCGTCCCGGCGGCTATGCCGCCGTGCTGCGGACGGGGCGCGGTCCGGTCGGCGTGCGGGTGGACGGCGTGCGCGGGGTGGTGCGCGTGCCGCTGGACCGCGTGCGCGCCGGGGAGGCCGGTGCGCCGGCACGGGTGGTGGATTACGATGGGACTTGGCTCGACGTGAGGAGCGGAGCGCGCATGCTGGGCGATCATCTCGACGACATCGGCGGCTTCGTTCCGGAGGGCGGCGACCCGGACGACGATCTGGCCGAAAGCCGCCTGCCGCGCCGCTTCTACCGCCGCTTCCTGACCTTCGTGGTGGAGGCGCGGGTCTATGCGCTGGAGTTCGAGAAGGTGCGCCGCGTCGTGGAGGCGTCCGACCGCCTGCGCCTGCCGCAGGGGGCGGAGAGCTTCGACGGGTTGACCGACGTGGATGGCCGCATCCTGCCCGTGCTCGACCTGCGCCGGCTTCTGTCGCAGGGACCGGTCGGCACCGCGCCGCCGACGGCGGGAATCGCGATCCTGGTGGAGATCGACGGGGGCACAGTGGCGGTGATCGCCGACGAGATCCAACGCATCCGCAAGATCGCCGCCGAGGACGTCGATCCGCTGTCCGACCGCCTGACCGCCGCCGTCATCCGCCTGGACCATGCGCTGATCCCCGTGCTGAGGCCGGAGGGGCTGACCGCCGCCGCCTCACCCACCGCAACCAGGGCCCTCCCGGCCGGGACCGCCGCGCCATGACCGGCCCGCGCATCCGCCTGCTGGTGGTGGACGACAGCAACTTCGTCCGCATCGCGCTCCGCAAGATGCTGGAGCCGGCATCGGACATCGAGATCGTCGGCGAGGCGCGCAACGGCGCCGAGGCGCTGCGCCTGTCGCGCAAGCTGAAGCCGCATGTCGTGGCCATGGACCTGAACATGCCGATCATGGACGGCATCGAATCGGTGCAGGCCATCGCGGCGGAAAAGGGACCGCCCTGCATCATGGTCTCCAACGAAACGTCGGAGGGGGCGGCGGCCACCATCCGGGCGCTGGAGACCGGGGCGGTGGATTTCGTCTGCAAGAACAGCTCCTTCATCACCTTCGACATGGCGTCCATCGAACGCCAGTTGACCGAGAAGGTGCGCCACTGGGGCCGCTGGCGCATGGCCCTGACCGGGGAGGCCGGCGGCGTCCCTGCGCCCGTGCTCTCGGTGGAGCCGCCGGCGCCGCCGCGCCCCGTCATCCGCGGGCATCGTCCCGACCTGATCGTGGTCGGCGTCTCCACCGGCGGGCCGGTTGCGCTGGCGGAACTGCTGGGCGCGCTGGGGCCGCTGCCCTGTCCGCTGGTGGTGGCGCAGCATATGCCGGCCAGCTTCACCGCGGGCTTCGCCGCCTCCCTCGTCCGCTCGCTCGGCCGGCCGGTGGTGGAGGGCTGCGACAATGCGGCGCTCGACCCCGGCGTGGTGACCATCCTGCGCGGCGGCGGCGACTGGACGGTGCGCCGTCCGTCCTCCGGCCGATTCTCCCTGCATGCGGCGGACCCGGCGGAGACCATCTACCACCCCTCCGCCGACCGGCTGTTCCGCAGCGCCGCCGAGGCGGCGGAGTCGCCGGTCGCCGTCGTGTTGACCGGCATGGGCGAAGACGGCAGCCTCGGCGCGGCGGCCTTCGCCGAGCGGCGCCTTCCCGTCCTGGTCCAGGATCCGGCGACCTGCGCCGTCGACGGCATGCCCAAGGCGGCGATCCGCGCCGGCGTCGCCACGGAGGTGTTGCCGGTCGCGGGAATCGCCCGCAAGCTGAACATCCTCTTCACACCCGCCTGACCCGAACGCGGATTCCGAACGCCGACTGGCACTGCAAGCATAGGAAATTCTCACCCATGGCGAAGCCGACGATCCTGCTGGTCGATGACTCGGTGCTGATGCGCACCATCATCGGCGACATCGTGCGCGCGGACGACGAGCTGTCCCTCGTCGGCGCGGCCGAAAACGGCAAGGTGGCCCTGGAGATGGTCAAGAACCTGAAGCCGGACATCGTCCTGCTGGACATCGAAATGCCGGAGATGTCGGGGCTGGAGGTGATGGAGCATCTGTCGCTGATGTCGCGCGCCAAGGTCATCATCATCTCCTCCGTCGCCCAGGTCGGCTCGCCCGAGGCGAACGAGGCCCGCGCGCTGGGCGCGGTGGAGATCATCGCCAAGCCGTCCGGCACCATGAGCCTCGACCTCGCCCACAAGAAGGGCCACGACATCGTCGCCGCCATCCGCCGCGCCGCCGGTCTTCCCCGCCCGTGAAGCCCTGATCCCAGGCTCTACGCCTCCTGAGCGGTGAACAATGAGCAGCGAACTGATCGAGACCCTGTGGCGGCAGTTCGGCGTCGAGGCCGGCGAGCATTTCGACCTGCTGGAAAAGCTGCTCTCCGCCACTCCCGGCGGCGTGCCGGACGCGGAACGGATCGCCGCCCTGTTCCGCTCCTTCCACTCGCTGAAGGGCGCGGCGCGCGCCATGGACCTCTTCGCGATGGAGGCGGTGGCCCACAGGGCGGAGACGATTCTCGGCCGCGTCCGCACCGGCGCGCTGCCCCTGACGGAGGACGTCGCCGCCCCGCTGCTGGAAGCGCTGGACGCGCTGCGCGGACTGGCCGAGTCCGGCATGCGCGACCGCCGCGACGGGCAGGCGCCGGCCGACCTGCTGGCGCGGCTCGACGCGCTGGGCGGCGAAGCCCCGGCGGCCAAGCCGGTTCCGGCATCGCCGCCTCCTCCGCCGGTGCGGCTGCACGAAAACGAGCGGATGCTCGGTCTCTTCGTCGGGCTGCTGCATGACGGCATGGCGACGCTGACCCGCGCGCTCGACCTCGACAGCCTGGACGGGGAGGGGCTCAGCAGCGTCGACGACACCGCCGACCGGCTGCAGCTGGCCTGCGAGAGGCTGAATTTCCTGCCCTTCGCCGATACGCTGCGCCGTTTCCGCGAGGCGCTGGCGGCCCGCGATGCGGACGGCATCCTGCGGGAACTGCAGGCGGTCGCCACCGCCAGTGCCCGCATCGGCCGGCTGACCGGCAAGGATGCCGGTGCGGCGATCCTGGCCACCCTGCTGGCCGACCACAATGCCCAGCTGCTGGCCCAGGGCGCTGCCCGCGCCGATGCGCTGCTGGCTGACCCGGCATCCCTGGTCGACGGGGCCGCGGCCGAACTGGCGGGGCTGCTCGACCGCATGGCCTCGACGCTGGACATCGTCCGGCTGCCGCGCGGCTCCGCCCTGCTGCGGGTGCTGGCCGACGTGATGCGCCGGGCGCCCGCCGCCGGCCATGCCGACTGGCCGATCCTGCTGGCCGATGCCCGCAGCGCGCTCGCCGATCTGGCAGCGCGCGCGTCCTGCGACCCGGCGGAGGATTTGGACGCCGACGGCGCCATGGTGCTGGAAGGGCGCCTGCGCGCCTTCGTCGATGCCGTCTCCGCCGAGAGGGAGGCCGGGGAGGCGCGCCGGCCGCTGACCGCCGAGGAGCTGTCCGCCCTCGGGCTCGATCCCGGGCTGCTGCGTTTCCTGTCGCCGGACAGCACCGCCGATCTGCGCGCCGCCATCGCCGATCCTGCCGTCCGCCTCTACGAGGTCACCGCCTTCCTGGAGACCTCGGCTGAGGTTGCCTCCGGCTTCGTCCAGTGGATGGGCAGCAAGGTGCGGGCGATCACCAACTGGCCGGAGTTCATCGAAGGCAAGACCTGGCTGCGCGTCCTGATCGCCTCCCCCCAGGAGCTTCCCGCCCTGGCCGACGCCCTGGCCGGCATCGATCCAAGCGGCGGGTTCCTGCGCATCCGCCCCTGCACTCCCATGGAACCGGCCGGGGCGGGCGGGGTGTCGGCGGACGCCGAACCGGCCACCGAATCGGCCGGGGATCAGCCGAGTTCGGCCTTGCCGGCGGTCGCGCCCGCCGCCGCAATGACGCCCGGCTTCACCCCCGATCTGCCGCCGGCGATGCCCGCCGCCCCGTCGCGCCCGGCCGCGGCGCCCGGCGGCGGCGTGCTGCGCGTCCCTGGCGAGGTGGTTGACCGCTTCATGGCGCGCATCGACGGCATGGTCCTGCTGTCCGGCGACCTGAACGCCACCGCCAACGACCTGCGCCTGGAAAGGGCGCTGGCGGGGCTGGCCGAGCGGCTGGGCGCCGGCGACCCCGACCTGCGCGCCCTGCAGGAGGCGGTGGAGCACCACCGCCGCGACCTTCTGGACCTCGACACCCAGCTCAGCCGCTCCGTCGACCGGCTGCGCGAGGCGGCGCTCGACCTGCGCGTGGTGCCGATCGAAACCCTGTTCAACCAGTTTCCCCGCATCGTGCGCGAACTGGCACGGATCCAGGGCAAGTCGGTGCGTCTCGCCATGGAGGGCGGCGAGGTGCGCATCGACAAGAGCATGGTGGAGACGCTCTACGACCCGCTGATGCACATGGTACGCAACGCGATCGACCACGGCATCGAGACACCGGCCGACCGCGAGGCGGCGGGCAAGCCGGCCCAGGCGACGCTCTGCCTGCGCGCCATCCAGCGCAACAGCCGCGTGGTGGTGGAGATCGCCGACGACGGCCGCGGCATCGCCGCCGAGGCGGTGCGCGCCAAGGCGGTCCGCCAGGGCTTGATCGGCGAGGAGGACAGCCTGCTGCTTTCGCCGGAGGCGGTGCGCGAGTTCATCTTCGCCCCCGGCTTCTCCACCGCCGACACGGTGACCGAAACCTCGGGCCGCGGCGTCGGCATGGACGTGGTGCGAAACGCCATCAACCGGCTGGGCGGCAGCATCGCCATCCGCACCCGGGAAGGGGCGGGCACCGCCTTCGCCATCGACCTGCCGCTGTCGGCCGCGATTCTGCGCACGCTGCTGGTCCAGGTGGACGATCAGGTGCTGGCGATACCCGACCGCTTCGTCGAGGAGGTCTGCGGCTTCACCGCCGACGATTTCCACCAGCTGTCCGGCTGCTGGACCGTTCTGCGCCGCAAGCGGGTGCTGCCGGTGGTCCGGCTGGCCGACGCGCTGGGCTTTCCCGCCGAAGGCGAATGGCCGCCGGCCGGCCCCGGCCAGAGCCTCGTCGTTGTGCTTCGCCACGGCAACCGCCGCATCGGGCTGGAGATCGACAGACTGTTGCGCCGGGGCGACCTGTTCGTCCGCGAAAGCCATCCCGGCCTTGCCGACGTGCCGGGGGTCGGCGGCGTGTCGCTTCTGAACGACGGGCGCATCGTCATCATCCTGGACGGCGACGAACTCTATCGTCTGGCTGCTGCGGCACAACGGCGCGAGGCGTCCACCCCGGCATGAACGCCGGTTCATGACGTGGATTTCATGGTCGGGTCAGGTTCGGGACAGGGCCACGGGGCTACAGTCCTTCTTGTGACGCGGTCGGGCCAGCCCCCCTGAAACACCGGCCAGTCATCCAGAGCGTCTTCTCATCTGGTGTCTCTTCCCGATGGTCCCCTGCCATCGGACATGACCGTCCGGCTCTCCCGTTTGCCACTGGACGGTACCTATCGGCGGAGCGCGTCCAGGGCCATTTTCCGGCCGACGTTGCCCCCCACCGCAGGCCCCGGCCCTGGGTGTGCTCCGCCGTTCCTTCCCCCGGCAGCCAATTGCCCTGCAGCCTTTTGCCCGGCCACCGTCCAGCGGCCTTGACGCCGCCCCGCCCAAGCGGCTTTCTGAAGGCCGTCCAAGGCTTTCCCGATAGCGTCCCGCTCGTGCGTCCCGCCATCCTGTTTCCGCTGTTCAAACCGGTCACGGCTCTCCCCGGCCTCGGCCCCCGGCTGGGCAAGCTGGTGGAGAAGCTGGCCGGCGCCCATGTGGTCGATCTGCTGTGGCATCTGCCCTGCGGGGTGGTGGACCGCCGCTTCTCGCCGAAGATCGCGCAGGCGCCGCACGGTCGCATCGCCACCCTGACGGTGCGCATCGATTCGCACGCGCCGCCGGTGAACCCGCGCCATCCCTACAAGATCCGCTGCACCGACGAGACCGGCGTCCTGGAACTGGTGTATTTCCACGTCCGCGGCGACTGGCTGTCGAAGCAGATCCCGGCGGGAACCACCATGGTGGTCTCCGGCAAGGTGGAGTGGTTCAACGACACCGCCCAGATCACCCATCCCGACGCCGTGGTCCCGGTCGATTCGAAGGAAGACCTGGAACTGGTGGAGCCGGTCTATCCGATGACCGCCGGCCTGCCGGCCAAAACCCTGCGCAAGGCGGTGCGCGCCGCCCTCGGCGACGTTCCGAAGCTCGACGAATGGCAGGACCCGGCCTGGCTCGCCCGCCGGCAATGGCCGGGCTGGGCCGAGGCGCTGACCCGCGCCCACACGCCGGAGGATGAGGGCGACCTCGCCGCCACCGCCCCCATCCGCTGCCGCCTCGCCTATGACGAGCTGCTGGCGAACCAGCTGGCGCTGATGCTGGTACGGGCCAGCCAGCGGCGGCTTGCCGGGCGGGTGACGCAGGGCGACGGCAGCCTGCGCCGTGCCGCGCTGGCGGCGCTGCCCTTCTCCCTGACCGGATCGCAGGCGGCGTCGCTGGAGGACATCTACGCCGACATGGCGGCCGAACGGCGCATGTTGCGGCTTTTGCAGGGCGACGTTGGCAGCGGCAAGACCGTCGTCGCGCTGATGGCAATGCTGAACGCGGTGGAGGCCGGCGCCCAGGCCGCCCTGATGGCGCCGACAGAGATCCTCGCCCGCCAGCATGCCGAAAGCCTGGCGCCGCTGTGCAAGGCGGCGGGGGTGGAGATCGGGCTGCTCACCGGGCGCGACAAGGGCAAGGCGCGTCAGGCGGTGCTCGACCGGCTGGCGTCGGGCGAGCTGCCGCTGCTGGTCGGCACCCACGCCTTGTTCCAGGAGGATGTCGCCTTCAAGGATCTGGCGCTGGCGGTGATCGACGAACAGCACCGCTTCGGCGTGCACCAGCGCCTGCAGCTGTCGGCCAAGGGGCGGGCGGTGGACGTGCTGGTGATGACCGCGACGCCGATCCCGCGCACCCTGACGCTGACCGCCTACGGCGACATGGACGTGTCGCGCCTGACCGAGAAGCCGGCCGGCCGCAAGCCGGTGCAGACCGTCACCATCGCGCTCGACCGGCTGGAGGAGGTGGTTGGCGGCATCCATCGCAAGGTGGCGGAGGGCGCGAGGGTCTATTGGGTCTGCCCGCTGGTCGACGAATCGGAGCAGAGCGACCTCGCCGCCGCCACCGAACGCCATGCCTTCCTGCGCGCCACCTTCGGCGACCGCGTCGGACTGGTGCATGGCAAGATGCGCGGGCCGGACAAGGACGCGGTGATGGCCGCCTTTGCGGAGGGCAGCCTGGACGTGCTGGTCGCCACCACTGTGATCGAAGTCGGCGTGAATGTGCCGGAAGCGACGGTGATGGTGATCGAGCATGCCGAGCGCTTCGGTCTCGCCCAGCTCCACCAGCTGCGCGGCCGGGTCGGGCGTGGCGAGAAGCCGTCGAGCTGCCTTCTGCTGTTCGATTCGAACCTGACCGAAACGGCGCGGGCGCGTCTGAAGACCCTGCGCGACACCGAGGACGGCTTCGTCATCGCCGAGGAGGATTTGCGCCTGCGCGGTGCCGGCGAGGTGCTGGGCACGCGCCAATCCGGCCTGCCCGGATTCCGGCTGGCCGATCTGGCGGTGCACGGCGATCTGCTGGCGGTTGCGCGCGACGACGCACGGCTGGTGGTGGAGCGCGACCCGGACCTCGCCAGCCCGCGCGGACAGGCCTTGCGGACCCTGCTCTATCTCTTCGAACGCGACGCGGCGGCGAAGACCTTGCGGTCGGGCTGATCCCGGCCGTCATCCGGGCTTCGGCCCTCCTCGTCGGCGGGCGGCGGCGCCACCAGAGTCGGTCGGCGGTCGGGCGGAACCACGATGCCCCCGGACATCACCAGCTTCAGGCCGTCCTCAACCGACATGTTCAGCGCGGTCACCTCGTGCCGCGGCACCATCGCCAGATAGCCGGCGGTGGGCGGGGCGCAGGGGATGAAGACGTTGACCATGTCGTCGGCCTGTCCGGCCAGCTGCAACTGCACCTCCGGATGGGCATTGCCGGTGATGAAGCCCAGCGACCAAACACCGGGCCGCGGATACTGGATCACCACCACCTCGCGGAAGGCGTTGGATTTCTTGGCCAGCACGGTCTCGAAGATCTGCTTCACCGCGCCATAGACGGAGCGGACGACCGGCATGCGCCCGACCACCCCTTCGCCCACTCCGAGGACCAGCCGGCCGACATAGCCGGCGGCGAAGGCGCCGATCAGGGTGACGACGACGATCACCACCAGCAACCCAAGACCGGGGATCGAGAAGGGCAGGTAGTTTTCAGGATTGTAGGCGCTGGGGATCAGGGGCCTGATATGGCCGTCGATCAGCGACACGAACCACCAGGCGATATAGGCGGTGATGGCGATGGGGGCGGTGACCAGGATGCCTGCCAGGAAATAGGCGCGCAGGCGTCCCATGAATCCGATGCCCTCGCGGCGGTGCCGCGCCGGTTCCGTCGGCTGGGATTTTTCCTGTGCCTTCAGGTCCTTCTGATCTCCGCTCACGCCTGCCCACCCGCCTGTCGTCTGCCTGCGCCATAGTGGGGCAAGCGCGCCGCGCTCTCAACTGCCGTGTGGTGCGGACGGGTCAGCCGACAAGCGATCCGGCGATCACGCACAGCAGGGTGACCGCCCCGGCAATGGCGGCGCCATCGACATGGTTGGGGAAGGCCTGCCAGAACTCCTCACCGGAGATCGGTTCCGGCGCGTCGAACTCGTCCATCGACAGGCCGGCGGCCATGCCGCCGCAGGTGCGGTCGGCGATTGCACCCGACAGGTGGGCCATGGCGACGGCCAGATAGCAGAATGTGGTGAAGTCCAGCAGGAAGCCGAGCGTGCTGGTCGATTCGCCGAGCGGGCTGGCGGTGAAGCCGGTGGCGGCGACCGTGCTCGCCATGGCGACGGACGCTGCGAAGGGGATCAGCGCGACCGACAGCAGGCGCTGGGAATCGACGCGGCGGGCGGTGGGCACGGGGAACAGGTTGGGCATGGTCGGCACTCCGGCAACAGAGGAGGGGGCGGAGAAGGGCTGATTGGCGAGGCGTCAGTCCCTTCTGCCCCCTCAGCGTTAACGGAGGGTTGACACCGGCCATTGGTCACAACGCCTTCCCCTTTGTGCAGGTCGAGCTATCCTTTCGCGCAAGAAGCAATCCGGGCCGGAGGCCGAAACAGTCCCGTGTCAAAAGCCGAGTTGCCGAATCCAGACGCCATGCCGGACGCACCGCCCGGCGGGCTGGACCGCATCGCGCTGCTGCACCCGCTCTCGGCGGATCAGCGGGCGGCCGTGGCGCGCCAATGCCGCTGGCGTCGCTTCGCCCCGGACGAGCAGCTGATCGACCATTGGGCGGACACCCGTGACGTCGCCTTCATCGTGGACGGCAGCGTGCGGGTGGTCAGCCACTCGGCCGGCGGGCGCGAGGTGAGCTTCAGCGACATCGAAAGCGGGGAACTGGTGGGGGAGATGTCGGCGCTCGACGGCCGGCCGCGCTCCGCCTCCGTCGTGGCGCTGGGGGAGGGGGCTTTGATCGCCTTCCTGCCGGCCCGGCCCTTCCAGCAGCTGGTGGCCGCCCATCCCGAACTGGCGATGGCGATGATGCTGCGGCTTTGCGACAAGCTGCGCAGCGCCACCGACCGCATCATGGAACTGTCGACGCTGGGGGCCAACAACCGCATCCATGCCGAACTGCTGCGCCTTGCCAAACGGGGCACGCGGCGGGGGGCCTCGGCGATCATCGCCCCAATTCCGGTTCATTCCGATATCGCGTCCCGCGTCAGCACGACGCGCGAGACCGTGGCGCGCGTGCTGAGCGATCTGACCCGCGACGGCATTCTGGAACGGCGCCCCGATGCCCTGGTGGTGCGCGACCTGCCTAAACTGGAACTGTTGGTCGAGGATGTCCGCGGCGGCGTGTGACGCGCCGGCGGCGGGGAGCGGCCGGTCGACGACCAAGCTCAAGGAAGTAGCGAATCTGGACATGAAAAGGCCGCGGCCGCCCGTTGGAACGGGCCGTGCCGCGGTCGCCTTTCGGATCCGGTCTAGCGTGCCGCGCGGGTGTCAGCGCTGCAGCGAGCGGAACAGGATCGCCATGGGAGTGGCCTGCACCCAGTCCGCCAGGAAGGTGCCGACCGGACGCAGCAGGATGGCCGCCGGGGTGGCTTCCAGCCAGTCGGCGACGAAATCGCGGACCGGATGCAGCGACAGGCCGTCGCCATGGATGTCGTGATCGCCGCGATGAAGGCTGAGGCTGCTCATGATGGTCTCCGTCGAACAGAATGGATAGGAAAGGGGTCAACGCTTCAGCAGGCCGAGGACGATGCCGGCGGGAGTGGCGGCGACCCATTCGCGCAGGAAGGCCGCGACCGGGCGCAGGACCAGATAGGCCGGGGTGGCTTCGAACCAGGCCACCGGAAATTCGGCGACGGCATGCAGGGCATCGGTCGAAGTGTTGTGATCGGTGCCGGGCTGGAAAGTGGTGGTGGTCATGATCGGTCTCCATCAAGCTGGTGAGGAGACTATATACTGGTATACCCAATGCCAAATACGCTCTGTCTGCATTGCTGGCTGCTGCAAAAATTACAGCTTGACCGAGATTTTCTTCGGCAGATCATCAGTCGCATTATTAATCAGCGATACTGACGTTCGGTGATTGAAATATCCGTTGGAGGGGTTCCCGTTTCGCCGCTGAAATGTTCGGACATCAAACCAATATCTTGACAGCGCATCCCGAAAAAACGACTTCAAGCCCATGGTTCAGTACATTGGTCCCGATCCGCTCCGCAGCCTGTACGAAGCGGTGCAATCCCTGCGGCGCGAGCCCTCCGCCGCACCTGAAGCCTCACGCACGGCAAAGCTGCTGGCCCAGGGGCGTGCCCGCATGGCCCGCAAGGTTGGGGAGGAGGCGATAGAGGTGGCGATCGAGGCCATGCGCGGCGACCGCGACGCGCTGGTGATGGAGGGGGCCGACCTCCTCTACAACCTCGTCGTCCTGCTGGCGGACCTGGACATCGCCCCGGACGAAATCCTGGCTGAACTGCGCCGCCGGGAACTGGCCTTCGGAATCGCGGAAAAGCTGCCGAAGTCCGACGACCCGATCAACGGCGTGGCGACCGCGCCGGCCAAACGGAGCAAGCGCTGAGCGGTGTCTAGGACGCCTCCTCCTCCTGCGGAAAACAGAGGTCGAATCGCGTGCCGTCCGCGCGGGTGAACCGGTACTCGCCACGGATTTGCCGGGCAAAGGCGCGGATCAGGTCCATGCCCATGGAGCGCCGTCCGGGTTCCGCCGCCGGCTGCGGTTCGGGAGCGCCGGTGCCGTCATCCGCCACCGTCAGGTGCAGCATCCTGTCCTCCGCCGTGACGGTGATGGTGATGGTGCCGGAACAGCGGTCCGCAAAGGCATGCTTGAAGGCGTTCGACACCACCTCGTTCAGGATCAGGGCGAAGGGCACCACCCGGTTCAGGTCGACGGCGAGCGGTTCCACCCGGTGGCGGATGGTGATCTCCCGGCCCGGGCGCCGGTGGAAGCTGCCGAGGTGACCGGCCAGCGCCTCGATGAAATTGTCGAGCCGGACCGAAGACACCCCTGTCGAGCGGTAGATCTGCTCGTGGATCAGCCCCATCGTGTTGATGCGGCTCAGCGCTTCGCTGAACGGCGCCTCCAGTTCCGGCGAACGCTGCGCCTGCAGTTCCAGCAGGCTGAGGATGACCTGCAGGTTGTTCTTCACCCGGTGGTGGATGTCGCGCAGCAGCACCTCCTTGTCGGCCAGCGCCTGGTCCAGGTGGCGGGTACGCTCGGCGATCCGGCTTTCCAGCGCTTCGTTGGCGAGGCGCAAGGCATCCTGCGCGTCGGCGGCCTGCCGGGACCGGCGCAACGCGATGAAGCCGAGCAGCCCGAGCAGGCCGAAAGACGGAAGGGCGAACAGGGCATAAGGCTCAACTCGGCTTCGCCATGCCGCCTCGATGGAAGCGAGGTCGGTGCCATACACCACATAGACCGGGAGATTCGGCACCTTGCGACGGGCCAGCACCCGCTCCACCCCGTCGAAGGAGGTCACGGCGCGGAAGGTGCCGTTCCTGTCGGGTGTGGTGACCAGCTCCGGAAAATGGCCGATGTCGGCACGGTTGGGGTCGCCGCCCAACGGCTCCCGCACCATCAGCTGACCGTCTTCGCGCAGAAGCAGGATGACGTCGCGCGGATCATGCAGGACCGACCGGTAGAATTCGGCGAAATAGTCGGGAAGCAACGAGATCTGGACCACGCCCTGGAACCGGCGGTCGGGCAGTTCCATCCGGCGGCTGAGGGTGAAGAAGATCTCCGAGTTGATCTTGCCGCTCAGCCGCGGACCGATGTGGATGGTGTCGCCTTTGCCGAGATGCGCGCGGAAATACTCGCGATCGGCCGCGCTCAGCATCCGCATAGGCCATTCGAAGCTGCTGGCGCGGACGCGACCCGTCTCGTCGGTGATCCAATAGGACTGAACCTCCGGCGTCTGCGAGGCGAAGATCTTCAGCCGTTCGTGCAGCAGGGGCGAAGCGTCGATGCGGTCCCATCCCAGATCGTCGACCATCCATTCCAGGTGCAGCAGCGTCATGGCATGGATGCCGAGCGTCTTGGCCGCATGTTCTTCCAGCACGCGGGCGATGGCCGTGCTTCGGTTCTCCGCCTCCGCCGTCACCTGGCTGCGGTACTGGTGGGCGGCGATCGCCAGCATGGCGACGGTAAGGGCAAGGGCGACGGCAAGCAGCGCCAGGACTGCCGGAGAGGCGGCCTTGCGCCCCGCCCGTACGCTGTCCGGTCCATGCAGCGCTGTCGAATCCCCGGCGGCGTGCGCATGCTGTTCGAAACCGGCGGGGGTCATCTGGGCAAGACGTTCCGTTGATGAAGGGCGATGGTTACGGTCAAGCATAGCGCAACGCCCGACCTTCGTCACCCTGCAACCAGGCAGGGATTTTGTTCTCATGATTATCTCGCTATGGTCGGGCTGTGGACCGGCGGCTTCGCCGCAAGGCACGGCAGCGGCCGTGGAGCGGGAGGTAACCATATGGAGCCTGATGCAAAGGGAAGCACAGAGGCGCGGTGCCGCCGGACGCAAGCCTCGTGGTCGTAAACACACTGAACGTTTCCATAGACAAGCTTCCGGCACTTCGCGGGCAAGCATCTTCTTCCGGATGATTATCGGCGGGCGGCGACGATCCTCCGTCATATGCGACAAATTGAAACGAATGCTACCGAACGGGTCGAATCGGCCTTGGAAGTGGTCGCGGACAGTGCTTCCATCCTGACTGAACGTCGTACAGGCAGGTCGGGCGGGCGGGCCGGGGCCGACCTGTGCCGGCCAAGGGGGAGACGGGAATGATGGGGAAGGATGGCGGACCGGACGACGAGCTGCTGTTCGGTCCGGAGGACGGGGCCGTCACGGCGGTGCGTCCCCAACGGCCTTCCGGCTCGCCCTGGCCCATCCTGGTGGTGGACGACGATCCGCAGGTCCATGCCATGACCGCGGTGCTGCTGCGCGACTTCGACTTCGACGGCCGCCCCTTCGAGGTGGTGAGCGCCCTGTCGGCGGAGGAGGCGAAGGAGATCCTGGCCCTGCGGCCGGACCTGCCGGTCGCACTGCTGGACGTGGTGATGGAAACGGAGGATGCCGGCCTCAGGCTGGTCCGCCACATCCGGCAGGATCTGGGGAACCAGCGCATGCGCATCATCCTGCGCACCGGGCAGCCGGGGCAGGCGCCGGAGCGCGACGTCATCGTCGGATACGACATCAACGACTACAAGGCCAAGAGCGAGCTGACCGCCCAGCGCCTGTTCACCACGCTGGTCAGCGCGCTGCGGGCGTGGCGCGACATCGTGACCATCGAACGCAACAGGCAGGGTCTGGAGCGGATCCTCAACGCATCGTCGTCGCTGTTCGAGATGCGGTCGATGGGCGCCTTCGTCGAACGGTTAGCGGAGCAGATTGCCCGCCTCGTCGATCCGGGCGGCACGCCCTCCGTGCTCGCCTGCCGGCCGCTGGAACGCGGTGACGGCAGCCGGACGGTCGCGCTGGTGGCCGGCCTAGGGGAGTTCGCCGGCAGCATCGGCATGCCGGTCGCCGCCGTCCTGCCGGCCGGCGCGGTGGCGGAGATCGAGGATGCGCTGCGGACCCAGCGCAATCTCTACCATGACGACCGCTGCGTCCTGGTCTTCCGCACGCGTGAGCATGGCGTGACCGTTTTCCGGCTGGAACGGGCGGAGCCCTACACCCCCGACGAACACCGGCTGCTGGAGCTGTTCTGCAACCGGGTCGCCATCGGCTTCGACAATGTCTGCCTTTACGAAGAGCTGGTGGCGCTGAACCGCTCGCTCGAGCGGCGGGTGGAGGAGCGCACCAACGAGCTTGCCGCCAACCAGAAGGCGCTGATCCTCGCCAAGGAGCGGGTGGAGCGCGCGCTGGAGTGCGAGTTGCTGGCGCGCGACCGCCAGCGCCAGTTCCTGGGCATGGTCAGCCACGAGTTCCGTACCCCGCTCGCCATCATCGACAGCGCCGCCCAGCTGCTTGCCATGAAGGCGGAGCAGGTGGAGCCGGAAATGCTGGAGAGGCTGGCGGTGATCCGCGGCAGCGTCCAGCGCCTGACCGGCTTGATCGACGCGCATCTGACCGACGAACGGCTGCAGAGCAACGCGCTGGTCCTCGACCGCGCCGAGATCGATCTCCCGGACCTGATCCGCAGCGTCGTCCGGCCTTTCCGCGTCGCCTACCCCGACCGCGAGTTCCGGATGGAGCTGGACGGCCTGCCGCGTCTGGCGGAAATCGACGCCCATCTGATCGGTCTGGTTCTGACCAACCTCGTCAACAACGCGGTCAAGTATTCGGGGCGGGACGAACCGATCCTGCTACATGGCGAAAAGGACGGCGCCATGGCCGTGATCGAGGTGACCGACCATGGCCGGGGCATCCCTGCCCAGGAGATCCCGCGCCTGTTCGACCGCTTCTTCCGGGGGTCCGGCGCCTCGGGCGTTCCGGGGACCGGCATCGGGCTGCATACGGTCCAGCAGATCGTCCTGCTGCATGGCGGCGCTGTGGCGGTGGACAGCGAACTCGGCAAGGGATCGACCTTCCGGGTCCTGTTGCCGGTGTGATGGCGCCCGATGTCAAGCCCGAGCGAAATGCTATGGCCCTTTGGGATAAGGAATGAGATAGTCGGCACATGTCCGGCACTGACGGAAAATCAGGCGGCTCCCATGCTTGCACAGCAGTATGCGGCGATCAAACGCGATCTGGATGACAAAGGTATTCTGTTTTCCTTCAGTGGATACTTGTCGGAAGGGATACTTTATTCTCTGGGCGAGGCGTTGCGCGAAAAGATGGCTCTGGAGGAGGCCGATGGTCCCACCATCCGCCGGGTCTTTTCCGTCTTTGTTGAGCAGATGCAGAACATCATCCGCTATTCGGCGGAAAAGATGTCGGGCAGCGCTGGCCGCGCGGTGGAACTCAGCGCCGGCATGGTGACCATCGGGGTGGAGGACGGCAAGGTCTTCATCGTCTGCGGCAATGCCGTCCGCAACGGCGACGTCCCGCGACTGAGGCAGCGCCTGGATTATCTGAAGAGCCTCGACCGCAACGGCATCAAGAGCTACTACCGCGAGCAGCTTCGGGAGGAGCCGGACGACGGCAGCCGGGGTGCGACCCTGGGGCTGATCGAGATCGCCCGGCGGGCCAGCGATCCCATCGACTATGATTTCGATACGATGGACGCGGACCGCAGTTTCTTCTGCCTCAAGGTCCGCGTCTGAGCGGCCGAACCGAGCGACGAGCCATGGACAGCCTGACCATTCCCGCCACCGGACGCACGCCGGGCGTCTCCTTCGACTTCGCCGGCGGCCATTTACGCATGACCGGCGAATCCTATCCCGACGACGTCGCCGGCTTCTTCGGCCCGGTGTTCGACGCGCTGCGCGGCTATCTTGCCCGCGCCGACGGCGGCCCGATCCGCTTCGACATGGAACTGCTGTATTTCAACAGTTCCAGCGCCAAGGCGCTGATGAACATCTTCCAGATGCTGGAGACCGTGGCGAAGGCCGGCCGCCCGGTGACGCTGACCTGGTGCGTGGAGGAGAACGACGAGTCCATGCGCGAACTGGGCGAGGATTTCGCCGAGGATCTGCGGCATGTCGTCTTCCGGATGCGGGAGATCCCCGCCGGCGGCGGTCCATGAGCTTCAACCTCTTCGCGGCCGAGGAGGAGGCGCTCGCCAAGGCCCGCGCGCTGGAGAAGAGGCTGGAGGCGCTGGCGCCGCAGTGCCTGTCCGAGTTCCGCGAATTCGTCGCCGCCTTCGAACTCAGCACGCGGGAGCAGCAGCGGCTGGTCCGGGTCAGCGACCGCCTGCAGGCCCAGCTGAGCGACGCCAACCACGAGCTGGAACGGCGGCGCAGCGAGGCCGAAGCCGCGCTGGAAAGCCTGCGCGAGGCGCAGGAGGCGATGGTTCAGTCGGAAAAGCTGGCGTCCCTCGGGGCATTGGTCGCCGGGGTCGCGCACGAGATCAACACGCCGGTCGGGATCGCCGTCTCCTGCGCCTCCCACCTTGCCGATGCCACCCAGTCCCTGCGCCGCCGGGCGGCGGATGGGGAACTGGGCAAGGCGAAGTTCGCCCGCTACCTCGCCACCGCCATCGACACCACCGACCTGATCCTGGGCAACTGCGAACGGGCGTCGCAGTTGATCGCCGGCTTCAAGCAGGTCGCGGTCGACCGGGCAAGTGCCGTGCGGCGCTGCGTCAACCTTGCCGCCTACATCCAGGATACGCTGGTCAGCCTGCAACCGAAGCTCCGGCCCTCCGGCCATGCGGTGTCGGTGAGTTGTCCCGGCGATCTGGAACTGGACAGCTATCCGGGCGTGCTGTCGCAGATTCTGTCGAATCTGGTGATGAACGCCCTGACCCATGCCTTCGCCGACGGTCGGCCGGGAGACATGGCGATCACGGTGGACCTCCCGACTCCGGATACGGTCCGCCTGTGCTTCACCGACACCGGCCGCGGCATGAGCGAGGAGCACCGCGCCCGGATCTTCGAGCCGTTCTTCACCACGCGCCGCGGGCGCGGCGGCAGCGGGCTGGGGCTGCACATCGTCCACAATCTGGTGGTCGGCGTGCTGAAAGGGTCCATCGCGGTGGACAGCGCGCCGGACCGCGGAACCAGTTTCACGCTGCTGTTCCCGCGCCGGACGCCGGGTCAGGACTGATACCAGCGGTCATTGAGGATGACCGCTGGTATCAGTCAGCCCTGTGCCGCGCCCACCACCCGGATCGGCGCGGAAAAGACATAGCCGACACCGTGCACCGACTTCAGCGGGGCGGGACCGCCAATGGCGCCCTCCACCTTGTGGCGCAGCCGGCCGACGACGGTGTCGATGGAACGGTCTTCCGGGTTCCAACGGCGGTTGTAGAGGGCCTGCGAGATCTGGTCGCGAGTCGCCGGCTTGCGTGCCTGGGCGGCCAGCAGGCTGGTCAGCTTCATTTCCATGCTGGTCAGGCTGATGCGGATACCGGCCGGATTGGTCAGGCTCCATTCCGTGGGATCCAACGACCAGCGGGCCTCGTCGATGCCGTCGTGACCGGCGTCGGCGGGCGGCGTGCCGCCGGCCGCCTGGGCTGCCGATTCGGCGGCGCGCTCGCTCAGCCGGCGCAGCAGCGACTTCACCTGCGCTTCCAGTTCGCGCAGCTCCACCGGCTTCACCAGATAGGCGTCGGCGCCGATCTCCAGCCCGACCACCCGGTCCACGGTGGAACCGCGGGCGGTGACCATGATGATGCCCGCACCATGGCCGTCGCGCAGACGCGCCGCGATCTTGAACCCGTCCTCGTCCGGAAGGTTGACGTCCAGGATCACGACCGCCGCATTGTGATCCTGGAGCAGACGGTCGAGTTCCGCACCGTCGCGCGCGCCGATCGCATGGAATCCGCAGCCCGTCAGGTATTCCACCATATCGGAGCGGAGCGAACTCTCATCTTCGACCACGACGATCGTCGGACCTGCCATGCCGTGCTCTCCCTGATGCCGCGCCTGTGCACACCACTACAACGGGTGGAACATACCCTAGAATGCCTAAATTTTAAAACAAAGTTGATGGGCTTCGGAATCTGGGCTGGACCTGCTGCGGACGGCGCGTCACAACCTGTCACAAAAGGTGTCATCTCTGTAACAGATTCGCGCGGACGGTCCAGGCCTTTATGCGGCGCGACGGCCTGATCCGGCCCGGTTCGCGGCTGCTGCGTCGGTCAGCCGCACGCGGAAGCCGAAAAGAGTGATGTCGTCGCGCTGTTCGCGTCCCGACTGGAACCGGTCGAGGGAGGATTCCAGCTCCGTCTTCAGCCGGTCCAGCGGGCCGGTTCCGCCCTGGCGGAGCATGTCCCGCAAGCGTGTCCTGCCGAAGCTGCGCCCATGTTCCCCGCCATTCTGGTCGGCCAGCCCGTCGGTACCCAGGATGAAGGTCTGGCCCGGCCGCAGGGCGATGCCGTGGTTGGTGAAGGACGACTCGGCAACCGACCGGTCCGCCGCCTGCCCGGCCGGACGGTAGCCAAGGCTCCTCCGGTCGCCGCGCAGCTCGGTCACGCCGTCGTCCGTCACGATCAGCAGGGGGATGCGGGCGCCGGCAAAAACCAGCCGCCCCTCGGCGGGCCTGATGTGGCAGAGCGCGAGATCCAGCCCGTTGTCGAAGCATTCGGCCCCGCTTCGGGCTTCCCCCTCCTGATGCAGGGCGGCGCGCACCTTGCGGTCGACGGCGGCAAGCACCGCCGCCGGGTCGGCGGCGCCCAACTGGTCCAGCGCGTTGTTCAGCATCGCGCTGCCGGTCATCGTCATGAAGGCGCCCGGCACGCCATGCCCCGTACAGTCGGCGACCGCGACGACGAATCCGTCCGCCACCTCCCGGCAGACATAGAAATCGCCGCTGACCACGTCGCGCGGGCGCCACAGGACGAAATGCTCGGTCAGGCCGGCCGACAGCGCATCGGCGGACGGCAGGATGGCGGACTGGATCAGCTGTGCGTAGTTGATGCTGTCCATGATGGCGCGGTTGGTGGCGGCCAGCGCCTCCGTCCGTTCGCGGACCCGGCTTTCCAGCATGCCGGTGTGATCCTGCACGGTGGCGGCCATGCGGTTGAAGCCGTCGGCCAGCACGCCGATCTCGTCGGTGCGGCCGGCATCCACGCGGGCGCCATAATCGCCGCGCGCCATGGCGCTGGCCAGCTGGGTCAGCCGGCGCAACGGGCGCAGCACCATGCGGTTCATCGTCAGGCCCAGCACCGCCATCGCCCCCAGCAGCGAAAGCAGCAGCAGCCCGACCACCGGCACCAGCGCATCCAGGGTGGCCTGCCGGACCTCCGCCGTCGAATAGGCGATCCGCAGGGTGCCGACCGTCTGGACCCGGCCTTCGCGCCCGTGCAGGACGATGGGGCGTTCGACGGTGATGCGCTCCGCCTTGTCCTCGCCGGTCGCCGTGATCTCCGCCAGCGGCAGGTCGCGGTCGGTCTCGAACACCGTGATGGAGCGGATGGCGGGGTCGCGGCCGGTCAGCGCCTCGATCATCCGCTGGGCGCTGCGGTTGTCCAGTTCCCACACCGGGCCGCTCAGCGCGTCGGCCTGGGTCGCCGCGACCAGTTCGGCGCGGCGCAGCAGGTCCTGGTGGCGCTGGTCCTCCACGATCCGTTCCGACAGCAGCACGGCCGCCGACCCGATGGTCGCGGTGGTCAGCAGGATGGCCCCGGCCACCCGCGCCAGCAGGGAGGATCGGCGCCTCACGTCAGAATCCCGCTCCGTCGCCACAGCGACTCCAGCCGCCCGTCCGCGGCGAGGCGGTCGAGCAGCGAGTCGAGCCACGCGGTCGCGACGGTTCCGCCCCGGCGGGTCAGGATGGTGTGCTCGTAAATCTGGTCGGTACGCTCCGACACCAGCAGCTGCCGGCCGAGGTCCGGCTCGCGCTGCAGGAAGCGGGTCAGGAAGGAGCGGGTGACGATGGCCAGATCGGCCCGGCCCGCGACCACGCTGCGGACATTGCCCTCATGCGTCACCGTGACGCGGGTGCGGAAGCGCTGTTCGAGGATTTTCGGGTCGGCCTCGAACCCGGCGAAGGCGTAGTGGAACCCCAGCCGCCCGAGAATCGACTTGCCGGACAGATCGTCGAAAAAGCGCTGGTCGATGCCGGGGGCCGCGCGGGCGACGAAGACCTCGGCGTCGCGCAGGAAGGAGCGGGTGGCCTCGACCGGCCGGTCCTGCCAGCCCCAATTTCTGCATTCGAAGGCGATCATATCGAACCGCCCCTGCTCCAGGTCGTCGTACCGCCGCTGCGGGGCGGTGCGGACCATCTCGAACCGCCGTTCCGACTGCGCTGCGTTGAACAGGTCCAGCAGGTCGCGGGTGACGCCGCCGCCCTTTTCATCGACATAGGGCGGGAATTCGTAAGCGCCGACCCTGATGACGGCGGCAGCGTCGGCTGCTGCAGTGTGTGCCCCGGCCGGTCGGCCCGGAAGCAGGGGCAGGGATGCGAGGAGGGGCAGCGCGGTCCGCAGAACCGTGCGGCGGGATAGCGGCCCCGTCATCGCGCCCCCTCTGTTACCCAGTTCCCATCCGGATTAATCTACCCCGGTATGCACCTGCGCCGCAATGCGGGACATTTCCTGTCGGGTTGATGGGGCTGCATGCCCGCCCTTGGCTGCCGCCGCGTTGCGCGATCTCAGGCCGCCTCGGTCGCGCGCTCCTCCTCGCGGTCGGCCAGTTCCGTGATCTCGTCGCCGCTCAGGGTCTCCCGCTCCAGCAGGGCCTGGGCGATGCCGTCCAGGGCGGCGCGGTCGGTGCGCAGCAGGCGGCGGGCATGCTCCATGCCTTCGTCGGTGATGCGGCGGACCTCCTCGTCGATGCGCCATGCGGTGCGCTCGGACCGGGCGCCCGGCTCTGCGGCGGCATGGGCGACATAGCCGATCTCCTCGCTCATTCCCCAGGCCGTGACCATGCGGCGGGCGAGGTCGGTGGCGGCGCGGAAATCGGCCTCCGCACCGGTGGTGACATGATCGGGGCCGAAGACGATCTCCTCGGCGGCCCGGCCGGCCATGGCGACGGCGATGTCGGCCATCAGCTTGGCGCGCGAGACCGAGACGCGGTCACCCTCCGGCAGCCGCACCACCATGCCCAGCGCGCCGCCACGCGGGATGATGGTGGCCTTGTGGATCGGGTCGGCCTGCGGGCAGCGCAGGGACACCAGCGCGTGGCCGGCCTCATGGACGGCGATCAGCCGCCGCTCGTGCGCCGACAGGGCGAGGCTGCGGCGCTCGGTGCCCATCAGCACGCGGTCCTTGGCGGCCTCGTAATCGGCCATGGTGACGACGACCCGGCCCTGGCGCGCCGCCGACAGGGCGGCCTCGTTGGTCAGGTTCGCCAGCTCCGCGCCGGAGAAGCCGGGCGTGCCGCGCGCCACCGTGCGGGCGCAGACGTCGGGCGCCAGCGTCAGCCGGCCGGCATGGACACCCAGGATGGCCTCGCGTCCCGCCACGTCGGGCAGGCCGACATGGATGTGGCGGTCGAAGCGGCCGGGACGGAGCACGGCGGCGTCCAGCATCTCCGACCGGTTCGTGGCGGCGATCACCACCACCTCGCCGCCCTCGACGATGCCGTCCATTTCGACCAGCAGCTGGTTCAGCGTCTGCTCGCGTTCCGAATGGCTGTTCGATTCGCCGCGCTTGCCGGCCAGCGCGTCGATCTCGTCGATGAACAGGATGCAGGGCGCGCTGGCGCGGGCGGTCTTGAACAGGCTGCGGACGCGCGCCGCACCCAGCCCGACGAACATCTCGACGAAGTCGGAGCCGGAGGCGGCGAAGAAGGGCACGCCGGCCTCGCCCGCCGCCGCCTTGGCCAGCATGGTCTTGCCGGTGCCGGGCGGGCCGACCAGCAGGATGCCTTTGGGCACGCGGGCGCCGGCCATGGCGAAGCGGCGCGGGTCCTTCAGGAATTGCACCGTCTCGCGCAGTTCCTCCTTGGCCTCGTCCACGCCCGCCACGTCGGCGAAGACGGTCTTGGTGTCCTCCGGACGCACGCGGGTGGTCCGGCCCATGCCGAAGAACTGCCCGCTGCTGAGCAGCAGCCCGCCGATCAGCAGGGCGACCACCAGGAAGGGCGCTGCGCGGTCGAGCACGCGGACCGTCTGCGCCATCAGCCCGTCCGGCCCTTCGTCGAAGGCGATGGCGACCTTGTGGCTGCGCATCTCCTTCAGCAGGTCATCGGTGACCGGCATCACGATGCGGTAACGGCTGCCGTCGGTCGCCACCGCATGGCCGGCGCCGTTGGAAAAGGTGACGGACTCGATTTCGCCGCGGCCGGCCCGTTCGATCAGCGCGCTGTAGGTTGCCGGCTGTTCGTCCGCCCGCCGGCTGTGATCGTACCATGCCGCGAAGCCGAGCCACGCGGCGAGCAGGGCGGCCAGGACGGCAAGCGCGATCATCGGGCGTTTCGGCAGCGTGGGCATCTCGGCTCCGCGGAATGGTAGGGACTGGCTTTCGGTCTATGACATTGATGCGGGACATGCTGCCGTTGCGGCAACCGATAACGCCCCCGGTCCCTTCTTTGACACCGTAAGCGGTGCGTTTGCGGAATGGCTCCCCTCGGATTCGGTGGCGATCTCAAGAGGTTGCCGATACGCCGATGATCGGACAGTATGGCTTCCCAACCAAATTGCACCGCCCGAACGATAAGGACCACACCGATATGGCCGAGGCCGCCGCGGCACCCGCCCTCCAACTGGACGGCGTGACCTGCACTTTTCCCTCACCCGACGGCCGGGGACGATCCTATACCGCCGTGCAAGGCGCCAGCTTCACCGTCGCCGACGGGGAGTTCGTGTCGATCGTCGGCCCGACCGGCAGCGGCAAGTCGACGATGCTGAACGTCGCCGCCGGCCTGCTGAAGCCCAGCGAAGGCCGCGCGCTCTCCTTCGGGGAGCCGGTGACCGGCATCAATCCCAAGGCCGGCTACATGTTCCAGGCCGAGGCGCTGATGCCCTGGAAGTCGGCGCTGGACAATGTCGCCGCCGGGCTGGAGTTCCGCGGCGTCCCCAAGGCGCAGGCGCGGGAGCGCGCGCGGCCCTGGCTGTCCCGCGTCGGGCTGGAAGGGTTCGGCGACCGCTTCCCGCACCAGCTGTCGGGCGGCATGCGCAAGCGCGTGGCGTTGGCCCAGACGCTGATCGTCGATCCCAAGATTATCCTGATGGATGAGCCCTTCTCGGCGCTCGACGTCCAGACCCGCCAGATGATGGAGAACGAGCTGCTCGACCTGTGGGCGGCGGACCGCAAGTCGGTGGTCTTCATCACCCACGACCTGGAGGAGGCGATCGCCATGTCCGACCGGGTGCTGGTGCTGTCCGCCGGCCCGGGCGCGCGTCTGATCGGCGAATACCGCATCGACCTGGAGCGCCCGCGTGACGTGGCGGAAATCCGCATGACGCCGCAGTTCCTGGCCCTTCACAAGGAGATCTGGGGCCAGCTGCGCGACGAAGTTCTGAAGGGCTACGCCCAGACCAAGCTGCGGTGACGACATCATGAGATCCCATGTCAAACGCCTGCCCGGCCGTCCGGTCATCCTGCTGCTACAGCTGGGCGTCCTGGTCGCCTTCTTCCTGGTCTGGCACGTCCTGACCGACACGAAGATCCTCAGCCCCTTCTTCTTCGGCACGCCGGGGGCGGTGCTGGCCCGCACCTGGGCCGACTTCGCGTCGGGCGTCATCTGGTATCACCTGGGCATCACGCTGCTGGAAACGGCGCTGGCCTTCGTCATCGGCACGGTGGCGGGCATCGCCTTCGGCTTCTGGTTCGCCCGGGCGCCGCTGGTCTCGCTCGTCTTCGACCCGTACATCAAGGCGATCAACGCGCTGCCCCGCGTGGTGCTGGCGCCGATCTTCGCGCTGTGGCTCGGGCTCGGCATCTGGTCGAAGGTGGCGCTGGGGGTGACGCTGGTCTTCTTCATCGTCTTCTTCAACGTCTACCAGGGCGTGAAGGAGGTCAGCCCGGTGGTGCTGGCCAATGCGCGCATGCTGGGCGCCAGCTCCCGCGACCTGTTCCGGCATGTCTATCTGCCCTCGGCCCTGTCCTGGGTTTTCTCCTCGCTGCACACCGCCGTCGGCTTCGCGATGGTGGGGGCGGTGGTGGGCGAGTATCTGGGCTCCGCCGCCGGGCTCGGCTACCGCATCCATCAGGCGGAAGGCGTGTTCGACACCGTCGGCGTCTTCTCCGGCATGCTGGTGCTGACGATCTTCGTCGTCCTGATCGACGCCGGCGTCACCATGATCGAAAAGCGGCTTCTGCACTGGCGCCCGCAGGACACCCATGGCGGGCAGCACTGATTTCAAATTTGGGGGAGGAAAACGATGACGCTCAAATCGCTGATCGCGGCCGCCGCGGTCGCCCTGACTCTCGGAACCGCCGGACTGGCGGCAGCCCAGCAGAAGCTTGAGAAGACCGACATCAAGATAGCGGTCGGTGGCAAGCCGCTGCTCTATTACCTGCCGCTGACGCTGGCGGAACGGCTGGGATACTTCAAGGAAGCCGGTCTGACCGTCGAGATCAGCGACTTCGGCGGCGGGGCCAAGAGCCTGCAGGCCCTGGTCGGCGGCTCGGCCGACGTCGTCACCGGCGCCTACGACCACACCATCCAGATGCAGGCCAAGGGCCAGCCCATCGTCGCGGTGGCCCAGCTCGGCCGCTATCCCGGCATCGTGCTGGCCGCGGTCAACAAGTCCGGCGCCGTCAAGTCGGTGCAGGATCTGAAGGGCAAGAAGGTCGGCGTGACCGCCCCCGGCTCCTCCACCAACTTCATGCTGAACTATGTGCTGACCTCCATGGGCATGAAGCCGGAGGATGCCTCGGTCATCGGCGTCGGCGGCGGCCCCAGCGCCATCGCGGCGATCAAGCGCGGGGAGATCGACGCCATCGTCAACCTGGACCCGGTCATCAGCCAGGCCCAGGCCGACGGCGACATCACCGTCCTGCTCGACACCCGGACGGAAAAGGGCACCATGGACGTCTATGGCGGTCCCTATCCCGCCGCGGTGCTCTACATGAAGCCCGACTTCATCAAGGAGAACCCGAAGACCACGCAGGCGCTGACCGACGTCTTCGTCCGCACCATGCTGTGGCTGAACAAGGCCAGCACCGACGACGTGCTGAAGGTCCTGCCGGAGGAGTATTTCCTGGGCAACAAATCGCTCTACGCCCAGGCCTTCGAGCATTCCAAGCCGACCTATTCGCCGGACGGCCGCTTCACCCAGGACGGCGCCGATGCCGCGCTGAAGGTGCTGAAGGCCTTCGACCCTGCGGTGGCGTCGGCCAGCATCGACCTGTCCAGGACCTACACCAACCAGTATGTCGAGGATGCGCTGAAGCGCCTGCAGAAGTGAGCCTTGCCGGCCCATCCCGAATACCCATAGAAAAAATGTGGGCGCGACATTCCGTCGCGCCCTTTTTCATGCTGCACCGCCGTTAGACTGGACGAAATCGGTCCTGATTGCTCCCCGATCTCGACCGTCCACCCGACAGCGGAGTGCCCCATGGCCGAGGTGATTTTCTACGGACTGGCCGGTTGCCCGGCGAACGCCAAGCAGAAACAGCAGCTGGTCGCCGCCGGCCACACGCTGGTCGAACGCGACCTTGCCACCGCCGACCTGACGGCGGCCGACCTCCGGGCCTTCTTCGGCGACAAGGACGTCGATGCCTGGTTCAACCGCCGCGCCGCCGCCGTGAAGTCGGGCGCGGTCAATCCCGATGCGCTCGACGAGGCCGCCGCGCTGTCCGCCATGCTGGCCGACCGCGAGTTGATCCGCCGTCCGCTGATCCAGTCCGGCGACCGCCGCGAGGCCGGCTTCGATCCGACCACGCTGCATGGCTGGATCGGCCTGACCTCCGGCGAGAGCTGCGACGACAAGCACGCCCGCGGCCAGTGCGACCACGGCCACCAGCATTTCGTCAAGGCGCCGGCGGCGTAAGGACAGGCAACTGCCTGACCGCGACTTGCGGCAAGCGCCGACAAGAATCGACACGGATTACACGGATTGGAGCCGGATTTCACGGAACTGTGCAGCGCAGCGCTTTCCGTACCCGCGGGTGCGCTCTGCGGAAACAACCCGATCCGTGTAATCCGTGTCAAAATCCGTGTAATCCGTGTTTCAGCTTGTCCGCGACGATGCGGCTTGGCATTCCAACCACCGCCCCGGACCAGACGAACCTCACTCCGGCGGCACTTCGCGCGGCTTGCGGTCCTCGCCGATGGCGACGTAGGTGAACACGCCCTCCGTCACCTTGATCGGGTCGGAGCCGGAGCGTTCGCGTCGCACCCAGGTCTCGATGCGGACGCGCAGCGAGGTGCGGCCGACCTTCTCGATCCGGGCGAAGCAGCTGACCTCGTCGCCGACGAAGACCGGCTTGTGGAAGGTCATCGCCTCGATGCCGACGGTGGCGACGCGGCCATGGCTGCGCCGCACCGCCACCGTGCCGCCGGCCAGATCCATCTGCGCCAGCAGCCAGCCGCCGAAGATGTCGCCGTTCGGATTGGTGTCCGCCGGCATCGCGATGGCCCGCAGGGCAGGGCCATTGTCGAAGTCGTATGCGTGGGCTGCGCTCATGCTTCCTCCGGCGTCACGAAAATTTCCTGCACAAAAGCTTGTGGCACCGCACTATAAACGGCACAGGATGCGCTTGCGCACCCCTGACGAAATTCCTATCATCCCGTCATGAGCGATCTTTTCGAGAACACGGCCCCCAAGGCCGACAGCTACTCCGCCCAGGATATCGAGGTTCTGGAGGGGCTGGAGCCTGTCCGGCGCCGGCCGGGCATGTATATCGGCGGCACCGACGACCGTGCGCTCCACCATCTGGTGGCGGAGGTGCTGGACAACGCCATGGACGAGGCGGTGGCCGGCCATGCCAGCCGCATCGACCTGGAACTGGCCGCCGACGGCACGGTGATGGTGCGCGACAACGGGCGCGGCATCCCCATCGACGACCACCCGAAATACCCGGGCAAGTCGGCGCTGGAGGTCATCATGACCACGCTGCACTCCGGCGGCAAATTCTCCAACAAGGTCTACCAGACCTCGGGCGGTCTGCACGGCGTCGGCCTGTCGGTGGTGAACGCCCTGTCGGACCGCCTGACCGTCGAGATCGCCCGCGAAAAGCAGCTCTACGTCCAGGAATACAGCCGCGGCCTGCCGCAGGGGCCGCTGGCCCACCGCGGCAACGTCAACCGCCGCGGCACCACCATCCGTTTCCATGCGGATGCGGAGATCTTCGGCGAGACCGCCCATTTCGAACCGCACCGGCTGTACCGGCTGGCGCGCTCCAAGGCCTATCTCTACCGCGGCGTGGAAATCCGCTGGAGCTGCGACCCATCGCTGCTGTCGGTCGACGCCACCACGCCTGCGTCGGAGACCCTGCATTTCCCCGGTGGGCTTCAGGACTACCTGACCGCCGCGCTGAAGGACCGCAAGACGCTGACCCCGTCGCCCTTCGCCGGCGCGCTCGACTTTCCCAACAGCCAGGGCCGGGTGGAGTGGGCGGTGGCGTGGCCCGACGACGACGAAGGCTTCTCGCACACCTACTGCAACACCGTGCCGACCCCGCTGGGTGGCACGCACGAGGCCGGCCTGCGCACCGCCCTGACTCGCGGCCTGAAGGCCTATGGCGAGTTGACCAACAACAAGCGCGCCGGACAGGTGACCGCCGACGACGTGATGGGCGACGCCTGCATCCTGCTGTCGGTCTTCATCCGCGAACCGCATTTCCAGGGCCAGACCAAGGAAAAGCTGGTGACGGCGGAGGCGCAGCGCCTCGTCGAGACCGCGGTGAAGGACCATTTCGACCATTGGCTGTCCGGCGATCCGCAGAGCGCCAACGCCCTGCTCGAACGCCTGATCGAGAAGGCGGAGGAGCGGGCCCGTCGCAAGCAGTCCAAGGAGATGACGCGCAAGTCGGCCACCCGCCGCCTGCGCCTGCCTGGCAAGCTGGCGGACTGCTCGCGCAACTCCCCGGAAGGCACCGAGCTGTTCCTGGTGGAGGGCGACTCGGCCGGCGGCTCGGCCAAGCAGGCGCGCCAGCGCGAGACCCAGGCTATCCTGCCGCTGCGCGGCAAGATCCTGAACGTCGCCAGCGCTTCGGTCGACAAGATGAAGGCCAACCAGGAGCTGAACGATCTGGTGCAGGCGCTGGGCTGCGGCGTCGGCAAGGACTTCTCGACCGACAAGCTGCGCTACGAGCGGGTCATCATCATGACGGACGCCGACGTCGACGGCGCCCACATCGCCTCGCTGCTGATGACCTTCTTCTACCGCGAGATGCCGGGCCTGATCCAGGAGGGCCACCTGTATCTCGCCCTGCCGCCGCTCTACCGCCTCAGCCACGGCAACAAGCAGGTCTACGCCCGCGACGACGCCCACAAGGACGAGCTGCTGTCGAAGATGTTCAAGGGCAAGAAGCCTGACATCAGCCGCTTCAAGGGCCTGGGCGAGATGATGCCGGCCCAGCTGCGCGACACGACGATGGACCCGTCCAAGCGCTCGCTGCTGCGCGTGGTGGTGCCCAACGCCGCCGATCCGGAGGAAAAGCCGGAGTTCGAGCGCACCCGCTCCCTGGTCGAGGAGCTGATGGGCAAGAAGGCGGAGCTTCGCTTCCGCTTCATCCAGGACAATGCGAAGTTCGTGAAGGCGGACGACATCGACGTGTAGGTTCAATGGGCGGCTGGCGAGCGCGATTGGGAGCACCACTCGCCATGCCGACCGCCGCTTCCCATATCGGAGGCAGGAATCCCAACGGACGATCCGATCATGCGCATGCTCCCGCCGCTCGCCGCCCTTGTGCTGGGCGCCTTGGTCCTCGCCGCCTGCTCCAACGAGCGGGTGGTGGCGAGCGAACCGGCCCCCGCCTACACGCGCAGCGAGGTCTCCTATGCGGCGGGGAACCGCGACCTGCGGGTGGTGCTGCATGGCAACCCCTTCGGCCTGCCGCCGGAACGCTTCGCGGAGAAGGTCCTGCCCCACATGCAGAACCGCGTGTCCGGGGTGAAGACCAACCTCACCACCACGCCGAACGAAACGGCGCGGCGCGACTACAAGGTGGTTCTGGCCTTCAACGTCGCGGAGAACATGCTGAACTCGTCGCTCTGCACCGACGGGCCGATCCCGACGTCGCCGCCGGGCGGTCCCATCGTCGTCCAGGGGGCGTTCTGCCGCTCCGGCGGAGCGCTGACCTCGGCGACCGGCTGGCTCGACCGGCCGCAGGGGCCGGACGATCCCGATTTCCGCAGCCTGATCAGCGATATGACCTTCACCCTGTTCCCCAGCCGGCGGGCAGACCTGTTCTGCGGCGCCATCGACTGCTGAGGGAGGCGGGGAGCCGTCAGTCCCGCAGCAGCCAGTCGCGCATCAGGGCCGTCACCGCCTGCGGCTGCTCCATCGCCGCCAGATGCCCGCAATCCTCGATCAGCACCAGCCGGGCGCCGGGGATGCCCTCCGCCATCTCCTCGTGCAGGGCGGGCGGGGTCAGCGCGTCCTGGCGCCCGCAGATCACCAGGGTCGGGCAGCGGACGGCGGCGAGGCCGGGCCGGCTGTCCGGACGGTTGATGATCGCCTCCTGCTCGCGGGCATAGCCGTCGACGCCCACCCGCTCCATCTGGGCCAGCACCGACCGGACGAAGGCTTCGTCGGCCATGCGGCCGGGGTGGATCAGGCGGGGCAGGGCGGCACGGATCACCTGCCCGTACCGCCCCTGGCGGGCGAGCGCCACCGCCTCGCGCCGGGTGGCTGTGGCCTCGGCCGTGTCGGGGCGGGCGTTGGTGTCGAGCAATGCCAGCCTGTCCACCCGCTCCGGCGACCGGCGCAGGATTTCCAGGGCGACATAGCCGCCCATCGACAGGCCGGCCACAGCGAACCGCCCTGGTGCCGTCGCCAGCACCTTGTCGGCCATGGCGGCGATGGAGTCGCAGTCCGCCAGCTCGACCACCCGCGGGTCGGCGACGTCGGCGAGATGGCGGACCTGATGGTCCCACAGCGCCGCGTCCAGCGGCATGCCGGGCAGCAGGATCAGGGTGGGGCGTTCAGGCGGACGACCGTTCGGCATGGGGCTTCTCCCGCGCTCACTTGACCAGGGCGCTGACGACCTTGAAGACCGGCGTGCCGGCCCGTTCCATCCATTCGAACAGCACCATCTCGGTGGTGACGATGGTGACGCCGGCGGCGCGCATCCGCTCCAGCGCGGCGGCGTGGTTGGTGGGCGTGCGGGAGGACACGGCGTCGGCGACCAGATAGACCGCATGGCCCTGCTGGCGCAGCCCCAGCGCCGTCTGCATCACGCAGACATGCGCCTCCATCCCGCACAGCACGATCTGCGGACGCTTCAGCTCATCGATCGCGGCGTTGAAGGCCGGTTCGCCGGTGCAGCCGAAGGTGATCTTCTCGATCACCGGGGTGCCGGGCGGCAGGTCGGCGCGCACCGCCTCCACCGTCGGCCCGAGGCCGCGGGGATATTGCTCCGTCACCAGCACCGGGACGGACAGGGCGGCCGCGGCCTTCAGCAGCATCCCAGCATGCCGGACGACGCGGTCGGATTCGTGGATGGCCGGCAGCAGGCGTTCCTGGACGTCGACCACCACCAGCACCGATTCCTGGGCACGAAGAATCATCAAATGCACTCGACCGTTCCATTTGGGGCTTGGCGTCCCTGTTCAGGGCGCCGGCAATGGCCGCGACTCGCGGCAATGCCGTCGGACAGCCTAGCGCAGGGCGTCGATTTCGCCAACGCGGCGTGTTTTCGCGCCTATTTTCGGTATCGGAACATCGGATCTATTGACATGGCGCTTTGACTTCCTATTCTTCGGCCTCATCCAGGCATCGGGCGATGATCGCTCGATTTGCGCACTCCAGAACAGAAACAGGTTGGATGCTTTTTTCGGAACTTGGGCTTGGCCCTGACGTCCTGCGCGCCATCGAGGACAAGGGTTACACCCAACCGACGCCCATTCAGGAACAGGCAATTCCCTGTGTCCTGCAACGCCGCGACGTGCTGGGCTGCGCGCAGACGGGCACCGGCAAGACGGCGAGCTTCACCTTGCCCATGATCGACATCCTGGCGTCGGGCCGTGCCCGGGCGCGGATGCCGCGGTCCCTGATCCTGGAGCCGACGCGCGAGTTGGCCGCCCAGGTGGCGGAAAGCTTCGAGACCTACGGCAAGCACCACAAGCTCAGCATGGCGCTGCTGATCGGCGGAGAGACCTTCACCGAACAGGTGAAGAAGCTCGACCGCGGCGTGGATGTACTGATCGCGACTCCGGGTCGTCTGATCGACCTGTTCGAGCGCGGCAACATCATGCTGAACGACATCAAGGTCTTCGTCATCGACGAAGCCGACCGCATGCTCGACATGGGCTTCATCCCGGACATCGAGCGCATCGTCAGCAAGCTTCCGAAAAGCCGCCAGACCCTGTTCTTCTCGGCCACCATGCCGCCGGAGATCCGCCGCCTGGCCGACGCCTTCCTCAGCGATCCCATGGAGATCAGCGTCGCCCCGCCCGCCTCGCCGGCGGAGACGGTGACGCAGGCCATGGTCCTGGTGCACGAGATGGACAAGCGCAAGGCGCTGCGCCATCTGCTGCAGACCGAGGACGTCAAGAACGCCTTCATCTTCTGCAACCGCAAGCGCGACATCGCCGTGCTGCAGAAGTCGCTGGAGCGCCACGGCTTCAACGCCGGCGCGCTGCATGGCGACATGGTGCAGTCCAAGCGGACCGAGACGCTGGAGCGCTTCAAGCAGGGCGAGATCACCCTGCTGGTCTGCTCCGACGTCGCTGCGCGTGGTATCGACGTGCAGGGCCTCAGCCACGTCTTCAATTTCGACGTGCCGCTGACCCCCGACGATTACGTCCACCGCATCGGCCGCACCGGCCGCGCGGGCAACAAGGGCCGCGCCTTCATGCTGGCGACGCCCGACGACACGAAACTGGTCGGCGCCATCACGCGCCTCATCAAGCGGGAGATCCCCATGATCGCCATCGACGGCCTGGAGACGGCCGAGTTCGGCGAGGAAGACAGCAGCTCCCGCGGGCGTGGTCGTGGCCGTGGTGGCCGTACCGCCAAGTCGGAAGCCCGTCCGCCCCGTGGCGGCCGTGAAGACCGCGCCCCGCGTGAGGAACGCGCGCCCCGCGAAGAGCGTGCCGCCCGTGAGGAACGTCCCGTTCGCGAGGAGCGCCCCGCCCGTGAAGAGCGCCCCGTTCGTGAGGAACGGTCTGCCCGAGACGACCGTCCGGTGCGCGAGGAGCGTCAGCCCCGCGAATCGCTGGCCGCCGCCGAGGCGCGCCGCGGCAACGACCCGCGCCGCGATCGTGACCGCGACCGCCGCCGCCGCCGTGACGATGACGACGACGATGTGCCGGTGATCGGTTTCGGCGACCATATGCCGGCCTTCATGCTGCGCTCCGCCCGTCCGCGTCCGTCCGCCGAAACCTCGACCGACTCGTCGCAGGAGGGCTGAGCCCGTGCAGACCATCTTCGTCATGGTCAAATGCGATCTCGGCAAGGCTTATGGGGTCGCCGATCAGGCCGTGCAGCTGATCGAACAGGTGTCGGAGGTGCATTCCATCTCCGGCCAGTACGATCTGCTGATGAAGTGCTATCTGAAGCAGGACGACGACATCGGCCGCTTCGTGACCGAGCATGTTCAGACCCTGCCGGGGGTGCGCGACACCTTCACCCTGATCGCGTACAAGGCGTTCGCCTAAGCATTGCTGGTTCGACAACGGAAAGGCCGGGCGTTTGCCCGGCCTTTCTGCTTTTCGGAGATGATTGGCCGGAATTCGGCCTTTACCATCCCACGACGATGCGGGCATGCGACGGCACCGGCACGATCCCGTCCACCGCCTGTGCATCGAAGCGCCGCGCGATATCGGCCTCCAGCGCGCCGCGCCGTTCGGCGTCCAGGCCGCCCAACCGGTGGCCGAAGCTCATGTCGAGGGCGGCGCGCCAGAAGGGCTGGCCGGCCGGGGCCTTGCGGACCGGGGTCAGGTCGGTCTCCGCGGTCTCGCCGAATCCCGCGGCCCGCATCGCGTCGGCGAGCAGTCCCGGCCCGGCGAAGCGGAACAGCGGGTCGAGGCTGCCGTCCTCGCCCAAATGGTCGGCCACGACGTCGCCGATCTCGGCGAACAGCCCGTTGCCGGCGCGCGGTCCCCACACCATGAAGGCGGCCTTGCCGCCGGGGCGAAGCACGCGCCGGACCTCGCGCAGGGCGGCGTCCACCGCCGGTACGAACATGATCCCGAAGCGGCAGGTCACGCGGTCGAAGGCGCCGTCGGCGAAGGGCAGGGCGGTCATGTCCGCCGCGGTGAAGGCGGGCGCCGGCCCGTCGATGCCGCGGGCGCGGCGGACCGCGCCGGCCATCATGCCGGGAACGAGATCGCTGCCGACCACCAGCCCGCCCGGCCCGGCGCGGCGTGCGGCGCTCAGCGCCGGCTCCCCCGCCCCCGACGCAAGGTCGAGCAGCCGCTCCCCCTCCGCCAGTCCGGCGGCGTCCAGCAGCGGGCGGTTCAGCTTGTCGGCCAGATCGGCCATCGGATCGGCCCAGCGGTCCCAGGCGTCGGCGCTGGCGGCCCAGCGGTCGCGCTCGCGGGTGGCATCGGGGCTTGCGGAGTCGGAAAGCGGTGTCGCGGTCAATGAAGAAGCCTCGCCGTGCCGGCCACGCGCTGGACCGTGTCGGCATCGCTCAGCCGCTCGCCGAGAGCGGTCAGCTCGTCGGACATCTTGCGGTTGGCGTCGGTCAGTTGCTGGATGCGGGTCTGCGCCGCCTGATGCTGCGCCGACAGCGTCGCCACCGTCTCCGTCAGCTTGCGGATTTGCTGGGACTGGCGCACCGACGCCTCGTTCAGGCTGCGGCGGATCGATCCGACGGCCAGCAGCACGACAAGGCTGATGGTCACGCCGGCCGCGATGGCGACGATGCTGATCCCCGTGAACCAGTCCATGGGCGGCAAGCTTCCGCCCATTTCACCGATTGGTCAAGCTGCCCGACAATCCGTGACCGCCGCGCAAATGCCGAAAACCCGGCGCCGTCTGCGGCACCGGGTCCATCGGGGCAAAACTCTGTTCAAAGGAAGGCGGCGGTCAGCCGACGGTGCCGCTCACCGGACGCTCCGCCTTCATGCGCACTTCCTTCAGGTGGTCGCCGAAGGCGCGCAGGACCGGCAGGATGCGCTGGGTCTGGTCGGCGGTGACGTGGGCGTCCGTCTTCAGCACGATGGTCGGCGCCTCGCCCATCAGGCGCTTGGCCCGCATCGGGCCGACCTTGTCGTCGAGGAACATGGCCATGCCCATCAGGATGCCCAGCGTGACGTCGTCCGGAGCCTTGGGCAGGGCCAGGACGTCATGAAGCTCGTTCAGCAGCGTATAGGCGACGATGGAGGTGCGTTCGATGGTGTCGACGTCGGCGGCCATGGGCATCGGGCAGGTCCTCGGGAAACGTTCGGATGAAACGTTGCGGGTGAGACGCTGGCGGGTGACGCGGGATGGCGTCCTTTCCAGGGCGCCAGCGCTTGCGAAATCCGTCGTTCCCCGAGGGTAATCGTCACTTTATAACCAAAGTGTTAACCAAACGCGCCCCGAGTCGCCCGAGTCGCATTTTTCCGAGTCGCAATCTTGCGTTCTCAGCGTTTTCCGCTGCTGCGCGTCCTGGTCGAAAGCGACAGCTCGGCGACCTCTTCTCGCGCTGTGCTGACCAGACCGGCGGACTGCACGATTCCGCGGTTGAAGGGATGATAGGTCTGCGCGTAGATGCTGCGGATCTTGACCACGTAATCCTGGGTCTCGCGGTAGGGCGGGATGCCCTTGTACTGCAGGACCGCCCCTTCGCCGGCGTTGTAGCCGGCCAGCGCGTGGGTGACATTGCCGTCGAAATAGGCCAGCAGCCAGCGCAGATACTTCATGCCGCCGCGCAGGTTCTGTTCCGCGTCGAACGGGTTGGTGACGCCGAAGCGCTCCGCCGTTTCCGGGATCAACTGCATCAGCCCCTGGGCGTTCTTGTTCGACACCACGTCGATGCGGTAGCCGGACTCCACCGCGATGACCGCCAGGACGAGGTCGGGGTCGAGGCCGTAGGTCGGCGCCATCTTCTGCACCATGGCGCGGATCTCGGCGGGCGGCTTGCGGATGACGCCCCAGCGCAGGTTGGGCGGCTCGCAGCGGTCGGGCGTCTTCACGCTGCCGCTCGGGCTGCCGACCAGCCGTTCGGCCTGCTCGCTGCCCAACGCCGCGGCCTTCCTCAGCCAGGCCCGGCCCAGATCGGCATCCTTCGTGACGCCGCCGACTCCGGCCATGTGCATCCGCCCGGCCATCAGCGCCGCGTCGGCATAATCCTGACGCGCCGCCCGGCAATAGAGCGATAGCGCAAGCCGCGGGTCGACCTTCACCCCGCTGCCCCGTTCGTAATGCTGTGCCAGTTCATACTGGGCCCGGACGCTGCCCTTGCTGGCGAGGGCTTCCAGCGCCGCGACGGTCTTCTCCGCGATGCCGGCCTGGGCGGGAACCGCCGCCAGCATGCCCGGCAGCATCAGGGCCGCGGCCACGGCACCGATGCGCGCACGGCTAGCGATGTGCCGGCGGGTACGCTGAAGGGTTGCGGAAACGGTCAGCGCGGACGGTGTACCGCAAAGGTTCGTGTGGTGTTCCACCGGACCCCCCTGTATGATTTTCTTGAAGCCGTTTGAGACCATCGAAAGGTCGAGGTCAGAACTCACAGGGAGGACGCCGCAGCGCCTGCTGCACCGACTGGCAGAGCTGGCGGCATAACACGAAACGGAAGGTTGGCGGCCTGTCAATACATCGCCGGAAGTGCTTGATGTGGCGCCACCAATAAAAAATTCATAGACCGATCGACGTGTTTCGGTCGGTCTTTTTCTTTTCATGTTGGTCATGCGTCCTCCAATCGTGTTGGAGAGATAACGAAAGACCAAATTTTAAGCCAATGCCCGAACGGTGACCTTCGCGGGATACACGGGGTACTCTAGGGGTAATCTGGCCCGATTGTATGACCCACTAGCCTTTTTCCCAACTGGCAGCCCGTTTGTACGCTCATTACGTAGGGATCGGGCCAGATAATCGGCTGCAAATTCGACGGCCCCGGACGAAGGAAGCACTCCTCGTCCGGGGCCGTCGCGCCGGAGGCCCCGGCTGTGTCGGCAAGCCGCGAAAGCGGCAGGCGCGGCCGTGGCGAACGGCATTGAAGGAGGCATCGTTTCACCGATGGCGAACCACGTCGCGACCACCTTGAGCCACCGAATGCGCGGCCCGGCCCCGGTCGAGCCTGCTGTCTTCGTCGCCGAGGCCGTCGGCCGGACCCGTTCGGACCGCAAGCCGACCTATAGTGACCAGACCCCCACCGACGGCGCGCAGGATGCCGCGGCCCAGACGGAGACCCATTTGAACGTTCATGCGGAGGCCATCGAGGCCGAAGCCGGGAGCGATCCAGCCGCCGACACTCCCGCCGACGACGAGTTCCGTCCCGATCCCAATGCCCCGCCCGACCCGGCGGTGATCCGCCAGATCGAAGAGGAAATCCCGCGCCTGCGCCGTTTCGCGCGCGCCATGGTGCGCGACGCCACGCTGGCCGACGATCTGGTCCAGGAATGCCTGGAGCGCGCGCTGTCGCGGCTGCATCTGTGGCGCCCCGGCACCAACCTGCGCGCCTGGCTGTTCACCATCCTGCGCAACCTGCACATCAACGGCGTCCGCCGCCGCCAGCCCGTCGTCGATATCGATGCCGAGGCGCAGGCCGCCATCGGCGCGGCGCCGGGATCGCAGTTCGTGCGGATGGAGCTTCGCGACCTGCGCCGCGCGCTGGCCCTGCTGCCGAACGAACAGCGCGAGGTCGTGCTGCTGATCGGCCTGGAAGGGATTTCCTACAACGAGGCGGCCGACATTCTCGGCATCTCGATCGGGACCGTGAAGTCGCGCCTGTCGCGCGGGCGCCGTGCGCTCCGCCTGCTGATGGAGGGCCGCGACCCGGGGGAGGACGCCGACGCCTGATCCTTCGGAAGGCTGGTTGGAAAAAGCGGGGTGTCCGGTTGCCGGGCGCCCCGTTTCCATGTCCGGCTCCGGAAAAGTCCGGGCTTTCCAAAAGAACGGCGGCGTCTTGGGGGAGACGCCGCCGAAGGCGGGGACAATAGAAGCACCATCCGGGCTCGCCGGCCCTGACGTCACTTCCGGGGGAGAGAGAGTGCTGCAGCATCGGGAGATGCCGCAATCAACCGGGCGATCCGCCGATGGTTCCATCCCGCGGCGGGAAGACCGTCGGCCGATCGCCCGGCCTGTGCCGCGGTCTACCGTCGCCGCACCAGACCCATGATCAGGCTGATGGCGAACAGCACCAGGAACAGGAAGAACAGGATCTGCGCGATGCCGGAACTGGCCGACGCGATCCCACCGAACCCGAGCGCGCCGGCAATCAGCGCGATGACGAAGAAAACAAGAGCCCAATAGAGCATCATACCCTCCCTCGCTCGGCCGAAGATCCGGAAAGGACTTCGGGCGTCGCGCATGAGACAAGTCGTGGCCGCACCCGCCGTCCCGTCGTCTCCGCCCCCCGTTGTCTTCCTCTGCGGAAAGACGGGCCAAGGTGACGGTAAGCACAGCCGGTGCGGCGGCATTCGAAGATCAGAACAATGCCGTGGGCACGATGTTCCCGGCTCCTGTATCGGCCGGAGTATACGTGCATGGCGGGACCGCGAAGGTCTGGCATTTATGCAACAACGGGCGGTCTCGGGCGTTTCCTTCCCCTGACGGCCGGCGGTTCGACCTCCGGCGACCATCCGCAGGAGAGGGAAAGATGAAGAGCAGGCTCTGGCTGGCGGCCTTCGCCGTCACGCTCGCGGCGGCACCGGCCGCCATGGCGCAGTACACCTATTCAAGCACCTATTCCGGCAGCACCGGCTCCGACCGCTCGACCTCGACCGGCATGGGTGGCTCCGGTATGGGAAGCTCCGCGGGTGCGTCCTCCGACATGGCCGGCCGCCGCGTTCCCGGACAGAAGCCCGTCGAACTGCAGCAGACCACGCTGCTGAACCAGCTCAGCGCCGCCGGCTATGTGTCGGTGCGCGATTTCCGCAAGGATGGCGACCGCTACGTCGCCAGCGCCATGGACCGGCAGGGTCAATGGACGACCGTGGTCCTCGACCCGCACGCCGCCACCACGACCCCCGCCACCACGACCCCCACCGCCGCGCCTGTCCGCTGACCTCAGTTCAACAGGCGGGACCATGTGCCGGCGAGGCGCCCGTAGCCTCCCGGCACCCGCAGGTCGTAGAGCGGCAGCGGCTGCCGCAGGCGCTGCCCGGCATCGCGGCCCAGGGTGCGGACCGCCGTCTCCACGCTGCCGCCGACCGGTAGCCAGCCCGAAGCGCCGATCGGCACCACCAGCGCCAGCCCCCAATCCATCCGTCCGCCGAACCGGCTCTGGGCACCGTCCGGCCCCTCGGTCCAGGTGGCGTGGGCGGTCAGGCCGATGCCGCCGTCGAACCGCCGCATCACCTCCACCGTTCCGCCCCAGTCGCCGCCCAGATAGCGCCCGAGCCGCAGGGCGGTCGTGGTGCCCGCCCCCGGCGCCTCCCAATAGAGGCTGGCATGGCCGGTGCCGCGCGCATCGCCGCGGTCGATGCCGAACAGGCTGTCCGGACGCCGCTTCCACACCCGGTTGAGGTCGAGGCCGACGGCCCAGCGGGCGGCCAGCGGCTGGTACAGCGCTTCCGCTCCGATGCCGCCATACATCTCCTCCAACTGCCCCAGCGACAGCCGGGTGGTCACCCCCTCCGCCGGAGTGGCGAGCCACGCCGCATAGGCATGGTCGAGCGACAGCGGACGGTCCACATAGCGCGGCAGGTCGCTGCGCACCGGATGGGCGGCGGGCAGGGCGTTGGTGTCGAGCAGTTCCAGTTCGCTGCCGGCGTCGATGCGCAAGCCCCCGCCCAGCACCAGCCCGCGCAGAGGCTCGCCGCGCAGCATCACGTCGGTGTGGGTGCGCTGGGCGAGCGTGGTCCCGAGTTCCGCCAGATCGAAGGTCGCGACCAGCCGGGTCGACAGGTCGAGCCGCGGACGCCAGTCCGGCGGCGGGCCGTCGGCCGGTCCGATGACGGTGGTGCGCCAGATCTCCTCCGGGCTGCCGCGGTGACGGGCGGCACGCTCCAGGTCGCGGCGCAGCAGGGTGGTGGCTGCCGACGCGATCCCGGCGGCACCGGTGACCACGCGCAGCCTCTCCACCTGCGGCGGAGCCAGATCGGCGAGCAGCCGCGCCGCGTCCCCCACCTCGCGGGCCGGCGGCAGCCGCCCGCCGCCGGCCGGGTCGAGCCACAGGGTCGCCATGTCGCCGTCGAGGCTGACCGACCGGACGGGCAGGCCGCGGCTGCGGGCGACCAGCGCGATGGCCTCGGCCGACAGCGCAGCCCCTTCGGACGGTCTCGGTCCGACTGTCGGCGGCGGACCTTCGAAGCGGTCGCCGTCCACGGCCGGATCGAAGCGGACGGACAGGCGCAGCATCAACCGCCGTCCCTGCTCGTAGGCGGCACCCAGATCGGCCCAGGATGCCGGCCGCCAGGACAGGCCGAGGCTGTAGCGGCTGCCGGGAACGAAGCCGGGCTCGTCCTGCCGTTGCGCCCGGAACCGGTCGCCGGACGATTCCAGCTTCAGGCTCAGCCCGTCCAGCGGTCCCACGGCCGGCATGTGCCATTCCGCCCCGCCGAACAGGGCCACCCGCTCGCCGCTGAACCATGCTCCCGGTCCGCGGCTGGTCGGCCATGCCGACGGGTCGCGGTCGTGCCGGAACCGGCCGCCGAGGAAGCGCAGCGGGTTGCGCAGATGCCCTGCCTCGCCAAGCGTTCCCCATCCCATGCCGACCGTCAGGTCCACGTCCCACCAGCGGCGCGACAGGGCGATGTATTCACCGGCGAAGCGCCCCTTGCCCGGCAGGTCCAGCCCCGATCCGGTGACGTCCCGCCCGCCGACGACCAGCGCCGGCCCATGTTCGTCCTCCCGCCGCAGACGGAGCTTCAGGTCCAGGCCGGGTTCGCTGAGGCCGTAATAGCCGGGATAGGCGCTGTTGCGCGCCGTCACCTCCAGCCAGGGCAGTGGCTGCGCGGAGATCGCATAGTGACGGTGCAGATCGCCGAGAGCGGTCAGTCCGCCGCTCATCGACCCGTCGGGGGCCATCCGCGCGTTCGGCATCTGCAAAAGCCCGACCCCACCCCAGTCGGACAGGCTGGATCGCGAATCGTCTGCAAGGGCAGGGAAGGCTGCGATAAGGATAAGGAATATGGTGATGCGCACGCGATGATCGCGAAGGAGCGGACGGTCTATCCGATCCTTCGCTTTTCATGCGTATGGATGCAACTGAAAAAGGCGGCGGAAGCCGCCGGGGAGCGTCCTTACGGCGCCTCGACCACTTCGAAGTCGTGGGTGATGGTCGCGGTCTGGCCCAGCATGATGGAGGCGGAGCAGTATTTTTCCGCCGACAGCGCGATGGCGCGTTCCACCTTGGCCGGGTCCAGCTTGCGGCCAGTGACCGTGAAATGGACGTGGATCTTGGTGAAGACCTTCGGGTCGGTCTCCGCCCGCTCGGCCTCGATGGCCGCGACGCAATCGGTGATCTGCTGGCGGCCCTTCTCCAGGATCATCACGACGTCGAAGCAGGTGCAGCCGCCCATGCCGATCAGCAGCATCTCCATCGGGCGGATGCCGGCGTTGCGGCCGCCGGATTCGGGCGCACCGTCCATCACCACGGCATGGCCGCTGCCGGATTCGCCGACGAACATCTTGCCGTCCACCCAGGTGACGCGCGCCTTCATGACCAGTTCCTTCGTTCACGGTTGATGCGAGTGACCGCGCGAAGCTAGGCGCCATGGCGGATCGGCGCAAGAGGGCGGTCCGCCGCCGCACGGGCCTTGTCCTCCCGCGGCCGCGGGCCCAGAGTTGCGTGCGCTGCAATGTTCCTTCCGACGAGGTTTTCCACCATGCCGCATGGACACACCCACGGCGGCCATACCCATGGCTCCCACACCCATGGCGGCCATCATCACGCCCCCGCACGCTATGACCGCTCCTTCGCGCTGGGCGCGTTGCTGAACATCGGCTTCGTGGTGGTGGAGGCGGTCTATGGTCTGCTCGCCAACTCCACGGCACTGCTGGCCGACGCCGGTCATAACCTCAGCGACGTGATGGGGCTTCTGCTGGCCTGGGGGGCGGTGTGGCTGGGGCGGCGGTTGCCGAAGGGGCGCTACACCTACGGATTCGGCAACGCCTCGATCCTGGCGTCGCTGCTGAACGCGATGATCCTGCTGATCGCCGTCGGCGCCATCCTGCTGGAGGCGGCGACCCGGCTGGTGCAGCCGGAACCGGTGGCGGAAACCACCGTGATGGTGGTGGCGATGATCGGCATCGTCATCAACAGCTGGACCGCCTGGCTGTTCATCGGCGGGCAGAAGCAGGACATCAACCTGCGCGGCGCCTATCTGCACATGGTGGCCGACGCGGCGGTGTCGGCCGGCGTCGTGATGGCGGCGCTGGCGATCCGCTTCACCGGCTGGTTCTGGCTCGATCCCGTGACCAGCATCGTCATCGCGCTGGTGATCGTCGCCGGCACCTGGGGACTGCTGCGCGATTCGGTGCGGCTGGCGATGAACGCGGTGCCCGACGGCATCGACCGGGCGGGCGTGGAGCGCTATCTGGCCGGACTGCCGGGCGTCGTCGCCGTGCACGACCTGCACATCTGGCCGATCAGCACGACCGAAACGGCGCTGACCGCCCATCTCGTTCGTCCCGGCATTAGCCAGGACGACGCACTGCTGCTGGAGGTCGCCACCGTGCTGAAGGACCGCTTCGGCATCGGCCACGCCACCATTCAGGTGGAGCATGACGGCAGCTGTTGCCGTCTGGCTCCGGCTGACGTGGTGTGAGGGGTCAGGCCTGCTCGCGGGCGAGACGGCGGGCGTTGGCCCGGACCGTGCGGTAGGCGGGGTTGATGCCCGCGGCAGCCAGCGCGGCCGTCGTCTCGATCAGGTGCAGGTTGGCGTGGATGCCGGCATCGACGGCGTCCGCCAGCAAGCGTTGCTGGACGTCGACGATCTCCACCGGGTTTTTGCAGGCGGCAAGACCGCCGATGGTCACGGCAGCCGCCTGGGTCTGCTTCGTCACCATGGTGAACCAGGCCTGTCCGAACTCGCTGATACCGGTGGCGACGGCGTGGAAGGCCTCCACCATCGCCTCGACCTTTTCGGAGCCCATGCGGATGAATTCCGGGTTGGCGAAGTCGATGGGATTCGACATCGCCGCCGCCATCATCGCCGTGCGGTAGCCGATGGTCTGTGCCGCCGCGACGCCCATTTCGCTGCTGCGAAGGCCGGTCTTGGTGAGCTGGCCCGCCACCGCCATGAGCCGGTCGGTGGGGTGGCCATTGCCGGCGTTCTTTCGTGACATGGGCGTCGCCTCTCTCAAATCGTTGCCGGAACCACAGCTTCAGCGTCAACGCTGCACTGCAGCATAAGTTCCGGCACGATCTTTACGCCTCGGCGAGCGCGCGGTCGAGATCTTCGATGATGTCCTGCGGATCCTCGAGACCAACGGACAGGCGCAGCAGGCCGGGTTCGATCCGGGCGGCGACCTTCTCCTCGTCGGTCAGCTTGGAATGGGTGGTGGTGGCGGGGTGGGTGATGAGGCTCTTCGAATCGCCGAGATTGTTGGAGATCATCACCATCCGCAGGCCGTTCAGCGCATTGAACGCCTCGGTCTTGCCGCCCTTCAGGAAGACCGATAGCATGTTGCCGCCGCCGGTCATCTGCTTGCGCACCAGATCATATTGCGGGTGGCTGGGCAGCAGCGGGTACAGCACCTGGGCGACCTTCGGGTGGCTTTCCAGGAACTCCGCCACCTGCAGCGCCGCCGACGACTGGGCGTGCACGCGCAGCTCCAGCGTCTCCATGCCCTTCAGCAGCAGCCAGGAATTGAAGGGGGAGATGGTCGGGCCGGTGTGGCGCAGGAAGGGATGGATGACGTCCGCGCCGTACTTCCTGTCCTTGGCCAGGATGACGCCGCCCAGACAGCGGCCCTGGCCGTCGATGTGCTTGGTCGCGGAATAGATGACGACGTCGGCGCCGAATTCGAACGGGCGCTGCAGCACCGGCGTGGCGAAGGCGTTGTCGGCGACGACCACCGCGCCCGCCTGGTGGGCCAGCTTGCAGACCGCCTCCAGATCGACGACCTCCAGGCCGGGGTTCGACGGGGTTTCCAGGAAGACCGCCTTGGTCGGCTTGGACAGCGCCTCTTCCCACTCCGCCAGATTGGTGCCGTCGACGAACACCGATTCGATGCCGAAGCGGCTGCACAGCTCCTTGACGATCCAGTAGCAGGAGATGAAGAGGGAACGCGGCGCCACCACCCGGTCGCCGGTGCGCAGCCCGCTCATCAGCGCGCCATGCACCGCCGCCATGCCGCTGGAGGTCGCATAGGCCCACTCAGCCCCTTCATATTCGGCCAGCCGGTCCTCGAACATTGCCGAGGTCGGGTTGCGGAAGCGCGAATAGACATGGCGCGAGCCGTCGTTGGCGAAGGCGTGCTCCGCCTCCTCCGCCGAGCCGTAGACGAAGCCGGAGGTCTGGTACAGCGCCTCGCAGGTCTCGTCGAACTGCGAGCGGCGGATGCCGCCATGAACCAGCTTTGACCGCGGGCGCAGCCCCGCGACGTTCGGATTGCGATGATCGGTGCGCGACATTCCGCCACTCTCCCCTGATGATCGCCGGTGGGGCAGGGCCGGCCGCAAACGAAAAAGCCCCGACCGATCGGGTCGAGGCGCGGACGCGGCTCGGACCTTTTTAGCGGGTTGTTTTACGTGGCCCGCAAGCCGGTCGACCAAATCACCACGTGGGCTCGCTTGTACGACTGCCTATGACCGCCGTCAAGTGGGGTAGCCCTGCATCATCCTCCTCTCTCCTCTGCGGGAGCAGGGATTTCGACAGCATCCCCTTCACATCCCCCAGGCTCGCCCCGCCCAGCGCCACCGCCAGCGCCGCGAAGGCGGCGGCACCGCCGCAGACCAGCAGGGCCAGCGCGGCGAAGCGCACCGCGGTGGACGGTGCCTCCAGCCAGGGGGCCAGCAACCCGCCGCCCAGCGCCAGCGCCGCTCCCATGCCCGCCGCCGCCATGGCGATGCGCGGGGCGCGGCGCTTCAGCCGGTCATCCAGGTCGAACAGGCCGCGCCTGCGCATCGCCGCCACCAGCAGCCCGACATCCAGCCATGCCGTGAGCCCGGTGGCGAGCGCGATGCCGACATGCTCCAGCCACGGCATCAGCGCCAGCGCCAGCGCGGCGGTCGCGACGGTCACGATGACCGCGACGCGCACCGGCGTCACCGTGTCGTGGCGGGCGAAGAAGGCGGCGTTCAGCGACTTCACGATCACATAAGCCGGGATGCCGAGGGCATAGGCGGCGAGCGCCATGGAGGTGGCATGCGCCTCCTCCGGGCCGAAGGCGCCGCGCTGGAACAGGACCGACACCATCGGCGCCCCCGCCACTCCCAGCGCGACCGCTGCCGGCAGGCCGAGCAGCAGGCTGAACTCCAGTGCGCGGCTCAGGTAATGGCGCACCATGCCCTCGTCGCCGGCAGCGGCGTGGCGGGCCAGCACCGGCAGCAGGGCGGTGCCGATGGCGATGCCGATGACGCCCAGCGGCATCTGGTTCAGCCGGTCGGCATAATAGAGGAACGACACCGCGCCTGACGGCAGAAGCGAGGCGAGCACGATGTTCAGGAACAGGTTGATCTGCATGACGCCTGCCCCGATGGCGCCCGGCCCGATCAGCCGGAACAGCCGCCGCATGCCCTCCGTCATCCTGGGCGGCCGCAGGCGCAGCGTCACGCCGGCATTTCGGCAGGCCCAGGCCATCCACGCCACCTGCACAACACCCGACAGGGTGACAGCCGCCGCCATGGCGATGCCGGGCTCCAGCCCCAGCCGCGGCGCGACCAGCAGGGCGGCGACCAGCGTCAGGTTGAAGGCGATGGGTGCTGCGGCGAAGGGGCCGAAGCGGTCCAGCGCGTTCAACACCCCGCCCAGCAGCGCGACCAGGGAGATCAGCGCCAGATAGGGGAAGGTCAGCCGGGCCATGTCCACCGCCAGGGCGAACTTGGCTGGCTCGTCGGAGAAGCCGGGGGCGAGGCCGTGCATCAGCAAGGGCATGGCGACGACGGCCGCCAGCGTGAAGGGCAGCAGCATCGCCAGCAGCATCGCCAGCGCTTCTTCCGCGAAGCGGATGGCGGCCGTGCGGCCGCGGGTCTGCAGTTCCGCGGCGAACAGGGGGACGAAGGCGACGCCGAAGGCACCTTCCGCGAACATACGGCGGAACAGGTTGGGCAGCTTCAGCGCGACGAAGAAGGCATCGGCGACCGGACCGGCGCCAAGTACGGCGGCGGTCAAAATGTCGCGTGCGAATCCGGCCAGCCGGCTCAGCAGGGTCAGGCCGCCGACGGTGGCGATGGCGCGGGCAAAGCTCATCGCCGCGGTATAGCCGCCGGCAGGAGCGCAGCAAAGCAGGCATTTCGGCGGGCAGACCCCACGCAACCGGCCGGCGGGCGTGCCGGATCGCATAGCCGGAGAGAGTATGAGGTGCGCCGTGGCCGCGAATGGTTCGCATGGGTGGAGCAACTTTGTTGCGCTGCCACCTTCCCGGTAACGTCGTTGCGTCCGCACCTGCGTTGCGGCATGCTTGCGTCCGCCTGCCGCCGCCGTCCGCCTTTTGCCGATGGACGCGGCCGGCGGACGATCCACTGCGTTCGGGGTATACGTGAAGCGGGCGCTCTGGCTTTTTCCGGTTTCGGCGGGCGCCTGGTCCTGCCCGCCCTGGCGGTCGTGCTCGCGATAGCCGCCCTTTGGTGGATTCTGCTCGACCGGCTGCACCGGGAGGAGCAGCTGCTGGACCTCACGGTCCATGAAAAGACCGCCGTCGTCGCCCGGCTGGTGGAAGAACATGCGATCTCCACCTTCCGCCGCGTCGACGACCTGCTGCTGGACCTGATCGCCAACACCGAGCGGAACCGGACCATGCGCCTGGACACCCGCCGTGCCTTCGAGGAAGGGCTGGTGGTGGGGGTGCGCGTCTATGACTCGGCCGGGCTGCTGACCATGGGCGGGGGGCGGGCGACCTTCCAGGGCAGCGTCGCCGACCGCGACGAATTCAGCATCGCCCGCGACAGCGCTCCGCGCGGGCTGGTGATCGGCATGCCCTATGCGTCGTCGGAGACGCAGGATGTCCTGATCCCGGTGTCGCGCCGGCTGGAGAACGGCGACGGCACCTTCGCAGGCATCGCGGTGGCCGACATTCCGGTCGAATCCTTCGTCCGCTACTACCGGGTGCTGGGACTTCCCATGGACGGTGCAGCGGCGCTTCTGCGCGCCGACGGCGTCATCATCGCCCGCAATGCCAGCTCCAGTTCCGTGTCCGGCCGCGGCACCGCCAACACCGAGCTTTGGCAGGCGGTCAAACAGAACCCCATCGGCCATCTCCGCATGATCAGCCCGGTCGATGGGGTGGAACGCATCCTGGCCTTCCGGTCGGCCCCGGACTATCCGGTGATCGCCATCGTCGGCGAATCGGTGGAGACGGTGTTCGGTCCCTGGCGCGACAATGCCCGCCTCTATATCGGCTGGGCGGTCGCCACCACGGTGGTGATCCTGCTGTTCATCGTCGCCTTCATCGTCGAGTTGCAGTGGCGCCGCCACACCGACCGGGCCCTGCGCGTCCGCAACCGCGCGCTGGCCTGGAGCAACGACGGCATCATGATCGCCGACGCGACCCAACCCGGCATGCCCATCGTCTATGTCAATCCGGCGCTGGAAAAGCTGCTGGGCACGCCGATGTCTGGCCTGATGGGCAGCGGCGCCCTCACCGCGCTGGAACGGGCGACGAACGACCGGGTGGCGTTGCAGCCGTTGCGCGACGCCATCGTCGTCGGCCGCGACGCGCGGGTCGAACTTCCGCGCGCGGGCGACGGGCCGGCGGATCTCCGCTGCCTGGAGCTGAGCGCCTCGCCGGTGCGCGACCACGACAACCGGCTGGTCAGCCTGATCGCCACCGTCCGCGACATCTCCGAACACAAGCGCGCCCAGGCGGCGCTGACCGACGCCCGGCGGGAGGCCGACCGCGCCAACGTCGCCAAGTCGAAGTTCCTGGCCGCCGCCAGCCACGACCTGCGCCAGCCCGTCCAGTCGCTGATGCTGCTGATGGAGGTGCTGTCCAGCCGCGTCACCGACGGGATGACCCGCAACGTCCTGGGCACCATGGAGCGGGCGCTCGGCGCGCTGAAGATGCTGCTGGACGGCCTGCTCGACGTTTCCCGGCTGGAGGCCGGCGCCGTGGTGCCGGAGGTGGAGGTGTTCCCCCTGTCCGAGGTGATGGACCGCGTCGCCGCCAGCAGCCGGTCCGTCGCCGTCCAGAAGGGGCTGATCCTGCACATCGTGCCGTCCCGCGCCCATGTGCGCAGCGACCCTATGCTGCTGGGGCGCATCCTGCAGAATCTGGTGGAGAACGCGCTGCGCTACACCGACAGGGGGCGCATCCTGATCGGCTGCCGCCGCCGCGGCGGGACCCTGCGGATCGAGGTGTGGGACACCGGCATCGGCATCCCGGCCGACCAGCAGGACGACATCTTCCAGGAGTTCGTGCAGGTCGGCAACGCCAGCCGCAACCGCGACCAGGGGCTCGGCCTCGGGCTGGCGGTGGTGCGGCGGCTTTCGGTGATGCTCGGCCATCCGGTGACGGTGCGCTCCGCTCCCGGCCAGGGCTCCGTCTTCTCGGTCGAGGTGCCGCTGGCCCCTCCGCCCCCGCCAAGGCGCCGATCCCGGCATTGGCGCCGCGTCCGGCCTTCGCGACCACGGTGCTGGTGATCGAAGACGACGGGATCGTCCGCGAGGGGCTTCGCGCCATGCTGGCCGAATGGGGCTACACCGTGCTGGCCGCCGAATCCTGCGCCGAGGCGCTGGATCTTGCCCATCGCGGGCCGCCGCCCGACCTGATCGTCGCCGATTACCGCCTGCGCGACGGCCGCACCGGGACGGAGGCGATCCGCGAGGTGCGTCTGGCCCTCGGCCGCATCCTGCCGGGCATCCTGGTCACCGGCGACACCGCCCCCGCCCGCGCCCAGGAGGCGGAGGCCGGCAATTTCCGCGTCATGCACAAGCCGGTGATCGCCGCCGACCTGCGCCGTGCCGTCGCCGAGGCGCTGGAGCCGCTGCTGCGCGAACGTCAGACGGTGGCGTAGGCAAGGCCCGGCCTTTCAGTCGAGGTCCGGCGCCCGCCGCGGCACCCGCAGGGTGAAGACGGCTCCCCTGCCGGCACCCCCATCCGCGGCATTGCCGGCGCTCAGCTGACCGCCCAGCGTCTGCGTCGCCAGATTGTAGGCGATGTGCAGCCCCAGCCCGACGCAGCCGGCATGGCGCGCGGTCGTGAAGAAGGGGTCGAAGATCCGCGGCAGATCGGTCTCCAGGATGCCCTGGCCGTCGTCGCTATGCACCACCTCGATCCAGTCGTCGCCGTCGGCATGGATGTCGATGACGATCCGCCCGCTCTGTTCCGGACGGAAGGCATGCATCAGCGCGTTGCGCACCAGATGGGTCAGCACGCGGGCGAAGGCGCCGGGGAAACTCTCCAACTGCAGCGCCTCCGGACAGATCAGCTCCACCCGGTGGCCGGACGATCCGATCTGCGTGTGCAGGCTCAGCAGCACATCCTCCGTGTATTCGCGCAGGTAGAAGGTGCGGCGCTCGTCGCCGGTCTGGTCGGCGGCCACCTGCTTGAACATATGGACCAGCGACGCGATCCGTTCGGTGTTGCCGACCAGAAGCTGCCCCGCCTCCTGTGCCACCTCCAGGAACCCGGCAAGGGCGGAGCGGGTCAGGGCGTTGGCGGCGAACTGGCGCTTCACGTCCTCCGCCCTGCTCAGCAGGTGCGAGGCGGTGGTCAGCGCCACGCCGACCGGGCCGTTCACCTCATGCGCCACCCCGGCGACCAGCTGGCCGAGCGAGGCCATCTTCTCGGTCTGGACCAGGCTGTCCTGCGCGTCCTGCAACTCGCGGTAGGCCTGCTCCACCCGGTCCTTGGCGGCGCGCAGCGCCTCCGCGGCGCGTGCCCGCTCCGTGGTGTCGAGCATCACCCCGAACAGGTGGGTCAGTCGCCCGTCCAGGTCGAAACGCGGCGCGCAGGAGGAGGAGACGTAGCGGACCTCGCCGCCAGCATCGATCACCCGGTATTCGACATAGACGCGCCTGGAATTGCCGATCACGCTTTCCAGCATGTTGCCGAAGGACAGGCGGTCTTCGGGGTGGAGGATGTCCAGCAGGCCGTCGAAGGTCGGCGCGAACCGCTCCGGATCCTGGCCGTAGATGTCGAAGGCCTCGCGGTTCCAGACCAGCGTGCCGCTGTGGATGCCGTATTCCCAGTAACCGAGATGGCCGGTGCGGTAGGCCTCCTCCAGCCGTTGCTTGGCGGCTTCCAGCTGTGCCGCCGCCTCGGCCCGTTCGGTGCTGTCCATCATCACGCCGAAGACATGGGTCAGCCGCCCGTCGGCATCCAGCCGCGGCGCGCAGGAGGAGGAGACGTAGCGGACCCGCCCGTCCCCGTCATGGACGCGGTATTCCACATAGACCCGCTTGGGGTTGTCGACCACGCTTTCCAGCATGTTGCCGAAGCGCGGCCGGTCGTCCGGATGCAGGATGGCCAGCAGAGCGTCGAATCCGGAGGCGAAGCGGTCGCGGCCATGGCCCAGCACGGCCAGCGCGGAGTCGTTCAGCACCAGCTCGCCCGACTGGATGCCGTATTCCCAATAGCCGAGCTTGGCGGTGTGATACGCCTCCTCCAGCTTTTCGGTCGCCAGATCGAGGCTGCGGGCGGTGCGACGCTGGTCCGTTACGTCCTCCACCGTCGCGATCCATGGCGGGCCGCCGACGCGGACCAGCAGGTCCAGCACTTCGCCGGAGCCGGCACAGGCGGAAACCTCCCGCACCGTGCCGGGACGCGCCTCCGCCAGGTCGGCCGGCATGGAATCGGCACTTCCGTAGCGGGCAAGGAAACTGCGGTTGCCGCACAGCCGGCCGCCCTCGTCGCGCAGCAGGGCCGGAACGGGCAGGGCGTCGAACAGCGGATCCGGCATCGGGTGGATCCCCGCTCCCGGAGCCCCCGCCGAATCCTCGGTTCCGCCCGCTGCCATCATATGCGTCTCCACAGCCGGCACCGTCCGCAGGTGCCACTGTCGGTGAACACTACACAAGCAACTTTGCCCGTCCTATGCCCAATTCGACGCGAATTGTCGCTAGTCCATGTCGGGATCGATATGGACCGGATGGGGCCGCCGCCGGCGCGTCCGATCTCCGGGAGATCAGGGAATCAGGCCGTTGAGGTCGAATTCCTGGGCGAACGCGATCATCGCACCGCAGGCGCCGGGCGAGTTCACCCGCATCACGCCGTTGCCGACCACGGTCGGCACCTTGCTCTTCTGCAGGGCCTGCTGGGTTTTCACCGGATCGGTGACGCGAACGACGAAGCCGGCGAAGAAGGGAAGGGGGTTGCGAAGGCCGGGTCGGCGGTCCAGGCCCAATGCAGCCGGTCCGGCGTGGCGACCAGCACCGGAACCTGCCCGTCGCCGGACCGGCCGGGCTCCACCACGCGCGCCGCACCCCGGTCGGTGACGGTGCCGCCCAGCAGCAGGGCATAGGTCGCGGCCACCGCGTCGGGATCGTCGGCGGCGATCACCAGGGCCTCCAGTCCGACGGCGCTGTTGGCATGCTCAAGCTGGTCGGGGCGCCAGACGAGATCCGGCGTGTGGTGCTGGCACAGGAAGACGCGGCCGGCCGGGGTGGCGGCGGGGTCGATCTGGGTGATGGTGAAGCTGGCGTCGCGCGTGCCCTCCGGCAGTTCCACCGGCCGGCCGAAATCGACGGACTCCGGCGCGGGGAAGCCGGCGGCGGCCAGCGGCCCGGCGGCGGCGCGGGCATCCGGCGTCTTCAGCGCGATGGCGGCGATGCCCTCGCGCTGGCGCAGGAAGGCGGCGTAATGGGCGTTGGCGGGGCGCTGCTCCTCGATCCCCAGCAGTTCCAGATAGGTGCCGGTCGGGAACAGGATGGTGTGGTTGGCGGACTTCAGCTGCGTGTGGTGCCCGCGCGGCGTCACCGTGAAGCCGAGCCGGCTGTAGGCATCGCGCGCCGCGTCCAGGTCGCGGGTCGCGATGACCAGATGATCCAGTCCGGTGATGCCGTCGATGCTCATGGCGTCCTGCCGCTGTCGGGTTGCTGTGCCGCCAGCGATAGAACAGCCGGCCCGCCGCGGCAAGGGCGAAGCGGCCGGGCCTCTCTCCGTGGGAGGGCCCGGCCATGCGATCACAGCGCCTGCTGCAATTCCGGCATCGCCTTGAACAGGTCGGCGACGAGGCCGTAGTCGGCGACCTGGAAGATCGGCGCCTCCTCGTCCTTGTTGATGGCGACGATCACCTTGCTGTCCTTCATGCCGGCCAGATGCTGGATGGCGCCCGAGATGCCGACGGCGACATAGAGGTCCGGCGCCACGATCTTGCCGGTCTGGCCGACCTGATAGTCGTTGGGCACGAAGCCGGCATCGACGGCGGCGCGGCTGGCGCCGACGGCGGCACCCAGCTTGTCGGCGATGGCCTCCAGCAGGTGGAAGTTGTCGCCCGACTGCATGCCGCGACCGCCCGAGATGACGATGCGGGCCGAGGTCAGCTCCGGACGCTCCGACTTCGACAGCTCGGCCGAGACGAAGCCCGACAGGCCCGGATCGACGGCGGCGGCGACGCTCTCCACCGGGGCGCCGTTGGTGGCAGCGGCGGCCTCGAAGGCGGTGGTGCGGACGGTGATGACCTTCACCGTGTCGCCGGACTGCACGGTGGCGATGGCGTTGCCGGCGTAGATCGGCCGCTCGAACGTGTCGGCGGAGACCACGGCGGTGATGTCGGAGATCATCGCCACGTCGAGCAGTGCCGCGACGCGCGGCAGCACGTTCTTGCCCACCGAGGTGGCGGCGGCGAGGAGATGGCTGTAGCCGGGGGCGAGCGAGACCAGCAATGCTGCGACCGGCTCGGCCAGGGCATGCTCGTAGGCGGCATCGTCGGCGAGCAGCACCTTGGCGACGCCGGCCAGCTTGGCGGCGGCATCCGCGGCCGGTGCGGCGTTGCGGCCGGCGACCAGGATGTGGATGTCGCCGCCGAGCTTGGCGGCGGCAGTGACCGCGTGGGCGGTGGCGGGCTTGAGGCTGGCGTTGTCGTGGTCGGCGAGGATCAGGATGGGCATGGGGCGGGTCCTTGGTTGGCGGGTGGCGAGGTGTCGGCTTCGAATGCCCCCACCCCGACCCTCCCCCGCTGGGCGGGGGAGGGGGCAGGATGTTTGCGGGCGTTCGGCGGCAGTTCCCTCCCCGCCCAGCGGGGGAGGGTTAGGGTGGGGGCACCGGGGCCGGCGCTCAGATCACCCGCGCCTCGTTCTTCAGCTTGTCGACCAGGGTGGCGACGTCCGGCACCTTGATGCCGGCCTGACGCTTGGCCGGCTCGGCCACCTTCACCGTCTTCAGCCGCGGCGTGACATCGACGCCGAGCGCGTCCGGCGTGACCGTCTCCAGCGGCTTCTTCTTCGCCTTCATGATGTTAGGCAGCGAAGCATAGCGCGGCTCGTTCAGGCGCAAATCGGCCGTCACCACCGCCGGCAGCTTCAGCTCCACCGTCTCCAGACCGCCGTCGATCTCGCGCGTCACCGCGACCGAGCCGTCGCCGGCGACGACCTTCGAGGCGAAGGTGCCCTGGCCCCAGCCGAGCAGGGCGGCCAGCATCTGGCCGGTCTGGTTGCAGTCGTCGTCGATCGCCTGCTTGCCGAGGATCACCATCCCCGGCGCCTCCTTGTCCACCAGCGCCTTCAGCACCTTGGCGACGGCCAGCGGTTCGGTGGTCACATCAGTCTGCACCAGAATGGCGTGGTCGGCACCCATCGCCAACGCCGTGCGCAGCGTCTCCTGTGCCTGGGCAACGCCGACGGACACCACGACGATCTCGGTCGCCTTGCCGGCTTCCTTCAGGCGCACGGCCTCCTCGACGGCGATTTCGTCGAAGGGGTTCATGCTCATCTTCACGTTGGCGGTCTCGACGCCGCTGCCGTCCGCCTTCACGCGGACCTTCACGTTGTAGTCGACGACCCGCTTCACGGGCACCAGCACCTTCATGATGGCGTGTCTCCTCTCGGATGGTGTTCTTGATTGGACTCTAGGCGGCGGCGGACAGACCTTGTCCGCGCAAGGCGGCGACCGCATCGGGGATCGGCGGGGAGGCGGCGGTGGAGCCCAGTGTCGCCAGCACCTCGGCCGGCGGGACGACGCTCCCGGAACCGACGAAGGCGCCCTGGACGACGGCCAGCGCCGCCAGCCCGCCCCGCGTTTCCATGCGGTGTTCGATGAAGATGTACTTGTCGTCCCAGCACAGCACCCGGCTGACCAGGGTAAAGCGCTGGAACGGCCGCAGGGAGCGGCGATAACGGATGGTGGCCCCGCCCAGAACCGGCTGCCAGCGGTTGCGCAGGATCGCCGGCCCCAGCCCGACGCGGATCATCAGATCGGTCCGCCCCAGGTCCATCACGCTGAAATAGCGCGCGTTGGTCATGTGCAGGTTGATGTCCAGGTCGGTCGGCCAGACCCGGAAGCGCAGCGTCGACGGCTCCAGCAGCCCGGCGCGGCGCCCGCGCAATGCCGCGAGGATGGCGGCGGCGGCGACCGCCAGCAGGCGGAAGATCAGGTTCATGACCGCTCGCCCCCACCATACGGGAGGAGGCCGACTGCCGCCTGTGGCCGAGACTGTCCCTTCATGCTCCGATCCCTCGTCAGGGCCGGCCGGAGCGCGTCGGGCGTCCGGCCGGTCAGCTGTCCTTCGCGGCGGCCTTCAGCTCCGCCAGGGTGTTGGTGACCTGCACCTCGATGTCGTGCAGTTCCTGCACGGTGGCCTCCAGGTCCTCGCGCTGCTGGGCGAGGTCCTTCAGCCGCTTCTGCACGCGCTTCAACAGGTTCTTCTGCTGCTCCACCCCGCCATTGACGTTGTAGAGGTCGAGATATTCGCGGATCTCCGCCAGCGAGAAGCCCAGCCGCTTGCCGCGCAGGATCAGCTTCAGCCGGGCGCGGTCGCGCTTCGTGTATACCCGGTTGTTGCCGACACGGTTGGGCGCCAGCAACCCCTTGACCTCGTAGAAGCGCAGAGCCCGCGGCGTGATGCCCAGCTCTTCAGCAAGCTGGTTGACCGTGTAGAGCTGTTCCATCCCTGGGAAGACCTTTTGTTCGTGTCCGGCACAATGCGCCTGTCGCTTGGTAGCACAGCTGCCGTCGCGTGATAAGGCTTCCCTTTACGTCCGGGTCAGGACGGTGACTTCGGGTCATCCTCCGTTCGATAGAGCCTGCTGCGCCTCGGCGATCAGTTCCTTCTTCGACAGCTTGCCGACGGCGGTTTTCGGCAGCTCCTCGCGGAACTCGATGGCGGTCGGCATCTCGATGCGGGAGATCTTGTCGCGCAGGAAATCGCGCAGAGCCTCCGCGGTCAGGGTGGCGCCCGGCTTCAGCTGCACGAAGGCCTTCGGCGTCTGGCCGCGGTAGTCGTCGGGCAGGCCGATGACGCAGGCGGCGACCACGTCGGGATGCTGGTAGATCGCCTCCTCGATCATGCGCGGATAGACGTTGTAGCCGCTGCAGATGATGAGGTCCTTCAGCCGGTCGAGCAGGAAGACGTAACCGTCCTCGTCCATCGTCCCGACATCGCCGGTCAGCAGGAAGCCGTCGACCACGGTGCGATCGCTCTCTTCCGCCCGGCCCCAATAGCCGGCCATGACGTTGGGGCCGGCAATCGCCACCTGACCCTTCTCGCCGATGCCGAGCTTGCGGGTCGGGTCCTCCAGGTCGCGGATCTCGATGGCGATGCCGGGCAGCGGCAGGCCGATCGAGCCCTCCTTGTTGACGCCGTTCAGCGGGTTGGCGGCGCAGACCGGGGACGCTTCGGACAGGCCGTAGCCCTCGATCAGGACGCAGCCGGTGGCCGTCTCGAACTGGCGCTTCAGCTCCATCGGCAGCGGCGCGCCGCCGGAAATGCAGTAGCGGATCGAGGTCATCGGATAGCGGCCGACCTGCGGGTGGCCCAGCAGCGCCTTGTACATGGTGGGCACGCCGGGAACGAGGGTCGGCTTGCGCTTGGCGATGGTCTTCAGCACCTGCTCCGTCTCGAAGCGCGGCAGCATGATCAGTTCGGCCCCGCAGGCCAGCCCCATGTTCAGCACCACGGTCATGGCGAAGACATGGAAGAAGGGCAGCACCGCCAGCATGCGCTCCTGCCCCAGCGCCACGTTGGGGAACCAGGCCTGCACCTGCCGGGCATTGGACAGCAGGTTGTGGTGCGTCAGCATCGCGCCCTTCGGCACGCCGGTGGTGCCGCCGGTGTATTGCAGCACGGCGACGTCGCGCAGCCCGTCGATGCGCACCGGGCGCAGCTTGCCGTCATTGGCCAGCAGGCCATCGAAATCGAGGTGACGGTTGTCGCGCGGCACCGCGGCGATCTCGCTGCGCTTCAGAACGCGGAACAGCGCGCTCTTCACCGCCGGCAGGATGGTGGGCATGCGGCAGACGACGATCCGCTTCAGCGGCGTGCGGTCCAGCATCGCGGCGACGCGCGGATAGATCTGCTTGAGGTCCAGCGTCACCATGATCTCGGTCTGCGAGTCGGTGATCTGGTGTTCCAGCTCCCGCTCGACATAGAGCGGGTTGTAGTTGACGACGGTCCCGCCGGCCTTCAGCACCGCGAAATAGGAGATGACGTAGGTCGGGCAGTTGGGCAGGCACAGGCCCACCCGCACCCCCGGACCGACGCCCAGGTCCTGGAAGCCGCGAGCGGCACGGTTCACCAGATCCAGCACCTCGGCATAGCTGTAGCGGCGGCCCAGGAAGTCGAGGCAGGGGCGGTCGGCATAGCGCCCGGCCGCCTCCTCGAACAGCATGTGCAGCGGCATCGGCGCGAAATGCTGGTCCCAGGCGATCCCCTGGGGGTAATGCGCCAGCCAGGGCCGGGCGGAGTTGGCGGCGGCGGCGTTTACGGCGTCATTTTGGGCGGCGGTCGGCGGGTTGGCGCTCTGCGCAAGCGGCTCGGGCATGTTTCGCTCCCCTTGGCGGTGGCGCGTTCCGGATCACCTGTCTGCCGACATTTGGGCCAGCCGGCCGATGGGGCGGTGGGCGTCTGAAACGCTTTCGTTATGACGTTGACGTAAACGTAATGCACGCCTACTGTCAAGACCAGTCCTACGAACAATCCTGAGGGCACGCTTTCATGGTCGACGACATTCTGCAGGAACTGCGCAGCCGCAGCGGCGATCTGCGCTCGCTCAACGCCTCGGTCCGCTTCCTGCTGGGGAAGGAGGGCGAGGTGATCCGGGTCGATGGCCGTGCCAACCCGATCAGCATCAGCCGCGAAGATGCCGAGGCGGACTGCACCATCCGCATCTCGCCCGAAAACCTGCAAAAGCTGATCAACGGCAAGCTGAACCCGATGCTGGCCTTCACCATGGGCAAGCTGAAGGTCGAGGGATCGATGGGCGTCGCCATGAAGCTGGCGCAGCTGCTGGACGACTGAGCGAGCGGCCGGAAGAGCCGCCGACCACATCCAACCGGGAGGAAATGCACATGACGACGACGCGCACCAAATGCGCCACCCTGTCCGCTGCCCTGGTGGCGGCCTCGCTGCTGACCGGCCTGCCGGGTTCCGCCTCGGCGCAGGGCGCCGCCCAGGGAACCGCACGGACGCTGACCTACCAGATCCTGATGGGCGAGGATCCCATCGGCAGCGAGCAGGTGAAGATCGAACCGCAGGGCGACCGCACCAAGGTCACCGTCACCGCCACCACGCGGGTGAAGGTGCTGTTCATCAACTTCCGCTACGACCACAAGCGGGAGGAGCTGTGGAAGGGCGGGGTCCTGGAATCGATGACCGCCACCACCGACGACGACGGCACGCCCCACAAGATCGAGATGGCGCGCGAGGCCGGCGGCTATCGCCTGACAATCGACGGCAAGACCCAGCAGGCGCCGGCCGGCGTCCTGCCGCTGACCCTGTGGACGCCGCAGGTGCTGAAACACACGCAGCTTCTGTCGGTCATCGACGGCGCTCCCTACAAGGTCGCGGCGCGCAAGGTCGGGGCTGAGCCGGTTGAGACCGGCGGCAAGGCGGTGGAGGCCGCCCATCACCGCATCGAGGGCGATGTCGAACGCGACCTGTGGTTCGCGGCGGACGGCACGCTGCTGAAGACGCGCTTCAAACGCAGCGGCTATGATATCACCTATCTTCTGAAGTGATTCCTGCCTGCCGAGGACCCGATGCCCATTTTCCTGTTTCCCGACGAGCCCTTCTGGAACGAGGAGGCAGACGCCGTGGAGTTTCCGGTGCAGGTCGGGGAATATCAGGGCCGGGTCTTCGTCACCCGCCGCACCCTGCAGGGCATCGTCGGCCATACGCCGAAGCCGGAGGAGGCGGTTCAGCAGGTCTGCATGAACCGCCCCCTGTTCGAACGGGCGACCGAACAGCGCATCATGGCCCGCGCGCTCGACCCCGACGCCAACATCCACCTGACCGGCCGCGACCTTCACCGCGCGGCCGGGTAGGAGGGCTCCTCACCCCAGACGGGCGTAGCGGCCGCGGAAATACAGAAGCGGGTCGCCGTCCTCGCGCGAGGTCAGCTTGCGCACGCGGCCCAGCACGATTACGTGGTCGCCGCCGTCCAGCAGATGCTCGCGGTCGCATTCCAGCGTCGCGAGGCAGCCGGTCAGCAGGCGCACGCCACCGCGGCCGGTGGTGGTCTCCAGGCCGGCCCAGCGCTCCTGCAGGTCGCGGCGGGAGAAGCGGTTGGACAGCTCCTCCTGGTCGGCGGCCAGAATGTTGACCGCGAAATGCTGGGCGACGTTGAAGGCCTCATAGGACATCGCCGCCCGGCCCAGGCAGAACTGCACCAGCGGCGGATCGAGCGACACCGACGAGAAGGAATTCACCGTGACCCCCAGCGGCAGCCCGTCGGGGGCGATGGTGGTGATGACGGCGATCCCGGTGGCGAAGCAGCCGAGGGCGGAACGGAACGCAAGCGGATCGATCGGCTGTTCGGTGGTCATGACGTCCTGTGATGCGGGCCAAAGTGGAGGGGACTGACAGGGCAGAGCAACTGCCGACGGCCGTGGAGCCGCCGAAGATGACACTCAAAGTAGGAAATACCGGGAATTAATCCAGCACGCCACCCCGTGCAAGCCGCATCTCGGCCGCGTCCGCGCCTCCGGCAACGTCGTTAAACGGATCTTAATGAAACCCCGTCAGGGTTTTGCCGCGGCGGACGGCCGCCGCTTCGATTGCGGTTTCCGTCTGGGGGCCGCGCGCGAAATTAGGCCTTCGGGCCGCGAACCATTCGCCACGGCCAGGGCATGAGCGGGAATTCCGGCGGCAACGAGCGGCCGATCATCATCAAGAAGAAGAAGGGCGGGCACGGCGGCCACCATGGCGGCGCGTGGAAGGTTGCCTATGCCGACTTCGTGACCGCGATGATGGCCTTCTTCCTGCTGCTGTGGCTGCTGAACGTCACCACCTCGGACCAGCGCAAGGGCATCGCCGACTATTTCTCGCCCGTCTCGGTCAGCCGTGAGCAGTCGGGGTCCGGCGGCATGCTGGGTGGCAAGACCATCACGGTGCCGGGCGCGCAGATCTCCCCCAGTTCGCCGATGTCGGCCGACGTGCCGGTATCGGGACCGCCGGGCTATTCCTCGCAGCAGACCGACGACGCCGACGACCCGACCGAATCCACGGCCGGCGCCGGCCAAGGCACCGGTCCCGGCCAGTCCGGAACGGAGGCCGCCGCCAACGGCTTTGCGGCGAACGCCGACGTGGCCGACCAGAAGCCGAACGAGACCCGCGCCGAGTTCCAGAAGCGGATGGAGGAGATGGCCAGGCAGCTGGGCATCCCCGGCCAGAAGCCCGGCGAGAAGCTGTCCGACTTCGGCGAGCGGGTGAAGGAGGCGATGGAGAGCCTGCAGGGCGCGGCCAAGGAGGCCCGCCAGTTCCAGCAGGCCGCGACCGAGATCCGTCAGGCCATCCAGTCGGTGCCGGAGTTGGAGCCGCTGGCCCAGAACCTGATGATCGACCAGACGCCCGAAGGTCTGCGCATCCAGATCGTCGACCAGGACCGCGTGTCGATGTTCCCGGGCGGCTCCGGCCAGATGTATCCGCAGACCCGCCAGCTGGTGCAGCAGGTGGCGAAGGCCCTGTCGAAGCTGCCCAACAAGCTGTCGATCAGCGGCCACACCGACTCCACCCCCTTCCCGGCAGGGTCCGGCCGCGACAACTGGGATCTGTCGACGGAGCGGGCGAACGCCACACGCCGAGCCCTGCTGGCCGGCGGCATCGACCCGACGCGATCCAGGACGTCGTCGGCAAGGCCGACCGCGATCCGCTGGTCGCCGACCAGCCCAACAGCCCGCGCAACCGGCGCATCACCATGGTCCTGCTGCGCGAAACCCAGGCGGCTCCGGCCGCCGGCGGGCGGTCGGGCGGCGGTGCCGCGCCCAATGCCGCCGCGAGCGCGACCAAAGCACGATAACACTTTCGCGCTTCTGGTACTTTGGCGCTAACTTCCGAAAGCGTCTGCGTCCGATTTCTTGCTTTGTCATTGCGTCGCACAACGGGTCACGCGTTTGCCCTGTTCAAAGCGCGCAGCGATGGGTCATACTTCCTGCACAATGCGACATGGCCGGGGCGATGCCGCCCGGCCCGCGATGATCGGTCAGATACAAGCGCGGGGAGTCTGTGAGCGTACCCGAGGGCAAACCGTCCGACCTTTTGTCATCCTACAATCCTGGCCTGTACTTCGACGAGCTGTTCGGAGCCATGGATTTGCCGGCCGAACATACGGCGCTGATCCGTCAAAGGCTGGCCGCGCTCGACTTCGATGAACTGCGCCGCCGCGCGCAGGATGCGGAGCGGGAGCTTTACAATCTCGGCATCACCTTCATCGTCTATTCCGACAAGGACGCCGTCGACCGCATCCTGCCGTTCGACGTCATCCCGCGGGTGATTTCCGCCCCGGAATGGTCGCATCTGGAGGCGGGCGTCAAGCAGCGGGTCGCCGCGCTGAACCTGTTCCTGCACGACATCTATCACGACCAGAAGATCCTGAAGGACGGCGTGATCCCGCGGGAACTGGTGGAAGGGAACCATAACTTCCGCCCGCAGATGATCGGGCTGGACGTTCCCTTCAACACCTACATCCACATCATGGGCACCGATCTGGTGCGCGACCGGCACGGCACCTTCCGGGTGCTGGAGGACAACGGCCGCGTGCCGTCGGGCGTCTCCTATGTCGTCGAGAACCGCCACATGATGCAGCGGGTCTTCCCCGACCTGATGCAGGACATCGGCATCCGCCCCGTGGACAATTACGGCCACAAGCTGCTGGACGCGATGGTGGAGATCGCGCCGGTCGACGACCCGCAGGTGGTTCTGCTGTCGCCGGGCACCTACAACTCCGCTTACTTCGAGCACATCTTCCTGGCGCGCGAGATGGGCGTGCCGCTGGTGGAGGGGCGCGATCTGGTGGTGGACAACGACCGCGTCTTCATGAAGACGACCAACGGTCTGGCCCCGGTCCATTCCATCTACCGCCGCCTGGACGACGCCTTCCTCGACCCCAAGGCCTTCAACCCCGACAGCCTGCTGGGCGTGCCCGGCATCCTGGAGGCCTACCGCAAGGGCAATGTCGCGCTGGCCAACGCCATCGGTACCGGTGTCGCCGACGACAAGGCGGTCTACTGCTACGTCCCGCGGATGATCAAATACTATCTGGACCAGGACCCGATCATCCCCAACGTCGACACCCGCATCTGCCGCGAGCCGGACGCCCTGCAATACACGCTGGACAATCTGGCCGATCTGGTGGTGAAGCCGGTGGGCGAGGCCGGCGGCTACGGCATCACCATCGGCCCGCGCGCCAGCAAGGCGGAACTGGAGGATTGCCGGGCCAAGCTGCTCGCCGATCCGTCCAACTACATCAGCCAGCCGGTCGTCGACCTGTCGGTCTGCCCGACCGTCTGCGACGACGCCATCGAGCCCCGCCACGTCGATCTGCGCCCCTTCGCCATCACCGGCAAGAGCACCTGGGTCCTGCCCGGCGGCCTGTCGCGCGTGGCGCTGAAGAAGGGCACGCTGATCGTCAACTCGTCCCAGGGCGGCGGCTCCAAGGACACCTGGGTTCTGGAAGGTGGTGCGGCATGAACCTGCTGTCCCGTTACGCCGAGTGCATTTTCTGGATGGCCCGCTACATGGAGCGGGCAGAGAATCTGGCCCGCATCCTGGACGTGCACGAAACCTTCGCGCGCGACACCCGCGGGGCCACCAATTGGTTCTCCATCGTCCAGCTGAACGCCGACGAGAAGGACTTCTTCAGCCGCCACGACCGCCCGACGGCGGAAGCGGTGATCCACTATTACATGTTCGACGCGCAGAACCAGAATTCGCTGCTGTCGATGCTGCGGATGGCGCGGGAGAACGCGCGGACGCTGCGCCCCTGGATCTCGACGGAGATGTGGACGCAGATCAACGTGTTCCACAACAAGCTGCTGGAGATGTCGGTCAAGGACGTGGCGACGCAGAACCTGTCCAAGGTCTGCACCTGGATCAAGGAGGAATGCCAGACCCACACCGGCATCACCGAAGGCACCTTCTACCGGGACCAGGGCTGGTACTTCTACCAGATGGGCAAGTATATCGAGCGGGCGGACCAGACCACGCGCCTGCTCGACATCAAGTACCACACGCTGCTGCCGTCGCCGGTTGAGGTCGGGTCCACGCTGGACGTCAGCCAGTGGACGACGGTCCTGCGCTGCACCGCCGGCTACCACGCCTTCCGCCGCGTCTATCCACGCGGCATGTCGCCGACCACCGTTGCCGGCTTCATGCTGTTCAACGAGGGGTTCCCGCGGTCGGTGGTGATGTGCGTGCGGCAGATCGACGGGGTTCTGACGCGGATGCGCTCGCGCTATGACCTGCGCGGTGGGTCTGCGGCGATGGAGCGGGTGGACGAGCTGCTGGCCGCCCTGCTGTCCCGGCCGATCGACGCGGTGCTGCGCGACGGCCTGCACGAGTATCTCGACTGGATCCAGCTGCAATTGAGCGGCATCACCACCGAGATCGCCCAGGCCTTCTTCGGCGTCCAGCCGCCTCTGGCGGTTCAGAGCCAGTCGCAGTAAGCTGCGGGTCCGGCGGAGGGGCGGCGACGCTCCTCCGTCTCCTCCTCACTGTCGTGGTGGTCGTCGGTCAGAATGTCGGTCATCCAGCCGCCGCAGCGTCCCCTGCAGCAATTCTTCCGGTCGGGGCCGATGCCCTGTCCCTACCTGCCCGGACGTGTGGAACGCAAGCTGTTCACCCGCCTGATCGGTCCCTACGCGACCGAGGTGAACTCCACCCTGTCGCGGGCCGGCTTCCGCCGCAGCCACGACATCGTCTATCGCCCGGTCTGTCCCAACTGCCAGGCCTGCGTACCCGTGCGCGTTCCCGTGGCGGAGTTCATCCCCAGCCGGTCGCAGCGCCGCGTCCTGAAGCTGAATGCCGGCGTCACGCTGGCCGAACGGCCGGCCTACGCCACGTCCGAGCAGTACCGGCTCTTCTCGCTCTACCAGAACTCCCGCCACGGCGATTCCGACATGGCCCGCATGGCGATGGGCGATTTCGCCGCCATGGTGGACGAGGGCAGGGCGGATACCAGCCTGCTGGAGGCCCGTGACGACCGCGGCCAGCTGGTGGGCTGCATGCTGACCGACCGATTGTCGGACGGCTATTCGGCTGTCTACAGCTTTTACGATGCGGCGCAGGACCGCCGCAGCCTCGGCACCTTCATGATCCTCGGCCTGATCGAGCGGGCCCGGCTCGCCGGCATGCCCTATGTCTATCTCGGCTACTGGATCGCCCACAGCCGCAAGATGGCCTACAAGGCGAAGTTCCATCCGCTGGAATGCCTGGGCGAGGACGGCTGGCGCGTCGCCGACATCCCGGCGGACGAGGAATAGGGCGGTCGCGCCGCTGCGCCGCCGGTCCTGTGCCGCATCGGGATCTACGGGTTTCTACGTAGCTCCAACGTAGCCCTTGCCGGTGAATGCCCGGAAAGGAATAGTCCCGCCCAATCCTATCTTTTGGTATACCCTCCGTCCGAGAGAGGGTTGCGACCTGCCGCGCCTATGCGGCTGCAACAAAAGCAAAAGGGGACGGCCGCGGCCGCTCCCCCTGCAACAGGGAGGTTTCTCCTTTGAGAGGTCTGCTCAAACTTAGCGGGCTGATCGATGCCGTGAACGAGGGCATCGGCAAGCTGGCATATTGGCTCGTGCTGGTCGCCGTCGTCGTCAGTTCGGCCAACGCGGTCATCCGCTACGCGCTCAACACCAGCTCCAACGCCTGGCTGGAGCTGCAGTGGTATCTGTTCTCCGCGGTGTTCCTGCTTTGCGCGGGCTACACGTTCCTGCGCAACGAACACATCCGCATCGACATCGTGCTGGGCCGCTTCTCCAAGCGCGTCCAGGCCTGGGTCGACATTTTCGGGATCCTGGTCTTCATGTTCCCGATGACGATCCTGATCATGGTGCTGTCCTGGCCGATGTTCCTGGACAGCTATCTCACCCACGAGATGTCCAGCGATGCCGGCGGCCTGATCCGCTGGCCCGCGAAGATCCTGGTCCCGGTCGGCTTCTTCCTGCTCACCGCACAGGGTGTGTCGGAACTGATCAAGCGCGTCGCCTATCTCACCGGCCATCGTGACGAGCCGGGCGAGAAGATGCACAGCCATTCCTAAGGACCGGGAGCGCCCCTGATGGTCGAGTTCGTAACCGCCAATATGGCGCCGCTGATGTTCGGCGCCCTGGTTCTTTTCCTGTTGATGGGTTTTCCGGTCGCTTTCGCGCTCGCCGCGAACGGCCTCGTGTTCGGTCTGATCGGCATTGAGCTTGGTCTGCTGACCCCGGCGCTGTTGCAGGCGCTGCCGGAACGCGTGTTCGGCATCATGCGCAACGACACGCTGCTGGCCATTCCCTTCTTCACCTTCATGGGCCTGATCCTGGAACGCTCCGGCATGGCCGAGGATCTGCTCGACACCATCGGGCAGCTTTTCGGTCCGATCCGTGGCGGTCTGGCCTATGCGGTGATCTTCGTCGGCGCGCTGCTGGCGGCGACCACCGGCGTCGTCGCCGCGTCGGTCATCTCCATGGGCCTGATCTCGCTGCCGATCATGCTGCGCTACGGCTATGACCGCCGCATCGCATCCGGCGTCATCGCCGCGTCGGGTACGCTGGCCCAGATCATTCCGCCGTCGCTGGTGCTGATCGTGCTGGCCGACCAGCTCGGCCGTTCGGTCGGCGACATGTATGCCGGCGCGCTGATCCCCGGTCTGGTCCTGACCGGCCTCTACACCGGCTACATCCTGGTCACCAGCATCATCCGCCCGTCGGCGGTTCCGGCCCTGCCGCCGGAAGCCCGTACGCTGCGTGGCTTCCAGCTGCTTCTGCGCGTCATCACCTCGCTTGTGCCGCCGCTGGTGCTGATCTTCCTGGTGCTGGGCACCATCTTCCTCGGCATCGCCACCCCGACCGAAGGCGGCGCCATGGGTGCGGCCGGCGCCATTCTGTTGGCGCTCGCCAAGCGTCAGCTCAGCTGGAACCTGATGCGTCAGGCCATGGACTCCACGGCCAAGCTGTCGTCCTTCGTGGTGTTCATCCTGATCGGCTCGACCGTGTTCGGCCTGGTGTTCCGCGCCGTCAACGGCGACCTCTGGGTCGAACATCTGATGACCAGCCTGCCGGGCGGCCAGTTGGGCTTCCTGATCGTCTGCAACATCCTGATCTTCGTCCTGGCCTTCTTCCTCGACTTCTTCGAGCTGGCCTTCATCATCGTCCCTCTGCTGGGGCCGGTGGCGGACAAGCTGGGCATCGATCTGATCTGGTTCGGCGTGCTGCTGGGCGTCAACATGCAGACCAGCTTCATGCACCCGCCCTTCGGCTTCGCCCTGTTCTTCCTGCGGTCGGTGGCGCCGAAGACGGACTACATCGACAAGATAACCGGGCAGAAGATCGCAAGGATCACAACCGGCCAGATCTACTGGGGTGCGGTGCCCTTCGTGGTCATCCAGCTCATCATGGTCGCCCTTGTCATCGCCTTCCCGCAGATGGTCGATGCCGGCCGCGACAAGGGTCCGGCGATCAATCTGGACGATGTGAAGATCGAGATTCCGGCCTTCGACAACCAGGAGGTGGCGCCGCCCTTCGGTGCCGCTCCCGGCAGTCAGGAGAACAACCAGGCCGACGACATCATGAAGCAGCTTCAGGGCAAGTGACGGCGGAAAGCCTGAACGGATACCTGAACGAAAATGGGGGCCGGTTCGTCCGGCCCCCTTTTTTATGCGTGCGCTTCCAACGGGAAAGGGTCAGCGAAGGAGATCAGCGCGGCTGGGTGGCTCCGGCCCAGTTGGTCGGCGCCGTGCCGCCGGCCGCAAGGGGAGCCCCGCCGCCGGGACCGCCGCCAAGCGACATCATGCGGTCGCTGACGCCGGTGGGCGGCAGGGCGGCGAACTGCTCCACCGTCATGCCGGTCAGGATCACGGCCTGACGGTTGTGGGCGTAGCGCAGGTTCTCGCTGTTGACCGTCACCTTGTGTTCGGTCGGGTAGCGGGGGGCGCCGACGGTGACGATCGCCTGCTCCACCCGGTTGGTCGGCCCGATCACGAGGTCGGAGACGTTCCCCAGGATGCGCCGTCCGTCCGGCGTCTGCACGGTCAGTCCGACCAGTTCGATCGGTGGCTTGGTCGCGACTTCGGCCGATGGCACGCCGCCCATGTCGGAGGAACCGGCGCAGGCGCCGAGCACCAAGACCGACAGGATGGGCGCCGACAGCAGGAGGCGGCGCGGTCGCAAGGATTGGCGGCGTTGGTCCATCGGTTCTTGGCCCTTCTTCTGGCGGCGCGCCTTGCAACGGCGCGGATGTGTCCGCCGATGCAACAGCGCAAGCCGTGCCGGAGGTCCCGCGCGCCGACGGGGTGACCCCATCGCCCGCGGGAGTCCTCCGTCCGGACAGGTCAGGTGAAGATGAAGTCCTGGCCGGCGCTCAGCCCGATCTGGTCGACCGTCAGCGACGACCCGTCGGTGAAGGCGAAGGTCGTGGCGGTGCCGTTGTTGGTCATCCCCATCTCCCAGGCGCGATAGCCGCGGAACTCGATCTGGTCGATGCCCTTCTCGAAGTAGTTGATCGTGTCGGTGCCGAAGCCGCCGGTCGCCTGTTCGATCAGGAAGCGGTCTACGAGACCGTCGGTGTAGCTGACCATGCTGTCGTTGCCGGTGCCCGGCTGGAACAGGTCGGCGCCGCCGTCACGGTAGCTGTCGTACAGCATGTCGTTGCCGCTGCCGCCGATCATGGTGTCGTTGCCGCGCATGCCCTTGACGATGTCGTCGCCGGTGCCGCCGTTCAGCCAGTCGTCGCCGTCGCCGCCGAACAACTGGTCGTTGCCGGCGTCGCCCCACATCGAGTCATTCCCGGCCTCGTTCCCATAGGGATCGCCGAGCCAGTCGTTGCCATCGCCGCCATAGAACTTGTCGTTGCCCAGCCCGCCGATCAGCGAGTCGTTCCCGCGTTCGCCATACAGCAGATCATTCCCGCCGGCGCCGTTGATACGGTCGTCCCCGTCCAGACCGTCGAGGCGGTCGTCATTGGCGGTGCCGGTCATGGTGTCGTTTTTCGAAGTCCCCCAGAACTGGCGCATGGCGTCTCTCCATCAGTGCCGTTAACGTGCTGTTAACGATTAACCAGATGTTAACCATGGGTCCTGGGCGGTCGAAAAGCGATAAAGGAGCAATACAAAGGGGATTTGAGGAAATGACACAGATGTTCGTAGATTGATTAAATGTTCGTCCCTTTATGTTTCTTTTTTCGATGTATTTGTGACCGAAAGCGGTCGGTTCTTGGGACAGGAATGGGATTTCTTCTCCCATATGGACAGGCTTCGGCTCGCGGAAGGGCAGCGTCGGCCGTGCCGAAGGCCATGTTGCGCATTGGAAGGCCCTACGCCCCGGTCGGATGACAGTGCCGGAGCGGATCGTCCGGAAGAGGTTCGGCGGCGCAAACGCGTCATCCGCTGTCCGGGATTGCGGGGCAGGCGACCGCGCAAAATTACCGGGCGTTCGAGGGAACGCCCGGTGCAGTCATATACAGGGAGGGTTAGAGACAAGAAGATGTCTATACCCTTCGGCGGGGGCGCTGCTTTGATGTGGATCAACGAATGGGCATGTGCCGTCGCCGACGGGGCGGCGACTCGACCCCCGCCTGCCGTTCCTCAGCCGTGGCTGTGCGAATGCCCGCCATAGAGGATGGCCGGATCGGTCTCGACCTCCTGGATGGTCTCCAGCCGACCATCGCGCCAAGCGCGATAGAAGCAGCTGCGCCGCCCGGTGTGGCAGGCGACGCCGTCCTGCTCCACGATCAGCAGCAGGGTGTCGCCGTCGCAGTCCACCCGGAAATCCTTCAGCCGCTGCATCTGGCCCGAAGTCTCCCCCTTGCGCCACAGCCCGCCGCGCGACCGCGACCAGTAGCAGACCCGGCCGGTCGCCAGCGTCTCCACCACCGCGTCGCGGTTCATCCAGGCCATCATCAGGATCTCGCCGGTGCCGTCCGCCTGGGCGATGGCGGGCACCAGCCCGTCGGCGGTGAAGCGGATGGCGGCGAGCACCTCTTCGAACGGCGCCGCGTCGATGGACGGTGTGTCCGTCATGGCAAATCACTCCTTGCAGGGCCGCCGGTCACAGGGCGGCGGCCATCCGGCGGAAGCCGGCGTCCAGGTCGCGGATCAGGTCGTCGGCGCTTTCCAGCCCGGCATGCAGGCGCAGGACCTGCCCCGGTTCGGTCCAGCGGGTGGCGGAGCGCACGGCGGCCGGGCGCGTCGGTAGGATCAGGCTTTCGAAGCCGCCCCAGCTGTAGCCCATGCCGAACAGCTCCATCCCATCCAGCATCGCCGCCAGCGCCTTGCGCGGGACTTGGTTGATGACGATGGAGAACAGGCCGCTCGACCCGGTGAAGTCGCGCTTCCACAGGGCATGGCCGGGGAAATCGGGGCGGGCGGGATGCAGCACGCGCGTCACCTCCGGCCGCGCCGCCAGCCAGTCGGCCAGCGCCAGCGCGCTTTCCTGGTGCTGGCGCATGCGCACCGACAGCGTCCGCAGGCCACGCAGGCCGAGATAGAGGTCGTCCGGGCCGCCGCAGATGCCGAAGCGGGTCGCGGCCTTCTTCACCGCGGTCCAGGTCGCCTCGTCGCGGCAGGTGACGACGCCCAGCATCGCGTCGGCATGGCCCACCATGTATTTGGTGGCGGCATGGATCGACACGTCGACGCCATGGTCGAACGGGCGGAAGAACAGCGGAGTCGCCCAGGTATTGTCGATCATCACCGTGGCGCCGGCCTTCCTGGCCGCAGCCGCGATGGCCGGCACGTCCTGCACCTCGAAGGTCAGCGACCCCGGCGATTCGAGGAAGACCACGCTGGTGTTCGGCCGCAGCAGCGCGTCGATGCCGGCGCCGATGCAGGGATCGTAGAACTCCACCTCCACGCCGTAGGGGGCCAGGGTCTCCTTGGCGAAGCGGCGCGTCGGGCCATAGGCGCTGTCGGTGATCAGCACATGGTCGCCGGCCTTGGTGAAGGCCGACAGGGCCACCGCGATGGCGGCAAGCCCGGAGCCGGTGTTCACCGCCCTGAATCCGCCCTCCAGCGCCGCCGCCGCCTCTTCGAAGGCGAAGGTGGTGGGCGTGCCCATGCGGCCGTAATGCACGCCTTCCAGCGTGTTGCGGTCGCTCGCCTCCAGCGCGTCGAGCGTCGGGAACAGCACGGTCGAACAATGATAGACCGGCGGATTGACAATGCCGTGGTTGTTCCGCGGATCGCGGCCGGCGTGAACGAGAATCGTGTCCTGCGTGACGTCCTTCATCGACTGTCCGTTTTGCTGGAGCGGTATCGCGCCCGCCCTTGAGTCGCCCCGCGGGAAGCTGGCCTCCCGGAGCAGCGGCGGCGCGGCCGAACATTGTGTCATTCCCGAAGCCCCGCGGCCATCGCCGATTGCGTCGGACGGGTCGCCCGCCGTCGGGATCTTCTGGTAACACCACCAATGCACAGAGGATTCGACAAGCCGGATCAACTTGATGCACTCTTGTGCCACGCGCATGGCTGCGTCGCGATCCCCACAGGGTTGGCCCGGTGCCGACCCGTCGGGAGCCATCGGCCGGCGTGGTCAGGCGCGTCGTCAGACCGCTCAAATGCGAAGAACGCAAGAACAGGGTGGAGTTCATAATATGAAGTCAGGGTTCCTGGCCGCCGCCGCAGCGGCCGTGGTCGTTTCCGCCAGTGTCGCCGCCGGCGCCGCCACGCTCGACACCGTCAAGCAGCGCGGCTTCGTCCAATGCGGCGTCAACGCGGGCCTGCCGGGCTTCGGCAACCCCGACAGCGCCGGCAACTGGACCGGCCTGGACGTCGACTATTGCCGTGCCGTCGCCGTCGCCATCTTCAACGACCCCAACAAGGTCAAGTTCACCCCGCTGTCGGCCCAGCAGCGCTTCCCGGCCATCCAGTCGGGCGAAGTCGACCTGCTGTCGCGCAACACGACCGCCACGCTGACCCGCGACACCTCGGTCGGCCTGAATTTCGCCCCCGTCACCTATTATGACGGCCAGGGCTTCATGGTTCCGAAGAAGCTCGGCGTGAAGAGCGCCAAGGAGCTGAACGGCGCCACCGTCTGCGTCCAGTCCGGCACCACGACCGAACTGAACCTCGCGGACTATTTCCGCGCCAACGGCATGAGCTACAACCCCGTCGTCATCGAGTCGAACGACGAGGTGAACGCCGCCTACTTCGCCGGCCGCTGCGACGTGCTGACCACCGACGTGTCCGGTCTGGCCGGCACCCGCGCCGGCGTCGCCCCGGTTCCGGACGATCACGTCATTCTGCCGGAAGTCATCTCCAAGGAGCCGCTGGCCCCGGCCGTGCGCCATGGCGACGACCAGTGGTCCGACATCGTGAAGTGGACGGTCTTCGCGACCATTCAGGCCGAGGAATTCGGCATCACCTCCAAGAACATCGACGAGTTCACCAACTCCAAGAACCCGGACATCCAGCGCTATCTCGGCACCACGCCGGGCATGGGCAAGGCCCTGGGCCTGGACGAGAAGTGGGCCTACAACGTCGTGAAGAAGGTCGGCAACTACGGCGAGATCTTCGACCGCAACGTCGGCCCGGGCACCCCGCTGAAGCTGGAGCGCGGCCTGAACGCGCTGTGGACCAAGGGCGGCCTGATGTACGCCCAGCCGTTCCGGTAAGGCACGGAACCGCTTGAAGCGCCGCCCGCAGGCCCGTTGCCGGGGGCGGCCTTCCGGTTCTTTGAGGAGCGGTCGCGCAGGGCGCCGGTGAAGCGCCCGCGCAGGGGACCGCATTGGGAGACATGTCGCATCCCCTACGGTGTGGGAAATGCCCGGAAGAACGTCCGGGACCGCGTGGGCACCGTATGGGGCGCGATGGTTGGGGGAGAGTAGTCCGTGGCGACCGAGACCCGGACCACCCAAGGCGCTCCGCCGCCGGGTGGCGTATCGTTTTCCCTCAGCGACCCGACGTTCCGCGCCATCGTCTACCAGATCCTGGTGGTCGGCGCGGTCGTCCTGGTCGGCTGGTTCTTGATTTCAAACACGCTCGACAACCTCGCGCGGCGCTCGATCGCGACCGGTTACGATTTCCTGGAGCGTGAAGCGGCCTTCGGCATCGGCGAATCGCTGATCGACTATTCGCCGAAGGACAGCTATGGCCGTGCCTTCCTGGTCGGCGTGCTGAACACGCTGAAGGTGTCGATCATCGGCGTCATCCTGGCGACGATCATCGGTACGATCATCGGCGTCGCCCGCCTGTCCAGCAACTGGCTGATCGCCAAGCTCGCCTCGACCTATGTCGAGGTCGTGCGCAACATCCCGCCGCTGCTGCAGCTGTTCTTCTGGTACGCCCTGGTGTCGGAAAGCCTGCCGCCGGTGCGCCAGGCGCTGAACCCGATTCCGGGCGTCTTCCTGTCGCAGCGCGGCCTGCGCGTGCCGGTTCCGGCACCCGATCCCGTCTGGGCCAACATGGGCATCGCCCTGCTGATCGCCGTCGTCGCCGCCTGGGGCGTGTCGCGCTGGGCCAAGGCGCGGCAGGCGCGGACCGGGCAGCCCTTCCCGGCCGGCTGGACCGGGCTGGGCCTGATCGTCGGCCTGCCGCTGCTGACCTGGATCGCCGGCGGTGCGCCGGTGGCGATGGACGTGCCGAAGCTGGCCGGCTTCAACTTCGCCGGCGGTGCCGCCATCTCGCCCGAGTTCTTCGCCATCCTGACCGGCCTGACCATCTACACCGCGGCCTTCATCGCCGAGGTGGTGCGCAGCGGCATCACGGCGGTCAACTGGGGCCAGACGGAGGCGGCGCGCGCGCTCGGCCTGCCCAGCGGCCCGACCTTGCGTCTCGTCATCCTGCCGCAGGCGCTGCGGGTGATCGTGCCGCCGCTGACCAGCCAGTATCTGAACCTGACGAAGAACAGTTCGCTGGCGCTCGCCATCGGCTATCCCGATCTGGTGTCGATCGCCAACACGACCCTGAACCAGACCGGTCAGGCGATCGAGGGCGTGACGATGATCATGGGCACCTACCTGATCATCAGCCTCAGCATCTCGATCTTCATGAACTGGTACAACAAGCGCATCGCGCTGGTGGAGCGGTAACGGCCATGACCGACAACGTGCAAAGCGTCGGCCTGCCGGACGAGCGTCCGCCGGCCAACACCGTCGGCCCCCTCGCGTGGCTGCGGAACAACCTGTTCAACACCTGGTACAACGCCATCCTGACGGTGCTGGTGCTGGCGCTTCTGGCGTCGGCGATCCCGCCCTTCGTCAACTGGCTGCTGATCCGCGCCCACGGATTCGATGCCGCCTCCACCGTCTGCCGGCAGGATGCCGGCGGCGCCTGCTGGGGCTTCATCAGCGAAAAGCTGCGCTTCATCATGTTCGGGATGTTCCCGTGGGATGAGCAGTGGCGCCCGCTGCTGACGATCTGCATCATCATCGCCCTGCTGGTCGTCAGCTGCGACCGCCGCTTCTGGAAGCCTTGGCTGGGGCTGGTCTGGGCGGCCGGGCTGGGGCTGGTCGGCGTGCTGATGTGGGGCGGCGTCCTCGGCCTGACCTATGTCGAGAACACGCTGTGGGGCGGCCTGCCGCTGACCCTCATCCTGTCGGTGATCGGTCTGGCCGTGGCCTTCCCGGTGGCGATCCTGCTGGCGCTGGGCCGGCGGTCGAACATGCCCGCGGTCAAGGTGCTGTGCGTCACCTACATCGAGCTGATCCGCGGCGTGCCGCTGATCAGCCTGTTGTTCATGGCGTCTGTGATGCTGCCGCTGTTCCTGCCCAATGGCGTGTCGATCGACAAGCTGCTGCGCGCGCAGATCGCCTTCATCATGTTCGCCGCCGCCTATATGGCCGAAGCCATCCGCGGCGGCCTGCAGGCGATCCCGAAGGGCCAGTACGAGGCCGCGGACGGGCTGGGGCTCAGCTATTGGCAGAAGATGCGCAAGATCATCCTGCCGCAGGCGCTGGCCATCGCCATTCCGCCGCTGGTGAACACCTTCATCAGCTTCTTCAAGGACACCTCGCTGGTCATCATCATCGGCCTGTACGACCTGCTCGGCACCGCGAAGGCGGCACTGTCCGATCCGTCCTGGCGCGGTTTCTACCGCGAGGCCTATCTGTTCATCGGCGTGATCTATTGGGTCTTCTGCTACAGCATGTCCAAATATAGCCAGAAGCTGGAACGCGATCTCAATCGCGGCCACCGTCGCTAGATCCACGCCGTCAAGGGAGACCACGTCACATGTCCCAGGCCATGTCCCAGGGCACCGCCAAGGCCAAGCACGTCCTCAGCGGCGAGGAGATCATCCGCTGCACCGGCGTCAACAAATGGTACGGCGAGTTCCACGTCCTGAAGAACATCGACCTCAGCGTCCAGAAGGGGGAGCGTATCGTCGTCTGCGGCCCGTCGGGTTCCGGCAAATCGACGATGATCCGCTGCCTGAACCGGCTTGAGGAGCATCAGAAGGGCACCATCGTCATCGATGGGATCGAGCTGACCAACAACCTGAAGAACATCGAGCTTGTCCGGCGCGAAGTCGGCATGGTGTTCCAGCACTTCAACCTGTTCCCGCACCTGACGGTTCTGGAGAACTGCACGCTCGCCCCGATCTGGGTCCGCAAGAAGCCGAAGGCGGAAGCGGAAGAGATCGCCATGAGCTACCTGAAGCGGGTGCGCATCGCCGAGCAGGCCCACAAGTATCCCGGCCAGCTGTCGGGCGGCCAGCAGCAGCGCGTCGCCATCGCGCGGTCGCTGTGCATGAGCCCGAAGGTGATGCTGTTCGACGAGCCGACCTCCGCCCTCGACCCCGAAATGGTCAAGGAGGTGCTGGACGTCATGATTGGTCTGGCCGAGGACGGCATGACCATGCTCTGCGTGACGCACGAGATGGGCTTCGCCAAGTCGGTCGCCGACCGCGTCATCTTCATGGACCGCGGCGAGATCGTCGAGCAGGACACGCCGGACAACTTCTTCTCGAACCCGAGGTCGGAGCGCACGCGCCTCTTCCTCAGCCAGATCCTGAACCACTGATCCCCGGGGTCGGACCGGCGATTTCGTCCGGTCCGTCATTGGGAAACAAAACACCTCGGCCAATGGTGCGCGGCGCAATGTCCTGTAGCGCTGCGCACCGGTTTGCGGTTCAATCGGTCGCCTGACGTGCTGTTCGACCGAATCGCTCACGGAGACCGAGGTTATGGACCTGCTCAGCCCCCGTCCCAGCGTTGGCCAGATCAAGCCGTACCGTCCCGTTCGCCCGCCCCGCGACGGCCGCCGGTGGATCGACCTGTCCCTGACCCACAATCCGCTCGGACCCAGCCCGCTGGCGCTGGATGCCTATTGCGAGGCGGCCACCCGGATCCACTGCTATCCCGACTGGGATCAGGATCCGCTGCGCCATGCCATTGCGCGCCGCCATTCCATCGACGCCGACCACGTCGTCTGCACCGCCGGATCGGAGGAGCTGATCCATCTGGTGGCCCAGGCCTTCGCCGGCCCCGGTGACGAGGTGCTGTGCCACGAACGTGGCTATCGCGGTTTCCTCAAGGCGATCCGCGCCACCGGCGCCACAGCTGTCATCGCGGCGGAGCGCGATATGGTCGTGGATGTGGAAGCCATGATCGACCGCGCCAGCGAACGCACGCGAATCTGCTTCCTCGCCAACCCGAACAACCCGACCGGCACCTATATCCCGGCCGACGCTGTGCAGCGGCTGCGCGCCGGCCTTCCGCCGCACACGCTGCTGGTGCTGGATTCGGCCTATGCCGACTATTGCCGGATGCCGGACTACAGCGATGGGACGGAGATCGTCGAAAACTCCGACAATGTCCTGCTGATCCGCACCTTCTCCAAGATGCACGGGCTGGCCGGGCTGCGGGTTGGCTGGGGCTACGGCCCCTCCACCGTGATCGAGGCGGTGAACGCCATCCGCGGCGCTTTCAACGTCTCGCTGCCCGCCCAACTGACCGCCGCCGCCGCGCTGAGCGACGCGGAGCATGAGGAGGCGACCTTTGCCCACAATGCGCGATGGCTGCCCTGGCTATCGCGCGAGCTGGAGCGGGTGGGGCTGCGCGTCTATCCCAGCGTCTGCAATTTCGTGCTGGCCCGCGTGCCGACCGATCCGTCGCTGGGCACCCAGGCGGTGATCGATCATCTCGCCCGCCGCGGCATCCTGGTGAAGCCGGTGGCCGATTATGGCCTACCGGACTGCCTGCGCATCACCATCGGCCGCGAGGAGGAGAACAAGGCACTGGTCGTGGCGCTGGCCGAGATCCTGGGCTGAGGACTTTGGGGCGATCAGTCGGCAGGGATTTTCACTGGTTTTGATTCAGATCAACGAAGGGCATATCCGGTTCAGAATAGGGTCCTTCTTGTCTCTAACCCTCCCTGTATCACTGAACCGGAGCATCCGCATGGATGTCTCCGGTTTTTCTTTTCCCCGATGCAGGCCGGCGGAAAGTGCCGCTCCGTTGACATGCATCAACGCGGCAGGCGGGGTGAGGGCGTAGACCTATGACTGTCTCTAACCCTCCCTGTTTCACAGGAGGCCCCGGTTCCGGTGCCTCCTGTTTTTTTGTCTGCGATCGGGCTGCGGGGGTCAGGAGGGCGGACGGGAGCGGTTCCAGCGCAGGATCAGCCCCAGCAGGGACAACGGCACCACCACCACGGCGCCGATCAGGATATAGGGCAAGGCCCAGCCGCCGGCCTCGACAAGCAGGGCCGCGATGTCCTGCACCGTCTGCCAGCTGTTGGTCAGGATGTTGGCCGGGTTGATGTTCAAAAACGACAGCACGAAGCCGACGACGAAGCACAGCACCAGCGTCCGAATGATCCAGCCCACCAAGGCCCCATCTCCCGTTCGTCACGGCGGAGCTTCCGCCTTGCCCGAAGAAACGCGCCGGCCCGCGACCGGGTTCCGGCATCCCGCGGTAGATGGGGCGGGGTGGACGGGGTGGTCAAGGGGGAGATGTCGGCTGGCGATGCCCCACCTTATTCCTCCCCGCTGGGCGGGGAGGAGACAAGTGCTTGTTCGGAGAAGCAGCGGCAGTCCCTCTCCCGCCCAGCTCTCGCACAAAGCTATGCTTTGTGCTGACGCGGCAGGCGGACCGTAGGTCCGCTGAGAGCGGGGAGGGTTGGGGAGGGGGCAAACGGCGCTTCAGCCTCACCCCGCCAGCGGCACATGCTCCCCCGCGCTGCGCGGCAGGACGCCGTCCAACCGCGGGTCGCGGACTTCGCGGGTGACGTGGCGGGTGGGGACGAATCCCATGCTCTGGTAGAGCGGCAGCGCCTTCGGGTGGTCGAAGCTGCAGGTGTTGACGAGCAGCTTCTTCGCGCCGCCCTCCCACGCCTTGCGGATGGCGGTGTCGAGCAGCCAGGGGCCGAGCTTGTGGCCGATGAAGTCGGGGATCAGGCCGAAATAGGCCAGATCGGTCTCGTCGGTCCGCCGGTCCAGCTCGGCGAAGCCGGCGGGCGTGCCGTCGACATAGAGCACCCAGACCTCCACCAGCGGGTCTAGGATCGAACGCTCCAGCTCCTTGCGCGGCATGCGGCGGCGTTCGTGCCACAGCCAGGGCTCGCCCACCGTGTCGTAGAGATAGCGGTAGAAGGACCAAGTCGGCGGGTTAGCCCGCAGCAGCGACAGGTTGCCCTTCGGCTGGCGCACCGGCTCATGGGCTGGAGGCGCCGTCATCTGCAGATAGGTGACGATCACCGGCAGATGGCCCGGCCGGCTGGCGGCGGGAAGGGCGGGGCGGGTCAGGGGGAGGGGTTGGTCAGCCATTTCTGCATCATCGTGACGGGCGATCTGGCATAGCCGAGGCGTTCATAGAAGGCCAGCACCCGTTGGCTGGTCTCGCGGACGAGGAGTTGCGCCTTGGGCATGCCGGCAGCCGCCAGCCAGCCCTCGGCTTCCGCCACCATGCGGCGGCCAAGGCCATGGCCTTGCCGGGCAGGGGCCACCGCGACGTAATAGATCCAGCCGCGATGCCCATCCTGCCCGACCATGGCGGTGGCGACGATCCTGCCGTCTTGAAACGCGCCAAGCACCGTGGAACTGGTCTTCGACAGCGCCAGCGCGAAGTCCGCCGCCGGGTCGTTCCACGGCACCACCAGCCCGCAGGCGGTCCACAGCGCCACGACGGCGTCGCGGTCCTCCGCCCTGCAGGGCCGGACGGTGAGGGGATCGGTCACGGCTGCCGCGTTTCGGCTTCGCGCGGTCCGGTTTCCAGCGGCAGATCCTCCCGCAGGCCCCATTCGGCCCAGGAGCCGTCATAGATCGCCACGTCCGGCTTACCGGCGGCGGCGAGGCCCAGCGCGAGGACGCAGGCGGTGATGCCGCTGCCGCAGGACGCGACCACCGGGCGGCCGAGATCCAGACCGGCGGCGCGCGCCTTGGCGGCGATGGCATCCGGCGGCAACAAGGTCTTGGCGTCGGGGTCGATCAGGTCGGTGTGGGGCAGGTTGAAGCTGCCGGGAATGCGGCCGCTGCGCCGTCCGGGCCAGGGCTCCGCCACCGCGCCTTCGAATCGCGGCTGGGCGCGGGCGTCGGTGACCTGATCGGCCTTCGCGTCGATGTTGGCGAGAATCTGATCGGCGCTGCGGATCAGCTCCGGCCGCTTGCGCGCGGTGAAGACTGCCGGCTCGGCCGGGGCGGGCTCGCCCGATTCGGTCGGGCGCCCTTCCGCCAGCCATTTCGGCATGCCGCCGTCCAGAACCGCCACCCGGTCGAAGCCGAACAGGCGGAACAGCCACCAGACGCGCGCCGCGGCGGTCGCCATGCCGGCGGTGTCATAGACCACCACCGTGTCGCCGTCGCCGATGCCCAGCGCGCCGATCTTCGCGGCGAAGGTCGCCTCGTCCGGCGCCATGTGCGGCAGCGGGTGGGTGTCCGGTGCCGCCACCTCGTCGACATCGCACAGGCGGGCGCCGGGGATGTGGCTGGCCGCGAACTCCGCCCGGATGTCGCGCTTCAGGGCCGGCATGTGCCAGGACCCGTCGAGCAGCTTCAGGCCCGGCCGGCCGAGGTTGCGGGCAAGCCAGTCGGTGGAGACGACGGGGCCGGTCAGCGGATCAACGGTGCTGTCGCTCATGCTGCGCGTCCTTCAAGGGGCTCGGTGAATGGGCTCAGTCCTTCAGCGCGATGACGACGCGCCGGTTCTGCTTGCCCTTGTTTTCGATCTTCGTCACCTCGATTCCGCCGATCTCGCCGGTGCGGGCGACATGGGTGCCCCCGCAGGGCTGCAGATCGACCCCTTCCACGTCGAGCAGGCGGACGCGGCCGCTGCCGGTCGGCGGCTTCACCGACATGGTGCGCACCAGGTCCGGCTGGGCCGCCATCTCCTCGTCGGTGATCCAGCGGGTGCCGACGGGGGTGTCGGCGGCGATCAGCCGGTTCACCGCCTCCGCGATGGCGTCCTTGTCCAGCGATTCGGCCGGGACGTTGAAGTCGAGCCGGCTCTTGTCCGCGCCGATCTGGCCGCCGGTGACAGATCCCGGAACGACCGCGCACAACAGGTGCAGGGCGGTGTGCATCCGCATGTGGCGGTAACGGCGGTCCCAGTCGATCTCCGCCTCCACCGCCGTGCCGGGGGTGGGCAGCTCCTGCCCGTCCTCCGGCACATGGATGACGTCGTCGGGGCCGCCATCGCCTTTCACCGTGTCGCGGATGCGGACTTCCAGCCCGTCGAAGCGCAGGGTCCCGCTGTCGCCCGGCTGGCCGCCACCGGTCGGGTAGAAGACGGTGCGGTCGAGCCGGATGCCGCGTTCGTCCACCGCCGTGACGGTGGCGATGCAGTTGCGGGCGTAGGCGTCCTCGCGGAAAAGCGCGTCCATGTCTCCCCTGGGTCTCCCTTGGAAGGAATCAGGCCAGCCAGTCTGGCACCGGAAGATTCTTCTCACGGAGGAAGTCAGGATTGAAGAGCTTCGATTGGTAACGCTGCCCCCCGTCGCACAGGATGGTCACCACCGTGTGGCCGGGGCCGAGGTCGCGCGCCACCCTGATCGCCGCGGCGATGTTGATGCCCGACGAGCCGCCCAGCACCAGACCCTGGGTCTTGATCAGGTCGAAGACGATCGGCAGCGCCTCCTCATCCGGAATCTGCAGCGCGTCGTCGATCGGGGCGTCCTCCAGGTTGGCGGTGATGCGGCCCTGGCCGATGCCTTCGGTGATGGAGCTGCCTTCCGACTTCAGCTCCCCCTTGGTGTAGTAGCTGAACAGGGCAGCACCCATCGGGTCGGCCAGCGTGATGCGGATGTTCGGGTTCCGCTCCTTGAGCGCCAGCGCGATGCCGGCCAGCGTGCCGCCGCTGCCCACGGCGCAGGTGAAGGCGTCGATCTTGCCGCCGGTCTGCTCCCAGATCTCCGGGCCGGTGGTGGTGCGGTGGCCTTCGCGATTGGCGGTGTTGTCGAACTGGTTGGCCCAGACGACGCCGTTCGGCTCCGTCTTCGCCAGTTCCTCGGCCAGCCGGCCGGAATAGCGGACGTAATTGTCGGGGTTGGAATAGGGGACCGCCGGGACGAGGCGCAGGTCGGCGCCGATCAGCCGCAGCATGTCCTTCTTTTCCTGGCTCTGCGTCTCCGGCATCACGATGACGGTGCGATAGCCGAGCGCGTTGCCGACCAGGGCCAGCCCGATGCCGGTGTTGCCGGCCGTGCCCTCTACGATGGTGCCGCCGGGGCGCAGCAGCCCGCGCTGTTCGGCATCGCGCACGATGGCAAGCGCTGCGCGGTCCTTCACCGACCCGCCGGGGTTCAGGAACTCCGCCTTGCCCAGGATCTCGCAGCCCGTCGCCTTCGAAGGTCCTTCCAGGCGGATCAGCGGCGTGTTGCCGATGGCGCCGATGAAGCCGTTGCGGATGTCCAAGGCGGGTACTCCTAAGGTCTGATGTGGATTTCTGCCGATACTATCAGGGCTGCGGTCCGCTGTTTCAAGGTGGCGGTGTGAAATGCTGCATTGAACATTTCGGAGACGTGAAAAATCAGGCAGGATTTCAGGTGTTGAGCCAGCGCTCGCGCAGGGAGTCGCGGTGGCGGGCCAGCCAGCCGATAGCGATGATGGCGACGGAATTGCGAAGGCGGTTCTCGTCCATCATGCGGATCGCCTCATCCGCGGGCATGGCCAGGATGCGGATGTCCTCGTGCTCCTCCTCCAGCCCGCCGGTGGCGGCGAGGTTGCGGCTGTCGACCCGGCCGCAGAAGACGGTGACCAGTTCGGTGAAGGCGCCGGGGCTGACGTAATAGTCGCAGATCCTCTCGATCTCCCGGATTTCGCAGCCGGCCTCCTCAAGCGATTCGCGGCGCGCTACCTCCTCCGGCGTCTCGCCTTCACCGACCATGCCGGCGACGATCTCGGTCATCCAGGCGGGGCCGCCGGCCGCGGCGGAGCCGACGCGGAACTGCTCGATCATCACCACGGTGTCGCGGTCCGGGTCGTACAGCAGGACGCCCACCGCCTCGCCGCGGTCGCAGACCTCGCGCGGGGGCAGCACGTCGGTCCAGGTCCCGTCGAACTTCTTGTGGCGCAAGCGGTAGACATCGATGGTGAGGAAGCCCTTGTAGGGGGTCTTCTTGTCGAGGATCTCGATATCGGGATGGTTCATGGTCGGCGCGGTCCCACGGGATGGCTGTTGCCGGCAGGGTGCACCGCCGGAACGGCGCCGACAAGCACGCGGCCGGGCAAAAGGCTTGAGCGCCCGGTCACAGCGTCGGGTTCAGCCGCAGGAACCTCACGCGGTCGGCCGAGGGCACCGGCACCGGGGTCAGGGTGGCGCCGCGCATCACCTCCAGCGGGACGACCACCCCCGCCGGCCCCAGGCCCCAGAGCTTGCGGTAGAAGTCGGCCAGTCCGGTGAAGCGCTGCCCGCCGAGGCCGACGATCCGGTCGCCGGGACGCAGGCCCGCCGAGTCGGCCGGGCTGCGCGGCGACACCTTCTCCACCATCAGCTGGCCCATCTCCTCCCGCAGAGTGACGCCCAGCCAGGGCCGCGCCGGCTCCTGCCGCCGGCCGTAGGCGAGCAGGTCGGCCAGGATCGGTTCCAGGGCGGAAATGGGGACGAACATGTTGCCGGGAACGCCGCGGCCTTCCATGGCCTCCATCACCAGCAGCGACCCGATGCCGACCAGCCTGCCTTCGCGGTTGACCAGGGCGGCGCCGTTGAAGGCGCGGATCGGCGGGAAGGTGAAAAGGGCCTCGTCCAGCAGATACTCCCAATAGCCGGCGAACTCCCGCTTGCTGACCAGCTTCACGGCGGCGGCGCCGCGGCCGTCGCCGCCGCTCAGCGCCAGCAGCGTATCCCCCTCCTTCACCGCCGACGAATCGGCCAGCCGCAGCCAGGGCGCCTGGAATCCCAACTCCGCCCGCAGCAGGCCGAACCCGCTGACGTGGTCGTAGGCGACCATGTTGGCGGGATAGCTGCGGCCGTCAGCGGCGGTGACCTGAATCTGCGAGGCCTCCATCACCGTATAGCCGATGGTCAGGATCAGGCCGGAGCCGTCGATGACGACGCCGCTGCCCTCGCGTTCGGTCCCCAGGCTGCGGGCGCTCTGGCTGTCGGGCGGCACCACGGCGCGGATGCCGACGATGGAGCGGACGACGCGCTCCGGATCCAGCTGATCCGGTTCGGCCGCCGGGGCCGGTCCGAAGGCCAGGGCGAAGGCAAGGAACAGGATGCCGGCCGCCCAGCGCGGCGCGACCGGTGTTGAGACGACCCGCATGACACCGCACTCCCGCGCAAGGGCAGGGCCAGAAGGCACCCCCGCTGCCGCGCAGCCCTGTCCGTCGCGACTCGGGTGACACTCACATGACATTGCGTGCGAGTCGCCGCTCATCAAGCGGTCATTCATCGCGAGCCGGGCGTCTCGGGCCGGGCGGGAGGCGCGGAAACATACCGGGGTCGGCCGCTGTTGTCCTGAACGACCGAAAAGCCAGAGGGAGAGACGGTATCATGCCCATCGACAGCGATCAGGACCTGGAGCGGGCGGTCCAGGAGTTCCAGCGCCTGAGCGACGCGCCGGAGGACTCGGAGGAGGGGCGTCGCCGCAGCGTTCTGGACGCGGACATCAAGGCGTATTACGCCAAGTGCGCCAACACGCTCCGGCCGGGAAAGCCGCCCTCCACCGGCTGAGGGGAGGGATCGCGGCACATGCGGTGACCGGGGCGGCCGGCGACGAGAAGGAGACCGGTCCGCGATGAAGCGACTCGATACCTGCTACACCTGCCGCTTCTGGGAGGGGCAGGGGCTCCGCCAGCGCGGGCCGAAGGGGACCTGCCGGCGCTATCCGCCGGTGGTGACCCCGCGCAGCCCCGAAGGCGATTTCCCCATCACCCTGTCCACCGACTGGTGCGGGGAGTGGAAACGGGTGGCCGTCGCGGCCGGCGCCGATCCGTCCGACCCCGACGGGACCATCTACGACGATCTGGTCGAATAGGCCGGGCGCCTCAGCGCGGGTGGGGCGGGATGACCAGGACCGGCGTGTTCTCGTAGGCCTGCGGCCTGCTGTCGGTCGCCGTCCCGTCCCAATCGGCGCTGAAGGCAAGCAGGGCCAGCAGCACGGCCGCGAAGAACAGCAGGATTGCGGTGACGCAGTCGGTGGTCCGGACCGGCTGTTCGCCGTTGTCGGGCGACCGTCGATGGCCGGGGCCGTCGACCGGGGGTGCGGTGCGGAAGCGTTCGGACTGGAATGGCAGAAGCACGGCGAACCTCCATCGGCTGGAGACGCCCGGCCCACGACTTAGGTCCGGAATTGTTATCAAGTCTAACGCCGCGCGGCTTCACGCGGCATTTCGCTTCCGGCAAGTCTGGATCGTCTTTTGGGTCTAGTTCTGAGTAGGGCGGGCAGCCATGGGACCTAGCCCGGCCGCTTTAAACCGAATTCGGGTACTGAAGCGCCACAGTCAAGCGTCAATAGCCGTCAAAGAGAAAAGGCCGGATGCGCTGGGCATTCGGCCTTTTCGATCTGGCTCCCGGTGCTGGACTCGAACCAGCGACAAGCGGATTAACAGTCCGCTGCTCTACCAACTGAGCTAACCGGGATCGGTGACCCACCTTTCGGCGGCCGCCGTTGTTGGCGTGGCGGGTGTATAGCCGAACCGTTCGGCCCTGCCAAGCCAATTCCGACAGAAAAGCGAATTTATTTTCCGAAGGGGTTGGGCGGCCGTTTCGCCAACGAAAACAAGGCCCAAACGCGAAAAGCCCCGCCGGGGGCGGGGCTGTGGTCTGACCGCTGCGCTGGGGCTTTGGCTGTCTTCGTTACTCTGTCTTCAATTGGTCAGGTATGGAGGCACGGGCGGGAATCGAACCCACGTACACGGATTTGCAGTCCGCTGCATCACCACTCTGCCACCGCGCCATCCTGACCGGCACCGGCGCGCCGTTTCCGGTGCGCCCTCGGTGTGGAGCGGTGGTATAGCGGCACGGAACGGAGCGGTCAAGGCGAATGGTGACGATTTTTGAACATCGTCGAACGTCCCGGCCGGACAGGTCCGCAGGCCCCATCTGCCCCCCTGTCCGATGCAGCCGTGCGGGATGCGTTTTTCCAGTCCCCGGCAAAGCCCCTCGGCGGCCCGGCGCCGGGATCCCTGTGGCGTTGTGTTCGCCCGGCCTTTGCGGCTATATACCGCCATGGCAGGAAGCCGTCCGCTGTTCGGCTTGGTGCCGGTGTCGTCACAACACATCAATAAGCGACCGCCATGACCGATTTCGCCGCCGCACGCTATTTCATGGTCGAGGGACAGATCCGCCCCAACAAGGTGACCGATCATCGTCTCGTCGATGTCCTGTCGGAGCTTCCGCGCGAAGCCTTCGTCCCTCCGTCGGCGCGCGGCGTCGCTTATGTCGACGACGATCTTCCCATCGGCAAGGGCCGCTTCCTGCTGGAGCCGATGGTGTTCGCCCGCATGCTGCAGGCGGTCGCCGTGCAGGAGACCGACCGGGTGCTCGACGTCGGTGCGGCCGGCGGCTACTCCACCGCGGTGCTGGGCCGTCTGGCCGCCTCCGTGATCGGCCTCGACTGCGACGAGGAGCTGACCGCCGCCGCCACCGCGGCATTGGCCGGGCAGGGCATCGCCAACGCCAAGGCCGTCACCGGCCCGCTGGCTGAGGGGTACGCCCAAAACGCCCCTTACGATGTCATCGTCGTCGAAGGTACCGTGCCGGAAGTGCCGGCCGCGCTGACCGAGCAGCTGGCCGAAGGCGGGCGTCTCGTCGCGGTGGTGCAGGGCAGCGGCAGCGTCGGGGAGGTCCGCCTGTTCCAGCGCATCGCCGGCATCGTGTCCAGCCGCATCCTGTTCGAAGCCAAGCCGCACGCCCTGCCGGGCTTCGAAAAGAAGGCGTCTTTCGTGTTCTGACCGGTTTCACCGGTTGGATGAGGTCTTGAACTGAACCGTGCAGTTTACCTCTGCGCGGTTCTGCGCTACCGTCGCCGCCGCCCTTGCACGAAAGTGAGCATCCATGGCCGCACCGTTTGAGATCGAGGTGGAAGAGCTAGACCGTCGCCGGAAGGCCGGCGACGAGATGGTTGTCCTCGACGTGCGCGAGCCGTGGGAGTTCGCGCTGTGCGCCATCGACGGCAGCCTGCACATCCCGATGAACGGGCTTCCCGGCCGGGTGGGCGAGCTGCCGACGGACCGCGACGTCGTCGTCGTGTGCCATCACGGTGGACGCAGCGCGCAGGTCACCATGTGGCTGCGTTCCAAGGGTTTCGACCGTGCCATCAACCTCGATGGCGGCGTCGACGCCTGGGCGCGCCGAATCGACCCGAACATGAAGGTCTACTGAACATGACCGTGCGAAGCCGTTTTGCGCGCCGCTGGCTGCTGGCGACGGCCCTGACCCTGACCGCCACCATGGGCACAGCAGTGACCGGCGGTGGTACGGCCCAGGCGCAGACCCTCGAACAGGCCCTCGCCCAGGCCTATGCCAACAACCCGACCATCGGCGCCCAGCGCGCCCGCCTGCGCGCCGTCGACGAAGGCGTGCCCCAGGCGCTGTCCGGCTACCGCCCGACCGCGCGGGTCACCGCCGGCATCACGCGCTCGATGGGCGAATCGAAGTTCGACGGCGGATCGACGGGGTCGGAGGCCAATGCGAAGAGCGTCGGCGTCACCGCGACCCAGCCGATCTACGACGCCACCGTGGCGCCGGCCGTCCGCCGCGCCGAACGGCTGGTCGAGGCGCAGCGCGCCACCCTGATCGCTTCCGAGCAGTCGGTGCTGCTGGCCGCGGCGCAGGCCTATCTGGACATCGTCCAGAATCAGGCCATCCTGCAGCTGCAGACCAACAACGAGCAGGTGCTGCGCCGCCAGCTGGACGCCGCCCGCGACCGCTTCCGCGTCGGTGAGTACACCCGCACCGACGTCAGCCAGTCCGAGTCGCGCCTGTCGGCCGCCATCGCGTCGAAGATCTCGGCCGAAGGCACGCTCCGCGCCTCCCGCGCGACCTACGAGCGTCTGGTGGGATCGGCTCCCGGCGAACTGAAGGCTCCCAAGCCGGCCTTCCGCCTGCCGAAGAACCTGGACGAGCTGGTCGAGCTGGCCCGCGCCAACAACCCGAACGTCCTGTCCGCCTCCTACTCCGAGGCGGCGCAGCGCGAGGCGGTGGACCAGCAGTACGGCCGCCTGTTGCCGTCGGTGAACCTGTCGGCAAGCGGCACCCGCACCTATGATCCGGGCCGCACGTCCGGCGTCGAGCTGAACCGCTCCGACAGCGCGCAGATCACCGCCCAGGTGACCATCCCGCTCTATCAGGCCGGCCAGCCCGAAGCGCTGGTCCGCGAGGCGAAGCAGACGGCCAACCAGGCCCGCCTGCAGATCGAGGAAAGCCGCCGTCAGGTGACCGAATCGGCGGTCAGCGCCTGGCAGGCCCTGCAGACCGCGCGCGCCAGCATCGAGTCCTACACGGCGCAGATCAAGGCGGCGCAGATCGCCCTGGAAGGCGTCCGGCAGGAGGCGCAGGTCGGGTCGCGCACCGTGCTCGATGTGCTGAACCAGGAGCAGGAACTTCTGAACGCCCGCGTCTTCCTGGTCCGTGCCCAGCACGACGAGATGGTCGCGGCCTTCAATGTTCTGGCGGCCAGCGGACAGTTGACCGCCGACCGGCTGAACCTGCCGGTCCAGAAATACGACCCGCAGGCGAATTACGACAAGACGCGGGGCAAGTGGTTCGGAACTTCGGTGACCGAATGAACGAAGCGGCCCGCGAAAGCGGGCCGTTTTTGTATTATGGCTTTTTTGTCAGCCCTGCCCTAGGTTTGGGTCAGGTTGACGTCTCGGGTTGCCACGATGAGCGATAAGGGCCAGCAAGAACCTTCGATGGAGGAAATCCTCGCCTCCATCCGGCGGATCATTTCCGAGGACGGCGAGCCGGCCAAGTCGGAAGCCCAGGCGCCTTCGCCGCCTCCTCCGCCGCCACCCCCTCCGCCGCCGCCCCCGCCACCCCCGCCGGTGGATGAGGACGACGACGTCCTGGAACTGACCCAGATGGTGGAGGACGAGCCGGACGAGCGGCCGGACTTCGGCCAGCCGGACCCCGATCCCTGGCCCGACGAACCGGCGTTCCCGGAACCGTCGCCGCCGCCCCCTCCGCCGCCGCGCTGGGAGGAGCCGGAACCCGATCCCGTGCCGCCGCCGCGCCCGGCGCGCCGGCCGATGCCGGCCTTCGACGAGTTCGAGGACGACGAGCCGCCGCCCCCGCCGCGTCCGCGCCGCCGGCCGGTGGAGGTCGATGACGGGCTGATCTCCCGCCGGACGGCGGAGGATGCCTCGCATCACCTGACCCATCTGGCGCGCGAGTTGGGCGACGACCTGTCTATCGGCCCGATGCCCATCGGCATCCGCACGGTGGAGGAGGTGGTGCGCGAACTGCTGAAGCCGCTGTTGAAGGAGTGGCTGGACGAGAACCTGCCGACCGTGGTCGAGCGGCTGGTCCAGCAGGAGATCGACCGCATGATCCGGCGGTCGCAGAAGTTCTGATCCTGCCTCCCCAAGCCCTGGTTGAGACGTTTCTAGCGAAAGTTCGTGGTGATGTTGGAAAAGACGTACCGGCCCGCCGAGGTCGAGGAGAAGCACTACCGCCTGTGGGAAGAGTCGGGCGCTTTCGCCGCCCAGCCGCAGGGGAACGGCAAGCCCTACACCATCATGATGCCGCCGCCGAACGTCACCGGCAGCCTGCACATGGGCCATGCGCTGACCTTCACCATCCAGGACGTGCTGACCCGCTACAACCGCATGCGCGGCCGCGACGCGCTGTGGCAGCCGGGCACCGACCACGCCGGCATCGCCACCCAGATGGTGGTTGAGCGCAATCTGGCCAAGGACGGCAAGACCCGCCACGATTTCGGCCGCGACGCCTTCATCGACAAGGTGTGGGAGTGGAAGGCCGAGTCGGGCGGCACCATCACCCGCCAGCTGCGCCGCCTGGGCGCCTCGCCCGACTGGCCGCGCGAGCGCTTCACCATGGACGAGGGGCTGAGCCGCGCCGTCCGCAAGGTGTTCGTGGAACTGCACCGCCAGGGGCTGATCTACAAGGACAAGCGGCTGGTCAACTGGGACCCGAAGCTGCACACCGCCATCTCCGACCTCGAGGTCGAGCAGAAGGAGATCAAGGGCAACCTCTGGCACTTCCGCTATCCGATCGACGGGGAGGAGGGCCGCTACATCGTGGTCGCCACCACCCGTCCGGAAACCATGCTGGGCGATACCGGCGTCGCGGTGCATCCGGAGGATGAGCGGTACAAGGACCTGATCGGCAAGATGGTCCGCCTGCCGCTGGTCGGCCGGCTGATCCCCATCGTCGGCGACGAGTATGCCGATCCGGAGACCGGGTCGGGCGCGGTGAAGATCACCCCGGCCCACGACTTCAACGACTTCGAGGTCGGGAAGCGCTGCGGGCTCGAGCAGATCAACATCATGGATCGCGATGCCCGGCTGAACGACAATGTTCCCGAGGCTTATCGCGGGCTCGACCGGTACGAGGCGCGCAAGAAAATCGTCGCCGAGCTTGAGGCGCTGGAGCTTCTCGAGAAGATCGAGCCGCACACCCACATGGTCCCGCACGGCGACCGTTCCGGTGTCGCCATCGAGCCGTGGCTGACCGACCAGTGGTATGTCGACGCCGCGACGCTCGCCAAGCCGGCCATCGAGGCGGTGGAGACCGGCAAGACCGTGTTCGTGCCCAAGCAGTGGGAGAACACCTATTTCGAATGGATGCGCAACATCCAGCCCTGGTGCATCAGCCGCCAGATCTGGTGGGGCCATCAGATCCCGGCCTGGTACGGTCCGGACGGCACCTTCTTCGTCGAGGAGACGGAGGAGGAGGCGCGCGCCGCCGCAACCAAGCACTACGGCAAGGATGTCGAACTGACTCGCGACGCCGACGTGCTCGACACCTGGTTCTCGTCGGCGCTGTGGCCCTTCTCGACGCTGGGCTGGCCCGACCAGACGCCGGAGCTGGACCGCTATTACCCGACCGACGTGCTGGTGACCGGCTTCGACATCATCTTCTTCTGGGTCGCCCGGATGATGATGATGGGCCTGCACTTCATGAAGGATGTGCCCTTCCGCACCGTCTACATCCATGCCCTCGTCCGCGACGAGAAGGGGCAGAAGATGTCGAAGTCGAAGGGCAACGTCATCGACCCGCTGGAGATCATCGACCAGTACGGCACCGATGCGCTGCGCTTCACCCTGTCGGCGATGGCGGCGCAGGGCCGCGACATCAAGCTGGCGGTGAACCGGGTCGAGGGCTACCGCAACTTTGCCACCAAGCTGTGGAACGCCGCCCGCTATTGCCAGATGAACGGCTGCGAGCCGGTCGCCGGTTACCAGCCGGTCGGCCTGACCCAGACGGTCAACCGCTGGATCGTCGGCGCGCTGGCCGATGCGGCGAAGAAGGTCGCCGAGTCGATCGGCGCCTACAAGTTCAACGAGGCCGCCGCAGCCGCCTACCAGTTCACCTGGGGCACCTTCTGCGACTGGTACATGGAGTTCACCAAGCCGATCCTGGCCGGGTCGGATGAGGCGGCCAAGGCGGAGACGCGGGCGACCACCGCCTGGGTGCTCGACCAGATCCTGCACATCCTGCACCCGCTCATGCCCTTCATCACCGAAGAGCTGTGGGAACAGCTGTCGCCGGCCCGCGCCAACCGCCTGATCTCGGCGGAATGGCCGGAGTTCGCCGCCGACATCGTCGATCCGGCCTCGCGCGACGAGATGGATTGGGTGGTGCGGCTCATCACCTCGGTCCGCTCGATGCGGTCGGAGATGAACGTCCCGCCGGCGGCGCAGATCGAGCTGAAGCTGAAGGATCCGAACGCGGTCAGCCTGAAGCGGCTGGACACCCACCGCGACCTGATCCTGCGCATGGCCCGCCTGTCCAGCGCCGAGCCGCTGCAGGGCGACGTGCCGAAGAGCAGCGTGCAGGCCGTGCTGGACGAGACCACCCTGGTGCTGCCGCTGGAAGGCATCGTCGATCTCGACAAGGAGAAGGCGCGCCTGTCCAAGGAGATCGACAAGCTGACCGGCGAGATCAAGAAGATCGACGCCAAGCTGTCGAACGAGCAGTTCGTCGCCAAGGCCCCGGAAGAGGTGATCGAGGAGCAGCGCGACCGCCGCGAGGCCGCCGACCAGGCCCGCGACAAGCTGCAGAAGGCGTTGGAGATGCTGGCCGGCTGATCGTCGGCGAGCGGTAAAGGAAAAGCCCCTCTCCTGCGGTAGCGGGAGAGGGGCTTTTTGCTTTCGGCGTTCAGCGCCGAAGAGTGGGGCAGGGGCTTCGGCTCAATGCCGCAGCAGCCCGCGCAGGCGGTACAGCTCGTCCAGCGCCTGCCGTGGCGTCAGGCTGTCAGGGTCGATGCCCGCCAGGGCTTCCTCCACCGGCGACGGTCCTGAAGGCGCCTCGGCCACCGTTTCCGCCTTCGGTGGCGGCCGCTTCAGAGCGGCGCTGAACAGCGGCAGGTCTTCGGCCAGCCGGTGGATCGTCGCGTTCTGGTCTCCCGATTCCAGCAGTTTCAGAACCTCGTCGGCCCGGCCGACCACGGCGGGGGGCAGGCCGGCCAGCTTGGCGACATGGATGCCATAACTGCGGTCGGCGGCGCCGGCCGTCACCTCGTGCAGGAACACCACGTCGCCCTGCCACTCCTTGATCCGCATCGTGTGGCAGGACAGCGCCGGCAGCTTGGAGGCCAGCATTGTCAGTTCATGGTAATGGGTGGCGAACAGCGCGCGGCAGCGGTTCACGTCGTGCAGATGCTCGACGCAGGCCCAGGCGATGGACAGGCCGTCGAAGGTCGCGGTGCCGCGGCCGATCTCGTCCAGGATCACCAGGGCGCGCGCGCCGGACTGGTTCAGGATCGCCGCCGTCTCCACCATCTCGACCATGAAGGTGGACCGACCGCGGGCGAGGTCGTCGGCGGCGCCGACCCGGCTGTAGAGCCGGTCGACCACGCCGATATGCGCCCGCTCCGCCGGAACGAAGCTGCCCATCTGGGCCAGCACGGCGATCAGGGCGTTCTGGCGCAGGAAGGTCGACTTACCGGCCATGTTCGGGCCGGTCAGCAGCCACAGACGGTTGTCGGGCGCAAGATCGCAGTCGTTCGCCACGAACGGCCCGCCGTGGACGGCGTCCAGCACCGCCTCCACCACCGGGTGCCGGCCGCCCTTGATGGCGAAGGCGAGGCTGTCATCCACCAGCGGCCGGCTGTAGCGCCGCTCCTCCGCCAGTTCGGCCAAGGAGGTGGCGACGTCCAGGGCCGCCAGCGCATGGGCGGCCTGGGCGATGGCATCGGCGCGGGCACTGACCGATTCCACCAGCCCGGCAAACAGCTCCAACTCAACCGCCAGCGCCTTGTCGGCTGCCTCGGAGATGCGGCGTTCCAGATCCGACAGCTCCACCGTGCCGAACCGCACGGCGTTCGCCATGGTCTGGCGGTGCATGAACACCTCGCGGCCCTTGTCCGACATCAGCTTGTCGGCATGGGCGGCGGTGACCTCGATGTGATAGCCCAGCACGTTGTTATGCTTGACCTTCAGCGACGGAACCCCGGCGATTTCCGCGTATTTGGCCTGCAGCCCGGCGATCAGCCGGCGGCTCTCGTCGCGCAGCGTCACCAGCTCGTCGAGCGCATAGCTGTAGTCGCGGGCGATGAAGCCGCCGTCGCGGGCCAGCAGCGGCAGCTCCGGCGCCAGCGCCTGGGTCAGTTGGTCGACCAGTTCCGAATGGGCGCCCAGCCGCTTGTCGAGCGCCGCCAGCCCGTCCGGCAGCGGCATAGCCCCGGCCAGCAGCTCGCGGATCAGCCCCGCCTGCCGCAGCCCGTCGCGGATGGCCGCCAGATCGCGCGGACCGCCGCGGCCCAGCGTCAGGCGCGACAGCGCGCGTTCCAGGTCGGGACAGCTGCGCAGGGACTGGCGCAGGTCGCCGCGCAGACGCTCCTCCGTCAGCGCGAACTCCACCATGTCGAGCCGGCGGCCGATGGCGGCGGGATCGGTCAGCGGGGCGGCGAGATGGGCGCAGAGCAGCCGGGCGCCGGCCCCCGTCACCGTGCGGTCGATGGTGGCGAGCAGGCTGCCGCGCCGCTCCCCGGTCAGCGTCCGTGTCAGCTCCAGGTTGCGGGCGGTGGAGGCGTCGATCTCCATCACCGCGCCCGGCCCGACGCGCCGCGGCGGCGACAGGCGCGGCACGCGGCCCTTCTGCGTCAGCTCGACATAGCCGACCAGCGCGCCGGCCGCCGCGACCTCTGCCCTGGTGAAGCTGCCGAAGGCGTCCAGCGTGCCGACACCATACTGGGTCAGCAGGCGCTGCTTGCCGTTCTCGCTGTCGAAACGCGGGGTGGGCTGCACGGTCAGCCGCGACTTCCATTCGCCCCAAAGCTCGAACAGCTCCGGCGTCTGCGACAGCTTTTCGGAGATCAGCACTTCCTGCGGATCGAGCCGGCCCAGCGCGGCGCCGAGTCCCGTCCGCTCCACCGGCTGCACCACCAGTTCGCCGGTCGACATCTCCAGCCATGCCAGCCCCAGCCCGCCGGCCGCCTCCGCCACCGCCGCCAGCCAGTTGGAGGAGCGGGAATCGAGCAGGCTGTCCTCGGTCAGGGTGCCGGGGGTGACGATGCGGATGACGCCGCGCTTCACCACGGATTTGGAGCCGCGCTTCTTCGCTTCGGCCGGGTCTTCCATCTGTTCGCAGATGGCGACGCGGAAGCCCTGGCGGATCAGGCGCTGCAGGTAATTCTCGTGGCTGTGCACCGGCACGCCGCACATGGGGATGTCCTCGCCCAGATGCTGGCCGCGCTTGGTCAGCGCGATGTCCAGCGCCGCCGCGGCATTGACCGCGTCGTCGAAGAACATCTCGTAGAAATCGCCCATCCGGTAGAACAGCAGGCAGTCGGGATGCGCCTGCTTGATTTCCAGATACTGCGCCATCATCGGGGTGGCGTCGGGCGGAATAACGATCTCTGCAGCGGTGTCGGACACGGGAACCATGAAGCGGTGGATGGGTGTGAGTCAGGGGCGCACCCTATCACGGGATATGCAGCCGCGGGATAGGCGGGATGGCCGGTGCTGGGACAATCCGGCCTGCAGGACCGATCCTGGCCTGCGTCCCCGTGGCGGTTGACGGGCGCTTACCGCCGGTCGCTACAATAGGGCAGGGCCCCGCCGGGACGCTTGCGGGGGAACCCGCGCGATCGGACGGAACTCCGACCATGAAAATAGGGAGACGGCCATCATGACGCAAACGACCCAGGACACGGCGCCCGCCGAGGTGCGGGAGGTCGTTGCCCTCTTCTCCACCCGCGCCGGCTTCAACCGGGCGGTCGACGCTCTGCTGGCCGCCGGTTTCGACCGCGCCGACCTGTCGGTGCTGGCCAGCCACGCCTCGCTGGACGCGGCCGACCCGAAGGGCAAGCCGCGGGACGAGGCGCTGACCGGTCTGGTGGGCGAGCTGAAATACGCCTTTCCCCTGACCACCGCCGGCCTGATCGCCATCGTTGGCGGTCCGATCGAAGCGGCGCTTGCGGCCCTGGTCGCCGCCGGTGTCGGCGGGGCCGCGATCAAGGACTATCTGGACGAGCTGACCAGCCACCCCAAGCCCGACGAGTTCACCCGCGCGCTGGAGGCCGGCGGCGTCATCCTGTGGGTGCGCGTCGGGACGCCGGAACAGGAACGGGAGGCGTCCGCCCTGCTCGACCGCGAGGGCGGCGGCAACGTCCATGTGTCGGTGCGCGAGGCGTAAGGCCGTCAGGCCCGCCAATAGCCCCAGACGGACGCGGGCGGCAGGTTCCGCAGGGTGAAGCCCAGCCTGCGGCCCTCCAGCCCCAGCGCCGCCCGGTCCAGCGGGGAATGCGGCATGAAGCTGTAGAGCAGGAAACGGCCGCCCGGCCGCAGGATGCGGAAGGTCGCGTCCAGCACCTCGCGCTGGAAGGCGAGCGGGAAGGTGATCATCGGGATGCCGATCACCACCGTGCCCACCTTGCCGCACAGCGACTCGCCCAGCAGCTCCGGCGCCTTGCGGCAATCGTCGGCGAAGACGGTCACGGCGGGGCAGCGGTTGCGCAGGTGGCGGGCCAAATCCCGGTCGATCTCGAAGCTGAACAGGCGGTCCGCCGGAATGCCGGAGTCGAGGATCGCGGCGGTGATCGGACCGGTGCCGCCGCCGAACTCCACCACCACCTCGTCCGCATCGCAGCGGATCTCGCGGGTGATGCGGCAGCGCAGGGACCGGGAGGACGGGGCGACGGAGCCCATCGCCCAGGGATCGGCCAGCCAGCGGCGGAAGAACAGCCAGGATTCGGAAAGCGGGGCGGGTGCCGTCTGGGTCATCGGAGCCTCCCTGTGTCGGGACGGCCCGTCGGCGGCCGCCCTGCTACAGCGTTGCTGCCAGAAGTTGGTGACCTGCGTATGACAGGCTGCTCGCCACCAGCGTCAGAAACACCAGTGCGGCCACGGTCAGGCCCAGCCCGACGCCGATGGCCCCGCCGTCGCGCTCGATCAGCCCCAGCGAGATCAGCACCAGCGCGAAGCCCGGCAGCCAGCCGGTCAGCGGCAGCGGGATGATGCAGGTCAGCGTCAGGATGAACAGCAGCAGCCCGAACCAGCGTTCCTGGTCGATGCGGGCAAGGCGGTGAAGCCGCGGCTTCAGCATCCGCTCGATCCACACCAGCCGCGGCATGGCGGCGTCCAGCGTGCGGGCGGCCAGCCCGGTGCCGATGGAGCGGCGCAGCAGCCAGTCCGGCAGCCCCGCCCCACGCCGCCCGAAGGCGAGATGGGCGGTGTAGAGCACGATGGGCAGGTCGAACAGGCAGGACACGCCCAATGGCACCGGGGCGATGGTGGGCAGTGACAGCGCCAGCAGGATGGTGCCGAGCGACCGGTCGCCCAGCGCCCGGATCAGGTCACCCAGCGTGACCCGGCCGGCAGGCAGGTTGGCGCGGAAGCGGGCCAGAACGTCGGAGGTCCGTTCCTCCTCCGCTTCGGCGCAGACGGCGGGCAGGGCGACGGTGCCGTCCCGCTGGGCCTCGCGTTCCAGCGACTCGCCATCGAACGCGTCGCTGTCGGCGTCGTCGATGCGGCGGCGGGCGTTCAAACGCCGGCCTCCGCCGCGGCGCTCTCGTAGCTTTCGAGCGCCTCCAGCCAGCTTTCCTCGGCGGTCGCCAGTTTCTTTTCCACCGTGCCCAGTTCGATCTGCAGCTTGGTCAGCTTGTCGGAGGGGCCGGTGTAGAGGGCGGGATCGGCCATCTTCGCCTCGATCTTACGCTTTTCCTCGCTCAGCTTGTTCACCAGCGCCTCCGCGTCGGTCGCCTTGCGCTTCAGCGGGGCGAGCGCGGTGCGCGCCTCGGCGGCGGCGCGGCGCTGGTCCTTCTTGTTCGGGCCGGCGTCGCGCTCGGTGCCGCCCTTCGCCACCGCCCGTTCCGCCTTGGCGCGGTCCAGCAGATAGCGGCGGTAATCGTCCAGGTCGCCGTCATAGCTCTGCACCGTGCCGTCGGCGACCAGGAGCAGCCGGTCAACGGTCATCTCGATCAGGTGAGGATCGTGGCTGATGATGATGACGGCGCCGGGGAAATCGTTGATCGCCTCGATCAGCGCTTCGCGGCTGTCGATGTCCAGATGGTTGGTAGGTTCGTCCAGCATCAGGATGTGCGGGACTTCCCGGCTCATCAGCGCCAGCAGCAGGCGCGCTTTCTCGCCGCCCGACAGGCTGGCGATCTTGGTCTCCGCCTTCGCCTGGGGGAAGCCGAAGCGGCCCAGATGGGCGCGGACCTTCTCCTCCAGCGCCAGCGGCATGATGCGCTGGGTCTGCTGGATCGGCGTCAGCGACAGGTCCAGCTCCTCGGCCTGATGCTGGGCGAAATAGCCGATGCGCAGCTTGGACGACCGCCGCATCTCGCCGGCCATCGGCTGCAGCCGGTTGGCCAGCAGCTTGACCAGCGTCGACTTGCCGTTGCCGTTGGCGCCCAGCAGGCCGATGCGGTCCTCCATATCGATGCGCAGGTTGACGCGGCGCAGGATGACCTTGTCGCCGTAGCCGATGCTCACCCCCTCCAGCGCGATCAGCGGCGGCGCCAGCTCGTCGGGCGGCGGGAAGTTGAAGACGACCTCGGGATCGTCCTCCATCAGCGTGATCGACTCCATCTTCTCCAGCAGCTTCAGGCGGCTCTGCGCCTGACGGGCCTTGCTGGCCTTGAAGCGGAAACGGTCGACATAGGACATCATGTGCTTGCGGCGCGCCTCCTGCTTGGCGGCCATGGAGGCGAGGCGCTCCTGGTTGGCGCGGCGCTGTGCCAGGAACTGGTCGTAATTGCCGCTGTAGGTGACGAGCTTGCCCTGGTCGATGTGGATCGTCGTGGTGGGCACCGCGTTCAGCAGCTCGCGGTCGTGGCTGACCAGCAGGATGGTGTGCGGGTAGTTCTTCAGATAGCCCTCGAGCCAGATGGTGGCTTCGAGGTCGAGGTGGTTGGTCGGCTCGTCCAGCAGAAGCAGGTCGGGGCGGGAGAACAGCACGCCGGCCAGCGCCACGCGCATCCGCCAGCCGCCGGAGAAGTCGGAGCAGGGGCGTTGCTGCGCCTCGGCGTCGAAGCCCAGGCCGGAAAGAACCTGCGCCGCGCGCGACGGGGCGGAATGCGCCTCGATGTCGGCAAGCCGGGCGTGGATCTCGCCGATCCGCATCGGGTCGGTCGCCGTCTCCGCCTCCGCCAGCAGGGCGGTGCGTTCGGTGTCGGCGGCCAGCACGGCGTCGATCAGGGTGGTGGGGCCGCTGGGCGCCTCCTGCGCCACCATGCCCATCCGCATACCGGCCGGCAGCGTGACCGCACCGGCATCGGTCTGCAGCTGGCCCGAGATCAGCTTCAGCAGGGTGGACTTGCCGGTGCCGTTGCGGCCGACCAGCGCCACGCGGTGCCCCTTGGGCACGACCGCCGTCGCGTGGTCGAACAACACTCGGCCGCCGAAGCGGAAGGTCAGGTCATTGATGTGCAGCATAGCGGCGAGGATGTAGCACGGGACCCCGCGGATTTGAAGCGGGGCCCGCCGATTGGCACGGCTTTGTCCTCAACGCTCCAGCGACATCGCCGGCATCCGGGCCTGCACGCCGTCGCCCTGGACGGCAGCGACCAGCGGGCGCAGCTGGGCCAGCAGGGGGCGCAACTCCGCCACCGCGGCCATGGCGCCCACCAGCTCGCCGCGGCCGGACATCAGCTCCATCAGCTGTTCGGTGACGGATTTCGGCGGCGGGTAGGGGGCCAGCGTCACCGCGGCGTCCGGCGACAGGCCGGCGGCGGTCCGCGCCAGGACCAGCGCCTGTTCCTGCCCGCCCAGCTCGTCGACGAGACCGAGTTCGCGGGCCTGCGCGCCGGTCCACACCCGCCCCTTGGCGACGTTGCGCGCCTGATCCGGCGACATGCGGCGGGCTTCGGCGACCCGCTGCAGGAAATTGGCGTAGGTGTCGTCGATGATGGCGTTCAGCCGCTCCGCCCCGCTGTCGTCGAAGGGGCGCAGCGGCGACCACAGGCCGGCGTTGCGGGCGCCCTGCACGCGGTCCCAATGGATGCCCAGCTTGTCGGACAGGCCGCCGACGCCGAACTTGCCGGCGACGACGCCGATGGATCCGGTGACGGTGGCGGGCGAGGCGACGATGCGGTCGGCCGCCAGCGCGATCCAATAGCCGCCCGACGCGGCGGCGTCGCCCATGCTGGCGATGACCGGCTTGCCGTTCTGGCGCGCCTTTTCCAGAGCCCGCCGGATCGCCTCCGACGCGGAGACGGAGCCGCCGCCGCTGTCGATGCGGAACAGGATGGCGCGCACGTCGGGGTCGTCGGCGGCCTCCTCGATGGCTTCGACGATGCTCTCGGACCCGGCGGCGACCTCGCCCAGCGCCGGCTTCTCGCTCTTGCCGCCGGAGATGGTGCCGACGGCGTGGATCAGGGCGATGGTCGGGCCGCTGTCGTTGGGACCGCCGGCCACCGACAGGTAATCGAAGGGTTCCACCAGTTCCGCCCCGGCGCCGGCGCGCTTCAGCGCCGCGTCGCGCGCCTCGTCGGCATAGCCGAGCCGGTCGACCAGCTTCTGGTCCAGCGCCTCGCGGCTCAGCAGCGGGGCATTGTCCATGGCGGTCCGTACCGCGGCGGGGGCGAGGCGTCGGCTGGCGGCGATGCCGTCGACCAGCTGCCTGGTGAGGTCGGCGACCAGCGCCTCCATCATCTCGCGGTTGGCCGGGGTCATGCCGGACTTGGTGAAGGTCTCGGCGAAGCTCTTGTATTCCTCGCGCTGGGCGAATTGCGGCTGCACGCCCAGCTGTTCGAAGGCGTCGCGGGCGAAGGGCAGCTCCACCGACATGCCGGTGATGCCCAGCGTGCCGAGCGGCTGCAGCCACACCTCGTCGAAGGCGCTGGCCAGCAGGTAGGAACGGTTGCCCGGCCCGGCGCCGCCATATTCCTCCGCGAAGGCGACGGCGAAGCGGCCGGACGCGCGGAAGCGCTCGATGGCCGCCCGCAGCTCCTGCGTTTGGGCGAAGCCGATGCTGTCGTCGCCGAAGCGGGCCAGCACGCCCTTCACTTTCGGGTCGCGCCGGCCGCCGTCCAGCGCATCCAGCACTTCCCGCAGCGTCGTTTGGTGCTCGAAGAAGCTGCCGATCCTGCCGCTCTCGCTCTCGGCCAGCGGCTTGGTCAGGTCGAGTTCCAGCACCACCGCGTCGGGCAGGGCGGGCTCGTGGCGGACGGCCAGCACCACCACCGCCACCGCACCGGCCACCAGCAGGAAGCCGATGACGGCGAACAGTCGCACGAAGAAGCGGACGATCCTCATGATTCCAACCCTGTGTGGCCTCGGTGGTGCCGGAAGACGGGCGTCGGCGGCCCGGCGTTAACGATCCTGGCTGTGGTACTCGCGGTTGGGGATCATGTCCACCGCGGTCGCGAGACGGTTGGACATGTTGTAGAAGCCGACCGTATCGGCAATGTCGAAGATGTCCTCCGCGCTGAATCCGACGGCGCGCAGGGCCTCGCGGTCGGGCTCGCCCACCGACATCGGCTCCTTCGTCAGCTTCCAGGCGAAGTCGAGCATGGCGCGCCGGCGCGGCTCCAGCGGGGCGACGCGGTAGTTCGCGACCAGCATCTCGCCCAGCTCAGGGTCGCCGGACAGCTTGCGCACCGCCTGCCCATGGGCGACGAGGCAGTAATAGCAATGGTTGGCCGAGGAGACGACGACCGCGATCATCTCGCGCTCCAGCTTGCTGAGGCCGCTCTCGCCCAGCATCAGCTCGTTGTAGAGCATGGCGAAGTTGCGCAGCTTCTTCGGCCGCAGGCTGTAGGCCTGGAGCACGTTCGGCACGAAGCCCAGCTTCTCCACGCATTTGTCGAACAGCGCCTGCATGTCGGGATCGAGGTCCGGCTTTTCCGGCAGGGGCAGGGCCATGACGTGATCGGGCTGCGGCATCGGGCGAATCCTCTCGTTGTTGGTTGGTGCGTCTGTTTGCAGGGCGGAGGGTAACCGCCGCGACGCCTTCTGTCTCGTTCGGCTTGTCTCTCGCCAAAGGCGCGTGGCTGTGCCAGAAGAATGGGTGGTGAATGCGGGGATATGGCCCGGTTTCTCAAGCAGAGGGCGATGACCCAGCCGAAGCTCGATCTTCTGTCGGTCCTTGTGGTGGAGGACAGCAGCTTCATCCGCGCGGTCCTGACCGCCACCCTGCGCACCATTGGCATCGGCCGGGTGGAGGGGGTGGCGAGCGGCGCCGACGCCATCCGCTGGCTGGAGGAACGGCGCGCCGCCCTGCCGCCGGGGACCGCCCCGGTCGACCTGATCCTGTCCGATCTGGTGATGCCCGAGGTCAACGGGCTGATGCTGCTGCGCTGGATCCGCTACAGCCCCAGGAGCCCGGACAAATTCCTGCCGGTCCTGATGCTGTCGGGTGCGGCCGACCGCCAGTATGTGGAGCAGGCGCGCGATCTCGGAGCCACCGACTTCATCGCCAAGCCATTCTCCGCGCACACCATCGCCAGCCGGCTGCTGTTCGCCATCGCCCGGCCGCGCCGCTTCGTCCTGGCCAAGGGCTATTTCGGCCCCGACCGCCGCCGCGCCGACAAGCCGGTCGCCATGGATTGCCGGACGACCGCGCCGTCGGAAATCCTGGTGGTGCACAGCGCGTCGAAGGCGCGCGGGATCGACCGCTTTCCGGTGATCTATTTCGACCTGCCCAACCGGCTGGGCGCCAAGGTCGGCCTCGCCCCGCGCGACCCGGTTCCCACTCTGCCGCCGGAAGTGCTGGCCGCCGCGGAGGAGGAAATCCTGAACCGGGCCGGCGACTACGCCGTCTGGATCGGGGCGGAGGTTGAGGAGATGGGCCGCCGCATCGACCGCCTGCCGCGGGAACCGGACGCCGTGTCCGGCCTGCTGGCCCAGGTCAACCGCTCCGCCCACGAGATGCGCGGGCAGGGCGGCATCTTCGGCTATCCGCTGATCACCCACATCGCCAAGTCGCTTTACGAAGCGACCCGCGGCGGCCTGACCACGGTCACCGCCAACGAACATCTGCTGTTCAAGGCCCATGTCGACGCGATCAAGGCGGTGATGACCGGCCGCGTCAGCGGCGACGGCGGCGCTACCGGTCAGCAACTGCTGGCGTCGCTGGAGGTGGCGAAGAAGAAGTATGCCAAGGCGGCGGAGATGGGGCGGGGGTGAGGTCGTCCGTCAGCGAAGTGATTTCGCTCCGGCTATGCGACCTCACCCATCCCCTCACGCCGCCCGGATCTGCTCGATGAAGTTCGTCACGTCGCTGCGCAGGCTGTCGGCGTTCTGCTTGAGGGCGTCGGCCATCGACAGCACCTCCTTCGCCATGGCTCCGGCACGGCCGGCTTCGGTGCTGACCAGGGCCGCGTTGTGGGAGACCTGGTCGGTGCCGTCGGCCGCCTGACGGACGTTGCGGCCGATTTCCGCGGTGGCGGCGTTCTGCTCTTCCACCGCGGCGGCGACGGCGGAGATGTTCTCCTCGATGCGGGTGACGATGGTGCCGATGCCGCCGATGGCCTGCACGGTCTGGTCGGTGGCCGCCTGGATTTCCGTGACCTTCGCCGTGATGTCGTCCGTCGCCTTGGCCGTCTGGTTGGCGAGGCTTTTTACCTCCTGAGCGACCACGGCGAAGCCCTTGCCGGCCTCGCCCGCGCGTGCGGCCTCGATGGTGGCGTTCAAGGCCAGCAGATTGGTCTGGCTGGCGATCTCGGTGATCATCCGCACGATCTCGCCCACCTGCTGGGCGGCGCCGCTGAGGTCGGCAATCACGTCGGCGGTGCGGCGCACGTCGGTGACGGCACGTTCCGCCATCTGGGTGGAGCCCGCCATCTGGCGCCCGATCTCGGCGATGGAGGCGGTCAGCTCCTCCGTCGCGGCGGCGACGGCCTGGACGTTGCTGGATGCGCCTTCGGACGCGCGGGCGACCGAGAGCACATGCTCTTCGGTGTCGGAGGCGATGCGGCTCATGTGCTCGGCATTGCCGCGCAGCCCGGTGGCGGCACCCGCCAGCCGTTCGGCCACCGATTCGATGTGGCGGTCGAACTCCGCCACCAGCCGTTCCAGACGCTCGGCCTCGCGCAGGCGTTCCTCCTGATGCCGCTGCTGTTCGGCGGCGAGCCGGTCGGCCTCGGCGAGGCTGAGGCGGAACTGGTCCAGGCGGCGGGCAATGGCGCCCAGTTCGTCGGCGCGCCCGGCCCCGGCGATGGCCAACTCGCGCTCGCCCGCTTCCAGCCGGGCCATGTCGCCGTTCAGGCGGGCGATGGGACGGGTGATGTTGCGGGCGACCAGGAAGGCGATCAGCGTCATCATCACCAGCAGCACCGCCACCCCGATGATGACGCCGGTCAGACGGGTCATCGAATCCCGCACGTCCCGGTTGGCCAGCGCGATCAGATTGTCGGCCACCCGGGTTTCGACGGTGCGCAGCATGTCGATGGTGACGGTGATGGCGTCGAACCACTTGCCGGCATCCACCCCCTGGTTCCCGGCGCCATAGGCGGAGGCGATGCCGATGCGGCGCATCCGTTCCACCTCCTCGACCGCGCCGCCCGCAAGGGTCCGGTCGAAGAAGGCCGCCTCATCCGCCGTCAGCTTGGCCTTCAGGCCGGCCATCAGCGCCTTGTATTCGCCGTTCAGCTCGATGAAGCGTTCATGCGCGTCGGTGGGGAACCGGTCCTTGCGGAAGGCGGCCCCGCCGACCGCGCGCTGCTGGCCCAGCCGCTCCTTCGCCTCCGACAGGGAGACCATGGCGTCGGCCGCGCGCAGCTGGTCGCTGTCGTCGGACATGCTGCGGGCCTGTCCGGCGGCGTCCAGCAGCTTGCGGATCATGACGGTGTAGCTCGCCACCGTTTCCAGCGGCGACTGGGTCATCGCGTTCACGCCGCTGCGCAGGCCGGTCAGCTGCGACAATGCGTCGCGGGCGCTGTCCATCGCCGTGGCCACATGGCGGTCGCGGATGCGGGCGGAGGCGAACTGCGGCATCAGCTCCGCCAGCTTGGCGTCCGACGCGGTCCGCACCGTCTCCATCCGCCGGCGGTCCTCGTCAAGCTTGCCGCTGAGGAACACGGAAGACGATCCGCGTTCCTTCTGCAGCTCGTGCACGAGGCTGGTCATGCCGACCGACAGGCGGGTCACGGACGCCAGATCCTCGGCGCTGCGGCTGGCCTGCAACTGATCCCACACCAGCAACGACGATGTCACCACCACGCCCGCCATCGGAATGGATAGGGCGAGCGCCAGCTTCCGCGTGACGCGCATGTTGCCGAGCAGGCCGTCGACCGCCCTCAAAAGCGAAACCATCTCATCTCTCCAGCAGACCGGACCGTCTGATCACGTTCAGGTGCTTCTGCCATGCACTCTGTCATAAAGGTATGGAAGCTAATGAGTTAAGGCACAGTTAGGTTTAACCATGACATAGTTGAGGGAATTACTCGGCTGTTCCGCCGTTGCGCCGTCCGGGCATCGCATCCGGGCGCCCCGCCGCCAATGCGCCGATTCCGCCGTGCTTCACGCGAAATTTGCCTCGCTTCCGTCGCGTTAGGGCGGTAGAACGTCAGTCCCGGTCCGCAGGTCTCTTGGGTTCGTGGCGTGACCGGAGCGGTCTTCCGGAGCGTCCATGTCCAACACCGAATTCCATCGCATCAAGCGCCTGCCGCCCTACGTCTTCGCCGAAGTGAACGCGATGAAGGCGCGAGCCCGAGCTAACGGCGCCGACATCATCGACCTCGGCATGGGCAACCCCGACCAGGCGACCCCGCAGCACATCGTCGACAAGCTGGTCGAGGCCGTGCGCGACCCGAAGACGCATCGCTACTCGAACTCCCGCGGCATCCCCGGCCTGCGCAAGGCCCATGCCGCCTATTACAAGCGCCGCTTCAACGTCGACATCGACCCCGAGACCGAGTGCATCGTCACCATCGGCTCGAAGGAGGGGCTGGCCAACCTCGCCCAGGCGATCACCAGCCCGGGCGACATCATCCTGGTGCCGAACCCCAGCTATCCGATCCATCCGTTCGGCTTCATCCTGGCCGGCGCCTCGGTGCGCCACCTGCCGGTGGGCATGGAGAACGGGGCGTCGACCGACATCGACAGCTTCATGATCATGCTGGAGCGCGCCGTGCGCCACAGCGTGCCGAAGCCGCTGGCGCTGGTGCTGAACTACCCGTCGAACCCGACGGCCGAGGTGGTCGGTCTGGACTTCTACCGCCCGATCGTCGAGTTCTGCCGCAAGCACGGCATCTACATCCTGTCCGATCTGGCCTATGCCGAGATCTTCTTCGACAACGACCCGCCGCCCTCGATCCTGGAGATCCCGGAAGCGCGCGAGATCGCGGTCGAGTTCACCTCGATGTCGAAGACCTATTCGATGGCCGGCTGGCGCATCGGCTTCGCCACCGGCAACAAGACGCTGATCACGGCGCTGGCCCGTATCAAGTCGTACCTCGACTACGGCGCCTTCACGCCGATCCAGGTCGCCGCCGCCGCCGCGCTGAACGGTCCGCAGGACTGCGTGCAGCAGGTCCGCGACATGTACAAGCAGCGCCGCGACGTGATGATCGAGGGTCTGGCCGCCGCCGGCTGGGAAGTGCCCAGCCCGAAGGCGTCGATGTTCGCCTGGGCTCCGATCCCGCCGCAGTTCGCCCATCTCGGCTCGCTGGAATTCTCCAAGCTGCTGCTGCAGCAGGCGGAGGTCGCGGTGGCGCCCGGCATCGGCTTCGGCGAATACGGCGACGGCCATGTCCGTCTGGCGATGGTGGAGAACGTTCACCGCATCCGTCAGGCGACCCGCAACATCAAGGAGTTCTTCCGTTCCAACGCCGGCGGCGTTGCGGCGAGCAAGGACCCGGCGGCCCGCGCCGCCCTTCTGGAATCCGAGAAAGCGAAAGCCTGATGCCGAACGCCCAGCAAGCCCCCCTGAAAATCGCCGTCGCCGGCCTCGGCACGGTCGGCGCCGGTGTCCTGAAGCTGCTGGAGACGCAAGGCTCGCTGATCGAACAGCGCTGCGGCCGCCGGATCGAGGTGGTCGCGGTCAGCGCCCGGTCGAAGGGCAAGGACCGCGGCGTTGACCTGTCGCGCGTGCAATGGTTCGACGATCCCGTCGCCATGGCCGCCCAGGCCGGCGCCGATCTGGTGGTGGAGCTGATCGGCGGATCGGAAGGCCCGGCGCGCGACACCGTCGCCACCGCGCTGGAGACTGGCAAGCATGTCGTCACCGCCAACAAGGCTCTGCTGGCGGTCCACGGCACCGAAATCGCGCAAAAGGCCGAATCGCGCGGCCTGACCGTCGCCTTCGAGGCGGCGGTGGCCGGCGGCATCCCGATCATCAAGGGACTGCGCGAAGGTCTGGCCGGCAATGCCGTGTCGGAAATCCACGGCATCCTGAACGGCACCTGCAACTACATCCTGACGGAGATGCGGACCACTGGCCGCGACTTCGCCGACGTGCTGGCCGACGCCCAGGCTCTCGGCTATGCCGAGGCCGATCCCAGCTTCGACATCGACGGCGTCGATGCCGCGCACAAGCTGGCGATCCTGGCCTCCGTCGCCTTCGGCACGCCGGTCGATTTCTCCTCTGTCTACATCGAGGGCATCCGGCAGGTTTCGGCGGTCGATTTCGACTATGCCGACCAGCTGGGCTTCCGCATCAAGCTGCTGGGCATCGCCCGCCGCACCCACGCGGGCGTCGAGCAGCGGGTGCATCCCTGCATGGTGCCGAAGACCGCCCCCATCGCGTCGGTGGACGGCGTGTTCAACGCCGTGGTGGCCCAGGCCGATTTCGCCGACCGGGTGCTGTTCGTCGGCCGCGGCGCCGGTGCCGGGCCGACCGCCTCGGCGGTGGTCGCCGACCTGATCGACATCGCCCGCGGGCGGTCTACGCCCACCTTCGGCGTTCCGGCCGATCGGCTGGGCGCGGCAATCCCCTCGCCCATGGAATCGCGCCGCGGGTCGTACTACGTCCGCCTGATGGTCGTGGACCGCCCCGGTGTGATAGCGGATATCGCAGCGGCGATGCGCGACCAGAACGTCTCCATGGAGCAGTTCCTGCAGCGCGGCCGCTCGCCGGGCGAAGGCGTTCCGGTGGTCCTCACCACCCACGACACCGACGAGGCGGCCATGCAGCGCGCGCTTGCGACCATCGCGGCCAGCGACAACGTGCTGGAGCCGCCGCGGATGATCCGGATCGAGCAGTTCTGAAACAATCCTGACCTGCCCCGTTTCCCAGAATAACCAAACACAGCCTTATACGACCGAAGAGTCGGGGGGAGCACACGATGTCTACGCCGTCTACGCATGTCGACCTGTCCCACATGGACCGCAACCTCGCGCTGGAGGCCGTCCGCGTGACCGAGGCCGCCGCCCTGTCGGCCTCGCTGCTGATGGGTCGCGGCGACGAGAAGCTGGCCGACCAGGCCGCGGTCGACGCCATGCGCCAGGCGCTCAACACGCTCTACATCGACGGCACCGTCGTGATCGGCGAGGGTGAGCGCGACGAGGCCCCGATGCTGTACATCGGCGAAAAGGTCGGCGCCGGCATCGGCTCCGGCCCGAAGGTCGACATTGCGCTCGATCCGCTGGAAGGCACCACCATCTGCGCCACCGGCGGCCCGAACTCGCTGGCCGTCATCGCCATGGCGGAGGAGGGCGGCTTCCTGAACGCCCCCGACGTGTACATGGACAAGATCGCCGTCGGCGCCGGCCTGCCGGACAACATCGTCGACCTGGACGAGACGCCCGCCAACAACCTGAAGGCGCTGGCCGCCGCCAAGGGCACCGAGGTGCAGGAACTGCTGGTCTGCATCCTGAACCGTCCGCGCCATGCCGAGCTGATCGCCCGCGTCCGTGAAGCCGGCGCGCGCATCATGCTGATCAACGACGGCGACGTGTCGGGCGTCATCGCCACCAGCCAGGCCGGCACCGGCGTCGACATGTATGTCGGCTCCGGCGGCGCGCCGGAAGGCGTGCTGGCCGCCGCGGCCCTGCGCTGCATCGGCGGTCAGTTCCAGGGCCGCCTGCTGTTCCGCAACGACGACGAGCGCGCCCGCGCCGCCAAGTGGGGCGTCACCGACCTGGACAAGAAGTACAGCCTGCACGAGCTGGCGCGCGGCAACGTCATGTTCGCCGCCACCGGCGTCACCGATGGTGCCATGCTGAAGGGTGTCCGCCGCGTTCCGGGCGGCGCCTACACCCACTCGGTCATCATGCGCTCCAAGTCGGGCACGGTCCGCTACATCGAGGCGCACCACAACCTGTCGCGCAAGCCGGCCGTGAAGTAAGCTGGTCGTGAAGTAAGCCGGTCGCGGCTAAGCCACTGTTCCAAAAAGCGCGCGGGGGAAACCTCCGCGCGTTTTTTTGTGCCCGCTTTGATCTGGCTCCATTTGCCTACAAAGGTTCTATCGAATTCGTGCAGGTCTGCCGCCGCCGCGCCGCAGAGGCCCAGCCATTGATTTCGCGGGTGCAAAAGGCAAAATAGGCTCATGTAATCGAGCGCCAAGCGCAGGAGATCATCATGGCCTACTCTTCGATCCACTCTACGTCCGGCGAATTGTTCGGCGCTGGAACAAAGGGCAACACTGTCTTTCAACGTGTCGTTCATTGGGTCCGCGAACGGATTGAGCTTCGCCGCGCGGAAAGTGAGCTGAACCATATGTCCGACGCCGAACTGTCCGACATCGGGCTGACCCGGGGCGAGATCCACAACGCGGTTCGCCGCGGATTCTGATCGACAGACTATCGAAGGGTTTGCCCAAGGCGTCTGGCGCCCGGCGACCCATCCGAGTCCCGAATGCGGAAAGCCCCGGAACATTCCCGGGGCTTTCGCATATGCACACGCATTAACCTTTTCTTCATCGACCCTGCCCATGCGGCACATATGCCTGGGAGGGGTTGCGCGCTGCAGCACAGTTATGGTTAATGCAGTTTAACATTAACCCCGGTTCTGTTCTAAAATGGAAACGGGGCGCCTTCGGGAACCCCAATCCTCCGTGAGAGCCGTGGCCGCATGAGTCTCATTCATCGCCTTCAGTCGCTGGAAGCGGAGCGCGACGCCGCCCGGGAGGAAGCCGAGCGGGCCAACCTCGCCAAGTCGAAGTTCCTCGCCGCCGCCAGCCACGATCTCCGCCAACCCCTGCAAGCGCTGTTCTTCCTGTCCGCGGCCCTGGCGCGCCATGTCGGCGACCACAGCGGGCGCGACCTGCTGTCCCGGCTCGACCAGGGGCTGGACACCATGAAGGGGCTGCTGGACGGCCTGCTGGAGGTCTCCCGGCTGGAGGCGGGGGTGGTGACGCCGGTGCTGGACACCTTCGCCGCCGGCGAGATCACCGACGCGCTCGACGCCGCCTATGCCGAGCAGGCCACCGCCAAGGGGCTGGTCTGGCGCGTGGAGGGCTGCGACGCCGTCCTGCGGACCGACCGCGGCCTGTTGATGCAGCTGCTGCGCAATCTTGTCGACAACGCCCTGCGCTATACCGAGGCCGGCGCCATCCGCATCCGCTGCCGGGTGGATGGCGAGAGGCTGGCGATCGAGGTGCAGGACACTGGCATCGGCATTCCGCCCGAACATCTGGACCGCATCTTCGAGGAGTTCCATCAGGTCGGCAATCCGGAGCGCGACCGGCTGCGCGGGCTCGGGCTGGGGCTGGCCATCGTGCGGCGGCTGTCGCAGCTGCTCGACCATCCGGTCCAGGTGCGCTCGGTGCAAGGGCAGGGCTCCGCCTTCCGCGTGCTGGTGCCGCTGGCCCCGGCCCGCCTCATTCCCACCCGTGCCGGCGGGGTGGACCGTCGGCCGGTGATCGACCGGCCGCGGCTGGCCGTGCTGGTGGACGACGACGCCGTGGTGCTGCTGGGCCTGCAGACGGTTCTGACCGAATGGGGGTTCCGCGTGGTGGCGGCGGACGGGGCCGACCGGGCGATGGACCGGCTTGAGGCGCTGGACCGCGCGCCGGACATCGTCATCGCCGATTACCGGCTGCGCGAAGGCCGCGTCGGCACCGAGGTGATCCGTCGTGTGCGCGAACGCTATGGGGCGGAGGTCCCCGCTATGATCCTGACCGGGGAGACCGGCATCGACACGCTGGCCGACGTCTCCGCCCACGGGGTGTCCGTGCTGCACAAGCCGGTGACCCCGCGCCAGCTGCAGGCCGAGGTGGACCGGCAGCTGCGGATCAAGCGCGGCGACGGCGTCGCCCGGGCCGCGCAGTAGGGACCGGCCCGCGGCAGGGCGTCGCCATCATCCTGTCAGATCAGCGCCCCCTGGCGCGCATCGTCCTCCGCCCCGTCGGCGGGGGTTTCGTCGTTGCGGCCGTTGCCGTTCAGCGCGATGCGGCCGGCTTCGGTCAGGCGGCAGACCAGCCAGTCTGGCTTCAGCGGATTGTCGAACCAGCGTTCCGCCCAACCGGCCTTCAGGCAGGCCTCGACCGTCGCCTTCTTCACGCGCTGCCCGCGCTCGTCGAACAGCGGCAGCTTGCCGCCCGGCTGGTCCAGACCGCGGCGCAGCCATGCCCCTTGGACGTCTGACGGGGCGCTGCGGGACGGGGAACGGCGGGGCTTGGCCATGGACGGGCAACTCTTGCGGATGCGGGATCGGACAGGGGATTGCCGGCCCCGGCGGGGGCTGTGGCAAAGTGGGGGCATCCTACGCGAAAGCGCATCCCGGATGCATCGAAAAGGAGGAGCCCACCCATGCCCGAGACCGGGACCGACCCTCTCGTCTTCGCCTATGTCACCGCCGGCTCCCGCGAGGAGGCGCTCCGCATCGGCCGCACATTGGTGGAGGAGCGGCTGGCCGCCTGCGCCAACGTGCTGGACGGCATGACGTCCGTCTATCGATGGAACGGCGCCGTCGAACAGGCGGAGGAGGCGGTGCTGATCGCCAAGACCCGGTCCTCTCTGTTCGACCGGCTGACCGCCCGTGTGCGCGACCTGCACGGCTACGACACCCCGTGCGTGGTGGAGCTTGCGGTGGGGCGCGGCAATCCCGCCTATCTGGACTGGCTGCGGGCGGAAACGGCCTGACCGCGTGGCAGGCGGACGGGCGGCGCAACCGGCACATGCCGAAACAGGATCTTGACGTCGATCAAGGTCGCGCGCTGCAGTTGACGCTAGGGATCGCGGGACTTGGCCGCTCCTTCGCGCCGACAGCCGACATCGGCCGGCCGCGTTGCCGGACCACCTTATCGAGGACATCGAGACCATGGACGATTGCTCCGCACACGGCCCCACCCCCTGTCGCTGGACGAGGCGGTCGCGCGCGTCGCGCAGGGCTACGGCGCCGTGACCGGAACGGAGGAGGTGCCGCTGCGCCAGGCCCTCGGCCGCATGCTGGCGGAGGAGGTGGTGGCACCGGTGAACGTGCCGCCGGCCGACGTTTCCGCCATGGACGGCTGGGCCTTCGCCGCCGAGTCCGGGGAGGGCTTCCGGCGACTGGAGATCGTCGGGCGCGTGCCGGCCGGCTCGAAGTACGAGGGAACCGTCGGGCCGGGGCAGGCGGTGCGCATCTTCACCGGCGCGCCGGTCCCGGCCGGCGTCGACACCGTGGCGATGCAGGAGGATTGCCGGACCGACGGCGACGCCGTTCTGGTCCCGGCCTCGCTGAAGCGCGGCTCCAACGTCCGTTCGGCCGGAGAGGACATGACGGCCGGTGCCGTCGTGCTGCACCCCGGCCAGCGGATGCGCGCTCAGGAGGTCGGCCTCGCCGCCGCGGTTGGCCGCTCCAGCCTGACGGTGCGCAAGCGGCTGACGGTGGTGCTGTTCTCCACCGGCGACGAGCTGCGGGAGCCGGGGGCGCCGAAGCCCGACCATGCCATCTATGACGCCAACCGCTACACGCTGGCCGCACAGCTCGATGCGCTGGGGGTGGAGGTGCGCGACCTCGGCATCCTGCCCGACCGGCCGGACGCCACCCGCGCCGCCCTGGCCGAGGCGGCCGGCACCGCCGACCTGATCGTCACCAGCGGCGGCGTGTCGGTCGGCGAGGAGGACCATGTCAAGGCGGCGGTCAACGCGCTGGGCTCCATCGACCTGTGGACGCTGGCGATCAAGCCGGGCAAGCCGCTGGCGCTGGGGCGGGTCGGCGATACGCCCTTCCTGGGGCTGCCCGGCAACCCGGTGTCGGCGATGGTGACCTTCCTGCTGGTCGGCCGGCCGCTGGTGCTGCGCCTGTCGGGGGCAACAAGCATCGCCACGCCGCGCAGTCTGGTGGTCGCCGATTTCACCTTCACCAAGAAGCCCGGCCGCCGCGAGTTCCTGCGCGCCCGGCTGGAGCGCGGCGAGGACGGCCGCCCGGTCGCGGTGAAGTTCCCCAGCGACAGCTCCGGCGTGCTGACCTCGATGGTGGAGGCGGACGGGCTGGTCGACATGCCGGCGGAGGCCACCGCGGTGCGGCCGGGCGATCTGGTGGACTTCCTGCCTTTCACCGGCCTGTTCGCGTGACGCTGGAGCAACTGCGCATCTTCGCCACGGTTGCGGAGATGCTGCACTTCACCCGCGCCGCCGAGGTGCTGCACCTGTCGCAGCCGGCGGTCAGTGCCGCCATCGCCGCGCTGGAGGCGGAGCATGGACTGCGCCTGTTCGACCGCATCGGCCGGCGGGTGGAACTGACCGCTGCCGGCCGGCTGCTCCATGGTCAGGCCCGCGCCATCCTGGCCAAGGTGGAGGAGGCCGGCACCATGCTGGCCGAGCTGTCGGGCCTGTCGCGCGGCTCCTTGCGCCTGGCGGCGAGCCAGACGGTCGGCAACCACTGGCTGCCGCCGCGCCTGCTGCGCTTTGCCGAGGCTTATCCGGGCATCCGCGTGGATCTGTCCATCGGCAACACCGAACAGGTGGCCGAGGCGGTGCGCGACGGCCGTGCCGAACTGGGCATCGCCGAGGGCGCGGTGGCCGATCCGGCGCTGGTCAGCGAACCGATCGAGGGCGACCGGCTACGGCTGGTGGTCGGGGCGGGACATCCCTGGGCCGGGTTGGGCCGGGTGCATCGCGATGCGCTGGCTGCGGGGCGCTGGATCCTGCGCGAATCCGGCTCCGGCACCCGCGCGCTGCTCGAGGCGGCGATGCGCGGCGCAGGAGTGGAGCCGGACGGGCTGGATGTGGCGATGACGCTGCCCGGCGGCGGGGTCATCCGGGCGGCGCTGCTCGCCGGGATCGGTGCCAGCGTGCTGTCAGACCTGATCGTCGCGGAGGATCTGGCGGCGGGGCGGATCGTGGCGCTGGAGGGGCTGGACTTGCCGGCCCGGCCCTTCCATCTGCTGCGCCACAGGGACCGCCACCGCAGCCTTGCCGAACGGGCGTTCGTCCGAGCCGCGCTGGACGGCGGATCGGCGACGGCCCCGCCCTGACGGGATCGCCTATCAGGCTGTCCGCAACCGTCGTGCGCCGAAGGCGGCGGCTTCGATGGCGGCGAATGCCAGCATCGAGATGCCCACCATCGGGAAGAAGAGGCCGCCTGCGACCGCGATGACGATCAGCCCCTTCGGCACGGTGGTTCCGGCCGGCAGCCGCGGTGCACCCAGGCTGCCCGCCGGGCGGCGCTTCCACCACATCACCAGCCCCGACAGCGTCAGCCCCACAATCGCCACCAGCGAGGCGAGCAGGACCAGCTGATTCGCCAGTCCGAAGGCCTGTCCCATGTGGATGCTGACCCCCCATTCGGCCAGACGGCCGAACAGTCCAAGGTCCTTCAACTGCATGTCGAACAGCGGCTTGCCGGTATACTGATCGAGATGGACGACGCGCTCCTTCGTGATGTCGTCTGGATAGACCGATGCCGTGAAAACGCCGTCCGGCTTGGTCGGAATGACGATGGCGTAGCCCGGCTCCATTCCCAGTTCATCGACCGTCCGCACCACGTCGTCCAGCTTGGCGGGAACGCCGGATGCCGTCTTGGACAGCGGGGTCGGCAGATTCTCGACGATCCAGGGGGCGCGGTCGATGGTATCCTTCAGCGGCACGGTGGAGACCGGATACTTGTCCCAGTAGCCGTCCGGCATGCCCATGCCGACCGCATAGGCGGCGCTGTAGAACTGCTTGCCCCAATATCCGGACCAGGGCAGGCCGGTCATCGCCAGAAAGACGATGAACACGCTGACGAAGATGCCGGTGACGGCATGGAGATCGCGCCAGAACATCCTTTTCCCCGGCCGGCCGCGGACGGTCACGACACCGCCCTTCTGACCGCGCGGCCACCAAAGATAAATGCCGGAGGCGGTCATCAGCACCATCCAGCCGGCGACGCCTTCGACGATGCGTTCAGCGAACCAGCCGACATATTGCAGGCTGTGCAGCTTGCGCACGACATACATGGTGGGCGATCCGGCGAAACCGCCATCCCACAGGCTGCCCAGCACCCGGCCGTCGTAAGGATCGACATAGACGATGTCCTTCAACCCGTCGGTGCCGACGATCTTCACCTCGGCAGGACGGTCGGGCGCGGCGGGTGGGGCGTAGCCCTTCAGCGTGCCGGGATGGGCTTCAAGCGCCTTCGCCACCAGGGCGGACGGAGCCAGCCGCTCCGTCGTTCGGGGGGCGACGATGCGCAGGTCGCGGTGCAGGCTGTCGTTGATCTCATCCTTGAACAGATAGATGGCGCCGGTGACGGACAGCAGGATGACGATGGGGGCGCAGATCAGGCCGGCAAAGAAATGCCAGCGCCACAGCGCACGATAAAGGGCAGAGCCGATGGCTCCGCCTTGCAGAGGTCCAGTCATGATTTTCCATTCGGTCGTCGCAGTGCGGATAGCCCGAAGTTCGGGCTGTTCAGTGCTTCGGCTGACGACCGGATGGCGGGGCCTGGGACTGGAAGGGCTTCCGCTCCTTCGGATGGAAGAGCCCGTCGGGCTTCGGCAGCTCCGCGGACAGCAGGATCGCAAGCGGCATGACCGGCATCTGGAAGGCCGGCAGCAGAGCGACATAGTGACCGAGCCAGCTGCAAGGCAGATGCAGCGGGGAGAGCTTTTGCGTGTCGGTGCCGTCGGCATCCGTCAGGGGAACGCTGTCCCGCAGGGGAACGCCGTCCCGCAGGGGAACGCCGTCCCGGTCGACCGGAAGATAGACGATCTCGCCGCCGGTGCAGATGGCGACATAGCCGTCGCGGTCGGCGGCGCCGGCAGCGGGAGCGGCGATGCGGACGAAGAGGCTCAGCGCCAGCGCGAGTGCAAGCGCCAGCCCCCACCGTTCCTGCAGTCCGCGGCAATAAGCCAGCATCCCGTTGCGACCGTCTCGCAGATCAGATGGTCGGGATCGTTACCTGATCCGCGACAGGCGAACAAGCGCCGTGAGTTCACCCTACGGCCGAAAGGTGCATCGGCGGTTCGCCATATCGCCAGCATCCGATTATCGGCGCTATAAACGGAGCGTCCCGTTTCCGGTGGTAAGGCGATATGATGGCACGGCTTTTGACGCTGCTCTGTGTCCTGGTGGTTATGGCCGTCGCGGCCGGTCCGGTCCGGGCCGACTACACTCCGCCGGGGGCGCTGTCCGACGCCACCGCCTATGCCAATGGGCTGCTGCTGAAATCGCCGCCGCAGCCGAAGCCGCAGGTGATCGCCGACCTGTTGAAGCAGGCGCGCGCCGCCCGCGACCGCAAGGACATGGCCGGCGCCATCCAGGCCTATGAAAAGACCATCACCCAGGGTGGCGGCTCGCCGTCGGTCTGGCTGGAGCTGAGTGCGGCCTGGATGGCCGCGACGCCGCCCAACCGCGACCGCGCGCTGCAGAGCGCCGTCATGGCCGGCCAGTTCAACCCGAAGGACGAGGAGCGCGTCGCCATCCTCTGGCGCATCGCCACCCTGATGGACGAGGCGTTCGGCAAGCCGGACGAGGCGGTCAAGGCGCTGAACGCCATCCGCCAGCTGGCGCCGAAGCTGGAGGCGGCCACCCTCGACACCCAGGCGCCGAAGCTGGAGGAGCGGTTCGTCGCCATGCGCCGCAAGGCCGGGCTGGCGATGACCGGCGTCACCGTCAATGCGGAGGGTAGCAGCCCGCGCGTCTGCTTCCAGTTCTCCGACCGGCTGAGCGGCAAGCAGGGCGTGCGTTTCGACGATTACGTCCGGGTGGAGCCGCCGACCAAGACCGCGCTCGAAGCGCGGGAGAACAGCCTGTGCCTGCGCGGCGTCAGCCACGGCAATGGCTATACCGTCACCCTGCGCCAGGGCCTGCCCGGCGAGGACGGGGTGGCGCTGAAGGCCGACGAGACCCAGCGCGTGCGCGTACCCGACCGGCCGTCGATGGCCGCCTTCCGCGGCTCCGCCTACATCCTGCCGCGCAAGGGCGCCGACGGCATCCCGGTGGTCAGCGTCAACACCGATCGGCTCGACGTGTCGGTCTACCGCATCGCCGACCGTGCGCTGGTGTCCAACAAGTACGAAGGCAGCATCTTCAACGAGCTGACCGGCTATTCCGCCGACCGGCTGGCACAGGAGAACGGCGAGCTGGTGTGGTCCGGCTCGCTGGAGGTGAAGGGGGAGCGCAACCGCGACGTCACCGCCGCGATTCCGTTCCGGCAGGCGGTGGGCGACGATCCCAAGGCCGGGCTCTATGTCGTCACCGCCCGTCCGCATGACGTGGAGGAGTCCGACCGCTGGGACGCGCTGGCGACCCAATGGGTCCTGCTGTCCGACATCGGCCTGACCAGCTTCCGCGGCGCCGACGGGCTGACCGTCTTCGCCCGTTCCTTCGGGTCGGCCAAGCCGCTGCCGGGGGTGGATGTGGCGCTGGTCGCCCGCAACAACTCCGAACTGGCCCGCGCCAAGACCGACGAGTTCGGCCGCGCCCGCTTCGCGCCCGGCCTGCTGAAGACCGGCGGCAATGCGCCCGAGATGGTGATGGCCTATCTCGGCACCGATTTCGCCATGCAGGATCTGACCGGCGCCGCCTTCGACCTCAGCGACCGCGGGGTGGGTGGGCGCCCGGCGCCCGGGCCGATGGACGCCTTCGTCTATTCCGACCGCGGCGTCTATCGCCAGGGCGAGACGGTGAACCTGTCGATCCTGCTGCGCGACGACAAGACAGAGGCGGTCGACAATTTCCCGCTGACCGTGAAGGTCCTGCGTCCCAGCGGCACCGAATATTACAGCGGCGCCCTGAAGGGCCAGGAGGCCGGCGGCTTCTTCCTGCCGCTGACCCTGACCCGCACGGCGCCGCTCGGCGGCTGGTCGGTGCTGGTCTACAGCGATCCCAAGGGCGAGCCGATCGGCCACGGATCCTTCCAGGTCGAGGATTTCGTGCCGATCAAGCTGGCGCTCGACCTGACCGCCAGCGCGCCGATCCTGGTGCCGGGACAGCCCTTCGAGGTGACGGCGCAGGGCCGCTTCCTCTACGGCCCGCCGGCCGCCGGTCTGGACGGCACCGCCGAGGTGGCGCTGAAGACCGACCCGATGCCCTATCCGGCCTTCAAGGACTATCGGTTCGGCCGGGTGCAGGACAATCCGACCGAGCGGCTCGACCCGCTGGAGTTCCCGACCACCGACGATCAGGGCGTGTCGCATGTCGCCGTGACGCTGCCGGAACTGCCCGACACCAGCAAGCCGCTGCGCGCCGACATCCGCGTCACCCTGTCGGAGCCGGGCGGCCGCCCGGTGCACAAGTCGGTGAGCGTGCCGGTCCGGCCGAAGACCCATGCGCTGGGCCTGCGCCCGCGCTTCTCCGACGGCCGCATCGGCGAGGGGGCGGAAGCCGCCTTCGACCTCGTCGCGGTGGCACCGGACGGCAGCGCCATCGCCAAGCCCGGCATCAAGTGGGAGTTGGTGGAGGAGCGGGTTTCCTTCGTCTGGTTCCGCCGCGATGGCCGTTACAGCTACAACGCCACGGTGCGCGACGTGCCGCTGGCGTCCGGCACCGTCGATGTCGCCGCCGACAAGCCGGCGCAGGTGGCGCTGGGCAGGCGCGACTTCGGCCGCTACCGGCTGGAGGTGACGGACAAGGCGGCGGGCGTCGCCAGCTCCTACCGCTTCTATTCCGGCTGGGCCAGCGGTGACGAGACCGCCGACATCCCGGACAAGCTGGAAGTCTCGACCGACAAGCAGTCCTACAAGCCCGGCGAGACCGCCCGCATCCGCGTCGCTCCGCCGTTTGCCGGCGAGTTGCTGGTGACGGTGGCGACCGACCGCATCTTCGACGTCCGCACCCTGTCGGTTCCGGCCGAAGGCGCGACGGTGGAAATCCCGGTCGATGCCGCCTGGGGTCCCGGCGCCTATGTCACCGCCACCGCCTACCGTCCGCCGGTCAAGGGGCGGGAGCGTCAGCCGGTCCGCGCCATGGGCGTGGCCTGGGTCGGCGTCGATCCGTCGGTGCGCACGCTGGCCGTCACGCTGGATGCGCCGCAGGTGATGCGCCCGCGCAGCCGGCTGGATGTCGGGGTGAAGGTCGCCGCCGCCGATGGCGGTTCGTTGGAGGACACCTATGTCACGCTGGCCGCGGTGGACGAGGGCATCCTGCGGCTGACCGACTTCGCCAGCCCGCAGCCGGAGAAGCATTATTTCGGCAAGCGCCGGCTGGGGCTGGACATCCGTGACGATTACGGCCGGCTGATCGACCCGCTCGACGGCCCCTATGGCGCCATGCGCCAGGGCGGCGATTCCAGCGGCGCCGGTCTGCCGGTGGTGCCCTTCACCGTCGTCTCGCTGTTCCAGGGGCCGGTCAAGGTGGGGGCCGACGGCATGGCCCGCATCGGCTTCGACGTGCCGGACTTCAACGGCGAGCTGCGCGTCATGGCGGTGGCCTACAGCCGCGGCCGGGTCGGCTCCGCCGCCGGTCCGGTGACGGTGCGCGATCCGCTGGTGGCCGACGCCATCCTGCCGCGCTTCCTCGCCCCCGGCGACGACAGCCGCGTGACCCTGTCGCTGCACAATGTGGAGGCGGCGGCCGGCACCTATGAGGTGGCGGTCACCGCGCGCGATGCGGTGTCGGTGGAGGGCGGCAACCTGTCGGTCCCGCTGGCGAAGGGCGAGCGCAAGACCCTGGTGGTGCCGCTGAAGGGTGTTGCTGCCGGCATCGGTCATGTCGCCGTGGCGGTGAAGGGGCCGGAAAACTTGGCGCTGAACCACGATTACGGCATCACCGTCCGCCCGGCCCGCGCGGTGGAGACGCAGTTCGTCACCCGCCAGATCGCGCCCGGCGAGAGCGTCCGCTTCGACGGGGCGGAGCTTGCCACCTACCTGCCGGGAACCACCAGCTGGTCGGCCAGCTTCACCACCGCCCCGCCCTTCGACGTCGCCGGCATCCTGCGGGCGCTCGACCGCTACCCGTACGGCTGCCTGGAACAGACGGTCAGCCGCGCCCTGCCGCTGCTGGTGGTGCGCGACGTGGAGCTGGCGCTGGGCAAGGACCGCAAGTCGGACGACGGGCTGGAGGCGCGGGTTCAGCAGGCGATCTCCCGCACGCTCGACAAGCAGCGCTTCGACGGCGCCTTCGGCCTGTGGGGCGCCCATGACGAGGCGGACGGCTGGCTGACTGCCTATGCCGCGGAGTTCCTGGTCCGCGCCAAGCAGAAGGGGGAGGCGGTTCCCGACAAGCCGCTGACCGATGCGCTGTCCTGGCTGCGCCAGCGCGCCATCGCCAGCGCGTCGGAGCCCAACGAGCTGGCGGTCCGCGCCTATGCCCTGCACACGCTGGCGCTGGCCGGCGTGTCGCTGCCGGGGCCGGCGCGCTATCTGCACGACACCGCTCTGGAGAAGCTGCCGACACCGCTCGCCAAGGGGCAGCTGGGGGCGGCGCTGGCCCGCATGGGCGACCAGGAGCGGGCGGCCAGCGCCTTCGACAGCGCGGTCGGTCATCTGGCGCGCGAGGAATGGCATGTCGATTACGGCTCCACCGTGCGCGACTCCGCGGCGCTGGTGGCGCTGATGACCGAGGTCAACATGGCCGGCAACCGCATCCCGGCCCTGATCGACCGGCTGCCCGCCTCGGCCACCGCCGCCAACCGCACCAACACGCAGGAGAAGGCGTGGTCGGTGCTGGCCGCCGACGCGCTGCTGCGCGGCGCGCCGGCCAAGGTGGAGGTGACGCTGGGCGGCACGCGGCGCGACGGATCGCGGGTCGATCTGACTCCGACGCTGGCCCAGCTGAAGGCCGGGATTCCGGTCGCCAACGCCGGCAAGGCGGCGGTGTGGCAGGCGGTGTCGCTGTCCGGCGTGCCGGTGGCGCCGCAGCCGGCGGCGCGCGAGGGGCTGCGCATCAAGCGCAACTTCTTCACCCGGAAGGGCGAGGTGCTGAACCTCGACACCATCAAGCAGAACGACGTCTTCGTCGTCGTGCTGGAGGGCGAGGCGAACACCAAGCTGTTCCACCAGGGCATCGTGACCCACGCGCTGCCCGCCGGCTGGGAGATCGAGAACGCCAAGCTGGGCGGCGGCACGCCGGAGGAGATGCAATGGCTGGGCGAGCTCAGCTACACCCGCACGACCGAGGCGCGAGACGACCGTTATGTCGCCGCGGTGGACCTGACGGAGGACCAGCAGACCTTTAAGCTGGCCTTCATCGTCCGCGCCATCACCCCCGGCACCTATGAGCTGCCCGGCGCGACGATGGAGGACATGTACAAGCCGCGCTTCTTCGCCCGCCAGACCACCGGGCGGATCACGGTCCATCCGGCGGAGTGACGATTGCGGAGGTGGTTTCGGCCATTGCGCCTGAGGTCAGACCAGCAACTCACAGTCTCGGATGCCCTTCTCCCCTTGCGGGAGAAGGGTTGGGATGAGGGTGCGGCGGCCAAAGGCCGGGTGCAAATCCAAATAGGATTGCGCCCCCTCACCCCAACCCCTCTCCCGCGAGGGGAGAGGGGCTTTCTCATCGGCGCATCTCGACCCTGCTCATTCGGCGGACGGGTATGGCGGCAGCCGGTGTCGCCGCCCTGATGGGGACGGCGCTGGTGCTCGACCGGCTGTTCCCGCCGCCGCTGGACCGGCTCGCCGACCTGTCGGTGACGGTCACCGACCGCAAGGGCCAGCCGTTGCGTGTCTTCACCAACGGGGTGGGGGCGTGGCGGCTGCCGGCGACGGCGGATGACGTCTCGCCCCTGTTCATCGAACTTTTGCTGGCCTATGAGGATCGGCGGTTCGAAAGCCATGCCGGCGTCGATCCGCTGGCGGTGCTGCGGGCGGCGGCGCAGAATCTCGGGGCCGGGCGGGTGGTCTCCGGCGCCTCCACCATCACCATGCAGGTCGCCCGCCTGCTGGAGCCGCGACCGCGCACCTTCTCCGCCAAGCTGATCGAGGCGGCGCGGGCGGCGCAGCTGGAATGGCGCTACGACAAGCGCGACATCCTCAGCATGTACCTGACGCTCGCCCCCTATGGCGGCAACATCGAGGGGATCCGCGCGGCCTCCCTGATGCTGCTGGGCAAGGCGCCGGTGGAGCTGGACGCGGCGGAGGCGGCGCTGCTGGTCTCGCTTCCGCAGTCTCCGTCCCGGCTGCGGCCCGACCGCTATCCCGAACGGGCGCAGGCGGCGCGCGACAAGGTTCTCGACCGCGTGGCTGAAGCGGGCGTCCTGACGCCCAAGGCGGTGGCGGAGGCCAGGACGCTGCCGGTTCCATCGGCACGCCTCGCCCTGCCGGCCTCCGCCCCGCATCTGGCCGACCGGCTGCGCAGCGCCAACCCCGGCCGCGCGGCCATCGCCACCACCATCGACGGCACCCTGCAGCAGGCGGTCGAGGCGCTGGCCCGCCGGGCGGCGGAGACGCTGAACCCGCAGGCCGGGCTGGCGGTGCTGGTGGTGGACAACCGCGACCGCTCGGTGCTCGCCTATCTCGGCAGTCCCAACGCGCTGGACGAGACGCGGCAGGGACCCATCGACATGGTGCGGGCGGTGCGCTCGCCGGGGTCGGCGCTGAAGCCCTTCATCTATGGACTGGGCTTCGACGACGGCATCATCCATCCGCTGACCCAGATCGCCGACGTCTCAACCCGCTTCGGCGACTGGGCGCCGCGCAATTTCGACCGCAGCTTCACCGGCGACCTGACGGTGATGGAGGCGCTGCAGCGCTCGCTCAACGTGCCGGCCGTTCTGGTGCTCGACCGCGTCGGGCCGTTGCGCTTCGCCGAGGCGTTGCGGCGGGCCGGCGCGCGGCTGGTGCTGCCCCATGGCATGGCGCTGCCCGGCCTGCCGGTGGCGCTGGGCGGGGCGTCGATCAGCCTGTGGGACATGACGGCGCTCTACAGCGGGCTGGCACGCGACGGGCTGGTGGCGCCGCTGCGGACCGGATCGGAGGACCCCGGCGGGGCGGAGCACCGGTTCCTGTCCGCCACGGCGGCGCAGCAGGTGCGGGCGATCCTGGAGGGCGCACCGCCGCCGCCGGGCGTGGTGCAGGCGCAGGAACTGCGCGGCAGCGGGCCGGTGGCGCTGAAGACCGGCACCAGCTACGGCTTTCGCGATGCCTGGGCCTTCGGCGTGACCGGGCGCTACACGGTGGGGGTTTGGGTCGGACGGCCGGACGGCACGCCCAGCCCCGACCATTACGGCCGCAACACGGCCGCACCCCTGCTGTTCGAGGTGTTCGACCGGCTTCCGGCCGAGCGTGGCCGGCCCGCCGGCCCGGTGCGCAACGATGCGCCGCCGGAACTGCTGCGCCGCCTGCGACCCGGCGAGGCGGAACTGGCCGGACCGCGCCAGACCGACCGGCTGCGCCTGACCTTCCCGGTCAGCGACATGGTTCTGGAGGCGCTGGGGCCGGACGGCAAGGGGGAACCGATGACCCTGACCGCCACCGGCGGCCGGCGGCCGTTGTCCTGGCTGATCGACGGGCGCCGGATCGCCCAGTCGCCCATCGCGCGCGAGGTGGTGTGGCGGCCGGAGGGACCGGGGCCGGTGCGCGTCACCGTGCTGGACGCCGACGGCCGCAGCGACAGCGCGACCGTCGAGATTCGCTGAGGAGTCGAGGCTAGGACGCGCGGCGGAGGAAGGGCGAGTCGTCGCGCCGGCTCCAGACCCGCGTGCGGACCCGCATCTGCTTCTGGCAATCCACCGAGCAATAGAGCGGTGCCGGCCCCCGGCTGGACGGACGGACGAACGGACGGCCGCAGCAGGCGCAATGAAGCTGGCGGGTCGCGGTGTGCGGGCTGTTGGCCGGACGGGCGGAGGCGGACATGGTCTCGATTGGGGTGGTCTGTTTCGGGTGAGCGCGAATATAGGCGAGCTGTGTTGCAGTTCCATGCTCGGGAAAGCTCTTAGGACTGAATGGGTAGAGGGGCTGTCCGGGGGTCGGCGGCGATTGACCGCATCCACCCGACGGCCTATCTGGAAAGGCGGAATGACAACCGGGAGCGTTGCGGTGCCGACCTGCATCTCCAGCCGGCTGCGGAGGCTGACGGGTATCGCGGGGGCTTTGGCCCTGGCGATGCTCGCCCTGCTGCTGTGGCAGGGGGCGCCGCCGCATGCCCGCACGGCGGCCACGGTGACGGTCCTGCGCCTGCGGCTTTGGTGCAGCATCACCTGCAGTCCGCCGCCGACCATTGCCAGTCCGCACCGGTCCACCGGCAAGGGCCGGGCGGGGTAGGAACGGGCAGTCAGGGATCGCATCCGCATGGTGCGCCGCAGCCCTGTTGCGGCGGCATGGCCTGCGCCGCCGTGGCGGTGGCAGCCCCCGGCGAAGGGTTGACGGCGCCGGTGGAACTGGCGGGGTCGGCGCCGGGCTGGCCCGCCGGTCCGCTGCGCAAAGGGCAGGGGGTGCGGCCGGATCTGCCGCCGCCGCGGCTGGGGTGAGACCTCCGCGCCGTTCCCTCCCTTCGGGGGGCTGTGGCGCCTTCGGCACTTTCCCCAATTCCAAAATCCGGTGTCCGCTATGACTATCGCGCTTTCGCGCCGCCGTCTGCTGTCGACGGCCATGGCCGGCGGCTGTGCCGCCCTGCTGCCGGCCTTTCCCCGTTCTGTCCTGGCCGCCACGCCGGCCGCGGATCGGCCCTTTCACCTGACCATCGAGCGCCGCACGCTGGACGTGAACGGCAAGGCGGCCAGCGTGTTCGGCATCCGCCAGCCCGACGGCACGCATGGGCTCGCGCTTGACCCCGGACGTCGCTTCCTGGTCGATCTCGCCAACCGGGCGGGGGAGGAGGCGGTGATCCACTGGCACGGCCAGACGCCGCCCTATGCCCAGGACGGCGTGGCCGACATGAACCGGCCGACCATCGGTGACGGCGCCTCCGCTTCCTACGATTTCGCGCCGCGGACGGGGACGCACTGGATGCACTCCCACCATGGGCTGCAGGAACAGCTGCTGATGGCCGCGCCGCTGGTGGTCCGCAGCGCGGACGACCTCCGCGCCGACGAGCAGGAGGTGACAATCCTGCTGCACGACTTCACCTTCCGCGATCCCGCCGAGGTTCTCGCCTCGCTGACCGGGTCGGCCGGCGGCACGGGACATGGTGGGCATGGCGGGCATGGCCAAATGGGGCATGGCTCCCACGGTTCCATGGGCCACGGTTCCCACGGATCCATGAACCATGGCCAGACGGGGCATGGCTCCATGGGGCACGGCATGCCGGGCGGCATGGCGATGGACCTGAACGACGTCGAGTATGACGCCTATCTCGCCAACGACCGCACCCTTGCCGACCCGGAGGTGGTGCGGGTGGAGCGGGGCGGACGGGTGCGGTTGCGGATCATCAACGGCGCCACCTCCACCGCCTTCCATCTCGACCTCGGGCGCCTCACCGGGCAGGTGATCGCGGCGGACGGCAATCCGGTGCATCCGGTCGAGGGGAACCGCTTCGGCATCAGCATGGGCCAGCGGCTTGACATCCGGCTGACCCTGCCCGCCGACGGCGGCGCCTTCCCGATCCTCGCCCTGCGCGAAGGGGCGGTGCAGCGGACCGGTATCATCCTCGCCACGCCCGGCGCCGCGGTGCAGCGCGTGGCGGAGCAGGGACAGGCGGCAACCGGAGCGCTCGACCTGTCGCTGGAGCGGCGGCTCGTGGCCGGGCAGTCTCTTCCCACCCGCGCGGCGGACCTGACGGCGCGGGTGCGGCTGACCGGGTCGATGGAGCCCTATGTCTGGAGCCTGGACGACCGGACCTTCGGCACGCACGCGCCGCTGGTGGTGCGCCTGGGACAGCGGGTGGAACTGACCTTCGAGAACCCGTCGATGATGGCCCACCCCATGCACCTGCACGGCCATCATTTCCAGGTGGTGGCAATCGACGGCCAGCCCCTAGTGGGTGCGGTGCGGGATACCGTGCTGGTCCCGACCATGGGCAGCGTGACGGTGGCCTTCGACGCCGACAATCCCGGCCGCTGGCCGCTGCACTGCCACAACCTGCTGCACATGGCGACGGGGATGATGACTGAGGTGGTGGTCGAGGGGGTGGGATGATTCTTGTGGCGTTAGGCCCCCACCCCCTCAATAATGCGGCGGCGGCCGGTCGTCCTGCGGTGAGGCTATCGCGTATTCCGCCGCCTCCACCCGGTCGCGCATGCGCTTCAGCTGGGCGGTCAGGCGGTCGATGGTCTGGCCCTGGGCGAAGATGACCTCGGACATCTCCTCCGCCATGCGCTCGTGGTGGGCGAGGCGGCTTTCCAGGTCGGCGATGCGCTGTTCGAGGGCGGGATCCATGGGGGCACCGGTCAGGACAGAAGGAAACGGGGAGGGGCCGCAAGATGGACCATTCCCCGCTTCGGGTCGAGGGTGCCGTTCCGCTCAGACCATCGCCGTGGTGCCGGCCAGCCAGCCCGACAGGCCGGTCAGCAGCAGGACGGTCAGGCTTGCCAGCCGCAGGGTCATCGGCGCCATCGCCAGCCCACCCATCAGCTTGGCATTGCGCAGCAGCAGCAGCATCGGGATCAGGATGAAGGGCAGGGTCAGGGCCAGTACCACCTGACTCAGCACCAGCAGTTCGTCCACCGCGCCGTCACCGGCGCTCCCCAGAACTGCCAGCGCCGGGACCAGCGAGGCGCCGCGGGTGATCAGTGCGCGGGTGACGGGGCGCAGTCGCAGGTTCAAGAAGCCTTCCGTCACCATCTGCCCGGCCATGGTGCCGGTGGTGGTGGAGCTTTGGCCGGCGGCCAGCAGGGCGATGGCGAAGATCAGCGCGGCGCCGCCGCCGATGCTGCTACCCAGCAGGGCGTGCGCATCCTCGATGCCGGGCGTGGCACCGGTCGCAACCCCCTGGAAGGCGACCGCGGCCACCGCCAGGATGGAGCCGTTGACCAGACCGGCCAGCGCCAGCGCGGTCGACAGGTCGATGGTCAGCCAGCGGGCGGCCTGCCGGCGCTCCTCCTCCGTCTTCACCTGGGCCAGCCGCGAGCGGACCAGGCCGGAGTGCAGGAACAGGTTGTGCGGCATGACGGTGGCGCCGATGATGCCCAGCGACAGGTACAGCATCTCCGGATCGCGGGCCAGCTCGATGGTCGGGACCAGCCCGGCCAGCAGGGCGCCGGGATCGGGGCGGGCGATCACCAACTCCCAGGCGAAACACACCACGACCACGCTCATCAGCGCGCCGACCACCAGTTCGGGCGCACGGCCCCGCGCGCCGGGCAGGGCCAGGATGCCGAAGGTCAGCACGGCGGAGATCACCACGCCGGCCATGATCGGGATGCCGAACAGCAGCTTCAGCGCGATGGCGCTGCCCAGCAGCTCGGCCAGATCGGTGGCGATCATCGCCAGCTCAGACACCACCCAGACCGCCATCGCCACCGGGCGGGGGAAGCGGTCGCGGATCAGCCGGGCCAGATCCTTGCCTGTCGCCAGCGTCAGCCGGACGATCAGCCCCTGCAGGAAGATGCCGGCCAGACTGGCGATCAGCACCGCCGACAGCAGCGCGAAGCCGAAGCTGGAGCCCGCCGCGATGTCCGTCGCCCAGTTGCCCGGGTCCATATAGCCGACCGCCACCACGAATCCGGGGCCGAGCATGGTCCAGAACCTGCGCCCCGCTGCGGGGTTGCGGGTGGGAATGTCGGTGTCGATGGTGGGGGATGCGGTCTTCACGCCGGTTGCTCCTGAACGGTCCCTGGCGGCCGGAGACTTGGCCGCCGATACAAGAATGGGCGGCCGCTTCGATAGTGTCCAATCGATGATTCCGAACACCTCAATAGGACGTGTCTATCGACATGGGGGCTCAGCCGGAGCAGGTCCAGTTCAGAACAGCAGGAGTGTCACTTCGTTCGCAGTGCAGCAGTGCCTTGCGGACGAATTTCGTCGGGAACCAATCGCGACCCTCAGCGCCGCCGGGGTCCGAAGCGCTTGCGGGGAGCGCCGCGGAAGCCTGCGGCGGGCGGCGGTTCGCGGCGGCGGGCGCGGGAGGCGAGCGCGTCCGACAGCCGCTGGCCGATGGCGTCGCGGGCGCTGCGCACCCGGTCGCGGTCGGGCAGGGCGTCTGGGAACTTGCGCGATGCCCAGAAATAGAGGTCGCAGGCCCGCGATGCCGCCTCCAGCACCTCGGCGGTCAGCCCGTCGAACCGGGCGGGGATCAGGCGCGCGAGCGGCAGCACCTCCCCCGCCTCCACCGCGTCGAGGATGGCAGCGAAGACCTTGGCATCCTCCGGCTCCTCGAGGTCGGCGGGGGCGAGCAGCAGGTCGAGCTTGGCGGACAGGGTCAGCCGCCGGGCGTCCAGCATCGGCGCGGCCCGGCGCAGGGCGGACAGATCGGCCAGCCGGAAGGGGGAGCCGGCAGTGGCCGCGGTGCCGAAGCACTCCACCAGCAGCCGGGTCTCGTCGCTGTCGATGTGGCTGGCGAGGCGGGCCAGCATGGCGCGGGTCGGGCGGACCGGCAGCGGCGCGTCGGCGCGAAGCCGACGGTCGGGCGCCTCCAGCAGGCGTTTCAGGGCGGCGGGGGTGCCGCGGGCGATGACGCCGAAATGCCCTTCCTCGAACTGGCCGAAACGGCCGGCGCGGCCGGCGATCTGCTTCACCTCCGTCGCGGTCAGCGGGCGGACGCTGCTGCCGTCGAACTTCTCCAGCGCCGTGAACAGCACGCGGCGGCAGGGCAGGTTCAGGCCCATGCCGATGGCGTCCGTCGCCACCACCACGTCGGCCTCGCCCGACAGGAAGCGCGCCGCCTCGCGCCGCCGCACCGCCGGGGCCAGCGCGCCATAGACGGCGGCGACCGACAATCCCTGGGCCAGCAGCGTGTCGCGGACGCTGTGCACCTCGCGGCGGGAAAAGGCGATCAGGGCGTCGCCGCGCTCCACCTCCGCCCATTCCAGCCGGCGGTCGAGCATCGACAGCGGGGTCTTGCGGTCGAGTTCCACCACCTCCAGCGCTTCGCCGAGATGGGCGGCGGCACGCTCCACCAGCGGGCGGACCTCGGGCGCGCCGAGGATGTAGACGGTCTCCGCCGGGACACCCATCAACGCGGCGGTCCAGGCCCAGCCGCGCGCCGGGTCGGCCAGCATCTGGATCTCGTCGATGACCGCCACCTCCACCGGTCGGTCGGGGTCCATCACCTCAATGGTGGAGGCGGTGTGGCGGGCGCCGGGGGTGCGGATTTCCTCCTCCCCGGTGATGAGGGTGGTGGGGGTGCCCTCGGCGTTCAGCCGCTCCATCACCTCCAGGGCCAGCAGGCGCAGCGGGGCGAGATAGACGCCGTCGCGCGCCTCGCGGAGTGCCGTGATGGCGCGGTGGGTCTTGCCGGAGTTGGTCGGGCCGATCACCAGAACCAGCCGGCGGTTCATGCCGCGGGCCACGGGGAACAGGCGTTCGAAGCGGGAGAAGTCGAAATGCCGGTCGACATAGGCCCGGCCGCGCGCCTCCGCCCGGTCGCGGCGCCACTGGTCGTACTCGCGGTCCCAGCGGTCGAGCAGCTCGTCGGCGTCGGTGCGGTTGCGGGCGGCCTTGTTCAGGCGTTCGGCGAGACTGGCGAAGCCCCAGTCGAAATCGTCGCCGGCCCGTTCCGCCAGATCGCGCAGACGGGCGGCGACGCGCGACAGCGCGTCGTCGAGGGCGGTGCGCAGGGCCGGGTCGTGGTCCAGCCGCGCCGACAGCTCGGCGTCGGACAGGTCCGACAGCTCCAGCGCATCGAAGGTCCGCGAGACCTGCAGCCGGACCGCGGGCGACAGGCCGGGCCAGGGCAGCTCGTCGCCGCGGACGGCGCGGACGCGGGTGCGGTCCTCGCAGGACAGCAGCGCGGTATGGCCGCCGGACAGCGCCCGCCGGCCCTGCGCCAGCAGCGCGTCGCGCCGATAGGCACGGTCGATGCGGCCGGCGATCTCCAGCAGGATGGCCTCCCGCCGCTCCGCCGGGACCAGCAGGTCGCGCTTGCCCTTGGGCAGCGGCAGGCCGAGCGGCACCAGCCCGCGCGCCTCGGCGTCAGGCATCCGCAGCAGGCCGGCGGCCCCCAACGTCGTCACCTCCGGATGGGAGACGGCGAGGTCGTGGACCAGATGCGGGTCGGCTGCAGGCGTGTTGCTGTCGTCGGTCATAGGGCCTGTCCGGAGGCGACATGGTGCAGCACGATGCCGCTGGTGGTCGCCACGTTGAGGGAATCGAAATCGCCTGCCATCGGGATGCGGACGCTGCGGGCGCGGGCCAGCAATGCTTGCGGCAGGCCCGGCCCCTCCGACCCGAACAGCAAGGCGGCGCGGCGGGGCGGGGTAAGGGCGGTAAGCGTCTCGGCACCGGCGGGGCTCAGCGCCACCGCCTCGAACCCGAACCGGTCGAGCAGGGCGAGCGGGTCCTCGCCGGCGGCAAGCCTTGCGGTCGGCACCAGCAGGGTCGCTCCCACCGAGACGCGGATGGCCTTGCGGTAGAGCGGATCGCAGCAGCCGGGATCGAGGATCACCGCGTCGGCGCCAAAAGCGGCCGCGTTGCGAAAGATGCCGCCCATGTTGTCGTGATTGCCGATGCCAAACAGCATCACCACCCGGGCGACTGGACCGCAGGCGCCCAGCAGATCGGCTGCCGTAGGCACCTCGGTCCTCTCGCCCACCGCCAGGATGCCGCGGTGCAGGGGAAAGCCGGCGATGCGGTCGAGCACGGGCTGGGTGGCGGTGTAGACCGGCGTGTCGGCGGGCAGTGCCGCCAGCATCGGCTCCAGCGCCTCCACCCGCTTGTCGGCGATCAGCAACGAGCGGGCGCGATAGCGGGTGGATTGGACGAGGCTGCGCACCACCACCGCACCTTCCGCGATGAACAGACCGTCCCGGCCGACGAGATCGCGTTCCCGCACGTCGCGGTAGGGCTCGATGCGCGGATCCTCAGGATCGGTGATGGGGATGATGGTGGGCAAGGGGACGCTCGGCATCTGGAGTGTGCGCCTACTTAGTGCATATGGAGGCGGCTTTCCAATCCCATGGCGCGGCCCCCATGGACATACCCCCTTGCCGAACCGGAAGGCCCCGCTCATGTTGCAATGCAGCATAAGCGAGCGGGGACGTGCCGACCATGACCATCATTCGCAAGCTGTGGAACCGCGTTTGCGGCAAGCCCGCAACCGTCCAGCCGGCCGAACCGACCGACCCGCTGGAACTCGCCGGTCCTGGGCCGATGCTCGCCCTGCCGCCGCCGAAACCCACCCTGGCGCTGGCGTTGCAGGGTGGTGGGGCGCATGGGGCCTTCACCTGGGGCGTGCTCGACCGGCTGCTGGAGGAGGACATCCGGCTGGTCGGGGTCAGCGGTGCCAGTGCCGGGGCGATGAATGCCGCGATGCTGGTTCAGGGCTGGGCGCGGGGCGGATGCGCGGGCGCGCGGGCGGAATTGGCGACTTTCTGGGAGCGGGTGAGCGCCGCCGGACGGCTGGGGCCGATCCGCCCGAGCGTGACCGACCGGTTGCTCGGCCGCTGGAACGTCGACAATGCGCCGGGGTCCCATCTGGTGGAGTGGGCGAAGCGCTGGATCACCCCCTATCAGACGCAGTCGGCGGATTTCCACCCCCTGCGCGGCCTGCTGGCCGAGATGGTGGAGCCGGAGCTGATCCGGCGGAGCGGGCTGCGCCTGTTCGTCAGTGCCACCAACGTTCGCAGCGGCGCCCTGCGCCTGTTCGACGAGACGGAGGTCGAGGTGGACCATCTGCTGGCGTCGGCCTGCCTGCCGCACCTGTTCCGCGCGGTGCGGATCGATGGGCAGGATTACTGGGACGGCGGCTATCTCGCCAACCCGCCGCTGTCGCCGCTGGCGGAGGCCTGTCCCGGCGCCGACCTGCTGGTGGTGGCGATCAACCCCTTCACCTGCGCCACCACGCCGGAGGATCCGGCCGGCATCGCCGCCCGCCTGAACCAGATCACTTTCAACGCCGCCCTGCTGCAGGAGCTGCGCTGCCTGTCCGCGCGCGCCGACTCCCCGCGCCTGCATCTGATCGATGCCGACGAGCATCTGCAGGATCTGGGCGTCTATTCGAAGCTGATGACCGACTGGACCTTCCTCAACTGGCTGCGCGATGCCGGGCGGGAGGCCGCAGGGCAGTGGGTGGAGCGGAACCTGCACCGTGTCGGCAGCGAGGGCTCCGCCCGGACGCCGGCCCTGGCATGACGCTCACTCCGCCGGGTGGCGCTGGGCGGCGTCGGGGTCGGGGTGGGCGAACCAGCGCTTCATCCGGCGCGACAGGGCGTCCAGATAGGTCAGCACCACCGGCACCACCAGCAGGGTCAGGATGGTGGAGGACAGCAGGCCGCCGATCACCGCATGCGCCATCGGCGCCCGCTGCTGCGCGCCCTCGCCGATGCCGAGCGCCAGCGGGACCATGCCGAAGATCATCGCGGCGGTGGTCATCACGATGGGACGCAGGCGGATGATGCCGGCCTCCACCAGCGCGTCGTGCAGGTCGGCGCCGCGCCGGCGCGCCTGGTTGGCGAAATCGACCAGCAGGATGGCGTTCTTGGTCACCAGACCCATCAGCATGATGAAGCCGATGGCGCTGAAGATGTTCAGCGTCGATCCCGCCACCAGCAGCCCCAGGAACACGCCCACCAGCGACATCGGCAGCGAGGCCATGATGGCGAGCGGCTGAAGGAAGCTGCCGAACTGCGAGGCCAGGATCAGGTAGATCAGGATGACGGCCAGCGCCAGCGCCTGCGCCGCGTAGCTGCTGGTCTCCGCGATGTCCTTGGTGGAGCCGCCGAAGACGATGCGGTAGCCGGGCGGCAGCTCGATCTTCGCCAGTTCCGCCTGCAGCTCGCGCCCGGCGTCGCCGGCGGCGCGGCCCTGGACGTTGGCCTGGACATTCACCTCGCGCTGCAGGTCGCGCCGGTTGATCTGCGAGGCGCCCAGCGTCGTCACCACCTCCGCCACCTGGGACAGCGGGACCATGCGCGGCGTGCCGTTGGCGTCCACCCCGCCGGAGAAATAGATGCGGTCGAGGTCGGCGCGGCCGGCACGGTCGCCCTCCGGCAGCCGGACCAGCACGTCGTAGCTCTCGCCGTCCGGCGCCTTCCAACTGGACACCGTGTCACCGGCGAACAGCGGGCGCAGCGTGTCGGCCACCTTCGCGGTGCCGATGCCGAGGTCGCTGGCGATGTCGCGCCGCAGCCGCACCGCCAGGGTCGGCTTGGCCGCCTTCAGCGTGCTGTCGACGTCGACGAAGCCGGGGATGGCGCGCATGGCGCCGATGACCTTCTGCGACAGACGGTCCAGCTCGGCGATGTCGCGGCCCTGCACCGACACCTGGATCTGCTTCTGCACGCCGCCGACGCCGGGAATGGCGATGCCGGTGGTGACGCCGGGGATCGCCGACAGCCTCTCGCGCAGCAGCGGGGCGAGGTCGTTGGGAGAGCGCCTGCGCTGCTCGATCGGGGTGTAGCGCAGATAGATGCTGCCGCGGTTGCGTCCGACCGAAACGCCGGTGTTGACGGTGCTGTAGGTGTAGGCGATCTCAGGAAACTCGCGGATCGCCGCCTCCACCTGCTTGGTCTTGGCCGTGGTGGTGGCGAGGGAGGAGCCGACGGGGGTTTCCACCTCCACGATCTGCTCGCCCAGGTCGGCGGCCGGCACGAACTCCACGCCGATGCGCGGCACCAGCAGGAAGCTGCCGAAGAAGGTCGCCAGCGCCACGATCATCACCAGCCAGCGCCGCCGCAGGCCCCAGCGCAGCACCGCGCCGTAGCCGTGCGAGACCGCGTCGAAGCCTCGTTCGAACCATGCGGCGAAGCGGCCGAAGATGGAGCGGCCATGCTTGCCGTGCGCCGCCGGGTCGTACCACACGCTGGACAGCATGGGGTCGAGCGTGAAGGACACGAACAGCGAGATCAGCACCGCCGCCGAGACGGTGATGCCGAATTGCAGGAAGAAGCGGCCAATGATGCCGCCCATGAAGGCGACCGGCAGGAACACCGCGACGATGGTCAGCGTGGTCGCCAGCACCGCCAGCCCGATCTCCGCCGTGCCGTCGAGTGCGGCCTGCCGGTGGCCCTGGCCGCGGGCGAGGTGGCGCATGATGTTCTCGCGCACCACGATGGCGTCGTCGATCAGGATGCCGATGGCGAGCGACAGCGCCATCAGCGTCATCATGTTCAGTGTGAAGCCCATGGCGGCCAGCATGCCGAAGGTGCCCAGCACGGCGACCGGCAGGGTCAGCGCGGTGATGACCGTGCTGCGCCACGATCCCAGGAACAGCATGACGATCAGGATCGTCAGGATGCCGCCCTCGATCAGGGTCTTCTGCACGTTGCTCAGCGAACTGGTGATGCCGCGGGAACTGTCGCGCACCACCGCCAGCGTCACGTCCGCCGGCAGCGAGCCGTTGGTCCGCAGATCCTGGATCGCCGCGTGCAGGCCGCGCGCGACCTCCACCGTGTTGGCACCCTGGACCTTCACCACGTCGACCGCCAGCGCCGGCTTGCCGTTCAGCAGGGCGGCGGAGTCCTGCTCCTCCTGCCCGTCGATCACCTCGGCGACCTGACCCAGCCTGACCGGGCTGCCGCCGCGGCGGGCGACGATCAGGTCCAGCAGGTCCAGCGGGTTGCGCACGCGCCCTTCCACCTGCACCACGCGCTCCCGCCCCTGGCCGGTGACGGTGCCGGCGGGCACGTCCTGGTTCTCGCCGGTTACGGTGGCGATCACCTCATCGACGCCGATGCTCAGCGCCTCCAGCTTTTCCGGCTTCAGCCGGACCAGGATCTGGCGCTTCACCCCACCGGCGATGGTCGCCTTGCCGACGCCGCGGACATTCTGCAGTCGCTTCAGGATGATCTGGTCGGTCAGGGTGGTGAGGTCGCGCAAGGACCGCAGGTCCGACGTCACCGCGATGGACAGGATCGGCTGGTCATCCGGGTTGAAGCGGGTGATCTGCGGGTCCTTCACCTCGTCGCGGAAGCCGGCGCGGATGGCCGACACCTTCTCGCGCACGTCCTGCAACGCCTGGACCGAGGAGGTCTTCAGGTCGAACTCCGCAATCACCACCGACTGGCCTTCGTAGGAGCGCGAGGTCAGCGTCTTGATGCCGGCGATGGTGTTGATCGCATCCTCGACCGGGCGGGTGATGTCGGTCTCCACCGTCTCCGGGCTGGCGCCGGGATAGGCGGTGCTGACCACCACCACCGGGAAATCCACGTCGGGAAACAGGTCGACGCCCAGCCGGTTGTAGGAGAAGAGGCCGAGCACCATCAGCGCCACCATCATCATGGTGGCGAAGACGGGATTGTCGACGCTGATGCGGGTGATCGGCATGGGGCGGTCCGTGGATCAGGAGCCGGTGCCGGCGACCGTGACGGCGCGGCCGGCGGTCAGGCCGGGCAGGTTGCCGGTGACCACGCGGTCGCCCGGCGCCAGCCCCTCCACCTGCACCAGATCGCCGCGCGCCCATTGGGCCACGCGCGTGACCGGACGGCGTACGGTACGGCCGTCGGCGATCGCCAGAACGAAGTCGCCCCGGTCGTCGTGGCGGATGGCGACCGGCGGCACGGCGATGGCGTCCGACGCCTCCGCCACCAGCACCTCGCCGCTGGCGAACATGCCGCCGCGAAGCGCGCCGTCGCGGTTGTCGATGGTGACATAGACCGGGATGGCGCGCGAACCCGCCCGTGCCATCGGGTTGATGCGGGCGACGCGGCCGGCGAACTCCCGCTCGCCGAAGCCCTCCACCCGCAGCCGGACGGACTGGCCGACTGCGAGCCGGGCCACCTGCTCCGCCGGGACGGTCGCCTCGACCTCCACCCGCGACAGGTCGACGATGGTGAACATGGCGGCATTCACCGCAAGATTTTCGCCGGGATTGACCAAGCGGAGGGCGACCATCCCGTCGATGGGGCTGACCACCACCGCGTCGCGCAGGGCCTTGCGCGCCAGCTCCACCTGGGCGGCCAGCGCATCCACCTGCGCCCGCTGGAAGCCGAAGCTGCTCTCTGCCTGATCCAGGCTGGTGTCGGAGACGATGTTGCTGCGGTTCAGGGTGCGGTTCTTGGCCAGCGTCTTCTCCGCCAGGACCAGCTGGGCGCGGGCGCCCTCCAGGTTCGCTTGCTTCTCGTTCAGGCGGGCGGCGAGTTCGACGATTTCGAAACGGGCGAGCACCTCGCCCCGGCGAACGGCCTGCCCCTCGCGCACCGGCACCTCGGCCAGCCGGGCCGCCACCTCCGCCTTGATCGCCGACTGTTCCAGGGAGAGATCGAACCGCTGAGGCGGACGGTCTCGGTCAGCGCGCGCGGGGCGACGGCCGTCACCTCCAGCGCCGACAGTTCCACCGGGCGTTCGCCGGCGGGTACCGGCGGGGCGGCCGGCGTCGCCGCCGGACCCTGGGTCCGCCACAGGGCAACCCCGCCTGCCGCCAGCAGCAGGACGAGCAGCCAGACGACCCAGCGGAAGCGCCGCGGGCGGGGCAGGGGTGGCGTGTCGTACTGCGGGGAGGGCCGTTGCGGCTGCAGCGGCTGCGGGGCCGGCGGAACGGTCCGTTGGGGGGCGGTCATGATGCTCGATCCAGGTTCGGCCGGTCCTGCACGGTAGTCAGCGTCGGCACCGGTTGAGGGCGCGGCCGCCATCCATTAAGTGTGGCGCCGATGTTCCGTCAAGGTTCCCATTGTCGCGGCTTGTGACGGTATTGTCCTGCTCGAAGGGACAGCGAACATAGGCATACCTGCATTTGCCGAAAATCCTAATTGCCCACTTCAGGACAAGGGATCAATAGGGCTTTTTTGGGGCATCTTCGGGACAGGATTCGGAAAACGGTCGCGTTGTCGCTTGACAGGCGTGGGCTATACATTGAAAAGCGATCCATCTCTTGTCCCGCCCGCGCCAACAGCACGGAAATCACCTCGTGGTCAAACGGAACCTCGCGACGATCAACGCCGCCGGAGCTATGCTGTGCCTCGCGCTCGGCCTGGCCGGCTGTGCCACCGAAGCGCCGCAGGTGCAGACGGCACCCCTGTCGAAGCCGCCTATGTCCCCGACCCGAACGATCCGCTGTCGCGCTGGGTCCCGCTGATCCGCGAGGCCTCCCAGCGTTACGACATGCCGGAGAAGTGGATCCGCGCGGTGATGATGCGGGAAAGCAACGGCCGCGCCACCAACCGCGACGGCAAGGTTCTGACCAGTTCCGCCGGGGCCATCGGCCTGATGCAGGTGATGCCCGGCACCTACGAGCTGATGCGGGCGCAATACGGCCTGGGCCCCGACCCGTCCGACCCGCGCGACAACATCCTGGCCGGCACCGCCTATCTGCGCGAGATGTACGACCTGTTCGGCGCACCCGGTTTCCTGGCCGCCTACAATTGCGGGCCGGGCTGCTATGCCCAGCATCTGGCCGGCAAGCAGCGCCTGCCGCGCGAGACCAAACTGTATCTTGCCGCCCTGACCCCGGTTCTGCGCGGCTCGGCCCCCCGCGAGCCGTCGCTGGCGGCCGGTGCCGGCGCCATCGAGATCGCGGTGGTGCCGGACGACGCGCCGAAGCCGCGCGGCGGCCAGCCGGCGGCCCCGCAGCGCGTCGAGCCCGCCCCCGTGGTGGTCGCATCCGCCGAAGCGCCGCCGTCCCGCGCCGTCGAGCCGCGCCGCATGGAACCCCGCCCGGCCGAGCAGAAGGCTGTGGAACCCGTGGCGGCTCCTGTTCCGGCCCCGGCACCGGTGGTGGTCGCGTCGCTGCCGCAGCCGGCCGCCGCACCCGCCATGCCGGTCCAGGTCGCCAGCGTCGAACCGCCGCCGGCCCCGGCGACCCACAGGGTCAGCCCGCAATTCACCACCCAGGTCGCCGAGGCTCTGCTGCCTCCGCAGTCGGTCGGCAAGGGGGAGCGCGTGGTGATGCGCTTCGTCTCGCAGCGAGCCGATGGCTGCGGCAGCCTCGCCGGCCGCGACCGCGCCTGCGTGGCGCTGGCGGACGCACGGTAACGGGAATCCACCGCAAGGGGATCGGGGCTTGCGGCCCCGTCCCGGCGTCGACGGAGGGCGGATCGCGGACGCGGTGCCGCCCTCACCTTGAGCTGAACAATTTTTCTCTTCTTGCGGTCGGATTTGATCCGCATCACTTACGGATCGCCCCGTCACTGGCATAACGGTGTGATGGACCGGTCCGAACGCACATCCAGCCCATATCCGCCCTGCACCCGCTGCGGCGAAGAGGTTCTGCTCGGCGAGCCGATGTACTGGACGCCGGAGCGTCCGGGGCATGTCTGGCACGACCCTTGCGCGCAGAGAGAGGGGCTTTTGCCGTCCACGCTTAAACCGATGCGCAGCAAACGGCGTAAGAAGGCGGAAGGCGAGCCGCTGTTCTGAGCGGAGATTCTGAGTGGAGCGGAGGGCCCATTGCGAAATCGGGCGCCTGCCGCCACCCGTCGCCGGCCGGTGGTGTCCGGGCGCTTTCCGGTCCAGTGATCACGATAGGATGCGTTCCAGTATTTTTTTGTTTTCGATGTCCGGATATTCCATCAAGTCAAGGATTGCGTGGAACAGCTGAGGTCGGTTCGCCCACAAAATTGCGAATGATTTTGGGTAGGCACTCCGCATGGTGAGCAGGTGTTGCTTGATGCTGTCAGCGGCCACCAGCGTTCCATCTTCTTGAGGATCGATGCCGGGGGCATCTTCCGGCTCCAGGTCATGATCAGCGACCTTTCTGACCGCCTTGTGGTCGTAAAGATTCCAGAACGCGTTGAGAAGGGTTTGAAAGGTCCTGGCGGGTTCCTGTTCATTCAGCGTCCAAATGAGGAAGTCGGACTCGAAGAAGCGCATGATGGCTCGGTTGCGCCGTTCGGAGTTGGCATTGGCAAGGCCGCCGTTACTCTGTGACAGCGGAACCGTATTGCGGAAGGCGAGATAGGCTTTGATCAACTGCTGCAACCGCGGCTGGAGTTCCAAATCGGTTGCAGGAACCTTCGCGGCCGCTTCCGCTTTTTCTAGGTCGATTGCCGCCTGTTCGAGCCAAGGTCTCTGATTTTTAGTCAAATTGCCGATACGCGTGATGCCGGGCAGGTCCCGCAGTTGCTCGCACAATGTCAGCATGCCCTCTGTCGCGCCCGCATAACTCTTGTTGAGGACCGCGAGCCGGACGGCGTCCCCATAGACCAGCCACGCCGTCGAATGACTGCCCTGTGCGGTTCCCAAGGCGGTTGTCGGCCGGCTGCCGATGTGGAGCTTGTCGATCTTGCCATCGGCGCTGGTTTCGATCTGCACGGAAAAGAGCCCCTGATTGGCGGGGCCGTTCGTCAGCACCCTGTCGTCGTTTTCGCTGGATATCCTTTCGGGCGCCTGACCATAAAGCGCCTCGATCTCGCCATAGATCTCGTTCTGGTATGGGCCGATGCACCCGATTTGGGTGAGGTAGTCGCGGACCGAGTTCTCACCGTCCATCTCGGCGTTGCGAAAAGCTGTCTCGTAAGTGCTTTCAAGCGTCCAGAGATGTTGGACGATCACTTCGGCGATACGGCGGGTCGGGCCTCCATGCTCTCCTTCGACCATTCCGGGGGTGGTCTGCGGCGTGGCGGCAAGGTCTTGGAAATGCTTGATGACCCCTTGGTCCAGCAAGCTCCACATCGCGCCGCGTGTTTGCTCCGCTGCAGTTTCCGTCAACCTTAAGCGGTCTGCCTCATGGGGGTTGTCCTCCCATCCAACCTGCAAATCGTTGACGGGTCTCAATTTTTCCAAAGCTGCGGGTTCACCGTGGCCGGTGGCCGCCCCGATATCCACCTGCGACAGCGGAATGACGTTGCGGTATGCCAGGAATCCTTTTGCCAAGCGCTGCAAGTGGTCGATCTTCAACACCTCGGCGAGCGCCGCGTGATCCGTCGCGACAAGCGCCTCCATGGTGGCCTTGGCGCTGTCGTACTGGGCTTTGGCGGCGCCGGTCAGATTGTCGGCCCGCGCGACGCCCGGCAGATTTTTGGCGTCGAGATAGAGATCGTGCACCGCCGTCACCGCACCATCCACGGTACGGCCCAGGACGGCGTTGCGCAATTGATCAGTGTACAGCGCCCAAGCCGTGGTGTGGCTCTTTTCGGCGTTTTTGAACAACCCGTGAGGCCGACCTGCAATGTGGACCGCCGAGATTCGGATCTCCTTATGCGTGGTCTGCATCATCCCTTGCATATTCGGATCGTCGATCTCGAACTCGCCCAAGCTCACCTCGACGGCGAATTTGCCCTGGACCACCTTGGTTCCGGAGTGCGGCCGGGTATCCAGCGCGATCGGGCCGGAAAGCTGGCTTGCGGCGGCCCGCCGTCCCATGACGTCGGCCTCCCGCTCCAACCCGGTGTCGTCGTTGATCTGCACGTTGGCCTTCAACGACATAGTCGGCCGAACTCGTCCCTGCGCCTGCTGGACCACATGCCAGGCTTCATGTGCCAGATGCTTCGACTGTCCGGGACCCAGATAGATGTCGCGGCCCTGCGTGTAAGCGAAAGCGTTCAGCTGCGCCGGCTTGGGCGAGTTGTGATGAACCGCGACGCCGCCCATCGACATGCCGGACAGCGCCTCGATTCCCCGTCTCAACGACTCCGGCAGGCCGCTGCGGTGGGGAGCGAGGGCTGTTAGTCGCTGGACTGCCGGGGCGGCGTTGAGCCGCACCGACAAATTGGAAAGTTGGTCATGGTATGGCCCGGCGGCACCTGGAGCCGCTTCCGCCGACCTCGTCGTCGCCGAGCCGGCATTCGCCAAATTGGGATGAGGGGCTTGCCGCCGTGGCATGTTCTGGAGAGGCATGCCTCATTAATATAGGAATCAATCCCACATTACAACTGAACGACGAACGATTGAGGCATGCTTTCGCGTTCTTTGCCCGTTCTGCGCCGGCTGCGGCGATGGTGACTTCGGTGGCCGCCTTGCGGAGGCCACCGTTGAAGCCGCGTGCATCGGCGGAATGCTCAGATCCGCGGCGCCGTGTCCATCATTCCCACTCGATGGTGCCGGGCGGCTTCGACGTGATGTCGTAGACCACGCGGTTCACGCCGCGGACTTCGTTGACGATGCGGTTGGACACGCGCGCCAGGAAGTCGTGGGGGAAGGGATACCAATCGGCGGTCATGCCGTCGGTGGAGGTCACCGCGCGCAGAGCCAGCACATGGTCGTAGGTGCGGCCGTCGCCCATCACGCCGACGGTACGGACCGGCAGCAGCACCGCGAAGGCCTGCCAGATCGCGTCGTAAAGGCCGGCGTTGCGGATCTCCTCCAGATAGATCGTGTCGGCCTTGCGCAGGATCTCCAGCTTCTCCGGCGTGATCTCGCCGGGGACGCGGATGGCGAGGCCCGGGCCGGGGAAGGGATGGCGGCCGATGAAGGCGGCGGGCAGGCCGAGTTCGCGGCCGAGCGCGCGGACCTCGTCCTTGAAAAGCTCGCGCAGCGGCTCGACCAGCTTCAGCTTCATGCGGTCGGGCAGGCCGCCGACATTGTGGTGCGACTTGATGGTGACCGACGGGCCGCCGGTGAAGGACACGCTCTCAATCACGTCGGGGTAGAGGGTGCCCTGGGCCAGGAACTCCGCACCGCCGACCTTGTGGCTTTCCTCGTCGAAGACCTCGATGAACAGGCCGCCGATGATCTTGCGCTTCTGCTCCGGATCGGTGACGCCGGCCAGCTTGCCGAGGAACAGGTCCGACGCCTCGCGGTGGACCAGCGGGATGTTGTAGTGGTCGCGGAACAGGCGCACGACCTCCTCCGCCTCGCCGGCGCGCATCAGGCCGGTGTCGACGAAGATGCAGGTCAGCTGGTCGCCGATGGCCTCGTGGATCAGCACGGCCGCGACCGACGAATCGACGCCGCCCGACAGGCCGCAGATCACCTTGCCGGTGCCGACCTGGGCGCGGATCTTCTCGATGGCCTGCTGCTTGAAGGCGGCCATGGTCCAGTCGCCCTTGATGCCGGCGACGCGGTGGACGAAGTTCGCCAGCAGCTGGGCGCCGTGCGGGGTGTGGACCACCTCCGGGTGGAACTGCACGCCGTACATGCGGCGCTGGTCGTCGGCGATGGCGGCGAAGGGCGCGCCGTCGCTGACCGCCACGGCGCGGAAGCCGTCCGGCAGCACGGTGACGCGGTCGCCGTGGCTCATCCACACCTGTTCCTTGGACCCGACCTCCCACAGCCCGTCGAACAGGGCGCAGGGCTCCTTGATCTCGATGAAGGCGCGGCCGAACTCGCGATGGTCGGACCCGGAGACGGTGCCGCCCAGCTGGTGGCACATGGTCTGCTGGCCAAAGCAGATGCCGAGCACCGGGACCTTCAGGTCGAACACCGCCTGCGGGGCGCGCGGGCCGTTCGCCTCGGTGACGGAGGCCGGGCTGCCGGACAGGATGATCGCCTTCGGGTCATACTCGCGGATACGCTCGTCGCTCATGCCGAAGGGGTGGATTTCGCAATAGACCCCGCTCTCGCGCACGCGGCGGGCGATGAGCTGGGTCACCTGCGACCCGAAATCGAGAATGAGGACGCGTTCGGCGGAAAGGGAAGCGGCGCTGGACATCGAAGAATCCTGATGCGGGGGACTCAAGGCCCCTCACTACCGCACCTCCGGCCCCGCCGACAAGCGTGCAAGCGGCGTCAGGTCGCGCCAGCCATAGGCGATCTCCACCAGATCGGTGTTGGCGAAGCGGATCGGACGCTCCGCCACCTTGATCCCGCCCAGCCGCTCGTAGAACCAGCGCGACGGGTTGTCGCGCAGGCACCACACCGCGGCGGAGCGGACCCCGGCCGCCAGGAAACGGTCGGCCATCGCCGCCATCAGCCGACGCCCGATGCCGTAACCCTTTGCGTCGTCTAGCAGATAGAGCGCGTGGAACTCCCCGGTGTGCCCCTGAACCGTCACCCGCCGCGTCCCGAAGGAGGCGATGCCGACGATGGTGCCGGGCGCCGCGATCAGGCCGGCGACGTCGACCGCGACGAAGGCGCCCTGCCCGGGGCCGCGCGTTTCGGCGATGGCTGCCCAGCGCTGGGCGGCGGGCGGTTCCGACAGGTTGACCAGGAACTGCGCCGGGATCAGGCCGGGGTAGGTGGACCGCCAGCTCTGCACATGGACGCGGGCCATGCCGGCGGCGTCTGCCGCGTTCGCCTGGCGGATTGCGACCGTGGTGTCCGTCATCGACCGACCCTCCCGTGCAGCCTCTGTACCAACAGTTTGGATTGCCGATGCAGGAAGTCCAGCCGGAAAAGGAGGCAGGAATTTGGCGCTGTCGATACGGTCCGGCGGGGCGCGCCGCCCCGGCCCGGTTGTCATCGCTGCGCAACGGGGGTAAACAGCCGGAACCTGTTCCGGCGGGTGCCGCGTTCGACCCCATCGGCCGCGGCGGCCCGCCAGTCCGCCCCAAGCGCCATGCCGGTGCCGGGCGGGGCTCCGGAGACCGGACACCGCATGTATTCCTCGCCTACGCTCTCCCGTTACATCGGACGGCAGTTCATCGTCTGGTTCTGCCTGCTGATGGTGATCCTGCTCGCCATCGTGCTGCTGCTGGATACGGTGGAACTGCTGCGCCGCGCCGGCAGCAAGCCGAACGTCACCTTCGGGCTGGTGATCCAGATGGCTCTGCTGAAGCTGCCGGAGATCGGCCAGCAGATCTTTCCCTTCGTCATCCTGTTCGCGGGCATGTTCACCTTCTGGCGGCTGACCCGCAGCGCCGAGCTGGTGGTGGCGCGTGCGGTCGGCGTGTCGGCCTGGCAGTTCCTGATGCCGGTGATGTTCGCTGCCGCCGCCATCGGCGTGGTCAAGGTGACGCTGATCAACCCGGTCGGCGCGGTGTTCGTCGCCAAGTACGAACAGCTGCAGGACCGCTACCTGAAGCTCCAGTCCAGCACGCTGAACATCTCCCGCTCCGGCCTGTGGCTGCGCCAGACCAACGAGAAGGAGCAGTTCTTCATCCATTCGGAACTGGTGAACCCGGTGACCTTCGAACTGTCGAACGTCATCGTCTTCCTGTTCGACGCCGACCAGAACTACCTGGGACGCATCGACGCCCCCAGCGCCGTCCTGAGGGACCGCAAGTGGGAACTGCAGGACGCCGTCCTGAACCGGGCGAAGAAGGATCCGGAGCTGCTGGACACCTACACCATCCCGACCGAACTGGACATGGCGACCATCGAGGAGAGCTTCGCCCCGCCGGAAACCATCTCCTTCTGGGAGCTGCCGCGGTTCATCCACACGCTGGAGACCACCGGATTCCCAGCCGTGCGCCACCGGCTGCATTACCAGTCGCTGCTGGCCCAGCCCTTCCTGTTCCTGGCGATGGTGCTGTTCGCCGCCGCCTTCTCGCTGCGGCTGCCGCGGCGGGGCGGGACGATGGCGATGGTAACCGGCGGGGTGCTGACCGGCTTCGTGCTGTTCGTGATGACCGACGTGGTGCGCACCTTCGGCATGTCGGAGACGATCCCGATCATCATGGCCGCCTGGAGCCCGGCCGGAATCAGCCTTCTGCTCGGTACCGCGGCGCTGCTGCATCTGGAGGATGGCTGAGACGCGGTCCCGGCTTTCCCGAGAGAGGGCGGGGTGGGGCCATTCGCCGCAAAGCGGGGGTTATCCCTGTCGGTCATAATTCCGCCCCGTTGGTTTTGCACTGAAAGGGTGGGGTCGGATTCCGTTTGCATGGGGCACCGGCCCCACCGTAATAACGGGCGACCCGTTTTTGGAGCTTGAGCACCATGTCGAGTTTGCGAGCCGTCCGGACCACCGTCGCCGTGGCGACCGCCTGCGCGCTTCTGGCCCTGCCCGCCGCGGCGCAGTCCAGCAAGGCCGCCGCCGGTGCCGCGGCGCCGAAGACGGGCGACGAATCCACCCGTCCGGCACGGGCGCCGGGGGCGGAGGGCATCGCCGCGGTCGTGAACGACGAGGTTGTCTCGGTCTCCGACGTCAACGCCCGCATCCGCATGGCCCTGCTGAACGCCGGTACCGCCGGCAATCCGGAGACGATCCAACGCCTGACGCCGCAGGTCATGCGCCTGCTGATCGACGAGCGGCTGCAGATGCAGGAGGCCAAGCGCCTGGGCATCACCGTGTCGGCGGCCGAGATCGACGAGGCGATCAAGCGCATCGCCGAACAGAACCGCATGAACGGCCAGCAGCTTCAGGACATGCTGAAGCGGCAGAACGTGCCGGTCTCCACCCTGAAAGACCAGATCCGCTCGCTGCTGGCCTGGCAGAAGGTGATGCAGCGCCGCATCCGCCAGGAGGTCGTCGTCGGCGAGGACGAGATCGACGCGGCGATGGAGCGGCTGAAGGCCAACATCGGCAAGCCCGAATATCTGGTCGCCGAGATCTTCCTTGCGGTGGACAGCCCCGACCAGGACGACGAGGTGCGCCGCAACGCCGAGCGTCTGGTGGAGGAGGTGAAGCGCGGCGGCAACTTCGCGGCGCTGGCCCGCCAGTTCTCGCAGTCCGCCGGTGCCGCCGCCGGCGGCGACCTGGGCTGGGTGCGCAGCGGCGAGCTTTCGCCGGAGGTCGACAAGGCACTGGCGGGAATGCGCGGCGGCCAGCTTTCGACGCCGATCCGCACGGCCACCGGCTATCACATCCTGCTGGTGCGCGGCCAGCGGCCGTTCGGCACCAGCGGCGGCGAGGTGCCGATGCCCGCCGCCCAGCCGGCGGCGCCCCGTCCGCAGCCGCGGCCCGACGTGGCCAAGGCCACGGTCAACATGAAGCAGATCATCATCCCGATCGAATCCCCCGATCAGACCAAGGCCGTCAAGGAGCAGGCCGAGAAGCTGCGGAAGTCGATCAAGAGCTGCGGCGATTTCCAGGCCCGCGCCAAGGAGACCGGCATGCCGGAATCGGGCGACATGGGCACCATGCGCGTCAAGGACATGGCGCCCGGCCTGCAGAACCTGGCGCTCGGCATTCCGCTGGGGCAGGCCAGCCCGGTCCTGATGAGCCAGGCCGCCGCGGTGATCCTGATCGTCTGCAAGCGCGACGTCCCGATGATCCAGCCGCCGCCGGAGGCCCGTCCGGCCCCGCCGCCGCCGCCCGCGCCGACTCCGATCAAGGAGGCCACGCTGCCGGGCCGCGAGGAGGTGGAACGCGACCTGATCAACGAGCGTGCCGAACTGCTGTCGCGCCGCTACCTGCGCGATCTGCGCCGTACCGCCTTCATCGAGACGCGCCTGTGATGGCCGCCCTGCCGGACAGCCTGCCGCTGGCCCTCACCATGGGCGAGCCGGCCGGCGTCGGCGGGGACATCACCCTGAAGACCTGGGCGGCACGCCACGACGCGGTGGTGCCGCCCTTCGTCGTTCTGGACGATCCCGCCCGGCTGGCCGCGCTGGCGGCAAGGCTCGGGCTGGAGGTACCGGTCCGGGAGGTCGCGTCCCCCGGCGAAGCGGCGGCGCTGTTCGACCAGGCCCTGCCGGTCCTGCCGGTGAGCCTCGGCAACCCGGTCGTCGCCGGAACGCCGGACCCGGCCAACGGGGCGGCGGTGATCGCCAGCATCGACCGCGCGGTCGCCCTGGTGCAGGCGGGGCAGGCGGCGGCGGTGGTCACCAACCCGATCCAGAAATCGTCGCTCTACGCCGCCGGCTTCCGTCATCCCGGCCATACCGAATATCTGGCGCATCTGGCCGGCCTGACGGAGGAGCCGATCATGATGCTGGCCGCCGCCGACCTGCGGGTGGTGCCGGTCACCATCCATGTGTCGGTGCGCGATGCGGTCGATCTGCTGACCACGGACGCCATAATCCATGCCGGCCGCGTCACCGCGGCGGCGCTGTCGCGCGACTTCGGCATCGCGCGGCCGCGGCTGGCCGTCGCCGGCCTCAATCCCCATGCGGGGGAGGGCGGGGCGATGGGGCGGGAGGAGATCGACGTCATCGCCCCCGCCGTCGCGGCGTTGCGCGCCGACGGCATCGAGGTGTCCGGCCCCCGTCCGTCCGACACCATGTTCCACGCCGCCGCCCGCCGCGGCTATGACGTGGCGCTGTGCATGTACCACGATCAGGCGCTGATCCCGGTGAAGACGGTGGATTTCGACGGCGGCGTGAACATCACGCTGGGCCTGCCCTTCGTCCGCACCTCGCCCGACCACGGGACGGCGCTGGACATCGCCGGGACCGGGGCGGCGAATGCGACCAGCCTGATCGCCGCGCTGAAGACCGCGGACGAGATGGCGCGGAACCGGCGGCGGCCGGTCACCGCCTGAGGGCGGCCTGTTCCGCAAATGAAAAAGGAGCGCCGTTGCGCTCCTTTTTCCATGCCGTGCTCGGTATCGGCCTCAGCCGCGGTCGTCCGGGTCGTACATCGTCGGACCGCCCTGGTGGTCGTGGTGCGACGGCGCCTGTTCGCGGTGATGGTGGGTGCGGGCGATGAAGGGCGCCAGTTCCTGCAATTCGATGAAGTTGTCGGCCTGACGGCGCAGTTCGTCGGCCACCATCGGCGGCTGCGACCGCACGGTGCTGACGATGCTGAAGCGCACGCCCTTGCGCTGCACCGCCTCCACCAGCCGGCGGAAGTCGCCGTCGCCGGAGAAGAGCAGGATGTGATCGACATGGTCGGCCATCTCCATCACGTCGATGGCCAACTCGATGTCCATGTTGCCCTTGATCTTGCGCCGGCCCGACGCGTCGGTGAACTCCTTGGTGGGCTTGGTCACCATCGTGTAGCCGTTATAGTCGAGCCAGTCGACCAGCGGACGAATCGGGGAGTACTCCTGATCCTCGACAAGCGCGGTATAGTAGAAAGCCCGGACCAGCCGGCCTTCCGCCGCAAAGCCGTCCCGCAACCGCTTGTAATCAATGTCGAAGCCCAATGATCGCGCGGCGGCGTAGAGGTTTGCGCCGTCGATGAAAAGAGCGAGACGCTCTTCCTTGTAAAACAACTTGCTGACATCACGCGGCAAAGTCGAATTGCGCTCCAATGCCATAATCCTTTCATAGCAAATCGGGTAATTTCATGGAACATGCGCAAAAAGCTCGCGTTCCAATTTTGAAATCTAGTGTATTATCGGCGGACGTACAAGGGGGCAACGGTCCGCCGACTGTGATTGCCGGCCCTTTGAACCGGTCTTCGACCGGCATCCGGCTGTTCCACTGACGCAATGCAGCAACGCTGTCGTTCGCGCTTGCACCTATCGGGCCACATCCATATAGTCTAGAGCCTCCTATGAATCCGGAGTTCGTCTGGCATGGCCCGCGTTACCGTTGAAGATTGCGTCCTGAAGGTTCCGAACCGTTTCGAGCTGGTCATGATGGCTGCCCAGCGCGCCCGCGAGGTCGCGAGCGGCGCTCCCCTGTCGATCGACCGCGACAACGACAAGAACCCGGTCGTGGCGCTCCGCGAGATCGCGGACGAGACGGTGTCGCTGGAGTATCTGAAGAACGCCCTGATCAAGGGTCACCAGAAGCATGTCGAGCCGGACGAGCCGGAGGAAGAGATCGTCGAGCTGATGGCCGGCGAGAACGACTGGGCCGCCCGCGGCAACAACTCGCTGGGTGACGAAGACGGCATGAGCGAGAGCGACGGCGAGGAGTTGGGCGAGGACGACGACGTCGCCGCCGACATGGACGCCGAGCCGGGCGCCGGTTTCGCCATGACCGAGGATCCCGACGGAGACCTCTGATTCTGGACAACGACCACAGGACCCGGAGGGGGCGCGACGTCCCCTCCCCGAAGAGAAGGGCGGGGGGCATCCGGCTCCCCTCCGGTTCGAACAGAACCACCACGAACACATATGAGGCGCCGCGCGCGCCGGGTCGGGCCGCATGATCCGGCAGTACGAGCTTGTCGAGCGCGTCAAGGCGTATGATCCCTCGGCCGACGAGGATCTCCTCAACCGCGCCTATGTCTATTCCATGAAGGCGCATGGATCGCAGACGCGCGCGTCGGGCGATCCTTATTTCCTCCATCCGCTGGAGGTCGCCGGCATCCTGACCCAGATGAAGCTGGACGCCGGCACCATCGCCACGGCGCTGCTTCACGACACGGTCGAGGACACCGTCGCCACGCTCGAGGACATCGAGCGGGTGTTCGGCAAGGAAATCGCCCGGCTGGTCGACGGCGTCACCAAGCTGTCGCGGCTGGAGCTGAACAGCGAGCAGGCCAAGCAGGCGGAGAATTTCCGCAAGCTGGTGCTGGCGATGTCGGAGGACATCCGCGTCCTTCTGGTGAAGCTGGCCGACCGGCTTCACAACATGCGCACGCTGTTCCACCTGAAGAAGCCGGAAAAGCGCAAGCGCATCGCCCGCGAGACCATCGAGATCTACTCGCCCTTGGCCGAGCGCATCGGCATGCACAAGATTAAGGACGAGCTGGACGATCTTGCCTTCGCGGAACTGAACCCCGACGCGCGCGACAGCATCCTGGCCCAGCTTGCCCGTCTGCGCAGCGAGGGCGAGAACCGCGTCCAGACCATCATCAGCGAACTGCGCGAGCTGCTGGCCGCCGAAGGTCTGCCCGATGCGTCGGTTACCGGGCGCGAGAAGTCGGCCTATTCGATCTGGCGCAAGCTTCAGCGCAAGAATGTCAGCTTCGAGCAGCTGTCCGACATCATGGCCTTCCGCATCACGGTCGGTTCGGTCGGCGAATGCTATCAGGCGCTGGGCATCGTGCATGCCCATTACCCGGTGGTGCCGGGGCGCTTCAAGGACTACATCTCCACGCCCAAGCCCAACGGCTACCGCAGCCTGCACACCGGCGTGATCGGTCCCGGCCGCAACCGGATCGAGGTTCAGATCCGCACCCAGGACATGCACGAAATCGCCGAGCTGGGCGTGGCCGCCCACTGGGCCTACAAGCAGGACCACCAGCCGCGCCCGAACGGCGGCGAGTACCGCTGGCTGCGCGAGCTTCTGGACATCCTGGAGCATGCGCAGAAGCCGGAAGAATTCCTGGAACACACCAAACTGGAGCTGTTCCAGGACCAGGTGTTCTGCTTCACGCCGAAGGGCGACCTGATCGCGCTGCCGCGCGGGGCGACGCCGGTCGACTTCGCCTATGCTGTCCATTCGCAGGTTGGCGACCATTGCGTCGGCGCCAAGATCAATGGTCGCATGCTGCCGCTGCGCACCCAGCTGCAGAACGGCGATCAGGTCGACATCGTCACCTCCAAGGCGCAGACGCCGGTTCCGGGCTGGGAGCGCTTCGTCGTCACCGGCAAGGCCCGCGCCCGCATCCGCAAGTTCCTGCGCACCCAGCAACGTGCCCAGTACATGGAACTGGGCCGCGGCATGCTGATGCGGCAGTTCAAGTCGGAAGGCTACGAGTTCACCGAAAAGGCGCTGGAAAACGCCATCAAGATCTTCCAGCAGCCGACGGTGGACGATCTGATGGCCGGTGTGGGCTCCGGCCTGCATTCGGTACGCGAGGTCTTCCACGCCGTCTTCCCCGGCCACAAGGCCCAGGCGGCACCCGCCCTCCGCGAGGTGGAGGAGACCGCGCCCAAGCCGAAGGCGAAGGCCCGCAAGGAATCGGCCCTGCCGATCCGCGGCCTGATCCCCGGCATGGCCGTGCATTACGCCCGCTGCTGCCACCCGCTGCCCGGAGACCGCATCGTCGGCATCGTCACCACCGGCAAGGGCGTGACGATCCACACCATTGACTGCGAGACGCTGGAGAGCTTCCACGAGTCGCCGGAACGCTGGATCGACGTGTCGTGGGAGACCGGGCCGGATTCGCCGGAGGAGCATGTCGGCCGCATCAGCGTCGTCATCGCCAATGAACAGGGCTCGCTCGGCACGTTGTTCACGGTGATCGGCAAGAATCAGGGCAACGTCATCCATCAGAAGATCACGAACCGCAGCACCGACTATTTCGAGCTGCTGATCGACATCGACGTGAAGGATGCCAAGCACCTGACCAACATCATGGCCGCTTTGCGCGCCACCCCGGCCATCCATTCGGTGGAGCGGGCGCGGGGACGGTGAAACCGCCTTTGGCGACCGCGTCCATTCATGGACGCGGTCGCCGCAGATATCCGCTGGCGGAAGCGCTGCGAATCATGATCCACATTCGCTGGCACACATCCTTCCACGAGTGGGCCAGCCATGGGATTTCAGGCATTCTGCCACTTCGGCATCGTGAACCATCATACTCTTGATCGCGCGATTGTATTCAAGGCACTCGTCAAGGTTGGATTTGTACCGCTGTTGGCAGTTAGAGCACTGCTGTTGGCGAAGTGATTGACGCTGGTATTCAGCGTCTGGTGCACTGTAAACCGGCTGAGAGTTGTAAGTTGAGGTTGGTCTGCTGGAGCAAGAGCTGAGCAGAAGGCCGGAGAAAATTATCAGAAACGCGGCTCTTTTAGTATTGAAGAGCCTCACCATGCTTTCCTCCAATGTAAATGATATCATTTTCGTCGTATCCTTTTGAGCGCAAGCATTCTATCCTGGCTTGTAATTTGTATATAAAATTTTGGTCTCCCATTCGGTTTCCAGCTCTTGTGCATGTTAAAAGGGCTTCGGTAGCCTTCTTATCAAATTTCTCGACGTCATAAGATGTGTGAATGCCGTTCCTGACAATAAATTGTTCGATAAAGAGTGTGCCTTCTTGAGGAACGATGCTGTTCCTGGGTATCGTCACAGATTTTTCGGCCGCATTGGCGGAAGCAATGCGCAAGTTCAATCCAAGCAATTCGATGCCTTGCTTGAAGATGTTGGCAGCTACGCTTATGCCAGGCGGTGTTGGTGGTGGGATATACTGAGGATTTTCGGACTTCGTCATGTAATTAACCCATATTACAAGACCGATGAAAAAGAGAATCCACTGGAGACGCATTTATAGCCTCTATACAAGCAATGGTTGAGAAAAGCGAAAAAGGTATCCCTAAGATCGTGTGAATATAGTGCAATGCACGCGATGAGTCTCTAATGAAGTTGCCTAGTCTCATGGCGCGAGTGCTTGCATGTGCGGTGGCGCCATTCGTCTGCCGGTTCGAACGGAGTTCCCATGGGTGATGACGCGCACCGGCCGGAGGGCTATATAGACGCTGTCAGCACCGACTCCATGGCACGGTGGAGCGTTACCGGAGTTCTTTGATGTCCCGTTTCCTGCGCCTCGGCGTGAACATCGACCATGTGGCGACCGTCCGCAACGCACGCGGCGGGGCGCACCCCGATCCCGTGCGCGCGGCGAGGCTGGCCATCGAGGCGGGGGCCGACGGCATCACCGCCCATCTGCGCGAGGACCGGCGCCACATCGTGGATCGTGACATCGAGCGTCTGATGGCCGAGATCGACCGTCCGCTGAACTTCGAGATGGCGGCGACGGATGAGATGCTGGGGATCGCGCTGCGCCACAAGCCGCACGCCGCCTGTCTGGTTCCGGAAAAGCGCACGGAGGTGACGACGGAAGGCGGGCTGGACGTGATCGGCCAGTACGATCATCTGGTGCGGCCGGTTGGCGAACTGGGTGAAGCCGGCATCCGCGTCTCGCTGTTCATCGATCCGGAACCGGCGCAGCTCGACGCCGCCAAGCGGCTGGGCGCCCCGGTGGTCGAACTGCACACCGGCGCCTATTGCGACGCCGTCGAACCGGCGGAGCGCGAGGCGGAACTGGCGCGCATCGTCCGCGCCGCCGCGCATGCCGAGGCGATCGGGCTGGAATGCCATGCCGGCCATGGGCTCAGCTACGACACCGTCGGTCCGGTGGCGGCGATTCAGACCATCGTGGAGCTGAACATCGGCCACTTCCTGGTCGGCGAGGCGATCTTCGTCGGGCTGACCAACTCCATCGCCCGCATGCGCAAGGCCATGGACAGGGCGCGAGCCGCGGCGGCCTCCGCATGATAATGTCCGGCACCATTCTCGGCATCGGCAACGACCTGATCGACATCCGGCGGGTCGAGAAGTCGCTGGAGCGCTTCGGGCAGCGTTTCATCGACCGCATCTTCACCGAGGTCGAGCAGGCGAAGTCAGAGCGCCGCGCCGGTTCGGCCGCCAAGAACAATGCCCGCGCCTCCACCTACGCCAAGCGCTTCGCTGCCAAGGAGGCCTGTTCCAAGGCGCTCGGCACCGGGTTCCGTGACGGGGTGTTCTGGCGCGACATGGGGGTGGTCAACCTGCCGTCGGGCCAGCCGACCATGCGTCTGACCGGCGGGGCGTTGGCCCGGCTGGAGGCGATTACGCCGCCGGGCATGCGCGCCCGCATCCATGTGACGCTGACCGACGAATACCCGATGGCCGAGGCCTTCGTCGTAATCAGTGCCGAACCGATCGATTCTGCAATGCCCACCAACACGGCGACCCCAGAATGACCTTTCAAAAGCAAACGGCGGCCAAAGCCAAAGGCAACACCAAGGAATCCGGGTTCGTCGAGACTGTGAAGACGGTGTTCTTCGCCGTGCTGATCGCGTTCGGCGTGCGGACTTTCGCGTTCGAGCCCTTCAACATCCCGTCGGGGTCGATGATCCCGACTCTGCTGATCGGCGATTACCTGTTCGTTTCGAAATTCAGCTACGGCTACAGCAAGTACACGGTCGGCTTCGGCCTGCCGCTGTTCGAGGGCCGGATCCTGGGGGCGGAGCCGAAGCAGGGCGATGTGGCGGTGTTCAAGCTGCCGCGCGACAACAAGACCGATTACATCAAGCGCGTCGTCGGCCTGCCCGGCGACAGCATCCAGATGATCGGCGGCATCCTGCACATCAACGGCAAGCCGGTGAAGCGGGAGCGGATCGAGGATTACGTGACCACGGATTCGCTGGGCCGCAGCATCCGCACCGCCCAGTTCCTGGAGACGCTGCCCAACGGCCGCAGCCACCGCATCATCGAGGAGTCGGACAACGGCCCGCTCGACAACACGCCGGTTTTCAAGGTTCCGGCCGGCCACCTGTTCATGATGGGCGACAACCGCGACAATTCGCTGGACAGCCGCGTGCCGTCGCAGGTGGGCTTCGTCCCCATCGAGAACATGGTCGGCCGCGCCGAATTCCTGTTCTTCTCGCTCGACGAGGGCACGCGCTTCTACGAGATCTGGCGCTGGCCGGTCGACCTGCGCTTCAGCCGCCTGTTCAACGGAGTCCGGTAAGTGTCAACCGTCACCAAGGCGCCCGCCGATGCGGGTGCCGGCTCCGAAACCGAGACCGACGGCGCCGTCCAGTCCGCAGACGTGGCGGAACTGGCGCGCGCGCTGGGCTACAGCTTCTCCGATCTCTCCTTGTTGCGCGATGCCGTCACCCATCCCAGCCTGATGGGTCTGGAACGGGCCGGCCGCAAGTCGCACAAGGGTCCCGGCATCGCCTATGAACGGCTGGAGTTCCTGGGCGACCGCGTCGTCGGGCTGGTCGTCGCGCAATGGCTGCTGGAACGCTATCCCAACGAGCGCGAGGGCGCGCTCGCCAAGCGGCACGCCGCGCTGGTGCGCCGGGAATCGCTGGGCCGCGTCGCCGACGCCATCGGGCTGGGCGCCTATCTGCGCCTGTCCCCGGCGGAAGCGCAGAGCGGCGGCCGAGAGAACCGTACCATCCTGGGCGACGCCTGCGAGGCGGTGCTGGGCGCCATGTATCTCGACGGCGGGCTGGAGCCGGTGACGCGCTTCGTCCGGCAGGCCCTGGCCGGCGAGATCGACAAGGCGACGCCGCCGCCGTTGGACAGCAAGACGACGCTGCAGGAATGGGCACAGGGGCGCGGCAAGCCGCTGCCCCGTTATGAACTGATCGAACGCAGCGGCCCGGCGCACGAGCCGCTGTTTGTGGTCGCTGTGCATGTCGCGGGCATGGATCCGGTCAACGGCTCCGGCTCGTCCAAGCGCATCGCGGAAAAGAAGGCGGCCAGCGCGTTGCTGCGCCAGGTGGGAGTGCAAGTCGATGACTGACGGTCGCGACGACATCGACAAGACGAAGATCGGGACGCCCGGATCCGAAGCCGCGGAGCCGGCACCGGAGTCCGTGCCCCCGGAGTCCTTGGAGGACGACGAGACGCTGGACCATGAGGGCGGCGACGTCGAGGGTGAGGACGCCGAAGAAGGCGACTTCGACGACGAAGACTATGAGGACGAGGAGTTCGACGATGAGGACGCCCCGCGCGGGCAGCCCATCTCCGTCCTGCCGCCGCTGCCGACGATGCCGGAGCATCCGCGCTGCGGCTTCATCGCGCTGGTCGGCGCGCCGAATGCCGGCAAGTCGACCCTGCTGAACGCGATGATCGGCAGCAAGGTGTCGATCGTCAGCCCGAAGGTGCAGACCACGCGCACCCGCGTGCTGGGCATCACCATCCAGGGCGACGCCCAGATGATCTTCGTCGACACCCCCGGCATCTTCAAGCCGAAACGCCGGCTGGACCGCGCCATGGTGGCGGCGGCCTGGCAGGGGGCGGAAGACGCCGACGTGATCGGCGTGCTGTACGACGTGTCGCGCCGTTCCATCGACGAGGACACCCGCAGCATCGTCGCCCGCCTGAAGGAGCAGGGGCGCGAGGCGATCCTGATCCTGAACAAGATCGATCTGGTCAAGCGCGACGTCCTGCTGGGCATCGCCGACGCCTTCCGGCAGGAGGGGATCTTCTCCGACATCTTCATGGTGTCGGCCTTCACCGAGGACGGCGTCGCCGACCTGAAGCAGTTTCTGGCCGACCGCCTGCCGGAAGGCCCGTGGCATTTCCCGGAGGACCAGATCTCCGACATGCCGATGCGCCTGCTGGCGGCGGAGATCACCCGCGAGAAGCTGTTCCTGCAGCTTCACCAGGAGCTTCCCTATTCCGCCACGGTCGAGACCGAGGTGTGGGAGGAGTTCGAGGACGGGTCGGTGAAGATTTCGCAGGTCATCTTCGTGCAGCGCGAAAGCCAGAAGGCCATCGTGCTGGGCAAGGGCGGCCAGCGGATCAAGGCTCTCGGTTCCGCCGCGCGGTCCGAACTGGAAGGCATGCTGGAGCGCCGCGTCCACCTGATCCTGTTCGTGAAGGTGCGCGAAGGCTGGGTCGACGATCCGGAACGCTACTCGGCCTGGGGCCTGGATTTCGGGGCTTCGTGATGAAAAAGGCCCTCTCCCGAACGGGAGAGGGCCTTTTCCTTTTGGCAAAGCGCTGCGGTTCGGCTGCAGGCTTATGCGGCCAGCAGGCGCAGGTGGCCGTCGAAATCGTCGAGCGCGCGCATGAGGTCCATCATCGCCTGATCGGCCTGGGCGCGGGCGAAGGGCCATGCGTCGTCGTCCGCCAGATGGGCGGCCTCGATACGGGCGATGGCGCGGTTGTTCAGGCCGCGGAGTCGGTCGAGCGTGCGCTCCCACGTCTCGCGCCGGCTGCTGTCGGCGCGCTCCACCATCGACCGGAGGGTTTCCATGCGGTCGGTGGCGCGAAGGACGAGATCGCGGCTCAGCGTGTCGAAGGCGTGCCGGTTGCGGCGGCTCATGAAAATCCTCCTTTGATCCTCAACCGTTCAAGACGTCTCGGCCGGACAGAACGATAGCGCCGCGCCCATGCTGCGAGAACGCATCGGAAGCGCAGTCGGCACAGCCCCTTTGGGAGATGGCCGCGATGCGTTTGCGAAATGCGTGAGCAGTTGCGGTACGGCTGCCTGAATCCAAATCTCGCCGGGCTGCCCCGATCCTTTACGGACAAGGCAAACCCGGTGTCCAAGGAAGTCTTCCCGGTTGGATTGCGTTTCCTCCAGGACCGGTTTCATCCGGCCCATTGGCTTTTTTATACGCCGCCATTTTGACGACGTTCTTTTGTTTTGGTGACGCTTTTGTGCCGGATTGGGGGTGCTGGGTCAATCCGCCCAAAAATCATAGACGGAGCGCATTCTGTCGCAGCCGAAAGGCGAGGTTGTAGTCCCGGTATCGACCTGAAAGTCGGAAGTGGTAGAGCTTGCGATAACGCAGCCGGCCCGGAGGCGGTCGTCCGCAGCGATCACTCGGCCGCGATGGCGTAGGCGGGAACGGCTTCGGCATTGGCGGGCTCGGGCACCGCCGCGCCGCAGCAGGGGACCGGAACGGCCGCCGCGGCGATGGTTGCGGCCTGCTGGGCCATGGCGGCGCGATGCTCGCTGGCCATGCTGCGCATCATCGGCACGCATTTGCCGCACTGGACCTGGCAATTGTGGTGGCGGAACACCGAGGCCGGGGTCGTGGCGCCTTTGTCCAGCGCAGCCTTGACCTTCTTGTCGTTCAACGCGTGGCAGATGCAGACGTACATAAGCCCTCGGCGATCGTCGGTGTGAGAAGATTGTCCTGAACCCAGCATTACCTGAGAGTGAGAATCGTTGTCAACGTCCACCTTGCGAACCAGTCGCATATAAGAAGTTCCGAGACGCTTTGTCACAGCCCCCTTCGCGTCACCGCGAAAGGGGCAGGCCGCATCCTTGCGCTTGCAATCCCCGGCCGGCGGCGGTAGCCCGTGGGACATGGACGACAGCACCCCCAAAACACATCCGCTCCCCAGCCGCAGGCCGCTCCCGGCGCGGTGGTGACCCCGCTCGGCCAGACGGTCTATCTGGCGGCCGACGGCTTCCTCGACGATCTGGTGGCGGAACTGGGAGAGGTCGCGTCGGTCGACGGCCGGCTGGTCTTCACAGACGGCCCGGCACGGCCCGCCGCCTGGGCGCAGAACATCTGGTACGACCCGGTGCGCATCGAATTCGCCTCCATCAAGAGCGGGGCGAAGGCGCTGCGCGGCATCCAGCGCAATTGGTCGCTGTGGTCGCAGCGGCACCACCGCCGCGCCGCGCTGATCCAGGAGAACCTGCCGCACGTCTCGGCCAAGCCGGTGGTCTTCCCGTCGCCCTTGCCGACCGCCCCTCTGGGGTCCTGGACGCTGGCCGACGAGTCCACCATCATCGCCGCGGCGCACTGTTCCAGCCCCTTCCGCAACGGCGAGGTCACCTTCGTCGAGAACCGCACGGCCCCGCCCAACCGCGCCTATCTGAAGCTGTGGGAGGCGCTGACCCTGTTCGGGGAGCAGCCGGGGCCGGGCGACCGCTGCCTCGACCTCGGCGCCTGTCCGGGCGGCTGGACCTGGGTGCTGCACGAGCTGGGCGCGTCGGTGGTCAGCGTCGACAAGGCGCCGCTCGACCCCGCCATCGCCGCCCTGCCGCGGGTGGAGATCCGCCAGGAAAGCGCCTTCGGCCTGAAGCCGGCGACCGTCGGCCCGGTGGATTGGCTGTGCTGCGACGTGATCTGTTACCCAACCCGCCTGCTGCGGCTGGTGAAGGACTGGATGGACAGCGGACTGGCCAAGCGCTTCATCTGCACGCTGAAGTTCCAGGCCGAGACCGACCACGAGACCGCTCGCGCCTTCGCTGCGATCCCCGGCGGCCGGGTGCTGCACCTGCACCACAACAAGCACGAGCTGACCTGGATGTGGCCGGCGAAGTGAGCGCCGACGCTCAGGCGAACGCCCGGCCCTCGGCGAAGCCGTAGCTGACGTAATGCTGCTTGGCGGCGGCGATGTTGCCGCCGACGGCGGCGTTCACGTCGGGGTTGGCAGCCAGATAGCCGGCGGTGTTGAATCCGTCGAGGGAACGGCCCTCGAACCGGCCGTTGACGATGTAGTGAAGCTCTGCCGCCTCGCGGTTGCTGCCATAGGCGGCGATCAGGTCGCGGTTTCCGGCCTGATAGGACAGCGTGTCGAACAGGGTGGAACTGCGGCCCTCGCGGTTGCCGACCTCGATGTAATGGCGGGTGGCGGCGCCGACATCGCTGCCGAACGCGCCCAGCAGGTCGCCATGGCCGGCCAGATAGTTGTAGGGGTTGAACCCGGTCAGGCTGCGCCCCTCGAACACGCCGGCGCCGGTGAGATGCTGCGTCGCGGCGGCGCCGTCGGTGCGGAAGGCGGCCATCAGGTCGGGGTTGGACGCAATGTAGCGCAGGGCGTCGAAATTGCCGGAAACGCTGGCCGACAGCGTCGTCCCGGCATCGGAAAAGCGCAGATACTCGATGTTGGTCAGCAGATCGACGCCGTCGGCGCCGCTGACGACGTAGCGGCCGCCGTCCATCTGCTGCACGCGGTATTGCGACCGGCTGCCGCTGAACACCACGCTGTCGGTGCCGGCGCCGCCGTCCAGCACATTGCCCAGCCTGTTGACCGTGAACGTGTCGTCGCCCTTGCCGCCAACCGCCAGCTGGACCGTGGTGCCGTAGGCCAGCGCCAGGAAGGTGGTGCCTCCGGCGCTGCTGAATGCGCCTGACCGCAGATCCAGCGACAGTGCCGCCGTCTGCGCGCTGCCGTTCAGCGTGTTGCGGCCGTTGGGGTCCCACAGCGTGGTGAAGCTGGCGGTGTTCAGCGCATAGCTGGAATCCCCGCCCCGGCGGCCATGTTGGCGCCGTAGAGATACTGGATCGCCGCGATGTCGTAGAGGCTGGGTCCGGTCAGGTAGGTGCCCGACGGCAGCGCGCCGTTCGCGACATAGGACATGATGCTGTAGGCGTAATTGTCCGTCGCCGACGGGAGATAGGGCCCCTCCGTTCCCGTGCTGTCGCCGGCGTCGTAGTTGCCGGGATGCTTCAGGCCCAGTGCATGGCCGATTTCGTGGACGACCGTCATGTAGGCATAGCTTCCGGGCGTCGGGTTGACGTTTGCGGCGCTGTCGTTGGCGAGGAAGACGTCGCCGCCTTGCGACGAGGGGAACGGGTAATAGGCGTAGGCGGCGGTCTGGCCGTTCTGCCGGTTGGTGCCGAACCGCATCGTGGCGCTGGAAACGTCGGCCGTCTCGACGAAGGAGATGTTGGCGACCGCGCTCCAGGCCGCCAGCGCCTGCCGGACGGCGGCGCGCTGCTCGCCGTTCATCGTTGCGAAGCCGTTGGCGTCGGTGGCGGCCACCTGACGCGCGCTGGTCGCGAAGGCGAAGGTGACGGTGACCGCAGCCCCGACGGAACTGCCGTCCAGCACAGTTCCGCCGGGACCCCAATGCGACGTTCCGCTGGTCAGAAGGGCGGAGATGTAGTCGGTCGGCGCGGATTGGCTCATGGACTCTCAACTCTCGCGGGGATCGGGGACGGACGGCGGCACAGGGGCGTGCCGGTCGGTGGCAGGGGGATGGGGGAGCGGTCAGGCGCGGCGCAGGGCCAGCTCGATTGACGGGCGGAGCATCGACGCGGCGGCGTAGCCGATCTCCACCGCCTCCGCCGCGCGGTCGAACTCCAGGATGCCGATATGGGCGAGCCTCGGCGCGATCAGCACGTCCGGCGGCTCGCCGGCAAGGCGGGAGCGGGTGATGCGGTCCTGCATGATGTCGATGGAGCCCGCCATCACCTCCAGCGCGTTCGGCATCTGCTTGTGCGCATGGGCATCGTCGATCTGGTCGGCCAGGAACTGGGTGCGCCGGCTGGGCTTGCGGCCGAGCCAGGTGGAGATCTGGCTGGTCAGATGCGACAGCGCCGGAGAGCCCGCATCGCCGCCGGCCACCACGGCCTCCGGCACGGGAGCCTTGGCGACGGGAGTCTTGACGTTCGACTTGCCGTTCCCGCGACCGTTCGGGCGGCCGAGCGGGGACAGTTCGCTGTTCAGGTTCACCGCCACCACGACGTCGGCGCCCAGAGCCCGGCAGAGCGACACCGGCACCGGGTTGACCAGCGCACCGTCCACCAGCAGGTGATGGTCGCGCCGCACCGCGGGGAACAGGCCGGGCATGGCGGCCGACGCCATCACCGCCGACATCAACGGCCCGTCGCGCAGCCAGATCTCGCGCCCGGTCGACAGGTCGGTGGCGACGGTGGCGAAGGGCAGCCGCAGATTCTCGATCAGGATGTTGCTGCGTTCGTTGTCGAAGCGGCCGAACGCCTTTTCGGCGGCGACCAGACCGCCGCGGCGGAAGGTGAGATCGATGATGCCCAGCATGCCGAGCCAGCCCATCTTCTGCGCCCAGGCCTGAAGCTCGTCCAGTTGGCCGGTCAGGTAGGCGGCCCCGACGGCCGCGCCGATGGACGTGCCGCAGATCACGTCCGGTTCGATCCCGATCTCCTCCAGCGCGCGCAGGACGCCGATATGCGCCCAGCCCCTTGCGGCCCCGCTGCCCAGCGCAAGCCCGATCTTCAGGTCGGTTCCCTTCGCCATCCGCATCCCCTGTCGGTGCCGCCCGGCCGACCCCGGCGGCTTGGTCTAGAGCGTATCATCTAGGCATTGCCGGCCGGTAACGGAAGCGGCCGGAAGGGGCACGCCGCCGGCGCCCGGCCCATCGCCGCGCGGGCGCTGGGAAATGTCGAAAATTTGGCCGATCTTTGACCTGCATCATCGGCCGGGATGCGGGGACTGTGGCATTTCTGTGCCAGTTGGTCGGGAAGAGTGCTTCTGTGCTGGGTGTTAACCATGCGTCAACTGGACCCGGCGCAGTTTCGTTGCGTTGCAGTGTAGTATCTCGAAACCGGAAGGTCTGTCATGGCCGACGAACTGAAAAGCTTCAGGAAGGACTGGAAACGCTGGTCGCCGGCGGAACGGCTGGTTGCCGTCACCGTCCTGATCCTGATCGCCCTTCTGGGCGCGCCGGCCGCCGCCGGCCTGTTCTGAGCGCGCACCCCTGACCGCTTGGCCGGACCGCATACGGACCGGTCACACTGTGGCGGACAGGCAACGACTGCGCTCCTGCGGGAGCGTCTTTACGGGCTCTTAACCCTCGCGCCATAGGCTTGGTCGGCTCGGACAGTTCCTGGGACGGTCGGGCGCCACATGCGGCCGGAGCGTTGAGGCTCCGCCCTGCGGCACCGACGGGCGCTCGCTGGAGGGCGCCGACCGGGGAGGATCCGGCATCTTCCGCCAAGGCCTAGCCCCTCTCGCTGGACACGCCCGATGACCTTCTCCGCCCATTCCGCCGTGACGGAACAGAAGCTTCTGAGACAGCGCCTCGACGCCGCTTTCGCGGAGGCTGCCAAGCCCCTGTCGCGGGAGGAGGTGACGGACATCGTCCGGACCATCCTGGGCAGCATGGACGGCGACATTTCCGCCACGGACCTGCGCCTCTACAAGGAGGTGGTGGACCTCGCCAAGTACATCGAGAACGCCAAGCAGGAGATCGCGGCGCTGCAGCCGGCGGAGATCCGCGACGAGCATATCCGCACCGCCACGGACGAGCTCGACGCGGTGATCGGCGCGACGGAGAAGGCGACCTTCGCCATCTTCGACGCCTGCGACGCCATCGGCGCCATCGCCGGCCAGTCGGATGCGGAAACCGCCGCCAAGCTGAACGACCAGATCACGGCGATCTACGAGGCCTGCAACTTCCAGGACATTACCGGCCAGCGCATCAGCAAGGTGGTGCGGACGCTGAAGCACATCGAATCGAAAGTGGACATGATCGTCGCCGCCTTCGGCAGCGAGGTGCGCCAGAACCACGCCCCCCGGCTGGCCAAGCTGGCGGCGGAGGACGCCGAGGCTGCCGTCCATTACGAGCCGATGAGCGCGGAGGAGGCGGACAAGCAGCTTCTCCACGGGCCGCAGCTGCCGGGCAACGCCATGGACCAGGACGAGATCGACCGCCTGCTGGCCAGCTTCGACTGACGCCATGCTGGCCGGCAAACCCACCAGCGGGCCGAGCAGCGGTCTGACGACCCAAAGCCGCGGACCGGGTCCGGCCGCCGCCGGGTTTCCGACGCTGCGGGTTGGCCGCGGGGGCGGGCAGGGGCATGCCAATCCCAACAACGGCAGCATCCTGCTTTTGCTGTCGCTGTTCCTTCTGCTGCTGGTCTTCTTCATCGTCCTGAACGCCCATTCGGTGCAGACCGTGCAGAAGGTGAAGGCGGTCGCCGCGTCGCTGGAGCGGACCTTCCCGAGCTTCGTCATCGACCCGCGCCTGCGCGACGGGACGGAGCCGGTGGCCTCGCGCGCCGGAACGGTGTTCGCGGTGCAGCGGCTGGACGGCATCGGCACGCTGTTCGCCACCGAGGTCGCGGTCGCCAAGGTGGAGGTGGTCGCTCCCGGCCAGCTGCTGGAGGTGCGTCTGCCGGCCGACGACCTGTTCGTTCCCGGCACCATGATGCTGCGGCCCGACCGCCAGGGCCTGATCGACCGCATCGCCGACGCGCTGCGCCAGTCGCGCCAGGGCGAGCGGGTGGAGCTGGACGCGCTGTTGGGCATCGGCCCGACCGGAACGCCGAGCCAGCCGCCGGGGCCGGTCGCCCGCGCCGGGGCGCTGGCCCGCGCGCTGATCGCGGACGGCGCGCCGGCCCGCAACGTCACCGTCGGGATCGAGCGCGGCGAGCCGGGCGGGGTGCGCCTGCTGTTCTCCCTGCGCTGGGACGAGGACGGAGCGGCAAGGCGCAAGCCGGAGGTGCGGAAATGATCCGCGTTCCCAATGTGACCGGCCGGTCGGCGGCGGAGGATCACGGCGGCCAGCGCAAGACGCTGTGGCTGATCAGCTTCACCGACCTGATCTCCTTGATGCTCGCCTTCTTCGTCCTGATGTATTCGATGAGCGAGCCCGAGGCCGAACGCTGGACCCGTCTGGCGAAGGGCGTGGCGGAGACGATCCCGGCGGCGCGGTCCACCGCCGCCGCCCCGTCGGACCGGCCGGCCGACCCGTCCGCGGCCTTCAACGCCCAAGCGGTCGAGCCGCGGGCGGCCATCGACCTGCATTATCTGGCGGCCCTGCTCGGCAGCCAGCTGCGGTCGAACGCCGAGCTGTCGGTGGTCGATGTCCGGCGCGAGGACGACCGCGTCGTCATCCGCCTGCCGGGGGAGCGGATGTTCGATCCCACCGGCGGCGCCTTCACCGAGGAGGGGCGGCGGGTGCTGTTCCTGCTGGGCGCCGTCATCGGCCGCATCGGCAACCGGATCGAGCTGGTCGGCCATGCGGAGCGCGAGGATCCGGCCGGCGGCGTGGCCTGGGAACGGGCGCTGACCCGGGCGGTCGCCGTCTCCGCCGCGCTGCGTGAGACCGGCTATCGCCGCGATCTGGTGGCGCGGGCGGTGATGATGCCGGTCGAAGGGACTGGCGCAGGACGCCTGCCGGTGGATATCGTGGTGCGAGAGGAAGGAGCGGATTGAGGTGACGGACCGGTCGGCATATCGGAGAAGGCGTTGGCTGCGCGGCTGTGCCGCCGCGGTGGCGCTGCTGGCCGTGCCGGTCCTGCTGTCCCCCCTGCCGGCGGACGCCGCCACGGTGCCGGTGCGCGGCGGCACCCACAAGGAATTCGGACGGCTGGTCTTCGACTGGCCGGGCAAGGTGGATTTCACGGCGTCGGTGGACGGCGACCGGCTGGTCATCGCCTTCACCGAGCCCATCGACGCGCAGCTGGACCGTCTGGTGCGGGCGCTGCCCGGCTATCTGGCCGGCGGCCGGGTGGAGGCGGACGGCAAGACGGTCATCTTCGACCTGAAGCGCCCGGTCTCGCTGAAGAGCTTCCGCAACGGCAATGCCGTCGCCATCGACCTGTCCCCGGCTACGGCGCAATCGGCCGCGATCCAATCGACTGGGGCGCAATCCACTGCGGCGGGTTCGACGACGATGGAGTCTGCGAGGGCGGAGCCTGCGAAGGCGGAGCCCGCAAAGGCGGAAGCCGCCAAGCCGGTGCCGTCGGCCGGGCGGGTCCGGGTGCGGGGTGCCGACCAGCCGGACCAGAGCCGCCTGACCTTCGACTGGCCTTCGCCGGTCGGCTATTCGGTCAAGCGCGACGGGGCGGCGGTCACCGTCTCCTTCGACAAGGGCGGAACGGCCGACCTGTCGGCGCTGGCCAGGGCGACGCTGCGCAACATCCGCAACGTGGAATCCTACCGCCAGCCGGACGGATCGCTGGCCGTGACGCTGGCCGTGCCGCAGGACGCGGAGGTCAGCGACAGCGCCTCCGGCAAGAGCATTGTGCTTTCCGTGGGTAATCCCGGATCGCGCGCCGGCCTGCCGAAGACCGAGGCCGCGCCGCCGGTCGCTGGATCGCAAGGGGCGGCACCGCCGCCGGGCGGCCAGGGAAGCAGCCAGACCCCGGCATCCGGCGGGCCGATCGTGGCGTCCACCACCACCGTCCGCTCCGCAACCGCCGCCAACGCCGCGGCTGCGACGTCGGCTGCGCAATCGGCCGCCGCCCCGGCGGAGGTGAAGGCAGCGCCGCAGGCGCCCGCGGATGCGAACGCTCAGCCGGCGGCCGGGCTGCGGGGGCCGGTTCTGACCTTCGAGACCGGCGGGCCGTCGTCCATCGCGGTCTATCCACGCGCCGGGCAGCTCTACATCGTGTTCGACCGGCCGATGCCCATCGGCGCCGGCAAGCTCAGCGGCCCCGGTTCGGAGTTGATGGGGGCGGTGGAGCCGGTTCCGGCGACCGGCGGCAGCGTGTTCCGCACCAAGATCGGTCCGATGGTGTGGCCGACGGTGGAGCGGCAGGGCACCGCCTGGCGCATCCTGTCCTCCGGCCGGCCGGCCAACATGGGCAGCGCCGGCGACCTGCGGGTCGAGCCCGATCCTGATTTCCTGCTGGGTGCCCGACTTCTGGTCCGCGCGCCCGACGCTGCCAATGTCGTGCAGTTCGCCGATCCCGACGTCGGCGACCGCATCCAGGTGGTGCCGCTGCCCACCCCAGGGCGCGGCCTGCCCGAGCCCCACCGCTATCCCGACCTGGAGGTCATGCCCTCCTATCAGGGTGTGGTGGTGCGGCCGATCTCCGACAATGTGACGGTCCGCGCAATCAAGGAGGGGGTGGAGCTGACCACCGCCGGCGGTCTCCACCTCTCGCCGGCCGCCGATGCCGGCAATCCGGCCGTGGCGCCGCCGCCCGCGATGCCGGCCCCGCAGGCGGCACCCCAGCCGGTGCCGGCACAGCTTGCCGCCGCCCCGCAGCCGGTTCCGTCCACCGGCGGCGCCTCCTCCGCCATGGAACCGCCGAAGGCGCAGGCGGCCCCGGCCCAAGCCCAGGGTCGCCGCCTGTTCAACCTGCCGGCCTGGAAGCGTGGCGATCTCGACCAGTTCACCCAGGCCCGCCAGGACCTGCAGCTTGCCGTCGTCAACGCCCCGGAATCGGAACGGGCGAAGGCGCAGCTCGACCTCGCCCGCTTCTATTTTGCCAACGGCTTCGGTCAGGAGACGCTGGGACTGCTCGACGTGCTGCAGCAGAACCAGCCGGACCTGGAAGGCTGGCCGGAATTCCGAGCGCTGCGCGGAGCCGCCCGCGTGCTGGCCGGCGACCTCGACGGCGGCGAGGCGGACCTGTCGATCCCCGCCCTGGCCAACAACCCGGAAGCCAGCCTGTGGCGTGCCGCCATCGCCGCCGACCGGCGCGACTGGCCGAAGGCGATGGCGGGCTTCAAGGCATCGGGCCAGATCCTGAACAGCTACCCTGAGCCGATGATCGGCAAGCTCGGCCTGCGGGCGGCCGAGGCGGCGCTGGAGACGCGCGACACGGCGACCGCCAAGCGGCTGTTCGACCGCGTGATCGAACACAGCGGCCCGGAGCAGGAGGAGAATCCGCAGACCCAGTATCTGCGCGGCCTGCTCTATGCCCAGACCGGCGAGATCGATCAGGCGCGCGAGCAGCTGACCGCCGCCTACAATAGCTATGACCGGCTCTATCGCGCCAAGGCGGGGCTGGCGCTGACCAATCTGGAGCTTTCCGAAGGCAAGATGTCGCCGACCGCGGCGGCGGAGCAGCTGGCCGGTCTGACATTCACCTGGCGCGGCGACGATCTGGAGATGCAGATCCGCTCGCGCATGGGGGAGGTGCTGATCGCCGGCGGCGAATATGCCAAGGGCTTCAACACCATGAAGGAAACGGCTGCCCTGGTCGCCGACACGCCGCGGGCGGAGGCGATCACGCGCGAGATGTCGCGCATCTTCGCCGACCTGTTCAAGGACGGGGCGCAGCGCCTGCCGACTCTGGACGCGATGCAGCTCTACGACCAGTTCCGCGAACTGACTCCGGTGGGCGAGGCCGGCGACGACATCATCCGGCAGCTGGCGGAACGGCTGATCTCCATCGACCTGCTGAACCGCGCCGCCGATTTGCTGCAGCATCAGGTGGAATTCCGCCTGTCCGGGCTGGACAAGGCGCGGATCGGCACGCGTCTGGCCTCCGTCCGCCTGCTCGACAACAAGCCGGAAGAGGCGCTGAAGGCGCTGGAGCTGTCGAACGTCGCCGGCCTGCCGGCCGAACTCGCGGCCGAACGCCGGCTGATGCAGGCGAAGGCGCTGGCCGAGCTGAACCGCGGCGAGGAGGCGATGCAGCTGCTGGCGCAGGACGACAGCGGCAACGCCAACCTGCTGCGGGTCGACATCGCCTGGAAGGGCCAGAAGTGGGATGCGGCGGCGCTGGCGCTGAACAAGGTGATCGGCCCGCCCCCGGCGGCAGGAAAGCCGCTGGACCCCAACATGTCGCAGCTGGTTCTGAACCGGGCGGTGGCGCTGGCCCTGGCCGGCGACGGCAACGGGCTGAACCTGCTGAAGAGGGACTTCGAAGGGGCGATGAAGGGCGGTCCGAACGAGGACGCCTTCCGCATCCTGACCCGCCCGGAGCAGGCGATGGGGCTGATCGATGTCGGGACCATCCGCTCCCGCGTGGCGGAAGTGGATATGTTCAAGAAGTTCCTGAAGGAATACCGCGGCGCCAAGCAACCCGCGGACAAGCCCACGTCCTGAAGAATCTGAGGCGGCGGAACGCGCCCTTGGGGGCTCGGACCCGCCCCGCCGCCCCGTCCGCGCCGTTACTTCGGCAGCAGGACCTTGTCGATGACGTGGACCACGCCGTTCGACTGCTGCACGTCGGCGATGGTGACGCGGGCGGTGTTGCCCGACGCGTCGGCGACCATCACGGCATCGCCGGACTGGGTGAATGTCAGCGGCATGCCTTCCACCGTCTTCAGCATCGCCTTGCCGTTGCCCTTCTTGATGTCGGCCACGAGGTCCTTGGCGTCCAGCTTGCCGGGGACGACGTGGTAGGTCAGAACCTTGGTCAGCTGGCCCTTGTTCTCCGGCTTCAGCAGCGTGTCGACGGTGCCGGCGGGCAGGGCGGCGAAAGCCTCGTTGGTGGGGGCGAAGACGGTGAAGGGGCCCTTGCCGCTCAGCGTGTCGACCAGCCCGGCGGCCTTCACGGCGGCGACGAGCGTGGTGTGGTCCTTCGACTGGGACGCGTTCTCCACGATGGTCTTGTTCGGGTACATCGGCGCGCCGCCGACCATCTTTTCCATGGCGGCATTGGCGCAACCGGCAAAAAGAAGGGCGGCGATCGCCACGGTGGCAACCTTCTTCATAGCATTCCCTCTTATCGGTGAAGGTCCGCTTCCCGCGGACACAGCACCGTTACGGGGAAGGCTTCCGGTCAGATCACAGGGAGTTGACGGCGAAGCGCCGATTCTTGTGCGTGCGAAAGGGGTAATTCTTTGGAAGTGCTTTGCCCCGACCCATAGGACGGGGCAAAGCGCGACGTTCCCCTACAACTGCACCTGCGTTCCCAGCTCCACCACCCGGTTGGGCGGCAGCTTGAAGAAGTCGGTGGCGCTGACCGAGGTGCGGGACATCACCACGAACAGCTTCTCGCGCCACAGTGCCATCTGGGAGTTCATCTGCGGGATCAGCGTCTCGCGGCCCAGGAAGAAGGAGGTCGCCATCACGTCGAACTCCAGCCCGAACGCCTTGCACAGCCGCAGCGCCTTCGGGATGTTCGGTTCCTGCGAGAAGCCGTAGCGCACGGTGATGCGGTAGAAGCCCTCTGCCAGCCCCTCCACCACCACGCGATCCTTGGCGGGCACGCGCGGCACGTCCTCCACCACCACGGTAACGAAGACGACACGCTCGTGCAGGACCTGATTGTGCTTCAGATTGTGCAGCAGCGCGATCGGCACGGTGTTGGAGCTGGAGGTCATGAAGACCGCCGTCCCCTTCACCCGGTGGATGTCGGTGGATTTCGCCTGTCGCTTGATGAAGGCGTCGAGCGGCAGCGACTCCTCCGCCAGCCGCATGGTCAGCACGGCCCGGCCGCGGCGCCAGGTGGCCATCAGGCCCAGCGTGATGACCGCGATCACCAGGGGCACCCAGCCGCCATGGGGGATCTTCACCGCGTTGGCGGCGAAGAAGGAAATCTCCACGGTCAGGAACACCGCACCGACGGCGAGGCACAGCGGCAGGCTCCAGTTCCAGCGCCGCCGCGCCACCACCAGGAACAGGGTGGTGGTGATGATCATGTCGCCGGTCACCGCGATCCCGTAGGCCGCCGCCAGCCGGCTGGAGGACTGGAACACCACCACCAGCCCAAGCACCGCGGCCAGCAGGCCCCAGTTGGCGCGGGGGATGTAGATCTGCCCCTCCTCCTCGTTGGAGGTGTGGCGGATGTCCAGCCGCGGGCAGAGGCCCAGCTGCACCGCCTGCCGGGTCAGGGAGAAGACGCCGGAGATCACCGCCTGGCTGGCGATGACGGTGGCGGCGGTCGACAGGCCGATCAGGGGATAGAGCCCCCATTCCGGCGCCAACAGGTAGAAGGGGCTGCGCACCGCCGACGGATCGCTCAGCAGTAGCGCGCACTGCCCCAGATAGTTCAGCAGAAGCGCCGGCAGCACCACGGTCAGCCATGCCACCTGGATCGGGCGGCGGCCGAAATGGCCCATGTCGGCGTAGAGCGCTTCGCCGCCGGTCACCGCCAGCACGACGGCGCCCAGCACCAGGAATCCGGCCACCCCATGCTCGATGAAGAAGGACACGGCATAGACCGGGCTGAAGGCGACCAGGACGCCCGGCTGCTGCACCACCTCCACCAGCCCCAGGATGCCGAGCGTGGAGAACCACGCCAGCATGATCGGGCCGAACAGCGCGCCGACGCGCGAGGTTCCGTGGCTCTGGATGGCGAACAGGGCGATCAGGATGGCGACCGTCAGCGGCACCACCACCGACTCCAGCGCCGGTTCCGCCACCTCCAGGCCCTCGACCGCCGACAGCACGGACATCGCCGGGGTGATCATGCCGTCGCCGTAGAACAGGGCGGCCCCGAACAGCCCCAGCGCCGTCAGCAGGGTCAGCCGGCCCGACGCATCGGGCCGCGTCTTCGACGCCAGTGCCAGCAGGGAGAGGATGCCGCCTTCGCCCTTGTTGTCGGCCCGCATGACGAAGCCCACATACTTGACGGTGACGACCATCACCAGGGCCCAGAACACCAGCGACATGATGCCGAGGATGTTGTCGGGGTCAGCGGCAGCCCGTGTTCGCCGCCGAAGCATTCGCGCAGCGTGTAGAGCGGGCTGGTGCCGATGTCGCCATAGACGACGCCGAGCGCGCCCAGGGTCAGCGTCGCGAGCTTGCCGTTGTCTGGCGGCGCGGCCTTCAAAGCGGTGTCAGTCATGCAGTGGTTGCGGTCCGAGGTTGGTCCGTCGTTTGCGATGGCGCCCGGTGCGACGGTGACAGCCCGCACTGTCCAACGCCGGTCCGGCGGTGGCGACAGGTCGGAGCCATCCGGCGGGCCGGCCCCCAGCCGCTCCCCCGCCGACGCTCATCGGCTTCCTCATACGCGTTTACGAGCGCGGACGCCAGCGCCCGCTTGCGCGGCGAAGCCCAAGTGCGGGGGATGCGACGAAGTGCCCAGGGCAGTTCGCGCTCCGCGTGTGCTCTCTCCCGCAGCCGCCTTCAAGAGGGGACCGTCTTCAGAGCGTCCCGAAGCTGCGCGCCAGCGATCCGGCGATCAGGTACCAGCCGTCGACCAGCACGAAGAAGATGATCTTGAACGGGATGGCGACCATGGTCGGTGGCAGCATCATCATGCCCATCGACATCAGGATCGACGACACCACCATGTCGATGATCAGGAAGGGCAGGAACAGCAGAAACCCGATCTCGAACCCGCGCTTGATCTCCGAGATCATGAAGGCCGGGACGAGGACGTGCAGCGGCATGTCCGACGGTTCCGGCACCGACTGGATGCGCGCCATGTCCATGAACAGCCGCAGGTCCTTCTCGCTGGTGTGGTTCAGCATGAACTCGCGCAGCGGCGCCACCGTGCGGCGGAACGCCTCCATCTCGTCGATTTCCTGGGCAATCAGCGGCTGGATGCCCTGGGTGTAGCTGCGCTCGAACACCGGGGCCATCACGAAGAAGGTCAGGAACAGGGCCAGCGACATCATCACCGTGGTCGGCGGCACCTGCTGCACGCCCAGCGCGTTGCGCAGGAAGGACAGCACGATGACGATGCGGGTGAAGGCCGTCATCATGATCAGGATCGACGGCGCCAGCGACAGCACCGTGATCAGCGCCACCATCTGGACGATGCGGCCGGTCGCGGTGCCGCCGGCGTCGCCCAGGTCGAAGGTCAGGCTCTGCGCCAGCGCCGGCCCGGCGCCGAGGCCGACGGCGGCCCCGACGGCCAGCGCCAGCAGCAGCCCGGCGGACAGCGGCTTCCAGCTGCCGGCGATGCGGCGGAGGAGGACCGACGTCATTGCGGCTGGCTCCCGGTCGCGGCCGGAGGCGCCGGAACGGGGAGCGCCGGGGAGGGCGCAGACGGCGTGTCGGCCGCCCTATCGGTCGACTTGGCGAGCGCGCTGTCGAAGCCGCCGGCCGTGCCGCTGTCGACCAGCAGGTCGCCATTGGCGCTCAGCAGGATCAGATGCTCGCGGTCGTCGCGGCGGACCAGGATCAGCCGCCGCTTGGCGTCGATCGGCAGCGCCTCCACCACGCTCAGCCGGCGCTGTCGGGCGCGGCCGCGGACGGTGCCGCCGGCCATGCCGACGCGGCGCATCACCCAGGCGACGACCATGATCAGCGCCACCACGAAGAACAGCGCCAGCAGGAAACGGATATACTGATCGAGATCCATGGAAGCGGCAGGCTTTCTGTATCAGGGCAGGTCGTCGGTGCGGCCGGGGCCGGAACGCCCGTAGGCGGCGGCCGCGCGCTGGCGGGCGGTGTGCGGATCGTCGCGGCCGGCCAGCGCGGCGGCGATGGTCTGTTCGCGCTTGGCCTGCTGATCGGTCAGGGCTGCGGCCAGCGGGTCCAGTGCCGCCACCAGATCGCCGAGCGGGCCGAGCAGGGCCCGCGCCTCGTTCCGCGACATTCCCTCCGCCTCGGCGCAGAGGCGGGCGATGCTCTCCTCCAGCCCGGCAAGGTCGATCAGGACGCCGGCCTCGGCCTCCTGCCGCGCCTCCTCCAGGGCGGCGCCGAGGCTTGCCGCCCGTTCGGCGAGTACGGCCACGGAGTCGGCGCCTTCAGGGGAGCGGGGCGGGGATGGCGGACGGGTCACGGCTTGTCCTCCATATGTACGGCGGGCGAGGGGGCGGCGGGCATGGGTTTGGCTGGATCTTCCGCCTGCAGTTCCGGCGGCAGGGTGCCGTTGGCGCGGTAGACGTGGGCCAGGATCTCCGCCACGGCGGCGATGGCCTCCACCGGGATGTCGCTGTCGACCTCGATCGCCGACAGGATCTCCACCAGATCGGCGTCCTCGCGCACCTTGACGCCGTTGGCGAAGGCGACCTCCAGGATCTGCTCCGCCACCGTTCCCTTGCCGGTGGCGACGATCCGCGGCAGCGTCTCGGTCCCCAGCTCGTACTTCAGCGCGACGGCGACCGGACGCCGCGCAGGCATGCGCCCGGACGGACGCGGGGACGCGCCAGCCGGCTGCGATGCGGGGGTGCGGGACTGCGCGGACAAAAGGCGGCCTTTTCAAGGGGTCCTTCCTGGCCCGCATCCTGGACCGGTAGGCTTAACGAACTGTAAAGGCGGTCGCCCGGCACGATTCGCGACCACCGGGATTCATCCTTCGTTAACGCAAACGGGCGACCATTGGGAGTGCTGCCTTGCCGTCCTTTGTGTCGGCCGCGCGGCATCGTTTGGCGGGACACTCGGCATCAGGGACGGGATCAGGGCCATGGACCTCGGAAATCTCGGCATCTTCAAGCTGATGTCGCGCAAGATGGACTGGCTGACCCAGCGTCAGGAGGTCGTCTCGCAGAACATCGCCAACGCCAACACGCCGGAATACAAGGGCCGCGACCTGAAGCCCTTCACCTTCCGCGACGCGCTGGGCGACAACCGTCGGCTGACCCCTGTGGCGACGAATCCGTCCCATCTGGCCGGCACGCGCGGTGCCGGCGGCCTCGCCAAGGAAGAGAAGTTGCGCGACCCGTACGAGACGGCGCCGGACGGCAACAACGTCGTCCTTGAAGAGCAGATGATGCGGATGAGCCAGAACGCGATGGATTACCAGACCATCACCAACCTGTACAAAAAGCAGGTCACGATGATCAAGTCGGCGATCCGCTCCGGCGGCTGAGCGGGTGTCTTGCGGATAGCGGTTGTTTGAGGAGGCGGTTGCTATGGATCTCTACAAGTCGATGGCGGTGTCCGCCTCGGGCCTGAAGGCGCAGGGCACGCGCCTGAGGGTCATTTCGGAGAATCTGGCCAACGCCAACACCACGGCGGAAACGCCGGGCGATCTTCCCTATCGGCGCAAGACGGTGATCTTCAAGAACGAGCTGGACCGGGCGATGGACGTCGAGAAGGTCCGCGTCGCCAAGGTCGGCGTCGACAAGGGCGACTTCCAGCGCCGCTACGACCCGTCCCACCCCTCGGCCGACGCCGACGGCTATGTCCTGCTGCCCAACGTCAATTCGGTGGTGGAGGCGATGGACATGCGCGAGGCGCAGCGCAGCTACGAGGCGAACCTGTCCGCCATCGACACCGCGCGCCAGATGCTGACCCGCACCATCGACATCCTGCGCACCTGATACCGTCCGCTCCACCGTTCCATCTCCCTGACCGACCGGAAACGCCGCCATGATCAATCCGCTGAACGCCGCCGCGGCCTACGCCACCACCGCCGCCAAGACCACCGGTCCCGGCATGACCGCGCGCGACGGCGTCTCATTCGGCGACGTGCTGGAGCAGGCGGCCAAGGAGAGCATCGGCACCCTGAAGAAGAGCGAGGACATGTCGGCGCTGGCCGCGGTCGGCAAGGCGGACCTGAACGACGTGGTCCAGGCCGTGACCAATGCGGAAGTGACCCTGCAGACCGTCACCGCCGTCCGCGACAAGGTGCTGAACGCCTATCAGGAAATTCTGCGCATGCCGATGTGACGGCGGGCCGTCGCCCCGCAACCGCATCGAAGCAGCCGCACCGAAGCAGCAGTCATCGTCATGAGCGAGACCGAAGTCATCGAGCTTTGCCGCACCTCGATCATCACGCTGGTGATCGTGTGCGGGCCGATTCTCGTCATCATGATGATTCTCGGCACGGTCATCTCGATCTTCCAGGCCGTCACCCAGATCAGCGAGCAGACGCTGGCGATGGTGCCGAAGGTGATGCTGGTCTTCGGGCTCAGCATCCTGCTGATGCCCTTCATGCTGGGCAAGCTGACGGAGTTCTTCGAGCATGAGGTCGCCGACCGCATCGTCGCCATCGGCGTCGGCGCCCACGACAACGGCGGCGCTCCCTTCACGCCCGGCACCGGCATAACGCCGGCCCCGGCGCCGACCCCCGCCGCGGCGGGCGGATGAACGTCCTCCAGCAGCTTCTGGGCGAACAGATCTTCGTCTGGATGTTGGTCTTCCTGCGGGTCGGCACCGCCTTCAGCGTGATGCCGACCATCGGCGACGCCTTCATCACCCCCCGCACGCGCCTGCTGTTCGCGCTGGCGGTCAGCGTGGTGGTGGCGCCGGTAATCCGGCCGCAACTGCCGCCGATGCCCGGCAGCCCCTTCCAGCTTCTGGTGCTGGCGGCCGGCGAGATGACGGTCGGCATCTTCCTCGGCACAATCGCACGGCTGCTGATGGGCACGCTTGAGGTCGCCGGAACGATCATCAGCCTGCAGAGCGGCCTGGCCAACGCCCAGATCTTCAACCCCGCGCTGGCCACCTCAGGGTCGCTGCCGGGTGCGCTGATGGGCTGGCTGGGGCTGCTTCTGCTGTTCGTGACCGACCTGCACCATCTGCTGATCATGGCGGTGGTCGACAGCTATGTCACCTTCACGCCGGGGGCTGCGATCCCGGTGGACGACATGGCGAACGTGGTCGGCCAACTGGTGTCGAAGACTTTCCTGCTGGGGGTGCAGATGTCGGCCCCCTTCCTGATCACCGGCATGCTGTTCGCCCTGGCGCTCGGCCTGCTGAACAAGCTGGCGCCGCAGGTGCAGGTGTTCCAGATCTTCACCTCGGTCCAGGTGCTGCTGGGGCTGTTCCTGTTCGCCCTGACCCTGGGCGCCATGATGCTGTTCTGGCTGTCGCGCTTCGAATCGAGCTTCGTCGAGCTTCTGAAGCCGCTATAGAGGAAGGAAGCCGATGTCTTCGGAAGAGCCGGACGAGTCCTCCAAAACAGAAGACCCGACATCCAAGAAGCTTGACGAGGCCCACAAGGAGGGCCAGTTCGCGATGACGCGCGAGGCCGCGAACTGGCTGATGGTCGCGGCGATGCTGGTGGTCCTGATCTCCATCCTGCCCGGCACGATGAAGGGGATGGTCTTCCGCCTGAACTACTACTTCGAGAATCTTGACCATTTCACCTTCGATCGCGCCGGGGTCGGGGCGCTGCTGTACCGGGTGATGGCCGATGTCATGTGGGCCCTGTGGCTGCCGATCCTGCTGTTCGTGGTGGCCGGCGTGCTGTCGACCGTCGGGCAGACCGGGTTCCACGTCTCCTGGAAACTGATCGAGCCGAAATTCTCCAAGCTGAATCCGCTTCCCGGCCTGATGAATCTGTTCAAGGCCGACCAGGCGGTGGAACTGCTGAAGAGCATCGCCAAGCTGGCGGTCGTCGGCGGCGTCGCCTACATGGCGCTGAAGCCGATGTTCGCGGGGGTCGAGGCCTTCATCGGCATCGACATGATCGCGATGCTGCTGCAGCTCGATTCGCTGACCACGCGCCTGCTGATCTGGGTTCTCGTGGTCCTCACCTTCATCGCCGCCGGGGACTTCATCTGGCAGAAGACCCAGTTCGACAAGAAGATGAAGATGACGAAGCAGGAGGTGAAGGACGAGCACAAGCAGGCGGAAGGCGATCCCACGGTCAAGGGCCGCATCCGGCAGCTCCGCTTCGAACGCGCGCGCAAGCGCATGATGGCAGCGGTGCCCAACGCCGACGTGGTGGTCACCAACCCGACCCACTTCGCAGTGGCCTTGAAGTACGATCCCAGCCAGATGGGCGCGCCGCTGGTGCTGGCGAAGGGCGTGGATCAGGTCGCCTTCAAGATTCGCGAGATCGCCGAATCGAACAATGTTCCGGTCATAGAGAACCCGCCTCTCGCCCGTGCGCTCTATGCCGCATGCGATATCGACGAGGAAGTCCCATCCGAGCACTATCGGGCGGTCGCCGAAGTCATTACCTATGTCTTCAAGCTGAAAGGCCGGTCGCTGCGCAACTGATGCGCGTCCGAAGCGGTTGACGGCATCGGGTGGGACGACTGACCTTCGCGCGCTCTGACATTTGGGGCTTGGGGTTCTGGTGCCTGGAGATCTGGTGGACGAAACGACTTCCCTTTCCGACAGCGCACGCAACGCAGCCCGCCGTGCGGCACCGTCCGGCGGGGCCCTGATGCTGCTCCAGTACTGCGTGGCGCCGGCCGGGCTGCTGGTTCTGGCCGCCGGCCTGCTGCTGGACCGTGAAGAGATCGGATGGATTGGGGCGGTGCTGGCGGCGGCGGGGGTGGCCCTGCTGATCGGCCGCAGCATCGCCGTCGTCCGGCGGTCGGCGCGCATCGGCGCGCTGCTGGGCGGGGCGCTGGAAGGCATGCCGGCGGGTCAGCTGGTCTGCGACGGCTCCGACGAGGTGGTCTTCGTCAATGCGGCCTTCCGCGAGCTTGCCGGCTGGCGCCGCGGCGAGCGGCCGCTGGATGCGCTGGCGCGCCAGTTCTCCGACGATCCCGACAGCGCGCGCGAGTTCCGCCGCCTGCGAGAGCGGGTGCGGGCGGGTGCCGCGGCGTCGGCCGAACTGGCGATCCCGGCGCTGGACCACAATCCGCCGGAATGGCGCAAGGTGCAGGGCCAGCCGGTGCCCGGTTTCCCCGGCTCCGTCCATTGGCGGATCGAGGACATCACCGCGCGGCGCGAGCTGGAGCATGTGATGCTGCGCGAGCAGGCCAAGCTCGCCGACTTCATGGAGCATGCGCCGGTCGGCTTCTTCTCCGTCGATCAAAACGGCCAGTTCCTGTTCGTCAACGCCACCCTGGCCCAATGGCTGGAGGCTTATCCCGGCGACCTGACCGATGGGGAAGCGCGCCTGCACGGCATCCTGGCCGCGCCGCCGCAGTCCGCCGCCCCCTACGACCTGTTCGATCATGGCGGCAGCGAGCAGCGCGGCGAGCTGACCATGGTGGGCTTGCGCGGCCGGCGGTTCCAGGTGGCGGTGGCGCAGAGCGTGGTCCATGGCGACGACGGGACGATCCACACCCGGTCGGTGGTGCGCGACCTGTCGCCCGAACGCGAATGGCAGGAGGCGCTGCGCCAGTCCGAACAGCGGTTCCAGCGCTTCTTCGAGGATGCGCCGATCGGCATCGCGCTGGTCGACGAGACCGGCCAGCTGACCGAATGCAACGAGGCGTTCCTGGCGCTGATCGGCAGCGAGGCCGGCAGCGTCATCAACCGCCCGATGGCCGACCTGATCGTCCCGGCGGAGCGCGAGGCGGTCACCGCCCGGCTGAAGTCGGTCCAGGGCGGCGCCGACCCGGCCCATCCGCTGGAGGTGCGGCTGTCCGGCGGGCGGGAGCTGACGGCCCAGCTCTATGCCCGTCGCCTTGCCAACCCGGTCCGCACGGACGGGCGCGGCGAGGCGGACAGGAACGGGCTGGGCGTCGGCCTGATCCTGCATTTCATCGACATGACCGAGCGCAAGAGCCTGGAGGCCCAGTTCGCCCAGTCGCAGAAGATGCAGGCGGTGGGCCAGCTGGCCGGCGGCGTCGCGCACGACTTCAACAACCTGCTGACGGCGATGATCGGCTTCTGCGACCTGCTGCTGCTGCGGCACAAGCCGGGCGACCAGTCCTTCAGCGACATCATGCAGATCAAGCAGAACGCCAACCGCGCCGCCAACCTCGTGCGGCAGCTGCTGGCCTTCTCGCGCCAGCAGACCCTGCAGCCGCGCGTCATCAACGTGACGGACGTGCTGGCGGAGTTGGCGAACCTGCTGCGCCGGCTGATCGGCGAGAACATCGAACTGAAGATGATCCATGGCCGCGACCTGGGGCTGGTCAAGGTGGACCAGAACCAGCTGGAGCAGGTCATCATCAATCTGGTGGTCAACGCCCGCGACGCCATGGCCGGTGGTGGTAAGCTGACCATCAACACCACCAACTACGTCGTCACCCAGCCCGAGCGGCGCGAGCATGAGACGGTGCCGCCCGGCAGCTACGTCTCAATCGAGGTGATCGACACCGGTTGCGGCATCGCGCGGGAGAACCTGCAGCGTATCTTCGAGCCGTTCTACACGACCAAGGAGGTCGGGTCGGGCACAGGTCTCGGCCTGTCGACGGTGTACGGCATCGTCCGGCAGACCGGCGGCTTCGTGCTGGTCGATTCGGCGGTGGGGGAGGGGACGACCTTCACCATCCTGCTGCCGCACCACCAGGGTGAACTGCGCCCGGTCGACACCGCCGAACCGCGCGAGCGGCGCGGCAGCGACCTGACCGGCAGCGGCACCATCCTGCTGGTGGAGGACGAGGACGCGGTGCGCGTCTTCTCCGCCCGTGCGCTGCGCAACAAGGGCTATCAGGTGCTGGAGGCCAAGAACGGCGAGGCGGCGCTGCAGCAGATCGAGGCCAACGGCGCGTCCATCGACCTGCTCATCACCGACGTGGTGATGCCGCAGATGGACGGCCCGACGCTGGCCCGCCATGTGCGCAAGCTGCGTCCGGAGATGCGGGTGATCTTCATCTCCGGCTATGCCGAGGACCGCTTGGGCGAGATCGACGGCGTCGAGGTTGCCCATTTCCTGCCCAAGCCCTTCTCGCTGAAGCAGTTGGCCTCCAAGGTGAAGGAGGTCATCCGCGACGGGCGGTGAGGGGTTGGGGAGGGGGCAAAATCCCATCTCGCAGGCCCCTCAAAAATAGGAACACACAGGCAACATCAGTCCTTGCAAACGAGAACGAAGAGAGTACATTTAGCCTCGTTGCAAGAGCGCCGACCGTGTGTTCTAAGAGAGGGGTACCGGGCATGTCGTCCGCACAGCTTCGTTTGGTCGAGAAGGATTCCATGGACAAGCAGAAGGCGCTCGATGCCGCCCTGAGCCAGATCGAACGCGCGTTCGGCAAGGGCTCGATCATGAAGCTCGGCGCCAAGGAGAACTTGGTCGAGACGGAGGTTGTGTCCACCGGCTCGCTGGGTCTCGACATCGCGCTGGGCATCGGTGGCCTGCCGAAGGGCCGCATCATCGAAATCTACGGGCCGGAAAGCTCGGGCAAGACCACGCTGGCGCTGCACGCCATCGCCCAGGCCCAGAAGGCCGGCGGTACCTGCGCCTTCGTCGATGCGGAGCACGCGCTCGACCCGTCCTACGCCCGCAAGCTCGGCGTCAACATCGACGAACTGCTGATCTCGCAGCCGGATGCCGGCGAGCAGGCGCTGGAGATCGCCGACACGCTGGTGCGCTCCGGCGCCATCGACGTGCTGGTGGTCGACTCGGTCGCCGCGCTGGTTCCGCGCGCCGAACTGGAAGGCGAGATGGGCGACAGCCATGTCGGCCTGCACGCCCGCCTGATGAGCCAGGCGCTGCGCAAGCTGACCGGCTCGATCTCCAAGTCGAACTGTCTGGTGATCTTCATCAACCAGATCCGCCTGAAGATCGGCGTGATGTTCGGCAACCCGGAGACGACGACCGGCGGCAACGCGCTGAAGTTCTACGCCTCCGTCCGCCTCGACATCCGCCGCATCGGTTCGATCAAGGACCGCGAGACCGTCGTCGGCAACCAGACCCGGGTCAAGGTGGTGAAGAACAAGATGGCCCCGCCTTTCCGCGTGGTCGAGTTCGACATCATGTATGGCGAGGGCGTGTCGAAGGTGGGCGAGTTGCTCGACCTCGGCATTCAGGCCGGCGTGGTCGACAAGTCGGGTGCGTGGTTCAGCTATGACGGCACCCGCATCGGCCAGGGCCGCGAGAACGCCAAGAACTATCTGCGCAACAACCCCGAGGTCGCCGACGCGATCGAGGCCAAGATCCGCGGCAACGCCGGTCTGGTCGCCGATGCGATGATGGGCACCCCGGAAGCCGACGGCGAAGCCTCCTCTCCGGAGTGACGCCGCGGCGTGTGGGATGAAAAGCCCCGCCTTCCGGAAGGGAGGCGGGGTTTTTGCTTTTGGTGGTGTGGATGATGCGGGGGGCGAATGCCCCTCCCTAACCCTCCCCACCTTCGGTGGGATAGGGAACTGCCGCTGCTTCGTGATCAACTCACGCCCACAAGCATCCTGCCCCCTCTCCCTCGAAGAGGGGGCAGGATGGGGAGGGGGCACCCGGCAGCCTACACCCCACCAACGCGGCCCCTCACACATCCACCACCATATGCGGCCGGAACGCCCCCTCCAGCGTCAGCAGCAGGTGCAGGTAGACCGCCACCTTGCGCGCGCGGTCGGTGTTGCGGGCGAGGCAGTCGCGCAGCTGTTCCGCCAGCCGGGCAGTCTCCTCGTCCTGTTCCGGTGCGGCGGCGGTGACCGCTTCGACGATATGTTCGGGATCGACGGGGAGCGGGGCTGCCGGGTCCTTCAGCAGGGCCTCGGCCAGTGCCTCTTCGTCGTGATGGACAGCGGGCTGAGCGGTAGCGGGTGGTGGTGCGCGCCGCGACAGATGGCTTCGCAGATTGTCCTTCAGCCGCGTCCGCTGGCGCTCGTCCAGCCCGTCGAACTGATCGACTTCCTCGAACAGAAGGTCATAGAGGCGGCGGCGTTGCGGATTGGGCGGGTTGTGGTCGCGCCGTTCCCGTTCGCGGTCGTGTCGTTCCTGGCGCGGGTCGCGGCGGTGGTTGCGGTCTGTGGCGCTGCCGGCCCGCTCGACGCCGGCGGTGGTGCGGACGCTGAATTCCGGAGGGCCGATACCGCGGCCGGAGGTGAGATTGCCGGACATGAGCCGCCTCCCGGGAAATGTTTCCCCTGCGAATCAAGTCTGGCAGAGCCGGCGCTTTCGTCAATCCGAAAGCGCCGGCTTGTCCCAGGTCAGTCGCCGGCTCCGGCCCCGACGGCGTCGTCGGCCGCCGGCTTGCTCTTGCCGAAGCCGATGGTGGGGAAGACGTTGATCAGCGCGGTGATGAAGGCGGCCAGATAGGGCAGCGACTGCACCACCAGCAGACCCGACCACATGAAGGCGTCGCGGTTTTCGTGGCCGAAGACCATAACGATGGCCAGTGCGGCACCCCACAGCGACACCAGCAGCACCAGCTCTTCCCGCGCCATCAGGAAGGCCTGCATCAGCGCCGGCTGGTTCTCGCACTTCGGCGTGCGGACGAAGGGCCGGCCGGAGGTGAAGATGCCCAGCCACATGGCTCGGCCGACCGTATGGGTCAGCGCCATGCCGGCCACCGCCGCGCCGACCTTGTCCCAGAAGCCGCACTTCACCCGCGCCTCGTAGAGCCAGAGCGAAGCGCCGACCTTGAAGGCGAAGACGCTGAGCGTCGGGATCATGAAGACGTTGGGCGGGAACTCGAAATATTTCGGGAAGGCCATCAGGCCGATCGACCACAGGATGCCGGCGATGCCGAAGATCATGTGGGCGGCGTCGGCGAACCAGGGCAGCCAGCCGGTGATGAAATGGTACTTCTGGCCGGCCGTCAGCTCCTTGGCACCCGGCGACAGCTGCCGCCAATGGTGCTTCAGGATCTGCACGGCGCCGTAAGCCCAGCGGAAACGCTGCGTCTTGTAGGCGGAGAAGCTGTCGGGGACGAGGCCCTTGCCATAGCTCTCCGGCATATAGACGGCCTCATAGCCATGCTCGAACAGGCGCAGGCCGAGATCGGCGTCCTCGGTGATGCACCACTCGCCCCAGCGGCCGACCTTTTCCAGGGCCGACTTGCGGATGATGGTCATGGTGCCGTGCTGGATGATCGCGTTGCGCTCGTTCCGCTGGATCATGCCGATGTGGAAGAAGCCGGCATATTCCCAGTTGGTCATGCGCTGGAACAGGTCGTGTTCCCACTCGCGATAGTCCTGCGGCGACTGGACGAAGCCGACCTCCGGCCGGTTGAAGTGCGGGATGGTCGCCTTCAGCCAGTCGGGATGGACCTGATAGTCGCTGTCGATGACGGCGATGTGTTCGGCATCGGGCGCGGTCTGCGCCAGACCGAAATTCAGCGCACCGGCCTTGAAGCCCGGCCAGTTGTCTAGGTGGAAGAAGCGGAACTTCGGCCCCAGCTTCTTGCAATATTCCTCGACCGGGCGCCAGACGGCCGGATCCTTGGTGTTGTTGTCCAGCAGCAGGACTTCGTAGTTCGGGTAATCGAGCCGGGCCAGCGCGTCCAGCGTCTGCATGACCATGTGCGGCGGCTCGTTGTAGCAGGGCACATGGATCGACACCTTCGCCGCGTTCGGCAGCGGGGCGGCGGAGCAGGGGACGAACTTGCGCTTGAACTTGTGCTGCCAGACGACCTCCGTCAGCTCCATGCCGTCGATCAGCATGACCGCGAACAGCACCAGCTGGCAGAAGATCAGCAGGCCCCAGGCGATTTCGGTGGTGAGCGCGAGGCCGGCGGCCGACGCGGCGCTGACGGTGAAGACCAGGACGGAAGCCACCGCCTGGATCAGCGCGCCGTAGAAGATCTGCCCGCCGATCTTCAGGTCGCTGCGGCGCCACAGGAAGAACACCAGCGGCAGGAAGCCCAGAGCCACGGCGGTGGCGCACTTGACCTCCCAGTTGCGGATCTCCTGCACCCCGCCGATCATCGGGAATTTCGGGTTGCGCTGATAGTCCCACAGGCCCCAGCTGGTGCCCGCCGTGCCCTCGATCTCCCGCTTCCAGGGCTGGTCGAAGGCTTCCATGATGAAGTAGTCGAGCTTGTTCTGCGCGGCGACGTTCAGGAAGTTGCGGATGAACTTGGCCTGGTTGACCTGGCTGGCCTCGGCGCCGCGGCGCCACGGGCCGTCGGCCGGCCAGCCGATTTCGCCGATCAGGATGTGCTTGTTCGGGAACTTCTGCTTCAGCTCGTTGTAGCGGAACATGGCGTAATCGACCGACTGGTCGACCGGAACGCCTTCCCAGTAGGGCAGCAGGTGGACGGCGAGGAAGTCCACGGCATCGGCCAGTTCCGGGTGCTTCAGCCAGACGTGCCACGGCTCGGCGATGGAGACCGGGACGTTGACCTTCTTCTTCACCCGCTTGACGTACTCGATGGCCTGCGGAACGGTCAGGTCGGCGCGCAGGATCGCCTCGTTGCCGACCAGCACGCGGCGCACGTTGCTGTTGGCCCGCGCCAGCTTGATCAGGCCGGCCAGCTCGGGTTCGTCGATCTCGGGCTTGCCGGCGGTCCAGGCGCCGGCGGTGACCGGCAGGCCATGCTTGGCGGCGATGGCCGCAACCATTTCCGAGCCGTCGGTGGTGGAATAGGTGCGGACGGCCTTCACGGCGCCTTGCAGCGCGGCCATGTCCTTTTCAATGTCGTCTGCGGTCGCCTTGTCGCCCTTCGACGGGCTCTTGTCGGTGTGGAAGGGGGTATAGGCGACGCCGGTGATGGCGCCGGCCCAGGACCGTTCGTCCACCGGGCGGTTCCACAGCGCCCAGAGGGCGACGTTGCCGAGGATCACCAGGATCAGAACCGCGAAGGCTGATTTGCGCATGTGGGTCGTTCTCGCTCGCCGCACCAAAAACATGGATACGGCCCGGAAAATGGCGCAAAGCGACTGTTGCCGCCCCGACCATGACCCGGACCGAACTCAATCATCGTCCAACGAATGCCGCTGCGCCGTATGGCCGGCGCGCACGGCCTTCTATACAAGCTTCGCGGTTGCCCCGCCACTGCCGGCTATAACAGAGCAGCGTCCGGTTTATTCCCCGAGTTGCGTCCCCGGGACGCCACCAACGGAGTGAAGCATGTTTTCCCTTAACGAACGGCTACGGGCCGACACCCGCCATGTGACCGATCTGGATCTATGCCGGGTGTTGCTGATGAACAACGCCCTGTGGCCATGGCTGATCCTGGTGCCGATGCGCGAGGATGCGGTGGAAATCCACCGGCTTGACGAGGGCGATCAGCTGGCCCTGATGCGCGAGATCGCGCTTGCCTCCCGCGTGGTGGAGCGGCTGTTTGCGCCGGACAAGATGAATGTCGGGGCGCTGGGCAACATGGTGCCGCAGCTGCACGTCCATGTGATCGGCCGGACGCGCGGCGATCCGGCCTGGCCCGGCCCGGTCTGGGGGCCGGCCATGCCCGGCCCTACGAGCCGGCGGAGGCGGAAGTGCTGGTGGGTCGGCTGGCGGAGGCCCTGCGCGCGGGCGCGTGAACTTTGCCGGGGCTGGGGTGTTTGTGTGGTCAGCCACCATTTTGGGAGACCGCCGCCATGACCGACCAGGACCGCCCCAAATCCGTGACCTCCGACGCGCCGTCGGACGCCGCCCAGCGAATCGAGGACAAGCTGGTCGACAAGACCGGCAAGGCGTCCGGCGATCCCGACAAGCCCGTCCAGAAGAAATGGGAGGAGATGGGCGAGCGGGAGGAGATCATCGAACGGAGCCAGCGGGAAGGTGGCGGCGGCTGAAGGGCGAACTGTTGCCCCCTCCCTAACCCTCCCTAACCCTCCCCGCCCTCGGCCGGCCAAAGGCCGGTCCGATCGCGGGAGAGGGGACTGCCGCCGCGATGCGAATCCACCCTCTCCTGCGAAGCGGGGAGGGTGGGACCCACGCGCCAGCGTGGGAGGGTGGGGGCAATCGGGCCCCTACCGCTTCACCGTGCAGCTCAGCGAGAGCACGTCCGCGGCCTTGTCCAGGTCGTCGGCGCGGACCAGCACATAGTCGGTGTTGTAGGTGGAGATCGCGAAGATCGGCACATGAGCCTGGGCCAGCGGCACCGCGATGCGGGCCAGGATGCCGAACAGGGAGAAATCCACCACCCCCTCCACCCGGAAGGCACGCCAGCCGCGTTCGGCCTTCACCCCGTCGGGAACGCGGTCCTCGCGGCAGAGGATCGACAGCTCCTCGCCGGTGCGGGTGGCGCCGACCAGCGGGTCGGTCCAGTCCAGCCAGTCGGGCAGGCCGCTGCCGGGGGGCAGCTGCGCCACCGCCAGCCGGTCGGGCAGCACAGACAGGGTCAGGCCCGTCTGCTCGCGCACCAGCGCCGCGGTCAGCGTCGCCTCGTCCACCTCGAAGGGCTTCAGGATGCGGCGGGCGCGGGCGGCCAGCGACGGCACGCCGGAGCGCATGGCGCGGCCCAGCATCTCCGCCGAGGTGGCGCGCAGGTTCGCGTCCGATTCGGCGAGGTCGACCACGGCCTGCAGCGCGCTGGTCTGGACGATGCGGCTGGGGCTGTTCTCGAACCAGTCCGCCAGCAGGACAGCGGCTCGGTGGCGCTGTTCGTCGTCCATGGTCAGGCGCGGCACGATCTGGGCGATGTGCCAGCGCACCTCCGCCTGCTCGATGGCGACGGCGTCGGTCAGCAGATGGTCGACATACGGATCGAGCCAGCCGGGGTTGCCGCGAGACACCCGCTCCAGCGCATCGGCGGCGCGCATGCGCACGCTGGCATCCTTGTCGAACAGGCAGCCGACCAGTTCCGCCAGCTTGCCGCGGTCGGCCGAAACCTCGTCGGCGACGGAGGGGGCATCGCCCACCGTCCGCCGGTCGCCGCGCGCCAGCCGGCGGGCGAGCGACGCGTCGCGGGTCAGATCGTCCATCTCAGCGCCGCCCGGTCGGACGGCCGAAGCGCGACGGCGTGCCGAAACGCGACGCGATCTTGGCGCCGGTCGGCTTGGGCGGCGGCGGTGGAGGGGGGCGGCGGGGTTTCGCCGCGCGGCACGCCGCCGCCCGACGCCATTTCCGCCAGATCCTTCACCAGCTTCTGCACGCTGCGCACCCGAGCCTGCGGATCGGGCCATTCGCGGCTGTAGACCAGCTTGTGGTCAGGGCGCAGCTTCATCAGCGTCAGGTGCTGGGCGATGTAGGTCAGCAGCTTGGCCGGCTCGGCATAGAAATTGTCGTGGAAGGCGAGGACCAGACCCTTCGGCCCGGCATCGACCCGGTCGATGTTGGCCTGCTTGCACCAGCGCTTGATGGTGACGACGTCCAGCAGGTTCTCCACCTCCTCCGGCAGCTTGCCGAAGCGGTCGATCAGTTCGGCGGCGAAGCCGTCCACCTCCGCCCGGTCGACCAGATCGGCGATGCGGCGGTAGAGCGACAGGCGCACCGTCAGGTCGGGGACGTAGCTTTCCGGGATCAGCACCGGCGTGCCCAAATTGATCTGCGGCACCCACTCCTGCGCCGCGGCGGCGGCCACCGCCCCCTCCTGCATCGCCGCGCGGGCATTGGCGACGGCCTCCTCCAGCATCTGCTGGTAAAGCTCCACGCCAACTTCGCGCACCTGCCCCGACTGTTCCTCGCCCAGCAGGTTGCCGGCGCCGCGGATGTCCATGTCGTGGCTGGCCAGCTGGAAGCCGGCGCCCAGACTGTCCAACGTCTCGATGACGTGCAGGCGCTGCTGGGCGGTGCTGCTCAGCGGCTTGTTGGGGGCGTAGGTCAGATAGGCGTAGCCGCGCTTCTTCGACCGGCCGACGCGGCCGCGGATCTGGTAGAGCTGGGCCAGCCCGAACAGGTCGGCGCGGTGGACGATCAGCGTGTTGGCGTTGGGGATGTCCAGGCCGCTTTCGATGATGTTGGTGGCGAGCAGCACCTCGAACTTGCCTTCGTCGAAGGCGGTCATCACCTCTTCCAGCTCGCTGGCCGCCATCTGGCCGTGGGCGGTGACGATCTTGACCTCCGGCACCAGTTCGCGCACCCGTTCCGCCACCTTCGCCAGATCCTCCACGCGCGGGCAGACATAGAAGGTCTGGCCGCCGCGGTAATGCTCGCGCAGGATCGCCTCGCGGATTACCACCGGGTCGTAGGGCAGGACGAAGGTGCGCACCGCAAGACGGTCCACCGGCGGCGTGGCGATCAACGACAGCTCGCGCACGCCGGACAGCGCCATCTGCAGCGTGCGCGGGATCGGCGTGGCAGTCAGGGTCAGGACGTGGATGTCGGCGCGCAGCTCCTTCAGCCGTTCCTTCTGCTTCACGCCGAAATGCTGCTCCTCATCGACGATGACCATGCCCAGCCGCTTGAAGTCGAGCCCCTTGGCGAGCAGGGCATGGGTGCCGACGACGATGTCGGCCGTGCCCTCCGCCAGTTCCTTCTTCACCAGCGTCTGTTCGCGGGCGGTGACCATGCGCGACAGCTGGACCACGCGCACCGGCAGCCCGGCAAAACGGGTGGAGAAGGTGCGGAAATGCTGGCGCGCCAGCAGGGTGGTCGGCACGACGACGGCGACCTGCTTGCCGCTCATCGCCACCATGAAGGCGGCGCGCAGAGCCACCTCGGTCTTGCCGAAGCCGACGTCGCCGCAGACCAGACGGTCCATCGGCCGGCCGCTGCCGAGATCGGTGAAGATGTCCTCGATCGCTTTCAGCTGGTCGTCGGTTTCGGGATAGGGGAAGCGGGCGGCGAATTCCTGATAGACGCCCTCCGGGGTCAGCACCGGATCGGCCTTCTTCAGCATGCGTTCCGCCGCGATCTTCAGCAGGGCTTCCGCCATGTCCTTCAGGCGCTTCTTGACCCGCGCCTTGCGGCCCTGCCAGCCCGCACCACCCAGCTTGTCGAGCTGGACGTTGGCGTCCTCGGAGCCGTAGCGCGACAGCACCTCGATGTTCTCGACCGGAACGTAGAGCTTGTCGCCGCCCTCGTAGATGATGCGCAGGCAGTCGTGCGGGGCGCCGGTGACCTCCAGCGTCTCCAGCCCGTCATAACGGCCGATGCCGTGGTCCATGTGGACGACGATGTCGCCTTCATGCAGGGCGGAATGCTCGGCGATGAAGTTGGCGGCCTTGCGCTTCTTCTTGGCCGGGCGGACCAGACGGTCGCCCAGGATGTCCTGTTCGGTGATGACGGCCAGATCGGCGGAGGTGAAGCCATGCTCCATCCCCAGCACGATGGTGCCGATGATGCCGCGGTCGAAGCGGCGGACATCCTCCATGCTCTCCGCCGGCTCCAGGCCGGGGATGCCGTGGTCGGCCAGCACGTTGGACAGGCGGTCGCGCGACCCGGCGGAATAGCCGGCGATCAGCACCCGCCGCCCGTCGGCGCGCAGCGCCCGGATATGGTCCTTCACCGCGTCGAAGACGTTCACGTCGGGGCGGTTGCGCTCCTCAGCGAAGTCGTGGCCGCGCTTGCCGCCGGCGTCCACCGTGCCCTTGATGCCGGGGGGCGTGGAGAAGATCTGGAGCTGCGCCAGCGCGCGCTCCGCCATCAGCGCGTCCCAGCCGGTGGAGTCGAGGAACATCGAGGCGACCGGCACCGGCTTGTAGACCGGCGAGCCGGTGCGCTTCTCGATGGTCATCATGCTGTCGCGCGAGGCGTGGAAATCCACGATCTGCGCGATGCGGGCGTCGCGCGCTTCGTTCGCCTGATGGTCCAGGCTGACAATGCCGCGCGGCAGGTAATCCAGCACCGTATCCATGCTCTCGTGGAACAGCGGCAGCCAATGCTCCATCCCGCCATAGCTGCGGCCGGCGGAAATCGCCTCGTACAGCGGATCGTCGTCGGTCACCGCGCCGAACAGCTCGCGGTAGCCGGAGCGGAAGCGGGCGATCCCGGCATCGTCCAGGAACACCTCCGACATCGGCTTCAGCTCGACGCGGTCACGCTTGTCGGTGGTGCGCTGGGTCATCGGGTCGAAGGCGCGCACCCCCTCCAGCTCGTCGCCGAACAGGTCGAGGCGCAGCGGCTCCTCCGTGCCGGGCGGGAACAGGTCGACGATGCCGCCGCGCACCGCGAACTCGCCCGGCTCCCGCACCGTCTGGGCGCGGGTGTAGCCGTTGCCGGCGAGGTAGCGCTGCAGCTTCTCCAGGTCGATCCGGTCGCGCAACTTGGCGGAGAACACCGCGTCCTTGAAGGCGCTGCGCGGCGGCACCTTCTGCACCACGGCGTTGACGGTGGTCAGCACGATCAGCGGGGCCAGCCCATCGCGGTTCGACGCCGCCTCTCGCCGGGCGATCAGCCGGGTCAGCGTGTCGATGCGCCGGGCGACGATGCCGCCGTTCGGCGACACCCGGTCATAGGGCAGGCAGTCCCAGGCCGGGAAGGTCAGCATCTCCAGTTTCGGCGCGAAGAAGGCCAGAGCCTCCGCCAGCAGGGCGCAGCGCGTGTCGTCCAGCGCCACATGCAGCAGGCCATAGGCCCCGGCCTTCTGCGCAAGCTCCGCCAGGATGCGGGCGTCATGACCCTCGGGCGCGCCGCCGATCAGGAGACGGCCGGCGCGGCCGGGCTGGAGATCGTAACTGACCAAAGGAGGATGCCTCGGAGAAGGGGAACGCTGGTCGTGGAGCCTTGACCGGCTCCGTCAGGAGCCTTGACGTGGTGTGTAACGGAACGCCGTCAACAGGCGCATCACGTCGCTGTCATGTTCGGCCGGCACCGGTTCGCGACCCGACATCCAGTCGTAGAGGTCGGGATCGCCAAGCTCCAGCAGCGCCTCAAAGCGGTCGAGCATGGCATGGTCGAAGTCGCCGACATGGGCGTCGGCGAAGCTGCCCATCAGCAGGTCCATCTCGCGCGTGCCGCGATGCCAGGAGCGGAAGCGCAGCCGCTTGCGCCGGTTCTCAAGCGATTCGGCCTTCTCGGAAGCCGGCGTTTCGGAAGCCGGGGGTGCCGTTTTCGGTCATTGCTGTCCAACGTCGAAAGCCCCCAGCGCCACCAGCGGCGAAGGGGGAACCATTCAGGAACCCCATCCTGCACGGGCGGGCGCCGCGATGCAACCTCGGCCGCCTGCCCAGACTGCCGCCATCTTGACCGCTGCAATCTTGAACGCCGCCATCTTGACCATGGGTGGTGGATGTCCTATCTGCCCTCTGGCCCGCGGGGACGACCCCGCCGATGAAAGAGGGTTACCGGGTGGGGACGACCCCGCCATTCCAAGACGGAGGTACCCGTCATGGCGTGGGTCACGCTGTTCTTCGCCGGTCTTTTCGAAATCGGTTGGGCCGTCGGCCTGAAATATACCGAAGGCTTCACCCGTCTGGTCCCGAGCGTCCTGACCGCCGCGGCGATGCTGATAAGCATCCTGCTGCTGGGGGCGGCGTTGAAGACGCTGCCGCTGGGCACGGCTTACGCGGTGTGGACCGGGATCGGCACCTTGGGCACCGCGGTGCTGGGCATGTGGCTGTTCGGCGAGCCCGCCGGCGCGCTGCGGCTGCTGTGCATCGCGGCGATCGTCGGGGGGATCGTGGGGCTGAAGGTTCTGCATGGGTGAGTGGGGTTCAGGTCCGCACTTGCCCCCACCCTAACCCTCCCCGCCCAGCGGGGAGGTTAGGTGGGGGTCTAACTTATCCCCTCAAACCCCCTCCGCCCGGCAGGTCAGCCCCAGCGTCTCCGCCGTGTTCGCCACCGCCGAGAGGCAGACCTCCGCCCGTTCCGCCGGGATCGACACAGAGAAGCGCAGGACATAGCGCTCGCCCGCGCGGTCGGGCAGGGTCTGCGCGTCCAGCCGCACGATGTTGGCGTCGAACTGCGTGAAGATCTCCGACAGGCGGGCAACGAGCCCCGGCTGGTCGCCGCCCGACACCTCGACGCGGTGGGTGACCATCGCCTGCGGACCCGGCTGGGGATCGAAGGCGAAGGGCGTGACCTTCACCTCGGCGCCGGCCAGGACGGGGAGGGACGACAGGCTGGCCTGGACCTCCGCCACCGTCAGGCCGGACGGCAGTTCGCAGACGGCGGAGAACTCCGCCCCGGTGCCGAGCGAGGCGAAGGTGGCGTCGCGCAGGTTGATGCCCTGTTCGAACAGGTGGCTGGTGATGCCGGAGACCAGCCCGACCCGGTCGGGGCAGAAGGTGGAAACCAGGGCCAGCCCGGCAGTCGATTCCGTCGCCATCGCACGTCTCCCGTATCGCATTTTCTCGCGGGCACGGTTTCGGCCGTGCCGTCCGGAGGGCCGATCATCGAAGCGGGCTGCAGCGAACGCCAGCAGAAAATGACCCTCGGCCGCAAGGTCAGCCGCCGAACAGCCGGCGGGTGGCGGCGCTGATGGCGTGAAGCTCCGCCGCCAATGCCGGGTCGACGTCGTCGACATAGTGGGAGGCGAGCAGGCCGAAGTTCAGGTCGTCGGCACGGTCGAGCCGCTCGGCTCCATCCCGTGCCGCGCCGTCCACATAGTCGAGCTGGCGCTGGATGCTGGTCAGCCAGCTGTTCTCCGGTTCCCGTCCGGCCAGTGCCGCGACCCCGGCGGAGGCGCGTGCGATGCGCCGGCGCAACTCGTCGGTGGTGGCGATGTCGGACATGGCGAGACTCCGTTGCTGAAGGACCGCGGCCAGTCTGGACCACCGCCGCCTTCCGGTGAACAGTGGAAGGCGGCGTCCGGTTGCGGAGTTACGGGACCAGCCCGCCGTTGGTGACACCGGCCTTTACGGTGTTCGGCACCACCACCTGGGTGCAGCCGCCCTGGGTCTGTACGCAGGTGCCGGGGACGGTCCAGCAGTCGGGGATCGGGGCCGCAACCGACTTCAAGCCCTGGCCGGCGGGCATCACCGCCTTGTATTCGGCCCGGCCGGTGCCGGAGATTCCCAGGCAGGTGGGCGTCGCCGTCGCTACGGGAGAGAAGAAGTTCCCGAATCGGATGCTGTCGTAGCCGGTGCGGACATACTGGTACCAGGTCGTGCCGGCGGTCACGTCGATCACCTCCAGCGGCTTGGAGAAATCGATCCCCTTGGAGTCGTCGGCATAGCGGGCGGAGGTGAGATCGGTCGAAGCATAGAAATAGCTCGCCACCACCACGCGCGCGTTCAGCTGCTCGGCGCTGGACCCTGTGGCCTTGGCGACCGCCACCTGCTCCCCGGTCGGAGCGGTCTGGGCATTGCCCGGCAGCGCCGCCGCCACCGACAGGCCCAATGCCAGAGAAAGGGCGAGCAGCGGCGCCCTGAGAAGACGTGAAAAGGACTTCATTGGTATTCATCCTATCCGGAAAATTGAAAATCTACGACAGGATGATACCAATGCAATCGGCCGGTCCAAGGCTCGAATGTAAAAGGGGCCGGACCATTGCCGGTCCGGCCCCTTCCTCGCTTGCGGTGCGGCGGGTTCGCCGTCAGGCGGCGGTGCCGCCCACGGTCAGTCCCTCCAGCTTCAGCGTGGGCTGGCCGACGCCGACCGGCACGCCCTGGCCGTCCTTGCCGCAGGTGCCGACACCGGGGTCGAGGCGGCTGTCGTTGCCGATCATCGACACCTTGGTCAGGCTGTCCGGGCCGTTGCCGATCAGGGTGGCGCCCTTCACGGCGGGACCGAGCTTGCCGTCCTCGATCAGGTAGGCCTCGCTGGCCGAGAACACGAACTTGCCGTTGGTGATGTCCACCTGGCCGCCGCCGAAGTTCTTGGCGTAGATGCCCTTCTTGACCGACGCGATGATCTCGTCCGGCGTGTGGTTGCCGTTGCGCATCACCGTGTTGGTCATGCGCGGCATCGGGTTGTAGGCGAAGCTCTGGCGCCGGCCGTTGCCGGTCGGGCGCATGCCCATCAGGCGGGCGTTCATGCGGTCCTGCATGAAGCCGACCAGGATGCCGTCCTCGATCAGCGTGGTGCACTGGCCGGGCGTGCCCTCGTCGTCGACGCTGATCGAGCCGCGTGAGTTCTCGATGGTGCCGTCATCGACGATGGTGACGCCGGGGGCGGCAATGCGCTGGCCCATCAGGCCGGCGAAGGCGGAGGTCTTCTTGCGGTTGAAGTCACCCTCCAGCCCGTGGCCGATGGCCTCGTGCAGCAGGATGCCGGGCCAGCCGCTGCCCAGCACCACCGTCATCTCGCCGGCCGGGGCCGGGACGGAGGACAGGTTGACCAGCGCCTGCCGCAGCGCCTCGTCGACGAAGCCGCGCCAGGTTTCCGGCTGGATGTAGTGTTCGTAGGTGACGCGGCCGCCGCCACCATAGCCGCCGGTCTCCATCCGGTCGCCCTCGGCCACCACGACCGAGACGTTCAGGCGGACCAGCGGGCGCAGGTCGGCGACGCGCACGCCGTCGGCGCGCATGATCTGCACCGCCTGCCATTCGCCGCTGATCGAGCAGCTGACCTGCCGCACCCGCTCGTCCTTGGCGCGGGCATAGGCGTCGATGTCGGCCAGCAGCTTCACCTTCTCCTCGAAAGGGACGAGGTGCAGCGGGTTGTCGGGGATGTAGAGCGCGCGGTTGGTGCCGGCCGGCGGCTCCGCCAGGGTGCCGGTGTGGCCGGCCTGCACGGCGCGCACGGTGGATGCTGCACGTCGGATCGCCTCTTCCGACAGGTTGCTGGCATGGGCGTAGCCGGTCGCCTCGCCGGCGATGGCGCGCAGGCCGAAGCCCTGGGTCGTGTCGAAGCTGGCGGACTTCAGCTTCCCGTCGTCCCAGCCCAGCGATTCGCTCTGGGCGTATTCGAGGTAAAGCTCCCCATCGTCGGCACTGTGCAGGGCGTCCTGCACGACGCCTTCAACGCGGGCGCGGTCCATGCCGGCGCGGTTGAAGAAGAGATCGTCGGTGACGGCAAGCGCGCTCATGTAAACTCCGAACCTGTGATGGGGCGGAACCCGGCTTGGGGCAATCGCCTGCCGGATTCCATCGCCTGATTCCATAGTAGGACACAGTGTCATAGCGGGCGGCCTCGCGCCCTGCCGTACGATGTGTTCTAACGGTCAGACTATAGTGTGGCGACGCTGGCGCGATCCGGCAAGTTCGCCGATGCCTGATTGTGTAACCTGATGGCAGGCGTGGGCAGGGGGCGGTGCTGAGATGGCGGAGGGAAGCATGACCGACGGCACGGTGCGGACAACCACGGATAGCCTGAACCGTGCCGGCGTGCCCGGAACCGGTATCACCGGCCCGCGCCCGCTACGCGACCATCCTCTGCGCCAGGTCCTGACCAACGAGGTCCATGCCCGTCCGCCGGAATCGGTGGCGGCGCCGGTGCGGGCCACGATGCTGGCGATGCTGTCGGGGGAGGGGGCGACCGAGGCCGACCGCCGCCATCTGGAGGCGCTGTGCGACTGGGCCGGCGTCGTCCGCCCGCCGCAGGGCGCTACCCACCACAGCGCGTCCTTCGGCAGCTTCCATCTGAAGTGGGAGCGTCACACCGAATTCTCAACCTGGACCGTCTTCCGCCCCAGCGCGATGCCGGCGGGTGCCCTGGTCGATCCCTTTCTGGAGCCGGCGCTGCATGCCCTGCCGCGCGAGTGGCTGGCCGGGCTGCCGGGCGAACTGCTGGTCGGCATCCATGTCGCCGTTCTCGACGCCGACACGCCGGAACCGTCACCGTCCATGATGGCGGCGATGTTCGGGTCGGAGAGCTATGTCGGATCGCGAATCGCCGGCCGGTCGGCGACCGCCTGGACCGATTTCCGCATCCACGGCGACGGCTTCTCCCGCATGCTGGTCGCCGACCATTCGATGACTCCGCGCCAGACCGGCCGGGTGGTGCAGCGCCTGCTGGAGATCGAGACCTACCGGGTGCTGGCCCTGCTGGCGCTGCCGATGGCCCGCGGCGTGCTGCCGCGCATCGGCCCCATCGAATCGGGGCTGGCGGAAGTCACCAACCGCATCGCCAGCCTGCGCGGCCTGCAGGACGAACGCGACCTGCTCGACCGGCTGACCCTGCTGGCGGCGCAGACCGAGCAGATCTCGGCCGAGACCGCCTACCGGTTCGGCGCCGCCCGTGCCTACTACGAACTGGTGGAACGGCGGATCGAGGAACTGCGGGAGATCCGCATCGAGGGGCTGCAGACCGTCCAGGAGTTCATGGACCGCCGCCTGACGCCGGCCATCCGCACCTGCGAGGCGGTCGAGCAGCGGCTCGAGTCGCTGTCGCAGCGGGTGGCGCGGGCGAGCACCCTGCTGCGCACCCGCGTGGAGATCGCGGTGGAAGGCCAGAATGCCGAGCTTCTCCAATCGATGGACCGCCGCGCCCAGTTGCAGCTGCGCCTGCAGGAGACGGTGGAAGGGCTGTCGGTGGTGGCGATCAGCTATTACCTCGTCGGCATCGTCGGCTATGCGGCGAAGGGGCTGAAGGGATTCGGGCTGAAGGTCGATCCCGACCTGCTGGTGGGCGTGATGATCCCCATCGTCATCGCCTTCGTCTGGTCGGGGGTGAGGCGGATCCGCAAGGTGCTGGTCGGCGGGCATTGAGGGCGAACTGCTCGGGAAACCATAGACCCAATCGCCCTCTTCCTAACCCTTTCCCGCTCAGCGGGGGAACCGCTGGGAGTGGCAACCCCCAGCGGTTCGATCCGTCAGAGACACGGTAACCCAAACCCAACATGCAAGGGATGGGTAGGGGGCATCCGGCAGCGACCTAAAGGATCACCGGCAGCTTACTGAAACGCGATCTTCGCGTTGTCGCCCGGATCCGGCGACTGGCCGGTCAGCTTCGCCTTCACATAGCCATAGGCGTAGACCATGGTGCTCGACGGGCTGTCCCAATACTCGGCCTGATCGACCGACACCTTCAGCAGCGCCACTTCCGGGTCGTCCGGCCCCTGCGGGAACCAGGTGCTCATGATGTCGCGCCACAGGAAGCGGATCTTGTCGCGGTCGCGCACCACTTCGGCGATGCCGGAGACGGAGACGTAATCCTGCTTGTCGGGGTTGGAGTAGGCGAGGTTGACGCGCCAATGGCGGTCGATCTCCGCCACCTTTTCGGAATGGGCGCGGGTGAAGAACCACAGGGTGCCGTCTTCGAACCCCGCATGGGACAGAGTCGCCATCGGACGGGAGTTCAGCCGGCCGTTGTCGTCCAGCGTCGTCATCATCGCGACCTGAACGCCCTTCATCATCTCCCAGAGCTTCTTGATTTCGCCCTGGTCGGGGCTGTGGCCGTGGCCGGCGGTGGTGCTATGGACCATGGTCTGCCTCTCGTTCGGTAGCCCAGCGGAGACAGGGGAACGCCCACGGCGGTCAGAAAGTTCCAGCCTGCTGGTTCACTCCCCGACCGACCAGGATCCTGTCCCGGCGTGGTAGTGGTCGATCCGGGTCAGCGACCAGGGGTCGATCCGCAGCCGCAGCGCCGCCTCCGGCGTCAGATCCAGCGCCAGTGCCAGCGCGCCGCGGATGGTGCCGGCATGGATCACCGCAACCAGATCGCGTCCGGCATGGCTGTCGGTCAGCCGCCGCAGCGCCTCGGCCGTGCGCTCCATCACCGTGGCGAAGCTCTCGCCGCCGGGCGGGGCATGGCGGGCCGGATCACGCCAGAAACGGGCCGCGGCTTCCGCATCGCGCAGGGCGGCGGTGTCGTGGCTGATGCCCTCCCACTCACCGAAATCCTGCTCGGCCAGCGCCGGCTCCACCACCGCCGTGTCGGCAAGCCTGGGATTGCGGGTCCACAGCGCCTGCGCGGTCTGCCGGCTGCGCCGCAACGGGCTGGTCAGCCACAGGGCATCCGCGGGCAGGCCGGCCGCGAGTGCCGCCGCCGCCGCGCGGTTGCCGGTGTCGGCCTCGCGGTCGCTCGACCCGCAGATGACGTTGTCCGGATTGCGGACCGGCGCATGGCGGATCAGCCACCAGCGGGTGACGGTCAGGGGGGTGAGGCTCACCGCGTTCATGCCGATGCTCCCAGGACGGTGGAAAGGGTCAGCAGCACCGCGGCCTCCGCCACCTGCTGGGCCGCGCCGAAGACGTCGCCTGTCTGCCCGCCGAGGTGGCGCCGGGCGAGGGCGCCCATCGCGACCACCGCCAGCAGCGCCGCCGCCAGCGCCGGCAGGGCCAGCCCGCCGAGCGCCGCCGCCGCGATGGCGATGCCCGATCCCAGCGCCAGCAACACCGTTGCCATCGCCGGCCGTCCCTGCGCCGCCGCAAGCCCGTCGCGCCGCGCCGGGGACAGCACGCGCGCCATCGCCGCCAGCCCGCAGCGAGACAAGGCACCCGCCGCCACCAGTGCCGCGACCGCCGCCGGCACCGGCAGGGCCGCCAGCGCCGCCGCACGGATGCCGACCGAGAAGACCAGCGCCAGCACGCCATAGCTGCCGACGCGGCTGTCGCGCATGATCTCCAGCTTGCGGGCCAGATCGCGCCCGCCGCCGAAGCCGTCGGCGACGTCGGCCGCGCCATCCTCGTGCAACCCGCCGGTCAGGCGCACCGTCGCCGCCAGCGCCAGAAGCGCCCCGGCCAGCGGCGGCAGGTTCAGCGCCGCGGCGGCCGCGAACACGGCGCCGCCCGCCAGCCCGACGAGCGCCCCCACCAGAGGAAACCATCCCATTGCCCGCGCCGCCGCACCCTCGGCGAGCGGCCCGTTGAGGGGACCCAGGGGCGGGAAGGGCAGGCGGGTCAGGAACACCAGCGCCAGGGCGGCGTCCTGGGTCCAGCGCGGGGAGGGGTGGGGGCGGTGGTCGCGTCACGCATGATCGGCATCGACTACGCCCAACCGGCGCCCGGCGCAACCTCATCCACTCCCTCTCCCGCCCCGGGAGAGGGAAGGGGCCCAAGCGGAGCTTGGGAAGGGTGAGGGGTAGTGCAAGGAACCATGCGCTTCTGGATGCTTGGATCACCCCTCACCCTCCCCACGCCTGCGGCGCGGGTCCCCTCCCTCTCCCGAGGCGGGAGAGGGCATGACGCAGCCCATTTCACATCATTCGCATAGGTCCGATTCCTTGACCAAAACACTCGGTCCGCCTACCTTGTCCGTTTGAACTCCCCCTATCAGCATCGAGCACCCATGGCCCGTCTTCCGATCCTCGTCGCCCCGCATCCGATCCTCAAGCGCAAGGCGCAGCCCGTCGCCGAAGTGGATGCGCGCGTCGCCAAGCTGATGGACGACATGGTGGAGACCATGTACGACGCCAACGGCATCGGTCTGGCCGCCCCGCAGGTCGGCGTGCTCGACCGCGTCATCGTCGTCGACGTCCATGAAAAGGACGAGCCTGCGAACCCCATCCGCCTCGCCAACCCGGAAATCGTCTGGTCGTCCGACGAGAAGTCGGTGTGCGAGGAGGGCTGCCTGTCGGTGCCGGAGCAGTATGCCGAGGTCACCCGTCCCCAGCGCATCCGCGTCCGCTATCTGGACGAAAAGAACCAGCAGCAGGAGCTGGAGGCCGACGGGATGCTCGCCACCTGCATCCAGCACGAGATCGATCATCTGAACGGCGTTCTGTTCGTCGATTACCTGTCGATGCTGAAGCGGAACATCCTGCTGAAGAAGGTCCAGAAGCTTCAGAAGGCGACGGCCTGACCCGCCCAAAAGCAGATCGGCGATAGAAAAAGATGACCCCGCTCCGTCTCGTCTTCATGGGCACGCCGGACTTCGCCGTGCCCAGCCTTGCCGCGCTGATCGAGGCGGGGCATCAGGTCGTCTGCGCCTACAGCCAGCCGCCGCGCCCGGCCGGCCGTGGCCAGCAGGTGCAGAAATCGCCCGTCCACCGCTTCGCCGAGGAGCACGGCGTCCCCGTGCGCACGCCCAAGAGCCTGCGCAATGCCGAGGCCCAGGCGGAGTTCGCCGACCTCAAGGCCGACGCCGCGGTGGTCGCCGCCTATGGCCTGATCCTGCCGCAGCCGATCCTCGACGCGCCGCGGCTGGGGTGCGTCAACGTGCATGGCTCCCTGCTGCCGCGCTGGCGCGGGGCGGCGCCGATCCAGCGTTCCATCCTGGCCGGCGATGCCGAGACCGGGATTACCATCATGCAGATGGACATCGGGCTCGACACCGGCGCCATGCTGTCGAAAGAGGCGGTGGCGATCACCCCCGCCACCACCGCCAGCAGCCTGCATGACGAACTGGCGGCACTCGGCGCCCGCATGATCGTCCCGGCGCTGGAAGGGCTGGCCGCCGGCACGCTGACCGCCGTGCCGCAGCCGGAAGAGGGCGTCACCTACGCCGCCAAGCTGACGCGCGAGGATGGCCGGCTCGACTGGACCCAGCCCGCCGCCTACGTCGAGCGGCAGGTCCGCGCGCTCACCCCCTGGCCCGGCTGCTGGTTTGATGCGGCGAATGGGGCCGCCAACGGCGAGCGGATCAAGGTTCTGGCCGCCGAACCCGCGGCCGGCCGGGGCACCCCCGGCACTTTGCTGGACGACCGGCTGACGGTCGCCTGCGCCGATGGCGCGGTGCGGCTGACCAAGGTGCAGCGGCCCGGCAAGGCGCCGGTGGACGGCGCGGCCTTCCTGCGCGGCTTCGCGCTGGCGGTCGGGCAGCCTGTTTCCGCAGAAGCCGTCGCGGACTGACGACCGTGCAACGCTGGAAACTGACCGTCGAGTATGACGGCCGTCCGTTCGTCGGCTGGCAGCGCCAGGACAACGGTCCCTCCGTCCAGCAGAGCCTGGAGGAGGCGGTGCAGCGCCTGTCGGGCGAGGTGGTTCGGGTCCATGGCTCCGGCCGCACCGACGCCGGGGTGCATGCGCTGGGGCAGGTCTGCCATTTCGACCTGGAAAAGCCCTTCACCGGCCTGAAACTGCGCGACGCCCTGAACTTCCACCTGAAGCCGGCCCCCATCGCGGTGCTGGAGGTGGAGGCGGTCGGCGAAGACTTCCATGCCCGCCTGACCTCGACCGGCCGCGCCTATGTCTACCGCATCGTCAACCGCCGGGCGCCGTTGGCGCTCGACGCTGGCCGGGCGTGGCACGTCACCCGTCCGCTGGATGCGGAGGCGATGCAAGCGGCGGCGCAGGTGCTGGTCGGCCAGCATGACTTCACCAGCTTCCGTGCCGCGCTGTGTCAGGCGAAGTCCCCGGTGAAGACGCTCGACCGGCTGGATGTGGAGCGGCAGGGCGAGGAAATCCGCGTCCATGCCGCCGCACGCTCCTTCCTGCACCATCAGGTCCGCAACATGGTCGGCACGCTGGAACTGGTGGGTGCCGGCAAATGGACCCCCGACGACGTGCGCCGTGCGCTGGAGGCCCGCGACCGCGCCAAGGCCGGGCCGACCTGCCCGCCGGACGGGCTGTATTTCATGGCGGCGCGTTACTGAGCGACTGCGCTTCCCTCCAGCCGGTCCCGCTCGGCGGAGAAGACCGCCACCAGATGCTCGATCACCGCCCGCACCCGCGGCACCTCGCGGCGGTCGCGATGGACCAGCAGCCATGCCTCACGGGTCAGCGGTGGGCCGGGCAGCGGGTGACGTTCCAGCCCCGGCACGCCGTCCGCCAGCATGCAGGGCAGGAAGGCGATGCCGAAGCCGGCGACTGCCGCCGCAAGCTGTCCCTGCACGCTGTTGGAACGGAAAGCGACGCGCCGGCCGCCGCCATGGCGATCCAGCCACAGCGCCTCCGGCAGTTCCGCCATCGACTCGTCATAAGCGATCAGGGTGTCGGGCGCGTCCGGCGCGGCATAGAGCCCATAGCCCAGAGTCGCCAGCCGCCGCCCGACCAGATCGCCGCGCTGCGGCCGGGCCAGCCGGATCGCCAGATCGGCCTCCCGCCGGGCAAGGCTGAGGGTGCGGTTGTCGACGATGATTTCCAGGTTCAGGGACGGGTTGGCCGTCCGCAACGGACCGAGGCGGGGGATCAGGAAGATGTCGGCCAGCGCCTGGGTCATGGTCAGCCGCACGGTGCCGCTCAGCCCGGCCGCGTCGCCCTCGCGGCGGCGGATCGCCTGCGCCCGCTCGTCCATCGCCTCGGCCAGGGCGCGGACGCTCTCACCCTCCTCGGTCAAAACATAGCCGTCGGGACGGCGCTCCATCAGGCTGCGGCCGAGTGCCGCCTCCAGAGCAGCCAGCCGGCGCCCGACCGTGGCATGGCTCAGCCGCAGGCCGCGCGCCGCCGCCGACAGGCTGCCGGCGCGCGCCAGTTCCAGGAAGACGCGCAGATCGTCCCAATCGAGCGGGCTTGTGAATTTCTGAACAGTCATCGTGCAAGGATAGCGAATGGCTGCGCATCGGTGAACGGGGCAGCATCGCCGTCATCAACCTTCAGCGAAAGCGGAGCCTCCCCCGATGACGACCCAAACTGCCAAGACCCTGCGCCAGATCGTCGGCGCTCCGGCCACGCCCGCCCCGCTGGACAAGGCGGTGCTGGTGCTGATCGACCTGCAGCGCGAATACACCGACGGCGCCCTGCGGCTGTCTGGCGTCGATGCGGCGGTGGAGAAGGCGGCGGCGCTGCTGGACCTCGCCCGCACCAACAACGTGCCGGTGATCCACATCGTCCACCACACCGCGGCGGGCGCCCCGGTGTTTGATCCGACCGGTCCGATGGCGGAGATCGTCCCGGCGGTCGCCCCGCGCGCCGGGGAACCGGTGATCGTCAAGAAGCTCGCCAACGCCTTCGCCGGGACCGACCTGCAGGCGGTGGCCCGCGACACCGGGCGGACAGAGATGATCGTCGCCGGCTTCATGACCCACAATTGCGTCAGCAGCACCGTGCGCTCGGCGGTGGATCATGGCTGGCGGGTGACGGCCGTGGCGTCGGCCACCGCCACCCGCGACCTGCCGGACGGCAAGGGCGGCGTGGTGCAGGCCGCCGACATCCAGCGCGGCGTGCTGACCGGCCTGTCCGACAGCCTCGCAGTGGTGGTGGAGGATGCGCGGGCCTGGGGGTGAGCAGGGAGAGGGGCGCGGCCAGCGCCCCCTCCGCATCCTTACTTCTTTTCGGCCTTCCAGTAATAGTTGGTGTCGAAGCTCGGACCCCAGACGAGGCCGGAGACGTTCTTGCGCTCCGCCACCATCTCCGTCTGCTGGAACATGATGACGAAGGGTGAGTCGGCCAGGACCGAGCGCTGAAGCTCCTCGTACATCCGGGCGCGCTTGGCGCTGTCGCGCTCCTCGACCGCGGCGGCGGTCTTCCTGGTCAGTTCCGGGATGTCCCAGGCGTTGCGCCAGGCCAGCGGCTTGGACTTGGCGTTGTCGCTGTTGTCCGGGTTGGAAGCGAAGGTATCGGCGTTGGAATTCGGGTCCTGATAGTCGGCACCCCACTGCTGGATCATCAGCTCGTGGTTGCGGGCGCGGTATTTGGTCAGCACCTGCTTGCCGTCGCCGGGGATGATCTCGATCTTCACGCCGGCCTTGGCGGCGCTGGCCTGGATCGCCTGGGCCATGTCCTGGGTCGGGTTGGTGTTGCGCACGTCCATGCTGACGGTGAAGCCGTCGGGATAGCCGGCCTTCGCCAGCAGCTCCTTCGCCTTGGCCGGATCGTACTTGTAGGGGTTGTCGTTGACCGCACCCAGGAAGCCCTTGGGCAGGAAGGCCTGATGGACGGCGCCGATGCCGTTCATGATGGTGTCGGCCATGCCGTCATAGTCGACGAGGTACTTGAACGCCTCGCGCACCTCCGGCTTGGCCAGGGTGGGGTTCTTCTGGTTCAGGCTGAGATACCACAGCGTGCCCTTCGGCGCCTGGACCAGACGGATGGCGTCGCTGGACTTCAGCGGTTCGAACTGCTCCGGCTTCAGGTTGCGCGCGACATCGACGTCGCCCTTCTCCAGCAGCAGGCGCTGGGTCGCCGGTTCCGGGATGTGGCGGATCAGCACGCGCTTCAGCTTCGGCGCACCCTGCCAGTATTTCGGGTTGGCGTCGAAGGTCAGCAGTTCGCTCGCCTTCCACTGCTTCAGCATGAAGGGGCCGGAGCCGGCGGAGGCGGTCTTCAGCCAGCCGGTGCCGAAATCGCCGTCCTTCTCCTTGCTCTTCACCAGCTTGGAATCGACGACCGATGCCACGTCGGCGGTCAGGCAATAGAGCACGAAGGTCGGCGCATAGGCCTTGTCGGTGGTGAAGACCAGCGTGCGCGGGTCGGTCGCGCGGACCATCTGCTCCACATTGTCCGGGGTCAGGCCGAACTGGGTCAGGATGAAGGCCGGACCCTTGTTCATCTTCACCGCGCGGGCGAAGGACCATGCCACGTCCTCGGCGGTCAGCCGGTTGCCGGAATGGAAGGCGATGCCGTCGCGGATCTTGAAGGTGAAGGTCTTGCCGTCGGGCGACACGGTCCAGCTTTCGGCGACTTCGCCCTCGATCTTGCTGACGTCGTTGACGTCGAAATGGATCAGGCGGTCATAGACCTGGGCGCTGTATTCCGCCCCCGACAGCTCGAAGATTTCGGCCGGGTCGAGGCTGACGATATCGTCGAACTGCCAGGCCATCACCAGCGCGTCCTTCGGCGTGTCGGCGAGGACCGGAGCGGCGAAACCGGCAAGGGCGAGAGCGGCGGCGCCAAGAACCGTTTGCGCGATCAGGCCGCGCTTGAAGCTGGTCATCCCGTGAAGTCTCCCTGGAGGCCCGTTCGGGCGCTGTTGAGGGGCGGAATCTTCCCGCCGCCTTCCATGGCCTGTCAACCCGGCCGGAGGGCAGGTTTCATAAGGGGACGGGTTGCAATTCGCGGGGAAAGCGCCTAGCTCCTAACGCCCCCCGGCACCATTCTTGTATTCGCGGACATTCGGCAGAAGGAAACCACCGTCATGGGCTATACCGTCGCGGTCATCGGCGCCACCGGCAATGTCGGACGCGAGATCCTGCAAACGCTGGCCGAACGGAAGTTCCCGGCCGACAAGGTCATCGCGCTCGCCTCCGAAAAGTCGATCGGCCAGGAGGTGTCCTATGGCGAGGACGACGTCCTCAAGGTCCAGGACCTCAACAAGTTTGACTTCCATGGCGTGGACATCGTGCTGTCGTCGCCCGGCGCCAAGGTGTCGGCCGTGCATGTGCCGCGTGCCGCTGCGGCCGGTGCCATCGTGATCGACAACACCTCGCACTTCCGCATGGATCCCGACGTGCCGCTGGTGGTGCCGGAGGTGAACCCGGAAGCGCTGATCGGCTATCGCAAGCGCGGCATCATCGCCAACCCCAACTGCTCCACCATCCAGATGGTGGTGGCGCTGAAGCCGCTGCACGACCGCTACAAAATCCGCCGCGTCGTGGTTTCGACCTATCAATCCGTCTCGGGCGCCGGCAAGGAGGCGATGGACGAGCTGTTCACCCAGACCCGCGCCATCTTCGTCAACGATCCCATCGCCAAGAGCGTCTTCCCCAAGCAGATCGCCTTCAACGTCATCCCGCACATCGATTCCTTCATGGAGGACGGCTCCACCAAGGAAGAGTGGAAGATGATGGTAGAGACCAAGAAGATCCTCGATTCGAAGATCAAGGTCGCCGCCACCTGCGTCCGCGTGCCGACCTTCATCGGCCATGCCTTGTCGATCAACATCGAGACGGAGGAGCCGATCAGCGCCGAGGAGGCCCGGGTCATCCTGCGCGCCGCCCCCGGCGTGTCGGTGGTCGACCAGCAGACCGGCGACGGTTATGTCACCCCGGTCGAGGTCGCCGGCGACAACCCGGTCTTCGTCAGCCGCATCCGCGACGACTTCACGGTGGAGAACGGCCTGTCCTTCTGGTGCGTCGCCGACAACCTGCGCAAGGGCGCCGCGCTGAACGCGGTGCAGATCGCGGAACTTCTGGTGCGGGATTATATGGTGGAGTGACAGGCGGGCGCAGTGTTGCCCCCTCCCTGACCCTGTCCCGCCTTCGGCCGGCCAAAGGCCGGTCCGATTGCGGGAGAGGGGACTGCCGCTGAACTCCCGCAAAGGTCCTACCCCCTTGTGGACCGCGCCGGGTTTCCCGGAGGCCATTTGGCTGGAGTCGCGCCGCCATGACGACGTCCTCGATCCGGACCTAACAGCGCGCTTCGGCCTCGGCATGAAGAATGTGCCGACGGGCTCGAGCAGGCGCCTGTGGTTGAGCCGGTCGACCCACTCCAGGGTGGCGCCTATCACCTTCGCGCATCTGGCCCGAAGCCCAGAGCTGACCCATCCTTAACTCCTGAGTCGCGTCCAAGCACCGCAATAATCCTGCGCACCGGCCCGCGAGCCCACACGCATCCTTTCAAAACCCTATCCTCGTAAAAATCCGCTGATCCAACGGACTGCGACGGAATGTCGCATGGTTTAACCCCTGTACGCGCTCAACCTTTGTTCCCATGGCGCAGCTGAATGTGAGGAAAAGTCTATGCAATCGGTGGGAGAGAGGAAAGGCTTGTAACCCAGCGTGGCGTGGGGATAAGCTCCGGATGCGGGTATATGTCGCGCTAAGATGGCGTGATCCCTGCATAAACTGGCGTTCGCTGATAAGCCCAACTATGGACCGCACGAACGGATGACGGTCCGGTGGAGAAGAGGGCGGAGGGGGCGTCGGCGGGAAGAGACGACCGCGGGCCATGACGAGCGTCGCGGCTAAGAAGGGGTTGGGGATGAGAAGGCAAAGCCTGTACGCCGCCGGCCTGGCGGCGGTCCTGTCGATGGTCGGGCCGACGATGATGGGGTGGGGTGCCGCCCTGGCGAACGAGCCGAAGCCGTGGGAGATGGGCATGCAGCCCTCCGCCTCCCCGGTCAAGCACCTGATGACCTCGTTCAACGACCTGCTGACCATCATCATCACGCTGATCGTCATCTTCGTCGCGGCGTTGATGGCCTACTGCATCGTCCGCTTCGATGCGCGGAAGAATCCGGTCCCGTCCAAGACCTCGCACCACACGGTGCTGGAGGTCGCCTGGACGGTCGTGCCGGTGATCATCCTGATCGTGATCGCCGTGCCGTCCTTCAAACTGCTCTATGCCGCGGAACGCATTCCGGAAGCCGAGATGACCGTCAAGGTCACCGGCCGGCAGTGGTACTGGGACTATGAGTATCCCGACCACGGCAATATCGCCTTCTCCAGCTACATGATCCCTGAATCGGAGATCAAGCCCGGCCAGCGTCGCCTGCTGGAGGTCGACAATCGGGTCGTCGTCCCGGTCAACACCACGGTGCGGCTGATGGTGACCGCGGGCGACGTGATCCATTCCTGGGCGATGCCGGCCTTCGGGGTCAAGAAGGATGGCGTTCCCGGCCGCATCAACGAGACCTGGTTCAAGGCCGAGCGCGAAGGCGTCTATTACGGCCAGTGCTCTGAAATCTGCGGCACGAACCACGGCTACATGCCGATCGCGGTCGAGGTGGTGTCCCGCGAGGCTTTCGACGCCTGGGTCGCCAAAACCAAGTCGGCCTCCATGCCGAAGGACCCGACCCGCGACGTGGCGGCGCGTCCGACCGGAACGCTGGTCGAATGAGGATGCCGGGCGGGGGCGCGGACTTCGCACGGCCCGGCACAGGGATGACGCGATAAGAAGAACAGAACATACCCAGCCGCCGCCGGCCCGCGGAAGAACGGGCGGTGCTGCGGCCAGGGACAGCGACGAAGGGTAGAGACATGGCAAACGCCACACCGGGACAGGATCACGCCCATGGACAGGATCACGGGCATGGTCACGGGCATGACGACCATCACATGCCCGGCTTCGTGCAGCGCTGGTTCTATTCGACCAACCATAAGGACATCGGCACGCTCTATCTGATCTTCTCGGTGATCGCCGGGCTGATCGGCGGCCTGTTCTCCGTCATCATGCGTGCGGAGCTTCAGTCGCCGGGACTTCAGTTCGTTGCCGACGGCCAGATGTGGAACGTGCTGATCACGGCGCATGGCCTGATCATGGTGTTCTTCGTGGTGATGCCGGCGCTGATCGGCGGCTTCGGCAACTGGTTCGTGCCGCTCATGATCGGCGCGCCCGACATGGCCTTCCCGCGCATGAACAACATCAGCTTCTGGCTGATCGTGCCGGCCTTCCTGCTGCTGCTGGGCTCCGCCTTCGTCGGCACCGGCGCCGGCACGGGATGGACCATCTATCCGCCGCTGTCGGCGCAGCTGGGACACAGCGGGCCGTCGGTGGACATGGCGATCTTTGCCCTGCATCTGGCCGGCGCCAGCTCCATCCTTGGCGCGGTGAACTTCATCACCACCATCTTCAACATGCGCGCCCCGGGCATGACGCTGCACAAGATGCCGCTGTTCGTCTGGGCGATGCTGGTGACGGCCTTCCTGCTGCTGCTGGCGGTGCCGGTTCTGGGCGGCGCCATCACCATGCTGCTGACCGACCGCAATTTCGGCACCACCTTCTTCAACCCCGAAGGCGGCGGCGACCCGATCCTGTTCCAGCACCTGTTCTGGTTCTTCGGCCACCCCGAAGTCTACATCATGATCCTGCCGGCCTTCGGCATCATCAGCCACATCGTGTCGACCTTCTCCAAGAAGCCGGTGTTCGGCTATCTCGGCATGGCCTACGCCATGGTCGCCATCGGCGTGGTCGGCTTCGTCGTGTGGGCGCACCACATGTACACGGTCGGCCTCGACGTCGACACCAAGGCCTATTTCACCGCAGCGACCATGATCATCGCGGTGCCCACGGGCGTGAAGATCTTCTCCTGGATCGCCACCATGTGGGGCGGGTCGATCGAGTTCCGGGTGCCGATGCTGTGGGCGCTGGGCTTCATCTTCCTGTTCACCGTCGGCGGCGTGACCGGCGTGGTGCTGGCGAACGGCGGCCTCGACAACTATATGCACGACACCTACTACGTCGTGGCGCACTTCCACTATGTGCTGTCGCTGGGCGCGGTGTTCTCGATCTTCGCCGGCTGGTATTACTGGATCGGCAAGATGTCGGGCCGGCAGTATCCGGAGTTCTGGGGCAAGGTCCATTTCTACACCACCTTCGTCGGCGTCAACCTGGTGTTCTTCCCGCAGCACTTCCTGGGCCTGTCGGGCATGCCGCGCCGCATCCCCGACTATCCGGATGCCTTCTGGGGCTGGAACATGGTGTCGTCGCTGGGTGCCTATCTCTCCTTTGCCTCCACGCTGCTGTTCGTGTGGATCGCCTGGAAGACCCTGCGCAGCGGCGAACGGGTGCCGGGCGCCTATTGGGGGCCGCAGGCCGGCACGCTGGAATGGTCGGTCAGCTCGCCGCCTCCGTTCCACGCGTTCGAGACGTTGCCCCAGGTGAAGTAAGCATGCTAACGGGCGGGCGTTGCCGCACTGCAGCGCCCGACCCATCTGGAATGGACGAAGCCGGACAGCCCGAACAATGGGTGCCGGCAGGACGGGCGGCGCGGCGGCGGACCCGGGGTTAGAAGACGACAAGGACATGACATGACGGACGTGACGAACGAACTGACGCTCAACCAGACCGGAGGGGCGTCGGCCGGTGACTTCATCGAGTTGCTGAAACCGCGGGTCATGTCGCTTGTGGTGTTCACCGGACTGGCAGGCATCGTCCTGGCGCCCGGTCACATCCATCCCTTCCTGGCCGTGGTCGCCGTGCTGTGCATCGCCGTCGGCGCCGGGGCGTCGGGCGCCATCAACATGTGGTACGACAGCGATATCGACGCGGTGATGACCCGCACGGTCAAGCGTCCGATCCCGTCGGGCCGCGTCGAGCCGTCGGAGGCGCTGGCCTTCGGCGTGACCCTGTCGGTGCTGTCGGTCGTGGTGATGGGGCTGGCGGTCAACTGGGCGGCGGCGTCGCTGCTGGCGCTGACCATCGGCTTCTACGTCTTCGTCTACACCATGTGGCTGAAGCGCCGGACCCCGCAGAACATCGTGATCGGCGGGGCCGCCGGCGCCTTCCCGCCGATGATCGGCTGGGCCGCGGTGACGGGCAGCGTCGATCTGCCGTCGATCCTGCTGTTCCTGCTGATCTTCCTGTGGACGCCGCCGCATTTCTGGGCGCTGGCCCTGTTCCGCAACGGCGACTACACCCGCGCCGGCGTGCCGATGATGCCGGTGGTGGCGGGCGAGGCGGCGACCAAGCGCCAGATGCTGGCCTACACGCTGATCCTGCTGCCGGTGGCGGCGGCGCCGTCCTTCGTCGGGATCGCCGGGCCGGCCTATCTGGCTGTGTCGGCCGTCCTCGGCCTGATGTTCGTCGGCTATGCCGTCCGCGTCCTGCGCGCGACCGACGACAAGCCGGCCAAGAAGATGTTCGGTTTCTCGATCCTGTACCTGTTCCTGCTGTTCGCCGTGATGATGGCTGAGCGGCTGATCCTTGGAGGGTGGGCATGACGGTGATGGAACGCGATACCCCGACCGATACCCGCGCCTCGGTGGACGAGCAGAAGCGGCAGGAGGCGGACTTGCGCGCCCGGAAGCTGCGCGGACGCAATCTGGCCGTGCTGGCGGCGCTGCTGACGCTGGTCGCCCTGTTCTACGCCATAACCGTCGTGCGGATGGGCGGGGCGCACTGATGGCCAAGAGCGGCGAGATGACCAAGCGCGACGACAGGCTGCGCCGCCGCAACCGGCTGGTCCTGGGCTCCCTGTTCGGGCTGGTGGCGGGGATGATCGGGCTGACCTATGCGTCGGTCCCGCTCTACAACCTGTTCTGCGCCGTCACCGGCTTCGGCGGCACGACCCAGCGGGCCGAGCAGCCCGCCAACCGCGTCGTCGACCGCAAGGTCACCATCCGCTTCAATGCCGACACCAACAACGCGCTGCCCTGGTCCTTCAAGCCGGAGCAGAAGGAACTGGCGCTGAAGCTGGGCGAGACCGGCTTCGCCGCCTACCGGGCGGAGAACCGCGGGACCAAGCCCACCGTCGGCACGGCGGTCTACAACGTCTCGCCGGACAAGGCGGGCATCTATTTCAACAAGATGCAGTGCTTCTGCTTCACCGAGCAGATCCTGGAGCCCGGCCAGGCCGTGGACATGCCGGTGATCTTCTTCGTCGACCCGGCGATGGCCGACGACCCGAACATGGACGACGTGACCACCATCACGCTGTCCTACACCTTCTTCCGCGCCAAGGACAGCGAGGCCCGGCTTGCCCAGCATGCCGCGTCTCCCGCCCCGTCCGGCGGTGCGGAGGCAAGCAAACAAAAGGCGGAGCCGGGGGCGACCGCCACAAACTGAACCATATGGGGTAGTGAGACGATGGCCGACATCACCCACGGGCAAATGCCGCACGCCGAACCGTCAGCCCATGAACCGGGCGCCGGCATCCCGCATCCCTACCATCTGCTGAAGCCCAGCCCCTGGCCGCTGATCGGCGCCTTCTCCGGCGGGCTGCTGGCGACCGGACTGGTCGTCTACATGCATGACGGCGGCTCCTTCCTGATGATCCTGGGGGTGCTGGCCATTCTGGTGACGATGTTCGGCTGGTGGCGCTCCGTGATCCGGGAATCGGTGGTGGAGCATGCCCACACCCCGGTGGTGAAGATCGGCCTGCGCTATGGCATGGCGCTGTTCATCGCGTCGGAGGTGATGTTCTTCGCCGCCTTCTTCTGGGCCTTCTTCCACGCCGCCCTGGATCCGAAGGCGTCGCCGATCAACCCCGACGCCATCTGGCCGCCGCCGAACGTGCATGTCATCGACCCGTTCGACATGCCGCTGATGATGACGCTGACCCTGCTGCTGTCGGGCGTCACCGTCACCTGGGCCCACCATGCCATCCTGGAAGGGCGTAACCGCGAGGCGGCCAAGGCGCTGGGCCTGACCGTGCTGCTGGGCGTGCTGTTCTCCTTCTTCCAGGTCTATGAGTATGTCCACGCCGCCTTCAAGTTCACCGACGGCATCTTCCCGTCGACCTTCTACATGGCGACCGGCTTCCACGGCTTCCATGTGCTGGTCGGCACCATCTTCCTGGCGGTCTGCTGGGTCCGCACGCTGAAGGGCCATTTCACCCCGGAAAGCCATTTCGGCTTCGAGGCGGCGGCTTGGTATTGGCACTTCGTCGACGTGGTCTGGTTGTTCCTGTTCGTATCGGTCTACTGGTGGGGTGGTTATGGCGGCGTGATCGCCAGCCACTGACGCCACCGGCGCCGAGCCGTTCCCGCAGCCTTCACCCTCTGCCGGAGCGGCGCGAACGGGAGGTTTCAGCGTGAGCGACCATTACCCCAGGGTTCCCCCGATGTCCGCGGGCATGCGATGTGTCTGCCCGCGCTGCGGACGGGGGCGGCTGTTCTCCGGCTACCTGACGGTGGCGGACCGCTGCAACGTCTGCGGCCTCGACTTCTCGCAGGTGGACAGCGGCGATGGTCCGGCGGTCTTCCTGATCTTCATCCTGGGCTTCCTGGTTGTGCCGGTCGCGCTGTGGGTGTCGATGACCGTCGAATGGCCGCTGTGGCTGCACGCCATCGTCTGGAGCATCGTGGTGCTGGCTCTGACGCTGGGCATGCTGCGGCCGGCCAAGGCCTATGTCATCGCCCTGCAGTACCGCTACCGCCGCAGCGAGGTCGAGAAGGGATCATGAAGGCCGCAACCACCGGAACGGGGGCGGCGGGAGACAGCGCCGGATCGCGGGAGCGCCGCCGCTTCCGCCCGTCCCTGGGCGCCACCCTGGTGACGCTCGTGGGGCTGGCGGTCGCCATCGGCCTCGGCACATGGCAGCTGGAGCGGCTGCAGTGGAAGACCGATCTGGTCGCCCGGATCGCCAGCCGCATGGCCGAGCCGCCGGTGTCGCTGCCGGCCCGCATCGACGATCCCGCCGCCTGGGAGTTCCGGCCCGTCACCCTGACCGGCCGCTTCCTCAACGACAGGGAAATGCTGCTGATCGCCCGTCCGCACCAGGGACGGGTCGGCTACGAGCTTCTTGTCCCGTTCCAGCGGGCCGATGGGGCCGGCATCCTGCTGGTCAACCGCGGCTTTGTGCCGATGGACCTGCGCGACCCTGCCTCCCGCCCCGCCGGCCGGGTGGAGGGGGAGGTCGCCGTCAGCGGCATCGTCCGCCTGCCGCAGCAGCCCGGCCTGTTCCAGCCCGGCAACGGCACCCCGCAGCCGGGCTCCGCCTGGATGCGCGCCGATCCGCCCGCCATGGCGGCGGCGCTGTCGCTGGACCGCGTGGCGCCGGTGCTGGTGGAGATGCTGCCCGGCCAGACCCTCGGTTCCCCCAACGCCGGCCTGCCCGGCGCGCCATCCGGCATCCCGGCCGGCACCCTGGCGGGCATCGAGCCGCGGGTGGACCTGCCGAACAACCATCTGCAGTATGCCTTGACCTGGTACGGGCTTGCGGCAACGCTCGCCGGGATCTACGTGCTGTCGCAGCGCAAGCGCGCCGACACCGGAACCGACGGACGATCCGATGACCGCATATCAGGAGCTTGAACGCCGCCACGCCCGCATCGCCGCCATCGGCGACGCGCTGGGCATTCTCGGCTGGGATACCCAGACGATCATGCCGGAGGGGGCCAACGACGGCCGGGCGGAGCAGACCGCGACCCTGTCGGTGATCGCGCACGAGCTGGCGACCGACCCCCGCATGGCCGACCTGCTGGCCGAGGCGGAGGCGGACGGCAGCCTCGACCCCTGGCAGCGCGCCAACCTGCGCGAGATGCGCCGCCACCATATCCAGTCGACCGCCATCCCCGCCGATCTGGTGGAGGCGACCAGCAAGGCCGTCTCGGTCTGCGAAATGACGTGGCGCGCCGCGCGTGCGGAAAGCGACTTCGCCAAGCTGCTGCCGTCGCTGACCGAGGTACTGGCCCGCGTCCGCGAAGGGGCGGAGGCGATGGGAGCCGTCATGGGAATCAGCGCTTATGACGCGCTGCTCGATAGCCATGATCCGGGAGCGCGGGCGGAGCGGATCGACGCGCTGTTCGCCGACTTGTCCGCCTTCCTGCCCGACCTGATCGGCCGCGTGCTCGACCGTCAGGCCGCCGCCCCGGCGGCGGTCGATCCGCAGGGACCGTTCCCGGTGGAAAAACAGCGCGAGCTGGGCGTGCGGATGATGGAGCGGCTGGGCTTCGATTTCAGCCGCGGCCGGCTGGACGTGTCGCTCCACCCCTTCTGCGGCGGGGCGACCGGCGATGTGCGCATCACCACCCGCTATGACGAGGCGAACTTCACCGACGCGCTGATGGGCATCCTGCATGAGACCGGCCATGCGCTGTACGAGCAGAACCGTCCGCGCGCGTGGCTGGGACAGCCGGTGGGCCAATCCCGCGGCATGGCGGTGCATGAGAGCCAGTCGCTGCTGATGGAGATGCAGGCCTGCCGCTCGCCGGAGTTCATCACCTGGCTGGCGCCGCTGGTGCGCGAGACCTTCGGCGGGGAGGGGCCGGCCTGGGAGGCCGACAACCTGCGCCGCCTCTACAGCCGGGTGGAGCGTGGGTTCATCCGCGTCAATGCCGACGAGGTCACCTATCCCGCGCACATCATCCTGCGCTATCGCCTGGAAAAGGCGCTGATCGCTGGCGACCTGACCTTGCCCGACCTGCCCGGCGCCTGGAACGACGGCATGGCGGAACTGGTGGGCGTGGTGCCGCCGAACGACAGGCTGGGCTGCCTGCAGGACATCCACTGGCCGGGCGGCGGCTGGGGCTATTTCCCGAGCTACACCCTTGGCGCGATGACCGCGGCCCAGCTGTTCGACGCCGCGCGCACCGCCGATCCGGAGATCGTGCCCGCCCTGTCACGCGGGGAGTTCGCGCCGCTGGTGGCCTGGCTGCGGGTGAATGTGCATGAGACCGGTTGCTTCCATGCCTCCGGCGACGAGCTGCTGACGGCGGCGACCGGCCGTCCGCTCGACGCGTCGGTGTTCAAGCGGCATCTGGAGCGCCGATATCTCTGATTGGGTGACCGGGGCCGGTCCGGACGCCGGTCCCTACACCGCGATCTGCGTGACCATCGGCGTGTTCACCCCGGCATCGGCGCGGCGGTAGGCATCGATGGCGTCCGACCAGGGTTCGATGGTCAGCCCGCTGCCCATGGCTTCCTGGTGTATGCTCTGCGCGACATAGCCGGCGTTGGGAAGGGCGGTCAGCGGAACCGGGCCGCCGCTGACCGGGCTGGCGCCGTCCGCTGCGGATCCGGTGGTGAAGCTGCCGGCCGATCCGCTGGCGCCGCGCGTGCGGGTGGTCGTCGAGTCGGCGCCGGCACGGCCGCTTCCCTGCAGGGCGTCGCCGGTGGCCTCGGTCCCTTCCCGGTTCCGCTTGCGCTCCTCCTCGCCGGGGACGCGGCGGATCGGCTGAACGGCCGCTGCATCGCTCGCCAGCATCTGACGCAGCTTCGCAATGCCCGAGGTGGGCATCGCGCCGGTCGGTGCGGGCAGGGCGGCCAGTCCGGACAAGGGGCGGTTCCCTCTAAGGCGGCGGGAAGGCGGGCGGGCGGTCGTGCGACCGGGTCGATCTTGCACAAACAGCCCGGGATTCGAAACAGGGTAGTGGGACAAAGGTTCCGAAAAGTTTAAAATGCCCGTTAAATGTCCCAGGATTGCGACATCCTGGCAGACGCGAAAGCTCGGCAGGACCGGATCCGGCTGTTACAGTGGTTCGTTCGATCTCGGACCCGCGTAACGATGGATGGCGCGCCCACCTTGCCAGCCCAGATCCCCGATCTTCCGACGAACCTCTCCGCCACCGCCCGGACCATCGGACCGGACCCGTCCACCGGCAACGACTTGTCTATGCTGGCGCTGGAGCAGATGGACCAGGGCGTGATCCTGGTCGATGCCGATCTGACCGTGAAGGTCATCAACGGCCCGCTTTACGAGTTGTTCGGCCTGCCGCGGGGATACATGCCGGGGGCAGACTATGCGCAGATCGTCCGGTTCCTGGCCCGCAACGGCGAATATGGGCCGGGCGATCCGGACGTCATCGCCGCCCGCCATATGGAAAGGGCGCTGCGCGCCGACCCGCCGTCCTACGAGCATCGCCGCCCCGACGGCCGGGTGCTGGAGGTTCGGACCCGGCACACCACCGGCGGCGGATTCGTCCGCACCTACACCGACGTCACCGAGCGCCGCCGGGCGGAGGACGATCTCGCGACCCAGCGCCAGCTGCTTCGCCTGACCCTGGAGAATATGGGGCAGGGCATCGTTCTGCTGAACCGCGACCTGCGCTACATCGCCTGGAACGGCCTTGCCCTCGACATATTGGGGGTGCCGGAGGAACTGATGCGCGGCAGGCCGCGGCTGCAGGACGTGGTGCGCCACCAGATCGCCAGCCGGATGGTGGAATTGCCGGCCGGCTCCCCCGACTTCGGCGGCGACCTCGATGCCAAGACGGCCTATCTGATGGAGCGGATCGGCCGGCCTGATCGCGAGTTCGTCTATGCCCGGCCGCAGGGCGACGGACGCTTCATCGAGGTGCGGGTGGTGCCCCTGCCGGACGGCGGGCAGGTGCGCACCTTCACCGACATCACCGACCGGGTCATCGCCGACGAGGCGGTGCGCCAGAGCCGGGAGATCCTGACCGGCGTCATCGACGCCATTCCGGCGCTGATCGACGTGAAGGACCGCGACGGCACCGTCCGCCTGACCAACCGCTTCTACCGCGAGACCTACGGCCCGACCGAGGCCCCACCTCCCGGACCGCCCGCCGACCGCGCCGCCGCGCTGGACCGGCTGGTGGTGGAGAGCGGCCAGGGCGTGCCGTTCCACGAGGACCGCGCGCCGGACGGCGACGGCACCCTGCGCGACTGGCTGACCACCAAGATGCCGCTGATGGACGAGGAGGGAACGGTCACCCACATCGTCACCGTGGCGCTGGACATCACCGCGAGGAAGCGGGCCGAGGCGGAACTGCGCGACGCTCAGGCCAGCCTGATCCAGGCGGAAAAGCTGGCCTCGCTGGCCCAGCTGGTCGCCGGGGTGGCGCATGAGGTGAACACGCCCATCGGCGTCACCCTGACCGCCATCTCGCATCTCGGGGAGGAGGTTGGCCGCATCCGCACCCTGTTCGAGGAGAACCGCATCCGCCGCAGCGACTTCCAGGATTTCCTGGACGTGGCGTGGGAATCGACGCGGATGATCCTGTCCAACGTCGAGCGCGCCACCGGCCTGATCCAGAGCTTCAAACAGGTGGCCTCGGACCAGGCGAGCGGCGAGCGCCGCCCCTTCGACCTCGCCGCCTATGTGGACGAGGTGCTGCTGAGTCTGCGCCCCCGCCTGCGCCGGACCCGCGTGACGGTGGAGTTGGACATTCCCGCCGGCCTGATCGTCGACGGCTATCCCGGCGCCTTCGCGCAGGTGCTGTCCAACCTCATCATCAACGCCCTGGTCCATGCCTATGACGAGGGCGGGACCGGCCGCATCCTGCTGTCCGCCCGCGAGCAACCGGCCGGCTGGATCGAGATGCACTATGCCGACGACGGCAAGGGCATCCCCGCCGCCATCCGCCCCCGCATCTTCGAACCCTTCTTCACGACCAAGCGCGGCATGGGCGCCAGTGGCCTGGGCCTGAGCATCTGCGCCAACATCATGGCCGGCACCATGCGTGGCAGCATCGTGCTGGACGAAGGCGGGGATGAGCCCGGGGCGCGGTTCCTGCTGCGGTTTCCGATGGGGTAGGGGAGAACAGCCTCTCTCACCCCGCGATCAGGTCCCTGATCCGGGCCGCCAGCACGTCCATGGCGAAGGGTTTGGTCAGCACCGACATGCCCGGCTCCAACTGGCCGTTGTTCAGCAGCGCGTTCTCGGCGAACCCGGTGATGAACAGCGCCTTCAGCGTCGGGCGGCCGACGCGGGCGAGGTCGACCATCTGGCGGCCGTTCATGCCGCCGGGAAGGCCGACATCTGTCACCACCAGATCGATGCGCGCGTCCGATTGCAGGATCCGCAGGCCGGCGGCACCGTCCGCCGCCTCTATCGCCACGTAACCCAGGTCGTTCAGCAGGTCCATCACCAGGAATCGCAGGCTCGGCTCGTCGTCCACCACCAGGACGGTTTCGCCTTCCCGCGCCGGCGGGGTGATCGCCGATATGTCGCGGACCTCCTCCTCCTCCGCCTCGCCGCGGTGGCGGGGCAGGTAGAGGCAGACCATGGTGCCTTCGCCGACCTCCGAATAGATCTTCACATGGCCGCCGGACTGCTTGGCGAAGCCGTAGATCATCGACAGCCCAAGCCCGGTGCCCTGGCCGATAGGCTTGGTGGTGAAGAAGGGATCGAAGGCCTTTTCGATCACGTCCGGCGTCATGCCGGTACCGTTGTCGGACACGCAGAGGGAGACATACTGCCCCTCCTGCATGTCCTGCTGCCGCGCGCCCTCGCGGTCGATCCAGCGGTTGCCGGTCTCTATGGTGATCCGGCCGCCGTTGGGCATGGCGTCGCGGGCATTGATGCACAGGTTCAGCAGCGAGTTTTCCAGCTGCGAGGGGTCGACCATCGTCGCCCACAGGCCGGACATCCCGACCATCTCCACCTGGATGCCCGGCCCCACCGTGCGCTGGATCAGCTCCAGCATTCCGCCGACCAGCCTGTTCATGTTCACGGCCTTCGGCGCCAGCGTCTGCTGCCGGGAGAAGGCGAGCAGCCGGTGCGTCAAGGCCGCCGCCCGTCTCACCGCCCCCTGGGCGGCGATGATGAACTTGTCCAGTTCGTTGACGCGGCCCTGGTCGATGCGGGCGGCGATGCGCTCCAGCGCGCCCGAAATCCCGGCCAGCAGGTTGTTGAAGTCATGCGCCAGTCCGCCGGTCAGCTGCCCGACCGCCTCCATCTTCTGTGACTGGCGCAGTTGCTCCTCGGCCTTCATCAGTTCGGCCGTGCGCTCGGCGACGCGCAGTTCCAGCGTTTCGTTCAGCGCACGCAGGGCCGCGGCCGCCCGGTCGCGCTCGGCCTCCACGGCGCGGCGCTCCTCCACGTCCAGCAGCACGCCGGGGAAGCTCAGCGGCGTGCCGTCCGGCCCACGCTCGACACGCCCGTTCGCCTCGATCCAGTAGTATTTCCCGTCCGCCCGCCTGACCCGGTACTGGTGGGCATAGGTTCCGCCGCGAGCGACGGCCTCCTGGACCGCGGCGATCAGGCCGGGCCTGTCGTCGGGATGGACGCTGGCGACCACCTGCTCCAGGTTGAGGCCGTCGCGGCCCAGCGCCGGATCGAGGCCGAAGGCTTCGGCAAAGGGCTCGTCCACCGTGAAGCGGTTTTCGGCGATGTCCCAAATCCAGGTGCCGATGATGGCACCGGCCGCCAGCGCCAGCTGGACGCGCTGCACATTCTCCCGCGCCAGCGCCTCGCTGACGCGCAGGGCTTCCTCCGCCCGGCGGCGGGCGGTGATGTCGCGGAACAGGACGGAGACTTGCCGCCGGCTGGCCGGCTCCACACGGGCGGCCGACACCTCGATATAGCGTTCGACCAGCGCGAAGTAGCGCTCGAACCGGATCGGCTGGCCGGTGCGCAGCACATTGCCGTACAGTTCGATCCAGCCGTCGGCCTCGGCCGGGGCGAGGGTGCGGACCGCCATGCCGACGATGTTGCGGATTCCGGTCTGCCGCTCGTAGCCGTCATTGGCCTCGATATGGATGTAATCGGTAAGGTTGCCGTCGGCATCCTCACTGAACTCGATGATGCAGAATCCGTCTTCGAGAGCATTGAACAGGGCGCGATACCGGTCCTCGCTTTGCGCCGACACATCGGTCGCCATCATCTGCTCTGTCACCCGGTGTCTCCATCGTCCAGCCGGAACAAGCTCGCCGACTTATCCAAGCTCTCTTATCATGCGCATCTTATGGGGCAATCGGACGATGTAGATATGCGGAAGGATCAACTCCTCCAGGGTCGGGATGCGGCAAACATGATGCGCGATCTTCCGATCCCTTGCGAATTCGCAATGCCGCCCGCCCGGTATCGCATTAGCGTGTACTCATATTCCCCCATCGACGCGCGATGCGGCACCGGAATGGAGAACAGGCCATGACCACCCACGCCGACCCGACCACCCCCGTCTATGAGCGCTTCAACCTCGGCATCTTCCTGCTCGGGCTGCTCGCCGCGGCGGTGATGCTGCTGATCCTGCCGATCGGCTTCATCTTCCATCCCACCATCATCCTGTACGCGGCATTGCTGGGCACCGCGCTGTATTTCGTGGCGATCTGGAAGATGACGGCCGGATCCAAACGGACCTGAAAACGCAAAGGCGCCCTCCCCACCATGAGCGGGGAGGGCGCCTTCGCCTTGCCTCACGTCAACCGGGAGCCCGAGGCCCTCACTCCGCCGCCAGCGGCTGCGGGGCGGCGACCGGGGCGCGGTAGGCGTCCAGAAGCTTGGCCTCCTTCGCCTTCGCCACCGAGACGTTGCGGGCCTTCACCGGGCCGTAGCCGCGCATTTCCATCGGCAGCTTGGCGATCTCGACCGCCAGATCCAGCTTCTCGCGGGTCAGGCCGTGCAGGACCTCGCCCATCACCGCCTCATACTCGGCGATCAGCTGGCGTTCCTGGCGACGCTCGGCGGTGCGGCCGAACGGGTCGAACCGGGTGCCGCGCAGGCGCTTGCCCTTGGCCAGCAGGCGCAGGACCGGCAGCATCCACGGGCCGAAGGTCTTCTTCTTCGGCTCAGCGCCATCCGCTTCGGCTTCGCCCATCACCGGCGGGGCCATGTGGAAGGTCAGCTTCCAGTCGCCTTCGAACATCCGCGCCACATTCTCGACGAAGCCGGTGTCGGTGTAGAGCCGCGCCACCTCATACTCGTCCTTGTAGGCCATCAGCTTGAAGTGGGACCGGGCGACCGCCTCGGTCAGCACGGTGGAGCCGGGGATCTTCTGCTGCTCGATCCGGCGGGTCCAGTCGACCAGCGCATGGAAGCGGGCGGCATAGGCGGCGTCCTGGTAATCGACCAGGAAGCGGTGGCGGCGGTCGATGACCTCGTCCAGGCTGCCGGATTGGCGGCGCTGGTCGAGCAGCAGCGACGGGACGGCCTGCACCGGCTCCTGGGGCTTTGCGGCGGCCTCGACTGATGCCAGATCGACCGCGGCGCGGCGGCCCCACTGGAAGGCGTCAAGGTTCAGCTTCACCGACACGCCGTTGAGCTCGATGGCCTTCAGGATCGACTCCTCGCTGAGCGGGATCAGGCCCTTCTGCCACGCATAGCCCATCAGGAACGGGTTGGCGTAGATGCTGTCGCCCAGCAGCGCGGTGGCGAGCTTCGTCGCGTCGAAGGCATCGACATTGGACTCGCCGCAAGCCTTCCTGATGTCGCCGACGAGGTCGCGCACCGGGATCACCATGTCCGGCTTCTTGATGAAGTCGGCGGTGATGCTGTCATGGGTGTTGATGACGGCGCGGGTGCGGCCGGCGGTCATCTTCGACAGCCCGTCGCCCGCCGCCGCGACGATCAGGTCGCAGCCGAGCACCGCGTCGGCCCCGCCGGCCGCGATGCGGACGGAGTGGATGTCCTCCGGCGTATTGGCGATGCGGATGTGGCTGGTCACGGCGCCGCCCTTCTGGGCGAGGCCGGTCATGTCCAGCACGCCTACGCCCTTGCCCTCGATATGGGCGGCCATGCCCAGCAGCGCGCCGATGGTGACGACGCCGGTGCCGCCGACGCCGGTGACGTAGAGGCCCCAGGTCTTGTCGAAGCTGGGGATGGTGGGGGCCGGCAGGCCGGCGCCGTCGGCCGACTTCGCAGTGGCCGGCTTCGGCTTGCGCAGCTGCCCGCCTTCCACGGTCACGAAGCTGGGGCAGAAGCCCTTGGTGCAGGAATAATCCTTGTTGCAGCTGGACTGGTCGATCTGGCGCTTGCGGCCGAACTCGGTCTCCTGCGGGATCACCGACACGCAGGACGACTTGGCTGAGCAGTCGCCGCAGCCTTCGCAGACCAGTTCGTTGATGACCACTCGCTTGGCCGGATCGACCATCTTGCCGCGCTTGCGGCGGCGGCGCTTCTCGGTGGCGCAGGTCTGGTCATAGATCAGGACGCTGACGCCGGGGACCTCGCGCATCTCCTTCTGCACGCGGTCCAGGTCGTCGCGGTGCTCGACATTGGCGTACTGCGGCAGGCCGTTGCCGATGCCGTACTTGTCCGGCTCGTCGGTGACGACGGTGATGCGCTGCACGCCCTCCGCCCGCAGGACATGGGCGATGGACTGCACGGTCAGCGTGCCGTCGAAGGGCTGGCCGCCGGTCATGGCGACCGCGTCGTTGAACAGGATCTTGTAGGTGATGTTCACCTTGGCGGCGATGGCCTGACGGATCGCCAGGATGCCGGAGTGGAAATAGGTGCCGTCGCCGAGGTTGGCGAAGATGTGCTTCTCGTCGGTGAAGGCAGCCTGACCGACCCACGGCACGCCTTCGCCGCCCATCTGGGTGAAGGTGTCGGTGGAGCGGTCCAGCCACGTCGCCATGTAATGGCAGCCGATGCCGCCCAGCGCGCGGCTGCCTTCCGGCACCACGGTGGAGGTGTTGTGCGGGCAGCCGGAGCAGAAGGTCGGCTTGCGCACCACGCGCGCCACATGGGCCTTCTGCTTCTCCTGCGCGTCGAGGAAGGCGATGCGGCGGGCGAGGTTCTCGTTGTCGACGAAGCGCTGCAGGCGGCGGCCGATCACCACCGCGATCTGGGCGGGCGACAGCTCACCGGCGCTCGGCAGGATCCACTCGCCCTGCTCGTCGAACTTGCCGACCACCTTCGGGCGGACGTCGGGGTTCCAGTTGTAGAGCTGTTCCTTCAGCTGGTTCTCGATGACCGCGCGCTTCTCCTCCACCACGATGATCTCTTCCAGACCTTCGGCGAAGTGGCGCACGCCGTCACGCTCCAGCGGCCAGGGCATGCCGACCTTGTAGACGGTGATGCCCCAGTCGGCCGCCATCTCCTCGGTGATGCCCAACTCGTCGAAGGCCTGACGGACGTCGAGATAGCTCTTGCCGGTGGTGACGATGCCGAAACGCGGACGCGGGCTTTCCATCACCACCTTGTCCAGCTTGTTGGCACGCGCGAACGCCAGGGCGGCGTACAGCTTGTGCTTCATCAGCCGGTATTCCTGCTCCAGCGGCGGGTCGGGCCAGCGGATGTTCAGGCCGCCGGGCGGCATCGGGAAATCGGTGGGGATGACCGGGGAGACGCGGTGCGGGTCGATATAGACCGACGCCGAGGTGTCCACCGTCTCCGCGATCGTCTTCATGGCGATCCAGCAGCCGGAAAAGCGGCTCATCTGCCAGCCGATCAGGCCGTAATCCAGGATCTCCTGCACCCCCGACGGGTTCAGCACCGGGATCATGGAGTGCATGTAGGCGTGTTCGGACTGGTGCGGGAAGGTGGAGGATTTGGAATTGTGGTCGTCGCCGGTCAGCACCAGCACGCCGCCATGCTTGGAGGTGCCGGCCGCGTTGGCATGCTTGAACACGTCGCCCGACCGGTCGACGCCCGGCCCCTTGCCGTACCACATGGCGAAGACGCCGTCATACTTGGCGCCCTTGAACATGCCGACCTGCTGGCTGCCCCAGACGGCGGTGGCACCCAACTCCTCGTTCACGCCGGGCTGGAACTGGATGTGGTTCTTTTCCAAGAACTTGCGGGCGTTCCATAGATTCTGGTCGAAACCGCCCAGCGGCGAGCCGCGATAGCCGGAGATGAAGCAGCCGGTGTTCAGCCCGGCGGCGAGGTCGCGCTGGCGCTGCATCATCGGCAGGCGGACCAGCGCCTGGGTGCCGGTGAGGTACACACGGCCCTGTTCGAGCGCGTACTTGTCTTCGAGCGAGACAGTTGCGAGCGCCATTCTTCATTCCCTCCCATCGGTCGGCATCCTGGCAAACTCCATGACGGAGTGCTGGGGCGTCGATTTGTTCGCTGGGCAAAAAGGTAATGAAGGCTGTCTTATATCGCAACGCCCGTGGCCGGCCGTTCTGCAAAAAGCAAGGAACGGCGCGGCAACCGGCGGTATTCCGTAACGGAGCGTATGGAAAGCCCTGCCTTGTGGAATTTCCTGCTCCGCCCCCTCTCGCCCAGACCCTCTCCAGACGATATGGGGGCGGACTCAGCGTCCCGTCAGGGGGATTTGCCGGAAGGCACCGGGCTGCCACCCTCCGGCCAAGTGCCGAAGTCGGTCTGGCCGCGGGCGGCAAGGGTGCGGACGCTGGCGCGCAGGGTGCGGATCAGGCACAGCGCCACCGCCATCGACTGGGTGCTGCCGTCGGAACCCACCAGCCAGCGCAAGGCCGCGGCATGGGCCTGCAGGGCGTCGACATAGCCCTCCACCTCCGGCTCCACCCAGGTGATGCAGGTGGACAGCGACGAGACGATCGACGACGCGGCGGAATCGCCGGCGGCAGCCAACTGCAGGTCGGACAGGGCGTGGCGCAGCCGGCTGCCGATGGGGTCGGGGCGGTCGATCGCCGCTTCCAGCTTGTCGAGCGCCAGCATCAGCCGGACCCGCTTGGGATCGTCACTGCGCAGCGTTGCCGCCCCGGAGTCCGGCGGGGTTGCCGTAGGGGGCAGGGACGGCGGAGCCGGCGGCGGCAGCTGCGCTCCTCCACCCGAGGGCGGGCGCAATGCCGCGGGCAGCGGGGCAAAAGGCTGTGAGGGGGCTGGTGAGAGGAAGGCTGGTTGCCGCCGGTGCGGCTCTCGTTGCGGGGTTCGGTGCCGCTGCGGGGCGCCGCTTCGCGCCGGTTCAGCACCGCGTCGATGCGGCGGGCCAGCGTGGCGGCGGGCACCGGCTTCGCCAGGACGGAATCCGCCCCGGCATCCCAGGCGCTGCGCACGGTGGCGAGGTCGGCGTTCGCGGTCAGCACGATGATCGGCATGGCGGGGCGCATGCTGTTCGCGGACTGGCGCACCCATTGGATCAGCTGGGCGCCGCCCACCGGCTCCATCACCCAGTCCGTCACCATCAGGTCGTAGACCTCGCGGCGCAGGGCATCCTTGGCTTCCTGGCCATTGGCGACCGCGGTGATCTGACCGACGCCCCAGAGCCCCAGCATGTCCTTCAACGCCCGCTGCAGCAGCGGGTTGTCGTCGACGATCAGGATCTTGACGGGAGAGGCGGGGCGCTTCGTCATGGAGCGGTTCCGGTGATGCGGCTGTCTCACCCCCATATCCGCCTCGTGCCGCGGCTTTTCATGGAGGGGGACGGGTGACCGACCAATGAGACGTCGCCTGCACCCTTCGGCAGGCGGGATTATCCCTGCCGCTGTTCGAAAGGGTTGGGGCACGGGACGGGCACCCCTTTCGATGACATCGCGGACCCGGCGCCTGTTATATTAGAATATCCTGATGGGAGTGGACGGGCTGGCGGGCGGCTTCTATGATCCTGGTCCGGGTCGTTTGTGAAAGGGCGGAGAGATGGACGGCGGATGCTGTGGCGGTTCCTGTGGCGGCGGCGGATCCCCCCGGCCGGCGGGTGGATCGGGCGACCTGAAGCACACGATGCGGATGTCGATGGTGGTGAATGGGCTGCTCGGCGCCCTGCTGCTCGCCGCCGCCAATGCGACGCAGGCGGTCTCCCTGTGGGCGGCGGGGCTGCTGGTTCTGAACCATGCGGCGACCAACGGCGCGGCGCTGGCCGGCATGGGACATGCGCCGGAATGGCGTGCGCGGCTGTCGGCCATGCAGGGGGTGGTGCTGGCCCTCGCCGCGGTGGCGCTGGTGGTGGTTGCCGGGCGCAGCATCACCGGCATGGCGTTTCCCGACGTGCCGCTCGCCAGCCTCGCCCTGCTGTTCGCCATCGGCGTGACCGTGACCGCCGCGACCCTGCTGTTCGCCGGGCGGCGCGGCACGCTGACCCTGCGGGCGATCTGGCTGTGTTCCCGCAAGGATGTGCTGCCGCTGGGCACCGGTCTGGCGGGGCTGGCGGTCAGCTGGCTGTTGATGGACGGTGCACCCGATGCGCTGGTAGGTGCCGGGGTGGCGGCGATGCTGCTGCCGGTGGCTTGGGGGCTTGTTCGCGGCGAGATGGTGGGTGAGGGCGGGTCCGCCCGGATGCGTTAGACCCCCACCTATCCTCCCCCGCTCTCAGCGGACCTATGGTCCGCCTGTCGCGTCAGCACAAAGCGAAGCTTTGTGCGAGAGCTGGGCGGGGAGGGACTGCCGCCACACTTCGACAAAGCTCCTATCTCCTCCCCGCCCAGCGGGGGAGGATCAAGGTGGGGGTCTAACCTTCACCCCCTCACGACCGCTGCCGCAGCCGCTCCAGCAGCGCCTTGGTCGCGAAGCCGTCCGGGATCTCGCCGATCGACGCCTGGAAGCGGCGCACGGCGTTGCGCGTGTTCGCTCCGACGATGCCGTCGGCAGCCCCCGGCTCCATGCCCAGCGACGCCAGCCGCTGCTGCAGGTCGATGCGTTCGTCGCGGCTCAGCGCCTGTTCCTCGCGCGGCCAGCCGCCCTGGACGCCGGGCTTGCCGGTCATGCGGTCGGCCAGCATGGCGACGGCCAGCGAATAGCTGGTGGACGGGTTGTAGCGCATGATGGCGCGGAAATTGTCGCGCACCAGGAAGGCCGGGCCGCGATGACCGGCCAGCACCAGGATCGCCGCCGGGGCGTCGCCCGAGAGATCGCTGCCGTCCAGCGGACGCACGCCCAGCCGGCGCCATTCCGACAGCGGCTTGGTGATGCTCAGCTCCGCCTGGTCGTAGGGGAAGCCGTCGGGAAGCCGCACCTCCTGCCCCCAGGGTTCGCCCTGCTTCCAGCCGTTGGCGAGCACGAACTTGGCGGTGGAGGCCAGCACATCCGGCATGCTGCCCCAGATGTCGCGGTGGCCGTCGCCGTCCTCGTCCACCGCGTTGCGCAGGAAGACCGTCGGCATGAACTGGGTCTGGCCCATGGCGCCGGCCCAGGAGCCGGTCATGCGTTCCGGCGCGATGTCCCCGGAATCGAGGATGCGCAGCGCCGCCAGCAGTTCCGACCGGAAGTAAGCGGCGCGGCGGCCCTCGAAGGCCAGCGTCGTCAGCGCGTCGATGACGGAGAAGTTGCCGGTCGACTTGCCGTAGTCGGACTCCACGCCCCAGAAGGCGACCAGGATCTCCCCGGGAACGCCGGTGCGGCGGGTGATGCGGGAAAGCAACGCCGCATGCTCCTGCAGCTTCCGCCGGCCGTCCTGGACGCGCTTTTCATTCACGGCGCTGTCCAAATACTGCCACACTTGCCGGGTGAACTCGGGCTGGGACGAATCGAGTTCCACGACGCGCTCGGACAGCTTCACGCGCTGGAAGGCGCGGTCGAAGGTCTGCGGACGGATGCCCTGCGACAGCGCCTCGGCGCGCAGCGCCGCCAGCCATTCGGCGAAGGAGACGGACTGTTGCACGGCGACCTGCGACGGGACGGCGGCGGGTGCCGCAGCACCGGAGGTGGCGGCCGGGCCGCCCGCCACCGGGGCGGTGGCGCCGGTGCTCTGGCAGCCGGCCATCAGCAGGGTGGCGAGAAGGAAGCGGGCGGGATGACGGAACGGAAGTCGCATGCGCTCGACCGTGATCGGAAGGGGAGGGCGGAGCGTGACCCTAGGACGCCCGGCCGCGCCGCTCAACCGTCAATTCGCCTTCATAACGGCCTATGCCGCGCTTTGCATCCATGCCGGTCCGCGGGTGCGCTTGCACGGCGGGCGGCGCGGTCCATATCACCTTTCGTACCCATAGCTTCGCGGCCCTCGCCCGGCGGGTCTTCGTCCTTTGGGACCGCTTCGGCACAGGGAAGCGGCACCCGGACCATATGCCGGAACCCGCCCCGACCAGCCGCGTTGACTTGCTGCCGCTTCCATGAAGGGGCCGCCTTCTGCCACGGAACGCCAAAGGTGCCGACGCCATGAAAATCGTGATCTTCGGCTTGACCAACGGATATCGCCACGACGGCGGGCACATGGTGCGCTGGCGAGCGCTGATCCAGGCGCTGGCGATCCGCGGCCATCGCGTGGTCGCGGTCGAACGGGCCGGCCCGGACGCGGCGACGCCCTGGACGATCCCCGGCGGCGACGTGCTGTCCTACGGCGACTGGGACGCCGTGGCGGTGGACGCGGCGGCGCAGGCCGACGATGCCGGCGTGGCGCTGGTGGTGGCGCACGGACCGGACGCCCGCGCCGCGGCCAACCTCGTCCGCAACTCCAAGGCCGTTCGCCGTGCGCTCTACGATCCAGAGGCTCCGGTCAGCCTGACGGCGCTGGAGGCGGGGGAGACGGTGGACCATCTGCCGGCCGACGGGCTGGGCGGCTTCGACATGGTGCTCGCCTCCTGCGGCGGGCCGGCGCTGGAGCGTTACCGCGCCAAGGCGGGGGCGGAGGCGGTGGCGCCGCTCTATCCCTGGATCGTGCCGGAGGCGGACAAACCCGGCGACTTCAAGCGGGACTATCTGGGCGACCTCTGCTGCATCGTCTCCGGTCCTGACGGAATCCGCGAGGGGCTGGGCAGCTTCTTCATCGATCCGGCGCAGCGGCTGACCCGGCGGCGCTTCGTGCTGGTCGGCACCGACCTGCCGGATGGGGTGCCGCGCGCCTCCAACATCCTGACTTTCCCGGATCTGGATCCAGCCGCGCATGCCGATGTGCTGGCATCCGCCAGTCTGGCGCTGACGCTGGCGCGCGACGACGAGCGGAAGATCGGCTGGTGCCCGTCCGACCGGCTGTTCCTTGCCGCCGCCTGCGGCGCCGCCATCGTCGCCGACCAGTGGGAGGGGCTGGACAGCTTCTTCGAGCCCGGCCGGGAGATCCTGGTCGCCGCCCAGACCGACGACGTCACCACCGCGATGATGCTGCCGCGCAACCACCTGACCGACCTGGGCCGGCGGGCGCGCAAGCGGGTGCTGTCCGAACACAGCGCCGAGCGGCGCGTGCAGGAACTGCGCAGCATCCTGGACCTGAAGGGCGGCGGCGACGACTGAGCGGTGCGGCCGGTTCAAGAGGGATGCGGAAAGGCGGGGGGCGGGCTATGGTCCGCTCCCTTTTTCGTTTTCATCCCAAGCGGGGAGCCTGCCGCCGATGCCGACCGTCACCATCCGCCCCGCCGTCGAGGCGGATTGCGCCACCATCCTGCGGTTCGTCCGTGAACTGGCCGAGTTCGAGCGCGAGGCCGACGCGGTCAAGGCCACCGAGGAGGATTTCCGCCGGGACGGCTGGGGAGAGCAGCCGGTGTTCGAGGCGTTGATCGCCGAACTGGACGGCGCGCCGGTCGGGTTCGCCCTGACCTTCCGCAACTTCTCGACCTGGGAGGGACGGCCCGGTCTGTATGTCGAGGACCTCTACGTCACGCCGGATGCCCGCCGCTACGGCGTCGGCCGCAAGCTGCTGGCCGCGGTGGCCCAGCGCGCGGTGGAGCGCGGCTACCGCCGTGTGGATCTGAGTGTCCTGGACTGGAACCCGGCGCGCGGTTTCTACGACCGGGTGGGCTTCCGCCAGATGAAGGAATGGCTTCCCTACCGGCTGACCGGCGACGCGCTGTCAGCGCTGGCGGCAGAAGGGGACGCTGAGACCTGAAGGTCCGGACCGGAGAGGCCGGGATCAGGCGGCGCGGTTCAACGCGGACACGCCGATGATCTCGGCATAGTCGGCGCGTTCGTTGCGCAGGCTGGACAGGAGATCGACAAGACTGTCGCGGACGAAGGCATCGTCCTGTTCCACGATGGTGTCTTGAGTCAGCCGAATGAACTGGTCGAGAAGCGCGATGTGAGCCGCAGAGGATGCGTTGATCTTCTTCGAGTTGACGGCGCCGATCATGTAAATCTCCCTTGGCCTGAGCGTTCCCGATGGACTTATCAAGCCATCGGGCCGGTTAAGGACTTCCTAACAGGGATATGCGGCAGGTCGTATCTTCGGTGGTACTTCCGATCTGAAGCAATAGCGCTATGACCATTCCAAAGAGGTAATCCGATCGCATGGGGCGATGGCCCGAAACCTGCGGCTTTCCTTCCTTGCCGGATGTCCCGGCGCGTGCCCTGTTCCTAGAACAACACGCAACGCTATGTCCGGTTTCTCAGAGCGCCCGGGGAATTGGAGGGATGGACTACCAAAGGGTGCATCCTCCGCAGCCTATCGGATAACCACAACCCCCTGAAAATGCTGACGCTTCTGCCGCCGTCGGCAACGCCGAGGGATGGCGGAGCGGGCGCGGACGGATGTACTCCGCCGCTGCCCGACTGTGAGGGAACTGCGATAATCCGCAGTCGGATCAATGGGTAAGCCGGATTTACGCCTTCTTGGAAGCCATCACCGGGTCGAGACCGCCGACCTCAGGCGGCGCGGCGGGCGTCGATCCGGTCTCGGGTGTCGGCACGCTCCAGCGCGCGGGCGATCAGGTCGTCGAAGAGCCCGCCGATGGGGGCGTCGAGCACCGCCGTCCGGCTGGCGAGCATCGGGCCTTCCATCAGGATGGACCCTTCTTCCCCCGGGCCGAGAACGCGCCAGCCGCGGCTTTTCATTTCCGCAACGCGCGTCCGGGCAATGAACGCGCGGACATGGTCCGGTGCAAGATCGTCCATTCCGTCCCCCATTGGCTTCGACAGCCGCCTGCGCGGCCTTCATCGGGCGCCATCGCGGCAACCCGTTGGTTCACCAGGAAAGCGTACGGAAGAAACACGAACGCAACAAGAACAAATTCGAGGGAAGAGCGAGGATTCCTGCCGAGTCGCTCGCGCTCATGCTTGCTATGCCCTTGGCGTCCCTTGCCGTCGGGGGCATCGCCTCAAAGATCAGGCGGGGCGGCGGCGATTGCAACCCGTCCCACCCGTGACCAAAAGCGGCGATCAGGAAAGGTCCAGCCATGAGTGGCGTCCGCACCGAAACCGACAGCTTCGGCCCCATCGAAGTTCCGGCCGACCGTTACTGGGGCGCGCAGACCCAGCGCTCCCTGCAGAATTTCCGCATCGGCGGGGAGCGCATGCCGGTCCCGCTGGTCCGCGCGCTGGGCATCCAGAAGCGCGCCGCCGCGGCGGCCAACATGAAGCTGGGCGTTCTCGACCCGAAGCTCGGCGCTGCCATCATGGCCGCGGCGGACGAAGTGATAGACGGCCGGCTGGCCGATCACTTCCCGCTGGTGGTCTGGCAGACCGGCTCCGGCACCCAGACCAACATGAACGCGAATGAGGTGATCGCCAACCGCGCCATCGAGGCGCTGGGCGGCACCATGGGGTCCAAGACGCCGATCCACCCCAACGACCATGTCAATATGGGGCAGTCGTCGAACGACAGCTTCCCCACCGCCATGCACATCGCGGCGGCCGACGAGATCGTCCGCAGCCTGATCCCGGCGCTGGAGCATCTGCGCACGGCGCTGGACGCCAAGGCCGACGCCTTCCAGGACATCGTGAAGATCGGCCGCACCCATCTGCAGGACGCGACGCCCCTGACGCTGGGGCAGGAATTCTCCGGCTATGCGGCGCAGGTGTCCTACGGCATCGGCCGGGTGAAGGGATCGCTGCCGCAGCTCTACCGGCTGGCCCAGGGCGGCACGGCGGTCGGCACCGGGCTGAACGCCAAGCCGGGCTTCGCCGAAGCCTTCGCGGAGGAGGTGGCGGCCTTCACCGGCCTTCCCTTCGTCACGGCGGAGAACAAGTTCGAGGCGTTGGCGACCCACGATTCCCTGGTTGATGTCCACGGCCACCTGAACACGCTGGCGGTGTCGCTGATGAAGATCGCCAACGACATCCGCCTTCTGGGCTCCGGCCCGCGGTCGGGCATCGGCGAGCTGTCGCTGCCGGAGAACGAGCCCGGATCCTCCATCATGCCCGGCAAGGTCAACCCGACCCAGTCGGAGGCGATGACGATGGTCTGCGCCCAGGTGATGGGCAACCACACCACCGTCACCGTCGCCGGCGCCACCGGACATTTCGAGCTGAACGTGTTCAAGCCGGTGATCGCTTTCAACGTCCTGCAGTCGATCCGCCTGCTGACCGACGCGGCGATGAGCTTCACCGACAATTGCGTGGTGGGAATCGAGGCCAACCGCGACCGCATCGCCAGGCTGGTGTCCGACAGCCTGATGCTGGTGACGGCGCTGAACCCGCACATCGGCTATGACAATGCGGCGAAGATCGCCAAGAAGGCCCACAAGGAAGGGACAAGCCTAAAGGAGGCCGGGCGGGAACTCGGACTCCTGACGGATGAGCAATTCGATCAATGGGTTCGCCCCGAACGGATGGTTGGTCCCGGCTAAGCTTGGGGTTAGGGTGGGGGTGTCCGTCCCGGCCGTTCCGGCCTTCCTCTGACCACCCCCATCCTGTAAACCGATGCGTGCGTGACCATGAAGAAGCGTTCGGTCCTGATTGCCGGCCATCCCACCAGCGTTTCCCTGGAAGAAGAGTTCTGGGACGCCCTGAAATCCGTGGCGCAGGCGCGCGGCCTGTCGGTGAATGCCCTGATCGAGGAAATCGACCAGACGCGCACCGGCAACCTGTCCAGTGCCATCCGCGTCCATGTGCTGAAGGCGGTGCAGGGGCGCGGACAGGGGGATGGGTAAGGCGGGGTAAGGCGGGCGCCGCCGCGATCCGCGACATCCCTCGATGGACAGCCGTGCGCGGCGGGCGTACACGGTGCGGGCTGTCCGCCACCTGACGCGATCCCGCCATCATGCCGCCCGATGCCACCACGCTCGACATCATCGCCTTCGTCTGGTTCGTCGCCTCCTGGGTCGGTTTCACCGTCATCCAGGACCATCTGCTGTCCGGCCGCAACGTGGTCAATCAGCATCTGAAGGTCGTGCGCCGCCATTGGATCGAGCGGATGCTGGAACGCGAGAACCGCATCATGGATTCGCAGCTGGTCGGCCACACCATGCACAGCTGCACCTTCTTCGCCTCCACCAACATGCTGGTGCTGGCCGGCCTGATCGGGTCCTTCGGTGCGGCGGAGCGGGCGCAGGAACTGGTGTCGAACCTGTCTTTCACCGTCCATACCTCGCGCCAGCTGTTCGAGATCAAGATGCTGCTGATGGTGGTGATCTTCACCTTCGGCTTCTTCAAGTTCACCTGGGCGCTGCGCCAGTACAATTACTGCTGCGCCCTGATCGGATCGGCGCCGATGCCGCCGGTGAGCATTGAGGACCGCGATGCCATCTCCCGGACCATCGGCGAGGCGCTGACCCTGGCCATCACCGCGCTGAACGGCGGCATGCGCGCCTATTACTTCGCGCTGGCGGCACTTGCCTGGATCATCGGGCCGATTCCCCTGATCGCGGCCAGCAGCGGCGTCATTCTGGTTCTTACCCGCCGTCAGGCATTTTCCGCCACCGAAAAGGTGATCCGCGTTCAAACCGATTGGCTGAAGAGAAACGATTCAATCAATCGAAAATAACAAATTAAAAGCCACTCTTTTTCCGGAACGTGCGACCAAATATCCTCTACCTGACCGTGAATTGCGGTGGTTAGTGTTACCGGCATGTGACGGACCGCACCGCGAAGGCCGGGGGCGGCGAAGAGAAGATGAGGGCGACGATGGACGCCAATACCGCATTGAGCATCATGGAAACGCTGGATCAGGCAGAGGATCTGCTGCGCCGCATGCGGCTGCACGACGGCCACGCCGGTAACGACTTTCTTGCCCGCAACCGGGAACTTCTGGACGCCGCCCGCCGCCGCCTTGACCAGGTCCACAGCATGCCCGGAATGGACGCTCTCGATGGCTGTTCCTGCCGGGGCGTGGCGCTGCCGGCCTGAGGATCGGGGGTCTCTACGCCGGCAGCATCGGCCCGCGCAGGGTGAATACGGTTCCCGCCGTGCGTTCGATGTCCAGAACCGCGCCCAGCTGCCCCGCCAGCGTCTTCACCAGCCGCATGCCCAGTGAACGGAGCGACGTCCGTTCGAAGCCGTCGGGCAATCCGATGCCGTCGTCGGCAACCTGAAGAAGCCAGCCCTCCTCCGTCGGTGCGAAGCGGACAGCCACGCGGCCGCGGCGGTTCTCCGGGAAGGCATGCTTCAGGGCGTTGGTCACCAGCTCGTTCGCCAGCAGGGCCAGCGGCAGGGCGGTGTCGGTCGGCAGGACCATCGGCTGGATGTTGAGGTCGAGCGCGATCCGCAAGCTGTCCGTCCCGGCGGCCATCGATTCCTTGCACAGTTCGCCCAGGAATTCGCCGAAGTCGACCGACTCGACATCTTCGATGCGGTAAAGCCGTTCATGCATCTGCGCCACCGCGGTCACCCGGCGCCCCGCCTCGTCGAAATGGCTTCGGGCTGCCGGATCGGCGACCTGATGGCCCTGCAGTTGAAGGAGGCCGACGACCATCATCAGCGAGTTCTTCACCCGGTGATGGACCTCCTTGATCAGCGCTTCCTTCGCGGCAAGCGCTGCGGCCAGCTTCCGTTCGATCAGTTTGCGTTCCGTGATGTCGACGGCGATCAGCACCGCGCCGATCATCCGCTCGCCCTGCAGCACCGGCGCGTTGGAGCAGGCGACATGGACCATGCTGCCGTCGCGGTGGAAAAACACGTCTTCGTGCTTGTCCAGCGTCTGATGCCGGACGAAGACATCGCCAAGCGGGCATTCCGACATGGGAAAGGGGCGGCCGTCGGGATAATGGTGGTGCAGCATGTCATGCAGCACCTCCCCCCGCATCTCCGCCAGCGACCAGCCGAAGGTGCGCTCGGCCGCCGGGTTGGCGAAGACGGTGCGGCCCTCCGTATCCATGACGAAGATCGAATCGGCGGCGTTCTCGACCACCAGATTCGCAAGATCGAGGGAGAGTTCCGGCGCCTCGCCACTCCCCAACGGAAGGTGGATCGGCATGGCGCTCCCCGTCGTTTAGTGTCTAAAGGTTAGGTAAACGCCGGGGTAAAGCCAAGGGCAAAAACGGCGGAACGCGGGAGTTGTACAGTTTCAGCTCTTCAGCAGCACCTTGCCGCCGCTGCGCACCTTGGACCAATCCTTGGCGAAGTAGGCGAAATCCCGCGATGGCCGGCTGAACAGAAAGCCCTGTGCCAGCGTCACGCCGAGGCCGGTCAGCAGGTCCGCATGTACCGTCTCCTCCACCTGCTCGCCGATCAGTTCCATCCCGAGTTGGCGGCAGACATCCACCATGGAGCGCAGCATCGCCATGTCGCGCGGGCTGTTGACCGCGCCACGGACGAACTTGCCGTCGATCTTGGCATATTCGGCCTGGATGCCGTAGAGCGACTGGAAACTGGTCGATCCCGCCCCGACATCGTCCAGGCAGATGCGGAATCCGGCCTCGCGCAGCTTTTGCAGCACCTCGTTCAGCTTGGCGATGTCGGTGACGACCACCGTTTCCGTCACCTCGATCAGCAGCTTCGCGGCCAGATCGCCATAGGGGGCGACGACCGACAGGAACTGCTTGAGGAAGATCGGGCTCATCAGCGTCTTGGCCGACAGGTTGATCGCCACGTCCGGCAGCTTCGGCTCCTTGCGGAACTCCTTCAGCGTGTCGAGCACCGTCTGGGTCAGCAGCAGGTCGAAATCGTAGATCAGCCCGACATCCTCGGCGAAGGTGATGAAGTCGGCCGGCGAACTCGTCCCCTCCACGCGGGTCAGCGCCTCCAGGTGATGGACGGCGCCGGTGGCGATATCGACGATTGGCTGGTAGACGACGATGAAGTCGCGGTTGTCGATGGTGGCGCGCAGCTGCCCGATCCGCTCCACCGCGCCGGCCATCAGGCGGTTGGCGCCATCCTCCAGGCTGGAGATGGTGAATTCCCCGCCCTGGGCGGAGGCGAAGGCCTGCACGGTATAGACCAGCGCGCGGGCGGCGTCGGCAGGGTCCAGCCGGTCGTCGGCCATGTCCAGGGTCCAGGAGCGGATGCCGCCGGGCAGGGCGCCGCCCGCCGCCTCGATGATCTGGGCGATGTGGCCCTGCACCTCGCGCCCGTCGATGTCAGCGGCATGGACGATGCCGTAGCGGTCGCCGCCCAGTTGGCCCGCGCTGTCGCCGTCGGCGGAGATGCCGCGCAGATAGGCGTCGATGCCGTCGCGCACCTCGGCCGCCGCCCCTTCCGGCATCGCATCGACCATCGCCTGCAGCCCTTCGACCAGCAGCAGCGTCAGCCCCTGGTCCAACCCCTTCTCGCGGGCGGCGAGCAGCCGCTCCTCCAGGATGTTGGCGAAGCCGGTCTGGTCCAGCAACTCCCCCTGCGCGGCGGAGCCGGTGGCGCCGGTCCGCGGCGGCACGGTCAGCAGAACGGTCAGGAACAGCGACCCCGGACAGGAATCGAGCCGGCAGCCGCCCAGGAGAGCCGGGAACTGCTGCCCGTCAAAGGACTGGAACAGCACGCGCGACGGCTTGATCCGCGCCTTCTCCCGGATGCGCTCGAACAGGACATGGACGTATTTGCGGTCGCTCGGGGCCACCACCTCCATCAGGTTGGTGCCCACCAGCCCGCCGACCTCGCCCTTGGTCAGGCGGCAGCGGGCGCCGGCGGAAAACAGGATGTTGCCGAGCCCGTCCGTCTCGATCAGCAGATCGGCGGCGGCGAAGGCGAAGCCGACGAAGCGGTCCCGGTCGCGGCTGGACTGAGGCCGTCGAGGTCCGACCGGACCGGCCAGCGATCCGACGACCGGGCCTATCACGGGGGTGGAGCGTCCTGCATTGTCCTGCGCCAGGGGCATCGTCATGCGGCTACAAATTACATCAAAGTTTAGAGAGTTTCAGCGTGAATGTGACGTAGAGTAACCAATGTTGACATGGGTTAAAAGCCTGTCGAGGACCGAAGAGCTTCGGCCCGGCAAAACGCGACAATTTGTGACATCTCTGTCGCGAATGTGAATAAACCGGTATGGCCTCTTCACATTTTTCGGAATGGAGTTATCCCAGGGCGCAAACAGGGCGCGATCATTCCGGTTACGTAATGGATTCGGCCGGTCCGGCAGCGAGCGGCGAAGGGCCAGAATGAAAAAGGCCCCGCCGACCGGAGGATCGCGGGGCCTGGGAAACGGTACGATTCAGACAGGTCAGCGGCGCGGGAACAACCGGTTGACGTGGCCCATCTTGCGGCCGGGCCGCGCCTCCGCCTTGCCGTACAGGTGCAGGCGGGCGCCGGGTTCCGCAAGCAGGTCCGGCCAGCGCAGCACGTCGTCGCCGATCAGGTTTGTCATCTCGGCATCGGCCACCCGCTCAACGGAGCCCAGCGGCAGGCCGCAGACCGCGCGCACCAGCTGCTCGAACTGGCAGGTGGCGCAGGCGTCCATCGTCCAGTGGCCGGAATTGTGCGGGCGCGGCGCCATCTCGTTGACCAGCACGGCGCCGTCGGCGGTGACGAACATCTCCACCGCCAGGACGCCGACCAGATCCAGCGCCTCGGCGATGCGCCGGGCGATGCGGTCGGCTTCCGCCGCCGTCTCCGCCGATACCTTGTCCGGCGAGGCGGGGGCGACGGTGACGTCGAGGATGCCGTCCTTGTGCCGGTTCTCCACCGCCGGATAGGCGACCATGGTGCCGTCGGCGCCGCGGGCGACGATCACCGACACCTCGCAGGCGAAGGTGACGAATCCCTCGACGATTCCTTCGACGCCGGGCTTGCCGCCGCCGATGGCGCTCCAGGCGGCGGCCGGATCGCCGCCGGCCTCCAGCCGCGCCTGCCCCTTGCCGTCATAGCCCAGCCGCGTCGATTTCAGGACGCAGCGCGGCCCGATCTCCGCCACCGCACGGGCGACCTCCTCGGCACTGTTGGCGGCGCGCCAGGGTGCCGTCGCGATGCCCAGCCGGTTGACGAAGCTCTTCTCCGCAATGCGGTCCTGCGCCACCGACAGCACGTTGGGGCCGGGATGCAGGTTGGTGAAGCGGCGCAGATGCTCCGCCGTCGCCACGGGGACATTCTCCCACTCCAGCGTCACCACGTCGACCGAGCGGGCGAAGCGTTCCAGCGCGTCCAGGTCGTCCCAGCCGGCGACGGTCGCCGCGGCGCTGACCTGTGCCGCCGGGCTGTCCGCCGCGTCGGGGGCGTAGACATGGGTCTTGTAGCCCAGCCTTGCGGCGGCCAGCGCCGTCATCCGGCCGAGCTGCCCGGCACCCAGCATGCCGATGGTGGAACCGGGGGCGAGACGGGGCAGGGCGGTGCCAGTCGGATTGCCGGTCATGGGGGTACGGTCTTCTCGCTGTCAGGTCGGGTCGTCGACGGGCGCCTCGGCCACCGCGGCGGTCTGGCGCGCGCGCCAGCCGTCCAGCGCCTCGGCCACCGCCGGGTTCATCAGCGCAATGACCGAGCCGGCCAGCAGGGCGGCGTTGATGGCGCCCGCCTTGCCGATGGCCAGCGTGCCTACGGGAACGCCGCCCGGCATCTGCACGATGGAGAGCAGGCTGTCCATGCCCTTCAGCGCGTGGCTTTCTACCGGGACGCCGAAGACCGGCAGCGGAGTCATCGACGCGGCCATGCCCGGCAGATGGGCGGCGCCGCCGGCGCCGGCGATCACCACCTTCAGCCCGCGCGCCTTGGCGGTGGTGGCATAGTCCACCAGCCGATGGGGCGTGCGGTGGGCGGAGACGATCCGGACCTCGTGCGGGATGCCCAGCGCCGCAAGGGTATCGGCGGCGTGCTTCATGGTCGTCCAGTCGGACTGGCTGCCCATGATGATGCCGACCTGCGGCAGGACGCCGTCGGCCGCGACGTCGTTGGCCGGAACGGCGCTGTTCGGGGAGTGTTCGGCGGACACGGCGTGGCGCTTTCCTCAAGGTCCGGAAAGCGGCGCATTATAGGTGGAGTCGGGCCGCTGTCCAGAGGCGCCGCCGGCCCGGAGCCCGCCGCAGGGCGAATCCGCCCCATCGGCTGCGACATCCCGGCCCTTCCGGCGGAACATGGTTCCACCTATGGTGCGGTCCTATATGAACAGGATAGACCCTAGGCAATTCCGGACCGGACCCATCGCATGACCGACAGCGTTCCCAGCGACGACCAGCGCAACGAGCGCCGCGACATCCGCACCGCCATGGCGGAGGAGCGGATGGCGACCGTCGGCATCGACGAGGCGTCGATCGAAAGACTGGTCCGGACCTTCTACGGCAAGATCATGAAGGACGACGTGCTCGGCCCCATCTTCGGCCGGGCGATCACCGATTGGGAACCGCACCTGCGCAAGATGATGGATTTCTGGTCGTCCATCGCCCTGCTGACCCAGCGCTATGACGGGCGTCCGATGCCCGTCCACATTTCTCTGGGGCTGGAGCCGCAGCATTTCGAACGCTGGCTGGGCCTGTTCCGCGAGACCGCGCACGAACTCTTCCCGGCCGACGGCGCCGCCTTCCTGATCGGCAAGGCCGAGAACATCGCCCGCAGCTTCCAGATGGGCATCCAGTTCTTCACGGTGCCGAAGAAGGGCTGAGGGCGGGTTCGACGCCCTCTTCCGCAGTGGGAGAGGGCATGCCTACGCGATGATGTCCGGCAGGAGCCGGCTCTCCAGGACCATGATCTGGTCCTTCAGCATCAGCTTGCGCTTTTTCAGCCGCTGCATCTGCAGCTGGTCGTAGGGCGCGCGTTCGGCAAGCCGGGCGATGACGTCGTCCAGGTCGCGGTGCTCGCTGCGCAAGCTCGCCAGCTTTTCCTTCAGAATCTCTTGCTCGTTCATCGCGCCCGTTGGAAATGGCCGTTTCCCCGGGTGGATCGGGGTGCTCTTGCGGGTGGCCCTTTGGCTGGGCGGGCCGGACTATACCAGATTTCCGGCGGTGCGGCACCGTCAAACCACGGGTTCGGTCCTTTGGCGATAAGGAATGGTGCGATCACTGGACAGGGGCATTCCACCTTTGCGGATGCGGGCAACGATTGCGGGAAATGCCTGTTCCGGTAACATGGTGGTCGATTTCAACAAACAGGCGAACGGGACGGGAACCCCTCAATGACTGCCCCAAAGAAAGCCGGCAAGCGCATCGGCATCCTGACCAGCGGCGGCGACTGCGCCGGGCTGAACGCCGTCATCCGTGCGGTGGTCCACCGCGCCACCGGCTATGGCTGGCAGGTGCTGGGCATCAAGGAAGGCACGCAGGGCCTGCTTCAGCGCCCGGTGCAGTACCAGACGCTCGACCTCGGCTCCGTCGACGGCCACATGATGCGTCAGGGCGGCACCATCCTGGGCACGACCAACCGCGGCGACCCCTTCGCCTATCCGATGCCCGACGGCACGCTGAAGGACCGGTCGGACGAGATCATCGGCGGCTACCGTGAACTTGGCCTGGATGCGCTGATCGGCATCGGCGGCGATGGCAGCTTCGCCATCCTGCACAAGCTGGCGCAGAAGGGCGGCTTCCCGATGGTGGGCGTGCCCAAGACCATCGACAACGACCTGGGCAAGACCGAGGTGTCGGTCGGCTACGACACCGCCGTCGCCGTGGCGGTGGAGGCGCTGGACCGCCTGCAGCCGACCGCGGCCAGCCACCACCGCGTGATGGTGCTGGAGGTGATGGGCCGCGACGCCGGCCATATCGCGCTGGCGGCCGGCATCGCCGGCGGGGCCGACGTGATCCTGATCCCCGAGATCGCCTATTCCATCGAGAGCATTGCCGCGAAGATCCAGGACGTCCGCAATTCCGGCCGCAACTTCGCCCTGGTGGTGGTGTCGGAGGCGGTGAAGACGCTGGAGGGAACCGGCGTCAAGAAGGTGCTGCAGGGTGGCGAGAAGCGCTATGGCGGCATCGGCGACTATATCGGCGAGAAGATCGCCGACGCCACCGGGGCCGAGACGCGCGTCACCGTCCTGGGCCATGTCCAGCGCGGCAGCATGCCCAGCCCGCGCGACCGGCTGATCGCGTCGGCCTTCGGCGTCCATGCCGTCGACCTGATCGCGGAGGGCAAGTTCAACCGTATGGTCGCCTGGTCGAATCGCGGCGTCATCGACGTGCCGATCACCGAGGCGATCGAGCATTACTCCTGCGTCGAACTGGACGGGGCGCTGGTCAAGACCGCCCGCGGCCTGAACATCAGCTTCGGCGATTGAGCGGGACGGCGAACCCGTTCTGGGACTTCTCCCTGGCCGTCTATGGGCGGCCGGGGGTGCCGGCCCTTTGCCTGTCGCTGCAGGACCGCCGCGGGGTGGACGTCAATGTGCTGCTGTTCGCCGCCTGGGCGGGGCTGAAGTGCGGCGTCCGCCTGTCCGAGGCCGAACTGGCCCGCATCGATTCGGCCGTTTCCGGCTGGCGGGAGGAGGTCGTCCGACCCCTGCGCGCCCTGCGCCGCCGCGCCAAGGCGGAGGACGACGCATTCTACCGCCGCATGAAGGCCGCGGAACTGGAGGCCGAGCGTGTCCAGCAGGACCGGCTGTTCGCCGCCGCCGGCCTCATCCCGCAGCCGGGCGGCAGTGCGGGGCTGGCCGCCGCCAACATGGCGCTGCTGGTGCCGGACGGCGACCCCGCGCTGGACGAACTGGCGGGGATCCTGGCCCGGGGTTGAGCGCTTGGGCCTGTACCCTACCGGTTCAGGATCAGTTCGTTGGGATCGCGCACGGTGTCCGACACCAGGACGGGCTTGCCGGCATAGAAGGCGCTGCAGCGCTTGCCGCTGACCAGACGGGTCAGTGCTGCTTCCCACTCGCGGCCCTTGGGGCCGATGATGCGCAGCTTCAGTTGGTCGACCAGCGGAAAAACCTTGAACTGCTCGATCTCGATCGGTTCGGCGGTCACGGCGGTGAAGGCGTCCTGCTTCAGGGTCAGGGTCTTGCCGTTGATCTCCAGCGTGATGTCCTGCGCCCACGGGCAGCCGTTTGGCTTCGCGCCTTCGCTGGCGAGCGCCGGGGCCGCCGCGACGCCGAGCGACAGCATGAGAGCCGCGGCGGCAAGAGCGCAGGGCCGGCAGGCACCGTATTGGGAAAAGGCCCGGGCTGGGCGCGAGGTCATGATCCGCTCCTTGCAAAACGGCGCGGACAATAGCGATGCGTCAGTCTCATGACAATCCAGGGAAAATCCCGATTCTGTGACCGTTTGCGACGATTGGCGACGGCGTCCGGCTGGACTGGCAACGTCGCGGCGGCGCATGATTTGGGACGCCGCCGGCCCCCGCCAACCCGCAAGAGTTCCGATGGTTACTTTGTCACAGGCCCTGCTGATCGCGCTCGACCACCATCAGGCGGGCCGGGTGACGGAGGCGGAGGACATCTACCGCCGCATCCTGGGCGCTGACCCCGAATATGCCGATGCCATGCAGCTTCTGGGCGTCCTCGCCGCGCAGACCGGCCGGGGGGAGGAGGCGGTGCGGCGGCTTCGCCTTGCGGCGGCGCTGCGGCCCGATTCGGCCGGCGGCTGGTCCAATCTGGCCGGGGCCGAACAGTCGGCGGGCGCGGTGGAGCGGGCGGTGCAGCTCTATGGCCGGGCGTTGCGCCTGATGCCGGAACTGGCCGATGCCCATGCCAGCCGGTCCGGGGCCCTGCGCAGGCTGGGACGGTCCGATGCGGCGCTGGCCGCGGCCGGACAGGCGCTGGCGCTGGCGCCCGACCATGCCGATGCGCTGGCGAACCGGGCCGCGGCCTTTCTGTCCCAAGGCGATTCGCAGGTGGCGGAGCGCTGCGCCCGCCGGTCGTTGCGCCTGAACGGCCGGTCCGCCGTGGCCCATGCCACCCTGGCCGCCGCCCTCGCCGCACAACGCCGCTGGAACGAGGCCGAGGGAACGGCCCGCGACTCGCTGGCGGTCGACCGCGACACCGGGGAGGCGTGGGAGGTGCTGGGGGCGGTGCTGGCGAAGCTGGGCCGCTTTGCCGAATCGCTGGACGCCTTTGCCCATGCCGAGCGGCTGCGGCCCGGACCCTCGCTGTGGGCCGCCCGCGGCACTGCTCTGATCGCCATGGCCCAGCCGGCGGAGGCCGCCACCGCGTTTGAGCGCGCGCTAGCTGAGCGGCCGCAGGATGCCGGGCTGCACTGGAACCTCGGCTTCGCCCGGCTGATGGCCGGCGACTATGCCGGCGGCTGGCCGGAGTTCGAGTGGCGCCGCCATGATGACCGTGCCGAGCCGCCCTGGCGCCGCTTCTCCCAGCCGGCATGGCGGGGGAGGCGCTGGAGGGCCGGACCATCCTGCTCTATGCCGAACAGGGGCTGGGCGACACGCTGCAGTTCCTGCGCTACGTCCCGCTGGTGGCGGCCCGCGGCGGCAGGGTGGTTCTGGAGGTGCAGCCGTCCCTCCTGCCGCTTGCGGCGGGGGTGGAGGGGCCGGCGCAGGTGATCGCGCGCGGCGATCCGCTGCCGCCCTTCGATCTGGAATGCCCGCTGATGAGCCTGCCGCGCGCTTTCGGCACGGTGGTAGACGAGGTGCCGGCGACCGTTCCCTATCTGAAGGCCGATCCCGCGCGCGTCGCGGTCTGGCGCGGGCGCCTTGCGCCGGCGGACGGGCTGCGGGTCGGCCTCGTCTGGGCCGGCAACCCGCGCTTTCCCAGCGACGACCAGCGCTCCCCCCGGCTGGCGGGCCTGAAGGGGCTTCTCGACGTGCCGGGCTGCAGGTTCTACGGATTGCAGATGGGTCCGGGGCGCGAAGACCTTGCCGGCGCGGCCTTGCCTGACGGCTTCACCGATCTGGGACCGGAGATCGGCGACTTCGCCGATACGGCGGCGATCATGGCGAATCTGGACTTGGTGATATCGTCCTGTACCGGTCCCGCCCATCTGGCCGGGGCGCTCGGCGTGCCGCTATGGGTGGCGCTGCCTTTTTCGGCGGACTGGCGCTGGATGACCGGCCGCGACGACAGCCCATGGTATCCGACCGCCCGGCTGTTCCGCCAGCCGGCGCCCGGCGATTGGCGATCGGTCGCCGGGCGCATGGCCGCCGAACTCGCGGTCGCCGCTCAGCGCTTCAGCCCGTCGCCGTAGCGCGAGCAGTCGTAATCGTCCGTACCGGCTTCCGCCCGCCCGCCGTTGGAGGTGTTGTAGCGCGGATCGTCGCAGCGGCCGTTGCGGGCATAGGACGAATCGGAGCTGCCCGACCCGAACAGTCCGCCGCCGCCGCTTCCGCCGAACAGCCCACCGCTGCTGCCGCTGTTGCCGGTCTGGTTGCAGGCGGCCAGCGCAAGGGGAGCGGCGACCAGGATCACAAGTGGAAGTGCAGTCTTCATGGCGTTCCCTACCTCTTGTCGGAGTGAAGAAAACCTCTTTCCTTCGCTCTCAACAGGGTAGGGCGCCCCGAAATTCCCGTACCCGCGCCTGGGTACGGCGTTTGCGCGGTCTTCCTACTCGACCGGCTGGAACAGGCGGGTGGTCGGGTTGATGGCCCACATCTCGCCCGACTGGATGTCGAACCACCAGCCATGGATGTTCAGCGTGCCGGCTTCGACGCCTTCTCGCACGAAGGGGAAGGTCATCAGGTTGTCGACCGACGCGCGGACCGCCGCCCGTTCGATCACCGCCGGGGTGTTCTGCAGCTTCTCCGCATCGGCCCGCGCCTGTTCGGAGCCTTCCGGCCCGACATAGGGATCGAGCGCCGAACCGGCGATGGACACCCAGGGGGACACGAAATCGTCGTCGGACTTCTGGCCGGCGCGCAGCCGGATCAGGCCCTGGATGCCGCCGCACTGGGCGTGGCCCAGCACGATGATCTCCGACACCTTCAGCGACTTGACCGCATATTCGATGGCGGCCGAGGTGCCGTGATAGGCGCCGTCGGGCTGGTAGGGCGGGACGAGGTTGGCGACGTTGCGCACGACGAACAACTCGCCGGGCTCCGCCATGGTCAGCAGGGCGGGATCGACGCGGCTGTCGGAACAGCCGATCAGCAGAACCTCCGGATGCTGCCCTTCGGTTGCCAGCTGCCGCATGCTGTCGGGCCGGCGCTCGTAATAGCGGGCTCGGAACGCCTTGATGCCGGCCAGTAGCTGGCGGATGGGCTCGCTCGGTTGACTGCTGAAGGGCATGGTCGGCTTGTCCCGGTTACTGCCGGCCGGCGGCTGCGCCGGCCCCGCATCATTTCGCATCGACAGCGGTATAACGGCATTGCGCCCGCGGTCCAAGACGCCTGTTGTCGCGATGCAGCGCAGGTCAGCCCTCCGCCGGACGCTCACCCCACCGGCGCAGGTTGCCGGCATCCAGCCCGAACAGGTCCAGGACCCGCCCGACCGAATGGTCCACCAGATCGTCGATGCCCTCGGGCCGGGCATAGAAGGCGGGCACCGGCGGCGCGATCACCGCCCCCATCTCCGCCAGCGCGGTCATGGTGCGCAGATGGCCCAGATGCAGCGGCGTCTCCCGCACCATCAGCACCAGCCGCCGCCGCTCCTTCAGCGCCACGTCGGCGGCACGGGTCAGCAGGGTGGAGGTGACGCCGCTGGCGATCTCGCTCATCGTGCGGACCGAACAGGGGGCGACCACCATGCCCAGCGTGCGGAAGCTGCCGCTGGAAATCGCCGCCCCGATGTCGGCGGCGGAATAGCTGACGTCGGCCAGCGCCCGCAGCTCCGCCACCTTCATGCTGGTTTCATGTGCCAGCGTCACCTCGGCGGACCGGCTGACGACCAGATGCGATTCGACGCCGATCCGCCGCAGCGTCTGCAGCATGCGGATACCGTAGATCACCCCCGACGCGCCGCTGATGCCGACGACGAGCCGGGGCGGAGGTGTGTTGCGGTCGGTCATCGCGTGCTTTCACGCCCTCTCCCGCGGCGGGGAGAGGGAGATGGCATCAGTGGGCGTCTTCCTGTTCGGAATAACGGTCGTCGTCGCGGTTCTCGCCGTAGAAGTCCTCGGCGGCATCCTCCGGCGCGCGGGGCACGCCGCCGCGGCGGATGGCCAGGGCCAGCGCCTCTTCCAGCTCACGGCCGGAGCAGAGGCCCAGCATGACCGGACTGCGCGGCTTGATGTTGGCGACGTTCCAGTGGGTGCGGTCGCGCACCGCGGCGATGGTCGGCTTGGTGGTGCCGATCAGGCGGCAGACCTGGGCGTCCGACAGCTCCGGATGATGCTTCAGCAGCCAGGCGATGGCGTCGGGCTTGTCGCCGCGCTTGGTGATCGGGGTATAGCGCGGGCCCTTGGACCGGGAGGCGACCTGCGGCAGGTCGGCGACCAGCAGCTTCAGGCGCAGATCCTGGTTCTTCTCGCAGCGCTCGATCTCCTGCTTGGTCAGCTGGCCGTTGGCGATGGGGTCCAGCCCCACCATGCCGACCGCGACCTCGCCGTCGGCGATGGCCTGGACTTCCAGCGAATGCATGCCGCAGAAGGCGGCGATCTGCTCGAAGGACAAGGACGTGTTCTCGACCAGCCAAACGGCCGTCGCTTTCGGCATCAAGGGCAGTGCCATCATCCCTCCTGACAACTCTTCACCGGCCGCACCCGCTGGCGGGTGGTGCGGCCGGCCGTTCGAACTGGTTATGCGGCGCGAGAGCGGTTCCGCGATTCCGGGGCGGCTGCCCCATTCTCGTCACCACGATATAGGGCGATTGCCGGTCCGCGTAAGCATGCTTGCGCAGGCGCACCGGGAAATCCCGGCCGCCCGCTCGCCTCTGCTAACCCGTCTTGGCAGCATATGGCAAGCCCGACGGCACCGGATCGGCGAAGAAAGCGCAAAATGCGGTCCGGTTCGCGCGCCCGGACCGCTCCCGACGGGCTGCTCAGGCCGCGTCCGGGCCGATCGTCAGCACGATCTTGCCGATATGGGCGCTGCTTTCCATCAGGCGATGGGCCTCGGCGGCCTCCTCCAGCGGGAAGGTGCAGTGGATCTGCGGCTTGATGCCGCCGGACTCCAGCAGCGGCCAGACATGTTCGCGCAGAGCGGCGGCGATGCGGCCCTTCTCCGGCACCGGGCGGGCGCGCAGGGTCGACCCGGTCAGGGTCAGCCGCTTGGTCATCACCGGGGCCATGTTCAGCGACACCTTCGCCCCCTGCAGGAAGGCGATGGAGACGTGGCGCCCGTCGACCGCCATGATGTCGATGTCGCGGGCGATGTAGTCGCCACCGACCATGTCCAGCACCACGTCGACGCCGCGCCCGCCGGTCGCCTCGCGGATCACCGCGACGAAATCCTCGGTCCGGTAGTTGATGGCCCGGTCGGCGCCGAGCTGCTCGCAGGCGCGGCACTTGTCGTCGCTGCCGGCGGTGGTGAAGACGGTGGCGCCGAAGGCCTTGGCCAGCTGGATCGCCGTGGTGCCGATGCCGCTCGACCCGCCATGGATCAGCAGCGTCTCGCCGCGCTTCAGGGCGCCGCGCTCGAACACGTTGGTCCAGACGGTGAAGAAGGTCTCCGGCACCGCCGCTGCCTCGACCATCGACAGCGGTCCGGGCACCGGCAGGGCCTGCACCGCCGGCACCGCGCAATACTCGGCATAGCCGCCGCCGGCCACCAGCGCGCAGACCCGGTCGCCGCTGGCCCAGGTCTCGACACCCTCGCCGATGGCGATGACCGTGCCGGACAGCTCCAGCCCCGGCAGGTCGGACGCGCCCGGCGGCGGATCGTAGCGGCCCTGGCGCTGCAGGGTGTCCGGGCGGTTCACGCCGGCGGCGGCGACCTCCACCAGGATCTCGCCGGGGCCCGGCACCGGGGCGGGGCGGCGGGCGGGGCGCAGCACCTCCGGCCCTCCGGGCTGGGTGATCTCGACGCAGCGCATGCTGTCGGGCAAGGCGAGGCCCATGGCGTTCTTCCCTTCTTTTGCGTGGCCGGGCAGGCGTTTGCCGGCACCGGTGCATTGGAATTGTCAGGCTCGAAAGGTAGATTTGCCCGGCCGGCCTGACAAGGCGAAGGCGGAACACGCGGCAGGGAGGGACCCATACCATGGCCATCGACGACCGTTTCGAGGATCTGGAGCCGCGCAAGGCCAAGCCGGCGCCGAAGGACCTGACCGTGATGGGCGTGGCCGAGATCGAGGCCTACATCGCCACCCTGCAGGCGGAGATCGAACGCGCCCGCGCCGCCATCGCCGCCAAGCAGGCGCAGAAATCGGCGGCGGAGGCGTTTTTCAAGAAGAGCTGACGAAAAAGCCCTCTCCCGCGGACGGAAGAGGGCTTCCTCATGCCGGGCTTGCGGCAGCGTTACCGCCCCGGGCCGACCAGATCGCGGTAGCAGTGCCACGAGGCATGACCGATCACCGGCAGGGCGATGGCCAGACCGATGAAGGCGGTGACCATCCCGGCGCTCATGAACAGGGCGATCAGGAAGCCCCAGGCGATCATCGGCCGGATGTTCGCCCGCACCACGGCGATGCTGGTCGCCATGGCGGTGAAGACGTCGGTCTCGCGGTCCAGCAGCATCGGGATCGACACCACGGCGACGGAGAAGACCGCCGTCGCGATGATCCCGCCGAACAGCGTCCCGGTCAGCAGGAACGGAATGGTCTCCGCCGAGAAGAAGATGCGCTCGACCAGCTGGTCGAGTGCCGGCGGCTCGCCCGAGAAGAACAGGGCGAAGATCAGGAAGGCGATGCGGATCCAGGCCAGCATCGCCAGCATCAGGACCAGCCCGATCCCTGCGATCTGCACCCCGTTGCGGCGATAGGCGGCGGCCACCTTGCCGAAGGTCGGCCGTTCGCCAAGCTCGAGCAGCCGGCTGGTTTCGTAAAGTCCCACCGCCAGGAGCGGGCCGACCAGCATGAAGCCGGCCGCCATCGGCAGCAGGAGATATTCCATGTCCAGCATCGCCAGCCCGACCACGAGCACGAAGCTGGAGATCACCGCCAGCGCCCCGTAGGCGAAGCTGATGGCGGGGGCCGCCATCATGTCCTGCCAGGCCGATGCCAGCCAGACCCAGGGGCGGGCGGTATCCACCGTCCGGATGGGCGGCAGCCATGCCGAATTGTGCGTCTGAGGCGTTTGAACGGATCCGCGATACGACGTCATGTCGACCATGATGACGGCCCTCCCCGACAGCCAACGGGGGCGCCCGCCGGCGCCCTTGGCAGGCACTGTCCCATGATCGGGCGGATAGTCGCAATAGGGAACTATCGGTATATCCAATAGTAACAAAAACGCTGAGGTTATTCCCAGTGGGAAGCTCGGTCTTTGCCGTATATCAGGCCATGCTTTTGGATGGACCGGTCAGGCCTCGCCGTCCAGCTTATGCCCGTCCAAAGTCTGAGTGCGCCGCTCGGCTTCCTTGCGGTCGCGCTCCTTCTCGGCCTTGGTGCGTCCGAATCGGGCCCGATTCGCTTCGGCTTCCTTCGCGCGTTCGGCCCGTTCGCGGGTCTTGCGGAAGCGGTTGAGGTTGACCACGTCGCCCATGGCACGGTCTCCGGCGGCTGAAGGTGGGGTTTCAGGCCCGGCGCGGCCGGACGAGGCGGAGGCGCGCGGGGAAAGCTGGGGAAAAAATCGGGCAGGCCCCAACTTGGCCGTGGGATTGCCCAAATTGCTTGTTTCTTCTGCGGGCGCTAGCTTACCGAAGGACGGTCCTCATCGGAAGCAGCCATCGGATGCCGGCATCGGCGGCCGATCGGCGCGGAAGGGGAGCGGTACCGAAGGCAGGCGCGCGTCGGCACGTACCTCATCCGGGTATGGGCGGCCGCGGGTCGATGACGGCGATGTGGCAACCATGACGTGGCAAAGGGGCACGGCCGAGGATAAGGCCGGCGCAGGGAAGGCGGACACCCGGTGAAGAAGATCCTGATCGCTGCACTGGCCGGACTGGTGGTTCTGGCCGGCATCCTGTTGGCAGCGCCGAGCCTCATCGACTGGAACGCCTACAAGGGCACCATCGCGGAGCGTGTGTCGCAGGCGACCGGACGCCGGGTGGAACTGCGGGGGGACGTCGGCTTCACCCTGCTGCCGTCGCCGGCGCTGACGGTGCGCGACGCCCGTCTCGCCAACGCCGCCGGGGCCGCCGAACCCGACATGGTGCGGCTGAAGAAGCTCGACGCCCGCGTCGCGCTCGGCCCCCTGCTGGGCGGCCGCATCCAGGTGGAGAGCATCACGCTGGTCGAGCCGACCTTCGTGGTGGAAGTCCTGATGGACGGCCGGATCAACTGGGACCTGTCCACCGCCGGCAGCCGGCCCGGCGACGGGCTGGGCGCGGCCGAGGGGCTGGTGTCCGCCGTCAGCTTCGATCAGGTGCTGATCGACAACGGAACCGTCATCTACCGCGACGACCGCAACGGCCGGACCGAGACGGTGGAGGGGCTGAGCGCCCGCATCGCCGCCGGCAGCCTGAACGGCCCCTTCCAGATCCAGGGCGATTTCCGTTTCCGCGGCCTGCCGCTTCACGGCGAGGCGACCGCCGGCCGCTTCACCGAAGGGGCGGCGGTTCCGGTGCGGGCCACCCTGTCGATGCCCCACACCGACGCGACCCTCCGCTTCGCCGGCATTCTGACCGGCGGCGGCGGATCGAAGGTGCAGGGCGACCTCCGCGCCGAAGGCAGCGACTTCGCCAAGCTGGTGGACGCGCGCCGGCCCGCGGCGCTGGCCCAACCCTTCAACCTGCGCGCGACGGTGGAGGCGGGGACCAGCCTCGCCACCTTCTCCAGCCTGGAGGTCCAGCTGGGCGACACGCGCGCCACCGGCAACGCCACCCTGCGTGCCGGCGATCCGGCCAAGCGCGAGGCGCCGCGGACCGAGCTGACGCTCGCCGTCAACCGGATGGACCTGGATTCCTGGCTGGCGCGGGGCGGGCAGGGGGGCTCGGTGAGCGGGTCCGCCGCCCAGGCTCCGGCAAGCCCGGCCGCCGGCGGCGCCAGACAGCCGGGCCTGTCCTTCGCCCTGCCGATGGGGGTGGAGGCGAAGCTGGACGTGGCCGTCGACGCCATGAGCTACAATGGCGGCGTGGTGCGGCAGGGCCGGATCGAGGCGAGCCTGACCGACGGCCGGCTGAACATCGACCGGGTCAGCGCCCTGCTGCCCGGCGGATCCGATTTCGTCGCGGCGGGGGAGGTGACCACGCCGGGCAGCCAGCCGACGCTGGACATGCGGATGGAGGCGAACGCCGACAACCTGCGCGCCCTGCTGGAGTGGGCGAAGCTCGATATCCGCTCCGTTCCCGCCGACCGGCTGCGCCGCGCCTCGCTGTCCGCCCGGCTGCAGGGCCATGCCGACCGCTTCGAGATGTCGGGCATCGATTTCCGTTTCGACAGCAGCCGCCTGAGCGGTGCCGTCGCCTATGTCGACCGCGGCCGTCCCGCCTTCGGCGCCCGCCTCGAACTCGACCGCCTGTTTCTCGACGGCTATCTGCCGTCGGAGCCGGCGCCGGCCCAGCCTGCCGGTCCGGCCGCTCCGCAGACCGGGGCAGCGCGCGCGGTCGGACCGCGGTCCGCCACAACCGCCGCAGCGCCGATGCCGCAGCGGCTCCTCGGCCTCGCCGACGCCAACCTCGACCTGCGCGTCGGTCAGCTGACGGTCGGCGGGCTGCCGGTCCAGGGGCTTCATCTGGATGCGACGGTCGCCTCGGGCGCGCTGACGGTGCGCGAGGCCAAGGTGGACAACATCGCCGGCCTGACAGCCCGCCTGGACGGGCAGGTCGCCAGCCTGATGCCGCTGCGCGGCGTCAACCTCGCCCTGGCGGCGGAAGCGAAGTCGCTCGGGGGGTGCCCAGCGCCGTCGCCTGGCCGCCCGGCCTGCCGGTGCCGGAACGGCTGGGCGCGGTCAGCGCCAAGGCGCGGCTGGCCGGCGACGGGGAGCGGTTGGCGGTGGAGGCGTCCGCCGGCATGCTGGGCGGCACGCTGGAAGCTGGCGGCGCCGTCCTGGGGCTCGACCGCACGCCCAGCGCCGACCTGAAGCTGCGCGTGACCCATCCCGAGATGGGGCGGATCGCGGCGCTGTTCGACGACCGCGGGTTGGCCCGAGCCTTCGGCCCGCTGGACCTCTATGGCGAACTGACGGGAACCGCGGTGTCGCCAGTGCTGAACAACCTGCAGGGAATGGTGGCCGGCGTCCCGGTGCGCGGCAAGCTGGTGCTCGACCGCAAGCCGGCGCGGCCCGCCTTCCAGGCCGATCTGCAGACGGGCGACCTCGACCTCGACCGGCTGCGCAGCGCGCCGCTGGTGGGCGACGGCGCCGGCCGCAACCAGGGCGCATCCGCCACGGATCCGGCCGTTGCTTCCTCCGCAGACCCGCTGGCGGAGCTTGGCTGGATCGGCTCGGCGGACGGCCGCCTCGCTCTGACCTCCACCTCGCTGACGCTGGGTGGACAGCGCATCGTGCAGCCGGCGCTGAGGGCGACCCTGTCCGGCGGAACCGCGACGCTGGAACAGCTGGACGGCGAATGGCAGGGCGGCCAGATCGGCGTCAGCGGCCGTCTTGCCGCCACTCCTGGTCAACAGCCGAAGCTCGACGCCGACATCACCGTCATCAAGGCCGATCTCGGGACCGCGCTGTCCGGCTTCGCCGGGCTGGGGCTCGGCGGCGGGGTCGTGGATCTGGACATGACCCTTTCCGGCAGCGGCAATGGCGAGGCGCTCGTGCGCAGCCTGACCGGCCGCGGCCGGGCGGTGGCGTCGGGCGGCGTGCTGCGCGGCGTCGATCTCGCCGCGCTGCGCGGCCGGCTGGCCGGGGTGGAGCGCACGCAGGAGGTGCTGGGCGCCGTCGCCGGGGCCCTGCAGGGCGGGGAGACCAAGCTGGACCGGCTGGACATCCGCTTCGCCATCGACAATGGGGTGATTCGCACCGACGATGCCCGCCTGACCACCGCGCCGGCCGACGGCACGCTGGCGGGGACGGTGTCCCTACCCGACCAGCGGGTGGATTTGGGGTTGACCCTTAAGGTGAAAGCCGACGGCGACCTGCCGCCGCTGACCCTGCGCATCGCCGGCCCCTGGGACGCTCCGACCCAGACTCTCGACCTGACCGCCCTGCGCGACCGCTTCAACGCGGCCTCTCCGGCCGCACCGGCGGTCAGGCCGTGAGGTCCGCCGCATGCCACGGCTGCGCGTCGCGGCACGGGTGCGATCGGCCAAGGGCGTTGAAGTCGCGGCGCTCGGCGTCCATAATGATCGAACGGTAACCGGAAGTCAGAGCCGATGCAGGTGGACAACAGGATTTTGGACGATCTCGCCCGTGTGGCGGGGGGCGCTCTCGGCGCCTTTTCGTCCTTGCGCGAAGAGGCCGAAGGTCAGCTGCGCGCTCAGCTCGAACGCGTGCTGTCGCGGATGGACGTGGTCAGCCGCGAGGAATACGAGGCTGTCCGCGCCATGGCCGCCAAGGCCCGCGAGGAGCAGGAGGCGATGGCCGAGCGGCTTGCCGCGCTGGAGGCCACCGTCGCGACCCTGACCGCCGGGCATGCCCCGCTGCCGGTCGTGGTCGAGCAGGCCGGCGTTCCGGCGGTGGTCGACACCGATCCGGTGACCCCGGCAGCGGCTCCGGCGGCGGCCAAGCCCGCCGCGGATGAGGCCGGCAAGGGGCCGACGGCATCCTGAGCAACGGTGCGTCCGCACCACCCGGCGCCCCTCCCGTCAACGTTCCGGCCTTTGCCGCCATCGGCGGATCGGCCGGTGCGTGTCCGGCCGACGACCCGAACGTCGGCCGGTCCGCAGCTTGACCGGGCGCCAGACGGGTCGGAAACCGCATCCCATGCTCGATCTTTTCACCACCTTCGGGCTTTTTCATCACCTTCGGGGTATTGGCCCGGACCCGCGCGGTTCATCATGCGCGTCATCTGGTCCGGGTGAACGGTACCGCCCATTGCGCCTTCACAGGAGGACGCTGACATGTCGGCAGTAGCCGTCGAAACCACCACTTCCGCCCACAACCCGCTCGACGTGGTCGAGGAGATCGTAACCGCCAACGAATGGCCCTTCGATCGCGCCACCGAGGACGAGCTTGTCGTCGAGATCGGCGGGCGCTGGTGCGATTACCGGCTTTATTTCGTCTGGCAGCCCGATGTCAGCGCGATGCAGTTCTCCTGCCAGTTCGACATGAAGGTCCAGGCCGCCCGCCGCACCGCCGTCGCCGAACTGCTGGCGGAGGTGAACGGCCGCATGTGGCTCGGCCATTTCGACGTCTGCTCGGAGGAGCATACGCCGATGTTCCGCCAGACCATGCTGCTGCGCGGCGCGCGTGGTGCGGCGGTGGAACAGCTGGAGGATCTGGTGGAGATCGCCCTTTCGGAGTGCGAACGCTTCTACCCGGCCTTCCAGTTCGTGATCTGGGGCGGCAAATCGGCGCCGGAGGCGGTGTCCGCCGCCATTCTGGACACCATGGGCGAAGCGTAAGCCCGAACATCGGCATGAACAGGGGGAATGACGGGGTCATGACGGCGGATACGGGTGCGTCGCTGCTGCTGGTCGGCTGCGGGAAGATGGGCGGGGCGATGCTGGACGGCTGGCTCGCCGCCGGAACCGCGTCGCGTGTCGTGGTGGTCGACCGGGCCGGCTTGCCGGACCGGCTTGCCGGCGACGGGCGCGTCTCCCTGGCCGCCGGTGCCGACGCCCTGCCGGACGGCTTCGTGCCCGACGTCGTGGTGCTGGCGGTCAAGCCGCAGGTGATGGAGGAGGCGCTGCCGGCCTACCGGGCGCTGGTCCGTCCCGGCACCGTCTTCCTGTCGATCGCCGCCGGCAAGACCATCGCTTATTTCGAACGCCTGCTGGGGGAGGGGGCGGTCGTCGTCCGCTCCATGCCCAACACCCCGGCCGCCATCGGCCGTGGCATGACCGTCGCCGTGCCCAACGCCCATGTCAGCGCCGCCCAGCGCGAGCTGTCGGACCGTCTGCTGCGCGCCGTCGGCGATGTCGCCTGGGTCGAGGATGAAGGGCTGCTGGATCCGGTCACCGCGGTGTCCGGCAGCGGCCCTGCCTATGTCTTCTTCATGGTCGAGGCGATGGCCAAGGCCGGCGAGGCCGCCGGTCTGCCGGCCGATCTGGCGATGCGGCTGGCCCGTGCCACGGTCTCCGGTGCCGGCGCCCTGCTCGACGCTTCGCCACAGCAGGAGGCCGCCGACCTGCGCAAGGCGGTGACCAGCCCCAACGGCACCACCCAGGCCGCCCTTGAGGTGCTGATGGCCGAGGATGGCATGCAGCCGGTGATGACCGCCGCCATCGCCGCCGCCTCTCGGCGGTCGCGCGAGCTGGCGGGCTGACGGGGGCGGATATGACGACGCTCAGCCCGTCGGCCGCCCGCGTCCAGGCCCTGCTGGACGGCATCGGCCTTGGCCACCGCGTGGTCGAGCATGAGGGCAGCACCCGCACCTCCGAGGATGCGGCCGCCGCCGTCGGCTGCGAAGTGGCCCAGATCGCCAAGTCGCTGATCTTCCGCACCAAGGAGTCCGGCCGGCCGGTTCTGGTCGTCGCCAGCGGCGCCAACCGCGTCGACGAGAAGGCGGTCGGCCGGCTGATCGGCGAGAAGATTGAGCGTGCCGATCCGGAGTTCGTCCGCGAATCGACGGGCTTCGCCATCGGCGGTGTTTCGCCCATCGGGCATGCCGTGCCGCCGCTGGTGCTGATCGACGACGATCTGATGCGGCTGGAGACCATCTGGGCCGCCGCCGGCACCCCCAACGCCGTGTTCCGCCTGACCCCCGCCGATCTGGTCAGCATGACCGGCGGCCGGGTGGAGACCGTGCGCAAGGCCTGACGATTTCGGGGGACGGGTGACGTTCGCCCGTCCGCGCACCACCTTATGATGCGATCCCCGTCGCCTGGAGGTGGTGCCATGTCCGACATGTCGTCCGATAAGCCTGAAGACAGCAGCTTCCGGTCCGATCCCGTGGACCCCGATTCCCTCGACCGCAGCGTTGCGGCGGCGGCGATGCGGCTTGCCGCCGAGAAGGGCTGGCGCCGCGTCGGCCTGCTGGAGGTGGCGCATGCCGCCGGCATCCCGCTTTCCCGTTTCCATCACCGCTATCGCGGGCGTCCTGACCTGCTGGCCGCGGTGTCCCGCGTCGCCGACGCCACCGTTCTCGCCGCCGACGCCGCGGCCGACCCGACGGAGACGGCGCGCGACCGGCTGTTCGACGTGATGATGCGCCGCTTCGACGCGCTACGCCCCTTCCGCGACGGCTTGCGCGCGGTGGCGCGCGACCTGCCGGGGGAACCGGCGACCGCGCTGGCCTATTCCTGCGCCTTCGGCCGGTCGATGGCCTGGATGCTGCGCGCCGCCGGGATCGATCCCGACCAGCGCGGCGGTGCGGCTCTCGTCGCCGGGCTCGGCGCCGTGCATGCGCGGGTGATGCGGGTCTTCCTGAACGACGACACCGCCGACCTGTCGCGCACCATGGCGGCGCTCGACAACGGGCTGCGCGGGGCGGAGCGCTGGGGCGCGACCTTCTGCCGCTGGACGGGGCGCCGCGGGCCGCTCGGCCGGACAGCCGGGCCGGACTCCATGGCGTCAACGGTTTAGACGATGTTGGTCATGCGGAAGGTAAGGCGGCGTGGGATTTTTACCCGTCAAGGTTATGCTGCGCCGCAAAATCCGGATTGACTAACTTTTCGGCACTCTGCATAGTCGGCCCATCAATGTTGCGTCGCAACATGCCCGGATTCCGATGCGGGCAGCAAACACCGATGCTGGGATGAGAAACATGGCCAAGATGAGCGGTAACCCCTTCCTCGAATTCGATCCGTCCAAGCTGATCGGCGACCTCAAGGTTCCGGGCGTCGATATCGAGACCATCATCGCCAGCCAGCGCAAGAACATCGAGGCGGTGACCGCCGCCAACCAGCTGGCTTATGAGGGCTTCCAGGCCATTGTCCGCCGTCAGGCCGAGGTGCTGCGCACCGTGACCGAGGACGTGAACCGCGCCGTCGGCGAGCTGACCGCCGCCGGCACGCCGGAAGAGAAGGCCGCCAAGCAGGCCGATCTGGTCAAGGCCGCCTTCGAGAAGTCGCTGGCCAACATCCGCGAGCTGAGCGAGATGATCGCCAAGTCGAACACCGAAGCCGCCGAGATCCTGACCAAGCGCGTGTCGGACAGCCTGGACGAGGTCAAGGCCGCCATCGCCAAGGCCAAGGGCTGATCCAGTCTCCGGTCCGCCGGAGCCTGCGAGAAGGGTCGCCTCCGGCGGCCCCTTTTGCTTTTCCGGATGGAGGCTTCCGGGTTCCGGGATCGGGGCGGGCGCGTTACCCTGGCGCCGGTTCTCAACCGGATCGGGACAGCCATGACCATCTCCTACGACGATTTCGCCAAGGTCGACATCCGCGTCGGCACCATCCGCGCCGTGGATCCCTTCCCGGAGGCGCGCAAGCCCGCCTACAAGCTGACCATCGATTTCGGCGGCGACATCGGGACCAGGCGCAGTTCCGCGCAGATCACCGCCCATTACGCCGCCGATGAACTGGTCGGCCGTCAGGTGCTGGCCGTCGTGAACTTTTCGCCCAAGCGCATCGGCCCCTTCACCAGCGAGGTGCTGTGCCTGGGCCTGCCCGATGCGGACGGGGCGGTCGTGCTTGTCGGTCCGGACCGGCCGGTGCCGGACGGCGTCCGTCTGTTCTGACGGCGACAGATTCGGACAGGCTTCGGGTTCAAAAGAAACGCTTCGGGGTTGAAAGAATTCAAGAGTAATATCGCGACAAGTGGTCGCAGGGGTCGTATGTATTTTAAATGAATGCAGTCTAAACCAGGATGGCATAGTGCGCGCGAACTTGAACTCGCACTCCTAAACTGTTTCCTGGTGGATGGCACTCATGGATGCCCTGCGCGCCTTTGTCGGCCGGCTTTCGATTTCCACGAAAGTCACGGTGTTGAACCTCTTCGGCATGCTGATCCTCAGCACGGCGATCCTGTTCGCGATCGGGCAGGTGATCGTCCGCGACCTGGAACGGCAGGCGATCGAGATGCAGCGCCTCAGCATGGACATCGCCTGGTCGTCGCTGAACGAACGCGGCGGCGCCTTCGAGGTCTCCGACGGCAAGCTGATGCTCGACGGCGTCGTGATGAACGACAACAACCTCGTGGTCGACAAGATCAAGCGCATCACCGGGGGGACCGCCACCCTGTTCCTGGGTGACCGCCGCATCGCCACCAACGTGATGGCCGCCGACGGCACCCGCGCCGTCGGCACCACCCTGGCCCGCGGCCCTGCCTACGACTCGGTGCTGCGCCAGGGCGTTCCGTTCCGCGGCATGGTCGATATCCTGGGCGAGCCCTATTACGCCGCCTATGACCCGATCAAGGACAAGTCCGGCAAGACGGTCGGCATCCTCTATGTCGGCATCAAGAAGGCGGAGGTGTTCAAGACCTTCGACGACAGCATGCGCTTCGCCACGATGCTGGTGGTGCTGTGCGCCGTCGTGCTGGCGGTGCCGGGCTATCTGGTGTCGCGCCGGCTGCTGCGCCCGCTGGGCCAGCTCAGCCAGGTGATGACGGCCCTGTCCTCCGGCAACCTGACCGCCGAGGTCGCGGGTGCGAAGCGGCTGGACGAGATCGGCGCGATGTCGCGCTCCGTCCTGGTCTTCCGCGACGGCATGGCCGAGGCGGAGCGGCTGCGCGCCGAACAGGAGCATCAGCGGGTCCAGGGCGAGGCGCTGAAGCGCAAGGCCCTGCAGTCGATGGCCGACACGGTGGAGCAGGAAAGCCGCGGCGCGGTGGAGCGGGTGGCCGCCCGTACCCAGGAGATGGACCGCAACGCCGACGCGATGGCGAAGTCGGCCGGGCTGGTCGGCGCCAATGCCCAGAACGTCGCCGCCGCCGCGGCGCAGGCGCTCAGCAACGCCCAGGCGGTCGCATCGGCCGCGGAGCAGCTGACCGCCTCCATCGAGGAGATCGGGACCCAGGTCGGCCATGCCGCCAGCGTCACCCGTGCCGCCGTGGCCGCCAGCACCGAGACCGAAAACACCATCGAATCGCTGTCCTCCGCCGTCGGCCGCATCGGCGACGTGGCGGAACTGATCCAGGGGATCGCGGCGCAGACCAACCTGCTGGCTCTGAACGCCACCATCGAGGCGGCGCGGGCAGGGGAGGCCGGCAAGGGATTCGCCGTCGTCGCCAACGAGGTGAAGAATCTGGCCAACCAGACCTCGCGCTCCACCGAGGAGATCTCGCGCCTGATCACGGAGATCCAGTCGGTCACCGCCCGGAGCGTGGAGGAGGTGCGCGGCATCAGCCGGACCATCGGCGAAATCGACGCCATTTCCGGCACGGTGGCCGCCGCGGTGGAGCAGCAGGCGTCGGCGACCCAGGAGATCTCGCGCAATGTCGGCCAGACGGCCAGTGCCGCCACCGACGTTTCGACCCGGATCGACGAGGTCTCGCGCGAGGCCAAGGTGACGGAGGAGCGCGCCGACCAGTTGCGGGCCGGCGCATCCGAGGTCACCCACAGCATCGACGAGCTGATGCATGTGCTGGTCCGGGCGGTGCGCACGGCGACGGAGGATGTCGACCGCCGCAGCCTGCCGCGCTATCGGGTGGAGGCCCCCTGCACTGTGGAGGGGCCGGACGGCCGGCTGACCGTGCGGCTGCTCGACATCTCCCGCCACGGTGCGGCGCTGGCCGAGGCCGACGCCGTCGGCAGCCACGGCACGCTGCTGTTCGACAGCCTGGGCGTGGCGCTGCCCTTCGAGGCCTTCACCCGCGAGGAGGGGGTGGTGCGCGTCCGCTTCCGGCTCGCCGAGATCGACCGGCAGACCTTCGACGCCCGCTTCGACCGCTTCGAGGAAGCGATGGCGGGCCGGCGTCTGGCCGCCTGACCTCCGGCTGGCTGAACGGTACGCTTTGCTAGGTCCGCCCGCAGGGGCGGGTCCCGAACGGTGGGGCCGGGGCCCTCAGACCCCGGCGCGCCGGGTTGCGGCGGCATGCATGTGCGGCGGGGTCATGCCGGACCGCGCCTGCTCAAGCGCGCCCTGCTGCCGTGCTGCGAAGACGCCGGCTTCCGTCCGGTTGCGGAAATGCAGCTTGGACAGCACGCTGCGCACCATCGACTTGATCACCGCCTCCGACAGGTCCAGCGCGTTGGCGATGGTCCGGTTGTTCATGCCTTCGCCCAGCAGGCGCAGGGTCTCGAACTCCGGGTCGGACAGGCGCGGCAGAAGCGTCAGACGGATTTCGTCGACGCCCAGCCGCGACAGGAACTGCTTGGGCATCAGGCAATGCCCTTCCAGGCCGAGATCCAGCAGTTCGTTGATGCGGTCGACGTTCAGATCCTCGAACACCCAGGCATCGGCGAAGGCCAGGATATGCGCGGCATCCAGCAGCTCGCGCGAGGACAGCACCACGACGATCCGCGACCGGCGGGACAGCCGGAGATAGACCATCGGTTCGTTCTCGCGCAGAGCCGTGAACTGCTGCAGTCCGATCAGGATCGCATCCGGCGTCAGCGCGCTCTGGGTCAGTTCCCCGATATCGTGCAGCACCGTCACGCGGTGGCGTCCGCCGCGGTCGAGCTGCTGCACCACATTCTCGGTCAGCGCGTTGTTGTCGAGGATCAGGCAGACATGCATGGGAGTCACCGCGTTGCGGGTCTGGTGTGATGCTTTCTCATGGGCGTACTCATGGTGTGTGTGCATGGGTCAGCTCTGTCTGGAGGAGGCATCCACGGCCGGCCCGGCTCGGGGCGTCGCCGCCTGCGTCTAAGGGTTGAAAAGGAGTCCGGCCGGTTGGCCCAGGCACGTCTTCGGTCAAGCTCAAAACGGTTACCGGATATATCCCTGGCAAGTATTTCCGCGTTGCTCGTAATCCGCCGGATATCCCGCCGAGGGAAGTCCTGGTCGCACCGCGTGATTTAGAAATGAACGGCGCTCCGCGTAAATCAGGCGATGGATGATCAGCCAAGATCGCTTTTCGTCTCCTTGTTGGTCGCCTCAGGTTTCGAAACGGTAACACCTATGGAATGATGTGTGCTGGCCGGGTCACACGGGAATGCGCGTTGGTACAGGCATCCTTCAGGACTATCCGATCGGTTTGAATGCGGGTTTTCCTTCCTCTCTTGCGCGGCCGAATCGGGGTTAGCCGATGTCCTGACAAACGAACGCCGCAAAGATGGCAAGGTTCCAGAAAAATTCCCGTCGCTAATGGAGACGACAGGTCTCAATCCGAATAATCCCAATAGGGACAAGTGAATCCGATGAGCTTGCGCGATAACGCCATTCGCGCGCGCAGCAAATTCTATGACCTTCGTCGGAAGCGTTGCTTTGGCCGGCCATGACCTATGGCTCCTCGAATGGGGGTGTCAGCCTCGAATGACCTATGGCCCTTGTCCGGATACAGGGGCTCTTCCGATCGTGGTATCAGGTACCCAACACAGCGAAAACAAGCCAACAACGGCAGACGGCCTTACGGCCGATACCGGACAGAGGCCGCTGGAACGATCGACCACCAAGCCGAAGAGATGGTGTGAGCGGGGCGATCCGGGTGCCGCGGGGGCGCATCGGACAACATCGACAACAGCCCAGGCGGGGAGCGGCCTTCACCGGCAGGCTCCGGGACCGGGCCGGCGAGCGAGGATGACGGGGACCATGAAGATTCTGATCGGGGATGACCATCTGCTGTTCCGTGAAGGCCTGCGGCGGTTGCTCGAGCAGTTGCAGGGCGATGCCAGCTTCGTCGAGGCCGGAACTTTCGACGAGGTGCTGGACCAGTGCCGCGCCGGCGGCACCTACGACATCATCCTGATGGACCTGCATATGCCGAACTGGCCGGGCTTCGACGGCCTGCGCGAAATTCAGGCTCTGCAGCCGGGCGTGCCGGTGGTGGTGATCTCCGCGTCGGAAGCCCTGGGCGACATCCGCGGCGCGCTGGACCATGGCGCGACCGGCTACATCCCGAAGTCGAGCAGCGTGAAGGTCATGATGGGCGCCCTGAACCTGGTGTTCTCGGGCGGCATCTACCTGCCGCCGGGCGCGCTGACCGCCAGCATGGAAGCCGCGCCGCGCCGCCGCACGGTGGAGGTCGCCGACCGCAACGCCGGTTATGGCCTGACCCAGCGCCAGCGCGAGGTTCTGGAATGCCTGCGCCTGGGCAAGTCGAACAAGCAGATCGCTTATGAGCTGGGCCTGTCGGAAGGCACCGTGAAGATCCACGTCACCGCGATCTTCAAGTCGCTGGGCGTCAAGAACCGGACCCAGGCGGTCATCGCCGCCGCCGCCATGTCGGCGTAACAAGTCGGCGTAACAGCCGGCGCAACGAACCGGAAGGCTGCTGCCGATCCGGATGACGGTGCGGATTGCAGAAACGGGCCGCGGGGGATCGTCTCCGCGGCCCGTTTTTCTTTCGGCGTCCGGGTCTTCTCCCGCTCGCCGGAGAGGGAGGCTCTTGACCCGACGGGTTGCCCGATGCTATCCGCCCCTCTTGATCTTGCGGAGCCATCCGTCCGGGTAACCGGCCGGCGTGGCTCCGTCCGACCCGCGCCGCCATCCGGGCCGTGCGCGAAGCCGCCACCGCAAGGACGCCACCGCAGCGCCATGAGCGATATTTTCCGCGAAGTCGACGAGGATCTGCGCCGGGACCGCGCGGAGCACCTTTTCAAGAAGTATGGCGGCGCCATGATCGCCGGCGTCGTCCTGATCGTCGCGGCGACCGGCGGCTACAGCTTCTGGCGCCATTGGCAGGCGCAGAAGAAGGAAGAACAGACCGCCGCCCTGGTAACCGCCATTGCGCAGAGCGCGCAGGGGCCGGAGAAGGGGGTGGAGGCGCTGGCCGCCTTCGCCGGGTCCGCCAACCCCAGCCTCGCCGCCATCGCCCAGTTCAACGCCGCCGCCCTGATGATCCGCCAGGGCAAGCCGGCCGAGGCCGCCACCGTCTATGACGGCATCGCCGCCAACGGCTCCGTCCCCGCCGAGTACCGCGACCTCGCCACCTTGCTGGCGGTGATGCAGCGCACCGACGGCGGCGACCCGGCGCAGCTGACGGCGAAGCTGCAGCCGCTGACCGCCGACGCCAGCCCGTGGCGCTTCACCGCGCGCGAGCTGACCGCCGTGCTGGCGGTCCGCGCCGGCGACACGGAGAAGGCCCGCACGCTCTTCAAGCAGCTGGCGGACGACCAACAGGCGCCGTCGGGCGTGCGCAGCCGCGCCGCCGATCTCGCCTCCCTCTACGGCAAGGGCTGACCCAAGGCCATGACGACCCATCAGGCGAACCTCCGCAACACGGCGGGCACCAAGACCCGCAACATCCGCCGCACCGCGCTGCTGTCCGCGTCGCTGCTCGCAATCTTCCTCGGCGGCTGCGACACGCTGGACAGCTGGATGGGCAAGACCCCCGACCCGCCGCTGCCCGGCAAGCGCGTCGCCGTCCTGCAGCGCGAGCGCAAGGTGGAGCCGGATGCGCAGCTGGCCGCCGTGGCCGTCACCGTGCCGCCGGCGGTCGCCAACGCCGCCTGGGCGCAGCCGGGCGGCACGCCGGACCATGTCGTCGGCAATCTCGCCCTGTCAGCCAACCCGTCCGACGCGTGGCGCGCCGACATCGGCTCCGGTTCCAGCAGCTCGCGCGCGCTGCTCGGCACGCCGGTGATCGCCGACGGGCGCATCTTCGCCATGGATGCCGATTCGCACGTCTCCGCCCTGAACGAGCGCAGCGGCCAGTCGCTGTGGCGCGTCGATACCCGACCGGAAAACGAGCGCGGCGGCGCCACCGGCGGCGGCGTCGCCTATGCCGACGGCCGCGTCTATGCCGCCACCGGCTTTGCCGAAGTGCTGTCGCTCGACGCCGGCAGCGGAAAGGTGCTGTGGCGCAAGCGCATCGCCGGCCCGGTCCGCGGCGCCCCGACAGTCGCTGGCGGCCGGGTGATGGTCATCACGCTCGACAACCAGACCATCGCGCTGTCGACGGACGACGGCTCGGTCCAATGGTCGCACCAGGGCATCCTGGAGACCGCCGGCCTGCTCGGCGCCGCCAGCCCGGCCGTCACCGGGACGCTGGTCGTCGCCCCCTATTCCTCGGGCGAGCTGTTCGGGCTGCGTCCGGAGAACGGCCGCGTCGCCTGGCAGGACAGCCTCGCCGCCATCCGCCGCACCGGCCAGCTGAGCAATCTGGCCGACATCCGCGGCCTGCCGGTGATCGACCGCGGCGCCGTCTATGCCATCGGCCATTCCGGCCGCATGGTCGCCATCGATGAGCGCATCGGCGCGCGGATCTGGGAAACGGAGATCGGCGGCGTCAACACCCCCTGGGTGGCCGGCGACTATCTGTTCACCGTCACCAACGACCAGGAGGTCGTCGCGGTGGCGCGCCAGAACGGCAAGGTCCGCTGGGTCGCTCCGCTCGCCCGCTTCAAGGATCCGGAGGACAGGACCGGCCCCATCGTCTGGTCCGGCCCGGTGATGGCCGGCAACCGCCTGTGGGTTGCCGGCTCCAACGGCCAGCTGCTGGGCCTGTCGCCCTCCGATGGCAAGGTGGAGGTGACGCGGTCGCTGCCCACCGGTTCCTACTTGTCTCCGATCGTTGCCAACAACACTCTTTATGTGCTGTGCGACAACGGAACGCTGGTCGCGTTCCGCTGATCGCGGATTTCCTCCGTCTGTTGTGAAAGGCCTTTGGCCCCATGTCGTTCACCGTGGTCCTCGTCGGTCGGCCGAATGTCGGCAAATCGACCCTCTTCAACCGTCTGGCCGGCAAGAAGCTGGCCCTGGTGGACGATACGCCGGGCGTCACCCGTGACTGGCGCTCGGCCCCGGCCCATGTCGGCGGCCTGTCCTTCACCGTGGTCGATACCGCCGGCCTGGAGGATGTGACCGACGACAGCCTGGAGGCGCGCATGCGCCGCCAGACCGAGCAGGCCCTTGCGCGCGCCGACGTGGCGCTGTTCATCATCGACGCCCGCGCCGGCATCACGCCGCTGGACCGCCATTTCGCCAACCTGCTGCGCCGGGGCAAGACCCCGGTCCTGCTGGTCGCCAACAAGACCGAAGGCAAGGCCGGCCAGCCCGGCCTGTTCGAGTCCTACGAGCTTGGCCTGGGCGATCCGATTCCCCTGTCCGCCGAGCATGGCGAGGGCATGGCCGATCTGGTCGAGGCGCTGCTGCCCTATGCTCCGGCCGAAAATTCCGCCGAGGTTGAGGACAAGGACGACGGCTTCGACCCGTCCATCCCCATCGGCGACCAGCCGGAGCCTGAGGAGGATCGCAGCAAGCCGATCCAAATCGCCATCGTCGGCCGCCCCAACGTCGGCAAATCGACCCTGCTGAACAGCTTGCTCGGCGAGGAACGCGTGCTGACCGGTCCCGAGGCCGGCATGACCCGCGACGCCATCGCCGTCGATTGGGAATGGCGCGACCGCCGCTTCAAGCTGGTCGACACCGCCGGCATGCGCCGCCGCGCCCGCGTCGACGAGAAGGTCGAGAAGCTGGCCGTCGCCGACAGCCTGCGCGTCATCCGCATGGCGAATGTCGTGGTGCTGGTCGTCGATGCCGGGGCCATCCTGGACAAGCAGGACCTGACCATCGCCCGGCTGGTGATCTCCGAGGGCCGCGCCCTGGTGATCGCGGTCAACAAATGGGACACGGTCGACGACCGCGCGATGGCGCTGCGTCAGGTCGAAGACAAGCTCGAAGCCTCGCTTGGCTACATCAAGGGCGTGAAGGTCGTCACCATCTCCGCGCTGAAGGGCCATAAGCTCGACACGCTGCTGGACGGGGTGCTGGAGACCTACACCGTCTGGAACCGCCGCATCCCGACCGCCCAGCTGAACCGCTGGATCGAAGGCGTGCTGGACCACCATCCGCCGCCCCTGGTGGAAGGCCGCCGGGTGAAGATCCGCTACGTCACCCAGGTGAAGACCCGTCCGCCGACCTTCGCCCTGTTCGTGAACAAACCGCTGGACCTGCCGGAAAGCTACCAGCGCTACCTGACCAGCCACCTGCGCGAGAGCTTCGACATGCCCGGCGTGCCGGTGCGGCTGCTGCTGCGCAAGGGCAAGAACCCGTACGCGGAGGATTGAGGAGGGGAGGGGCGTCGGCTTACGGTGCCCCCATCCTCTCCATGCTTCGCATGGGTCCCCTCCTTCCCCCGCTTCGCCAGGGAAGGCGATCTTCTCCATAAGGCACGTGATCCCCTCCCCGCCCAGCTCTCGCACAAAGCCATGCTTTGTGCTGACGCGACAGGCGGACCTTAGGTCCGCTGAGAGCGGCGGAGGGTTAGGGTGGGGGTCTAACTCCGCATAGCATCATCTACCGGGCGGCTCCCACCCCTCCGGCGCCATCCTGAACCCGGCGAACTCGAAGGCCGGTGCCACGGTGCAACTCACCAGCGACCAGCCGTCCGGCTCCTCCGCCAGGCTCCGTGCCGCCTGCCAAGCCCCGACCGGCACCACCGCCTGCGGCCGTTCGCCGCCCGCGATGTCCATCCCCAGACGGCGGCGCTCGACCGCACCGCCGTCCTCATAGACCGACAGCTCGAGCGGCGCCCCGCCGTGCCAGAGCCAGATCTCCACGGCATCCACCGTATGCCAGTGAGACCGCTCCCCGGCCCGCAGCAGGAAGTAGATCGCCGTGACCGCCCCGCGCCCGTCATCCGCCGGCGCCCGGTAGGTCTCTGCGTAGCAGCCTCCCTCCGGATGCGGCTGCAATCCCAGCAACTCGATCAGCCGCGCGGGGGTCATGGGTTCAGGCATCGTCGGTGTCGCTCGTAGGGATCGTCAGGTCGAAGGACACCTGCGTGTCCTCATAGATGGTGGATAGAGGCAGCGTGACCTCCAGCGCCGGGATCGTCAGTGTCCCGTCACGCCCGGACAGCAGCTCATGCGTCCAGCCGTCTCCCGCCCGCCGGAAACTCTCCACCACCGCCACGCGCTGATGAACCAACACATATTGTGTGAGGGAGGGCAGGCTGCGGTAGGCGGCGCTCTTGGTGGTGTGGTCGTAGCTGGACGTGCTGTCGGACAGGACCTCGACGATCACCGTCGGCTCGGTGGCCAGCCGGTCGCGGTCGTCCATCGCGGCGCAGGTGACGAAGACGTCGGGGTAGAACACCGATTCGGCGGCAAGAATCCGCATCGTCTCCTGGAACACCCGGCAGGGCGAACCGCGCAGCTCGGCACGCAGGGCGGCATAGACGTTGCCGGCGATCTGGTTGTGGGCGACCGTTCCGCCGACTATGGCGACGACCTCGCCCTGGAGGAACTCATGGCGGTCGTCCTGCCGCTCTTCCCAGCCGAGGAACTCGTCAAGGGTCATCCGGCGGTGCTTGCGCAGGGCCATGAGCGCACTCCCGGTCGCTGAAGGGTCGCCCTTCCTTTCTACACCGACCGCGTCCGCGCCGCCATGCCCAGCCCCTCGCGCAGCTCCGGCATCAGCATCGCCCCCAGCATGGCGATCACCGGCAGCACCGCGTAGTCGCCGCGCGCCGCCGCGTCGATCAGCTCGCGGGCGCTGTGCAGTTCGATCCGCATGTCTTCCAAATCGCCATGGTCGGGTTCCGCCACCTTGCGGGCGCCCTTGGCGTGGAACATGTGGCAGGTGCTGCCCTTGGAGTTCGCCCCGACCACGAAGCCGCCCAGCGCCGTCCAGTCGTCGGCGGCATAGCCGGTCTCCTCCAGCAGTTCGCGCCTGGCGGCGGCCAGCGGCTCCTCGCCGGGTTCGATGGCGCCGGCGGGGAAGGTCAGGCTGACGCGGCGGGCACCGTGCTTGTAGGTGCGCAGCATCACCACCCGGCCGTCCTCGGTCTCCACATACATCAGGGCGAAGTCGGGCTGGTCCAGCTGGTAGAAATTCTCCACCGTCCGGCCGTCCGGCAGCCGGACCGTCTCAGCCCGCACCTTCAGATAGGGGCTGGCGTCCAGCAGGTCGCGGCTGCCCAGCACGTCCCAGGACTTCTGCTCGTCGCTCATGCGGCGTTTCCATAGGGCGGCTGGGTGAAGCCGGCGGGGGAGAGGGTGAAGATCTCGCAGCCGTCCTCGGTGATGCCGATCTGGTGCTCGAACTGGGCCGACAGCGAGCGGTCGCGTGTGACCGTGGTCCAGCCATCGGACAGGATCTTCACCTCGTGGCGGCCGGCGTTGATCATCGGCTCCACCGTGAAGACCATACCGGGGCGCAGTTCCACGCCGGTGCCGGGCTTGCCGAAATGGTCGACGTGCGGCGCGTCGTGGAATACCTGCCCGATGCCGTGCCCGCCGAAATCGCGCACCACCGAACAGCGCGCCGCCTCCGCCATCGTCTGGATGGCATGGCCGATGTCGCCCAGATGGTTGCCAGGCTTGGCCTGGGCGATGCCGGCCATCATGCAGCGATAGGTCAGATCGACCAGCTTGCGTGCCTTCACACCAATCTTCTCGCCGACGAAGTACATGCGGCTGCTGTCGCCGTACCAGCCGTCCAGGATGACGGTGACGTCGATGTTGACGATGTCGCCGTCCACCAGCTTCTTGTCGTCGCTGGGGATGCCATGGTTGACGATGTGGTTGGGGGATATGCAACTGCTGGCCGGATAACCCTGATAGCCCAGGGTCGCCGGGATGCCGCCGCGGTCGCGCTGGAATTCCTCGATCAGCTTGTCGAGCCTGCCGGTGCTGACGCCCGGCACCACGAATGGCGTGATGTAGTCCAGCGTCTCGGCCGCCAGCCGGCAGGACTTGCGAAGCGCCTCGAACCCTTCCGGACCGTGCAACACGATCCGCCGTCCATCCTTGTCCATCAAACCGTCATCCGTCACGTAAGTCCTCTGGTCTCTTATTCAGCCGCTGCGCCCATCCGCAAACCGCGCAACAAGCTATCACGCCACAGGTCTGAAAAAAGCCCCTGCATTCCACCCCTGCAAGCATAGGATTCGGCGGATCGGCTTGCTATATGTGGCGGGCCTTATCCCCATCGGACTACCAGACCTTTGGCGAAGCCCACCACCCGATATGTCTGTCAGGCCTGCGGCGCCTCCTTCCCCAAATGGGCGGGCAAGTGCGATGCCTGCGGCGAATGGAACAGCCTCGTCGAAGAGGCGGCACCCGACAGCGCGCCCAAGGGGCTGGGGTCGGCCCGCGGCCGCCGCATCGACTTCGTCGGCCTCCAGGGCAGCAGCGAGGCGCCGCCGCGGCGCATGACCGGCATCGCCGAGTTCGACCGCGTGTGCGGCGGCGGGCTGGTTCCCGGCTCGGCCATCCTGATCGGCGGCGATCCCGGCATCGGCAAATCGACCCTTCTGCTCCAGGCGATGGCCCGGCTGTCGCAGGACCACCGCTGCGCCTACGTCTCGGGCGAGGAGGCGGTCGATCAGGTCCGCCTGCGTGCCCAGCGTCTCGGTTGCGCCTCAGCCCCCGTCGATCTGGCCTCGGCCACCAGCGTACGCGACATCGTCGCCTCGCTGGACGACGCCAAGGGGCCGGAGGTGATCGTCATCGATTCGATCCAGACCATGTATATGGACAATCTGGACAGCGCCCCCGGCACCGTCGCCCAGGTCCGCGCCAGCGCGCAGGAGCTGATCCGCGTCGCCAAGCGGCGCGGCGTCGTCCTGCTTCTGGTCGGCCATGTGACCAAGGAAGGCATGATCGCCGGTCCCCGCGTGCTGGAGCATATGGTGGACACCGTCCTCTATTTCGAAGGCGAGCGCGGCCACCAGTTCCGCATCCTGCGCGCTGTGAAGAACCGCTTCGGCCCGACCGACGAGATCGGCGTGTTCGAGATGGGCGACGGCGGCCTCGGCGAGGTCGCCAACCCGTCCGCCCTGTTCCTGGCCGAACGGCGCGGCGACGTGTCGGGCGCGGCAGTCTTCGCCGGGATGGAGGGCACCCGCCCCGTCCTGGTGGAGGTGCAGGCGCTGGTCGCCCCGTCGCCGCTCGGCACGCCGCGCCGTGCGGTGGTGGGCTGGGACTCGGCCCGGCTCGCCATGGTGCTGGCGGTGCTGGAGGCGCGCTGCGGCGTGCAGATCGGCGCCAACGACGTCTATCTGAATGTCGCCGGCGGCCTGCGCATCACCGAACCGGCCGCCGACCTCGCCGTCGCCGCCGCGCTGGTGTCGTCGCTGACCGGCGAACCGGTTCCGGCCGACGCGGTGGTCTTCGGCGAGATCGGCCTGTCCGGCGAGGTCCGCGCCGTCGGGCAGAGCGACACGCGCCTGAAGGAAGCGGCGAAGCTCGGCTTCTCCTCCGCCATCTTCCCGGCGCGGCGCACCGGCAAGAAGGGAAGCCGCGGCGACAACGGCCTGAAGACTGTCGAACTGCAGCAACTGGGCGAACTGATGCCGCTGTTCCAGGCGCAGGGCTCCGCCGGCCGGCCGCCCTCCCGCCGACCGCATGACGACAACGACACGCGCCGCTGGCGCGACGACGAATTCATCTGACCGCACTCTCATAATCGGCACAGGGCCATGGACAACCTTCCCGTCAATCCGGTGGACATCGTCGTCATCGCCGTCCTGCTTCTGGCGGCGCTGCTCGCCTTCAGCCGCGGCATGGTGGCCGAGGTGGTGTCGGTCGCCGCCTGGGCCGGCGCCGCGGTCATCACGCTCTATGCGCTGCCCCATGTCCTTCCCTATGCGCAGATCTATATCCGGTTCGAAATGCTGGCCTACGCCGCCTCGGCGGTCGGGGTGTTCATCATCGCGCTGATCGTGCTGTCGCTGCTCGGGCGCAGCCTGTCGCGCGGGGTGCAGGCTTCTGCGCTGTCGGCGCTGGACCGCACGCTGGGCTTCGTTTTCGGGCTGGTGAAGGGCGGGGTGCTGGTGTCAATCGCCTACCTGTTCTTCCTGTGGCTGGTGCCGAACCCGGCCGAACAGCCGGTCTGGCTGCAGCAGGCCAAGACCCGCCCCTTCCTGGCGATGGGCGCGGAGACGCTCTACGGCTTCGTGCCGGAGACACTGCGCAAGGATGGGCTCGGCCAGATGGACATGGCACGCGACCGCGCACGTCAGGCGATGGAGGCCAAGCAGGCGCTCGACCGCCTGTCGACGCCGGTGCCCAGCCCCGCGAAGACCGGGGGTGCACAGGCCCCCGATACCGGTTATAAGGACCGCGACCGCGCCGATTTCGAAAGGCTGATACAGAACAACGCCCACTGAGCTTGACCGCTCGGTTTTGGCGCGATCGACGTTTGTGGACCGTTTTTCCGTTGCATGTGCTGACGCGCGCCGACGGCGCCTCTTGGACGAAGGACTTCTGGTGATGCTGACGACGCATCCGTTCGACGACGACAAGCTGCGCGAAGAGTGCGGCGTGTTCGGCATCTACGGCAACCCGCAGGCGGGCGCCATCACGGCGCTGGGCCTGCATGCCTTGCAGCACCGCGGGCAGGAGGCGGCGGGCATCGTCAGCTTCGACGGCGGGCGCTTCCACCTTCAGCACACGCTGGGTCTGGTCGGTGACCATTTCAGCTCCGAGGCGATCATCGCCAAGCTGAAGGGCGCCAGCGCCATCGGCCATGTGCGCTACGCCACCACCGGCGACACCTCGATCCGCAACGTCCAGCCGCTCTATGCCGACTTCGAGTTCGGCGGCTTCGCGCTGGCCCACAACGGCAACCTGACCAACGCCCAGGTGCTGCGCCGTCAGCTGGTCCGCCGCGGCTGCCTGTTCCAGTCCTCCACCGACACCGAGGTGATCGTCCACCTGATGGCGACCGCCCGCGGCGGCTCGCCGGTCGACCGCCTGATCGAGGCGGTCCGGCAGGTCGAGGGCGCCTTCTCCCTGGTGGCGCTGACCTCCAAGGAAGTCATCGGCGTGCGTGACGCTCTCGGCGTCCGTCCGCTGGTGCTGGGCAAGCTGGGCGACACCCACATCCTGGCGAGCGAGACCTGCGCCTTCGACATCGTCGGCGCCGAATATGTCCGCGACGTCGAGCCGGGCGAGATGATCGTCATCGACGGCAGCGGCGTGCACAGCCTGCGTCCGTTCCAGCCGCAGCAGCGCCGGCTGTGCATCTTCGAATACATCTACTTCGCCCGTCCGGACAGCGTGATGGAGGGGACCTCCGTCTATCAGGCGCGTCAGCGCATCGGCCGCGAGCTGGCGCGCGAGGCCGGCGTTCCCGCCGACGTGATCGTGCCGGTGCCCGACAGCGGCGTGCCCGCGGCGCTGGGCTACGCCCAGGAAGCCGGCGTGCCCTTCGACCTCGGCATCATCCGCAACCATTATGTCGGCCGCACCTTCATCGAGCCGACCGACCAGATCCGCCATCTGGGCGTGAAGCTGAAGCACAACGCCAACCGTGCGATGATCGAGGGCAAGCGCGTCGTGCTGGTGGACGATTCGATCGTCCGCGGCACCACGTCGAAGAAGATCGTCGAGATGGTGCGCGCCGCCGGGGCCGCCGAGGTGCACATGCGCATCTCCAGCCCGCCGACCTCGCACCCCTGCTTCTACGGCATCGACACCCCGGAGCAGGGCAAGCTGCTGGCCCACCGCATGACGGTGGAACAGATGCGCGAGTTCATCCAGGCGGACAGCCTCGCCTTCATCTCGCTCGACGGCCTCTATCGGGCAATGGGCGAAGAGAAGCGCGATCCGGCCAAGCTCGGCTACTGCGACGCCTGCTTCACCGGCGATTACCCGATCCCGCTGACCGACGCGCTGGAGAATCCGCCCGTCGAGGCGAACGTCGCCGTCCGCGCCTGATCCAGAAACCCTCCCCCCGCAACGGGGGAGGGTTTTTCATATGTGAACGAACAATAATCCCAGGAAACGAGTCTCCACCATGTCCCGTCTCTCCGGCCGCATCGCCCTCGTCACCGGCGCGTCGCGCGGCATTGGCGCCGCCGTCGCCAAGCGCTTCGCCGCCGAAGGCGCCCATCTGGTCCTGGTCGCCCGCACCGTCGGCGGGCTGGAGGAGACCGACGACGCGATCCAGAAGATTTCCGGCCAGTCGGCGACCCTGGTGCCGATGGATCTGCGCGACTACGACAAGATCGACCAGCTCGGCCACGCGCTCTACCAGCGCTTCGGCAAGCTGGACGTGGTCGTCGGCAATGCCGGCGCGCTGGAGGCTCTGGGGCCGGTCGCCCAGTATGATCCGAAGCTGTGGTCGCGGGTGATGGATCTGAACGTGACGGCCAACTACCGGCTGATCCGTTCGATGGACCCGCTGCTGCGCGCATCCGGCACCGGCCGCGCCATCTTCGTCACCTCGGCCGCCGCCAAGGCTCCGCAGCATTACTGGATGCCCTATGGCGCCAGCAAGGCGGCGCTGGAGATGATCGTGAAGACCTATGCGATGGAGGTGGCAAGCTCCACGGTGCGGGTCAACCTGATCGACCCCGGCGTGGTCGCGACCAAGCTGCGCACCCAGGCTTTCCCCGGGGAGGATCCGACCAAGATCACCCAGCCGGACCAAGTGACCGAGCGATTCGTGGAACTGGCCGAGGCCGCCTGCAGCAAGCACGGCGAGCTGGTACTGGCGCAGTGACCATACCAAGTCCTTCCCCGCGGCCGGCGGACGCCGGGCGGGGAAGGGCAGGGCATTGAAGCCCGTGCTTTCGGACCTTCCCCGTCTACAGGGTGAAGATCGCCAGCAGGACCAGCACCGCGACGACGCCGGCGATGCTGTACTTCATGAATTTGGTGAAGGCGATCCAGGTCGCCTGATGGGTGCGTACGGTCTCTTCACTGACCGGGTTGGGACTCACGGCCGCCATATCGATCAACCCTCCAACAGTTTCTTTTGCCCGCAATTCTGACGCAGGCGTACGGAAACGCAACAGATTCCGAGCGGAACCGTCAACCATGCCGGAAGGGTAGGGGCCGGAGGATGAAACCCGCCTAAACGGGCGGGTTGAGGACGGCCGTCAAATCGGGACTCGGGCCGTCGATCCGCACCAGGTCGCCGTCCACGCGGGCGCGGCGCTCCGCGATCAGGCGGACGGCGTGGGGATAGAGCTTGTGCTCGGCCTCAAGAACGCGGTCGGCCAGGCTGTGGGCGTCGTCGCCGGGCATGACCGGGACCGCGGCCTGGGCGATGATCGGGCCATCGTCCATCGCCGGGCGGACATAATGGACGGTGCAGCCATGGAAACGGACGCCGGTGGCCAGCGCCCGTTCATGAGTGTCCAGCCCCTTGAAGGAGGGCAGCAGGGACGGGTGGATGTTGATGAGCGCGTCCTGCCATTGTCCGACGAACCAGGGCGACAGCAGCCGCATGAAGCCGGCGAGGCAGACCAGCTCGACGCCCGCCTCCCGCAGCCGGGCGTCCATTGCCGCCTCGAAGGCCGGCTTGTCGCCGGGATAATCGAGGTGGCTGACCACCGCGGTGGCGATCCCGGCCGTGCCGGCACGTTCCAGGCCGAAGGCATCGGCCTTGTTGGACAGCACCAGCGCGATTTCCGCCGGGAAATCCGGCGCGGCGCAGGCGTCGATCAACGCCTGCAGATTGCTGCCGCGCCCTGAGATCAGGACGCCGAGCTTCAACTTGCTCATCGAACTATCCTTGGGCGACCCTTACGCGGTCCAGGCCGCGTCCATGCCGTTGACGGTCACGCGGGCGTCGCCGTCCTTCAGGGCGGTGACGGTGCCGACGGTGTAGACCGTCTCGCCGCCCTCGCGCAGGATGTCGATGGCCTCCTGCGCCTTGTCGGCGGGAACCACGACGACCATGCCGAGACCGACGTTGAAGGTGCGCGCCATCTCGTAGGGGGCGATGCCGCCGGTCTTCATCAGCCAGGAGAAGACGGGAGGCAGGGTCCAGGTCGAGGCGTCGAGCACCACGCCCAGCCCGTCGGGCAGGACGCGCGGGATGTTCTCGATCAGGCCGCCGCCGGTGATGTGGGCCATCGCACGGACCGTGCCGGCGCGCACCGCCTTCAGCGTGCTCTTCACATAGATGCGGGTCGGGGTCAGCAGGGCCTCGCCCAGCGTCTTCGACTCGTCCCACGGGCAGGCGGCGTCATAGCCGAGTCCCGACTTCTCCACCAGCTTGCGCACCAGCGAATAGCCGTTGGAGTGCACGCCGGTCGACGCAAGGCCGAGAACCACGTCACCCGTCTGGACGGCGGAACCGGTCAGGGCATGCTGGCGTTCAACAGCACCGACGGAGAATCCAGCAAGGTCGTAATCGCCTTCCGAATACATGCCCGGCATCTCGGCGGTCTCGCCGCCGACCAGCGCGCAGCCGGCCTGACGGCAGCCTTCGGCGATGCCGGCGACGATGTCGCGGCCGGCGGCCACGTCGAGCTTGCCGGTGGCGTAGTAATCCAGGAACAGCAGCGGCTCGGCGCCTTGGACCACCAGATCGTTGACGCACATGGCGACGAGGTCGATACCGACGGTGTCGTGACGGTTGGCGAGAATCGCCACCTTCAGCTTGGTGCCGACGCCGTCGGTCGTCGCGACCAGGAGCGGATCCTGGTAGCCGGCGGCGCGCAGGTCGAACAGGGCGCCGAAGCCGCCCAGGCCCGCGTCGGAGCCGGAACGCGCGGTGGAGCGGGCAAGGGGCTTGATCGCTTCGACAAGCGCGTTGCCCGCATCGATGTCCACACCGGCCTGCTTGTAGGCGTCGGACATGTTATAGGACTGGGTGCTGATGGTATCCTCGCTTGGGCTGAGCTATATACCGGGCCTTGGGCTCGGGCCGAACATACTCGAATCGGAAGGCTTTGCAATGCTCCACCGCCGCCGTGCGCCGCTCCTCGCCGGTCTTGCTGCCATGTCCACCGCTCTGGTCCTGACCATGACCGGACCGGCGGGCGCGCAGACCGGTTCCCCGCCGCCGGCCGCCGCCACTTCTGCCGCCATGCCGTCCGCCGCGGATCCTTTCGCGGTGACGGGCGTCAGGGTCGACATCAACGGCAGCAATCCGACCACGGTCCGCGACCAGGCGATCCGCGAGGCACAGGCCAAGGCCTGGGCGGAGCTGTACCGGCGCCTCGTCCCCGGCGGCACCCCGCCGCGCCTGTCGGACATTGAGATCGCCAAGCTGGTCCAGGGCTTCGAGATCGACGAGGAGAAGGTGTCGGCCAGCCGCTATGTCGGCGCCATCACCGTGCGGTTCCGCCCCAACGCCGTGCGCGACGCGCTCGGCCAGAGCGGCGGCGCCACCCAGTATGTGGAGCCGCCGTCGCGGCCCTTCGTCATCCTGCCGGTGACCCAGACCGAAGGGCGCACGATCCTGTGGCAGGACCGCACCCCCTGGCGCGCGGCTTGGGAGGCGCGGCAGCCCGCCGCGTCCCTGGTGCCGCTGGTCCTGCCGGACGGCGAGCTGTCCGATGCCCAGGCGATCAGCGGCGAGGACGCCATCGCCGGCAATGCCGAGGCGCTGGGCCGCATCGCCCAGGCCTACAAGGCCGGCGGAGTCGTGGTCGCCCGCACCGATCTGCCGGCCAATGGCCCGGATGCCGCACGCGGCATGACCGTGGATGTCACCCGTTACGGGATGGACGGCACGCGCGACAACCAGGTCGTGCAGGTTAAAGGCGGCAGCAGCGCCGACGACGTGCTGACCCGCGCGGTCGCCGCCGTCGGCACCCAGCTGGACGAGTCCTGGCGGCGCGAACACACCACCGCGACCGGGCCGGAGCAGACCACCATGGTCCGCGTGCCGCTGTCGGCGGTGAACGACTGGGTGGAGACGCGCAAGCGGCTTGCCTCCGTCAATGCGGTGACCCGCAGCAACCTCATGTCCATCAGCCGCAGCGAGGCGCTGGTCACCCTGACCCACCGCGGCGACCCGGACCAGCTGGCCCAGGCGCTGGCCCGCCAGGATCTGGGCTTTGCCCGTACGGCCGCGGCGGCGCCCGCCGGCTATCCGCCGGCCTATCCCGGTGCACCGCTGCCGGTTCCGTCCGCCGACTGGCAGCTGACCCTGCTGCCGCGCGGGTCGGGGGCGGCGTCCGCCGGTGCCGTACCGTCCGCCGCGTCCCCGGTCGCCTCCCCGGCCACGCTGGCGCCGTCGGCGCCGCTGGATGCCGGCGGATCGGCGGGCGGCACGCTGGGCGCTCCGCCGCGCAATCTGGGAACGCTGCCGGCCAAGAGCCTGCCGTGAGCGTTCCCAACATCATCACCTTCCTGCGCATCCTGGCGGTTCCGGCCGCGATGTACATGATCCTGACCGGCCGGATGGAGTGGGCCTTCGCCCTCTTCGTTGCGGCCGGCCTGTCGGATGCGCTGGACGGCGCCATCGCCCGCATGTTCCGGGCGCGTACTGTGCTGGGCGGCTATCTCGATCCGCTGGCCGACAAGGCGCTGATCGTCGGCGTGTATGTGGCGCTGGCCTGGGTGGGGACGATCCCGCTCTGGCTGGCGATGATGGTGATCTTCCGCGACATCATGATCATCGGCGGCGTCATCCTGCTGTTCACGCTGAAGGAGACGCTGGCGATGCAGCCGCTCTATATCAGCAAGGTGAACACGGTGGTCCAGATCGCGCTTGCCGCCGCGGTGCTGGCGCCGCCTGCGCTGGGCCTGCCGGAGATCCATCTGTACGGGTGGGAACTGGTCGATGTGCTGGTGTACGCCTGTACGGTGACCACGGTGCTGTCCGGCCTGCTGTACGCGCGGCGCGGCGCCTTGCTGTTCAACCGGCTCGGCGGCGTTCCATGACGTCGGCCAAGCAGATCCGGTTCTGGCTGATCGGGCTCGGGCTGTTCGTCCTCGCGCTGTGGCTGCTGTCCGACATGATGCTGCCCTTCGTGGTCGGGCTGGCCATCGCCTATCTGCTCGATCCTCTGGTCGACCGGCTGGAAGGTGTGCGGCTGCCGCGCTGGCTCGGCACCACGCTGGTGCTGCTGGGCTTCCTGCTGGTCCTGGTGCTGATGGCGCTGCTTCTGGTGCCGCTGGTGCAGGGCCAGATCTCCCACTTGCTGGAGGTGCTGCCGACCTACGCCACCCTGGTGAAGGAGCGGCTGATCCCGGCGCTCGACCGCTTCATCCATCGGCTGCCGGCCGACGATGTGGAGCGGCTGCGCGCCGCCGCCGGCAACTATGCCGGCGAGGTGGCGGGGATGGTCGGGCGCATCGTCAGCCACATCCTGTCCGGTGGGCTGGCGGTGTTCGACATCGTCACCCTGATGTTCATCACCCCCATCGTGGCCTTCTATCTGATGCGCGACTGGGACGTGATGGTGGGGAAGGTCGATTCGTGGCTGCCGCGCCAGCATGCCGAGACGGTGCGCGAACAGGCGCGCGAGGTGAACGTGACGCTGTCCGGCTTCGTGCGCGGGCAGGCGTTGGTCTGTCTTGTCCTGGGCGTCTTCTATGCGCTGGCGCTGTCGGCGGCAGGGCTGGATTTCGGGCTGGTGATCGGGCTGATGGCCGGGCTTTTGTCCTTCATTCCCTATGTCGGCAGCCTGTTCGGCTTCGTCGCCAGCACCGGTCTTGCCCTGCTGCAGTTCGATGAGTTCTGGCGGGTGGCCGTCGTGGTCGGCATCTTCCTGTTCGGGCAGGCGGTGGAGGGCAACGTGCTGACGCCGAAACTGGTCGGCGACAAGGTTGGTCTTCATGCGGTCTGGGTCATGTTCGCCCTGCTGGCCGGCGGCAGCCTGTTCGGCTTCGTCGGCGTTCTGCTGGCCGTACCGGTGGCTGCGGTCATCGGCGTGTTGACCCGCTTCGCGTTGCGCCAGTATCTCTCAAGCCCGTACTACCGCGGCACCGACGCGGAACGCTGATGGGTGTGTCCGCATGAGCTTGCCGGCGCAGATACCGCTCGACCTCGGGCACCGGACGGCGATGGGCTGCGAGGACTTCCTCGTTGCGCCCAGCAATGCCGACGCGGTGGCATGGCTCGACCGCTGGCCCTCCTGGCCCGCCCCGGCGCTGACCGTGTTCGGGCCGGCCGGCTGCGGCAAGACCCACCTGTCCCAGGTCTGGCGCGCCCGCAGCCATGCGGCCGTCACCAGGGGCGAGATGCTCGACTCGGGCTCGGTGCCGGCCCTGCTGGCGCCCGCCAACGCCGTGGTGGTCGAGGATGCCGACGCGGTTTCCGGCAGGCCCGAGCGGGAAGAGGCGCTGTTCCATCTCTACAACCTCGCCCGCGAGCAGCAGGGACACCTTCTGCTGCTGTCGCGCAAGGCGCCGTCGCGCTGGCGCACCCGGCTGGCCGACCTGCGGTCCCGCATCAAGGGGGCGCCGGCGGTCGAGGTCCGTCCGCCCGACGACGCGCTGCTGGCCGCCGTGCTGGTGAAGCTGTTCGCCGACCGGCAATTGCGGCCGGGGCTGGAGGTGATCACCTATCTGCTGGCGCGGATGGAACGGTCGCTGGACTTCGCCCGGCGGCTGGTCGCCGCACTGGACCACGCCTCGCTCGCCGCCCATCGCGGGGTGACCGTGCCGCTGGCGCGTGAGGTCCTTTCGGAACTGCAACGGACGGAACCGCAACGATCCGGTTCCAAAACGACCCGCTGAAGACATCCGGGCGGAAAACACCAAGGAAGGGACGAGCATGGATTTGGGAATCGCCGGCCGACGCGCCATCGTCTGCGCCGCCAGCAAGGGGCTGGGCCGCGCCTGCGCCTTCGCGCTGGCCCGCGAAGGCGTGCATGTCACCCTGACCGCCCGCAGCGCCGACGCGCTGGAGGCGACGGCGGAGGAAATCCGCAAGGCCACCGGCGTCACCGTGACCACCGCCCCCGGCGACATCACGACGGAGGAGGGACGGGCTGCGGCACTCGCCGCCTGTCCGGAGCCGGACATCCTGGTCAACAATGCCGGCGGGCCGCCGCCCGGCGATTTCCACGACTGGGACCGCGAGGACTGGATCCGCGCGCTGGACGCCAACATGCTGGCGCCGATCTTCCTCATCAAGGCGACGGTGGATGGGATGATCGCCCGCCGATTCGGCCGCATCGTCAACATCACCTCGGCCGCGGTGCGGGCGCCGATCCCGATCCTGGGCCTGTCCAACGGTGCGCGCAGCGGCCTGACCGGCTTCGTCGCCGGCCTGTCGCGGCAGACGGTGAAGCACAACGTCACCATCAACAACCTGCTGCCCGGCCCGTTCGAGACCGAACGCCTGCGCAAGACGATGGAGGGTGGAGCCAAGGCCGCCGGGCGCAGCATCGACGAAGAGATGGAGATTCGCCGCAAGGGCAACCCCGCCGGCCGATTCGGCGATCCGGAGGAATTCGGGGCCGCCTGTGCCTTCCTCTGCGCCGCGGGGTCCGGATTCATGACCGGCCAGAACATTCTTCTGGATGGCGGAGCCTACCCGGGGACCATGTGACGGGGCGGTTAGGGGGCCGAAAAGCCGCCGCGTCTCAAGTTTGTCCCTCCAATTCGCATCAAAATCCGCCCATCGTCACAGGCCATTAAGAAACGACCGCGGGAAGGGGGCTCCGGCGCCGCTTCCCCGGTCCGCCGGTTCGCAATCGCGGCGGTGCCGCGGCGACCGGACAACGGCTGACAAGCCACTGGCACAGGAACGATGAGCATGCAGCAGAGCGTGGCGGCCCCCGCGGTCTACACCGACCTTGGCCGCGTCATGGAAAGCATCACCCGGCGCTTCCTCGACGTGCTTCGGATGGAACTGGCCCGGATCGGCGTGACCGACCTCAGCCCGACCCAGGCCCTGATGCTGCTGCACATCGGCACCGAGGAACTGTCGGTCCGCGACCTGCTGGAGCGCGGTTACTACCTGGGCTCCAACGCCTCCTACAATCTGAAGCATCTGGTGGAGGCCGGCTATGTCGACCGCAGCCCCTCCCTGCGCGATCGCCGGGCCGCAAGGCTCAAACTGTCCGAACAGGGGCTTGCCACCTGCGAGGCGTTGAAGAAGCTGGAGGCGGCGCGTGCCGACAGCCTGCTGCGCAGCGACAGCGACGGCGCCGATTTCGAGACCACCTACCGCACGCTGCGACGGCTGGAGCGCGCCTGGACCGACCTGATCCGCTACGACGACGCCGATCAGGCCGGAAATTTCTGAACTTCCGACACGTAATCTTATACCCGCCTACCCGTTCGATCTGTGTCCGGAAGGGAACACCCGCGCTCATAACAGGAACATAGACGGAACTTGCCGATTGCCGTTCTGCGTCCGTTCTGGTAGCTATAGCGGAACAAGACACGAACAATGGAGGTTGGCATGTCGGTTCTGGCTTTCCTGCGTGAATGCATGACCCTCGCCCTGTTCCTCGCCGTGCTCTATGGCTGGGCAACGGTCGGGCCGATCCTGATCGGCTGAGCGGGCCTATGGCGTCGGGGTGCCCGCCCCTTCGGAAGAGGTCCCCGAACGAGGGATGCCGCGTCGGTATTATATCCGAAATCCCAGCCCACCCCGGCCGACGCAGCGCTTACATCGGGAACACGCGGAACCGTTCCTGGCCCGACAGAGAAGCCGAAAGGGGAACGGTTCCGCGAACGCCGACAACGCGTGGGGATTGGGACGGATGCGGAATTTCTTTCGGAAGCGTCGCTCGGCCGCCGTGGCGGACGAACGGATGCCGGCGGCTGGCGGTGCGGGTCTCGGCGGTAGCGGACTTGGCAGCAATGGACTGGGCGGCGGCCTGACCGGCACTGGAATGGGCATGAGCGGACCCGGCATGTCGGGTCCGGGGATGTCCGGTCCCGGGCCTGCCACCGGCAATTTCCCCAATGCTCCCGGATTCTCCCGGCCCGGCGCGACGCTGCTGCGTCCCGTCGACGGGGGGCAGGGCGGCGGACAGGGCGGAGGACCGGGACGCGCCGGGTTCGAGGCGATGCGCGGTCCTGCCGCGCCGCGTCAGCCCGACATCATCGACAACGACGCCACCGGCGACCGCCGCGGCCACATGTTTCCTCAGCCCGGCGGGCGCGAGGCGGAGAGCGAGCACGACCTGCCGCGCTTCACCATGTCGGTCAACGGCGGTTATCGCGGCGGCATGGGCGCCAACGCGCCGGCCATGCTGAAGGGCCTGACGCCCGAACTGAACGGCCTGCTGCGCGAGGCTTTCACTCCGACCCGGCCCAAGCAGCAGCTGAACGGGCTGTTCATCGGCCGCAACGACACGCTGCGCCGCATCATCTCGGCCATCGAGGAGGAGCGGGCGCACGTCATCCTCTACGGCGACCGCGGCCGCGGCAAGACCTCCGTCGCCAACGCGATCGAGAAAATCGCCGGGCAGGCCGGCTACCTGTCGCTGAAGCTGACCTGTAGCGGCGAACTGAGCTTCGAGGATATCTTCAGGCACTTCCTGAAGAAGATCCCCTCCACCTATTACCGCTCCGCGCTGGACAACCCGTTCGCGGCCCGGCGCAACTTCGCCAGCCTGAACGAGCTGCTGCCGGACGGCACCTTCAGCGTGACCGAACTGAACGAGGTGCTGTCGGGCATCCACGCCACCCATGTGCTGCTGATCCTGGACGAGTACGACCGCGTCCTCGACGAGGATTTCCGCAACAAGCTGGCGGAGCTGTTCAAGAACCTGACCGACAGCTCGATCCCCGTCACCCTGCTGGTGGTCGGCGTTGCGGAGAATCTGGATCAGCTGCTGGGCAAGCATCCCTCGATCCAGCGGTCGCTGGTGCCGGTGCATCTGCCGCTGATGACCGACCAGGAGATCGGCCGTCTGATCCAGGCCGGCGCCCAGAATGCCGGCATCGAGTTCGCGCCGGACGTGGTGCGGCGGATCGCCGAGTTCGTACGCGGTCTGCCCTATTACGCGCAGCTTCTCGGCCTGCATGCGGCGCGCAGCGCCGTCAGCCGTGGCAGCAAGCTGGTGGAGCGGCCGGATCTGGCCTATGCCGTCGCCCGCTGCCTGCAGGAGGCCGAGCGCGGCATCGTGGAGAGCTACGCCCGCGCGCTGGCGGCCGACCGCCGTGCCGAGCTGGAGGACGCGCTGCTGGCCGCCGCCCTGTGCCCGGCGGATGCCTATGGCGTGTTCGATCCCAACGATCTGGCGGGCGACAGCGGCGAACTGCCGAGTGCCGCGACGCTGGACCTGCTGAAACGCCTGACCCGCGAGGACCATGGTGGCGTCCTGGCCCCGGTGGTGGAGCCGGGCCTGGAACGCTACCGTTTCCGCAATCAGATGATGCGCCAGTACGTCCTGATGCGTCAGGCGAGCGAGCGCGGCCAGATCTGATCCATCCCCGATCAGGCCGTCCTTCGGCCCTTCTCCGGCGACGGGGGAGGGCCACTCTTTCTTAAGGGGGTGTTACAGGAACGCCGCGCGGCGCTGTCCGCTGGCCTTCTGCCACGCCCATTCGACGACCGCGCTCATCAGCCGCTCCAGCCCCGGCTTCACCTCCGCCGCCAGATCGGGGCGGAAGCGGTAGGGGGCTTCCTCGTCCATGTAGGTGGACTGGGTCAGTTCCAACTGGATGGCGTGGATGTTCTCGTCCGGCCTGCCGTAGCTGCGGATGATGAAGCCGCCGCGCATGCGGCCGTTCAATGCGGCAGAGTAACGTTCCGACGCCGAAAGGACGTTCATCAGGCGGGTGACCAGCGGCTGGGCGGCGCTGCTGCCGTCGCCGGTGCCCAGGTTGAAATCGGGCAGGGTGCCGTCGAAGAAGCGCGGAACCCGGCTGCGCACGGAATGGGCATCGAACAGCACCGCAACCCCGAACCGGTCGCGCAGGGCATGCAGTTCGCTGTGAAGCTGCTCGTGGTAGGGACGCCAATAGGCGCCGACCCGCCTTTCGATCTCCGCCCGGTCCGGCTCCTGTCCGGCGGGGTAGATGGGCGCATGGTCGAAGGTGGTCAGCGGGCAGATTTCCGTCGGGTCGAGCCCGGGCTGGGCGACGAGGCCGTCGGGATCGCGGTTCAGGTCCACGACGTAACGCGAACAGAGCGCCGTCAGGAAACCGATTCCGAGCGCCGGGGCGAAGTGGTACAACCGGTCCAGATGGCGATCGACGTCTGGCTGCGCCAGCCCCTGGTCGGTCATCGTCGCGGCGATGTCCGGCGGAATCATGGTCCCGACATGCGGAATGCTGAGCAGGACCGGGGTTTCGCCCGGCTGGAAGCGGAAGGTTTCCATGGCTCGTCTCGTTACGGGAACGGCTGGCTCAGGGCTGTGTGCAGTGCGGCAGGGACAGCCGGTGGACTATGGAGCGACGTGGCGTATTCCGTCAAACAGATTGCGTTTTTTTGAAATCGTCGGTGTTGCCGCACCCGCGCGCCCTGTCCTTCCGGATCCCATTCCCTACCACGGCACACCGAAATGGGCGTTGACCGGAAGCTCGACTTGCCGGACACTCCCGCGCAATCGGCGACCGTCCGGCAGAAGGCGGCGCCCCACACCGGATCATGCTGTCCCCCGGCGACCGGACCGAAGACTTCCAGAACACACGGCGCCCCAATTTCGCAGCCCCGGTGACGAAGCAACGCAGCAGGGGAGAAGCGACCATGAACACCGCCACCCGTCTCGGCGCGGCCATGCCCGGCCGGCGCCAGATCTTGTTGCCGCTTGCGCTGGCACCCGTCGCCGGCTGGGCCGTGTGGGCCGCCGGCACGCCGGACGCGCCCAGCCATCCCGCCGGCCCCTTCCACCTGCCGCTGGACGAGGCCACGGCGCTGTGGCGCGACCTGGGCGCGGTGCGGCTGGGCGGACTTGCCGGCGATCCGCAGTTTCCGGTCAAGGTGTCGGCGCTGGACGGCCGCACCGTCACCGTCCGGGGCTTCATGGTTCCGCTGACCGGCGGCGCCAGCCACAACCGCTTCATCCTGTCCGCCAACCCCATGGGCTGCCCCGCCTGCGAAAGCCCCGGCCCCGGCAGCATGATGCATGTCCACTCCTCCATCGCGCTGGCTGCCACGCGGGAACCGGTGACCCTGACCGGAACCCTGCGCCTGCGTCCGCAGGAAGGGCTGTTCTACCGGCTGGACCGCGCCGAGCAGCGCTGGGCCTGACCGGCGCCTGCACCACTTCACCGGTGCAGCGGTGATAGCCGCGGCTGGGCCGCATCCGGTCGCTCCCTTTGCGATGGCGGCGGCACTGCTGCTCTATGGCGGCGTCAGCGTTCCGGCACCGCCGTCCCTGCGCTGGGGCGAGGCGGCCATCGGGCTGCTGATCCTGCTGTGCGTCGGCTGGAAGCGGCCCTTGGCGGTGGCGACCGGCCACGCCCTGCGCGGCTCGGGTGACGCCGCCTGGATGTCGGTTGCGGTCGCGGCACTCGGCTGGCTGCTGTGGGCGCCGCTGCTGCGCGGGGCGGTGCTGGGCTGGGATGCGGCGGACATCCTGCGCGACGTGGTGCCGCTGTTCTATCTGTTCCTGCCCGTTCTGCTGGTGCCCGCCTTGCGGCCTGCCGGAGCCTGGGGCGTGCGCCTGCTGGCCGGCGGGTTGGCGCTTGCCGGGCTGCTGCTGGCCCTGCGCTGGTGGAAGCAGGCGGGCTGGGGCTTCGGCGCCGTCGGCACGCGGGCAATGGCCGACGGCGGCGCCTATCTGCTGAACGCGCCATCCGTTCTGTTCGCCGCGGTGGCGTTGCCGGCGTTGGCGCTTTCGCTGGTGGCGATCGGGGGACCGGCCCGCCGCTGGATCGCGGCGCTCGCCTGTGCCGCCGGGGGAGCGCTCTGCCTCGGCGCCCTGGCCGGCGCCGTCCACCGCACCGCTCTGGGACTGGCGGCGCTGTCGCTGGCGACGGTCGCGCTGTGGTGGGTGCGGCGGCGGCTCTGGCTGGCGGCGCCTCTGTTGCTGGCCGCCGGGCTCGTCGCCTTTCCGGCCGGAGACGCGCTGGTCGGCGCGTGGCAGCAGGCGGCGGAAAAAACGAGGTTGACCGGCGCCAACACGCGCTGGGAGGAAGCAACGGCGGTGATCGACCATGTCGTGTCATCGCCCTGGGCGCTGCTGTTCGGCGATGGGTGGGGCGCGCGAATCGCCAATCCGGCGGTGGGCGGATGGCGGGTCGGCTACACCCACACTCTGGTCAGCTATGGCCTGCTGAAGACCGGGCTTCTGGGCGTGCTGGCGCTTGGCGCCTATCTGGTCGCCCTGGTCCGGCCCTGGCGCCGCCTGCTGGCGGAGGATCCGCTCCTGGCGATGGCGGTGGTGCCGCCGCTGCTGATGGCGCTCTGCCTTCACACCAGTTTCAAGTATCTCGACACCGGCGTCATCCTGTCGCTGATGCTCTTGGCATCCGAACTCAGGAAAGGGTTGTCCAGAGGCTGAAGCGCAAGCATACTTACGCGTGCAAATCAGGCTTTGGTGCGCTGTGTCGCTCGACAGACCTTCAATCCTGTTCGTCAATCGGGTGTTCCCGCCGGACCGCGGGGCGACCGGACGTTGCCTCCACGATCTGGCCGTCCGCATGGCGGCTGCGGGGTGGAGGGTCTCGGTTGTCGCGGACGGCGGGGGCGCAGACGGTGGAATCGCGGACGGCAGGCAGGCGCGGGCGGAGGCGTCGGACGGCATCGCGCTCCACCGGACCGGCGGCAGCGTGCCGGAGGGGGAGCGGCCGGACGCCCGTGCCTATCTCGAGTCATTGTGCCGCCTGACCGGTCGCGCCCTGCGCCTGCCGCGCCATGACGTGGTGGTCACGATGACGGATCCACCGATGATGGCGCTGGCCGGGCCGATGCTGGCGGCACGCCATGGCGCGGCGGCGCTGCATTGGTGCCAGGATCTCTATCCCGATTTGCTGCCGGTGCTGGGGGTGCGGATGCCGGCACCGCTCCGCCGGCTGGCCGGGTTGGGCATGGCCCGCGCCTTGCGCCGGCACGACGCGGTGATCGCGATAGGACGCTGCATGCGCGACCGGATCGCCGCGATGGGGGTGGCGGCGGAGCGGCTGCGCCTTCTGCCCAACTGGTCCGATCCCGCCATCCGCCCCCTGCCAAAGGCCGGGAACGGGGTCCGCCGCTCTCTGGGAATGACGGACGGCCAAGCGGAAGGGGAAAGCCGCTTTCTGGTCGCCTATTCCGGCACGCTCGGCCTCGCCCATCCCATGAGCGGCGTGCTTGAAGCGGCGGCGCGGCTGCAGGACAGTGACCCGGGCATTCTGTTCCTGCTGGCCGGGGAGGGGCGGGGGTTCGCCGCGGTGGAGGGGGAGGCGCGAAGCCGCGGCCTGCGCAACCTGCGGCGCCTGCCCTGGCAGCCGGCCGGCCGGTTGGCGGAGAGCCTGTCCGCCGCCGACCTGCATCTGGTGGCGATGCACCCGGCCGCGGAAGGGATGCTGGTGCCGAGCAAGCTTGCCGGCGTCCAGGCAGCGGGGCGCCCCTGCCTGTTTCTGGGACCGCGCGGGAGCGAAGCGGCGGCGCAGGTGGCCGGTTGCGGCCTTGTCGTCGACCCGTTCGACGGTGCGGCCATCGCCGACGCGGTCCGTTCCTATGCCGCCGATCCCCTGCGCTGCGCGGCGGAGGGTGACCGTGCCGCCCGCCGGTCCGCGGCCTGGACGGCCGATCATGCCGCCGCCGCCTTTGCCGCGATGGCCGAACGTCTCCTGCCGGTGCGGGGAGCCCCACGTCCGATGCTGGCGAGGCCGCTCCCCCATGCCTGACGGCGCGCTCGCCCAACCCGACGCCATGACTTTGCGGCTGCCCACGCGGGACGGCGAGGGCGACCTGCGCGGCGTCGTCCGCCTGCTGCGCCGGGGCTGGCGCTGGCTTCTCGTCGGCGCGGCCGGGGGGATCGCGTTGGCGGTCTGTGCCCTGTGGCTGGTCACGCCGGCCTATACGGCGGCGATGGTGATCGGGCCGACGGCCCGGGTCGGGTCCGCCGCCATGGGGGCGCGCGTGCCGACCCTCAGCGGTCGCGACTCCGCCGCGATGGCCGAGCCGGGGGCCGGCGACGAATCGCTGTCCGACTTCGCCCGCTATCTGGAGCTGTTCGGCTCCGGCCCGGTGGCGGAGCAGCTGGCGCGCGATCCCGGCGTCCTGCACGCCCTGTTCCCCGACCGTTGGGATGCGCAGACGCAAGGCTGGCGTCCGCCCGCCGGGGTGATTCCGGCGGTGAAGCGGATCTTGCTGGCGCTGGTCGGCCGGCAGGACTGGGTCGAACCGGATGGGGAGCGGGTGGCGCGCGCCCTGCGCGACCGGCTGGTAATCGACATGCTGCGGTCGGGACCGATGCGGCGGGTCACGCTGCGCCATCCCGACCGCGCGACGGCGCTCGACCTGCTGGGACGCATCGCGGCGGCCACCGACGCCCATCTGCGGGCGGAGGCCGCGCGGCGCAGCGCCGCCCAGATCGCCCATATCAGGGACCGGCTGGGCGCCGTCACGGTGGCCGAGCATCGGCAGGCGCTGAGCGACCTGCTGCTGGACCAGGAGCGGGTGGCGATGATGATCGGGGTCGATCTTCCTTTCGCCGCCGACATGATCCAGCCGCCCGTCGCCGCGGCCCTGCCGGACTGGCCCAACCCGGCGGTTGTGGTGCCGCTGGCAGGACTGGCCGGGTTAGCCGCTGCCTGCTTCGCCCTGTCGGCCTGCCATGCCCTGCGGGACGGACGCACGGGGGAGGGGATGCGATGACCGGGATCCCCGTTTCCGTCGTGGTGATGACCCGCAACGAGGCAGCCAACCTCGCCGCCTGCCTCGAGGCCCTGACCCGCTTCGCTGAATGCTTCGTTGTCGACAGCGGCAGCGACGACGGCACGCCGGACATCGCCCGGTCGCTCGGCGCACGGGTGGTTCCCTTCCGTTGGAACGGACGCTATCCGAAGAAGAAGCAATGGTGCCTGGACAACCTGCCGCTGGCCCATGACTGGGTGCTGTTCGTCGATGCCGACGAGCGGCCGACCGCGGCGCTGGTCGGGGAGATCGCCGGGCTGATGGCCGGCGGGCCGCGCCATGCCGCCTATTGGATCGACGGCCGGCCGGTGCTGCGCGGGCGGGCTCTGCGCTTCGGCTGCTGGAACCGCAAGCTGGCCCTGCTCGACCGCCGCCATGTCCGCTTTCCCGATCAGCCGGACCTGGACGTCGCTGCCATGTGGGAGGTCGAGGGGCACTACCAGCCGCTGGTTGCCGGCACGACCGGGCGCCTGCGCCATCCGATGGACCATGGCGACGCCAAGCCGCCGTCCGCCTGGTTCGATCGGCACAACCGCTATTCCGACTGGGAGGCGGCCTTGCGTGCCGATGGCCGGATAGAGCGGCTGATTGACGGCGAGCCGGGCGACGGCGGGTTGCTGCGGCGGCGGACGCTGAAGCGGCTGTTCCAGCGCCTGCCGGGCCGTCCCCTCTGGGCCTTCCTGCATGCCTATGTGCTGCGCCTGGGAATCCTCGACGGCACACGCGGGCTCGACCACGCGTTGGCACGCGCGTTCTATTACTGGCAGGTCGGGCTCAAGATGCGGTCCGCCGTCCGGGCGCAGGATTCCGCCGCGCGCCTTCCGTCGGGCTGCTCCCCTTCGCCTGCCCCTTATTCCTCGACCAGCGCGATGCGGTCGCCGCCCAGCGCCTTCAGCAGGTCGAAGGTGCGCTTGCGCACGCCCGGATCCTCGATCCGGTAATAGGCGCGCACCAGCTCCAGCGTCTCGCGGCGGGCCATCGACTCGAATTCCTCGGTCTCGCTCGCGCTTTCGGCCGGTGCCTCGGCGGCGATCTGGTCGGGAGACGGCATGTCGTCGAAGAAATAGCTGACCGGCACGCCCAGAACCTGGGAAAGGTTGTACAGGCGGCTGGCGCTGATGCGGTTCGACCCGCGTTCGTACTTCTGCAGCTGCTGGAAGGTGATCCCGACCGCCTCGCCCAGCTTTTCCTGGCTCAGGCCAAGCAGGGTGCGGCGAAGCCGCAGGCGGGCACCGACATGGATGTCGATCGGATTGGGACCTTCGCCGCGGCGCGACAGAGTGTGGGCGGGGGCGAGTTTGGTCTTGGTCGCGCTCATAAGTCGTACCTCGAAGGGAAAGCCGGAGGGAAGGCGCCGCGAGAATGCTTAGTTCAGAAAGTAAATTCTATGCAACCATTTGTGCGCATCAACGGTCCGTTTGGGTGGAAGTGGGAGGTGGCGCGTGAAAGACATTAAGTTTCCGGGCATCTGAAACGTAATTTCGCGTAAGCCGTGGGAAAGCGGTGGCGCACTGCCAGCACGACTCGCTGCGCTGCGGTGATGGCCGCCGCGCATGCCCGGCCCTGCCCAAGCTGAAGCCGTCGAATCGCCTCCTGCTCGCGACGGCCAGCGGCGGCATCACGTTGCGACAGCCCTCCGGGGGCAAACAGGCAGACCGGCCAGTCGAGCCGGACCGCCGGTCCGCGTTCGAGCGCGGCGAGCGTGAAGGCATAGTCGGCCGCGATCCTGAAAGCGGGATCGAAGCGGAGGCCCGCCAGGGCCGGTACGCCGTAGATCATGGCCTGATGGTGCGTGAACATGCCGAAGGACGCCCAGCGGTGAGACCGCGCGCGCTTAACCAGGATACGTCCGTCGCGCTGCCGCTCCAGCGCATTTCCGTAGAGAAGGGCGGCGCCGGGGTGGCGGCCGGCGGCATCCACGATTCGGGCCGCGCTGTCCGGCGCCGCGAGCCGGTCGCCGGCGTTCAGGAACAGCACATGGCTGAAGCCGAGGCGCCGGACGGCATCGAGCCCGTCGTTCATCGCCGCGTAGAGCCCATTGTCGGGCGCGGATCGCCACCAGACCGGTAAATGGGCATTGTCCGCCAGCCACTCCGCGGTTCCGTCGGTGGATCCGCCGTCGGCGACCATCCAGGCGACGGTCGCGCCCAGCTGCCCCCGCAGGCTGTCATGGGTGTCGATCAGACCGGCGCGGTCGTCGCGGACCACGGTCAGGATCGCAAGACGGGGAGGGGGCGTCATGGTCATCGCGCGATCACCGAGACGGAGGCGGCGGTGATGGCGAGCTGGCTCAGGATGTTGCCGAACACCTTGGCGGCATCCAGCCCGTCGAAAGGCCGCGGGTCGCGCGGCACCACCAGGATGGATCCGGGTGGGATCGTCTCCACCCGATGGTTCCAGGAGGACAGGGCCAGCGGGCGCGCCCGGCCGTCGGGCAGAACCAGGAAGCTGCGTCCGGTGTCGGCGTCGCGGGTCGGGCCGCCGGCCTCGCTCAGGTAATCGTCGGCACTCTTGCCGCTGACGAATTGCGCGGTGGTGGGGTGCAGGACCTCCCCGGCGACCGCCACGGTCAGCGGCCGCTTGGGAATGAGGATGCGGTCGTCGGGCTCCAGCAGCGGGTCCAGCTCGGGCCGGGTGCGCAGGACGGCGGGGTCCGCCTCCACCACCACGCGGCCGAGCGGTTCGGCACCGCGAAGCTGGGCGGCGAGCTGCCGCGCCAGGGCGACATTCTCGGCCTTCACCGGTTCGCCCTTTTCCACCTCCAGGGCGAGCGTCCGCTCCAGCTCGCGCGCCTGACGCTGGAACTGCTCCTTCTCGCGGCGGCGCTCGCTCTCGCGGGTCAGGACGGCACCGGCGGGATAGGCGTCCTCCAGAAGGCCGCCGGCCCGCGCGATCAGGGAGGACAGCGTCTCGCCGCGGCCGATGTCGTAGCGACCGGGCCGGCGCACCGCCCCTTCGATGGCGACGGCGCGCGACTCCAGCGCCTGCGGACGCGGATTGATCCTCAACGCATCGCCTGGGCCGACCGTGCGCGTGCCGTCGCGGCCGAGATCGACGACGTTGCGGCCGCCGGTCGCGGCGGTCAGCTCGGCCGCAGCCGGATCGGCATCGGCGGACAGCCCGCCGGCGACAGCGACCAGAGCCGACAGCGGCGTGCGGTCGGCGACGGGATAGCCGCCGGGTTCGCGCACCGCGCCGCGCACCTGCACCGTGCGCTCGGCGATCACCGCGACGATGGCCGGGTCGAGCAACGCGGCCAGCATCGGCGGCTCGTCTGCCGTCTCATCCGCCGACTCGGCGGACTTGGCATCCGTGTGGATGTTGGCAGGCTTCACAAGGCTGCGGATGTCGTCCGCGGCGAACAGGTGGATGCGGTCGCCGTCGGCAAGCCCGCGATCAGCCCGCCCGGCGGCCACCTCCTGCGGGGAAAAGGGCAGATAGGCGCGGGTCAGGCTGCGCCGGTCGTAGCGTTCTACGATGCCCAGCAGCGGATAGACGTCGCGTTTCAGGGCCTTGCCCTCCGCCAACGCGCCACGCAGCGTGGTCCCCGCCGTCAGGCGACGGGTGCCAGGACGACGGATATGGCCGATCAATTCGTACTGTGGCGCCTCCGACTCGACGATGGTTTCGCGGTGGCCCGGACTTCCGGTGTTGGTTCCGGACCCGCCGACGACCGGGTAGAAGCCGGGGCGCGACACACCGGACAGCCGAAGCACGGCATGGCGTAGCGCCAGGGGAAGCAGGTCGGGCACCGCGGCGAACAGGGGCGGGCAGGGCGTGCGCGCGCCGGCCAGCCCGGCGGCGGCGCGGGCCTGCGGACCGGTGGCGAGCGGCCCGTCGGGCTCCGCGGCAAGACTGCGGGCCAGCGCGACCAGCCCGGGGCAGGCGTCCTCCGGCGGCTTGCGCTCCCCGCGCAGTAGGGCCAGCACCGGCTCCGCGGTCAGGAAATCGACATCGCCGGCCCCCAGCACATGGAGGATGTCGCCCTCGGCCAGCCGCCGGCGGTCGCGCCCGTTCAGCACGGCGGAGAGATCGACCGGCTGGAGAATGCGCGATCCCGTGGCGGGGTCGCCGGTCTCCAGTACCGCGAAAGGCAGATAGGGGTCGGGGCGCAGATCGCTGCGGGAGAGCAGTCCGGCGAGCGTCCCGCCCTGCGGAAGGGCGCGCGGACCGGGGCGCAGGACATGCCCCTCCAGCCGCACCTCGCCGCGGCGGTCCTCGCGCAGCGGGGCGAGCAGCAGCAGGTCGCCGTCGCCGAACCGGCGGCTGTCGGCGTCGGCGATCTCCTCCGCCGTTTCCTCGCCGGACGGGCCGATGCCGAGTCGCAGCAGCCGGGCACGGCCGGGCCGCAAGGCGCCGCCTGCCAGATCGCGCAGTTCCGCCGCCGACAGCGGACCGCCGCCGGGCGGCAGTTCATAGATGCCCGGCCGCTTGACCGGCCCGGCGATGCCGACGGTGGCGCCCAGCGGCGGAACGAACAGGCGGTCGCCGTCGCGCAGCGGCAGGTCGGCGTTGCCCGTGGCCCCCGCCAGTTGCAGGGCATACAGGTCGATTGCGATCCCGCCGCCCGCCCGCATCAGGCGAATGGCCCGCAGGCTGCCGCCCCGGTCCACCCCGCCGGCCGCCGACAGGGCGTCGAGAGCGGTGGCGAAGGCGCTGACCTCCTGCCGGCCGGGATTCCGGACCGCACCGGTCACCACCACGCCGATCCGCCGCACCTCCGCCAGGGTGGCGAAGGCTTCGGTGTTGGGCCAGGTGGCGGTCACCGCGGCGGCAAGCTCCCGCCGCAGGGCGTCCAGCGACAGGCCGGCGGCGGTGACCGGGCGCAGGTCGTCCACCACCAGCTGGCCGTTGCGGTCGACGGTGAAACGCTTGCTGAAGGATTTCTGGCCGCGCAGCGTCACCGTCACGGCGTCGCCGGTGTTCAGCACGTAATCGCCCTGAACGGCACCGGGGGCGCCGGAGTCACCGGTCGCCGCATCGCGCGCGGGGGCGAACAGGTCATAGCCGAACTGGCGCAGCGGCTCGCCGGCGCGGGCGGAAAAGGCGGCTTCCAGGGGAGAGGCGGACGGCGGCAAAAGAGGATCGTTTCGCGTCGGCCCGGCGGCCAACACGGCGCACGCCCACAGCAACGGCACCGCCCCCGGTGCCAATCGGGCGAATATCCTGCACGCAGCAGCCAGCATCGATGTTCAATATCCGGTCATTCACCCGCCCTAAGCGAGCTGAAATAGGTGAACACTATCGAATGCATTCAACCGGAAGGCAATGGTCCGCATCCGGTGCGCCATGCAAAAGGGCGGGATCCGTGGGCCGGCGGGCAGGGCTATGATGCGCCGTCCGCCCATTGCAGCTGAAGCGGCTGCAACGAAGGGCGGCACGGCGCCGGCAAGCGGCCGGGGAAAACACCGAAGGATACCAGTGGCGTGATCGTCATCCACAGCGAAGAGCACCGGCTGCAGGCCGGCCGGTCCGAACTCAACGACGGCCAGCTCGTCCCCTGCTACGAGAAGCCGGCCCGTGCCGACATCGTGCGGGCGCGGATAGAGGCGGTCGGGCTCGGGCCCATCGTCGAACCCACCCGCCATGGCCTCGCCCCGCTGGAGCGGGTGCATGACGCCGGCTATCTCGGCTTCCTCCAGACCGCTTGGGACGAGTGGGTGGCGGAACATGGCGCCGACATCGATGCGCTGCCGCTGAACTGGGTGGCGCCGGGCATGTCGCGGCGGCGGGTGCCGCGGTCCATCGACGGGCGACTCGGCTTCTACTCCTTCGATGCCGGGACGCCGATCACCTCCGGCACCTGGCGCGCGGCGACCGCGGCGGCGGACAGCGCGTTGACCGGCGCCGACCGGCTGCGCGCCGGCGACCGCAGCGCCTTCGCGCTCTGCCGGCCGCCCGGCCACCATGCCGGACACGCCTTCTACGGCGGCTATTGCTTCCTGAACAACGCGGCCATCGCGTCACAGTCGCTGCGCGACGGCGGTGCCGCGCGGGTGGCGGTGCTGGATGTCGACTACCACCACGGCAACGGCACGCAGGAGATCTTCTGGGAGCGCGGCGACGTGCTGTTCGTGTCGATCCATGCCGACCCGGCCGACGAGTTCCCCTATTTCTGCGGCCATGCCGACGAGACCGGCGCCGGAGCGGGCGACGGGGCGAACCTGAACCTGACGCTGCCCTGGGGCACCGACTGGGCCGGCTATGCCCAGGCGCTGTCCGCGGCGGCGGAGCAGATCAGGGCGTTCGGGGCCGACGCGCTGGTCCTGTCGCTGGGGGCGGACACCTATGGCGGCGATCCGATCTCCCGCTTCCGGCTGCTGTCGGAGGATTTCCTGCGCATGGGGGCCGCCATCGCCGGCATCGGCCTGCCGACGCTGTTCGTGATGGAGGGCGGCTATGCCGTCGACGATCTGGGGGTGAATGTCGCCAATGTCCTGACCGGCTTCGAGCAGGGGTGAGCGAGCCTGCGGGACGAACCGGCCTCGCCGTTGCCGGCACGGCCGATTCGTCCTAAATTTGGCGGAGAACCGGCCCCTTCTTGAGGATGCGGACGGTGGCTGCCGACCTTTCGATCTCCAGCCTGCCCATCGGGACCTACGCCGCTCCGCGAAGCCAGCCGTCGCGGGGCGAAAGCAGGAGTGCGCCCGAAGGGAAGGACGGCGGTGGGACCGCCGGGCCGTCGGACACGGTCACCCTGTCCGACGCGGCGCAGCAGCAGGTCCAGAAGCTCAAGCAGATCGACGCCAACGTCCGCCAGCACGAGGCGGCGCATCAGGCGGCCGGCGGCAGCCATGCCGGCAGCGCGTCCTTCACCTACACCCGCGGGCCGGACGGCAAGAACTACGCCGTTGCCGGCGAGGTGCCGATCGACGTCAGTTCCGAATCGGAGCCGGCCGCAACCATCGCCAAGATGGAACAGGTGAAGGCCGCCGCCCTCGCCCCGGCCGACCCATCGCCCCAGGACATGCGCGTCGCGGCGCAGGCCGATGCGGCGAAGCTGCAGGCGCAGGCCGAACTGCGCCGGCAATCCGGGGACTCGCCGGCCGGACGTGCCGCTGCGGCCTACGGAGCGGCACAGTCCCTGGGCAACTCCCGATCCGGCACAGGGCTGACGGTCTGACGGCGGTGCGGCGGGGATGCCGCCGCGACGCTCAGCGCCGCGGCGTGGTCTCTCCGTCCAGCGTCAGCAGGGCGCCGTACAGTTCCGGACGGCGGTCGCGGAAGACGCCCCAGGAGGCGCGCTGGGCGGCGATGCGGTCGAGGTCGAAGGTCGCGGTCAGCACCGTCCGGCTTTCACGGTCGGCCTGCGCCACGATCTCCCCCTGCGGACCGGCGATGAAGGAGGAGCCATAGAAGGTCAGCGCGCAGCTTTCCCCCTGTTCCACCCCGACGCGGTTGGAGGCGACGAGCGGCATCAGGTTGGCGCCGGCATGCCCCTGCATCACCCGCGTCCAATGGCCCTGGCTGTCGATGGAGGAATCCTGCGGCTCCGACCCGATGGCGGTCGGATAGAGCAGGATCTCCGCCCCCTTCAGTGCCATGACGCGGGCGGTCTCGGGAAACCACTGGTCCCAGCAGATGGCGCAGCCGACGGTGGCGTAGCGGGTCTTGAACACCGGGATGCCGGTGTCGCCGGGGCTGAAATAGAACTTCTCCTGATAGCCAGGACCATCGGGGATGTGGGACTTGCGGTAGACGCCCAGCAGGCTGCCGTCCGCATCCACCATGGCCATGGAGTTGTAATAGGCGTTGCGCGCCTTCTCGAAGAAGCTGACGGGGATCACCACCGACAGCTCGCGCGCCAGCGCCCGCATCCGCTCGATCACCGGATGGCCTTCGGCCGGAGCGGCGAGTTCGAACAGCGACTGCTTCTGGTCCTTGCAGAAATAGGGGGTCTCGAACAGCTCCTGCGGCAGGATGATCTGCGCGCCCTTGGCGGCAGCCTCGCGAATCAGCGATTCGACGCCGTCGACGTTGGCGGCACGGTCCCAGCTGCAGGCCATCTGGGTGGCGGCGACGGTGACGGTACGGGACGAAGGGACGGTCGGCGAAGCGGTCATTGCGGTCGCTGGCTCCTGTGGCGGCAAGGGTGGCGGTAGGGCATCGGGTCGATTGACGTCTGTGTGACCAAAGGTCGCGGCGGATACAAGCGGTTGGGCGGGACTCTGCGGGATTTTAGCGAAATGTTCACATTTCACCGTCTCCGCGATACGAATTGGCAAATAAAACCGATCCAAAGGGAAATCTTCGCGCCTCCTACCATATGCGGATATGGCAACTGACGCTTGCGTCAAAAAGATCGACCCTACACAGGGCGGCCATGCACCGTATCCGCGTCACCGTTCTGCTTAAGTTGGATGATATTTGCCGATCCTTTGACCGACATATCATTGCATGCCTGCGACCGATGGCTGCGCAATTGATTTGCGCTTTGCACACAGCACGTTATGATTGGATGACGCAGCCAGGACCATTCGTGTCAAGGTGGTATCACCGGGATGGCATGGACCCGATCGACGCGATGGCGCCAGGTACCCTCACGGGCGACCGCCCGGCGCTTGCACCCGGTGGGCGGGAATGGTTGTCGACTTGGTAACGACGGCAGAGAGATTGTCGGTATGGAGGCGTCTGTCAAGGGGTGGGAGCCGGAGCGCCCCGGCGGTTCGGAGGATGCGGCCGGTTCGGCCGACGGTGCGTTATCGTTCGTCGTCCGTGAAGTGAACCGCGCCTTCGCCCGCGCCCTTCAAACCCGTATCGCGCGGTCGGGCGTCAGCATGGGGCAGTGGTTCTTCCTGCGCGCCCTGTGGGAGGAGGATGGCCTGACGCAGCGCGAGTTGAGTCACCGCGTCGGCATGATGGAGCCGACCACCGTCACCGCCGTCAACGTGATGGAAGGCCAGGGGCTGGTCCAGCGGGTGCGCAACAGCCACGACCGCCGCAAGATGAACATCTTCCTGACCGACAAGGGCCGGGCGCTTCGCGATTCGATGATGCCCAGCGCCTCGGAAATCGCCCAGCTCGCCATCCAGGGCATCTCGCCGGACGAGCTGGACCTGACGCTGGACGTGCTGCGCCGCGTCGGCGCCAACCTCAACGCCGCAGCGGCCTCCGCCCGCGACGGCGAGGAGGAGTGAGCCGGGCGGCCTCGCGCCGCCCGCGTTTCCAGCATTCGGGTTTTCAGGGCTGCGGGCAGCCTCAGTCGTCGTCCGGATCGGGCGGCGGCGGCAGGCTGGCGCCGGTCAGGTTCGCTCCGGTGAACTTGGCGTCGCGGATGTTCGCGTCGCTCAGGATCGCGCCGGTCAGGTTGGCATTGGCGAAGTCGCAGCCCGACAGGTTGGCGCCGCGCAGGTTGGTGCGGACGCAGGATGCGCCGGTCAGCCGCGCGCCGGTCAGGTTCGCCGCCCACAGCCGTCCGGTCGGCTGGCCGTCCGGTCCCTTGATGTCGACCCAGCCGATGCCGGCGCCGTCCAACCGCACGCCGTCCATATTGGCGCCGCGCAGGTTGGCGCCGTCCAGGATCGCCCCGCCCAGGTCGGCGCCGGCCAGCACCGCTTCCGAGATGTCGCACATGATCAGCAGCGCTTCGCGCAGCTTGGCGCCGCTGAGATTGGCCCGCTTGAGGTTGGCGCCGGACAGGTTCACGCCGGACAGGTCGATGTGGCTGAGGTCGGCGCCGGTCAGGTCGGCCCGCGCACCCATCGTGCCGTTGGTGTTGATCCAGGTGTAATGGCTATGCAGGGCCTGCTGGATCTGGACGGAGAAATTGTCGGCCGACCGCGCCAGATTGGCGCCGGTGGTATCGGCTCCGGCCAGATCGGCCCCTTCCAGCTTGGCGCCCTGCAGGTCGGCGTTGCGCAGGTTGGCGCCGGCCAGCATCGCGCCGGTCAGGTTGGCGTCGCGCAGCACGGCGCCCTGCAGGTTCACGCCGGACAGGTTGCTGCCGCGCAGGTCGGCGCGGGCGAGATTGCAGCTCTTCATGCTGGCGCGCATCAGCGTGGCGCCGGTCAGCAGCGCGCCCTCGCAGTCGGCGCCGTTCATCGACACGTCGGTCAGGTCGGCGCCGGACAGGTTGGCGTTGGTCAGCGACGCATCGTCGAAATCGGTGCCGGACAGGTCGGAGCGGACGAAATCCAGCCCCTTGCCCCCCTTGCTTCCGCCCGGCCCGCCATAGAGCAGGGCGCCGCCGCGCAGGTCGGCCTCCTTCAGGATGGCGCGCTTCATCTTGGCGCCGCGCATGTGGGCGCCGCGCAGGTCGGCGCGGTACAGGTTGCAACCCGACAGGTCGGCCTTGGTCAGGTGGGCGGCGAACAGGTCGGCGGTGCTGAGATTGGCGTTGGACAGGTCGCAATGGGACAGGTTGGCGCCGGACAGCTTGCCCTGCGCCAGGTTGACCCCGGACAGGTTCGAGCCTTCCATGTTCGCCATGGTCAGGTTGGCGCGCGAACCGCCCGACTTGTTCTTCAGCCAGCGCTCGTGCTTTTCCAGCACGGCAACCAACTCGTGCGGTGTCATCGGCCCTGTCCGGTGTGTCTGGTTGCGTGGTCCATCGATAGACCAGTGTCCAGAAATAATCTATGCCAAAGGTTAAGGCCGCTTCCAGTGCGCTTCCAGTGCATGGGCGGCTTGGCGCGGCGGCGCCCGCGCCCCATCTCCGGGGCGTCGGGCGCCGGACCGCCTGTCACAGCAAGGAGTTGGGGATCATGTCGGGTGGACACACGCTTGCGGCGTTCGACACCGAACTGGAGGCGCTGCGGACCGCCATCGACCGCATGGGCGAACTGGTGGAGCGGCAGGTCGGGCTTGCCCTCGATTCGCTGGCCGGCCCGGACGCCGACATCGCGGCCGAGGTGCTGAAGGGCGATGCCGAGATCGACCGTCTGGAGATGGAGGTGGAGGCGATGACCGTCCGCCTGCTCGCCCTGCGCCAGCCGATGGCCAAGGACCTGCGCGAGATCGTCGCGGCACTGAAGATCGCCTCCAACCTGGAGCGGATGGGGGATTTCGCCGGCTCCGTCGCCAAGCGGGCGGTCACGCTCGCCACCCTGCCGGTGGCGCCGCCGGTCGCCTCGCTGGTCCGGATGGGCCGCATGGTGCAGGCGATGATCGGCGACATGCGCCGCGCCTACACCGAACAGAACGCCGATCTGGCCGCCTCCGTCCGCGATTGCGACAGTGAGGTCGATGCGGCCTATACCAGCCTGTTCCGCGAGTTCCTGACCTACATGATGGAGACGCCGGCCCAGATCACCGGCTGCACCCACCTGCTGTTCGCCGCCAAGTCGATCGAGCGCATCGGCGACCACGCCACCAACGTGGCGGAGAACATCAGCTTCCTGGTCAAGGGCCGCCTGCCCTCGGACGAGCGCCGCAAGGAGGACCTCAGCAGCTACGCCGTCGCACCGCCGCCGGAAGGGGCGTGAATGGTGGGGCTTGACAGCCGGCCGTTGCATGTGTTGCGTTTGGTCCCATGAAAATGTCCTCTCCCCTCCTGTCGCAGCATTGGTGGTGGCCCGTCTCCAACGGGCCGGCCTGGCGACGCGTGTGAACGTGGATTGACGACAAAAGGCCGCCCGGTGCATCCGGAGCGGCCTTTTCCTGACCCGGTAACGGGTCGACCGACGGAAAGACGGACAGGCAGGCGGAAGCACCGTGCGGCGTCACCAGCAAGACGCCCGAATCGGAGCCCCGCCGCCATGACCCCGTCCCACCTGTATCCGGCCCACATCTTCCTGGCCGATCCCGCCTTCCTCGACCCGTTCGCCACCACCACCGGCGGCGGGCTGGAGGTGCGCCGCACCGCCGAGCCGGTGGGGATCGCCGAGGCGCTCGACACGCTCGCCGTCGCGCTGGACGAACGGCGCGGCCTGCTGCTGTCCGGCGGGGTGGAGGCGCCCGGCCGTTATCGCCGTCAGGCCATGGGCTTCGTCGATCCGCCCCTGGCGGTGACCGCCCGCGGCCGCAGCGTGCGCATCGACGCGCTGAACCCGCGCGGCCGCCTTCTACTGCCCGCGGTCGCCGGGACGCTGGACGGGCATGAGGCGCTGGTCGGGCTGGAGGTGACGGCGGGCCGCGTCACCGCCCTGGTCCGCCGGCCGACCGGCGTCTTCGCGGAGGAGGAGCGCAGCCGTCAGCCGTCGGTCTTCAGCGTGCTGCGGGCGCTGATGGCGCTGTTCGCCTGCCCGGACGAGCCATTCCTGGGGCTCTACGGCGCCTTCGGCTACGACCTCGCCTTCCAGTTCGAGCCGATCCGCCGCCGGCTGGAGCGGCCGGACGACCAGCGCGACCTCGTGCTGTATCTGCCCGACCGGCTGCTGGTGGTCGATCATGGCGCCGGGGTGGCGCGCCGCTTCGCCTACGAGTTCGTGGTGGATGGCGCTTGCACGGAGGGAATCGCAGGCGGCGGACGGATCCATGGCTACCGTCCGGACACCAACGCCGCTGCGGCCTGCGACCATGCCCCCGGCGAGTACCAGCAGGTGGTGCGGGCGGCGAAGGAGGCGTTCCGCCGCGGCGACCTGTTCGAGGTGGTGCCCGGCCAGACCTTTGCCGAGCCCTGCGCCGACAGCCCTTCCACCATCTTCCGCCGGCTTCGCGCCGCCAATCCGGCCCCCTATGAGGCGCTGATAAACCTGGGCGACGGCGAGTTCCTGGTCGCCGCCAGCCCGGAGATGTATGTCCGCGTCGGCACCGGTCCCACGACCGGGCGGGTGGAGACCTGCCCGATCTCCGGCACCGTTGCGCGCGGCGCCGATGCGCTGGGCGATGCGGCACAGATCCTGACGCTGCTGAACTCCGCCAAGGACGCGGCGGAACTGACCATGTGCACCGACGTCGACCGCAACGACAAGGCGCGGGTGTGCGAGCCCGGTTCCGTCCGAGTGGTCGGCCGGCGGATGATTGAGCTGTATTCGCGCCTGATCCATACGGTGGACCATGTGGAGGGGCGGCTGCGCGAGGGTTTCGACGCGCTGGACGCCTTCCTGACCCACAGCTGGGCCGTTACCGTGACCGGCGCGCCGAAGCGCTGGGCCATGCAGTTCCTGGAGGACACCGAACGGTCTCCGCGCCGCTGGTATGGCGGGGCCTTCGGCCGCATCGGCTTCGACGGCGGGATGGACACCGGGCTGACCCTGCGCACCATCCGCATGAAGGACGGTGTCGCCTTCGTCCGTGCCGGCGCCACCCTGCTGTCCGACAGCGACCCGGAGGCGGAAGACGCCGAATGCCGCCTGAAGGCGTCCGCCTTCCTCGACGCGGTGCGGGGGAAGGGGCGCCGCCGAGGCTGGCGCTGGTCGCCGCCGCCCCGCCGCCCGGTGCCCGTCTGAGCGGGGAGGGGCGGCGGGTGCTGCTGGTCGATCATGACGACAGCTTCGTCCACACGCTGGCCGACTATTTCCGCCGCACTGGTGCTGCGGTGACGACGCTGCGCCACACCCACGCTCGGGCCGCGCTGCGGGACGATCCGCCCGACCTGCTGGTGCTGTCGCCGGGTCCGGGACGTCCTGCCGATTTCGACGTCGGCGGCAGCGTGCTTGCGGCCCTGGATCTGGGCGTTCCGGTGTTCGGCGTCTGCCTGGGCCTCCAGGGGATGGCCGAGTGCTTCGGCGCGACGCTCGACCGCTTGCCGGAGCCGATGCACGGCAAGGCTTCCCCCTGGTCCACCAGGGCAGCGGCCTGTTCGAGGGGCTGCCGCAGGGGATGCGGGTCGGCCGCTATCACTCGCTGGTGGCAAAGCGCGACAGCCTGCCGCCGGACTTGCGCGTTACGGCGGAGACGGAGGACGGGACGGTGATGGCGATCGAACACCGGACGCTGCCGCTGGCCGCCGTGCAGTTCCATCCCGAATCGATCCTCTCGCTGGAGGGCGGCCATGGACTGGCGCTGATAGACGCGGTGATGGCGACGCTGGCCGGACGCGCCGGCACGATGCGGAAGCGGGAGGCGGCGGCCTGAGAAGGGAGCGGGGAGCAAGGCGCCGCCCGCTCCCCGGCCGCGCGCTGTCACACCGGCAGCCGGATCACCGCGCGCAGGCCGCCATAGGGGCTGTCGTCCAGCGTGATGTCGCCGCCATGGCTGCGCGCCACGTCGCGGGCGATGGTCAGCCCCAGGCCCGAGCCGCCGGTGTCAAGGTTGCGGCTGCTGTCGACGCGGAAGAAGGGCTTGAACACGTCTTCGCGCAGATAGGCGGGAATGCCGGGGCCGTCGTCGTCGATGGTGATTTCGATCACGCCTTCCTTCGGTTCCGCCTTGACCCAGGCGGTGCCGGCATGGCGTCCGGCATTGACCAGCAGGTTGGCGATGCAGCGGCGAACGGCGTTGGGGCGCAGCGGCAGTACCAGTCCCTCCGGCACCGTCAGGGTCACCTCTGTCCCGTCGCGCCGCGCACCGGCGGCGACCTCGTTCAGAAGCCGGGTCAGGTCGGTCGGCTGCACCGCTTCCGTCCCTTCGCCGCGGGCGAAGGCGAGATAGCCTTCGATCATCTGCTCCATCTCGGCGACGTCGGCCTTCAGCTCCTCCACCTCGGGGTCGAGGTCGGGATGCTCGATCATGTCCAGCGCCAGCTTCATCCGGGTCAGCGGCGTGCGTAGGTCGTGGCTCACGCCGGCCAGCATCTCCGTGCGCTGGTTCATCTGGCGCTGGATGCGTTCGCGCATCAGCAGGAAGGCGGAGGCCGCCTGCCGCACTTCCGTCGCCCCTTCCATCTTGAAGTTGGACACGTCGCGGCCTTTGCCCAACGCGTCGGCGGCGACGGCCAGCCGCTTGATCGGGCGGATCTGGTTGCGCATGAACAGGATCGCCACAGCGAACAGCACCACGGCCGACCCGACCATCCACAGGATGAAGATGTAGCTGGTCGGCGTGAACAGGCGGCGTTCCGGCGACATTACCGACAGGACGCCGTCGGCCATCTGCACCCGGATCTCGTACCATTCCCGCGCGACGCGCGTGTTGATGGTGAAGGGGCGGCCGATCCGCTCGTCCAACGCCTTGCCCAGCGTGCGTTCCAGCAGACCGCTCAGCCGCCGGCGCTTCTCGGGCAGGAACTGCTCCGGCTCCACCGTCACGATCAGGTCGGTGGTGCGGGCTACGGTTGCCAGCGTCCAGTCGCGCCCCTCCTGCGAGGGGTCGCGTTCGATCATGGCGATCACGGTGGCGATGTCGCCGGCCACGGCATAGGCCAGCCGGTTCGTCACCGTGTCCCAATGGCGGTCGTAGAAGATCCAGGTCGCCACCGCCTGGGCCAGGATCACCGGCGTGACGATGATCAGCAGCGTCCGGCCGAACAGGGTGCGCGGCAGGAAGCGCTTCAGGAACGGCGTTCGCCGCCGCCGTTCGGCGCGCCGGGTCGCGACGGTCGGGTTCGATGCCGCCGTCAAGGATCGGGCCTCAGCACATACCCCTCGCCGCGGACGGTGTGGAGGTAGCGCGGCTCGCGCGGGTCGGCCTCGATCTTGCGGCGCAGGCGGGTGACTTGGACATCGACGGTGCGGGCGTTGCCGGCGACCTTGCTGCGCTCCGTCAGCTCCTCGCGCGTGAAGGTGACGCCGGGCGAGGCGGCGAGGATGCGCAGCAGGCTCGCCTCCGCCGTGGTCAGGCGGATCACCTCGTCGCCGTTGCGCAGCTCGTCCCGGTCGGGCAGGTAGGTCAGCGGGCCGAGCCGCACCGGGACGGCGGGCGGGGCCGCCGGTTCCGGCGCGCGAGCGGCCTGCCGGCGCAGGATGGAGTTGATGCGCAGCAGAAGCTCGCGCGGGTTGAAGGGCTTGGCGAGATAGTCGTCGGCCCCGGCCTCCAGCCCGGCGATGCGGTCGTCCGGCTCGTCGCGGGCGGTCAGCAGCAGGATCGGCACGTCGCGCTCGCGCCGCAGGGACTCGGTCAGCGACAGCCCGGATTCGCCGGGCATCATGATGTCGAGCACCAGCAGGTCGAAGGCCAGCCCGCCCAGCTGCGCGCGGGCGTCCGCGGCGTCACGGGCCGTGCTGACCAGAAAGCCGTTGCCGGCAAGATACTTGCGCAGAAGCTCGCGCAGGCGGGTGTCGTCGTCGACGACCAGGATGTGAGGCTGATCTTCGGTCATGGCGCGACTATAACGCGTGTCCCCGCAATCGACATAGCAACACCATGGGCGACGCATCATAGGTGCGCATGGCGGGCAGTCGTGTAAGCGGTTGGCCGTTTTGCCCTCGTTCCGTGTTACCCTCCATATGTCCTCCTCAGAGGGCCGAGAGACACAGGAGCGATCACGATGGCCTACGACCACAGGTCCAACGACCCCCGGGACCTGGACGCCCAAGACCTCGCCGAAATGACCCGCAACTTCCTGGCGAAGGGCGGCAACATCGTTCAATGTCCGCCGGGTGCTTCCGAAAACGTGGTGTACCGCAAGGGCGGCTTCCGCCGCCGCACCCCCAACGACACGAAGGCCGCCGCCGAAAAGCCGGCGGAGACCAGCAACGCTCAGGCCAGCACGGAGACCGGCTCCAAGGACACCGGTCCGGCGGCGAAGACGGAATAGAGCGCCGGCCGAAGCGCCTTCAGCGCTTCACGGCAAGCCGGGCAGGGGGAACGGGCGGCGCGAACTTCGCCCGGTCCTCCTCGTCCAGCATGCCCATCATCACCTTGCGGAATCCCTCCACCGCCTCCGCCCCGGCCATGCGGTAGGCGCGGGCGATGCGCTGACGCTGGGTTTCGGACAGCTGGCGTTCCAGCTCCACCCCCTTTTCCGTCAGCTCCAGCAGCCGTTGCCGCCGGTCGCGGGCGCCGGTCTGCTGGTCGATGAAGCCCTGGCGCACCAGTTCGCCCAGCACGCGCGACAGGCTCTGCTTGGTGATCTTCAGGATCGCCAGCAGTTCCGACACGGTGATCTTGGGATAGCGGCCGACGAAATAGATCACGCGGTGGTGCGCGCGGCCGAAGCCGATCTCCGCCAGAATTTCGTCCGGTTCGGCGGTGAATTCGCGATAGGCGTAGAAAAGCAGCTCCATCCCGGTACGGAGTTCCTCCTCGCGGAGGAAGAGCTGGTTCACGCCTGCTTTCAGGTCAGCCATGGCGACGCGGTTGGTTCGATTTGTTCTAATTAGGACAGCGACTCAGACATAAACAATCGTACGTCCGGTTACAAGAACAAGCTCGTTCCCGGACGCGGCTTTTCCTCCGCCGGTCAGGCGCTGCCGATCAGGATTCCGGTGGCGAAGACCAGAAGGCCGCCGACCACCACCTGGAAGGCCGCGGACAGCAGCGGCGTGTCCATGTAGCGGTTGCGGATCCAGGCGATGACGGCCAGTTCGACCACCACCACGGCGATGGCGATGGCGGTCGCCGTCCAGAAATGCGGGATCAGGTAGGGCAGGGCGTGGCCCAAGCCGCCCAGCGTGGTCATCGCGCCGCAGACCACCCCGCGCAGCCACGGGCTGCCGCGCCCGGTCAGCGACCCGTTGTCGGACAGCGCCTCGGCGAAGCCCATGGAGATGCCGGCGCCGATGGAGGCGGCCAGACCGACCAGGAAAGTCTCGTGGCTGTCCTGGGTGGCGAAGGCGGCGGCGAACAGCGGGGCCAGCGTCGAAACCGACCCGTCCATCAAGCCGGCCAGACCCGGCTGGACGATCTGCAGCACGAAGAGCCGGCGTTCCGATTCTTGCTCCCGCTCCCGCACCGCAGGCGAGATGTATTTCGCCTCCAGACGTTCGGCCTTGGCCTCATGCCGGCGTTCCTCCTCGGCCAGATCGCCCAGCAGCTGGCGGATGGCAACGTCCTGCGACCGCTGGGCGGCGCGGGCATAGAAGCGCTTGGTCTCCGCCTCCATCACCTCCGCCTGCCGGCGGACGGTGTCGAGCCCCAGCGGACGGGTCAGCCAGACCGGCTTGCGCTCCACGAAGCCCTTCACGTCCTGGCGGCGGATCAGCGGGATGTGGTCGCCGAATCGCGTGCGGAAGAGTTCCAGCAGCCGGTGCCGATGGCCGTTCTCCTCCGCCGCCATGGCGCTGAACATGCGCGCGGTGTCGGGATAGTTTTCGGCCAGACCGTGGGCGAACTCGTCATAGATGCGGCTGTCCTCCTCTTCCAGCGCGATGGCGAGCGCCAGCAGCTCCTTTTCCGTCAGGTCCGAGAAGTTCTTCATGGGATCAGGCCTTCGCCACGTATGGATGGTGCGTTGCGAATGAACCTATTTCGGATAGGGGTTTCTTCAACTTGGCGGTTCGGCCGATATGGCTGCCCCGGAACCGTCACGGCATAGGCGGGGTGCTACACGATGTCCCTTAAGGCCAGCGGGGGCGGATGCGCCGGTCGGGTGAGTGGAAATTCGGCGGCGGGCTTGCTATGGGCTGTGGTCACGAGAGGCCAAGAACGTTCCGCAAGTTCCCATACAAAGCCTGCACAAGAAGGAAACGACCATGACCGCACGCCGCAAGCTGATCGCCGGAAACTGGAAGATGAACGGGTTGAAGGCCGACGGGCTGGATCTCGCCTCAGACCTCGCCGGGCGGCTGAAGGGCGCCGGGCCGGTCGCCTTCGACATGCTGGTCTGCCCGCCCTTCCCGCTGCTGTTCCCGGTGGGGGAGGCCATCGCCGACAGCCCGCTGGCGCTGGGCGGCCAGGACTGCGCGCCGAAGACCTCCGGCGCCCACACCGGCGACGTGGCCCCGACCATGCTGAAGGACGCCGGCTGCCGTTTCGTCATCCTCGGCCATTCGGAGCGCCGTGCCGACCATGGCGAGAGCGACGCCGTGGTCAACGCCAAGGCGGTCGCCGCCCACAAGGAGAGCCTCGTCGCCATCATCTGCGTCGGCGAGACGGAGGCGCAGCGCGACGCCGGTCAGGCGAATGCCGTGGTGTCGGGCCAGCTCGCCGGCTCCATCCCCGCCGGTGCGGATGCGGAGAACACCGTCATCGCCTATGAGCCGGTCTGGGCCATCGGCACCGGCAAGACCGCGACTCCGGACGACGTAAGGGCGATGCACGCCCACATCCGCGCCGAGCTGGCCGGCAAGATCGCCGACCCGGACAAGGTGCGCATCCTCTACGGCGGCTCGGTCAAGCCCGGCAACGCGGCGGAGCTGATGGCGGTGGACAATGTCGACGGCGCGCTGGTCGGCGGCGCCTCGCTGAAGGCCGACGATTTCTGGGGCATCGCCACCGCCTGCCGCTGATACCGAAGGCCGGTGTCAGCCATGCCGCGAACGGATACGGCATAGGTATTTTGGCGCTGGCATATCGCGCGGCTCCGCGGTACAAACAGTGGGCGCGCGCCACGGGCCCTTAAGACGGCCTGTGGCGCGCTATTCGATTTTTGGGATGGGTGTGGGGTGAGCATCGCATGGAATCGGTGATTCTGGTTATTCACCTGCTGATCGCCATCGGGCTGGTCGGCGTGATCCTGATCCAGCGGTCGGAAGGCGGCGGGCTCGGCATCGGCGGCGGCACCATGGGCGGCATGATGAGCACCCGCGGAACGGCCAATCTGCTGACGCGGACCACCGGCATCCTGGCCGCCTGCTTCTTCGCCACCAGCATCGTGCTGGCGATCCTGGCCGGTGGGCATTCTCGCCCGGCGTCGATCATCGACAGCCTGCCGACGGCGCCCGCGCAGTCGACCGCTCCGGCGGCCCCGGCGCAGCCTGCCGCTCCGGCCCAACCCGCGCCGCCGGTGGCCCAGTAAAGGGATCACCCCAGCAGCGCACGGGTACGAGCGAACAGCGAGGCGGCCTCCCCGAAGCCGCCTCTTTCTTTTGAGGGCCGACGTTCGCGGCGCCACGTCACGGCGGCATCACGGCGGCGACCCTTCGGGGGACGTTGAACATCTCTCCCCTCTGGGGAGAAGCACGATCCATCCCCTCTGGGGAGAAGGACAATTCCGTCCCCTATGGGGACATCAGCCATCCGTCCCCCCACGGGGACATGGAACAGCTCTCAAGCTCTTCGGACGGACATGACTCGCTACATCTTCATCACCGGTGGCGTCGTTTCTTCGCTGGGCAAAGGTCTGGCGTCGGCGGCGCTTGGGGCGCTTCTCCAGGCGCGCGGCTACAAGGTGCGTCTGCGCAAGCTGGACCCGTACCTGAACGTCGATCCCGGCACGATGAGCCCCTACCAGCACGGCGAGGTCTTCGTGACCGACGACGGGGCTGAGACGGACCTGGACCTCGGCCATTACGAGCGTTTCACCGGCGTGTCGGCCCGCAAGGGCGACAACATCACCACCGGCCGCATCTATTCCACCGTGATCGCCAAGGAGCGGCGCGGCGACTATCTGGGCGGGACCGTCCAGGTCATTCCGCACATCACCGACGAGATCAAGGAGTTCATCCGTGCCGACGCGACGGATGAGGATTTCGTCCTGATCGAGATCGGCGGCACGGTGGGCGACATCGAGTCGCTGCCCTTCCTGGAGGCGATCCGCCAGTTCGGCAACGAGGTCGGGCAGGAGAACGTCCTCTACATCCACCTGACCCTGCTGCCCTACATCCCGACCGCCGGCGAGCTGAAGACCAAGCCGACCCAGCATTCGGTGAAGGAGCTGCTGAGCGTCGGCATCCAGGCCAACATCCTGCTGTGCCGCGCCGACCGTCCGATTCCGGAGAACGAGCGCAAGAAGATCGCGCTGTTCTGCAACATCCGTCCGGAGCGGGTGATCGCGGCGCTGGACGTCGATTCGATCTATCAGGTGCCGATCAGCTACCACGAGGAAGGCTTCGACACCCAGGTCCTGAGCTATTTCGGCCTGCCGACCGACAAGGAGCCGGACCTGTCGCGCTGGACCCGCATCATGGAGCGGGTGCGCAAGCCGCAGGGCGAGGTCACCATCGCGGTGGTCGGCAAGTACATCAGCCTGCTCGACAGCTACAAGTCGCTGGCCGAGGCGCTGACCCACGGCGGCATCGCCAACAACGTCAAGGTCAACCTCGACTGGATCGATTCGGAGATCTTCGAGGATGACGACGCGGCGGTGAAGCGTCTGGAGAACGTCCACGGCATCCTGGTGCCGGGCGGCTTCGGCTCGCGCGGGACGGAAGGCAAGATCCGGGCGGCCAAGTTCGCTCGCGAGCGCAAGGTGCCCTATTTCGGCATCTGCTTCGGCATGCAGATGGCGGTGATCGAAGCCGCCCGCAACATGGCGAAGATTGAGGATGCCGGCTCCACCGAGCTGGGCAAGCCGGGCAACCCGGTCGTCGGCCTGATGACGGAGTGGATGCGCGGCAACACGCTGGAGCGCCGCGGCGAGGCCGGCGACCTGGGCGGCACGATGCGGCTGGGCGCCTATCCGGCCAAGCTGCAGGAAGGCAGCAAGGTCGCCGAGGTCTACGGCACCACCGACATCTCCGAACGGCACCGTCACCGCTATGAGGTGAACGTGTACTACAAGGAGCGTCTGGAGCGCTGCGGCATGCGGTTCAGCGGCCTGTCGCCGGACGGGGAACTGCCGGAGATCGTCGAGATTCCCGACCATCCCTGGTTCATCGGCGTACAGTTCCACCCGGAACTGAAGTCCAAGCCGTTCGAGCCCCATCCGCTGTTCACCGCCTTCATCAAGGCGGCCATCGACCAGAGCCGGCTCGTCTGAGGAGCGTGGGGGGCGACGTCAGCCCCCACCCTTACCTTCCCCGGCATTGCGGGAAAGGCGAGGGTGGAGGCTGACCGACGCAACTGGTCAGTACTTCCGGACCAGGCCGACCAGCTTGCCCTGCACACGGACACGGTCGGCGCCGAAGATGCGGGTTTCATAGGCGGCGTTGGCGGGTTCCAGGGCGATGGTGTTGCCCTTGCGGCGCAGACGCTTCAGCGTCACCTCGCCCTCGTCGACCAGAGCGACGACGATGGTGCCGTTTTCAGCGGCGTCGCAGCGCTGGATGATGATGGTGTCATGGTCGAGAATACCGGCCTCGATCATCGAGTCGCCGGAGACCTCCAGCGCGTAATGGTCGCCGCTGGTCAGCATCGAGGCAGGAATATCCACGAAGGCGCTGTTGTCGCGCAGGGCCTCGATCGGCGTGCCGGCGGCGATGCGCCCGTACAGCGGCAACTGCACCGTCTCGTTGGCAGCCGCCGGGGTCGGGGCAGGGGGAGCGGTGTCGCGGCCGGCGAAGGCGAAGTCGCCCTTGATGACGTTGGGCTGGAATTTCGGCTTGGGCGCCGTGCGAGAGCGGGCGGCGTCCAGCCCCTCGGGCAGGCGCAGAACCTCCAGCGCGCGGGCGCGGTGGGGCAGGCGGCGGATGAAGCCGCGTTCCTCGAGCCCCGTGATGAGACGGTGGATGCCCGACTTGGACTTCAGCCCCAGGGCGTCCTTCATCTCGTCGAACGACGGCGAAACCCCGCCCTGGCCAAGCCGTTCGTGGATGAACAGCAGCAATTCGTGCTGCTTGCGCGTGAGCATGGATGCCTCCCGGCCGTGGCCAGACTGAAGATGGAACAAAAACTAAACGTTGCTCCATGTTCTAGTTTGGTTCCTGCCGCGCGTCAAGTCCCCCATCGACCCGATTTCGAAGGTGAATGGAACATTCGAAACAGCATGCAGCAGTTTTCGGGCTGCTGTTCATTGTTGAATCCGATGATTTGGACCGGAGACTTGACTGGTTTGGCGGCGGTCAGATGCTGAGCGCACCATCGGTCAGGAGAAGCACGCTCACCATGGCGCCGGCCGGTTCCGGATCGGCGTTGGGCGGGCGCGGGATCAGGCAGTCGGCCTGGGCGTAGAGCGAGGTGATGGCGCTGTCCTGCCGGGCAAAGGGCGTGACGGTCAGGACGCCGTCGGCGCCGGCGGCGAGGGTGGCGCGCAGAAACTCCTCGCGCCGGTCGTTCGCCTTCAGCGCGGTGGTCAGCCGGGCGCGCAGCGGCGGCCGGTCGTCCTCCGGCGGCAGCCCCTGCAGCAGACGCAGGACCGGGCGCAGGAACAGGACGGCGGTGACGCCGGTGGATACCGGGTTGCCGGGCAGGCCCAGCAGCGGCACCCCACCGGCCCGGCCGAACATCAGCGCCTTGCCCGGTCGCATCGCCACCGTCTGCACCTCCAGCGCCACGCCGCGGTCGGCCAGCACGTCGCGCACGAGGTCGTAATCGCCATGGGCCGCACCGCCGGTGGTGACCAGCATGTCACAGCCGGCGGCCCCCTTCGCCAAGGCGGCCACACTGTCGGCCGTGTCCTTGGCGACGCCGAGATTGTGGGCGAGCCCGCCCTGGGCTGTCACCAGTGCGCAGAGGCCTAGCGCATTTGTGCTGACGATCTGGCTCGGCCCCAGCGGGTCGCCGGGCAGGGCGATCTCGTCGCCGGTGGCGAGGATGGCGATGCGCGGCCGGCGGTGGACCGACAGCCAGGGCACGTTGCCGCCGGCGGCCAGGGCGATGTCGCGGGCGGTCAGGCGGCGGCCCTTCGGCAGAAGCTCCTGCCCATGGGCGAAGTCGAAGCCGGCCTGACGGACGAAGCGGCCGGCGGCGACGGCCCGGCCGATCCGGACCGTCGTATCGTCGGCGTTGCAATCCTCCTGCATCACCACGGCGTCGGCACCATCGGGCAGGGGCGCGCCGGTGAAGATGCGCACAGCCTCGCCGGGGCCGACGCTGCCGCCGAAGGCATGGCCGGCGGAGGATTCGCCGATGCGGCGCAGCGGGATGGGGGTCTCGGCGGTCGCGGCGGCGATGTCGGCGGCGCGCACGGCCCAGCCATCCATCGCGGCGGCGTGGAAGGGCGGCTGGGTCAGCCGGGCGATGACCGGTTCGGCCAGCACGCGGCCGAGCGCGTCGGGCAGGGCGACCGTCTCCGCCGGCAGAGGGGCGAAGGCCGACAGGATGCGGGCGCGCGCCTCTGCGACGGAGATCATGGCGTCAGGCTCCGGCCAGCGGAACGCCGGCGGCAGCGCCCCATTCGCCGCTCTTGCCGCCGGCCTTGTGCAGCAGGCGCACGTCGGTGATGGTCATGCCGCGGTCCACCGCCTTGCACATGTCGTACACGGTCAGCGCGGCGACGGTGACGGCGGTCAGCGCCTCCATCTCCACGCCGGTTTGGCCCTTCAGCTTGCAGGTGGCGGTCACGTCCACCGCGTTGCGCGCCGGATCGCAGGTGAGGTCGACCTTGACCGAGGTCAGCATCAGCGGGTGGCACAGCGGGATCAGATCCGGCGTGCGCTTGGCCCCCATGATGCCGGCCAGCCGGGCGACCGACAGCACGTCGCCCTTCTTCACCCCGCCCTGCATGATGAGAGCCAGCGTTTCCGTCTGCATCAGCACGGTGGCCGCGGCGGTGGCGGTGCGTTCGGTGTCCGCCTTGTCGGACACGTCGACCATCACCGCTTTGCCCTCGGCGTCGAAATGGGTGAAGCCGCTCATGCGACGGTCTCCCGCAGGGGTTTTTCCATGAAGACGCTGACGCCGTTCTCTTCGTAGCAGGCATAGGGGCCGCGCTCGGTGAAGCCGGCCTTGCGGTAGAGCGCCAGCGCCTCGTGCTGATGGATGCCGGATTCGAGCAGCAGGGCGGTCAGCCCCTCCGCCCGCGCCTGCTCCTCCAGCCGGGCGAGCAGCCGGTCACCGATGCGGTGGCCGCGGGCGGCGGGATCGACATACATGCGCTTCACCTCGCCATAGCCGGCCGGATCGACGCGGAGCGCCGCGCAGCCGACCGGAACGCCGTCCTTGCGGGCGACGAAGAAGCGGACGTCCGGCGCCTCCAACTCCCCGATGTCGAGCAGGTGGCAGGTATCGGCCGGATAAAGCTCCAGCAGATAGCGGTCCAGCGCGGCGACCAGCGCGATCACGGCGTCCTGGCGCGGGCTTTCCGCGGCTATGGCGATCTCGGTCATCGGTTCAGACCGGAGCCAGCAGGGCGCGGGTCGCGGCGGTCACATCGGCCTGCCGCATCAGCGATTCGCCGACCAGGAAGCAGCGCGCCCCGACCTTCGCCATGCGCGCCAGATCGGCGGGGGTGTAGAGCCCGCTTTCGGCGACCAGCATGCGGTCGGCCGGCACGTTGGCCGCCAGTTCCTCCGTCGTCGCGATGTCAACCGCCAGCGTCTTGAGGTTGCGGTTGTTGACGCCCAGCAGCGGCGTCTTCAACAGCAGCGCGCGGTCCAGCTCGGCGCGGTCATGCACCTCGACCAGCACGTCCAGCCCTTGGGCGATGGCGGCATCCTCGATCTCCGCCGCCTGGGCATCGGACAGCGAGGCCATGATGATGAGGATGCAGTCGGCACCCAGCGCGCGGGCCTCCACGATCTGATAGGGATCGACCATGAAATCCTTGCGCAGCACCGGCAGATCCACCGCGGCGCGGGCGGCGACCAGATATTCGTCCTTGCCTTGGAAATAGGGCTCGTCGGTCAGAACCGACAGGCAGCTCGCCCCACCCTCGCGATAGGCACGGGCGAGCGCCGGGGGATCGAAGTCGGCGCGGATCAGGCCCTTGGACGGGCTGGCCTTCTTGATCTCGGCGATCAGGCCGTAGCGGCCGGCCTCGACCGCGGCGCTCAGCGCCCTGATGAAGCCGCGCGGCGGGTTGGTCTCGTTGGCGGCCCTGGCGGCGGCCTCCACCTCCGACAAGGGGCGGGCGGCCTTGCGGGAGGCGACCAGCGCGCGCTTGTCGTCGTTGATGCGGGTAAGAACGTCGCTCATCAGGCCACCGCCTCGTTGGTGATGGCGACCAGCCGGCGCAGGCGGTCGCGGGCGCCGCCGCTGTCGATGGCGTCGGCGGCCATGGCGACACCCTCCTTCAGCGTCGCGGCCTTGCCGGCCACATGCAGGGCGGCGGCGGCGTTCAGCAGAACGATGTCGCGGTAGGGGCTGCGCACCCCGTCGAACAGGGCGTGGATCGCCTCGGCGTTGACCTGGGCGTCACCGCCCTTCAGGTCCTCGATCCGGGCGCGGGGCAGGCCGGCATCCTCCGGCGTCACCTCGAACACCGTCACCTCGCCGTCCTTCAACTGGGCGACGGTGGTGGGGCCGGTGGTGGTGATCTCGTCCAGCCCGTCGGAGCCGTGGACCACCCAGGCCGTTTCCGAGCCCAGCCGCTTCAGCACATGGGCCAACGGCTCCACCCACTGCTTGGAGAAGACGCCCAGCACCTGCCGTCGGGCGGTCGCCGGGTTGGCGAGCGGACCCAGCAGGTTGAAGACCGTGCGGGTGCCAAGCTCGACGCGGGTCGGGCCGACGTTGCGCATGGCAAGGTGGTGGCGCGGCGCCATCAGGAAGGCGATGCCGGCATCCCACAGCGCCTTGCGCACCAGCGCGAAGTCGCAGTCGAGGTTGACGCCGAGCGAGCCCAGCACGTCGGCGGCACCGGACTTCGACGAGATGGCGCGGTTGCCGTGCTTGGCGACCGGCACGCCGCAGGACGACACCACCAGCGCTGCGGCGGTGGAGATGTTGTAGGTGCCGGCGCCGTCGCCGCCGGTGCCGCAGGTGTCGATGGTGCCGGGAGGCGCTTCGACCGGGATCGCCTTGGCGCGCATGACGCGGGCGGCACCGGCGATCTCGTCCACCGTCTCGCCGCGGACGCGCAGAGCCATCAGGAAGCCGCCCATCTGCGACGGGGTGGCGTTGCCGGACATGATGATGTCGAAGGCGAAGCCGGCCTCGGCCTCGGTCAGGGCGGCGCCGGTGGCGACCTTGCCCAGGATGGCCTTCATGTCGCTGAGATCGCCGCTCATGCCGCGTTCTCCAGGGTCGCGCTTTCCGGGCGGGGACGGGTTAGGTCCAGGAAGTTCTGCAGGATCTTGTGGCCGTGCTCGCTCTCGATGCTTTCGGGATGGAACTGCACGCCGTGGATCGGCAACTCGCGGTGGGCCAGCGCCATGATGAGGCCGTCTGCGGTCTCGCCGGTCACCTCAAGGCAGGCGGGCAGCGTCTCGCGCTCGACGATCAGCGAGTGGTAACGGGTGGCGCGGAACGGGCTGGGCAGGCCGGCCAGAACGCCGCGGCCCTCGTGCCGGATGTTGTCGACCTTGCCGTGCATGGGAACCGGCGCGCGGATCACCCGGCCGCCGAAGGCCTGACCGATGGACTGGTGGCCCAGGCAGACACCCATCAGCGGCAGGCGAGCCTTGGCGGCGGCGTCGATCAGCGGAAGGCAGATACCGGCGCGGTCGGGATCGCAGGGGCCGGGGGAAAGCACGATGCCGTCGGGGCGGAGCGCCATCGCCTCCTCCACCGTCAGGGCGTCGTTGCGGCGGACCTGCACGTCGGCGCCAAGCTCGCCCAGATAATGGACGAGGTTGTAGGTAAAGCTGTCGTAATTGTCGATGAGCAGCAGCATGCGCCTTCCACCTTCGCCCGGATCGTCGGGGCCGTTCCGCCCCTGTTCCAACGACGGACACCCTAGCGGCTGAGGGGGCGGATTTCCAGCCTCCGCGCAGAACTCCGCGGCATCAGCGGCAGTCGAGCTGCGGCAGGGTCTTGGGATCGTCCGACACGGCGCCGCGGATGTCGGTCTCCAGCGTCAGGGTGCAGCGGCGGATCTGGCGCGGCAGGTCGGCGGCGAGCGTCGCCTGGGTGTTGCGGTAGCGGCAGACGAGGAAGACATTCTCCCGCCGCGAACCGGAGAACTCCCAGACCTGGACGATGCTGCGCCCGCGCCGCACCTCGCGGTCGGGGGCGAGGGTGGCGGGGGTGGCGGAGGTCATCTGGCTGGCACGGTCGCCCTCGACGATGGAGATGCCGCCGAAGCTGTGGCTGTCGCGGCCGGGGTAGGGCGACCAGCCGCCGGGGGCGTCGGGCTGCGCCTGGACGGTCAGGCTGGCCGGGCAGTCCAGCCCCTGTGCGGCCGGCGCCGGGGTCGCGGCGGCGGTCAGCAGCAGGGCGGCGATGACAAAGATGGGACGCATCGGGCGGACTCTTCGGGCGGACTCTTGCGGATGGGCTCGGCCGGACGGAACCGGGGGCGCCGCAGCGGCCTTTTGCGCCGATTGGGCGATTGCGGTCACGGCGGCAGGGTGCCACTGTGCGGCGCCCATGTCGCAGGATGGACGTCGTCACCATGGCCCGCAAGGCGCCTTCGAAAGCCCGCAAGTCTCCGCTTCCCCCTTCCTGTCGAACCCGTTCCTCCTGGCGCTGGCCGCCGTCGCCGCGGTGTTCGCTGTGGCGTTGGGGGTGGCGACGCTTACCGGCGGAGGAGGGTCGGGCGGCGAGGCCGGCAAACCGGCGCCGGTGCAGCAGGCAGCCCAGCATCCGGCTGGGCAGCAGGCGGGTGGGCAGCAGCCGGTGCAGCCCCCGCCGGTGCCCCCGGCGAAAGCGGAGCCGCCGGCGGCACCCCGCGCGTGGCCGTCCAGCCCAATGCGGAAGGCCCTGAACATGCGGTGGCGGAGAAGCCGGCGCAGGCCGAAGTCCGCCCGCCCGCGACGGCGGTGGCGATGCTGCCGCCGCCGGTTCCGCCGGTCCAGACGCCGCAGGTGCAGGCCCCTCCCGGCAACGCCGCGCTGTGGCGCAGGAATGCCCTGCCGGCGGAGGTGCCGCAGGGCAAGCCGATGATCGCCATCGTCATCGACGACATGGGGCTGGACCGGAAGCGTTCGACCCGGATGGCCGGGCTGCAGGGGCCGTTGACGCTGTCCTGGCTGCCCTATGCCCGCGACCTGCAGGCCCAGGCCAGGGCGGCCCGGGCCAACGGGCACGAGTTGATGCTGCACATGCCGATGGAACCCAGCGTGAAGGCCGATCCGGGCCCGAACGCGCTGCTGGTCTCGCTGGACCGGGGGGAGATCGTGAAGCGGGCCCGCGCGGCGCTGGACAGTTTCGACGGCTATGTCGGGGTCAACAACCATATGGGCAGCCGCTTCACCGCCGACCGCGCCGCGCTGGCGCCCGTGCTGGCCGAGTTGCATCGCCGCGGCCTGCTGTGGCTGGACAGCCGGACGACGCCGAACAGCGCCGGCATCGGGCTGGCGCGGGAGATGAAGATGCCCTGGATCGGCCGTGACATCTTCCTCGACAACCAGGAGACGGTCGCCGCGGTCAGGGCCCAGCTGACGAAGACGGAACAGGTGGCGAGGAAGCAGGGCTACGCCGTCGCCATCGGCCACCCGCATGATGCGACAATCGACGCCCTGGCGTCCTGGCTGCCGGAGGTGCAAAAGCGTGGCTTCGTTCTTGTCCCGGTCAGCGCGGTGGTGCGGACGCATCATGCCGGCGGCTGACCCGACCGTGAGAGGAGCCCCGTGACGATGGCCGATGCATACAAGGTGGATGGGATGACCTGCGGCGGCTGCGCCCGCTCCGTCTCGAACGCGATCACCAAGGCAGCGCCCGATGCGGCCGTGACCGTGGACCTCGCGACCGGGACCGTGCTGGTGGATGGCGGAATTCCGGCCGACGTGGTGCGGCAGGCGGTGGAAGCTGCCGGCTTCGATTTCGGCGGTACGGCAGCCTGACTTTGGCGTCCTGACTGCGGCACCGTTCGCCGCGTTTGGTGCGGCGCAACAAAACCGTTTTCATAATGTGGATATTGCTGGATAATCGGGACGACGCGATTCGTGCGGAGAGGTCCCGATGCCGCTCTATTCCTACCGCTGCAAAGCCTGCGACCATGGGTTCGAGACCCTGGTGCGCTCGGGCGAGACGCCTGCCTGCCCGTCCTGCGGCGCCACTGACCTGACACGAGAACTGTCGAACGTGGCGCCGGAGGGCAAGTCCGGCGCCATCGTCCAGTCGGCCCGCCGGTTGGCGGCGAAGGAGGGGCATTTCAGCAACTATTCACGGGCGGAACGGCCGAAGGGGTGAGCAGTTGCTCCTTGCGGAGTTAGACCCCCACCCTGACCCTCCCCCGCTGGGCGGGGAGGGGAATGGACCTTTGTCGGCCTGCGGCGGCAGTCCCTCCCCGCCCAGCGGGGAGGTTAGGTGGGGGCTAGCCTCACCCATCGCCCCCCTACCGCCGCAGATCCCTGTCCAGGTTCGGCTCCACCCGGTCGCCGCCCAGACGGGCGCGGTAGACCTGGACGGCCTCCAGCACGCGCTGGACATAGTTGCGGGTCTCGGAGATCGGGATCAGCTCGATCCAGTCGACCACGTCCACCGCTTCCGTCCGCGGATCGCCATAGGTCTGGAGCCACTGGCGCACCCGGTTCGGCCCGGCATTGTAGCCGGCGATGGCCAGCACCCAGGACCCGTTGAAGCGGTCGATCAGCTCCGACAGATAGGCCGAACCCAGCGTGACGTTGTAACCGGGATCGGAGGTCAGCCGGGCCTGGGTGTGCTTCAGCCCCAGCTTGCCCGCCACCAGCTGTGCCGTGGCCGGCATCAGCTGCATCAGGCCGCGGGCGCCGGCCGACGACACGATGGTGGGGTTGAACGTGCTTTCCTGCCGGATGATGCCGTGGACCAGCGCCAGTTCCGGCGCCGCCGGCCGGGCGTCGATCATCGGATAGCCGGCATCGACCAGGAAAACCTCGTTCTGCGCGGCGTCCTTGGCGGCGGCGACGGCAAGGTCGCGGCGGCCGACCTCGCTCGCCAGCCGGGCGGCCAGCACATAGTCGGCCGGCGTCTTGGCATCCAGGCTGATGCGGCGGACGAAGCTGCCCAGCCGGTCGTCGGTGCTGCCGCCGATCTCCGCCAGCAGGCGGGCGACGCGCACCACCTCGCGCCGGTTGAAGGCGGCGGTATCGGCGCTGGACACCGCCGGCGGCGTCGGCAGAGTGACCGCACCATTGGAGACATGGCGGAAGGCAAGCTGGCCGTAGAAGGTGGTGGGGTAGGTCGCGGCCTTGGCGTACCAGTCGCGCGCCGGTTCCGTCTGTCCCAGCGCCTCCGCCGCCCGTCCGCACCAGTAGGCGCCGCGCGCCTTGCTGATCGGCGCCGAGACGGAGCGGTAGAGCTTGTGGAAATGGGCGAAGGCCTCCGACGGCTTGTCGAGGAAGCGCAGCGCCAGGAAGCCCGACAGGAACTCCGCGTCGGCAAAGGCGCTGCCCTCGGTCATGCCGTGGGTGCTGACGAGGCGGTAGGCGAGATTGAAGTCGCCGCGCTCCATCGCCCGGCGGGCCAGCAGATGGCGCTCCGGCCACCAGGCCTGCGGACGGCCGAGATCTGTGCCGGCGCGGGCCATGATCTCCAGCGCGCCGGCATCGTCGCCCTTGCGGCGCAGATAGCGGGCGCGGTCGAACATCAGGCCGGGATCGTCGCGCAGGCCGGGGGCGACGCGCGACAGCGCCGCATCGGCACCCGGGCTGTCGCCGTCCAGCGCGATGCGCGCCTCGATCAGCGTATCATAGGCCTCATCGAAGAAGGGCAGCATCCGGCGCACCGGCGCGTCCTGCCGGGCCCAGAGCAGCCGGTCGATGCGCGCCTTGTGGTCGTGCTGGCGCAGGTAGGGGGTGTAGTGGGCGAGGAAGGTCGCCTCCTCGTCCGGGGTGAAGGTGGCGTCGGCCCACTGTTTGCGGATCAGGCCGGTCGCGCGCTCCACGCTGCCGGTGGCGATCAGCGCGTCGGCATAGCGGACGAAGCCGTCGTTGGTCTGCGGCGGGGATTGCCGGAACCACTCCACCACCTCGGCCGGCGGGATGTCGGGCATCGCCAGCTCGGCCTGACGGCGCAGCGCCGCCATGTTGGGCCAGTCCGGATTGTCGCGGATGAAGGCCGTGATGTCGGCGAAGCTGCCGCCGCCGGGGTTGGCGAGCGCCATCCAGCGCAAAACCTTCGCCGGTAACGGGTCCTGCGCCCGCGACACGGCGGACAGCGCCTCGGCCAACCGGTCATTGTCGGCCAGCTTGAAGGCCTCGCGATAGATGGCGATGTCCTGGGCGCTCAGCGCCGCGGCGGGCAGGGCGCCGGGAACCGCGGCGATTAGGGTGAGGAGACCCGCGAAAACAGCGGTCCGGGCGCTCTTGCCGAGGGCGGCGGGGAGGGATAATGTGCGCAACTCTTTTTCCAGCTAAGCCGACTGAGGAGGCAGCCATGTTCCACGGTTCCATCGTCGCCCTTCTGACTCCGTTCAAGGGCGGGAAAGTGGACGAGAAGGCCTTCCAGTCCTTCGTGGAGTGGCAGGTCGCCCAGGGCACGCACGGTCTGGTGCCCTGCGGCACCACCGGCGAGTCGCCGACCCTGTCCCACGAGGAACACAACCGCGTCGTGGAGCTTTGCATCGAGGCGGCCGGCGGCAAGGTGCCGGTGATGGCCGGCACCGGCTCCAACTCGACCGACGAGGCGATCGCGCTGACCCGCCATGCCAAGCAGGCCGGCGCCCAGGCGGCGCTCGTGGTCACGCCCTATTACAACAAGCCGTCTCAAGAGGGTCTGTACCAGCATTTCAAGGCGATCCATGACGCGGCGGATTTGCCGATCTTCATTTACAACATTCCGGGCCGCAGTGTCGTGGATATGTCTGTGGCGACGATGGCCCGGCTGGCGAAGCTGCCGAACATCGTCGGCGTGAAGGACGCCACCGCCGACCTGTCCCGCCCGTCCCGCCTGCTGCAGGAGGTCGGCCCCGACTTCATCCAGCTGTCGGGCGAGGATGCCACGGCGCTGGCCTTCAACGCGCAGGGCGGCGTGGGCTGCATCTCCGTCACCGCGAACATCGCGCCGGCGCTGTGCTCCGCCATGCAGACCGCCTGGGCGAAGGGCGACCTCAAGGAGGCGTTCCGCCTGCGCGACGTGCTGTCGCCGCTGCACGACTCGATGTTCGTGGAGACCAGCCCGGCCCCGGTGAAGTTCGCCGCCAGCCTGCTGGGCCTCGCCAGCGACGAGGTGCGCCTGCCGCTGGTTCCGGCGTCCGAGGCCGCCCGTGCCGCCGTTCGTGGAGCCATGACCAAAGCCGGCCTGTTGTCGTAAGCGACGGAACGGGCCGTATAGGAGAGAGACTTGGCGACGCGCGAGGAAGCTAAAAAATACGCGGCGCAGAACCGCCGCGCGCGATTCGACTTCTTCATCGATGATGTCCTCGAGGCCGGGATCATGCTGACCGGGTCCGAGGTGAAGTCGTTGCGCGGCGGCCGCGCCAGCGTGAACGAGGCCTATGCCGGCCTGAAGGGCGGGGAACTGTTCCTGTTCAACGCGTACATCCCCGAATATCTCCAGGCCGGCCGCGTCGATCAGCATGAGCCGAAGCGCCCGCGCAAACTGCTGGTCCGCCGCCGCGAGCTGGACAAGCTCGCGGCCGGCATCAAGCAGAAGGGCGTCACGCTCGTGCCGATGTCGGTCTATTTCAACGATCGCGGCTTCGCCAAGGTCGAGATCGGTCTCGCCACCGGCAAGAAGAAGCACGACAAGCGCGAGAGCGAGAAGGAACGCAGCTGGCAGCGCGACAAGGCGCGGCTGATGCGCGACAAGGGCTGATTAAGGTGGCACGTCTCGACAACCGGGCCACGGACCGCGACTCCACCGTCGCCGCCGTGGCCGCCGAAGCCCTGTCCGAAATCCGGCCGCAGGGCCGGATCCTGGTCGCCTTCGACAGCGACGGCGCCATCGCCGAGGCCCTGCGCGACGGCGGGGCGGAGGTGGTGGTTTGGAACCGGCTCGCTGTTGCCAACAAGGGCGGCGGGCAGGTTGCAACGCCCTGGCCGGCGGAAGGGCCGTTCGACGGTGCGGTACTGCGCCTGCCGCGCGGTTGGGCCGGGTTCGAGATGGCTCTGCATGCGCTGGCCTCGCGCCTTGCCCCTGGCGCCCCGCTGTGGATCGCCGGAGGCAACGACGAGGGTGTGACCAGCGCGCCCAAGCATCTGGACGGGCTGGCCGAAGAACCGGACACCCTCATCATCAAGCGCCGCGCCCGCCTGCTGCTGACCCGCCGCACCGATGCGCCGGCCAAGGGGCAGTTGGAGGATTGGCGGCAGACCGTCAGCCTGGCGCTGCCCGACCGGACGCTGGAGCTGGTGTCCTATCCCGGCCTGTTCGCCCACGGGCATCTGGATGCCGGCACCGAATGCCTGCTGAAGGTGCTGCCGGAGGTGGCCGCCGGCACCCGCGTGCTGGATTTCGGCTGCGGCGCCGGGGTGATCGCGCGGGCGGTGCGGGAACGCCAGCCGGACGCGCCGCTGACGCTGCTGGACATCGACGCGGTGGCCCTGCACGCCGCCCGCCAGAATGTGCCGGACGCCGAGCTGGTGCTGAGCGACGGACTGGCTGGGCTGGGCACCCGCGAGCGCTTCGGCCTGATCCTGTCCAACCCGCCGCTCCACCGTGGCAAGGACGAGGATTTCGGCATGCTCGACGCGCTGGTGGCCGGGACGAAGCAGTATCTGAAGCTGCGCGGCACGCTGGTGGCAGTGACCCAGCGGACGGCCGGCGTCGGAAAGCTGTTCAAGGCTGCCTTCGGGCACAGCGACATGCTGCTGGAGACCACGCAGTTCCAAGTCTGGGCGGGGACGCCGAAGTAGTTAGCTGTCGGCTGCCGAGAATGCCCCCACCTATCCTCCTCCGCCCAGCGGGGAGGATAGGTGGGGGGCTAACGTCGCCAAAAACGCACCCTACACATTCACCCCCCGCATCCCCTCCGCCGTATAGCGGTCGCCCGCCGCGGCACCTGGGGGCAGCGCGTCGCCCAGCGCCTTCACCTCTGCTTCAGTCAGCGTAACCGCGGCGGCGCCGACATTCTCCTCCAGATACTTGATCCGCTTGGTCCCCGGGATCGGCAGGATCTCCGGCCCCTGGGCCAGCAGCCACGCCAGCGCCACCTGTCCGGGCGTGCAGCCCTTCTGCGCCGCCAGCGCCTTCACCTGCTCGACAAGAGCCAGATTGCGGTCGAAATTGTCCCCGGCGAAGCGCGGCGCCACCCGGCGGAAGTCGTTCTCGGCGAACTGGTCGCGGCTGCCGATGGCGCCGGTCAGCATGCCGCGGCCAAGCGGGGCGTAGGCGACCAGCGAGATTCCCAGCTCCCGGCAGGCCGGCAGCACCGCATCCTCCAGGTCGCGCGTCCACAGCGAATATTCGCTCTGCACCGCAGTAATGGGATGGACGGCATGGGCGCGGCGCAGGGTGGCGGCCGAGACCTCCGACAGACCGAGCGCCCGGACCTTGCCGGCCTTCACCAGATCCGCCATGGCGCCGACCGTTTCCTCCACCGGGATGTCCGGGTTCAGGCGGTGGGCGTAGTAGAGGTCGATGGTCTCGACCCCCAGCCGCTTCAGCGAGGCGTCGCAGGCCTGCGCCACATAGGCAGGACTGGTGTCGATGCGGCGGGCGTACTCGCCGGGCTGGCGGACGATGCCGAACTTCGTGGCGACCACCACCCTGTCGCGCTTGCCGGCCAGGAAGCGGGCGAGCAGCGATTCGTTGTGGCCGCTGCCGTACATGTCGGAGGTGTCGTAATGGGTGACGCCAAGCTCCAACGCCCGCTCGAGCGTGGCGAGCGACTGGGCATCGTCGGTCGGGCCGTAGAACTCCGACATGCCCATGCAGCCGAGGCCGATCTCGGAAACGGAAAGAATGCTGCCGATGCTGCGTTGTTTCATCGCTTTACCCCTCCCGTGCCGCGGCCGGGCGGATTACCCTGTGAGCCTGCGGCAACAAATACACTACACGGTGCAGTGTACTTGTTGACCGGTGAATGTCAATGTCTCGAGAGGGGAATGCTGTGCGTGGTTCGGCGAAGCGGGATGCGGTGGTGGAGGCGGCGACCCGCGCCTTCCTGACCCACGGGTACGAGGCGTCATCGATGGACGCCATCGCCGCCGACGCCAACGTGTCCAAGCGCACCGTCTACAATCACTTCCCCGGCAAGCGGGAACTGTTCCAGGCGGTGGTCGCCGGCCTGTACAAGGGGTTCAACAGCGACGGCGACCAGACCCTTCGCCACGACCAGCCGCCGGAGCAGGCGCTTCCCGTTTTCCTGCGGTCGCTGCTGGTCCATATGCGCCGGCCGGAGGTGCGCGGCCTGCTGCGCCTCGTCATCGCCGAGCATCAGCGCTTTCCCGAGCTGTCGCAGGACTATCTGGAAGGCGGGAAGGGGCAGGCCTATGCGCTGCTCGACGACTATATTGCCGCCCAGCATGCGCGCGGCCGCCTGAACGCCCCCGACCCGCATGTGGCGGCGACCCAACTGCTGGGCGGCCTGAAGGAGGTGCTGTTCTGGCCGACCATGCTGGGCCTGCCGGTCACCGCCGATCCGGAGCGGGTGATCGCCGATTCGGTGGCGGCGCTGGTGCGGGCCTATGGCACGGCGGCGGTCAGCGGTCGCGAAGGTCCGACGGGTTGACGCCGACGGCGGCTCGGATGCGCCGAGCGAAGTGGGAACGGTTGGCGTAGCCGCAGGCCTCCGCCGCCTCCTGCACGCTCAGCCCCTCGCGTTCCAGGAGATCGCGGGCGTGGGCGACGCGCTCCTCGACCAAGATGCTGCGGACCGAGCAACCTTCCTCCGACAGCCGGCGGCGCAGGGTGCCGGTGCTGAGGTTGAGCGCGCCGGCGACGCTGTCCGCCGTCCAGGCGGTATCGGGCCGGGTGCGCAGCAGTTGGCGGACGGCGTCGGCGGTGCCGGTTGGTGCGACCGGACCCAACCACCAGACGCCATCCTCCAGCAGGGCCAGAAGCACCTCCATGCAGCGATGCTCGGCCAGCTTGGGCGGCAGCTGCGGGGCGGCGGTCAGGCCGGCGGCGGCGTGGTGGATGGCGTCGGTCAGGGCCGGCGTCAGGGCGACATGCCAGTCGCCCGGCCGGGCGCGCTGGGTCAGCCCCTCCGTGCCATGGGCGCGCAGCAGGCGCCGCACCATCTCCGCCGGGAACTCCAGCACCAGCGCGCGGTAGCGGCCGGCGGAACCGGGATCGTTCACCACCGACCCGCACCAACCCGGCGGCAGCAGCATGGCCGTGCCGGCGGGGAAGTTGCGGGTGGTGCCGGCGGCGTCGGTCAGCTCCTTGACGCCCTCCAGCACGGCGATCAGGGCGGTGCGCTCGATCCGCACCTCCGCCAGCCGTTCGCAGTCATGGGCGATGAAGGCCCACAGCTCCGGCCGGTGCGGACGGTCGCCCGCTCCGGGACGCTGGTCGCGGGCGGCGAAGCGGGACAGGCGGGCAAGGAGGTCTGGACCCATGGGCACCATCCTATGGCGGCGGCCGGCCGGCGATCAACGGCCGTAGCGGGCGGTCAGCGTTGCTTTCGCCAGGGTGGCGGCGTTCAGGTTGAAGCCGACCATGGCGCCCGACGCATCGGCCGGCAGCGGCAGGCTGTCGACCTTCAGCGCATGGACAGTGACGATGTAGCGGTGGGGCGTGTCGCCCTGCGGCGGGCAGGGGCCGCCATAGCCGGCTGTGCCGAAATCGGTGCGGCCCTGCACCGCGCCGGCGGGCAGCAGCGGCTTGACCGGATCGCCGGCACCGGCTGGCAGGCCGCGGGTGTCGGCCGGCAGGTTGAACAGCACCCAGTGCCACCAGCCGCTTCCGGTCGGCGCGTCGGGATCGTAGATGGTGACGGCGAGGCTGCGGGTGCCGGCCGGCGGTTCGGTCCAGCTCAGGGCCGGGGACCGGTTGCCGCCGCTGCAGCCGAATCCCGCGAAGACGTTGCGCTCCGGGATCGGCGAGGCGTCGGTGAAGTCGGGGCTGCGCAGTTCGAAGGCCGAGACGGGGGCGGAGGCCAGCAGCAGGGCGGCCAGCACAGCCGGGCGGAACAAGGCGGTCGGGGTCATCGGGGGCGTCTCCGCTGTGTGGAACGCCCCTGACGATAAAGGGCCGCGGATCGCGCCGCGGCCCCGGACGGCTCAAAGATGGCTCCGAACCGCTCAGCCCTGCTTGAGCAGCTTCGCGGCGTCCACCGCGCCATAGGTCAGGATGGCGTCGCAGCCGGCGCGCTTGAAGCCCATCAGGGTCTCCAGCAGGGCCTTGTCGTAGTTCAGCCAGCCATTGGCCGAGGCGGCGCGCAGCATCGCGTATTCGCCCGACACGTGATAGGCGAAGGTCGGAACCGCGAACTGGTCCTTCACCCGGCGGATGATGTCGAGATAGGGCAGGCCGGGCTTCACCATCACCATGTCGGCCCCTTCCTGCAGGTCGCAGGCGACCTCGCGCAGGGCCTCGTCGGTGTTGGCGGGGTTCATCTGGTAGGTGGTCTTGTCGCCCTTCAGGAACCCGCCGGAATTCACCGCATCCCGGAACGGTCCGTAGAAGGCGGAAGCGTACTTGGCGGCATAAGAGCAGACGCGGGTCAGCTGGTGACCGTCCTTGTCGAGCGCGTCGCGGATAGCGCCGATGCGGCCATCCATCATGTCCGACGGGGCGACGATGTCGCAACCGGCTTCCGCCTGCGACAGGGCCTGGCGGACCAGAACCTCGACAGTCTCGTCGTTCTGGATGTAGCCGTCGCGCATGAGGCCGTCATGACCGTGGATGGTGTAGGGGTCGAGCGCGACGTCGCCGAGAATGCCGACATCCGGCGCCGCCGCCTTCACCGCGCGGATGGCGCGGTTCATCAGGTTCTCGGGGTTGTAGGACTCCGCGGCGTCCTCCGACTTGGCGTCGGATCCCACGACCGGGAACAGGGCGATGCAGGGAATGCCGAGCGTACCGGCGGACGCCACCGCCTCGCACAGCAGGTCGATGGTCAACCGCTCCACACCCGGCATGGAGGCGACCGGCTCCCGACGGTTCTCGCCCTCGATCACGAAGACCGGCCAGATCAGGTCGTCGACGGTCAGCGTGTTCTCGGCGACCAGACGGCGGGTCCAGGCGTCGGCGCGGTTGCGGCGCAGACGGGTGCGCGGGAAGGCGGCGGGGAGGGAGATCGGCATCGGGAAGACCATGCACTTAGAACGAGTGCGGCGATCCTACGCCTTCCCTCATAGTGAACTCAAGCCGCGGGGCCGGCCGCGGTCCTTTGGGACGGGCCGGCTGCCTTGCACCGGCCTCATGCCCTGTCCCGGTCCTCCCCCTTGCAAGCCGGTCGGCGGCTTCCCAGGCGGCGGCGACCGGATCGGCGGAGGGGCCGGCGGTCACAGGCCGGAATCCGGTGTCCTGCGCCTGCAGGGCCCAGCGGTTCCCCTGCTTGCGGTAAGTCGACACCAGCCCGCCGGTGAAGGCCGCCCCCTCCCACGACCGCACCTCGAATGTGACGGTCGGATGGGCAACGGTGATGAGGTTGTAGGCGTTGGCCTCGTTCCGCAGGCGGGTGGAGGTCGCGGTGGATGCCTGGGCGACGAGGATCGAGCGGGCGATCTGGGTGTGGAAGCTCATGATGTCGCCGGAATAGGCCTTGTGCAGATGGCCGGCCAGCAGCAAGTCGATGCCGCAGCTTTCCAGCGCCGGCAGGGCCAGCTTGTGCCGTCCGACCAGCTGGGTCTTCGGCAGATCTGGCGGCGGCAGGAAGGGATGGTGGGTGAACAGCACCTTGAACATGCTGTCGGGCATGCCGCAGAACACCTCGCGCACGCGGGCGATCTGCTTCCTGTTCATCCGCCCTTCGGAGAAATCCATGATGACCGGACGGGCGGTGTTGATGCCCAGCACCGCGATCTCGTCATCGATGTGCAGCGGGCTGAAATCGCTGCTGATGTAGCGCCGGTAATGGCCGAACGGGTCGGTGAAGCGCTTGAACACGTTATAAACCGGGATGTCATGATTCCCCGGTACAGCCATGTAAGGAAAGGGCAATTTCTGCAGGAAGGCCCGCGCTTCCTCGAAGTGGCGTGCTTTCGCCCGCTGCACGAAGTCGCCGGAGATGACGATCAGATCGGGTGCTTGGGCCGTCAGGTCGGCCAGCAGCCCGTCGACCACACGGGCGTCGATCCGCCCGAAATGCAGGTCGGAGATGTGAGCGAGCCGTTTCACGCCAGCTTCATCCTTTCTCTCAGCCGGGTGCCAGAACCTTCAGGGCGCCTGGACGATCCGGTAGTGAAGCGGCGCGTGCAGCTTCCGGATTTCGCCGTCATTGACCATTTTCAGGCGGTGGCGGCGGCTGTGGACCGTCAGGCTGGTGACCGCATAGGTGTCGAGCGCCTCGTCCTGCTTCCAGGATCCGGCGATCAGCCGTCCCATCAACCGAAGCATCGCGAAGGCGTTCCGTTCGCGGGCGACGTAGACCCCAAGTTTTCCGGCATCCAGCGCTTGGCGTGTCAGAACAAGACCGAAGCCGTCGTCGTAGACGTTGTTGGAGACCACCAGGATCGGGGTGCGCATCCGCTTCGGCCCCTCGCCCCAATCCAGGCGCACATCCAGCATCGGCAGCCGGTACAGCGTCTTCGCCAGGGCCAGCGCGGCGCCCGGCCATTTCAGCAGGCGGTGCTGCTTGCGCTGGCGTTCGCGCTCCTGCACCACCTGCGGGTAGAAGCCGAGGATGGAGCTGTTGGTGTAGGGCTCGCCATTCACCTCGGCGATGTCGATGACGCGGACGCGGCCGGCGGCCAGCGCTTCCGCCGCCGCCTCCAGTTCAAGCGGGATGTGAAGATCGCGCGCCAAAAGGTTGAGAGTGCCCAGGGGAATCACCCCAAGCGTCTTGCCGGTGGGCAGCGCCAGCTTCACCGCGCTGTGCAGCGTGCCGTCGCCGCCGCCGACCACCACCGTCTCGGCGTCGGACTCCAGCACCCGCTGGATCGTCTCGGTGCATTGGGCACCGTCGACGGTGTGCAGGTCCACCTCGGCACCGTGGCGCTCGAAGGCGGCGCGAATGGCCTGTCTGGCGCCGTCCAGGGGGCGGTCGACCAGGGAACCGGCCTGCTGGTTCAGGATGATACCGACCTTCATGGCTGACCGGCCGGGTTGGGAAGCGGCATGGCGTCGAACCTTCCGTGGAATTGCTCTTGGATCTGCGTTTCGCGACCGTGCTGATCAGATGAGAGCGTGAGCGCAACGGTCCAAGGGGGCAAAGTTCCGCAAGCGGACGGACCGCCGCGTCCGCGAACATGCGGCACCGTATGGCCGGTTTGACAGAGGCGCAGGCTCCCGTATCATCTGCGGCGGCCGCAAGCTTCACCCGATGTATCAGGGGATGCACCGGGGTTGGACGAAGCGGGTGGCCCGCCACCGCCCGATCTGCAACGATAATCGAGAAAATACAAGACGATGAGCGACGCTGCTGAGATTCTGTTCGAACGTCGGGGCGCCATCGGCCTCGTCACGCTCAACCGGCCGAAGGCGCTGAACGCCCTGACGCTGGGCATGATCAGGCTGTTCGATCCGCAGCTGCGGGCCTGGAACGCCGACCCGGAGGTCAAGGCCGTCGTGATCCGCGGTGCGGGCGAGAAGGCCTTCTGCGCCGGCGGCGACGTCGTCAGCCTGTACGAGGCCGGCAAGGCGGCGAAGGAAGGGCGTGGCGACACGGCACCGGTGCGCGCCTTCTTCAGCGAGGAGTATGTGCTGAACCGGCTCATCAAGCGGTTGTCCAAGCCCTATGTCGCGCTGGTCGACGGCATCTCCATGGGCGGCGGCGTCGGCCTGTCGGTTCATGGCAGCCACCGCATCGTCACCGAACGCACCCTGTTCGCCATGCCGGAGACCGGCATCGGCCTCTATCCCGATGTCGGCGGCACCTATTTCCTGCCGCGGCTGCCGGGGCAGGTCGGCATCTGGCTGGGGCTGACCGGCGACCGGCTGAAGGCCGCCGACATGCTGGCCATCGGCGCCGCCGACGCCTTCGTGCCGAGCGCGAAGATCGACGCGCTGATCGCCGATCTGGCGGCCGGTATCCCGGCGGACGAAGCGGTTGCTGCCCATCGCGGCGAGGCCGGCGAGGCGTCGGTGACGGCGATTCGCGCCACCGTCGACCGCTGCTACGCCTTCGACAGCGTCGAGGCGATCGTCAAGGCGCTGGAGGCCGAGGGGACGGAGTGGGCGGCCGGGCAGGTCGCCACGCTGCGCCGCGTCTCGCCGACCAGCCTGAAGGTGACGCTGGCGGCGCTGCGCCGCGGTGCCAAGCAGGATTTCGAGGCCTGCATGGTGCAGGAACTCCGCCTCAGCCTCGCCTGCCTTGCCGGTGACGATTTCTACGAAGGCATCCGCGCGGTCCTGGTCGACAAGGACAAGAACCCGAAATGGAAGCCGGCCGATCTGGCCGATGTCGGCCCGTCCGACGTGGAGCGCCATTTCGCCGAGCCCGCGGGCGGCGACCTGGTGTTCCGCGACTGACCGGTAAGGGTGAAGGGGGCGGCCCCGGCGCGGTCTTCGGGGCCACTCCGTTCCGGTTATGCCGGGGCGTCCACCCGGACGAAAACATTCGGATGGGGGCACTTGGCGAAAGGGGCCTGTACAGACGGGTTGTGCCAGACTTTTTCCGGAATTATTAGGATGATTGCCGACGAATGATCGGTTAATCTCGCTTTAAGGTCCCGGTATCGTCCTTGCGCGGGGAACGGCCGGTTAGAGCCAAAGGAGACCGCGGTGCGCAAACCCTATTACGAGAGCATTCTGTTGATCGAGCGGCTTCACCGCCACTTTCTCGAAGTGCTCAAGACCGAACTCGACCGGCTTGGGATCCAGGACATCAACAACGTCCAGAGCCTGATCCTCTACAATATCGGTGAAGACGAGATGACGGTCGGCGAACTGACCGCGCGCGGCTATTACCTGGGCTCCAACGTCTCCTACAACGTCAAGAAGATGGTCGAGAACGGCTATCTCGGACAGGAACGCTCTCCGCACGACCGCCGGTCCGTCCGCGTCCGCCTGTCGGAGAAGGGCCTGGATCTGCGGGAGAAGATCAGCGTCATGTTCGAACGTCATCTGGCCGCCCTGGAAAAGGCCGGCTTCAGCGACGAGGAACTGACCAAGGCGAACGAGACCCTGCGCAAGCTGGAACGTTTCTGGTCGGCCTCCCTCGACTACAGCGGCTTTCCGATGACGTCGGCGGCCTGAACAAGGCCGGGTTTCGCGACGGCCCCCGCGGTTCCGGCTCCCGCGGGCGGCATCCAGGCACGCTTCCCGGTCCTGTGCGCTCCCGTGTGGTTCAGGGCGCTCCCAGTAGAATACCGGCAGGACGAAGTCAGGGAAGCAAAGCCGAACGAGCCGGTACCTCCATAGTCTTTCCGCACTGTTCCTTTTTTGTCGCTGAACCCTTCCGCGTCTTTGCGCGTTGACGGGACTCGGTTCCTGCACGCTTGGAGGATGTCCAGACGGCGGGCCGCTTCGGGGCATCACGGGGACAGGCGGCGCATGTCTTACATCGTCCTCATGGTCGGACTCGGATTCCTGATCCTGCTGGTGGCTTGGCTGCCGATGATGCTGAAGGAACTGCCGCTGTCGCTGCCGATCATCTGCGTCGGGCTGGGAGTCGCGGTCTTCAGCGTCTTGCGGCTCGACAATCCGGCGCCGCTGGCCTTTCCGGAGGCGACGGAGAGGCTGACGGAACTGATCGTCATCATCTCGCTGATGGGCGCGGGGTTGAAGTTGGACCGCCGCATCGGTTGGCGGAGTTGGATCATCACATGGCGGCTGCTGGGCATCACCATGCCGCTGTCGATCCTGATGATAGGGCTGATCGGCTGGTACTGGCTGGATTTCCCGCTGGCGGCGTCGATCCTGCTGGCGGCGGCGCTCGCGCCCACCGATCCGGTCCTCGCCTCCGACATCCAGGTCGGCCCGCCCAAGTCGGGAGAGGAGGACGAGATCCGCTTCAGCCTGACGTCGGAGGCCGGGCTGAACGACGGTCTGGCCTTTCCCTTCGTCCATCTCGCCATCGGCGTCGCCCTGCTGAACAACAACCCGCCCTGGGAGATGCTGCAGCATTGGGTGCTGCTGGACGTCGTCTGGCGGCTGGCGGCCGGGGTGGGCGTCGGCTGGCTGGTCGGGCGCTTCCTCGGCTACGTCACCTTCCGGGTTCCGAATCGGGCCAACCTGTCGCGGACGGGCGACGGTTTCGTGTCGCTCGGCATCACGCTGATCGCCTATGGGCTGACCGAACTGGCCAGCGGCTATGGCTTCGTCGCCGTGTTCGTCGCCGCGGTTGCTCTGCGCGATGCTGAGCGGGACAGCGAGTATCACGAGCGGCTGCATGACTTCGTTGAACAGACCGAACGGTTGATGATGATGCTGATGCTGGTCCTGTTTGGCGGCACGCTTGCCCACGGGCTGATCGACGCCCTGTCCTGGAGCGCGGTCGGGGCGGCCGTGGTGATCCTGTTCCTGGTGCGGCCGGTGGCAGGAATCGCCGGGCTGGCCGGGGTGCCGATGCCGCTGGGGGAGAAGCTGGCCATCGGATTCTTCGGCATTCGCGGCATGGGCAGCATCTATTACGTCGCCTACGGCTTGAACGCCGCCGAGTTCGACGTTCCGAACGCGCTGTGGGCGGTGACCGCGCTGATCGTGCTTCTTTCGATTCTCGTCCACGGCACGACGGTGACGCCGATCATGCGGCGGATCGACCGGCGCCGGCAGGGTTCGGACCGGCCACCGGCCGCCGCCATACACCGCCGGATGGAAAAAGCGGGTGTTTCGCCCGACTCTTGATGAAAATTGTTTGTGCAGCTGAAATTCCGCTTCGCTTACAACGCGATGCCCCTGCATAGTGGTTTGGAAGCGGCGGCGCGAACGGCCTGACGGCTCCGGAAACAACCGGACGGAACGGCCGGCGCGACCGCCGGGGACGGCCCGGCGAACCGGCTCGGTCCGTCACCCGAATCCATGCGCAACGCAACGCTGAGGGGGAGGAATTCACGCATGATCGCACGTCTTTTGACCGGTGCCGCCCTGGCCGCCCTGACGATCGGTGTCCTGTCCACGGGACCGGCCAATGCCCAGCAGGGCAAGCTGACCGGCGACATGGTCAAGATCGGTGTGCTCAATGACCGCTCCGGCCTTTACGCCGATCTCGGCGGCGAGGGATCGGCGGTCGCCGCGCGCATGGCGGCGGAGGAGTTCGGCAACAAGATCCTGGGCAAGCCGATCCAGATCATCACCGCCGACCACCAGAACAAACCCGACATCGGGTCCAACCTCGCCCGCCAGTGGATCGACCAGGACGGGGTGGACGTGATCGTCGACGTGCCGAATTCCGGCGTTGCGCTGGCGGTCCAAGAGGTGACGAGGGAAAAGAAGAAGATCTTCCTGATGGAAGGCCCGGCCACGTCGCGCCTGACCGGCGACGCCTGCTCCCCCACCGGTTTCCATTGGGCCTACGACACCCGTGCGCTGGCTGTCGGCACCGGCCAGGCCATCGTGAAGGAGGGCGGCGACAGCTGGTTCTTCATCACCGCCGACTACGCCTTCGGCCATCAGCTGGAGGCCGACACCTCGGCCGAGGTGAAGAAGGCCGGCGGCAAGGTGGTGGGTTCGGTGAAGGCGCCGCTGAACACGGCCGACTTCTCCTCCTTCCTGCTGCAGGCGCAGGCGTCGGGCGCCAAGATCGTCGGGCTCGCCAATGCCGGCGGCGACACCATCACCTCGATCAAGCAGGCGTCGGAATTCGGCCTGACGCAGAGTGGGCAGCAGAAGCTGGCCGGCCTGCTGATCTTCCTGTCCGACGTCCATGCGCTGGGTCTGCAGGTGGCCCAGGATCTGGTGCTGACCACCGGATTCTACTGGGACCGCGATGAAGAGACCCGGGCCTGGTCCAAGAAGTTCTTCGACCGTCACGGCAAGATGCCGACCATGGTGCAGGCCGGCAGCTATTCCGCCGTCCGCCATTACCTGAAGGCGATCGAGGCGGCCGGGACCGACGACGGCCCGACCGTCGCCGCCAAGATGAAGGAGATGCCGGTCAACGACATGTTCGCCAAGAACGGCACCATCCTGCCCAACGGGCGCATGGTCCACGACATGTATCTGGCGCGGGTGAAGAAGCCGTCGGAATCAAAGGGGCCGTGGGACTATTACGAGATCCTGCGCACCATCCCCGGCAAGGAGGCCTTCGCCACCTTCGAGGAGAGCGGCTGCAAGCTGCCCAAGTAAGGACGTGACGTGAGTAAAGGCATGACGTGACGGAGCGGCGCCTGCCGCCGCCGGATCGGCTGGTCTGGCCGATGCGGCGGCGGAGGTGCCGCAGGGGAGTGCGACGCTCATGATGGGGACGATCTTCGGCATTCCGCCCCAGGCGCTGTTCGGACAGCTTCTGCTGGGGCTGATCAACGGGTCGTTTTACGCGCTGCTCAGCCTGGGGCTGGCGGTGATCTTCGGCATGCTGAACGTCATCAACTTCGCCCACGGCGCGCTCTACATGATGGGCGCCTTCGTGTCCTGGCTGCTGCTGACCAAGCTCGGCATCGGTTACTGGTGGGCGCTGCTGCTGGCGCCGCTGATCGTCGGGCTGTTCGGGGTGGTGCTGGAAAAGACTCTGCTGTCGCGGCTGTACAAGCTGGACCACCTCTACGGCCTGCTCCTGACCTTCGGCCTCGCGCTGATCGTGGAGGGCGCCTTCCGCCACCAGTACGGCGTTTCCGGACAGCCCTATCCGATTCCCGATGCACTGAAGGGCGGGCAGAATCTGGGTTTCATGTTCCTGCCAAACTATCGCGGCTGGGTCGTGGTGGCGTCGCTGGTCGTCTGCCTCAGTACCTGGATCGCCATCGAGAAGACGAAGCTGGGCGCCTATCTGCGTGCCGCGACAGAGAATCCGGTGCTGGTCCAGGCTTTCGGCATCAACGTACCGCGCATGGTGACTCTGACCTATGCCTTCGGGGTGGCACTTGCCGGACTGGCCGGCGTGCTGGCGGCACCCATCTACCAGGTATCGCCGCTGATGGGATCGAACCTGATCATCGTGGTGTTCGCGGTGGTGGTGATCGGCGGCATGGGGTCGATCCTGGGCGCGGTGCTGACCGGCTATGGGCTGGGCCTGTTGGAAGGACTGACCAAGGTGTTCTATCCGGAGGCCTCGAACATCGTGGTCTTCGTCATCATGGCGGTGGTGCTGATGATCAAGCCCGCCGGCCTGTTCGGACGGGAAAGGTGAGCGCATGAGCCTTCATTCGCAAAGCGGCGGCCGGGCGTCCGCCAAGGCTCCCCGCGCCGCGGCCCGGGTGGCTGCCCCCGACAAGGGCCTGACCCCGGCCAGGATCGGCGCGCTGGTGGTTCTCGCCGGCCTGCTGGCGGCGCCCTTGCTGCTCTATCCCGTCTTTTTGATGAAGGTTCTTTGCTTCGCGCTGTTCGCCTGCGCCTTCAACCTGCTGATCGGTTTCGGCGGCCTGCTCAGCTTCGGCCATGCCGCCTTCTTCGGCAGCGCCGCCTATGTGACCGCCCATGCGGTGAAGGTCTGGGGCCTGCCGCCGGAACTGGGCATCCTGCTCGGCACCGCGGCCTCCGCATTCCTCGGGCTGGTGTTCGGCGGCATCGCCATCCGCCGGCAGGGCATCTATTTCGCCATGATTACGCTGGCGCTGAGCCAGATGATCTTCTTCCTGGCCCTGCAGTTGCCCTTCACGCACGGGGAGGACGGCATCCAGGGCGTGCCGCGCGGCGTGCTGTTCGGGGTCTTCGACCTGAACAACCCGATGGCGATGTATTACACCGTGCTGGCGATATTCCTGATCGGCTTCGCCATCATCTGGCGCACTGTGCATTCGCCCTTCGGTCAGGTCCTGAAGGCGATCCGCGAGAACGAACCGCGCGCCATCTCGCTGGGCTACCGCACCGACCGCTACAAGCTGGTGGCCTTCATTCTGTCGGCGACGCTGGCGGGCCTTGCCGGCGGAACCAAGGCCATCGTCTTCCAGCTGGCCAGCCTGACCGACGTGACATGGCAGATGTCGGGCGAGGTGGTTCTGATGACGCTGCTGGGCGGCATGGGCACGCTGTCCGGTCCGGTGATCGGTGCGGCGCTGGTGGTGACGCTGGAGAATTATCTGGCGGCGACCAGCCTGCCGGTGCCGGTGGTGATCGGCTGCATCTTCGTCGTCTGCGTCCTGGTCTTCCGCCGCGGAATCGCCGGCGAAATCCAGGCGAGGCTCGGGAAAAAACATTGATCTCGAAGCAGTTCCCCAAAAGAGGACAACAGGTGAAGTAAGAACTGTTTCGTAAGAAAGACGTTTCGGTTTCAATGCAGCACGTACCCCGAAAGAAAGGGTGCGGTGCTATTATTTTGCGTCCTGGAACGTTCTGCTTGTCGGGTGTTATACGACTCAACGCGTGCGGCGGTGCAGCAAAATGACCGACGCGAGCTTTGGGAAGAAGCGTCCACCCGGACGAACGTATTCGAGGAGCATCCCGCATGGCCACGGACAAAGACACCACGACCACCACGCGCGACACCGCCAACCGTGCGAAGGGCACGGTGGAGGAGATGACCCGCGCCGGTGAGGCGACCACCCGCCGCGCCGCCGATGCCGCCCGCTCGATGGGCGAGGAGGCGGCGGAGACCGGCCGTCAGGCCGCCGATGCCGGTGCGGAGGCCGGCCAGAAGGTGATGGGCGCCGGTGCCGACATGACCCGCCGGACCGCCGACACCGCCCGCGCGGTGATGGGCACGGCCAGCGACGTCGCCGGCCGCACGTCGGAGCAGCTTCAGCGCGCCCTCGGCCTGTCCAAGGAAGCGCAGGGCGAGGTCGCCAGCCAGACGCGCGAGACCATGGACGTCATGGTCCAGTGCGGCAGCGTGCTGGCCGACGGCTGGCAGAACGCCTGGCGCGAATGGATGGGGCTGGCGCAAGAAGTCGCCAGCCGCAACGCCGAGGGCATGAACGCGCTGCTGCGCAGCCGCACGATGCCGGATTTCTATGCGACGCAGAGCCGGATGCTGAAGGACAACATGCAGCTGATGCTGAGCCGCAGCGTCAAGATCTCCGAGCTGTCGGCGAACACCGCCAACACCGCCATCGGCAAGCTGAACGCCCGCCTGGAAGGTGCGGCCCAGCAGACCGAGCGCCGCTTCTAAGCATCCATCAATCCCAGAAGGAACGGTCTCCATCCTGACCTGAACCCCGGCCCGCAAGGACCGGGGGTTTTTCTGTGCCGGGAACGTCCTTTCGCGACGCCTCCGGCGCAAACTTGGTTGCGACGCCTCCGGCGTCAGTCTCTTACGACGCTTCCGGCTTCAGCCAACTCACCGACGCGCCGCCGCCGGTGGAGGGCAGGGCCTCGTGCAAAGCCGGCAGCATGGCGCGCAGCGTCTCGTCCAGTTTCCAGGGCGGGTTGACGATCAGCAGGCCGGAGCCGTTCAGGCGCAGGTGGGTGTCCTCGGGATGCCATGTCAGCTCGACGATCAGCACCTTGGGGATGCCGGTCTTCTCCACCGCGTCCTGGAAGCGCCAGACCGCCGCCCGCTCCTTGATCGGATACCAAAGGGCGAAGATGCCGGTGGACCAGCGGCGATGGGCCAGCGCCAGCCCTTCGGCCATGCGAGCGAACTCGTCCGGCTGTTCGAAGGGCGGATCGATCAGGACCAGCCCGCGCTTCTCCTTGGGCGGCAGATGGGCCTTCAGCGCGGTGTAGGCGTCCGACTGGTGGACGGACACGGCGCGGTGGCCGGCGAACTCCGCCTTCAGGCTGCGGGCGTCGTCGGGGTGCAGCTCCACCAGGACCATGCGGTCCTGCGGGCGCAAGGCGGCGCGGGCGATGCGGGGGGAGCCGGGATACCAGCGCAGGGAACCGTCCGGGTTCAGCGCCTGCACGGCGTCCAGGTAGGGTGCCAGACCGGGATGGGATGCCGGGTGTCCCCACAGGCGGGCGATCCCGTCGTCGCTTTCCGCGGTCTTGCGCGCCGGTTCGGAGGTCAGGTCGTAGCGCCCGATGCCGGCGTGGGTGTCGAGCACGCAGAAAGGCGCCGGCTTGGCGCGCAGATGATCCAGGATCAGCGCCAGCACGGCGTGCTTCATCACGTCGGCCGGGTTGCCGGCGTGGAAGATGTGGCGATAGTTCATGCGCCGGGGTTTACCCGATCACGCCGCTTTGCGCCAGCGGTCATGCCGGCGCCATTGTCGATGCGAGGATCAGTTGATTGCGGCGACTTGCTGGGCGTTGCGGAAGCTGCGGCGGGTGCCGGGGGCGACGCTGACGGGATCGGTGTCTTCACAACGGGAGGAGGCGAGCAGCTTGGCGCTCTGCGCGTCCAGTTCGGACAGGCTTTGCCAGATCTTGCAGACATAGGCCTGGGCGCGGCGGCCGGAACCGCCGTTGTAGCGGGCCAGCGCGGTCTTCCAGTTGCCTTCCTCGCCGTGGAAGCGGACCAGCAGCTGGCCGGCGTAGAAGACGTTGTCGCGCGGTTCTACGATCTTTTCCACCGGCTGGAATTCGCCCCGGTGCGAAGCGACCGACAGCTGCATGCAGCCGACATAGGTGTTTGAACGAAGCTGTCCGCGATGGTCACGAAGGTGCCGGGCGGCATCGTTGACGTTGCGGGCGTAATAGGGACGGCCCTGCACGCTCATCGCGAAGGGATGCGGCGCGCCGTCCTGACCGCTTTCGACCAGGGCGATGGCGACCAGCATGCCGGACGGAATGCCGAGCTTCTGTTCGGTCTCGACTGCGTGGGTGACGCAGCTTTCCTTGGCGAGGGCCGGGGTCGCGATCTGGGCCTGGACGGGAGTTGCCATCGTCAGCGCCACCAGGGGGGCCGTCAGCAGTCCCGCAGCCAGTGCGACGCGTCCACCCGCTGTGGCGCATACGCGCTGATTTCGTCCCCGCATCCCAAACCTCCTTCTGCTGTCGCCCCGTGTTCTACGGCGGCTGTTTGACCCCCGCGCGGGGCCGTTGTTCCGGTCACCGAGTCGCTTACGGCGACCGCCTCCTACCCAGATGTTCGACGCCTCCCAATCGGGCGCCGCGGCCACACTTCCAAAAATTTGATCCATCGTCAACCGCCTTGCACCCTGGTAATACCACAGCTTTCGTCCGTCGGATGTCACGCAGAGGCGCCGGGCGGACGGTCTAGGCCCTTCGGCGGCGGGCATAAGCCTTTGAATCGCCACATTTGCCGGCAAAATCGAATGGGGTGTCCCAAGTGGCTTGGTCTGCCTTCCGTACAGGGGGCAAAAAGGGGCTACTGCGACCGCGTGTCGCCGGAATCACACTTCCAGATGATTTTCGCGACCCCCTTGCGCGGCGCAGCATGTTGGGGCAGTAAACTCCGCCGCCTTGTTTCCCTGGACTCGGGCGGGCCGGGTTCGAGGGTGCCGCCGTGGGCTGATTGCCAGTGGATCGCGGCAGGCGGATGCCGGACCTGACGGGCCGGGGCATCCCGGTCGCGCAGGCCCGACCTCAGAGGAAACCACCCCTTGTCCGCGGACCCGTCCTTCGGCGGAGCATCGCCCGCTCCCGATCTCGATCAACTGTTCCGCCTCGGTTACGACCGGCTCTACGCCGGGGATTCCGCCGGGGCCGTCCGTGGATTCCGGATGGCTGCCGCCGCCGATCCCGCGAACGGCGAAGCCTGGGCGGCGCTGGCCGATGCCTGCGCCGGGGCGGATCTGCCGGAGCGGGCGGCGGCCTGCTACCGGCGTGCCGTGGCGCTGGATCCTGGCAGCTGGGCATGGCGGCTGATGCTGGCGGAAGCCCTGCGGCAGTGCGGCGAATTCGATGCTGCGCATGCTCTATATAGTGTGCTGGCGACGGAGCGGAGCGATTCGGCGGCGGTGCGACTCGGGCTCGCCCACTGCCTGTCGGCGCTGGGCCGGCATGAGGAGGCGCTGGAGGAGTATCGGGAGGCAGTGGCGCTGCGCCCGAACGACCGCGATGCCGTGCTGGCCCTGGCCGAAGCGCTGACCATGGCCGGCGACGCCCTGGCCGCGGTGGAACTGCTGCAGCCGCTCGGCCGGCGGCTTGAGGACGATGCGACGGTCCACCATGCGCTGGGCCGCTGCTGGCTGGCGCTGCGCGAACCGGTGAAGGCGCTGGCGGCACTCCGCCATGCGCGCGAGGTCGCCGAGGGGGAGGAGGCGGCAACGGTCGAACGGCTGATCGCGGCGCTGGAGGCCGGGGAGGGCACGGACCTGTCGGCCGCCTATGTCCGCGCCCTGTTCGACCGCTACGCCGACCGTTTCGACCAGGATCTCGTCGGCAAGCTCGGCTATGCGGCGCCCGACCTGTTGCGGGCGGCGGTCGACCGCGTGATGCCGGGGGCGGCGGGCCTGCGGATCCTCGATCTCGGCTGCGGCACCGGTCTGGCCGGCGTCACCTTCAAGGCGCTGGCGGCGCATCTGTCCGGCGTCGACCTGTCGCCGCGGATGGTGGAGAAGGCCCGGCAGCGCGGGCTTTATGACGAACTCGGCGTCGGCGACGTGGTGGAAGCGATGCGGCGCACCCCCGGTGGCTGGGACCTGCTGGTCGCCGCCGACGTGCTGGTCTACATCGGCGACCTCGGCCCCGTCTTTGCCGCGGCGGCCCATGCCCTGCCGCCGGGCGGCCGCTTCGCCGCCACAGTGGAGCGGCTGCCGGCCGAGTCGGAGGAGGCGTTCGCCCTTGGCGCCACCCGCCGCTATGCCCATGCCGAAGCCTATGTCCGCCGCACCGCGGAGGAGGCGGGATTCGTTGTACGCCTTATGGAACCCTGCACACCGCGGCGGGAGAAGGGCGTGCCGGTCGCCGGGCTGCTGTTCGTGGTCGAACGCGCGCCGTCCTGACCGGACACCACCAGCCAAGCCCGCTATATGGCCTGGGCGTAGCGGCCTGCGTCGGCGGGCAGGCACCAGCGGGCGTGCAGCTGGCCCTTGCCGTCGAAGCTGCAGGCGATCCATCCCGGACCGTGCAGCATCCGGCGGCCGCCCTCCGGGAAGGGCGGCATCTCGAACCTGTGGGCGGGCAGGGGATGGTCCGGCCGGGCCGCCAGCGGTTCCGCCAGCCGAACGCGCCAGCCCGGACGGACGGCGGCAAGGGGCGAGGCGGCGAAACGCGGGGCATAGAGCTGCCACATCTCCAACCCGCCGCCGCGCAGCACCCCCGGCCGGCCCCGCCCGACAGGCCGCGCGACGCGATGGTGACGCGGCAGCCGGTGCGCCGGGAGAAATCGCCGAGGGTGCGGAGCATCCGCTCCCACTCGGCTTGACGACCCGGCGTCGTCCAGCGATCACCCAGGCCATGCGTCAGCCGGCGCCGCAGGGGAGCCGGCAAAGCCGCGCCCAGCCGGTCGAGCGCCGCAGCAGCAGGGGCCAGCAGCGGCGCGCCGCTGATCAGGATCAGGTGGCGGCAATCGGCGAAGCGGTCGAGCCAGTCCGGCAGCAGGCTCCAGTCACGCTCCGACAGGATGCGCCGGGCGCTGCGGTCGGTCCACAGGTCGAGCGCCAGCAGCCCGGCCTCCCCCATGACGAAGCCCTGGGCCAGGGTTCCGCAGGCGGCCCCCCACAGGCAATCGGGCGGGGAATCGGTGACGGAGCCGGTTTGGAACAGCTGGACCTGCCGACGGGTGGCCACCATCAGCGGGCGCAGGCTGCGCGAGGCGGCGTCGCCGTCCTCCCGCCCGGCCCACGCGCCGGCCAGCATCCGGCCAAGGTCGGACCCGTCCCACATCATCACCGATGGGATGGAGGCCAGCACAGCCGCCGCAGCGGCACCGCTCCAGCCGCGCAGCATCCGGTCGAATCCGGCGGACATCATCTCCTCCGCCACGACGGGCAGGGGCGGTCCCAGCCGGCGGGAGGCGTCGCCCAGCAGCGATGCCGCCTGCGGGGCGGCGGCCAGCACGGCATCGCCGTCGATCTGCCCGCCGGCCTGAATCAGCAGGTGGTAGCGGTCGGCCGAATGGCGGGCGAGAAGGTCGGGCCATAGGGGCGCAGGGAGCGCCGCCGATATGGCCGCAGCCTCCGGCTGTCCGGCAGCTTTCGCGGCACCGGTCATTCCGCTTCCGTACAGAATGGCCATTCGTGGGAGTGATTGACGGCCCGGAACGACCACGTTCCAGCTGGGCCCGTCGGGGAAGCCATAGGCGACATCGGTGTCGCGCATGCCGCGGGGGACCGCGAAATCGAAGCGCCAGACATGGCGGCGTCGCCAGACCGTCAGGTGGCGCGGGGGGACCGGCAGGGTGACGCCGTCCACCCGCAGGTCGTCGGGCTCGACATCCCCGTCCAGCACGAACAGCGCCGACAGCCACCAGCGGTCGCGCTGCTCACCACGGAAATACAGGATGGGGCCGAGCAGGATGCTCGGCTCCGCTCGTCTGCGCGCCATGCCTCATCCGTCCGAACCGGGCCCCCAAGGGGGCGTCAGCGCATCCCATAGCGCATGGCGCCGCGGGACGGAGAGGAAAATCGCGCGTGCTCAGCCTTTCCGCTTGCGCAGCAACTCCAGCATGCGGGGCGGCACCTCTTCGTTCAGGACCGGGTCGTACAGGCGATGAAGTTCCTCCACATGCTGGCGATGCTGGGCGAGCAGCGCCTTTGCGTCGGGATCGCTCTCGACCACGCTCTCGAATTCCGCGCGCTCCCGTTCATCGAGGGCGCCGTCCAGATAGGCGTTTATATCGGTCATCGTCACACGCTTCATCTCTGTCGTTCCCGGATGGGTCGCCGGGGTTTTCCCCTGGGACACGATCAACCGTGACACGTCCGGTGGCTCCACCGTTCCCGGAAAGATCGGCCGAAAGGACGCCTGCCCAATCTTATGGGCATGATCCTCCGCCATACCAGTCCGACAAACGGCGCGATCACTGCTCCCTTTCGAGGCGAGCAATCCGGCACCGCCATCCTCTTTCGCGTCGCCCGGCCAAGTAACAGGGCGGTGTTGCTGATTGTTCCAGCCGGCGACGGGGCGGAACGCGACGCAATCGGGGTTGTTGTGATTGTGCAACGCATCCCATCCGCGCCCCGTCAGGGGTACTGTGAAAGGAGAAATGCCCGTGGCCCAGCAGGAGAGCAGGCAGCCGCCCCAGCACCAGGACAGCCGCCCCGGCCATCAGGCCCCGATGGACCCCCAGCCCTCGGAAACCCGGCCCAGCTACCGAGGCAGCGGCAAACTGCGCGACAAGGTGGCGCTGATCACCGGCGGCGACAGCGGCATCGGCCGTGCCATCGCCGTGCTCTACGCCCGCGAGGGCGCCAAGGTCGGCATCCTGTATCTGAACGAGGACGACGACGCCCGCGAGACCCGCCGGCTGGTCGAGGCGGAAGGCCAGCCCTGCAAAATCCTGAGCGGCGACGTCGGCCAGGAAGAAACCTGCCGCAAGGCGGTGGAAAGCATGATCGGCGAGCATGGGCGCATCGACATCCTCATCAACAACGCGGCCGAACAGCACCCGCAGAAATCGATCGAGGACATCACGGCCGAACAGCTGGAGCGGACCTTCCGCACCAACATCTTCGGCCAGTTCTTCATGGTGAAGGCCGCCCTGCCGCACATGCACGAGGGTGCCTGCATCATCAACACCACCTCGGTCACCGCCTACAAGGGCAGCCCGGAGCTGCTAGACTATTCGGCGACCAAGGGCGCCATCGTCGCCTTTACCCGGTCGCTGTCGATGGCGCTGGCCGACCGCGGCATCCGCGTCAACGCGGTCGCCCCCGGTCCGATCTGGACCCCGCTGATCCCGTCGACCTTCGACGAGGAGAAGGTGGAGAAGTTCGGCGGCAACGTGCCGATGAAGCGGGCCGGCCAGCCGGACGACGTGGCGCCGTCCTTCGTCTTCCTGGCGTCGGACGACTCTTCATATATGTCGGGTCAGGTCCTGCACCCGAACGGCGGAACGGTGGTGAACGGCTGACGCCCACCGCACCGATAAAAAAGGCCCGCTGCGTCCGATCCGGCGCAGCGGGCCTTGTCGCGTAAGATCCGATCAGGCCGCGCGGATACGGACGACGAAGGCGTTCACCGATTCCCGCAGGTTCTGCGCCTGGACGCCGAGGCTGCCGGCGGCCTGGAGCACTTCGGCCGCCGACCGACCGGCTTCCTGCGATGCGTCGTTGACACCCATGATGCTGCGCGACACCTCCGCGGTGCCCTGGGCGGCCTGCTGGACGTTGCGGGAGATCTCGCCGGTGGCCGCGGTCTGCTCCTCCACCGCCGACGCGATGGAGGTGGCGATCTGGTTGACCTGCTGGACCGTGTCGGCGATGCCGCGGATGGCGCCGACGGCTCCCTGGGTCTCCTTCTGGATCGCCTGGATCTGGCCGGAGATCTCTTCCGTCGCCCGCGCGGTCTGGTTGGCGAGGCTCTTCACCTCGCTGGCGACGACGGCGAATCCCTTTCCGGCCTCACCGGCGCGCGCCGCCTCGATGGTGGCGTTCAGGGCCAGCAGGTTGGTCTGGCTGGCGATTTCCTGGATCAGCTGGACAACGCTGCCGATCCGCTCGGCGGCCTGGGCAAGGCTTTCGACGGTGGCGTTGGTGCGCTGCGCCTCGTCCACCGCGGAGCGGCTCATACGGGTGGCGGATTCCAGCTGGCGGGCGATCTCGCTGATGGAACTCGCCAGTTCCTCGGAAGCGGAGGCCACCGTCTGGACGTTGCTGAGGGTCTGGTCGCTGGCTGCGGCGACGGAGGAAGCCTGACGGGTCGTCTCCTCCGCGGTGGAGGACATGCTTTCCGCGTTGCTCTGCAGCTGGGTGGCGGCGGAGGACACGGCGCCGACCACGTCCTGGACGCTCGCCTCGAAGCTGTCGGCCAGCTCGTTCATCGACCGGGTCTTTTCCGCGGCGGCCCTTGCCTCGGCCTCCCTGGCCTCCTGCTCCATGCGGCGGTTGTTGAGCAGGTTCTGCTTGAAGACCTCCACCGTGCGGGCCATCGACCCGACCTCGTCCCCGCGATCGGTCCCGGTGACGGCAACGGTCGCGTCGCCCTTGGCCAGCTGCTCCATCACGCCGTTCAGCGCGGTGATCGGGCGGCGGATGCCGAGGACGGCGATGACGACCGAGGCGGCGCCGGCAAGCAGGATGGCGGCGATCATCGCGCCGATGGCCCAGGTGATGACCGCGGCGGTCTCGCCGCTCAACCGGCTGGAGGACAGCTGCACGACCGCATTCACCTCATCCGCCAGCTTGGCGGCGGTATTGAAGGTCTCCACCACCAGCGGGCGGCATTCCTTGGCGTACAGGGCGGCGGCACCGGCATGGTCGCCCTTTTCCTTCAGCGCCAGGACGTCGGGCAGGGCGCGCTTGATCGACGCCATCATGTCGGTCATCCGGGCGACGGTCGCCGTCGCCTCCGGCTTGGCCAGGCGGGTAACGACCGCATTGGAGTCGGAGATTGCGGCCTGGATTTCGGTGATGGACTTGGCGAGCGGCGCAAGTCCTGCCGGCTCCTGAAGAAGCAGGACGTTGTTCATTTGGCGGCCCAGATTCGCGAGGTCGCCACGCATCCGTTCAAGCTTCTGGGCAAACGTGATGTCGGTGTCGATCAGGACGGAGTAGTTCCCGTCGACACGATTGAGCGTATTCGCCATGAAGGCGGACAGTCCGGCCGCCACCGCGCTGAGAATGAACACGACGAAGTAGATCTTCGGACCGATACCGACACGGGCCAAGGGATTCATGGCTTTCACCTACGCTGAAGCATACATATGTAATATCTGCGATGGATGCGAGCATCAGACGCTCACCATCGATTGAAACAATTGGACCTTTCAGTGTAAAAGATTGTTTAACGCGAGATGATGCCTACACCTATGAAAAAGGTTGTAGGTTTTGATTATCGCGGTACTGGGATTCGATCCAGATTGCCGATAACCTATTCTGACACGCAACGCGCGGCAGTGATCTGAATCAACCTTTGCGGAATCAACACACCCTCCGCAACGGGTTGCGGAGGGTGTGTGTCCCGCCGGCCGGGACCGGCCGTGGAGGCGGAGGAGGCGGTCAGGCGGTCATCAGGTTGTTCAGCCGTTCCCGTGCGCGGCACAGGCGGGAGCGGATGGTGCCGATGGAGACGTTCAGCGTTTCCGCCGCCTCCTGATAGGGCCGGCCTTCGATGGCCACCAGCTTCACCACCTTGCGCTGGCTGGGGGTGAGGGAGGAAAAGGCGCGGTCGACGTCACGGAAGACAAGGCGCGACATCTGCGCCGCATCGACGGACATGGCGCCGTCCCACAGCTCCACCTTCGTCACATGGCGGTCGCGCTGCAGGTTGTTGAAATGCAGGTTCTTCAGCATGGTGGTCAGCCATGCCTGCATGTTCGTGCCGGGTTCGAAACGATGCTGGCGCGACAGGGCACGGGCCAGGCAGTCCTGCAGAAGGTCCTCCGCGGCGTTGGCGTCGCGGGTCAGTTTGCAGGCATAGCGCTGCAGGTTCGGCATGCAACGGATCAGTTCGTTTTCGAACGAGTACGCCATAGTCTTTCCTTCCTCCACGGTCTGATTCGTCCTTGCTGGCCGGGTGAGCGGCGGCGCCCTTCGGATGGAGGCGGGGCACCAGGCAGGGACGGCGTTTGGCGTTCCGGCGCGCGAGGGTTGCGTCGCCGGTTCGAAAGGCTGAGTGTCGAAGCTGTTTTTCTAAGTCTTGCGGCGTCAGGCGGCCCGGCGGGATGCCATCGGCCGGCCCGTCATGGGACCAGGGCCGGCAATCCCCGTGGGAGTCCCTGGCGGGTGTCGCGGAACGATCCGGTCGGCGGTGGCGTCATTGAGGCGGTCCCGTTGTTGCCCGTCGTTGATCGTGTCGGGAGCTAAACGCGCCGTCGGTCGCGGATGTTCCACCGCCGGATTCGGAAAGAGTGACTTCGGTGGCAGATCGCGGCGATTCCGGTGGCGGTTCCGCTTCGCGGGCTTACCACCACCGAACGCGCCCGGCGGTGCCGGAGCGCAACAGTCAGGAAGCGGCCGCGGCCTGTGCCGGAAGCGGCTTTTCCAGGCGCAGCGCCGCCATGTCGTCCTCGTAATAGGCGGGATAAACGGCGAAGCGGCGGAAGCCGGCGGCGGTATAGAGCGCAATCGCCGCCCCGTTGTCCGCCCGGACCTCCAGCCGCAGTCCGGCGCAGCCGTGGGCCGCCGCCGCGTCCTCCAGCGCCGCCAGCAGGCGGCGGGCGATCCCGCGGTCCCGGCTATCCGGCGCCACGGCGAAGGAGGTGAGGCGGGCAAAGGGGGTTCCGGCATGGAAGCCCAGCATGCCGTAGGCGACCGGCCGACTCCTTATGTCGGACGGGCAGCCGCCCACTTGGCAGTCGGCCACAAGGACCACACCTTTTGCTTTAAGGATTGCATAGCGGAAGTTGCGCCGCGTCATCCGGTCGGTCGCGAAGCTCTGCTCCTCGATCGCCAGAAGCGCGGAAATGTCTGCCGCTGTGGCACGGCGGATGACGATGCATGTTGCATCGCAGTGGACAGGATCGATTTCGTGACGCATCGTTGACGGGAAAAAGGGGAGGGGTTGCGACTCTACTCCCTTTTACCACAGTGAAACGACGGTATGGTCCGCGTGGGGAAAGCATTGTTTAACCAACAGCGCCGACACTTCCCCCCATGTTGGCCCCCTGTTGGAGCGCTGTCCTTCCAGCCGCCCGCTCCCATTGGCCTTTCAAGCAGAAAGTCAGGACATGGACGCTCGGTTTAAATCTCGCGACATCGAACGCCGCAGCCTGGATGTCGACGGCCTCAAACGGTCGTTCCTGGAATGGCTTGTCTATTCGGTGGGCAAGGATGCCCGCGCCGCCACCCGCCGCGACTGGTTCCACACCGTGGCGCTGGCCGTGCGCGACCGCGTCGTCGACCGCTGGATGGATACGACGCGCAGCTACTACCAGGAAGACGCCAAGCGCGTTTACTACCTGTCCCTGGAGTTCCTGATCGGGCGGCTGCTGACCAACAGCCTGTCGAACCTGGGCATCATGGACGAATGCCGGCAGGCGCTCGACCGCCTGGGCCTGTCGATGGAGGACGTGGTCGACGCGGAGCCGGACGCGGCGCTCGGCAATGGCGGCCTCGGCCGTCTGGCCGCCTGCTTCCTCGACAGCATGGCCTCGCAGGGGCTGCCCGGCTACGGCTATGGCATCCGCTACGAGTTCGGCCTGTTCGAGCAGCGCTTCGAGAATGGCTGGCAGGTCGAGTATCCGGAACAGTGGCTGCAGTTCGGCAACCCGTGGGAATTCGCCCGTCCGGAGGTGCTGTACCCGGTCCAGTTCTACGGCCGCGTCGAGGAGTTCCGCGACAGCGTCGGCGAGCGCGCCTATCGCTGGGTCGATGCCGACCGCGTGCTGGCGATGGCCTATGACACGCCGGTCGTCGGATTCGGCGGCGAGACGATCAACACGCTGCGCCTGTGGTCGGCCCGCGCCACCCGCGACTTCAACTTCGGCCACTTCAACGACGGCGCCTACATGAAGGCGGTCGAGCAGAAGATCCTGTCGGAAAACCTCAGCCGCGTCCTCTATCCCAACGACGCGACGGAGACCGGCAAGGAGCTGCGGCTGAAGCAGGAGTATTTCTTCACCTCCGCCTCGCTGCAGGACATCCTGCGCCGCTATCTGCAGCATCATTCCAGCTTCGAGAATCTGCCCAACAAGGCGGCGATCCAGCTGAACGACACCCACCCGGCCATCGGCATCGCCGAGCTGATGCGTCTGCTGGTCGACCAGCATGCGCTGCGCTGGGACGACGCGTGGGAGATCACGCGCGCCACCTTCGCCTACACCAACCACACCCTGCTGCCCGAGGCGCTGGAAGCCTGGCCGGTGCGGATGATCGAGCGGGTGCTGCCGCGCCACATGCAGATCATCTACGAGATCAACGCCAAGTTCCTGAATCGCACCAAGGCGCGTGCCGAGGGTGACAACGCCAAGCTGTCGCGCCTGTCTCTGATCGACGAGCGCGGCGAGCGGCGCGTGCGCATGGGCAACCTCGCCTTCCTCGGCTCGCACAAGGTCAACGGCGTGTCGGCCCTGCACACCGAGCTGATGAAGCAGACGGTGTTCGCCGACTTCCACCAGGAATTCCCGGACCGCATCAACAACAAGACCAACGGCATCACCCCGCGCCGCTGGCTGAAGCAGGCCAACCCGGCCCTGTCGGAACTCATCACCACCCGCATCGGCGAAGGCTGGATCTCCGACCTGTCGCAGATCGCGGCCCTGCGCGAGAAGGCCGACGACGTGGTGTTCCGCGAGGAGTTCCGCCGGGCCAAGCGCAAGAACAAGAAGCGTCTGGCCGCCTACATCGCCCGCCAGACCGGCGAGGAGGTGCTGGTCGACAGCATCTTCGACGTCCAGGTCAAGCGCATGCACGAGTACAAGCGCCAGCTGCTGAATGTGCTGCACACCATCGCGCTGTACAACGAGATGCGCGACAACCCGACGGTGAGCTGGGTCCCGGTGACCAAGGTGTTCGCCGGCAAGGCGGCGCCGTCCTACCACATGGCCAAGCTGATCATCAAACTGATCAACGACGTCGCCAAGGTGGTGAACCACGACCCGTCGGTGCATGACAACCTGAAGGTCGTGCTGCTGCCGAACTACAACGTCACCGCGGCGGAGATCATCATCCCGGCCGCCGACCTGTCTGAGCAGATCTCCACCGCCGGCATGGAGGCGTCGGGCACCGGCAACATGAAGCTGGCGCTGAACGGCGCGCTGACCATCGGCACGCTGGACGGCGCCAACGTCGAAATCCGCGAGCATGTGGGTGCGGACAACATCTTCATCTTCGGCATGACCGCGGACGAGGTGAACGACCTGCGCGCCAGCGGCGGCTTCAACCCGCGCGAGGTGATCGCGTCGAACCCCAGCCTGAAGCGGGCGCTCGACATGATCTCCACCGGCGCCTTCTCGCCGGACGACCGCAACCGCTACCACCCGATCGTCCAGGCGCTGACCGACGGCGGCGACCATTTCCTGGTGACGGCGGACTTCGCCGACTATTGCCGGGCCCAGGACGCGGCGATGCAGCTGTACCGCGACCCGGAGGAATGGACCCGCAAGGCCATCCTGAACACCGCCAACATGGGCTGGTTCTCGTCCGACCGTACGGTCAACGAGTATGCCGGGGAAATCTGGGACGTACACCCGGTGAAGCCCAACCATGACGGCGAGGGGTTCCGGTAAGGGGGTTGCCCCCTCCCTAACCCTCCCCGCTTTGCGGGAGAGGGAACTCCGCCGCTCCCGCACTCAACTCCCTCTCCCGCGAAGCGGGGAGGGTCGGGGAGGGGCAATCCACAGCGAACACCCAACCGCAACCGGCGCTTTACAAGCCCCCTCCATTGGGCTATGACAACCAGCATGAACCGCAAGGCCATCACCACCACTACGACCAAAAAAGCGACTCGCTTCGGCGGGCAGCGTCGTGGTGCGTGCTGATCGGATCGACCAGCGTTTCTTCCACGAGGCAGGCCCCGCCGGACAACGGACGGGGCCTCGTCGTATCCGGGGTCCGCTGTCCGAACGACCGATAGGCCGGTCCGATCAACAGTGCGATAGACAGGACGGAACCCCGACATGAGCAGCAACAACGCCTCCGCTTCCTCCAAGTCCCTCCGCGTCGCCGTGGTCGGCGCCACCGGCGCCGTCGGCCGCGAGATGGTCAAGGTCCTGCACGACCGCAACTTCCCGGTCGCCGAACTCGGCCTGTTCGCCTCCGAGCGGTCGGCCGGCAAGGTGCAGGAGACCCCCTACGGCGCCCTGACCCTGAAGGCGTTCGACGCCGCGGTGGTGAAGGGCTATGACGTTGTCCTGCTGGCGGTGTCGGGCGACTTTGCCAAGGCGCACGCCAAGGATCTGGCCTCGGCCGGCGCGCTGGTGATCGACAACAGCTCCGCCTTCCGCTACGACGCCGACATCCCGCTGATCGTTCCGGAAATCAACGCCCACGTCTTCCGCGAAGCGTACGCCAACGGCTCGCGCCTGATCGCCAACCCGAACTGCACCACGGCCATCGCCGTCGTGGCGCTGGGTCCGCTGCACAAGGCCTTCGGCATCAAGCGCGCCATCGTCTCCACCTATCAGGCCACCAGCGGCGCCGGCGCCGAGGGCATGGCCGAGCTGGAGGAGCAGACGCGCAACCAGCTGGAGGGCAAGCCGGTCACCAACAGCGTGTTCCGCCACCCGATCCCCTTCAACCTGATCCCCCAGATCGACGCCTTCCAGGAGAACGGCTACACGAAGGAGGAGATGAAGGTGACGTGGGAGACGCGGAAGATCATGGAGGTCCCGGACCTGCTGGTCAGCTGCACCGCCGTCCGCATCCCGACCTACCGCGCCCACTCCGAAGCCATCACGCTGGAGACGATCCAGCCGGTCACGCCGGACGCCGCGCGCGCCGTTCTGGCCGATGCGGCCGGTGTGAAGGTGGTGGACGATCCCGCCGCCGGCGCCTATCCGATGCCGCTGAACGCCACCGGACAGTATGACGTCGAGGTCGGCCGCATCCGCAGCAATCTGGTGTTCGGCGACCATGGCCTGGACCTGTTCGTCTGCGGCGACCAGCTGCTGAAGGGTGCTGCCCTGAACGCCGTGCAGATCGCCGAGCTGGCCCTGTAAGCAAAGGCCCAAGGCTCTGGAATCCCAGGGCCGGCACTGCTATGTAATGCGACGGGGGCCGATGGGCGAGTTTCGCCTGTCGGCCCTTTCGCCGTTCGTACCGAATCACGCCTTTCAAGTCACGGGACCCGCGCATGTCCGAACTTCAGGACGCCGTCTCCCGCCGTCGGACCTTCGCCATCATCGCGCACCCCGACGCCGGTAAGACCACGCTCACGGAAAAGCTGCTGCTGTTCGGCGGCGCCATCCAGATGGCAGGCGCCGTCAAGGCGCGCGGCGAGCAGCGGCGCGCCAAGTCGGACTGGATGAAGGTGGAGCGCGAGCGCGGCATCTCCGTCACCGCCTCCGTCATGACCTTCGATTATGAGGGGCGCACCTTCAACCTGCTCGACACGCCGGGCCACGAGGACTTCTCGGAGGACACCTATCGCACGCTGACCGCGGTCGACAGCGCGGTGATGGTCATCGACGGCGCGAAGGGCATCGAGGCGCAGACGCTGAAGCTGTTCGAGGTCTGCCGTCTGCGCGACGTGCCGATCATGACCTTCTGCAACAAAATGGACCGCGAGGCCCGCGATCCCTTCGACCTGATCTCGGAGATCGAGAGCGCGCTGGCGCTGGAGGTCACGCCGGCCAGCTGGCCGATCGGCATGGGCCGCGACTTCCTCGGCTGCTACGACCTGATCCGCGACCGGCTGATCCTGATGGACCGCAGCAAGGGCGACGAGATCGACGAGGGCATCGAGTGCAACGGCCTGGATGATCCCCGTCTGGACGAGCTGCTGCCCGCCCACGCCGTCGCCAAGCTGCGCGAAGAGGTGGAGATGGCGCGCGGCCTGATGCCGGCCTTCGACCTGGAGGCCTATCGCGCCGGCCATCTGACGCCGATCTATTTCGGCTCCGCCATCAACAATTTCGGCGTGCGCGAGCTGCTGTCCGGTCTGGCGGAAAACGCCCCGCCGCCGCGCCCGCAGCCGGCCGATCCGCGCACCGTCCAGCCGGACGAGGAGAAGGTCACCGGCTTCGTGTTCAAGGTCCAGGCCAACATGGACCCGAACCACCGCGACCGCATCGCCTTCGTCCGCCTATGCTCCGGCCGCTACAAGCGCGGTGCCAAGCTGAAGCATATCCGCTCCGGCAAGCTGATGGCGGTGAACAACGCCGTTCTGTTCCTGGCCCGGGACCGCGAGGTGGCGGAGGAGGCATGGCCGGGCGACATCATGGGCATCCCCAACCACGGCAGCTTGCGCATCGGCGACACGCTGACGGAGGGCGAGGATCTGCGCTTCACCGGCGTGCCCAGCTTCGCGCCCGAACTGCTGCAGCGCGTCCGTCCGGACGATCCGATGCGGGTGAAGCACCTGCGCAAGGCGCTGGAGCATTTCGCCGAAGAGGGCGCTTCGCAGGTGTTCAAGCCGCTGACCGGTGCCGACTGGGTCGTCGGCGTCGTCGGCCAACTGCAGTTCGAGGTTCTGGCCTCGCGCATCGAGGCGGAATACGGCATCGCCGCCCGTTTCGAGGGCGCCGGGCTGGACGCCGCCCGTTGGGTCGAGACCGACGACAAGGCCCAGCTGGAAAAGTTCATCGAGCTGAACCGTTCGGCGCTGGCGGAGGACCATGACGGCGCCCTGGTGTTCCTGGCCCGCAACGCCTGGCACCTAAACCGCGCGCAGGAGGATTTCCCGGCCCTGCGCTTCCTGAAGACGCGTGAACAGAACCGCAAGGTCCACACCGCGGCCTGACGGAGATCACGCCGTCCCTGCCGCCCGCCCCCGGCAAAGCCCGGGGGCGGGCACCGCTCCACGACACAAGACAATCTGCGTACCGGTCTCCCCGGCTGGACGGACGGCTTGACGGCGCCTGTCCGGTGTCGGAACTTGTGCGGGTACGCTTAACGGTTTCGACACGTAATCAATGGCCTCCGTCGGACGGACAGGGTCGGAAATGAGGCGGACATGGCGCTGGGATTGAACGAACTCCTGGACACCAGCGGCTTCGTGCCGCATGGCGTCTGCCTGCTCTGGCGGTCCGACATCCTGGCTCTGCATGTCGCGTCGGACATGCTGATCGGCCTGTCCTATTTCTCCATCCCGGTGGCCCTGGTCTATTTCGTCATGCGGCGGCGCGATGTCGAATTCGGCTGGATGGCGATCCTGTTCGCCCTGTTCATCATCGCCTGCGGCACCACCCACTTCATGATGGTTTGGACGCTGTGGAGCCCCGATTACGTGCTGGAGGGGCTGATCAAGGCGGTCACCGCCCTGGCCTCGCTGGGGACCGCGGCAACGCTGTGGTGGCTGATGCCGCGCCTTCTGGCCCTGCCCAGCCCGAAGCAGCTGGAAGCGACCAACCGCGCGCTGGAGCAGGAGATCGCCATCCGGCGCCAGATGGAAACGCGCTACACCGGCTTCTTCAACAATCTGGCGGAGGCGCTGTTCATCGTCCAGGTCCTGCCCGACGGCGACTTCGCCTATGAGGCGATCAACCCGGCGCTGGCCCGGGCCAGCGGGTTGGATCCGGAGCAGCTGCGCGACCGCCGCGTCCGCGACGCCCTGTCGCCGGAGGTGGCGGATGAGGTCATCCCCCGCTACACCGCCTGCCGTGACGGCGGCGTGAGCATCGATTACGAAGAGACCTTGGATCTGCCGATCGGCCAGCGCGTCTTCCACACCATGCTGGTCCCGGTGAAGGACGCCGCCGGGCGGGTCGTACAGATCCTGGGCAGCGGCCGCGACGTGACCGAGCGCAAGCGGCTGCAGGCCGAGGTGGTCCAGACCTCGAAGCTGGCGACGCTGGGCACGCTGGCCGCGGGCATGGCGCACGAGATGAGCCAGCCGCTGAACATCATCCGGCTGTGGACGGAGAACATGCTGTCCCGCCTGCGGGAAAACCTGCTGGAGCCGCAGCGTGCCGAACGGTCGCTGACCCTGGTGATCGAGCAGACCGACCGCATGGCAAAGCTGATCGACCATGTCCGCACCTTCGGCCGGCGGGACGGCGGCGGCATGCAGGCCTTCACCCCCGCCCATTGCGTCCAGAGCGCGGTGGAACTGGTGCGCCACCAGTATGCGTTGGAAGACATCGAGATCATTGAGAGTGCCACGTCGGCGCAACTCCCGGTGACCGGTCGTCCACTTGAATTGGAGCAGGTGATCCTCAACCTGTTTTCGAACGCGCGCGACGCAATCGTCGCACTTCGTGCAACGGGCCGGGAGGCGGGGCGCATCATGGTGGCGGTCAGCGACGACCGGGACGGGAAAACCGTCGCCATCCAGGTGACGGATGACGGCGGCGGCATAGACCCGTCGGTTCTGCCCCAGATCTTCGACCCCTTCTTCACCACCAAGGAGGTCGGCAAGGGATCGGGGCTCGGCCTGTCGATCGGCTACGGCATCATCGACGGCATGGGCGGCCGCATCGATGCCCGCAATGTCGACCTGGAAGACGGGCGGCGCGGCGTCCGCTTCACCATAACCCTGCCCAGCCAGCCGGTATCCCAATCCGACAGGGAGCTGTCGCATGCCTGATCCGTACCATATCCTGATCGCGGAGGACGAAGCCCTCGCGGCAATGGCGCTGGAGGATTTCCTGTCGCTCAAGGGCTTCCGCGTGACCGTCGCGGCCAACGGGGTGGAAGCGCTGGAACGCTATGGCCGTGAGCAGGTGCATGCACTGGTGACCGACCTGCGCATGCCGCGCATGGACGGCCAGACCCTGATCCGCAAAATCCGCGACCGGGACGCCAGCTTGCCGGTGGTGGTGATGACCGGCTATCTGACCGAGGACAGCGACCTGAAGCACGAGCGCTGGAAGCCGCTGGAGATCCTCAGCAAGCCGGTGAACCCGCGCGTCATCTGCGAAGCGCTGCACCGCATGCTCGGCCTGCCGCTGGAGGCTTAAGGCAAGAAGGCGGCGACAGGCGGCGCGGCTCAGTCCGCCAGCGGTTCGACGTCCACGCTGACGGTCAGGCCATGGCCGGCCCCGCCGACCAGCACGCCGCGGGCCGGGCTGACGTCGTCGTAATCGCGGCCCCAGGCGATGGTGATGAAATCGCGGTTGGCAATGCAGGCGTTGGTCGGGCAGATGTCAAGCCAGCCGGCACCGGCCCCGCACCAGACCGACGCCCAGGCATGGCTGACGTCCGCGCCCACCAGCCGCGGCTGGCCCGGCGGGGGCAGGGTGCGCAGGTATCCCGACACATAGCGGGCCGGCAGCCCCATGGCGCGGACGCAGCCGACGGCGATGTGGGCGAAATCCTGGCAAACGCCGCGGCGGTTGCGCATCACCGCCGCCAGCGGCGTCGCGACGGTCGTCGCGGTGGGGTCGAAGGCGAATTCCCGGTTGATGCGGTTCATCAGGTCGATGGCCGCCGCCACCGCCGGCCGGCCGGGAGTGTAGCTGCCCCGCGCATAGTCCAGCAGTTCCGGGCTGGAAGCGACCAGAGTGCTGTCGAAGCAGTATTGCGTGACCTCTGCCCCGTCGTCCGGGCCGGACAGGCCACGCAGGCTGTCGCGCACCTGTTCCCAGGGGGCCGATGCCTCGGGCGCCGGCACCGGCGTTTCGAACACCTCCACCTCGCTCTCCGCGACGACGGAGAAGGTCCGGTGCGGCTCCTGCACGGCGACATAGGTGACGGTGTTGCCGAAATAGTCCACCCGCTCCGTCCGCACCGCCGGGACCGGATCGATGGTCAGCATGGCGCGGCGGATGCGCTGGCGCGGGTGCGGCCGGGCGGTCAGGTGCAGCAGATGGTGGGAGATCGGCACATCCTCGCCATAGTCGTACGAGGTGGCGTGGCGCACGCGGTAGCGGGTGGAGAGGCCGCTGCCGCCGGGAAGCGGGGGAGGGGTCATCGGGTCAGGCCGATCGTGCGAAGGCATGGCTGAAATAGGCATGGGCCAGGAAGTTGGACACGTCCGGCAGCGACATCGCCAGCGTGTCCAGCAGCGCCCGCAGCGCCTCGCCGGAGGCCAACGCGTCGGACCGCTCCAACCCGTTGCGCGCGGCGGCGACGATGGCCAGCGCCCCGCCGGTGGGGTCGGTGCCGGTGCCCACGCCCTGGCTGGGCAAAGCCCGCATGTGCCGGTCCAGCGCCGCCAGCTGGAAGGCCAGCGCACGGGGGTTGGCCTCCTCGCACAGCAGCAGATCCAGCACGGAGCCGCGCTGGACGCTGGTCAGGTGGCGGGCGCGGTAGGTCATCACGCTCTCGCCCAACTCCAGCAGGACCGCCAGCGTGGCGGCCTGCGCCGGCTCCTCCAGCCGGTCGAGGTCGGCGACATGGACGCCGCGCATCAGCGCGATCATGTGCAGCGACCGCTCGATCCGCCGCCCGATGTCGAGGAAGCGCCAGCCGGCGCCGCGCGTCATGCTTTCCTGCTCCAGGCCGGAAAAGGCGGCCAGCGTGATCATCACGTCGTCCAGCCGCAGCAGGAGCGCCGCCGCGTCCATCCGCCCCTTCGGCGGCTGGGTCTGGCGGTCGATGGCCGACACCACCCGCCACATGTCCATCGACAGGCGGTCGCGCACCGAATAGGCGGTGCGGTGCAGGCGCAGAACCTGGGCGCGCAGGCTGTTGGGGTGGTCGGGATCCGTCACCGCCGCGTACAGTGCCTCGCGCAGGCCGCGGTTGGCGCCGCTTTCCGTCACCCGCGCCATCTCCGCCGGGATCATGCCGAGCGAGCTGAGCAGGTCGAGCAGCGGGCGGAGCTGTGCGGTGGCGCCGGGCATGTTGCTGTCGATCAGCCGGCTCTGCGTCGCGCGCAGCAGGCGCAGCGCCCCCTCCGCCCGCTCCGCATAGCGGCCGAGCCAATAGAGGCCGTCGGCGACGCGGCTGGGCAGGTCGTTGGCGGACGGGCGGGCGCCGCTGGCCGTCGGCTCCGTCGCCGGTGCCGGGCGCGGCTGGGTGGAGGCGACGTCGGTCCGCCGCGGCGTCAGGATCCAGGTGTCCTTGCTGCCGCCGCCGCTCTGCATCGACACCACCAGTCGGCCGGATTCGCTGGACACGCGGGTCAGCCCGCCGGGCATCACCGCATAGCCGCCGCTGGGCGTGGCGCAGAGGAAGACGCGCAGAACCAGCGGGCGCGGCTGCAGCCGTCCATCCTGCCAGACCGGGGCGGTGGACAGCGCCATCTGTTCCTGCGCCACGAAATACCAGGGGCGCCGCTTGATCCGCTCGATCAGGGCCGACCGCTCGGCGGCCGACAGCTGGGCGCCGAAGATCGGTTCGAAGGACAGCGAGGGGAAGGCCGGCTTGACCACCAGCCCGTCGAGATGGTCGATGACGTAGGCGCGCTCCGCATCGTTGCCGCACCACCAGCTGGCGACACCGGGCAGCCGCAGCTCCTCCCCCAGCAGATGGCGGCAGAGCGTCGGCAGCGACGACTTCATCGCCATCGATTCCATCAGGCCGGAGCCGAGCGCGTTCGCCACCACCACATTGCCGGCGCGCACCGCCTCAATCAGTCCGGCGACACCCAGCGAGCTGTCGGCGCGCAGTTCCAGCGGGTCGGCGAAATCGGCGTCGAGCCGGCGCAGAATGACATCCACCTGCTCCAGCCCGGACAGGGTCTTCAGGAACACCTGCCGGTCGCGCACCGTCAGGTCCGCCCCCTCAACCAGCGTCAGGCCGAGGTAGCGGGCGAGATAGACATGCTCGAAATAGGTTTCGTTGTAGGGGCCGGGGGTCAGCAGGACCACGCGCGGCAGGCCGCCGGAACCGTTCCCGCGCGGCGCCAGGGACAGCAGCGTTTCCTTGAAGGTGTCGAAGAAGCCGGTCAGCCGCTCCACCTGGCAATGGCGGAAGCTGTCGGGCAGCACCTTGGCGATCACCGCGCGGTTTTCCAGCGCGTAGCCGCTGCCGCTGGGCGCCTGGGTGCGGTCGGACAGCACCCACCAGCGCCCGTCCGGCGCGCGGGCGAGGTCGACCGCGTAGAAATGCAGGTGGACGTCGTTCGGCACGCGGATGCCGTGGACAGCGCGGCGGAATCCCGGGTCGGCATGGATCACCGACGGCGGCAGCCGGCCATAGCGCGTCAGGGTCTGCGGCCCGTACAGGTCGGTCAGGATGGCGTTCAGCAGCGAGGCGCGCTGGATCAGCCCCGATTCGACGGCCTTCCATTCATGCGCCGGCAGCAGCAGCGGCATCATGTCGAGCGGCCATGGCCGCTCCATCCCGTTGGGGTCGCCATAGATGTTGTAGGTGACGCCGTTCTGGTGCAGAAGCCGCCGGGCCTCCTCCCACCGTTCCGCCATCTGTTCGGCGTCGAGCGGCCCCAGCGTGCTCATGAAGGTCTGCCAGTGCGGCCGCAGCCGGCCCTGGCCGGTCACCATTTCGTCATAGACCTGACCGGAGCCATAGCCGATGGCGTCGGCCTCGCCGAACAGCGATCCCTGCGTGAAGGGAACCGGCGGCATGCCCGACGGGACCACGGGCGCCGGCGCGCGGAAGGGCTGATCGGGCTGGGACAAGGTCTGACTGGTGCTTTTTGCCTATGAACGGAGCAACAGTCTGAACGTCCGCGTGCTGCGATGCAAGGCTGGCGGCCGGCGGACCCATCCGAAAGAGGAAAGAATCCGTGGCGATCCGTTCGCCGGCGGATGGATCGGGGCGCGCAGCTCCGACAGAAAAAACCGGAGCGCCGCGTATAGCGACGCTCCGGCTTGCCGGATGTTGCGGGAAGGCGCTGACGGTCAGAGCGTCTTCAGGTACTCCAGCAGCTGCCAGCGCTGCGTGTCGGTCAGGCCGGCGCCGAACTCGTGGCCGGTGTTGCGGTTGCCGGGCTTCGTCGTGTCATAGACGAAGGTGGCGCCCGCCGCCGAGGAATCCACGCCGACCTTGACCGGGTCGATGGAGGTGCTGCCCATGCGGAAGGTCGCCGACCGCTGGGACGCCGGCAGCAGCATCTCATACAGGTTCGGGACCGAGCCGTTGTGCATGTAGGGCGCCGTCGCCCACACGCCGTCCAGCGGACGCGCCTTGTAGGCCATCAGCTGCTTGATGGTGGCGGCCAGCGCCTCCGCGTCGGAGGGGGCGGTGGCGCTGGCGGCGGCCTTGGCGGGAGCGGCGGCGGCCTTCGCCTGGGCCTTCGCCGCGCTGCCGCCGGCCGGGACGGAGCCCACGGTCGGCTTGGTCTGGCCGCGGTCGGTCAGGGCGGCGATCACCTTCTGGTGGTCGGCGGTCTGCTTGGCGCCCGGCTTCACGAAGGGCGTGGTGTCCAGCGTGCCGCCCTTCGCCTGGGACTCCGGCGACCAGCCGGCAGGAGCGCTGGCGGTCAGCCACGGCGCCGGGGCGTTGTCGCCCTTCATCAGGTCGACCAGCAGGCCCGGTTCGCGCACCAGATCGCCGAAGATGGCGCCGATCACCGCGTTGGACAGCAGGTTGGCGGCGAGGTCGGGGTTCGCCAGCGGCTTGCCGCCGAGCAGCTGCGGCGGCATGGCGACGTTGGCGATGGCGCCAGTGTCGACCTTACGGCACAGCGCATCGACCGCCATCTTCGGATCGGCGTCGTAGTTGACCGTGATCATCTTGGCCGCCACCGCGGCATCGACGCCCTTGGTGCAGATGGTGGTGAAGGCCGTGACCACCGCGACCGCATCGTCCGGTTTCGCCCAGTTGAACAGTGGCACCATCTGGATCGGGGCCGTGGTGTAGGTCTCGCCGCGCGGCAGGATGGCGTGGCAGCTCTCGCAGTTTTCCTTGTAGATCGGCTCGCCGGCCGCGGCCTTCACGATGTCGACGTCGCCGGCCAAGCTGTCCGGCCAAGCGGGCGACCGCAGCTTGCGCAGCTGGTTCTCCATGTCGACAAGGTTCCGGCCGCGGACCGTGGACTTGTAGTAATAGTGGGCAGCGTCGGCCGGCGGCTTCAGCGTCACCTTGCCGAACACGCCCAGCACCTCGCCGGCATTGCGGCCCAGCGCATCGAAGGCGGTGGCGTTCGGCAGCAGGCCGTTCCACTGCACGCGCGGCTGGTGCGGCGCGTCCCACAGGTAGGGGTAGCTGACCGGCGCGTTCGGCGCGCGGTTGTTCTTCGGCAGGTTCAGGTCGATCGCCGACACGCGGTTGAAGATCATGCCGAAGGCGTCGGTGCGCATCGGCCCCCAGGGCGTGTCGGGCTTGCTGGCCGCGACGAAATCGGCGAAGGAGCGGTCGAAGTCCTTCAGCGCGTCGTACAGCGCCAGCTTCTGCTGGTCGGTGGCGTTGGCGCCCAGCACGCGGGTGGCGAAGGGCTGGAAGGCGGCGTCGCTGGTCACCGTGGTGTGGACCGCGTTGCTCAGCCCGCTGATGAAGCCGTAGAGGTCGCCGGTGGTGACCGCGCCGTCGATGCGCATGGTCTTGCCGTTCACCGTCACGTCGCCGGTATGGCAGGCGGCGCAGGTCATGCCGAACCATTCGGTCTTGTCGGGATCGGTGTCCTTGACGAAGCCGACGGGCAGCAGGTCGGGGTTCCAGGTCGCCGACGTGTTGGCCGGATAGCCGTAGCGGGTGATGCTCTTGACGAAGGGCTGCTTGGTCTGCGGATCCTCCAGCGCCATGAACCAGTCATAGCGCATGATCTGCGAGCCCTGGGTAGTGGTGTAGTACCACTGGCGGGCTTCCTGCGACCAGCCCTGGTCCAGATACCACAGGCCGTTGACCTCGGTCGGCGGCTTCACCGGCACGGGGCGGGGCGGCTTGGGCGGCTCGGCGCAGGAGGCGAGCAGCAGCGCGGTGGCGGCCAGGGTCGCGTAAATGGGAGTTTTCATCCCTATTGTTCCCTTCTCGGTGGCGTAGCGCATGGGCCTTCGACCGAAGAGGGTACTACCGATAATATTTGCGCGCGAAAATATATCGCGTTATGGCGCTGAAAAGTTGATGTCGCAGCGGTCATGCAACCGTTCCTCTCCCTGGGGGGAAGGAACGGTTGCATGGGAGGAGGGCTTATCCCCGCCGCAGGTCCAGGGTCATCGGGAATTGCGGGTTGCGTTCCTCCGCCGGGACGTCCATCGGGCCGGGGGTGTGGCCGAAGGGGAAGAAGCGGGCCAGACGGCGCCCTTCCGCCTCGTTGGCGTTGACCGGGAAGGTCTCGTAGTTGCGGCCGCCCGGATGCATCACGTGATAGGTGCAGCCGCCGATAGACCGGCCGGCCCAGCTGTCGAGGATGTCGAAGATCAGCGGGGTGTGGACGGGGATCGTCGGATGCAGGCAGGAGGGCGGCTGCCAGGCGCGATAGCGCACGCCGCCGACGAACTCGCCTTCCACCCCGGTCGGGATCAGCGGCACGCGCCGGCCGTTGCAGGTGATGACGTGGCGGGCGTCGATCAGGCCGGTGACGCGCACCTGCACCCGCTCAACCGAGCTGTCGACATAGCGCACCGTGCCGCCGCCACCCGGCTCCTCGCCCAGAACGTGCCAGGGCTCCAGCGCCATGCGCAGTTCCATGGTGATGCCGCGCTGGCTGACATGGCCGTAGACCGGGAAGCGGAAGTTGAAGTGCGGCGCGAACCAGCTGTCCTCCAGCGGGTAACCGTGGTCGCGCAGGTCCTGCAGCACGTCGGCCATGTCCTGCTGGACGAAGTGCGGCAGCATGAAGCGGTCATGCAACTCCGTGCCCCAGCGCACCAGCCGCCCCTTGTAGGGATGCTTCCAGAAGCGCGCGACCAGCGCCCGCATCAGAAGCTGCTGGGTCAGGCTCATCTCCGCATGTGGCGGCATCTCGAAGGCGCGGAACTCGACAAGGCCGAGGCGCCCGGTGGAGCTGTCCGGCGAATAGAGCTTGTCGATGCAAAATTCCGCCCGGTGGGTGTTGCCCTGCACGTCGACCAGCAGGTTGCGCAGCACCCGGTCCACCAGCCAGGGCGGGCAGTTGCCGCTCGCCGCCGCCTGGTCGATCTGGTTGAAGGCGATCTCCAGCTCATAGAGCTGGTCGTCGCGAGCCTCGTCCACCCGCGGGGCCTGACTGGTCGGGCCGATGAACAGGCCGGAGAAGACGTAGGACAGGGCAGGGTGGTTCTGCCAGTAGGTGATGAGGCTGCGCAGCAGATCGGGCCGGCGCAGGAAGGGGCTGTCGGCCGCGGTGGCGCCGCCCATCACCACATGGTTGCCGCCGCCGGTGCCGCAATGGCGCCCGTCGATCATGAACTTCTCCGCCCCCAGGCGGGACTGGCGCGCATCCTCGTACAGCGCGATGGTGTTGCGCACCAGATCGTCCCAGCTGTGGGCCGGGTGGATGTTCACCTCGATCACGCCCGGATCCGGGGTGACGGCCAGGGAGTTCAGGCGCGGGTCCTTCGGCGGCTGGTAGCCTTCGATGACCACCGGCATGTCAAGCTCGACCGCCGTCGCCTCGATCTCCGCCAGCATCGCCAGATAGTCCTCCAGCGTGCTCATGGGCGGCATGAACAGGTGCAGGCGGCCGTTGCGCGCCTCGCAGGTCAGGGCGGTGCGGACGATCCACCAAGCCGACTTGCCTTCCTCCGGCAGCTCGTCGCGCACCTCCGCCATGATGCGCTGGCGCTGGGCGATGCGCTTGTCGGTGTGGACGCCGCGGTCGGATTCCTGGACCGCGCCGCGGACCTCCTGCCGGCGCTGCACCGGATGCGGGGGCAGGGGACCGCGCTCCTCGAACGGATCGGTCTCCCAGCCATAGGGATAGTCGGACTTCGACACCCAGGGCAGCGAGCCCAGCGGCAGGCGGTAGCCGACCGGGCTGTCGCCGGGGATCAGCACCAGCTTCTCCTGGCGCAGCGGCCATGTGCTGGACAGCCAGACCGGTCCCTGCTGGGTCATGCGGCGGTTGATCGGCAGGGCGAATCCCACCGGCTCCGCCAGACCGCGGGTGAAGACGCGGGCCAGCCGCTCGCGCTCCTCCTTGTCCTCCAGCTTGCTGTTCAGCGGATCGACGTTGATGGGCAGCTGGGATTCCTTGCGCAGGTAGTGCCACGGGTCCTCATAGGCGCCCAGCACCAGCTGCGGGTCGATGCCCAGCCGCTTCGCCAGCGCCATCAGGAAGACGCCGGCATCCTGGGCGGTGTGGCCGTAGTCGGTGTCCTCGCGCGCCAGCAGGTCGCTGTTGGCCCACAGCGCCTCGCCGTCGCGGCGCCAGTAGACGGTCATCGCCCAGCGCGGCAGCGATTCGCCGGGATACCATTTGCCCTGGCCGAAATGCAGCAGGCCGCCGGGGGCGAAGCGGGCCATCAGCCGGTGGATCAGGTCGGCGGCCATCTTGCGCTTCTGCGGACCCAGCGCCGTGGTGTTCCATTCGGCGCCGTCCATGTCGTCGATGGAGACGAAGGTCGGCTCCCCACCCATGGTCAGGCGGACGTCCTCCGCCTTCAGGTCCTCGTCCACCCGGTGGCCCAGCGCCTCGATGGCCGCCCATTGCTGCGGGTTGTAGGGCTTGGTGACGCGCGGCGCCTCGTAGATGCGGGTGACCGACATCTCATGACCGAAATCGACCTCCGCCTCGTCCACCATGCCGGAGATGGGGGCGGCGGAGGAGGCGTCGGGGGTGCAGGCCAGCGGGATGTGCCCCTCGCCCGCCAGCAGGCCGGAGGTGGGGTCGAGCCCGACCCAGCCGGCGCCGGGCAGGAACACCTCCGTCCAGGCATGCAGGTCGGTGAAGTCGCTCTCCGGACCGGACGGACCGTCCAGCGCCTTCTGGTCGGCGGTCAGCTGGATCAGATAGCCGGAGACGAAACGGGCGGCGAGGCCCAGGTTGCGCAGGATCTGCACCAGCAGCCACGCCGAATCGCGGCAGGACCCGGTGCGCTTGGTCAGCGTCTCCTCACAGGTCTGGATGCCCGGCTCCATCCGGATGACGTAGCCGATGTCCTGCTGAAGCTGCTGGTTGACGGCGACCAGGAAATTGATGGTCGGCGTCTTTTCCCGCGGGATGGCCTTGAGGTACGCGGCCAGTTCCGGCCCCGGCTCCTCCGTCTCCAGATAGGGGCGCAGCTCACGCTGCAGCCAGTCCTCGTAGGCGAAGGGGATGTGGCTCGCCTTCTCCTCCAGGAAGAAGTCGAAGGGGTTGATCGCGGCGATCTCGGCGACCAGATCGACCTCGACGATGAACTCCCGCGTCTTTTCCGGGAAGACGAAGCGGGCCTGGAAGTTGGACTGCGGGTCCTGCTGCCAGTTCAGGAAATGCTGCTTCGGCGTGACCTTCAGCGAATAGCTGAGGATCGGCGTCCGGCAATGGGGCGCCGGGCGCAGACGGATGATCTGCGGGCCGAGGGACACCGGCCGGTCGTAGCGATAGATCGTCTTGTGGTTCAGCGCGACGTGGATCGCCATGGAAAACCCCGCCTCATGCCTGTTCGATGATGTTCGCGCCCCGGTTTGGTCCGGGGTCGCCGCTGCAACGGTAACACCGAAAAATCCGCCCCGACAGGGCGGCCCGTCCCCGATCCTACCGCAGTTGCGAAAAAGTCACGAAGTTGCCGATGACTCGCGCCGCGGCTTTCTTCCGTTCGCGTTACCCTTTATATCCTAAGCGAATGGGGTATCGCTGCGGCGGGGTCTCGCGTCCGGATGGTGTCGGTGGCGGCTTCTTCGATATTGGGCGGCAACCGTGGGATGGGTGGAATGGGCGACGCAGGCAACGGCGGCGCCGGACGGGGCGTCGTCACCGGGAAATACTTCAATTTCAAGCCGCTGCCCCCGCCGGCCGACATATTGGGCAACCCGTTGGTGGTGCCGAACCTGCCGACGCACAAGCTGCCGAAGGAGACGTTCGGCAGCCGGGTGAAGCGCTTCCTCGCCCGGATGAATCTGGGCAGCCAGTCGGCGGAGACCCGGCTGCGCTGGAAGCTGTACGACACCATCCAGGCGACCATGGCGTCGCTGTCGCCCGCCGTGACGCTGGTGGCGGAAAAGCGGGCGCCGGTGAAGCAGAAGAAGCTGTCGGTTCCCATCGTGGTGGTGCGCCATCCCTATCACCTGCGCCACGTGTTCGAGATGCTGCCGAACATCCCCGACGCGCTGGCGGCGGAACAGCGGTTCATCGAACTGCTGATGACCCGCGCGCTGAAGCGGTATGGCGAACAGATGGCCCTGATGAAGGGCAGCCCCTTCTCCTTCGAGCATGAGGCGAGGGAATATTTCTTCGCTGGCTTCAAGCTGGAAAAGCAGATCAAGAAGGTCAACAACCCCGACGAGCGTTTCGCGGCGCTGCAGGCGATCCACACGAACTACTTCCATGGCCGAAATTATTACTATTTCGCGCTGCTGAGGCGGGAGAAGCTGGCGCCGGACAACAAGCTGTTCATGCTGTTCGCCCGCGCGGTCTATTTCATGGCGCGGGTCGATTGGAACGGCGAGCTGTTGGAGAAGCCGAACCCGCGCGCGCTGCCCAGCCGCGACGACATGCTGTTTTTCGTGGAGCGTGACAAGTCGGTCGTGACGCGCTATCGCACCGACCAGGATTTCCAGCGTCAGGTCAAGGCCGTGCTGGAAGCCTTCCCCGCTTCGTGACGCCCTGCCTCACCATTATCCAAGGTTTCCTGCCATGCGTGCCCTGTCCCTGGTGAGCGGTCTCCTGGCCGCCGGCTCCATGCTCGCGATGCTGGCGGCGACCCCGGCGCCGGCGCAGTCGCCCGCCCCGGACGCCGCCGCGCCGACCTGCGATGCGGCGGAAACGCCGTCGGCGCAGCTGCTCTGCCGCGACGCCGGTCTGGCATCGGCGGGTGCGGCGATGGAGGCTGCTATGGAGGCGCTGGGGGCGACCACCGACGCGACCGGGAGGGCGGCGATCGAAGCCGGCCAGACCGTCTGGCGGGCGCGGCGCGACGATGCCTGTCCGGTGACCGCCGCCGACCTTGCCGATGCCAAGGCGACCAAGTCCCGCACCGACTGCCTGATGCGCGTCATCCGCCAGCGCACCGCGGCGCTGGAGGCGGAAAGACTGGCCCGGTCGCGTCCGGTCGCCGACCTGCCCCTGGCCGTCACCGGGGCCGCCGCACCGCGATTCGTGGCGCCGCAGGTTCCGGTGCCGCCGGTCAACCGCAAGGCGACGATGGCGGCGCTGGGCGGCCGCTGGGCCAAGGCCGATCCCAACGACCGCACCGCCATCGACGATTGCCGCAGCTCCTATCTGGAGATCGGTGCCGACCGCAAACTGAACGCCGTGGATGAGCGGGTGCCCCAGTTCCCGCTGACCGGCAGGCTGCCGGCCGACGGCGACCCGGTGCAGGAGGTGACCGTGCAGCCCCTGCCGCCGGAGGGCGCGGCGGAGGCGGCTGAACAGCCTTTGGCCACCCTGCGGCTGCTGCCCGCCGACTCGGCACGCTTCGACCGGCTGATCCTGCGCATGGCCCCGCCCGCGACCTTTGCGGCGGAATTCGTCCGCTGCCGCTAACCTCGTCCGGCGCTCCGGTGGGAGGGTCCTAGGCGGTGGGGATCGTGCCGCCGTCGATGACATATTCGGTGCCGGTTATCGTCCCCGCGCGGTCGGAGGCGAGGAAGGCGATCAGGTTGGCAACGTCTTCCGGCTTCGACGGCCGGCCGATCGGGATGCCTCCGAGCGAGTCCATGATGATCCGCTTGCCGCCCTCGTAATCGGTGCCGGCATCCTTCGCGAGCCGCTCCGCGAACCGTACCGATGCCTCGGTTTCGATCCAGCCGGGGGAGACGCGCACCACGCGCACGCCCTTGGGCGAGACTTCCTTCGAAAGACTCTTGCTGTAGGTCGAGAGCGCGGCCTTCGCGGCGGCATAGGCCGTCGTCGCGTCCGGCAACGGCAGCTGGCGCTGGATGGAGGTCACATGGATCACCACGCCGTGCCCCTGCGCCACTATCGCCGGCACCAGTTCGCGGTCGAGCCTGACGGCAGGCATCAGGTTGAGATCCAGCTCCCTCCGCCATTCCTCGTCGCTCAGCGCCGCGAAGCCGCCCGCGGGGGCGGAGGATCCGCCAAGCATGTGAACGATGACGTCGACTCCCCCAAGACGCTCCCTCACGGCGGCGGCCAGCGCTGCGCAACCCATCGGCGTCGTCAGATCCGCGGAGACGAACATTTCCTCGTTGAGCGTGTCCGGCCGGGATCGGGCGGCGGTCAGCACGCGGGCACCGAGGTCGCGAAACAGCTGGACCGTGGCGGCTCCCGCGCCGCGCGTGCCCGAGGTGACCAGCGTCCGCTTGCCCTTGAGATCGATGAACGGGATCATTCGTTCGTTCGTCCCGGCGTCGTCGATATGGGCTTGATTCGATGAGGGGAGTGTCATTGCGCGGTTCCTTGTGATCGGGTTTTGCTCTGTCCCCTCCAATGTGAAGCTGGACGCGTGTCCCGATAACCGGGATAAATCTGGATGCGAAATTTCGGATTCTGGGACAATGCACCGGCCTGAACTGAACGACCTGGATGCGGTGATCGCCATCGCCCGCCGGGGATCCTTTCGCGCCGCGGCGCTGGAGCTGGGCATGTCGGCGACCGCGCTCAGCAACGCCATCGGCAAGCTCGAAGCCGGCCTGGGCGTCCGTCTGTTCAACCGGACGACGCGGAGCGTGTCGCTGACCGATGCCGGACGGGTGTTCGTCGATCAGGTCGGCCCGGCGCTGCAGGACATCCACGGCGCGCTGGAGGCGGTGCGGTCGCAGCAGACGGTTCCTTCAGGCACGCTGCGTATCAACGCCTTCGCGACGGCGGCACGCGAGATCCTGTCGCCGTTGGTGCTGGAGTTCCTCCGCCGCCATCCGCAGGTGCATGTCGATCTCGTCACCGAAGGGCGGCTGGTGGATATCGTTGCCGAAGGTTTCGATCTCGGCCTGCGGGTGGCCGATCTCGTGCCCAGCGACATGATCGCGATCTCCCTGGGCCGGCCGCAGCGATTTGCCGTCGTCGGCTCGCCAGCCTATTTCGTGGAGCGTGACAGGCCGCGGGTCCCGCCCGACCTTCTCGACCACCGCTGCATCCGGGTCCGCCTACCGAACGGGGCTCTCTACCGCTGGCAGTTCGAGAAGGACGGACAGGCGGCGCAGATCGACGTCGACGGACCGATCACCCTGGACGAGGCCAGTCTTGCGCGGATCGCCGTCCTTGACGGCATCGGGTTGGGCTTCTTCATGGAACCGGACGTGCGGGCCGATATCGCGGCGGGCCGCCTCGTTCGTGTCCTCGACGATTGGACACCGCCGCGGGCCGGGCTCTGCCTCTATTATCCTGGACGGCGCAACCCGTCGGCCGCCTTCCGGGCGTTCATCGGCCTCGCCCGCGAATTCGCGGCAAAGGACGCTTCCACAGGCCCGTGATACCTAGGCCCGTGACACTCAGGTTCGTGACACCAGGAAGCGCACGGTCATCGACAGCCTCTCCCCCGCCGGCAGGGCGATGACGCCGGCATCCGCCTCCTGCGGGCGGTTCAGCGCGTCGGTCATGTGGGTGACCGGCTCCAGGCACAGGTAGGGTTCGCCGGGCGGGGCATAGACGATCAGGTGGCCGACCGGCCCGTCGGCGAGCATGGTCAGGCGCAGCCGCTCCCGCGGACGGTCCAGCGTCGCCGTGCCGGACCACCCGGTGAAGCCGTTGTCCAGCGCCGCATGGTCCATCGCCACGCCGTGGCGGAAATCCCAGGCGGCGGGAAGGGGGCGGCGGCGGGATGGCAGGATGGTGTCGTCATTGTCCCAGACGGCACGCACGTCGGCGGTGACGACGCTGCCCGGCGACTTGGCGAAATAGGGATGCAGACCAAGCCCGGCCGGCATGTCGCCGTCGGATTCGTTGACGAGGTCGAGGGTGACGGTCAGCCCTTCACCGTCGAGCGCCACGGTCTGGGTCGCGCGGTAGCTCCAGGGCCAATCGTCGGCCCGATGGCTGAAGCCCATGCGCAGCGCATCCTCAGCCGCCGCCTCCACCGTCCAGGGATTGGACCAGCCATGGCCGTGGATGCGGTGCGGCGAGCCGGGATCGGTGGCGAGCACGACCTCCCGACCCTGGAAGACGAAGCGGCCGCCGCCGATGCGGTTGGAGAAGGGGACCAGCGGGAAACAGGCCATGTCCGGGGCGAAGTTGCCGGCCAGGGCACGCTCCGACGCGGGGCGGAACAGATCGACCGGACCGTTGGGCGTCGACAGGCTCCAGCCCGCCAGCGAGCCGCCGATGTGCGGGGCCGCGGTGAGCGTCATCGGCCCGTGCCGCAACGCGATGATGGTGCCGGTCCGGATCATGCGCTTCTCCCATCGTCAGCGTCGCGGTTCTTATCGCATATGCGAAGACCGAAGGGAACGGCCGCCGCCGATGGCGCAACGCTGACACAGTTTCTGTGTGTTTGACGAAAAATGTGGGTATCGTACACCCCTCCTTTACCCTCCACCGGCGAAGATGGGGGCAAAGCGGGGGATGGCGGCCGCGGATGACAACGCGGGGAGCGCCCCCGTTGTTGCAGACCGCCCCGCGGCACCCGGCGGGCGTCCGGCAGGTCATCGTTGAGAACGCCATCGCCAGGAAAGCCACCGGCAGGAAAGGTCGCGAGTGTCCAGTTCACCGCTCAGCCGCGCGATGCCGCCATCGCAGCCCACCATGGGCTCGCTCGAGGAGGCGGAGCTGTGCGGCGGCCTGGAGGATTACCACGCGCTGCCGGCGCGGATGGTGATCGGCGTCGTGCTGCGCCAGTATCTGGATCCGCTGTGCCTGACGCCCACCGAACTGATCCATCTCGCCAAGCCGCTGAAATCCTGCCTGGACCACGGGACGCTGGTCGACTCCGCCGTCGCCAGGGTCGCCGCCGTGCAGGCCCGCGCACCGGGGCAGGAACAACAGAGACGCCGTCAGGCCATCCGCAGCGCGGTGGACGAAAGCTGGGCGAGGGCGCGCGCCGCGCAGTCCGCCTTCGCCGCCATGCCGCGCGGCCGCCGGCCGGTGGACTGGCTGCTGTCGCAGGGAACCGGCACGCCGACCGGCGATGCCGGGTACGACTTGCGGGTCGCCGTCGCCCTGGAACTGGTGGAGATCAAGAGTTGGGGCGGCAAGCTGGACCGGCTGCTCGAACTGCACCAGTGGGACCGGGTCGAAGGGCTGGCCGCCGCCGTTGACGGGGTCATCGGCGATGTCCTGGCCTCCGTCGCCGCGGGGGCGGAGCTGTTCGGCGCCAACCTGTTGCCCGGATCGCTGCTGTCCACCCTGTGCGACATGCTGTTCGGCCGCATCGGCATGGAGGCGATGGGGCCCAACCGGATTGGCGTGCTGAATGCGCTGTTCCGGCAGGGCAAGCTGCCGATGGCGAGGGCCGCCGTGCTGGACCGCATCCGCCGGCAGCTGAAGGCGCCCCAGCCGCTGGGCCGCGGCGCCTTCGACCAGGAGGCGGAGCTGCTGAAGACGCTGACCGGCCATTTGCTGACCCGCGACGGGCTGATCGGCGGGGCGGCGATGGCCGATGCGCTGACCGTGCGCTATTCGCGCCGGCTTGAGCAGGGCGGGGCCAGCGCCTATCGCCGCTCCATCGTCGGCCTCAGCGAAGGGCAGCCCGACCTGATCTGCCGCGTCCATTATCTTACCCGCGTCGCCGCCGCCCCTGCGGGGAGCGCCACGCGGACGAGATACTCGCCTCGCTGGAGGCCGCGGTCGCCAACGAACTTCTGATCGAGAACATGCTGGTGCAGACGCCGGACACGGCGCTGCTGGAGCGTGACTTCGCCCGCGCGCTGGCGGCCGTCCGCTCCGCCCCGCTGCCGGCCGATGCCTGCGACCGGATCGCCGCCAGGGCCGAACGCGCCGTCGACGATTATGTGAAGACCGGCCAACTGGCCACCCGGCTGAAACAGGTGGAGCCGATGCTGCGCCGCCGCACCATCCGGCTGGCCGAGGTCGCCTGCTCCGGGTTGATCCGCGAGGATGGCGCCCTGCCGCTGATGCGGCAGCATATCCTGGAGATCGTCCGCCAGCCGCAGTTCCAGGCGGAGATCGCCCAGCCCGACAGCGATGTCGCCCAGGCCGAGGTGCGCCGGCTGCTGCATCTGCTGGACCGCCTGCGCCAGATGGCCACGGCGCCGGCCCCGCCGCCGGTGCCGATCCCGGTGCCCGCCGCACACCAGCCGGGTCCACGCAGTGCCGACACCGTCTGCAATCCGGTCGCCGCCCCCATGCCTGGCCCCATGCCTGGCCCCATGCTTGGTCCGATGCCTGCCGGGAGGCGGGTGCCGGCGGACACGGTTCTGGTCGGGGCGCAGGGCGCCGCCGCGCCCGTTGCCGTGGCGGATGAGCTGTGCCCCAGCTGCTACGCCGCCCTCCCTTCGGCCGGTTCCTGCGCCGGCTGCGGCTTTCCCGCCAAATCGGACAACCGGCCGGGGGTGCATCTGCCGCCCGGCACGCTGCTGCACGGCCGCTACCGCGCCGGGCGGGTGCTGGGGCAGGGCGGGTTCGGCGCCACCTATCTGGGCTGGGACGACAGGCTGCGGGTGAAGGTGGCGATCAAGGAATTTTACCCGGCCAACCTGATCGCACGGCTTCCCGGCGGCGCCGCCGTCTCCCCCTTTTCCGACGAGCATGCGGAGACTTTCGCCGCCGGCCTCGCCAAATTTCTGGAGGAGGCGCGGACGCTGGCCCGCCTTCGGGACGTGCGCGAGATCGTCGGCGTCCAGGACTTCTTCGAAGAGAACGGAACCGCCTATCTGGTGATGGAACTGTTGGAGGGCCGGACCATGAAGAGGTATCTGGCCGACTGCGGCGGCCGGATCGACGTGAAGCGGACGCTGTCGGTGGTGACGCCCATCGCCAAGGCGCTGCAGGCCATCCACGAGCAGGGGCTGATCCACCGCGACGTCAGCCCGGACAACATCTTCCTGACCAACGGCGGCGACCGCAAGCTGCTGGACTTCGGCGCCGCCCGGCAGACGGCGCGGCCGGGCGCCGGGCTGACCGTCATCCTGAAGCCCGGCTATGCCCCGCCGGAGCAGTATTCGAACGAAGGGCGCCAGGGACCCTGGTCGGACGTGTATGCGCTGTGCGCCACGATCTATCTGGCGCTGACCGGCCGCACGCCGCCCGACGCCACCGCCCGCTTCATGAACGACAAGGTGCCGCGCCCGTCCGAACTGGGAGCGGCGCTGCCGCCTGGGTTCGAGCGGGTGCTGATGTCGGGACTGGCGATGCGCTGGCAGGACCGGCCGCAGTCGATGAAGGACCTGCTGCGCGCGATGACCACGGCATTGGCCGCCGGCTGAACTTCGCGGAATGCGGCCATGAAAAAGGGGACCGGCGCACCGGTCCCCCTTTCCTGGTCCGCTGGGACGACCGCCTTACTTGGCGTCGGCCGCGACCTGCATCTTGATGATCTTGTCCGGGTCGGTGACCTGACCGTTGCGGGACTGGCTGCCCTTCTTGATCATGTCCACGAACTCCATGCCCTCGACCACGCGGCCCCAGACCGTGTACTGGCGATCCAGGAAGTTGGACGGCGCGAAGCAGATGAAGAACTGGCTGTCGGCGCTGTTGGGATCCTGCGCGCGGGCCATCGACAGGGTGCCGCGGATGTGCGGGGCGCTGGAGAATTCGGCCTTCAGTTTCTTGCCGGAGCCGCCCATGCCGGTGCCGGTCGGGTCGCCGGTCTGGGCCATGAAGCCGTCGATGACGCGGTGGAAGACGACGCCGTCGTAGAAGCCCTGGCGGGTCAGTTCCTTGATGCGGGCGACATGGTTGGGCGCCAGGTCGGGCCGCAGTTCGATCACCACGCGACCGTCCTTGAGGTCGAGGTAGATGGTGTTTTCCGGATCCAAGGCCTTCGCCTCCCCTTGCGAGACTGTAAAGAACGAGACAGTGAAGATTGTGGCGAACAGGGCCGCCAGCAACGCGCGGGTCCACCGCTTCATGCGAAACACTCCGATGAGCCGAAATCCGCGCACCGGACCATAGGGGAAAAGCAGGGGAATGCAAAGCCGCGCTGGCGGGGGAGGCGATCCGCCAAAAGTCACGGATGACGGACGCTTGTCCGGGTGTTCATCCCGGCATGGACGTGGCAAGCCATCGGCATCGCATGAAGCGGGGAGGGGACGGCGGGTGAGGCTGGGACGGGCGATAGCGGGAACGGCGGCGGTTGCGGTGACGCTGGGCGTCGCCGGCCTTGGCGGTGCCATTCTGGCCGGGCCCGCCCTGATCGGCGGCGTTGCGACCGAGCTGCTGCGCGACTCCGGCTTCGCCGGTGCGGAAGTGACCGTCACCGGCCTGCGGATCGCCGACGGCTGGGACGGGCTGCGGCTGGACTTCACCGCCGGCAGCGGACCGCTGGAGGAAGCGGCCAGGACGCTGGATCTGCCGATGGCGGGACGCGTCACCCTGTCCGGCGCTCTGCGGGTGGGGATGGAGGGCGGGACGCTGACCGTCAGCCCCGACGGCTGCCTGCCTGCCGCCGCCGAGAAACTCGTCGTCAGCGGCCAGACTCTGGTCCTGCCGCAGGGGGCGTCGGTCTGCGCCGTGCCGGATGCGCCTCTGCTGCGCTGGTCTCCATCGCTGATGGATTTGGCGGCGGAGGTGAAGGCCCCGCGGCTCGACCTGCCGGCCGGCAGCCTGCGCGCCGACCAGCTGGTGCTGCGGCTGGGGCAGGACGGGACGGGGCGGCGGGCGGACGCCACCGTCGCCAAGCTGACCAACACGGCCAAGCCGGCGCCGGTCGTGCCGCTCGCCGTCACACTCCGCGCCGTCCAGGAGGGGGAGCAGCCCTGGAAGATCGACGGCAACGCGAAGGATGCGCAGGGCCTGCTGTCCGTCACCCTGGCCGGCAGTTACGACCAGACCGCCGGCAGCGGCCGGGTGGAGGCGGTGGCCAAGCCGGTGACGCTTGCTCCGGATGGACCGGGACTGGCCGTGCTGTCGCCGCTGGCTGCGACATTCCTTCAGAAGGCGTCGGGCACCCTGTCGGGCAAGGCCACGGTCGCCTGGGACGCCAAGGGCATGACCACGGCCGGGCAGGCGTCGGTGAAGGGGCTGGCCGGAATCGCCGGGCCGGTGACCGTCGCCGGGGTCGGCGGCACGGTCGCCCTGTCCAGCCTGTCGCCGCCGGTGATCCCCGGCGGGCAGAAGCTGTCCGTCGGCCTGCTCGACGTCGGTATTCCGCTGACCGACGGCACGCTCTCCTTCGGGTATGGGCGCGACGGGCGGCTGGATGTGGGGCGGGCGGAATGGCGCTGGGCCGGCGGCACGCTGCGCGCCGACCCGTTCAAGCTGGCGCCCGCCGCCCCCAAGGGGACCGTCACCCTGCATGCCGACGGCATCGACGCGGCCAGGCTGCTGGAGCTGATCGCCGTCGACGGGCTGGAGGCGAGCGGCAAGCTCGCAGGCACCCTGCCGGTGGTCTTCGCCGACGACACGGTGACGCTGAACGGCGGCGTGCTCGAATCCGCCGCCCCCGGCACCCTGCGCTACGACCCCGCCGACCCGCCCGCCGCGCTGAAGGGGGAGGAGGGAAGCCCGACCGCCATGCTGATGGGGGCGCTGACCGACTTCCGATATGACAGCCTGCGCATCACCATCGACGGTCAGGCCGGCGGCGAACTCAGCGCCGGCCTGTCGCTGCGCGGCGCCAACCCGTCATTCTACGATGGCTATCCGGTTGCGCTTAACCTTAAGCTGTCCGGCGCGCTCGACCGGATTCTGCGCCAGAACCTCGACGTCTATCGGCTTCCCGACACGATTCGGGACCGCATGACCGGCTTCGACCAGAAGGACCCCTGATCGCCACCATGCTGACCAAACTTCCACCCAACCATCTCATGGCCGCGCGCCTGATGGCCGCCCTGCTGCTGCCTGTCGCCGCGGCGGCCTGCGCTCCCACGGTCAAGATCGAAGCGCCCGACAAGCCCATCGAGATCAACCTGAACGTCCGCATCGAGCAGGAGGTGCGGGTCAAGCTGGAACGCGACGTCGACGACGCGATCCGCAACGACCCCGCCCTGTTCGGCCTGCCCGCGGACTCCGTGCCCTCTCCTGCCAAGGGGAAGAAGTGATGACGACCCATCCCATCACCCGCCGCCGCTTCAACCGGCTGGCCCTGTCCGTCGTGGCCGCGGGGCTGCTGGCCTCGGCGGTGCCTTCACTCGCCTTCGCCCAGGATGCGCTGGCCGCCGCCAAGGCCGCCGGCCAGATCGGCGAGCGTCCCGACGGGCTGGTCGGCGCCGTTCCCGGCGCCCCCGCCTCGGCCCAGGCGCTGGCCGAGCAGGTGAACGCCCAGCGGCTCGCCCGTTACCGGGAGATCGCCAAGGGCAACGGCACCGCGCTCGACAAGGTCCAGGCGGTCGCCGGCCAGCAGCTGATCGAGCGCACCCCCGCCGGCCAGTTCGTGATGACCGCCGCCGGCCAGTGGCAGCGGAAGTGACCGACGCGGCCACCGTCGCCGACCTGCGCCGCCGTCTGGCCGGCAAGCCCGGCGACGGCGCGCTGCTGGCCGCCCTGTTCGGCGCGCTGGACGCGCTGGCGCAGGCGGGTACGCCGGAAGAGGCGGTCGCCCGCTCCAACTTCGGCGAATCGCTGCGGCGGCAGGGCCGGCTGGCGGAGGCGGAGGTCCATCACCGCAAGGCGCTGGCATGGCTGCCGGATTTCGGCGGCAACCATTTCAACTGGGGCGTGACCCTGCAGGCGCTCGGCCGCCCGGCGGAGGCGGCGTCCGCCTATGGCGAAGCCGCAAGGCTGATGCCGCGCTTCGCCCCGGCGCCTTGCAACCAGGGGGTCCTGCTGCGCGAACTTGGCCGGCTGGACGAGGCGGAGGCGGCACTGCGCCGCGCTCTGGATATCGACCCGCTTCTGGTGCCGGCGCGGCTTGCCCTGGCGGCGCTGCACCGCGACCGCGGCGACCTCGACCGCGCCGTCGCCGGCTTCCGCAGTTGCCTGTGCCTGCGGCCCGATCTTGCGGAAGGGCAGGCGAACCTCGCCCTTGCCCTGAAGGAACGCGGGCAGCGGGGCGGTGCCAAGGACGATGCCGCCAGCCTGACGGGATTCGAGCGTGCCCTGCACGTCGGCCTCCCCGATCCCGGCGGGGTGCTGGCGCAGCTGGTGCAGCAGCGCCGGCATCTCTGCCGCTGGGACGGGCTGGCGGCGCTGTCGGCGCGTCTGGTGGCTCTGGTACGAGAGGGGCGGACGCAACAGGTCCATCCCTGGATCTTCCTCGGCGAAGGGGCAGGGCCGGAGTTGGAACGGGCCTGCGCCGAACGCTATTCCACCTGGAAGACCCGCGGCATCGGACCGGCCTTCCCGAACCGCACCGGCCGTGGCGCCAAGCTGCGCATCGGCTATCTGTCCGCCGACTTCCACGAGCATGCGACCGCGGTGCTGATCGCCGAACTGGTCGAGCGGCATGACCGCGGGCGGTTCGAGATCGTCGGCTGCTCCCACGGTCCCGATGATGGCGGGCCATTGCGCAGGCGGCTGGCCGCGGGGTTCGACCACTTCCTCGACCTGTCCGCCCTGACCGACGAGGCGGCGGCGCAGGCGATCCATGGGGCGGGGATCGACATCCTCGTGGACCTGAAGGGCCACACCCAGGGCGCCCGGCCCGGCATCGCCGCCCGCCGGCCGGCGCCGGTGCAGGCGCAATGGCTGGGCTATCCGGGAACGACGGGCAGTCCGGCCATCGACTATGTCATCGCCGATCCGGTGGTGGCGCCGGCCGATCACCAGCGCTTCTACAGTGAGCGCATCGTCCATCTGCCCGGCAGCTACCAGCCCAACGACCGCAAGCGCGCCATCGGGCCTGTGCCCGGCCGGGCCGACTGCGGCCTGCCGGCGGACGGCATCGTCTTCTGCGCCTTCAACGCGCCCTACAAGATCGGGCCGGACCTGTTCAGCCGCTGGTGCCGCATTCTGCGGCAGGTGCCGGGATCGGTGCTGTGGCTGCTGGAGGGGCCGGCGGAGGTCGCCGTCAATCTGCGCCGCGCCGCGGCGGAGCGGGGGATCGCGGCGGAGCGGCTGGTCTTCGCCCCGCGGCTGCCCGGTCCCGCCCATCTGGCGCGCCACCGGCTGGCCGACCTGTTCCTCGATACCGGGCCGGTCGGCGCCCACACCACGGCCAGCGATGCGCTCTGGGCCGGATTGCCGGTGCTGACGGTGCCGGGCCGCTCCTTCGCCGGGCGCGTCGCCGCCAGCCTGCTGCGGACCGTCGGGCTGCCGGAACTGGCGGTGCCCGACTGGGACGCCTATGAGGAGACGGCGCACCGTCTGGCGGAAACTCCGGGCGAGCTGACCGCGCTGAAAATGCGGTTGGAGCAGGGGCGCGCGGCCGCCCCGCTGTTCGACACCGACCGCTTCGCCCGCTCCATCGAGGCCGCCTACCTGACGATGTGGGACATCCACGCGGCGGGCGGTCCGCCGCGCGGGTTCGAAGTTCCGCCTCAGGGATAGGCGCAGCGGTCCGCCGTGACCTCCACGAAGGCGCGCTGGGAGGCGGCGATGGTGAAGCGGTATTCGTTGTTGTCGACCACCAGCGACTGGTGCAGGGGCAGCACGCCGGTGACCGTCGCGGTCTTGCCGCCGATGCCGGTCATGCGGATGGTCACCGGCTGTCCCGGATCGAACCAGCTTTCGGCATTGCCCTGCGCGTTGTGGGCGGACTGGCCCTCGCCAGTGACCGTCACGGTGCCGTTGGCGAAGGTCACGCCGCGCGAGCCGCCCTTCAGCAGCGGGGTGGTCAGCGTGAAGCGCTTGGTTTCGGCCGGCTGGCAGTTGCGCTGAACCTGCGCCTGGGAAATGACGAAGGACAGGCGGTTGGCGTCCAGCCCGCCCTTCAGCCGTTCGGATACCAGCTGGGTCAACTTGGCGAGGTCGCCGGTCGGCACCTCCCGCTGCAGGCGGCCTTCCAGCTCGGCGGCGCGCGCCTCCGCAGTGCGGGCGGCGTGCTGCATCTGGGTGGCCAGCAGTTCCAGCTCCGCCTTCTGGCGCGACAGGGTGGCGATCTCCTCCCGCAGGGTGACGTCGCGGCCCTTCAGCTGCTCGATCCCCATCTGGTAGGAGAAGAGCCCGACGCCGAGAACCAGCGCGGCCAGCAGCAGGAACTTGATAACACCCGCCCGCATGCGCCGGCGGTACCGTCTTTCGTAGTCGTAACGTCCCAGGGTCATGATGTCGGTCGCGGCGGGCTGTCTCGTCGGGCGATATGGCTAACGGCAACGGCCAAGGGATGCAACCCCTTGGCCGTCCGTTTCGCCGAGATGCCTTGTCGCTGGCGGCGCGATCGCGCCACGCCGCTACTGGTTGGCGGAACCGCCGCCCAGGAAGCTGGCGTTGATGCCGGGGCTCTTGAACTCGCCGACATTCTTGAAGACCAGACGGAAGAAGATGGTGTTGCCGTCCTGCTCGCCGGTGGTGCTGACCGTGTAGTCGCGGCGCGCGATGGTCTGGAACACCAGGCATTCGTCCGCATAGGACAGGACCGCAAGGCTGGACCGCGGACCCGGCTGCGGTTCCATCGCCTGGGTATGGCTGACACCGATGCTCCAGTAATCGGTGAACTGCGACGACACGCCGAACGACGCCTGCTCCACCCGGTCGCGGGTGACCGCGTTGCGTGCCGTGGTCTGGTCGACATAGGTGTAGGAGGTGGACAGCCGCAGCAGCGGCACACCGGCCGAGGCGTTCAGCGAGTGGCGGCGGGGCCGGAGCGTCTCGTGGTCGATGCGGAAGCCGTAATTCACGTCCAGCCAGTCGGCCGGCTGCAGGTCCAGGCGGCCGACATAGTCGGACACGCGGTCCTCCAGGCCGGATCCGCCGGTGAAGCCGGCGTTGGTGTCGGTCAGGCGGCGGCTCTGGCCGAGGAACAGGCTGGCGGAGCCCTGCGTGTTGCCGTAGATCGCGGTGCGCAGGCCATAGGTGAAGCGCATGCCGTCGTCCAGCCGGTCGATGCCGGTGAAGCGGTTGGGCTGCAGCAGGTTCACGTCGTCGAACTCGATGTCCAGGCTGTCCTCGTTCGGGAACACCCGGCCGTTGGGCAGCTTGGGCGCGAAGGTCAGCTGCCCGATCGGCTCGATCAGCTGGGACGAGCTTTCGCCGTAGCGGACGAAGGGATAGCGGACGGTGGCCTGCCCCTGCGGGAAGAAGCGGAAGCGGCTGATGTTGTCGTTTCCGCGGACCGTCGGGTCGGTGTTGTTGAACTGCTGCGCCTTGTAGCCGGCGACCAGAACGCTGCCCGACAGGTTGGTCACGAAGCCGGCATTGGAGACGATGTTGCGCTCCCACCCCGGCTGCACCATGACGCGCTGGGTGTCCGGTCCGGCATTCTGGAAGCGCGACACCCCCAGCAGGCTGGTGTCCAGCGACCAGCGGCCGCCGAACAGGCTCCCCGGCTCGCCCAGCGCGTTGTACTGCGCATAGGGCAGGGCGACCGGCTCGGGAATGGTGTTCCCATAGCGCATGTCCTGGAAGCTGTAGCCGGTGATCGCCGCATAGTTCCGACCGCGGAAGCCCTCCACATAGGCCTTGCTGGTCAGGTAATCCTCGCGGAAATCGTAATAGCGCCGCAGAAAGGTCGGGTCGCTCGCCCGCTTGATATCGAAGCCGGCGCGCCAGGTCTCGTCGATGTCGAACAGGCCGCGCGCGGCGACATAGCCGCGGGTGCGCGTCTCCTTCGGCGCCGTGTTGCTGTTGCCGCCGTCGCCGCGGGTGATGGCGCCTTCCAGCTCCAGCCGGCCGTTCTCGAAGCGCTTGCGGTACTGGCCGCCCAGCAGGGGGCCCTGCTGGGAATAGTAATGCAGGTCGAAGGTGGCGTCCTGGTCCGGCCCGATGTCCCAGTAGTAATGGGTCTTGAGGATGGCGCCCAGGTTGGAGCTGTTGCCGAAGGACGGGGTCAGGAAGCCGCTCTTGCGGTCGACCGACGGATCGGGATGCGACAGGTAGGGCGTGTAGGCGACGGGGATCCCGAAGATCTCCATCGTCGCGTCCTTGTAGCGGACCTCGTGCTCCTCGTTGTCGTGCACGATGCGCACGGCGCGGATCTGCCACAGCGGCGGCCGGGTCGGGTCCTCCTTGCAGAGGTCGCAGGGGCTGTAGACGCCGCGGTTCACGCGCGTCAGCCGGCCCTCGCGCCGCTCGCCCTCGGTGCCGGCCACCCGGCCGTTGTCGGTCATCAGGACGCGGATGTTCTCGATGAACACGTCCTTCAGGTCGTCGGTCAGTTCGGCGTAGTCGGCGAAGATGATGTCGCCCGACGGCTCCACCAGCCGGATCTTGCCGGTGGCGGTGACGACCTTGGTCTTCTGGTTGTAGGTGATCTTGTCGGCGCGGACGCTGCGCTTGCCCTGCGCCAGCTCGACGTTGCCGCTGGCGGTGACGAGGCTGTTCACCTCGTCGAAGGTGACCTGGTCGGCGGTGAGCAGCACCGGGTCCTGCTTCTGCGCCGTCCCGTTCGCGGCCGTGCCGCCGGCAGTGCCGTTCCCGGTTCCCTGGGCGGCGGCCTGGGGCGCGGCCGGCTTGGTTCCCGGAACCGGGGTGGCCGGCGATTGGGCGCTCGCCGTGTCGGTGAGGGCCAGATCCACGGCGGCGACCCCGCAAGCCACCATCAGCCCGACGATGCCGGAGCGCAGGATGGGATTGGCGGCGGTCGGAGCTTTGGCGCGGGCGCGCCGGGAGACGTGCTTGGGCATGGCGGAACGATTGGGGGAAGCGAAAGCCCAAGTCAACGGTTTCAAGACCCCACCGCGGGCATTGTCACCCGGTCGCCGTCCGCCCTGTGGCAGCGACGCCGCAGCCCCCGCCGCCGGAGCGGCGGCAGGAGCCGCGGCACTTCATCCAACCTGTCTCAAACGACCCGGAAGTTCTTGAACTGCCAGGGATCGTCCTCGTCGATGTCCTCCGGGAACAGGACATTGCGGTCCTGCAGGGGCGTCCAGTCGCCATAGGCGCCGACCACCTCGCCCAGATAGGGGGAGGCAATGTCCAGCACCCGGCGGAAGTCGACCTCGTCCGGTTCCACCACGCCCCGAGTCGGGTTCTCCAGCGTCCAGACGATTCCGCCCAGAACGGTGGAGGTCACCTGCATCGAGGTGGCGTTGTTGTAGGGGGCGAGCGACCGCGCCGTGTCGATGTCGAGCCGCGAGCCGTACCAGTAGGCGCCCTTGGGATGCCCCATCAGCAGGACCCCCAGCTCGTCCATGCCGCCGGTGATCTCGTGCATCATCAGACGCTGTTCGGCCTGCATGTTGAAGTTCTTGCCGGCCAGCTCGTGCAGCGACATCACCGCGTCGTCGCAGGGATGGTAGGCATAGTGGCAGGTCGGCCGGTAGACGACCTTGCCGCCCTCGCGCACCGTGAAATAGTCGGAGATCGAGATCGCCTCGCTGTGGGTGATGAGGAAGCCGTGGAACGGCCCCTCCAGCGGGGTCCAGGTGCGCACGCGGGTGGCGGCACCCGGACGCATCAGGTAGATGGCGGAATCGCAGCCGAACTCGTGCCGGCGCCCGTCGGGCGGCAGTTCCTTCTCGTGCGTGCCCCAGCCGAGTTCGGCCGGCTGGCAGCCCTCGCTGACGAAGCCGTCGATCGACCAGGTGTTGACGAACTCGCCGATCTGCTTGGGCTGGTTCGACACCTGCGTGTCGCGCTCCGCCACATGGATCGTCTTGATGCCCAACCTCTGCGCCAGCCGGCCCCAGCCGTCGCGGTCGGTGGGCACGTCGGTCTCGACACCGGTGTCGGCGGCGATGTTCAGCAGAGCCTGCTTGACGAAATGCGACACCAGACCCGGATTCGCCCCGTGGGTGATCAGCGCGGTCGGGCCGCCTTCGAATCGGCTGCGCAGCGCCAGCGCCGTTTCGCGCAGCGCATAGTTGGAGCGCAGCGACGGCGACAGGCTGGAATCGGTGTAGCCGCCCGCCCACGGTTCGGTACAGGTGTCGGTGTAGAAGGCGCCGACCCGCTGGCAGAATTCGATCAGCGCGACCGACGACACGTCGACCGACAGGTTGACCAGGAAATCGCCCTTGTCGATCAGCGGCTTCAGAATCTGGAAGAAATTGTCGTTGTCGAGCGGGTTGTTGTGGAAGGCGACGCCGTAATGCTCCGCCTCCTCGCGCCCGCGCTCCTCGGCGGTGACGATGGTGATTCGGTCAGCCGTAAGTCCGTCGATGTGACGGAGAAGCAGAGGCAAGACACCCTGGCCGATCGAACCGAATCCAACGATGACCATGCGGCCTGTGAACGTGCAGAGCTTCGTGTCCAGGGCCATGATTTTTTGTCTCCCCGAGGTAGTTTAGGCCAACGACATGGTCCGGCGCTTCCGCCCACTTCGGAGAAGTGGGAGCGGAACGCGCCGGACCGGTGAATGTTACGGGTGTCTTTACGCTTTATCCACAGATTCCGGCGGCGCAATCAGGCTGCGCAGGAGCGCAATTGATAGCCGGGGGTGGCAAGCAGCGGCGCGTCCGACACTTCAACGACGCGCGCCTGGTCGAAACCGTTGAAGGCGGTGCGCAGGCAGGACCCATAGGCGCCGAGCTGACCCAGCTCGATCCAGTCGCCGGCCTTGACGTCGGCCGGCAGATGGAAGGGGCCGTTCATCTTGTCGGCGCTGTCGCAGGTCGGGCCGTAGAAGCTGAACGCCTCGTCCGCCGTGTCGGCCATCGCCTCGAACGGGCGGATCAGCCGCGCCGGGAAGCGGAAGCCCGGCACGCCGGCATCCGACAGGGCGCCATAGACGCCGTCGTTGATGAACAGCTCGCTGCCGCGCCGCTTGACCACCTGCACCACCAGCGAGACGCCGGGGGCGACCAGGGCACGGCCCGGCTCGCACCACAGGCGGCAATGCGCCGGCAGGTCGATGGATGCGACGCCGCGGGCGATGGCGGCCATGAAGTCGCCGAGCGGCGGCGGGGTGACGCCCGGATAGGACACCGGGAAACCGCCGCCGACGTCGAGCACGTCGATCGACACGCCGCTTTCGGCGATGACGTAGCCGGCGAGCGCGATGGCGCGCTCGTAGGCCGACGGGTCGAGCATCTGCGAGCCGACATGGAAGGACAGCCCGACCTTCGGCGCCACGGCGCGGACGGCGCGCAGCAGTTCCACCGCGTCGGTCATGGTCGCGCCGAACTTGCCGGACAGGTCGTAGACGGCATTGCCCTTCGGCAGCGCCAAACGCACGACGAGGCCGAGATCGGCGGCGTTGTCCGTCTCCTCCAGGATCTTGTCCAACTCCTCGCGGCTGTCGAGCACGAAGTCGCGGACGCCATACTGGTGGTAGGCGTTGCGGATCGCCTGACGGCCCTTGACCGGGTGCATGTAATGCAGAACGGCGTCCGGGAACATCTGGCGGATCAGGCGGATCTCGCCGGGGGAGGCGACGTCGAAATGGCGCACGCCGCCGGCCCACAGGGCGCGCAGCACCGCGGGTTCCGGGTTGCACTTCACGGCATAGAGCACGTCGCCGCCGCGGGCGACGGCGTCCGTCGCCTCGGCGAAGGCGGCCAGAAAGCTGCCGGCGGTGTCGGCCAGCACGCCGGGGCGGATGCAATGCATCGGCTCTTCCGGCCGGTGCAGGGCGACGGCCTGCGCCACCGTGGACCGGCGGCCGGTGGCGAGCGAAACGGCGCTGCTGTCGTTCAGGCCGACGCGGCGCAGCGGGGTGACGGCGGAACGGGAACGCAGGAAGCCCATGGCGCACTCCTATCCCCGGACGGCGGCATGCAAACCGGTCCGGTGAGCAGACGGCGATCCCCGGCCGCGCCACGAGCCGACCAGCACAAGGCTGTGGCGCGGGTGGTGCAGCGGAATCGGCGATTGATCGGATTTGGAAAAGGGGGAGACGGAAAAAGCCGGTGCGAGCAGCGGCCCCGGGCTGTGAAGCTCCAGGCAACAGCGCGTCGTTTACCGGCTAAAGGGCTACCGTCTCACAGCCCCACCGTGGGCAGCGTACATACTGACCTCCCTCTCGGGACCGACCCACTGGAATGGTCGGTTCTGCCAAAAAGGACGCGGTACGTCGTAGCATAACCACAGAGGGCCATAGGCACGTGCGGGTGCGTCGTGCCGATTGATTTACGCTTTTCCGCCCGCGATTCAAGTGAAATTTTTGGGGCGCGAATAAGGCGGACTCAGGCCGGCTCCACGGCCGCGGGTTCGAACAGGGGAAAGCGCGCGGCGATGGTGTCGCCGGTCGGGCTGGCGACCCAGCCGTCGGGCCGCGTGAAGAAGCGGATCGCGGTGAAGCGGGGCCGCGGCCCCATGTCGAACCAGTGCGGCGTGCCGGCGGGGATGCTCAACAGGTCGCCCGCCTCGCACACCACGCGGAAGACCCGGCGGTCGAGATGGATGTAGAAGGCGCCGGCCCCTTCGACGAAGAATCGTGCCTCGTCCTCGTCATGGGTGTGCTCGTCCAGGAACTTGGCGCGCAGGGCGGCGACGCCCTCCGTCTCCGGCGCGACCCGCACCACGTCGACGGAGCCGAAGCGGCGGGCTTCCTTCAGCGCCCCGACCGGCGCAGCGTAGGCCGCCAGCACCGCCTCGCCGTCGGCGGAGGCGGGCAGGGGGTGCCGGCGGTCCAGCGTTCGAACAGGATGCCGACATGGGCCAGATGCCCGGCCATCAGGGCGGGGTCGGCCGTGCTCAATTCCGGCCGATGGGCGTCGTTTTCCAGATAAACGGTCAGGTGACTCAAGACCCGCACTCCCGCCGAACCAACCTACACAGCCTGAAGTGATGCCGGACGCAACGCAATAAGCGGATTCGCAAGCGCGACCGTTCGCCGCTCCGGTTGGCCGCGCGATCAGCGGCTGCGCTGGAGCCCCGCCGTTACCGCGACCGCGATCAGCAGCAGCAGCCCGACGAAGGCCGCCACCCCGGTCCATCCGTAATCGTGCCAGAACAGCCCGCCCAGCGTCCCGGCCAGCGTGGAGCCCAGATAGTAGCAGAACAGATAGATCGACGACGCCTGACCGCGCGCCGCCGTGGCCCGCCGGCCGATCCAGGCGGACACGATGGAATGGGCGCCGAAGAAAGCGAAGGTGAACAGGGCGATGCCGGGCGCGATGGCGAACAGGCTGTCGATCTCCATCAGGACGAGCCCACCCACCATCAGCGCCACCGCCGTCGCCAAGGTGCGGTTAGACCCGAAGCGGCCCGACCAGCCGCCGAACAGCGGCGAGCTGACGACGCCGAAGCTGTAGACCAGGAACACCGCGCCCACCACCGCCGGCCGCAGCTCGAACGGCGGCTCGCTGAGGCGGAAGCCGATGTAGTTGAAGACGGTGACGAAGCCGCCCATCAGCAGGAACCCGAGCGAGAACAGCCCGAGCAGCGCCGGATCGGTCAGCAGCCGGCGCCAGGCCAGCACCAGCGCCTTCAACCCGGCGGCGCGGCGGACGAAATGGCGCGACGGCGGCAGGGCGAACCAGACCGTGACGGCCGCGGCCACCGCCAGCGCGCCGACCACCCCGACCGCCAACCTCCAGGTGCCGAGATCGGTGACCACCGCGGTCAGCACCCGGCCCGACATGCCGCCGATGGCGGTCCCGCCGATGTAGAGCCCCATGGCGACGCCGGCCGATTTCGGATCGACCTCTTCGGAGACATAGGCCATGGCAACGGCCGGCAGGCCGCTCAGCGCCAGCCCTTCCAGCGCCCGCACCGCCAGGAAGCCGTGCCAGTCCGGCATCAGCGCGCCGACGATGCCCAGCAGGCCGGCGGCGAGCAGGGCCGCAACCATCACCGGCTTGCGTCCGATCCCGTCGGAGATGGCACCCGCCACCAGCAGGGCGCCGGCCAGAACGCCGGTGGTCAGCGACAGCGACAGGCTGGATTCGGCAGGCGTCACGCCGAATTCCCGCACGAAGTCGGGCAGAAGCGGCTGGACGCAATAGAGCGTGGCGAAGGTGGAGAAGCCGGCGACGAACAGGATGCGGCTGGCGCGGCGATAGGCGGGGGTGCCGGCCTGCAGATAGGAAGTTTCGGCACCGGTCTCGATCTCGTCGCGCACGCGCTGGGCTCCGTCATGGGTCTTCGCGCAGCTTGCTGCGGCGCACCCGCGACATTGCCTTGCGGCGCCCCTCCGTTCCAACTGCCGCCGCGGCGCAGCGGCCATGCCGTTCGTGCAGGTCCCTATCAGGAGTGGTGCCGCCGCGGCCTTGCACTGGACCTTGGCCGGGCCGCGCCGTATAACCAGTGCCCCACACAATTCGTTGATTGTTCGAGCCATGCACGACCTTCGCGCCATCCGTGAGAATCCCGAAGCCTTCGACCGCGGCCTTGGCCGCCGCGGACTGGCGCCGATGTCGTCCTCCGTGCTCGACCTCGACGGCCGCCGCCGCGCCGCGCAGACCCAGATGCAGGAGATGCAGGCCCGCCGGAACGAGGCGGCGAAGGAAGTCGGCCTCGCCAAGCGCGAGGGCCGCGACGCCCAGCCGATCCTGGACGAGATGGCGGCCCTGAAGGACCGCCTGCCCCAGGTGGAGGAGGAGGAACGTGCGCTCGGCGCCGAGCTGGAAGCGCTGCTGGCCGGCCTGCCCAACATCCCGGCCGACGACGTGCCGGACGGACCGGACGAGACCGCCAACGTCGAGGTCCGGCGCTGGGGCACCCCGGCCGACATCGCCAACCCCAAGCAGCATTACGAGCTGGGCGAGGCGCTGGGCCTGATGGATTTCGAGGCGGCGGCCCGCATGTCCGGCGCCCGTTTCACCGTTCTGAAGGGCGGGCTGGCCCGTCTGGAGCGCGCTCTCGCCGACTTCATGCTGGACATCCACACGTCCGAGCATGGCTTCACCGAGATCGCGCCGCCGCTGATGGTGCGCGACAACGCCCTGTTCGGCACCGGCCAGCTGCCGAAGTTCGAGGAGGATCTGTTCAAGACCACCTCCAGCGACCATTACCTGATCCCGACCAGCGAGGTGCCGCTGACCAATCTGGTCAACGACCAGATCGTGGCGGCTGAGGAACTGCCGCTGCGCTACACCGCGCTGACCCCCTGCTTCCGCGCGGAAGCCGGCTCGGCCGGGCGCGACACCCGCGGCATGATCCGCCAGCACCAGTTCTGGAAGGTGGAGATGGTCGCCATCACCGCGCCGGAACAGTCGGAGGACGAGCACCAGCGCATGACCCGCTGCGCCGAAACGATCCTGGAACGGCTGGGCCTGCCCTACCGCACCATCGTGCTGTGCACCGGCGACATGGGCTTCTCCTCGCGCAAGACCTATGACGTCGAGGTCTGGCTGCCGGGCCAGAACGCCTACCGCGAGATCTCCAGCGTGTCCAATTGCGGAGATTTCCAGGCGCGGCGGATGAAGGCCCGTTGCCGTGCCAAGGGCGAGAAGCAAACTCAATTCGTGCACACCCTCAACGGATCGGGTGTGGCGGTCGGGCGCTGCCTGATCGCGGTGCTGGAGAACTACCAGCAGCCCGACGGTTCGATCCTGATCCCGGAAGCGCTCCGCCCCTATATGCGCGGAGTGGAGAGGATTTCCATCTGATGTTCAACCTGCCGCTCGACCTGTCCCAGACGCGCATCCTCGTCACCAACGACGACGGCATCCACGCGCAGGGATTGAAGGTCCTGGAAGCCATCGCGCGCGAACTGTCCGACGACGTCTGGGTGGTGGCGCCGGAGATGGAGCAGTCGGCGGCCAGCCATTCGCTGACCATCAACCGGCCGCTGCGCCTGCGCAAGCTGGACGAGCGCCGCTACACCGTCGACGGCACGCCGACCGACTGCGTTCTGCTGGCGGTCAATCATGTGATGCGGGACGCCCGTCCGACGCTGGTGCTGTCCGGCGTCAACCAGGGCTCCAACATCGGCGAGGACGTGACCTACTCCGGCACCATCGCCGCGGCGATGGAGGCGACGCTGCTGAACGTGCCGGCCATCGCCATGAGCCAGCATTACGAGCCGGGCCAGCCCATCGACTGGTCCGCCGCCGCCGCCCATGGGGCGGAGGTGGTGCGCAAGGCGGTGACGGTGGCCTGGCCGAAGAACGTGCTGCTGAACGTCAATTTCCCGGCCCGCCCGGCCGAGGAGGTGACGGGCATCCAGGTGGTGCGCCACGGCAAGCGCAAGATCGGCGACGAGCTGTTCGAGCGTGTCGATCCGCGCGGCAAGCCCTATATCTGGATCGGCACGCTGCGCGGCGAGGCCGACGTGTCCGACGACACCGACATCCATGTCGTCTTCAACGGCGGCATCTCGGTGACGCCGATCTATCTCGACCTGACCCACACGCCGACGCTGCAGACGTTGAAGCAGGCTTTCGTGTGACCTACAACCCGCGCAAGATCCGCTTGCTGATGGCCCTTCGCGGGGCCGGCGTCACCGACACCAAGGTGTTGGCGGCCATCGAGCGGATCCCGCGCGAGCTGTTCGTCCCGGACGCCTTCCAGGACCGGGCGTGGGAGGATACGGCGCTGCCGATCGACCTGGGCCAGACCATCAGCCAGCCGCTGGTGGTCGGCCTGATGACCCAGGCGCTGGAGTTGCACCCCCGGCACCTCGTGCTGGAGGTCGGCACCGGTTCCGGCTATCAGGCGGCGGTGCTGTCCCGGCTTTGCCGCCGGGTCTTCACCATCGAACGGCTGAAGCCCCTGCTGGGCGAGGCGGAGGCCCGGTTCAAGGCGCTGGGCATCGGCAACATCACCACGCGGCTCGGCGACGGGACGCGGGGCTGGCCGGAACAGGCGCCCTTCGCACGCATACTGGTCACGGCCGCCGGCGGGCCGGAACCGCCAAAAGACTTGACGGATCAACTCGCCGTTGGTGGTGTCATGGTCATTCCGCTGGGGACCGATCACCGCGACCAAAGGGTGGTGCGTTTCCGGCGATCCGAAGCTGGCCTTATCCGGGAGGACCTGTGGCCCGTCCGTTTCGTTCCGCTGCTGTCCGACCCGCCACCACCGGTCCGTTCCGCATGAGACCCGTCATGTCCGCACGCCTTCTGCCGGCCCTGGCCCTGTCCGCCGCCGTCCTGGCACTCGGTGCCTGCGAACGGGTGGGCGGGCTGGCTCCCTTCACCCATGTCTCCGAAACGCCGGATTCGGCCGGCGGAGCCATCACGGTGCAGAAGGGCGACAGCGCCTACAGTCTGTCCCGCCGCTACAATGTGCCGCTGCGCGACCTGATCGAGGCCAACAAGCTGGCCCCGCCCTACCGGCTGGAGGTCGGCCAGCGGCTGATCCTGCCGACCTCGCGCCAGTACATCGTGCAGAAGGGCGACAGCCTCTACAGCATCTCGCGGATGCACAATGTGGATGTCAGCGAACTGACGCGGCTGAACAACCTGTCGCCACCCTATGCGGTGCAGGCCGGCCAGCCCCTGCGCCTGCCGGGTGCCAACGACGGCAGCGGCACCATGGTGGCGTCGGGGGCTGCCTCCGGCGGTGCGGTGCCGCTCACGCCGCAAGGCTCCCCGGCCGGGCGCGGTTCGGTCCAATCGGCGGAACTTCCGCCCCCGGGTTCGCCGTCCTCGCCGTCCGGCGGCATCTCCGCTACGCCGCTGCCGCCGCCGTCGAAGCCGGCCGGCACTGCCGAGCCGGCGCCGGCCCAGATCGCGCAGGCTCCCGCGGGCGACACCACCTATCAGCCGGGACAGGCGCCGACCATGCTGCGCCCGCCCGGCGCCAAGCCGACGCCGACCCCGATCCCGGCCCCCTCTGCGGCTCCCTCTGCGGCACCCGCTCCGCAGCAGGAAGTCGCCACCGCTCCGCCGCCCAAGCCGGAGCCGAAGGCCGAGGCCGCGACCCCGCCGCGCGGCGGCGCCCGCTTCCTGTGGCCGGTGAAGGGCAAGCTGATTTCCGGATTCGGGCCGAAGCCCGACGGGTTGCACAATGACGGCCTGAACATCGCGGCGCCGAAGGGCACCGCGGTGGTCGCCGCTGACAACGGCGTGGTCGCCTATGCCGGCAATGAATTGCGCGGCTTCGGCAACCTGCTGCTGCTGAAGCACTCTGATGGCTGGATCACCGCCTACGCCCATCTCGACAAGATCGAGGTGGAGCGCGGCGCCACGGTGAAGCGGGGGCAGGTGATCGCCCGGGTCGGCCAGACCGGCGGCGTCTCCTCGCCCCAGCTCCATTTCGAACTGCGCAAGGGCAGTCAGGCCGTCGACCCGAGCGATCAGATGGACCGCAAGGTCAGCGAAGGGCTTCCCGAGGCGGCCAGCCAGGTCCTGGATGAACTGCCAAGCCACCCGGCCCGACCGGCTTCCGCGCGTGACCGACCACTCCACGGCTTCCGCGCGCAGTTGGTCGCCCGGGATGTCCAGGCCGTAATGGCCGACATAGCCCTCGATCATGGCGAAATAGGTGTCCTGGTCGCAGTTGTGGAAGCCCAGCCACAGCCCGAAGCGGTCGGACAGCGACACCTTCTCTTCCACCGCCTCCGCCGGGTTGATGGCGGTCGACCGCTCGTTCTCGATCATGTCGCGCGGCATCAGGTGGCGGCGGTTGGAGGTGGCGTAGAACACCACATTGTCCGGCCGCCCCTCGATCCCGCCGTCCAGCACCGCCTTCAGCGACTTGTAATGCGCGTCGTCATGGTCGAAGGACAGATCGTCGCAGAACAGGATGAAGCGGCGCGGCTCGCCCTTCAGCCGCGACAGCAGGCGGGGCAGGGTGGGGATGTCCTCCCGGTGGATTTCGACCAACGCCAGCTCGCCCGGCCGTTCCGCGCAGACGGCGGCATGGGCGGCCTTGACCAGCGAGCTTTTGCCGGTGCCGCGCGCGCCCCACAGCAGGGCGTTGTTGGCTGGAAGGCCGGCGGCGAAACGCCGCGTGTTGTCCAGCAGGATCTCCCGCTGCCGCTCGATCCCCTGCAGAAGCAGGATGTCGACGCGGTTGACCGCCGGAGCCGGCTCCAGCCGGTCGGGATCGGGGTGCCAGGTGAAGGCGTCGGCCGCGGTGAAGTCCAGTGGGCGGTCCGGCGGCGGGGCCAGCCGTTCCAGCGCCTCCGCGATGCGGGTCAGCAGCGGAATCAGGGCCTGATCGGCACCGGAGGGGCCAGCACCGGAGCCAGTGATGGATTGCGACATAATTCTCCGGATATTTTTTCTGGATGTTCCATGGAAAGCGGGCGCCTGCGCAGCCATCTTTCCGACGCCATCGCACCGTAGCACAGCAAGGCAAGCACACAAGCCGTGGCGGACCCGCGGATTGTGGCGCATCACCATTGCATCCCGGTCATGGGCGTTTATAGTCGCGGCGTCCCGGCGGAACGCCGATCCGGTGCCGAGACCAAACCTGTAAGGAGCTTCCAGATGTTCGTTTCGACGGCTTATGCACAGACGGCGGCGCCGGCTGGCGGCGGCGGTGACATGCTCGTCCAGTTTCTGCCGCTGATCCTGATCTTCGTCGTCTTCTACTTCCTGCTGATCCGCCCGCAGCAGAAGAAGATGAAAGAGCATAAGGCCATGCTGGCGGCCATCCGCCGCGGCGACCGCGTCGTGACCGGCGGCGGCATCATCGGCGTCGTCACCAAGGTCGCCGACGACGAACTGACCGTCGAAATCGCCGAGAACGTGCGCGTGCGCTGCCTGCGCTCCACCGTGAACCTCGTTCTGGCCAAGACCGAGCCGGCCGGCAAGTCCGGCGGCGACGCCACCCCGGCCGCCACCACCGCGGAAGGCGAGGCCAAGCCGGCCGACGCTCCCGCCGCCGGCGGCATCGGCAAGCTGTTCGGCCGCAAGTAAGCCGCAGCCGGGTTCCTCTCACGCGGGCCAGCCCGAAGGCGCTTCCCATCCGGACCGGCCGGCCGCCGCATGACCGCGGCGGACCGGCCGTCCCGGCTTGGGTGTCTGATCGGATTCGAGTGACGCATGCTCTATTTTTCGCGCTGGAAGATTTACCTGATCCTGGCGACCTGCATCGCCGGCTTCATCATGATGCTGCCCAACTTCCTGGGCCGTGACACGCTGGCGGCGCTGCCGTCCTGGTATGCGAACAGCAAGGTGTCGCTTGGCCTCGACCTGCGCGGCGGATCGCATCTGTTGCTCGAGGTCGACATGGCCACCGTCATCCGCGACCGGGTGGAAGGGCTGGTCGACGGCGCCCGGCAGCAGCTGCGCACCGCCAATGTCGGCTACACCGCGCTGAACGCCGGCGATCGCGCCGTGACCGTCCAGCTGCGCGACCCGGCCCAGGCCGATGCGGCCGTGAAGGCGCTCCGCCAGCTCGCCACCCCGGTGGGCGGTACGGCGCTGGGCGGCGGGCAGCCTGACCTGACCGTGTCGGTCGACGGCGGCACGGTGACCGTGGCGCTGAGCGAGGTCGCGCTGCGCGACCGCGCCACCCAGGCCATCGAGCAGTCGATCGAGATCGTCCGCCGCCGCATCGACGAGACCGGCGTGAACGAGCCGACCATCGCCCGCCAGGGCACCGACCGCATCCTGGTCCAGCTGCCCGGCGTGGAGGATCCCGACCGGATCAAGCGCCTGCTCGGCACCACGGCCAAGATGACCTTCCGGCTGGTCGACGTGAACGCCGACCCCAACAGCGGCCGCGCCCCTCCGGGATCGGAGATCCTGCCGTCCACCGAGGGCGACCGCTACCAGTCGAAATACGTCATCCGCAAGAAGGTCGAGGTCGACGGCGCCACGCTGCAGAACGCGTCCGCCGGCACCAACCCGCAGACCGGCGAATGGGTGGTGAACTTCGAGTTCAACACCGCGGGCGCCAACCGCTTCGCCGAAGTGACCCGGCAGAATGTCGGCCGGCCCTTCGCCATCGTGCTCGACAACAAGGTGATCAGCGCGCCCGTGATCCGCGAGCCGATCACCGGCGGACGCGGCCAGATCAGCGGCAACTTCACCGCCGCCAACGCCAACGACCTCGCCGTGCTGCTGCGCGCCGGCGCCCTGCCGGCTCCGCTGAAGGTGATCGAGGAGCGGACCGTCGGTCCCGACCTGGGCGCCGACTCGATCCGCGCCGGCCTGACCTCCGTCGCCGTCGGCTTCGCCATGGTCTGCGTCTACATGATCGCGTGCTATGGGCTGTTCGGCGCCTTCGCCTGCTTCGCGCTGTTCGTCAACATCGTGCTGACGCTGGCGGCGCTGTCGCTGCTGCAGGCCACGCTGACGCTGCCGGGCATCGCCGGCATCCTGCTGTCTCTGGGTCTTGCCGTTGACGCCAACATCCTGATCAACGAGCGCATCCGTGAGGAGACGAAGAAGGGCCGGGGCGTCTTCGCATCGATGGAGGCCGGCTTCAGCCGCGCCTACAGCACGATCGTCGACTCCAACCTGACGACGGCCATCAAGATGGCGCTGCTGTTCATCTTCGGCACCGGCGCCATCAAGGGCTTCGCCGTCACCATCACCTTCGGCATCCTCATCTCCATGTTCACCGCCACGGTGCTGGTGCGCCTGATGATGGTGACGTGGCTGCGCCGGACGCGTCCGGCCGTGTTGCCGGTCTGAGAGGTCTTCCGATGTTCCATCTCCGCCTCGTCCCCGACAACACCAAGATCCCCTTCATGAACGGCCGCATCGCCGGCCTCGTCGTGTCGGCGGTTCTGTCCATCGCGTCGGTCATCCTGTTCTTCCATCCCGGCCTGAATTACGGCATCGACTTCCGCGGCGGCATCGTCATCGAAGCGCGCACGCCGCAGGCCGCGGATTTCGCCTCGCTGCGCCATACCCTGTCCGGCCTCGGCATGGGGCAGGTGGCGCTGCAGGAGTTCGGGTCGCCCCAGGACGTGCTGATCCGCCTGGAACGCCAGCCCGGCGACGATGCCGCCCAGCAGGTTGCCGCCGACAAGGTGCGCAACACGCTGGCCGAAGCCGTCCCCGGCACCCAGGTGCGCCGCGTCGAAGCCGTCGGCGCGTCGGTCAGCGGCGAGCTGTTCGCCAACGGCATGCTGGCGCTCGGCCTCGCCATGGTGGCGATGCTGGTCTACATCTGGTTCCGCTTCGAATGGCAGTTCGGCTTCGGCGCCGTGGTGACGCTGTTGCTGGACATCACCAAGATCATCGGCTTCTACGCCATCACCGACATGCAGTTCAATCTGACGGCGGTGGCGGCGATCCTGACGGTCATGGGCTATTCTGTGAACGACAAGGTCGTGGTCTATGACCGCATGCGCGAGAATCTGCGCATCTACAAGAAGATGCCGCTGCGCGACCTGATCGACCTGTCGATCAACGAGACGCTGAACCGCACGGTCGGCACCTCTGTCTGTACGCTGCTGTCGATCATCCCGCTGGCGCTGTTCGGTGGCGAGGCCCTGCAGGACTTCGGCATCGTGCTGATCTTCGGCGTTATCCTTGCGACCAGCTCGTCCGTGTTCATCGCGGCACCCATCTTGCTGTTCCTCGGCGAGAACCGCCTGCGGCGCGGCAACCCGACCGATGCGGCGCCGGGCAACACTCCGGCGACCACGCCGTAACGCCGGGCGACAGACGTAAGGAGAGGGCAGCATGGCCGACATCATGCCGATGATCCCGTCCGACCGTCAGGTCATCGACGGCTACGGTCCGGGGCAGTTCTGCGTCTCCGGCCAATGGCGGGTCGGCGCGGTCGTCGTGCTGCCCGACCGCACCCAGGCGTGGGAGGCGACCGACGCCGCCTCCCTGACCCTGGAGGACTTCGCCATGGTGCTGGCCGCCGATCCGAAGGTGGAGATCCTTCTGCTCGGCACCGGCCCGACCATGAAGATAATCCCGAAGGCGCTTCGCCAGAGCCTGCGCGAGCAGGGGATTGTGGTGGAGCCGATGGACAGCCGCGCCGTCTGCCGGACCTACAACGTCCTGCTGGCCGAAGGTCGGCGGGTGGCTGCGGCGATGTTGCCGGTTTAGAAGCAGGACACGGTTCCGGAAACGACAAAGGCGCCCTTTCGGGCGCCTTTGCTTTTTCAACCTTCGACGGGAAGGATCACGCGGCCAGCTGCTCGGCGGCGAAGTCCCAGTTGGCGAGGTTGTCGATGACGGCCTTCACGAAGTCGGCGCGGCGGTTCTGGAAGTCGACGTAGTAGGCATGCTCCCACACGTCGATGGTGAACAGCGGCTTGTGGCCGTGCGCCAGCGGGGTGTCGGCGTTGCCGGTCTTGCCGATCTTCAGCTTGTCGCCGTCCAGGTACAGCCAGGCCCAGCCGGAACCGAACTGGGTCAGGGCGGCCTGGGTCAGCTCTTCCTTGAACTTCTCGACGCTGCCGAAGTCGGCGACGATGCGCTGCTCCAGGGCCGCCGGCATCTTGCCGCCATCCTTCTTCAGGCACTGCCAGAAGAAGGTGTGGTTCCACACCTGGGCGGCGTTGTTGAAGATGCCGACCTTGGAGGCGTCGCCGGCCGAGGCCTTGATGACCTCTTCCAGGCTGGCGTCGGCCAGGGGGGTGTCCTTGGTCAGGTTGTTCAGGTTGGTGACGTAGGTCTGGTGGTGCTTGTCGTGGTGCAGGTGCAGCGTCTCCGACGAGATGTACGGAGCCAGAGCGTCGTACGCATACGGAAGCGGCGGAAGTTCGAACGCCATTTTAATTCACCCTCTCTTCTTTGATTGTCCTTCCGGGCCGGGCCTTGCGAGCACGGCACCTCCGTCCGTCCAAATAGGCCGATGACGGAAGCTTGTGAAGGCCGGAAACGGTCTCAAGCGACGTATAGGGTTATTTCCGTTCGACAAAGCGGCCTCCGCCGCCCGGTTTCCCGAGCGTACGGCGGCCTCCAACGTGGCTGGAAGCCCCGTTTCCGTCCAGTCTCCGGCCAGCGTCAGGTGGCGCCAGCGCGTGCGCGGTCCCGGCCGGCGTGCGACCGAGTCGGGCGACTGGTCGGGCGTCGCCCGCCGCTCCTTCACCACGCGGAAGGGCCGAATCGGCCCCCGAGTCGCGGCTCCAGGCCGAGCCGCGGGGCGACCTCCGCCCAGAGCGTCGTGGCGGCTTCCTCGGCCGGAAGCCCGGCCAGCGCGTCGGCGTCGCTGACGGTGATGGACAGCAGGTCGTCGCGGGCGAACAGCCACTCCGCCGTTCCGCCAACCAATCCCAGGAAGGGCAGGCCGCCGGGCAGCCGCACCGGGCCGTCCAGCCGGACATGCAGGTTGACGATGGCCGCGCCCGGCGGCGGCGCGGTCAGGCCGGGCACCAGCCGCTCCGCCGCCCAGGCCGGCGCGGCGACGATCACCGCATCGGCCGGGCCGAGCGTCACCGCACTGCCGCCGGCGGAGAAGCCGGTCACGCGGTCGCCGTCGAAGCTCAGCCCGTCCACCCGTGCGCCGAGATGCAGGGTGGCTCCCGCCGCCCGCAGCCGGGCCAACGCCGGATCGACGAAGGCGGCGGACAGGCCGCGCGGTGCCAGAACCGGGCGGCAAGCCGCCTCGCCGCGCAGCAGCGTCTCGCGCAGGACCGCACCGAAGAGGCGGGCCGAGACCCGCTCCACCGGTCCGTTGAGGGCGGAGACCGCCAGCGGGCGCCACAGCGGCTCGAACAGCCGGCCGTCGGGCCGCAGGCGATCGGCGACCGACTGGTCCTTGCGGGCGGTCAGGGTGCGCAGGGCGGCGAGATAGTCCAGCGGCCGGCTTCCCGGAACCCGACGCGCCGGATCGAACAGCCACAGCCCGCCCGGCCGCAAGGTCCAGGTGGCGCCGTCGCGCAGGTCCAGGAAGGGGAAGGCCGCCGGGCGGACCTCCTCCAGGGCATCGGCGCCGCCGGTGCGCCGGGCATAGTCGAGAAGATCCCGATTGCCGCTGAGCACCATATGGCTGCCGTTGTCAATGGAGCGGCCCAGCGTGGCGTCGTGGAAGCTGCGACAGCGTCCGCCGGCCTGCGGGGCCTGCTCATACACCACCACGCGCCGGCCGGCCTCCGCCAGCCGGACGGCGGCAGCCAGCCCGGCCAGCCCGGCGCCGATCACATGGACGGTCTGGGCTGCGGTCATTCAGGTGGCCGGCGGAAAGCCGAGCATGCAGCGCACCGCGACCCAGGCGCTCTCCCGCCGCCCGACCCGGACGCGGGCGTTCAGGTCGCGCCAACCGGCCGCGCGCAGGCGCCGCAGCAGCCGGTGATACAGCACCATCATCGCCGTCGCCGCCCAGAGCGAGCCCCGCGCCTGTCCGCCGATCGCCGCCCGCGCCTCGGCGAAGCGGGTCTCCGCGAGGTCCGCCAGCGCCTCGCAGGCACGGGGCAGGGCGGGGTGGGCCAGCACCTCCGCCGGCCGGTCGGCGGTGATGCCAGCGGCCAGCAGCAGTTCGCGCGGCAGGTAGAGCCGGCCGAGTTCGGCGTCCTCGGCCAGATCGCGCAGGATGTTGGTCAGCTGCAGGGCCTCGCCCAGCGCCAGGGCGAAGCGTTCTGTGGCGGGATCGGCGCGGTCGAAGACGCGGATCGCCAGCATGCCGACGGCGCCGGCGACGCGGCGGCAATAGAGGCGCAGGGCATCGAGATCGGGCGCGCGCATACCGCCGGACGCCTCTCCCGCCACATCCATCGCCATGCCGTCGATCAGCGCCTCGAACTCCGTCCTCGGCAGGCCGTAGCGTTCGATGGCGCCCTTCAGCGCGGCGGTCAGCGGGCCGTTGGGCGCGCCGCCGACATAGAGGTCGCGGATATCCCGGCGCCAGACGTCGAGCGCCGCACGCTTGTCGGCCGGCTCTCCCGGCTCGTCGGCGATGTCGTCGATGCGGCGGCAGAAGGCATAGATGGCGAACATCGCCGCCCGCTTGGACGCGGGCAGCAGACGCATCGGCCAGTAGAAGGTGCTGCCCGATTTGGCAGTGACGGCCGATGCCGTATCGGGAGCCTTCTTGTCCGGCACTGTCGTGGACACCGGTTCCAGCGGGGCCGTCTCCAGCGGCGGAGGGGTCATCTGTCGCATCCTGGGCATTGCACGCGGGGACGTGCCTGGCGGTGCACGTCGTGACGTGTGGCCCCGGAGTTTATGCGGCGGAGAAGCTCCGCGCCAGCCCCCGCGCCACCGCCGCGAGCTTGTGATGCGCGCCCAGCGTCACCCGCGCCTTCATCGGGTCGCGCGCCTTCAGCCGCCGCGACAGCGATTCGGCGAGGCTCAGGATCACCGCCGCCTCCATCCGCAGCCCACGGTGCTGGATCAGGCCGGGCAGGGCGGCGGCCCGTTCCAGCAGCCGATCGGTATGCTCCAGCGCCTGATCGAAGATGGCGCGCATGCGGACGTCGCTTTCGCACTCCACCATACGCTCGACGCTGATCCCGGCATCGTCGAACCAGACCAGCGGGATGTAGCAGCGGCCGAGCTGGGTCCAGTCCTCCCGCGCGTCCTGCAGGTGGTTCAGCACCTGCAGGGCGGAGCAGAGCGCGTCGGAGGCCGGCCCGGCGGCTACCCCCTCGCCATGCAGCTCCAGCAGATAGCGGCCGACCGGGTTGGCGGAGAAGCGGCAGTAGAGCAGCAGGTCGCTCCAGCTGTGGCAGCGGGCGCCGACCGCGTCGCGGCGGAAGGCGCGCAGCACCTGCCGGGCGTGGCGGTCGCTGACGCCGGTCTTCTGCAGGCTCTCGCGCAGCTCGGTCGCCGGCTTCAGGTAGGCGTGCTTGGCTTGGCCGGAGGTCAGCGCCCGTTCAAGCGCCTCCAGATAGGCCAGCTTGGTCTCGGGTTCGAGATCGGGATCGTCGGCGATGTCGTCGGCCAGCCGCACGAAGCGGTAGAAGGCGATCACATGCGGGCGCAGGTGTTTCGGGATCAGGCGGGAAGCGACCGGGAAATTCTCCCCCGTCTCGTCCTTGCGGGCGACCGGGCCGGTCTTGCGGGTCTTCGTCGGGGCGATGTTGAAATCCGTCATGGGATCCCTGCCTGCTGCGCGTCGGGGCTGGCGATGCGACCTTGTGTGCTTCATATAGGCGTGGCAACAGGCTTTGGCCCGTCCTTCCTCTGATCCTCCCCTCTTTTTCCAATCAGGCATCCCATGGTGAAGGCTGCGACCGACCTGTCCTATTGCGGACGGGAGGTTCGGAAATATGACAACGACCACTTTCTGGCAGGTCTGTTCGTTCCCGCCGACAGGCGAGAGGCGATGTTCGCCCTCTACGCCTTCAACCTGGAGATCGCGAAGACCCGTGAGGTCGTCAGCGAACCGATCCTGGGCCAGATGCGGCTTCAATTCTGGCGCGACGGCATAGAGGCCGTCTATGAGGATGGACCCGTACCCCGCCATGGCGTGATGGACCCGCTGGCCGAGGCCGCCCGCGGGCTGGGGCTGAGCCGGGCCCTGTTCGACCGGCTGATCGACGCGCGCGAAGCCGACCTGGACGACACGCCGCCGGCCGACCTGACCTGCCTCGTCAACTATGCCGAGGTGACCGGGGCGCCGCTGGTGCAACTCGCGTTGGAGATTCTCGGCGTGCGCGACGAGGCGGCAATGGCGGCCGGGCGCCATGTCGGGATCGCCTATGCCCTTGCCGGCATCCTGCGCGCCGCCCCCTTCCTGGCCCGCCAGCATCGCCAGCGCCTGCCGGAGGACCTGATGCAGCGCCATGGCGCGAAAAGCGAGGACCTGTTCGCCGGCCGCTCCGCGCCGGAACTGCGGCCGGTGGTGGGCGAGATCGCCGACGTGGCGCGCCGGCATCTGGCCGAGGCGCGCGCCCTGCGCCGGGATGTGCCGAAGGCGGCGGTGCCGGCGCTGCTGCCGGCGACGCTGGCCGACCTGCATCTCGGCGTGATCGCGCGGGAGGGCAACGACGTGTTCGCCCCGCGCGTGCTGCTGCCCAACCCGTTCCGGCAACTGCGGCTGGGCTGGGCGGCGATGCGCGGGCGCTACTGACGCCCGCGCGCCTTCAGGCCCGTCAGTCCTTCAGCCAGCCATCCAGGTCGGCAAGCGCCCGGCGGGTGTAGGCCAGCTTGCGGTCGCGGCCGCGGATCTTGTCGTCCACCGGCGGGAACAGGCCGAAATTAACGTTCATCGGCTGGTAGGTCTCCGCCTCCGCCCCACCGGTGATGTGGCCGAGGATGGCGCCGAGCGCCGTGGTGACCGGCGGCCTGGCGATCTCCTGGCCCAGCCGCTCCGCCGCGGCGAAACGGCCGGCGAGCAGACCGACGGCAGCACTCTCCACATAGCCCTCGCAGCCGGTGACCTGCCCGGCGAAGCGCAGGCGGGGCAGCGACTTCAGCCGCAGGGCGCCGTCCAGCAGGCGGGGGCTGTTGAGGAAGGTGTTGCGGTGCATGCCGCCCAGCCGGGCGAACTCGGCATTCTCCAGCCCGGGGATCATGCGGAAGATGCGCGCCTGTTCGGCGTGGCGCAGCTTGGTCTGGAAGCCGACGAGGTTGTAGAGCGTGCCCAGCGCATTGTCCTGGCGCAGCTGGACCACCGCATAGGGGCGGCGTTCCGGCTTGTGCGGGTTGGTCAGGCCCACCGGCTTCATCGGACCGTAGCGCAGGGTGTCGACGCCGCGTTCGGCCATCACCTCGATCGGCAGGCAGCCTTCGAAGTAGGGGGTGTTCTTCTCCCACTCCTTGAAGTCGAGCTTCTCGCCCTCGATCAGGGCGGCGATGAAGGCGCGGTACTCGTCCTTCTCGAAGGCGCAGTTGATGTAGTCCTTGCCGGTGCCGCCGGGGCCGGGCTTGTCGTAGCGCGACTGGAACCACGCCTTCGACAGGTCGATGCTCTCCAGATAGACGATGGGGGCGATGGCGTCGAAGAAGGCCAGCGATTCCTCGCCGGTGTGGTCGCGCACGGCATCGGCCAGGGCGGGGGAGGTGAGGGGGCCGGTGGCGACGATGACGCTGTCCCACTCCTCCGGCGGCAGGCCGGCGACCTCCTCGCGCTGGAGGGTGATGAGCGGGTGGCTGGCGATGGCCTCCGTCACCGCATCGGCGAAGCCGTCGCGGTCCATGGCCAGCGCGCCGCCGGCCGGCACCTTGTGGGCATCGGCGCAGCGCAGGATCAGCGAGCCGCAGCGCCGCATCTCCTCATGCAGCAGCCCCACCGCGTTGTATTCGGCGTCGTCCGACCGGAAGGAGTTGGAGCAGACCAGCTCCGCCAGCTTGTCGGTATCGTGGGCCTCGGTCTTGCGGACCGGCCGCATCTCGTGCAGCACGACGGGCACGCCGCGCGAGGCGAGCTGCCAGGCGGCTTCCGATCCGGCGAGACCGCCGCCGATGACGTGGACGGGGCGAAGGGTGTCGGTCATTGAGACGATGTTCCAGACAAAAGACTGCGGATGATTTGCGCGCAATCTAGGCTGTCTCTTCCCAAAACGACAGTCCTCAAACGGCGGCATCCCAACACAGATCGGCCGGCCTCCACAGGGAAGGCCGGCCGCAAGTCGATCAGGAGTCAATCAGAACCGTGTCGTCGAGCGAGCGCTCACTCGCTCTTGGTCGTCGTGCTGCGCTCGATGGTCGTGGAACCGGTCGGGGCCGGGGCCGCGGTGGTCGAGCCGTAGCTGGGCGTGGTGGTCGTCGTGGTCGTCGTGCTGGTGGTGGTGCCGTCGGAGCCGCAGGCCGCCAGCAACAGCGCGGCGCCCAGGGCGGCGCCGACACCGGTCAGAATCGTCTTCATGCTCCCATCTCCCATGCAGTGCGAACTCTGCAGGGGAGAACACGGCGCAGCTTGCGTTTGTTCACGCCCTCTTTCGGGTTGCCGATTTCCGCACTGCCGGCTTCGCCTTCAGGTAGGGGGCGAGGTAGCGGCCGGTGTAGCTGCGCTCCACCGTCGCGACATCCTCCGGAGTGCCTTCGGCGACGATCTCGCCGCCGCCGGTGCCGCCCTCCGGCCCCAGGTCGATGATCCAGTCGGCGGTCTTGATGACCTCCAGATTGTGCTCGATCACCAGCACCGTGTTGCCCTGGTCGACCAGCGCATGCAGCACCTCCATCAGCTTCTCCACGTCGGCGAAATGCAGGCCGGTGGTCGGCTCATCGAGGATGTACAGCGTGCGCCCGGTGGCGCGACGGCTCAGTTCCTTGGACAGCTTGACGCGCTGCGCCTCGCCGCCGGACAGGGTGGTCGCCGCCTGCCCGATGTGGATGTAGCCGAGGCCGACGCGCTCCAGCGTATCCATCTTGTCGCGGATGCCGGGCACCGCCTTGAAGAACTCCTTGCCCTCCTCGACCGTCATGTCCAGCACGTCGGCGATGGTCTTGTCGCGATAGGTGACCTCCAGCGTCTCGCGGTTGTAGCGCTTGCCGTGGCAGACGTCGCAGGTGACGTAGACGTCGGGCAGGAAGTGCATCTCGATCTTGATGACGCCGTCGCCCTGGCAGGCCTCGCAACGTCCACCCTTCACGTTGAAGGAGAAGCGGCCGGGGCCGTAGCCGCGCGCCTTCGATTCAGGCAGTCCGGCGAACCAATCGCGGATCGGCGTGAAGGCCCCGGTGTAGGTCGCGGGATTGGAGCGCGGAGTACGGCCGATCGGCGACTGGTCGATGTCGATGACTTTGTCCAGATGCTCCAGACCCAGCACCGCGTCATGCTCGGCCGGATGTTCCCGCGCCCCCATCAGCTTGCGGGCCACCGCCTTGTACAGCGTCTCGATGATCAGCGTCGACTTGCCGCCGCCCGACACGCCGGTCACGCAGGTGAAGGTGCCGAGTGGAATTTTTGTCGAAACGTTCTGCAGGTTGTTGGCACGCGCGCCCTGAACCTCAAGGAACTGGCCGGGATGGCCGGGTCGGCGGGTATCGGGCACGGGCACGAAGCGGGTGCCGTTCAGATACTGGGCGGTGATGCTGTTGGGGTTCTTCTGAACCTCTTCAGGCCGGCCCTGGGCGATGACGGTGCCGCCATGCTGGCCGGCGCCGGGACCCATGTCGACCAGATAGTCGGCGCTGCGGATGGCGTCCTCGTCATGCTCGACGACGACCACCGTGTTGCCGATGTCGCGTAGCCGCTTCAGCGTTTCCAGCAGCCGATCGTTGTCGCGCTGGTGCAGGCCGATGGACGGCTCGTCCAGCACATACAGCACGCCGGTCAGGCCGGAGCCGATCTGCGAGGCCAAGCGGATCCGCTGGCTCTCGCCGCCGGACAGCGTGCCCGACCCTCGGCTGAGCGTCAGATATTCGAGGCCGACCGCGTTGAGGAAACCGAGGCGCTCGTTGATCTCCTTCAGGATGCGGTAGGCGATCTCCCGATCCTTCGGTCGCAGATGCTCGTTCAGCTCGCTGAACCAAGCACCGGCTCCGGCGATGGACAGTTCCGCCGCCTCCGAGATGTTGCGGCCGCGGACCTTGACCGCCAGCGCTTCCGGCTTCAGGCGAGCGCCCTTGCAGACTTCGCAGGGCTGAGAGGACTGATATTTCGAAAGCTCGTCGCGGGTCCAGGCGCTGTCCGTCTCGCGGAAGCGCCGTTCCAGATTGTTGACGATGCCCTCGAACGCCTTGTTGGTCTGGTAGCGCCGCAGTCCGTCGTCGTAAGTCATGGTGATGGCCGACCCGCCTGAGCCGAACAGGATGGTCTGGCGCACCTTTTCCGGCAGATCCTGCCAGGGCGTGGTCATCGATGCGCCGAAATGCTCGCAGATGCTCTCAAGCGTCTGGTCGTAATATTTGGAGGTCGACCCGGCCCACGGCGCGACGGCGCCCTTGGCGAGAGTCAGCCGTTCGTCCGGCACCACCAGCATCGGGTCGAAATAGATCTTGCTGCCCAGACCGTCGCAGGCCGGGCAGGCGCCGAACGGGTTGTTGAAGGAGAACAGCCGCGGCTCGATCTCCGGAATGGTGAAACCGCTGACCGGGCAGGCGAATTTCTGCGAGAAGACGGTCTGCTCGTTGGTCTCGGCATTCTCGACCCAGACGATGCCGTCGGCGAGCCCCAGCGCGGTCTCCAGCGAATCGGCCAGACGGTTGCCCAACCCTTCGCGCACCACGATGCGGTCGACCACCACCTCGATGTCGTGCTTCAGCTTTTTGTTGAGCGCCGGCACCTCGTCGATCTCGTACATCGTGCCGTCGACCCGCACGCGCTGGAAGCCGCGCTTGCGCAAGTCCTGGATTTCCTTCTTGTACTCGCCCTTGCGGCCGCGGACGAAGGGGGCCAGCAGCAGCAGGCGCGTGCCCTCGGGCATCGCCATGATGCGGTCGACCATCTGGCTGACCGTCTGGCTTTCGATGGGCAGGCCGGTGGCCGGCGAATAGGGAATGCCGACCCGCGCCCACAGCAGGCGCATGTAGTCGTAGATCTCCGTCACCGTGCCGACGGTGGACCGAGGATTCTTCGACGTCGTCTTCTGTTCGATGGAGATGGCCGGCGACAGCCCCTCGATCGAATCGACGTCCGGCTTCTGCATCAGCTCTAGGAACTGGCGCGCGTAAGCCGACAGGCTCTCCACATAGCGCCGCTGCCCCTCGGCATAGATCGTGTCGAAGGCGAGCGACGACTTGCCCGATCCCGATAGGCCGGTGATGACGATCAGCTCGTCGCGCGGCAGATCCACATCGACGTTCTTCAGGTTGTGTTCCCGCGCGCCGCGGACGCTGATATACTTGTTCATGGAGTGTTCTTTTACCCGAAGCTTATCCGGATGGAAAGCGGCAAGCTGCCGAGACGCATGACGAAAAACGGACCGCCTCGTGCAGTCCCCTGCGGAACCGCCGGCCGCCGGCCGGCTGACGATATATGCGCCGAGCGCGCCATTGCCACCGGCGCGCGGCGCGGGTCCGTCATGACCAGAAGGGCGGCACGGCGCGGAAGCGCTTCCACAACTCGGGCAGCGCCTTGCGCCGCTTGTCCGACTGGCGCTCGATCCAGGCGGCGACGGCGGCGGCCGTCTTCGGGTCCGCACCCTTCAGTCCGGCCAGCATGCGGGCGCCGGTGACGGCGTCCTGTTCGGCGTCCAGCGCCGCCTGCAGCGGCTCCAGCGCGGCGAAGAAGGGCAGGGCGGCGGCCTCCGGATACAGGCCGCGGAAGAAGTCGGCGGTGTAGCGCAGGCTGCGCAGCCGGCGGCGCAGCTTGTCGCGCGCCTTGGCATCCTCCGGCGGCTTTGCCGCCTTGCCGAGCTTCGCCATGCGGGCCGACAGCCAGCCGCCGGCCAGCGTGCCGACCGGCGCCGACAGCATGGCACGGCGGTCGCCCTCGGCCTCCGACATCCAGCGGCCATGCTCCAGCCACGCGCCCAATGCCAGGACCATGGTGGTGCAGCCGGGCGCCAGGATCGCCGCCACCGCCTCCCGCGCCGGACCGGCCCCGGCGGAACGGGCGAGGGTCGCCAGCCGGTCCAGCGCCGCGCGGTCGATGCCCGGCAGCGCCGCGGAATCGGCCAGAAGCGGATCGATCACGCCGGACATCAGCACGTCCCACCCCCGCGCCGGCCCCAGCCGCTTCGCCAGCGCCCGGCTTTCCTCCACCAGCCGGTCGGCCTCCGGTGACGCGATCAGCGGCGCGAACAGCCGGTGGGCGATGCGCAGCCGGCGCAGCGCGACGCGCATGCGGTGCAGCCCCTCCACGTCGCCGCCGCCGAGCGCACAAGCCTCGTTGGCGAGGAACTGGCGCAGCGCGTGGCGCAGGATGTGGCGGTAGGCCTCCGCCACCGTGGTCAGCGGCGAGAGGCCCAGCGGCTCCGCTTCCACCGGCGCCGGCGCCCTGCCGGTGACCAGACGAAGCCCGGCCTCCGCCTTGCTTTCGGTGCCGATGCGCATGGGGATGGCAGCCTGCAGGGTCAGCGCCAGATCGAACAGGCTGGCTACCTTCCCCGCCTTCAGCTCCAGTTCCACCTCGCTGATCGGCAGCGAATTGCCGCCGGCATAGACCCGCCCGTCATCCACCGCCATCTCCACCGCCGTCAGCGGATCGGGGCGCAGCAGCAGGGTGGTGCGGCGGAAATCGGTGATGAACAGGCAGTCCAGATCGTCGAGCGCCGCAGCCGGCACCAGCCCGGCGACTCCGGGATCGGTCAGCACGCCGCGGTCCACCGCCTCGCCCGCGACGGTCCAGTCCCACTCCCGCCGCACCGCCACCGCGGCGGAATCGCCGGGGCTGGCGCTGTTGACGGTCTTCAGGGTCTGGACGAAGCGGTCGCCCTCCTGCCGCACGCGCAACGCCACGCCGTTGGCCGCCAGCTTCAGGTTCGGCGTGTCGAAATAGGCGGTGCGTACGCGCCGCGTCTCCGCCGGCCCGTCGGCCAGCGCCAGCAGCGCCGGCAGCGAGGCGACCCGCGCCAGATCCGCCGATGCGGCATGGAGCTTAAGCTCCACCTCGCGGAAGGCGGGGGTGGAGGGCTGCGCATCGGGGACGGCGGACGGGCTGGCGGGCGGAATGGCGGGTGGCAAGGGTCGGCATCCTCCCGAATCCGGCCGAGGCGGCCTGGAATTGAACAGGTGGTTCCGTGGATACTCCAACCGCCGCCGCAGGTTAAGAGAGTTTACGCGGCTGCACAAAATCCGCCAGCCGGCCGGCGCCAAGCTCCAGGTCGGCCCACTGCAGCGTCTCGAAGACCAGCACGGCGCAGGCGCCGGTCGGGAATTTGTCGGCAAGATCATGGCGCAGGCCATGGTCGCCGCTGCCGGTCAGCGCGTTGGCAAGCTCGTGCAGATCCGGATTGTGGGCCACCAGCATCAGGCCGGTCGCCGAATCCGGTACGTCGCGCAGCCGCTCCAGCAGCGTGCGGGCGCCGCACAGATACAGGCCGCGCTCATGCTCCACCGGCGGGTAGGGGGCCCCATCGCCGCCATCACCCGCTTGCGCGTTTCCACCGCCCGCACGGCGGTGGAGCACAGCACGAGGTCGATGTGCGCATGGTGCTTGGCGAGATAGCCGCCGACCAGCGTCGCCGCCTTCTCTCCGCGGGCGTTCAGGGGACGGTCATGGTCGCCCAGCGACGGATCGTCCCAGGAGGATTTGGCGTGGCGCAGCAGGAACAGCGTCTTCATGGCGGGATTCGGTCGGTTTGGGCCGGCCCCGGGGCGGGCGAGGGGGAATGGACGGGGTGGGAGATGACCAAATGGGAGTCCTGAAACCGTAACGCATATGGGATACTCTGTCTGCCCACCATATAACGGTTGCCCGAGGCGCCGCATTGCGGGCCGGGGCATACGGGGTCCCAAGATTTCAGAGGTTGACGTGACGCATCTCCAGGAACTCGAGTCGGTTGGCATCGAGCCCAACGCTCCGGAACGCTTCATCAATCGGGAGCTGTCGTGGCTGGCCTTCAACCAGCGCGTCCTGGACGAGGCCGCCAATCCGAACCACCCGCTGCTGGAGCGGCTGCGCTTCCTGTCGATCTCCGCCAGCAACCTGGACGAATTCTACATGGTCCGCGTCGCCGGCCTGAAAGGGCAGGTGGCCGCCGGCGTGAAGGCGCCCAGCCCGGAGAATCTCACGCCCGCCCAGCAGCTGACCGCCGTCAAGCAGCGCATCGCCGCGCTGATGGACAGCCAGCAGACCATGTGGCGCTCGCTGAAGGAAGAGCTGCGCGAGGCCGGCATCTCCGTCGTCGATCCGGCCGATCTCAGCGAGGGCGAACTGGACTGGCTGGAGGCCAAGTTCCTCGACGACATCTTCCCGATCCTGACGCCCATTGCGGTCGACCCGGCCCATCCCTTCCCGTTCCTGCCCAACCTGGGATTCTCGCTGGCGCTGCAGCTGCACGATCCGGTGAAGGGCCGGCACATCGACGCGCTGGTGCCGCTGCCCTCGCAGCTGGAGCGTTTCCTGCGCCTGCCCGGCTCGGACATCCGCTTCATCCAGCTGGAAAAGGTGGTGATGCAGTTCATCGACCGCCTGTTCCCTCCGTTCCAGGTCAAGGCGCACGGCGTCTTCCGCGTCCTGCGCGACAGCGAGATCGAGATCGAGGAAGAGGCGGAGGATCTGGTCCGCACCTTCGAAAGCGCGCTGAAGCGCCGCCGCCGCGGCAGCGTCATCCGGCTGGCCACCGACAGCGGCATGGCCGCCGACCTGCGCGAATTCCTGCGCCATGAGCTGAACGTCGCGTCGGACGACGTCTTCATCCTGGACGGGCTGATCGGCCTGACCGACACCAAGCTGCTGATCGTGGACGAGCGGCCGGATCTGGTCTTCCGCCCCTTCAACGCCCGCTTCCCCGAGCGGATCCGCGATTTCGGCGGCGACTGCTTCGCGGCGATCCGCCACAAGGACATCGTCGTCCACCACCCCTACGAATCCTTCGACGTGGTGGTGCAGTTCATCCGGCAGGCGGCGCGCGACCCGCAGGTGGTGGCGATCAAGCAGACGCTGTACCGCACCAGCAAGGACAGCCCCATCGTCGCCGCCCTGATCGAGGCGGCGGAGGCCGGCAAGTCGGTGACCGCTCTGGTGGAGCTGAAGGCCCGCTTCGACGAGGAGGCCAACATCCGCTGGGCGCGCGACCTGGAACGCGCCGGCGCGCAGGTGGTCTACGGCTTCGTCGATCTGAAGACGCACGCGAAGGTGTCGCTGGTGGTGCGGCGCGAGAAGAAGGCGCTGCGCAGCTACGTCCATTTCGGGACCGGCAACTACCACCCGATCACGGCGAAGGTCTACACCGACCTGTCCTTCTTCACCTGCGACCCGGCGCTGTGCCACGACGCCGCCGTCATGTTCAACTTCATGACCGGCTACGCCACGCCCAAGGTGCTGGAGAAGATCGCCATCGCGCCGATCACCCTGCGCCAGCGCCTGTCCGACCTGATCGAGGCGGAGATCGCCCATGCCGCCGCCGGCCGTCCGGCCGCGATCTGGGTGAAGCTGAACTCCCTGGTCGATCCGGTCATCATCGACAAGCTGTACAAGGCGTCCCAGGCCGGGGTGCAGATCGACATGATCATCCGCGGCATCTGCTGCCTGCGGCCGGGGGTGAAGGGGCTGTCGGAGAATATCCGGGTGCGCAGCATCGTCGGCCGCTTCCTGGAGCATGGCCGCGTCATCTGCTTCGGCAACGGCCACGGCCTGCCCAGCAACCAGGCCAAGATCTTCATCTCCTCGGCAGACTGGATGACCCGCAACCTCGACCGCCGAATCGAGACCCTCGTCCCCATCGAGAACCCGACGGTGCATGAGCAGGTGCTGGACCAGATCATGGTCGCCAACATGAAGGACGACGCAAGCACCTGGAAGCTCGGCCCCGATGGCGTGTACCATCGTGTCAAGGCTGGCCCTGATGCATTCAGCGCCCATAATTACTTCATGACCAACCCCAGCCTGTCAGGCCGGGGCAGCGCGCTCAGCAGCAAGCGCACGCCGCCGCGGCTCATGCTGCACGCGGTGTCCTGAGGACGGGTGACGGGAGTCTGAGTATGAGCAAGGACAATCGCGCGTCCGCCGTTCCGGGCGACGTTTCCGCCATCTGGAATCCGTCGGCCGGGGGTATGGCGGAGCGCGTCGGCGTGATCGACATCGGGTCCAACTCGATCCGTCTCGTCGTCTATGACGGGCTGACCCGCTCACCGCTCGCCCTGTTCAACGAGAAGGTGCTGTGCGGCCTCGGCCGCGGAGTGGAGAAGTCGGGCCTGCTGAACCCCGACGGCGTGGCCCAGGGTCTTGCCGCGCTGGAACGCTTCGCCACGCTGGCCCAGGGCATGCGGGTGGGCCGGCTGGACGTGATCGCCACCGCCGCCGTGCGCGACGCCCGCGACGGCGCCGCCTTCGTCGATGCCATCCGCCGCCGCGCCGGCCTGACCGTCCGCGTCATCTGCGGGGAGGAGGAGGCGCGGCTGTCCGCCATGGGCGTGCTGTCCGGCACGCCGGGCGCCGACGGCCTCGTCGGCGATCTCGGCGGCGGCAGCCTGGAACTGGTGACGCTCGACCGCGGCGTGATCGGCAAGCAGGTGACGCTGCCGCTCGGGCCCTTGCGGCTGATGGAGGTCGGCGCGACCAAGGGCGGTCCGGCCAAGCTGATCGACCAGCATCTGGAATCGCTGCCCTGGCTGCCGGCGATGAAGGGGCGGCCCTTCTACCCGGTCGGCGGAAGCTGGCGCGCCATCGCCAAGCTGCATATGGAGCAGTCCGGCCATCCGCTGCACATCATCCACCACTACACCATCCCGTCCGCCGACGCGCGGGACTTCACGGCGCTGATCGGCCGGCAGAGCCGTTCGTCGCTGGAGAAGATGGCGGGATCGCGCCGCCGGCTCGACACGCTGCCCTTCGCCGGGCTGGTGCTGGAACGGCTGCTGCGCATCGCCCAGCCGTCGAAGCTGGTGTTCTCCGCCTACGGCCTGCGCGAAGGCCACCTCTATTCGCTGCTGTCGCCGGAAGGCCAGCGGGAGGATCCGCTGATGGCCTCCGCCGCCGACTGGGCGCGGCGCTTCGTGCGGATGGGCGACCCGGCGCTGCTGATGTCCTGGACCGCCGGGCTGTTCGCCGGCGAGGACGACAACGCCATCCGCCTGCGCCATGCCGCCTGCCTGCTGAGCGATGTCGGCTGGGCCGACCATCCCGATTACCGGGCCGAGCACGCCTTCCTGCGCGTGCTGCGCTACCCGTTCCCGGCGCTCGACCATGACGAGCGCGCCTTCCTGGCGCTCGCCGCCCATGCCCGCTATTCGGGCACCATCGACGTGCCGCTGACCACGCCGGTGCGGACCCTGGTGACGGAAGGGCAGGGGATGAAGGCGCTCGTGCTGGGACTGGCGCTCCGCCTTGCCCACACGTTGTCGGGCGGCGCCACGGCGCTGCTGGAGCGGACCAGCCTGAAGGTGGGCGACGGGCGCATCGTGCTGACCCTGCCCGACGACGGCAGCGTACCGGCCGGCGAAGCGGTGCAGCGCCGCATCGACGCGCTCGCCAAGGCGATGAACCTGAAGGGCGACGTGGTCCAACCGCTGCGGCCACAGGCGGCGGAGTAGGGCGGAGCAACAGGACCGACCGCCGAAGACTGGCGGTCGGCCCGAGCCCGTCAGGTCCTGGTGGCCCGTCAGGTCCTGGTGATGGAAACCCCGCCATCCACCAGCAGTGCCGTCCCGGTGGTGAAGCTGGAGGCGTCCGACGCCAGATAAAGCGCGGACTGAGCGATCTCCCGCGGCGTGGCGAGGCGTTTCAGCGCATGAAGCCCCTGGACGAAGGCCAGGGCCTCCGGCGTGTTCGACACCGCCCGGCCCATGGGCGTGTCGGTGCCGCCCGGCAGCAGCGCGTTGGCGCGGATCCCCTGGGGGCCGTATTCGGCGGCGATGACCCGCATCAAGCCGATCAGCCCGGCCTTGCCGGCCGCATAGGCGGCCATTCCCGGAAAGCCGACCGTATGGCCGACGAAGGTGGAAGTGAAGATCAGCGATCCGCCGCCGCGGGCGAGCATCGCCGGAATCTGGTGCTTGGCGGCATGAAAGGCGCTGGTCAGGTTGGTGTCGATCACCTCATGCCACGCCTCTGCGGTCATGTCCGGAATCGAGGTCTGGGCGCCGGTCATGCCGGCATTGTTGAAGGCGATATCCAGCCCGCCGAACCGCTGCGTGGCGACCGCAACGGCTTCGCGCGCGACATCGGCGTCCCTGACATCGCCGGCCACCACGGCCGCTTCGCCGTCTCCGTCCCGGATTTCCTGCGCCAGCCGTTCCAGTTCGCCGATCCGCCGTGCCACCAGCACCAGCTTCGCGCCATGCTCCGCGAACAGCAGTGCAGCCTCGCGCCCGATCCCGGAACTGGCGCCCGTGACGATTGCGATCTTTCCAGCGAGTTGTCCCATATCCGCTCTCCGTCATGATGAACGGTGCGAAAATCGCGAACAGGGGCCATGGCCGGCTATCCGGTTCTTGCTATCGAATTCTCGTTCCGGAGCGGTTCAACCATCACAATCCTTCACCAGGGCAGCGACGCCGTGCGCATAGTTCTGCCAAGTCAGGAGCGACATGGCCGCCGCTCCTGCCGAAGCGATTTCGGCGGCGCGTTTGCGGTCGGTGTAGGCCGCTTCCAGCTTTTCCACGATCTCCTCGACATCGGACTCGCCCCAACCCTCGGCGCCGTAGCGTGTGTCGATCGCGGCCTGGCGGCTGAGAACATAGCAGTTGTCCCGGCCGATCAAGTCCAGATGCCCGGTGTTGGCCGACAGGATTACGGGAACGCCGCAAGCCATGCATTCCATGGCGACCAGGTTGGTGCCGCCTTCACCCCGGTTCGGGAACAGGCCCACGTCGGCCTCGCGCAGGATGCGAGCCATATCGGCATTCGGCACATGTCCCAAATCGAACACCTGGTCGGCACGCAGTCCATTGGCGACAGCCCAGCCGATGACGTCGAACCGTCCGTCTTCCTTGAAAACCGTTGGCGACAGCATAGGATTCGCATCCAGCGTTTTCGCTGATTGCGGCCATGGGCTGTGCCACGCCGTCAGCAGAAGGGCGTCGGAATGCCGTTCGGCAAAGGCCCTGAACGCGGCAAGCACAAGGTCTTGTCCCTTGCGGAATTCCGGCTTTCCACCGGAAAAAACAGTGAATCGGCCATTGAACCAACCGGAGCGCGGGGCAGGGTGGAAATGGGTGGGATCCACGCCCTGCAGGACGACGCGCGACGGAATGCCCGCCGCTGCCAGCCTTTGCTTCACGAATGTGGAACCGGCGACGATCCCGTCGTAGAGTTTCGCCCGCTCCGGCACTTCGGCATCGAATGCCGTATCTTCAAGGTAGCAGACGCCGATCATCGGCCGGCCGATCACGGTGTTCTGTCCGACTGATCTACTGCCGGCCAAGTTGTTTCCCAGCCCGCGCAGCACGGGGACCGATACGGAAATCTCCTGTCCGGAATGCGGCGCCAGTTGTTCGCAGAACGCATTGGAGTTCCGAATGAAGTCCGCGAGCATAGACAGTTCCATCGGAGAGACGGAAATTTCTTCGCCTCGCAGCGGTAGGGAGCATACCGGTGCGTACAGCCCCTCCCGTACCCAGTTCAATACGATGTTGAGCCCGTTGACGCCCCATCCACTATAGCTGGATATTCCCCATTGAATAATGGCGGGTGATAGCGATGGCATGCCTGACATCTCCGTATGAGCGCATTGGAGTTCGCATCATACTGAAATGCTTTTTATAACTTCTCCTTAAACTTGCATTCCGCTGCCGATTGATACCGAGGGATAAGCCGTGCGGTCGGAACTCGCCTTAATGTTTTCCATAATCTTCCTTATGTGTTTTTCGTGTTCCCTTCGGACCGAGATCAGGATGGCAGCCCCCGATCAGGCCGCGCGCCATCTCCAGACACGCATCGCGGCCGGGCTGAAAATCCTCGGCGATCCACCAGCCTTCGATCCGCTTCAGCGTTTCGCCGACGGCCGGGCCACGCGGGATGCCGAGGTCCAGCAGGTCACGGCCGGCAATCGGCAGGCGCAGAGTCGGCAGGTCGCCGGCCGCGGACATCGCCGCGCGCACTGCGGTGAGGTCGAGCGGGCCGTCATGGATGGCGGCGGCAATCAGGAGCAGGTCGCAGAACAGCTCGCCATCACCGACACGATACAGTCCTTTGCGCAGCGCCTTGCAGTCGTCGGACGGCGACAGCGCCACCGGCGGCTCGACCAGCGCCAGCAGCCGGTCGCGCTCATGGTTGGACAGGCGGAGTGCTTCCGCCGCGCGCAACGCTCCCGGACGGTCGCTGTCGAGCACCGCGGCCAGTCGCCGGGTCGGATCGGGGACGATGCCCAGGTCGCGCTCCACCGCGATCAGCCGGTCCAGCCGGCCGGTGTCCATCGCCTCCGGCAGCAGGTGGACCATGATCCCCTGCCCCATCATCAGCCGCCAGACCGCCGCCGCGCAGGGCGCCGTCAGCAGGCGGAACAACTCGCCGCGCACCCGCTCGCCGGACAGCGTCGGCAGGCGCGGCGCCAGCTCGCGGCAGGCGGCCATCGCCTCGGCATCGGGTTCCCCGCGGCCATAATGGGCATGGAAGCGGAAGAAGCGCAGCAGGCGCAGCACATCCTCCTCGATCCGCCGCCGCGCCTCGCCGACGAAGCGGACGCGGCCGGCGGCAAGGTCGGCCAGACCGCCGAAGGGGTCGAACATCGCGCCGTCCGGCGTGCAGCTCAGCGCGTTCATGGTCAGGTCGCGGCGAGCGGCGTCCTCTACCCAATCGTCGGTGAACTCGACGCGGGCATGGCGGCCATCCGTCTCGACATCGCGCCGCAGCGTGGTGATCTCGTAGGGCTTGCCGCCGCACAGCGCGGTGACGGTGCCATGGGCGATGCCGGTCGGAATGACGCGAATCCCGGCGGCATCCAGCAACTCCATCACCCGCTCCGGCGGCGCATGGGTTGCTATGTCGATGTCCTTCACCGGCCGGCCGAGCCACGCGTCGCGCACGCAGCCGCCGACGAAGCGCGCGTCGGCGCCGCCGGCGTCGAGGGCGGCGAACACCGCCCGGCTTTCGGGCGCGGTCATCCAGGGCTGCGGGGACAGGCGTGCGGCGACGGTCATGGCGCGCGACGCTATCCGATTCCCAAGGGTCGATCCACCACCGTCAGCCACCGGTCAAGGTGCGCCCGACGGCGCCCCGCCCTCCCCCGCCTCGCGCGCGGCAGCGCCCAGCACGTCGCGCAGGTTCACCAGCATGCCGGCGGTGGCGCCCCAGATGTAGCGCTGCGGATAGGGGAAGGCGTAGAACCAGCGCGGCTTGCCCAGGAACTCGCGGCTGTGGCGCTGCGGGTTTGACGGGTCGAGGATGAAGGACAGCGGCACCTCGAACACCTCCGCCACCTCGGTCGGGTCGGGCGTCAGGATGAAGGGCGGCGTCACCACCCCCACCACCGGCGTCACCCGGAATCCGGTGCGCGTGACGTAGGTGTCCAGCCTGCCGACGATCTCGATCCGGCCGCGCTCCAGCCCGATCTCCTCCGCCGTCTCGCGCAGTGCGGTTTCCTCCGGGCTGCCGTCCTCCGGCTCCATCCGGCCGCCGGGGAAGCTGATCTGGCCGGCATGGGCGCTCAGCGTCGCGGTGCGCTGGGTGAAGATGACGGTCAGTTCCTCCGGCCGGTCGACCAGCGGGACCAGCACCGCCGCCTCGCGCAGCGTCGCCGGCGGCCCCAGATCCGGGTTCAGGTCGTGATCCCCGCGGATTTTGGCCGCATGCCGGGGCGCCATCCGGTTCGAACGGACCGCGTTCTCCACCGCCGCGTCAATCATATCATCGGACATCTCATCGGACGCCTCGCTGAACGTCTCGCCGGGGTTCATCGCCGGGAAGCGCCGGCGGACCTCCTCCAGGCTCAATCGCCAGGCAGCCTGCCCAGCGCGAAGAAGACCTTGTTGCTCCATAGACCCACCTCGGACTCGCCGGTTTCGGTGCGGCGCGTCTCGCTGCGCTCCACCATGTCGTAGAACACGGGCCGCAGGATAAGCGCCTCCAGCCGGCTTCTGATTTCGATGTAGGGTGCCGGCTCCCCGGTTTCAGGGTTCACGGCGACGCGGATCGGATGTTCGGGGCCGGCCTCCACCCAGTGGTCGAGGTTGGTGCGGAAGGACAGGACCTGATCGGCCCCGCTGCCCGCCACCGTCATCTCCACCGCGACGAACGGCGCGTCCTCCACCACGATGCGGCCGCGCTCCACCGGCGTGACCAGCCAGTAATCGCCGTCGTCCTCACGGCGGAGGACGGTGGAGAACAGCTTCGCCAGTTCGATTCGGCGGATCGGATCGCCATTGTGGAACCAGGTGCCGTCGCGCGCAATGCGGATGTCGTACTGTTCCAGCGTCGGCGTCCGGCCCAGGGCCGCGGGCATATCCGGCGGCGTCTCCGGAACGGGTGGCCCATCTGCGCGCTTGTCTTTCGCCATCGCGTTACCGACCTTCATGGGATTGGGAACCGTTTTGTCCCCCAACATGCGTATTTTCGCCACACTCGACCGTTAGGTCCACTCCAATGGCCCGTCGGCCCTACCCGGTCCGGCAGCGGGATCCGGAAAATGGGTGTCGACAACGCGCAGGAACAGGGCCAACCATGCGGATCCCGTGTTTCCCGTCGCGGACGACCGCGACTGCCACGCCGAACCGGCCCATCCCTGGGCCAGCCCATCATCGGGCCCATCATCGGGGAGCAGCAGACCTTGAGCGCACAGGACATCCTGAGGGGGCAGCCACCCGTGCCGGAGGACCCGCAACGGCTGATGGAGGAGATCGAGGCGCTGGGCGACCGCCTTGCCTCGGTCCGCGACCGCATCGGCCGCGTGATCTTCGGCCAGCAGGAGGTGATCGACCGCACGCTGGTCACGCTGCTGGCGGGCGGCCATGTGCTGCTGATCGGCGTTCCCGGCCTTGCGAAGACGCGGCTGGTGGAAACGCTGGGTATCGTCCTGGGCCTCGCCGAAAAGCGCATCCAGTGCACGCCCGACCTGATGCCCGCCGACATCCTCGGCTCCGAAGTGCTGGAGGAGGGCGACAACGGCCGCCGGTCCTTCCGCTTCATCCCCGGTCCGGTGTTCAGCCAGCTTCTGATGGCGGACGAGATCAACCGCGCCAGCCCGCGCACCCAGTCGGCGCTGCTGCAGGCGATGCAGGAGCATCGCGTATCGGTCGCCGGCCAGTACCATCCCCTGCCCCAGCCCTTCCATGTCCTGGCGACCCAGAATCCGCTGGAGCAGGAAGGCACCTACCCGCTGCCGGAAGCCCAGCTCGACCGCTTCCTGATGCAGATCGACGTGGAGTATCCGGACCGCGAGGCGGAACGCCGGATGATGATCGCCACCACCGGCTCCGCCGACGAGCGCGCGGTGACGGTGCTGTCCGCCGCCGACCTGCAGGCGGCGCAGCGCCTCGTCCGCCGCGTTCCGGTGGGCGAAGGGGTGGTGGACGGCATCCTCGACCTCGTGCGGCGCGGCCGGCCGGAAATGTCGGAACTGATGGAGGTCCGCCAGCATGTCGCCTGGGGTCCCGGACCGCGCGCCAGCCAGTCGCTGATGCTCGCCGCCCGCGCCCGTGCGGTGCTGGACGGCCGGCTGTCGCCGTCGCTGGACGACGTGGTGGCGCTGGCCAAGCCGATCCTGAAGCACCGCATGGCGCTGAATTTCGCCGCGCGGGCGGACGGGGTGACGCTGGACGACGTCATCGACCGCCTCTGCGCGCCCCTGATGTAACCCCCGGAGCGGAGCAGCGATGCCGCGAAGCCCTCAGCAGAAGACCCAGGCGGCGACGACGCTGCTTGCCCGGCATCGCGCGGAGGAGTTGGCCTCCGCCCTGCCCCCGCTTCTGGTCGCGGCGGAACGGGTGGCGGCGACCGTCGCCCAGGGCGTGCACGGCCGGCGCCGCGTCGGGCTGGGCGAGACCTTCTGGCAGTTCCGCCGCTACCAGCCCGGCGACGCGCCGTCGATGATCGACTGGCGCCAGTCGGCCAAGACCCAGCCGGTCTATGTGCGCGAGAACGAATGGGAGGCGGCGCAGAGCGTCTGGCTGTGGCGCGACCGCTCGCCCTCCATGGATTTCCGGTCGGCGACGGGCCTGCCGACCAAGCGCGAGCGGGCCGACCTGCTGACGCTCGCCACCGCCGTCCTGCTGGCGCGCGGCGGCGAACGGGTGGCGCTGCTGAACAGCGGCGTGCGCCCCGACCATGGCAAGACCGCCATCGACCGCATCGCCCGGCTGATGACCGACCCGCGCGCCGCTGCGGCGCCGGACCCTCTGCCGCGGGTGGAGCCCCTGCCCCGCCACGCTCAGACGGTGCTGTTCGGCGACCTGCTGTCGCCCCTGCCGGAGATCCACGCCACCGTCGCCGGCCTGACCGGCCGCGGGCTGCGCGGGCATCTGGTCCAGATCCTCGACCCGGCGGAAGAGACGCTGCCCTATGACGGCCGCGTCGATTTCCATGGGATGGAGGGCGAACAGAATCTGCTGGTTCCCCGGGTGGAGGCGGTGCGCGAGGCCTACCGCGAGCGCCTGAAGGCGCAGCAGGACGGTCTGGCGGCGCTGGCCCGCACCGCGGGCTGGAGCTTCGCCGTCCACCGCACCGACCGTTCCCCGCAATCGGCGCTGCTCACCCTGTGGGGTGCGATGGCGATGGAGGCGGTGTGAAGCGGCGGCCGGCGTCCCATACTCATGAATGGTCGTCCTCTCCGCGCAGGTGCGGATGACCGATTTCCGCCCCTCTCCCTCGTGAAGACGCGCCAATGCTGGGTCTCGGACCGATCGCTTTCGCCGCCCCCTGGGTCTTGACCGCACTGGCCGCCTTGCCGGTCCTGTGGTGGCTGTTGCGCGTCACGCCGCCGGCGCCGCGCGCCGTCCAGTTTCCTGCCATCCGCCTGCTGCGCGACCTGACCGCGCGGGAGGAGACGCCGGCCCGCACGCCCTGGTGGCTTCTGCTGCTGCGCCTGGTCGTGGCGGCGCTGATCATCCTGGCCCTGGCCGGGCCGCTGCTGAACCCGCGGGCGGCGCTGCCGGGCGGCGGGCCGCTGCTGCTGGTCGTCGACAATGGCTGGGCCGCCGGGCGCGACTGGCCGGCGCGCAAGCGCACGATGGACGAGCTGATCGCCCAGGCCGAGCGCCAGCAGCGTCCGGTGATCCTGCTGCCCACCGCCCGGCCGGCGGACGGCCAGCCGATCCACGCCAGCGCCGTCCTGCCGGCACCCGAGGCCCGCCGGCTGGCCCAGGCGCTGGCCCCCCTGCCCTGGCCGACCGACCGTGCCGCGGCGCTGGAGGCGCTGAAGGCGGTGGCGGCCCAGGCGAACGGGCGCGGCTCCATCCATGCGGTCTGGCTCAGCGACGGTGTCGGCGACGGCCGGGCCGCAGCGCTGGCGGCCGGGCTGCAACGCCTGGGCTCCGCCGACGTTCTGGACGATTCGGCCGAGCGGCCCCCTCACCTGCTGCTTCCGCCGTCGAGCGAGGGAACGGTGCTGGCCGCCCGCATCGTCCGCGCCGACCCGTCCAGGCCGGAGCCGGTGACCGTCCGCCTCACCGCCGCCGACGGCCGGCTGCTGACCCGCCAGACCGTGGCCTTCGAGCCCGGCCAGAAGGTTCGGGAGGTTCGGCTGGACGTTCCCACCGAACTGCGCAACGACGCCGCCGCCCTCCGGGTGGAGGGCGACACCACCGCTGGCGCCACCGTGCTGCTGGACGAGCGCTGGCGTCGCCGCCCGGTCGGGCTGGTTTCCGGCCGGTCGGACGGCGAAAGCCAGCCGCTGCTGTCGGACCTCTATTACCTGGAACGCGCGCTGTCGCCCTACAACGAGGTCCGGCGCGGCGACACGCTGGACCTGCTGAAGCGCGATCTGTCCGTGCTGATCCTGTCCGACATCGGCGCGCTGACCGGCAGCGAGGTGCAGGACATCGAAGATTGGGTGAAGAAGGGCGGCGTTCTGCTGCGCTTCGCCGGGCCGCGTCTGGCCCAGCATGCCGACACGCTGGTGCCGGTCCGGCTGCGCATCGGCGACCGCGCGCTGGGCGGCGCCCTGTCCTGGTCGGAGCCGGCGCGGCTCCAGCCCTTCCCGGCCAAATCGCCCTTCGAAGGGCTGACCATCCCCGCCGACGTCCAGGTCAACCGGCAGGTCCTGGCCGAACCGGCGCTGGATCTGGCCGACCGCACCTGGGCGCGTCTGGCCGACGGCACGCCGCTGGTAACCTCGCAGAAGCGTGGCGACGGCTGGATCGTGCTGGTCCACACCACGGCCAACCCGGACTGGTCGAACCTGCCGCTGTCGGGCCTCTATGTCGACATGCTGCGCCGTCTGGTGGCGCTCAGCGGCGGCGTGACGGGAACGGCGGCGACCACCTCGCTCGACCCGGTGGAGGTTCTGGACGGCACGGGCCGTCTGGTGCCGCCGCCGCCCACCGCCTTCCCGATTCCCGGCAATGCCGGCGCCGACGTGATCGGGCCGCGCCATCCGCCGGGCTTCTACGGGACCGACGATGCCCGCCGCGCCCTGAACCTGTCCTCCGCCGTCACCACCATCGACCCGCTGCCGCCCATGCCGGGCGGAGTCGGCCGCGACGGCTATGGCGGCCGGGGCGAGGTTCCGCTCAAGCCGTCGCTGCTGGCGGTGGCGCTGGCCCTGCTATCCATCGACCTGCTGATCGCGCTGGCGCTCCGCGGGCTGCTGCGCGCACCCCGCCTGCGCCGCGGGGCCGGTGGTGCGGCGGCCGGCTTGCTTCTGGCGGTCGCACTTGCCGCCGCGCCGCAGCCGGCACGGGCGCAGGACCAGGACAACGCGGTCAAGGTGACGGCGGAGACCTACCTCGCCTATGTCCAGACCGGCGACAGCGGCGTCGACGACACCGCGCGCGCCGGGTTGGAGGGGCTGGTCAGCGTTCTCAGCCTGCGCACGGCGGTGGAGGCGATGGGGGCGGTCGGCGTCGATCCGGAACGGGACGAGCTGGCCTTCTATCCCCTGCTCTACTGGCCCGTCTCCGACCGGCAGCGGCCGCTGTCCGACCGGGCGCGCCAGCGGGTGAACGAATATATGCGCAGCGGCGGCACCATCCTGTTCGACACCCGCGACCAGTCGCCGGGCGGAGGCTCCAGTGTCCTGCAGCGGCTGGTCCAGGGGCTGGATATCCCGCCGCTGGCGCCGGTGCCGCAGGACCATGTGCTGCGCAAGTCCTTCTACCTGCTGACCGACTTCCCCGGACGGCAGGCCGGCGGCCAGCTGTGGATCGAGGCGCGGGAGGGGCCGGCGAATGACGGCGTCTCCTCCGTCGTGATCGGCGGCAACGATTGGGCCGCCGCCTGGGCGGTTGGCCGCAACGGCCAGCCGATGTACGCGGTCATTCCCGGCGGCGAGCGCCAGCGCGAGATGGCCTATCGCTTCGGTGTGAATGTCGTGATGTACGCCCTGACCGGCAACTACAAGGCCGATCAGGTCCATGTGCCCGCCATCCTGGAAAGGTTCGGCCAGTAATGCCCGTCGATCTGCTCTCCGGACTTTCGGTGGCTCTGGCGCCGCTGCTGCCCTGGCCGGTGCTGGGCGCCCTGATCGGCTTCGCCCTGCTGGTGGTGCTGGTCGCGGCCCTGCGCCGGGCGCGCGGCACGCTGCTCCGCCTGCTGGCCGTGATCGTGCTGGCGCTTGCGCTCATCAACCCGTCGCTGGTGCAGGAGAAGCGCGACCCGATCAAGGACGTGGCGGTCATCGTGGTCGATGAGTCGCCCAGCCAGGCCATCGGCGACCGGCGCGCCCGCACGGAACGCGCGGTGGAACAATTGACCGAGCGTCTGAAGCGCTTCGACGACCTGGAAGTCCGCGTCGCGCGCACCGGCGAAGGGGCCGAGGCCGGCGGCACCATCAACGAGACGCATCTGTTCGACGCGCTGAACCGCGCCATGGCCGACGTGCCGCGCCGCCGCATGGCCGGCGCCGTCTTCATCACCGACGGTCAGGTGCATGACGTCCCGCAGGTGCCGGGCAAGCTGGCGGACATCGGCCCCGTCCACACCCTGCTGACCGGCGACCGCAACGAGGGCGACCGCCGCATCGCCATCGTGCAGGCACCCAACTACGGCCTCGTCAGCAAGTCGGTGGAATTGACCATCCGCGTCGACGACATGCCCGGACGCCAGTCTCCCGACGCCGCGGTGACGCTGCGCCAGGACGGCGGCCCGCCCGGCACCATCCGCGTGCCGGTTGGCCGCGACGTGCGCGTCGACCTGCCCGTCACCCATGGCGGACAGAATGTCTTGGAGTTGGAGGTCGAGGCGGCCAAGCAGGAGCTGACGCTCGCCAACAACCGCGCCGCGGTGGTGGTGAACGGTGTGCGCGACCGGCTGCGCGTCCTGCTGGTCTCCGGCGAGCCCCATGCCGGCGAACGCACATGGCGCAACCTGCTGAAGGCCGATCCTGCGGTCGATCTGGTGCATTTCACCATCCTGCGCCCGCCGGAGAAGCAGGACGGCACGCCGATCCGCGAACTGTCGCTGATCGCCTTCCCGATCCGCGAGCTGTTCGAGGTGAAGCTGGACGAGTTCGACCTCATCATCTTCGACCGCTACCGCCGCCGCGGCGTTCTGCCCCAGATGTATCTGGAGAACATCGCCGATTACGTCCGCAAGGGCGGCGCCCTGCTGGAGGCGTCGGGCCAGGGCTATGCCTCGCCGCTGTCGCTCTACCGCACGCCCCTGGGCGCCATCCTCCCCGCCGCCCCCAGCGGGCAGACGGTGGACCGTCCCTTCCTGCCGACCGTCACCGATGTCGGCCGCCGCCATCCGGTGACCGCCGGGCTGCCCGGCGACCGCATCGATGCACCGCCGACCTGGGGCCGCTGGTTCCATCAGGTCGACGTCGCCCCCAACGGCGGCACCGTGGTGATGCAGGGCGCCGACAACCGTCCGCTTCTGGTGCTGGACCGCGTCGGCAAGGGCCGGGTGGCGCAGTTGGCCTCCGACCAGATCTGGCTGTGGAGCCGCGGCTTCGAAGGCGGCGGCCCGCAGGCGGAGCTTCTGCGCCGTCTCGCCCACTGGCTGATGAAGGAACCGGAACTGGAGGAGAACGACCTGCGCGCCCGGGTGGACGGCAGCCGCATCACGGTCGAACGCCGGTCGCTCACCCCCGATCCGCGCGCGGTCACACTGACCGACCCGTCCGACCGCACCAGCACCCTGCAGTTGGAAGACGACCGGACCGGCCGCGCCGTCGCCACCGTGACGGCGAGCGCGCCCGGCATCTACCGCATCTCCGACGGGGAGCGGACGACGCTGGCCGTGGTGGGCGCGGTCAACACGCCGGAACTGGCCGATGTGCGGTCCACCGGCGACCGGATGCAGCCGGTGGCCGAGGCGACCGGCGGCGGCATCCACTGGGTCACCGACAGCGACGGCGTTCCCAATCCCGGCATCGAGGTGCGCCGCACCCAGCCCGACCGCAGCCAGAGCGGCTCCGGCTGGATCGGCCTGCGGGCCAACGGCGACTATACGGTGACCGGCGTGACGGAGGTGCCTCTGCTGCCGGTCGGCGCGGTGCTGGCGCTGGTGCTGGGCGGCCTGCTGATGGCATGGAGGCGGGAAGGACGCTGACCTGTCGCGAGGCTGATTCCGCAGCGAAAATTTTCCGAAAACAGCCTGTTGCGTTCGGCCGGGCTTCCGATTATGGTGCCGCTCCTTCCGGCGATACGAGAGATCGCCGCGCCGGTTGGGGCGTCGCCAAGCGGTAAGGCAGCGGTTTTTGGTACCGCCATTCCCAGGTTCGAATCCTGGCGCCCCAGCCAACTTTCCCCGTTCATGCTTTGATTGTTAATCCTCGTGCGTTGATCGCTGTCATGCCGATTTTTCGGCTACAATCGGACATGCTTGAGTTCGAACGATTGCGAAAGCCTGGATGACACTCCCACGCTCCGTCCGATCGATCGCAACTCAGTCGGATTTTGGTGGATCGACCAGCATGACCAGCGTGTAGCCGGATCGCCCGCCGGGCCGCAGGGTCACCTGTTCCAAAGTCACCGGCCCATCAAGAGGATGGGCGAAGCGGCGCAAGCCTCCTTCCCGCTCGAGCACGCTATGATCGTCCCACAGACGAGCGAACGGCGGGCTCTCTTTTCGCAACCCGTCCACCAGGGCCTGCACCGATGGTCCCACAGTGGGGTTGTCCTGGTGCGCCGCGGTGTCGGCCCGGAACTCCGCCAGCAATCGGCGGGCACGGTTTTCCCAGTCCAGGATGAAGCTCCGCGCCGTGGGATCGAGGAAGACATAGCGCAGCAGGTTTCGTTCCCGGCCCTCCTCCCCGCTACCGAGCCAGCCGCCGAACAGCCTTTCTGCCGCCGGGTTCCAACCGACGGCGGTCCATAGCCTGTCGAGCAGATAGGCCGGCGCTGTCATCGTCGCCAGTGCTGCCAGCAAGGCCGGAGGCGGCTTATCCACCGGTCCGCCAGCCGGTGCATTCGGGTCTCGCCTGCGCGTCAATTCGAACAGATAAGCCCGCTCCGCCGAGGTCAGGTGCAATGCCTCGGCCAACCGCGCCAGGGCGGTGGCGGAGACGGACACATCCCGCCCCTGTTCCAGCCATGTGTACCAGGTCGGGCTGATGCCGCAGAGTTGCGCAATTTCTTCCCGCCGCAGGCCCGGGGTGCGGCGTCTCGCGGAGCCGGACTGTATGCCGGCTTCCACCGGGGTCATCCGTTCACGATGTCGGCGCAGGAACGCACCCAGCAGGCGACGGCGGTCGGCGGCCGGGTCTGAACCGGGTTCGGGGAAAGCAGTCGACATGATGGCAGTTCTTATACCAGGATAACTGCCTGCCTTGTACCCGGTTATGGAAGGCGCGATCCTTGCCTTGTCAATCAATCGGCCAACCAGCCAGGCAGGGGATCTTTCCATGACGCAGAGCCATCACGGCGTCGTCACCGATCATTACGGCCCACGTGCCGATGCCTATGTCGCCAGTGCCGTTCATGCTGGCGGCGCCGACCTCGACCAGATCGAGGAAATCCTGCGAGGCCGTTCCGCCGCCCGGGTTCTGGATCTGGGATGCGGCGGCGGCCATGTCAGCTATCGCGCCGCTCCCCGTGTGGCCGAGGTGGTGGCCGTCGACATCACGCCGGAAATGCTGGACGTGGTCGCCCGGACCGCTGCCGAGCGCGGTCTGGCCAACGTCGTCACTCATCAGGCGCCGGCCGAACAGTTGCCCTTCGAGGACGGACGGTTCGATGTCGTGCTGTGCCGCTTCACCGCCCACCATTGGCGTGATTTCGAAGCGGGACTGCGCGAGGCTCGGCGGGTGCTTTCCCATGGCGGCATGGCGGTCTTCATCGATTGCGTCGCCCCCGCCGCCGCCATTCTCGACACCCATCTGCAGGTGGTGGAGGTGCTGCGCGATCCCTCCCACGTCCGCAACTACACCGTGGCGGAGTGGGTGGCCGCGCTGGCCCGAGCGGGCTTCGCCATCCGTTCGCTGACGCCGCGGCGCCTGCGCATGGAGTTTCCGGTCTGGACGGCCCGAACCCGCACGCCGGACCTCCATGCCCAAGCCATCCGTTCGCTCCAGCGTGACGCTTCGGCGGAGGTCCAGCGCCATTTCGACATCACCGACGATGGCAGTTTCCTGCTCGACACCCTGACGATTGAAGCGGAGGCGGCTTAGCCGGTGGCGAGGGCTGCCCGTTCCCGCCGGTCGAGCGCACCGCTTGCCAGCGTCAGGACCAGCCCGCCCAGAACGAACAGGCCGCCGACCCAGGGCGTGGCGCCGAGGCCGAGCGGCGAGGAGACCACCTGCCCGCCGAAGAAGGCGCCCGCCGCGATGCCCAGGTTGAAGGCGGCGATGTTGAGCGCCGATGCCACGTCCACCGCGCCCGGCGCATGCCGCTGCGCCAGTTGGACGACATAGAGCTGAAGCCCCGGCACGTTGGCGAAGGCCAGCGCGCCCATGCCGGCAAGCGTGATAAGCGCCGGGATCTTGGCGTCGGCGGTGAAGGTGAAGACGATCAGGACCAGCGCCTGCAGGGCGAACAGCCAAGCGAGCGCCCGCACCGGGCGCCGATTGGCCAGCCTGCCGCCGACGACGTTTCCGACGGCGATGGCCGCACCATACAGAACCAGCACGAGGCTGACGGTGGCGCTGGAGAATCCGGTGATCGTCTCCAGGATCGGCGCCAGGAAGGTGAAAGCGACGAAGGTGCCGCCATAGCCGAGTGCCGTGATGGCGAAGGCCAGCAGAAGCCGCGGCTTCGCCAGAACCCCCACCTGCGCGCCCAATCCGGCCGCCGGCGGCTGGCTGAGGCGGGATGGCACCAGCGCCGCGACGCCAAGGCCGCCGATAACGCCAAGGGCGGAAACCGCCAGGAAGGTGGCGCGCCAGCCGAAAGTCTGGCCGATCCAGGTGCCCAGCGGCACACCGGTGACGATGGCGATGGTCAGGCCGGAGAACATCATGGCAATGGCCGAGGCGCGCTTGTCCTCGGGCACCAGATCGGCCGCGATGGTCGACCCGACGGAAAAGAAGACGCCATGGGCGAAGGCGCTCAGCACCCGTGCCACCAGCAGGGTCTCATAGTTCGGGCTGACGCCGGCCAGCAGGTTGCCGGCGACGAAGACGCCCATCAGGCCCAGCAGAAGCGGCTTGCGCCGAAGCCTGCCGGTCAGGGCGGTCAGGACGGGCGCCCCGAAGGTGACGCCCAGGGCATAGACGCTGACCACCATCCCCGCCAACGGCAGGCTGACATCCAGGTCGCTCGCCACCGTGGGCAGCAGGCCGACGACGACGAACTCGGTGGTCCCGATCGCATAGGCGCTGATCGCCAGCGCCAGAAGTGCGAGAGGCATTTTGAAGGTCTCCATTTCCCGAAGGACTGTTCCGGGGAGACCATGTGCGTCATAAGGTCCGGAACGGGAATGCCTGCCGCATTCCCATGATCTTGTCATCCCGTGACAAGGCTGAGGAGGAGGTGTTCGATGAGCGATCCGCGCGCCTGGGAAATGCGGGTCTTCCTGCGCGTCGCGGCACAGGGCAGTTTCAGCGCCGCCGGCCGGGACGTCGGCATGACGCCCTCCTCCACCGCCAAGCTGATCACCCGGCTGGAGGAAAGGCTGGGCGTGCGGTTGGTGGAGCGGTCAACCCGCAAGCTGCGGCTGACCGCGGAAGGCGAACTGTACCGCGAGCGGGCCGAGGCGCTGCTGGGGGAGATGGACGCCCTGGACGCCGAGATCGTCGGCGGCGCCCGCGCGCCGACCGGGCTGATCCGCGTCAACGCCTCCGTTCCGTTCGGCCAGCACTGCCTGCTGCCGCTGTTGCCGGAGTTCCTGCGCGACCATCCCGGCATCACGATGGACGTGACGATGACGGACGAGGTGGTGGACCTCTATGCCGCCCGCGTGGACGTCGCCTTCCGTGCCGGCCCCTTGAGCGATTCCTCGCTGCTCGCCCAGCGGCTGGGCACGGTGCGTCGGCGGATCGTCGCCTCCCCCGCCTATCTGGACCGCCGGGGCGTGCCGCAGACCGCGGCGGATCTGGAAGCGCATGACTGTCTGGGCTTCAACTTCCGCCGCGCGGCCGCGGTCTGGCCGCTGAAGTCCGGCGGGCGCCTCGTCGACCGCGAGGTGCCGACGCGCATCCTGGCGAACAACGGCGAGACTGTGCGGCACATGGCGCTGCTGGGATTGGGGCTGGCGCGGCTGGCCGAATACCATGTGCGCGACGATCTGCGCGACGGGCGGCTGGTGGCCGTGCTGGACGATGTTCTGGTGGACATGGAGGAGATCCATGCCGTCTACACCGGACGCGATCGCGCCCCGCGCCGGGTCCGCGCCTTCCTGGACCACATGGCGCCGCGCCTGCGCTCCCGGCTTGCCGAGTGATCGTTCAAAACGGCCTGGCCCCGGAAACGACTTCGGCCGGATGACGGGCATCCGGCCGAAAGCGCGTACCGTCGGGGCGTTCAGCCTCAGAACGGAATTTCGTCGTCGAGGTCCTCGTGACGGGGCGGAGCGCCGCCGCCGCTGCGGCCGCCCGACGAACCGCCGCCGTAGTTGCCGCCGCCGCCGCCGCCACCATAGCCGCCGCCGCTTCCGCCGCCGCGCGATTCGTAGCCGCCGCCGCCACCGCCAAAGCTGCCGCCGCCGCCTTCTTCACGGGCGCCGCCGGTGAAGTCGATCTCGGCCACGCGGACCGACAGGCCAGCGCCGCGGGTGCCGTCGCGCTTCTCATACTCGCGCAGGGTCACTTCACCCGACACGACAACGCTCTTGCCCTTGGTCAGGTGCGGAGCGAGCGACTCGGCGCGGCGGCCCCAGATCGAGCAATCGACCCATTGAGTCGTCTTGCGATCCCCGAAGCCGACGTCGTTGGCGACGCGGAAGCCCAGCACCTTCTCGCCGCTCTGGGTCGTGCGCAATTCGCCGTCCGCGCCCAGGCGTCCCGTAAACGTCCAAACATTCATCGCTCGTTGCTCCTAAGCGCGAGTGTCCCAGCATCCATGCCGACCCGTCAGGATGCCCGGCGGAGGCACCCAGATGCCGAGGGTTCCCATTCGCAGGGCCGGCTGTTCAATGGCGACCATCCCCCCGGTCCGGCGCAACGAAGCACGATGGACCGACGCCGGTCAACCGCCGTCGGAAATGCCCTGGCGACACCCGGACCGGCGCACTCGCCCTGCCGATCCGGACCAGAACACTCCATGAACAAATATAGCAGAGCGGCAGGCGCGGGAAAACCGATTCCTTCGAAGTAGCGCCGGTTTCCGGTCAGCGCAGGCGTCGCGCCGCCAGATCCAGCGCGACCTTCAACTGCGCGTGGGAGAAGGGCCGGTGGACCACGCCGAGCGGATAGCTCTCGGTGATGCGGGCCATGGTGCCGTGGTCGCTGTTGCCGGACAGGTAGATGGAGCGCAGTCCATGGTCCAGGTGCAGCCGCCGCGCCGCCGCGATGCCGTCGCCACCGCCGAGCCGCACCTCCATCAGCGCCAGATCCGGCCGTTCGCGCAGGGCGAGATCCGCTGCTTCCGCCTCGGTCCGGGCGACGCCGCACACGGTATGGCCGAGGTCGCTGACCACCACCGCAAGTGCATCGGCGGCGGACTCGTCATGCTCGACCACCATCACGCGCAAGGGCTGGCCGGGCGCGCGGGTGCGGTTTGCGGACTGGGGCTTTGCGATGGCGTCGATCCTGAGCATGCGACCGACCTCCGAAACTCACGGCGTTGAGCGACAAGCGGCGAATTTTGGTAAAATCACGTTTACCGATAGGCCGTTTGTACTACACCACCCCGAATTTGCAAGATCAATCGTTCAGGATCTCACCTTTTGCGCTGGACGATGCGGAAAAAGCTCACCCCGAGTCGCCGCGCGGTGGACGGTTCCGGCAGGGCAGGAAAACGGTCAGCGTCCGGCCGGACCGAGCCAGTCGATTCCGCCGGGCGGGCGCGGCCTGCCGGTGCCGTTGCTGCGCACGGTTGCCGCCCTCGACGGCGGCGGCGGCGGAGCCGGTTCGCTGGCGAGCCACGCGGCCTGGGCTTCGGCGGATCTGGCAGGGGCCGGCGACGGCGGAGCCGCGAAGGGAGAGGGCTGGTCGGCGGGGACCGGTGCAGATAGGCTCGCCGCCGGACGGAACGGCTCGGCCATCGGGGCCGGCGCGACGGGTGCCGCCAATGCCGGCCGGGCCGGCACGTCGGCGGGCGGCGGTGCCATGGGATCGGACAGCGGGGCAGAGGACGGCGGCACTGAGGACAGCGGCACTGAGGACAGGGGGGCGGCGGACAGAGGTTGCGCCCCGGTCGAAGGGGCTTCCTCGCTCCATGCTTCGTCGTCCCAGGCGGGGGGCGCGGAGGGGCGCAGCCGCGGCGCCTCCGCGGCCCCCAGCCAGGAGGGGCGTTCGTCGTCGGCCAGCGGTCCGGTGCGGGTGTTCAGCTGCCGCGCCTGCTCGCGGATCTCCAGCAGGGTGGTTACCGCGAGTTGCAGAAGCGGGGCCAGAACCATCGGGTCGGCCATTTCCTCCGCGTTCAATGCGGCGAATCGGTCGCGGACATCCTCCACCGCCTGTTCGACGCCGTCGCGCAGCGCGCCGGCCTCGTGGGCCAGCCGTTCCAGATCCTCGCGCAGCGCAGAGATCTCGCACGCCTGCCGCAACTCGTGGAAGCCGATTCCCGCCCCCAGCGCCGATGCGGATCGCCGGTCCCGTGACGAACCAAAATCGTGAGGCATCCTGCCCAACCCCGGTTCCAAGCCCAGCCCAATGAAAACGCACGCCGCGACGGAAGAAGCCGGACGCCCGTATTGCAAACCGCGCAACCGGACCGCGGTTCCAACAGCCGACGTCATGGCGCGGTCTGCCGGAACGTCGGCGAAGTTGCCGTACGTCACGGCCGGCGCCCCCGGACGGAGAGCGATGTTTAGCGCCGTTGATGTCGTTTGGAAACCGTTTGCGCGTGATGGCCGCTTGTACTATTTTTTCGGCCCCAGGGGAATGGATTCCTTGTGATCCAACGTCCGGGCGCCTCCCCGCCGCCATTTCATCTTGCCGGAATCCCATACGGTGTCGATCGACCGCTCGGAACTTGAACGGCTCCTTGCCGATCGCCCGGCTGGCAACCGCAGCGCCATGCAGGCGGTGCGCGAAAGCTATGCCGACATCGGGCTGATGCGCGAACGCGGCCTGTCCTGGGCCGAGATCTCCGACCTGCTGGCCAAGCTGGGCATCACCGCACGCGACAGCCAGCCGATCTCGCCGGTCACCCTGCGCTCCGCCTTCTTCCTGGTCGGGAACGAGGGGCGCGGCGAAGCGGCCGGCGACCATGGCGGCGCCGCCGCGGCCATGCCGGCCGAAACGCTGGCCGCCGTCCATGAGGCCGCCCTGTCGGCCGGGCTGAAGGACGGCGACGACGAAGAGAGAGGCGATACCGCCGCCCCCGCTCCTGTCCCGCCGTCGGCGGAGGCGCCCGTGTCCGATCCGCAACCGGCCGACTCCGTTTCCGGACCGGACGCCGAAGAGCCCGCCTCCGAAGAGCCCGCCTCCCCTGCCCCGAGCCTGCTGGCTCCCGCGGCGAAGCAGGCCGGCGACGAACCGGCAGAGGCAACTCCGGTAACCGCTGCGGCGGAGATGCCGACTCCGGAAGCCCCCGGAAGCTGCGGCGGATGCCGCAGGGACGGAGGCGGAGGAGGAAGAGGCCCCGCCCCCCGAACCGATACCGGAGCCGGTCCCGTGGCCGGCTCCCCACCCGACGTCCACGGCGGCCGCGCAGAACACCGGCTCCTTGATGTCCCCCCCGATGCTTCACGACGACTCAACAAACGTAGACTGGAAAGGCGATCGCATGCTGGGCACGATCTTCGTCCTCAATGACCGCGGCGGCGTCGGCAAGACGCTGCTGTCCCATCACCTGATGGCGACCGCCATGCTGGAAGGCCTGCAGCTGAAGGTCGTCGAGTACGAGGTGAACGAGCGTCTCGCCCGCCTGTTCGGCCCGGACGTGGTCGAACACCGCCGCATCACCCAGGATTTCATGAACATGATGGGGTCGGGCGACGGCTTCTACGAGTTCTGGGACCTGATCGGGCCGGAGCTGCAGCGCGGCGGCCGCCTGTATGATTTCGGCGGCAACATCTCGCAGTGGTTCTTCAACTGGGCCGAGGTGTCGGGCTTCGACTATTACGTCGGCGACGGCGAGCGGCTGACCTTCATGGTGCCGGTGACCGTCGACCTCGCCTCGCTGTCCACCGGCATGACCACGCTGGAGCGTGTGGCGACCATCGCGCCGAAGGCCAAGCGCGTCCTGGTGGAGAACGGCTTCTCCGGCCCCTTCTCGCAGCTGGAGGACAGCCAGTACGCCCGCCGCAAGGCCGAGATGGTGGAGCGCGAGGGGCTGCAGGTCATCTCCATGTCGCCCTGCACCGCCCCGGCCTGGGCACGCCTGACCGGCCACCGGCTGGATCAGGTGGCGACCATGACCCGCGAGGATCTGGTGAAGCTGGGCATGACCCCGCCCGTCGCCTCCCGCTCGCTCATCATCATCCATGAATGGCTGCGCAACATGCGCCAGGCGCTGTCGCCCTACCTGCACGACGCCTTCCGCCAAACCCCGGCGACCGCCAAGGCGCGCTGAGCTTCCGGCCCGGCCGGCCAGCCCTTCGAAGCCCTTCTTCCCCTGCGGAAGAAGGGCTTTTCTCTTGCCGGTCAGGCCGCCGCGTTGCGGGCGGCGTTTGCGCTGTAGAGGTCTTCCTTCACCGCCGCCACCGACTTCACCTGATAGCCGGGGCGGGCGCTGAAGCGCCGGCTGGCGCGTTCGGCCGCCTCGCGTTCCGACTCCGCCCAAACCAGGTAATCGCGCCCGCGCGCCCATTCGACGGCCAGCGGGTGGGCGGCGTCGATCTCGCCGATCTGCTGGTTCACCACGGTGACCAGCCATTCCTTGTCGCCGGGGTTGCGGCGGTCGGTCAGGATCAGGATTTGCGGGCGGCGGCGGCTCTGCACCTCGGTCAGGCGTTGCTGCACCTCGACCTGCTTCTTGCGCAGTTCCACCATGTCGCGGACCAGTTCCTCGATCTCGCCGTGGAGGTTCTCCTCCTCCCGGTGCAGGCGATGGATGGTCGCATCCAGCTTGTCCAGCGTGCCGCGGACACCGCGGACGCGCTGCCGGGTCTGCGACACCCGCTGCTCCACCGACAGCAGCACGTTGCCGAGCCATGCGCCGATGGCGACGATGCCCAGGACGATGATGAAGTTGATCATCATGTCGCGGCACCGGACGTGACGGCGGACGCCTTGGCCCGCGCCGTCGCCGGGGGCTGGGGCACGCCGCCCTTCGCACCCCCGCCCTTCGCCCCGCCGCTCCGCACGTCGCCGCGCATGAACGACTTCTGGAAGCCCAGCTTGAAGGGAAAGGCGACGTCGACCATCTGCTTCGCCTCGTCGAAGCTGGAGGCCCACACTTCCGCCACGTTGGCGCAGCGCCAGATCTGGTTGACCGGACCGCGCTCGCCGGCAGCCCTTGCGGCGGCAGATGCCTTCTCCTGCGTGACGGTCGCGACGAACTTCATCAGGCCGGCCTGGGGATCGCCGACCTCATGCACGAACAGCGGCGGCTGTTCCGCCAGTTCCCTGATCTGCTTTTCCGCCTTGCGGATGTCGCTTTCCAGCCTTGCGCGCTCGGACGACTGGCTGTTGCGGCGCTGGACCAGATGGTTGACGCGGTTCTGCAGCTCGTGCGCCTCGGCATGCAGCACATAGACGCGGTTCTCGATCTGCTCCAGCCCGCTGCTCTTTTCCAGAATGTTCGGCAGGAAATCCTTCAGCATCATGGCGACCGGAACGGCGGCCAGCATGATGATGACGATGGCGATCAGGAACAGCGTCGTGTTCGACATCCGCCCGCCCGTTCTCCTCCCGAAACCCGCAGTGCCCGACCGGCCGGAATCGGAGGGATCGGCACAAATGCGGAGTTTCAAGGATCAACGAACAATCCAACCCCGTCAACGAATCGTCGCGGCTTCGTTCGATATTCGTCAGAAATGAGTCAGGATACCGCCATTTCCGCCACCCGCTTCACCGCATCGCGCACCGGCCCCGGCCGGCGTTCGTCCGCCAAAGTCGTGAACCAGTGCTCCGGCGGGTTGCGGCCGGCGGCGCGGTTCCAGGTGATGGCGCGCAGCACCCCCTCCGCCTCCGCCGTCGGCGGCACGGCGGGGTCGATCCCGTTCATCACCGCCCAGATCCCGGTCCAGCAACGCCCGACCGACCAGGGGTTATAGCCGCCGCCGCCGACCACCAGCACCCGCGGTGCCAGCGGCAGCAGGGCGGCCACCGCTTCCCACAGCGCATGGTTGGACAGCTCCAGCCGGCTCAAGGGATCCTCGGCCAGGGCGTCGGCGCCGGTCTGGATCACCATCGCCTGCGGACGGAAGGCACGGGCCAGCGGCAGCACTGCCGCCTCCATCACATGCTCCATCTCGCTGTCATTGAAGCCCGGCGGGACCGGCAGGTTGCGGGCCAAGCCGCCGGCGCGGTCCTCCGCCTTACCGGTATAGGGCCAGCGCCCGTCCTCGTGGATGGAGATGGTCAGCACCCGGTCGTCGTCGGCGAACGCCTCCTCCACCCCGTCGCCATGGTGGGCGTCGAGATCGACATAGAGAACCCGCTCCAGCCCATGGTCGAGCAGTTCGAGGATGCCCAGCACCGGCGCGTTGAAATAGCAGAAGCCGCTGGCCCGGTCGCGGCGCGCATGGTGGGTGCCGGCGGCCGGCGCATACACGAGGCCGGCCGGCCGGTCGCCCAGAATCCGCGCCGCCTGCAGGGCCGACCCGCTGCTGTGGGCCGGCCGCCGGTACATCTCGGCAAAGACGGGGTTCTCCAGCTTGCCCAGATTGTGGCGGGCCGCCGTCGCCTCGTCCACCCGCTGCTCCGCCTCCGCCCGCTTCAGCGCGGCGATGTAGTCCGCGGTGTGGAAACGCGCCAGTTCGCGTTCGCTCGCCACATGGGTGTCGAGATAGACCTCGTCGGGCAGCCACCCCATGGCGCGGCTGAGGTCGATGACGGTCGAAACGCGCGGGATCGCCAGCGGATGCTTCGGGCCATAGGTCGAGCCGCGATAGATCTCGCCGCCGATGAACAGAGGGGTGCGGAGAGGCGTGGTCAGGGGATGATCTCCATCGGTCCCGCCAGAAACTAGGCGGAGCCGCGCGCCGGTCAAGCGCCGCCCCGCCGCTTCCACGCTCCGCAAGCCGCCACCGGCAATGCTTGCGGTCACGGATCGTCCGCGCTTATAGTCGCGGCCTTCACTGGGGGAGCCGATGGGCGGCTGAGAGGTCCCGTTGCGGGACGACCCCTGGAACCTGATCCGGTTCATGCCGGCGTAGGGATCAGTGATGGCTGCCTGCAAGCGCACCCTATCCGCCATACCGCCATGCTCGCGCCCAGGCTTGCGACCAGTCTCGCTTAAGGCCCGGCGATGACGCCGCTTTCGGTGACCGTCTCGCGTGCGCGGCTGACCTTCGGCGGCACGCTGCTGTTTTCCGACCTGACGCTGGAGCTGCCGCCGGGGCGGACCACCTGCCTGCTGGGGCCGAGCGGCGTCGGCAAGACCACGCTGCTGCGCATCCTCGCCGGGCTGGCGGAGCCGGAGCCGCCGACCACCGTCACCACCGGCGACGGGCTGCCGCTCGCCGGCCGCATCGCCTACATGGCGCAGCAGGACCTGCTGCTGCCCTGGCTGACCGTTCTGGACAATGTCCTGCTGGGCGACCGGCTGCGCCACCGCCGACCCGATGCCGCGCGGGTGGAGCGCGCCAGAGCGCTGCTCGGCCGCGTTGGGCTGGCGGGACGGGAGCGCGACCGCCCGGCCGCCCTGTCCGGCGGACAGCGGCAGCGGGTGGCGCTGGCCCGCACGCTGATGGAGGACAAGCCGCTGGTCCTGATGGACGAGCCCTTCTCCGCGCTCGATGCCATCACCCGCCTGAGGCTGCAGGAGACGGCGGCGGAGACGCTGGCCGGCCGCACCGTCCTGATGGTCACCCACGACCCGCTGGAGGCCCTGCGCATCGGCGACCGCCTGCATGTGATGACCGGCCGCCCCGCGATCATGGGGCCGGCGCTGGAGCCGTCCGGCCCGGTGCCGCGCCGGGTGGACGACCCCGGATTGCTGGCGCTGCAGGCGGAGCTGTTGCGGAGGCTGGCGGAATGAGGGCGCTGCTGCGCGCCTTGGTGACGCTCGCGGTGCTGGTCGCCGGCTGGCAGGCGCTGGTCTGGGCCACCGGCCTGCCGCGCTACCTGCTGCCCGGTCCGCTGGCCGTGGCGGACGCGATGCGGCGGCAGGCGCCGCTGCTGTGGAGCCATGGACTGACGACGCTGACCGAGATTCTGATCGGGCTGGTGGCCGGCGTGGCCCTGGGCGGCGTCAGCGCGCTGCTGCTGGCGCGGTTCCGCACGGCGCGGCGCTGGCTGATGCCGCTGCTGCTGGTCAGCCAGGCGATTCCGGTCTTCGCGCTGGCGCCGCTGCTGGTGCTTTGGCTGGGCTACGGCATGGCGTCCAAGATCGCCATGGCGGTGCTGGTCATCTATTTCCCGGTGACGACGGCGCTGTTCGACGGTCTGCGCCGCACCGATCCCGGCTGGCTCGACCTTGCCCGCACCATGGGCGCCTCGCCCGCCGCCATCCTGTGGCGCATCCGCCTGCCCGCCGCCCTGCCCGCCTTCTGGTCGGGCGTTCGGGTGGCCGCAGCTGTCGCGCCCATCGGTGCGGTGATCGGCGAGTGGGTGGGGTCGTCCTCCGGCCTCGGCTACCTGATGCTGCACGCCAACGCCCGCATGCAGATCGACCTTCTGTTCGCCGCCGTGCTGGTGCTGGGGCTGTTCGCGGTGACGCTCTATGCCGCCGTCGATGCGCTGGCCCGCCGCGCCCTGCCCTGGCAACCCGATACGCAACCGGCCGAAGACGCCAATCCTTGAAGGGGAGAGAGATCCGATGAAGCACCTGTTCGCCGCCGGCCTGATGGCGGCCGGCCTGATGACCGCGCTTCCGGCGCTGGCCCAGGACAAGCTGTCCGTGATGCTGGACTGGTTCGTCAACCCGGACCATGCGCCGCTGGTGGTGGCGCAGGAGAAGGGCTTCTTCAAGGATGCCGGGCTGGAGGTGACGCTGACCGCCCCGGCCGACCCCAACGATCCGCCGAAGCTGGTCGCCGCTGGCGGCGCCGACCTTGCCGTGTCGTACCAGCCGCAGCTGATCCTGCAGGTGGCCGAAGGGCTGCCGCTGGTCCGCGTCGGCACGCTGGTGTCCACCCCGCTGAACTCCGTCGTCGTGCTGCGCGACGGGCCGGTGAAGACGCTGAAGGACCTGAAGGGCCGCAAGATCGGCTTCTCCATCGCCGGCTTCGAGGATGCGCTGCTGGGGGCCATGCTGGAGAAGCAGGGGCTGAGCCTGAAGGACGTGGAGCTGGTGAACGTCAACTTCTCGCTGTCGCCGGCGCTGCTGTCGGGGCAGGTCGATGCGGTGGTCGGCGCCTTCCGGAACTTCGAACTGAACCAGCTGGACATCGAAAAGCGTCCCGGCCGCGCCTTCTACCCGGAGGAGGAAGGGGTGCCGCCCTATGACGAGCTGATCCTGGTCGCCCACAAGGCCAAGGCAAACGACCCGCGCTTCAAGCGCTTCCTGGCGGCGGTGGAGCGCGCGACGCTCTACATCCTGAACCATCCGGAGGAATCGCAGGCGGCCTTCGTCAATGGCAGGCCGGAACTGAACGACGAGCTGAACCGCCGCGCCTGGGCCGACACGCTGCGGCGCTTCGCCCACAGCCCGGCCGCCCTGGACGGCGAGCGCTACACCCGCTTCGCCGAGTTCCTGAAGGCGCGCGGCCTGATCAAGGAGGTGGCGCCGCTCGAGCAGTATGCGGTGGTCGTGAAGTAACCCGCCCCCAGACGACATTGCCATACGGGCCGGCGGCGCGTTACCTAGACTGAAACCGCTCCGCCGCCCGATGATCGGCGGCGGCATAAATCGGGAGACGCAAGGGTATGCCGATCAAGACCATCCTGCTGCACATGGCCAACGACGACGCCCACGCCGGCCGGATGGCCGTCGCGGCGGCACTGGCCAAGCGTTTCTCCGCCCACATCCACGCGCTCTACATCGCCACGCCGGTGTCGATGCCGGCGGGCGCCACCGGCCGCGCGGCCTCCTACGGCTACATGGCGGAAGCCACCGCCATCGCCCACGAGAATGCCGAGCGGATCGAGCAGGAGGTGCGGCAGGCACTGGACGGCCTATCCTATGATTGGGCGGTCGAGGAGGGCGACCATGTCGACCTGCTCGCCGCCCGCACCTCCTACGCCGATCTGGTCGTGGTGGCGCAGTCGGCGGCGGTGCGGGCGGGAGACCGCATTTCCCTGCACAACATCCCCGACCGCCTGCCCCTCGAGACGGCCACGCCGGTGCTGGTCCTGCCGCCGAGCCAGCCGGCCACCGCCGCCATCGGCCGCCATGCGCTCGTCGCCTGGAAGAACAGCCGCGAATCCGCCCGCGCCGTCCGCGCCGCCATGCCCTTCCTGCAGGAGGCGGAGTCGGTCACCGTCCTGACGGTGGAGCCGCCCGGCCAACGCAGCGACGAGGCCGCCGCATTGACCGAATGGCTGCACCGCCACGGCATCGCCGCCCGTCCCCAGTCGGTCATCGCGTCCGGCGGCGAGATCGGCGACATGATCCTGTCCTGCTGCGCCGACCAGGGCGCCGACCTGCTGGTGATGGGGTCCTACGGCCACTCCCGCCTGCGCGAACTGGTGCTGGGCGGCGCCACACGCGAGGTGCTGGAAGGGCTGACGCTGCCGGCGCTGATGACCCATTGAGGGAGTGTGGGGGCAAAGGCGCTCCCCCACCCACCATTCACCCGAACAGCTGCCCGTGCAGCGCCTGCCAGCTGTCCCGGTCGGGCGCCAGCAGGATGCTGCCCCGCAGCAGCCCGGGCCGATAGGGCGTGCCGTCGATCAGCGCCGAATAGCCGCCGGCCTCCGCATGCAGCAGCACGCCCGCCGCATGGTCCCACGGCATCAGCCGGTGATAGAGCGAGTAATGCGCCCGTCCCTCCAGCAGCCGCAGATACTCCTGCGCGGCGCTCGACAGGCAGGCACGCTCGCCGAGGCCGGCACTTCGTTCCTCCAGCTGCCGGCTCATCTCTTCAGCGCAGAAGCGGGTGGACAGCGCGCCGACCATCTGCGGCAGCGGCACCGCCGGCGCGACATGGACACGGCGCCCGTCGAGCCATGCCCCCTGCCCCTTCACCGCCGTCGCCATCCGCCCATCCACCGGGTCGTGGATCCAGCCGGCGACCGTCTCGCCCTTGCAGGCGAGCGCCACGATCACCGCGAACATCGGCCGGCCCTGGGCGAAGTTGATGGTGCCGTCCACCGGATCGATGATCCAGACCGGATCGTCGCCGTGGATGCGGTCGAGCACGCGCTCGTCCTCCGACGCCGCCTCCTCGCCGATCACCCGGCTGCCGGGGAGCAGAGCCGACAGCGCCGGGGTCAGCGCCCGTTCCGCCGCCTCGTCCGCCAGGGTGACGAGGTCGGTCGGCCCGGTCTTCTGCCGGATGCCGGCGGCGTCAAGCTTTTGAAAATAGGGCATGATCTCCGTCCGGGCGACGGAGCGGATCAGGTCGGACACGCGGTCGATGTCGGGGATCGGGAAACCCGTCATGGTTGGGCGCTCTCACTGGATTCGGGGTGATGGACCGTCATGGCTTCGCCGCCGGCTTGCCCGGTTGGCTGTCCAGCTTCAATGTCGGATCGCCGCCGTTGGGATTGGTCAGCAGGACCTTGCCGTCCAGACCGCTGTCCTTCAGCGCTTTCGACAAGGCGTCGAGCGTGGCGCGGTCCGCGGCGGCCGCCGCGGCCTCCTTGGCCTGATCGGGCGGAGGCGGCGGCACCGGGCCGCCCTGCGCCGGCTGGCGCGGCGCATTGGGATCGATCCGCGGCGGCGGGGGCGGAGGGGGCGGGGGGCCGGCCGTGTCCTTCTCGGGCTCCGGTGGCGGAGGGGGCGGCTGCCAAAGGCGGAAACAGTCGGTGAAGGCCGGCTGCTTGCATTCCTTCAGCAATTCGACGGCGTCCGGCGCGACGAAAAGCGGTTCGTCGGGGGCCACCGGAAGGGGCTGCGGCGGGGGTGGAAGCGGGTCTTCCGGCGGCACGTCCGGTTCCTCGACAAAACCGGGCGCAAGGGGCGTTCCCGGCCGCAAGGACGCCGCGACCGACGGCAGGGCCAGCGCCACCAGCACCGGCAGGGCCGGCAGCAGGCGACCGGCACCGGTCAGGACGGAACGGGAGGGGGAACGGAGCACGACGGAACCGCGGCGATGGCGAACGGCCCATTATGGCCTGCCATCACCGGCGCCGTCATCCATCAAGCGTGTGTCAAATCACCGTCATGCGGCAGCGCGGTGGTTTCCTTCGGCGAAGCCGGCGGACCGCCGCCCCTCGCCATAGCCCCAGGCCGAAAGCTCGCGGCAGATCGCGGCGATCTTCGCGGCTTCGTCGGCATTCGGCTCCCGCTGGGCGGCAGCGTCGATCAGATGGATCAGCTTGGCGCGTCCTTCCGGGGTGCGCGACAGCTCCTGCAGACGCAGCAGCGCCGCACCCGGCGGCAACTTCTCCTCACGGGCCACCAAGGCAACCTGATCGGCGAGGAAAGCCGTGATCGAAAAACACGACGGGTCGGTTTGCAACCGCATTGGCAGTCCTCCTCCTGGGGGAGCGGAGTGCTCCGTTCCCATAATCGGACCCCAACGGGGAAATCACCACGCCGCATTCGTCTTAAGACCGGAGTGGGGTGCAACAGGTCATAGCCCACTGTTGCACCCATTCCGTTTGGCCAGTGAGGTATGGCGCAGCCACAGGTTGTCCCCGGCCGCGCCGTCCTCCGAGTACGGTCAGGCCTGGGACTGCGGCTGGAACCGCTTCTCGAACCGTGCGAGGTCGGCCGGGTCGAGGGAGACGTGCAGATGCGCCCGCTCCTCGTCGTCGCGGCGTTCCAGCACCTCGCCCTTGGCGTAGAGCCAGGCGAGTGCCGCACCGTCGCCCAACTCCACCGACAGATCGACCACCTGCCGGTTGACGTTCATCCGCTGGTCGAGCAGGCGGTCGAGATCGTCGATCCCCTCGCCGGACAGGGCGGACACCGCCACCGCACGCGGGTTGCGGCCGGTCTGGGCAAGGATCGCCGCGCGGCGTTCGCCGTCCAGCGCGTCGATCTTGTTCAGCACCTCGATCACCCGGTCGTCCGTTTCCGGATCGATGCCCATGTCGGACAGCACCTCATGGACGTCGGCCTTCTGGGCGTCGCTGTCGATGTGGGCGATGTCGCGGACATGCAGGATGATGTCGGCGGCGTCCACCTCCTCCAGCGTGGCGCGGAAGGCGGCGACGAGGCCGTGCGGCAGGTCGGAGATGAAGCCGACCGTGTCCGACAGGATCACCTTGCGGCCCGACGGCAGCGTCACCTGCCGCATGGTCGGGTCGAGCGTCGCGAACAGCAGGTTCTGGGCGAAGACGTCGGCATTCGCCAGCCGGTTGAACAGCGTGGATTTGCCGGCGTTGGTGTAGCCGACCAGCGCCACCACCGGATAGGGCACCTTGGCGCGCGCCTTGCGGTGCAGGCCGCGGGTGCGCCGCACCTCCTCCAACTCCTTCTTGATCTTGATGATCCGGTCGCCGATCAGGCGGCGGTCGAGTTCGAGCTGCGATTCGCCGGGGCCGCCGAGGAAGCCGAAGCCGCCGCGCTGCCGTTCAAGGTGGGTCCAGGACCGCACCAGACGGGACTTCTGGTAAGTCAGGGACGCCAGCTCGACCTGCAGCATGCCTTCGCGCGTCCGCGCGCGGGCGCCGAAGATCTCCAGGATCAGGCCGGTGCGGTCGATGACCTTGGCCTTCAATGCCCGTTCGAGGTTGCGCTGCTGCACCGGCGACAGGGCATGGTCGAGGATGACCAGCGTCGCCTCGTTCTCCTCGACGACCTGCGCCAGATGCTCCACCGTGCCGGAGCCGAGCAGGGTCGATGGCTGCGGCCGGTTCACCTTGGCGCATTCGGCATGGATCACATCCAGCTGAATCGCCTGGGCAAGACCGATCGCCTCCTCAAGCCGGGATTCGGGAGGGCGCATGTCCCCGTCCGCCTCGTTGCGGAGGACGGGGTGGACCACGATGGCCCGCGCGGCGCCTTCCGGGGCCGCGCCGTTGCCATTGGTCAAGGGATCAGACGCTTTCACCTTCCTTGGGCGGCTCGAAAAGTTGAATGGGATGGGCCGGCATGACCGTCGAGATTGCGTGCTTGTAAACGAGCTGGGAATGCGCGTCGCGCCGCAGAAGTACCGAGAAGTTGTCGAACCAAGTAATGATGCCCTGGAGTTTCACGCCGTTCACGAGAAAGACGGTTACGGGAGTCTTGTTCTTACGGACGTGGTTCAGAAACACATCCTGCACGTTCTGGCTTTTTTCAGACATTTTTCATGCCCCCTTCTTCAATGTTCTTGGGACCCCTTGTCTAAAGGCGGTCCGCTCCCCGTTTCACGGTGTAGGATTGGTGCGCGCAGGTACCGTCTCGACAGCCGTTTGGAGGGATATGGTATCACCATTGCCATCCACCAAGCCACACAGGACGCTCTGCAGCGCCGTACAGTCGGTGTGGCGATGTGCGGGAGGAAAACGGTCGAAGCCGCTCCCCTCGCCAAGCCCTATTAGCACCGGAACGAGACCGGCGCCATGGGCGCATTCCATGTCGATGTCGGCATCGCCGAGAAACCAGACGTCGGGCCCCGGTTCGATCCCCGCCGGCTCAAGCGCCATCCGCACCGGGGCAAGGTGCGGCTTGTCGAACTCCGCGTCCTGGGCGCCGACCAGCTTGCCGAAATAACGGGTCCAGCCCAGCGCCTCGGCCTCCGCCCGCAGGAACTTGCCGTTCTTGTTGGACACCACCGCCTGATAGACGCCGCGTTCGTGGAAATGGGCCAGCAGCGTTTCCGCACCCGGCAGCGGCTTCAGCCCGTCCAGGTGGTGGGCGGCGAAATAGCCGTAGAAGAGATCGCGCGCATCGGTCCAGCGCTCGCCGAAGATGCGGGGAAAGCTGTCGCGCAGCGACGCCTTGATCCGCTCCCGCGCCTCCTCCGCGCTCCAGGGGGCGAGGTCGAAGGACACCAGCGCGTGGTTCAGCGCCTCACGCACCGTGTCCCAGTTGCTGACCAGGGTGTTGTCCCAGTCATAGATGACGGCACGCGGCAGGGTGATTGGGGCGGACAAGGGGATGCTCCGGTCAAAGTCGGTGGGGGCGGACCTGGATCAGCAGGCATGCACCCGAATGGTCCCGGATGTGGCTGCATACTCGTGGAGCAGCCTGTCCCGGGTCATTAGAGGAACCCCGAGTTCGCGGGCGGTGGCGATCAGCATGCGGTCGGCCGGATCGTTATGGAGCGGTTCCGGCAGGCTCGATGCCCCCAGCGCCGCTTCGAGCGATAGAGGCAGGCAGCGCAGCCCGGCAGATGCCAGGAACCGCTGCATCCAGGCCAATGGCTCGAGATCCAGACGAATCCGGCCCTTGCGCACCAGAGTTCCGATTTCCCAGGCCGAGACCGTCGAGATCAGGAGTCCGCCGGTCGACCTTTCCTGCTCTATGCGTTCTCGTGCATCGGCAGAAAGCTCGATCCCAGCGTCGAGCCATAGGATCGCGTGGGTGTCGAGAAGGATCATTCGGCGGTCACCGGTGAAGGATCCCGCTTTCGGCGTCGAAGGTGTCGTCGTCGAAGGTTGGCTGGGTCAGGTCATAGTCGCCGACCACCTCGACGGAACCAGGATGGGCGCCGAACAGTGGCGACAATGTCCTGTCCGGAGGGTTCAATTCGGCCACAGGACGACCGTGCCGCGTCACCACGATCTTGGCGACGCGGTGATCCTCCAGATCGTCGAACAGCGACAGGCATTTCGCCTTGAACTCGGTCACGCTGACTGTCACCACCGGCAAACCCACGGCAACCTCCGCCAAAATGGTCAAATCAATATGACCATTTTGGCGTTCCGATACAAGTGACCTCACTCGATGAACATCTTCCCCTTCTCGCTGCCATGGACGCCCAGCGACTTCAGCTTGCGGTGAAGGGCGGAGCGTTCCATGCCGACGAAGGAGGCGGTGCGGGAGATGTTGCCGCCGAAGCGGGTGACCTGGGCCAGCAGATACTCGCGCTCGAACACCTCGCGCGCCTCGCGCAGCGGCAGGCCCATGATCTCACCGCCCTTGTCCCATTTCAGGACCGTGGGCGTGATGGCGCCGATCTCCGGCGGCAGGGTGTCGGCGCGGATCGGCTCCTTCGGGTCGCCGTGGGCCATGATCAGCAGCCAGTCCACCACGTTGCGCAGCTGGCGCACGTTGCCCGGCCAGTCATAGGCCTGAAGCGCCGCCATCGCGTCCTCGCCGAATTCGCGGATCGGCAGGCCGGACGCCTCGGCCGAGCGCTGCATGAAGTGGCGGGCCAGAACCGGGATGTCTTCCCGCCGTTCGGCCAACGACGGCACGCGGATCGGCACCACCGACAGGCGGTAGAACAGGTCCTGGCGGAAGCGGCCCTGCTCGATCTCCGCCTGCAGGTCGCGGTTGGAGGTGGCGATGACGCGCACATCCACCTCGACCCGCTGGCCGCCGCCAACACGCTCGAACACCTGCTCCTGCAGGGCGCGCACGATCTTGCCCTGGGTTTCCAGCGGCATGTCGGCGACCTCGTCCAGCAGCAGCGTGCCGCCGTGAGCCTGCTCGAAGGTGCCGATCTTGCGGCCGGGACCGTCGACGCCGGCTTCGGTGCCGAACAGCTCCATCTCCAGCCGTTCCGGCCGCATGGTGGCGCAGTTCAGCCCGACAAAGGGGCCGCCGGCGCGGCGCGACCGGGCATGGATCAGGCGGGCGACCACCTCCTTGCCGGCGCCGGGCGGGCCGGAAATCAGGACGCGGCTGCCGGTGGGCGCCACCTTGTCGATCGACTGGCGCACCTGGTTGACCGCGGACGACCGGCCGATCAGCTCGGCGTCGCCGCCGGCGCGCAGCTTCAGTTCCTGGTTCTCGCGCTTCAGCCGCGCCGCCTCGATGGCGCGTTCCACCATCAGTAGCAGGCGGTCGGCCTTGAACGGCTTCTCGATGAAGTCGTAGGCGCCGACCTTGATCGCCTGCACCGCGGTTTCGATGTTGCCGTGGCCGGAGATCATGATGACCGGCAAATTCGCATGGTCGCGCATCAGTTGTTCGAGGATCTGCAGGCCGTCCAGCCTGCTGCCCTGCAGCCAGATGTCGAGCACGACGAGGCTAGGCCGGCGCGCCGCCACCTGGGCGAAGGCCTGATCGGCGTCGGCGGCCTCGCGGGTCTTGATGCCTTCGTCGTTCAGGATGCCGGCGATCAGCATCCGGATATCAGCTTCGTCGTCGACGATCAGAATGTCATGCGCCATGGGCTTCGTGCCTCATCTCTCCGCCGGTCTCCGCCGGCCTGTCGTCACGGCCACCCGCGTCGTTCGCGGCCGCAACCGGGTGTGGAACGACCAGGGTCACGCGCGCCCCGGTCCCGCCTTCGCGGTCCTCCAGGGTCAGCACGCCGCCGTGGTCCTCCATGATCTTCTTGACGATGGCGAGCCCCAGCCCGGTGCCCTTGGCCCGCGTCGTCACATAGGGTTCGGTCAGCCGGTCGCGCTGCTCGCCGCCGGGCAGGCCCTTGCCGTTGTCCTCGACGGTGACGACGACCTTCTCGCCGTCATCCGCCACCGCGATCGACACCTCGCCGGGCGGCAGCTCCGACCCGTCGGCGGGCGGCGTGCGTCCTTCGATGGCGTCGGCGGCGTTCTGCAGCAGGTTGGTCAGCGCCTGCGAGATCTGGCGGCTGTCGCAGGCCACCGTCAGCGGTCCCGCCGGCAGCCGCGTGTCGAAGCGGATCTTGCCGGTGTGCGCGCTGGATTGCAGGAACACCGCCTGCCGGACCAGATCGTTGATGTTGACCGGCTTCATCACCGGCTGCGGCATGCGCGCGAAGGCGGAGAATTCGTCCACCATGCGGCGGATGTCGTCCACCTGCCGCACGATGGTGTCGGTGCACATGGTGAAGACCTCCGTATCGCTGGAGATCTCCTTCAGGTACTTGCGGCGCAGCCGTTCGGCCGACAGCTGGATCGGCGTCAGCGGGTTCTTGATCTCATGCGCGATGCGGCGCGCCACGTCGGCCCAGGCCGCCTTGCGCTGCGCCGACACCAGTTCGGTGATGTCGTCGAAGGTGACGACATAGCCGCGCACGTTGCTGTCCCGCACCTCCGCCGCGATGCGGACCAGAAGGGTCAGCGTCGGCTTGCCGGGGCGGCGGATCTGGATCTGGTCCTGCACGACGCGTCCGGGCTTCCTCGGCGCATTCTCCAGCAGGTCGCCCATGTCCGGCAGCAGTTCGACCAGCGGCATGCCGACCAGCCGTTCCGGATCGTCCTCGCCCAGCAGGCGGGCGGCGGACAGGTTCGGCAGGTTGATGACGCCGTCGGCATCCAGCCCCAGCACGCCGGCCGACACGCCGGACAGCACCGTTTCGGTGAAGCGGCGGCGTTCGTCCAGCAAGCGGTTGGTCGACAGCAGCTCCCGCCGCTGGCCCTCGATCTCGGTCGTCATGCGGTTGAAGGCGCGCGACAGCAGGACGAACTCGTCCTCTCCCGGCGGCTCCGACACGCGGACGGTCAGGTCGCCGGCGCGCACCCGCTCGGCGGCGCCGATCAGCGCGCTGATCGGGCGGACCAGCCGGGTGGCGAAGTTCAGGCCGGCCCACACCGCCGCCAGCAGCAGCAGCATCGCCACCATCAGGAAGATCAGGGTGAAGGTGACCTGCAGGCTGCCGCGCTGGCTTTCCAGCGCGCTGTACTCCTTCACCGCCCCCTCGGCCGCCGCCATGTGCTGCAGCACCCGCGGCTCCACCATGCGGCCGACATAGAGGAAGGTGTCGGACATCCGGTCCAGGCTGACCAGCGCGCGCACGCGGTCGTCGGACTCCTTGACGATCAGCGCGACCTCGCCATTGCGGGCCTGCTGCAGCTTCTCTTCCGGGATCGGTTCGAATTCCAGGGTGAAGGTGTAACCGACGCGGGCGACGATGGCGCCGGTGGTGCCGTTGAAGACGATGGCCTCAGACAGGGCGCGCAGCATCGCCTGGGTGGCGACGACCTGCTCGAACCGCTGCGGGTCGCTGGAGAAGCGGGCCTCCTGCGACAGGTCGTTGGCCATGGCCAGCGCGTCGGCGCGGATGTTCTGCTGGTGCTCGTGCAGATAGGCGCTGGCGACCACCAGGGATTCGTTCACCGCCGTGCGGACGCGGTCGCTGAACCAGCTCTGCACCCCGGCATAGAAGAACAGGGTCGAGAAGACCGTCATGATGATGGCGGGCGCCACCGCCAGTACGCTGAACACCAGCACCAGCCGGGTGTGCAGCCGCGACCCCGCCAGTCCCCGCCGCCGCCCGATCATGATCGCCACGATCCGCCGCGCGATCAGCACGCCCAGCGTCAGCAGGATCGCGAGGTCGAGCGTCAGCAGAAGCGTGACCGTGCGCGGATTGGCCTGACCGAAGGGCGCGCTTTCGGTCATCGCCGCATAGGTGGCGAAGCCCGCGGCCAGCGCCGCCAGCGACAGGGCAAAGGCCAGCCGCTTGCCCAGGCCGACCCGGCGGGACCATTGGAGGAATTTCTGCCAAACCGGCATCTGGCCGGCCGCAGGAATGTCGGAAGTCAGGGGCATGTTCCGGCGCTAATCTGTTGCCGGAAAGATACACCTCTGTTGCGGCCCTGCCAAGCTGCAATGGCTCTGTCTTTCGGACAGGGCCTCGATATGCCGCCCGGCATGGGCTGGGCGGACGGATGACAGCCCCGAAGCGCGCATCCGTCCGTGCCAAGCCTGTGTCACAATTTTGGCACGGACCGGTTGCGGTCGCGTGGCGGAACCGCTACTTGATCCCGCGCATCACCTGAATGTCCAGATCGCGGATCTTCTTGCGCAGGGTGTTGCGGTTCAGCCCCAGCAGCTGGGCGGCCTTGATCTGGTTGCCGCGGGTCGCCGACAGGCTCAGCGAGATCAGCGGCCGTTCAATCTCACGCAGCACCCGGTCATACAGGCCGTTGGACGGCATGCCGTCCTTGTGTGCCGCGAAATAGTCCTTCAGATGGCGTTCGACGGCGGACGACAGCCCCTCGCTCTGCGGCTCCTCCACCGGCTGGGCGGCCGGGGTGGCGTCGGCCAGTTCGGCCTCGACCACGTCCAGCCCGATGACCTCCTGCGAATAGAGGGCGGCCAGACGGCGGACGAGGTTTTCCAGCTCGCGGACGTTGCCGGGCCAGCGATAGCGCTTCAGCCGGTCCATCGCCGCCTGGTCGATGCTCTTGGCCGGAAGCCCCTGGCTGATGCCGAGATTCAGGAAATGGCGGACCAGCAGCGGAATGTCCTCCGTCCGCTCGCGCAGCGGCGGCAGGCGGATCGGCACCACGCACAGGCGGTAGAACAGGTCCTCGCGGAACAGGCCCTGGCGGATCAGGGTGCGCAGGTCGCGGTGGGTCGCCGCGATGATGCGCACGTCGGTCTTGATCGCGGTGCGCCCGCCGACCGTGGTGTATTCACCCTCCTGCAGAACGCGCAGCAGGCGGGTCTGCGCCTCCAGCGGCATGTCGCCGATCTCGTCCAGGAACAGGGTGCCGCCCTGCGCCTGTTCGAACCGGCCGGTTGACCGGTTGGTGGCGCCGGTGAAGGCCCCCTTCTCGTGGCCGAACAGTTCGGACTCGATCAGCTCGCGCGGGATGGCGGCCATGTTGATGGCGACGAAGGCGCCGTTGCGCCGCTTGCCGTAATCGTGCAGGGCGCGGGCCACCAGCTCCTTGCCGGTGCCGGACTCGCCGGTGATCATAACCGTCAGGTCGGTGCCCATCAGGCGCGCCAGCACCCGGTAGATTTCCTGCATCGCCGGCGACCGGCCGATCAGGGGAAGCTGCTCCTCGCTCTCCTGGTCGCCGCCGGGCATGGCGGCGGGCGCGTTGTTGGCGTTCAGCGCGCGCTCGACGACCGACACCAGTTCCTTCAGGTCGAAGGGCTTGGGCAGATATTCGAAGGCCCCGCGCTCCGCCGCCTTCACCGCGGTGATCAGCGTGTTCTGCGCGCTCATCACGATGACGCGCATTTCCGGCCGCAGCTTCTTGATGCGCGGGATCAGGTCCAGGCCGTTCTCATCCGGCATCACCACGTCGGTGATGACCAGATCCCCCTGCCCGTCCGCCACCCAGCGCCACAGGGTCGCGGCGTTGCCGGTGGTGCGCACCTCGTGCCCCAGCCGGGCGAGCGCCTGCGTCAGGACGGTGCGGATGGCGCGGTCGTCATCCGCGACGAGAATGGTCGCCGCGCCCATCAACGAGTCCCCCGGCCGCCCTTGGACTGCGAGCCAGCGTCAGAAATCCTCGAATTCCCGGTAAGCTTCGAGTCTTCGTGTTTCGAATCATCGTACATCGGCAGCGACACCTTGAAGACTGTCCGGCGAGGCTGGCTGTCGAACTCGATGGTTCCGCCATGGTCGCCTATGAGTTTCGCCACCAATGCAAGACCAAGGCCAGTGCCGTTCACCTTGCTGGTCACGAAGGGATCGAACAGGTTCGACTGCAGATCTTCCGGAATGCCGTCGCCATTATCCTGAACCGTCACCAGCAGCGGCAGATGCCGGCGCGTGTCGCCGCCCGGCAGGGCCATGCGCACACCATGCTGGTAGGAGGTGGTCAGCGTGATCTCGCCGCCCGATTCAGGGGCAGCCTCTGCCGCATTTTTAATCAGGTTCAGGAAAACCTGCACAAGTTGGTCGCGATTGCCGTAAACAGGAGGCAGCGACGGGTCGTAACGCTCGACAAAGCGTATTTTTCGGGCAAACCCGCTCTGGGCGACCTTGCGCACATGCTCCAGCACGGTGTGGATGTTCACCGCGGCCCGTTCCAGCGGCCGTTCGTCGGAGAACACCTCCATCCGGTTGACCAGCGCCACGATGCGGTCGGCCTCGTCGCAGATCAGGCGGGTCAGCACGCGGTCCTGGTCGCCGGCATTCTCCTCCAGCAGCTGGGCCGCACCCCGGATGCCCGACAGCGGGTTCTTCACCTCATGCGCCAGCATCGCCGCCATGGCGGTGACGGAACGCGCGGCATGGCGGTGGGTCAGCGAATGGTCGATCTTGCGGGCCAGCGACCGTTCATGGATGGTCAGCACCACATGGTCCGGCGGATCGCCCATGGCCGCCACCTGCACCGTCACATGGTGCGGCCCGATGCGGGGCGTGTCGATGACGACGCCGTCCTGCGACACCCGGCGGCTGCCGCGGCGCACCTGCTCGATCAGGCCCATCACCGGGCTGTCGGGCGGCAGCAGGTCGGGCAGCGGCATGCCTTCCATGGCGTTGGCGGACAGGTCGAAGAACTCCTGCCCTTCCAGGTTGACGAAACGGATCTCGCCGTTGCCGTCCACCACCAGCACCGGATCGGGCAGGCTGTTCAGCACCACCAGGGAGTCCAGCCGCGGCGCCCGCGAGGCACCCGACCGGTTGCGGCCACGCTGGCCTGGGACGGTCATCGGTACGGGTTCCATCAGGCGGCCATCCTTTCGATTGCCGGTTCGTAGAAGGCGCGGATGCGGTCGCGCACCGCCTCCGGATCGCCCAGCCGGTTGACCTCCTGCCGGAACTCGTTGGAGTCGCGCAGGCCGGTCGAATACCAAGACACATGCTTGCGGGCGACCTTGATGCCGCCGTCCTTGCCGTAATGGCTCAGCATGCTGTCGAAATGCTCCAGCAGCGTGTCCATCTGATCGAGCAGCGGCGGGTCGGGCAGCCTCTCGCCGGTGGCGAGGTAATGCATGACCTGGGACGGGAACCAGGGGCGGCCGTAGCTGCCGCGGCCGATCATCACGCCGTCGGCGCCGCTTTCGGCAAGCGCCCGGTCCACCGCCTCGAAGCTGGTGATGTCGCCGTTGACCACGACGGGGATCGACACCGCCTCCTTCACATGGCGGACATAGGTCCAGTCGGCGGTACCGGTGTAGAACTGCATGCGGGTGCGGCCATGGACCGTCACCATCCGGATGCCGCACTGCTCGGCGATGCGGGCGAGGTTCGGGGCGTTGCGGTTGGTCTCGTCCCAGCCCAGCCGCATCTTCAGCGTCACCGGGATGCTGACGGCCTTCACCACCGCCTCGAGGATACGCCCCGCCAACACCTCGTCCCGCATCAGGGAGGAGCCGGCATGGCCGTTGACCACCTTCTTCACCGGACACCCGAAATTGATGTCGACGACCGCCGCGCCGCGGTCCTCGTTCAGCTTCGCCGCCTCGGCCATCACCTCGGGCTCGCAGCCGGCGAGCTGGACGGCCATCGGGAATTCCTCCGGCTCGGTCTCCACCATGCGCAGGGTCTGGCGGTTCTCGCGGATCATCGCCTGGCTGGCGATCATCTCCGACACCACGAGGCCGCAGCCCGCGCGCTTCACCAGACGGCGGAACGGCAGGTCGGAGACACCCGACATGGGCGCCAGGATCACCGGTCCGGCGAGCGTGATGGGTCCGATTTGTATGGTCATTCTCACCTGCCCGATTGATGGGCAAAACAACAAAGTGCCAACATTTTAAGCAAGTTATCACGCAGGCCCGGCGCGGTGCAAGGGCGAAGCCCGCCCGTGCCCAAGCTGCCGCGGCCGGGCGCCCTTTACCAGGTCCACTGTCCGATCAGCACGTTCGACACGAACTTGACGCCGGGATAGGCGAGCGTCGCCAGCAGATAGACGATCAGCATCGTCCGCGCCGCCGTCCGTCCGCGCACGCCGGTGCGGTATTCCGCCAGCAGCAGCAGGCCGATCACCACGAAGGTCGCCAGCGACAGCAGGCTCTTGTGGTCGGTGCGGAACAGGCGTCCCTGCTCGAAATACAGAACCGCCATGCCGGTGGCGAGGCCGGCGCCCAGCACCACCTCCGACGCGATCAGCAGGCGCAGCTGCAGCCTTTCGCTTTCCGCCACCGGCGGCAGGAAGCGGCTGAGCGGGGTCGGCCGCTTGGTCTTCAGCGCCCGCGTCTGCAGCACCGCGGCCAGCGAGGCCACGGCGCTGAGCGTCAGCAGCGCATAGGTGAAGACCGACACCGCGATGTGCAGGTCGATCCACACGCCGGGAGCGTTGCCGCGCATGACCGGGGCCGGTGCGTCCTCCGTCAGGGTGGCGAACAGGCAGACGACCAGCAGGTAGGGCAGCAGCAGCGGCGACAGCCTCCAGGCCGTGCCGTGGAACAGGCTGAGCCCGATGAACAGAGCCATGCAGGCGGCGGTGGTCACCCACAGCGCGGTGGAAAAGCCGGTCTGCCACTGTCCCGCGACCTGCAGGATCGCCCACATGCCGGGTCCGGCGGCGGCGAGCAGCAGGGCACCCCAGAAGGACCAGCCGCGCCCCTCCGCCCCCTGCCCCGCTATGCGCCGGTAAGGATAGAAGGCGGCCGGCACCAGGGTCACCAGCGCCGTCAGGCTCAAGAGGATGTTCTGCGACATGGACCCGAACGCACTCCCGTCTTTCCGCCCCGACATGCCGCCGCCGGTCCACCGGTAACCGTCCGGCGATGAAACAGGCAGGCTCGGCACTTGGCGGAACCACGGCGACAGGCTAGGCTCCGCGACGTTTCCGTCAAGTGGCTATCATATCTTACGGTTTGCCTCATGCCCACCTGCATCGCGCCCGCCTGCATCGCCCTGATCGTTGCCGGCGGATCCGGCCAGCGGTTCGGAGCCGAACGGCCGAAGCAATATCTCGACCTCGCGGGCAAGCCGGTGCTGCGCCGGACGGTGGAGGCTTTCCTCAGCCATCCCCAAGTCACCGGCGTGCGCGTGGTCATCGACCCGGCCTGGCGCGACGCCTATGACGCGGCGGTATCCGGGCTTGGCCTGCCCGACCCCGTGGCCGGCGGCACCAGCCGGCAGGACTCGGTGCGCAACGGGCTGGAGGCGCTGGCAGCCGACGGTGCCCCCGACCTCGTGCTGATCCACGATGCCGCCCGCCCCCTGATCGACGAAGCGACCATCGGCGCGGTCATCGCCGCGCTGGACGACAAGCCCGGCGCCATCGCCGCGGTGCCGGTGGCCGACACGTTGAAGCGCGACAAAGACGGGAACATCGGCGCGACGGTGGACCGCGACGGCCTCTGGCGAGCGCAGACCCCGCAGGGATTCCGCTTCCCGGCCATCCTGGAGGCGCACCGCGCCGCCGCCGGCCTGTCGCTGACCGACGATGCCGCGGTGGCCGAGCGCGCCGGGCTGGCCGTCGCCCTGGTGCCGTCCAAGGAGGATAATTTCAAGGTGACCACCCCCGACGACCTGACCCGCGCCAGCCGCGCGATCATGAGCAGCCTGTGGGATGTGCGGACCGGCAGCGGCTTCGACGTGCATCGCTTCACCGACGGCGACTTCGTGACGCTCTGCGGCCTGCGCGTGCCGCACAGCCACGGGCTGGAGGGGCATTCCGACGCCGATGTCGGGCTGCACGCCCTGACCGACGCAATTCTCGGCGCGCTGGCCGCCGGCGATATCGGCAGCCACTTTCCGCCGACCGATCCGCGCTGGCGCGGGGCGGACAGTGCCAAGTTCCTGCGCCATGCAGCCGATTTGGTGGCGGAGCGCGGCGGCGTCATCGCGCATGCCGACGTGACCATCATCTGCGAGCGGCCGAAGGTCGGTCCCCACCGTGCCGCGATGGCGGAACGGATTGCCGAAATTCTAGGCATCGAGGTCGGTCGGGTCAGCGTCAAGGCGACCACCACCGAACAGCTGGGCTTCGCCGGCCGGCGCGAGGGCATCGCCGCGCAGGCGGTGGCGACCGTCCGGCTTCCCGGATAAGATCCCAGGCCGACGCCACCAACCGGGAGAGGCCGTCATGTTTCCCGAGACCATCCGCGAGCTTGCCGCCCAGACACTGGCCGAATACGGCCTTGCCGGCTACATGATCGCGACCGCCGAATCCTGCACCGGCGGGCTGATCGCCGGCGCGCTGACCGACATCGCCGGATCCTCCAAGGTGGTGGACCGCGGCTTCGTCACCTACACCAACATCGCCAAGACCGAACTGCTCGGTGTCCCGGCCAGCCTGCTGCATGCCCATGGCGCCGTCAGCCCCGAAGTGGCGGTCGCGATGGCGGTCGGCGCGCTGGCGAAGTCGCGGGCCGATGTGACCGTGGCGGTGACGGGGATCGCCGGCCCCGGCGGTGCCACAGAGACCAAGCCGGTCGGCCGCGTCTATGTCGCCACCGCGGTGCGCGGCGGTGCGGCCAAGGCCAAGGAATACACCTTCCCCGGCGACCGCGACGCTGTGCGCATGGCGACCGTCCAGGCGGCGCTGGAACGGCTGCGGTTGGCCCGCCCGACCGGAAGCCTGCGCTGAACAAACACCCGTAAGTTCTTCACACAAAGGGGAAAAGGCACCATGCCGACCATCAACATCCAGCTTTTCGAAGGCCGCACGGTCGAGCAGAAGCGCGAATACGCCAAGGCGCTGACCGAAGCGACCGTGAAGGTGCTCGGCTGCTCGCCCTCGGCGGTGGACATCATCTTCCAGGACGTGAAGAAGAGCGATTGGGCCAGCGGCGGGGAGCTGTGGTCGGACAAGACCTGACCCGCCTGCTTCCATAAGGCCCGCAGGGTGTCACGCCGGTTGCGTCGCCCTGCCCGGCCCGTACAGCTGCGCCGCCCGCGTCTCGAAGGCCTGCACCATGCGGCGCACGGCCTCGTTGAACAGCAGGCCCATGATCTTCTGCAGCATCTTCGAGCGGAACTCGAAATCGACGAAGAAGTCGACGCAGCAGCCGCCGCTGTGCTCGCTGAAGATCCAGTGGTTGTTCAGGTACTGGAACGGGCCGTCGGTGTACTGCACATCGATGCGGCAAGCGGATTCGTTCAGCTCCACCCGCGACGTGAAGCGTTCGCGGACCATCTTGAAGCCGATGATCAGGTCCGCGAACATGACGTTGCCTTCGCGCTTGCGGATACGGGCCGCCAGGCACCAGGGCAGAAACTCCGGATACTTCTCCACGTCGGCGACCAGGTCGTACATCTGCCGGGGGGTGTAGGGAAGAACCTTCTTTTCCGCGTGCGTGGGCATGCCCGTACCATTTCCTTTCTTATTGAGCCGCCTGCATCAGGCGGCGGCGACCCCCAGCTTGCGCAGCCGGGCTTCGCGCAGCTTCTCGAAATCCGCGCCCGCATGATAGGACGAGCGCGTCAGCGGCGACGAGGCCACCAGCAGGAAGCCCTTGCCGCGGCCGACAGTGGAATAACCGTCGAACTCCTCGGGAGTCACGAAGCGATCCACCGCCGCATGCTTGGGCGTGGGCTGGAGATACTGCCCAATCGTCAGAAAGTCCACATCGGCGGAGCGCAGGTCGTCCATCACCTGCCCGATCTCCTCCTTCGTCTCGCCCAGCCCGACCATCAGGCCGGACTTGGTGAAGATCGTCGGGTCCAGCTCCTTCACCCGCGCCAGCAGCTGCAGCGAGGCGAAATAGCGAGCACCCGGACGGATGTTGGGGTAGAGGCGCGGAACCGTCTCCAGATTGTGGTTGAAGACGTCGGGCTTGGCCTCCACCACCACCTCGACCGCACCCTTCTTCTTCTGGAAGTCGGGGGTCAGGATCTCGATGGTCGTCTCGGGCGACGCGGCGCGGACGGCGCGGATGGTGCGGGCGAAATGCTCCGCACCGCCGTCGGCCAGATCGTCGCGGTCGACCGAGGTGATGACAACATGGCTCAGCTTCAGCTTGCCGACCGCCTCGGCCACATTGTCCGGCTCATGCGGGTCCAGCAGGTCCGGGCGCCCGGTCTCGACATTGCAGAAGGCGCAGCCGCGCGTGCAGATGGAGCCCAGGATCATGAAGGTGGCATGCTTGTGCTTCCAGCACTCCCCGATGTTCGGGCAGGCGGCTTCTTCGCAGACCGTGTTCAGCTTCAGCCCGCGCATCAGTTGGCGGGTCTCGTTGTATTCCTGGCTCATCGGCGCCTTGACCCGGATCCAGGCCGGTTTGCGCTGGATCGGGTTGTCGGGCTTATGGGCCTTCTCGGGGTGGCGCAGCTTCTCGGTCTGGTCGACGAGGGTCATGGTCTAAAGCTCCCGATGGCCGACGCGATGCCCCGGCCCCGACAATAGGTGCGATGAGGGTGTCAAACCCGCCATTCCGGCGGAAACAGCTCGGCCGGATAGGCCGGATCGAGCGCCTGGTCAAGCGTGAAAGGCGGCTCGACCGGGAAATGGCCGTCGGGGACATCCGCCTCGACGGCGGCCCGCAGGCGGGCGCGACGATAAACCTTGTCGCAGATGGATTCGCAGAACGGTCGCAGGCTGGGGCTCGCGGCGATCTCGTCGATCAGCTTTTCCCGCTGCTCCCGAATGGTCAGTCGCCAGCCACGCTCGCATCGTTCGCGCAGGTCCGGACAGAACAACCATTTCAGCAAATGCACGAACAGCACGGTCAGCCGGCTGTCGATCTCGGACTTCTGGCTGCGGCCCATGCTCTCGATCTCCTCGGCGACGTTCTCCCAGTCGACCGGGGCATTGTTCCGCTCGGCGCCGGCACGGCGAAGCTCCTGCGCCTGGGCTTGGGTCCAGGCGTAGAAATCCTCGTCATAGGCGGCGCTGCTGCGGTCCATGGCTCCGTCCAAAGGGGAAAAACGTCACCTCGGAAAATCCTAGTTAAAAGTGGATCGCTCGGCCATAGGCATCAAGGACCGACTCATGCATCATTTCCGAAAGGGTCGGGTGCGGGAACACCGTGTGCATCAGCTCGGCCTCGGTCAGCTCCGACGATTTGGCGATGCCATAGCCCTGGATCAGCTCGGTCACTTCCGCGCCGATCATGTGGGCGCCCAGCATCTCGCCGGTCTTGGCGTCGAAGATGGTCTTGATCAGGCCTTCCGGCTCGCCGAGCGCGATGGCCTTGCCGTTGCCGACGAAGGGGAAACGGCCGACCTTGATCTCGTAGCCGGCTTCCTTGGCCTTCTTCTCCGTCAGGCCGACCGACGCGATCTGCGGGTGCGAGTAGGTGCAGCCCGGGATGTTGCGGACGTTCAGCGCATGCGGATGCTTGCCGGCGATGTGCTCGGCCACGATCACGCCCTCGTGGCTGGCCTTGTGGGCGAGCCAAGGGGCGCCGGTCACGTCGCCGATGGCGTACACGCCCGGCTCGTCCGTCTCGCACATCGGGTTGGTCTGGATGTGGCCGCGGTCGGTCTTGACCTTGGTGTTCTCCAGGCCGAGGCCCTCGGTGTTCGGGCTGATGCCGACGGCCACGATGACGCGGTCGACCGTGATGTCCTCGGTCTTGCCGCCGGCCTCGACGGCCACGGTCACGCTGTCGGCGGCCTTGCGCAAGTTGCCGGCCTTGGCGCCGGTGATGATGCGCATGCCCTGCTTTTCAAAAGCTTTCCGGGCCATTGCGGAGATTTCCTCATCCTCCACCGGAAGGATGCGGTCCATCACCTCGACCACTGTAACTTTCGCGCCCAAGGCGTTGTAGAAGCTGGCGAATTCGATGCCGATGGCGCCCGACCCGATGACCAGCAGCGACTTCGGCATGCTGTCGGGCGTCATCGCCTTGCGGTAGGTCCAGACCAGCTTGCCGTCATCCTCCAGGCCCGGCAGCGTGCGGGCGCGCGCACCGGTGGCGATGATGATGTGCTTGGCGCCGAAGGTACCGACCGGGGCCTCGCCCTTGGTGACCGCGACCTGCCCCTTGCCGAGCAGCTTGGCGGAGCCTTCGATCACCGCGACCTTGTTCTTCTTCAGCAGGTGCTTGACGCCGCCGTTCAGCTGGCCCGCGACCTTGCGCGAGCGGGCGACGACCTTGTCCAGGTCGAAGGACGGGTTCTGGATGACCAGGCCGTAGTCGGCGGCATGCTTGGCGAGATGCAGGACCTCGGCCGAGCGCAGCAGCGCCTTGGTCGGGATGCAGCCCCAGTTCAGGCAGATGCCGCCCAGGTTCTCACGCTCGATGACTGCGGTGTGCAGGCCCAGCTGCGCGGCGCGGATCGCCGCCACGTAACCGCCCGGCCCGCCGCCGATGACGATGACGTCGTAATTCATGTCGGCCAAGGGTGTTCTCCCCATTCAGGAGCGAGGCGCATCCTCGCGGCCGGCGGCAAAGATGCCTTCCTCGACCCGGCACGCCTCGTCGATGATCGTCTGGTACAGGGTGGCCATGAAGTCCGGATCCAGGCCGTAAGCCTTGCCCGCCTCGGCCGCCCGCCGCTTGACCGCTTCGACGCGGTCGGGCAAGACGGCCGGCAGCCCCTCCGCCATCTTCACCGCTGCGACGCGGTGAACGACGGACAGGCGCTTGCCCAGCAGCGCGACGATCTGGTCGTCGATGGCGTCGATTTCGGCGCGGAGCGGGGCAAGGCTTTTCGACATGGATCCGGTCCTCAAACCGTCAGAGCAGCATCGAGAGCGGATCCTCGAGCAGCTTCTTCACCGCTCCAAGGAATTCCGCACCGACGGCGCCATCGGCCACGCGGTGGTCGAAGGTGCCGGTCAGGCTCATCACCGTGGCGATGGCCAGAGCGCCGTCCTTCACCACCGGGCGCTGCTCGCTGGCGCCGACCGCCAGGATGCAGGCCTGCGGCGGGTTGATGATCGCCTGGAACTGCTTGATCCCCATCATGCCCAGGTTGGAGATGGAGATGGTGCCGCCCTGATACTCTTCCGGCTTCAGCGCATTGTCGCGCGCCTTCTTGGCCAGCGTCTTCATCTCGTTGGAGATATCGGCCAGACCCTTGGTCTCCGCCTTCTTGACGATCGGGGTGATCAGCCCGGTCGGGGTGGCGACGGCGACCGAGATGTCGGCATGCTGGAACTGCAGCATCGCCTCGTCGGTCCAGGCGGCGTTTAGCGCCGGGACCTTCTTCAGCGCCAGCGCCACGGCGCGGATGATGAAGTCGTTCACCGACAGCTTATACGCGTCGGACCGGCCGTTCAGCTCGGCGCGGACCTTCATCAGCGCGTCGATCTCGACGTCCACCGTCAGGAAGTAGTCGGGGACGGTGCGCTTCACCTCGCCCAGGCGCTTGGCGATGGTCTTGCGCATGCCGCTGTTCGGCACGGCGGTATAGGCCATGCCCAGCTTGTCGGCCAGCGCCTTGGCATCGACACCCTCGGCCTTCGCCGGGGCCGGAGCCGCCGCGGGAGCCGGGGCGGCGGCGGCCGGAGCCGGAGCCGCGGCGGGAGCGGCAGCGGCCTTGGCCGGACCGGCGGCCTTGGCGGCTTCCACGTCGGCCTTGACGATGCGGCCGTGCGGGCCGGTACCCTTGACGGTCTTCAGGTCGACGCCGGCCTGTTCGGCGATGCGGCGGGCCAGCGGGCTGGCAAACACGCGCTCGCCGGACGCCGCCGGGGCCGGAGCCGCGGCGGGTGCCGGAGCCGCGGCGGCCGGGGCAGCCGCCGGAGCGGGAGCCGCAGCCGGGGCGGCAGCGGTCGGGGCAGGCGCCGGAGATGAGCCGGCCGAAGCCAGCGCGCTCTCGTCCTCGCCCTCTTCCAGCAGGATGGCGATGGGGGTGTTCACCGCCACGCCCTGGCTGCCGGCCGGGACCAGGATCTTGCCGATGCGGCCTTCATCGACCGCTTCGACTTCCATGGTGGCCTTGTCGGTCTCGATCTCGGCGAGCACGTCGCCGGACTTCACCGTGTCGCCTTCCTTCTTCAGCCACTTGGCGAGGTTGCCCTCGGTCATCGTGGGAGAGAGGGCGGGCATCAGAATCTGAACGGTCATCCTATCAGCCCTCCTCTCAGCGGTAGCAGGCTTGCTTGGCGGCCTTGACGATGTCGGCGACCTGCGGCAGCGCCATCTTTTCCAGGTTGGCGGCGTAGGGCATCGGCACGTCCAGGCCGGCCACGCGGGCCACCGGCGCATCGAGATAGTCGAACGCCTGCTCCATCATCAGCGCGCACATTTCCGAACCGATGCCGGCGAAGGGCCAGCCTTCCTCGACGGAGACGAGGCGGTTGGTCTTCTTGACGCTGTTGACGATGGTGGCGGTGTCCAGCGGACGGATCGTGCGCAGGTTGATGACCTCCGCGTCGATGCCTTCCTTCGCCAGCTCCTCGGCGGCGGCCATGGCGTGGCCGACCATGATCGAGAAGGCGGTGATCGTCACGTCCTTGCCGGCGCGCTCGATCTTGGCCTTGCCGATCGGCAGGACGAACTCCTCGTCCTCCGGCACCTCGAAGCTCTGGCCGTAGAGAATCTCGTTCTCCAGGAAGACGACCGGGTTCGGGTCGCGGATCGCCGCCTTCAGCAGGCCCTTGGCGTCGGCCGCCGACCAGGGCGAGACGACCTTCAGGCCCGGGCAGTGCGCGTACCAGGAGGCGTAGCACTGCGAGTGCTGCGCGGCGACGCGGGCGGCGGCGCCGTTCGGGCCGCGGAAGACGATCGGGCTGCCCATCTGGCCGCCGGACATGTACAGCGTCTTGGCGGCGGAGTTGATGATGTGGTCGATCGCCTGCATGGCGAAGTTGAAGGTCATGAACTCGACGATCGGCTTCAGCCCCTTGAAGGAGGCGCCGACGCCCAGACCGGCGAAGCCGATCTCGGTGATGGGCGTGTCGATGACGCGACGCTCGCCGAACTCCTGCAGCAGGCCCTGGGTCACCTTGTAGGCGCCCTGGTACTGCGCGACCTCCTCGCCCATGACGAAGACCTTGTCGTCGCGGCGCATTTCCTCGGCCATCGCGTCGCGCAGGGCCTCGCGGACCGTCTTCTTCACCGTCTTGGCGAAGAACTTGTCCTCGTCGGAGTCCGGGGCCGACACCGGGGCGGCCGGCACGGTGGGCGCCGGTGCCGGAGCCTGCACCGCCGACGGGGCGGCCTTGGTCTCTTCGGAAGCGGGGACGGCGTTGGTCGGGCCGGCGACGGTCGGCTTGTTGCCGCCCTCGCGCAGCGCGCTCTCGTCCTCGCCCTCTTCCAGCAGCATGGCGATGGGGGTGTTCACCGCGACGTTGTCGGTGCCTTCCGGCACCAGGATCCTGCCGACGCGGCCTTCATCGACCGCTTCGACTTCCATGGTGGCCTTGTCGGTCTCGATCTCGGCGAGCACGTCGCCGGACTTCACCGCGTCGCCTTCCTTCTTCAGCCATTTCGCCAGCTTGCCCTCGGTCATGGTGGGCGACAGGGCCGGCATCAGCACTTCGATCGGCATTCCTCAACCTCCGGCGGCGCGGGGGAACCCGGTTGCCGCTCCCATTTCGGGGGCAACCCGTTCCGGTCGGCGCCGCTCCTGCTTTTCGTTGACGTCAGGACCAGACGGTGGATTCGACGATCAGGTCTCGACCAGAATGTCGGTCCACAGTTCCGCCGGATCGGGTTCGGGGCTCTGCTGCGCGAACTCGGCCGATTCGGTGACGATCGCCTTCACTTCGCGATCGATCTCCTTCAGCTTGTCCTCGTCGGCATGGCCGCCGGCCAGCAGCTTGGCCTTCAGCTGGTCGATGGGATCGGACTCCGACCGCATCTTCTCGACCTCTTCCTTCGTCCGGTACTTGGCCGGATCGGACATGGAGTGGCCGCGGTAGCGGTAGGTCTTCATCTCCAGGATGACCGGGCCGTTGCCCTCGCGGATGTAGTTCACCCACTGGTCGGCGGCGGCCTTCACCTCGAGCACGTCCATCCCGTTGACCTGATAGCCGGGGATGCCGTAGGCGGCGCCGCGCTGGTGCAGCTCGCCGGCCGAGGCGCGCTCCTGCGAGGTGCCCATGGCGTACTTGTTGTTCTCGATGACGAACAGCACCGGCAGCTTCCACAGCGCCGCCATGTTGAAGCTCTCGTACACCTGGCCCTGGTTGATGGCGCCGTCACCGCAATAGACAGCGGAGACGCCGCCGTCATTGAGGTACTTGTGGGCGAAGGCGAGGCCGGTGCCGAGCGGAACCTGGCCGCCGACGATGCCGTGGCCGCCGTAGAAGTTCTTCTCGCGGCTGAACATGTGCATCGAGCCGCCCTTGCCCTTGGAGTAGCCCCCGATGCGGCCGGTCAGCTCGGCCATCACGCCCTTGGCCTCCATGCCGCAGGCCAGCATGTGGCCGTGGTCACGGTAGCTGGTGATGACGGTGTCGCCCTGCTTCAGGGCGGCCTGCACGCCGACCACGACGGCTTCCTGGCCGATGTACAGATGGCAGAAGCCGCCGATCAGGCCCATGCCGTACAGCTGGCCCGCCTTCTCTTCGAAGCGGCGGATCAGCAGCATCTCGCGGTAGTAATGAAGAAGCTCTTCGGAAGAGACGGCTTGAGCGGGCGCGGTGTCGGTCTGCGCCTTGGTCGGACGGCGTCGGGACGCGGCCATGATTCCTCCCCAGGGTTCAAGCGGCATTGGGCCTTAGACAACCCTTGCCGCCACGCGTTGCGGGCATGCGAGAGCCCGCACCGGAAGCGAATATGGCGCGCACACTACACGAGCTTTACAGCCCGCGCAAATATCTGTTTTTGCAGCGCTATTTTCGATTAACCGGATTTCGGTTAATCGGCTGATTTCCCCTTACTTCTGCACCGGGGCCCCTTCCGGATCGGCCATCTTCGGCAGCTTGACGATGATGTCGCGCGGGTTGGAGAAATTCAGCATCAGCCGGGCCCGCTCCTCCAGCATGTCGCGGTCGAGCCCGTCGCCGCGCAGAAGCTGGGCGCGCCGTTCCATCTCCTCCCGCTCGGTGCGGAGCTGGTTCAGGACCTCTTCGGCCTGGGCGATCTCCCCCTGGATCTGCTTCATCGCCACCAGCCCGCGATCGCCATGGATCGCGTAGTAGGCGAAGTAAGCGACCACGCAGGCGCACAGCGCCGGCATGATGGCTTGGCGGAGCGCGCTCTTGGCGGCGCGGGCGAGCGTGTCGGTGAAGTCGGCGATCATCGTCATGGTGCTGCGATGGAATCACAGCGACTTTCCGCCGGTCAAACGAAAAAGATGGAACAGGCAAGTCGCAAAAGTGTCGTGTTCTTTGCGCAACCCAGTAATGGGTACCCGCCACGCCCACGCCACAAGTTTTCGGAACGTTCCGTGAAAGTTCTCCGCACCTGCCGGCAGGCTGTTCCGGCCACCCTTCCGGGCGGCTGGCGGGTGCGCCCTGCCCCGTCGCCGGACGGCATCCACTCGGCATAGTGCTAAGGGGGAATGGAATGAAACCGGCGGTGGCGTGTTTCGACCCACACACGGCGTTGCCGGAGCCGTACCGGGATTGGCGAAAGCGCTTCCGGTTGCCGGCCTCCCTGGCGGCGCCGCCCAATGGCTGAGGAGATACACTCCATGCGCAGCAAGTTTCTGATCGCGGCCCTTCCCGCCCTGCTTCTGGGGCTGGCGGCCTGCGACGACCAGAACGCCCAGAACTCCAACGCGGCGAACCAGACCAGCCCGACCACCAGCAGCGGGTCCAGCAGCGACTCTACCACGGTCCCGCCGCCGTCGACCGGCGTCCCGGTGCAGGGCGGCACCTCCGGCAATTCGATGAACGACAGCAGCGGTGCCACCACGACGATGCCGGGCGGCTCCACGGCCGGCGGATCGGCGGGCGGCGGCGCCAGCACCGGCGGATCGGCCACCCCATCGGGCGGCCAGTAAGGTCCAGCGGAACACCCCCTCTCCCACAGGGGGAGGGGAGTTTCTCAAGGGAAAGCCGGTTCCTCACACATCGACGACCCGCCGCCCTTCGCTGGTCGCGCCGGTGCTCCCCGGTTCGAAGGCGATGCCCTTCACCAGCGCGACCACGGGGCGGCCGGGCGTCAGGTCCAGTTCGCGGACGGCCGCGCGGGTGATGCGCGCGATCAGGAAGGAGCCGCCCACCGCCAGCCGCACGTCGGCGGACGACGGCCCCGACTCCGCGACCTCCGCCACCGTGGCGGTCAGCGCGTTCCGCACGCTGACGCCGACCGGCTGCTGCAGGGCGACGATGACGTCGCGGGCGTGGATGTGCAGGCGCACGGCGGCACCGACCGGCCGCTCCACCTGCGGCACGGTCAGATGCCCGCCGTCGAAGGCCAGCACGGTCAGCCCATCCTCCGGGACATGGCGCTCCACCGTCAGGTCCAGCACCGCGCCGGCATCCTGCGCGCCGGTTACGGCCGACAGATCGAGCCGCCCCATCACCGTGCCGACCGGGCCCACGGCGCGCACCCTGCCCTCCCCGATCAGCACCATGGTGGTGGCGAGGCGCACGACCTCGTCCAGCGCGTGGCTGACCATGACGATGGGGATGTTCATCTCGTCCCGCAGCCGTTCGATGTAGGGCATGATCTCCGCCTTGCGGGCGGCATCAAGCGAGGCCATCGGCTCGTCCATCAGCAGCAGGCGCGGCTGGGCCAGCAGGGCGCGGCCGAAGGCGACGCGCTGCTTTTCGCCGCCCGACAGCCCGCGCGGCCGGCGGTCCAGCAGATGGCCCAGCCCCAGCAGTTCCACCACCGGTCCGAAGGCGATGCGGCGTTCGGCGGCCGCCACCCGACGCAGCCCGAATTCCAGGTTGCTGCGCACGGTCATGTGCGGGAACAGGCGCGAATCCTGGAAGACATAGCCGATGCGCCGCTTTTCCACCGGCACGTCGAGGCGATGCGCGCTGTCGAAGAACACCGTCTCGCCGATGCGGATATGTCCGGAATCGGGGCGCGTCAGCCCGGCGATGGCGTTGATGACGGACGTCTTGCCGGAACCGGAGCGGCCGAACAGGGCGGTCACCCCGCGCTCCTCGGCGGTGAAGGCGATGTCGAGCGTGAAGGCGCCCAGCCTCTGGCGGATCGAAAGGTCGAGCATCGTCAGGTCTGTCCGATCAGCCGCCGGACGCGGTGCGCCAGGAACTCCGACAGCATGAGCGCGATCAGGGCGACACCGAAGGAGATGGCCGCCAGCCGCGCCGCCACCGCGTCGCCGCCGGGTTCCTGGGTGGCGGCATAGATCGCCAGCGGCAGGGTCTGGGTCTGGCCGGGGATGTTGGACACGAAGGTGATGACCGCCCCGAACTCGCCCATCGCCGCGGCGAAGGCGACGATGGCGCCGGACAGCAGGCCGGGCGCCATCAGCGGCAGCAGGATGGTGAAGAAGCGGTCGACCGGCCCGGCGCCCAGCGTGCGTGCCGCCGCCTCCAGTCCACCATCGATCGCCTCCACCGACAGCCGGATGGCACGCACCATCAGCGGGAAGGAGGTCACGGCGACCGCCAGCGACGCGCCTTCAGCCGTGAAGATCAGCTTGATCCCGAAGGTCTGGTACAGCCAGCCGCCGACCACCCCCTTGGTCCCCATGGTCACCAGCAGGATATAGCCGGTGACCACCGGCGGCAGCACCAGCGGGAGATGGACCAGCCCATCGACCAGCGTCTTGCCCGGAAAGCTGTAGCGCCCGAGCACCCAGGCGGCGAGCACGGCAACCGGCAACCCCAACGCGATGGCGACGCCCGCGACACGCAGGCTCAGCAGCAACGCGGTGGTCTCCATCGGCGTCAGGATATCCATGCCGCAGAGCTTACGGTGCTTTGGGGGCCGGAACGAAGCCGAATTCCTTCCACACCGCCATGCCGTCCGCCGACTTCATGAAGTCGAGGAAGACGGCGGCGCCGGTGCTCTTGGATGCCGCCACCAGCGCCGCCGGATAGATGATCGGCGGGTAGCTGTCCGGCGGAAACACCGCGGCGACCTCCACCCCCGGATCGATGGCGGCGTCGGTGCGATAGACGATGCCCATCGGCACCTCGCCCCGGCTGACCAGCACCAGCGCCGCGCGCACGCTGTCGGCCCGCGCCAGCCTGGGTTCGACCGCCTTCCACTGGTCGAGAGACTCCAATGCCGCCTTGGCGTACTTCCCGACCGGAACGTTCGACGGGTCGCCTGTGGCCAGCCGCCCGTCGCCCAGCTGCTCCGCCAGCTTGCCGCCCTTCGACAGGTCAGGCTTCAGCGCGGTCCCCTTCGGCACCACCACCACCAGCTCGTTCCCCAGCAGGTTTGTTCGGCTGTCGGTTTTGATCAGATTGCGCTTCTGTAAATAGTCCATCCAGTCGAGATCGGCGGAGATGAAGATGTCGGCCGGCGCATCATTCTCGATCTGCTTGGCAAGGGCGGAGGATGCGGCGAAGGACGAGGTCACCGACAGTCCCGTCTTCGCCTTGAACTGGGAGGCGAGCTTGTCCACCGCATTCTTGGTGGAGGCGGCGGCCAGAACCAAAACATCCTGCGCCATCGCCGCCGGCGCCGCGAGGGTCAGGCCGAAGCCCAGCACCGCCGCCGACATCGCAAGCCTGAGTCCGCCCCGCCCCAGGATCGAACGCACACCGATCATCGCCACCTCCTGCCATGTTCGACGCCAAACCTATATACAGATGGATACAGCGCTTCGCGGTTGCGGTAAAGCGCAAACGGCCGGGTTCGCGCTTGCGGAACCCTGCGGAGAGGTCCGCTGCAATTCACATCATGTCATGACTTGCCGCGCCGGCCCGTGATAGGAAGTGCGGCGAATCGGACCCGGTCCCAGCCCTCACCTCTGCTTCAGGAACCTCCCATGCGCGCCGTGAAGATTTCCCCCTCGATTCTCTCCGCCGACTTCGCCCGGCTGGGCGAGGAGGTCCGCGCGGTCGATGCCGCCGGCGCCGACTACATCCACATCGACGTGATGGACGGGCATTTCGTCCCGAACCTCACCATCGGGCCGGGCGTGGTGAAGGCGCTGCGGCCGCATTCCGCCAAGGTCTTCGACGTCCATCTGATGATCTCGCCGGTGGACCTGTTCGTTCCGGAATTCGCCAAGGCCGGTGCCGACATCATCACCGTCCATCCGGAAGCCGGTCCGCACCTGCACCGGACGATCCAACTCATTAAGTCGCTGGGCAAGAAGGCCGGCGTCTCGCTGAACCCGGCGACGCCGGTGGACGCCATACAGCATGTGCTGGAGGACATCGACCTCGTCCTGGTGATGACGGTGAACCCCGGCTTCGGCGGCCAGAGCTTCATCAAGAGCCAGCTGCCGAAGATCCGCGACCTGCGCGCCCGCATCGACGCGCTCGGCAAGCAGATCGACCTGGAGGTCGACGGCGGCATCAACCCGGAGACGGCCCGTCTGGCGATCGAAGCCGGCGCCGACGTTCTGGTCGCCGGCACCGCCACCTTCACCGGCGGTCCGGACCAGTACGCCGCCAACATCCGCGCGCTGCGCTGATCCGCAGCGGATCTGCGAACGGGCACGGCCCCGCAGCGCCCCCCGGATGGGGAGCGGTGCGGGGCCGTTCCGTTTTCGGCCGTTCAGAGCGGCGGGATCAGCGGGCGCTGGCGAGCGGCGCGCTGGCCGCGATGCCCTCGATCTCATTCAGATGCTGCTGCAGCTTCGGCAGGGTCTGCTGCGCCAGGCTGCGGTAGGGCTGCAGGTCCGGGTCGGTGCTGCTCGCGACGGTGCGGTACAGGTCGACCGCCTCACGGTGCGCCAGGACCTGCTGGTTCACATACATGCGGTCGAAGGCCGCACCGCGAACGCCCTGCAGCTGGCTCAGCTTCTGCTGCTGGTCCAGGTCGGGCTGGGCCGGCGGCTCGATGCCGCTGGCGCGGGCCTGCGTCTTCACCAGTTCGCTGGTGGTGGTGTGGTCCATGATCATGTGGCGGGCGAACTGGCGCACCGCCTCGTTGCCGGAGCGTTCGACCGCCATGCGGCTCGACGACAGCTCGAACAGGTCGCTCTGCGAGGCGCGGTTCACGAAGTCGGCGGCACTGGCCACCGGGGCCATGCGGGCGGCGCGGTCCTGGTCGGCCATGCTGCCGCCGGCGATGCTGCTGCCGGTCATCGCGGCACCCGCGCCGGCGGTGGAGCCGGCGATGCCGGTCGCCATCTGCTGCTCCATGCGACGCTCTTCGGCAAGCCGGCGGGCGCCGATGCCTTCACCCAGCACGACCACCTTGCCGCCCTGCGGCGTGTCGGTCACCGGCAGCCCGCGGGCCGGCGCGTCCAGCGGCGGGATGCCGCCCGACGGCGTTCCCATGGTGTAGCTCGATCCGGCCTGCGGCGAGGTCGCGCCGCCCACCTGTGCCATCGCCGTGGTCGACAGCAGAACCGCGCCCATGGCGGTGAAAACGAACGTCCTGGTCATGAGAAATTCTCCCAGCTTTCCTTGCGGAACGGCCCGGCCGAAAGGGCGTGGCGGCGTTCCGCTCCTCCGCGTCAGCACCGAAGCGCGACGGCGGTCATGTGCTGCGGAGAACATCATGCCTATGCGAAAGGTTCCGGCTGCCCGAAAGAGCATTGGGCCAAAAGAGCATCGCGCCAAAAGATCCGCCGGGAAGGAGAACCAAACGCCGCTTTGCCCGTTATTGGGCATGGGAAGACGGTCCCGCAACGGAAGGGAAAACACCATGGGCATTCTCTGGACGATCATCATCGGCTTTCTCGCCGGCATCGTCGCCAAGTTCCTGATGCCGGGTCGCGATCCGGGCGGCTTCATCATCACCACGCTGCTGGGCATCGCCGGTGCCTTCTTGGCCACCTATCTCGGCGCTGCCGTCGGCTGGTACCGTCCGGGCGAAGGTGCGGGCTTCATCGGCGCCATCGTCGGCGCGATCATCATCCTGGCCATCTACCGCATGATCGCCGGCCGCCGGCACACGGTATAACGGGCACCGGCCGAAGCAGGCGGCTTCCTGGAGGCCGCCTTGCAGAAAAAGGGACCACCGGATTGCCGGCGGTCCCTTTTTTCATGGCCTCGACAGGTCCATACCCCTCACGCCAGCGCGACCGGCTGCGGCATGAAGATGGCGCGGGAGATGGCGGCCTGGATGCCGGCGTTGGTAAAGGGCTTGCGCACGATCTGCCCCAGATGGCGGGCGTCCAGGGCGCGGATGTCGTCGTCGAAGGCGGTGACGAAGATGGTGCGCAGGTCGCGCACGCGCTTCAGCCGGCGTGCGATCTCGATCCCGCTGCCGCCGTCTGCAAGCCGGACGTCGAGCAGGGCCAGCGTCGGCCTTTCCGCCTTCAGCAGGGCCAGCGCCTCCGCCTCGTTGCCGGCAGTGCCGCAGACGACATGGCCCATGTCGGCGACCAGCTCCCCCAGCTCCATCGCCAGCAGGGCATTGTCCTCGACCACCATGACCCGCTGGACCATCGCCGAGCGCACGCGGGCGCGGGCGGCCTTCTGCCGGTCGATGGCCTCCCCCGCCGGCAGTTGCAACACCTTCGCCGCCTGCCGGATGCTCAGCCCTTCCAGCGCGGTCAGCAGATACAGGCGACGGTCGGTCTCCGGCAGGTCGGCCAGCGCGCGCTCGATGGGATGGGGCGAGGGCAGCGGCCGGCCGGGCGGGCCGAACTCTTCCGGGGAGCGGTCGAACAGCAGATTCAGCAGGGCGTACATCGACAGCCGGGCACCGTCCCCGCCGCGGTCGAGGCCGAAGCGCGACGGCGCCATCACTGCCGCCTCGACACAGCGCGTAACCAGTGCGTCGCCACGGTCGGTGGCGCCCGTCAGCGCCCGCGCATAGCGGCGCAGGATCGGGACCACCTCGAACAGTTCGCATTCGTAAACGAGCATACCCGTGACTCCGCTCCCCTGCGGGAGTTGCCGATCCGGAATTCAGCCTCTCTGCCAGCCTCTCCAATCGTTCGCCGGGAAACCCTACCGGCCCGCGGAGGTCGTTATTCGCCTTGGCGGAATCCTACCACGCCAACCGAAGCGGTCGAATGGGAAATGGAGGTGTGCAAGCCAACGAACGACCTCAGCCCGTCAGTCAGTGCCGAAGGGCAGTTACCGAACGACCAAATGCTCTCACTTCGCCTTTTCGCGAAGCTGGCGGGAGCGCCATTGCCACGGCTTCTCCACCTGCCCGGCCCACAGACCCATCCGCTTGCTCTGGGCATAGGCTTCGCCCTTCTGATAGGCCGGCGACAGGCTGGCATATTGAAAGGCCCAGCCGCGCGACACCATCGCCGCCCCGAGATCGACGCCGCGGACCCGGCATTCGCCCTTCTTCTCGCCGGTGCGGTCCTGTTCGGTGACGATGCAGGTCACCTCCTCGCCCTTCACCATATTGGCGAGCACGGCGGTGGCGACCTTGAAGCAGTCGAGTTCATGGCCGTAGCGGTTCTTGCATTTCTGCCCCGGATCCGGCGCGTCGATTCCCATCAGCCGAACCGCCGTGCCGTTCACCGTCAGCAGGTCGCCCTCCACCGCCATGGCGGCGCCCTTGATGGTCTGGTCCGGCGTGTTTGCGATGGGGCCGCGCCCCTTGGCGGCTTGGTTGGTCTGCGCCACGGCGGGACTTGCCTGCACCAAGCCGGCCAGCACCAGACCGCAGAGCAGAAGCAGCGCGATTCTCGTCACCGGCAGCAGCTCAGAACAGGCTCGGCTGGTCATCGTCCGGCTTCCCCTTGGCCGGTTTCGTGACGGCAACGGCCTCTTCCGGCGGGTCGAGGCAGGAGCAGTCGTCGTTGCGCACGCTGTTCACTTTCGGCCCCACCGGCACCACGTCCAGCCAGTCGTCCGGGGCGGAGCGGATCAGCCCCTCCACCACCGGCAGCGGGGTCGCCGGATCGAGCCATGCGTCCCAGTCGGCGGGGTCGAGCACCACCGGCATGCGGTCATGCAGGAAGGACAGGGTGGCGTTGGTCGCCGTCGTCACCACCGTCGCGGTTTCCAGCGGCGGGTCGAGCGGTGCGGCGCCCTTCGGTCCGCGCCAGCGTTCCCACAGCCCGGCCAGCGCGAACAGGCCGCGGTCGCGGCGGCGGATGACGTGCCCCTGCTTGCGCGGCTTCGCCCCCTCCCCCACGCTGGTCCATTCATAGAATCCGTCCAGCGGGATCAGGCAGCGGCGCTTGCGGAAGGCGTCGCGGAAGGCCGGCTTGTCCGCCACCGATTCGCCGCGGGCGTTGATCATCCGCCCGCCGATGGACGGATCGTCGGCCCAGGGCGGCACCAGCCCCCAGCGGACCATCGCCAGATGGCGGCCGTCCTCCTCCCGCCGGATGACGGGGATGTCCTGGGTCGGGGCGATGTTCCATCGCGGCATCAGGTTCGGCCGTTCGGGAACGCCGAACAGACGCTGGACCTCGCTGACCGGGGTGGTGAGTAGCATGCGTCCACACATGTTTTGGAATATGGGCCCTGCGGCCGGCGGGCGCCAGCCTGCAGTGCCCGGCCACCGCCGGGGGTTTCCCTGACGCTTGAGCCGGCCTATCTTCGCGAAGCACAACAATCGCATCGAACCGGAAGGCGGGAGTTCACCCATGAAGTTCGGCATCGGACAGGCGGTTCCGCGCACCGAAGACGCCCGGCTGCTGACCGGCGGCGGCCGCTATACCGACGACGTGTCTCTTCCCGGCCAGGCCTATGCGGCCTTCGTCCGCTCCCCCCATGCCTTCGCCGCCATCGGCTCGGTCGATGCGTCGGAAGCGCTGGCGCAGCCCGGCGTGCTGGCGGTCTACACCGTCGCCGACCTGGATGCCGAGAATGTCGGCATGATCCCCTGCCAGGCGGTGCTGAAGCAACGCGACGGGTCGAACTATGTCCGCACCCCGCGCCCGGCGCTGGCCCGCGGCTTCGCCCGCCATGTCGGCGATCCCGTCGCCATGGTGGTGGCCGAAACGCTGGAGGCCGCACGGGAGGCGGCCGAGCTGGTGATGGTCGATTACGAGGACCGCGACCCCGTCACCGGCACGCTGGAGGCGCTGGAGCCCGGCCGGCCGCTGGTGTGGGACGCGGCGCCGAACAACCTCTGCTTCGACTGGGACACCGGCGACGAGGCGGCGGTGGAGGCCGCACTCGCCGGCGCCCACCGCGTGGTGGAGCTGGAGCTGGTCAACAACCGCGTTGTCGCCAACCCGATGGAAGGCCGCGCCTGCGTCGCCGGCGTCGAATCGGGTGCCGACGGCGCGCCAGGCCGCCTGCTGATCTACGTCACCAGCCAGGGCGTCCACGGCCTGCAGAAGCAGTTCGCCAAGATCCTGAACGAGCCGGAACAGCGCATCCGCGTGCTGACCACCGATGTCGGCGGCGGCTTCGGCATGAAGCTGTTCAACTATCCGGAATATGTCGCCTGCCTGTTCGCCGCCCGCCGGCTGAACCGCGCGGTGAAATGGGCCGCCGACCGCATCGAGGGCTTCATCAGCGACGACCATGGCCGCGACCATGTCAGCAAGGCGCGCCTCGCCCTGGATGCCGACGGCCGTTTCCTGGGGCTGCGGGTGGATACCGTCGCCAATCTCGGCGCCTACCTGTCCAACTACGGCCCCTTCATCCCGACCGATGCCGGGTCGGCGATGCTGGTGGGCTCCTACCGCACGCCGGCGGTCTATGTGCGGGTGAAGGGCGTCTTCACCAACACGCAGCCGGTGGACGCCTATCGCGGCGCCGGCCGGCCGGAGGCGGCCTATCTGCTGGAACGGCTGATCGACCATGCCGGGCGGGTCACCGGCCTCGGCCCGGCGGAGATCCGGCGGCGCAACTTCATCCCGCCGACCGCCATGCCCTACGCCACGCCGATGGGGCAGGTCTACGACACCGGCGACTTCGCCCGGAATCTTGAGGATGGCCTGATCCTCGCCGACATGGCCGGCCTGCCCGCCCGCAAGGCGGAGGCCAAGGCCCGCGGCAAGCTGCGCGGCGCCGGCCTGTCCACCTATATCGAAGCCTGCTCGGGCGGCGGGCCGGAGCAGGCGACCGTCCAGGTCAACGGCGACGGCAAGGTGGTGCTGATGATCGGCACCCAGACCAACGGCCAGGGCCACGAGACCGCCTACAAGCAGATCCTCGCCGACCGGCTGGGCGTTCCGCCGGAGGATGTGGAGGTGGTGCAGGGCGACACCGACCGCGTCAGTTGGGGCTCCGGCACCGGCGGCTCGCGCTCCGTCCCGGTCGGCGGTTCGGCGCTGGCGGAGGGGGCGGCCAAGGTGGTGAAGGCTGCCACCGCCGTTGCGGCCGATCTGCTGGAGACCGCTGAGGTAGACGTGGAGTTCGCCGACGGCCGCTTCACCGTCGTCGGCACCGACCGCGCGGTGTCGCTGAAGGAGGTCGCGGCCAAGGCCGCCGAGGGCGGCAGCGGCATCGCCTTTTCCGAGATGGCGCGCTGGACCCCGCCGGCCAGCACCTTCCCCAACGGCTGCCACGTCGCGGAGGTGGAGATCGACCCCGCCACCGGCGTGATCGAGGTGGTGCGCTACAGCGTGGTCGACGATTTCGGCACGGTCATCAACCCAATGCTGGTGATCGGCCAGATCCATGGCGGCGTCGCCCAGGGGCTGGGTCAGGCATTGCAGGAGCGGGTGGTGTTCGACCCCGACAGTGGACAGCTGCTGTCCGGGTCCTTCATGGACTATCAGATGCCGCGCGCGGTGGACATGCCGCCGATCGAGGTGAAGCTGAACAGCGTACCCAGCACCACCAACATGCTGGGCATGAAGGGCGCCGGCGAGGCCGGGGCCATCGGCGCGCCGCCGGCCATCATCAATGCGGTGGTGGACGCGCTGTCCGACCTCGGCATCACCCATATCGACATGCCGGCGACGCCGGAAGCCGTCTGGGCAGCGATCCGCGGTGCCGAAACCCGCATGGCGGCGGAATAGGCGGTTTCCAGCGTCCTATTGCGGGTGTCAGGGAAAGTCCTAGTCGGAAGGTGTGGCACTTGCCACACCTCCGTCGGATGAAATCCATGGTATAGCCGCTTACCTAAAGGTGGAGTCCACTGGTCTGACGGGGGTAGGGTGATGGCGTTTGGCGACGGCGGGTGCGGCGGTCAATGTGCGGACCGTCTCGATCTGGACTTCACGATGGCGTTCCAGCCCATCGTCGATGTCTCCAGCGGTGCCGTCTGGGCGCATGAGGCGCTGGTCCGCGGCGCCGCCGGCCAGGGCGCCGGCTGGGTCCTGGGGCAGGTGACCGACGCCACGCGCTATGCCTTCGACCAGTCCTGCCGCGTCAAGGCCATCGAGCTGGCCGCGACCCTGCCGATGAACGGCGCCCGCCTGTCGATCAACTTCCTGCCCAACGCAGTCTACAAGGCGGAAGCCTGCATCCGCGCGACGCTGGCCGCCGCCCGCCGCACCGGATTCCCCACCGACCGCATCATCTTCGAGGTGACGGAGAACGAGCGGGTGGTGGACCACGACCACCTGAAGAGCATCTTCAACGAATACAAGCGCCAGGGCTTCCTGACCGCCATCGACGATTTCGGCTCCGGCTATTCCGGCCTGAACCTGCTGGCGGAATTCCAGCCGGACATCATCAAGCTGGACATGGAGCTGACCCGCAGCATCGACACCGAACGGGCGCGGCGCAGCATCGTCAAGGCCATCCTCGCGGTGTGCGAGGACCTCGCCATCACCCCCATCGCCGAAGGGGTGGAGACGGCCGGCGAAGCGAAGGCCCTGCGCGACCTGGGCGTCACGCTGATGCAGGGCTACCTGTTCGCCAAGCCCGCCTTCGAGGCGGTGGTGACGAATCCGGAGATGGCGATGCTGACGGCCTAGGCCCGCACCGGCGCCGTCATGTAGCTCATCCCGCCACCATAGCTCTCCAGCTTCGCCGCCAGAGCCGGACCGCCGTCCCGGTACGGCGTGAAGCCGACCCGGTCCCAATAGCTGCGCGCGCCCGGCGTCGAGGTCAGCGCCAGCCAGCGCCAGCCTTCCCGCAGCGCCAGCCCATGCGCATAGTCCAGCACCGCAGCCCCCAGCCCGGTGCCGCGCGCCTCCGGCAGCAGCGCGATGTCGTGCAGGTAGAGACAATCGGCGTCGGCCGGCAGGCTGCCCAGCGGGGTGTCGAGCGGCGGCGGGACGCCCAGCCTGCCCGGATGCATGACGCCATAGCCGATGGTCTCGCCGCGGCATTCCGCCACACGGCAGCCGGCGGGGTAAAGCGCCAGCCTCTCCTCAAACACGCTGCGGTCCTCCGGGTAGTCCGGATGCACGATGTCCGCAATGGCAAGCAGCCGGTCCAGATCGGCCGCGGTCATAGCACGCCATAGGGCCGATGCGCCTGCACCGACCACCCGACCACCCTCCGACCGCTCTGCCACCGTCATCCGCCTTCTCCGTCCGACATCCGTTCAAAAGCTTCCGGCCCGCTGGCGGGCACGGTATGCTGACTCTTCATACCATAGGGAGATCACCCCATGCCCGACGCCGCTGTGGCGAGCCTGCTGCCGACGGTCCGCACCATCGCCCATGAGGCCGGTCAGGTCATCCTGCGCTTTTACAACGACGGCATCGACGTCGCCACCAAGGTCGACGGCAGCCCTGTCACGCAGGCCGATCAGGCGGCGGAGGCGGTGATCATCCCGGCGCTGCACCATCTCCTGCCCGGCGTTCCCGTGGTCGCGGAGGAGGCCGTGGCCGCCGGCCACCGGCCCGACGTCTCCGGCGGACGCTTCTGGCTGGTCGATCCGCTCGACGGCACCAAGGAGTTCATCTCCCGCAACGGCGAGTTCACCGTGAACATCGCCCTGATCGAGAATGGCGTGCCGGTGCTCGGCGTCGTGTATGCGCCCGCCACCGGCGACATGTACACCGCGGCCGGCCTTGGCACCGCGGTCCATTGCGCCGAGGGGCGGCACGACCACGCCATTTCCGTCCGCAACCCGCCGGCCGACGGGCTGACCGTCGTCGCCAGCCGGTCCCACGGCAGCGGTTCGGTGCTGGAGGAGTTCCTCGGCAACTACACCGTCAAGGACCGGGTGTCCTGCGGCAGCTCGCTGAAATTCTGCACGGTGGCCAGCGGCAAGGCCGACCTCTACCCGCGCTTCGGACCGACCAGCGAGTGGGACACCGCCGCCGGCCATGCCGTGCTGATCGGCGCCGGCGGCCGGGTGGAGCAGCCGGACGGCTCGCCGCTCGTCTATGGCAAGGACGACATCCTGAACCCGAACTTCGTCGCCTACGGCTGGAAATGACCTCCTCCGTTACGTGCCTGGGCGAGGCGGCGACCGCGGTTCTGACCACCGCGGCGCCGCTGGAGAAAGTGCGCCTCACCCGTGACTACGCCGCCGCATGGCGCGACGGCCTGCTGTCCCCCGAGGTGCCCGCCCCGCCGCCGGACCGCCCTGCCCGCCCCGACCGGCCGGAGCTGAAGCTGCCGCGCGACATGCCCAAGCGCGGGCGCGGCGGCAGCGCGCAGAACCGCATCGCCCTGCTGCACGCGTTGGCGCACATCGAGTTGAACGCCATCGACCTCGCCTGGGACATCGTCGCCCGATTCGCGCATCTCGGCCTGCCGAAGGGCTTCACCGACGACTGGGTGCAGGTGGCCGACGACGAGGCGCGGCATTTCCGGATGCTGGAGACACGGCTGAACGCGCTGGGCTCCTCCTATGGCGACCTGCCCGCCCATGACGGGCTGTGGCAGGCGGCGACGGAGACCGCCCACGACCTCGCCGCCCGGCTGGCGGTGGTGCCGATGGTGCTGGAGGCGCGCGGGCTGGACGTGACGCCGGAGACGGTGCGCCGCCTGCGCGACTTCGGCGACGCGGAGAGCGCCGACCTGCTGCAGACCATCCATGACGAGGAAATCGGCCACGTCGCCGCCGGCCGCCGCTGGTTCGTCCATCTCTGCACCGGGCGCGGGGCGGAGCCGGTCGCCCTGTGGCAGGAACTGGTCGGACGCCATTTCCGCGGCGGGCTGAAGCGTCCCTTCAACGTCACCAGCCGCCAATTGGCCGGCTTCGGCCCGGAATATTACGAGCCGATCACGCCCGAAATTGACCGCAAGCCGGAAACCCGGTAAGGCGCTGCACATCATGGCCGTATACACCGAAGTCACCGACGAGGATCTCAGCACCTTCGCCGCCCAGTACGATCTGGGCGCGGTGCTGTCGTGCAAAGGCATCGCGGAGGGGGTGGAGAACTCCAACTTCCTGCTGGTGACCGAACGCGGCCCCTACATCCTGACGCTCTACGAAAAGCGCACGCGGAAGGAGGATCTACCCTTCTTCCTCGGCCTGATGGAGCATCTGGCGGAGAAGGGCATCGCCTGCCCGCTACCGGTCGCGGCGCGCGACGGCGTCGCTTTGCGCGAGCTGTGCGGCCGCCCGGCGGTGATCGTCACCTTCCTGGCCGGCATGTGGCCGCGCCGGATCATGCCGCAGCATTGCGCCCAGTTGGGCGAGGCTCTGGCCCGCCTGCATCTGGCGGTCGGCGATTTCCGCATGGAGCGGCCGAACGCGCTGGCCCTGCCGGGCTGGAAGGACCTCTTCGCCAAGTCGGCCGAGCGCGCCGACGAGGTGGCGCCCGGCCTGCGCGCGACGCTGGAGGCGGAGCTGGCGGCGCTGGAGGCCAACTGGCCGGTCGGGCTGCCGGCGGGCGTCATCCATGCCGATCTGTTTCCGGACAACGTCTTCTTCCGCGGCGACAGCCTGTCCGGCCTGATCGACTTCTATTTCGCCTGCAACGACTTCTTCGTCTACGACGTGGCGATCTGCATCAACGCCTGGTGCTTCGAGATCGACGGGTCCTTCAACGCCACCAAGGCGCGGCTGCTGCTGTCCAACTACCGCAAGGTCCGGCCGCTGTCGCGGGCGGAGCTGGACGCCCTGCCCTGGCTCTGCCGCGGCAGCGCGGTGCGCTTCCTGCTGACCCGCCTCTATGACTGGCTGAACCATCCGCCGGGCGCCTTCGTGCGGCCGAAGGACCCGCTGGAATATCTGCGCAAGCTGCGCTTCCACCAGACGGTCCGCGGGCTGGGCGACTATTTCCTCGACGACTCGGAAACGGGCGGGGCCTGATCTGATGACGGACGACGCCCCCCGACCGAAACCGCCCGCAAGACGGTCGACATCTTCACCGACGGTGCCTGCAGCGGCAATCCCGGCCCCGGCGGCTGGGGCGCCATCCTGCGCTATGGCGAGGCGGAGAAGGAGCTGTATGGCGGCGAACCGGCGACCACCAACAACCGCATGGAGCTGATGGCCGCCATCATGGCGCTGGAGGCCCTGAAGAAGCCGGTGACCGTCCGCCTCTTCACCGACAGCGAATATGTGAAGAACGGCATCACCAAGTGGATCCATGGCTGGAAGGCCAAGGGCTGGATGACCGCCGACCGCAAGCCGGTGAAGAACGTCGATCTGTGGCAGCGCCTGGAAGAGGCGAAGCGGCAGCACCAGATCGAGTTCCACTGGGTCCGAGGCCACGCCGGCCACCCGGAAAACGAACGCGCCGACGAACTGGCCCGGCGCGGCGTCGCCGACGTGCGGGCACGGGGGTAAGCGGAACATATCCCCTCTCCCCCCGGGGAGAGGGTTAGGGTGAGGGGACGCGCGGCGACAAGCGTTCGGCCGGCGGCTCCCCCTCACCCCGACCCTCTCCCCGGGGGAGAGGGAGAACACCTTAGCTCAGAGCTTCTCCAGCACCGCCTCGGCCGAGGACACCTCGAACTTGCCGGGGGCCTCGACGGCGACGTGGGTGACCTTGCCGTCTTCCGCCACCAGGGCGAAGCGCTGGCCGCGCGTGCCCAGGCCGTAGCCCGAGCCGTCCATGGTAAGGCCGAGCGCGGTGGTGAAGGTGGCGTTGCCGTCCGGCAGCATCGCGACCTTGTCGCCGACGCCGCCCTTGTCACCCCAGGCGCGCATCACGAACGGGTCGTTGACCGCCAGGCAGATGATGCTGTCGACGCCCTTGGCCTTCAGCGCGTCGGCCTGCTGGACGAAGCCGGGCAGATGCTTGGCGGAGCAGGTCGGGGTGAAGGCGCCGGGGACGGAGAACAGGACGACCTTCTTGCCCTTGAACAGCTCGTCCGTGGTCACTTCCTGCATGCCGTTGTCGGTCAGCCACTTCAGCGTGACGGACGGAATGGTGTCGCCAACCTGGATGCTCATGGTCTCTAGCCCTTCCCGTTTTGGGGTTTGTCCCTTTTGGCAGGGCCGAACCCTCTTGGCGGAGCCCGGCCCTGCATCCCTTCTATCCCCCGCGGCGAATGGCCGCAAGGTAGGGATCGTGTCCCATACAGGGCGCGTCAGGCCTTCTTCACGAACTCCGACTTCAGGTTCATGGCGCCGATGCCGTCGATCTTGCAGGCGATGTTGTGCCCGTCCGCGCCATCGACCAGACGGATGTTCTTCACCTTGGTCCCGCCCTTCACCACAAGGGACGAGCCCTTCACCTTCAAATCCTTGATGACGGTCACGCTGTCGCCGTCGCTCAGCGGATTGCCGTTGGCGTCCCGCACGCCCTGCCCGGCCTCAAGCTCCGCAGCGGCAGGGGCGGTGTCGGGGTTCCACTCGTGCCCGCAGTCGGGGCAGTTCCACAGGCTCCCGTCATTGTAGGCGTTCTCGGAGCCGCACTGCGGGCAGTTGATCTGATCGTCCATCATCGTCCTCATGGCGCGGGAGAAGCTCCCGGAGGCGCCCTGTTACCGCAGAATAGCCGCAGCGGCCATAGGCCTTTTCCGGACGGCCGGTCAGGCGCCCTTTCCGGCGGCCCGGCTCAGCGCTTCGAGCACCGCGCCGTCGCTCAGCAGTTCGGGCAGGGCGATGCCGTCCGGCGCGCCGGGGCCGTAGACGATGTTGAAGGGAATGCCGTACCGGCCGTGGTCGGCGAGGAACTTGGCGATCGCCGCATCCGGCCGGGTCCAGTCGGCGCGCATCGCCACCAGCGACGGATCCTCCATCCGCTTGGCGACCTCATCGCGGTTCAGCACCAGCTTCTTGTTGGCCTGACAGGTGATGCACCAATCCGCGGTGACGTCGACGAACACGATGCGGCCGGCCGCCACATGGTCGCGGATCGCGGATTCGGCGAAGGGCACCCAGCGCGTCTTGGCGTCGGCGGCCACCGGCGCGGCACCGGCGGACGGACCGACCGCCGCCGGCATGGCGAAAGCGGCGATCGCCAGCACCCCGGCAAGCGCCGGCCCGGCGACCCGCGCCGCGCCGCGGGCGCTGCGTCCGATCCACAGCGCCAGCACCAGCCCCGCCATCAGCAGCCCGACCGTGGCGGCGGCGACCTCGCCTATCTGCGCGGTCAGCACCGACAGCAGCCAGACCGCCGTCAGCATCAGCGCGAAACCCAGCACGATCTTCAGCGTCGCCATCCAGCGCCCGGGCCGCGGCAGCCAGCCAGCCACCCGCGGCCAGGCCGCCACCGCCAGATAGGGCAAGGCCAGCCCGACACCCAGCGCCGCGAAGATGGCATAGATCTCCGCCGGCCCCTTGGACAGCGCGAAGCCCACCGCCGTGCCCAGGAAGGGTGCTGAACAGGGGGTTGCCAGCAGGGTGGCGAACATGCCGGTGGCGAAGGGGCCGGCCAACCCCTCCCCGCCAAGCCGGTCGGCCAGCACGCGCGGCAGCGGCACCTCGAACAATCCCCACAGGTTGGCCGAGAACAGGGTGACCAGCACGACCATGAAGACGAGGAACAGCGGCTGCTGGAACTGGATACCCCAGCCGACCGCTCCGCCCGCCGCCTTCACGCCGACCAGAACCGACGCCATCAGCAGGAACGAGGTCAGGATGCCGGCGGCGCTCGCCAGGAAACCGGCGCGCACCGCGGTCGGGGCCTGCCCGCCATGCTTGACCACCGACATCAGCTTCAGCGACAGCACCGGCAGGACGCAGGGCATCAGGTTCAGGATCAGCCCGCCGAGCAGGGCCACGCCCAGCATCGCCACCAGCCCGGCCCCGGCGGGGACCGCCAGGGCGCTGCCGGCCGATGCCGTCGCCGGCGCCTCGACCGCCTTGTCGCCGTCGACCAGCGTCAGCGTCATCGCGCGTCCGGCGAGATCCAGCCCCGGCTGCGCTTCGGTCGCCGTCAGGGTCAGGCGAACATGGCGGTCGTTGTCGGAAAAGACGGTCTTGGGTGCGGAGAAGGTCAGCGGCGGATCGGTCTCCACGAACAGATCCGGGCTGACGAAACCGTCGGCGGCGGTCGCCTCGACCTCCAGTGTGGCGCCGGCCGCGCGCACTGCGTCGATGCGCAGCAGCCCGTTGGGGCCACGCGGCACCAGAGCCTGCGCGCGCGCCACGTCGTTCGCCGCATCGCTCGGGTCCGCCGGTCCGGCCGGCAGGGCAAGGGCGAGGGTCAGCGTCTGCGGCACGCAGATGTCGGAACAGACCAGCAGTTCCGCGGTCAGCGCCAGATCGACCGGCTTGCCGGGCTCGGCGGGCTTGCCCTGGATCGGGAACAGGACCGCGGTGTCATAGCCGGCGGTCTCGAACCCCAGGACGGAGAAGCGGTGCGGGGCCGGATAGGACAGCGTCGCCCCAGCCAGATTGCCGGATTGGCTCCAGTCCAGCCGCGGCGCGAATCCGGCATCGCCGGGAGAGCGCCAGTAGGTCTTCCATCCCGGTTCCAGCCGCAGTTCCAGCCCAAGCGGCAGCGCCGTCAGGTCGCCGGTGCCGCGGACGGCGGAAACCAGACGCGCCTCGACCTGCCCGGCCTTGACCCAGGGTCCGACCCCATCCTGTGCAGCGGCGGGAAGGATGCCGCCCGCCAGAACGGCCAGCAGCAGCAGGAGGATGGGGGCATGTCTTTTCATCGCGCGCACTGTTCTCTTCCCGGGAAGGGGCGCAACCGCGTCCCCCACACCCTATATGATAGCTCATATACAGGTGACAAAGCTCGACCGGTGCTGTCACACTCCGGTGAAAGCGTCGCCAGAGCGCCAACCACAACCGACCGTACGGACGGAGGCGGTCTTCCGCACCGGACCGACGACAAGGATACTCGCCCATGCCGCGCCTGACCAAGTCTCCGGACTCCAAGACCACGGAATCGCTGACCGGCCAGCTGCTGATCGCCATGCCCGGAATGGAGGACCCGCGTTTCCAGCGCACGGTCATCTATGTCTGCGCCCACAACGAAGACGGCGCGATGGGTCTGGTGGTGAACCGGCTGTTCGGGTCGATCACGTTCGAAGACCTTCTGGAACAGCTCGACATGACCGTGCCGCAGCCGATGAACAACCTGCCGGTCCATTACGGCGGGCCGGTGGAATCGGGCCGCGGCTTCGTCCTGCATTCCACCGACTATGTCCGTGACGGCACGCTGGTGGTGAACGACGACGTGGCGCTGACCGCCACCATCGACATCCTGCGCGCCATTTCCGAAGACCGCGGCCCGCGCCGCAACATCCTGCTGCTGGGCTATGCCGGCTGGGGTCCTGGTCAACTGGACGCCGAATTCCAGGCCAACGGCTGGCTGAACGTGCCCTGCGACGAACAGCTGCTGTTCGACACCGACCTGGACGCCAAGTGGGAACGCGCCATCGGCAAGCTGGGCGTCAGCGTCTCCATGCTGTCGGGCGAAGCCGGTCACGCCTGAGCGGCCCCGCCCGACCCGGACCCTATTCGCTCCACCGCGCCGCCGCGGCATCGTCGCTGTCCTTCGCCTCGACCCAGCGCTCGCCGCCCGGCGTGGCCTCCAGCTTCCAGAAGGGGGCCTTGGTCTTCAACCAGTCCATCAGGAAACGGCAGGACTCGAAGGCTGCGTCGCGATGGGCCGACGCGGTGGCGACCATCACGATGCGGTCGCCCGGCTCAAGCCGGCCATGACGGTGGATCACCAGCACGTCGTCCAGCGGCCAACGCCGCCGCGCCTCCTCCTCGATCGCCTCCAGCTGCTTCTCGGTCATGCCGGGATAGTGCTCCAGCGTCATGGCGCTGACCGCCTCGCCGCCGGCGATGTCGCGCACCAGCCCGACGAACATGGCCACCCCGCCGACGCTGGTGCGGCCGGCGGTGAAGGCGGCATATTCGGCGCCGACGTCGAAATCCTCCGCCTGGACGCGGATCGCCATGGCGTCAGCCCCCGTCACCGGCGGGAACAGGGCCACCTCGTCGGTCGCCGAAATCGGGTGGTCGTAGGGCACATGCTCCTGGTTCACCGCGACCTTGACCACCTTGCTGTTGGCCAAAGCCTCGGCATGGCGCGGGCTGCGGGTCTTCAGCCACTCGACGAGTTCGCCGGCGGTGGCAACCTCCGCCGGCAGCTCCACCGTCTCCGTCGGCACGCCGATCTTGCTGCGCAGCCAAGCGAAATAGAGAATCTTCATCACGCGTCCCCTAGAGGAATTCCTTGAAAGGCAGATAGTCGACGATCATACCGGGCTCGACCCCTGCCAGATCCTCCGGCAGTTCGATCAGGCCGTCGGAGTCGACCAGCGACGACAGCACGCCCGCCCCGTCACGCGGGTATTTGGTAACGGCGAGCGCGCCATCGGGCTCCCGTGTCAGCGACCCGCGCAGGAACTCGCGCCGGCCGGGCTTCTTCTTGTGGGCGAAGGCGGCGCGCACCGGGATCGGCCGCGGCGTCTCGTCCGCCGCCCCCATCAGCCGCAGCAGGATCGGCCGGGCGATGCGCAGGAAGGTGACCACCACGGCAACCGGATTGCCGGGCAGCCCGACGAACACGGCATCGCGGACCCGGCCCAGCGCCACCGGCCGGCCCGGCTTGATCGCCAGCCGCCAGAAATCCAGCCGCCCGTTCGCCTCCACCGCCGGCTTGACGTGGTCCTCCTCGCCGGTGGACATGCCGCCGGAGGTGATCAGCGCGTCATGGCCGGCCGCGGCCTCTGCCAGCGCATCGCGGATCGCCTCGAACCGGTCGGGCAGGATGCCAAGGTCGGTGACGGCACAGCCCAGCCGGGTCAGCAGCGCGATCAGGGCATAGCGGTTGGCGTCGTAGACGGCGCCCGGCTCCAGCGCCTGCCCAGGCTGCCGCAGCTCGTCGCCGGTGGAAAAGACCGCCACCCGCAATCTGCAGCGCACCTCAAGCGTCGCATGGCCGAGTGAGGCGGCGAGCGCGATGTCCTCCGGCCGCAGGCGGCGCCCGGCGGAGAGCACCACCGACCCCTCGCGCACATCCTCGCCGGCCAGCCGCCGGTTCACGCCGCGGCGGTTGCCGGCCGGCAGGGTGACGGTGGCGCCGCCCTCGCTTTCAATGGCGCGGCAATCCTCCTGCATGAAGACGGTGTCCATGCCCGCCGGCATCGGCGCGCCGGTGAAGATGCGCACCGCCTCCCCCGCACCGCCGGCCGGCCGAGCCATTGCCCGGCGGCGACCCGCGCGGTGACCGGCAGCACCGTCGGAGCGTCGGCGGCGAGATCGTCGAAGAACACGGCGTAGCCGTCCACTGCCGCATTGTCGTGCGGCGGCACGTTAAAGGGTGCGATCAGATCGGCGGCCAGCACCCGGCCCAGCGCATCGGACAGCGGAACCGTCTCGGTCGCCGTCACCGGCCCGACCCGTCCGGCCAGCAGCGCCAGTGCCGGCTCCACCGCCATCATCGGCCCGCCGAAGGCGAAGCAGTCATTGTCGAGTTGCACCATGGGGCCACTCTAGTCCGTCGCGGCGCTGGGTGCGAAGAGGGAAAAGGCGTGCTTTCCGGGACGTGGCACTTAGCCGCCGAAAAGCCGGGATATCTCCTCCACCCGCGTCAGCAGCCGGTCCGGCCGCCGCGCCGCCAGCGCATCGCCGCGGGCATAGCCCCAGGTGACCGCCGCGCAGCCCATGCCCAGCTTCCGCGCCGCATCGATGTCCCGCACCTCGTCGCCGATGCCGATGGCCCGGCCGGCGGGAATGCCGGTGGTCTGCAGCATCTTGCGGAACTTCGCCGCCTTGCCGAACAGCGAGGCGCCGCAGCCGTAATGGGCCACCTGCCCGGCCGCCTCCGGCCCCAGGATCCTGCGGATGTTCTCCACCGAATTGGAACTGACGATGGCGACGGTCACACCCCGGCCGTTCAGCGCGCGCAGCATCTCTGGCACCCCGTCGAACAACCGGATGCCGTCGATGTCGCGCGCCATCAGGCGACGCATGTGGTTGGCGATGAAGGGCAGTTTCCAGTTCGGCACGCGCAGGTGCCGCATGATCTGCCGCGCGTCATACCCGCGCAACCGCTCGACCTCCTCCGGCCGCACCCGGTTGAAGCCGTACCGATCGGCGACGCCGTTCAGAACGCCGATGAACCAGGGGAAGGAGTCGGCCAGCGTGCCGTCGAAATCGAAGATGGCGAGTTGATAGCCGCGGCGGTCGAGCGCCTGCGAGCTTTGCGAATGTGCGTTGTCCATGTTGTCCTGCGAATGCGGCAAAAGCCGCTTGAATCACCCCAACCCGCAACGCTCGACCACGAAGGCCGCAACCGCCTCGGCGTCGTTCAGGTCGAGGATCGGCACCGGGCATCCCGGCACCGGGCCGTCGCTGGCCACGGCAACGATGGTGGGATCGTCCAGCGCGATCAGCGGCTTGTCCACGTCCGCCCGCCAGACTTCGACCTTCTCGTGCCGGTCGCGCTTGAAGCCCTCGATCAGCAGAAGATCGACCGGGGCGACCTTGCCGATCAGCTGGTCCAGCGTCAGCTCCGGTTCGCCGTCGCGCAGCTCGTGCATCAGCGCCCAGCGGCGGGGGGAGCTGACCAGCACCTCCGTCGCGCCGGCGACGCGGTGGTTGTGGCTGTCCTTGCCGGGATGGTCGATGTCGAAGCCCTTATGGGCATGCTTGACCGTCGAGACACGCAGACCGCGCGCCGTGAGCGCCGGGATCAGACGCACCATCAGCGAGGTCTTGCCGCTGCCGCTCCAGCCGGTCAGTCCAAAAATCTTCATCTTGGAAACTCTCAGCCGGCGCTGCGGGCGGAACGGGGAGCCGGGCTTCGCCGGCTGTTCGGCCATCATGTGGGTCAGTCCGGCACGCATGTAATCCCACCCGGTGTAGAAGGTCAGGGCCGCGGCGATCCACAGGCCCACGGTGCCGATGATGGTCACCGGCAGTTCCGCCGGACCATAATCGCCGACGATCAGGAAGCCCAGCGCGATCATCTGGATCGTCGTCTTCCATTTGGCCAGCCAGGTCACCGGAACGCCGACATGCAGGCCGGCCAGATACTCGCGCAGGCCAGAAACCAGAACCTCGCGCAGCAGGATCACCACCGCCGGCAGGATCGACAGCCCGGTCAGCCGGTGGAACCCCGCCAGCATGATCAGCGTCGCCGCCACCAGCAGCTTGTCGGCGATGGGATCCAGGAACTTGCCGATCACGCTTTCCTGCGCCCAGGCGCGGGCCAGATAGCCGTCGAACCAGTCGGTGATGCAGGCGGCGGCATAGAGCGAGCAGGCGGTGTAGGCGGCCCACGCCTCCGGCACATAGAACAGCCCGACCACCACCGGGATCACCGCGATGCGCGACAGGGTCAGCAGGTTGGGCAGGCTGGTCAGCATGACGGGGAACTCGAACCGCTGGAGGATGTCGCCGCACGGCACCCGTGACAGGGCCGGCTGTTTGAATGTGCCCGCATTCTAACCATCGGGATGGAAGTGATCGTATATCTTTTTCGCAACGGCGCGATTGATCCCTTCCACCGCCTCCAGATCGGCCAGTCCGGCCCGCGCGACCGCCGCCCCGCTGCCGAAATGGTGCAGCAGCGCCTTCTTCCGGGCGGGGCCGATTCCCGCAATTTCGTCGATGGGCGACTTGCCGATGGCCTTGGTCCGCTTGGCCCGGTGGGTGCCGATGGCGAAGCGGTGTGCCTCGTCGCGCAGCCGCTGCAGGAAATACAGCACCGGGTCGCGCGGCTCCATCTGGAAGGGCGGCCGGTTCTCCATGAAGAAATGCTCTCGGCCCGCGTCGCGGTCCGGCCCCTTGGCGATGCCGACCAGCGTCACGTCGTCGATCCCCAGCTCGGCGAACACCTCCAGCGCCACGTTCAGCTGGCCCAGCCCGCCGTCGATCAGCACCAGATCGGGCCAGCTTCCCAGGCTGCGTTCCGGGTCCTCTTTCACCGCCCGGCCGAATCGGCGGGTCAGCACCTCGCGCATCATGGCGAAGTCGTCGCCGGCCGCCCCCTGCTCGCGGATGTTGAACTTGCGGTAGGCGTTCTTGATGAAGCCGTCGGGCCCGGCGACGATCATCGCGCCGATGGCGTGCGCCCCCTGGATGTGGGAGTTGTCGTAGACCTCGACCCGCTCCGGCGGCGCATCCATGCCGAAGGCGGCGGCCACCCCGTCCAGCAGCCGCGCCTGGCTGGAGCTTTCGGCCAGCCGCCGCCCATGCGCCTCCCGCGCGTTGGTCAGGGCGTGCTCGACGATCCGGCGCTTCTCCCCGCGCTTGGGCTCGGCCAGTTCCACCTTGTGACCGGCGCGCACGGCCAGCGCTTCGGTCAGCAGGTCCAGCTCCGGCAGGGCGTGGCTGACCAACACCAGCGGCGGCGCCGCCTTGTTCTCGTAGAACTGGGCGATGAAGGCCGCCAGCACCTCCTCGGTTTCCGCCGCCTTGTCGTGGCTGGGGAAATAGGCGCGGTTGCCGTAGTTGCGCCCGCCGCGGAAGAAGAAGACCTGGATGCAGGTCACGCCGCCCTCGGCATAGGCCGCGATGACGTCGGCATCCTCCACCACCCCCTCGACATTGATGTCCTGGTGGGCCTGGATCGCCGTCAGCGCGCGGATACGGTCGCGGTAGCGCGCCGCCGTCTCGAAATCCATGGCGTCGGAGGCGGCCATCATCCGGTCCGCGAACTCCGTCTGGATGTCGCGGCTCTTGCCGGACAGGAAGGCGCGGGCCTGGTTCACCTGCGCCTGGTATTCCGCCGGGGTCACGCGCTCCACGCAGGGCGCCGTGCAGCGCTTGATCTGGTATTGCAGGCAGGGCCGCGTGCGGCTGGCGAACACGGTGTCGGCGCAGTTGCGCAGCAGGAAGGCGCGCTGCAGCGCCGTGATGGTGCGGTTCACCGCCCCGGCCGAGGCGAAGGGGCCGAAATAATCGGCGTCGCGCCCGCGGGCGCCACGGTGCTTGGTCAGCTGCGGATAATCGTGGTCCCTGGTAATCATGATGTGCGGAAAGGTCTTGTCGTCCCGCAACAGCACGTTGTACCGCGGCATCAGCTTCTTGATCAGGTTCGATTCGAGAAGCAGCGCCTCCACCTCGGTGTGGGTGTTGACGAACTCCATCGTCTCGGTCTCCGCGACCATGCGCTGGAGCCTGACCGGCAGTTTCCCGACCTGGGTGTAGTTGGTCACCCGGCGCTTCAGGTTGCGCGCCTTGCCCACATACAGGACCGCCCCGTCGCCCGCCAGCATGCGGTAGACGCCCGGCGTCTGCGGCAGGGTCTTCAAATGCTCACGAATGATCTCGACGCCCCTGTCGATGTCGGCCGGTCGCCGCTTCGGGCGCGCGGAACCGGCTTCGCCGGACGGCGCATCCGCCGGGGACGCGGTGTCGGCGGCTTCCGCGGGCAGTTCGGCGACGGGAGCCTGGGGGTCTGAGGAATGCGTTTCGGACATGACCAGAATGTCGTCGAGCGGCCGGCGCGGGTCAACCGTTGGGCGGAGGAGGAGAGCATATGGAACGACTCGCCCCTCCGAAAGAATATCCACGGAACCTGTGGATAAGTTTGTCGATAACGGAGGGGGTAGCTCGTCCGGAGCTAGGCGCCGCAAGGGCTCGCATGCTTCCGCCTATTTTTTGGGCATTTTTCTCAACCCATTGATTTCCTTAAGTCAGGTCCGAGTCAAGGGCGGGAATTGACGCTCGGACACAAAATTGTCGCGGGGTCGCAGGCGCCTCTTGCGCCGGGTGGGGCACCTGTGTAAAACGCGCGGTCATTTTCCCGGCGGCGCGGGCGGTGGGACTGGGATCCGGCCCTGGCTATGCCCGGATCGCCAGTGTTTCCAACCCGTAACCTGCATCTATTCGGTGGGGACGAAGCCATGCGTCGGCTGCGCCCATCCCAGATGCTCCCCGCCGTCCAGCGCGATCATCTGGCCGGTCACCGCCGGGGCGGCGATCAGGAAGCGGATGGCGGCACAGATCTCCTCCGGCGTGCTGCCGCGCCGGAGCGGAGTCGACTCCCATTGGGCGGAGAACTCTTCTTCCGTCTGCCGGTCGTTGCGCAGGATTGGGCCGGGACCGATGCCGTTCACGCGGATGCGCGGGGCCAGCGCCAGCGCCATCGTGCGGGTCAGCGCCCACAGCCCCATCTTCGACAGGGTGTAGGAAACGAAATGCGGCGTCGGGTTCCAGACCCGCTGGTCGATCACGTTGACGATCAGGCCGCGCTCGCCCTCCGGCAACCGGGACGCGAAATCCTGCGACAGCACGAAGGGCGCCCGCAGGTTCGCCTCCATATGCGCGTCCCACGATTCGCGGGTGACGTCGGCGACCTCGTCGCGCTCGAAACGAGAGGCGTTGTTGACCAGCAGGGTCAGCGGGCCGAGCCGTTCGGTGACCGCGGGCACCAGGGCCTTCACCTCCACCTCGCGGTCCAGGTCGGCGGCGAAGGCCATGGCCCTGCCGCCTGCCCGCGCGATTTCCGCGACGACGGCATCGGCCTCCTCGCGGGAGCTTCGGTAATGGACGGCGACGTCCCAACCCTGCCCCGCCAGATCGAGCGCGATGGCCCGCCCGATGCGCTTGCCGGCCCCGGTGACCAGGGCCGCTTTCCTCTTGATCTCGACCATGCCGCCATAGGTACCCTGCCATCGCCGCGGGTCAAGGGGGAGAAGCAACCGGCGATGCTGCGCGAAGCGATCGAATATCTGACTACGCCCTGCCATCCGCTGGCCCGCCGCTTCGGCTATCTGGCGGAGATGGTGGCGCTCGGCGCCCGTTACCGGCGTCAAAGGCGGGCCTGGGCGCCGCATGTCGCCGCCTGCCACCGCTTCATCGATCAGGCGGTCCAGCGGGTGGAGCCGGGCGGCCGGGCTCTGGTCGCCGGATCGGGGCTGCTGATCGAAATCCCGCTGGAGACGCTGACCGCCCGATTCGACCAGGTGGTTCTGGTCGACATCCTGCACGGCCGGTCGGTCCGCCGGCGGGTCGCCGGGCTGCCGAACGTCCGCCTGCTGGAACTCGACGTCAGCGGCGCTCTCGGCCCGCTGGCCGCGGCGCTGGACCGCGGCGCCCCCCTGCCCGCGGGGTTCGAGCCGCCGCGGATCGACGGCCAGCCCTTCCGCTTCGCCCTGTCCTGCAACCTGCTGTCCCAACTGCCGCTTCTGCCGCTGGACGCGGTGGAGCGCCGGGCGCCGCACACGCCCGACGCCGAACGGTTGGATTTCGCCCGGCGCATGGCCCGGGGGCATCTCGGCTGGCTGGCCGATATCGCCGAACGGTCGGCCCTGTACACGGACATCGACAGTTCCTGGCTGCACCGCGGCACCGTGACGGAGGTGGAGGAGTCGACCTGGGGCCTTTCCCTGCCCGCCCCCGACATGTCCTGGCTGTGGGACATCGCCCCGGCGCCGGAACAGGACCGCCGACACGACCTGCGCCACAGCGTCGGCGGCTGGTTCGACGTGCATGCGGTGACGAGCGCCCTTCCGCCCTGTTGAGGAGGATCGAGACCTCACACAAAGGACGGGAGAGCGCCCATGGCCAGCAACGAACGGAACCGCGACAGCCGCAACACGGGCGGTCGCCCCGGCGACGACAGGCCGCGTGACGACCGAAACGTCGGCAATGCGACCGGTCCCAGCGACAGCGGCGGCATCGACGAGCGTCCCATTCCGCTCGACATCCGCGAAACGCGCGATCACCTGGACGTCGATGAGGAGATCGAGGGCTTCCAGCGCGTGATCGGCCCCGGTGCCGGCGGTCCCATCGACCAGCCGGACGAGGATTTCGGCATTCCCGGCAGCGAGGAGGCCGGCGGCCTCGGCACCGGGCCGCTGCCGCCGCGCCAGCCCGACCGGCCGATGAACCGGACGGAGCGGCAAGCGGCAGGATCACCCGACGATCGGATCATCTCCGACCGCAATGTTGCCGTGGATGGAGCCAGGGACCGCAAATAATGGGAAAGGCGAACTATTGTCGATGGCTGACCGACCGCAGCCTGCGACAATAGTTCGCACCTCCGTTAATTGGGGAAGCTGATACGGAAAACGTCAGGCGGCATTGCGCGGACCGCGCTTCTTAGGGCAACGGCTCTGCCCTATCTTAAGCCTCACAAGGCAAACAAATTCCAAGGGAGTGGACGTCTCTCACCTCACGTGGAGATTCCCAGAGCCATGAACACTCTTTTCAACGAAGTCCGCGATCCCCGCAGCCACGAAGAGATCATGCTGGCCGCCCGCCAGATGCGCGCCGACTACCTGCGCGAACTGTTCGGCAAGCTGCGCGCCACCCTGTCCGGCGACCGTGCCGGCCATGGTCCGGCGGCGCTGAGCCCGAGCGCGCGCTGACCGATACACCCGCCCGGCGGCGGGTTCAGGAAGGTCCAGCCATACGTGAAGAAAACGGCACTGCGCGAAACCGCGCGGTGCCGTTCTTCATTTCAGGCGCTTCCAATTCTAGCCGCAGCGCTGCCGGCACTCAGGCCTGCTCCGACCCTGGCGCCCCGGTGCTCCACAACAGCCCCAGCACCAACCCCTTGCAGCGCGGCAGCAGGATCAGCGTCAGCACCAGGGTCAGCAGCGGCCAGACGGCCAGATGCACCCAGGTCGGCGGCTCGTAGGTCTGTTCGACCGACAGAAGGGCCGGGATGACGATGTGCCCGACGATCAGGATCGTCATCCAGGGCGGCGCGTCGTCGGCGCGCAGATGTCCATAGGCCTCGCCACAGGCGGAGCAGCGCTCGACCGGCTTCAGGAAATTCCGCAGCAGGCGGCCTTGTCCGCAGTTGGGGCAGGAGCCGATCAGGCCGCGGAAGGACGCGAGAAACTTCGACGGAGCCGCTTCGGTTCCAACGCTCATGGCCACTCCTTCCGTTCTGCCCACAATATAGGCTCTTTCCTGCCGCGACGACACCCACCATTGCAGGCAGGTCGGCCATGCCCGGCCCCTGCACATGCGGGGCCGGGGGACTTTTCAAGGCCGTCCTTATCGTCACTCCCGCCCCGTGCTATGACGGGTCGGACCGTTTGCGGCGGTGGAGGGACGTCTTGGATCGGACGGCGGATGAAACGGTGGAACAGTGGAACGGTCTCCGGACCATGTTCCATGGTGTTTCAAATGTTCAATCCCGCCCTCACGCCCGCTGCTGCCGAGTTGACGGCGGGGCCGCCGCGGTCTAGGGGGAAAGCCTTCTTGTCCAGGAGAACCGCAGCCATGTCCTTCACCCGTCTGTTGTGCGCCGCCGCGGCACTCGCCGCCTTCGCCGGTCCGTTCGCCGCCCCGGTCGAGGCGCAGGCGCAGAGCAAGACCGTCGCCATCACCGCCATCGTCCAGCACCCGGCGCTCGACGCGACCCGCGACGGCGTGGTGGAGGCGCTGAAGGATGCCGGCTTCGTCCAGGGCCAGAACCTGAAGGTCGAATACCAGAGCGCGCAGGGCAACCCGGCCACCGCCGCCCAGATCGCCCGCCAGTTCGCCGGGTCGCGTCCCGACGTGATCGTGCCGATCTCCACCCCCTCGGCCCAGGCGGTGGCGGCGGCGACCCGCGACATCCCGGTGGTCTTCACCGCGGTGACCGATCCGATTTCCGCCCAGATGGTGAAGTCGATGGAGAAGCCCGGCGCCAACATCACCGGCCTGTCCGACATGGCCCCGGTCGGTGAGCATGTCGCTCTGATCCGCGAGATCGTGCCGCAGGCCAAGCGCATCGGCGTGCTCTACAACCCCGGTGAGCCGAACTCCGTCGTGCTGGTCAAGGCGCTGAAGGACGAGGCCGCCAAGGCCGGGCTGAGCGTGGTCGAGGCCTCCGTCCCGAAATCGTCGGATGCCCAGCCGGCGGTGCGCAGCCTCGTCGGCAAGGCGGATGCCGTCTATATCCCGCTCGACAACACGGTCGTCTCGGCGCTGGAAAGCGTGATCGCGGTGGGCCAGCAGGCGAAGCTGCCGATCTTCTCCGCCGACACCGACAGCGTGGCCCGCGGCACGGTCGCCTCCGTCGGCTTCGATTACTTCCAGGTCGGCAAGCAGACCGGTGCCATCGTCGCCCGCGTCCTGAAGGGCGAGAAGCCCGGCGACCTGCCGGTGGAACTGGCCAAGGGCACCGACCTGTTCGTCAACCCGAAGTCCGCCGCCGCCATGGGCGTCACCCTGCCCGAGGCGGTGGTGAAGCGCGCGACGAAGGTGGTCGGGCAGTAAGGCTGCTGGGGCAAGGGGCTTTGCCCCTCCCTAACCCTCCCCCGCTGGGCGGGGAGGGAACTCCGCTGCACTCCCGCAAAGGTCCTGTCCCCCTCCCCGCCCAGCGGGGGAGGGTTGGGGTGGGGGCAAGCGCCTGCACCTAACCAAAGCACCGCAATGACCGAAATCGCCCTCTTCGGCGCCATCGAGATCGGCCTCGTCTATGCGCTGGTCGCCATCGGCGTCTATCTGTCCTTCCGCATCCTGGACTTCCCCGACCTGACGGTGGACGGAAGCTTCCCGCTGGGCGCGGCCGTCTGCGCGGTGCTGCTGATCGCCGGCGTCAATCCCTGGCTCGCCAGCCTCGCCGCGGCGCTGGCGGGTGCTGCGGCCGGGCTGGTGACGGCGACGCTGAACGTGCGCTTCAAGATCCTCCACCTGCTCGCCAGCATCCTGACGATGATCGCGCTGTTCTCCGTCAATCTGCGGGTGATGGGGCGGCCGAACGTGGCTCTGCTGATGCAGGACACCGTGCTGACCCCCTTCTACGGCCTTGGGATTCCGGACCACATCGTCCGTCCGCTTGTGGTCGGCGTCATCGTCGCGGTGGTGGTCCTGCTGCTGGCGCGCTTCCTGGCGAGCGAGTTCGGGCTGGCGATGCGGGCGACCGGCGTCAATGCCCGGATGGCGCGGGCCCAGGGAGTCGACACCGATGGCCATGTCTATGCCGGGATCGCGCTCTCCAACGGACTGACCGGGCTGGCCGGCGCGCTGTTCGCGCAGACCAACGGCTTCGCCGACGTCACCACCGGCATCGGCACCATCGTGGTCGGCCTTGCCGCGGTGATCGTCGGCGAGACGGTGCTGCCGGCCCGCGCCCTGGCGCTGGCGCTGATCGGCTGCGTCGCCGGGTCGATCCTCTACCGTCTGGCGGTGCAGGTGGCGCTCTCGGCCGACAGCATCGGCCTGCAGGCCTCCGACCTCAATCTGGTGACCGCGGTGCTGGTCGCCGTCGCCCTGATCCTGCCGCGCCTAAAGGCCAAGGCGTCCCGCAGCGCGCCCCGCAACCCGAGTGCCGCCAAATGATCGTCGTCGAGGACATCCACGTCACCTTCGGCCGCGGCACGCCGCTGGAAAAGCACGCGCTGCGCGGCATCGACCTGACCATCCCGGAGGGCGAGTTCGTCACCGTCATCGGCTCCAACGGCGCCGGCAAGTCGACCTTCCTCGGCTCGCTGGCCGGCGACGTGCTGGCGGAGCAGGGGCGCATCTCCATCGACGGCACCGACGTCACCCGCTGGGACACGCCGCGCCGCGCCGGTCTGGTCGCCCGCGTCTTCCAGGACCCGATGGCCGGCAGCTGCGCCGCCCTGACCATCGAGGAGAACATGGCGCTCGCCGCCGCCCGCGGACGCCGCCGCGGCCTGGGCCTCGCGCTCGGCAGCGACCGGCGCCGGGGCTTCCGCGACCGCATCGCCGCACTCGGCCTCGGGCTGGAGAACCGGCTGCACGACCGCATGGGGCTGCTGTCGGGCGGCCAGCGCCAGGCGGTCAGCCTGCTGATGGCGACGCTGGCCGGGTCCAAGATCCTGCTGCTGGACGAGCACACCGCCGCCCTCGATCCCGCCACCGCCGACTTCGTGCTGGAGCTGACCCGGCGCATCGTCCGCGACAACCGGCTGACCACGCTGATGGTCACCCATTCCATGCGGCAGGCGCTGGACTATGGCGACCGCACGCTGATGCTGCACGAGGGCCGCGTCGTGCTGGACGTGGCCGGCGACGAGCGCGCCGGCCTGGACGTCCCGCACCTGCTGGCATTGTTCGCCAAGCAGCGCGGCGGGGCCGAGATCAGCGACGACAGCCTGCTGATCGGTTAGGCCTTGGCCGGCTGCGCCGCGGCGTCTCCCCCGTCGATCCGGTCGTCGTCGCGGTCGGCTTCGAACAGCGACTGAAGCTCCGCGGCGGCATCGCGGGAGGTCTGGATCAGCTTCGTCTCGTCATTATGGACGGCGTGCTGGCGGATCAGGGTGCGTTCGTCATGGGCGCGGAAGGTTTCCAGCGTCCGCGTCACATCCCCTTCCGCCAGCCCCATTTGGCGCAGCACGTCGCCGGTCAGCCGCAGGCTGGAATCGAAGGTCTCGCGCACGATGTGGGTGACGCCGCGGTCCATCAGGTGGTGGACATGGCGGCGGTTGCGGGCGCGGGCGAAGATGGTCAGGTTGGGGAAATGGCGTTTCGCCATCTCCACCACGCGCAGCGACTGCTCCATGTCCTCCAGCGCCACCACCAACAGCTTGGCCTTGTCCGCCCCGGCGGCGCGCATCAGCTCCACCCGCGTCGGGTCGCCGTAATAGGCCTGGCTGCCGAACTTGCGGACGAAATCGACCTGGGCGGCGCTCTGCTCCAGTGCCGTGAAGGGAATGCCCCGCATCCGCAGCACGCGGCCGACCACCTGCCCCACCCGGCCGAATCCGCAGATGATGACCTGTGGGTTGTCGTCGGGCATTGCATCGAAGGGCCGCTTGGGCTTGCCCATCATCAGGCGCGGGGCGAGCCAGCGCTCCTCCGCCGCAAACAGGAAGGGGGTCGCCAACATGGACAGCGTCACCACCAGCATGGCCGCCGACGCCTGCTCCCCCGCCATCGCGCCGCCGGCGACCGCCAGCCCGAACAGCACAAAGCCGAACTCGCCGCCCTGGCTCAGCACCGTCGCCATCCGCATGGCGCCGGCCCAGGGCACCCCTGCGATGCGGGCCAGCACCATCATCACCAGCGCCTTCACCACCAGCAACGCCAGGGCGAGGCCGATGAAAAGGACGGGGTCCCGCAACAGGGCCGGGATATCCGCCCCCATCCCCACCGAGACGAAGAACAGGCCGAGCAGAAGCCCCTCGAACGGTTCGATGTCGGCCTGCACCTCGTGCCGGTATTCAGAATCGGACAGCAGCACGCCGGCCATGAAGGCGCCCAGCGACATGGACAGCCCGGCCTCCTGGATCAGAACGGCGGTGCCGATGACGATCAGCAGGGCGGTGGCGGTGAAGATCTCAGGCGCGCCGGCCCGGTCGACCGCGCGGAAGATCGGGCGCAGCAGGAAACGCCCGCCGATCAGCACGAGGGCGACGGCAACCGCCGCCTTGCCGACCGCCAGCCACGCCCCGTCGGCCTGCGGCACGGTGCCGTTGCCCAGCAGGGGCAGCAGGGCCACGGCCGGAATGATGGCAAGGTCCTGGAAAAGCAGGACGGAAAAGGCGTTGCGCCCCGACTGGTTGGCCAGCAGCCCGCGCTCCGCCATCATCGGCAGCGCCATGGCGGTGGAGGACAGGGCGAAGCCGAAGCCGAGCACCACCGCGGTCGGCCAGGGCAGACCCAGGACCCAGCCGCACAAACCGGCGATGACGGCGCCGGTGACCGCCACCTGCGCCCCGCCCAGCCCCAGCACCGATTTGCGCATGACCCACAGGCGGGCCGGCCGAAGCTCCAGCCCGATCAGGAACAGCAGCATCACGACGCCGAGTTCGGAGGCGTGGGCGATGGCCGACACGTTGGTGACCAGCCCCAGCCCCGCCGGCCCCACCGCCAGACCGGCGGCGAGATAGCCGAGCGGCGCACCGAACCCGAACCTTTTCGCCACCGGCACCGCGACCACCATCGCCGCCAGCAGCACAACCAAAGTTACCAGCTCCGCCATGGCCCCCGCCGTCCGTCTGTCTCCGGGGGACTATGGCGCGATTGCCGGGGCCGGCACCAGACACTTAACTGTCAGCCCGGCTATACCTTGTGCTTATTGAATCACCGGACCGGATTGGCGACGCGGGGGGAATTGCGGGCCGCCCAGCGGGTCAGCAGCAGGATGGCGGCGACCACCGCCACATAGGCGATCAGCTGTGCCTCGGTCGGGCGGTCGGTGTAGCCGACCAGCACATGCAGCACCTGTCCGATCAGGCTGTTGTCGCGCAGGATGCCGGAGCTGTCCCACAGGATGGTGCCGCCCGCCATCAGGATGCCGGCCTGCGCCAGGAAGTTGACCGCCGTGGCGGCCATGCCGGCGGCCAGCAGGGTCAGCAACCATGTGGTGGTGGAGAACAGATGCCGCGTCGGGATCTGCACCAGTCCGGCATAGAGAAGCACGGACACCAAGGCGCCCAGGGCCATGCCGCCCAGGCCGCCGGCGGCGACGGTGGCGATGCCGCCCTCCTCCGACGCCAGGATGCCGGTCAGGAACAGCACGACCTCCGACCCTTCGCGCAGAACCGCGACCCCGATGACGATCGCCAGCGCCGCCAGCGACTTCTCGCCGCTCCGCACCGCATGGCCGACAGCCTTCATGTCGCGCGCCAGCTCGCGGCCATGCTGCGCCATCCAGGCATTGTGCCAGGCAAGCATCACCACCGCGATCAGCAGGACGCCGGCATTGAACAGCTCCTGCCCGGTGTCGGCGAACAGTCCGCTGATGGCATCGGCGAAGGCGGCGACGACGCAGGAGCCGACGATGCCGCCGGCGATGCCGAGCGCGATCCAGCGGGCGCGCCCGACCACACCCTGGGTCGCGGCCAGCACGATGCCGACGATGAGGCCCGCTTCCAGGACCTCGCGGAACACAATGATCAGACTGGCGAGCATGGTCGTCTCCGGGGCTGGCGGGCGGTCAGGACCGCGTCACTCTGCAATCACGGCGCCCTGCGCCGTCGCTTCGTGGAACTCGCCGAAGAAGGGATAGCGCCCCGGCTTCAACGGGCCGACCATCACCTTGATCTGCTTGCGCCCGCCGACGATCTTCTCGACCTTCATCTCGTTGCTTTCGAACTCCTCCGACGTGGCGTCCTGGTTGTCGACCAGCAGCGTCACGCGCTTGTTGGCGGGGATCTTCACCTCCGCCGGCTCGAATTTGTGGTCCTTGATGACGATGGTCACCATGTCGTCGGCGCGCGCGGCGCCGGCCGGGATCAGGACCGCGGCGGACAGGGCGATGGCGCAAAGGGCGGCGCTGGCGGCGGAAAGCAGCGATGGACGGCGCATTCGCGGAAGACCTCGGGGCTGGAAGGGGCATTGCTTGTGAAAATCATTCTCACCCCACCCCCGAGGGTCAAACAAAAGGCCCCCGCGGGTGCTGCAACGCACCTGCGACGGAAACGCGCATCCATTGCGGATGCGGCCGCCTTTGCCCTCAACCGGAATGTCCGTAACGCTGCGCTTCTATTCGTTCTCAGACGAGCCGGGAAATTGCTCCAGCCCATCGGTGATCTCATAGTAATCGGCCTTGCCTTCGACATAGCCGTGGCGGAGCGTCTTCAGGCCGGTCGGCTGGTCCAGGCTGCCGGCGGCGATCTCGATTTCCGATTTGCCGTCGCCCTTCCAGAACAGGGAGGACCCGCAACGGCCGCAGAAGCCCCGCTCCGCGAAGTGGGACGAGCGGAACCATGTCAGCGTTACGGCCGCGTCGAACACGACGGTATCGCGCGGAACGGTGATGTAGGCACCGATATGGCCGTGGAAGCGGCGGCACTGCCCGCAATGGCAGGTGACCACTCCATCCGGCCGCTCGGCCAGCAGGAAGCGCACGCCGCCGCACAGGCAGCCTCCGGACAGCGCCGGGCCCTGCCCTCCGCTGCTTTCCCGTTCGTTCCCGCTGCCGCTCATGCCACGACCTCTCCCGTGCTGGTCCGGCGTTCGACCCCGTCGTCGCCGATGTCGTAATAGGCGCCCTTGTGGTCGACGAAGATGTGCCGTTCCACCCGCAGGCTGGTCGCATCGTCCAGGCTTCCGGCCGTCACCGTGATGCGCGGTTCACCCTCCGCCGGATCCTGGTCCAGCGCCTCCCAGAACAGCCCGGCACCGCAACAGGCGCAAAAGCCGCGGCGTGCCCGGCTGGAAGAGGCGTACCACGTCAGCGTCGCGTCGTTGAGCAGGCGCAACGCCGCACGCGGCGCCCCGGTGTAGGCGCCGACATGGCTGTGCTGGCGACGGCATTGGGCGCAGTGGCAGAAGGAGATCGGCTCCGGCCGGACATCGATGGCATAGCGCACGCCGCCGCACAGGCAGCCGCCGGTCCAGACCCGCTCCTCCTCCCCGCCCCGTTCCGCCGCGCTCTCCGAACCGCCGGCCATCGGTCAGCCCTGCCAGAAGGGCTTGTGGGCTTCCTGCTCCGCATCGGCGCGGGAAATGCCGATGTCGGACAGCAGATGGTCGGGCAGCGCCTCCAGCGCCCGGCGCTGGCGCCGCCGCTCGCTCCAGGTCGCGAAGCGGTCGAACAGGTCGATCATCCAGTGACCGAGGCCCTTGCCATCCCGGGCCGAGGTGCGGCGGGACAGGTCGGTGCTGGAGAGGAAGGACTGCGTAGCCTTTGCCATGATCCGGTCTCCTCCGGGGAAGGGAGCGGGGCATCCGCCTCTCCGCTCCAGTTCGTGTGATCGCTTGTGGAGTTGAGGATGGTGCAGAGGCCGCTTGCCGACAAACGACGGTTTCTCATAGAATCGATTAGCCGAGCTAATCCGAACCCACTCCCCGGTCCCTCCCCGCATGTCCCGCCGCCTGCCCCCGCTGAATGCGCTGCGCGCCTTCGAAGCCGCCGCGCGCCATCTTTCCTTCACAAAAGCCGCGGAAGAGCTGCATGTGACGCAGGCTGCCGTCAGCCACCAGATCAAGGCGCTGGAGGAATGGCTCGGATTACCGCTGTTTCGCCGAATGAACCGGGCGCTGGCCCTGACCGAGGCCGGGCAGAGCTACCTGCCGCCGGTGCGCGAAGCGATGGACACGCTGTCCCAGGCGACCGACCGGCTGATCCGCGCCGACAGCAGCGGTACGCTCACCATCTCCACCATGCCCAGCTTCGCGTCGAAATGGCTGGTGCCGCGGCTGATGCGCTTCCAGAAGCGCCATCCGGAAATGGATGTGCGGGTGCACAGCACGGCGCAGATCGTCGATTTCGCCCGTCATGACGTCGATCTGGCGATCCGCTTCGGCAACGGGCTTTGGCCCGATTTGCGGGTGGAGCGGTTGCTGACCGAGGACATCTTCCCCGTCGGCCATCCGTCGCTGCTGGCGGGCGACCGCCCGCTGGTCAACCCGGAGGATCTGCGGCACCACACGCTGCTGCACGACGACTACAACATTTCCTGGGCTGTGTGGTGCCGGGCGGCGGGAATCGAGGGGGTGGACACCGAGCGCGGCCTGCGCTTCGACGATCGTCCTTCACCCTGCAGGCGGCGATCAACGGCCACGGCATCGCGCTCGCCCGCGGGGTGCTGGTGGCGGACGACATCGCCGCCGGACGGCTGGTCCGCCTGTTCGAGGTGCGGCTGCCGGGAAGCCTCGCCTATTACGTGGTGGCGCCGCCGCATTACTTTTCCCGGCCCAAGGTGAAGGCCTTCCGCGACTGGCTGTTCGAAGAGGCCGGAACGGGCTGAAACTCGCAGCGAAAGTCCTGCGCCAAGCAGCCGTCTTGAACGGCTTGCGGGCGTGCCGGACCGCTCCTATAGTCCGCGCCCATGAGCGCGAACCCGTCCCCCGACACGGTCTTCCCGCACCGCCATCTTCTCGGTATCGAGGGACTGCGGGCCGGCGAGATCACCCAGATTCTCGACCTCGCCGACGGCTATGTCGAGCAGAACCGCCGCCCCGTGAAGAAGTCCACCCTGTTGGACGGCCGCACGCAGGTGAACCTGTTCTTCGAGAACTCCACCCGCACCCGCACCAGCTTCGAGTTGGCCGGAAAGCGGCTGGGGGCCGACGTCATCAACATGTCGACCGACAGCAGTTCGGTGAAGAAGGGCGAAACCCTGATCGACACGGCGATGACGCTGAACGCCATGCACCTGGACGCGCTGGTGGTCCGCCACGCCGATTCGGGCGCGGTGAAGCTGCTGGCCGACAAGGTCAACTGCTCCGTCATCAACGCCGGCGACGGCCACCACGAACATCCGACCCAGGCCCTGCTGGACGCGCTGGCGATCCGCCGCCGCCTGGGCCGGCTGGACGGGCTGATCGTGGCGATCTGCGGCGACATCCTCCACAGCCGCGTCGCGCGCTCCAACATCCACCTGCTGAACGCCATGGGCGCGCGGGTGCGCTGCGTCGCACCGCCGACCCTGCTGCCGTCGCAGATCGAACGGTTGGGCGTCGAGGTCCACCACTCGATGAAGACCGGGCTGCGCGATGCCGACGTGGTGATGATGCTGCGCCTGCAGACCGAGCGGATGAGCGGCCAGTATGTCCCGTCCACCCGCGAGTACTTCTACTTCTACGGCCTCGATTACGAGAAGCTGGAGGTGGCTAAGCCCGACGCGGTCATCATGCATCCCGGTCCGATGAACCGCGGCGTGGAGATCGATTCGGAGGTCGCCGACGACCTCAAGCGCTCCATGATCCTCGATCAGGTGGAACTGGGCGTGGCCGTGCGCATGGCCGTGCTCGACCTGCTGACCCGCGAACGCCGCCAGTCCGACCTTGCGGGAGCCGCCCGATGAGTGCCCCGACCAACACCCGTACCGTCTTCCGCAACGCCCGCCTGCTCGATCCGGCGACAGGGCTGGACCAGCGCGCCGACCTGCTGATCGACGGCGAGACCATCGCCGACTTCGGCCCCGGCCTGTTCAGCGACTCCACGCCCGAGGGGGCGGAGGTCGTCGATCTCGCCGGCCAGTGCCTCGCCCCCGGCCTTGTCGACATGCGCGTGCTGATCGGCGAGCCGGGCGAGGAGGAAAAGGACACGATCAAGAGCGCGTCCCGCGCCGCGGCAGCCGGTGGCATCACCGCCATGGCGCTGCTGCCCAACACCGACCCGGTGCTGGACGAGGTCGCCGGGCTGGAGTTCATCGCGCGGCGCGCCCGCGAAGTGAAGCTGGTCAAGGTCTTCGCCTACGGCTCCGCCACGCGCGGCACCGAAGGCAACGAGATCACCGAGATGGGTCTGCTGAGCCATGCCGGGGCGGTGGCCTTCACCGACGGCATCAAGCCCATCGCCAGCGCCAAGACCATGCGCCGGGCGCTCAGCTACGCCAAGACCTTCGGCAAGCTGATCGTCCAGCACCCGGAGGAGCCGTCCCTGGCCGCGGGCGGCATGATGAATTCCGGCGAGATCGCCACCCGCCTCGGCCTTGTCGGCATCCCGCGCGAGGCCGAGATCATCATGATCGAGCGCGACCTGCGGCTCGCCGAACTGACCGGCGGACGCCTGCATTTCGCCCACATCACCACGTCGGAGTCGGTCGATCTGATCCGTCGCGCCAAGGCGCGCGGGCTGAAGGTGACCTGCGACACCGCCCCGCATTATTTCGCCCTGACCGAGACCGACGTCGGCGATTACCGCACCTATGCCAAGGTGTCGCCGCCGTTGCGCGGCGAGATGGACCGCCGGGCCATCGTCGAAGGTCTGGCCGACGGCACCATCGACGCCATCGCGTCCGACCATGTGCCGCAGGACCAGGACCAGAAGCGTCTGCCCTTCGCCCAGGCCGCCCCCGGCGTCATCGGGCTGGAGACGCTGTTCCCGCTGACCCTGGAACTGGTGCACAAGGGCAAGATGCCGCTGCTGAAGGCGCTGGCCTGCGTCACCTCGAACCCGGCGGCGATCCTCGATCTGGCGGTCGGCCGCATCGTGAAGGGCGGACCGGCCGATCTGGTCGTCTTCGACCTCGACGTTCCCTGGCAGATCGACGTCAGCCGCTTCAAGTCGAAGTCTAAGAACTCACCCTTCGAGAACCGCCCGGTCCAGGGCCGGCCGCTGCGCACCATCGTGGACGGCCGCAGCGTCTGGCAGGCGGAGGACTGATCCGGTGTTCACTCTCGTGCTTGCCGCCCTGCTGGGCTATCTGCTGGGCTCGATCCCGTTCGGGCTGGTCCTGACCCGGCTGGCCGGGCTGGGCGACATCCGCCAGATCGGTTCCGGCAACATCGGCGCTACCAACGTGCTGCGCACAGGCAACAAGCCGCTGGCGCTGGCGACCCTGCTGCTGGACAGCGGCAAGGGCGCCATCGCCGCCCTGCTGGCGCTGTGGTGGGCCGGGCCGGAGGCGGCGGTTCTGGCCGCCGGCGGCGCCATGCTGGGCCACAGCTTCCCGGTCTGGCTGGGCTTCAAGGGCGGCAAGGGTGTCGCGACGGCACTGGGCGTGCTGCTGGCGATTTCCTGGCCGGTCGGTCTGCTGGCCTGCCTGACCTGGCTGGTGATGGCGGCGCTGTTCCGCATCTCCTCCCTGTCCGCTCTGACGGCGCTGGGCGTCAGCCCGCTGACCGGCTGGTATTTCGGCGGGCCGCTGGTCGCCGGCCTCTGCCTGTTCATCGCCGTGCTGGTCTTCATCCGCCACGAGGCGAACATCCGCCGCCTGCTGAAGGGCGAGGAGCCGAAGATCGGTTCCGGCAAGAAGAAAGCGGCCTGACCGGTCGGCTTCCCCTTCCCGCCACCGGAAGGGGAAGCCCATTTCCCCGGACGGCCGGGAATCAACTTATCATCGCCGGATTCCACCTTTCCTGGAATCGTCGGATCAAGAGCATGGTGACTGCGCCCTGCATGATTTGGCGAGGCCAAGCCGTGTCTCCACGGCATTTTGATATACTAGTACAATAATATTCTCCACCTTCTGGCATACTACCTTTGGCGGAAGCTACGAAGTATCTCTGCACGACTTCCGCCTCACGCAGAACTCCGCTTGAAATCGCGCGAATGCACCGAAATACTTCGGATATTCATTCATGATTTTTCAAATCAAAGCCTCAGTAAATCACGATTTTTTCTAACTGAGTTATGGTAATTTCTAAAAATCACAAGCTGTGTCAATTAGGTATGCGACCTTTTGTCATTTAGCCCTTCTTAAATTTCTTTGGCACATACCCCAGTATGAGATTGTGCAGCCTCCGCGGCCGGTACGGCGTCGGATGGCTGCGTGGAAACCGTCATGGGGGCATGGCTATGTTGGGTACGTTGAAGATACGCACGCGGGTGAACGCCGGGTTCGGCGTGGTCGTCCTTCTGCTGATACTGCTTGGGGTGGTCTCCTGGCGTTCGGCCCAGCATTCGAACGATAGCCTGAACAGCTTCGCCGACCAGGGCCTGATCGTGGAGCAAATCCAGAAGGTGGATTTGGCCGTGCTGCGCGCCCGGATGGCCTTCCTGCGCTACATGGCGACCGGCAAGGTGGAGAACACGCAGGCTATCTACAGCGAGATGGCCAATGCGGAACGGGAATTGGCGGCGACCAAGCCGATGATGCCCGACGACGCCTCCCGCCGCCCGCTCGACGAAGAGGCCGCCAAGCTGCAGTCCTACATCGCGGCGGTCCGCGACTATCAGGCTCGCCGCACCGAGCTTGAGCGCCTCACCAAGGACGTGGTGTACGACGCCGGCTCCGCCCTGCGCGCGCAGTTGGTGGAAATGCGCACGGCTGAAGAGAACGCCGGTCACTTCGCGACGGTCGCCACCCTGAACAAGCTGAGCGAAGGGGTGTGGACCACCCGCATCCTGGCCTTCCGCCTGTTGGCCGGCGACAAGGAATATGATTTCGACCGGGTCGCCCTCCGGCTCGGCGAGGCATCCGGCGCCATGAAGGAACTGGAGGGCATGCCGCTTGCCGACGGTCAGCAGGCACGGATCGACGCCTCCAGCGCCTTGCTTGAAAAGCTGGCGACCGGCCTGAAGTCGATCGAAGGCCACATGAAGGCGATGGATGAGATCGTCAACTCCCGTCTCAGCCCGATCGGCACGGCCATCGCCAAGCAGCTCCAGGAAATCCGCGATCCGGTTACCGCCGGTCAGGCGTCGATGCGCAAGAGCGCAATCGAGACCGCCGACAATGCGGAAACGCTGAGCATGATCCTGACCCCGGCGGCGGCGCTGCTTGCGCTCCTGCTGGCCTGGCTGATCGGCCGCAGCGTCGCCAACCCGGTGGTGGCCATGACTACGGCGATGGGCCGTCTGGCCAAGGGCGATCTCGGCGTCGATATCCCCGCCGCCGGCCGTCGCGACGAAATCGGCGCCATGGCGTCGGCCGTGCAGGTCTTCCGCGACTCCATGATCCAGACCGGACGCATGGAGCAGGAAGCGAAGGAGGCGGAAGCGCGCGCCGCCGCCGACCGCCGCGCCGCCATGCTCCAACTGGCCGACAGCTTCGAAGGCAACGTGCAGGGCATCGTGGAGACGGTCGCCTCCGCCGCGACGGAGATGCAGGGCACGGCCGGCGCCATGTCGGCCACCGCCGATCAGACCAGCGCCCAGGCGACCACCGTCGCCGCGGCGGCCGAACAGGCTTCCGCCAACGTGCAGACCGTCGCCGCCGCGACCGAGGAGCTTTCCGCCTCCATCGCCGAGATCGGCCGGCAGGTCACCGCCTCCACCCGCGTCGCCGCGCAGGCGGTGGAGGATGCCCGCCGCACCGGTCAGGCCATCGAGGGACTGGTGCAGGCCGCCCAGCAGATCGAGCAGGTGGTGGTCCTCATCAACTCCATCGCCGGCCAGACCAACCTGCTGGCCCTGAACGCCACCATTGAAGCGGCCAGGGCCGGCGAGGCCGGTAAGGGCTTCGCCGTCGTCGCCAGCGAGGTGAAGCAGCTCGCCAACCAGACCGCCCGCGCCACCGAGGACATTCAGGCCAAGGTGAAGGAAATCCAGTCCGCCACCGCCGGTGCGCAGAACGCCATCACCGGCATCGCCAGCACCATCGACCAGATCAGCGACATCTCCACCGGCATCGCCGCCGCCATCGAGGAGCAGAATGCCGCGACCGGCGACATCGCCAACAATGTCGCGCAGGCGGCCCGCGGCACCGGCGACGTGTCCTCCAACATCCTGGGGGTGAATCAGGCGGCGTCGGAGACCGGAACGGCCGCCGGTCAGGTCCTGCATGCGGCCGGCGACCTTGCCCGCGACGCCGAAAGGCTGCGCCGCGAGGTGCAGAGCTTCGTGGCGACGATCCGCGCGGCCTGACGGCGCATTCTTTCCCACGGCGGACGCCACGGGCGGCGGGGAGGAAACTCCCCGCCGTTTTCGTTTGTAGCCCCTTGATTCCGTTCCGCTTGGCGCCGGTCCGCCCTGTCCGGTTCCGCCCACCGGGGGAAAGACAACGGGTGCGGCCATGCGTTATGCTGCACGGCAATCCGGGACACGAACCAACAACCCGGCAGGCGAGCCGGCCGCTGACGCCGGCGGATAACGAGACGCTGAGGGAACCGAGAATGGACACTCCGCTGTGGAGCCCGAGTGAGGAGCGCATCGCGCAGGCCAACCTGACCGCTTTCCGCGAGGCGGCGAATGCGCGATTCGGACTGCGGCTGGACGATTACGACGCGCTCTACAACTGGTCGATCGCGGAGAAGGAGCGGTTCTGGCGCTTCCTGTGGGAATGGGCCGGGCTGACCGGCGACCTCGGCAGCGTCGATCTGCTGGACGGCGACAGGATGCCGGGCGCCCGCTGGTTCCCGGAAGCCAGCCTCAGCTATGCGGAGAATCTGCTGGCCGGCGCCCCCAACGACGACGCCGTCGTCTTCTGGGGCGAGGACAAGGTGAAGTACCGCTGGAGCGGGGCGGAGCTGAAGGCCACCGTCTCCCGCCTGCAGCAGGCGCTGAAGGCCAAGGGCGTCGGCAAGGGCGACCGCGTCGCCGCCATCATGCCGAACATGCCGGAAACGCTGGCGGCGATGATCGCCACCACCAGCCTGGGCGCCGTCTGGTCCTCCTGCTCGCCCGATTTCGGGGTCCAGGGCATCACCGACCGTTTCGGCCAGATCGAGCCGAAGGTGGTCTTCGCGCCCGACGCCTACTGGTACAACGGCAAGAGCCACGACGTCCGCGCCAAGGTGGCGGAGGTTCTGAAGGATCTGCCGACCGTCGTCGCCACCGTCATCGTGCCCTATGTCGACCGGACGCCGGACGTCTCCGCCATTCCCGGCGCCGTCGGCCTCCAGGACTTCATGGCGCCCTACCCGGCGGCCGAACCGACGTTCGAGCGGGTCGCCTTCGACCACCCGCTGTTCATCCTCTACTCCTCCGGCACCACCGGAAAGCCGAAATGCATCGTGCACGGCACCGGCGGCAGCATCCTTCAGCATGTGAAGGAACACCGGCTGCATTGCGACCTGAAGCGCGGCGACCGCCAGTTCTACTTCACCACCTGTGGCTGGATGATGTGGAACTGGCTGGTGACCGGGCTGGCCAGCGGGACCACGCTGGTCCTCTATGACGGCTCGCCCTTCGCCCCCACCGGCAACATCCTGTTCGACTATGCCGATGCGGAGCGGATAACCCTGTTCGGCACCTCGGCCAAGTTCATCCAGTCGCTGGAGAAGTCCGGGCTGGAGCCGAAGAAGACCCACTCTCTCGCCAGCGTCCGCGCCCTGGCCTCCACCGGCTCGCCGCTGATGCCGGAGAATTTCGAATACGTCTACCGCTCCATCAAGCAGGACATCCATCTCGCCTCGATCAGCGGCGGGACCGACATCATGTCCTGCTTCGTGCTGGGCAACCCGATCTCCCCCGTCTGGAAGGGCGAGATCCAGACGCGCGGCCTGGGCATGGCGGTGGAGGCCTTCGACGACAACGGCCACGCCGTGCGCGGCGAAAAGGGTGAGCTGGTCTGCACCCGCCCCTTCCCCAGCATGCCCATCGGCTTCTGGGCCGATCCGGACGGGTCCAAGTACCGCTCCGCCTATTTCGACCGTTTTCCCAACGTCTGGGTCCATGGCGACTTCATCGAGCAGACCGAACATGGCGGCTGGGTGATTTATGGCCGGTCGGACGCGGTGCTGAACCCCGGCGGCGTGCGCATCGGCACGGCCGAGATCTACCGTCAGGTCGAACAGCTGCCGGAGATCATGGAAGCGGTCTGCATCGGCCAGGAATGGGACGGCGACGTGCGCGTCGTGCTGTTCGTGGTCCTGCGCGAGGGCATGACGCTGGACGAGGCGCTCGCCGCCGCCATCCGCAAGCGGATCAAGGACAACTGCTCCCCCCGCCATGTGCCGGCGAAGATCGTGCAGGTCACCGACATCCCGCGCACCCGGTCGGGCAAGATCACCGAGCTGGCGGTGCGCGACGCAGTCCATGGCCGCCCGATCAAGAACACCGAGGCGCTGTCCAACCCGCAGGCCCTGGACGAGTTCCGCGAACGGGCCGAGCTGAGCGGGGCATGAGGTGTCGGTGAAGCTGTTCCTCGACCTCGACGGGGTGCTGGCCGATTTCGACCGCGGCGTGGTCGCGGCCACCGGCAAGCGGCCGGAACAGCTGCCGATGAAGGAGATGTGGCGGGCCCTGTCCCGCCACTCCGATTTCTTCGGCACGCTGGAGTTCATGCATGACGCGCAGGAGCTTTGGAGCTTCTGCGCGCCCCACCGGCCGACCATCCTCACCGGCCTGCCGCTGGGCAGCTGGGCACCCGAACAGAAAAAGCGCTGGGTCGCCCGCATGCTGGGCGCCGACGTGCCGGTCATCACCTGCATGGCCCGCGACAAGGCCCGCTATGCCAGCCCCGGCGCCGTCCTGGTCGACGATCGGGAGAAGGCACGCGATCCGTGGGAATCGGCCGGCGGCCGTTTCATCCTCCACCGCAACGCGGCCGACAGCATCGCCGAGCTGGTCAGGCTGGGATTCTGAAACGGAAAAGGGGCGGCACCTGCGTGCCGCCCCCGTCCAGTCCGCAGGCTTGCTTACTCGGCCGCCGCGGTCTTGGTCTCGCGGCTGGTCTTCCACAGCGACACCAGCACGCCGCCGCCGATCAGGGCGAAGGTGACGCCCAGCGCGATCAGCGGATCGGGCTTGCCGAAGAACTGCGTGTAGAAGATCTTGCCGCCGATGAACACCAGGACCAGCGCCAGGGCATATTTCAGATAGCGGAAGCGGTGGACCATCGCCGCCAGGGCGAAGTACAGCGCGCGCAGGCCCAGGATGGCGAAGATGTTGCTGGTGTAGACCAGGTACGGGTCGGTGGTGATGGCGAAGATCGCCGGCACGCTGTCGACCGCGAAGACAAGGTCGGCCAACTCAACCATGATCAGCGCCAGCAGAAGCGGGGTGGCGGCCCAGCGCAGCGCGCCGCCCGGACCGCTCGGCTCCTTGACGATGAAGTGATGACCATGGAAGCGGTCGGTCACCCGGATATGACGCTTCAGGAAACGGAGGACCGCGTTCTCGCCCAGGTCGGTTTCCTCATCCTTCGCGAACAGCATCTTGATGCCGGTCAGCACCAGGAAGGCTCCGAACAGGTAGAGGACCCAGTGGAATTCCGAAACGAGGGCGGCGCCGGCGCCGATCATCAGGCCGCGCAGGACGATGACGCCCAGGATACCCCAGAACAGCACGCGGTGCTGCAGTTCACGTGGGACGGCGAAGTAGCTGAAGATCAGCGATATTACGAATACGTTGTCGAGTGACAGGCTCTTCTCGACAAAGAAGCCCGTGTAGTACTGAAGTCCTGCCTCCGAACCCATCGAGTACCAGACCCAGCCGCCGAACAGCAGGGCTACCGCGATGTAGAATGCCGACAGTTTCAGGCTTTCACCGACTTCGATCACATGGTCGCGGCGGTTGAGCACCCCCAGATCCAGGACCAGGAGCGTCAGCACGACGCCGATGAAAATAAGCCAAATCCAGACAGGTTTTCCCATAAATTCGAGGAAAACCATCGAAAGTATGCCATCCATGGCAAGACCCACTTGATGACGCTGCGTCAGCGGAGAAATCAAGCGGTTCCGACATCACGACCGACGCCTCGGTCGTCAGAGGGACCCGGACCCGAACTCCCACCCAGATGGTGTCGCCGCCCCTGCCGTCAAGATGGGGGAAGTAGGAGTTTTTGCATTTCAAGCAAAGCCGGGCCGGGCACTGCTTGCCTTCATTCGAGTTCAGCGGATGGCGGTCTGGGCGAGTCGCGGCGGTTTCTCGCCGCGGACAGGGGTGACATGGGTTCGTGAAGGCGGAAAACTGCGGCCGGGGAGACAATGGCAGCACCGGGACTCGGCGCTTGATGCAATGCCGCCACATATCGCGAACGAATGTCGCGCAAGAAAAACACCAACGGTTGCCCAGTCTGTGTTCGCTCTTGTGCGGATGGTGCCGTTCTGCCAATAACTCCGAAAAACCGAAACCAAACCGACCAAATGGAGTTTTGCATGAACCAGGCCGAGCTGATCGAAACCGTCGCCACCAACGCCGGCATCAAGAAGGCCGACGCGGCCAAGGTCGTTCAGGCTGTGTTCGAAGGGATCTCCGGCGCGCTGGGCCGCGGCGAGGACGTGCGCCTGGCCGGTTTCGGCATTTTCGAGGTGGCCGAGCGCGCCGCCCGCGAAGGCCGCAACCCCCGCACCGGCGAAGTGGTGGCGATCGCCGCCTCCAAGGCTCCGAAGTTCAAGCCGGCCAAGCAGCTGCGCGATCTGGTCAACGGCTGACCCGTACGCAACCACGTTCCAGGGGAGCGCAGCCATGACCATCGATCAAACCGAACTGCAATCGTTGACCGCCAAGGTCGTTGCCGCCTATGTCGGCAACAACTCGGTGCCGGTCCATGACCTGCCCACGCTGATCAACAGCGTCCAGGCTGCCTTCCGCGGTCTGGGCGAGGACAAGCCGGCCCAGGCGAAGGCCGAACTGGTTCCGGCCGTCGCGATCAAGAAGTCGGTCACGCCGGAATACATCGTCTGCCTGGAAGACGGGAAGAAGCTGAAGATGCTGAAGCGGCATCTGAAGACCGTCTACGACATGACGCCGGACGAATACCGCGCCAAGTGGGGCCTGCCGGCCGAATACCCGATGGTCGCGCCGAACTACGCCAAGGCCCGTTCGGAAATGGCCACCAAGCTCGGCCTCGGCCGCAAGCGCGCGGCGGCCGAGTAACCGGTCTCCATCCGCGTAATGCCTGGAAAGGCGCGTCCATCAGGGCGCGCCTTTTTCATATGCGCACGGCGCCGGGGGACAGGCGAGCGACACGGGAACTCCCTCCCCGTCCCCGCTCGCTTGCGCGCCCGGCTTACCTCCACCCCACCTCGACGGCCTATGACCAATGTTCGGGTGGCGAAGCGGATCGGCCTTCCCATCTAGGGTTCCGGTATGGTTGAGGGACCACGGGCGGTCCTATCACCATCCTCACCGCAGAGGCATAGCCGCCTCCCGCACCCCTGGCTCACCTGCAGCCGATCCACTTCGCGGGTGCGGCATATCGACGGCAGTCCGCCCGGACCTGTGCCCGCCGATCGGAAGAGGACAGACCGCCCGAACGTCACCCGGCTGAACGTCAGGGGTCATAGGATTGCCTCCTCTCCCGGACTGCCGGTGCGGGTGGAAGAAGAGCCTGGGTATACGCCGAAAAACACCCGGAACATGCCCTTTCCCGGCTTGATCCGCCGCAAATCCGCGGCCACATTAACATTGTCAAAAGGACGCGGTTCCTTGCGACACCGGGCAAAATACAAACCCCACAACAGCTAAGGTCGGATCGACGGACGTTATTCCTACGTTCGCGCCACAGTCCGCCGTTGGTTCATCGCCTCCGGGCGATCCCGCCATGGGTCCCGACAGGGCCGGCCCCGGCCGGGGCTGCCCCAGGAAGCGTTGGAGAGGAGGCATTCGCGTGCTGAAGAAACTGCTGACCGGTGAAAACGCCAGCCTGACCCGCTACATCGAGGAATCCAAGCGCTTCCCCATCCTGGCGCCGGACGTGGAGCGCGACCTCGCCATTGCCTGGCGGGAGCGCGGCAGCCCGCAGGCGCTGGAGCAACTGGTGGGCAGCCATCTCCGCCTCGTCATCAAGATCGCCCGCGGCTTCGGCGGCTACGGCCTGCCGCTGGTCGATCTGGTCGCCGAGGGCAATGTCGGCCTGATGCAGGCCGCCCAGAAGTTCGATCCGCAGCGCGGCTTCCGCTTCGCCACCTATGCTACCTGGTGGATCCGCGCCGCGATCCAGGAGTACATCCTGCACAGCTGGTCGCTGGTGAAGATGGGCACGACCGCCGCGCAGAAGAAGCTGTTCTTCAACCTGCGCCGGCTGAAGAGCCAGATGGCCGAACTGGAGCAGGGCGACCTGTCGCCGGAGACGGTGGCCACCATCGCCGCCGAGCTGGACGTGCCGGAGACCGAGGTGGTGGAGATGAACCGCCGCCTCGCCGCCAACGACAGCTCGCTTGACGCCACCCTGTCGACCGACGGCGAGACCAACTGGCTCGAACTGCTGGCGGACGACCGTCCCACCCAGGACACCATGCTGGCGGAAGCCGACGAACTGGCGCTGCGCCGCCGGCTGGTCGGCCAGGCCCTGGACCGGCTGGACGCGCGCGAACGCCGCATCCTGTTCGAACGCCGTCTGAAGGACGATCCCTCCACCCTCGAAGCCCTGAGCCAGCAATTCTCGGTGTCGCGCGAACGCGTGCGCCAGATTGAGGTGCGGGCCTTCGAGAAGCTCCAGAAGGCCGTGCTCAGCGCCGCCCAGGCTCTGCGCCGCCCGGCCACCCCGATGGTGGCCTGATCCCATCCGGTCTCCCGTCCGGAGCGGGTACGCTCCGGACGGGCCTTATGCGGCGCCGGCCGTCGGGCCGGGCTCCGCATCGCTCCCGCGGGCTGCGGCCCGCCTGTTGCCTCCAGACCTGTCAACCTGCAGCCGGCGGCGCCTTCGGGCTCCGCCGGTTTTTTCTTTCCGGCGCCGGGTATCGAACAACCGCCCCCGCCGGCCCTCACAACCCATTGATTACCCGCGACAGAGGTTCTGCGACAAAGTGACATGTTCAAAGATGCGAGTGCCTGCGCATGATGTGCCGCTCGCGGGAAAGTTTGCAATTTCGGCAATTCTTAGTACGCTTGTCATATCTCAATTGGGAGAGGGGCTCCATGTCGAACGCTGCCCAGACTCAGTCGATCATTGACCGCATCACCTTCCTGCGCATCGACGAGGCGACGAAGGCAACGCTTCGCGAATTCCAGCCCTATCTGGCGCAACGGATCGATCAGATTCTGGAGGAGTTCTACGGCTATCTCCGCACGGTGCCGCAGGTCGCCCCCATGCTGGCGAACCCGGCGATCACCGGCCGTGCGCGGGACCTGCAGAAGCAGCACTGGCTGCGCAACGTCTTCACCGGCACCTTCGACGAGGCCTATGTCAATCAGGTCCTGAAGATCGGCCAGACGCACCAGCGCATCGGGTTGGAGCCGCGCTGGTACACCGGCGCCTATTGCTTCACCCTGAACAAGCTGATCGAACTGGCGAGCCAGATCCACCGCAAGAAGCCGGAGAAACTGTCGCAGCTGCTGCAGGCGATCAACAAGGCGGTGTTCCTGGACATGGACCTCGCCACCTCCGTCTATATCGACCTGAACACCGCGGCCATCATCGCGCGCGAACTGGGCAGCACCGCCGACAGCTTCGAGCGGGAAGTGAAGGGCGTCGTCCAGGCGGTGGCAAGCGCCGCGCAGCAGCTCCAGGGCACCGCCCAGGCGATGAGCCGCACCGCGGAAACCACCAGCGAGCAGTCGACCCAGGTGGCCGCCGCCGCGGAAGAGGCGTCGGTCAACATCCAGACCGTCGCCGCTGCAGCGGAGGAGCTGACCGCCTCCATCGGCGAGATCAGCCATCAGGTGACGCAGTCCGCCGCCATCGCCAACGCCGCGATGACCGAAGCGGAGCGGACCAACGCCACCGTGCAGGGGCTTGCCGACGCCGCCAGCCGCATCGGTCAGGTGGTAAAGCTCATCCACGACATCGCCAGCCAGACCAACCTGCTGGCCCTGAACGCCACCATCGAGGCCGCCCGCGCCGGTGAGGCCGGCAAGGGATTCGCCGTCGTCGCCAGCGAGGTGAAGAGCCTCGCCAACCAGACCGCCAAGGCGACAGAGGAGATCAACTCGCAGATCGGTGCCGTCCAGGGTGCCACGCAGGAGGCGGTCGGAGCCATCCGGTCCATCTCCGGCACCATCGCCCGCATCAACGAGATCTCCACCTCCATCGCCACCGCCATGGAGGAGCAGGGCGCGGCGACGACCGAAATCGCCCGCAACGTTCAGCAGGCATCCATCGGCACCCGCGAGGTCAGCGAGACCATCGTCGCCGTCAACGCCTCCGCCAACAGCGCCGGCGAAGAAGCCCGTCAGGTTCTGGAAGCGACCAACGAACTATCGCGCCAGTCCACCACCCTGCGGACCGAGGTCGACCGGTTCCTGGCCCGCGTCCGCGCCGGCTGATCGACTCCGGTACGTCCGACCTGCTTTTACGACAGAAAGGGCGCGTTCCGTCGAACGCGCCCTTTTCTTATCCGAAAGCCACCCGGCGGGTTGTCCGGTGGGTCAACCTCCCGTCGGGGCAACGTCCCACTCAGGGCAGCGTGCGGACGACGAAATCGCTGATCGCGATGTTCTCCGCCTGGGCCGCGCGCCGCACCTCTTCGGCGCTGCGCCAGTGGGTGCGGCCACCGAGGCTGGTCAGATTGCCGCCGCGCATCGCGACGAAAACTCCGGTCCGTCCCAGATTCACAATTCTCATCATGGTCTTATCCCCCGCCCAATCACCGGTATTTTAGAGAAAATAGATTCAGTTCATCTTTCGAACGGAAATCCTTCTGCTCTTCAACAGCTACCAAAGAGCATCCCTGCGCGTCAATAAGACTTCGGTTATTCAACCTCTCACCGCCTTCATAGTCCTTCCTTCGCCTGAAGGTACCGACAGGGCCGGAAGTCTCGCCGAACTACACTGACTTCTTTTAAATAAAATTTTATTTTTATTTGGATTTCCGTTCCCTGCACACCGGTCCCGCCGATATCGCCGAAAGCCTTATCCCGACCGAACAGCGTCGGAACGACGGCACGCCGTGTAGGGTTGTCACCGAAGCCGCGATCCATGCGGCGACCGAGTGCGGGAAAAACCTGCGAGGCATCGGCACATGGCAACAGCACACCGCCGCACCGGAACGAGCGGCATGGGCGCCAAAGGGCGGTTCGGGACGGAGACGGGGGAAGACGACGATGGGCATGCGACGCTCGCCCTGCCGGTGACCATCCGCCCGGCAAGACAGGACGACCTGCCGACCCTGGAGTGGTACGGCCTGCATACGCCCCACCGCGAGATCATTGCCGGGGCCTTCCGCCTGCAGGAGCGCGGCGACGGCGCGATGCTGCTGGCGGACGTCAACGGCTTTCCCGTCGGCCAGATCTGCATCGATTTCCTGCGCAAGCGGCCGAGCGGCCGGGCCACCCTATGGGCCCTGCGGGTCTTCCAGCCCTTCCGGCGGCTCGGACTGGGTGTCCGGCTGGTGCGGGCGGCGGAACGGCTGGTGGTGCAGCGCGGCGTGCCCTTCGCCGAGCTTGGCGTGGACCGCGACAATGCGGGGGTCCTGCCCTTCTACGAACGGCTGGGTTACGAACATTGCGGCCGAGAGCGCGGACAGTTCCTGTACCACACGCCGGAAGGCCGGCTGGTCCGCGTCGCCATCGACCAATGGCTTCTGCAAAAGCGCATGACCGAAGCCGTCAGGCTGGAGGGTGGCCGCGGCCTGCGCCTGGCCACCGAATAGGCGATCCGGCGTTATTCCGCCGCCAGCGCGGCGCCGGGCGGAAGCGGCATCAGCCGGGCCGCCCGGCGCCGCGGCAGGTAGATGCGGGCGCCGTCCAGGATCCCGCCCAACTCGCGCATGGCATCGGTCGCCATGCACAGGGCGACCAGCGGAAGCCAGCGGTCGAGATACTGCGCCGCGACCTCCGCATCGCCGTTCTGCACCGCGGCCAGGGAGTCCAGCAGCGCCGCCTCGTCCGCGCTGATGCGGCTGCAGGCCGGGCAGCGGATCTCGGGCTTGCGGGCACCCGACACCGCGAAGGTGCCGAGCAGCGCGAACAGCGGCAGCAGCGCCGTGTTCGGCACGCCAGCCACATTCAGGCCGATGCGCATCGACGCCATCGCACCGGCGGTCCCGGCGCGGAACCACTGCCGCACGCCGGTCAACAGCGCCCGTTCGGCCGTCGTCAGGTCCGTCACCGTCCAGGGCGACGGCCGCCCTTCTTCCACCGTCCCGCACATGCCGATGCTCCTTCGTTCGGTTGCGCGCGCATCCTAGCGCCACACGCGCAAAACTGCGAGTCATTCTTAGTTGCACAATTGGGCTGTGACAAAATGTGGCTTCCGGTGGGCGTACGGAATGCCGGAAAGGACGCGTTAACCAACGGGGCCAATCCTGAACCGACACGCAGTACGGGGGGATCGGTGGGGATGATGCGGACGATTCGGGGGGCTGTGCTCGGACTGGTCGCGATGGTCGGATTGGGTTTCGCGGGAGGGCTGACGGAGGTCCGCCCGGCGGCGGCCCAGATCGTTCTGAAACCCGCCTATGGCGAGGCGTCGCTGTCCGGCCCGGCCAAGGCCCGCGGCGCGGTGGTGTGGAGTCACGGCCGCTCGGTGGACTCCGAAGATTCGGAGGCCCCTACCCCGCTCTACATGAAAACGTTGCGCGATGCCGGGTGGGACGTGTTCCGGCTGGACCGCATGCGCGTCAGCGACACCTTGCCCAACAGCGCCCGCGCGCTGGCCGGCTATTCGGACATGCTGAAGACCAAGGGCTACCGCCGTGTTGCCCTGACCGGCCAGTCCTTCGGCGCCTTCATCTCGCTGATCGCCGCCGGCCAGACCAACTCCATCGATTCCATCGTCGCCACCGCGCCTGCCGCCTTCGGCAACTTCACCGAAGCCTATGACAGCTATCGCGAGAACGCAGCACAGCTCTGGCCGATCCTGCGCGAGGTCCGCCGGGCGCGGGTCATGATGTTCTTCTTCCATGGTGACGATTTCGATCCGGGCGGGCGCGCGGAGCCGGCGCGCAGCATCCTGGCGCAGCGCGGCCTGAGCAGCCTGATCGTCGACCAGCCGTCGCTGCTGACCGGCCATGGCGCCGCCAACACCGGCCTGTTCGTCCGCCGCTTCGGCGCCTGCATCGCCCGCTTCGCCGAGGCACCGCCGGCCCCGGACGATCCGCCCTGCGACGAGTCCTGGGGCCGCAACCCGAGCGCCGAACTGCTGCAGGCCGCATTGCCGGCCAACTCCTCCGGCTCCGCCAAGAGCGACATCGACACCACCGCCGCTCAGCGCCCCTACATGGGCATGTGGTACGGCAGCTACATCAACGGCCGCGAGGTCGCGCTGTCGGTGGAGAAGGCCGAAGGCGACGCCGTCCATGCCGACTACCTGCTGGGCGCCGGCATGGAGGCCGACCAGCCCTTCGAGCGGGTGCGCCGCAAGGGCCGGATCGAGAACGGCGAACTGGTCTTCGACGAGAAGGGCCGGAACGTCCTGCGCTACCGTCTGCGGCCGGACGGGCGCGTCTCCGCCACCTGGTTGGACAGGGATGGCCGCGGCCGGCTCGACACGGTGCTGCGCCGGATGAACTGAGGCCCCCGGCCCGCATGGACCCGGTCGATCAGTCCTGGGACAGGAAGTTGCGGACGATCGCGATCTGGTCGTCCGTCATCAGGGACGGGGCGTGGCCGGTGTTGGGGATTTCCACAACCTGCACCAGACCGGACGCCCCCGGCCCGCGCTCCGCCATACGCTCCGCCGTCTCGGCGCTCAGCAGGTCGGATTCGGCACCTCGCAGCACCAGCACCGGGCAGCGCACCCGGTCCCACAGCGCCCACAGATCGACGTCGCCGATGGGCGCGGTCTTGAAGGCTTCCCCGATGGCCGGGTCGTAGGCAAGGCGGAAGCGTCCGTCGGGCAGCGGGCGGGCGCTGTGTTCCGCCATATGGCGCCAGCACTCGTCACTGATCGTACCGAACCCCATCAGGACGAAGCGCAGGTAGGATTCGAGCGCCGGCAGATCCTCGAACACCGGGTCCTTGCCGACATAATCGGCGATCCGCTGCAGGCCGGCCTGGGCGATGAAGGGACCGACGTCGTTGATGACCATGCGGCGGATCGGGCTGTTGGCCTGGGCCGCCAGCGTCATGCCGATCAGCCCGCCCATCGAGGTGCCGACCCAGTCGACCGTCTCCACCCCCATGCGGGCGATCAGCGCCACCATGTCGGAGCAGTATTGCGGATAGCCGTAGAGCGCCGGCACCGGCAGCCAGTCGCTGCGCCCGCGCCCGACCACGTCCGGGCAGGCGACCCGCCAGCGGTCCGCCAGCCCCAAAGCCAGCCGGTCGAAATCGCGGCCGTTGCGCGTCAACCCATGGACGCACACCGCCGTCCGCGCAGCATCGTCGCGCCCCCATTGGGTGTAGGCGATCTTGTGGAAGCCGGCGGCGCTGAGGCCGAGAACGCTGCGTTCGGACATCGGCACGGGCGGGCACTCCTGTTCAGCGGTAAGGGGCTATCCCTTTTTCGGCGATTTGGCGCCGCGTGGCAACTCCGCCTCGACCGCGCGGGCGGCCGCATCGCGAATGGCCGGGAGCGCCGGTGACGGCTCCGCCACCGACCGGTCGAAAGGATGGCGGAGGGCGTCGTAGTTCCGGCGGATGATGCGGACGTAGTTCCGCGTCTCCTCATAGGGCGGGACGCCCTTGTAGCGGTCGACCGCACCTTCGCCGGCATTGTAGCCGGCCAACGCCAGCGTCACGTCGCCCTGGAAATAGGCCAGCAGCCAGCGCAGGTACTTCACCCCTCCGGTGATGTTCTCCTTGGGATCGAAGACGTTGCCCACGCCGAAGCGGTCCGCGGTGTCGGGGATCAGCTGCATCAGCCCGGCGGCGTCCTTCGGCGATACCGCGTCGGTGCGGAAGGCGCTCTCGGCCTGGATGACCGCAAGCACCAGCGCGGGATCGACGCCGTATCTCGACGCGATGGAGTTGACCAGCGACACGACCTCCGCCGGGGGCGGAGCGACCTCGCGCAGCGGGCCGGCGCCGGGGCGGCACCAAGGGCGGATGCGGCCCATGCGGCCGGGAACATAGTTGACCAGCCGGCGCGCTTCCGGATGCCCGCGCGAGGCCGCCGCACGCAGCCATGCGGTGCCGAGCCTCCGGTCCTTGCGCACGCCCTTGCCGAACAGGTAGCGGCGGGCCATCCGGAAGGCGGCATCGGCGTCGCCCTGCTCCGCCAGCTCGCAATCGCCGGATTTCGTCTTCAGGGAAGGCAGCGGGAGTTCCGCGACCGACGCCGGCTTACCCTCGGCCCTGCCATCCGCCGCAACGGCCATGGGTGCCGACGCCAACCCGGCGCCCGACAGCGCCAGTGCCATCAGCGGCACCATCACGACACGACGAAACGGCAAACCCCAACCCTCCTGCGAACCCGCGTCATCCTACGGGAAGCGGAAGTATGGTGATGCAACCTGTTTGGGACAAGGGTGGCCCGGAACTCCCTGTGTGGCTCACGGTCCGCGGCGGCGGCGGCCCTGCTTCTTCGGCGCGCCTTCGGGGATGCCGCGGCCCTGGCGGGCGCTGCTGATGCCGATGCTGCCGGGGGTTTCCAGTCCCAGGTCCATGGCTTCCAGCCGGCGCAGTTCGTCGCGCAGGCGGGCGGCCTCCTCGAACTCCAGGTCGGCGGCGGCGGCGCGCATGCGCTTTTCCAGATCGGCAATGACGCTCTTGAGATTGTGGCCGACCAGTTCGTTGGAGTTCAGGCCGGTCTTCACCGTCACATGGTCGCCGCGCTCGAACACGCTTTCCAGGATGTCGCCGATGGCCTTCTTGACCGATTCCGGCGTGATGCCGTGCTCCAGGTTGTAGGCCATCTGCTTCTCGCGGCGGCGCGCCGTCTCGTCGATGGCGTATTTCATGCTGTCGGTGATCTTGTCGGCATAGAGGATCGCCCGCCCATCGACGTTGCGCGCCGCGCGGCCGATGGTCTGGATCAGCGAGGTCTTTGAACGCAGATAGCCTTCCTTGTCGGCGTCCAGGATCGCCACCAGGGCGCATTCCGGGATGTCCAACCCCTCGCGCAGCAGGTTGATGCCGACCAGCACGTCATAGGCGCCCAGCCGCAGGTCGCGGATGATCTCGATGCGCTCCAGCGTTTCCACGTCGGAGTGGATGTAGCGGACGCGCAGGCCCGCCTCGTGCATGTATTCGGTCAGCGCCTCCGCCATCTTCTTGGTCAGGGTGGTGACCAGCACGCGATAGCCCTTGGCGACCACCTCCTTGCATTCGCCGATCAGGTCGTCGACCTGGGTTTCGGTCGGGCGGACGATCACCGGCGGGTCGATCAGGCCGGTCGGACGGACCAGCTGTTCGGTGAAGACGCCGCCGGTGCGCTCAAGCTCCCAAGGGCCGGGGGTGGCGGAGACGAAGACCGTCTGCGGCCGCATGCCCTCCCATTCCTCGAACTTCAGCGGGCGGTTGTCCTTGGCGCTGGGCAGGCGGAAGCCGTAATCGGACAGCGTCGTCTTCCGCATCAGGTCGCCGCGGTACATGCCACCGATCTGCGGAACCATGACGTGGCTTTCGTCGACGATCAGCAGCGCGTCGCCCGGCAGATACTCGAACAGGGTCGGCGGCGGCTCCCCGGCGCGCGGCCGGTCAGATAGCGCGAATAGTTTTCAATGCCGGCACAGGAGCCGGTGGCCGCCATCATCTCGATGTCGAAGGTGGTGCGCTGTTCCAGCCGCTGCGCCTCCAGCAGCTTGCCCTCGGCGGCGAACTCCTCCAGCCGGTCCTTCAGGTCCTTCTTGATCTGGTTGATCGCCTGGTTCAGCGTCGGCTTCGGCGTCACATAGTGGCTGTTCGGATAGACGCGCACGGCTTCCAGCGCCGCCAGCTTCTCGCCGGTCAGTGGGTCGATCTCGTGGATGCCCTCGATCTCGTCGCCGAACAGCGAGATCCGCCATGCCCGGTCCTCCATGTGGGCTGGGAACAGCTCCACCGTGTCGCCGCGCACGCGGAACAGGCCGCGGCCGAAGGCGGCGTCGTTGCGCTTGTACTGAAGCTCGGTCAGCTTGCGCAGCAGTTCAGGCTGGGCGATCACCTCGCCCTTGCGCAGGTCGACCGTCATCTCCGAATAGGTCTCGACCGAGCCGATACCGTAGATGCAGGACACCGACGCGACGATGATGACGTCGTCCCGCTCCAGCAGAGCCCGCGTCGCCGAGTGGCGCATGCGGTCGATCTGCTCGTTGATCGAGGATTCCTTCTCGATATAGGTATCGGTGCGCGGGACGTAGGCTTCCGGCTGATAATAGTCGTAGTAGGAGACGAAGTATTCCACCGCATTGTTGGGGAAGAAGGACTTCATCTCGCCATACAGCTGCGCCGCCAGCGTCTTGTTGGGCGCCAGGATCAGCGTCGGGCGCTGCACCGTCTGGATGACGTGCGCCATGGTGAAGGTCTTGCCCGACCCGGTGACGCCCAGCAGCACCTGATCCTTCTCCCCCTGCCGCAGCCCGGCGGTCAGCTCCGCGATGGCGTTCGGCTGGTCGCCCGAAGGCGTGAACTCCGAGGAGATGACGAACTGCTTTCCGGCTTCCAGCTTCGCGAGCGGCTTGGCGGGAATGGCGGACAGGACGGGGCTTGCCATGGGGCGGCGATCCGGATCAGGGAAGGGGTACGGAACGGGAACCGATTATATGGCCGCAACACCCCCGTCTGTCGAGCGCAGGCTGAACGGCACTGCACTCCGCGCAGGGCGGAACGCAGTGCCGTTCGTAAACTGCCTTACTGTTGCCCCAGCACCTTCGGGTTGGAGATGCCCAGCCGCGCCTGAACGATGGCTTCCAGCGAGTCCATCAGCACGTCCTGGCCGTCATGATCGAAGTCGCCGGCGGCGATCTCGATGCACAGGCGGTGCTGCAGCGCCTCGACCCGCTTGCGCAGCTCGTCGCCGGACAGGGCGTCGTCGGCATCCTCGCCATAGAGCAGGGCGAGCGCCGCCAGCATCGAATGGCCGGCGGCATCCAGCCCCTTCAGTTCCCGTTCAGCGATCTCCAACGCATTGGCGACCATCAGCGCGGCAAAGCGGGCTTCCGGGGCGACATGGGGAAGCACGTCGGCCCGGAAGGTCGATGCGGCGATCTGCAGAAGGCCGCGGGCGTCGGGGTTGGCGCGCATCAGGCCACCCTCTCCACGAAGCCGGAGGCCATCCCGCCGATGGTGCGGAGATGGCGCAGCATGTCCATCTCGATCTCCGGCAGCATCCGTCCGGTCAGCGCCAGCTCCAGCGAGGGCTCGGCGCCGGAGCTGTGGCGCAGCCCCTGCTCCACCGCGATGGCGGCCCAGCGCAGATAGGCTGCCGTCTCCCAATAGGCGACCCGCGCCGGATCGACGCGGCGCCCTGAAGTTTCCTCATAACCGGCATAGAAGTCCGCCCGGTCGGCGATGCCGCCCGCCTCGCGGTCCGGCCGGCGGAAGCGCCAGGAGCGGGCGCAGAACCAGCCCAGATCCTCCATCGGATCGCTGAATCCGGCGAACTCCCAATCCAGGATCGCGGTCAGCGCGCCGTCCTTGACCAGATAGTTGCCGGTGCGGAAGTCGCGGTGGCACAGCACCACCGCGCCCGGCAGCGGCGCGTTGATCTCCATCCAGCGCAGGCCCCAGGCGATCACCGGATCGCGGCGCCCCAGCTCGCCGAACCAGCGGCGGAACTGCACCAGCGTTTCCTGCGCCGGGCATTCGGGCGCTTCGCCCAGCCGCTCCAGCCCTTCCGTTTCGGGCGTGATCCGGTGCAGCAGGCCAAGCTGCCGGCCAAGCTCGCGCGCCAACTCCGGCTGCGCCGCGTCCGAGCGCGTGACCGCATGCCCCGCACCCAGCCCTTCGGCCCGGCGCATGATGTAGAAGTCGTGGCCCAGCACGGCCGGATCGTCGCAGGCGAACAGCGGTTCCGGCGCCATCACCCCGGCGGCGAAGGCGGCGCGCAGAACGACATACTCGCGAAGCTTGCCGATGCTGGCGGAGATGCGCCCGCCGCCTTCGGCCCGCAGCACGCAGGCATGGCGCCCGGCCAGCGGACCGCCGTCGATCTTCAGCGTCACCGCAAGGTTCAGGGAGATGGCGCCACCGCCAAGCCGGCCATCCTCCGTTACCGTGACACGGGATGCTCCGGCCTGCGAGGCCAGCCAATTCTCCAGACGAACACGGGTGTCATCGGACAGCAGCGACGGCGGGGACTGGTCGGACGCTTTCACGACGTGCATGGCGTTCTCCCTGCGAAGAGTGCTTGGCGCGTTGGCTCGCGCGTCTCTGTCGATTTCAGCCGCCGATGGTAGGCACGAAGCACTGTTGCCGACAAGTTTCACCTTGGTCAGAAAAGCGCTTCCACCCCCAAAAGTTGACCCCTCCCCCGCCGGACGAGGCGGGAAAGGGGTCAATTCTTGCATTAAGCCAAGAAGATTTACGCGGCGATCGGCTGGTTCGCCCCCTGCTCCTGGCTGGCCGGAGCAGCCTGCGGGGTGGCGGGGACCGGCGCCGGCTTGGCCTCGCGGACCGGCAGCATGTCGCCGATGCCGAAGGCGACGGCCATCAGGTTCGGCACGGCCATGGCGGCGAGCAGCATCGACCACAGCTCCAGCGACAGGGTGCCCAGCGGATTGACCAGCGCGGCGGTGGCGGACGCGGCGACCAGGGCGGCCGACAGCCAGGCCTCCGGCTTGGCGCAGAAGCGGCCGGCGGTGCGCTTGCCGCCCTTGGCGGTCACCCGGAAGGCGTCGTGTTTGCGGACCAGACCACGGACGACGGCAAGGGCCACGGTGGTGGACAGTGCCATGCCGACGGCGCAGGCGCCCAGGCTGTGCGTCCAGCTGTTGCCGGAGGCGTAGCGCGAGGCCAGCAGGCTGGAGGCGGCACGCAGGACCAGGGCACCCAGCACGGCGGCGGTGGCGGCCACCGGCGGCAGGTGCAGCGGCAGAACCAGCGAAGCGAAGGTCCAGACCACGGCGGCGACGGCGGCGAACAGGCCGACGGCGTCGGACCACCAGCGGATCCAGTTGGTGACGTAGCCCAGCTTCTGCCGCGCGCTCAGCTCGGCCGCACCGGGCAGGAACTTCCTCCAGTGGGCGCGGACGATCTGGGTCGAGCCGAACACCCAGCGGTCGCGCTGCTTGCGGAACTGCATGAAGTTGTCCGGAGCCAGACCGGCGCCCAGCCGCTCGTCGGTGTAGGCGGCGCGGTAGCCGGCCGACAGGATGCGCAGGCCCAGTTCGGTGTCCTCGCAGATCCCCGCTTCCGACCAGCCGCCGACCTGATCCATCGCCGACCGGCGCAGCATGATCATCGTGCCGTGGCAGATAAAGGCCTGGGACGAAACGCCTTCCTGCATGCCGACGTCGAAGAAGGGACGGTACTCGGCGGTCATCGCGGCCTTCAGCGCCGTCTCATGGCCGTCACGGTGCTCCTGCGGGGCCTGGACGATGCCGACCGACGGATCGGCGAAGGTCGGGGCCAGCTTCGACAGCCAGTCGGGCGAGACGGTGTAGTCGGCGTCCAGCACGGCGACGATCTCGGCCGCCGGGTCCGTGTGGCGCAGCGCGGCGTTCAGGGCGCCGGCCTTGAAGCCGGAGATCTTCTTGTACCAGTGGAACTTGAACTTCGGCCCCAGCGCCCGGCACATCTCCTCCACCGGGCGGACCAGATGCTCCTCCTCGGTGTTGTTGATGAGGACGACAACCTCGTAGTTCGGGTAGTCCAGCCGCGACAGCGAGGCCAGCGTGGCGTTCAGCACGTCCGGCTGCTCGCGGCAGGCGGCGACGTGGATCGACACCATCGGCTTGTGGTCGACGGCCGGCACGGCGTGCGGCAGCAGCGTCGGGGCGCGGCCGGTCAGCAGCCGGCGGGCGACGTCCACCAGATCGGCGAAGGCGACGCTCATCATCAGGGCGCCCAGCGCGAAGGCGGAGCCCCAGGTGGTGACTGCGCCGAAGGTCAGATATTCGGAGAAGGCGCCGGCGACGGCCGAACCGATGGCGAAGCCGATGATGTTGGCGCCCAGCGAGGCGGCCAGGGCGAAGCCGGCGTTGGTCCGGCGGCGGAACACGGCGAAAGCCGACAAAGCGAGGCCGACGGCCAGCGCCACGCCTGCGCCGACCCGGTCGCCGTAGGGGGCGGCGACCTCACCGGTCATCGACCATTTCGGCTGACGGTCGGCGTCCAGCACGCCCCAGGTCGGCCCGGGCGAGCCTTCGATGGTCGATTTCCAAATGCCGTCGAAAGCCTCGACGACGTTGTAGTGCAGGCCCAGCGCGTTGGCTTCCGCCGCGAAGCCGCGGACGACGGCGGCCTGCGCCTGCGGCGTCGGGTAAGCGTCGTGGAAGTTCTCGCCGCCCGACGGCCAGCCGACCTCGCCCACGAACAGCGGCTTACCCGGGTGCGACTTGCGCACGGTGTCGAGCCGGTCGCGGATCCAGGTCAGCGCATTGTCGACCGGCACGCCTTCCCAGTAGGGCAGGACGTGGACGCCCATAAAGTCCGACGCCTTCACCGTGGCATTGGCCTTGACCATCTCCGACCACACGTCGGCGGTGCCGACCTTGACGTTGGCGGGGACGGCGGCGCGCACGCGCTTGATGTAGGCGGCCAGTTCGGCGTCGGTCATCTCGGCGCGCAGTAGCGTCTCGTTACCGACGATGATGCGCTTGATGCCGCGGAACTCCTTGGCCAGCGCGATGCCGTGCAGAATCTCGCGCTCGTTCCGGGACTTGTCCTCGCTCAGCCAGATGCCGAGCGTCACGTCCAGGCCCTTGGAGATCGCAATCTCCGGCACCTCGCCCTGGGAACCCAGCGTGGAATAGGTACGGACGCCATTCGCGAAGCCGGCGATGGCGCTCATGTCCTTCTCGATCTCCTGGCGCGGCACCACCGGCTGGTGGTTGGGATCGTAGCTGCGGCCCGAAGGCGAGTAGGACACGGATTCGATACGGCCGGGCTCCGCCTCCACCGGCGTCGGCGCGTTGCGCCAGGACCAGAAGGACGCGTGGCCGGCGGTCACGGCCAGCAGTGCGGCGGCGATGGCTGCGCGCCGGATCGAGTTCTTCGGGTTGCTCATGGGGAGTTCGCGTTGCCCTGTTGCAGGGTGGCCGTTCGCCACCGGACATCCGCACAAACGGGCAGACCGACTTCCCTATTCCATGCTCTTCGAAAAAATTTTGTGCGCTGCGGCGACCGGAACTTGGCCGGACCGAACCTGTTGGAGAACGTCCCCTACGAAATGCTCAGGAGAACGCCCCATGGCCACCCGCCACGAAGTCAGCCCGGAACACAAGAAGGCCCACGATCTGGCCGAGCAGGCCCTGGACAAGGCCGCCGAAGGCGACCCCCGCAAGGCGCGCGACCTGATCGAGGAAGCCAAACGCATCGATCCGAAGATCGGCGAGGAAATGGCCCGTGAGGCCGCAGAGGATCAGAAGAAGGCCGACAAGTACGCCGACAAGACCGACAAGTGAGGCGGTGAGGTTTCCCTCTCCCGCCCCGGGAGAGGGAGGGGACCCGCGCTGAAGGCGTGGGGAGGGTGAGGGGGAATCCGAGAATCCCGAAGCGCATGGCTTCGTACCTCACCCCTCACCCTTCCCGCTTTGCGGGCCCCTTCCCTCTCCCGGGACGGGAGAGGGAGTTTTCTTACTCCGCCGCCAAAGCCTCCGCCTCCACCGGCGGGGTCCAGCGCAGGACCGGCTTGCGGGCCGCCGCGGTCTCGTCCAGGCGGCGGCGCGGCGTCAGGCGCGGTGCGGCCTGGAAATAGGCCACGTCGCCCGACTTCGCCCGCTCGGCCAGCGCACGCAGGGCGTCGACGAACTGGTCGAGGCTGGCCTTGCTTTCCGTCTCGGTCGGCTCGATCAGCAGGGCACCGTGGACGACCAGCGGGAAATACATGGTCATCGGGTGGAAGCCCTCGTCGATCAGCGCCTTCGCTATGTCGAGCGTGGTGACCCCCGTCCCCTTCAGGAAGCGGTCGTCGAACAGGCACTCGTGCATGCACGGTCCCTCGAAGGAGGCCGTCATCACGTCCTCCAGCCGCGCCATCACGTAATTGGCGTTCAGCACCGCATCGCCCGACGCCTGCCACAGCCCGTCGGCGCCGTGGCTCAGCATGTAGGACAGCGCGCGGACGAACATGCCCATCTGGCCGTGGAAGGCCTTCATGCGGCCGAAGGCCGGGCCGTCGCCGGCGTTCTCGACAAGCGCGAAGCCGTCCTTGCCGTGGGTGACGTAAGGCACCGGGATGTAGGGCGCCAGAGACTCCGCAAACACCACCGGCCCCGACCCCGGACCGCCGCCGCCATGCGGGGTGGAGAAGGTCTTGTGCAGGTTGATGTGCATGACGTCGATGCCGAGGTCGGCCGGACGCACCCGCCCGACGATGGCGTTGAAGTTGGCGCCGTCGCAGTAGAAATAGCCGCCCGCCTCGTGCACCGCGTCGGCGATGGCGATGATGTCGCGCTCGAACAGGCCGCAGGTGTTGGGGTTGGTCAGCATCAGGCCGGCCACGTCGGGACCGAGCTTGGCCTTCAGTGCCTCCAGATCGACGCGGCCGTCGGCGGTCGCCGGGATGGCGTCGACGCTGTAGCCGCAGGCGGCGGCGGTCGCCGGGTTGGTGCCGTGGGCGCTTTCCGGCACCAGGATCTTGGTGCGGCCGCTGTCGCCCTTCGCCTCATGCGCGGCGCGGATCGCCATGATGCCGCACATCTCGCCATGGGCGCCGGCGGCGGGCGCCAGCGTCACGGCGGCCATACCGGTCAGGGTCTTCAGCCAGTGTGCCAGCTGGTCCATCAGTTCCAGCGCGCCCTGCACCGTGCTGACCGGCTGCATCGGATGTACGTCGGAGAAGCCGGGGAGCCGCGCCATCTTCTCGTTCAGGCGCGGGTTGTGCTTCATCGTGCAGGAGCCGAGCGGATAGAATCCGCTGTCGATGGCGTAGTTCTTCTGCGACAGGCGGGTGTAGTGGCGGACCACCTGCGGCTCGGCAAGGCCGGGGAGCCCCACCTTGGCGCGCGGCTTCACCGCACCCAGGCGCGAGGCAACCTTCGGCACGTCGGGCAGGTCGACGCCGGTGCGGCCGGCGCTGTCCTGTTCGAAGATCAGCGGTTCTTCGATCTGCAGGCCGCGGTTGCCGGTGACGGTGCCGGTCACGCCATCGAACCCGGCGCTGCCGGCGGGAATGGCCGACGGACGGCCCTGGTTGTTCATGCTCATGCCAGTACCTCAGTCAGCGCGGCGGCGAAAGCGTCCATGTCGGCGTCGGTGTTGGTCTCGGTGACGGCGACCAGCAGCAGGTCTTCCATTTCGCCGGGGTACAGGCGCGACACCGGCACGCCGCCCAGGATGCGGCGCTTGGCAAGCTCCTCGACCACCGCGGCGGCCGGCTTCGGCAGCTTGACGGTGAACTCGTTGAAGAAGCCGTCGTTCAGCACCTGCACGCCCGGAACCGCCGCCAGCTTGTCGGCCATCTGGACCGCCTTGGCATGGTTCAGCTGGGCCAGCTGCGTGATCCCCGCCTCGCCCAGCAGGCTGACATGGATCGAGAAGGCCAGCGCGCACAGGCCGGAGTTGGTGCAGATGTTCGAGGTCGCCTTCTCGCGGCGGATGTGCTGCTCGCGGGTGGAGAGCGTCAGCACGAAGCCGCGGCGGCCGTCGGCGTCCACCGTCTCGCCGCACAGGCGGCCCGGCATCTGACGAACGTACTTATCCTTCACCGCGAACAGCCCGACATAGGGGCCGCCGAAGTTCAGCGCGTTGCCGAAGGACTGGCCTTCCGCCGCGACGATGTCGGCGCCCATGTCGCCGGGGGGCGTCAGCAGGCCGAGCGACAGCGCCTCCGTCACCACGACGATCAGCAGCGCGCCCTTCGCCTGGCAGGCGGCGGCCAGATCGGTGTAGTCGCGGACATGGCCGAACACGTCCGGATTCTGCACGACGACGCAGGAGGTCTTGTCGTCGACCAGCGCCAGCAGATCCTCGCCGCCGGTCGGGGCGGCCGGCAGGGCCACCGCCTCGAAGCCGATGAAGCGGGCGTCGGTGGTGGTCACGTCGCGGTAATGCGGGTGCAGGCCGCCGGACAGGATGGCCTTCTTCCGCCGGGTGACGCGGTTGGCCATCATCACCGCCTCGGCGCAGGAGGTGGCGCCGTCATACATCGAGGCGTTGGCCACATCCATGCCGGTCAGCAGCGCGACCTGGGTCTGGAATTCGAACAGGACCTGCAGCGTTCCCTGGCTCACCTCCGGCTGGTACGGGGTGTAGGCGGTCAGGAACTCGCCGCGCTGGACCAGATGGTCGACGGTGGCCGGCACATGGTGGCGGTAGGCGCCGGCGCCGAGGAAGCTGGGCACGCTCCCCGCCGGCACATTCTTGGCCGCCATGGAGCCCAGCAGCCGTTCGACCTCAAGCTCGCCCATGTGGTTGGGCAAGCCCCCGATCGGGCCGGCCAGACGGGCCGCCTTTGGAACGTCGCGGAACAGGTCTTCGACCGATGTTGCGCGGATGGCCTCCAGCATCGACTGCCGGTCGGCCTCGGTCAGGGGCAGATAGCGCATGTTAGTGGGATTCCTCCACGAAGGCCTTGTAGGCCGCTTCGTCCATCAGGGCGTCCAGTTCGGAGGCGTCCTTCAACTGGATCTTGAAGAACCAGCCCTCACCCTCGGCGGCGCTGTTGACCATGGACGGGTCGTCCACCAGGGCCTGGTTGGCTTCCACCACGGTGCCGGAGACCGGAGCGTACACGTCGCTGGCGGCCTTCACCGATTCGACGACGGCGGCTTCCTTGCCCTGCTCCAGCACGCGGCCGGCCTCGGGCAGCTCGACGAACACCACGTCGCCCAGCTGGCTCTGTGCGAAGTCGGTGACGCCGACGGTGGCGACATCGCCCTCGACGAGAACCCACTCGTGGTCCTTGGTGAATTTCTTGGTCATCTGAAGGTTTCCCTGTCCAATACGGTTGCTTGTGGTTGGGAGCGCCGAGGCATCAGCCCCGGTAATAGCGTTGCGGCACGAAGGGCGTGGCGGCGACGCGGGCGGGCAGCGGCTTGCCGCGCACCACCAGCGTCAGCGGCGTGCCGACCGCGGAGTTCGCGATGTCGACATAGCCCATGGCGACCGGCGCGCCGGCGGTCGGGCCGAAGCCGCCGCTGGTGATCTCGCCGATGCGGTTGCCGTTGGCGTCCTGTATTTCGGTGTGCTCGCGGGCCGGCTGGCGGCCTTCCGGTTGGATGCCGACGCGGCGGCGCGTGGCGCCTTCGGTCAGCTGCCGGTGGATGATGTCATAGCCGGGGAACCCACCCTCGGCGCGGCGGCGCTTCGGCAGGGTCCATTCCAAGGCGCCTTCGACCGGCGTCGTGGTGGTGTCGATGTCGTGGCCGTAGAGGCAGAGCCCGGCCTCCAGCCGTAGCGAATCGCGGGCGCCCAGCCCGATCGCCTCGACCTCCGCTTCGGCCAGCAGGGCGCGGGCGATCATCTCCGCATCGGCCTTGTCGCAGGAGATCTCGTAGCCATCCTCGCCGGTATAGCCGGAGCGGGTCAGGATCACCGGCACGCCCTTGAAGGTGGCGGACAGGTAGCTCATGAACTTCATGGTGGCGGCTTCCGGCACGAAGCGGGCCATCACCTCGGCCGCCATCGGCCCCTGGAGCGCCATCAGCGCCAGATCGTTCAGCAGTTCGACCTCGGCCTTGCCGGCCAGCTTCTCGCGCAGATGGGCGACGTCCTGCTCCTTGCAGGCGGCGTTCACCACCAGGAACAGGTGGTCGCCGGCATTGGTCACCATCAGGTCGTCGAGGATGCCGCCCTGCTCGTTCAGGAACAGCGTGTAGCGCATGCGGCCCTGGGCCAGCCCCTTGATGTCGCCGGGGACCAGCGTTTCCAGGGCGGCAGCCGGGTCGGCACCGGTCAGGCGGACCTGCCCCATATGGGACACGTCGAACAGCCCGGCCTTCTCGCGGGTGTGCTGGTGCTCCTTGAGGATGCCCAGCGGATACTGCACCGGCATGTCATAGCCGGCAAAGGGCACCATGCGGGCGCCAAGCTCGACATGGAGCGCGTGCAGCGGGGTGGTCTTGAGAGCGGTTGCGGCCTCGGTCACGCTGGTCCTCCGACAGGGTTCTAGCGCCCACGCCGGGATCGGCGCAGGAAGCTGCCCCCTCTGTCTTGGACCTGAGAGATTCACCGCCGTCCGGTCGAGCCGGGCACCCGGTTTACTCCTTCGGTGAGTCGCGGCGACTGGGCGCCGAGGCTGCTTTCCAGAGTTGCCTTATCCCCTTGCGGTCCTTTTGCCTGAGAGTTTCCGGGGGCGGTTGCTCCTTCGGCGCCGCCCGCGAACCTGCCGATTTGCGACAAGCTCCCGGACGATCTCTCCCGCGAGGGATCATCGGCGTGATGGCGGCACAGTGTCGCGAATGTACAAGTTTGTCAATCGGCGGATCGGGCGCTGCCTGTCCTCTCATCGGCCGTCATCCCCGCAAAGGCGGGGATCCAGACCATGCAACCAAGCATTTGATGCGGCTGGATTCCCGCCTTCGCGGGAATGACGGCAGAGAGCGTGTCAGCCGAAGTCAGGCAGACCGATGCCTTACTTCTTCATCTGCGTCCGATTGAAGTTCAGCTGCTCCGGCGTCAGCTGGAAGCCGAGATAGATCTTCCAATCCTTGGCGTTGGCGTCCTTGGGCAGCGGGATCCGCGGCGCCAGCTCCTCCCGCGTGCCGGCGCGCGGCTGACCGGTGACGAAGGTCACGTCGGTGTCGAAGTAAGCCTTCGACACCAGCGTGTCGTCCGGCTGGGCCAGCGCCACGAAATACTGGTACTTGGCGGTGGTACCCTGCAGCGCCGGACCGCGTTCGGCGACCAGGAAGACGTTCACGTTCACCGTGACGCCGGCGCTGGTGTATTCGCAGTTGCCGGTGTAATCGACCAACGCCGCGCGCGACTCCAGGTCGGTCAGATCCTTCCCGCCGGGGCGGAAGACCGTCACTTCCTGCAGGTCGCGGACGATGTTGACCTTCGGGCAGGCCAGCGCCGCGTCCGACGGGCTGGTCGGTCCCATGCCGGAACAGCCGGACAGCACCGCAACCGCCCCGGCGGCGAGCAGCGCAGGGCGGCTCTTACGCATCAGGGACGCCAGCGGGCTTTTCCGGGCGGGGGTTCCTATATTACGGTCGCGGCGGTCCATCGGTTCGGCCTGATCGGTTAACGGGCTGTTGGATCGCGACTTTAGTGTCCCAGCTTGACCGGCACAAGACCGCGCGGCGGTTCTATCCCTTGCGACGGTTCGGCACAGGACCACCTTAGGGCACGTCTTCTACGCATGGGCGGAACAGCGCATATGACCACCACCAATTCCCCGGCCCTCCGGCCATTGACGATCCTGCTGGCGGCACCGCGCGGCTTCTGCGCCGGCGTGGACCGGGCGATCCAGATCGTCGAGACGGCGCTGGACCGCTTCGGGGCGCCGGTCTATGTCCGGCATGAGATCGTCCACAACCGATTCGTGGTCGAAAGCCTGGAAGCCAAGGGCGCCATCTTCGTCGACGAGCTGACGGAGGTTCCGGACGGCCGCCCGGTGGTGTTCTCCGCCCACGGCGTGCCGAAATCGGTGCCCAAGGCGGCGGAGGCGCGCGGCCTGTTCTATCTCGACGCCACCTGCCCGCTGGTCAGCAAGGTTCACCGCGAGGCCGAACGCCATTACGAGGACGGCCGGCAGATCGTGCTGATCGGCCATGCCGGGCATCCGGAGGTGATCGGCACCATGGGGCAGCTGCCGGAAGGCGCCGTGGTACTGGTGGAAACGGTGGCCGACGTGGCGACGCTCGAGGTCCGGGATCCGGAGAACCTCGCCTACGCCACCCAGACCACGCTGTCGGTGGACGAGACGACGGAGATCCTGGCGGCACTCCAGGCCCGCTTTCCCGCCATCGCCGGGCCCAAGAAGGAGGACATCTGCTACGCCACCACCAACCGTCAGGCGGCGGTGAAGGCCATCGCGCCGAAGGTGGAGGCGCTGCTGGTCCTGGGTGCGCCGAACTCCTCCAACTCCAAGCGTCTGGTGGAAGTGGCGAAGCTGCACGGCTGCCCGGCCGCCCAGCTGGTCCAGCGCGCTGCCGAGATCGACTGGAGCGCGCTGGCCGGCGTCGGCCGGCTCGGCATCACCGCCGGTGCGTCGGCCCCGGAAGTGCTGGTGGAAGAGGTCATCGAGGCCGCCCGTGCGCGATTCGACGTGACGGTGGAGGAACTGCGCACGGCGACCGAGAACATCGTCTTCAAGCTGCCGCGCGCGTTATCGGTGGAGCCGGAGACGGTTTGAGAGGCCGCCCGTACTGCGATTGCGGAGTTAGACCCCCACCTTGATCCTCCCCCGCTGGGCGGGGAGGAGACAAGTGCTTGTACGGGAGAGTGGCGGCAGTCCCTCCCCCGCCCAGCTCTCGCACAAAGCTATGCTTTGTGCTGACGCGGCAAGCGGACCGGAGGTCCGCTGAGAGCGGGGAAGGTTAGGTGGGGGCTAACCTATCCCACCACCTCACCCCTCCGCCACCGCCAGCAGCCCATCCACATCCACCACGCTCTCCAGCCGATCCGCGACCGCATCCAGCGCCCGCTCCACGGCCACCCCATAGCTCAGCTCCGACCCGCCGCCCATTCCCCGCAGATAGGCCGCCCGGAAGCCGTCCGCGCCGAACAGCCCGTGCAGGTAGCAGCCGGCAACCCGCCCGTCCGCCGACTCCGCGCCGTCCGTGCCGCCATCCGCAAGTTCCAGCATCGGTCGCGCCCGGTCCGGCCCGTCGGTGCGGCCCATGTGCATCTCGTACCCCGCCACCTCGGCCCCGGTGTGACGCTCCCGCCCGCGGGCTTCCTCCAACACCTTGGGACCCTTCAGCACCGTCTCGACATCCAGCAGGCCGAGCCCCGCGGCCTCTCCCGGCGGTCCCTCGATGCCGTCCGGATCGGCGATGCGCCGCCCCAGCATCTGGTAGCCGCCGCAGATCCCCAGCACCCGACCGCCACGCCGCCAGTGGGCCAGCAGGTCGATGTCCCAGCCCTGCGCCCGCAGGAAGGCGAGGTCGGCGATCGTCGCCTTGGTGCCGGGCAGGATCACCAGATCGGCATCGCCCGGCAGCGGCCGGCCCGGACGCACCATGGTCAGGGCGACTCCGGGCTCCTGCGCCAGCGGATCGAAATCGTCGAAGTTGGCGATCCGCGACAGCATCGGCACAGCCACGCGCAACGCCCCGTCGCCGGCATCCCGCGGCCGGTCGAGCGCCACCGCATCTTCCGCCGGCAGGGTCGCGGCCTCCTTCAGCCAGGGCACCACGCCGAATCCGCGCCAGCCGGTGTGGCTTTCGATGATCCGCAGCCCTTCATCGAACAGGCGAACATCGCCGCGGAACTTGTTGATGAGAAAGCCCTTGATCCGCTCCTGTTCAGATTTCGGTAGAAGTGCGTGGGTGCCCACCAGACTGGCGATCACGCCGCCGCGGTCAATGTCGCCGACCAGCAGGACCGGCACGTCGGCGGCGGTGGCGAAGCCCATGTTGGCGATGTCGCCGGCCCGCAGATTGACCTCCGCCGGGCTGCCGGCGCCCTCCACCACCACGATGTCGGCCTCGGCCCGCAGCCGCTCGAAGCTGTCCAGCACCGTGCCCAGAAGCTCGCGCTTGCGCGCCTGATAGTCGGCGGCGCGCGCGGTGCCCACCACCACGCCGCGCACCACCACCTGACTGCCGATGTCCGACTGCGGCTTCAGCAACACCGGGTTCATGTGGACGCTGGGCGCCACGCCGCAGGCCCGTGCCTGCAGCGCCTGGGCGCGGCCGATCTCGCCGCCGTCGGCCGTCACCGCCGCATTGTTGGACATGTTCTGCGGCTTGAACGGCCGGACGGTCAGCCCGCGCCGCACCAGCGCCCGGCACAGCCCCGCCACCAGCAGCGACTTGCCGACGTCGGAGCCGGTGCCCTGCAGCATGATCGCGCGCGATCGCATGGTTCAGAACTCGATGCCGGCCTGGGCCTTCACCCCGGCTTCGAACGGGTGCTTGACCAGCGTCATCTCGGTGACGAGGTCGGCGGCGGCGATCAGTTCCGGCTTGGCGTTGCGTCCGGTGATGCAGACATGCAGGTCCGGCCGGCGGGCGGCCAGCGTCGCCAGCACCTCGTCCAGGGGCAGGTAATCCATGCGTAGCACGATGTTCAGCTCGTCCAGCACGATCAGGCGATAGCGCGGGTCGGCCATCAACTCCTTCGCCTTGGCCCAGGCGGCCTCGGCGGCAGCGATGTCGCGGGCGCGGTCCTGGGTGTCCCAGGTGAAGCCCTCTCCCATCGTGTGGAAGTCGACCAGATCTTCGAAGCGCTCCAGCGCCACCGTCTCGCCGGTGGACCAGGCGCCCTTGACGAACTGCACCATGCCCACGTGCATGCCATGGCCGACCGCGCGCATCATCAGGCCGAAGGCGGCGGTGGACTTGCCCTTCCCCTTGCCGGTGTGGACCATCAGCAGGCCCTTCTCCAGCGTCTTGGACGCGAGTGCGCGCTCCTGCAGCGCCTTGCGCCGCTTCATCTTCTCGGCGTGGCGGCGGTTGAGTTCGTCGGTATCGACCATGTTGTCGGTCATGCGGGTGTTCCCTTCACGAACATCGGCAGACCGGCGACGGTCAGCACGACGCGCGGCGCCACGGCCGCGATGGATTGGTGCAGGCGGCCGGCATGGTCGCGGAAGCGGCGCGCCAGCGCATTGTCCGGCACGATGCCGAGCCCGACCTCGTTGGAGACCAGGACCACCCGGCCCGGCAGCGTCGGCAGAAGCTCCACCAGCGCCGCGGTCTCCGCCGCGATGTCGGCCTCGGCCATCATCAGGTTGGTCAGCCACAGGGTCAGGCAATCGACCAGCACGCCGGTGCCGACGGCGGCGTGGCGGCGGAGCGCACCGGTCAGGTCGCACGGCTCCTCCACCGTCGTCCAGTCGGGGCCGCGGTCGTCGCGGTGCTTCGCCACCCGCTCCGCCATCTCCGCGTCCCAGATTTGCGAGGTGGCGATGTAGACGCGCGGTCCGCCCGGGGCGGTCACCAGCCCCTCGGCATAGCGGCTCTTGCCGGAGCGGGCGCCGCCCAGCACCAGCGTCAGATCGGCGTTCATTTCCCCAGCCGTCATTTCCAGGGCGTCCCGTCACGGTGGCGATAGGCGCCGTCGCGCCACACCATGTCCTCGTCGGAATAGTCGATCTCATCGTCGGTGCTGCGGTCGCCGACCTCCAGGTAGCTGGCCGGACGGCCGCTGCGGTTGATCAGGCGGTGGCCGTCGGCGACGCCATGGGGGAATCCGGCGCACATGCCGGCGGTCAGCAGGGTCTCGCCCGCGTCGGTGACCAGGGTCAGCTCGCCTTCCACCACATAGACGAACTCGTCCTGGCGGCTGTGCCAGTGGCGCAGGGCCGAAGAGGCGCCGGGCTCCAGCCGGGTCAGGTTGACGCCGAAATTGGTGAGCCCCAGCGGATCGCCCAGCGCGACGCGGTGCCGCCCGGCGACCTGCGCCCGGAAGGGCTGCGGATAGTCGGTGGCGCCGGTTTCGGCGGACAGGGCGGCTGGATCGATGACCGGCGGATTCGGCACGGGCGGTCTCCGGTTTGGCTTCGCGGGTCCGGACTGTCGCAAACCGGGCCGGCGCCGTCAAACTGTGCAGGCTTCAGCCGGACCGGCATCGCGGATCAGGGTTGAGGGGGCTGCGGCTGGACAGGCGCCCACTCGCCCACCATGCTTACCGCAACGCGACATCACAACCTGCGATCCGATGCCCAGCCTGGAAATCATCAGCCGCCGCCCCGCCGGCACGCCGAAGGCGCCGCCGCTCCTGTTCGTCCATGGCGCCTTCAGCGGCGCCTGGATCTGGGACGCCAAGTTCCTGCCCTGGTTCGCCGCGCGGGGGTGGGAGGCGCATGCCGTCTCTCTGCGCGGCCACGGCAACAGCGAGGGGCGCGACCGGCTGCATGACTTCGGCATCGCCGATTATGTGGACGACGTTCTGCAGGCGGCGGACGGGCTGTCGGCGCCGCCGGTGCTGATCGGCCATTCCATGGGCGGCATGGTGGTGCAGCGGGCGCTCGCCAAGCGCCGCTTTGCCGGCGGCGTGCTGATGGCGTCGGCCCCGCCCTATGGCCTGTTGTCCTCCACCATGGGGCTGGCCTGGCGGTCGCCCTATGTGTTCCAGCAGATGGCGATGCTGACCACCTTCGGCGAAAAGGCCATCGACCCGGACGCCATCCGCCGCGCCATGTTCTCCGACAAGATGCCGCGCGACGAGGCCGCGAAGTACGAGGCCTATCTGCAGGAGGAATCGCGCCGCGTCCTGCTGGACATCGGCGGCTGGATTCCATTCCCCGTGCTGCCGCCGCGCGACACGCCGGTGATGGTGATGGGTGCGGAGGAGGATTTGCTGTTCCCGCGCGCGGAGGTGATCGCCACCGCGATGGCGCTGGGCACCCGGCCGGTCTTCATGCCGGGAATGGGCCACGCGATGATGCTGGAACAGGACTGGCAATCGGTCGCCGAGCGGGTCGAGAGTTGGGTCGCGGCGACGGTGATGGCGGAGGCGGGGTGAGGGGGCAAGTGCGCCCCCTCTTCGCCGTCACGCCGTCGTCGGGTTCGGCATGCCCGGCATCGGCTCGTCGGCCGGCGGCGGAATTTCCGGCAGCACATCGGGGTTGTCGGGCACAGGATAGGGATCGGGTGTCGTCGGACGGTCGGGCTGCGGCGGGTTCGGGTTGGACGGGGGCGGAATCTCGCCGGGGGTGGACGGCTTCTGCGGATCGCTCATTCGGAAACTCCTGGGTCAGGGATCGTCGTGGGATAACGCCTCAATCGACGGTCCGTTCAATCGCCCGGCCGCCGGCCTGCACGTCCTGCCCGGCGCCCTCCACCGTGTTGCAGCCGGTCAGCAGGGCAGCCAGCGCTATGAGGAAGGTCAGGATCACCATCTCACGCGCGGGAAACGGGATGGCGCGGGCGGTGGCGCGCTGCCGGCGGTTCTTGGCGTGGTGCATGGCGTCTCTCCGGTGTGAAGGGGTGAGTGGCTGTCCGGGCGTCGTTCGTCTCTGTTTCTGACAACGGGGCGGCGGCGGCTTGGTTCCGCGCCATCCCCTCCCGCCATGCAGGGAATGCAACGGTCCTTTCGAGGCGCCCGAAATCCTTGACGCGGTACGCCTACCGGGCAAGATGACCAGCTTTTGCGCAGCCTGCCCGCTTTCCGGCCAGCCAGTACGGTCCGGCGGCGCGGCCACGGCCGCATCCCCCAAGTCCGAAACAGGTCCCGTCATGAGCACCGCCACCCTGCCCACGCCCGAGCCGTTGCGCGCGCGCCTCGCCGCCCACATCGGCGAGCTGCTGCGGCTGGCGGCGCCGGTCATCGTCTCCCGCGCCGGGCTGATGGTGATGATGGCGGTCGACACGGCCATCGTCGGCCGCTACTCGGCGCAGGAACTGGCCTATTACGGGCTGGCCCATCTGCCGGGCAACATCATGGTCGGCACCGGCGTCGGTCTGCTGATGGGCACGGTGATGATCACCGCCCATGCCTTCGGCGCCGGCAACGATGCGGAGTGCGGGCGGGCGTGGCGCCGCTCGGTCCCTTACGCGCTGCTGCTGGGCGTGCTGTTCGCGCTGGTCTCCCTGCTGGGCGATCCGCTGTTCCAGGCGGGCGGCCAGACGCCGGACATGGCGGCGGGCGGCGCCCATGTGCTGGCGGTGCTGGGCCTGGGCGCGCCGGGCATGATGCTTTACATCACCACCGGCTTCTTCCTGGAGGGCATCAAGCGACCGCTGCCGGGCATGGTCGCCATGGTGATCGGCAACATCGTCAACGCGGCGCTGGCCTGGGCCCTGGTGTGGGGGCATGTCGGGCTGGAGCCGCTGGGCGCCGTCGGATCGGCCTGGGCGACCAGCATCGTGCGCTGGGGCATGGGGCTGGGGCTGGTCGCTTATGTCTGGTGGATGCGCGACCATGACCGCTGGCAGGTCCGCCTGCCGGTGTCGGACTGGTGGAAGGGTGCCGCCCGCCAGCGCCATCTCGGTTATGCCGCCGGCCTCAGCATCGGGGTGGAGAGCGGCGCCTTCGGCGGGCTCGGCCTGTTCGCCGGCATGATCTCCCCGCTGGCGCTGGGCGCCTACACGGTGGGTCTGAACCTGACCGCCCTGCCCTTCATGGCGGCGGTCGGGCTGGCGTCGGCCACGGCGGTGCGGGTGGGCGTGGCATACGGCCGCGGCGACCGCAGCGACATGGCTCTGGCGGGCTGGACCGGCCTTGGCGTCACCAGCGCCATCCTGGCCTGCGTCGGCATCCTCTATCGCAGCATGCCCGAGGCGTTGGGCGCCATCTACACCAACGATCCGGAACTGCTGGAGGCGGTGGTACCGCTGATCGCCTTCGCCGCCTGGATCCTGATCGCCGACGGCGGCCAGACGGTGATGGCGAACGCGCTGCGCGGCCGGCACGACGCCTGGGTCCCGACGGCGCTGCACTTCTTCTCCTACGCGGTGGTGATGATTCCGGTGTCGGCCTTCCTCGTCTTCGGTCTCGGCCACGGCGCCCATGGGCTTTTCGAGGGAATCCTGATCGCCAGCCTTGTATCGGTGACGATCCTGTCGGTGCGGTTCGCGCGTTTGAGCCGGCGCTGAACCGACATCGACCGGGGTTTTCGGCCCCGAATCGTTGTGTGCAATTGCGAGAGTTGCTATATTTCTTGGGCAAAACCTTCGGCCCGCAAGGCCAGTGACTGCCGCGGATTCCTAAGCGGCGGCGCATTCGAAGAATGAGTGTCCTGCTTGAGCAATACGCCCCTTCCTCCCGCCTCCGACATCGCGCCGATCAACATCGAAGACGAGATGCGGAAATCGTATCTCGACTACGCGATGAGCGTGATCGTGAGCCGCGCCCTGCCCGACGTCCGCGACGGGCTCAAGCCGGTTCACCGGCGCATCCTCTACGCGATGAAGGAGGGCGGGTACGACTCGACCAAGCCCTATAAGAAGTCGGCGCGCATCGTCGGCGACGTGATGGGTAAATACCACCCGCACGGCGACAGCGCGATCTACGACGCCATGGTCCGCATGGCGCAGGACTTCTCCATGCGCCTGCCGCTGATCGACGGCCAGGGCAATTTCGGCTCGATGGACGGCGACCCGCCGGCGGCCATGCGCTACACCGAGGCGCGGCTTGCCAAGGCGGCGGAGGCGCTGCTGGACGACATCGACAAGGACACCATCGATTTCCAGGCGAGCTACGACGATTCGGGCCGCGAGCCCACCGTCGTCCCGGCGCGCTTCCCGAACCTGCTGGTGAACGGCGCCGGCGGCATCGCCGTCGGCATGGCGACGAACATCCCGACCCACAATCTGGGCGAGGTGATCGACGCCTGCTGCGCCTACATCGACAACCCGGATGTCACGCTCGACGAGCTGATGGAGCATGTGCCCGGCCCCGATTTCCCGACGGGCGGCCTGATCCTCGGCCGGTCGGGCAGCCGGGCGGCGCTGCAGACCGGGCGCGGCTCGATCATCCTGCGCGCCAAGACCCATTTCGAGGAGGTGCGCAAGGACCGCACCGCCATCGTCGCGACCGAGATCCCCTATCAGGTCAACAAGGCCAAGCTGATGGAACGCATCGGCGAGGTCGTGAACGACAAGACGATCGAGGGCATCGCCGACCTGCGCGACGAATCCGACCGCGACGGCGTCCGCGTGGTGATCGAGCTGAAGCGCGATGCGGTCCCCGACGTGGTGCTGGCCCAGCTGTTCCGCCACACCCAGCTCCAGACCTCCTTCGGCGTCAACATGCTGGCGCTGAACGGCGGCCGTCCGGAGCTGATGAATCTCCTGCAGATCATCACCGCCTTCATCCGCTTCCGCGAGCAGGTCATCACCCGCCGGACGGAGTTCCTGCTGGGCAAGGCGCGCGAGCGGGCGCACACCTTGGTCGGTCTGGCCGTCGCCGTCGCCAACCTGGACGCGATGATCGAGCTGATCCGCAGCGCCCCCGACCCCGTCTGGGCGCGCGAGGAGATGATGAACCGCGAATGGCCGGTCCATGACGTCGGCCCGCTGATCGAGTTGATCGACGAGCCCGGCCGCGGCGTCAGCCCGCAGAACACCTACCGCCTGTCGGAGGTTCAGGCGCGCGCCATCCTCGACCTGCGTCTGCACCGCCTGACCGGGCTGGAACGCGACAAGATCGGCGCCGAGCTGAAGGACGTCACCGACCAGATCGCCGATTTCCTTGCCACGCTCGCCAACCGGCCGAAGCTGATGGGGATCCTGCGCGACGAGCTGGTGGAGATGAAGGAGCGGTTCGGGAACCCGCGCCGCACCGAAATCCAGGATCTGGAGTTCGAAGCCGACATCGAGGACCTGATCCAGCGTGAGGACATGGTCGTCACCGTCAGCCAATCCGGCTATGTGAAGCGGGTGCCGCTGTCCACCTACCGGGCGCAGAAGCGCGGCGGCAAGGGCCGCGCCGGCATGTCGATGAAGGCGGAGGATGCGGTCAGCGACCTGTTCGTCGCCAACACCCACACGCCGCTGCTGCTCTTCTCGAACCGCGGCATGGTGTACAAGCTGAAGGTCTACCGCCTGCCGCTGGGCAACCCGCAGGCGCGCGGCAAGGCCTTCGTCAACCTGCTGCCGCTGATCGACGGGGAGACCATCACCACCGTCCTGCCGCTGCCTGAGGACGAGGCCGCCTGGGCAGATCTGCACGTCGTCTTCGCCACCTCCAAGGGCAATGTCCGCCGCAACCGCATGTCGGACTTCGCCAACATCCGCTCCAACGGCCTGATCGCCATGAAGCTGGAAGAGGAAGGCGAGCGGCTGATCGGCGTCCACACCTGTTCGGAAGCCGCCGACGACGTGCTGCTGGCGACCCGCGGTGGCAAGTGCATCCGCTTCCCGGTCGACGACGTGCGCGTCTTCGCCGGCCGCACCTCCACCGGCGTGCGCGGCATCAAGCTGGCCGACGGGGACGAGGTGGTATCGCTGTCGATCCTGACCCACGTCGACGCCACGCCCGAGGAACGCGCCGCCTTCTTCAGGATGAAGCGCGACGAAGGGCTGGAGATGGAGGGCGAGGCCGCTCCGGAAGCCGACGACGTGCCGGCCGACAGCGTCACCCTGTCGCAGGAGCGCTACGAAGAACTGAAACAGAAGGAACAGTATATTCTCACCGTCTCCGACCGCGGCTATGGCAAGCGCAGCTCGTCCTACGAGTACCGCATCGCCGGCCGTGGCGGCCAGGGCATCTGGAACATGGAGATGGGCGAGCGCAACGGTTCCATCGTCGCCGCCTTCCCTGTCGAATCGAACCATCAGGTGATGATGGTGACCAACGGCGGCCAGGTGATCCGCATGCCGCTGCACGACGTGCGGGTGGCGGGCCGCAAGACGCTGGGCGTCACGCTGTTCCGTGTCGGGTCGGACGAGCGTGTGGTGTCCGTCGCCACGATCGCCGAGGAAGACGGCGAGAATGGTGTGGGCGAAAACGGGGTCGAAGCCGGCGTCGAGGCTGGTGGTGACGCCAACGGTTCGGACGGATCGGCGGGCGACGCCGGCTCCGCCGCGCCGAACGAGTAACGGAAGGGCGAAGGAACTCTCCATGGCGACCAGCCAGACCGAGACCAGCAAGGGTCGTCGAATCGGTGTCTATCCCGGCACCTTCGATCCGATCACCAACGGTCACATGGACATCATCCAGCGCGCCGCCCGTCAGGTCGACCACCTGATCATCGGCGTCGCCCGGAATGCCGGCAAAGGCCCGCTCTACTCCACGGACGAGCGGGTCGCCATGGTTCGCGAGGACGTGGCCGCGCTGAATGCCGGCGGGGCCAGTATCGAGGTGCGGGCGTTCGACAATCTGCTGATGCATTTCGCCATCGAGATGAACGCCAGCGTCATCATCCGCGGCCTGCGCGCCGTCTCGGACTTCGAATATGAATTCCAGATGGCGGGCATGAACGCGCGGCTGAACCCGAAGGTCGAAACGATCTTCCTGATGTCGTCGGAAAAGCACCAGTTCATCTCCTCCCGCTTCGTGAAGGAGATCGGGCGACTGGGCGGCGACATCCGCCATTTCGTCTCCGCCCGCGTCGCGGAGCGCCTGTCCGAGCGCTTCGCGCTGGAGGCCGGCAATGGCACCAAGCCGTCGACCAGCCAAACTTGATCTGCCGAACCATGGGCTGGATGGCAAAATCCTGCATTCGCCATCAAGCCCATGGTTGACCTTTCGGGCGCGTCTTTCTATGGTGCGCCCACTTCCGGCGGGGGCCAGTTTCCCACCGCCGCGCTGGATGATCCGGTAGCTCAGTCGGTAGAGCACGTGACTTTTAATCATGTGGCCGTGGGTTCGAATCCCACCCGGATCACCAACCTTTTCAAAACCTTACCAAGCAGAATCCGCGGCGGCACATAGATCGCCAAAACGGTCGGCTTCTGCCGATAAGGGTCAGCCCCTATTTAATCCTGCAACGATCCCATTAAGACTCCCAACCAGTGATAACCGGGGGTTCGAAATGGATTGGGTGAGGAACGCGTCTGTTCGCGCGAAGGTGATCGCGGCGTTCTCCGTGCTTCTGATCGGCACTGCGCTGCTGGGCCTGTTTGCGATCAACCGCATTTCGTCGGTCAATGAAGAGGCGGCGGAAATCCGCGACAACTGGCTGCCTTCGGTGGTTGCCGTCTCCGAACTCTACTCCACCTTTTACTCCTACCGGGCCCTCGAAGGGGCGTTGATCGCCGTGCAGGACGAGGCGCGGATCCGCAGCGAAGAAGAGAGCCTCGACCGTACCATTCGCAGCATCGAAGAAAAGCGCGCGGTCTACGAGCCTATGCTGACGCCGGGATGGGAAACGGAGACCTACCGGAAGTTCGTCGAGTCGTACAACCGCTACATCGGCCTCAGCCGGGAGAAGCTGCGTCCGCTGGCCCGCAAGAACGAAACGGTCGCCCTCTCCGACCTGTTCACCGGCGAATCGCGCCGGGAATTCCAAACTGCCAAGGCACTGCTGGAAGAACTGGTGCAGTTCAACCGCTCCGAAGGGGTGAAGGCGGCCAATCGTGGCGCCGAGATCTACGTCACGTCCCGCAATTGGATCGTCGGCTCCATCCTGGTGGCGATGATGGCGGGCGTCGGCGCGATTCTGCTGATTCTCGGGGCCGTGGTCCGGCCCATCCATGGCCTGACCGGCATCATGGGGCGGCTGGCGAACCGCGAACTGAGCGTCGCGATCGACGGGACGGAGCGCAGGGACGAGCTGGGCGCCATGGCCCGCGCTGTCCAGGTGTTCAAGGACGGGCTCATCGAGGCGGACCGCCTCGCCGCCGCCGAGGCTGCCGAGCAGCAGGCCAAGCTGCGCCGCGCGCAAGCCATCGAGCGGCTGCTCGCCGGCTTCGAGAGTTCGTCCAGCAAGGCTCTGCGCACCGTCGCCGCCGCGGCGTCGGAGTTGGACGCCACCGCCCACAGCATGTCGGCGATGGCCCAGCAGACCAGCACCCAGGCGACCGTGGTCGCTTCGGCCGCCGAGCAGACCAGCGCCAACGTCCAGACCGTCGCCACCGCGACCGAGGAGATGGCCAGCTCCATCCGCGAAATCGGAAGCCAGATTTCCCGCTCCGCAGACATCGCCGGCAGGGCGGTGAACGAGGCGACCCAGACCAGCGACGCCGTGCGCAGCCTTGCCGATGCCGCGCAGAAGATCGGCGAGGTGGTCGGGCTGATCACCGACATCGCCAGCCAGACCAACCTGTTGGCTCTGAACGCCACCATCGAGGCGGCACGCGCCGGCGAGGCAGGCAAGGGCTTCGCCGTCGTCGCCAGCGAGGTGAAGAGCCTGGCCGGCCAGACCGCCAAGGCGACGGAGGAGATCGCCAGCCAGATCGGCGCCATCCAGCAGACGACGCAGGGCGTGGTGACGGCGATTGCAGGCATCGGCGGCACCATCGGCAGCATCAACGACATCACGACCGCCATCGCCGCCGCCATCGAAGAGCAGAGTGCCGCGACCAACGAGATCTCCCGCAACGTCCAGCAGGCCGCCGCCGGCACGCAGGAGGTCACGGGCAGCATCTTCCAGGTCACGCAGGCCGCAGGCGAAGCCGGCAACGCCGCCGGACAGGTGCTGACCGCCGCCGGAGAGCTGTCCCGCCAAGCCGAACTGATGCGCCAGGACGTCGAGACCTTCCTGAACGACATCAAGGCGGCCTGACCCGCCGGGGGCGTGACGCCCCCGTTCCGACCGATGCCAGACAAAGAAAAAGCCCCGCTTGAGCGGGGCTTTTTCTGTTCTGCATCGGCTTGCCGAGATGGCGACCCCAGCTGGATTCGAACCAGCGACCTGCCGCTTAGAAGGCGGCTGCTCTATCCAACTGAGCTATGGGGCCTTATCGCGGATCCGGGCAAACCCTTCCGGACCGGGGCCGCGATCAGAAGCGCGGGCGGTCGGTGCGGAAATTGTCGGCGTAGTTGCGCGGACGGACCCGGCGGACCGGGGCTTCCTGAACGGTGTAGTTCCAGCCCTCGCGCTCCGCGAACGCGATGGCCTCTTCCTTCGTCTCGAAGGACAGGCGCACCTGGTTCAGCGTGTCGCCGGAGCTGGTCCAGCCCATCAGTGGCTCCGGACGGCGCGGGGTCTCGATCTCATAATCCAGCATCCAACGGTGAGTCTTGGCCCGGCCGGATTGCATGGCCGTCTTGCTCGGCTGATAGATCCGGACGTTCATGGCTCGCTCGTCTCCCCAAATGCCAGTGCGTCCTGGCGCTTACGGCTTGGACGCGGTTTTGTCCCTCGGCGATGGTCGGGGCGCCCGGATTCGAACCGGGGGCCTCCAGTACCCAAAACTGGCGCGCTGACCAGACTGCGCTACGCCCCGTCGCCGCGATGTGAGATACACGAACGCCACGCCCACGGCAAGCGGAGGGCGCACCGCTTTCGCGGTCTTTCTCCATCCCGCCTGCCGCATCGGGCGTCCGGTGCGGCGTTCGGTCGCTAAACACCTTCCCTCCAACATATTTTCAGGTCGATTCGTTGCCGTCGCTCACCCCCGCCCCGTTCGTCGTCGCCCTTTTCCTGCCCGACCTGGGCGACCGGCCGGACCGGCATGCGGCGGTCGAGCTGGCCCACCGCCTGCTGCGCGCCGGTGCGGCGGTGGATGTTGTGGCGCCGATGGGCGGCGGTCCCCTGCGCGCGGCGCTCGATCCCGCCATCGGCCAGATCGACCTCGCCAAGCGGCATGCCGCGACTTCCGTCCTGGCGCTGGCGCGGGTGGTGGCGGAGCGGCAGCACGGGCTGCTCGCCGCGCCGAAGGAGGCGGCATGGATCACCCGAACGGCTGTGTGGCTGGCCCGCAGCGATGCGCGGCCGGTGGCGCTGGCGGGCGATGCCGCGGCCGACTTTGCGGCTATTCGTGCCGCAGCGCCTCGATGGGATTGAGCAGCGCCGCCCGCCGGGCCGGGTAGAGGCCGAAGAAGACGCCGATCAGGCCGCTGACCACCACCGCCAGCACGACCGAGTCGAGTTGGATCAGCGTCGGCCAGCCGGCAAGTGCCGCCACCCCCATGGCGGTCGCGATGCCCAGCGCCACCCCAACCGCGGCGCCGATCAGCGACAGGGTGGTCGATTCGATCAGGAACTGCACCAGGATGTCGCGCCGCCGCGCCCCGATGGCGAGCCGCAGCCCGATCTCCCGCGTGCGCTCGGTCACCGACACCAGCATGATGTTCATGATGCCGATCCCGCCGACCAGCAGCGACACCGCCGCGACCGCCGCCAGCAGGAAGGACAGCGCGCGGGAGGAGGCGTCGCGGGTCGCCGACACCTCCGACAGGTCGCGCATCCAGAAATCGTCGTCCTGGCCGGGGATCAGCCGGTGGCGCTGGCGCAGCAGGTCGCGGATCTGGGCCTGCGCCTCCGCCATGTCGGCGCCGTCGCGCATCTTCACCACCATGGTGTGGATGAAGCGCGGGTTGCTCTTCGCCATGCCCGGGATGTTGCGCTTGGCGGTGGACAGGGGGACGAAGATGACGTCGTCCTGGTCCTGCCCCTGGGTGTTCTGCCCCTTCTCGGCCAATACACCGACGACGGTCAGCGGCGTGGAGAAGACGCGGACCGGCTCGCCGATTGGATCGCCGCCGCCGAACAGGTTGCGCACCACCGTCTGGCCCAGCACCACCACCTTGTTGGCCTGGGCCACGTCGTCGTCCGACAGCCCCCGGCCAGCCGCCACCGTCCAGTCGCGGGCGTCCATATAGTCAGGCGTGATGCCGAACAGCACCGTGCCCCAGTTCTGGTTGCCGGCGACGATCTGCAGCCCCCAGCGCACCGACGGCGCCGTCACGACCACGCCGGGGATCTCCGCCAGCACCGCCAGCGCATCGTCCTCCGTCAGGGTCGAAGCGGTGCCGGCACCCAGCTTCACCCCGCCGCGGACGATGCTGCCCTGCCCGACCATGATGAGGTTGGTGCCCAAGCTGGCGATCTGGCGCAGCACCTGATCCCGCGCACCGGCGCCGACCGCGACCATGGCGATCACCGCGGCGACGCCGATGACGATGCCCAACATGGTCAGCGCGCTGCGCAACGGGTTGGCCCGCAGCGAATCGAGCGCCGCGCGCAGGGCGTCCCAGGCCGTCATGCCGCCACCTCCGGCTCCTGGCGCAGGTCGTCGATCAGGCGGCCGTCGCGGAACTGCAGGACGCGGCCGGCGAAGCGCGCCACCTCCGGCTCGTGGGTGACCAGCACCACCGTGATGCCGCGGCGGTTCAGCCGTTGGAACAGTGCGATGATCTCCAGGCTGGTGGCGGTGTCCAGCGCCCCCGTCGGCTCGTCGGCCAGAAGCAGGAGCGGGTCGTTGACCAGGGCGCGGGCGATGGCGACCCGCTGCTGCTGGCCGCCGGAGAGCTGGGTCGGGCGGTGCCCGGCCCGCTCCCGCAATCCCACCGCGTCGAGCGCGGCCAACGCACGCTCCGCCCGCTCGGCATGGCCGACGCCGGCATAGACCATCGGCAGCATGACGTTGGCGAGCGCCGTCTGCCGGGGCAGCAGGTTGAAGGACTGGAAGACGAAGCCGATGCTGCGGTTGCGCACCGCCGCCAGCGCGTCGGAGGACAGACCCGCCACCTCGCGCCCGTCAAGACGGTAACGGCCGGAATCGGGGCGGTCCAGGCAGCCCAGCAGGTTCATGAAGGTGGATTTGCCGGAGCCGGACGGGCCCATGACCGCCACGAACTCGCCGCGGCCGATGGCGACGGTGACGTCGTCCAGCGCGTGGACGGTCTGCGGTCCCATGCGGTAATGGCGGGAGAGACGTTCGACCGCGATCAGGGGTGCTTGATGCTCCCCCTCTCCCCGAGGGGGAGAGGGGGATTCCGACGTGGAGAGATCAGAAGCCAAGGCGCGGTCCCCGGCGGGTGTCTCGGTCGGGGAGAGGATGCCGGTGATGACCTCCTGCCCGGCGCGTAGTTCGCCGGACACCACCTCCGTGAAGCTGCCGTCGCCGATGCCGAGCCGGACCGCCACGCCGACGGGGCTGCCGTTGCCGGGGCCGGGAACCCAGACGGTGCGCGTCGCCTCCGCCGCCCGGCCGGGCTCCACCAGCGCGTCGAAACGCTCGCGCTGCGCCGGCTCCAGCAGGGCGGCCATCCGCTCCAGCGCCGTGGTGCGGATCGCGTTGGCCTCCATCCGGCGGCGTTCGGGATCGCCGCCTTCGGCATCCAGCGCGGTGAAACGCTCCCGCGCTTCGACGACCAGGGCGGCGATGTCGCGGCGCCGGTTCTCGTCCAGCTTCAAGCCGTCCATCACCCGCTTTGCGGCGGCCTCCAGCGCCGCGGCACCCCGCCCGCCGTTCGGGCCGCCGGTGGTGGGGGCCGGCGCGTCGCCCGGCAACTCAACCCCCGGCGGACGGAACCGCAGGGCGGCATTGGGCAGTTTCACCGCGGACGGCCGCTCGTCCACCGTGATGCGCAGGTTGGCGGTCATGCCCGGCAGCAGGCGAAGGTCCGGATTCTCCACCGTGATGACGACGATGTAGGTGACGACGGTCAGATCCTCCTTGGGCGCCAGACGCACCTGGGCAACCCGGCCCGTGAAGCTGTCGCCGGGAAAGGCGTTCACGGTGAAGCGCACGGGCATGCCTTCGCGCACCCGGCCGATGTCGGCCTCGTCGATGTTGGCCAGCACCTCCATCTGCCGCAGATCCTGGGCGATGGTGAACAGGGTGGGTGCGGACAGGCTGGCGGCCACCGTCTGGCCGGTGCTGACCGCGCGGTTCACCACCACCCCATCGATGGGGGACCGGATGACCGAGCGGTTCAAATCGACGCGGACAAGCTGCAGGGCGGCCTCGCGCTGCGCCACCTGGGCGCGGGCGACCTCCACCTGGGCCGCGGCGACGGCGAGCGACGCCTGCGCGGAGGATTCCGCCGCTTCCGCCTGCCGTTTCTGGGCGCGGGCGGCGACCAGCTGGGCCTGGGCGCTGTGGGCCGCCGTCTCCGCCTTTTCCAGGTCGGCGGCGGCGACCACACCGCGGCCCTGCAGGTCGCGCCGCCGCCGCAGGTCACGCTCCGCATCGCGCTGGGCAAGGTCGGCGCGCAGGATCTGGGCGTCGGCGTTGGCGACGCTGGCCTTGGCGCTGGCGAGGTCGGCCCGCGCCTTGTCCAGCAGGGCCTGCTGCTGGATGAGCGCCGCCTTGGCGGAATCGACGTCGGCGCCGGCCTGGGCCAGTCGGGCGGCCAGTTGGTCGCCGTTCAGGCGGGCGAGGATCTGGCCGCTGGTGACGCGGCTGTTGAAGTCGGCGTAAAGCTCGGCGATCTGGCCGGACAGCTGTGAACTGACCTCCACCGTCACCAGCGCGCTCATGGTGCCGGTGGCGGTGATGGCGCTGACAAGCGGGCCCTGTTCGACCTTAGCCAGCCGGTAGGAGGGGCCGGGTTCGGCGCGCGCCAGCATGACATAGGCGGACAGGCCGGCCGCGGCGCTGAGCGCCACCCCGACCATGACCGCCACCCGCCTGCCCGCTCTCCCGGCCATGTCCGCCCTCCGCGCCGCCGCACCCCGCGCGATCAATCTGGGGGAGTTTAAGCGAAAGTCATGGGCGGAGGATCGTCTTTCCGCTTACGGTTTCGTGATGTCGGGCGACACCACGCGATCACCGGCGCGGATGCCCAGCCGCGCCGCCATGCCGCCGTTCAGCTCCAGGATCGCCTTCACCGGACCGTCGGAGGTGACGGAATCCAGCGATTCCGGCACCGCGCGCTCGTGGATGTTCACGATGCGGCCGTCGGCGGCGATGAACAGCATGTCCAGCGGGATCAGGGTGTTCTTCATCCAGAAGCTGGCCGGCTGCACCCGGTCGTAGACGAACAGCATCCCGGCGTCGGCCGGCATCGACTGGCGGTACATCAGGCCCTGCGCCTGCTGGCCGGGGGTCAAGGCCAGTTCGACGGTGAAGCGGAACTTGCCGCCGCCCGCCGTTTCCACGGTCAGTTTGGACTTCTGGAAGCTTTCCAGCGCCGCCGCCGGAAAGGCGACCGCCAGCAGCAGGAGCGCCATGACGGCACCCCGGAACACCCGACCGAACATCATGCACGCCCCCGAACGGCTGAAGCGGAAGAGGCGCCAGTCAAGCACGGCGCCGCTCCCCTGCCAAATTAAGCGTTTTTAGGACTTCGCCAGACGGTCGAATGCCTGCAGCTTGGCCAGCAGCGCCGGCATGTCCTTCAGCGGCACCATGTTGGGGCCGTCGCTGGGGGCGCAGTCCGGGTTCTCGTGCGTCTCCATGAAGACGGCGGCGACGCCGACCGCGATGGCGGCGCGGGCCAGCACCGGCACGAATTCCCGCTGCCCGCCCGAGGTGGTGCCCTGCCCGCCCGGCTGCTGGACGGAATGGGTGGCGTCGAACACCACCGGGAAGCCGGTCTCCGCCATGATCGGCAGCGACCGCATGTCCGATACCAGCGTGTTGTAGCCGAAGCTGGCGCCGCGCTCGCACAGCAGCACGCGCTCGTTGCCCGAGGCGACCAGCTTGGCGGCGACGTTCTTCATGTCCCACGGCGCCAGGAACTGGCCCTTCTTGACGTTCACGGCCCGGCCGGTCTCCGCGGCGGCGACCAGCAGGTCGGTCTGGCGGCAGAGGAAGGCGGGGATCTGCAGCACGTCCACCGCCTCGGCCACCGGCGCGCACTGGCCGGACTCATGCACGTCGGTGATGACCGGGCAGCCGAAGCGCTCGCGGATTTCCGCGAAGATCGGCAGAGCCTTGTCCATGCCCAGCCCGCGCGCGGTGGCGATGGAGGTGCGGTTGGCCTTGTCGAAGCTCGACTTGTAGATCAGCCCCATGCCCAGCGCCCTGGTCATCTCCACCAGCGCGGACGCGGTCTCCATCGCATGGTCGCGGCTTTCCATCTGGCAGGGGCCGGCGATCAGGACGAAGGGACGGTCGTTGGCAACGGTCAGGTTGCCGATCTGGACGGCGCGCGGCGTGGTCATCGGAGTGCTCCAAAACGAAAACGGGCGAAACGGCGCCCGTGGGCCTTTGCATCCCATTAAATGGGGGGACGGTCAATGGCGGGCGGCGTCAATCCTGGGCGGCAAGTTGAAGTGCAAAGCGGAATGCCCCCTCCCCATCCCTCCCCGCCTTTGGCGGTGGAGGGGGTAGGATGCTTGCAGGAGTTATGCAACGGAGCGGCGGAGTTCCCTCTCCCACCGAAGGTGGGGAGGGTTAGGGTGGGGGCAATCACCCCAGATGCGTCCGGAAGAACTCCACCGTCAGCCGGTTCGCCTCGTCGGCTGCATCCCGGTCGTAATGCTCGCCGCCCGGCCGGGCGAAGGCATGGTCCATGCCGGGATAGACCTTGGCGGTCACCCACTTGTTGCCCTTCACCCCGGCCACCACGGCGTCGCGCTTGTCGGGGCTGGAGAATTTGTCGTTCTCCGCGATGTGCAGCAGCAGCGGCTTGGCGATCCTGTCGGCCTCGCCCAGCAGCCCCTCCAGCCCGACGCCGTAATAGCCGACATTGGCGTCCGCATCCGACCGCGTCGCCATCATGAAGGCCAGCCGGCCGCCGAGGCAGTAGCCGACGCTGCCCGCCTTGCCGGTGCAGCCCTCCTGCCCCCGCACCCAGGAGAGCGCCGCCTTCAGGTCCTCAACCGCCTTGTCCTGGTCCATGCCGTTCATCAGGGCGAACGCCTGGTTCCATTCCGCTTCGGTCTTGTCGGTCAGTTGCACGCCCGGCTGCTGGCGCCAGAACAGGTCGGGGCACACCGCCAGGAAACCCTGCGAGGCGTACCAGTCGCACAGCTCGCGCATCACCGCGTTGACGCCGAAGATCTCCTGGATCACCACCAGTCCACCGGCGGGGGTTACCGAGGGCTTGGCGACATAGGCCGAGAAGCGGCCGCCGTCGGCGGCGTCGATAATCACCTCTGACATGGCGTTCTTATCCTCCCGTTGGCAAATCCGCCCCTGATATGGAGCGGACTTGGCCCCGGTCACCCCGCCTTTGGTCAGAAGCCGACGCTGACGCCGACGAAGCCGCCATAGTCGCGGCGGTACTGGTCGCCCAACCGAGCGTTCAGGCCGAGCGTGCCGGTCACCGACGTCGCCAGCCGGAAGGAGGCGCCGGCGGTCAGATCGACATAGCTGCGGTCCGGCTTCGCCACCGCCACGTCGTAGGCCAGCGTGGAGATGCTGCGGCTTTCCACCGTGATGTTGCGCTGGTCGTCCTTGAACTCCCGGTTCAGCGTCACCTTGGCATAAGGCAGGACGCTGCCGAAATCATAGGCCGCCCGATAGCCGACGCTGCCGACCAGCGAATTGCGGGTCTGCGAGCGGTAGGTGAAGCCGAACAGGCTGCTGTCCTCGCTGAAGCCCTCCACCTCCACATGCTGGTAGCGCAGGCCCAGCACCGGGCCGTGGGTCAGGGCGCCCGTGGTGAAGTCATAGCCGCCCTCGACGCCGATGGAGGCGTTGATGCCCTCGGTGTTGCCGCCGGTCGAATGGTCGGTGCCGTTGATGGTGACGCCGCGCCGCACATCGTAATCGGTGAAGCCGAAGGAGCCGACGCCGTTCACGAAGGCGCCGCCCATGCGGTAGACGCCGTAACCGCTCAGCACATATTCCCGCTGCTTGTAGTCGCCGCCGGTGGAAAAGCTGCCGCGGTAATGCGAGGCGGTGCCGGCGACGCCGAGCAGCAGATTCTCCGTGAAGCGCTTGTCGATGCCGATGCTGACCGACAGCGGCGTGCCGCGCACCCCCGCCAGTCCGCCGGCGCCGAGGTCGCCGGTGCGGTCGCTGGTGAGACGGCCTGCCCCGCCGCTGATCCAGGCGCCGGTCTCGCCGGGCTTGCGGCTCCACAGGCTGGTCGCAGCCTGGGCGAGGATGGTGGCGGTCAGCCGGTCGCGGGTGTGGACCGGCGATTCGGCGAGCTGCGCGACATTGCCGGGCGCGGTCAGGGCGTTCAGCACGAAGTCGGACACGGCGCGATGGCCGGCGGTCGTCGGATGGACGCCGTCGGCGAACAGATAGCTCTCCGCCGCGTTCGGCGCCACCAGGGTGGCGGGTGTGCAGAGCAGCGAACTGCTGCTGGTGCAGGCGGTGCCGGTCACGTTGGCGAAGCCGAAGGATGCCGGATTCGCCACTGCCGCCCGCAACAGGGAATAGGTATCGATCGGGATGACCGAGACGCCGGCATTCGCCAGCCCCAGCGTGACCAGCTGGTTGTAGCCGCCGACCAGCTGCGAGATCTGCGCCGCCGCCGCGGCACCCTGCGCCCGCCCGAAGGGGGTCGAGCCGATGTCGGGCACCGTCGGCACCAGGATGGTGCGCGCACCGGCGGCGCGCAGCCGCGCCACCTGCGTCACCAGATCGGTGGCCGCCTGCGTCACCGTGGCCTGGGCGGTCGCCGGGCTGCCCAGCGACGCCAGGATGTCGTTGGCGCCGCCCCACACGGTGTAGAGCGCATTCGGATCGGCCCGTCCGCCGGTGGAGGCGAGATAGCCGGAGATCTGCGCCGCGACGCTGGGCGCCAGCGCCGTCGGACCGGTGGCCGGCACGCCGACAGAACTGTTCACCCGCGCCCCGCCGACCGCATAGTCGGTGCCGCTCCGCGCCGCGGTGACGGCGGAGGTGCCGAGCGCACCGGCGAGGTTTTCCGCCCACACCGGCCCCGGATTGGTGGTGAACTTGCCGCCGACGGGCAGCAGCGACTGGAACGCCCCGCTGTCGGTCAGGCTGTCGCCGAAGAAGATGGTGGAGGAATAGTCCGCCGCGGTGGCCGGGACGGCGGCGAGCGCGGTCAGACAGGTGGCAAGCGCGGCGATCCTGACGCGATTCATGGTCCTTCCCCGATCTGATTGTTTGGTTGTGCGATTTTCAGAGGATCGTCGCACAAGGGTGTCGGACGCGCAAGAAAGGTGACGTATGGGGAAGGCAGCCGAAATGACGGCGAAGCGCCTGCCTCCGCCTCACCTCCCCCCGGTCCAGCCTCCGGTCCAGGGCCGATCTCCCCGCAGCCCCCGCACCGTTCGCACCTCCATCCCGTCAGCGGTGATCGTCAGGGTATGGGCGCCCTCATGCCGCAGCGCCCAGCGGTCGACCACCACCCCGGCCCGGCACCCCCGCGCCACCGCCGCCGTCACCACCGCGTCGGCCGCTCCGCAATCCTCGTCAAGCGCGTCGGCAAGCCGCGGCAAGGCCACCGTTCTTCCCTGCACCCTATACAGGCACCCCAGCACATCGCAGGTCAGCGACCGCCCTCCTCCGCTCCATCCACCGGCCGCCGGCCACGGATCGGCCGCCGACCGTTCGCCGTCCCGTTCCCGCCATGTCTCGGTCACCCGGCCTCCCGTCTTCCCCGAAGCGCTGAGGCGACCGTCGGGCATCCGCACCGCCGCCACCGTCCCGTCCCCCGCCACCAGCACATCCGGCCGCGTCACCAGCGCCGGCGAGGCGAGCCCGACCAGCACCGGCAACAGCCCCATCCAGCGCCACCACCGCGTCCAGATGCACAGCCAGATGCCGCCCAGCACCAGCACCGCGAATCCCTCCACCGGTATCGCCGGCACCGTCAGCGACGCCCAGGGCAGGCGGCCGAAGAACTCCGCGGTCCAGATCACCGCCCGGTCGCCCCAGTTCATCGCGATCAGGGCCGGCGCCTCCAGCCCGAAGGGCATCAGGGCATAGGCGATCAGGCTCCACGGCATGACCCAGAAGGAGGTGATGGGGATGGCGATCAGGTTGGATAGCACGCCGTAGAAGGCGATCTGCTGGAAATGGAAGAGCGAAAAGGGCAGCGTCGCCAGCGTCGCCACCACGCTGGTCAGCAGGATGCCGCCGACATAGAGCAGGCCGCGCAGGACCCATCCCGCTTCGCCGCGCCACGCCGCCAGCCGCGCGCTGCCCCGCTCGAAGGCGGCGATCAGCGCCACGACCGCCGCGAAGGACATCTGGAAGCTGGGGCCGAGCATCCCCTCCGGATCCATGGCGATGGTGACCAGACCGGCGAAGGCGACCAGCCGCATGCTCAGCGGATGGCGGTCCAGCATGATCGCGCCCATCACCATGCCGGTCATCAGCACCGACCGCACCGTCGGCAGCGGCGCGCCGACCAGCATCGTATAGGCCAGCGCCGACACGATGCCGAACAGCGCCGCGATCTTCTTGATCGGCCAGCGCAGGGCGATGAAGGGCACCAGCGCCAGCAGCGCCCTGACCACATAGAACAGGATGCCGGCGGCGATGCCCACATGCAGGCCGGAGATCGACAGCAGGTGCGCCAGCCCGCTGTTGCGGAAATCCTCCAGCGTCGCTTCGGGGATGCCGAACTCCTCCCCGTTCAGCAGAGCCGTGGTGACGCTGGCCTCCACCGGATCGGCGATGGCCGCCGCCACCCGCTCGGCAATCGCGCCGCGCGCCCGCTCGAACGCCACCGTCACCATGCGCCATCCGGTCACCGGCGGCGCCTCCACCACCTCCGCCGCGCCGGTGGCGAAGCCGGTCCCGCCCAGCCCCATGAACCACGCCCGCCGCTGAAAGTCGAAGGCCCCCGGCTCGGCCGGCGCCTGGGGCGGCAGCAGGGTGGCGCGCAGCCGCACCACCGATCCGGGATCGGGTGCCGGATGGCGGTCCGACAGGCGGATGCGCAGCGCCGCCGGCGTCCGCTCCGGGGCCAGGCGGCTGACCGTCGGCTCCCGCAGGGTGATGCGGACGGCGCCCGGCCGCCGCTCCACCGCCATCACGCGGCCGGTGACGGTCGCACCCGTGATGACGCGGGTCAGCACCGGCGCCGCCACCCGGGCGCTGTGCCCCTGCGCCACCAGGAAGCCGGCCGCCACCATCAGCAGGGCCAATGCCGCGCCGAACAGCGCGAACCGGCGCCTCACGATCAGGAGAAGCAGCGCGCAGCCCCGCAGGCCGCCGGCCCGACCCACAGGTCCGGCTCGCTCATCAGGCCGAAATACAGCGACACCCCGGCCCCGAAGGCGACGGGAAACCACAGCACCCAGCGCTGGCTCTCCGCCTCCGCCAGGGCCGCGAGTCGGCCGCCGATGCGCGACCGCAGGCGGCGCCACCGCCCGTCGGACGCCACGGGACCGTCCGTCTCCTCCCCGGCCAGCCGGCGACCGTCACCGGCGACGCGGTCCCGGCGCAGCGATGCCGCCCGCGTACCCCTCGGCGACCGTCCATGCGTGCATCGCATTGCCTCCAAGCCCGGTGGCTGTGTTAAACCACAGTGTCGAACCACCGGCGCATCATACCAGCGCCGAACCGGAAATTGAGAGACCGATGACCGTCGTCACCCGCTTCGCTCCGTCGCCGACCGGCTTTCTGCACATCGGCGGTGGCCGCACCGCCCTGTTCAACTGGCTGTACGCCCGCAACACCGGCGGCAAGTTCCTGCTGCGGATCGAAGACACCGACCGGCAACGCTCCACCGACGCGGCGGTCGACGCCATCCTCGACGGCCTTAAGTGGCTGGGGCTGGACTGGGATGGCGACGCGATCAGCCAGTTCGAGCGAAAGGACCGCCATGCCAAGGTGGCGCACCAGATGCTGGCCGCCGGCAAGGCCTATCGCTGCTACTGCAGCCCGGAAGAGCTGGAGGAGATGCGCGCCGCCCAGAAGGCCGCCGGCCAGCCGATGCGCTATGACGGCCGCTGGCGCGACCGCCCCGAATCCGACGCCCCTCCCGGCGTGGCCCCGGTGATCCGGCTGAAGGCCCCGCAGGAAGGGCAGACCGTGCTGAACGACCTCGTGCAGGGCGAGGTGACGGTGCAGAACGCCCAGCTCGACGACCTGATCCTGCTGCGCGCCGACGGCACCCCGACCTATCTGCTGGCGGTGGTGGTGGACGACTACGACATGGGCGTCACCCACGTCATCCGCGGCGACGACCACCTGACCAACACCTTCCGGCAGATCCAGATCTTCAACGCCATGGGCTGGGACCTGCCGCGCTTCGGCCACATCCCGCTGATCCACGGGCCGGACGGCGCCAAGCTGTCCAAGCGCCACGGCGCGCTGGGCGTCGATGCCTACCGCGACATGGGCTATCTGCCGGAGGCGGTGCGCAACTACCTGCTGCGGCTCGGCTGGTCGCACGGCGACGACGAGATCATCTCGACCGAACAGGCGATCGAGTGGTTCAACCTGGAGAGCATCGGCCGCTCGCCCTCGCGTTTCGATTTCGCCAAGCTGGAGAACCTGAACGCCCACTACATGCGTCTGGCCGACGATTCCCGCCTGGTCGGGCTGATCGCCCCGCGGCTGGAGGCCGATCTGGGCCGCAGCCTGACCGACGCGGATCGCGACCTTCTGACGCGGGCCATGAACGGGCTGAAGCAGCGCGCCCGCACGGTGGTCGATCTGGCGCAGAGCGCCCGCTTCTACGTCGCCGCCCGGCCGCTCGGCTATGACGAAAAAGCATCCGCCCTGCTGGACGAAAAGGGACGCGGTCTGTTGAAGGAACTGGCCGAAGCCTTTGCCGCGGAACCCGACTTCACCGCCGCGGCGCTGGAGGCGCAGGTCCGCGCCTTCGCCGAGGCGCGGGGCGAGAAGCTGGGCAAGGTGGCGCAGCCGCTGCGTGCGGCGCTGACCGGTTCGACCGTGTCGCCGCCGATCTTCGAGGTGGCGGAGCTGCTGGGCCGGGAAGCGACGCTTTCTCGCATCCGCGATGCAGCGGGTGCAGCATAATGGTCATTTCCGTGCGTTGCCTTAAGGCAGCCATGGAACTATGCTGCGCCGACGAAAAAGGGCGTTAAGCCCGACCCTCAACGATAAGGACGTGCCGAGATGACCCAGACTGAGGACGGCAAGGACACCGTTACCCTCATCGACAATAAGACGGGCAAGCAGGTCACGATGCCGATCCTGCACGGCAGCGTCGGGCCGAGCGTGATCGACATCCGCAAGCTCTACGCCGAGACCGGCTACTTCACCTACGATCCGGGCTTCACCTCAACGGGCAGCTGCGAGTCGGGCATCACCTATATCGACGGCGACGAGGGTGTCCTGCTGCACCGCGGCTACGCCATCGACGAGCTGGCCGAGAACTCCACCTTCCCGGAAGTCTGCTTCCTCCTGCTCAACAACCACCTGCCGACCGCGGCCGAGCGCACGGAGTTCGAGAACATCCTGCGCCGCCACTCGATGGTGCACGAGCAGCTGACCAAGTTCTACAGCGGCTTCCGCCGTGACGCCCACCCGATGGCGATCATGTGCGGCGTCGTCGGCGCCCTGTCGGCCTTCTACCACGACTCGCTGGACATCAACGATCCGGTGGAGCGCAAGATCGCCGCGCACCGCCTGATCGCCAAGATGCCGACCATCGCGGCGATGGCCTACAAGTATTCGACCGGCCAGCCCTTCATGTACCCGCGCAACGACCTGTCGTATGCGGAGAACTTCCTCTACATGACCTTCGGCACGCCCTGCGAGCCGTTCAAGGTCAACCCGATCCTGTCCAAGGCGATGGACAAGATCTTCATCCTGCATGCCGACCACGAGCAGAACGCTTCGACCTCCACCGTCCGTCTGGCCGGTTCGTCGGGCGCCAACCCGTTCGCCTGCATCGCCGCCGGCATCGCCTCGCTGTGGGGTCCGGCCCATGGCGGTGCGAACGAAGCCGTGCTGAAGATGCTGGAGGAGATCGGCTCGGTGGATCGCATCCCCGAGTTCGTCCGCCGCGCCAAGGACAAGAACGACAACTTCCGCCTGATGGGCTTCGGCCACCGGGTCTACAAGAACTACGACCCGCGCGCCCAGGTCATGCGCCAGACCTGCCACGAGGTCCTCGGCGAGCTCGGCATCAAGGACGAGCCGCTGCTGGACATCGCGATGGAGCTGGAGAAGATCGCCCTGTCGGACGAGTACTTCATCGAGAAGAAGCTCTATCCGAACGTCGATTTCTATTCGGGCATCATCCTGAAGGCGATGGGCTTCCCGACCAGCATGTTCACCGTGCTGTTCGCGCTTGCCCGCACCGTCGGCTGGATCAGCCAGTGGAAGGAGATGATCGAGGACCCGGTGCAGAAGATCGGCCGTCCGCGTCAGCTCTACACCGGCGACACCAAGCGGCCCTTCGTGCCGCTGGCCGAGCGTGGCTAACCGGCCAACAGCCCACGCGGGAATGGGCGGCTCCAACGGAGCCGCCCAGGACCCGACTGCGTACATCGTTCCGGCCCGGCGCGTGCGCCTGCGCTCGCCGGCCAACGACAACCGGGCACCGCTTGGCTGGCGGGTGCGCCGGATGATCGTCTATCTGCTGATCCTGGCCCTGATCTCCGGGATCGTCTTCATCTGAGGCAAGCCCTCAGGCCCCGCTTTCCAGCGCGAAGCCTTCGTCGATCCAGCCCGTCACGCCGCCGATCATCAGCTTGACCGGCCGCCCGATCCGCGCCAGCCGCAGGGCCGCGCGATCCGCCCCGTTGCAATGGGGGCCGGCGCAGTAGACGACGAACAGCGTCCCATCCTCCCATTCCGCCATCCGCCGTTCCGTGATCTTGCCATGCGGCAGGTTCAGCGCCCCCGGCACATGCCCGCCGGCGAAGGCCGCCGGTCCGCGCACGTCGAGCAGGACGAAGTCGGAGCTACCCGACTTCAACGACTCATGCACGTCCCAGCAGTCGGTCTCCAGCGAAAGCTTGCGGGCGAAATGGGCGGCGGCGTCTTCCGGCGCCGCGGCCGGAATCTCGGTGACGGAACTGGCCATGGAACTCTCCTGATCGGTTGCCGGCCGCATCATTCCAACCGCCGCTTCCGCTGGAAAGTGGCGCGACTGACAGCTATCGTTCAGATCATGCCAAACGCCACGCCACCGCTTGCCGTCGCCCTCGCCTATGACGGTCTGTGCACCTTCGAGTTCGGCGTGGCCGTCGAGGTGTTCGGCCTGCCGCGACCGGAGCTTGGCCCCGGCTGGTATCGCTTCGCCGTGGCCGCACTCGACCCCGGGCCGCTGCGCGCGGTGGGCGGCATCCGCATCGAGGCCGACGGCGGACTCGATCTGCTCGACCAAGCCGACATCATCGTGGTTCCGGGATGGCGCGGCGCACGCGAACCGGTGCCCGCCCCCTTGACAGAGGCGCTGCGCCGGGCCAACGCGCGGGGAGCACGCATCCTGTCGATCTGTTCCGGCGCCTTCGTGCTGGCTGCCGCCGATCTGCTGACGGGCCGCAGGGCGACGACCCACTGGCGCTATGCCGCGACGCTCGGAGAGCTTTATCCCGACATCCGGGTGGTGCCCGATGTCCTCTATGTGGATGAGGGCAACATCCTGACCTCCGCCGGCAGCGCCGCCGGCATCGACCTCTGTTTGCATCTGGTGCGCCGCGATTTCGGACCCGAGGCCGCCAACAGCGTCGCCCGCCGTCTGGTGGTCCAGCCCCACCGCGAGGGCGGTCAGGCCCAATTCATCGAGGCGCCGGTGCCCACCGCCCGCGAGGGCGCCCGCCTGGGCCCGCTGCTCGACCATCTGCGGGAAACGCTGGCGGAGGACCACAGCCTGTCCAGCATGGCCTCGCGGGCCGGGATGAGCCTGCGCACCTTCCTGCGCCGGTTCCAGGCGCTGACCGGCACCACGCCCGGCGACTGGCTGGCGGCGGAGCGGCTGAACCGCGCCCGCGACCTGCTGGAACGCGGCACCCTGCCGGTGGAGGATGTGGCGACGCTGGCCGGCTTCGGGTCCGCCGCCACCTTGCGGCATCACTTCCGCCAGCGGCTGGGCATCAGCCCGGCCAGCTACCGCGCCCGCTTCCGCCGCGATCCGGCGCCGTCCACATAAGACAAGGGCGCGGCCGTTGCCGACCGCGCCCCCGTCCGAAGCCGATGACCGGCGGAACGGTCACTTCCTCTCGATCAGCTCGACCTTGTAGCCGTCGGGATCCTCGATGAAGGCGATCACGGTGGTGCCGTGCTTCATCGGGCCGGGCGGGCGCGGAATCTTGACGCCTTCCGCGGCGAGCTTCTCGCAGGTGCCGTAGATGTCGGGAACGCCGAGCGCTATGTGACCATAGGCGGTGCCGATCTCGTACGGTTCCTTCTGGTCCCAATTGTGGGTCAGTTCCAGGACGGCGGTGTCGGATTCGTCGCCGTAGCCGACGAAGGCCAGGGTGAAGCGGCCGCCCTCATAGTCGTTGCGGCGCAGCAGCTTCATGCCGAGCAGACGGGTGTAGAAGTCCAGCGACTTCTCCAGATCCAGAACGCGCAGCATCGTGTGCAGCAGACGGAATTCGCTCATTGTCTCTCTTCTCCCGCTTGGCGGTTGACTGGGCGGTTGATCGGCGGTTGTTCAGGTGCTTCCGGAGAGGTGTTCGGCGACGACGTCCAGGATGGTGCGGGCGGCGCGTTCACTGGGCGGAACATCGCCCTGCCCCAGCCAGCGGGCCACCTCGGCAACGCCGTCGATCTGCGTCTGACGCGCCGCCGGATCGTCGAGCAGACGCCCCAACTCGGCGGCCAGTCTATCCGGCCGGCAATCCTGCTGCAGCAGTTCCGGAACCAGCATCCGATCGAGCATCAGATTGACCAGATTGACGTACTTCACCCGGATCAGCCGGCGATAGAGCGCGACTGTGACCGGGTTCAGCCGGTAGGCGATGACCGTCGGCAGCCGCGCGAGCGCCAGTTCCAGCGCCACGGTCCCCGATGCGGCAAGCGCCGCCTCCGCCGCCGCGAAGGCGTCGTACTTCTCGGCGTCCCCTTCGACCAGCAGGGTGCGGACCGGCCAGTCGGCGATGGCAGCGGCAACGCGGTCGCGCACCGTCGCAACCGTCGGCACCACCGCCACCAGATCGGGGTGGGTCGGACGCAGCAGGTCCAGCGTCGCACGGAAGTCGGGCAGAAGGCGCGATACCTCTCCCTTACGGCTGCCCGGCAGCACGGCGACGATCCGCTCGGCCGGCGCGATGCCGTGCCGTTCGCGGAATGCCGCGGCATCGCCCTTCCCGGCCCCGCCCTCGACGACCGAATGGCCGACGAAGGTGCAGGCCAGCCCCTCCTTCTCGAAATAGGGGGGCTCGAAGGGCAGTACGGCGAGGAGATGGTCGTAGATGGCGGCATATTTGGCCGCCCGCTTCGGCTTCCAGGCCCAGACCGTGGGGGCGACATAGTGGACCAGCGGGATGGCGGGCGCAGCGGCGCGCACCTTCTTCGCCACCCGCACGGTAAAGCCCGGCAGATCGATGCCCACGACGACGTCCGGCCGCAGCCGGACGATCTCGGCGACGGTCTGGTCGATCCGGCGGATCAGGTTCGGCAGATGCGGCAGAAGTTCGAAGATGCCGAACAGCGTCAGTTCGCCCATCGGGAACAGGCTGACCAGCCCTTCGGCCGTCATCTTCTCGCCGCCGATGCCGATGAAGCTCACCTTGCCCCCGGTCAGCCGCTTCGCCGCCGCCATCAGCCGCGCGCCCAGCGCATCGCCCGACGGTTCGCCGGCGATCAGGAACAGGGTCGGGCCGTCGCCGGCCACGGAAGCGACACTCATTGCAAAATCTCGATGCCGGTGACGAACAGGCCGAGCCGGTCAGCCGTCTCCGCAACCGCCGCGCGGTCGACCAGCAGGCTGCCGCCGGCCTCCACCGCAATGCCGCGCAATCCGGCGGCGGCGGCCTTCTCGACCGTGGTGACGCCCATGGTCGGCAGATCGATGCGGCGGTCCTGCTTCGGCTTCTTCACCTTGACCAGCACACCGCCGGGTCCGGGCCGCGACAGCCCGGCACAGCGGTCGAGCATTGCATCGGTGCCCTCGATGGCCTCCACCGCCAGGACGATGCCCTGCTGGACGACCGCTCCCTGCCCGATATCGAGCGCGCCCATGGCACGGGCGACCTCAACCGCGCGGGCAATGTCGCGCTCCGCCTCGGCATCCGGGCCCAGACGCCCGACAGGGCCGGGCGTGGTCAGCAAATCCTTCAGCAGGTCATGCAGGCCGACGACGCGGAAGCCGTCCTCCTCCACCTCACGAACCACGGCGCGCAGCAGGCCGTCGTCACCCAGCGCCCGCGTGCCGACGCGGGCAAGGAAACGCGCGGTGCGCCAGTCGGGCATCAGTTCGGTAAAGGACGGCCGCTTCACCGGCCCGGCGAGCACAACCTCTCCTACGCCTTCCTCATGCAGGCGGCGCAGGATGCTGCCGGCGGCGCCAAAGCGGCTCCACAGATGCGGAAGGCCGGTCACCGTCTCCGGGTCGGTGTGGCCGTCGAAGGCGACGACGAACACCTCGCGCCCCTGTCCGCGCACCGCGCTGGCGATGCGGGCCGGCAGCGTGCCGCCACCGGCCAGAATCGCCAGCTTGGGACCGCCGGTCTGAAGGGTATCGGCCATCGGCCGGCGGCCTCAGCTCTCGCGCGGCTGGCAGAGGGAGCGCGCTTCCTTGGCACGGATGAAGGACAGCACGTCGGAGATCAGCGCCCGCTCGCCGAAGTCGCGGCCGACCTCCTCCACCCGCTCGGCGAAGGTGCCCTCCGGCCCGAACAGCATGCGGTAGGCGGCGCGGAGCGCGTGGATGTCGTCCTTCTTGAAGCCGCGCCGTTCCAGCCCGACGAGGTTCAGCCCGGCCAGGCGGGCCCGGTCGCCCATCACCAGACCGAAGGGGATGACGTCGTTCTCGACGCCCGACATGCCGCCGATCATGGCGTGCGAACCGATGCGCACGAACTGGCGCACGGCCGACAAACCGCCGATGATGACATAGTCGCCCAGCGTCACATGGCCGCCCAGCGTGGCGTTGTTCGCCATGATGACATGGTCACCGACGATGCAGTCGTGCGCCACGTGCGAGCCCATCATGAACAGCCCGTCGTCGCCGACGCGGGTGATCATGCCGCCGCCCTCGGTACCGGGATTCATCGTCACATGCTCGCGGATCTGGTTGCGGGCACCGATGACGAGTTCGGACGGCTCACCGTGGAACTTCAGGTCCTGCGGGCGGTGGCCGATGGACGCGAAGGGGTAGATGACGGTGTCGGCACCGATGCTGGTGCGCCCGTCCACAGCCACATGCGAAACCAGCCGAACGCCGTCGCCCAGCGTAACGTCGGGACCGACGACGCAGAAGGGGCCGATGTCGACCCCCTCCCCCAGCTTGGCCGCGGGATCGACGATGGCGGACGGATGGATGGTGACGGTCATTTTTCGTCCAGGATCATGGCGGAATAGATGGCTTCGGCGACGAGGACGCCGTTGACCTTGGCCTCGCCCTTGAACTTCCACACGTTGGCGCGCTGGCGCTGCTTGGTCACATGGATGTGGATCGTGTCACCGGGAGTCACCGGGCGGCGGAACCGCGCCTCGTCCACGGTCATGAAATAGACCAGCTTGCCCTCGGCATCCGGGCCGAGCGTGGCCACTACCAGCACGGCGGAGGTCTGCGCCATCGCCTCAATGATCAGCACGCCGGGCATCACCGGACGCGACGGGAAATGGCCCTGGAAGAAGGGCTCGTTGATCGTGACGTTCTTCACGCCGGTGGCGCCTTCGCCCAGCGTCACATCGATCACCCGGTCGATCATCAGGATCGGGTAGCGATGCGGGATCATCTTCATGATCCGCGTGATGTCGATGTCGTCGATCTTGTTGCTTTGCGCGTTGTTGTCCGCCGTCACGTCCATTGTCCGGCCGCCCGCCTTTCCACCAACCGATAGGGTTCACCGTCCCCCCTTCCGGGGGAACGGGCGCCGCCGCTCCGATGAGGAAACGCCGGCACCTTCTTGTTTGCTCCGCCTTCTTGCCCCATTTCCGCGGCGACCGCAACCGCCGAACCCGGAAACGCAACAGGGCCGCCGCCGTCCCCGGCGGGGGCGGCGGCGGCCCTGCTCAGGCATGCGTCACTGCTTGGGAACGTTCAGCGCGACCTGCGGCAGCTTCTTGTTCACCCGCTCCATCACCGTGTCGGTGACGTCGAGCTGGGTATCGACCAGAACGAACTGCTGACGAGCCAGAACCAGATTGGCACCGCGCTCGCGGGAGATGTCGGCGACCACGTCGACCATCGTCTTGTGCACGACGGCCATCGCCTCGTTCAGGCTGGTCTCCAGCGCGCGCTTGCGGTTCTGGACCGTCTTCTGCACGTCGGCGACCTGCTTCTCGAAATCGCGGCGCTTGGTGGCGAGCGCTTCCGGCGACAGGACGGTCTGCTGCTTGCGCAGTTCGTCCTCGGTCTTGCGGAGCTTGTCCTCCAGCGCGGAGATTTCCTTCTGATAGGAATCGCGCAGCGATTCGAAGGACTTGGTGATGCCCTTCGACGCGCTGGACTCCTGCATGATCTTCTGGACGTCGATCACGGCGATGACCGGGGCCTTCAGCTCCGCACCCGGTGCCGGCGGCGTGGCCGCAGCCGTGGCCGCCTTGGGAGCCTCGGCCTTCGGCTGGGTTTGGGCCTGCGCCGACGTGGCGGCGAACAGGAGGCCGGCGACCGTGGCGGCCGACAGGGCGGCGACGCGGAACGGCGCCTTCGACAGGGTGAATTGCATCTTAGAACCTGGTTCCGAAGCTGAAGCGGATAAGCTCTTTCTTGTCGTAGCCTTCCTTGCGGATCGGCAGCGCGACATCGAGCCGGATGGGGCCGAACGGCGACTTCCACGACACGCCGGTGCCGACGGAGACGCGGATGGTCTCGTCATCCTTCACGTTCGGATCGCTGATGTCGACCTTGCCGAGCGTGCCGACATCGGTGAAGGCATGGCCGAGAAGGCCGAATTCTTCCGGCAGGCCGAAGGGGAAGCTCATCTCCACCGACGCACGGGCATAGCGGGTGCCGCCCAGCGCATCGCCGGTCGAGATGTCGCGCGGACCGATGCCGGCGGTGTTGAAGCCGCGCAGCGTGTCGCCGCCGATGAAGAAACGGTCGCCCAGCTGCACCTTCTGGCCGAGGCCGTGAATGTAGCCGATCTCGCCCGTGGTGCTCAGCACCCACTGGTCCTCGCCCAGAGGAATGTAATAGCCGCCGGCCAACTTGTTGCGCAGGAAGCGCACCGAACCGCCGAGACCGGCGATGTCGTTGGTCAGGCGGATGAAATAGCCCTCGGTCGGCGTCAGCTTGCTGTTGCGGACGTCGTAGGTCAGTTCCTGGCCGATCAGCGAGGTCAGGCGTTCGCCGCGCTGCTCCTGGATGTACTTCGACGCGGTGGTCGGCACTTCCTCGATCAGCGTGTCCTGCAGCTGGTAATAGACGCGCTGGCGCATGTGCTCGGTCAGCGGATAGCCCAGGCGCAGGGCGAAGCCGGTGTTCTTCTCGTTGAACGAGCTTTCGTCCTGGTAGTTGTAGCGCGTCCGGAAAATGTCGACGCCGGCCGACAGGTCCCGATCCATGAAGTACGGCTCCGTGAAGGAGATGTCGTACAGCTGGCGCCGGCCCGACAGCGTGGCGCCCAGGCGCAGGTCCTGGCCGCGGCCGAGCAGGTTGCGCTCACGGATCGAGAAGTCGCCCAACGGACCATCGGAGGTCGAGAAACCGGCACCGATCGAGATCTCGCCGGTCGACTGCTCGGCCACATCGACGTTCACGACGGTGCGGTCGGGCGCGCTGCTTTCGGCGGTGGTGATGTTCACGCGCTCGAAGAAGCCCAGATCCTTGATGCGCTGTTCCGACCGCCGCAGCTTGGAGGAATTGAAGGGGTCGCCTTCGGACAGCAGCATCTCGCGGCGCACGACCTTGTCGAGCGTGCGAACGTTTCCGGTGATGTCGATGCGGTCGACGAAGGTACGCGGCCCCTCGTTGATCTCATAGGTGATGTCGATGGTGCGGTTCTCGCGGTTGCGCGAAATCCGCGGCCGGACATCCACGAAAGCGTATTGCAGATCGCCGACGGCGTTCGTCAGCTTCGTGATCGTGTCTTCCACCCGCTGGGCGTTGTACCAGTCGCCTTCGGTGGTCGTCACACTGTTCTGCAGCACCGTCGGGTCGAGCTGCTTCAGCGAGGTCTTGATGTCGACCTTGCCGAACTTGTAGCGCTCGCCTTCCTCGATGGTGAAGGTGATGAAGAAGTCCGACTTGTCCGGCGTCAGCTCCGCCACCGCCGAGACCACGCGGAAGTCGGCATAGCCTTCCTTCAGGTAGAAGCGGCGCAGCAGGTCGCGGTCGTAGTTCAGACGGTCCGGATCGTAGTTGTCGTCGGACGACAGGAAGCGCCACCAGGCGGATTCCTTGGTCTGGACCGCCTCGCGCAGGGTCCCGTCGGAGAAATGCTCGTTCCCGATGAAGGTGATGCCGCGCACGCCGGTGCGCACACCCTCGTTGATCTCATAGACCAGATCGACGCGGTTCTGGTCGAGCTGGATGATCTTCGGTTCCACCGTCGCGGCGAATCGGCCCTGGCGACGATAGATCTCCTGGATGCGCTGAACGTCGGTCTGAACCCGGGTGCGCGTGTAGACGACGCGGGGACGCAGCTGGATTTCCTTCTCCAGCGTCTCCTTGTCGATGCGCCGGTTCCCCTCGAACGCGATGCGGTTGATGATGGGGTTTTCCGCCACCGTCACCACCAGCGCATCGCCCTCGCGCTTCAACACCACGTCGGCGAAGAGGCCAGTGTTGAACAGCGCCTTCAGCGACTGGTCGATCCGGTCGGGATCGAACTGGTCGCCCGGCTGGATGGTCAGGTAGGAGCGGACCGTGGACGGTTCGATTCGCTGGGTGCCCTCGACCCGGATGTCGCGCACCGTACCGCCGCTGAACACCTGGGCGACCATGGACCCGGAACCCGCAGGCGCCCGCCCGGGCGAGGCGGCGGTTTGGGCGTGGGCGACAGACACCGTCGTCATGGCGCAGCCGGCCAGCAGGCCCGCCACCAGAACTTTGCTCGACACCGGCAAATCACGCTCCCTGGCAAGGGGCTGGCTTTAGGAGACCAGTCCCCGGAAGAAATCGACCACGCGCAGTTGAACCAGGTCGTTCCACGTGGCGAAGACCATGAGCGTTAATACCAAGGCCAATCCAATTCGGAAACCGTATTCTTGCGCTCGCGCTCCGAGCGGCCGGCCGCGCAGCTTTTCGAAGGCGTAGAACAGCAGGTGGCCGCCGTCCAGCATGGGCACCGGGAAGAGGTTGATCAGGCCGAGGTTCACCGACAGGAAGGTCATGAACCAGATCAGCGGATACCAGCCGGATTGCGCCACCTCGCCCGACATCTGGGCGATGCGCAGCGGCCCGCCCAGTTCCTCCGTCCCGCGCGATCCCTGGACCATCTGGCCCAGCGCGGTGAAGGTGCCGGTGATCATGCCTGCGACTTCTCGTCCCGCCTGCCAGACCGCGGTCAGCGGGTCGTGGCGCATCATGCCGACGCTGCCGCGGCTGATGCCGAGCAGGCCGATCTGGTGGCTGTTGCCGAGTCGGTCGGTCACCGACTGCGAATCCGGGGTCGCGGTGACGGTCATCACCCGGCCGTCGCGCTTCAGCTCGATCGCCAGCGGCTGACCGGGCCGGATGGACACGATCTGCCGGATTTCCTCGAAGCGCTGCACCCCGGTGCCGTCGACCGACAAGATCAGGTCGCCCGGCTGGATGCCGGCGCGCTCCGCGGCGCTGCCGGGCTGGATGCCGCCGACGTCGGGCGGGGTGAAGGACTGACCGGCCGTCATGAACAGCACGGCCAGCACGACGATGGAGAACAGGAAATTGGCGATCGGCCCGGCGGCAACGATGGCCGCGCGCTGCCCCACCCGCTTGTGGTGGAAGGAAACCGCCCGCTCCTCCTCGCTCATGCCCGTCAGATGGGCACCGGGCGTGCTGGCCGGATCGGCGTCGCCGAACATCTTGACGTAGCCGCCCAGCGGCAGGGCGCTGAATTTCCAGCGCGTGCCGGCGCGGTCGGTGAAGCCGAACAGCTCCGGCCCGAAGCCGATGGAGAAGGTCTCGATCCGCACGCCGTTGCGCCGCGCGACCAGATAGTGACCAAGCTCGTGCACGAAGACGAGCACGGTGAGGACCAGCAGGAAAGCCAGCACCGAGGTCCAGAAACCGCCGATTACGTCCATTTCAACCCTTGCGCCTTCCAGCGCCTCGAACGCGGATCATCGGCTGCCAACCGCCGTCGCACCGATGGCCTGAATGCGGCCGGCGGCATCCCGCCTGGCGTCCGCGTCGGCCTCCCGCACGGCGGCGAGATCGCGCAGCGGGCGGTGGGGCAACGCCGTCAACGTCTCCTCGACGATCCGTTCGATGTCGAGGAAGCCGATCCGGCGGTCGAGAAACGCCTGAACAGCCACCTCGTTGGCGGCACTGAGTATAGTAGGAGCGCCCCCACCGCTTTGCAAGGCGGCCCGGGCCAGCCGAAGTGCCGGGAATCGCACGGGATCCGGCGCCTCGAAGGTCAGCGTCGCCGCCTTGACCAGATCCAGCCGCTCCGCCGGGGTGGCGATGCGGGCGGGCCAGCCGAGCGCGTAGGCGATGGGCGTGCGCATGTCCGGCGTGCCGAGCTGCGCCAGGACGGAGCCGTCGACATACTCGACCAGCGAATGGATGACCGATTGCGGATGGACGAGGACGTCGATCCGCTCCTCCGGGATGCCGAACAGGAAATGGGCCTCGATCAGCTCCAGCCCCTTGTTCATCATGGTGGCGCTGTCGACGGAGATCTTGGCGCCCATGTCCCATGTCGGGTGGGCCACCGCCTGTTCGCGCGTCGCCGCCGCCATGAAGGCGCGGTCCCTGGTGCGGAACGGGCCGCCGGACGCGGTGAGGATCAGGCGGGCGACGCTGTCGGTCCGCTCGAAATCGAAGACCTGATAGATGGCGGAATGCTCGCTGTCGACCGGCAGCAGCGTGGCGCCGTGCGCCTTCACCTCCTCCATCATCAGGGCGCCGGCGCAGACCAGCACCTCCTTGTTGGCGAAGGCGACAATGGCGCCGCGGCGCACGGCGGCGAGCGTCGGCTCCAGCCCGGCGGCGCCGACGATGGCGGCCATCACCCAGTCGGCCGGGCGCTCGGCCGCGGCAACGACCGCCTCGGCACCGGCGGCGACCTCGATGCCGGTGCCGGACAGGAGGTCCTTCAACCCGGCATAGCCTGCGGGATCGGCGACGACGGCGAGCCGGGCTCGCAGGTCGCGGGCCTGTTTGGCCAGCAGGACGACGTTGCGGTTGGCGGTCAGCGCCTCCACCGGGAAGCGCTCCGGATCGCGGGCGACGAGGTCCACGGTCTGGGTTCCGACCGAACCGGTGGAGCCGAGGATCGTCACGCTGCGCGGCGCGCCCAGCGCCGCCTCCGCCTTCACCACCATGAGAGAACCGTTCCAACGGCCGCGTGGAACAAGGCCAGCACCGGGGCCGCGGCCAGAAGCCCGTCGATGCGGTCGAGGATGCCGCCGTGCCCGGGGATGAGCTGGCCGCTGTCCTTCACGTTGTAGCGCCGCTTGACCGCCGATTCGAACAGGTCGCCGGCCTGACCGACCACCGCGACCGCGGCACCGACCAGGATGGCGATGTCCGGACGCGCCGCGTCGAAGGCAAGCGCCACCAGCCAGCCGAACAGGGCGGAGGACAGCATGCCGCCGATCAGGCCGGCCCAGGTCTTCTTCGGGCTGATCCGGGGCGCCAGCTTCGGCCCGCCGATGCTGCGGCCGGCGGCATAGGCGCCGATGTCGGTCGCCCAGATGGCGAACAGGACGAAGAGGAACAGCGAGAGGCCGACGTCGGGAAGATCGCGCAGCCAGATGAGCCCCGCCATGCCGGCGGCGACGTAGAAAACGCCGAAGCCGAGCAGGCCGCGATCGCTGCCGCCGCCGACGATGGCCGTCATGACGGCAAAGGACGCCGCGACGCCCAGCCCCGCGGCCGGACCGGCGGCGATCTGGGCCATCAGAGCGACGGCGATGCCGATTGCCGCCATCAGGCGGGCCGGCAGGCGGCGGGCGCTGGGGACGATGTTGGTCCATTCGGAAACGGCCATCACCGATCCGAAGGCGATGAGGGCATGGAACACCCAGCCGCCGAGCCAGACGGCGCCCAGCACGACCGGCGCCATGACAAGCGCCGACAGGGCGCGGACCTTCAGGTCCCCGCCCTGGAAGGCGTCACCGGCGCGGCGGCCGAGCCCGGAGCCTGATCGTCAGCGGGACCCGGCGGTGGTGGCGCCGAAGCGGCGTTCCCGTCGGTGGAACTCTTCAATCGCCGCCTCCAGATCGCGCTTGGTGAAATCGGGCCAGAGCGTGTCAACGAAGACCAGCTCGGCATAGGCCGCCTGCCACAGCAGGAAATTGCTGATCCGCTTCTCGCCGCTGGTGCGGATGATCAGGTCGGGGTCGGGAATGTCGGCGGTGTAGAGCCGGGCCGACAGGGCGTCCTCGTCGATGGCGTCGGGCGACAGGCGCCCGGCCGCGACCTCCTCCGCCAGCCGGCGGGCGGCATGGACGATCTCCAGCCGCGAACCGTAGCTGAGGGCGACGACCAGCGTCATCACGCGGTTGTCGCGGGTCAGGTCTTCCGCGTTGCCGATCAGACGGTTGATGTCCTCGGACAGCCGACCGCGGTCGCCGATCACCCGCAGGCGGATGCCCGCCCGGTGCAGTTCGGCGACCTCGCTGCGCAGATAGAAGCGCAGCAGACCCATCAGGTCGCTGACCTCCTCTTCCGGCCGCCGCCAGTTCTCCGAAGAGAAGCTGAAGATCGTCAGAGTGCCGATGCCAAGTTCGCGCGCCGCTTCCACGGTGCGGCGGACGGCGTCCACGCCCTTCTTGTGACCGGCGGTGCGCGGCAGGCCGCGCGCCTTGGCCCAACGCCCGTTGCCATCCATGATGATGGCGACGTGCGCGGGAGCCGTGTTGGACCGGTTGTCGTCCGCGTCGCGCATTCCGGATCAGACCTGCATGATTTCCTTTTCTTTTTGCGCAAGCGAGTCGTCGACCATCTTGATGTGCTGGTCGGTCAGGACCTGCACCTTGTCCGCCTGGACCTTGTGCTCGTCCTGGGTGATCTCGCTGGCCTTCTCGGCCTTCTTCAGGCCGTCCATGCCGTCGCGGCGGATGTTGCGGATGGCGACGCGGCACTGCTCGGCGTACTTGTGGGCGACCTTCGCCAGTTCGGCGCGGCGCTCCTGCGTCAGGTCGGGCAGCGGCACGCGGATGACCTGGCCTTCGGCCTGCGGGTTCAGGCCCAGGCCGCTGTCGCGGATGGCCTTCTCGACCGCCTTGGTCATGCCGCGGTCCCACACCTGGACCGAGATCAGGCGCGGCTCCGGAACGGAGACCGTCGCGACCTCGCGCAGGTGCATGCGGCTGCCATAGGCCTCCACCATCACCGGTTCGAGCAGGTTGGACGAGGCGCGGCCGGTGCGCAGACCGCCCAGTTCCTTGCGAAACGATTCAAGCGCGCCTTCCATGCGGCGCTTCAGATCCGATAGGTCGGGCGCAGCCACGGGCCTACTCCCTTTCTTCCGTTATAATGGTGTGCTTGCCACGGCCCTGCATCACTTCGGCGAAGGCGCCGGGCGTGTGGATCGAGAAGACCAGGATGGGAATGTGGTTCTCGCGCGACAGCGCGATCGCCGAAGCGTCCATCACCTGCAGTTCCTTGGTCAGGACATCCATGTAGGTGAGGCGTTCGTAATGCTGGGCCGTCGGATCCTTCTTCGGATCGGCGGTGTAGACGCCGTCGACCTGCGTCCCCTTCAGCAGACCGTCGCAGCCCATTTCCGAGGCGCGCAGCGCCGCGGCGGTGTCGGTCGTGAAGAAGGGGTTGCCGGTGCCGGCGGCGAAGATCACCACCCGGCCCTTTTCCATGTGGCGAACGGCGCGGCGCCGGATATAGGGCTCGCAGACCGTCGACATGGGGATGGCCGACTGCACCCGCGTGCTGACGCCCATCCGTTCGAGCGCGCTCTGCATCGAGAGCGCGTTCATCACGGTGGCGAGCATGCCGATATAGTCGGCCGAGGCACGCTCCATGCCGCTCGCCGCACCCTTCACACCCCGGAAGATGTTCCCCCCGCCGATGACCAGACAGACCTGGACGCCGAGCGCGATGACCGCCTTCACCTCGCTGGCGATGCGGTTCACCATCTCCGGGTCCAGACCATAGTCGCGCTGACCCATCAGCGCCTCGCCCGACACCTTGAGGAGGACGCGCTTGTAGCGGACGCCCTCGGCCGGCGCGGTGGTCCCGGTGGTTTCGACCATGGGGGGAACGCTCCCTTGCTGTTTCGGAATGCGGCTTGCGGACCTAAGCGTTCGACCTTACCGGTCTCAGCCCTGACCGCCGGCGGCGGCGGCGACTTCGGCGGCGAAGTCCGACTGGGCCTTCTCGATGCCCTCGCCCAGCGCGAAGCGGGTGAAGGCCGTGACCTTGACCGGAGCGCCGATGTCCTTGGCGGCGTTCTCCACCACCTTGCGGACCTTGGTCTCGCCGTCGATCACGTAGGTCTGCTCGAGCAGGCAGACTTCCTCGTAGTACTTGCGGACGCGGCCTTCGACCATCTTCTCGATGATGGCTTCCGGCTTGCCCGACGCGCGGGCCTGCTCGGCCAGCACGTTGCGCTCACGCTCCAGCGACGAGCTGTCGACGTCGGCGATGTCCAGCGCGTCCGGACGGGCGGCGGCGATGTGCATGGCGATCTGCTTGCCGAGATCGGCCAGCTTGGCGGCATCGCCGGTCGACTCCAGGGCGACCAGGACGCCGATCTTGCCCAGGCCCGGCGCGATGGCCGAGTGGACGTAGCTGACGACGACACCGGCCGAGACCGACAGGGTGACGGCGCGGCGCAGGTTCATGTTCTCGCCGACCGTGGCGATCAGGCTGGTCAGCTCGTCCTGGGCGGTGTGCGAGGTGCCCGGATAGGTCGCGGCCTTCAGGGCCTCGACGTCGCCGGCGCTCGTCAGGGCCAGCTCGGCGGCCTTGGCGGCGAAAGCCTGGAACTTGTCGTTGCGGGCGACGAAGTCGGTCTCGGCGTTCACCTCGACGACGGCGCCCTTGGTGCCGGCGGTGGCGACGGCGACCAGACCCTCGGCGGCGACGCGGCCAGACTTCTTGGCGGCGGCGGCGAGGCCCTTCTTGCGCAGCCAGTCAACGGCGCCCTCGAGGTCGCCCTGCGTCTCGTTCAGCGCCTTCTTGCAATCCATCATGCCCGCGCCGGTCTTCTCGCGCAGTTCCTTGACGAGCGAGGCGGTAATCTCGGCCATGTTGCGCCCTCTTCCTTCCAAGCGATCCGGCAGGCGGATCGGATTGAGTCACAAAGTCAAAACGGGTGGCAACCCATAAAAAAGGCAGCCGGGCCATAGGTCATAAGGCCCGGCTGCCCTTGAACCGTCAGGGTCAGGCCTGGGCGGTCTCGGCGGTCTCTTCCTCCGGCAGCTGCTCGGCCGGGGCGTCCTCGGCGGCGCCGACGTCGATGCCGGCGGCGCTCATCTCGGCCTGCAGGCCGTCAAGCACGGCGCCGACCGTCAGGTCGCAGTACAGCTCGATGGCGCGCAGCGCGTCGTCGTTGCCGGGGATCGGGAAGGCCACGCCGTCCGGATCGGAGTTGCTGTCGAGAACCGCGATGACCGGGATGCCCAGCTTGTTGGCTTCCTTGACCGCGATCGACTCCTTGTTGGTGTCGATGATGAAGATGACGTCCGGCAGGCCGCCCATCTCCTTGATGCCGCCCAGCGCACGCTCCAGCTTGTCGCGCTCGCGGGTCAGCTCCAGCACTTCGCGCTTGGTCAGGCCCGAGGTGTCGCCAGCCAGACGCTCTTCCATCTCGCGCAGGCGCTTGATCGACTGGGAGATGGTCTTCCAGTTGGTCAGCATGCCGCCGAGCCAGCGGTGGTTGACGTAGTACTGGCCGCACTTGGCGGCAGCCTCGGCGATACGCTCCTGCGCCTGGCGCTTGGTGCCGACGAACAGGACGCGGCCGCCGCCGGCAACGACGTCACGCACGGCCTGCAGGGCGCGGTGCAGCATCGGGACGGTCTGCTCGAGATCGATGATGTGCACGCCATTGCGGACGCCGAAGATGTACTGGTTCATCTTCGGGTTCCAGCGGCGGGTGTGGTGACCGAAGTGGACACCGGCTTCCAGCAGCTGGCGCATGGTGAAGGTGGGCATGGTCATGTGGAAAAATCCCTTTTTCCGGTTGCTCCGCCGCGGGCATTGTCGAGTGCGCATGGAGTCCATGGCCCAAGACACCGGATCGGGCCATCGGGGTAAAGCCGAGGGTCCGCCAGCCCGCGTGAGGTTTTGACGACGGCGCTTACATAGCCCCGCGCGCGTATGTTGACAAGGAAAAAGGCCACCCGGACCTGCGTCCGGATGGCCTTTTCACCAATTCGCAGAACAGCGGCCGACGCTGCTCTTTACGCCTGCGGCGCCGACGGAGCCGCCACCTTCGGCTTGGGCAGGTCGAGCTTCAGATGCAATTCGCGCAGGCGGGCGGTGTCGACCGGCGCCGGAGCCTGCATCAGCAGGTCTTCGGCCCGCTGGTTCAGCGGGAAGGCGATGACCTCGCGGATGTTCGGCTCGTCGGCCAGCAGCATGACGATGCGGTCGATGCCCGGAGCCGAGCCGCCGTGCGGCGGGGCGCCCAGCTTGAACGCGCTCAGCATGCCGCCGAATCGGGCTTCCAGCTCCTCCGGCGGATAGCCGGCGATCTCGAAGGCCTTGTACATCACTTCCGGCAGATGGTTGCGGATGGCGCCCGAAGACAGCTCCACGCCGTTGCAGACGATGTCGTACTGGTAGGCCTTGATGTCGAGCGGGTTCATCGTCTCCAGCGCCTTCAGGCCGCCCTGGGGCATGGAGAACGGGTTGTGGCTGAAGATGACCTTGTTGGTCTCCTCGTCCAGCTCGTACATCGGGAAGTCGACGATCCAGCAGAAGCGGAAGGCGTTCTTCTCGATCAGATCCAGCTCCTCGCCGATGCGGGTGCGGGCGAGACCGGCCAGCTTGGCCGCCGGGCCGGGCTGGTCGCAGACGAAGAAGATCGCGTCGCCGTCTTCCAGGCCGGCCAGTTCCCGCAGCTGAGCCTGGGCGGCTTCCGGCACGAACTTGGCGATCGGACCCTTGCCGGCGCCGCCTTCGACGATGATGTAGCCGAGACCGGGGGCGCCGAGGCCGCGGGCCCAGTCGTTCAGCTTGTCGAAGAAGCTGCGCGGACGGTCGGAGACCTTCGGCGCGCGGATGGCGCGGACGACGCCGCCCTTCTCAAGCGTCTGCTTGAAGGCGCGGAATTCCACGTCGTCGCGCTTGAACACCTCGGTCACGTCGGTGATGACCAGCGGATTGCGCAGGTCCGGCTTGTCGTTGCCGTACTTCAGCATCGACTCGGCGTAGGAGATGCGGCGGAAGGGCAGCCCGTCGATGGCCGGCTTCGAGTCGCGGCGGAAGCTGCCGAACTCGTCGAAGATGCCGTGCAGAACCGGCTCGATGGCGGCGAAGACGTCCTCCTGGGTGACGAAGGACATCTCGAAATCGAGCTGGTAGAACTCGCCCGGGCTACGGTCGGCGCGGGCATCCTCGTCGCGGAAGCAGGGAGCGATCTGGAAGTAGCGGTCGAAGCCGGCGACCATCAGCAGCTGCTTGAACTGCTGCGGCGCCTGCGGCAGGGCGTAGAACTTGCCGGGATGGTTGCGGCTGGGCACCAGATAGTCGCGGGCGCCTTCCGGCGAGGACGCGGTGAGGATCGGCGTCTGGAACTCGGTGAAGCCCTGGTCGATCATGCGGCGGCGCGCCGAGGCGATCACGCGCGAGCGCAGCATGATGTTCTCGTGGATGCGCTCGCGGCGCAGGTCGAGGAAGCGGTAGCGCAGGCGCACGTCCTCGCCGGCATCCGTGTCCTGGTTGACCTGCAGCGGGATCTGCTCCGCCTCGCCTTCCACGGTGAGTTCGGCGATCTGCAGCTCGATGCGGCCGGTGGGCAGCTTGTCGTTGATGGTCTCGGCCGTGCGCTTCACCACCTTGCCGGTGACGGTGATGACCGATTCCAGCTTCAGCCGGTTGGCGACCTCGAAGGCCGGGTTGGAGGTATCGACCACGCACTGCGTCAGGCCGTAATGGTCGCGCAGGTCGATGAACAGCAGCTGTCCATGGTCGCGCTTCCGGTTCATCCAGCCCGACAGGCGGACGGTCTCACCGGCATTCTCTTCACGAAGCTGGCCGCAGGTGTGCGTGCGGTAGGGGTGCATGGGTCGAAACACCTTGAAAAGGTCGGATTCCGGCGGAAAAAGCGGTCCGACACACCACACCGGACGCGCGCGAAAGTCAAGCCGCGATAGGGTGGAGCTTGCGGGCGCGGCGGCCGCAATGGAACGTTTGGAACACCGTGAAACGCTTTCCGCCGCCCTGTTCACCTGTTCAACACCGCCTTCCCGCCGCCCCGCCGTCCGCCTACCCACAGTTTAGCACCGTTGCCGCGCGTCGCTAAGAGCGGGAAGAAAACGCCAACCGCGACGCCCCTGCGACGCCCCTGCCCCGCCGCCGCCGCGCGCCTTTCGCGAACGCGTGGCCGCCCGGCGCTTCGGCGGACTTTCAAGCACCCGTTCGGTCGTGTATGAAGCAACCATGACGCTCATCACGACAACCGACGCCCTCCAGGCCTTCTGTCAGTCGCTGGCCGGGGCCGACTACATCACGGTCGACACCGAGTTCCTGCGGGAAAAGACCTATTGGCCGCAATTGTGCCTCGTCCAGATCGGCGGACCCGACGGCGCGGTCGCCATCGATCCGCTGGCCGAAGGCATCGACCTGGCGCCGCTGTTCGCGCTGATGAGCGACCCGTCGATCCTGAAGGTCTTCCACGCCGCCCGCCAGGACGTGGAGATCTTCTGGCACCTGTCCGGCCAGATCCCGCACCCGCTGTTCGACACCCAGGTTGCGGCGATGGTCTGCGGCTTCGGCGAGAGCGTCGGCTACGAGACGCTGGTGACCAAGCTGGCCGGCGCCCGCATCGACAAGTCCAGCCGCTTCACCGACTGGTCCCACCGCCCGCTGACCGAGCGGCAGCTGACCTACGCCCTGTCCGACGTCATCCACCTGCGCCCGGCCTACGAGAAGCTGAAGCGCCGCCTCGCCCGTTCCGGCCGCTCGCACTGGCTGGAGGAGGAGATGGCGATCCTCACCGATCCGGCCACATATCAGGTCGATCCGGAAAGCTCCTACCTGCGGCTGAAGGTGCGCACCAACAAGCCGCGCTTCATGGCGATCCTGAAGGAGCTGGCGGCGTGGCGCGAGCGCGAGGCCCAGCGCCGCGACCAGCCGCGTTCCCGCGTGCTGCGCGACGAGGCCCTGCTGGAGATCGCCGCACACGCCCCCACCACGGTGGACGACCTCGCCCGCACCCGCGGGCTGGGCCGCGGCTTCGCCGAGGGGCGGCAGGGTGCCGACGTGCTGGCCGCGGTGCAGGCGGGACTGGACCTGCCCGACAGCGCCCTGCCCCGTGTCGAGCCGCGCGAGGAACCGCCGCCCGGCCTGCAGCCGATCGTCGAGCTTCTGCGTGTTCTGCTGAAGATGAAATGCGACGAGAACAATGTCGCGGCGAAGCTGGTGGCCTCGGCCGCCGAGCTGGAGGCGCTGGCCGCCGACGACGCCGCGGACATTCCGGCGATGCACGGTTGGCGGCGCGAGCTGTTCGGCAACGATGCGCTCGCCCTGAAGCACGGAAAGATCGGTCTTGCGGTCATCGACCGCCGCGTCCGCATCGTTCCCGCAGGCGAACCGCGCCCCTCCGCCGCACCGGTCGATTCGGAAACTTGACCTTTCCGGATGGCGTCGCTTCGATGACCCCGGCGCCCTTTGGGACCCTTTGGGGAGCCCTTGGGGCGCTTTTGAAAAGCCTTTGCCGCGGTCGTGACGCAGGCCCGTCCGGACCGCGGCCTTAAGGGCTTTTTAAAGAAAGTTACCGTTAAAATCGGTTCGGCTTCGCATGATTCGCCGGCTTCCCGGCGGCTGCGGAGCCGCAGTTCCGGCCGGGCACAAGGCACCGGACCGGATGACAAGGCTGCCGAGCAACGAGCGGCCGGGGACATGGGTGGTTGGCAGGCGTGACGCTTGTTGTGGGAGTGAACATCGTATGAGCAGGTTTGGCGGCAGACCACCGGTTGGACGGGACCGTGTCCGGCTTTCCACCACGGAAAAGCAGGCCGCCGTCGCCGCCGCCAAGGACCAGAAGCCGGAATTCGACAACGACAAGCTCCTGAACCTGCTGCGGTCGGCGAAGAACGAACTTCAGGGCATGCGGCTGATCCACATGCACCTGTCCTTGCTGAAGGACCGCGACCCGACCAGCCAGATGATGGTGCGTTCCATCATCCAGGAACTCGCGACCAAGGCCTCCTACCTGCAATCCTTCAACATCTCCAACGGCGACGTCATCATCCTCTACAAGGGGCTGAAGCTGACCGGCGTCACCGACGTCTGCCAGACGGTGGAGCAGGTCTTCCTGTCCAAGACGACGCTGACCGGACCGAACCCCTACAAGGAATATTCGCTCTACTCGATCATGGAACTGGCGTTGAACTTCATCAACGTCATCCGTTTCATCGAGGAACTGCAGGCGAACGAGACCGGCAGCCACGTCACCGAGACCAAGCCGCCGATCACGCTGGAGGAGCTGGGCAAGCTCGAACGCTCCATGCAGATGTTCGACCTGTCGCCCTTCCTGTTCAACCAGGGCATCGCCAACATCGGCAGCGGCGATGCGGACATGGAGTATTACGAGCTTTACATCTCCATCAAGCTGCTTCAGGAGCGGCTCTGCCCCGATTACGACATCACCGCCAACAAGTGGCTGTTCAACTATTTCACCGCCAACCTCGACCAGTCGGTCCTGCGGGCGTTGAACCACGGCCTCAGCTTCATGCGCGGGCGGCGGATCGGCATCAACATCAACCTGTCCACCGTCATCTCCACCGGCTTCGTGAAGTTCGACGAACGGTTGCCCATCGATTTCCGCGGGCAGGTGGTGCTGGAGGTGTCTAAGGGCGACCTGATCGAAAACCTGTCGCTGTTCAACGAGGTGGTGGAGTTCGCCCAGGACCGCCGCTACCAGATCGCGGTGGACGGGCTGAACCCGTTCTGGGTGACGAACTTCGACCTGGAATACCTGAACGCGGACTACGCCAAGATCTTCTGGTCCAACGACATGCTGGAGATGGACCCGTCCTTCGAGAAGTATTTCCGCGACCGCATCGCCGAACAGGACCGCTGCAAATTCATCCTGGCGCGCTGCGACAGCGTCTCCAGCCTGGTCTATGCCCACAAGATGGGCATCAACCTGGTCCAGGGCCGCGCGGTGGACAACATCATGCGCAAGGGCGTCAGCGTCCGCGAGGCCATCGCCCACGCCAAGGTGGATTGAAGGGCGGCGCTCACGGCTTGCGCGGGGCGCGGCGCAGCGGTCCGTCGGTCCAGGAGGGCGGCAGCAGCGCCAGCAGCCAGACCGCGGCCATCATCGGCCAGGGAAAGGCGATGCGCGCCGCGTTGCGCTCCAGTCCGCGGCGGATGACGCGGGCGGCGGCGTCGGTCTCCATCAGGAAGGGCATGGGGAAGCGGTTCACCGCCGTCATGCGGCTCTTGACGAAGCCGGGGCAAATGACCGACACGCCGATCCCCTCCCCGGCCAGATCGCCGCGCAACGCCTCGCCATAGACCCGCACCATCGCCTTGCTGGCGCAATAGGCCGGTGCGCCGGGAAGGCCGCGGAAGCCGGCCAGCGAGGCCATCAGCGCGATCTGTCCGCGCCGCCGCGCCCGCATCGCCGGCAGCAGCGGATGGATGCTGTTCAGTACGCCGTCGATGTTCACCGCCAGGATGCGCCGGGCCTGCTCCTCCGTCTCGCCGCCGTCGCCGGTGCCGGCCGACATGCCGGCATTGGCGATCAGCAGGTCGACCGGATCGGCGGCATCGACCCGCGCCAGCCAGTCCGCCATCGCCGCCCGGTCCGCCACGTCGATCACTGCGGCGTCCACCCGGGCGCCGGCGGCGCGGCAGCGCTGCGCCACCGCCTCCAGCCGCGCGGAGTCGCGGCCGGTCAGGGCCAGCGCCACGCCGGGAGCGGCATAGAGGAGCGCCAGCGCTTCGCCGATGCCGCTGGAGGCGCCGGTGATGACGATGGAATTGGGGGCGGAGCGGGGAGTGGAACGCGGCTGCTTCATGGAATCTCCGGCCTGCTTCTCGGTCCAGGTCTGGCGCCAAGCTTGTTGTAGGTTCATGTCGCGTTTATAAGCACGACACCAACCGACACCGCTTTTCAAGTGAGGCCGCCTTTGCCCGCCCATCGCCCCGTCATTGCCAGCATGACCGGTTTCGCACGCGTCGACGGGCACGGCGACGGCTATTCCTGGACCTTCGAGGCCAAGAGCGTCAACGGCCGCAGCCTGGATCTGCGCTGCCGCCTGCCGTCGGGCTTCGACAGCGTCGAGGCGGTGGCGAGGGCCGAGCTGCCGAAGCGGCTGGCCCGCGGCAACGTCAACCTGACGCTGACCGTCAACCGCGCCCAGGCGGTGTCGCAGCTCCGCATCAACCGGGAACTTCTGGCCCAGGTGCTGGACCTCGCCCGCGAGATCGAGGGGGCAGGCGCCGCCCCGCCGCGGCTGGATTCGCTGCTGGCCGTCCGCGGCATCATCGAGCCGGTGGAAGAGGACGAGACGGAGGCGCGCGAGCGCGTCGAATCGGCGCTGAAGGCCGACCTCGCCAAGCTGGTCGACCAGCTGGTGGTCAACCGCCTCGCCGAGGGTGCGCGCATCGCCGAGGTGCTGAACGGCCATCTCGACGAGATCGCCCGGCTGGTGGACGCGGCGTCGGCCTGCGCCTCCACCCAGCCGGACGCGCTGCGCGAGAAGCTGCGCGCCCAGGTCGCGGCCATCCTCGGCTCCTTCCCCGCCCTGTCGGAGGACCGGCTGGCCCAGGAGGCCGCCATCCTGATCGGCAAGGCCGACGTGCGGGAAGAGCTGGACCGCCTGCGCGCCCACATCCAGGCGGCGCGCGACCTGATGGCGGAAGGCGGCGCCATCGGCCGCCGGTTCGACTTCCTGTGCCAGGAGTTCAACCGCGAGGCCAACACCCTGTGCTCCAAGTCGGCGGATGTCGAACTGACCCGCATCGGCCTGTCGCTGAAGGCGTCGATCGAGCAGCTTCGCGAGCAGGTCCAGAACATCGAGTAACCATCAACACCGAGTGAGCGCCATGGCTGCGACCAACACCCCCTGATCCACCGGCGCGGCCTGATGCTGGTGCTGTCCTCCCCGTCGGGCGCCGGCAAGACCACCATCGCCCGCGGCCTGCTGGAGCGTGATTCCGGCATCACCATGTCGGTGTCGGTGACCACGCGCGCGATGCGCCCCGGCGAGGTCGAGGGGACGGACTATTACTTCATCGACCAGCAGCGCTTCGACCGCATGGCGGAGACCGGCGACCTGCTGGAGCATGCCCGCGTCTTCGGCAACTGCTACGGCACGCCGCGCGTGGCGGTGGAGGATGCGCTGGGCGCCGGCCGCGACGTGCTGTTCGCCATCGACTGGCAGGGCGCGCAGCAGCTGGCGCAGAACGCCCGCGACGATCTGGTCAGCGTCTTCGTCCTGCCGCCGACGGTGAGCGAGCTTGAGCGCCGCCTGCGCGGCCGCGGCCAGGATTCGGAGGAGGTCATCGCCAACCGCATGGCCAAGGCGTCCAACGAGATCAGCCACTGGCCGGAATACGACTACGTCATCGTCAACCACGACGTGGACGAGAGCATTGCCGCGGTGGAGTCGATCCTGCGGGCCGAGCGGCTGCGCCGCCGCCGTCAGGTCGGCCTGCCGGAGTTCGTGCGCAGCATCCAGGACACGCTGTAGTCACTTGATGGGAAACGGCTTCGCCCGGACCTTGATCTCATGGCCGGGCGGGCCGTCGCTGCCGTCCGGCCTCTTGCCGCGGTAATAGCCCTTCTGCCAGCGCTCCTGCGCCGCGGCGCTGCCGGGAGTCTGCAGGTCGGTGTTGAACTGGCTGCGCGAGGCGACCCAGGCACGGTACTGCGCCGCCGTCTCCGGATCGCTGTCGAGATCGCGGACTTCCGGCTCCAGGCTTTCCACCAGTCCGCGCTGCACCGGCATCAGGTGTGCGAAAGGCTCCCCCTTTTCCCAGGTCACCGGCACTCCGGGCGCGGTGAATTTCCAGTTCATGGTGAAGGGATAGGGCGACCAGTCGGTCTCGATGATGCCCGACAGGCCGAGGATCCCGTGCTTGGGGTGGTTCAGCGGCCCGGTGACCATCAGGTTGACTCCCGGCGGCGTCCGGAACAGGGCGGCGACATGGAAGGTCAGCACCCCGCTGCCGAAATGGCTGGCCGGCAGCAGCGGATGCGGTTCGTCGGCGGTGACGGCGATGGCCTCGACCCCGACGCCGCCATCCCAGACCGCCGTCACCCGCACCGGGCAGCAGACCTCCCACCCGTGCATGCTGGCGATGTTCAGCGGCAGGCAACGGTAGCCGTACTGCTCCGGCAGTGCGTCGATCCAGTCGCGCGTCGGGCGCGCCGGGCGGATGTCGGGCATGGCACCCGATAGCGGATAGGCGATCAGAGTCATGGTGCCGATCCTGCCAGACTTCCCCGCGCGGCGTAACCCGGCGGATAGCGATGATCACAACCGATCAATAGCCGATCCGGGTTATCCCTATCTTCGGGTTGGGGATTGCATCAACGCACAATACTCCAGTATGAGAGGCACATTCCATTAGGGATTAATCATTTAGCGGGTCGCAATGAGCCGGGAGGATCCGGCCGTAGGCGAGTCACGCGTGTGGGGTGGAACAGGGTGATGATCGATAAACTTCACAGCATCAAGGCGAAGCTCCTGATCCTTCTGGGGCTGTTCCTCGTCACCATCCTGGTGGCGGGCATCTGGTCCGCGATGTCCAAGCGCGAGACCATGGTCGAGGGATACCGCAACTCGATTCAGGCGGTGGTGCAGACCTCGCTGTCGATCATCAAGTCCTACGACGCACGCGCCGCCAAGGGCGAGTTCAGCCGGGAGGAGGCGCAGACACAGGCCAAGGCCGCGTTGCGCGCGCTCCGCTTCTTCGGCAGCGAATACATGTTCGGCTACGAGTTTGACGGGACCAACGTCTTCCACGGCGTGCGCGCCGATCTGGAAGGCACCCGCAAGCTGGCCGACTTCAAGGACAGCAACGGCGTCCTGGTGATCCGCGGGCTGATCGATTCGGCCAAGGCCAACGACGGCTTCCTGATCTACAACTTCCCCAAGGCCAGCGGCGGCGATCCCGTGCCGAAGCTGGCCTTCGCCGCCATCTACGAGCCGTGGGGCTGGATGATCGGCACCGGCGTCTACATCGACGACGTCGATGCCGCCTTCCGCCGGACGCTGCTTGAGACGCTGGTGGTCACGCTGGTGGCGTCGGTGCTGCTGGGGCTGTTCGGCTTCCGGCTGGTGTCGCGCATCTCCAAGGGGCTGGACGGCATCAGCACCGCCACCGGCCGCATCGCCAAGGGCGACCTCGCCACCCAGGTCGGCGGGACGGAGCGCCGGGACGAGGTGGGCGCTCTCGCCCGCTCGGTCGAGACGCTGCGGCTCAGCGCCGTCGAGGCGGAGGACCTGCGCCGCCGCCATGCCGCCCTGGAGCATGAGGCCGAGCAGGCCCGCCGCGCCACCCTGGCCCGCCTCGCCGACGAGTTCGAGAGCACGGTCGGCGGGCTGGTCCGTTCGGTCGCCGAATCGGCCGGCCGGCTGACCCACACCTCCGGCGCCATGAGCAGCGGGGCGGAGCAGACCACCCGCCTGATGGACGGCGCCGCCCGCGCGGCGGAAACCACCTCGGGCAATGTCCAGGCGGTGGCCGGCGCCACCGAGGAACTGGCCGCCTCGATCCGCGAGATCGCCCAGCAGATCGCCGAATCCACCACCGGCTCCGCCCGCGCGGTGGAGGACGTGCGCCGGACCTATGCGCTGATCGAACAGCTGGACGGCGTCGCCCGGCGCACGGTGGAGGTGGTCGACCTGATCCGCTCCATCGCCGAGCAGACCAACCTGCTGGCGCTGAACGCGACCATCGAGGCCGCCCGCGCCGGCGAGGCCGGCAAGGGCTTCGCCGTCGTCGCCAGCGAGGTGAAGAATCTCGCGAACCAGACCGCCAAGGCCACCGACGACGTGCAGGCGCAGATCGCCGCCATGACCGACGCCACCTCGTCGGTGGTGGAGGCGATGCGCGGGGTCGGCGGCGCCATCGAAACGGTGAACAACGTCGCCTCCAGCATCTCCGCCGCCATCGAGGAGCAGGGCGCCGCCACCCGCGACATCAGCCAGAACGTCAACGAGGCGGCGCAGGGCGTCAGCTCGGTGTCCGACAGCCTGAACCTGGTCTGCAGCCACGCCACCGCCACCGGTCAGGCCTCCACCGAGGTCGCCGCCGCCGCCCGCGCGGTGGGCGAGCGTGCCGACCGCATGCTGACCGAGGTTTCGGCCTTCGTCGCCCGCATCCGCCAGGGCTGAGCCGCCGAAGGGCGCGCGCCCGGGGAGGCGCGCGCCGGATGCAATCCGCGACAATCCGCGCTATGGATTGTGTCCTGCGATCCGCTGCCACACGGGACTTCATGACCTCCCCCTCCCCTCCGCCGCCTGCCGGACGACCACCCGCCGCCGCTGGCTCGACGAGGCGCTCCGCCGCATCGAAGCGGACGTGAACCGGTCCGCCGACACCCATTTGCTGCGGCTGCCGATCCCGTCGGCACCGGGGATCACGCTCTACCTGAAGGACGAGTCGACCCACCCGACGGGCAGCCTGAAGCACCGGCTGGCGCGGTCGCTGTTCCTCTACGCCATCTGCAACGGCTGGGTGCGCGAGGGCACCACGGTGATCGAGGCGTCGTCGGGCTCCACCGCCGTGTCGGAAGCCTATTTCGCCCAGCTGCTCGACCTGCCCTTCGTCGCGGTGGTGCCGCGCAACACCTCCCCGGCCAAGATCGCGCAGATCGAGTTCTACGGCGGCCGCTGCCATATGGTGGAGCGCGCGGCGGAGGTCTGCGCCGAGGCGCAGCGGCTGGCCCAGGCCTGCAACGGCCATTTCATGGACCAGTTCACCTATGCCGAGCGGGCGACCGACTGGCGCGGCAACAACAACATCGCCCAGTCGATCTTCGAACAGCTGGCGCAGGAGCCGCACCCGGTGCCGGACTGGATCGTCTGCGGCGCAGGCACCGGCGGCACCTCCGCCACGTTCGGGCGCTATGTCCGCTATCGCCGGCTGCCGACCCGCATCTGCGTCGCCGATCCGGAGCATTCGGCCTTCTTCGAAGGCTTCCGCGACGACAACCCGAAGGCCGATGTCGGCCGCGGGTCCGGCATCGAAGGCATCGGGCGGCCGACGGTCGAGCCGTCCTTCCAGCCGACGGTGATCGACCGCATGATCCGCGTGCCGGACGCCGCCAGCATCGCCGCCGTCTGGGTGCTGCGCGAGCGGCTGGGCCGGGCCTGCGGCGGCTCCACCGGCACCAATCTGGTCGGTTCGATCCAGCTGATCGCGGAGATGGTGCGGGACGGCCGGCAGGGCAGCGTCGCCACCCTGATCTGCGACCCCGGCGACCGCTATATGGGCACCTACTTCAATCCCGACTGGCTGGCCTCGGCGGGGCTGGACATCGGCCCCTGGCGCGAGCGGATCGACGGCTTCTTCCGCACCGGCGCCTGGAGCGGCGACGGGCTGGAGACCGCGGAGCGGTGACGGAGGGAAACGCGGCGATGACGCGCATGCGGATCCGCATCGACTTCGACAGCGGCGGTTCGATCGGCCCCGGCAAGATCATGCTGCTGGAGCGGATCCGCGAGACCGGCTCCATCTCCGCCGCCGGGCGTGCGCTGAACATGTCCTATCGCCGGGCCTGGCTGCTGGTGGACGACATGAACCGCATCTTCCGCGAGCCGGTGGTCAGCGCCGCGGTGGGCGGCAAGCAGGGCGGCGGCACGGTGCTGACCCCCTTCGGCGAAGAGGTCATCGACCATTACCGCGCCGTCGAGCGCGAAGCCCATGTGGCGACCGCCCACCGGCTGGCGGCGCTGGAGGCCGCGACCGCCCCGGACTATGGCGCGGACAAGCGGGCGGACGACGGCAGCTTCGCCAACGATCCGGGGCTGAAGCCGGGTTGCGGGGCGGAGTGAGGACCGCCCCACCCCTCAGTAATCCCGCTCGTAGGTCAGGCCGAACTGCGTGTCGGAGTTCGCGCCGACCGAGGCGGTGCCCTTCAGGCTCTTGGTGATGTCGATCTCGACTTTCGCGCGGCTCTGGTTGGCGCCGATGCCCTGTTCGACGCCGACATAGACGCGGTCGCTGACATAGCGGCCGGCCTGCACCGCCCCGCCCTTGCCGTTCTCGCCCTGGGTGAAGTCCAGACGGTCGACGCCGAGGCCGCGGCGCACGCGGTCCAGGATGCCGCCGCCCCCGCCGCCGACCCCGGCCAGCGCCGCCGCCGACTGGGCGAGCTGCACCGCCTCCCCCGCGCTCAGGTCGCCCACCGACTTGCCGAACAGCACGCCGGCCAGCACCTCGTCCTGCGGCAGGCCCTGGGGCGAGGTCAGCTCGATCTTCGGCTGGCGGGGGGTGCCGCTGACCACCACCTGCGCGGTGATGCCGTTGGCCGTCGCCTCCGCCAGCAGGTCGAGCCGGGGATCGAGCCCGCCGTCGAAGTCGAAGATGCCGCGCTTGAACTCGAAATTGCGGGCCAGCAGGTTCAGGCTGCCCTTCAGGATGCTGAAGCGGCCGGTCAGCTCGGGCGCCGCGGCGGTGCCGCCGACACGCAGGTTGCCGCCCAGCTCCGCATCCAGCCCGCGGCCGCGCACGAAGATCTGGTTGGGCGCGTTCACCGTCATGTCCAGCGCCAGCACGAACGGGGTGGCGGCGGGCGGCGCCTCCTCCGGCTGAGGAATGCGGCGGGTGCCGCCGGATGTGGAGACCTGGGTGGTGCCGCGGGCGCGGCCCTTGCCGACCTCCGTCACTTTGAGGTCGACGACGCTGGCGGGCATGCGGTCGGGGATCTGGATCTCGGCACGGCGGATATCGACCGGCCCGGCCAGCCGCGCATTGGCGAAGCCGCCGGTCAGCGTCAGGTTCGCCCCGATCTCCGCCGTGGCGAGGTCGATCTCCACCAGCCGGGCATTGTCGGCCTTCAGCGCGATGTCCAGCTGCCGGTCGGCCGGGGCCGCCGGACGGATGACGCCGCTGGCGCTGATGGCGCCGCCGTTGCGGGTGCGCCCCTGGAAGCTCTGGATGGTGAAGACGTCGCCGTCGCCGACCAGACGCGCCTGGATGTTGCTGATGACGGCGCCCGACGCCCGGTTCTCGTAGCGCCCGTTCGCCAGCACGACGGAGCCGCCGAGCGACGGCTTCTCCACCGTGCCGCCGGCCCGCACGTCGAGCTGCAGCGACCCGCGCGCCCGGTCGCCCGACGATGCCAGGATGTCGTTCACCAGCGACAGATCGAGCGTGCCGTTGACCGCCGCCTCCAGCGCGCCGTTCGACGGCAGGCTGACGGCATAGCTGTCGGGGTCCATCACCAGCGGCACGGCGGCGTTGGCGGTCAGGGTGCCGGCATTCTTCGGCATGGCGATTCGGCCGGTCATCGACAGCCGGCGGTCGCGCCACTGGGCGTCCAGATTGGCGTCGATGCCCGGCAGGCCGGCCTGGGTCGTCTGCTGCGCCTTCAGCCCGCTGACCCGCAGGGTGGCATCGGCCCGCGGGCTGCGCAGGGTGCCGCCCAGCGAGGCGCGCGCGTTGGCGACGCCATCCAGCCGCAGGGTCGGGCTGGCGAGCTTCGCCAGGGCGAGCGGCAGCCTGTCGATGGTCAGTTCGCCGCTCAGCCGGTCGCCGTTCAGGCCGAGGTCGGCGGCCAGCCGGGCATTGCCCGACGCCAGCCGCAGCTCCCTCACCTCATAGCGGCGCTCGGCCAGCAGGATGGTGGCGGGGGCGGTCATCCGCAGTTCCTCCCCGGCATAGCGCGCCTGGAGGCGGTCGAGCCGGATGCGCGTCGCCTCCCCCTCCCGCGTCAGGTTGCCGACGAGGTCGAGGGCGACCGGCTGGGCGCCCGCTCCCGCGGCATTGGCCTGGAAGGACGCCTTGGCCAGCGACCCGTCGACCGAGGCGGTGACGCTGCGCAGGTCGTTGCCGGCGGCGTTGCCGTCGGTCATCTCCACCCGCGCCTTGCCGCTGGGGGTGCCGAGCGCATCGGCGACATCGGCCCGCGCGGTCAGGCGTCGGGCGGTCAGCAGCGGACCACCTTCACCCTCCACCCGCAGGTTGGTGGCGTCGGCGGTCAAATTGGCCGCCTGCTTGCCGCCCTTGCCGTCGAGCGCCAGCGCGAAGGTCGCCCCGCCGCCGAGCGGCATGCCCGCCAGTTCCGACAGGCCGTTCAGGTTGGGCAGTGCGCCCTCCAGCCGCCCGGTGGCAAGCAGGGTGTCGAGCGCCACCTGGGCCTGACCGGTGATGCGGTTGGTCCCGCTGGCGACGGTCAGCCCGTCCAACCGCAGGGTCTGCTCGCGCAGCGCATAGCGCCCGTCGAGCGCCAGCGGCGTCTTGTCGAGATTGGTGCGGGCGGACACCGTGCCGTTCGGCGTCGCCGGCAGGCCGGCCGCCGTGGCCTGCACCTCCGTAGCGCCCAGACGGCGGCCCTGGACCACGAGGTCACGTGCATTCAGTTTCGCCTGCGCCTCGATGGCGTCCATCGGGCCACGGGCGGTGGCCTCCAGCGTCGCGGAGCCCGCCATCGGCGTGCCGAGCGCGCTGCCCAGCGGCTCCAGCTTCGCCACCGTCAGGGTGGTGCGGGCATCGACCCGGTTGTCCGCCAATGCGGCGTTGCCGGTCAGCTTGCCATTGCGGCCGTCCACCGTCAGGTCGGTCAGCCGCATGGCGCCGTCCGGTTCCATCCGCGCCGCCAGCGCCAGCGTCGCCTTGTCACCCAGCACCGCGTCGGCCGGGGTGCCGGTGGCGAGACGGTCGAGGCTGCCGGTCAGCTCCGCGGTCAGCAGGCCGTCGGCAGCGCGGCGCACCGGTCCGGACAGTGCCACCGCCCCGGCCAGCGGCCGGCCGGCGAGGTCCGAGAGCGGGGCGAGGTCGTCGGCACTGGCGGACAGGGTGAGGTCGGCGGTCTGGCCCCAGCCGCCGACGGTCCCCTTCGCCTCCGCCCGCGCCGCGGCGGCGGTCAGCGCCAGCGTTTCCAGGCCGACCTGTCCGCTGCCGACGTCGATCCGGGCGCGGGCGGCCAGCGTCGTTTCCGGCCCGGTCAGGCGGGACAGCGTCGGATCGTCGGCGGCGAGGTCGCGCAGCGTGGCGTTGACCGCGACATTCAGCGCGTTCAGCGCGCCTTCGGCGGAACCCTCCACCACGCCCTCACGCCAGGAGAGCGGCACCAGCGGGTGCAGGGTGGAGTCCGGGCCGGCCTGCAGGGTCCAGCGCAGGTTCAGGCTGTTGTAGTCGGCGGCGATGTCGCCGTTCACCGTCGCGGTCGCGGCGGCGACGGTCAGGTCCAGCGGGCGGACGGTGATGGCGCCGGTCGGCGCCCGCAGCACGCTGGCGTTCAGGGTCGGGGTCGGGCCGATCAGCGGCGTCACCGTGTCGCCCGCCAGCCCGGCGATCAGCGGGGCGAAGTTGCCGCCGGCCGCCAGCGTCAGGGCATGGCCTTCCGGCCCCTTCCGGATGGTGGCATCGGCGTTCAGGACGCCGACAGGCGCCGCCGCGTCGCCGGCCAGGGCGGTCAGCTTGCCGGTCCAGTCATCCAGCGTGCCGTCGCCCTTCAGCGTCACCTGGACCGGCGGCAGGCCGGGCATCGACAGCGCGCGGGCCATGACGCCGCCGGCCGGTTCCGACGCGTCGAGCGAGAGGTTCAGCGTGTTCTCGTCCGGCTTGAAAGCCGCGACCAGATCGGCCTTGCCCGGCTTGTCGTCGATGCGCGCCACCGACAGGTTGGCGTTCAGCGCCCCGCCGCTGTGCTCCAGCAGCAAGGCGCCTTCTATGCGCAGCACCGCCTGTTCGCCCAGCAGCGCCGGCGCCAGTTCCAGCCGCTCCACCACCAGCTTCTTCAGGTCGACGTCCACCGGCAGGCTGGGCAGCAGCGGGGCGTTCGGGTCGGAGGGTGCGGCCGGCTGGGTGCTGATCGGAGCGCGGGTGACGACGACGGACTCCGCCTCCAGGGCGTCGATCTTGGCGCTGCGCAGGAACAGTGCGGAGGGCGACAGAACCACATGCAGCCGGTTGATCGTCAGCCAGACGCCCTGGCTGTCGGACAGGGTGACGGTGGCGATGGTGAAGTCGGTGGGAAAGCCGCCCTCGATGGCGCCGAGCTTCAGATGCATGTCGGGCGACTCGACGGCGCCTTCGATCTTCTCCGTCAGCCACTCGCGGGTGGAGTCGCCGAACAGCGAGAAGGCCCTTGCGGGCTGCGGACCGGCCAGCAGGCCGGCCAGGATCGTCAGACCGACCAGAAGAATGCGAACCGCCGTCACACCACGCCCTTTCACCAGCAGGACCAACTTTGTCTCAACCGCTATAAACGGTCATCGTCACGAAAGATCGGGACGATTTTGCGTCATCCGCTTCAAGCCCTCTCCCGCCTCTCGCACAAACTTCGTTTGTGCTGACGGCGTCAGGCGGATCGAAGATCCGCTGAGAGCCCCGGGAGAGGGAGGGGACCCGCGCCGGAGGCGTGGGGAGGGTGAGGGGTAGGCCAAGAATCCCGAAGCGCATGGCTCCGTGCCTCTCCCCTCACCCTTCCCTCTCCCGGGGCGGGAGAGGGAGATTCAGAACGCCTGCCCCAGGCTGAGATACAGCTGCCAGCGCGCGTCGCCGCTCGCCGGGTTCAGGGGGACGCCGACATCCACGCGCAGGGGACCGAAGTCGGTGTAATAGCGCAGGCCGAGGCCGGCGCCGACGCGCAGCGGCTCGCTGAAGTCGGGATAGGCCGAATCATAGACCGTGCCGGCATCGACGAAGGGAACGACGCCGATGCTCTCCGTCACCTTGATGCGCAGCTCCGCCCCGATCTCGAACAGCGACCGGCCGCCGACGGGATCGTCGTAGCGGTCGCGCGGCCCCGCCTTCTGGAAGCCGTAGCCGCGCACCGACCCGCCGCCGCCGGCATAGAAGCGGTGGTCGGGCGGGATGTCGGTCAGCGAGGTGCCCAGGATGCTGCCCAGCCCGATCCTAGCCGCGGCGACATAGCGCCCGTCGTTGCCGAGGTCGTAATAGGTGGAGCCGTTGAGCAGGATCGAGGTGAAGGGCGACTTGGTGTCGCCGCCGACCGGGAACCACGGCGTCACCTGCAGCGAGGCCCGCTGTCCGGAGGTGGGGTTCAGCAGATTGTCGGTGCCGTTCCAGGCCGCCCCCAGCGGCACGCCGATGAAGGAGGTCTGGTAGGTGGTGTCCTCCGTCCGCACCCGGCCACGCTCGCCGGTGACGCCGTAGCTGACGGTCAGCTGGTCGCTCAGCGGCCGTTCGAGCTTCACCGTCAGTTCCGACGCGACGCGGCTGTAGGCCGGCGGCTGGTCGTTGACCACGGCGAAATTGACCACCAGCGACTGCTTCACCGCCAGGAAGTCGGGCTTGCGGAAATTGACGCTGAAGCGCAGGTCGGGCAGGTCGTTGCCCTTGCTGGAGGTGCCGCCGCTCGACCCGGCGACACGGCCGACATCGACGCCGACGCGCAGCTGCTCCGCCCCGCCGAACAGGTTGCGGTGACCCCAATAGGCGTTGGCGCCCAGCCCGTCCTCGGTCGAGAAGGTGACGCCGCCGCCGATGAAGCGGCGCTTGCGCTCGCCCACCGTGACGATCACCGGCGTGACGCCGTCCGGCCCCGGCTCGTCCGCCATCCGCACGCGCACGGTGTCGAAGACCTGCAAGGCCGCGATGTCCTGCCGCGCCCGGTCGGTGGCGCCGGGATCGTAGACCTGCCCCTCCTTCCAGGCCAGCCGCCCGCGCACCAGATCCTCGTCGACCCGCTCCAGCCCCTCGATCCGGGTGGCGCCGTAGCGGGTCAGCGGACCGGGATCGATGGTATAGGCGACGTCCATCGTCCGGTCGGAATGGTCAACCACCACCTCGCGGTCGGCGGCCCTGGCAAAGGCGTAGCCGCGGCGGGCAAGCCGGGCCACCACCTCCGATTCGGCGTCCAGCACCTTCTGCGCCACCGCCGGCGACCCGGCGGCGAGGCCGAGATCGTCGGTCGCCACCTCCCCCGGCAGGGTTGAGCTGCCGGAGGCGTTGGCGGCGCCGCGCACCGTCACCGTCTTGATGCGGTAGAGCGGCCCCGGCGTCACCGCGACCGTCACCTTGACCGGCGGCGCCTCCCCGCCCGCGGGCAGGGTGCCGGCGGCCGCCGGATCCTCGATGCGGATGTCCAGCCGCGCGTCGTAATAGCCGGCGGAGCGGAGCGCCGTCTGCAGGCGGTCGCGGTCGCTGTCGGCACGCCGTTCCAGCCCGATCAGCGACGGCGGCGCGTCGCCCTTCAGCTCCACCAGCGTCGAGGCGTCGTTCAGCGTGCCGCGCAGCCCGTCATCCTCGACGCCGGTGATCTCGACGTCGTAGCGGATGCCGGCCGGCCGCACCTCTTCCTCCGCCGGGGCATCCGGCGCGGGGGCTGGCTGGGCGCCGGGAATGCCGTCGGCCGGCGAATCCTGGGCGCGGCCGGGGCCGGACGGCCCAAGCAGCAGCAGGGCGGCGACCAGCGGAACGGCGACGGGGGCCTTGAAGGGCGCGGCTGCAATCCGGGTTGCGGCGGCCATCCTGCGGCGGGAAGCGGAAGCGAAGCGGATCATCGCCCACAATGTAGGCTGCGACCGCGCATGGCTCCATCCCGGAAATTGGCGTTAGGCCAAAGGGCACGGCGCTTGCGTTTTTCCCGAGGATCCATATATTGCGCCGCAACAGTTTCCCCGACAGCGCCCACGGATGAATGTTCGTTGGGCCTTTTTGTTGTTTGTGGCATGACGCTGCTGCGTGTCGGGGGTGCCCTTGCGAGACCGAAGGCTCCATGAATCTCCGTAACGTCGCCATCATCGCCCACGTCGACCACGGCAAGACCACGCTGGTCGACCAACTTCTCAAGCAGGCCGGCTCGTTCCGCGAGAACCAGCAGGTCGCCGAACGCGCCATGGACTCCAACGACCTGGAGCGCGAGCGCGGCATCACCATCCTGGCCAAATGCACGTCGGTCCTGTGGAACGACCTGCGCATCAACATCGTCGACACCCCCGGCCACGCCGATTTCGGCGGCGAGGTGGAGCGCATCCTCTCCATGGTCGACGGCGTCGTCCTGCTCTGCGACGCGGCCGAAGGCCCGCTGCCGCAGACCAAGTTCGTGCTGGGCAAGGCGCTGAAGCTGGGCCTGCGCCCGATCGTCGTCATCAACAAGGTGGACCGTCCCGACGGCCGTCCGCACGAGGTGCATGACGAGGTGTTCGACCTGTTCGCCTCGCTCGACGCCTCCAACGAGCAGCTGGACTTCCCGACCCTGTTCGCCTCGGGCCGCAACGGCTGGGCGACCACGGACCTGGAGAACGGCGCCCGCGAGACGCTGACCCCGCTGTTCGAGCTGATCCGCGACCATGTCCCGGCCCCGAAGGTCGAGGAGAACCTGCCCTTCAGCATGCTGGCGACCACGCTGGAAGCGAACCCGTATCTGGGCCGCATCCTGACCGGCCGCATCCTGACCGGCTCGGTGAAGGTCAACATGGCCGTCAAGTCGATGAGCCGCGACGGCAAGCTGGTCGAGAACGCCCGCATCAGCAAGGTGCTGGCCTTCCGCGGCCTGGAGCGCGTTCCGGTGGACGAGGCGCATGCCGGCGACATCGTGGCGCTGGCCGGCCTGACCAACACCACCGTGGCCGACACCATCTGCGCGCCGGAAGTGGCCGAGCCGCTGGCCGCCCAGCCCATCGACCCGCCGACCCTGGCGATGACCTTCTCGGTCAACGACAGCCCGCTGGCCGGCCGCGAGGGCGACAAGGTCACCAGCCGCATGATCCGCGACCGCCTGATGCGCGAGGCCGAGGGGAACGTGGCGCTCCGCGTCACCGACACCGAGGGCGGCGACGCCTTCGAGGTGGCCGGCCGCGGCGAACTGCAGCTGGGCATCCTGATCGAGACCATGCGCCGCGAGGGCTATGAGCTGGCGATCAGCCGTCCGCGCGTGCTGTTCAAGACCGACCCGCTGAACGGCCAGCGCCTGGAGCCGATCGAGGAAGTCGTCGTCGACGTCGACGAGGAGTTCTCGGGCACCGTCGTCCAGAAGATGGCGGAGCGCAAGGCCGACCTGATCGAGATGCGTCCCAGCGGCGGCGACAAGACCCGCATCGTCTTCCACGCCCCGTCGCGTGGCCTGATCGGCTACCAGAGCGAGTTCCTGACGGACACCCGCGGCACCGGCATCATGAACCGCCTGTTCCACGGCTACGCCCCGTTCAAGGGCGCCATCGCGGCTCGCCGCACCGGCGTGCTGATCTCCAACAGCGACGGCACCGCGGTGGCCTATGCGCTGTGGAACCTTGAGGATCGCGGCCCGATGCTGATCGATCCGGGCGTTCCGGTCTATCAGGGCATGATCATCGGCGAGCACACCCGCGGCAATGACCTGGAAGTCAACGTCATCAAGGGCAAGCAGCTGACGAACATCCGCACCACCAGCAAGGACGAGGCGGTCCGCCTGACTCCGCCGATCCAGATGACCCTGGAAAAGGCGCTGTCCTACATCTCCGACGACGAGCTGGTGGAGGTGACGCCGAAGTCCATCCGCCTGCGCAAGCGCTACCTCGACCCGAACGAGCGCAAGCGCCACCAGCGCGCCGCCGAGGCGAGCTGATAGGGGTTGGCTTTTTAGGGTAGAGTATCTGTATCGGTTGCCCCCACCCCGGCCCTCCCCGCTGGGCGGGGAGGGAGTCTGTCGCATAGCGGCGGAGTTCCCTCCCCTGCGAAGCGGGGGAGGGTTAGGGTGGGGGCAATGCCTTGACTGCCCCCGACATCCTTCCGACAGCGAGGACACCCCCGCATGGCGATGGCGACCGACGCGAAGTCTTCCGGCTCCCCGTCCTTATCCCCTCGCCGCCTTTGGTCGCGGGTCGGTCCGACCGGGCTGTTCGCCCTGCTTCTCGCACTGCTGATCGCCCTGCCGATCCTCGCCGTCTTCGTTCAGGCGGCCGGCGTCTCCACCGACCTGTGGGGGCACATGGCGCGGACGGTGCTTCCCGGCTATATCATCAACACCCTGATCCTGCTGGGCATCGTCGGCGTGGTCACGCTGGTGACCGGCGTCGCCTGCGCCTGGACCGTCACCATGCACGATTTCCGCGGACGCGGGGTCATGCAATGGCTGCTGCTGCTGCCGCTGGCCATGCCGGCCTATGTGCTGGCCTACACCTACACCGACTTCCTGCAATTCGCCGGGCCGCTGCAGTCCTTCCTGCGCGCCACCTTCGGCTGGCGCCGCGGCGACTACTGGTTTCCGGACATCCACACCGCCTGGGGCGCCGGGCTGGTGCTGTCGTCGGTGCTGTACCCCTACGTCTATGTGCTGACCCGCGCCGCCTTCCTGGAACAGTCGGTCTGTGTGCTGGAAGCCAGCCGCACGCTCGGCTGCACCCAGTTCGGCGCCTTCCGCCGCGTGGCGCTGCCGCTGGCGCGCCCGGCGCTGGTGGCCGGCGTCGGCTATGCGCTGATGGAGACGCTGGCCGATTTCGGCGCGGTCCGCTATTTCGGCATCGACACCTTCACCGTCGGCATCTACCGCACCTGGTTCGCGCTGGGCGACCCGGCCGCGGCGGCGCAGCTGGCCGCCGTCCTGCTGCTGGTGGTGCTGGCGCTGGTCGGGCTGGAGCGGCTGTCGCGCGGCAGGATGCGCTTCCACCAGACCACCGGCCGTTACCGCGCCCTGCCCGCCCCGCGCCTGTCGGCCCGCGGCACGGTGGTGGCCTGGATCGTCTGCCTGACGCCAGTGCTGTTCGGCTTCCTGCTGCCGGGCGCGGTGCTGATCCGCATGATCCTGCGCGGCGGCACCGAGCTGACGCTCGCCCGTTTCACCGACCTGACGGTCAACACCTTCATCCTCGGCGCCAGCGGGGCCGCGCTGGTCGTCGTCGTGGCGCTGATGGTGATCCATGGTGTGCGCCACGACCGCAGCGGGCTTGCCACCGGCGCCGCCCGCCTCGCCTCGCTCGGCTATGCCACGCCGGGCACGGTGATCGCGGTGGGCATCCTCATCACCGTCGGGCTGACCCGCGACTGGACCGGCTGGCCGGTCGGCGCCATTCTCGGCGCCACCATCGCCGGCATCCTCTACGGCTATCTGATCCGCTTCTTCGTGGTGGCCTATGGGCCGCTCGAATCCGGCTTCGCCAAGATCGGCCCGAACCTGGAGGGGGCGGCGCGCTCGCTCGGCCATACGCCGCTGCAGGTGCTGCGCCGGGTGCATCTGCCGCTGCTGCGCCCCAGCCTGCTGAGCGCCGCCATGCTGGTGTTCGTGGACATCACCAAGGAGCTGCCGGCGACGATGATCCTGCGGCCCTTCAACTTCGACACGCTGGCGATCGAGGCCTTCCGCATGGCCTCCACCGAACGGCTGGACGACGCCGCCCTGCCCGCCCTGGTGATCGTGCTGGTCGGCCTCGCCCCGGTCATCTATCTGAGCCGCACCATCGCCTCGTCGCGCCCCGGCCATCGCGGGTAGCGGCGGCTCACGCCTCGTTCCGGCTTTCCACCCTTTCCTCCCGCGCCTGCTCCGGCCGTTGCGGTTCCGCCCCTGCTTGCGCCGCCGGCCTTGGCGCGCCCAGCCGGCGGGCGCGCAGTCTCTCGCGCTCCTTCCAGCGGCGGAAGGCATGCTCATTCCACCAGCCGCGCAGCCGGCTGCCCAGGACGGTGATGCGCTGGTAGAGCGGCCGGCGCCGGCTGGTGACGCGCACCGGCTCCAGCGCCAGCCCGACCGAGGTGATGGTGTCCTCGTCCATGTCGCGCACGATCAGTTCGACGCCGCCCATCCGCACCCGGTCGCCCAGTTCGCAGGAGCCGCCGAACTCGTTGCGCAGCAGGTCGCTCAGCGTCAGCCGGGCGTTGGACAGCGACAGCGGCAGGCCGTACATCTCGGCAATCTGCTCCACCGTCGCGTCGGGGCTCAGCACCAGATCGCCGTAGAACTCGCGATCGGACTGGTCGAGCGCCCGGCTGCCGCCATAGAGCTTGTCGATCAGCGGCAGCCGGTGCTGCGGCGTGAACAGATAGACATGGTCGCCGGGCTGCAGCGGCTTGGCCTTGTGGAGCGGAACCACGGCGCCGGAACGGATGACCAGCGACGGCTTAGCCCAGCGCGGCATGCGCTGCCCCCGCGCCGCCGGGCTTTTGCCATGGACGGTGTAGGCGACCAGCTCCTGGTCGGCATTGCCGGGAAGCTCCAGCTCCACGCGCTCGACGGGACCACGGCGAGGCGGGACGATCAGCTCCAGCGCGCGGGCCATGCTGCCGATGGTCCAGCCCTGCACCAGCAGCGAGACGACCACGACGACGAAGGCGGTGTTGAAGATCAGCTGCCCGTTCTCCAGCCCGCCCAGCACCGGGACCAGCGCCAGCAGCAGCGAGACGGCGCCGCGCAGGCCGACCCAGGCGATGAAGCTGGTCTCCCGCACCGAGAAGCGGAAGGGCAGCAGGCACATCCACACCGCCAGCGGCCGGGCGACGACGATCAGCACCAGCGCCACTCCCAGCGCCGGCAGCAACATGTCCGCGAATTGCCGCGGGGTGGCGAGCAGGCCCAGCATGACGAACATGACGATCTGGCTGAGCCAGGTCAGACCGGAATGGAAGCGCCGCAGTTCCAGCGCCCCGCGCAGCTTGACGTTCCCGGCATAGAGCCCGGCGGCATAGACGGCGAGATAGCCGCTGCCGCCCATCACGTTGGTGGCAGCGAAGATGAACAGGGCGAAGGTCAGCGTCACCACCGGGTTCAGCCCGGTCTCGAAATTCGCCTTGTTGATGAAGGCCACCAGCAGCCAGCCGCCGGCCAGCCCCATCGCCCCGCCCAGCGCAAAGGCCAGCACCAGTTCGCCGACGATGGCCGCGGGCGAGGCCAGACCGTGGGTCACCGCCTCCACCAGCAGGATGGTCAGCATGATGGCGACCGGGTCGTTGCTGCCCGATTCGATCTCCAGCGTCGAGCGCACGCGGTCGCGCAAGGTGATGCCGCCGACGCGCAGCAGGAAGAACACTGCCGCCGCGTCGGTGGAGCTGCAGGCGGCGCCGACCAGCAGCGCCTCCCCCCATCCCAGATTCATCAGGTAATGGGCGGCCACCCCGACCACGCCGGTGGTGACCGCGACGCCGACCGTCGCCAGCGTCATCGCCGGCCAGGCGGCGGCCTTGTAGCTGGCGAGCTTGGTGTCGAAGCCGCTTTCGAACAGGATCACCGCCAGCGCCATCGACCCGATCAGGAAGGCGGAGCCGGCATCGTTGAAGGCGATCCGGCCGATTCCGTCCTCCCCCGCCAGCAGGCCGATGCCGAGGAAGATCAGAAGCAGCGGGGCGCCGATCTGCAAGGCGAGGTAGCTGGTCAGCACGCTGGCGATCAGCAGCGTGGACCCGATGAGAATGATGTAGCTGACCGCCTCCATAAGCCCCACACGCCGTTGGCATCAGGCCGCCCTGTGGCGGAACTCCTTGATTTTGACGGCAACCCCGCACATCCGCAAGGCGTAGCACCCGGAGGCGATCATTCGGATAGGCTGTACGCTTACGACACCAGCCTCCAGCTTCCGTCAGCCTGGCGGCAGGCGGTGCCGCGCGCGACCTCCGTCCGGCCGTCGATCACCACGGTGTGGTTGTAGTCGCGGCAGGTCTGGCCGTTGTCGGCCTGATATGTCCGCACCGGCTGGATGGTGCCGCTGTTGCCCGACTGCGGGTTGTTCCAGGTGATGGTCTGGTTGTTGGCGACCGCACGCTCCTCCGCGTCGGATGCCCGGTTCTGGTCGGCCGGCGAGAACTGGCGGGCCAGCTGTTGGCCGGCATAGGCGCCGAGCAGCGTGCCGATGGCCGTGGTCGCCAGCTTGCCCGCCCCGCCGCCGAAGCGCGAGCCGAGCAGGCCGCCGGCGACGGCGCCGCCCAGCGTTCCGACGGTCTCGGTGGTGTTCATGCCGCCGATGCCGCCGCTGTTGCCGGTCTGGCAGGCGGCCAGGGACAGGGCCGCGGTGGCGGCGATGGCGGTTGCGCGCAGGCGGATGGTGATGCGCCGCATGGTCGTTCCCCCGTATCAACGTTGCACGGTCAAAGTCCGGTCAACGCTTGTGGGGTTAAGAGGTTCCCCTCGAAAGTGTCAGGACCAAAAGATCAGGGGACGATGGAAGCAAAATGCGATCCCGCGTGTTTAGACATCGAACAGTCAACACGAGGAGGGTTGCATGATGTCCCGTTTGCGTATGATCGGTGCGGTGTTCGCGCTTCTTTCCCTCACCGCCTGCTCGACTGGCGGCGTGGTCGGCGGTGCGGCCGGCGCGGCCGGCGGTTACGCGGTGGACGGCACCCGCGGCGCCGTGATCGGCGGCCTGGGCGGTGCGGCGCTCGGCACGGCCATCGACCACTAAGAAGCGGCCACTAAGAAGCCATCATCGAGGCGCCGCTCCCACCCGGAGCTATCCGCGCACCGGCTCGCGTATCGATTCCCGCGGGCCGGCGGCGAAGACGGCGAGCGCGTCCTGCAGATCCGGCAGGACGCGCGCCACCGCCGCCTCGCCTTCGCGGATGCAGTCGTCGGCGCGGTCGAACTCGGTTAGGCCGATATGGCCCAGCCTGGGCACGATGTGGACGTCCGGCGGGTCGCCGGCCAGCCGTGAGCGGGTGATGCGGTCGGTGACGATGCCCAGCGACGAGACCATGACGCCGAACAGGCTCGGCCCCTCATAGTCGCGGCGGAAGATGCGGCGGCCCAGGGCGCCGATCCCGCTCGGCGGGCGGTGTTCCGGCGCCTCGCTCTCCACCAGCCGCAGCAGGTCGAAGCCGGCGGCGGTCGGCACGCTGGCGCCCGGCTTGCGTGCCTTGCCCAGGATGTCGCCGGACAGGTTGACGGCGATCACCATCTGCGCGCCCAGCGCCCGGCAGGCCGACACCGGCACCGGGTTGACCAGCGCGCCGTCGACCATCCACCGCCCGTCGATCAGCACCGGCGGAAACACCCCCGGCAGCGAGAAGGACGCCCGCATGGCGTCGACCAGTTCGCCGCGCTGCAGCCACACCTCGTGCCCGGTCACCAGATCGGTGGTTATGGCGGCATAGGGACAGGGCAATTCCTCGATCCGCAGATCGTCCAGATGCAGGCGAAGCTCCGCCAGCAGCCGGTCGCCGCCGATCAGCCCGCCGCCCTGGCGCAGCCGCAGGTCCAGATAGCCGACGATCTTCATCCGGGTCAGCGTGCGCACCCAGTCCTCCAGCGCGTCGAGCTTCCGCGCCAGATGGAGGCCGCCGACCAGCGCCCCGACCGAGGCGCCGCAGACGATGTCCGCCTCGATCCCATGGCGCTTCAGCGCCCGCAGCACCCCGATATGCGCCCAGCCGCGCGCCACCCCGCCGCCGAGGGCGAGGCCGATGCGCGGACGCCGGGCACTGCCTTCATTTCCATTGGCCATTGGCTTCCCCTTCCCCAACTGCACGGATGTCCGCCATGCCGATCATCCGCAGCCTTGCACGAAAGCGGTAAAGGAAGCCTGTAGCCGCGACCAGGGTTGCCGCGCCGACCGGTGGACAAAGCCGAAGCCCATGGGCTAAGCCATCGGCAACGGACAAGAGATCGGATGCGACCGTGACGAACAAGAGCGGCAAGCCCCTGCGCCTGGATGCGGCGACCGAACGGCTGGTGGCGCGGATGTGGCGCGAGTGGGTGCGGCCCTATCGCGGCAAGCTGATGCTGTCCTTCCTGCTGATGGCGGTGGTGGCCGCCACCACCGGCGCCTATCCGCTGCTGATCGACCAGTCCTATGCCATGTTCTCCGCCCAGGATCGCGGCATGCTGCTGGCGATCCCGCTGGCCATCGTCGCGGTCACCATCATCAAGGGCACGTCGCTCTATGCCCAGACGGTGGTGACCAGCGACATCGTCCAGCGCATCATCGCCGACGTCCGCCTGTCGATGTTCGCGCATCTGCAGACCGCCGACATGGCACAGCTGCACGCCACCCCGACCGGGTCACTGACCTCCCGCTTCATCAACGACGTCGACCTGATCCGCAACGCGCTGTCGCGCACCCTGACCGGGCTGGTGCGCGACATCCTGACCGTGATCGCGCTGGTCGGGTCGATGTTCTATCTCGACTGGCTGCTGTCGCTGATCGTCTTCGTCATCTATCCCATCGCCGCGGTGCCGATCGTGCGCATCGGCAAGCGCCTGCGCCGCGTGTCGCGCGATACCCAGGCGCAGATGGGCGACATGACCTCGCTGCTGACCGAAAGCCTGTCGGGCGCGCGCATGGTCAAGACCTACAATCTGGAAGACTATGAGCGCGCCCGCGCCGGCCGCGCCTTCCACGACAATTACCAGCTGACCATGAAGGCGGTGCGCGCCCGCTCGCGCATCGACCCGATGATGGAGGTGCTGGGCGGCGTCGCGGTGGCGGGGGTGATCGCCTTCGCCGGCTACCGCATGACGCTGGGCGAGGGATCGGTCGGCGCCTTTTCCGGCTTCGTCGGCGCACTGCTGATGGCGGCCCAGCCGGTCCGCGCCATCGGCACGCTGAACGCCGCCCTGCAGGAAGGGCTGGCCGCCGCCCAGCGCATCTTCGAACTGCTGGACCAGCAGCCCACCATCCTGGAGCGGCCGGACGCCAAGCCGCTGGCCGTCAGCGAGGGCGCCGTCGCCCTGCGCGGCGTCCGCTTCTCCTACGAGGCCGGGGCCGACACGCTGAAGGGCATCGACCTGGACGTGCCGGCCGGCAGCACGGTGGCGCTGGTCGGCCGCAGCGGCGCCGGCAAATCGACCGTCTTCAACCTGATCCCTCGCCTGTACGACGTGACCGGCGGCGAGGTGCTGATCGACGGCCAGGACGTGCGCGGCGCCACCCTGCGCAGCCTGCGCGGCGCGGTGTCGATCGTCAGCCAGGACACCGTGCTGTTCAACGACACGGTGCGGGCGAACATCTGCTTCGGCCGGCTCGACGCCGGGATGGAGGAGGTGATCGCCGCCGCCAAGGCCGCCGCCGCCCACGACTTCGTCTCCAAGCTGCCGGAGGGCTACGACACGGTGATCGGCGACCGCGGCGTGAAGCTGTCGGGCGGCGAACGCCAGCGGCTGGCGCTGGCCCGCGCCTTCCTGAAGGATGCGCCGATCCTTCTGCTGGACGAGGCGACCAGCGCGCTGGACAGCGAATCGGAACGTCTGGTGCAGGCGGCGCTGGAGCGGCTGACCGAGGGGCGCACGACGCTGGTGATCGCCCATCGGTTGGCGACCGTGCGGAATGCCGACCGCATCGTCGTGATGGAAGGCGGCCGCATCATCGAACAGGGCACCCACGAGGCGCTGCTGGCCGCCGACGGCGCCTATGCGCGGCTGTGCCGGCTGCAGTTCGGCGAGGATGAGGTTCGGGCGGGGGCGTGAGGTCGGGTGGTCGAGTTAGACCCCCACCTATCCTCCCCCGCTGGGCGGGGAGGGACTGCCGCCGCTCTCCCGAACAAGCACTTATTCCCCTCCCCGCCCAGCGGGGGAGGGTTAGGGTGGGGGTCTAACTCAGCCCCTCATTCCGCCGGAAACACCATCACCCGCTCGGCCGCCATCGCAGCCGACAACTCCTCGCCCGCGCGCACGTCCACATGCCCCGGCAGACGGGCGTGAATCTCGGAAGCGCCCGGCAAGTCCAGGCACACCCGCGTCGCGGGGCCGAGGAAGCTGGAATGGCGCACGCGCACCGGAACCGCGTCGGGCCGGGCGCCGAGCGGCACCAGTTCCAGATCCTCGACGCGGCAGGCGACCTCCACCCGGGTGCCGCCGGGAAGGTGCGGCGCCTGGATGCGGCCGAGCGGCGTGACGATCTGGCCGTCGCGCACCGTCGATTCGAAGCGGTTGACCTCGCCGAACAGGCGGGCGACGAAGCTGTTGGCCGGGCGCCGGTAGAGATTCACCGGCGTGTCGGCCTGGACGATGCGGCCGGCCTCCATCACCACCACGCGGTTGCCCATCTCCATCGCCTCTTCCGGGTCGTGGGTGACGACGACGGTGGCGATGCCGCTGGCGCGGATGATCCGCACCACCTCCTCCCGGACCGAACGGCGAAGCTGCTCGTCGAGGGCGGAGAAGGGTTCGTCCAGCAGAAGCACCTTTGGGTCGCGCGCCATGGCGCGGGCCAGCGCCACCCGCTGCTGCTGGCCGCCCGACAGGGTGTGCGGATAGGCGTCGGCATAGCGGGTCAGCGCCATGGTCTCCAGCAGTTCGGCCACCCGCCGCTTGCGCTCGGCGCGCGGACGGTCGGTCTGGCCGAAGGCGATGTTGCCCGCCACCGTCAGGTGCGGGAACAGCGCGAAATCCTGGAACATCATGCCGACCGGCCGCCTTTCCGGCGGCAGGGAGCGGTCGGCGGTGGCGAGCGGCACCCCGTCCACCGTGATCGTGCCGGCCTGGACCGTCTCCAATCCGCTGACGAGCCGCAGCAAGGTCGATTTGCCGCAGCCCGACGGCCCGACGATGCAGACCACCTCCCGCGGGGCGACCGACAGCGACACGTCGTCGACGGCGGTCAGCGGCCCGTAGCGGTGGGTGATGCCCGTCAGGACGACAGACGAGGGAGAGGGGGCGGACGAGGTCGCGGTGAACAGGGCGTCGGTCATCTTACTTCCAGCCGGCACGGTCCATGATGCGCAGCGCCTGCGGGGTGTAGGCGGCGAAGGCGGCGGCGTTGACGTCGGCGGCCTTGAAGGTGCCGAGCTTCACCAGCTCCGGATGCGGCTGGACCGCCGGGTTCACCGGATACTCCATGTTGCCGTCGGCGAACAGCCGCTGCGCCTCGGGGCTCAGCAGATATTCCAGCAGCTTGCGGGCGTTCTCCTGGTTCTTGGAGGTCTTCACCACGCCGGCGCCGCTCAGGTTCACATGGGTGCCGCGGTTGTCCTGGTTGGGGAAGATGACGCCGATCTTCGCGGCGACCTCGCGGTCCTCCTGCTTGGCCGACGTGATCAGCTTGCCGACGTAATAGGTGTTGGCGATTGCGAGATCGCCCTCGCCCACGGCGACGGCCCGGATCTGGTCGGTGTCGCCGCCCTGCGGCGGACGGGCGAGGTTGGCGACCAGCCCCTTCACCCACTCCTCCGTCTTCTCCTCGCCCTGCGCTTCGATGATCGAGGCGGTCAGGGCCAGGCTGTAGGGATGGGTGCCGCTGCGGGTCAGGACGCGGCCCTTCCATTCCGGCTTGGCGAGGTCTTCGTAATTCTTGACCTGCTCCGGCTTCACCCGGTCGCGGGCGTAGACGACGATGCGGGCGCGGCTGGACAGGCCCCACCAGGCGCCGTTCGGGTCGCGCAGGTTGGCCGGGACCTTGATGGCGTCCAGCGCCGGCGAGGTGACCGGGGCGAGCAGCCCTTCCTTCGCCGCGGCGGCCAGACGGCCGGCGTCCACCGTGATGAACAGGTCGGCCGGGCTGCTGGCGCCCTCCGACTTCATGCGCTGGATCAGTTCGTCGTGGTTGCCCTCGATGATGTTGACCTTGATGCCGGTCGACTTCGTGAAGGTCTCATAGATGACGCGGTCGGTATTATAATGTCGCGAGTTGTAGACGTTTACTTCCTGGGCCTGGACGGAGAAAGCCGTCAAGGCGCCGACGGCGAAAGCGATCCCGGCAAACTTGTCGATGAACATTCTACACTCCCGGACTGCGAACGACTCTCAAGGTCGTGAGAATGGATATCAGTTGCAGCTGATGCTGTCGAGACGGGATTCACCCGAAGGAGAGTGCGGCCTGTGACCGCAGCATGTCGGCCAGCGCGTCCGGGGCCATCGGCCGGCCGAAGAGGTAGCCCTGCATCATGTCGCAGCCGACCGACACCAGGAAGTCGCGCTGTTCCTGCGTCTCCACCCCCTCGGCGACGGTGGTCAGGCCCAGTCCGTGCGCCATGCCGACGGCGGCGCGGACCAGCGCGTTGCTCTTGGGGTTCTCCGGCACGTCGATGACGAAGGCCCGGTCGATCTTCAGCTTCGCCACCGGCAGCTGCTGCACGTAGCTGAGCGACGAATAGCCGGAGCCGAAATCGTCGATGGCGGCCTGGATGCCGAGATCGGCAAGCTCCCCCAGGGTGCGGACGGCAACCTTCAGGTCGCGCACCGCCGCCTGTTCGGTGATCTCCAGCCCCAGATGGCTGCGCAGCGACGGATGCCGGCCCAGCAGCTCCTCCAGCCGCAGGGTCAGGTTGCCGCGCAGGAACTGCTGGCCGGAGATGTTGAGGAACACGCGGTCGGGCAGCACGCCCTCCGCCTCCCACCGCGACATCTGGGCGACGGCGCTGGACAGAACCCAGTCGGTGATGGGGACGATCAGGCCGCTTTCCTCCGCCACCGGGATGAATTCCCCCGGCGAGACCGGGCCCAGCGCATGGTGGGTCCAGCGCAGCAGCGCCTCCGCCGAGCGGACGCGGCCGTGCCGGTCGACGATGGGCTGATAGACCAGATGCAGCTCGTTCCGTTCGATGGCGTGGGTCAGATGCATGGTCAGCATCATCCGCCGCGTCGCCGCCGCCGCCATTTCCGGCGTGTAGAAGCAGACGGCGTTGCCGCCATTGTGCTGCACCGCCTGCAGGGCCAGCTTGGCCTTGGCGTTCAGGTCCTCAAGCGTGGTGACCGTCCGGTCCTGCACCGCGGCGCCGACCGACAGGCGCAGCCGCACCCAATGGCGGTCGGCATAAATCGACGCGGTCAGCCGGTCGTGCAGCACCCCGGCCAGCGTGCGCGCATGCTCGCCGTCGGTCACCCGCGACAGCGCCGCGAATTCGTCGGCGGCGATGCGGCAGATGATGGTGTTGGGCGGCAGGACCTCCATCACCCGGCTGACCATCGCCTTCAGCGCCGCATCGCCGACATGGAAGCCGAATGCCTCGTTCACGTCGCTGAACTGGTCGACGTCGAGGGAGAAGAGCGCGAACAGGCCGTCGCCGGCCGCCTCCCCGTCCGCGGCGGGGCTGCCGGCGAACAGCGCCTCGCAATCCTCCAGGAAGGCGGTGCGGGTGAGGACGCCGGTCAGCGGATCGTGCCGCGCAAGGTAGGTCGCGCGCTGCTCTGCCGCCAGGCGTTCGGAGATGTCGCGGATGATGCCGACGAAGGTCGCATCCTCCCCCAGCCGCGCTTCGCCGACGCTGAGATGGATGGGGAAGACGGTGCCGTCCTTGCGCTGGCCGAGCGTTTCGCGGCCGATGCCGATGATCTTGGCCCGCTCCGTCTTCATGTAGCTGTCAATGTAGCGGTTGTGGTCGCGCGAGAAGGGCGGCGGCATCAGGATGGTCATGTTCCGCCCGACCAGCTCACCCTCCTCATAGCCGAACAGCTGGCAGCAGGCGCGGTTGATGGACCGGATGATGCCGCTGCGGTCGGACACGATGATGCCGTCCACCGCCGCGTCCAGCAGGGTCGCGATGAAGCTGTCGCGGCAGGTCACGAACTCCGCAATGCGGTCGGGGTCGCCGGTCCGGTGGAAGACCCCGAGAAACCCCGCCGTCCCGCCCGCGGCGTCGCGGTGGACCAGCACGCTGCCGCTGAGGATCGAGCGGCGGCCGTCGCCGCCCGCCGTCAGGCAATCCAGCGGAGCCGACGACCGCGCCGGCGACCCTGCCACCGCCGCGACGGCCGCACGCAGCGCTGCGATCGCCGGATGATCGAAATCCGCCAGCGGGCGACCGGCAAGCTCCGCAGGAGTGGCATCGAGCAGGGCGGCGAACCGCGGGTCGGCATGGCGGAACACCCGGTCGCGGTCGAGATAGACCAGCACCGGCCCGCCGTCCCTCTGCAAATCAGGAGACGGCAGACCGGAGGTCAGCAGGCTGGAGGCCAGCGACGCCAGGAAGGCCGGATCGCGCGGCAGGCCGGCGGCACCGCTTTCCCGGACGGACTCGTCGCCACCGGGAACGCTGACTTCGGAGCCCTTCATCTGATCCGCCGGTTCTAGGTTCACGAAACGATCCGTCTTCTCTGCTTGTCCCGGTCCACCAACCCGTCGAAACAGGATTGGGCAACCCCTATTATCAATCGAACACCCGACCGAGGTATTATGACCCCTATCGGAGACTTTTCCAACGTTCGGCCAGGCTGCGTCATACCAATGATTCGCATTGCCGCCAGACCGTGATGCTTTGGCACTCTAACGGTTGAAGTCCGATGGGCGATTGACATGGTTCAATGCACCCCGCGGTTCCCGGCAATAATCGACCGCCCCCCGGGGCACCACTACAGCTTTTGCGCGTGTGGTCTGCGACAATTCGGTGGCATTTCCCGCTTACGTCTGGACCTGCGGCAGTGTTCCCCGCAGGATATTCCCCAGGGAGAGCGTATCGGCCCTGCCGGCCGCATCACGCTCCATTCCCTGATATCGGTCCGCGTGCATTCGATGGAGGAATAATCCGGACGCTCCGGGCGTTTGCCCGATAACGGCATCGGCAATGGCTGCCGCCGTCGTGACTCGGGAAAACCGGCGGTCCGACGCTCAAGAAATGGGCCGCGCAAGAAAAGATAGGGAGCATCGTGACATGACCGACGCATTCAGCCAGATCCGCCACGCCGACGGCCGTGCGTACTACCAGGGCACCCCGCTGTCCCTGGCCGAGGCGCAGATCATGCTCAACGACGACATCCTCCGCCGCCGGGTGCGGGTCGGGGCCTATCTGCGGCTGGACGGCGGGCGTCTGGTCCTGGTCAACGGCCCCGCCCTGCGGCGGTCGGTCAACCGGCCGGTGCCGCCGGGCGTGTCGCCCGCGTTCAACCCGCGCGGGGACCAGCGAGGATAATCGCCGCTCCGGCCAGACAGACCAGCGCACCGGCCGCGTCCCAGCGGTCCGGCCGCGCTCCCTCGACCAGCCAGAGCCACAGGAGCGAGGCGGCGATGTAGACGCCGCCATAGGCCGCATAGGCCCGCCCGGCGAAATCCGCCTCCGCCCGCGTCAGCAGCCAGGCGAACAGGCAGAGGCTGACAACTCCCGGCAGCGTCCACCACAGGCTGCGACCAAGCCGCGCCCAGGCCCAGAAGGCGAAGCAGCCGGCGATCTCCGCCAGCGCCGCCGCCCCGTACAAGACCAGCGTCGGCCACACCGCCCGCTCCATCCGTCCCCCGCAGCGCCGTCTTACCCGTCCGCGGCGATGCTGCGGCGCGGCCGCGCCTTGCGTCAATGGCCCGGATTACAATCCCCGCATGCCGGACCGTTTCGCCGCGGCGAAACGCGCCACAGCTCGTTTCAATTTGCCCGGCCAATATTACAGTCCATTCATGGACTTGCCCATGGCCGCGACATAGATTTGCGGGGAACGGAGGCATAGCGCAATGTTCATAGACGCATCCAACCCCATGCAGGACGCTTTGGAAACCATCCGGGCCACCGACGTGATCTCGGACGCCAAGAAGCATGCGCTGTGCCAGGGATTGGAAGCGCTGCGCCGCCAGCATTGTCCGCCGCATCTTCAGACGACCGGATGCGGCGACGGCTGCGTGTCCCACCGCCGCTGTCTGATGGCGGTTCTCGACCTGCTCGGTTCCTGAACGACCAACCGGAGGCATGCCGATGAGCCTCCCACCCAGCCGGCTCCCGACCAGCCGGCGCCCGACCGACGAACGGGCGCTCGACGACGAAGCGACGCTCTGCTCCATCGAGATCCTGGCGGAGGCGGTGGAGATGGCTTTCGTGCCGGGGATCCTGGAGCTGCGCACCCTGCGCGACGCTCTGCAGGAGGCGCGGCGAACCCGGTCCTCCGCCGCCGTGAAGCTGGCCTACAGCGCCTTCAGCCGCGTGGACGGGGAGTTCCGCAACCGCATCAGCCACCATGCGCTGACGCTGGCCGCGCTGCGCCGCCGCTGCACCGGCGGGACGGCGGTGGCAGCCAATCCGCCGCAGCGGTCGGCCGGGCGTGGCATCGACGGGCCGCGGCGCGCCTGACCTGCGGTACCGCCCAAGTTTCGCTTTGGTGTAATATTTTTAATGGAGCCTTTCCCCTTCCGGCGTGTTGTCCAGGCATAACCAACTCACAGGAGGTTGCCACCATGGACAAGGATCGCATTGAGGGCGCCGCCCGCTCCATCAAGGGCTCGATCAAGGAAGCCGCCGGCAAGCTGACCGGCGACACGAAGACCGAGGCCGAGGGCCGGGCCGAGAAGGCCGCCGGCAAGGTTCAGAACACCGTCGGCGGCGCCAAGGATGCCGCCCGTGACGCGCTGAAGTAAGCGACGGCCGCCATGGCGGAAAGCCCCGGCGCCGCAGCGGATGCGGCGCCGGGGCTTTCGCGCGTCAAGGGTACGCCGGAAATCGTCTTTCCCGAAATGATGCGCGCGGAAAAGGGCTGTTGCCGCCCCACCCTCCCCTATCTATGATGCGCCGCCCCGGCCGGATGGCCGAACGACGCGCTTAGATTCGGGTCCCATGCTCCAGTTCATCCGCAATTTCGCCGGCTCCTGGGTCGTCAAGATCCTGTTCGTGCTGTTGATCCTCAGCTTCGGCGTTTGGGGCATCGGCGACGTGTTCCGTGCCTCCACCCCCACCACCGTCGCCGAGGTAGGCAAGGTGGAAATCGGGCAGCAGACGCTGGACCAGGAATTCCGCCGGCAGATGGAACGGCTGCGCCCGATGCTGGGCGGCAACCTGACCGCCGAGCAGGCCAAGCGCTTCGGCCTTCTGGACCAGTCGCTGCAGTCGCTGATCCAGCGCACCCTGTTCGACCTCGCCGCGACCGACATGGGCGTTTCCGTCGGACCGGAAGTGGTCCGGCTGCGCATTGCCGACGAGCCGGCCTTCCGCAACCAGCAGGGCCAGTTCGATCCCAACATTTTCCGCTCGGTGCTGCGCAACAGCCAGCTGACCGAGGACGCCTATGTCGCGATGATCCAGCGCGAGACGGCACGCCAGCTGGTCGCCGGCGCCGTCGCCGCCGGCCTGACGCCGCCGCAGCCGCTGGTGCAGGACCTCTACCGCTTCCGCGGCGAAAAGCGCGTGGCCGAGGTGGTGACGCTGCCGAACGCCGCCATCGGCGACGTCGGGGTCCCCGACGACGCGGCGATCAAGCAGGCTTACGAGGACCATCAGGTTCGCTTCACCGCGCCCGAGTACCGGTCGCTGACCGTCGCCCGCCTGTCGCCCGATGCGCTGGCCAAGGACATCAAGATCGACGATTCCCAGCTGCGCAAGGCGTACGAGGAGCGCGCGAGCGAGTTCGGTGCGCCGGAGAAACGCACCGTCCAGATGCTGGTCGTCGACGACGAGGCCAAGGCCAAGCAGATCGCCGAGGCCGCCAAGACCAAGGGTCTGGCCGAGGCCGCCAAGGAAGCCGGCCAGGAGCCGGTGACGCTCGACAACATCGCCAGCGCCGACCTGCCGGAGATCGGCGAGGCCGCCTTCGCGCTGGAGCCGGGCAAGACTTCCGATCCGGTGAAGAGTTCGCTCGGCTGGCATGTGATGGCCGTCACCGGCGTCACCCCGGCGACCACCCGCAGCTTCGAGGATGTGCGCGACCAGCTGGCGAACGACCTGAAGAAGGAGCAGGCGCTCGATTCCGTCTTCTCCATCGCCAACCGGGTCGAGGACCAGCTCGCCAGCGGCGCCTCGCTGGACGAGGTGGCGCAGGCCCAGGGGCTGGCCCTGACCAAGGTCGCCGCCATCGACAGCACCGGCAAGGCGCCGGACGGCCGGGACGCCGCCCCCGATCTGGCCGGCCTGAAGGCCCTGCTGCCCACCGTCTTCCAGCTGAAGACCGGCGCCACCTCCAACCTGACCGAGGGGGAGGGCAGCGTCTTCACCGCCGTCCGCGTCGACAGCGTGATCCCCGCCGCGGTCCGCCCGCTGGCCGACGTGCGCGATCAGGTCATCGCCGACTGGCAGCAGGAACAGCGCGCCGAGCGCGCCGCCAAGAAGGCCGAGGAGATCGCCGCCAGCCTGAAGCAGGGTGCGGAGGCCGCGGCGCAGGACGTCGCCGCCCAGGCCGGCGCCAGCTTCGCCATGACCGCTCCCTTCACCCGCGATGCGCAGTCGGTCCAGGGGCTGCCGGGCGACATGGTTGCCAAGCTGTTCGCCGCCAAGCCGAACGAGGTCATCAGCGGAACCACCGCCGACGCCCAGGTCGTCGCCCGCCTCCGGGAAGTGATCCCGGCCGACCCGAAAGCCGCCGACGCCGATCTGGCGCCGGTCCGCGCCTCCGTCGAACAGGGGCTGGAGAACGATCTGGTGGCCGAGTTCACCAATGCGCTGCGCGACAAGTACCCGGTGCGGATCTACCGCCAGCGCATCGACCAGTTCTTCGCCAGCAACTGAGGCTCCGGCTCAGCCGACAGAGCAATCCGAGAGGTTCCGTGCCGTGAAGGTCCAGCCCGATACCACCGCCTTCGATGCCGCTTACGCCGCCGGTCGGCCGCAGGTGGTGTGGACCACGCTGGTCAGCGACCTGGAGACGCCGGTCTCCGCCTATATGAAGCTGGCTGATGGGCGCCCCTTCGGCTTCCTGCTGGAATCGGCGGAACGCGGTGCCGGGTCGCGGCGCGACCGCTATTCGGTGATCGGCTTCAAGCCGGACGTGGTGTGGCGGTCGCGGGGCAACAGGGCGGAGATCAACCGCGACGCCCTGCACGACCGCGACGCCTTCCATCCGCTGGACGCGGCACCGCTCGACGCGCTGCGCACGCTGATCAACGAGAGCCGGATCGAGTTGCCGGAGGAACTGCCGCCGATGGCCGCCGGGCTGTTCGGCTACATGACCTACGACATGGTGCGGCTGATGGAACGGCTGCCGGACGACAATCCGGACGAGCTGAACATCCCCGACGCGATCCTGACCCGGCCCAGCATCGTCGCCATCTTCGACAGCCACACCGATTCCATCACTCTGGTGACTCCGGTCTGGCCGAAGGACGGCAAGGACGCCGCCACGGCCTATGCCGACGCGCGGGAACGGCTGACCGACGCGCTGGCCGATCTGGAGCGCCCCCTGCCCTACCGGCGGGAGCCGCGGACCGAGAACGGCCTGCCGCTGGCCTGGACCTCCAACACCACGCGCGAGGAGTATCACGCGATCGTGGAGAAGGCGAAGGAGTACATCCGCGCCGGCGACATCTTCCAGGTCGTGCCATCCCAGCGCATCCGCTTCCCCTTCAAGCCGTCGCCGCTGTCGCTGTACCGCACGCTGCGCCGCCTGAACCCGTCGCCCTTCCTGTTCCACTGCGACTTCGGCGATCTGACCGTCGTCGGCTCCAGCCCGGAAATCCTGGTGCGCGTGCGCGACGGCAAGGTCACTGTCCGCCCCATCGCCGGCACCCGCAAGCGCGGCGCCACCACGGCGGAGGACGAGGCGCTGGCCGCCGATCTGCTGAGCGATCCCAAGGAACTGGCCGAGCATCTGATGCTGCTCGACCTCGGCCGCAACGATGTCGGCCGGGTGGCGAAGGTCGGCACCGTGAAGGTCACGGCCAAGATGATCGTGGAACTCTACAGCCACGTGATGCACATCGTCTCGAACGTCGAAGGCGAGTTGGACCCGAAGTTCGACGCGCTCGACGCGCTGGTCGCCGGCTTCCCCGCCGGCACGGTGTCCGGCGCGCCCAAGGTCCGCGCCATGGAGATCATCGACGAGCTGGAAAAGGCCCGCCGCGGCGTCTATGCCGGCTGCGTCGGCTATTTCGGCGCGTCCGGCGCAATGGACACCTGCATCGCGCTGCGCACCGCCGTTCTCAAGGACGGCATGATGTATGTGCAGGCCGGCGGCGGCGTGGTCGCCGACAGCGATCCCGAGGCCGAGTATCAGGAGACCGTCAACAAGTCGATGGCGCTGATCCGCGCCGCGGAAGAGACGCTGCGCACCACCGCCCGCGGATAGGCGACACTGCACTCTCAAACAAAAAGGCCGCTTCCGAAGCGGCCTTTTTCATGTCCGGGTGGCGAATGGCACCACACGCTCGATCTCAAAAAGCGATTATCCACAGGATTCCGCACGCCGCAAACGCAAGACGGCGCACACATCTGCAACCATGTGGTTATAGTGGCCGGGTGCGGACGGGGTGGCGGATGGGCCGCCACCGCCGCACACCAAGGGAGAGAAGAGGATGGAGAAAATCCTCACACTCCTGATCCTGCTGTTGCAGATCATCAAGGCGTGCCTTGATCTTCTGAACCGCTGATCGGATGGGCGTATCGGGGTCTAGCCACCCCGATACGCCTGTCCCTAAAGATAAGCCATTTCCCGCGTCCCGCAAGATGCTTCTGCACGCGGAGCGATTGCGGGATCAGTCGTCGCCGCCGGCCGGCATCGGGCCATGGGGCAGATCGGCCTTGCCGCCGCGCTGGAATAGGTTGGCGACGAAGCGGCCGAAATCCTCCATGTAGAGGTAAAGCGACGGCGTGATGTAGAGCGTCAGCACCTGCGACACGCACAGCCCGCCGACCACGGCAAGACCCAGCGGCTGGCGCAGCTCGGCGGCGGCACCATGGGCGATGGCGATGGGCAGGGTACCCATGATGGCGGCCATGGTGGTCATCATGATCGGGCGGAAGCGCAGCAGGCACGCCTGTTCGATGGCGTCATGCGCCGACATGCCGTTGCGGCGCGCCTCCACCGCGAAGTCGATCATCATGATCGCGTTCTTCTTCACGATGCCGATCAGCATCAGGATGCCGATGATGGCGATCATGCTCAGCTCGGTGTCGAACAGCATCAGCGTGCCGAGCGCCCCGATCACCGCCGACGGCAGGCCCGACAGGATGGTCAGCGGGTGGATGAAGCTTTCGTACAGCACGCCCAGAACGATGTAGATCACCAGCACCGCCGCAGACAGCAGCAGCGCCTGACCGGCCTGGGCATCCTGGAACACCTGGGCGGTGCCGGCGAAGCCGGTGGTGATGGTGGGCGGCAGGCCCATCTCGCGCTCCGACGCACGGATCAGGTCGACGGCCTGTCCCAGCGACGCGCCCGGCGCCACGTTGAAGGACAGGGTGACCGCCGGCAGCTGCCCCTGGTGCGCCACCGCCAGCGGGCCGGCCGTGCGCTCCACCCGGGCGAAGGCGTCCAGAGGCACCAGCTTGCCGGTGGTGGCGGAGCGGACATAGATGCGGGACAGCGAACTGTCGTCGCCCTGGTATCTCGGCTCCAGCTCGATCAGCACCTGATAGTCGTTGCTGGGGGTGTAGATGGTCGAGACCTGCCGCTGGCCGAAGGCGCTGTAGAGGGTCGAGCGCACCTGATCGACGCCGATGCCCAGCGTCGCCGCCTTCTCGCGGTCGATGTGGACGTAGGCCTGCGGATTGTTCAGCTGAAGGTCGCTGGTGACATCCTGCAGAATGGGCAGGCCGTGCAGGGTCTGCTCCAACCGGGCCGACCACTGGTACAGCTCGTCCAGGTCGAGGCCCTGGATGGTGTACTGGTACAGGCTCTTGGACGCGCGGCCGCCGATGCGCAGGTTCTGCACCGGCTGCATGTAGACGGCCATGCCGGGGATGCCGTTGACCTGACGGCGCAGCTGCTGGATCACCTCGCCGATCGCCGGGCGCTGATCGCGCGGCTTCAGCGTGATGAACATGCGGCCCTGGTTGCCGGTGCTGCCGCCGACGCCGACGGAGGAGATGACGTCCACCACCGCCGGATGGGCCTTCACGATGGCCGCGACCTGCTGCTGGCGCTCCGCCATGGCCGGGAAGGCGATGTCGGCCCGCGCCTCCGTCGTGACCTGGATCTGGCCGATGTCCTCGGTCGGGAAGAAGCCCTTGGGGATCGCCTGATAGAGGACCACCGTGCCGACCACGGTGCCGATCATCACCAGCCCCATCAGCGGCCGGTGGCGCAGCGTCCAGCGCAGCGTGCGGGCATAGCCGTTGAGCAGGGCGGAGAAGCCACCCTCCAGCATCCGGCCGAACCAGCCCTCCTTCTGCTCGCCATGGGTGTGGTGGACCAGGAAGCGGGAGCACATCATCGGCGTCAGCGTCAGCGACACGAAGGCCGACGCGGCGATGGACATGGTCACGACCAGCGCGAATTCATGGAACAGCCGGCCGACGACGCCGCCCATCAGCAGGATCGGGATGAAGACGGCAACCAGCGACAGGGTGATCGACAGGATGGTGAAGCCGATCTCGCGCGAGCCCTTGATGGCGGCCTCGAACGGCTTCATCCCCTCTTCGACATAGCGGACGATGTTCTCCATCATGACGATGGCGTCGTCCACCACCAGACCGACCGCCAGCGTCAGCGCCATCAGCGAGATGTTGTCGATCGAGAATCCCATCAGATGCATGCCGCCCGCCGTCGCGATCAGCGAGATCGGCACGGCCAGCGCCGGGATCAGCGTGGCGGACAGACGGCGCAGGAACAGGAAGATCACCAGCACCACCAGGGCGATGGTCAGGCCCAGGGTGAACTGCACGTCCTCCACCGCCTGACGGATCGATTCCGAGCGGTCGTTGACGATCTTGATGGCGGCGGAGGCCGGAAGCTGGGTCTGGAACACCGGCACCAGTTCACGCACGCGGTCCACCACGTCGACGGTGTTGGCGTCGGGCTGGCGCTGGACCGCCAGCATGATGCTGCGCGTGCCGTTCAGCCAACTGGCGGTGCGGTCGTTCTCGACGCTGTCCAGCACCTGCGCCACGTCGCCCAGCCGAACCGGGGCGTTGTTGCGGTAGGCGACGATCAACTCGCGGAAGGCTGCGGCGTCTGGAAGCTGCGGGTTGGCGGCGATCACCAGCTGCTGCTGCTGGCCGGTCAGCGTGCCGACCGGAGTGTTGGCGTTGGCGGCGGCGAGCGCCTTCTGCAGTTCGTCGATGCCGATGCCGCGCAGCGACAGCGCGTTGGGATTCACCTGCACCCGCACGGCGTATTTCTGCGAGCCGTAGATCTGCACCTGCGCCACGCCCGGCAGGGTCGCGACCTTCGGCTGGATCAGCGTTTCGGCGATGTCGTTCAGCCGGGCCAGCGGCAGGGTCGGCGAGTTCAGCGACAGGAACAGGATCGGCTGGTCGGCCGGATTCACCTTGCGATAGCTGGGCGGCGTGGTCATGTCCGCCGGCAGCCGGCGCTGGGTGCGGGCGATTGCCGCCTGCACGTCGGCGGCTGCGGCGTCGATGTCGCGCTCCAGCACGAACTGGATGGTGATGTTGGTGTTGCCGAGCGTGCTGTTGGAGGTCAGCGTGTCGATGCCGGCGATGGTGGAGAATTCCCGCTCCAGCGGGCTGGCGACGGAGGCCGCCATCGTCTCCGGCGAGGCGCCGGGCAGCGTGGCGGTGACGCTGACCACCGGGAAATCCACCCGCGGCAGCGCCGCGGTGGGCAGCTGGCGATAAGCCGCCAGACCGCTCAGCACCAGCGCCGCCGTCAGGAGAATGGTCATTACCGGACGGCGGATGCAGAGTTCGGAGAGGTTCACGTCGCACCCCCGCCTGTCTTGCCCTGGGTCAGGGCGCTTCGCGCTGCCGCATCCTGCGGGGCGGAGCCCTGCTGGCGGCCGCCCTCGGCCGTTTCGCCGGACGATGCGCCGGCCGGCTTGCCGCCGGGCCGTTCGCTCACCTTGGCGCCGGGGAACAGGCGCGACTGCCCGTCCACCACCACGCGGTCGCCGGCCTGCAGGCCGGACGCGATGATGCTGAGCCCGCCATGGGTGCGCTCGACCGTGACCGGGCGGACCTCCACCGTCTCGTCGGCCTTCACGACATAGACGAAGCGGCCCCGCTGGCCAGTCTGCACCGCGAGGTCGGGGATGGTCAGGGCGTCCGGTTCCACCCGCAGGGTCAGGACGGTGTCGACGAACTGGCCCGGCCACAGCCGGGTGTCGGCGTTCGGGAACTCGCCCTTCACCAGGATGGTGCCGGTCTGCTGATCGACCTGGCTGTCGACGAAGGACAGCCTGCCTTCCGCCTTCTCGCCGCGGCTTCCGGCGATGGTGGCGGTCACCGGCAGCGTTCCCGCCGCCATCGCGGCGCGAATCGCCGGCAGATGCCTTTCCGGAACGTTGAAGGCGACGTTGATCGGGCGCAGCTGGGTCAGCGTGACCAGCGGGTTGGTGTCGGCCGCCCGGACCATGGTCCCGACCTTGGCGTTCACCGTGCCTGTGCGCCCATCCATCGGCGCGGTGATGCGGGTGAAGCTGAGCGACACCTTCGCCGCCTCGATCGCCGCGAGCCCGGCCTTCACCGTGCCTTCCAGCGCGTCGGCGGTGGCGACGGCGGCGTCATAGGTGGTGCGGGAAATGGCGCTGGTGCGCACCAGTTCGGAATAGCGCTTCACGTCCCCCCTGGCCTTTTCCAGGTTCGCGCGGTCGCGCTCCAGGTTGGCCTGGGCCTGGCGCAGCTGCGCCTCCAGCGCGCGGCTGTCGAGAGTGAACAGCGTATCGCCGGCCTTCACCTCCTGCCCCTCGGTGAAGTTCACCGTCTCGACCACGCTGTCGACGCGGGCCTTGATGGCGATGGCGGCGATGGGCTGGACGCTGCCGATGGTGACGATCTGTTCAGGCACGGCGCGCGCCGCCACCTTCTGGGTCACCACCGGGACCGCGCGGGGGCCTGCCGGTGCCGCGCCCGCCCCGGCGGTCTGGGACGCACCCCCGGCATAACGGTCCGCATACCAGACGTACCCGCCGCCGCCGAGCAGTGCCGCGACCAGCAGGGCCAGGAAAAGCCGTCTCATCCGTTGGGACTCCAAACGCCGGGGGCCGGCTTTCGCTTATATGAAAGGAGGCAGATTGGTCAGGCCGGACATCAGGAAGTCGATGACGGAGCGCTCCAGCGCCTCGCGCGGGCGTTCGTCCATCTGCATGATGCCGCCGCGCACCATGCCGATCACCAGAATCGGCACGATCTCCAGATCGATCTTGCGGAACTCGCCCGACGCCATGCCGTCGGCCATCACCCGCTGCAGGGCGGTCGCGGTGCGCTCGCTTCGCCGGCCGATGATCCGGCGGGTGCGGTCGGCAAGCTCGGACTGGTCGCCGCCCAGCTGCTTCAGCGTCTGCAGCTGCTCGCTCAGCGTGCCGACCAGGGCGGAGACCATCGCCGACAGGCGGACGGAGGCCGGAACCTGCTGCGGAGCGATTTCGGCGTTCAGCTTCTGCTCCAGCCCGCCCAGCGCCCGTTCCAGCGATTCCAGATAAAGCTCCTCCTTGGAGGGGAAGTAGCGGTACAGCGTCGCCTTGCCGACACCGGCCCGCTTCGCCACCTCCTCGACCTGGACGGAGGCATAGTCGCGGCCGGCGAACAGCTCCGCCGCGGCGTTGAGGATCACCTCGCGCCGCCGAGCCCGCCAGTCAGGTATCTCTTCCGCATCGAGAGGCATGAATGGAACCCACGGGTTTCGGAAACTGACGATAGTGGAGTTCCTTAGAGTGTCAAGGAACCAGGCTCCAGTAAAAATGAAATCGGCGTCATCGTCGAAACCCCATCCCGGACAAGGAATTGAGCGGGGCGCCGGACAGCCATCATGCGTTGTGCCGGCGGCCGGGCGACGCCCCTCCGCCGCGAAGGGCGCCGGTCCCGGCTTCCCGAGGCGGCACCGCCTGGGAAACCGGGACCAGCGCCCCTTGCGCAAGCCTTGCCTTTATCGGATACGCCCCCTGCGGGCGCGGCAGGTCAGCTCCGCGTGGTGGAGGAGCGGCCGGTGCCGACCGAGCCGGTGACGCCGGTGGTCGAACCGCTCATCGACCCGGTCCCGGCGGAGGCGCCGGCGGGACCGCCGCTGGCCCCGGCCCCGGTGCCGGTCGTGGAAGGCGACGCGGAGCCGGTGCCGCTGCCGGTGGCCGCACCGATGCCGGTATTGGTGCCGACCGTGGTGTCGCCCCCCTGCAGGCCGCCCGTCGTCCCGCCCATGGCGGAGGCGGTGGTGCCGGAGCTGATGCCCGTCGATGCGCCGGAGGTCGAGCCGGAGGTCGAGCTGGTCTCGGAACCGCTGCCGGCATTCGCCATGGCGGACGCCCCGGCCCCGGTGGAGCTGCCCCAACCGGAACCGCCCTGGTTGCCGGTCTGGCTGCGGACACGCAGGTTGTTCTGCACATGGGTGACGCCGGACACGGACTCGGCCACATCCTCGGCACGGCGCTTGGTGTGGCGGTCGGGAACCATGCCGGTCAGCGTCACCTCGCCGCCGCTGACCGTCACCTCGATGTCGGAGGCGTCGATGTAGGCGTCGTCGGTCAGGCGGTCGCTGACATCCTCGCGCACCCGCTCGTCGGAGCGGCTGTAGCCGCGCGGACCGCGTCCGCGATGCTGGGAGGCGCGGCGTTCATCCTCGTGCCGGCGGCGTTCGGCATCGTCGTCGCCGAACCAGGAGGCGATCTCGTCGCCGGCCTGCTCCCAGAAGCCGCGCTGGCGCGAGTGGCCGCGGTCGTCGTCCCGGCGCTCGCTGCGACCACCGCCATAGCCGCCCCGCATGTCCTGGCCGCGGAACATGCCGCCGCGGTCCTCGCCCCAGGAGCGGTCGCGATCATCGTCGCGCTGGTAGCCGCCATAGACGCCGCCACGGCTGGTGGAGGAGCTGCCGCCGAAGTCGCGCCGGCTGTAGTCGCCCCTGCCCCAATCGCCGCGATCACGGCCGGACTCGTAACCGCCGCCGTAGCCGCCCTGGGAACCGTAATCGCGGCTGCGATGGTCGCGGCCACCATAGTTGCGGTCTCCGGTCTCGCGCTCGCCGTATTCGCGGCCGCCATAGCCGAGGGAGCCGCGGCCGCGGACGACCTGCTCGCCTTCACCATAGGGGCGCACGCCGTAGTCGCGGTCGCGATACTCGCTGCTGCCGACGTCGCGGCTGGTGTAGTTGCCTTCGATCCCGGCATTGCCGGCGCCGGCATAGCCGCCATAGCCGCTCGACCCGGACCGGCCGCCATAGCCGGCGCCATAGCCGCCGCGGCTCATGTCGCGCCCACCACCGAAGCTGCGGTCATAGACGCGCTCCATCTCGCGGGAATTGTCGCGGTCCATATGGGACTCGCGGCCATAGCCGCCGGATTCGTTGCCGACGCGTCCGCCATAGCCGGCGTCGCGGTAGCTGCGCCCGCTTTCGTCCTGGTGACGGTGCGCCTGCTGGCGATACATGCTCTCGCGGTCGCCCGACCGGTATTCGTCCGGATCGTAGACCCCGGCGTGCTTGGCCTCGCCCCAATCGCGGTGCCGGTTCGGCTCGCGGTCGTCGTCGCGCCAGTCGCGGCCCTCACCGCGCCACCGATTCTCGTACTGCGCCATCGTGGTCGGCTCCCTCTTGCTGGATTCTTGGAACCGCGGCCGGCACGACACCAATGGCATAAGCCACCGGCGCCGGTGCGCCCGCGTTTCCCGAACAACAGGAGGGACCAAACGGCGTTCCGGATTTTTCCCCGCCGCCGGCGGTCCTATCGGAGACTTCTGGCACGGGGATTGCGTAGTGAAGAGCGGTTGGTTCCACGCATCACTTGCGGCTTCGGCGCTTCATGCTCCGAAGCCGCTTTCTTTTGCGCCCTTTTATTGGGCAGAGACTTCAAACTGCTTAATTTGCAAGCGGCCGGTCGAGCAGACGGGCAACCGCGGCCCCCAACTCTTCGTTGAGGAAGGGCTTGTAGATGATCTCATCCGCATTGAACATGCGCGTCATCTTCAGAAGATAGCCGGCCGGCATGTTCGGAGCCCCGCCGGACATGGCGAGGATCTTCACGTCGGGCTGCGCGGTGCGCGCCGCCTTGATCAGTTCGATCCCGTCCACCTCCGGCATCAGCACGTCGGTGACGATCAGGTCGAAACTGCGGCGGTCCAGCGCGCGGATGGCGGCACGGCCATTCTCCGCCTCGGTCACGTCGAACCCGCGGCCCTCCAGATAGCCGGCCACGGACAGCCGCACGGCCGGCGAATCTTCAACAACCAGGATGTTGGGCCGAATGGCACTTCCCATCACACACCCGGCCCCCTTTCGGGAACCGCCTTATCGCAAGGCCGGCCGCAGCCGGCTGAATACGCCCCCGGTGCCCTGACCGCCCGCTGTCACCCGCCAAGCGCCGCCACCGCGGCAGCCGCGTCGGCATGGATTTCGAACAGCGACGAGAAGCCGCTGACGTCGAACACCTCGCGGATGTGCGGCGCCATGGCCGACAGGGCGATGGCCCCGCGCTTCGCCCGTGCCGCCTTGGCGGCGACCAGCAGACAGCGAAGCCCGGCGGAACTGATGTAGGAAAGCTGTTCCATATCGACAACAAGCCGCGTGCCCTCGGCCCCGATGGCCGACAGCAGCGCCGCCTCGAACTGGGCGGCGTTGCCGCTGTCGATGCGGCCTTCCGCGCGCAGCACGGTGACGCCGTTGACCGACTGTTCGGTAATATTCATCCCCTGCCCTCGCCTTGCCTTAGCTGGATCTTGCCGGAATCTTTCCAGTCTCGTGCTTATAGCATGCCCTTGCCGGTCCGACGATGCATTCGCGGTACGGCCGGACAGCTACCCCCATCGATTTTCCGGCATCATGCGACAGGGTCGGACAGCTGCGCGACGGCGGCGGCCGGCGCCTCCGCCGCCCCGCGCCAGCGCAGGACCAGGCAGGTGATGTCGTCGGACTGTGGCGCGCCAGCGGTGAAGCGGGCGACGTCGGCCAGCACCCCGTCCAGACCGTCGCGGGCGGAGGCGTTGGCTTGCCCGCCGACTGCGGCAACAAGCCGCGGGTCGCCATACATCACCTCTTCACCGTTGAAGGCCTCGGTCACGCCGTCGGTGAACAGGACGACCATGTCGCCGGTGTCCAGCGTCACGCTCTTCTCGCCGAAGGGCATGTCGGGCATGGCGGCCAGCGCGATGCCGGGGGTGCGCTCCAGTTCCTTCACCGCGCCCGACGCGGTCATGCGCAGCGGCGGGTTGTGGCCGCCGTTGGAGAAGGCCAAAACGCCGGTGCGCAGGTCCAACTCGCCATAGAAGACGGTGACGAACATCATCTGTTCGTTCTCCGCCGCCAGCAGGTTGTTGACCCGGCGCATGGTCTCCGCCGGGCCGACGCCGGATTCGGCGATGGCGCGCAGCATGGTGCGGGTGATCAGCATGAAGAAGGCGGCCGGGATGCCCTTGCCCGACACGTCGGCGATGACCAGCGCCACCTTGTGTTCGGAAATCGGGAAGAAGTCGTAGAAATCGCCGCCGACCTCCTTGGCCGGGATCATCCGCGCGGCGATGTCCAGCTCGGCCAGGTCGGGGAAGACCTGCGGCAGGATGGTCAGCTGCATGGTGCGGGCGATCTCCAGCTCCTGCTGCAGGCTGATCAGGCGGCGCTTGTCGGCCAGGGCCTCACGCAGGTCGCGCACCATCTGGGTCAGCTGCACCTGCTGGGTGCTGACCCGCGTCGCCAGCCGGGAGAAGCCCAGCGCCAGCAGCCCCAGCTCGTCGCCGACGCCCTTGGACTGGGCCGACTGGGCGTCGTGGGTCTCGGCCTCGATCTGACGCAGCTCCTCCAGAAGATTCTGGCGGGCATCCTCCTCCAGGGTTACGGCCAGCGCCTCCATCTGGCGGCGGATGAAGCGCTGCTGGCGGCGCAGGCGGCGCTCGCGCTGGCCGGCGCTGCGCTCGATCTCGCGCATCACGCCACGAAAGACCTCCACCGCGCCGGCGATCCGGCCGATCTCGTCATTGCCGGCGGGCAGCTCGACATAGCCCATGGACCGCCCGCGGGAGAGGTCCTGCAATGCCTTCACCGCCCCGTCCAGCGTGGAGAAGTTCCGCCGCAGGAAACCGTAGAGCAGGCCCAGCGCACCCAGCAGCACCAGCCCGATTGCCGCGACATAGGCGACCGACCACAGCGCCTGCTCCTCCACCGCCTGGGTGACGTCGGTGGCGATCAGCACGGTGGCGACGCGCCCGCCGGCAAGGTCGGCGACCGGCAGGCTGGCCAGCGCGTATCGGCGCCCGCCGCCGGCAATGGTGGTGATGCTGCGCTCCGCCGGGCGGACCAGCGGTTCGACAGCCGGCCACAGCGGGTCGCTCTGCCCATTGAACGCTGTGCCGTTGCGGGTCACGGCGAAGACGCGCCCGCCGGTGGTCCGCCGCAGAACGTCCAGCGCGGCGACGAAGTCCAGCCCGGCGACGGCGGCGCCGGTCACGCCGGCCCCGCTGCCCTGCCCGCCGCCGGCCCCGGTCCCGGCATAGACCGGCACGCCGGCCACCACGACCAGCCGCTCGCCGTCGACCAGCCGGACGCCGCGCGCCAGTTTCTGGCCGGACAGGATGGCGTCCAGCGCGCCGCGGTTCAGCAGCGGTTCCGGATCCAGAGCCGGGTCGGTGCTGTAGAGCAGCTCCCCCGACTTCGACAGCAGGTTGACGTCGGTGATCCCCCCGGTCGCCGGGGCGGCGACGACGCCGAGCGCCGCGACGCGGCGGTCCAGCGCGCCGCGGTCCTCCGCCTCCACCGCGCGGGCGATCTCCGCGTCTCCGGCCAGCCGGCCCAGCCCCTGGTCGATGCGTCCGACGGCACCCGACACCGCCAGCTGCCAGGAGGTTTCCAGCCGCGCCAGCTCAAGCTCGCGCGCACGGCGGTCGAGGGCATCCTCGCGCAGCGCAGCAAAGCCGAGGAGAAGACCGGCCACCACGGTGACGGTGGCGAGGACGAACAGGATGATGCGGGTCTGAAGCAGCATCGGGGGCCTCTCAGCTCCGCAGAACGACGATGGGGCGGGCCAGAAGCGCCGCCAATGCGGCCGGCAGCAGCGACGACGCCGCGAGCAACCCGCCGTCCCAGCCGACCGCCGCCGCCCACAACAGGGCCGCAACGATCCCGGAGGCCAGCGCCCGCAGCAGCGACACCAGCCCACCGTCGGCCGCCTGTCGGCGGACATAGGACAGCGCAACGCCGGCAGCGAAACCGCCGGCCGCTCCGCCCGCCAACCCGGCCGGCAGCGGGTCGGCACCGAGCAGAAGCACGGTCGCCACACCCAGCAGGGCCAGCGCAGCCGCCACCGCCGCGACGCGGCGCCAAGCGGATGGCACCGCATAGCCGGCGACGCCGCCGAGCAGTGCCGCGGCCAGCGCCAGACCGGCAACGGAAAGCCCGCCGCCCGGGACCAGCATCGTGGCGGCGGCGGCCGACAGCAGGGCGAAGGCATGGACGTCGTCGGCGCGGGAATCGATCTCGCGCCGCGGCGCCGTCTCCAGCCCGGGCCCGAGCGCGGTCAGCGCCGACTGGCGCGTGGTCTCGACGGCGGACGCCACCTCCGGATCGAAGACGGCGGCCCGCACCTCGTCGGCATGGGCGGCGAAGCGCTGGCGGCGGTCGTGCAGGCCGAAGACGACGGCGTTGAAGGCGAACAGCAGCCGGCCGACCTGATCGCGCGGACGGCGGCCCAGCAGCGTGGCGAAACGCCCGGCGACAGCCTCCTCCATCGCGCGGCCGAGGCGATGCAGCGGCGCGCGGAAGCTGGCGCGGGCCAGCAGGGCGGCCAGTTCGGCCAGCAGAAGCAGCACCGCGAGGGCGCCCAGCGCGACCGTCGCCAGTTCCCCGGCGATCTGGCTGCGCACCTGCTGAGGCTGGACGCCGACCAGCACATGGCCGGCCGGCGGCTGCCCGACCCCGCCGCCGCCGCCTTCTGAAGACAGGCGGCCGACCCGCACCGGCACCCGCAGGATCAGCAGGCCGTCGCGTTCGATGGGCTGGAGCGTCGCGGCGCGGGTTTCCGGCGTCGGCAGGCCGCTCAGCCCGGCGGTCAGCGCCTGCAGCCCGGCCCGGTCGATGCCGCCGCCGGCATTCACGGCGCCTTGCAGCAACGCGCCGTCCCCACCGGTCAGCGCCAGGAATCCCAGGTCGGGGTTGCGGTTTGCGACGCCCTGGAGGAAGGCCCCCACCCCTTCGATCCGCGGCAGGGGAATGCCGTAGGCGATGGCGCGCTCCAGGTCGTGCTGCACCGCTTCCGCCACCGCGGCGGCCTTGGCGGCGCGCGCCTCCCCCAGCTGGTCCTGGGCCAGCCAGGTGCCGAGCAGCCCGACGCCGGCCATCGCCAGGGCGGCCGCCAGCAGGATAACGGCCGGGATGCCGGCCATGAACAGGCGATGGCCGCGGTTAAGGCTGGGGGTGGCGCTGCGGGTCGTCATGCGAGTTCGTCCAGGCGTGCGACTTCGCGCTCCGCCTCGTCCAGGATGGTCAGGCGCCGCCGCACCGCGTCGGCGAAGGCGGCGGCCGGCAGGCCCAGCGTCTGTTGCGGCGAGGTTGCGGGCGCTTCGGCACGGATGCGCCCGCCCTCCCCCAGCCCTTCCAGGGCGGCGGAGAGGTCGGACAGCGAGCGGCGCGGTCCGGCGGCGAGCCGCAGGCCGGCCAGCCAGCCCAGCAGCGCCAGAGGAAGCGCGATCAGCACCGCGCCGATGGAGAGGGTCAGGGCATAATGGCGCATCGGTTCGGCCATCGCGCCGGCCGGCATGCGGACCAGCAGGCTGCCCGCCACGGTGTCGAAGCTGGTGGCGAGCCCGACGCCGTAGACACGCTCGTCCCCGCGCTCCTCGGACCAGAAGCCGCTGACGCCGGCATTGGGCTCGGCCCCCGTGCGGACGGGCAGCAGCTCGCCCACCTCCACCGCGTTGGTGGAGAACAGGACGGTCCCCGCCTCGTCCAGGACGGTGACGGACTGGATGCCGGGAAGGGCGACGCGGGCGCGGGCCAGCAGCCCGTCCACCTGCGGCAGGTCGCCCAGCGCAAGCCCCAGGTTCAGCTGCGTCTCCAGCGATGCCTTGGCCTCGCTCAGCACGAAGGCGACCTGGGAGGTCACCGCCTCGTCCAGGCGGCGCGCCTGTTCGCGCGTCCACAGCACGGCGGCCGACAGGGCGGCGACGAACACCGCCACCGCCACGAACGCCGCCAGCCGCGCGCCGAAGCTCCCCGATCCCATCCCGGCCATCCCCCTTCAGCCGGCGGCGCGCCTCAGCGCCCGCCCGGCCCCGTCCCGTCATGCTCCAGCGGAGCCTTCTCCCGGCCGCACAGCGCATACCAGCGGCGCGCGGCGCCCTCGCCGGCGGCGACGCGGCCCCAGACATGGCCGCGCTCGAACACGTCCCAGCGCCCGGCCAGATCCTCCACCGCGACCAGCTCGGCGCTGGCGGTGTCGAAGACCGGATCGGCGGCGAAGTCGCGGTGGACCAGCAGGCGGACCAGATCGCCGCCGACGCGGATCAGCCGCTTCGGATAGATGCCGTGGCCGGCCAGATGGCCCCAGCTGCGGTGGTTGCGGGTGCTGACGGTGGTGATCAGGTGCCGGCGGCCCAGCGCCTCCGCCACCTCGATCCGCCAGTCGATCAGCCGGTGATGCAGGCCGCGCCCGCGCTCCGACGGATCGACCATCGCCGACGACATGTGCGCGACCCAGGGCAGCTCCGCTTCCGGCAAATCGAGGTCGCGGCCCCGGTTGGGATCGTCGCCGGACGGCAGGCCCAGCGCGCCATAGGCGACCAGACGGCTCCCCGAATGCCCATCCTGGCGGAAGATGCCGGCGGTCAGCCCCCTGTCGCCCAGATGGTCGGCGACGAAGTTCCCGACCTCGCCCGCCATGCGGTAATGGTCGGGGTCCTCCAGCGTCGCCACCACGCGGACGCGGAAATCGGCCAGCAGGTGGGAATCGTCCAGGTCCATCATGCGGGCGGTCAGCCCGTCCGGCAGGTCGGCCGCCAACGCGCGCAGGCGGACGGCGGCCACGGCGCGCGCGGCCTCGCCGCACAGGGGGGCCGCACCGAACGGAAGCGTCATGGGGATGCGGGCGCTCATGATTCGATGATTTCCGCGAAATTCAGGAGGCCGATGGGCGGGTAGTACTCCAGCGCCCGGACAGTGGCCATGTTGATGATGACGGAAAAGCGCTTCAGCGTTTCCACGGGAATTTCGGCCGGATTGACGCCGTCCACCAGGATCTGCGCCGCCTTGAAGGCGGTGAAGCGGCCGATGCCGTAGGCGCTGCTCGCCAGCGCCAGCATCGCCTTGTCGGTGCGCACGATCAGTTCGGTCACCGAGAAGGTCGGCAGCCCCAGGCGCAACGCCTCCGCCGCCACGACGGTGCGGTTGTGGAAGGCGATGAAGGTGTCCGGGCCGATATAGAGGACCTCGCCCCCGCGCTTCGCCACCCGGCCCAGCGCGTCGGGCACGGCCGCGGCGATCGGCTCGCCCCGCTCGTTCAGGGGGACCGGCTCCTCGATCAGTTCCAGCCCGCGCAGCGCCGTCTCGGCCCGCAGCCCCTCGACCGTCAGAACGGAGTTGCGTTCCTGCGGGTTGTAGACCACGCCCAGCCGCTTGATCGGGCGATAGGCCTGGATGGTGTTCAACTGCACCGCGATGGGCGCGATGTGGATGGTGCCGGTGACGTTGCGGCCCGAGCGGGCGAGATCGGGCACGATCTTCGCGTCCACCGGTGCGGCGACGAAGGTGAAGACCACCGGGATGTCGGTTATGTGCTTGCCCGGGTCCACCGCGTCATGGGGGCCGACCAGCGCGCGGGTCTGCGGCGTGCCCCAGCTGTAGACGAGGTCGGGGCGCGTGTCCTTGATCTCCTGGATGATGCCCGGGAGCTTGGCGCTGTCGCCGCCGGTGTTGCGGATGGTGTAGTCCACCTTCAGGCCGCGGCGGGCCAGATAGTCCTTGAAGCCGAACTCGTTGTCGCTCTCGCCGCGGCCCAGCACCATGGTGATGCGGAAGGTCTTGTCGGGAACAGTGGCGGCCAGCGCCGAGCCGAACAGCGAGTTGCCGGCCAGCGGAAGTCCGGGCAGGGCCAGCCCGCCAGCGGCGGCAAGGCGCAGCAGCGAGCGGCGGCGGATGCGGAGGAGATCGCTTTCGTCGAATCCCATCGCGGTCATGCCTCCTGTGGCCGAGCGGCCGGAGTGGCCGGGCGCCCGGTGCGGAAAAGGATCCAGAACAAAAGCGCGCTCGCCCCGCACAGCAGGCCGATGCCCAGCATCGCCTCGCGGTAGGAGGTGGCGACCGCCACCGCCATCGCGGTGACGGGGCCGAGCGCGCCGCCCAGACGTTCGATCAGCCTGTACCAGCCGATGGCCGCGGTTTCCGGCAGGCCGCCGTCGCGGGCGATCTGCGAGACCAGCGTCAGCTGCGGCGCACCGACCAGCGCCTGCGCAAGGCCGAACAGGGCGATGGCCAGCGGCGGACCCCACAGCGCCTCGGTGGCGACGATGGGCAGGCAGCTCGCCAGCGTCCCGATGCCGCCGAGGGCGATGAAGCCGCGCCGCGCCTGCCAACGGTCGGACAGGCTGGCGGCCAGCGGCGACACCAGGATGAAGGCGACGAAGTACATCATCTGCACCCGGCCGATCTCCGCCTTCGACGCGCCGTCGGCGGTCAGCAGCAGCGGCACGAGGCAGAAGAGGAAGGCGGTGGATGCGATCTTCGTCGGGATGGCGCTCAGCACCATCAGGGCGGAGAAGCGGAAGTCGCGGAACAGCGGCAGGGCGCTGCCCATGGCCGGCCGCGCCGCCGCGCTGGCTGCGGATTGTGCCGCACCGCGCCCGCGCAGCAGAAGCAGGCTGACCGACAGGCCGGAACCGAGCGCCAGAAGCGCCCCCAGCAGGAAGGTGGCGCGGAAGCCGACCTGGTCGGCGATGATCCCGCCGCTGACCGGGCCGCAGACGCCGGCCGCCAGCAGCGCGCCGATGAACATGGCCATGCCGGCGGCGCGGTTGCGCGGCGTGGTGTGGTCGATGACGATGCCCTGCGCGGTGATCAGCACCAGCCCATAGCCGAGCGCCGTCAGGCAGCGCCACAGCATCAGTTCCGCCAGCGACCCGGCGAAGGCGGTCAGCGCGAGGCTGACGGAGCCCAGCAGCGCGCCGATGGTGAAGGCGCGCGAGCGGCCCCAGCGTTCGGAGAAGCGGGCGCCGCCCGGCTGCGACAGCGCCCAGATCAGCATGAACAGCGTGATCGGCAGGCTGACCACCATGTCCGGCGTCAGCCACGGCACCTCGCCGGCGAAGGACTTGGCATAGGCCGGCAGGAAGGGGCGCGACAGCTCCTCCGACAGGCAGAACAGGAAGACCGGCAGTCGCAGGAAGACGAGGTTCAGCGGCGTCGGCGGCGGGCGCGTGGTGTCCGGATCGCGGAAGCGGAAGCGGCGGGCGAGCGCCGACAGCCCGGCCTCCGCCCGGCCGACCCGCGGGTCGTCGCCGCCGAGCCGGCGGCGCAGCTCCGCCACCCGCGCGGCGAGACCGGCATAGCGGGCGTTCACGCCGTCCAGTGCGGTGCGCACGCCGCTCTCCAGCGCCCGGTCTTCCGTCGCCGCGAGCGGTCCGGGGATCTCCGGCAGGGTGGCGCGGAAATCGCCCTCCTCCGCCCGGTCGGCCAGCAGGCGCAGCGTCAGCACCCGCCGCATGGCGAGGTTCACCACCAGCTGAAGCACTTCGAAGATCAGCAGGACCGAGACGATGACCACCGACAGCACGTCCAGCGCCAGATCGGTGGACGCCTTGGCCAGGAAGGCGCTGTCGACGCCGACATGCAGGGCGCCGGCCGGGCTGGCCGGATCGCCCAGCGGGCGCTGGACATCGACGAAGCCGCGGGCCAGCCGGCCGTCGGCGGGACCGGTCAGCCGGTCCGGCGACAGGGCGGTGATGCCGGCCAGCGGCCCGCCGGCCGCGGCGACGATGCGCCCGGCCGGATCGGTCACAGCGATGTAGGCGATGTCGTCGTGGCGTTCGACCTCCGCCGCCAGCAGGGCGTCGAGGCCGGCCATGCGGTCCAGCGGGATGCGCACGCCCAGCCCGCGGTCGATCTGCGCGCCCATCAGGCCGCCGACCGTCTGCGCCTTGCGCGCCAATTCGGGCTGGAACAGCGGGTCGAAGCTGCGCAGCGACAGCCAGGAGGCCGCGCCGGCCGCCAGCAGCAGGATGGCGACCGTGACGATGGTCAGCCGCAGAACCAGCGCGCTGATCGGGTCGCGGCGCTTGGCCGGCTTGGCGGCGGATTTGGTGGGGTTATTCGGGGTCGGATCGCTCATGTCACCGCTCCCTTCGCCGGGAGTGGTCCGGGGGCATTCGGCACCATGGCGTCCAATTCGCGCTCCAGATCTTCCATGGCGCGGTCGGCGTCGGCGATGCCGTGGTTCAGCCGGTCGCGCACCATGCCCAGCGGCGCAGTCCCGTCCGCCGGATTGCCGTCCGCCGGATTACCGTCCGCCAGGCCGCGGCGTCCGCCGCGCTGGCGCACCACGACGAAGACCACGGCGAGCGTCACCAGTGCTGCGACACCAACCAGCGCAAGGATGTTGCCGCGCAGCCCCGCCTCGACCGCGGCGACCCGCGTTTTCAGCCCGGCCAGGGAGGAGCGCAGGATCACCTGCCCCACCGTCTGACCGAAGCTGTTGCGCACGTCGGAACCGAGGATCAGCACGTCGCCGTCGATCTGCCGGCGCAGGGTTCCGGCCGCGGCAGCGTCGTCGTTCCAGCGCACGGGCGTCCGCTGCCCCACGGCGTTGCGGTCGGCGGCGAACAGCACGATGCCGCGGTCGTCCACCACCTCAACACCGAGGATTTCCTCGCCGGAGGCGGCACGCTCGGCCTGGGCCTGCAGATCGACCAGTTCGGACAGGTCGAGACCGAGCGTCAGGCCATATTCGACCCGACGCCGCATCTCGTCCGCCACCACCGCAAGGCGGGAGCCGGCGACCTCGCGCAGTTTCTGTTCGAACTTCAGCCCGGACAGCGCGACCGACAACAGCACGGCGGTCGCGACGGTCGCCGCGATCACGGCGCCGGTGCGCAGGGCCAGCACCCCGCCCAGTCTCATGGTGCCCCTACGACGGGAAAAGGTGATGCATCAGCCACGGATCGCCCAAAGCTCCATCGCCACCTGGGGAAAATCACCTGCCAGATGAACCGCGATTCCGCCCGAAGTTGCAAGCTGTTTCCAAATCGGGCTACCGCGTTCGAGTTCGAAATACACGGCGCCGGCATGGTAGGGCAGTTGCCGCGGTGCGACGGGCAACGGCCTTACTCGAATTCCGGGCAACTGTACATTGACCAGCTCGCGGATTTGCTCGACCGGACCGATCTTCACCAGCGCCGGGAAGTTACGGCGCAACGCCTCGCCCGGCATGTCCGCCCGCACCGCCAGCACGAAGGTGGCCGTGGTGATGAGCGAGCGGTCGGCGATGGTGCCGACGCGGATGCCGTATTTGCGTTCCTGCAGGTCGATCGGGATGGCGGTCTGTTCCAGCACCGCGCTCAGCGACCGGCGGATCTCCGCCATCACCGGCTCGAGCGTGCCCTGCAGATCCTCGTGCCGGTAGGGCGGGAAACTGGGCGGGCGCTTGTTGACGGCGGTGAAGGTCGCCAGTTCGCCGGCCAGCGACAGCATCATGCCGTGCAGCCGCTCCGGATGGATGTCAGGCATGCGGGCGATGTTGGCGAACAGCGGTTCGGACCGGTTGGCAACCTGCAGCATCAGGAAGTCGGCCATCTCGCCGGCACCGCGCCCGTTGGAGCCGCCGACCCGGGCGGCCAGCGCTTCGCTCCGGCTGTTGAGCAGGCCCTGGATTTCGGTGACGAAGCCGGCCAGCGGGGCCAGCGCCTGGACGTTCAGGGCCGGCGGGATATAGCGCTCGTCCAGCGTGGCGTGACGATCCGACCGCACCTCCTGGATGCGGGCGAGGCCCAGGCAGTGGTAGCCGGCGCGCTCCTGCCGTTCCAGCCGGTAGCGCAGGCGCAGCCGTCCGGTGCGGATGCGCGACACGCTGGCCGAACCGGCGATGGCGTCGACCGTCTCCGTCTCCTCGCCGACATAGCGGGTGGCGGTGTCGGCGCTCTCGCCCACCTCGAACTCCACGCCGCCGCGCTGGCGGACCGGCAGGGCGAGGTAGACGATGCTGTTCGCCAGCGTCTCCGGAAGGTCGAGCGGCGGCGGCGGATCGTCGTCGTCGGGGATGTTGATCGGCGTCCCGTCCTCCAGGATGCCCTTGCAGCGCAGGACGGCGAACTTGCCGACGGCCAGAAGCTCGCGGTTGATGGTGAGTTCGCTGATGCCCCAGGCGAAGGGGCGGATGCCGGCGACGCGGCCGCGCACCAGCCGCTCGACATAGCGGTCCTGCTGCTGGAAATGCTGCGCCCGCAGGAACATGCCCTCGGACCAGATGACCTTGTCGTCCCAACTCATGGGCGCTTTCCCTCTTGCAGGCTGATGGTCGTTGCCATGGGTTCCCTCCCCCTCCCGTCAGCCGCCGAGCGCGTGGCGGTGGATGGGCAGGAGCCGGCGGTAGAGCGCCGCCAGCCGGGTGCCGCCGTCGGCGGTCTCCCCGATCAGTTCGCGCACCGCCGCCAGCAGGGCCGACTGGTGGGCAGCACCGTCGGACACCGCCGCCTGCAGCAGCGCCTCCGCCTCGGCGGGCGGCAGGGCGCGCAGGCGGGCCAGCGCGTCGTCGGCATCCACGGCCCGGCGCAGGATCGACTCCCCCTGCGCCATCGTGTCGTCCGGGTCGAGGCCGAGCAGAGCCTCCAGCGCCGCCTGCCGCCGCACCAGCGACAGCACGACATCGACCAGCGCGCGGCTGAGCGCGTCGGGCGCCGGGTCGGCAGAGGGGGCGGCGAAGGGGGACGGACGCGCGCCGAAGGCCGGCGGAACCAGCGGATCGTCGGCCCAGTCCTCCGGCGGAAGGGCCGGCGAAAGGGCGGGCGGAGCCGCAAGCGGGTTGGACGGCTGCCCCGCCGGCGTCAGGTCGATGGGGTCGTCCAGCCAGTCGTCGGGGATCGACGCGCCGCCGCCTTTGCCGGCGCCGGCATCGAAGCCGGCGCTGCCGAATCCCGCCTGCTCGGTCGAAACGCGGATGGTGCCGAGGCCGTCCGGCGAGAAGTCGGTCTGGGTGGAACCCGGCCAGTCGGGATCGCCGCCGGGCGCGTTCCCGGCCGCGGTCGGCTGCCAGCCGCCGCCCGGATTGCCGCCCGACTTGCTTCCCCACCGGTCGTCCGGCTGCGGCAGGTCACCGAACAGGTCGTCGTCGTCCGGGATCGGCATCACCGACACCGGTCCGCGTCCGAAGGCCGGCAGGGCGAAGGGATCGTCCTCCGCCGAGGCGGCAGGTGCCTGCGCCGCTTCGCCGGAGCCGCGCAGCACCGCCAGGAAGGGGTCGTTGGCGGGCGGCGCCTCCTCCGCGGCGAAGCCGGCGCGCATGACGAAGCCGCCCATCCGCAGCCGGTCGCCCTCCCCCACCACGGCGGAGTTGCCGCGGCCGATGGGGGTCGGCGCGTCGTTGAGGAAGACGCCGTTGGTGGAGCTGTCGATGACGATGTAGACGCCGCCCTTGAACTCCACCATGCAGTGGATCTTGGACAGCATCCGCTCCGGGTCGTTCAGAACCCAGTCGCAGTCGGGACCGCGGCCGATCACCAGACGTCCGGTGCCGAGATCGCGGGCGATGTCGCCGCCCTGCGCGGGCGGGCATTGGATCAGGGTCAGGCGCAGCTTCATCGGATCACGCCGCCCCCGCCTTGCCGCTGCCGCCGTTGGCGATGTCCAGCGCCTGGGCCAGCGCCGCGCGATGGCGGGCCGCGATCTCCTTCGGCACCGCCGCCGCGGCGATCAGCACCGCCGCCGCCGCGGCCGTCCCGGTCAGCCCGTCGCCCGGCGGCACCACCACCGCCGCATCGGGCGGGGCGAGGCTGCCGCCCGACCAGAAGGCGGCCATGGCGGCATAGGCGCAGGCGGTCTCGAAATTCATCGCCTCGGCCGGTGCGAAGCAGGCGCGGCGGTTCTCCTCCGTCGGGCGGTAGACCCAGGCCTCCGCCGCCTCCAGCGCCGCGACGTCGGCCGGCGCCGGTTCGGCCGGCAGCGCGCCGCGGGCGGACAGGCAGCCCCACCACACGGCCTCGCGCCGCGGCAGGGCCATGCCCAGCAGCCGGATGGCATCCGCATGCAGTTCGGCGTCGATCAGCGCCTTCAGGAAGACCGCCGTCGGGGCGTTCGGCGCGTACAGCGCCTTCGCCTCCGGCGACAGGTCCAGCCCCGCGACCGCTTCGGCCGCGCGGGCAAAGCGCAACTTCGGCAAAAGCCCGATGTCCACCGTCCCAACCCCGCTAGAAAATTCCGTCCCAGTGTGGACGGCGGTTCGTCAATTGATGGTTACCACGCCACCCTGAATCTTAACCATCGCGTCGCCGTTCACCTGGGTCATCGCGCCCTTGATCTGCACCTGCATGTCGCCGGTGAGCTTGACCATGCTGCCCTTGATGGTGACGCCGGTCTGGTCGATCTTGACGCTGTTGCCGCCGACCTTCAGCTCGATGGAGGTGGTGGCCTCCATGGTGATCTTGCCGGTGCTGGCCTTCACCGAGACGTCGCCCATGCCGAGCTTCAGCGCGTAATCGCCCTGCTTGACGTCGACCGCCATGTTGCCCTGCTTGACGGTCAGGCTGTCGTTGCCCTGCCCGACCTCGACCGTCCGGTTGCCCTCGCCGACCGTGTGGGTGTCGTTGCCCTTGCTGACGGTGACGGTCCGGTTGCCCTTCCCCACGGTCAGGGTCTGGTTGCCCTCCGTCACCTCATGGGTGTCGTTGCCCTTCGACACGGTGACGCTGCGGTTGCCCTGGGCAATGGTCACCGCCTCGTTGCCTTCCGACACCGTTTCGGTGCGGTTGTTCTTGATGGTGATGATCTGGTCGTGATCGACGGTCAGCTTGTCGTCGTTCTCCACCATCCGGGTGAAGTCCTTCTGGGCGTGGAAGTAGATCTCCTCCGCGTCCTTCTTGTCCTCGAAGCGCAGCTCGTTGAAGGTCGCCGTGTCGCCGCCCTTGCTGGAGCGGGTCTTGATGCCGCTCTGCGTCTTGTTGTCCGGCAGCGTGTAGGGCGGCATGTTCTCCGCGTTGTAGACGCAGCCGACGATCAGAGGCCGGTCGGGGTCGCCGCCGATATAGTCAACCAGCACCTCCATGCCGACGCGCGGGGTGAAGATGGTGCCCCAGTTCTTGCCGGCCATGGTCTGGGCCACGCGCAGCCAGACGAAGCTCTTCTCGTCCTTGGCGCCCTTGCGGTCCCAATGGAACTGCACCCGGACGCGGCCGTACTTGTCGCAGTAGATCTCCTCGCCGCTGGGACCGACGACGGTCGCGGTGTCCGGACCGTGGGTGCGCGGGCGCGGCACCGGCGGCGGGCGGAAGACGGTGGCGTCGGGGATGGCGGCGAAGCGGCAGGAGAATTGCGGAGGCAGGCCGCCGTTGCCGAGATGGGTCTCGTCCTGGGCGCTCAGCGCCAGATCGGTGATGACATAGCCCTTGCCGACCTCCGCCGTCACCGCATGGCCGGCCATGGAGATCTTGCCGCCGGCGGACAGGCCGCGGTAGGTCGCGGTGCCCTCCACCCGCTCGTAGCCGGTCTCCGTCTCCTCCATGCGCAAGCGGGACAGGGTGGTGCCGTCGGCCTTGACCATGTGCCCGCCGGGATAGTCGAACATCTCGTGCGACTTGAAGGCGGAAACGCCGAGCACCGTGGTGGTGCTGGCGGCAAGATCGGTGCTGGGCGTCTCGAAATTATAGTCCTTCAGCGTCCACTTGCCGGACACGTAGGACTGCGAGTGGGCCCAGCCGTCGATCACCAGCGTGTTGCCCTGCGACGCGGCGGCGTGGATGACGTCCTTATCCAGGCAGTCGGTGTAGCCCGACGCGCTGTCGCTCAGCACCAGCGTGTGCTTGCCGGCCTCGTGCTGGAAATAGAAATAGATGCCCTCGTCCTGCAGCAGGCGGGCGATGAAGTCGTAATGGGTCTCGCGGTACTGGACGCAGACCGGGCGGGCGTTGTGGGTGCCGGACAGCCCCTGCTTCTTCACCTCGGTCACGCCGCAGTCGGACAGCATGGCGTCGACGATCTGGACGACGCTCTTGTCCTGGAACACCTGGCAGTCGGAGCGCAGGGTGGCCAGCCACAGGGACGGCACGATCTCCGCCGTGTAGCGCCGGTAGCCGCGCAGGGCCAGCGGCCCGGCGGAAAAGCTCTTCACGATGCCGTTGATGATGCGCGGACTGCCGCCCTGGCGCGCGACGGACAGCGTCAGCGACTTTCCTAGGATGTCGGCCGGCGCGATGGTCATCCGCGGCGAGATCATCGAAATGGTGTAGCGGAACAGGCGCGACAGCCCTTCCTCCCCCTCGACGGCAACCGGGATCAGCACGTCCGCGCCGAGCGGCGAGGTCAGCGACAGAAGCCGGCCGGTCTGCGAGATGGTGGGCGCATCCGACATGCGGGCTTGGTCCTATGTGTTGGGAAGATAATGATCTGGAGAGGCTTTGCCCCCACCCCTACCCTCCCCCGCTTCGCAGGGGAGGGAGAGATCCCCTCTCCCGCGAAGCGGGGAGGGTTAGGGAGGGGGCAAGTGGAGCCGAACTTAGGCGCTCTTGGTCGTCGACAGGTCGTAGGAGACCGAGATCGGCGTGCCGGCCTTGTTCTTGTCGTCGTAGGGGATGAACTTGTACTCCATCTTGGTGAAGCTGATGGAGATCGACTCCGACGGACGGTCACCGCCCGACGACATTGAGTAGGCCGAGACCAGGGCGTTGGTCAGGGTGTACTCGGCGTAGGTGTTGCCCGGGCTGCCGGTGGTGACGAGGTGGATCTGCACCTTCTTGCCGACGGCGCCGGTGCAGGATTCGACGAAGAACTTCGGCGAGGAGCTGTCCATCAGCTTGGTGATGGTCACTTCCGACACCGACGGCTCCGACGCTTCGCGGTTGGCGGTCGAGCCCGACGGGGTGCTGATGGCGCGGCCGACGCCCCACTGCAGCGAGCTGACGTCCAGCCACTTCTTGTGGGTCTCGTGCGTGGCCTCGCCGTCGATGCCGTCGTACTTAACATAGATCGCCATGGTTGTCTCCTCGCTCTCTTGAAGTCGGTCTTAACGGGTGAAGCTTGGTCTGTGCTGTATGGTTACGAAAGAATTGAGGCGGGTGCTGTGACGGGCGTCACCGCCAGTCTTTTCTGCGCCCCCGCCCCGGCCCTCCCGCTTCCCTGGGCCTCAGGCGATGTCGTAGACGAAGCGGTCTTCGCCATCGACCGAGACATGGACGCGGGTGATCGGCTCGCCGTCGCCCATGCGGGCGAGGATGCGGGACGACATCTCCGGCAGAAGCGTGCGGTTCAGGATGGTCTCGATGTTGCGGGCGCCGCTGGAGACCTCCTGGCACCGGTTGACGATGCTCTGCACCAGATCGTCGGAATAGGAGAAGTCGGCCTTGTAGTTCTGCACCACGCGCTTGGTGATGCGGTTCAGCTGAAGGCCGACGATCTTCTTCAGGTTCTCGTCCGACAGCTGGAAATAGGGGATGACCGTGCAGCGGCCGAGGAAGGCCGGCTTGAAGCTCTTCTGCAGCTCCGGCTGCAGGGCTTCCAGCAGGCCGTCGGCGTCGGGTGCCGTCTCCGGGTCGGCGCACAGCTTGTGGATCAGGTCGGTGCCGGCGTTCGACGTCATGATGATGACGGTGTTCTTGAAGTCGATATCGCGGCCTTCGCCGTCCTTGATCGTGCCCTTGTCGAACACCTGGAAGAAGATGTCCTGCACGCCGGGATGGGCCTTCTCCAGCTCGTCCAGAAGGACGACGCTGTAGGGCCGGCGGCGCACCGCCTCGGTCAGGACGCCGCCCTCGCCGAATCCGACATAGCCGGGAGGCGAGCCGAGCAGCAGGGAGACCTTATGCTCCTCCTTGTACTCGGTCATGTTGATGGTGGTGACGTTCTGCTCGCCGCCATAGATCAGGTCGGCCAGCGTCAGCGCCGTCTCGGTCTTGCCGACGCCGGACGTGCCGACCATCAGGAAGACGCCGATCGGCTTGCGCGGGTCGGTCAGCTTGGCCCGGCTGGTCCACATCGCCTGGGCGATGGCGTCCAGCGCGTGGTCCTGGCCGATGATGCGCTCCTTCATGCGGTCGGCCAGCGACAGGATGGTCTTGATCTCGTTGGAGACCATGCGGCCGACCGGCACGCCGGTCCAGTTGGCGACCACCTCGGCCACCGCCTGTCCGTCCACCGCGACCTTGACCAGCGGATCCTCGCCCTGCAGAGCGGTCAGTTCGGCGGTCAGCGCCGACAGCTTGGCGTTCAGCGCCTCGGCGTCGAGCGGCTCGGCGGGTGTAGCACCCTCGGCCGCCGGGGCCTTAGACTGCTCATGCGCGGCGACCAGCTGGTCGCGGGTCTCGTTGATCGCCTTGACCAGCTCCAGTTCCTTGGTCCAGCGCGCCTCCAGCGTCTCCAGGTCGGCCTGGGTGGCGGCGATCTTGTCCTTCAGCCCGGCAATCTGCTCGGCATGGTCGATGCCGATGGCCTGCTCGCGCTCCAGGATGGCAACCTCGGTCTCGGTCAGCTGGATGGTGCGGCGGCGATCCTCGATGGCCGGCGGGGTGGCGGTCTGGCTCATCGCCACGCGGGCGCAGGCGGTATCCAGCAGGCTGACCGCCTTGTCGGGCAGCTGGCGCGCCGGGATGTAGCGGCTGGACAGGCGGACCGATTCGATCAGCCCTTCCGTCACGATGCGGACCTTGTGGTGCTTCTCCAGCGTGGCGGTCAGGCCGCGCATCATGTCGACGGCGACCGGCTCCGCCGGCTCCTCCACCTTCACCACCTGGAAGCGGCGGGTCAGCGCCGGGTCCTTCTCGAAATACTTCTTGTACTCGGCCCAGGTGGTGGCGGCGATGGTGCGCATCTCGCCGCGCGCCAGGGCGGGCTTCAGCAGGTTGGCGGCGTCGTTCTGGCCGGCCTGCCCGCCGGCGCCGATCAGGGTGTGCGCCTCGTCGATGAACATGATGATGGGCTGGCTGGAGCCCTTCACCTCGTCGATCACGCCCTTCAGCCGGTTCTCGAACTCGCCCTTCATGCCGGCGCCGGCCTGCAGCAGGCCGAGGTCGAGCGACAGCAGGCGGACGTTGCGCAGGTCCGGCGGCACGTCGCCGGCGGCGATGCGCAGCGCGAAGCCTTCCACCACCGCCGTCTTGCCGACGCCGGCCTCGCCGGTCAGAATCGGGTTGTTCTGGCGGCGGCGGGTCAGCACGTCGATGATCTGGCGGATCTCGGCGTCGCGGCCCAGCACCGGATCGATCTTGCCGTTCTTGGCGCGGTCGGTCAGGTCGATGGTGTACTGGTCGAGGTTGGGGGTCGCCCCGCCGGCCTTCGGCGCGCCGCCCGCGGCGGCCCCGCCGGCAGCGGCACCGGCCGCGGCGACCGGAGCACTGGTGCGCGCCTCCGCCGTGTCGGCGACGATCTTGGGCAGGTCCCGACGCAGCACGTCCGCGGTGATCTTCGCGAACTGGCCGGACATGTCACGCGCCTGGGCGGACAGCGATTCGTCGGACAGCAGCGCCGCCAGCAGATGGCCGGAGCGCACCGCCCCCTCGCCATACTGCAGGGAGGCCAGCACCCACGCCTCGCGCATCAGCTGCACCAGGTTGGGCGACAGGGCCGGGGCGCGGCTGTTGCCGGTCTTCAGCTTGTCCAGCACCCGCGTCAGGTCGGCCGACAGCCGGCCGGCGTCGATCTCGTAGACGCGCAGGATGGCGGAGATGTCGCCGTCGGCGGCGCCGATCAGCTGAAGAAGCCAGTGCTCGATCTCGCAATTGTAATGCGTGCGCGACAGCGTCTGTCCGGCCGCCGCCTCCAGCGCCCGCCGGCACACAGGATTAAGCCGGGAAATCATGCTCTGCAGATCGACCGCCACCATGGCTCCACCCCCTTCGTGTGACTTCAGTGTCTTCAACCCATGCGGGCAGAGCGCCTGCGGCCTCCGCACCAACCAGACCGGCCGACCGGTTCGTCCTGTGGCTGTGCCGCGGACTTTGGCCAAGCCATTTTGAAAAATCCACTGCTATGCTTCGCAAGAAGACTGAAACTTCTTCGGATCATTCGCGAATCATGCGCGTAACATCATCAAATGCGTTCTATATTGCATAAGAGCACGATCATGCATCCGAACCATCCAAGGAATGTCGAGCGGCTCGCCTGAAAGCTGCAGGCGCTCGACCGACTGCGGATGGGCGCCCGGCGTCAGCAGCCGCGCCAGCACCGCCTCGCAACGGCCGCCGTCGTCGCCGCGCTGCGAATGGCCGCCCAGCCAGGCCTCCACCGGCGTCGCCTGCGTCGACCAGTCGAAGGGCGTCGTCAGCACAGCACCGCCGCCGTCCGCCACCATGCCGTCGACGGCGCGCAGCAGGGCCGGCGGCGAGGCCACGCAGTCCAGCACGTTCATCGCCGCGACCAGCGCGAAGCCGCGCGGGGCGAAGGGCGGGAACAGCGCGTCGCCGATCCAGAAATCCACCCGCTCCGCCCCGGCGAAGCGCGCCCCGATCCGCTGGCGGTCATAGGCGATGCCGGACCGGCGCAGCGGGAACACCGCCTCCCCCCGCTCCATCACCCGCCGCGCCAGCATCAGCAGCGGCCAGTGCAGGTCGAGCCCGAGCACGAGTTCCTCCCCGCGCGCCGCCAGCTCGAAGCTGGTCCGTCCGGCGCCGCAGCCGAGATCCAGCGCCGGACCGCCCGGCAGCGGCCCCAGCCGCTCCAGCCCGGCGGCAAGGCAGCGGACGACCGAACCGGCCTGCCCGTCCGGCGTGGCCGGGTCGAGGTCGCCGTAATGGTCCCAGCCATAGCTGGACAGGTGCTGGCGGGTGGCGTTGAAGGCGCTGTCGGGGCCGAAGCCGTCGCCCAGCACCCCCTCCATCGCCGCCGGGATGTCGGCGCGCGTGGTCAGCAGATGCCCGTTTGCCGCCATCCAGCCGCGCAGGTCCGGCACCAGGATCGGGGCGCCGTCGACAATGGGGTATTCCATCGCACAAGCCCCGTCGCCGCAAACCAGCGTTCCCCAGCGCACGGCGTCGGCATCCGCCTCCTCCACGATGCCGAGCGCCAGCGGCACCGCCACGCCGCGGGTGGCGAGGCAGCGCGGGCAGACCGGGCGCAGACGCTCGAAATGGGACAGGCGCATGCGCTCAGCCGCCGATGATGACGGTCGGGCAGCCGGGCGGCAGCACCTTGCCCACCGGGGCGGGGATTGGCGCGACGCAGCTGACGTGGGCGGTCATGTCGTTGATGCGGGCCGCCGGCAGGTTGTTGATGAGCACCGTCGCCGACCCCTGGGAGATCATGCCCGGCCCGGCCGGGATGCAGCCCGGCAGGACGCAGGGGGCGGAGATGTCGGTCAGCCGCGCCGCCGGCATCTTACCGATCAGCACCGTCGGGCTGCCCAGCACGATGGCCAGCGGCAGGCCGGGATGCGGCGCCGGCGCCGGAACCGGAGCGGGCGGATGGATCGGCGCATGGCAATGCGGCGTGTCCTGCTTGATCATGTCGCCGAGGCGGGCGGCGGGCGGCATCTGGCGTCTCCGTCCGGTCAGAACAGGGAATCGCCCGACGCCACCGGAGCGCCGAGCAGGGAGGATGCGGGATCGTCCCCGGGCTGCGGCGGCACCGGGCGGCCGGCACGGAACAGTGTCCGCGCCACCACCGTCTCCCCGTCCTCCGCGAAGAAAAGGCACGGCCCCTCCAGCATCCCGTCGGCGATGCCGACCCGCGCGACCAGCCGTCCGGCCGGATCGCGCTTTTCAATCAGAACGGGAGAAACAACCTCGGAGATTTCCACCGGCACGGCAGCGATGCCCAAGGTTGCGGCTGGAATGGCGTCAGGAGTCATTGCAAATGGCATCCCGGGAAGGGTTCGTTCCGACGTCAGGCGAACAGCATTCCTCCGCAATTGCGTTTCGTCAAGCTCATAGGGGTAGCCCGGGCGCTGATTTGTTACGCAACTGCAATATTCTATTCGGCAGGCTTCCAAACGACGAATAGCCTTGTCGAACCGTCTGAAGTAACGCTATCAATTTCCCGGCACGAACGCTTACCCCCTAATCGGCGGGCTCCGCGACCTGCGGCTCTGACCTTCTTCATATGAATGTGGAAAGGGTGCTTTCCTTCATGCCGACACCGCAGATTTTCGACATCGAAGAGCTTCTGCAGCCGATCGAGGGCGATTCCGACACCGGAATCGACCTGCGCGAGAACGCCTCGGCCGACTACTATACCGTGAAGGATGCCCGCAGCGCCGCCCGCGCCGCCGAACGCTCCATGGATGTGGAGGACGACGCCGGCGGCCTGCTGCCGGAATGGCGCACCATCCTGGAGGTCAGCCCGCGGATCCTGCGCACCCAGGCCAAGGACCTGGAGGTCACCGCCTGGTTCATCGAGGCGCTGCTGCGGGCGGAGGGCTATGCCGGCCTGCGCGACGGCTTCGCGCTGGCCCGCGGACTGGTCGAGCGGTTCTGGGACAACCTGTATCCGGCCCCGGACGAGGACGGCATCGCCACCCGCGTCGGCCCGCTGACCGGCCTGAACGGCGAATCCGCCGACGGCACGCTGATCCAGCCGGTCCGCAAGGTGCCGCTGACCATGGGCGACATCCCCTATTCGCTCTGGCAGTACGAACAGGCGATCGAGCTGTCGAAGATCACCGACGAGACGCGCCGCCAGGCGCGCATCGACAACGGCGCCGTCACCTGGGAACAGTTCGAGCAGAGCGTCCGCGAGACGCCGGCCTCCGAATTCAAGACGCTGCTGGAGGACATTCAGGGCGCCATCGACGAGTTCGAGGCGCTGGGCAAGACGCTCTACGACAAGGCCGGCTACGACGCGCCGCCGGCCGGCAACATCCGCAACGTCCTGACGGCGGCGCTCGACGCGGTGAACTACGCCGCGCGCGACCGTCTGGCGACGCTCGGCGGCGACGAGCCGGCCGCGGCGGAGGCCGCTTCCGCGTCCGCCGATCCGGCCGCGGCCGGCGCTTCCGGCGGGGCCGTGGCGGCAGCCGGCGCCAAGGTGCAGGCCAGCGGGGCTGTGACAACGCGCGAGGAGGCCTTCAAGGTCCTCTTGCAGGTCGCCGATTTCTTCCGCAAGACGGAACCCCATTCCCCCATCTCCTACACGCTGGAGGAGGTGGTCCGCCGCGGCCGCATGTCGTTGCAGGAACTCCTAATGGAACTCATCACCGACGAGGAAACGCGGCGGCAGTTCTTCATCGCGTCCGGCGCCAAGGCGCCGCCGCCGGCAGAGCAATCAGGGTATTGACGATCATCGCCTATCCTACGGCGTGAGCAGGGAGGTCCGATCACATGGCGAGTATCCACCAGAAGCTGGATCGCGTGCGCAAGCCCCGCGTCCACATCACTTACGACGTCGAGACCGAAGGTGCGACCGTCGTCAAGGAGCTGCCCTTCGTCGTGGGCGTGCTCGGCGACTTCTCGGGCGACCCGACGGAGCCGCTGAAGCCCCTGAAGGACCGCAAGTTCATCCAGATCGACCGCGACAACTTCAACGACGTCATGGCCCGCATGACGCCCGGCCTGAAGATGAAGGTGGAAAACACCCTGGCCGACGACGGCACCGAAATGGCCGTCGAGCTTGCCTTCAAGTCGATGGAGGATTTCGAGCCGGGCCGCGTCGTCCAGCAGGTCGAGCCGCTGCGCAAGCTGCTGGAGACCCGCAACCAGCTGCGCGACCTGCTGAGCAAGGCCGACCGCTCGGAAGAGCTGGAGGGCCTGCTGGAGCGCGTCCTGCAGAACACCGACGAGCTGAAGGCGCTGAGCGGCGAGCTCGGCACCGAGAAGAAGGAGGGTTGATCCGATGAGCGACGCTCAGACCCAGGGCGCAGGCGCCGCCGGTGCGGTCGCCGAAGGCACCGGCCTCTCGATCCTCGACCAGGCCATCGCCGCGACCAAGCAGACCGAGCCGGACCGTGCGCAGGAGCTGCTGCGCACCCTGACCCAGGAAGCGCTGGCCGGCACGGTCACCTTCAACAAGAACCTGGGCCAGACGATCAACAAGGCGATCGCCGCGATCGACGCCAAGATCAGCAAGCAGCTCAACGCGATCATGCACCACGAGAAGTTCCAGAAGCTGGAAGGCTCGTGGCGCGGCCTGAACTATCTGGTCATGAACTCGGAGACGGGCTCCACGCTCAAGATCCGCGTCATGAACTGCCCGAAGAAGGACCTGTACAAGGACATCTCGAAGGCGGTCGAGTTCGACCAGAGCAACCTGTTCAAGAAGATCTACGAGAACGAGTTCGGCATCGCCGGCGGCGAGCCGTACGGCGCCCTGATCGGCGACTACGAGTTCACCAACCACCCCGACGACATGGAGCTGCTGACCGGCGTCTCCAACGTCGCGGCGGCCGCCTTCGCGCCCTTCATCTCGGCCGCCAGCCCGAAGCTGTTCGGCTTCGAGGACATGACCGAGCTGTCGAAGCCGCGTGACCTCGAGAAGATCTTCGACAGCGTCGAATACACCAAGTGGCGCAGCTTCCGTGAGAGCGACGACAGCCGCTTCGTCACGCTGACCATGCCGCGCGTGCTGGCCCGCATGCCCTACGGCGCCAACACCAAGCCGATCGAGGAGTTCGAGTACGAAGAGGCTCCGTACGAGGGCGGCATCGCCCGGCCGATGGACCACAACGACTATTGCTGGATGAACTCCGCCTACGCGATGGGCCAGCGCCTGACCAACGCCTTCTCGCAGTATGGCTGGTGCACGGCCATCCGCGGCGCCGAGGGCGGCGGCAAGGTGGAGAACCTGCCCTTCCACACCTTCACCTCGGACGACGGCGACAGCGACGCCAAGTGCCCGACCGAGATCGGCATCACCGACCGCCGCGAGGCCGAGCTGTCGAAGCTGGGCTTCCTGCCGCTCTGCCACTACAAGAACCAGGACTACGCCGTCTTCTTCGGCGCCCAGACCACGCAGAAGCCCAAGAAGTACGACCGGCCGGAAGCGACCGCGAACGCCGCGATCTCCGCCCGCCTGCCCTACATCATGGCGACCTCGCGTTTCGCCCATTACCTGAAGATCATGGCGCGCGACAAGATCGGCTCCTTCATGGAGGCGAGCGACTGCGAGGCGTGGCTGAACCGCTGGATCCTGAACTACGTAAACGGCAACGCCGACGCCGGTCAGGAGATGAAGGCGAAGTACCCGCTGGCGGAAGCCAAGGTGCAGGTGAAGGAGATTCCGGGCAAGCCCGGCTCCTACAACGCCGTCGCCTGGATGCGTCCGTGGCTGCAGATGGAGGAACTGACCACCTCCATGCGCATGGTCGCCCGCATCCCGCAGGCCGGCTGATAGCCGCATGACCGGGCACGCGGCCGAATTCCACGCCGACGACGCGGAGGCGACGGTCCTCGAACGGCCGTTGCGTCTGCGGGCGGTCGACATGGCGCTCGGCCGCGACGAGGCCGGACCGCTCGACGCCTTCCTGGCGGCCGGTACGCCGGGCGAGGCGTTGCGGCTGTGGTTCGGCATCACGCTTCCCGTTCATGACAGCCTGGACAAGCTGCGCGCCGCGCTCGACCGCGACATCGCGGCCATTGACGCGCTGCTGTCCGAACAGGTCAACGCCATCCTGCACCACAAGCGCTTCCAGTCCCTGGAAGGCTCGTGGCGCGGGGTGCGCGCATTGGTGAAGCAGGGGCAGAACGCCGAATCGGTGGTCCTGCGCCTGCTCAACCTGACCTGGGCCGAACTGTGCCGCGACCAGGAACGCGCCATCGAGTTCGACCAGAGCCAGCTGTTCAACAAGGTCTACAGCGACGAATTCGGCATGCCCGGCGGCCGCCCCTTCGGCGTGCTGCTGTGCGACTATGCCGTCCAGCATCGCCCGACCAGGGAGCGTCCGACCGACGACGTCTCCGGCCTCAAGGGGCTGGCCCAGGTCGCCGCCGCCGCCTTCGCGCCGGCCATCGTCGGCGCGGCACCCGAGCTGTTCGGGCTGGAGACCTTCCACGAGCTTGGCCTGCCGCTCGACCTCAAGTCGGTGCTGCGGCAGGCGGAATACCAGCGCTGGCAGCGCTTCCAGGAGACCGAGGATCGCGATTCGTCGGCGTGGCCCTGCCGCGCGTTCTGATGCGCGAACCCTATGGCGACGATCCGCAGGCCCGCCACGGCTTCCGCTTCCGCGAGGAATCGGTGGGCGGCGAGGGAGGCATGCGGCTGGAGGACCATTGCTGGGGCAATGCCGTCTACGCCTTCGGCACGGTGCTGATCCGCTCCTTCCTGCAGCATGGCTGGTTCGCCGACATCCGCGGCGCCCAGCGCGACGTGGTGGGCGGCGGGCTGGTGACCGAGCTGGTGGTGCCGGATTTCACCACCGACAGCATCAAGGTGGCGCAGAAATTCTCGGTCGAGGTCTCGATCTCCGACCAGCTGGAACGCGATCTCGACGATCTGGGATTCATCCCGGTCAGCCGCTGCAAGGACACGCCCTATCTGGTCTTCTACGGCAACCAGTCGGTCCAGCGCGTCGGCCAGTTCACCACCACGACGGCGACGGCCAACGCCCGGCTGTCGGCGATGCTGCGCTACATGTTCTGCATCGCGCGCTTCGCCCATTTCCTGAAGGTGATGGTGCGCGACCGCGTCGGCTCCTTCGTCACGCCGGAGGAATGCGAGCGCGACCTGCAGAGCTGGCTGCACGGCTATTGCCTGGGCAATGACGACGCCAGCCTGGACCAGAAGGCCCGCTATCCCTTGCGCGAGGGCAGCATCCAGGTCCGCGCCATTCCGGGCAAGCCCGGCAACTATCAATGCGTCATCCATCTTCGGCCGCACTTCCAGCTGGATCAGGTCTTCTCGACCTTCAAGCTGGTGACCGAGCTGGCCCAAACAGGCGGTGCCGCCTGACCACCCGCAGCGGCGATGTCAGGCGCTCCATCGAGGGGGAGAAATCGACTATGAGCGAAACCGCAGCCCAGCTGTTCCAGGCGGGCCGCCTCGATGAGGCGATCACCGCGCTGAACGGCGAGATCAAGAAGAAGCCGACCGATCTCGACCGCCGCGTCTTCCTGGCCGAGCTGCTGAGCTTCGCCGGCAATCTGGAGCGCGCCGACCTGCAGCTCGACACCATCGGCACGCAGGAGCCGCAGGTGGCCGTCACCATGGCGCTGTTCCGCCAGCTGGTGCGGGCCGAGCAGGCGCGGCGCCAGCTGTTCGCCGACGGCCGCGTGCCGGAATTCATCGACCAGCCGGCCGACCATCTGCGCCTGCATCTGGAGGCGCTGGTCGCGCTGCGCGCCGGCGACACCGCCGATGCCGTTGCGAAGCTGGCCCAGGCCGAGGAAATCCGCCCGCCGGTGTCCGGCAGCCATGACGGCACGCCCTTCGACGATTTCCGCGACCTGGACGACCTGACCGGCGGCTTCTTCGAGGTCTACACCAGCACCGGCAAGTATTTCTGGATCGCCACCGAGACGGTGGAACTGGTCGAGTTCCGCGCGCCCCAGCGCCCGCGCGACCTGCTGTGGCGCCCGGCGCACATGGTGGTGCGCGGCGGCCCGGACGGCGAGGTGTATCTGCCGACGCTGTATGGCGGCGCCCCGGCCGATATCGAGGATGCGCTGAAGCTGGGCCGCGCGACCGACTGGTCGGAGGATGCGCCCGTGCGCGGGACCGGCCAACGCTGCTTCCTGGTCGGCGAGGAGAGCGTTCCGATGCTGCAGCTGGGCACGCTGGAGTTCTCGGGGGCGGTGTGAGGATAACGCCCTCTCCCGCCCCGGGAGAGGGAGGGGACCCGCGCCGTAGGCGTGGGGAGGGTGAGGGGCAATCCGGACATGGATTCCTGATCCTTGGTTCACCCTCACCCTTCCCATGCTTCGCATGGGCCCCTTCCCTCTCCCGGGGCGGGAGAGGGAGACGACGCAAAGGCCACCATGGATCGCAACCAGTCCATCACCCTGTCTGTCCTGGACCGTCTGCTCGACGACACGCCGGAGCATGTGGCGCCGCGGCCGCACACCGTGGCGGACCTGCGGGCGGCGATCCGGCGCGACCTGGAGAATCTGCTGAACACCCGGCGGCGGGTGCTGGGCTGGCCGGACGACCTGACGGAACTGGCGGACTCGATCCTCGGCTATGGCTGCCACGACCTGCTGGTGGAGAATGTCGCCACCGACTCCCGCCGGCGCGAGGTGGTGGCGCAGATCGAGGCGGCGATCCGGCGGTGGGAACCGCGCTTCGCCCATCTGGCGGTGACCATGGTCGAGAACAGCGACCCGGCCGACCGCACCCTGCGCTTCCGGATCGAGGCGCTGATCCATGCCGATCCGGCGCCGGAACCGATGGTCTTCGATTCGGTGGTCGATCCCACCTCCAACATGGTCTCCGTGACGAGCAAGGCCCGTGGCTGACGAACTCCTCCCATATTACAACCGCGAGCTGACCTACCTGCGCCGCATGGCGGCGGAGTTCTCGGAGGCGCATCCGAAGATCGCCGGCCGGCTGCGGCTCAGCGCCGACGCGGTGGAGGATCCGCATGTCGCCCGGCTGCTGGAGGGCGTCGCCTTCCTCAACGCCCGCATCAGCCGCAAGCTGGACGACGAGTATCCGGAGCTGGTGGACACGCTGCTCGACGTGCTCTACCCGCATTATTTGGCGCCGATCCCGTCGATGGCGGTGGTGCAGATGAAGAGCAGCGCGGACCTGACCGGCTCGCACACCGTGCCGAAGGGGACGGAGCTGGAGACGGAAGCGCTGCGCGGGGAGACCTGCCGCTTCCGCACCGTCTATCCCGCGACCCTGTGGCCGATCGAGCTGGACCAGGCGGTGCTCGCCGGACGGCCGCTGGTGGCGCCGCCGAATCCGCGGGCGGGCGACGCGGTGGCCTCGCTGCGCCTGACCCTGCGCTGCCGCGTGCCGGAGATGACCTTCACGGAACTGGCGCCGGACACACTGCGCTTCTTCCTGCGCGGCCAGCCGCAGCAGGTCTATGCCCTGCACGAGTTGATCTTCAATAACGCCGTCTCGGTGGCGCTGGCCGACGACCCGCAGGATCCGAATGCGGTGATCCTCGGCCCCGACGCCATCCGCCCGGTCGGCTTCGGCGACGAGGAGGGCATGCTGCCCTACCCCGCCCGCTCCCATGGCGGCTACCGGCTGCTGACCGAGTATTTCGCCTTTCCGGAGAAGTTCCTGTTCTTCGACCTCCACGTCTCGCCGAAGGTGCTGCGCCGCGCCGGCAACACGCTGGAGATCTTCATCTACCTGAACAACACCGACGGCGATCTGGAACGCGCGGTGTCGAAGGACAATTTCGCGCTGGGCTGCACCCCGGTGGTCAATCTGTTCCGCCAGCGGGCGGAGCCGGTGGCGCTGACCCAGACCCAGCACGAGCACCGCGTGGTTCCCGACGCCCGCCGCCCCGGCGCGCTGGAGGTCTATTCGGTCGACAGCGTGCTGGCCACCGATCCCGACGGCAAGCAGCGGCGCTTCCTGCCCTTCTACGGCCTGCGCCATGGCGGGGTCGAAGCGGTCAGCCGCACCTATTACACCGCCAGCCGCCGCCCGGCCGGCGGGCGCGATCCCGGCACCGAGGTGCATCTGGCGCTGGTCGATCTCGACTTCGACCCGTCGAGCCCGGCGGAGTCGGTGCTGTCGGTGGAGACGACCTGCCTCAACCGCGACCTGCCGGGGCAACTGCCCTATGGCGGCGGCCACCCGCACCTGAAGCTGACGGAGGGGATGGCGGCGGTGGCCGGCCTGTCCTGCCTGACGCCGCCGACGCCGACGCTGCGCATTGCCGAACGCAAGGGCCATCGCTGGCGCCTCGTCTCCCACCTGCTGCTGAACCACCTGTCGATCTCCGGCGGGGCGGAGGGGACGGAGGCGCTGCGCGAGATCCTGCGGCTCTACGACTTCCGCGATTCCGCCGAAACCCGCGGCATCGCCGACGGCATCGTCAAGGTGACGACCAAGCGCGGTACCGCGCGGGCGCCGTCCCGGCCGGGCGATGTCGCCTGGGGCGACGCCATGTGCCGCGGCATCGACGTCGGCATCGAATTCGACCCGCAGCGCTTCAGCGGCAGCGGCATGTTCCTGCTGGCGATGATCCTCGACCATTTCCTGGGGCTGTACTGCTCGATCAATTCCTTCACGCGGCTGACCGCCACGGTCAAGGGCCGCACCGGAGTGCTCCGCACATGGCCCGCCCGCGCCGGCAACCGCCCGCTTCTGTAATCGACCGGCTGTTCCGCGCGCCCCACCGCTTCGACTTCTTCCAGGCGGTGCGGGTGCTGGAATGGCAGGCCCGCCGCGATGCGCGCGACCCGCGCACCGCGCGCCGCCATGCCGTGGGCCACGACCATGACCCGCGCGAGGAGGTCGTACGCCTGCGCGCCGAGACCTCGCTGACCTTCCCCGGCAATCAGGTGGCGGGGGCGGAGCCGGGGGTGGACGGGCGTCCGCCGACGGTGGTGGGCGCCTTCCTGGGGCTGGTCGGGCCGCTGGGCGTGCTGCCGCAGCACTATACCGAACTGATGATCCGGTCTTTGCGCGAGCGGAACCGGGCGCTGCGCGACTTCTTCGACGTCTTCCACCACCGCAGCTTCTCGCTGTTCTACCGCGCCTGGGCGAAATACCGGCTGCCGGTGTCCTTCGAGCGCGGCCAGGGTTCACGGGACCCCGATCCGGTCAGCACCACCCTGTCCAGCTTCGTCGGCATCGGCCAGCCGTCGCTGACCAAGCGTCTGGTGGTGGAGGACGAGACCCTCCTGCATTATTCCGGCCTGATGTCGCGCGGCACGCGCTCGGCCACCGACCTGCAGGAGATGCTGTCGGACTTCCTCGGCCGGCCGGTGACGGTGGAAAGCTTCGTCGGCGGCTGGCTGCCGATCGCGCCGGACGGGCAGACGCGCCTGCCCAGCCTGTCGGCCCCCGAGGGTCAGCATTGCCGGCTGGGCATCGACGCGCTGGCCGGCGACCGCGCCTGGGACGTCCAGGGCAAGTTCCGCCTGCGTATCGGCCCGCTGAACCACGACCAGTTCCGCGACTTCATGCCGGAAGGCCGCGAATTCCGGAAGCTGCAGGATCTGGTGCGGATGTATGTCGGTCCCGAACTGGATTTCGAGCTTCAGGTGAGCCTGCTGGCCGCCGAGGTACCAGCCGCCCGCCTGGGCGCCGGCGGGGACGATGCCGACGGCACGCGGCTGGGCTGGAACGGCTGGGTGCTGCACGCGCCGAGCCCGGTCGAGCGCAAGGACGCGGTTTTTCCGATGCAGGATTTGTGAGGCGTGCGGGCGCGGTGCCCCCTCCCCAACCCTCCCCCGCTTTGCGGGAGAGGGGGCAAGTCTTCCCTCTCCCGCGAAGCGGGGAGGGAGGGGCCCGCTCGCAAGAGCGGGAGGGAGGGGGCACCGCACCTACCGCACCCCGTAGAAGGACGAGGACCCCATGAGCGACTGGAGCGCCGGCTATGTGTCGGACATCGAATATCTGCCGGGCTTCTACCGTGAACAGGGGCCGGCGCATCTGACGCTGAGCTGCCTGATCAACGGCATCGCCCCGCCCTCGACCGCCAACGGGTTCGATTACTGCGAACTCGGCTGCGGCCATGGGACGACGGTGGCGCTGTTCGCGGCGGCCAACCCGCAGGGGCGGTTCCATGCGGTGGACTTCCACCCCGCCCACATCGCCCGCGCCCGCGATGCCGCCGAGGCGGCCGGCCTGACCAACATCGCCTTCCATGAGGCGAGCTTTGCCGAGATGGCGGAGGGCGAAGGGCCGGACCTGCCGGAGTTCGACTTCGTCACGCTGCACGGCGTCTACAGCTGGGTCAGCCCGATGAACCGCGGTGCCATCGCGCGCTTCCTGGCGAAGAAGCTGAAGCCGGGCGGGCTGGTCTATGTCAGCTACAACGCCATGCCGGGCTGGGCGCCGATGATGCCGCTGCAGCGGCTGCTCTACGAATATTCCGGTCTGGTCCACCAGCGCAGCGACGTGCAGGTGAAGGCCGGGCTGGACTTCGCCGAGCAGCTCTACAAGGCCGGCGCCAAAATCCTCGGCGACGAGGCGATGTTCGGCAAGCTGCGCGGCGAGACCAAGGCCAAGAACAGCACCGAACAGTCGGTCTATCTGGCGCATGAATACCTGAACGGCAGCTGGCAGCCGCTCTACCACGTCGATGTCGCGCGCGAATTGGGCGAGGCGAAGCTGACCTATGCCGGCTCCGCCACCCTGTTCGAGAATTACCCGGACCTGTCGCTGACGCCCGACCAGCGCACGGCGCTGGACAGCATCGGCGTGCCCAGCCTGCGCGAGACCTTCAAGGATTACTGCGTCGGCCGCCCTTTCCGCCGCGATGTCTTCGTCCGCGGCGCCCGGCGGATCAGCGTGGCAAAGCGCGACGCGATGCTGAAGGACATGGCGATGGCGATGATCATCCCGCGCGCCGACGCCCGCACCACCATCCAGGTGCCGCTGGGCGAGGCGACGCTGGAGGCCAAGCATTACGAGCCGATCTTCGACGCGCTGGCCGAGGGGCCGCGCCGCATCGGCGACCTGATGGAGCTTCCGGAGGTCCGGCGGGCCGGCGGCAACCTGTCGGCGGTGGAGATCGCCGGCATGCTGACCGGCTCCAGCCAGGCGGTACCGGTGCTGAACCCGCCGGAAACGGTGACGCCGCTCCCCTCCGTGCTGGCCCACAACCGCGCCGCCGCCAACGACCTCGCCACCAGCGAGGGGCGCAAGAGCAGCGCCTTCGCCGCCTCGGTCGGCGGCGCCGGCCTGCATGTCAGCACGATGGAGGCGCTGCTCTATGACGGCCTCAGCGAAGGCGTGCCGGAAACGCTGGACGCGCTGGTCGCCCACGCGATGCGCCGCCTGGACGCGCCGGAGAACGCCGACGAGGCCAGCCGCAAGGCCATCGCCGACAGCATGGGCTGGTGCATGGCGAACAGCCTGCCGGTCTGGCGCAAGCTGGGCATGATCCGCTAACTGATCCCTCTCCCGCCCCGGGAGAGGGAAGGGGCCCATGCGGAGCATGGGAAGGGTGAGGGGTGGGACAAGAAACCATGCGGTTCGGAATTCTTGGAATCCCCCTCACCCTCCCCACGCCTGCTGGCGTGGGTCCCCTCCCTCTCCCGGGACGGGAGAGGGAATCATCACCGCACCCCGCATGGGACGCCGCTCCGCCTGATGCTGCCAGCCGAACGCCTCCTCCTCCCAGCCGTCGCCCTCCTCGCCCTCCGCGGCGGGGAGCGGCGTCCGCGCGCCGGTCGGCGAGCGCCGCCAGCGCGTCGCGGTCGCCGGCGGCCGCGGCGGCCTGCATCCACAGGGCGGCCTCGGCCGGGTCGCGTTCGATGCCGACACCTTCGCGCAGGCACAAGGCCAGGCGGTACTGGGCGGCGGGATGGCCCTGCCCGGCGGCGGCGCGCAGCCAGTGCACGGCCTCGGCCTCGTCCCGGTCGACCCCGCGGCCGTCGAGCAGCAGCAGGGCGAGGTTGACCTGGGCGGCGGCCGACTGCTGCAGGGCGGCCAGCCGGTACCACAGCGCCGCCTTGGCCGGGTTGCACGGCACGCCGGCGCCGTGTTCGTGCATGTAGCCGAGATTGTTCTGCGCCCCGACATCGCCCTTGGCGGCGGCGCGGCGATACCAGGACACGGCGCGGCGCGGGTCGGGCGGCACGCCGATGCCGTTGGCGAGCAGGAAGGCCAGCATGGTCTGCGCGGCGACATGGCCCTGGCGCGCCGCGCGCCTGTACCAGGGAACCGCGGCGGCGACATCGGCCGCCCGCAGCGATTCGGCGAAGCGGAACTGGGCGTCACTGTCGCCCAGCTCGGCTTTCATCCGGGTCCAAAGCGTGGGCATGGCAAGCCTGGACATGGCGCTGGCACCTTCGTCAATTGTCCCCCGAGCGTTCACCCCACGAACAGTGCGCGAACCGGCTTTATTCCATTCGCTGCGCAGTTGCGGAACAGCCCCTGCGCCCGAGTCTGTCCCCCCGGCGCCCGGCGTTCAACCTCCCCAGCCGGCGGTCGAGGAATTGTCACGCCGGCGCCTTTGGTTAAGGATGACCATCCATTCGTGCCCTGCTATACCCGTTCGTATAAGGGGAAAGGTGTGGTGATGCAGAGGATTGCCGGCTGGATGCGGATCCGGAAGACGATTTGGTCCGCTGCCGTCCTGGCCGCAGTGCCGGCGCTTGCCGCCTGCTCCTCCGCCCCGCCGCCTCCCCCGCCGCCGACCACGATCCAGCTGACGGTGGTCGGGGCCAAGGCGCTGAATCCCGATCCGAACGGCCGGCCGTCGCCGGTGATGCTGCGGCTCTACCAGCTCGGCCCCAGCGATGCTTTCGCCAACGCCGATTTCTTCCAGGTCATCGACCAGGACAAGGCGACGCTCGGCCCCACCCTGCTCGACCGGCAGGAACTGGCGGTGCCGCCCGACAGCCGCCAGACCGTGACCGTGCAGCCCAAGCCGGACGTCAAGACGCTGGCCGTCGCCGCCGCCTTCCGCGCCTACGAGGAAGCGGGCTGGCGCGCCATGCAGCCGATCCAGCCGAACAAGGCCAACAGCTTCGTCCTGACCGCCGCGGCCAGCACCATCACGCTCGTCCCCGGCGACGGCGCGGCGGACGGCAACGACACGCCGGCCGACAAGCCGGATGCCGAGAAGGTGGATGGTGCCAAGGAGGATGGCGCCAAACCCGATGCCGAGAAGCCGGCCGGCGACAAGCCAGCTGCCGAAAAGCCGGAACCCGCGCCGAAGCCTGCCGCCGACGGACCGCCCGCGGCGACGCACAACCTGATCCTGAAGGGGGCGTCATGAGCGTCCGGCCGCCGCCCGACAAGAACCCGTTCGAAGAGCCGGACGACATCGACGCCACGGTGATGCAGCCGATGGCGTTCCAGCGTCCGGCCGCTCCCGCCGCCACCCCCGCGCCGACCGCGCCGCCACCCTTCTCCGGTGGGTCGGCCGGGCTGGTGCCGCCGGCCTTCGGCCAGAGCGCGCAGCCCTTCTCCGCCCCCTCCGCCTTCTCGCCCGCCGCCTTCACCACGCCGAAGCCGGCCGCCCCGCAAGCCCCGGCACCCGCCCCCGCGATGTCGGCGCCGCTGTCCCCAGGCTTCCGCCCGCTCGACGATGCGGCGCTGACGGCCCTGACGGCGGTCAGCGACAACCCGCTGGTCACCGCCGCCGCCCCCATCCTGGCGATGGTGGTGCGCGTGCGCGACCTGACGCAGCACCGCGACGTGGAGTCCTTACGCGAGCGCGTCATCGCCGAGATGCAGCGGTTCGAGGCGGCGACCGTCCGCGCCGGCCTGTCCGCCACCCAGATCCGCAATGCCGGCTACGCGCTGTGCGCGACGGTGGACGATGTGGTGCTGGCGACCCCCTGGGGCAGCCAGAGCCTTTGGGCGCACAAGAGCCTCGTCTCCACCATCCAGAAGGAGACCTGGGGCGGCGAACGCTTCTTCGACCTGCTCGACCAGATGGCGGAGGTGCCGGACCGCCACCTGATGGAGCTGGAGCTGTTCTACCTCTGCCTGTCGCTGGGGTTCGAGGGCAAGTTCCGGGTCTCGCAGCGCGGCTACAGCGAACTGGCGAAGCTGCGCGACCGGCTCTACCGCGTCATCCGCAAGCAGCGCGGCGAGGCCGAGCGCGACCTGTCGCCCCACTGGCGCGGACAGGCCGACGGCTTCCGGCCGCTGGCGGCGACGGTGCCGCTGTGGCTGCCCGCCGTGATGATCGCGGCGCTGCTGGCGGCCCTCTATGCCTGGTTCGTCTTCGCGCTGGCCGACCAGTCCGACGCCGCCTATCGCCGGCTGGCCGCGGTGATCCCCGACCAGCCGGTTCAGATCGCCCGCATCGCGCCGCCGGTCACCCTTCCCACCCCGCCGCCCCGCCAGACCGTGGCGGAGCGTGTCGCCTTGGCTCTCGCCGCCGACATCAAGGCCGGGCTGGTCGAGGTCAGCGGCGGCACCGACGGCCGCGTGCTGGTCCGCACCCGCCTGAACGTCTTCGCTTCGGGCAGCGACCGGATCGAGCCGCGTTATGTCGAGGTGTTCCGGCGTGTCGCCGAGGCGATGCGCAAGGAGCCGGGCCGCATCTCCGTGATCGGCAACACCGACAACGTCGCCATCCGCTCGCTGCGCTACCCCTCCAACCAGGAATTGTCGGAGGCGCGGGCCTTCCGGGTGCAACAGCTGATGACCGAGATCCTGGCAGGCGACGCCGCCAACCGCCTGAGCGCCGAAGGGCGCGGCGACACCGACCCGATCGCCCCCAACACGACGGCGGAGGGCCGGCAGGCCAACCGGCGCGTCGACATCGTGCTGGCGCCCTGACCGATGCTGAAAACGATCCTGTCCGCCCTGACCTCCCGCTGGTTCCTGACGCTGGTCGCGGCGCTGTGCCTGGGCGCCATCGTCTGGTTCCTGGGGCCGCTCGTCGCCGTGTCGGGCGCCTTCCCGCTGGAGGACGCCACCGTCCGGCTGGCGGTGGTGTTCGGCATCCTGCTGGTCTGGGCGCTGGCGATGCAATGGTCGCTCTACCGCCACCGCAGCGCCAACGACCGCATGGTGCAGGCTCTCGCCAAGGCGACGCCGGCCGCCAAGGGCGATCCCGATTCGGAGGCCGTCGGCCAGGAGACCGACCTGCTGCGCGGCCGCCTGCGTGAAGCGCTGGACCAGCTGCGCAAGGCGCGCTTCGGCGGCACCTGGGGCCAGCGCTATCTCTACCAGCTGCCCTGGTATCTGCTGATCGGCGCGCCGGGGGCCGGCAAGACGACGGCGCTGGCCAATTCCGGCCTGCGCTTCCCGCTTGCCGCCGAAATGGGACGGTCGGCGCTGCGCGACGTCGGCGGCACCCGCAACTGCGACTGGTGGTTCACCGACGAGGCGGTGCTGATCGACACCGCCGGCCGCTACATCACCCAGGACAGCCAGCCGGCCATCGACGGCAAGGTGTGGAAGAACTTCATCGCCCTGCTGAAGCGCCACCGGCCGCGCCAGCCGGTCAACGGCATCCTGCTGGCCGTCAGCCTCGCCGACCTCGCGGTGTGGAGCGAGACCGAGCGCAAGGGCCATGCCGAACAGCTTAAGCTGCGGCTGAAGGAGCTGCGCGGACAGGTCGGGTCGCGCGTGCCGGTCTATGTGCTGCTGACCAAGGCCGACCTGATCGCCGGCTTCGCCGAGTTCTTCGACGACCTCAGCCGGGAGGAGCGCGAACAGGTCTGGGGCGTCACCTTCCCGCTGGATGACGGCAAGAGCGGCGACGACGCCCCGGTCTACCGCTTCGGCGCGGAGTTCGACGCGCTGACCGGGCGCATCGCCCGCCGGGTGCTCGACCGCGTGCATGGCGAATCCGACATCCAGCGCCGCTCGCTCGACACTCTGTTCCCGGCGCAGATCGCAGCACTCAAGCCGGCCATCGCCGACCTGCTGATGGTCATCTTCGAGCCCAACCGCTACGAGGAACGGGCGCTGCTGCGCGGCGTCTACCTGACCAGCGGCACCCAGGACGGCGCGCCGGTCGACCGTCTGTCGGAGATGGTGGCGGGGTCCTTCGGGCTCGACCGCCCCGTGCTGCCGGCGGCCAGCGGCGGGCGCAGCTTCTTCCTGACCCGCACCCTGCGCGAGGTGGTCTTCGCCGAGGCCGGGCTGGTCGGCACCAACTCCGGGCTGGAGCGGCGGCGGCGCCTGCTGCGCGGCGGGGCGATGGTGGCGATGCTGCTGGCCGGGCTGGGGATCGCCGCCTTCTGGGCGAACAGCTTCACCGGCAACGCCGCGCTGGTCGCCGGGGTCGATGCCGCCGCCGCCAAGGCGCAGGCCGAACTGGCGCCGCTCGCCACCGCCCCGCGGTCGCTGGCCAAGGTGGACGACACCGATTTCATCACCATCGTGCCGCCGCTGAACACGCTGCGCGCCATCCCCGCCGGCTGGACCGATCCGGCGCCGCTGGAGATGACCGGCGGCCTCTATCAGGGCGACCGGCTCGGCCGGCACAGCGAGGCCGTCTATGACCGCGCGCTGCGCACCGTCCTGCTGCCGCGCGTCTTCTTGCGGGTGGAGGAGCAGCTGCGCCGCGAGCGCGGCCGGCCCGAGTACCTGTTCCAGGCGCTGAAGGTCTATCTGATGCTGGCCGGCAAGGGGCCGCTCGACAAGGCGCTGGTGTCGGAGTGGATGGCGCTCGACTGGATGGCCTCGCTGCCCGGCCCGGCCTATGACGGCGTGCGGCGCGACCTGCGCGTCCATCTCGATGCCATGCTGGCCGCTCCCCTCTCGTCCATCGAGCCGGACGAAGCGCTGGTGGAGGAGGCGCGGCAGAGCCTGACGCGCTATCCGCTGGCCGAACGCGGCTTCGCCATCCTGCGCGACCGGCCGGAGATCCAGGCGCTGGCCGACTGGCGGCTGGTCGATCATGCCGGGCCGCTGGCCGGCCGGGTGCTGATCCGCCCGTCGGGCAAGCCGCTGTCGGAGGGGGTGCCCGGCCTCTACAGCTATGACGGTTTCCACAAGGCGGTGCTGCCGGCCCTGCCCAAGGTCGCCAAGGCGCTGGTGGACGAGAACTGGGTGCTGGGCCAGCCGAGCAGCGGCCCGCAGGCGGTCGCCAGCGCGCAACGGCTGGAGAAGGGCATCCTCGCCGTCTATCTCGACCGCTATGCCCGCCAGTGGGACGAGCTTCTGGGCGACGTGGTGATCGTGCCGCTGCGCAGCCTGAACCAGGCAGCCGACGTGCTGAACACGCTGTCCGGCCCGCAATCGCCGCTGAAGCTGTGGCTGACCGCCATGGTGCGCGAGACCACGCTGGCGCCCGGCCCGAATGACAAGCCCGCCGACGGCAAGGGTCCGGTCGCCGGTGGTCCGCTGGCCGGGATTGCCCAGCAGGCGCAGGCTGGCGAGAAGGCGGTGGAGTCCACCGGGACCAACGCAGCCTATCTGGCGCGGCTGGCCGGCGTCTCGCTGCAGCCGGACGGCCCGCCGCCGGGCCAGCCGATCAACGACCATTTCAAGGCGCTGCGCGACCTCGTGCAGGGCGAAGGCGGGGCGCCGCCCAAGCTGGACGACTCGCTGAAGCTGCTGGGCGAGCTGTACCAGCAGATCGCCCGCGCGGCCAACGCGCCCGATCAGAACGGCGCCCTGCTGGCCGGGCTGGCCGGCGGTGCTGACAAGGGGGCGGTGGCCGCGCAGCTGCGCAACCTCGCCCGCAACCTGCCCGACCCGGTCGGCGGCATGGTCGCCACCGTGGCGCAGAGTGCGGCGACCGTCAGCGCCGGCGGAGCCCGGACGCAGATCAACAAGGCGTGGCAGTCCACCGTCCTGCCCTTCTGCCGGGCGGCGCTGGACAACCGCTTCCCCATGGTGCCGAACAGCCAGGTGGACGTGACGGCGGCGGATTTCGCCAAGCTGTTCGCGCCGGGCGGCATGATCGACCAGTTCTTCAACACCAACCTCCGCCCCTTCGTCGACATGACGGTCAGCCCCTGGGCGTGGCAGAAGGTAGATCAGGTCGATCTCGGCATTCCGCCCGCGGTGCTGGACCAGTTCGAACGGGCGGCGCGCATCCGCGACAGCCTGTTCCCGGCCGGCGCCGCCACCGCCAAGGTGGTGTTCGAGATCACGCCGGTCGAGCTGGACGCCAAGGCGACCCAGGTGGCGCTGGACATCGACGGCCAGACACTCATCTACCAGCATGGCCCGCCGCGTCCGCAGGTGATGAAATGGCCGGGGGCGGAGGGCACCAGCAGCGTGCGCCTCGGCTTCGGCCCGCCGCTGCCGGGCGAGCCGGCCGGCATCTCGCGCCAGGGCCCCTGGGCATTGTTCCATTTCCTCGCCGACGGCAAGCTGGAGTCCACGCCGCAGCCCGACCGCTTCACCTTCGCGGTGACGGTGGGCACCCGCAAGGCGGTCTTCGCCCTGCGGGCCGACAGCGTGAACAACCCCTTCGGCAAGAACCTGCTGGAGAGTTTCCGATGCCCGACGGCTCTGTAGGCGGCGTGCTTCCCGGCCCCATCGGCCCCTACCGGGTCGAAGGGGTGCTGGGCCAGGGCGCCATGAGCGTGGTCTACCGCGCGACCGACGGGCGGACCGGCCGGCCGGTGGCGCTGAAGCTGCTGCGCGGCGAACTGCTGGCAGCGGCCGAACGCAACGCCGTGCTCGCCCGCTTCGGGCGGGAGGCGGAGATCGGGCTGAAGCTCGACCACCGCAACATCGTGCGGGTGCACGATTACGGCATGCTGGACGCCGCCCATGGCGGCGCGCCCTACCTCGCCATGGAGCTGATCCAGGGCAAGGAGTTGAAGCACTACCTGGAGGCCGACACCCCGCTGTCCACCCAGCAGGGCGGCGCCCTGATGGCGGCGGTGCTGGACGCGCTGGCCTTCGCGCATGCCCGCAACATCATCCACCGCGACATCAAGCCGGCCAACATCGTGGTGGAGGAGGATCTGACGCCGAAGCTGGCCGACTTCGGCATCGCGCAGATTTCCTCCTCCGACCTGACCCAGGCCGGCGACCTGCTGGGCACCCCTGCCTACATGGCGCCGGAGGTGCTGCGCGGGGAAAAGGCCGACGCGCGCAGCGACCTGTTCTCCGCCGGGGTGGTGCTCTATTACCTACTGGCGCAGCGGCGGCCCTTCTCCGGCTCCGTCGCCACGGTGATGCAGCAGATCCTGTTCGTGGAGCCGCCGCCGCCCTCCCACGGCAATCCGGAACTGCCGCCGCCCTTCGACACGGTGATCCTGAAGGCGCTGGCGAAGGCGCCGGCCGACCGCTATGGCAGCGCCGCGGAGTTCGCCGAGGCGCTGCGCCACGCGCTGGCCGTGGCCGGCACCATGGGTGCCGCGATCCCCGCCGCCGAATTGACCTTGTTCAATGCCGAGATTCCGGCCGCCGCCATGCCGGCGCGCGACCGCGACGCCCTGGCCGCGGCGCTGGAAACCGCGTTGCGCGCCATCCCCGGCCAGCCGATCGACGCCCGCAAGCTGACCGAGCTGCTGGACATGTTGGCCGAGTGGCAGGCGGGGTCCGGCGGCGACGCCCAGCGCTGGCAGTCGATCCTGCTCGGCGCCGGGATCGAGCCGCTGACCGAGCTGATCGTCGCGGCCACCCCGGCTCCGCGCGCCGCCCCGGCCAGCCAGCGGCGCGACTGGATGCCGCTGGTCCGGCTGTTCGCCGCGATAAACCGCGCGCTGGCCGGAACGCCGGCCGCCGACCGGGCGAAGATGTCGGCGGCGCGGATCGCCTTCGACCTGTCCGGCCGCTTCTTCCTATATTCCGGCGAGCTGAACCGGGTGCTGATGGACGGCGACAACCCGGACATCCAGATGCTGTCGCTGGACTTCCTGCGGCTGGAGATCCTGCAGCACGCGCTGGAGGAACTGGGGGCCGAGGCGGAGCTGGCGCAGAGCCGCAGCGCCATGCTGATGTTCGCCGTGCAGGTCATCCGCAAGGTGACGCAGATCCTGCGCGCCTGCACCGACGGCAACGACGGTCTGGCACGGTTCGGCGTCGCCATCATCCTCGCCAACATCGAGGAGCTGATCGTCATGGCCCAGCGCCTGTTCGAGACCGGCGGACAGGCGACCGGCGGCCTGCCGCAGGACGCGGTGGCGGAATTCATCGCCGCCGCCGGCCGCTTCGCCACCCTGTCGGTGGAGGAACTGCGCGGCGAGGTCGCGACTGGCGGCGGCACGGCCGAGAGCTTCGGCGCCCGCCTGCGCGGCGTCGGCCAGCTCTATCTGTTCGCCACCCGCCTGACGGCGCCGGATTGCGCGCCGCTGATGCACAGCCTGTCGACCATGCTCTACGGCCTCGTCGCCGGGCTGACCGCCGACCTCGGCAATGCGCCGGTCGGCGACACCGGCGCGCGTACCCGTCTGGTGGCGCTGGCGGAGATGGCGAGCGGGCTGGGCTGGAGCGAGGTGGAGCGGATCGCCGTGACGGCACTGCGCCGCTGGGCTGTCGCCGGTGCGGCGGCCTGACCGGCTAACAACCAACCGGACCAAGTGGGGAGGATCGGCGCATGGATGAGCGGGTTGACGGTGCCGTGGCGAGCCGCCTGGACATGGTCCTGCGCAACGAGCTGTCGGAACTGGAACGGCTGGCCGAAGCAGTGGAAGCGTTCATCGAGCGCAACCAGCTGCCGCCCGACCTCGCCTTCAAGTTCAATCTCTGCTTCGACGAGTTGATCACCAACACCGTCTCCTACGGCTACGACGACGCCGGCCTGCACGAGATCCGGGTGCGGATGGAGACGGACGGCACGGAGCTGCGGGCGGAGGTGGAAGACGACGCCGCCGCCTTCGATCCCTTCGCCGACGCCCCGCCGCCCGACCTGACCAGCGACGTCGACGACCGCCGAGTCGGCGGCCTCGGCGTTTTCCTGGTCAAGAAGACGATGGACCGTGCAAACTACCGGCGCGAGGGCGGCCGCAATCTGGTCCTGCTCGCCAAGAGCTTCGGCTGACCGCAACCTGCGGCGGCGCCTGACTTGCGTCAATTGCCTTGCTGAAATCGGGGTTATGACCTGTGGACTAGCCGTGGCGGCGCCTCTGCGCTCCCTGCCGCCGGGAAAGTCCACAGCAGCCGCAAGGTCAAATCAATTGCCCCGCGAATTTTAAGTGTTTTCACCGGTTGTCTGCCGCTTGTCTTCCATGACAATCCGGCAAAGCAGGGCGTTTCGCTTTGCAACAAACCGACACATGACAAGCTTGGCGGTTTACAGCATTATTATCGACGATCATCGGTCCAAGACGGGCTACCACTGTCCGGCAAGGATCGGGACATGGAAGGCGAACGCTAACGTGTGGAGTCGACGCATCATGACCGGGACGCAGTGCCAAGAGGCACGCCTGCGCCTTGGCTGGTCGACACGGATGCTGGCGAACAAGGCCGGTGTGCCGTGGTACGCCGTGATGAATCTCGATTACGGAACAGGCGAAGTCGATCCGGCCATCGTCGACGCCCTCGCCCGCGCTTTCAAGCAGGCGGGACTCGATCTCCGCTGAGCGTATGGCGCTTGAAGCCCGTGCCCTTTTCCGCTGAAAACTGCCCGATCAGCCCGAAAATCCGCCTCTCCCTGAGGGGAGAGGGGATTCGCTAGCCTGCCCTTCACTTCTTCTTCCCGGCCTTGCCCTTCTCCGCCGGGCGGTCGATGTGCTTGGCCGATTCGGTGTCGGGGGTGATCGGCTTGCCGGTGTCGGAGACCGCCTTCGCCGCCTCCAACGGGTCGGCGATGTCGCGGTCGGGCTCGTTCGTCAGGGCCTTGCCTTCGTTCGCTGTCTGGTCTGCCATCGGACGGCTCCTTGCCATGGGGTCTCCGCACCACAACAGCCCCGCGCGCCCTTTGGTCCCCGTCCCCCGCCCTACTCCCCGATTCCCTTCTGCGCCAGGACCAGGAAGACCTTCTCCTCCAGCTGGTCCGGGGTGAAGGGTTTGGCGATGTAGCCGCTGACCTGGTGGGCCAGCGCCTTCTTCACCGCCTCCAGCGTGGCGAGTGCCGTGACCATCAGGAACGGCAGGTCGCTGCGCGTCTCGCGCACGCGCTTCAGCAGGTCCAGACCGCTCATCCGCGGCATCATCCAGTCGCAGACGATCAGGTCGTAGGCCGACCCGTCGGCCTGGAAGCGCTGCAGGGCGTCCTGGCCGTCGACCGCGGTGTCGACCTGTCCGATGCCCAGTTCGCGGAGGACGGAGGTGACGAAGGCGCGCGGCCCGTCCTCGTCGTCCACCACCAGCACCCGCTGGACGGCAAGGTCGATGAAGGGCACGCCGACCATCGCCAGCGACTGGCGCAGCCAGCCGGCCCGCGCCGCCCGCTCCTTCGGGCCCGGCGCGTTCAACAGCACATGGCGGACGAAGCGCGGCCGGTGGCAGTGGCGGTAGAGGACCCGGGCCACCGCCAGTCGGCTCTTGCCGCTGCAGAAGGCCCCCTCCCCCGCCAGACGGACGATGTCCAGCACGGTGTCGGCCGGCGGGTCGTCCTTCGCCTGGATCAGCGGGGCCAGCACGCGCTGGGTGCGCAGGAAGGCGTTCTGGATGTCGTCGATCTGGCCGGCCAGATACTCGCGCTCCTCCTCCGGGAAGGCGCTGGACTGGACCATGCGCTGGACCTCCGCCAACCCCTTCAGCTTCTCGTTGCGGTCCTTCCAGCAATCCAGCAGCCGGCCGGCGAAGTCGCGGCTGTCGAAGAAGCTCTTCAGGTAATCGGTGACCGCCTTGGCCGCGGTGGGCGACAGCGGCATCTTCTGCAGGACGAACAGGATGCGCAGCTTCTGCATGAAGTTGCGGCCGCGCGTGATCTCCGGAACCGTGTCCTCGTTGACCAGCAGGGCGGTGCGCCGCTGCAGCGCCGCCTCGGTCCGGGCACCGCCGGCATAGTTGCCCTCGCGGTCGCGCAGCCGGGCGGACAGGTCGCTCAGCGCCAGGATCTCGCGCTGCACCGCCTCGATGCCGAACATGTCGCCGGCGCTGGCGATGGTGAAGCAGGCGGGCTTGGCCATCTCGCGGCGGAAGGCGGCGGTCAGCGCCTCGCGCAGGGCCGGCATCGGCACCCGCCGCATCAGCGCGTCCAGCCGGCGGAAGACCGGCGGCGCCTCTTCCGGCATCGGCCGGTCGGCGGCGACCAGCGTCACGATCAGGTCGATCAGCATGACGAAGGACGCATCGCGCGCGCAGGACGCGGTGCCGGCGTCGCTCAGCATGATCTCGCCCAGCAGCCGCTCCAGCGGCCCCAGCGCGTCGGGATGCTCGGTGGTCTCCGCCAGTTCCAGTAGGGACTCGGCCTTCTCGGCAAAGCTGCGGCAGGTGGCGATGTGCTGGGCGATGGCGGCGTCCAGCAGGAAGCGGCCGAGGAAGCCGCCGTTGGACAGCAGCTCCGCCGCCATGCCGGGATAGGCGCCGGGCAGGAAATCGGGTGGCGGATTCTCCTTCAGCCTTTCCCGCGTCAGCCGGGCGATCTCGTTGACCAGCGGGGTCAGCGCGCCCTTCTGGGCGCCCGGCCGGTCCATGGCCCGTTCGGCCTGGGTCAGGATGGCGACGAAGGTGGCGGTGTTGGACAGCGAGGTCTGATGGCGCGGGTGGTGCAGCAGCTCCGTCGCCGTCAGCGCATTCTCGTCGAGGAAGCGGCGGCAGAAGCGGCCGACGCCGTCGCGGCCGGCGGGCGTGTAGAAATCCGCCGGCTCCCGACAGACCGCGGCGGCGGCGCCGTCCGCCTCGTCCGACGCGGCGGGCGGCACCGGGTCGGCGCGGTCGTCGTGGGGGAGACTCCATCGCCGCCCTCACCCCGCCAGCAGGTCGCGCAGGGCCTGGAGCAGCCGCTCCGGCGCCACGGGCTTCATCACGATCTGCCGCCCGGCCTGCGCGGTCAGCCCGGCCGCCGTCTGGCGCGAGGCATAGCCGGTCAGGAACAGGATGGGCAGATGCGGGTTGCGCGTCTCCAGCGCGCGGGCCAACTCCAGCCCGTTCATCCGCGGCATCGACACGTCGCTGACCACCGCGTCGAACAGGCCGCCGGCCTCGTCATAGCGCTCCAGCGCATCCTGCCCGTCCGACGCCTCGACCACCGTACAGCCGGCCTCCTCCAGCACCAGACGCAGGTAGCGGCGCACCGAGTCCTCGTCGTCCGCCAGCAGGATGACGGCCCCCTCGCCCTCCGCGACGGTCAGCGGGTCCAGCCCCAGGGGGGCGGTGGGCGGCTCCACCGCCGGCAGGAACAGGGCGAAGGTGGCGCCGCGCCCCTCCTCCCCTTCCAGTTCCACGGCGCCGCCGGCCTGCTGGGCCGTGCCATAGACCATCCACAGGCCGAGCCCGGTGCCTTTTCCCGGTTCCTTGGTGGTGAAGAAGGGCTCCCAGATGCGGTCGCGGATTCCGGCCGGAACGCCGCCGCCCTGGTCGCTCACGCGGATCGCCACATAGCGGCCGGGCTTCAGTCCGCTGTGGCGGGCGAAGAAGGCGTCGTCCGGCGTCTCCACCGTCACGGCGATGGTCAGGGTGCCACCGTCCGGCATGGCGTCGCGCCCATTCAGGGCGAGGTTCAGAAGCGCCTGGTTCAGCGTGACCGGATTGACCAGCGCATAAGCGTCCCGGGAAGCGCCATAGGTGGCGTCCTCCTCCCCGGCATGGATCGCCACGTCGATTCCGGCGCTCAGCAGCGGCTTCAGGAAGACGCGCAAATCACGCACCAGCGGGGCAATCGCCACAACCTCCCGCTCGTCGGTCACCCGGCGGTGGGAGAAGTCCAGAAGCTGGCCAGTCAGCGCCGCCGCCCGTTCGGATGCCTTGGCGATCTCCTGCACGCAGGTCAGGACGCGGTCGGGATCGCCGGGGTTGCGCTCCGCCAGCCGGGCGAAGCCGCCGATGGCGGTCAGCATGTTGTTGAATTCATGGGCGATGCCGCCGGCCATGCGGCCGACTGCCTCCATCTTTTGGGCGCGCTGAAGCTCGCCCTCCACCCGGCGCCGGTCGGTGATGTCGTTCAGCACGAGCAGGACCGCCGCCGCACCGCCATAGACCGCCGGGCTCGCCCCCACCTCCAGCCGGCGGCACTCGCCGTTCGGGCGCAGGGCGTCGCATTCCAGCCGCCGCCGCTGCTCCCCTCCGCCGCCGCGGCGAATGCCGCCTCCAGCGCGTCGCCATCCTCCAGGAAGCCGGCCAGCGACCGGCCCTCCAGGGCATCGGCGGCCACGCCCAGGATCGCGGCGGCGGCGCCGTTGGCGAATCGGATGGCGCTACGGTCCCAGATGACGATGCCGTAAGGCGCCAGCTCCACCAGCTGGCGGTAGCGCAGCTCGCTTTCCCTGAGGGCGGTGACGCTCTGCTTCAGGCGGGCGGTCTGGCCGGCCAGCTCCTCCTCCCGCGTCTTCAGCTCGGTGATGTCCATCAGGATCTTCACAACGCCGCCGGTGCCGGTCGCATGCTCGCTGATGCGGTACCAGCGCCCGTCGGACAGCCGGCCGTCCACCGGGGCGGAATGCTGGAGATGGCGGGTCAGCCGCTGCTCCACCCAGGCGCCGATGTCGTCCTCCCCCTCATAGCCGCCGCGCTCCGCCGCCGCCCGCAGGATCTCGGCAAAGCTGCGGCCGGGGGTCAGCAGGTCGGCGATGGTGGGATAGGCGCGGCGGTACTGCTCGTTGCAGATCAGCAGCCGCCCGTCGGCACTGAACAGAACGAAACCCTCCGACACGCTGTCGATGGCGTCATGCACCACCGCCTGCATGAAGCGCGCCTCCACCAGCGCCAGGGTTTCGGCAGTCGCGTCGATGCCGCAGCCGCGATAGCCGCGGAAACGCCCTTCGGCGTCGCGCACCGGCACGGCGCTGAGCCGCAGCACGAGGTCGCGGCCGTCCACCCCCTCGAAGCTCACCTCCAGGTCGCGGAAGGGACGGCCGGCCTCGATATCGGCGCGGTATTCGGCCCAGGTCGCCTCGTCATCGACCAGCGATCCCAGGTCGAGCAGCGAATCGCCGAACACGCTGGCGGGATCGCAGCGCAGCAGGGTCTTCAGCCGGCCGGACATGAAGAGATACCGGTGGTCCGCCCCCGTTTCCCAGAACCAGCCGGGAGAGGCGGCGGTGAAGTCGCGGGCGCGGGCCCGCATCGCGGCCAGATCGTCCCGCGCCCGTTCCAGGGCTGCGTCCGACCGCGCCAGCGCCGCGGCACCGGCGGCGGCCCGCCGGGCGCTCCACAGCGCCAGCCCGCCGGCGAGGGTCAGGGCGCCCGCCGCCGGCCAGCCGGCCTGCCCGGACAGCGCCAGCCCGGCCAGGGTGCCGAAGCCGGCCAGCCCGGCGAGAAGGCCGGGAAGCGAGGCATGGCGGGAGAGCCCGGCGACCGGTTCGGCGGCACCCGCAGTGCGGAGCGGGCGGTCGGTGTCTGCAACGTCCACGGTGCCTCCGCCGGTCCGAAGGGTGGGTGCCCGACACAGATATGTCGAACCCCACCGTCATAGTAGGCGAGGCGTTAACAGCTGGTTTCGAGACCAAGCTTTCCCAGGAATGAAGCATCCGGAATCACTTCGGCCCACCTGCGGACTGGCGCGCCGCATCGCACGGCGATTCGAACTTCGACGCGCCAATGCGCGCTTCTTCAAACGGTTGCTTTTCGCACCGGCAGGGCACCTATCCGAATTCGTCCGGCGCGGCGGAGATCCGGACAGCGCCGGCTCACGTATCAGCCGTTTGCCACCGCCAGGAGAGGAGCCGCGATGCCCAAGGCAGACGTCGTCACATGGAGCGATCTTCCGGCCCAGACCGCCGGCGGAGCGGAGCGGCGCGAATTCCTTGGCGTGGGCGCGTCGCTGAAGCATGTGGTCATCAAGGCCGGCACCAGCGCCCCGCGCCACAGCCACGCCCATGAACAGTTCGTCATGGTCGTGGAAGGGCGCGCCCTGCTGACCTGCGAGGCCGGGCCGGTGGACCTGCGTCCGGGCATGGTCATCCGCTTCGATCCCGACGCCTGGCACAGCGCGGATTTCGTCGAGGACACGGTGCTGATCGAGGTGAACCTGCTGCACCCGGCGGGCTGAGGCCGCGGGGCGCCCGCCGTCTCAGACCTCTATTTCGATGCCGTCGTCGTCTTCCGGTTCGCGGCCCAGCAGCAGGTCGGCGGCGTCCAGGGTCAGCGCCTCCACCTCCTCCTGGCGCTCCTCGTCCGGCAGGCGCAGCGCGTGCATCACCTGGGTCGCCAGATGGATCAGCATGGCGCGGACGCAATCGTCCTCCGGATACTCCAGCGCCACCATGTCCTTCAGGAAGGCGCCCAGCTTTTCCGGCGTGTTCCAGGGGTGGGTGATGACGGTCTCGAACCCGCTGGTGCCGAGGAAAACGGCGTTCAGCGCGGTCGCCTGCCGGTTGATGCCGTCCACCGCCTCGTCCTGGTCGAGCTTGCCCTGCAGGACCTGATTGAAGGCGTCGAGGCTGAGGTCGATGAACTGGCGGACCAGCAGCCGAACCACGGATTCGTCCGCCAGATCGTTGCGGGCCTGCGGCTGAGTCAGCACGGGCAGCGGTTGCAGCAGCGCCGCGATGATCGGCTTTGCGGATTGGGATTCCATCGCGGGCACTCCTGTCGGATTCGGCCCCGGCGCTCGCGGGGCAAAAGGTCTGTGGCCCACGATACTGCCAGAGCTTGATGCAAAACGCAAAAAAGGCCGCCTCCCTGCGGAGGCGGCCCTTTCCTCGGCCGGCCGGGCGCGATGCCCGGCCGAGCGGTATCAGCCCACCAGCTCGATGCCGGCGAAGAAGAAGGCGATCTCCTGGGCGGCCGTCTCCGGGGCGTCCGAACCGTGGACCGAGTTCGCCTCGATCGATTCGGCGAACTCCTTGCGGATGGTGCCCTCGGCGGCGTTGGCCGGGTTGGTGGCGCCCATGATCTCGCGGTTGCGGGCGATGGCGTTCTCGCCTTCCAGGACCTGCAGGACCACCGGGCCGGAGATCATGAACGACACCAGGTCGTTGAAGAACGGACGCTCGCGATGGACGCCGTAGAACTGCTCGGCCTGGGCCTTCGACAGCTGGACGCGCTTCTGGGCGACGATGCGCAGACCGCCGTCTTCGAACTTGGCGTTGATCTTGCCGGTCAGGTTGCGGCGGGTGGCATCGGGCTTGATGATCGAGAGGGTCCGTTCGACGGCCATGGTGGTGACTCCTGCAGGTAAGGCTTTTCGCCGATTAAAAAGCATGCAGGCGCCACCGGTTGAACCGGGGCGCCGATGGGCGGCTTTATAGAGGCGCTTTGGCGGCGCGGCAAGGCGTTCGTTGGAGAATGCGGCGGAACCGCCATCGGACCTGTGCTGTCGGACTTGCGGCATCGGGCTTGCCCCATCGGACTTGCCCCAACGGGCTTGCATGGAACGCTTCCAAGTCTATGGTGGGTCCGCCTCCGGTGCCCCGTGCAACGACCTCAACGGCCGAGACGCCCGACCATGACCGAGACCGCCGCCCGCCCCGCTTCCCCCGACGATGTCCCGCCGGTCTTCACCCACCAGGAGATCCTGCGCGTGTTCAGCGGGGTGGCGCTGGCGATGCTGATGGCGGCAATGGACCAGACCATCGTCGCGACGGCGCTGCCGACGATGGCGAGCCAGTTCGGCGGGCTGGAGATGCTGCCCTGGGTGGTCACCGCCTATCTGCTGACCTCCACCACCACGACGCCGATCTACGGCAAGCTGTCGGACCTCTACGGCCGCAAGCGCGTGCTGCAGACGGCGATCCTGCTGTTCCTGGTCGGCTCCGTCCTGTGCGCGGCGGCGCAGAGCATGACCCAGCTGATCCTGTTCCGCGGCCTGCAGGGGCTGGGCGGCGGCGGGCTGATGTCGCTGGCCTTCACCATCATCGGCGACGTGGTGGCCCCGCGGGAGCGCGGGCGCTACCAGGGGATGATCGGCGGCGTCTTCGCGCTGGCCAGCGTCGCCGGGCCGCTGCTGGGCGGGGTCTTCACCGAGACGATCGGCTGGCACTGGATCTTCCTCATCAACCTGCCGCTGGGGGTGGCGGCCTTCGCCATGACCCGCAGCACCCTGTCGCGCCTGCCCGCCGGCCGGGCGAAGCCGCGCATCGACGTGGCGGGTGCGGCGCTGCTGACCGGTGCCGTGACCTGCCTGCTGGTCTACGCTACCCGCGGGGAGGCGATGGGCTGGGGCAGCCCGGCGGCGCTGGCCCTGCTGGCGGGGGGCCTCGCCATGCTGGCCGTCTTCCTGTGGCACGAGCGCCGGATCGACGAGCCGATCCTGCCGCTGCACCTGTTCCGCCGGCCGGTGGTCGCGGTGGCGACGCCGGTGGTCGCGGTGTCGGCGATGGTGCTGTTCGCCGGCATCGTCTATCTGCCGCTGCACCTGCAGCTGGTGCAGGGCGCCAGCGCCACCCTGTCCGGCCTGCTGCTTCTGCCGCTGGTGCTGGGCATGACCTTCGGGTCGGTCGGCGGCGGCCGGCTGATCGCGCGCACCGGGCGCTACAAGGCGTTCCCGCTGGCCGGGCTGGCGCTGTCGGGGGTTATGTACGCGCTGCTCGGCACCCTGCCGGAGCTGGCCGCCAGCGGGCTGTGGTCGACGCTGATCCTGGTGCCGCTGGGCATGGGGCTGGGTCTGGTCATGCCGGTGATGACGGTGGCCGTGCAGAATGCGGTGGAGCAGCGCGACCTGGGGGCGGCCACCGCCTCGGTCGGCTTCTTCCGTTCGCTCGGCGGCTCGGTCGGCGTGGCGGTTTTCGGCGCCGTGTTCAACGCGGTGGTGTCGGAGCGGCTGGAAGGGGCCGGCCTGTCCGGCCGTGCGGTGCTGGACCATGGCGCCGCTGCACTGGCCGACCTGCCCCCGGCCGTCCGCGGCGGGGTGGTGGCGACGCTGGAGCACGGCTTCGCCACCCTGTTCCTGCTGGCGGCGGCATTGGCGGTCGTGTCCTTCGCCATGACCCTGTTCCTGAAGGAACTGCCGCTGCGCTCCTCCCGCAACGGCCGGGGCGAGGCCGCCCCGGCGGCGGAGGGGTGACGCGTCAGGACCCGTTGCTGGGGAAATGCCTGGGCTGGCCCAGCTTGTCCTCGATGTAGAGCAGGTTGACCAGCACCAGCACGACCACGGCGATGGGCGTCGCCAGGAACATGCCGAGGACGCCGAACAGCACGCCGCCGGCGGCGATGGCGCCGATGGTGACCACCGGCGGCAGATCGACCACCTGCTTCTGCAGCAGCGGGGTGACGAGGTTCCCCTCAACCTGCTGGATGACCAGATAGAGCCCGGCGACCCACAGCGCATCCTGCGGCGACTGGGCGAAGGCGATCAGCAGGGCCGGGACGGCCGCCAGGAAGGGGCCGATCAGCGGGATGAACTCCAGCAGCCCGGCCACCATCCCCAGGGCCAGCGCCGACGGGATGCCCAGCAGCCACAGCCCGACGGCGGTCAGCGTCCCCACCGCGGCCATCGCCGCCAGCTGGCCGATCAGCCATTTCCACAGGCTGTCGCCGGCCACCTCCATCACCTCGCAGGCCCGGTCCTGCCCTTGCGGCGGCACCAGCAGCACCACGCCGCGCCGGTAGACGCCCGGCGAGGCCGCCAGATAGAGCGCCGCGAACATCACCACCACCGCGTCGCCGACGACATAGACGAGGCCGGAGGCGAAGCTGCCGAGCTGGTTCATCCAGGGCCACTCCTTGCCCTGGTCCATGATGCGCTGGCGCCATTCGTCCGGCAGCATGCCGATGGCCTTGGTCACCTGCTCCTGCAGTTGGCCGAGCTGTGCCGCCATCGAGGTGCCCATCAGCCAGCCGCCGCCGCCGACCAGCAGAACCAGCACCACCAGCACGATGGCCAGCGCCCAGCCATGGCCCAGCCCGGTCGCCCGCCGGACATAGCCGGCCAGCCGCTGCAGCAGGATGGCGAACAGCACGCCGGTGAAGATCAGCAGCAGCGTCCCCGACACCCGCCACAGGAACAGGCCAAGCGCCGCCACCCCGGCGACGATCAGCACCTTCCAGGTGAAGACGGCCAGTTCGCCGCGGCCGGCCCGCGCCGGCGGCTCCTCCTGCATCGCCGCGCCGCCGGTCCGGCCGGGCGCGGCGGCGCCCGGGGAAGCGGTCTGCTGGGCCTTGGGGCGGCTGGGTATCGCCATCTCTCGGAACTCCCGCGCTTGCGGCCGCCGGACGGACGGCCCTGGGGGAGAACGCGCGCGCCCACCCGACGTTGCGGAAAGTCGGCAGGCTAGGCCGTCGGCGGTAGTCCGAAGATGGGTATGGAAGCCGTCCGCCCCTGCCCCATATCAGGTGGGACGCCAAGGAGTCATTCTCGCTGATGTCACTTCGAAAGCCCGCCGCATGGCGGGCTTTTTTGGGGTCGAAGCGTTCAGCGCCGCGCCTCGGGCGGGAACACCAGGCTCACCCGCAGGCCCGGCGCATTGTCCTCCAGCTCCAGCCGCGCGCCGTGCAGCGTCGCCACCGCGTCGACGAGGCTCAGCCCCAGCCCGTTGCCGGGCGACGCGCGGGCGGTGTCCAGCCGGACGAAACGCTGCAACACCTTGTCGCGCATCTCCGCCGGGATGCCGGGTCCGCTGTCCGCCACCGAGATGCAGGCGGCGCGGCCGGGCGCCGGGCCTTCCAGCACCAGGGCGATGACGCCGCCTTCCGGCGTGTATTTGATGGCGTTGTCCAGCAGGTTCGACACCGCCTGGGCCAGAAGCTGGCCGTTGCCGTGCACCGTCGGCTTGCCCCGGACATCCACGCTCAACCGCTGACCGCGCTCGTCCGCCACCGGCTCATAGAGATCGGCGGCGAGTTCGACCACCTCGGCCAGATCGACCGGCACGAAATCCTGCCGCTTGGCCCCCGATTCGGCCTCCGCGATCGACAGCAGGGCGCTGAAGGTGGCGAGCAGCCGGTCGGCCTCGGCGATCGTGTCCTGCAGGACGGTGCGGTAGACCTCCGGGTCCTCGGTCTCGTGAAGCAGGGCAAGCTCGATGCGGGAGCGCAGACGGGTCAGCGGCGTGCGCAGGTCGTGGGCGACGCTGTCGGTCACCTGCCGCATCCCGGTCATCAGCCGCTCGATCCGGTCCAGCATGGCGTTCAGGTTGCCGGCCAGCCGGTCCATCTCGTCGCCGCCGCCGAAGCGCGGCACCCGGTCGCTCAGGTCGCCGCTCATGATCTGGCGGGTGGTGCGGTTGATCGCCTCGATCCGCCGCATGGCGCCGCGGCTCATCAGCAGCCCGCCCCCCAGCCCGAGCAGCGCGGTGGAGCCCAGGATCCAGCCGAGCGAGCGGAACATGCGGGCGCGCAGTTGGTCGATCTCGCTCATGTCGCGGCCGACCAGCAGGCGGAACTGCCCCGGCAGGGTGAAGGTCACGGCCTGCGCGGTCGAGGGCCGGTTGGTGACCCCGCCATAGTCGGCGACCTTGAAATGGGTCCAGCCGCTGGCGTTGGGTACCGCCGCCGGCCAGCCCGACAGGTTGCCGGCCAGGATCACCCCGGCGGCGGTGGTCAGCAGATAGATGGAGTTGTTGTTGGGGACCGCGCTGCGCGTCCGCACCACGTCCACCAGACCGGGCAGCCCGTGGATGCGGTAATGGTCCTGCAGCCCGGCGACCTCCAGCGCTATGGTCTCGCCGATCTCCTGCTCCAGGAATCCGGCGGTGGTGCGGTAGACCACGCCCAGGATCAGCCCGACCGAAAGCACGAACATCGCCAGATAGAGCAGCGCCAGCCGGAACGCGGTGGTCCGCACCAGCCGCAGGCCCGCGGCAAGGAATCCGTCCCGGCCGCCGGCCGCGCCTTCATGCTTCATACGTCACGCATCGCGAAAGCCCCGTCACCCCTCCGCCGCGCGCAGGCTGTAGCCGGCACCGCGCACGGTGTGGATCAGGGGGTGGGGAAATCCTTGTCGATCTTCTGGCGCAGGCGGGCGATGTGCACGTCGATGACGTTGGTCTGGGGATCGAAGTGATAATCCCAGACATTCTCCAGCATCATGGTCCGGGTCACCACGCTGCCGGCGTTGCGCATCAGGTACTCCAGCAGCGTGAACTCGCGCGGCAGCAGGTCGATGGCCTTGCCGGCGCGCTTCACGCTGCGCGACAGCAGGTCCAGCTCCAGGTCGCCCACCACCAGCCGGGTCTGCGGCTGCGCCGCACCCCGCCGGCGCACCAGCACCTCGATTCGGGCCAAAAGCTCGGAGAAGGCGAAGGGCTTGGTCAGGTAATCGTCGCCGCCGGCCTTCAGCCCCTTGACCCGGTCGTCCACGCTGCCCAGCGCCGACAGGAACAGCACCGGCGTGTCGTTGCCGGCCGCCCGTAGCACCTGGACCAGCGACAGCCCGTCGCGGCCGGGCAGCATGCGGTCGACGATCATCACGTCGTAATGCTCGGCACCGGCCAGAAACAGGCCCTCCTTCCCGTCGTTGGCGACGTCCACCACATGGCCCGCCTCCTTCAGCCCCTTGGCGAGATAGCTGGCGGCCTGGCGATCATCTTCAATGACGAGAATTTTCATGAGCACGAGTGTAGCCTCCCAAAACAGCCCGGCCAAGCGCGAGCGAACATTTCCCTCTCCCGCCCCGGGAGAGGGAGGGGACCCGCGCCGAAGGCGTGGGGAGGGTGAGGGGGACGGCAAGGATCAAGAAGCGCACGGATTCTCGGATCACCCCTCACCCTTCCCATGGCTTGCGCCATGGGCCCCTTCCCTCTCCCGGGGCGGGAGAGGGCGTGGGCGCCGGCCAGACTTCACATCACGCCTTCAGCTTCAACGCGACGAAGGTCTCGTTGCCCTGCCGGTTGATGAGCATCAGCACCGCTTTCCGCCCGGCCTTCTCGGCTTCGGCCACATGCTGGCGGACGTCGGCCGGGCTCTTCACCTCGGCGTCGCCGATGCGCGCGATCACGTCGCCGGGACGCACCGGCACATCGACGCTGCCGGCCAGCCCGGTCACCAGAACGCCCTGCACGTCGTCGCCGATGCCCAGGCGCTTGCGCGCCGCCTGGTCCAGCGGGGCGAGCTTCAGCCCCTTCACCGGGGCGACCTCGCCCGTCTGCTTGTCGGCGCCGCCGGTATCAGCCGACGCGACCTGCGGCTCTTCGGCAAGGCGGTCGATGCGCACCTGCACCGCCGTCTCGCGGCCGCCGCGCACCACCTTAAGCTCCACCGTGTCGCCGGGCTTGGTGTCGGCCACGTTGCGGGTCAGATCGCGCAGGCTGTTGACCGACTTGCCGGCATAGCTCAGCACCACGTCGCCCTGGCGCAGGCCGGCGCGCTGGGCCGGGCTGTCGGCGGTGACCTCGGCCACCAGCGCGCCCTTGGCGGCGGGCAGACCTACGCTGTCGGCGATGTCGGGCGTCACCTCCTGGATCTTCACGCCGAGCCAGCCGCGCTCGACCTTGCCGCTTTCCCTCAGCTGGGCCACCACATCCTTGGCAAGGTTGGACGGGATTGCGAAGCCGATGCCGACCGAACCGCCGTTGGGGGAGTAGATGGCGGTGTTGATGCCGATCACCCGGCCGGCGAGATCGAAGGTCGGGCCGCCCGAGTTGCCGCGGTTGATGGCGGCGTCGAGCTGGAAATAGTCGTCATAGGGCCCGCTGTGGATGTCGCGCCCGCGGGCCGAGACGATGCCCTTGGTGACGGTTCCGCCCAGCCCGAACGGGTTGCCGACGGCCATCACCCAGTCGCCGACGCGGGTCTTGTCGCTGTCGGCCCAGTCGACGGCGGGCAGCGGCTGTTTCGGTTCCACCTTCAGCAGGGCGATGTCGGTCTTGGCGTCGCGGCCGATCACCTTGGCCGGCATGGCGGTGCCGTCCTGCAGGGTGACGGTGATCTCGCTGGAGCCGTCGATGACATGGTTGTTGGTCACGACGAAGCCGGCCGGGTCGATGATGAAGCCGGAGCCGAGCGCGCCGCTCCTGCCGCGCGGTCCGGGACGCTGGTCGTCCTGGTCGCCGCCGGGACCGCCGTCCCGGCCCATCTGGTCCTGGAACTGGCGGAAGAACTCCTCGAAGGGCGAGCCGGGCGGGAAGCCGGGGATGCCGGGGCCGCGCTGCGCCCGCGGTTCGGCCTTGGCCTCCTGGGTGGCGGCGATGTTGACGACGGCGGGGCTGACCTTGGCGGCGAGGTCGGCGAAGCTGGACGGCGTGTCCTGCACCACGGCCACGGCCGGCGGTGCGGCGGCTTGCTGCGCGTGCGACGCAGCCCATCCGGCCAGCGCCGGCCCCGTCAGCACGGTGGAGCCCAGCAGCAGGGCGGCCACGGTGCGGCGCAGCCGGTTCGGACGGTTCAGCGTGGTGGAGGGGGTGGTGGTCATGACGGCGGCACTCCAGTGATTCGGTTCCGGCTGCCCGGTGTTGTCCCCAATCTAGGAAGCCGCCGTTCACCGCCGCCTTGCGACCGGATGAAAGATATTTCAGGCAGGCCGAGCAAATCGTACCCGGCACCTCATTCCCCGTGCCTCACTCCCCCAGCAGATGCAGCGCGATCTCCCGCCGGTGCGGGCGGGCGCGATGTTCGAACAGGTAGATGCCCTGCCAAGTGCCCAGCACCGGCTCCCCGTCCATCACCGGGATCGACAGGCTGACGCCGGTCAGCGCGGAGCGGATATGTGCCGGCATGTCGTCCGGCCCCTCGGTGGTGTGGTCGTAGAGCGACGGGTCCTCCGCCACCAGACGGCGGAAGAAGCGCAGCAGGTCGGCCTGCACGTCGGGGTCGGCGTTCTCCTGGATGGTCAGGGACGCAGAGGTGTGGCGGCAGAAGACCGTCAGCAGGCCGGTGGCCATCCCCTGCTCCGCCACCCAGCGCCGTATCGGGGCCGTCACCTCGACCAGTCCGGCGCCGCGGGTGGGGATCGTCAGGGTCGTGGCGGCTTGTCGCATGGGATCTGTCCTCGTCGTGGAGTTCGCCGGCTTGGTTCCGGGCGTCAGCATTACCAGATGTGTCTGCCCGGCCGCTGCGCCGGGATCGCGAACGGGCGGGATTGCGGAAGAGGAAGACGGCGCATGGACATCACCGGCACCCACAGCGTCCCCGGGCCGCGCGACCGCGTGTTCGCGGCGCTCTGCGACCCGGCGGTGCTGATGCGCTGCATCCCCGTTCTGGAAGAGATGGAGCGGCTGTCCCCCACCGACTATGCCGCGCGGGTGCGCACCACGCTGGGGCCGATGAAGGCGCGCTTCTCCGGCCGGCTGAAACTGGAACCGGAGGATGGTCCCCACCGCTACCGGCTGATCGCCCAGGGCAACGGCGGGCTGGCCGGCGCCGTGAAGGGCGAGGCGCTGGTGGTTCTGGAGGAGGATGGCGGGCGCACCCTGCTGACCTACAGCCTGACGGTGGCGCTGGGCGGTGCGGTCGGCCGGCTGGCGGTGAAGCTGGTGCAGGCCAAGACCGACCGGGTGCTGGCCGGCTTCTTCGAACGCTTCGCCGAGGAGATCGGCGCCCGCCCGGATTGAGACGCCAGGAGAATGCGGCGCAATGCCGCAGGCCGGAGGGCCGCACAGCGCCTTTCGCACATGCAGCATCCTGGGTCAGGATGACAGGCGTCGCGGGTGCTTCCAGCCGGTGGAGATGGACATGTCCAAGCTCTCAGCCCATTCGCCTGCCTGCGGTCCGGATTGCACCGACCCGGACGATCCCGCCGCCGACGGCATGATCTTCGGCCGAATCCTCGCCATCGCCGCCGAGGACGGGACGCGGACGATGCTCCAGGCGCTCGCCCTGACCAAGGCCGACCTTGCGGAGATGGCCGCCCGCCACGCTCCGCAGTTCGCCGCCGCGGTCGCATCGCTGCCCGACCGGCCGGAAACCGGTGAGGATGCCATCGAGGAGGCCGACCTGCGCGCTTTCCTGGCCGACCATGGCGCGCGCGGGACGGACGAGGAGCGCTGGCTGGCCGCCATCCTCGCCCGCCGGTCGCTGGAGCCGAACCATCTGTGGCAGGACATGGGGTTCCACCATCGCGGCGAGTTGAACACGATGTTCCGCCGCCATTTCCCGGCCCTGGTGGCGCTGAACGCCGGCGACATGAAGTGGAAGAAGTTCTTCTACCGGCAGCTTTGCGAGCGCGAGGGGCTGATGCTGTGCAAATCACCCAACTGCGAGGTTTGCGACGACGTGGAGGTCTGCTTCGGCGAGGAGACCGGCGATCCGCTGGCGACCCTGTCGCGCCTCGCCCGCGCCGGATGAGCGGCCTCAACGCGGTTGGGCGCCCAGATCCTCGAAGGCCAGTCCCTTGTCGGTGCGGCGGAAGCGTCCCTTGCCGTTGACGGTCAGCGGCGGCTGCCCCGGCTGCGGCACGAAGGTGGCGGCGTAGTAGCAGTCATACTGCCCGCTGCCGTCCTGTCCGTTCTTCAGCTTCGCCTCGACGCAGCCCTGCTTGCGGAAATTGTCGAAGGCGCGGAAGGCGCTGTTGCCCTGCCGCTCCAGCGTGCGGCGGGTGTATGATTCCACCAGCTTGCGCATGTCGCCCTCCGACGGCTCTCCGGAGCAGGCCGTCAGGACAAGCGCGAGGACCAGGATGCCCGGACGTCCCCTCACCGCCCCCCAGCAGCCTGTCCACCCGCTCCTTCAGCGCGGCGAAGGACGGGGGCTTAACCACGAAGCCGTTGACGCCCAGCGCCATCGCCTGCTTCACGATCTCGGATTCGGTGTGGTTGGTCAGGAACACCACCGGGGCGCGCGGGTTGGCGGCGTCGGTGCTGGCGCGCAGGTGAGCCAGGAACTGCAGGCCGGAGACCGGCTTCATGTCGATGTCGCAGACGATCAGGTCGGGATTGACACGGATGCATTCATACATCGCCGACTCGCCGTTGTCGGCCTCCGCCACGTCGCGGAAGCCGATCTGGCCCAGGATCTGGACGATGGTACGGCGGACGAAGGGCTGGTCCTCCACCACCAGGATGCGGTGCCGGGAGTAGTCGATCGCCTGCGTGTCCATCCCCGATCCTCCAGCCAAGTCGCCGCCTTCCACTGATACCGTCCGAACCGACGGCGGGCAACCGATGGTCGGTTACCGGCAAGTGGAATATGGTTTTAGACCTGTAAAGTTTTCGACAATTTGCGTCGGCCCCGCATCAACCGCCCGCCGCCGACCGGCCGGGAAACAGGCGGTCCAGCACGGCGCCCAGCCGGTCCATGGTCAGCGGCTTGTGCAGGCAGTCGTCCATCCCGGCGGCGCGGCACTGCGCGTCGTCCTCCGCATCGGTGCCGGCGGTCAGCGCCACGATCGGCACGCGGCCCGCCTGACCCGGCAGCGCACGGATGGCCCGCGTCGCCTCGTGACCATCCATCACCGGCATCTGCACGTCCATCACGATCAGGTCGAATCGCCCTGCGGTCGCCGCGGCAAGCCCCTGCGCTCCATCCTCCGCCGTCGTCACCACATGGCCCAGCGACTTGAAGAAGCCCGCGGCGACCAGCCGGCCGATCGGGTTGTCCTCCACCAGCAGGACCGAAAGGGCGCCCTTCGGCGCAAGGGGACGTCCCGGCAACTGCACGGGAATGCGGACGGCCAGCCATTCCCCGGCAGTGCCTTCGGCAGCGGCGCCGTCGACGGGCAGGCGACCGCCCAGACGCTGCACAAGCGGCCCGGCCGCCGCCAGCGCCAGTGGGCGCAGCCGCGGCGCGCCCCGGCGGCGGATGGCCAGCTCGGCCCCCTCCCCCGTCGGCGGAAGGGAGAGCGACAGCTCCGCCCCCGCCTCCACCGTCAGCAGGGCCAGCAGGGAGCGCAAGCCGCCCCCATCGCCGACGAACTGCCGGTCGGCGCCCCCTTCCACCACGACCGTCTTGGCGCCGGCCGTCAGGCCGCCAAGCGTCAGCGTCTCGGCCTTCGGGAGTCCCGATGGCGGCGGACGCAGGGCCGGCAGCGTCGCGCGCAGGGCGGTGCCCGCCGCCCGAACCGCGGTCAGCCGGTCCTGCTGGCTCGGCAGCAGCGGCGATTCCAGTGCGGCGGCGGTCAGCGCCATCATAGGGTCGAGCGCGGCCGCCACCGCGGATTCCGCGGCGTCGAACAGCGCCATGGCCTCACCCCGCATCCGCTCCGCGGCGGCGGCGGCCGCGCGCAGCCGGTTCTCCCGCGCCTGACGCCGGCGGGCGGCGGCGACGGCAAGGCGCAGGGTGGCGGCGTCGCCGGCCGGCAGCGCGTCCTGCGCCCCGGCAGCGATGCAGGACTGCGCGGCATCCTCCTGCCCGTCCGGCAGCAGAACCAGAATCGCGGGGGCCGGGTCCAGCCGGGCCAGCGCCTCGATTGCGGCCAGGGTGGGGGCAAACGTGGCGGCGAGACGGGTGTCGATGCCGGGGGCGTCGATCACCACCACGCCTCCCTCGGCCGCGGCACCGGCGTCGCGCAGGCGGTCCGATGCCTCCTCCGCCGTTTCCACACGCCGGGGAATGCCGCCCAGCGCGACGGCAAGCAGCCGTGCGCGGTACGCGTCGCCGCCGACCAGCAGCACCGCCCCCGGGCCGGTGATTTCGGTCGTCATTCCTTCGGCCATTTTCCCTCGGACATGCCGTCAGCTCGCGATGGAGGTGGAAATCGATGCGGTGGCGAAGGCTGGACCGGGATAGCCGTCGGTGACGACGACCCGGTTGCGGCCCAGCGACTTCGCCTCGTACAGCGCGCGGTCGGCGCGGCCCAGGGCGCGTTCGATGCTGGCATCCTCGTCGCCGCACATGGCGACGCCGATGCTGACCGTCATGCGCAGGGTTGCGCCGCCTGATTGGCCGCCGGACTGCAGCGGCACGTCAGCCAGGGCCAGACGCTGGCGCAGCCGTTCCGCCACCTCGGCCGCCGACGCCAGCGGGGTTTCGGGCAGGATGATCGCGAACTCCTCGCCGCCCAGCCGGCCGATATGGTCGGTGTCGCGCAGTTCGCAGCGGCAGACCTCCGCCAGCCGGACCAGCGCCGCATCGCCGACGGCATGGCCGTGGGTGTCGTTGATCGCCTTGAAGCGGTCGATGTCCAGCATCAGCACCGACACCGGCCGGCCATAGCGGCGCAGCCGCGCCATCTCGACCTCCGCCAGCTCCATGAAGCGGCGGCGGTTGTTCAGCCCGGTCAGCGGATCGGTGGTCGCCATGCGGCGAAGCTCGCTCTCCACCCGCTTGCGCTCGGACACGTCGCGGATGACGGCGGTGAACAGCAGGCCGCGGGCATGGTGCAGCTTGGCGATCGACACCTCGGCCGGGAACTCCCGGCCGTCGGCGGTCAGCCCCTGCACCTCGCGCCGGTTGGTCATCACCCGCGCCTGCATCTCCGACACGGTGAAATCGGCGATGTGCGCCTCGTGGTCGGGACGGAAGCGCTCGGGGATCAGCAGCGACAGCGGCCGGCCCAGGATGTCGTCGGCATCGTAGCCGAACAGGCTTTCCGCCGCGCGGTTGAACAAGGTGATGTTCAGGTTCTCGTCGGTGGTCAGGATGGCGTCCTGCGCCAGCCCGATGATGCCCTGCAGCCGCTCCTCCGACAGGCGCAGCTCCTCCTCCAGCCTTTTCCGGGCCATGGCGTGCTGGACGGCGCGCCACATAAGCGGCCCGTCGGTCTGCCCCTTCACCAGATAGTCCTGGGCGCCGTGGGCCAGGATCTCCAGCGCGAAATCCTCGTCGTCGTAACCGGTCAGCACCACCAGCGGCAGCGACGGCGCGTCGGCATGCAGGCGGGTCACCGTCTCCAGCCCGAAGCTGTCGGGCAGCGACAGGTCGAGCAGCACCACGTCGCAGGCGTTGCGGTGCAGCCAGGCCCGCGCCTCCTTCAGCGAGGTTGCGCGCGCCACGCTGGAGCGGCGGGCATAGGGCGTCAGCGACCGGGTGACCAGACGCGCGTCGGCGTCGTCATCCTCGACCAGCAGGATGGCGGTGCGCCCCTCCTCCGGCTCCGGGGCGTGGGAGGGGGCGAACTTGGCGGGTAAGGCGATGGACATGGCTGGCCTCCTTCACCGCGGCAGCCGGACGACGCGGAACCAGTATTCCTCGATGCTCTTCACCGCATCGAAGAAGGCGTCCATGTCCATCGGCTTGGTGATGAAGCTGTTGGCGCCCAGCAGGTAGCTGGCGTTCACGTCGCGGTCGACGTCGGAAGTGGTGAGGATCACCACCGGAATGGTCTTCAGCTCGTCGTCGGCCTTCATCTCCTGCAGCACCTCGCGGCCGTCCATGCGCGGCATGTTCAGGTCCAGCAGGATCAGGTCGGGCCGGGCGGCGCCGGCGAAGGGACCCCGGCGGCGCAGATACTCCATCGCCTCCACCCCGTCGCGGACATGGGCGACGTTGCACAGGATGCGGCCGTCGCGCAGGGCGCGCTTGGCGAGGCCGGCGTCCGCCGGATCGTCCTCGACCAGCAGGATCTCGAAGGGAGTCGTCAGGTCCTGCATCAGGGGAATCCTCGGAAGGCGGGGTGTGGCAGATGGATGGAGAAGGTGCTGCCGACGCCGGGGCTGGAGGTGACGGTGATGCGGCCGCCCAGCCGCTCCACCATCTTGCGGGCGATGGCCAGCCCCATGCCGGTGCCGGGATGCTCGTCCCGCGGATGCAGGCGGCGGAACACCTCGAAGATCTGGTCGCGGTAGCGGGGCTCGATGCCGATGCCGTTGTCGCGCACGTCGATGACGTCATAGCCGTCAACGCGCCGGCCGGAGACATGCACCTCCGCCGCGCGGTAGGGATGGCGGTATTCGACCGCATTGGCGATCAGCACGATGAAGATCTCGCGCAGGCGCCGCTCGTCCGCCTGCACCGCCGGCAGATCGCCCACGGTGACGGTGGCGCCGGCATCGGCGATGCGCCGCTTCAGCGCGACCAGCGCCCCCTGCAGCGCATCCCCGGCCGCGACCGTGCCGCAGCCGAGCGGCACCCGATCCTCCGCCAGGAACAGCTGGACGTCGCGCAGAAGCATCTTCAGCCGCCCGGCCCCGTCGACGATCTCGCGGATGAAGCCGGCGCTCTCCTCGTCCAGCCTGCCCTTCTGCTGCTTTTCCAGAAGCTGGGCATAGCTGGCGATGGCGCGCAGCGGCTCCTGCAGGTCGTGGGCGGCGGCATAGGCGAACTGCTCCAGCTCGCTCTTGGCGCGGCCCAGCTCGGCGGTGCGCAGGTCGACCTGCCGTTCCAGCGTGTAGCGGCGGCTGACCGCCATGAAGGCCAGCGCCTCGATCAGCAGGGCCAGCAGCAGGAAGGCCGCCTGGAAGCCGCGGAAGGTCGGATCGGCATAGGCCAGCCCTTCCCAGCTGCTGCGCGGGGCAAGCGCCAGTTCCCAATGGCCGTCCGGCAGGTTGATCCGCTCCAGCAGCGGGTCGCCTTTCAGCGCCAGCGCGTCGCCCGCCACCTGCTGGCCGGTGTCGGTCACGATGGCGAAGACCAGATGCGGAGGAACCCGGTCGAACCGCACCTCGTTCAGGATGGCGCCGACGTCGAACACGAGGCCCACCGCCCCCAGGGCTTGCCCGGCCCATAGACGATCTGCCGGGCGATCATCCCCTGCCCGCCCTGGAGCAGCGTGACCGGGCCGTGGATGGTCACGTCGCGGCTGATGATGGCGCGCTGCACCGTTTCGGCGAAGCCGGGGCGCGCATCCTTCAGCAGGTCGTTGCCCAGCACCTTCTCGTTGCCCTCGACCGGATAGACCATGCGGACCACGAAGCCCGGCGCGGCGGATACGTTGCGCACGCCCACCACCGACCGCCGCAGCCCCTCGGCATAGCGCGGAAACTGTTCGATCAGGCTGCCGGCGGCGGCGGCCACCTCGACGAAGGCGGTCAGGCCGCGAACCAGGGCGAGGCGCTCGTTCAGCGCGCTGGACAGGGTGCTGGCCATCGACGACGCGGCGAGCGCCGCGGTCGCCCGGTGTTCGGCCACCAGGACGCGGACATAGACGTCGCCCATCCACAGATAGGCCAGCGCCAGCACCAGCGTCACCGCGGCCTGCACGGCGGCAGCCTTCCAGATCCGCCTGCCGCCCGCGGTCAGCCGGCGCAGGACGGCCGGCACCGGCGGGCGCGGCGTGGTCAGGGGTTCGGCCGTCATCGCCGCTCCCCGGGCTCCGCGTCCCCGTCGGCCAGGGCGGGCAGGACCATGCGGAACAGGCTGCCGCAGGGCTGCCCCTGCGCGTCGCGCAGGTCGTCGTCCGGCGGGCCTTCCACCCACAGCCGGCCGCCGTGATGCTCGACCACCTTCTTGCAGACCGCCAGCCCGACGCCGGTGCCCTCATATTCGTCGCGCCGGTGCAGCCGCTGGAAGATGCCGAAGACGCGGTCGCGGTCCTCCGCGGCAATGCCGATGCCGTTGTCGCGGATGTCCACGCACACCGCCGGGGCGCTCCCCTGCCGGCCCCCCTGCCGGTCCAAAGCCACGGTGACGCGCACCACCGGCGGACGGCCGGGCTCCCGGTACTTCACCGCGTTGCCGATCAGGTTCTGGAACAGCCGCATCAGTTCGTTGTTGTCGCCGGCCACCGCAGGCAGCGCGCCGCCGTCCAGCCCCTCCACCGTGACCGTGGCCCCGGCATCCTGGACCGCGACCTCCAGGTTCAGCAGCGCCAGCCGCAGCGGCTCGTCCAGCGGCACCGGCCGGAAGGGCTTGGCCTTGCGCCCGACCCGCGAGTATTCCAGCAGGTCGACGATCAGCCGGTCCATGCGCTGGGTGCCGTCGCGGGCGAAGTCGATGCATTCCCGCGCCTCCTCGTCCAGCGACTTGCCCATGCCCCGTTCCAGCAGGGTCAGGTAGCTGGTGATGACGCGCAGCGGCTGGCGCAGGTCGTGGGAGGCGACATAGGCGAAGGCCTCCAGCTCGGCGTTGGACCGCTCCAGCTCGCGGGTCTTGCCGCGCAGCGCCTCCTCCGCGATGCAGCGTTCGGTGATGTCGTGGATCAGCGACATCAGCAGAGTGCGTCCGTGGACGACGATGTTGCTGATGTAGACCTCGACATCGCGGACGTCGCCGGAGGCCAGCCGGTGGCGGAACTGGAATTGCTTGCGTTCGGCGTTGTGGGCCTGACGCAGCTCCCGCTCCACCTCCGCCTGCGGGGCCACGTTGATGTCCTGGATGCGCATGCTGCGCAGCCGGTCGAGCGGATGGCCGTAGAACTGCGCCGCCGCCGGGTTGGCATCGACGATCCGCCCGTCCGCCGGGTCGATCAGCAGCTTCACCGCGCAGCTGGCGACGAAGATCTGCTCGAACAGCTGCTGGCGTTCCAGCAGGGCCTGCTCGGCATGCTTGCGCTCGCTGATGTCCATCACCGCGCCGACGATGCCGGCCGGCTTGCCGCCGGTGCGGCAATAGACGGCCTTGGAGAACAGCACCTCACGCAGCGTTCCGTCGGCGCAGCGCAGCTGGGTCTCGTAGCTCTGCGGCATCTGGTCGGCCAGCAGCGCCCGGTCGACCGCCTCGTCGGCCTCTGCGACATGCGGCGGGGCGAGATCGGAGACGGTGCGGCCGAACAGCGCCTGCCGGTCGATGCCCATCCAGCGTTCGAAGGCGCTGTTGGCGTCGACGTAATGGCCCATGACGTCCTGGACGAAGATCGGCACCGGCACCGTGTCCAGCAGCACGCGCTGGAAGCCGGCGCGGTCGTTCAGCGCCTGTTCGGCGCGCCAGCGGACCGTGACGTCCTCCACCACCCAGACATAGCCGCGGGCCGGGTCCCCCGCCTTGACCGGCCGGCCGATCAGGCGGCAGCGGATGCCGGCGCCGTCGGCCCGGCGCATCGCCACCTCTTCGTCGAACTGGCCGCCCGACAGCATCCGCGGATAGGCGCGCCGCCCGATATCCTCGAACACCCGGTCATCGCCGTAGATGATGCGGGCGCTCGACCCGACGATGTCCTCCATCCGGTGCTGGAAGGTGGCGGTCACTGCCTTGTTGACCCGGCGGATCACCCGGTCGCCATCGACCAGCAGCACGCCCACCGGCGCGTTGTCGAGGATGGCGTCCAGCTGCAGCCGGCTTTCGGCCAGCTCCTCCTCCACCCGCTTGCGGGCGGTGACGTCGACATGGGTCCCGATCATGCGGCGCGGCCGGCCTTCCGCATCCCAGGCCACCACCCGGCCACGGTCGAGGATCCACAGCCACTCCCCCGATTTGGCGCGAACGCGGTGTTCGCACTCGTAGAAGGGCCGTTCGCCCGAGAAATGCGCCTGCAGCGCCGCCTGGACCAGCGGCAGATCCTCCGGATGGACGCGGGAGCACCAGAAATCGAGATGCGGCGGCACCTCCCCCGGCGAGAAGCCCAGCATCGTCTGCCAGCCCGGACTGTACCAGACGGCATCGGTCGCCAGATCCCAGTCCCAAATCCCGTCGCCGGCGGCGTCGGTCGCAAGGTGCAGGCGGGGAACCGCCGCGTCCTGCCTGCCGCGGCGCCATTTCAGGCGGGGGCGGAGCTTCTGCGAGGCGTCGCCTGGCGTCGCCCCGGCCTGCGGCGGGGCGTGCAGTGTGGATGCTTCGACCATGGTTGCGGCCGGACCTCGTTTCCATTCACCTGGAAGACGCTGCGGACGAGCGCGCATCCCCTGGCAGTAAGGCAAGCATACTCCTTCAACCCCAAAGCAATCTCTTGCGAAATTGTCACAGGGCCGCAGTCCTCAGCCAAAAGGATGAAGAAGATGCTTAACCGTTAAGAGCGCTGAATGATGGATCCCCGCCGAATACTTTAGGCAGCAACATCGACGGGGGTGCGATCCTTGGTGGCGATTTCAACGGCCCGGTTGAAGTCCCGCGACATGCTCTCCCCCTCGAAGGCCAGATGGATGCGGTTATGCTCCACCGCCTTCACCACGACCGCGGCCTCCGCCCCATAGCGGTCGAGGCGCAGATGCCCGGTGGTGCCGGCCAGCGAGCGGCCGTCGGTCGCCGTCACCGGATCGATCATGGCGCCGCCGATCGACAGGTTGCGGACGGTCACCGCCAGACGGTCGCCGCCGATCAGCAGGGTTCCCATCTCCTCCACCTGATAGCGCGGCTTGCGCCGGCGGTCGGCGTCGCCGGTGGAGGTGCGGACGATGCGCACCAGGACCTGCCGCAGGGATTCGATGGAGCGGGCAACGTCGCCGGAGCCGTTCTTGACCTGGGTCGCCTGTTCGCCGGTGCGGTCGGCTTCCTCGGACACGGCGGCGATGCGGAACGACACCTCCTGCGCGGCGGTGGAGGTTTCCACCACGTTGCGGCTGATCTCCTGGGTGGCGGCCGACTGTTCCTCCATCGCGGCGGCGATGGACCCGGCGATGTGGTCGATCTCGGCGATGGTGCGGCCGATCTCCTCCACCGCCTGCACCGCCTCGTCGGTCACCGCCTGGATGGCGGTGATCTGCCGGGTGATCTCCTCGGTCGAGGTGGCGGTCTGGTTGGCGAGGTTCTTCACCTCCTGCGCCACGACGGCGAAGCCCTTGCCCGCCTCGCCCGCGCGGGCCGCCTCGATGGTGGCGTTCAGCGCCAGCAGGTTGGTCTGCCCGGCAATGGACTGGATCAGGTTCACCACCTCGCCCACCTTCGCCACCGTCTCCGACAGCGACCGGATGGTGGCCTGGGTGTGGTGGCCGCTCTCGACCGCGCGGCGGGTCACCGCGCTGGAATGGGCGACCTGGGACGAGATCTCGCGGATCGAGGCGGCCAGCTCCTCGCTGGCGGCGGCCACCGTCTGCGCGTTGGCCAGCGCCTGGCCCGCCGCCGACGCCACCGTCTGCGCGTTGATGCTGACCCGCTCGGCAGAGCCGGACATGCCCTCGGCATCGTCGGCCATGGAGCCGGTGCGCTGGGCCACCTCCTCCACCGCGCGGCCGGCCTCGCGTTCCACGGTCGATGCCATGGCCTCCAGCGCGCGGCGCCGCTCCTCGTCGGCCTGGCGGGAACGCTCGGCGCGCTCCTGCACGGCGTAGCAGAGCCGGGCCTTCAGCCCGCGCAGCTGGCCGGCGACGGGGTGGAACTCCGCCGCCGCCGGCAGGTCGATGATGTGGGTCTGGTCGTTGCGGGCGATGGCGTCGAAATCAAGGGAGAAGTCGGCGAGCGGCCGCCGCACCGTCCGCAGCAGCAGGAACCCGCAGAACACCGCCGCCAGCAGCACGCCCAGCCCGGCGGCCATGGCGAACACCAGATGCCACCGGAAATCCTCCAGCGCGCCTTCGTATTCCGCCTTGGCGACGGACAGCTGCAGCTGCAGCAGGTCCTTGTTGGTCTGGAAGGCGGCCTGGAACAGCGGTTCGACCCGGTCGCGGACCAGAACCTCCAGCCGCAGCGAATCGCCCTGGCGCGCCAGCTCCATCGCCGGCCGCAAGCCGTCGTTCAGGAAGGCTGCGCGCTGCTTGGCGAAGCGCTCCGCCAGCACCGCCTCCTCCGGCGTCAGGTAGGTGGTGAGATAGTCCGCCCATAGCCGGTCGATGGTGGCGGCGTTGGCGACGATCCGCGCCTCGCGCCCGGCCATCACCTTGGCGTCGGTACCGTCGCGGGTGTCGATGATGAGCCGCTGCAGCGTCTGCACATTGTCGCGCATATGGTCCAGGATCTCGCCGATCTGCACCGCCGGCACCGTCCGGTCCTCGTACACCGTCTTCAGCGAGGCGTTGCTGTCGGCCATGCCGCGCAGCGTGACGCCGCCGACCGCAAGCATCGCCAGGATCATGAAGGTGAAGATCAGGGTCAGCCGGCCGGTCACGCTCGCCGTCCAGCGCCGGATCGCCGCGCCGGCGCCCCGGCCCACCGCCTGCCCGTCGCGCACCGTCAGATGGCGCGCCCGCCCTTCGCGGATGTCGGCATAGAGCCGCTCCGCCGCCGCCACCTGCTCGCGCGTGGGCTTGGTGCGGATGGAGATGAAGCCGGTCACCTTGCCGTCCTCGATCACCGGCGTGACGTTGGCCCGCACCCAATAGAAGTCACCGGTCTTGGTCCGGTTCTTCACCAACCCTTCCCACGGGCGCCCGTCCTTGATCGTCGCCCACAGGTCGGCGAAGGCCGCCTCCGGCATGTGGGGATGCCGGATCAGGTTGTGCGGCGCGCCGATCAGCTCGGACTCCGCATAGCCGCTGATGTCGACGAAGGCCTTGTTGACGAAGGTGATGCGCCCGCCCGTGTCGGTACGCGACACCAGCAGGACGCCGTCTTCCATCACGATTTCGCGGTCGGTGATCGGTTCGTTCAGGCGCATGGACGGGGGCCTCGTCAGGCAAAGGGCATGTTTGGCGGCGCGATGGGCGCAACCGGACTTCAGACCAGGGGCACCGCACCGCCGAAAAATGGCGATGGTTCGGGGCAGATAGCGGAATGGAGTTTCATCTACTCTGGGTAGGCACCCCTCCGCACTGACACAGATCAAGTCAGCAAGAGGCATGCCATGCACAACGAAATCGCCGGAAGCGCCCGTTCGGGGAAAACCCCTATGGGCAGCAAGGCCGATTGAGCCATGGGGCGGGGGCGGCGCTCCGCACTCCGCCGCAGACGGCGTCGCAATTTGCGAACTGAAACGCGGGCCGGGCGTGAAATTGCCAAATTGCAAAAGACCGGGTCGCGGATGCGAATACAGGCACTTGCATGAGCAAATCGAGATAAAAGAAAAGCCCCTCGCTCGACTTGGAGAGAGGGGCTTCAGGACTGCGACATTTCGTCGCAACAACTATACACAGGCAGAGACGGCCACGACGCCTCAGGACTTCGCCATCAGCTGCTCAAGCCAGTGGATGTCGTAATTGCCATCGATGAAGGCCTGCTGGGCGATGATGCGGTCATGCAGCGGCAGCGTCGTCTGGATGCCGCCGATCACATACTCTTCGATCGAACGGCGCAGGCGCATCAGGCACTCGTTGCGGGTGGTGCCGTGGACGACCAGCTTGGCGATCAGGCTGTCATAGTGCGGCGGCACGCGGTAGCCGTCATACAGCGCCGAATCGACGCGCACGCCCAGGCCGCCCGGCGCGTGATAGCCGTCGATTTTGCCCGGCGACGGGATGAAGGTCTCCGGATTCTCGGCATTCACACGGCATTCGATGGCATGGCCCTCGAAGCGGATGTCCGACTGGCCGTAGCCCAGCGGCGCGCCGGCGGCGACGCGGATCTGTTCGCGGACCAGATCGATGCCGGTGATCATCTCGGTGATGGTGTGTTCCACCTGCAGGCGGGTGTTCATTTCGATGAAATAGAACTGCCCGTCCTCGAACAGGAACTCCATCGTGCCGACGCCGCGATAGCCGATGGCCGCCGCGGTCTTGGCCGCCAGGGCGCCGATGTATTCGCGCTGCTCGGCGTTCAGTGCGGGGCTCGGCGCCTCCTCGATCACCTTCTGGTGCCGGCGCTGGACCGAGCAGTCGCGCTCGCCGAAATGCACGCAGGCGCCGTGGGTGTCGCCCAGCAGCTGGATCTCGATGTGGCGGGGCCGGCCGAGATACTTCTCGAGATAGACCTCGTCGTTGCCGAAGGCGGCGCGCGCCTCGCCACGGGCCAGCTGGTAGGCTTCCTTCAGCTGGTCGGGGTTGCGGGCGACCTTCATGCCCTTGCCGCCGCCGCCCGCCGCCGCCTTGATCAGCACCGGATAGCCGGTCTCGTGGGCGATCTTCTCCGCCTCTTCCAGCGTCGAAACAGGGCCGTCGGAGCCGGGCACCACCGGCAGTCCCTGTTCCATCACCGTCTTCTTGGCGGTGACCTTGTCGCCCATGATCCGGATATGCTCCGGCGTCGGGCCGATGAAGGTGAAGCCGTGCTCCTCCACCATCTCCGCGAACTGGGCGTTTTCGGACAGGAAGCCGATGCCGGGATGGATGGCGTCAACATTGGTGATCGACGCCGCCGACAGGATTGCCGGAATGTTGAGGTAGCTGTCGCGCGCGGACGCCGGCCCGATGCACACGCTCTCGTCGGCGAGGCGGACGTGCATGGCGTCGGCGTCGGCGGTGGAATGCACCGCCACGGTCTGGATCCCCATCTCGCGGCAGGCGCGGTGGATGCGGAGCGCAATCTCACCACGGTTCGCGATCAGGACCTTTTCGAACATCGCCAAGGGAATGCCCCGCTTACTCGATGATGAGGAGAACTTCGCCGAATTCGACCGGCTGGGCGTCGGACACCAGCACCTCGGCGACGGTGCCGCCGCGCGGGGCCTTGATCGGGTTCATGACCTTCATCGCCTCGATGATCATGATGGTCTGGCCGGCCTTGACCACGTCGCCCGGCCGGACGAAGGGCGTGCCGCCCGGCTCGGCCGCCAGATAGGCGGTGCCGACCATCGGCGAGGTCACCGCGCCCGGATGGCTGGCCGGCTTGGCAGAGGCCGCAGCCGCCACGGCGGCGACCGGAGCGGCCGCCAGGACCGGGGCGGCCTGGACGGCGACCGTCTGGGCGGCGGTCGGCCGGGTGACGCGGATGCGCTTTTCGCCCTCGGCGAACTCGATCTCGCTCAAGCCCGTCTCACGCAGGAGGTCCGCCAGCTTGCGGACCAGATCGCCGTCGATGTCGAAGCTCGCCATGATGTCAGTCGTTCCCGTTTCCTTAATCGCGGTCGATGATGTTCGCGATGGCGTCCAGCGCCAGAAGATACCCGTGCGGCCCGAACCCGCAGATCATCCCCCTCGCCACCGGCGAGATGTAGGAGTGATGACGGACCGGCTCGCGTTTGAAGATGTTCGACAGATGGACCTCGATCACCGGCAGCTCCGACAGGATCAGGCTGTCCATGATCGCGACCGAGGTGTGGGTGTAGGCGCCGGCGTTGATGACGATGCCGTCATTCTCCGTGCGGGCCTGCTGAATCCACGAGACCAGTTCGCCTTCGTGGTTGGACTGCCGGAAATCCACGGTCAGACCCAGCGTGTCGGCACGCTCGTGGCAGGCGGCCTCCAGGTCGTCCAGGGTCATCGACCCGTAGATTTGCGGCTCCCGCACGCCCAGCATGTTGAGGTTCGGCCCGTTGAGGACCAGAATCGACGCGTCGATGGCCACGGCCCGCGCCCCTTTTCCATGATCGAAACCGCGCGTTTATAGCACGAAGCACCGTCCTGTCCATGGCGACGCGGGCCCATGGCGCGGAAAAGCGCGCCTGCGGCCCCCGCACTGCCTGCCGCCGGCCCGCTCCGCACCGGGGTTCAGGGGAGCGGCGGAACGGTGTGGCGGGCCAGCAGCTCACGGTAGACTCCTGCGCCTTCAGCGCCTTGAGCCCGTCGTTGAAGGTGGCCAGCGTCGCCTCCGCCCCCGGCGTGGCACGCCCGACCACCAGATGGAAGGCGACGACGGCATAGGGACGGTCGGACACCCGGATGTCGTCGGCAAGTCCGGAACGGGCGATGGCGGCGGCGGCGCTGTACTCGTCGATCACGAAGGCGTCGGCCCGCCCGGTCGCCACCATGCGCACGCAGGCCCCCAGGTCGGACGGGGTCTGGCGCGTCAGCTGCCCCTGCCCGGCCAGTTCCTCCAGCTCGGGCGGCAGGGCATAGCCCACCGGCTGGCAGACGGTCCGGCCGCGGAACCCGTCCAGGCCGCCGGAGCCGCCCCCGGGCCGCCCGTCGAAGCTCATCGCCGTGCGGTTCGACATGTAGACGAACTGGCGCACTTCGATCAGCGGATCGGAGAACAGAACCTCCCGCTCGCGCTCCGGCGTGCGGACATAGGGGAAGGTGGCCAGGAAACGGCCGGCGACCACCCCGTCGTACCCGCGCTTCCACGGCATGAAGCGGACGGCATACTGGCGGCCGGACTGGGCGAAGGCCCGGCGGGCCAGATCGGTCACCAGCCCGCCGCCCGGCAGTTCCTCCCCCGTATAGGGGGCATAGTCGCCGCCGGTCACCAGATCGAGCCCGGTGTAGGGCGCCGGCGCCGGCTCCACCGCACCGGAATCGGGCGATTGCCCGGCGGCCGGCGCCGCAAACAGCAGCAGGGCCGCAATGAAAGCCGTCAAGATGGCCGGCATGGTGGCAGGTATGGCACCGCCGGCCCTCTCCGCGACCATTCCGCAGGCCAATCGCACGCCCATTGCCGCCCCTTCCCGCCCCCGCGCGGTCCGTTCGGTCATCGTCCGCAAGCTCCGCGGATCTAACGGCCTTTCCGCGATCCTGTAAAGAGCGCGCAGGGACGGCCTCCGGTCACTCCGCCGCGGCCGGGGCGGCTTCGCGGGCGCGGCGGCCGGCCGGGTCGGTGTAGAGGTCGTTGATGCGCTGGACATGCACCGCCGTCGCCTCGCGGATGGCGAAGATCGCCTTGCGCGCCCGGCCGCCCCAGCCCGCCGGCTGCTTGGCGAAGATCGGGCGGAAGAAGCGGGTGTTGACCAGGAAAGCCTGCCGCAGGTTCAGGTCGACGTCACCGAAACGGTCGCTCAGGCCCGCGGCGATGCGGCGGGCGAAGAACTGCCGGAGCTTGAAGTGGCCGGCCAGGAACAGCCCGCCCAGCAGCAGGGCGGTGCCGATCAGGCGGGGGGACAGGCCGCCGTCGGGATTGTCGAACAGCCAGCCGAGGAAGGTGCCGATCCCGCCGCCCACCATGTGCAGCACGCCCCCAAGCAGCACCAGCAGGAGAACGCCCCACACCGCGTCGCCGATCAGCACCCGCCGGCGCCACGCCGCCATCGCCTCGCGCAGCTTGGGGATCACCTCGCCCTCAAGCTCCTTGGTCAGGCTGTCGATGGAGCCGATGATGCGGTAGGCGCGCGCGACCTCCACCTCGTTGATGCGGGTGTGGATCTCGGCAAGGTCGTGGTCGCGCCGCGCCTCGTAGCGGGCACGGCGGCCGTCGTCGTCGATGGCGACGGCGGAGCGCTGGTCGTAGATGGCGTAGAAGCGGCCCGACACCAGCCCGGCCTGGGCGATCGCGCGCTGCCAGGCGCCGAACACCGCCTCCAGATTGTCCTCCTTCGCCGTGGTGTCGACCTGATTCAGGATGTAGCAGACCTTGCGGGCGTCGGCGCGGTTCACCGTCTTGGCGACCAGGTGGCGCAGCGTGTCCTGCATGGCGCCCGGTTCCGGGTGGCGGGCGTCGAAGAAGACCAGCACGAGGTCCGACAGCTCGACGATATGGTCGACAAGCCGCAGGACGGAGCGGCGCTGGTCGTCGGCGTCGAAGCCCGGCGAATCGATGAAGATCTTGCCCTTGGTCCGCGGCCCGGCCAGCGTCTTCAGCTGCAGGTAATTGTCGATCCGCTTCCCCTCGCCGGCCGCCACCTTCTCGATCTCGTCGGCGATGCGGTAGAAGGGAAAGCGCGGGTCGGCGTTCAGCGCGGTGCCGGGCAGCGCCTCCTTCCGGGTCTCCGGCCCGTGGCAGATGACGGTGAACTTGTCGTCCACCGCCTGGTTGCCGGTGTTCTGCAGCGCCTCTCCCAGATAGCCGTTGAGGAAGGTCGACTTGCCGGCCGAGAAGGTGCCGAGCACCGCGACCATCGGCCACCAGGGAATGCGCGTGGTCAGCGATTCATGGCGGTCGATCAGACCCAGCCCGGCCAGGATCCGGTCGAAGGCGCGGAAGGTCGGGAGGACCGGCAGCAGGTTGGGGTTTTCCGCGCGCAGATGGGCATCCAGGGCCGCAAGGCGCTGCTGAAGGGCTTGCCGGGGGGTCATGGTCGGTCAGGTTCCAAAATGGCACGGAATGGCACGGAGCGCTGGCGCGCGGGGCTTGCGACCGAAGCCGGACCCGGCGGGGCGCCGGCCCGGATAAGTCCGGCCCTGTCTAGCACGGGCGGGGCGGCGTCCGGACATGAAATCTCCCTCATACTCCATGCGGGGGACCGTGCGCCGGGCATGTGCCCGGAAAGGCGGGCAGCGATCGGGTGCCGGCGGAACAGGAAGCGCGAGCGGAGCGTTGTCCTGCCATGGACAACGACGGCGGCACCGACGATCCCCCTCCGCCCCTCCCCTCCCCGCGCCGGAGGAGGAGCACCGGCTGACCGCGGAGGAGCTGGCCTTCCTGCTGCGCGATCCGGCGGCGCGGGCGCGCGAGGCCGAGCGTGCCGCGCGTTCCAACCGCAACCGTACCGAACGCCGTGCCGCCGATCCCGCCTATGCCGAGCGGCTGCGCGCCGGAGACCGGGAGCGCCAGCGCCGTCGCCGCCTGCGTGAGTCCATCGGCCGTCCGGAACCGCCGGAAGCCCCCGCCGCCCCCCTGCCCGACCTGAGCGAAGCCGAGGCGGCCCGGCGCCTGACAATCCATCTGGAGCGGAGCCCGGGCGCGCAGGCCGCGCAGTTGCGCAGCCGCCCCGAGCGCGTCCGGCTCTATGCCGAGGCGTTTGTCGTCTACCGCACCCTTTCGGCCGGCGGCGGCCGGCCGACCCGCGGCGCGCTGGCCGCCCTGCTGAAGTCGCGTTTCGGCCGCAGCGTCACCCCCTCCCAGGTCCAGAAGCTGCGCGACCATGTGGAGGCGTTCGCCGCCCCCGGCGGACCCTGGGCGCCCGGCGGCGCCCCCGTGCCGACGCCTGTCCGAACGAGGGGTGCAGGCAAGGCCGATACGGATAGTCACGCATCGGGCCGGGAACGCCGGTGAATCGCGCCCCGGAGACGGTCCGGAGACGTCGTTTAATATGGTTAATTATCTGTTAATGCTTCCCTGACCAACGGATCCGTCCATCCCCACGCCGAATGCGGTGCGTGACGGGTTGTATCGGCCTCGTTCATGTGAAAAATTACTTTGCCGCTGCATGATTATTTGCCGCAACCAGAAGGTTTGCCATCACCATTTGTAGCAGTTCTAATTCCTTCTGGATTCGAACGGTTGATAGCTGAATTTCGAAAGCTGTCGATCCAACCATTGGGTGATCCAAAAGACATGGGGATTTCCGCCAAGGGATGGGTGTAGAGTGTGGACAAAGTGCTCGTGCAATTGACTCTGGGCGCGGCGGAAATAATTCAAACCTGTAACAAAGCAACTCCTGCGAATGTTTCTCCACCACCGATACCTATCGGAATATGGCGCCCATATAACAATATTCAAAAGTTTTCTCTTGAAATTTGGAAAAGAACGTGCAATCAATCCTTTCATTCTCGCAAAGAGAGGCGATGGAAGACTGGCTATCGGAGACCTATGGACATGAGTGAACCGACGGCGCGCAAAAGGGGACGACGCGGATCGCCGGAGTCCTGGTCTGTGGATGCCCATGTCGGGCAGCGCGTGCGGATGCGCCGGACCTTGCTGGGCATGAGCCAGGAGAAGCTTGGCGAGGCCATCGGCCTGACCTTCCAGCAGGTCCAGAAATACGAACGCGGTTCCAACCGCATTTCCGCCGGAACCCTCTATCGCCTGGGCCAGGTCCTGGACGTTCCGGTCAGCTTCTTCTTCGACACCTACAACGACCCGGACGGATCCCGCCAGCGCCGCGGCGGCTTCGAGGAGTCCGACGACGCCGGCACGCAGATCAGCCGGCGCGAGGCCCGGCTTCTGCGCCTGTGGCGCGCCGCCCCGTCCCATGTGTCGGACGAGATGCTGTCGCTGCTCTCCGCCCTCTCTCCCGAAATCAGGGAGCCGCCGGAGGGATCCGGGGAAGACGGCGGCGACGATGGTGAACCGCCGTCCTTCGAAGGCTCTCCGTCATCCGGCGGCGCAGGCGACGGCTGGACCGGCGCCGCGGCCGGCACGGTCATCGAAGCGGACGGAGCCCGCGCCTCCAGCCGGGCGGCCCGCAGCGATGGGCCGCGGGTCAAGGCGGCGGCCGACGGATCGGGCAATGGCAAGGGCAAGCGCCGCCGCCATGGCGCGGTGTGGGACCCGACCGACATCCTGCGCGCGTCCAAGCCCTCGCCGCGCAGCTGACGGCGGGAAGCGGCTGCCGGCCCCATTGGCGCAAGCCGCACGGCATTGCAGGCACCCCATACGAAAAGCCCCGCATCATGCGATGCGGGGCTTTTTCGATTGGCTGTTCAGTACCGGCCCGGCGCAAGCGCCCGTGCGCCGGCCTTACCGGCTGCGCATTTTACCAGCTGCGCACCGGGCCGACATCCAGATGGACGAAGCCGCTGCGCGGGTAGAAGCCGACGCCGCCGCCCTGCATCGCCTTCGCCGTCTCGGAGATGGCGCGCAGCTGCGTGTCGGGCAGGCGGATATCGATGGCCATGCCGCGGGTGTGGTAGCTTTCCTTCGCAACGCCGCGCGACCGGCGGCGCGCCATCGCGTTGGTCCGGCGGGACCGGTAGCCGCAGATCACCTCGAACGGGTCGTCGGAGCCGACGCTCTGGTGCACACGGGCCAGCAGGTCGAACAGGCGCGGGTCGTACCGGCAGACCTGCTTGGCGCGGTGGTCGCGCAGAAGCACGTCCAGCTTGCGCAGCGCATCGGGCTTGTAATGCCCGTCAGCCCAATAGACGCCGTCGAAGCGCTCGTTGGTATTGATGTTGTGAAGGCTGAGGCGCCGGACCCCGCCGGCCAGAGGTGCGGCTTCGGCCGATCCCGACCCCAGAAGGACCGGAGCCGCCGTCACGCCGGTCACCATGCCCCCCGTCACGACCCTTGCCGCGACACTCGTCACCGCACCCGAAGCAACCGGAACCGCAGCAGACACCGCCGCGGCGGCAAAACCCAGGAACCCGCGCCGCCCCATGGCCGGAGCGGCACGCTCGTCATCCCCCAAAAGCATCCCCGAACCTCGTCGTTTTGCGTTTTGGCCGTTCTACGATGTGGCCGTTTGGCGTCTGGCGGGTCGCTTGGCGCCCACGTTAGGTGTAAACCTTGTAACCAACGCTGGCCCGGAGCGCTCCGTCTGGCGGGAAACGTCTCCGAACGGCTATTCGTATAGGGAAGGTCATCGGCCTAGGCAATCAAAAAATTTTGCACTGTGACCTTATTGCATAGGCAGGTCATAGGACGGCGGCAGGAAAATCACAGTGGGAGAGTGTTCGTGGAGATTTAGCGCCGCACGCCTCGCCTTCCATTATTGCGTTGCATAGATTGAGCATAAGGGCCGCGCGCACCCCTTCCGATGCGCGACCGGCCACCGCGACAGAGGGTTCCGACATGACTGCTTCCGCCGACCTCCGCAAGCCCCGCAAGCTGGCCGTCCTGGCCTTTGCCGCCGCATCGGCGCTGGCGCTGCTCGGACCTGCCGCGGCGGATGCCCTGCCCTATCGCGACACGCTGACACAGTGGGCCGACCGTCTGGACGGCGCCGCGGCGGAGTTGGACCGTGCCCCCGTCCAGCCTTCCACCCGGATCGGCGAAGGCGGGACGCTCAAGCTCGGAAACAGCGGGGAGCGGGTCGGCCGCCTGTCACAGCGGCTGGCTGAACTCGGCCTGCTGCCGGCCGACAAGGTCTCCGACAGCTTCACGGTCGAGGTCGACCGGGCGGTCAAGGCCTTCCAGCTTTCGCAGCGGATGAAGCCGGACGGGCTGGTGGGCGCCGGCACCCGCGCCGCGCTGGACCGCACGCCGGCGGAGGCGGCAGGCCTGATGCGGCAGAGCGCCGCCGCCATGCGCAGCTTCCGCGACACCGCGCCGGACGACGTGCTGGTGGTGAACCTGACCAACCAGACCACCACGCTGGTCCGCGGCGGGGAAGAGGAACTGACGATGCGCGCCATCGTCGGCCGGCCGTCGCGCGAGACGCCGCTGCTGACCGACCGCATCACCCACATCATCGTCAACCCGACCTGGACGGTGCCGCCCACCATCCTGAAGGAGGACAAGCTGCCGATGCTGCGGGCCAAGGGGGTGCCCGGCATCCAGAACGCCATCATCTATCTTGACGGGCAGGAGGTGGCGCCGGAGACGGTCGACTGGTACGGCGTCAGCCCCGGGCGGGTCCGCATCGTCCAGCAGCCGGGCGACCACAACGCACTGGGCCGCTTCCGCTTCAACCTGACCAACCCCTACGACATCTACCTGCACGGCACCAACGAGCCGCGCCTTTTCGCGCGGGAGCTTCGTTCGATCAGTTCCGGCTGCGTCCGTCTGGAAGACCCGCGCCGTCTGGCCGAGCTTCTGCTGCAGGGCACCACGGTGACGCCCGCGCGGATCGACCGCATGCTGGAAAGAATGCAGCCGCAATGGGTGAAGCTGGCGACGCCGATGCCGGTCCAATTCGTCTACTGGATCGCGACGGTGGAGGCCGACGGCGCAGTCCGACTGCACCCGGACATCTATGACCGGCTCGAGGATGCGCCGGCCACCGCGGCCGCTCCCCCGGCGGCGGATACGGCGGTGCCGGCCATCGCCCCCGCGGCAACGCCGGCGTCCGCACCGGTGAACAAGTCCGGCACCGCCGAGGGCGGACCGGTGCAGGAAAAGTCCCCGGCCTGACGGCCGGGGAAACGGTAGGACCGATCGGCGGGGGTCACGCCCGCCGGCGTGTCTTCTTGCTGCGGTTGGGCGGCACGGCGGTGGAGGCCGCTTCCTCCGGCGTCGGCCAGACGTCGCGGTCGCCCCGCATGGGCAGGCCGAACTCTTCGCCCTGGTCGGCAAGTCCGGGCTGTTCGCCCTGGTTGGCGATGGCCAGCACCGGCTCCACCGGCTCGGTCCGCATGGCGGTCGCCTCCGGCCCGCCGGCCGGGTTGGGCTTCAGCGTATCGCGGTAATTGTCCTGGATCGCGATCTCCTCGCTGGCCAGTTCCCAGTTGGCTTCGGCGCGGCCCTCCGGACGGCCTTCGCGTTCCCAGATCTCATGCGCGCGCCGACGGATGCGGCTTTCCAAATCCTCGGCCATACGGGTCCTCTCCTTCACGGCTGGGGTTTCCCCTAATGAACCCCGCCGCGGCCCCGCCGGTTCCGGACCGGGCCCGCATGCCATCCTCGCGGCATGTTCCGCCCCACCGTTTCCGAATGGCAACGCCCGCCCGAAAACCGCCTGAATTGCCGCAATTCCGCCGCTTGTCGTTTGAATTAATACCTTTGGGATGATATTGCACCGCGATCAACCGGCGGTCCCGCAAATTGTGGCTGGGCCAAGCGACGGGACCGATATGTTGCGCATCTTCAGGCCGAACGCCGTCTCCACCGCCTTCCCCGTCGGGGCAGCCGACGCCGTCCGCAGCCATGGCGCCGCAGTGGCCACCGGGCTCCGGACCGGCCGTTCGCGTGGCAGCCTGTTGAGCGCCGCACTGCTGGCCTGCGTCATCGCCCTGCCCGCCGAGGCCGCTCCCGACGCACGCCCCCAGCGTCCGCCCGCCGCCAAGGCGGAACCCGAAAAGCCGGCAGCCGCGCCCGCGAAGGCGGAAGACAAGGCGACCGGCGGACCGGTTCTGCAGCTCGGCATCTATTCCCGCGACGGCGACGCCTGGTGGAGTTGGAAGAGCCTGCAGCAGCGCCAGCCGGAACTGGCCGCCGGCCTGACCGCGTCGGTCATGCTGCTGGACGGCAAGAGTGAGGCCGGAGGGGTGGCGCTCTACGCCCAGATCGCCAACGGCACGGATCCGAAGGTGCTGTGCCGCCGCATCGTCGGCGCCGGCTTCGGCTGCCTCGTCGTCGACCGTCCGCCGGCCGCGGCGACACCCGTTCAGGCTGCGCCCGCCCAAACTGCACTCACTTCGGCCGCCATGGCGAAGGCCGCTCCCGACGCCAAGGCGTCGGCCGCTCCCGCGGTCACCGCTCAGCCCACGGTAGCGGCAGTCCCCGTGCCGGCAGAACCGCCCAAGCCGCCGGCCGTGACCGTCGCCGTGGCACCGCCTCCCGCACCGGCCGCCGCACCAGCCGTCGATGCGAAGCCGCAGCCCGCCTTGCGGGCCGAGGCCCAGGCCGGGACGACAACTTCCGTGCTGGCGCCCATCGGCTCCGCCGCCGCCGCACCGCTGGCGCCGCCGCCTCCGTCGGTCGCCGCTGCCGTGCCGCCGGTCGATGGGCTGGTCATCTACAACGAGGAAGACGCCCGCACGATGGCCGACATCGAGCAGCACAGCCGCCGCAAGGGCCGGCTGCGCTCGGTGATGCCAGATTCGCGCTATGACGTGATGCCGGCGACGCTGAAGAGGGAAAACTGGAACCTCTGCGCCCTGACCTTCGACGACGGGCCGCACCGCGTGGTGACCCGGCAGGTCCTGGACATCCTGAACCGCGAGGGCGTGCGCGCCACCTATTTCCCGGTTGGCCGCATCGCCGAGCGGCAGGGCGAACTGATCCAGGACTTCGTCGCCGGCGGGCACGAGATCGGCAACCACAGCCTGACCCATTCCGACCTGCGCAAGATGGACGCGGCCGCTGCGCGTTACGAGATCGCGGAGACCAACCGCATCCTGCGCGAGTTCGGGGCCAACCCGGTGCTGTTCCGCCCGCCCTACGGCCGCTATTCGGAAGAGCTGCTGGCCGTCGCGCGGGAGGAGCGCATGGGATCCGTCCTGTGGTCGGTCGACACGCGCGACTGGCAGGTGCGCAACGCCGACAAGATCGTCAGCCAGATCAAGCTGGGCGGCATGCCGGGCAACGTCTTCCTGATGCACTCGACCTATCCCAGCACCGCGCAGGCCTTGCCGCGCGTGATCGCGGAGCTGCGGGCCAAGGGCTGCGAGTTCGTCACCCTGTCGGAATGGCTGGACCGGGCGCGCAATCTGGCGCTGCCGAAGATCATCAACGCCGGCATGCCGGCCCCTGCCGCCGGAACCCCGGCCGAAAGACAGTAAAGGAACGCCGGTAAGCGGCGGGTGCGCCTTACTTGGCGCCCTTGGCGTCCTGCTGCTTGCGGTTCTGGGCATACTGGCGGATCGCGCCCTCCACCTCCGGCGGCAGGATCGTCCAGGTGGCGCCGAAGGTGGCCCCCTTGACCTCCACCACCGAAACGGTCGCGGCGAAGGTGAATTTGCCGGCCGGGTCGTCGACGCGCACCGACACCCGGGCATTCTGTCCGACGATCAGCGACCCGTCGAAGCCGCGGGCGACGAAGCCTTTCGGCGTCAGCGACACGATTGGGAAGCTCTTGCCGTCGCATTCCACGACGCTGACCGGCATGCGCCCGGCCGGCTTGGCCGGCTTCTGATCCTTCACCGTGACCTTCAGGAAGTCGAAAAGCCCCATACCGCGCCCCCAGAAAACCACCCCGCCCAGCCGGGGACCGGGCGAGTGCCGCCCTTTCCGCGATTAAACGCGGGCACCGTCCGGCGAGCAACGGAATCCTGTCTTCGGGGTACTCCGTTCAGGCAAAACCCTGAGTGGATGGAGACGCCGGGCAGAGGCTCAACGGCGGAATCCGCCCTGCATGTCCCCCCAGGCGCGATGCGCCCGCCTGACCGACAGCACCGTGAAGGGCAGCAGGGTGACGAGGACCATCGCCATCGCGGCCATGATCGACAGCGCCCCCAAGGCATCGGAGGCGGGCAGCCGCGCCGCCAGACCGGCCAGCAGATGCAGGATCAGCGCCCCCAGCACCGACGCCGCCAGCAGCGGCCCGGCAAGGGCGGTCAGCAGGGCGATGGCGCCCGTCTGCCGGGGCGGCTTGGCGGCATCATTCCCGCTTTGCGGCCAACCGGACCGGACCGTTTCGGATCGGACCGCCGAATACGGCATGCCGGCAACGCCGCGCGCTACGCTCCGCATGGGCACCTCCGCTCTGGCTGTTCTTCCGCATGTCCGTTCGGCCGAATCCGACCGGATTGGTCGGAATACCGAAGGGACCGGTCCGGGAACTATAGGATGCTTTTTCCGGCTTGGCTAAAATCCAAACCGATTAACCCCTTGCGCATGGCCGAGCCTGACCGTCGGCCTAAAGTACAGGCATCGAAGGTACAGGTTCCGGGTTTGGGCACGCCACAAGCCATGGCCGCCGGCCGAGCCCGCGGTCTCCACAGAGGCTGTGGATAACTGTGTGGGCAAGCCGTGGGCAGCCCCGATTCGCACTAGGCGATTCAAGGCCCCGGTGGTGTTTGCCCAAAAATGAGGCAAATGAATTAAGCAACTGATTTATAAGGAGAAACCTCTATTCTCCACCCCAAGGGCTTGGCCGGCGTGTCAACCGAAATCTGTCACATTCCGCCCGACCCCAGGATTTCACACCCGGTTGTGCCCTGTTGACAACTGCCTCCAAGGGCATTGCACCATTGTTACGGGTAGGGCAACCTTCGTCCCTCGCCCTATGACCTTGGTTATGGCCGGGCTCCGCAACCCTTGTCCGGCCTATGCGTCGGTCTTCACCCAACAGCGCAGCACCTCCGCCACGCTCCAGGCCTGCGATATGCAGCCGCGCGGCGTAAAGGGCGCCTCCGCATCGAAGATCTCGCTGATGGTTCCGATGCCGGCCTCGTCCAGATGCGGCAGGAAGCCCTCCAGCAGCCGGCGCGCGCCCGCCTTGTCGTCCGGGTGCAGCTTCAGCCACGCATCGACGTAAGCACCGATCAGCCAGCCCCAGACGGTGCCCTGGTGATAGGCGGCGTCGCGCGCCCGCAGGTCGCCGAAATACTTCGCCTTGTAGTCGCGGCAGCCCGGCGCCAGCGACCGCAGCCCGACCGGGGTCAGCAGGCGGTTGCGAACCGTCTCCACCACCGGCTCCCACCGTTCGCGCTCCAGAACGGGATGGTCGAGCGAGACGGCGAAGATCTGGTTGGGCCGGCAGGCGATGTCGTCGCCATGCTCGCCATCCACCACGTCGAACAGGTGGCCCGCCGACGGGCACCAGAATCGCGCATTGAAGGAGGCGCGCGCCTGCTCGGCCAGCTCCTCCAGCGGACGGGCGGCGGCCTCGCCGTCCTCCTCGCGCAGCCAGCCCGCCATCAGCCGCAGGGCGTTGTGCCACAGCGCGTTGATCTCCACCGCCTTGCCCCGGCGCGGCGTGACCACCCAGTCGTCGACCTTGGCGTCCATCCAGGTCAGCTGGTAGCCCTCCTGCCCCTGGCGCAGCAGCCCGTCCCTGGGATCGACGCCGATGCCGAAGCGGGTGCCGCGGCGGTGGAAGTCGATCACCTCGCGCAGCTTGGGCAGCAGCAGGCGCAGAGTGTCGCGGTCGCCGGTGACGCCCAGATAACGGTGCAGGGCGTGGAAGAACCACAGCGTCGCGTCGGCGGTGTGGTACAGCCCGCGGTCCTTGCCGTCGGGGAACATGTTGGGGATCAGGCCGTCGCGGATGTAATGGCCGAAGGTGTGCAGAATCCAGCCGGCCTCCATGTGGCGGCCGGTGGCGAGCGTCAGCCCCTCCAGCGCGATCATGGTGTCGCGGCCCCAGTCGGTGAACCAGTGGTAGCCGGCGATCACCGTCCGCACCTCGTCACCTTCCGCCCGGGCCCGCATCTGGTCGGCGACGCGCCCGGCCGGCACGAACAGGAAGCTGTCGGCCGATAGAACCAGCTCCGCCATGGAGCCGTCGCGCAAACTGGGATGGGCGTTCTGGATGATGCGGCGGCGGCGTTCGGTCTCGAACCCCAGCACATCTGCCGGCGGCAGGGCCTCCAGCCGCCACCACTCCTCGGTCGCCGCGGCGAAGGTGATGCTCTGGCCGGCCCCGACCTCGCCGGCGAAATAGCCGGGCGTCCACAGTGAGCCGCGCGCCTGATAGCCGCGCTCGTCCTCCACCCGGTAATAGACGTCGCGGCGGATGCCGCCATCGAGCGTCATCGGGAAGTCGCCGCCTTCGATCGCCATGCGCAGCACCGGCAGGTCGGGACCGGCCGACACCTCGTAGCGCTGCCCGGCGGCGGTGATGCGGTAAGCTCCGGCCAACGGCCGGTCCACCGCCGATTCCAGCGTGCGGAAGGCCAGCACCGGCCGCAGCCGCAGTTGCACCGGCGATTTCGCCTCCAGCACGCGGTAGGTGACATGGACGATGTTCTGGCCGTGCGGCAGGACGATCTGCTTCTCGATCACCGCGCCGCCGGCCCGGAAGCGCCAGACGGGAAGCCCCGCCTCCAGGCGGAACTCCTGCAGGGCGGCAGTCTGCCCCTCCTCGCCGGCCTGTTGGTCGCCGCCCGCCGGATCGCCGCCGGTGTCGCGGCAGCTCAGCCGGAACCTGCGGCCGTCGGCGTCGGTCACCACGTCGGTCAGCTGGCTCAGCATCAGCACGCGGCCGAGCGGGGCCGGCAGCGCTGCGACCAGCAGCCCATGATAGCGCCGCGTCACCGCCCCCGACACTGAACCGGAGGCATAGCCGCCAAGGCCGTTGGCGACCAGCCATTCACGGGTTTCGGCGCCGTTCGGGCCGGTGTTCAGGACCTCGCGCGACAGGGTGCGGACGAAATCAGCCATTGGGGACCTACGCTCTGCTTTCGGTTTCCTACTCCTTGGAAACCGCGATGACGGGGGTTGTGTTGCCTCCCGCATCGTCGCTTTTCGTCGGAAAATCGCGCGCCGGCCCCAGAACCAGCGCGGCATGGCCCGGCAGGCGCCAGGAGCCGTCCGCCTGTTCCACCGGTGCGGTGCCGCAGCCGCCATAGGCCGGCTCCTCGCTCGACCATGCCAGGGTCCAGGCACCGTCCTGCGGCGGGGCCAGCAACGGATCGGACAGCGCCCGCAAGGTGAGGTCGCGGCCGAGATTGACCAGCACCAGCCGGTCGTCCCCCTCCCGCTCCCCGAAGAAGCGCAGCAGGAATGCCTCCTCCCCCAGCACGGCGCCGTCCAGCCCGCCCATCCGCTGGGCGGCGAAGACCGCATCCTCGCGGCGCAGGCGCAGCAGGTCGCGGTGGAGCGCCCAGACCGTGGCGTTGCCTTCCCGCTCCCGGTGGTCGAGCTTGCAGCGGGTGAAGCTGTCCTCCGCATGGGGCTTGGGCAGGGCCGCGCGCGTCGCCGGCTCCGCGATGCTGGGGAACTGGGCCAGGAACTCCGCCCTGCCCTTTTCGACCAGCCCGGCCAGCTCCGGCTTGTGGTCGGCGAAATAGAGGAAGGGGGCGCTGGCGGCGAACTCCTGCCCCTGGAACAGCATCGGCGTGCCGGGTCCCAGCAGGATCAGCGCCGTCATCGCCCGCAGACGCCCCGGCGTGGTCAGCGCGTGCAGCCGCAGCCCGCGGGCGGAGTTGGCGATCTGGTCGTGGTTCTGCAGGAAGGTGACGAAGGCCGGACGCGGCACCGTGAAGGCCGGCATGCCGCGCCGCTTGCCCTGCCAGCGATACCACTGCCCCTGATAGAGGAAGCCGTGCTTCATCGCCGACACGAACTCCTGCGGCGTGCCGCGGTAATCGGCGTAGTAGGCCTCCGTCCGGCCGGTCAGCGCCACCGTGGCGGAATGGTGGAAATCGTCGTTCCAGATGGCGCAGAGCCCGCAGCCCCCCTCCTCGGCCGGCTTCACCATGCTGGCGTGCTGCGGCTCGTTCTCCCCCACCAGGATGGCGGCGCGGTCGCCGGCGGCCTTGCGTACGGTACGGGAGATCTCCGTCAGGATGTGCGGTTCACCACTGTCGAAAATCGACTGGGTGGCGTCCAGCCGCAACCCGTCCAAGTGATACTCTTCGATCCAGAAGGCGGCGTTGGTCAGGAAGAACTCCCGCACCGCTGCGGAGTTGGGGCCGTCGAAATTGATCGCCTCGCCCCATTCGTTCTTGTAGCGGTCGGTGAAATAGTCGTCGGCGAAGCACTTCAGATAATTGCCGTCCGGACCCAGGTGGTTGTAGACCACGTCGAGGATGACCGCGAGGCCCAGCCGGTGCGCCCCGTCCACGAAGCGGCGCATGGCGTCGGGGTCGCCATAGAGCCGGGTCGGCGCGAACAGGTTCACCCCGTCATAACCCCAGCCGAAGCCGCCGGGAAACTCCGACACCGGCATCAGTTCCAGCACCGTGACGCCGAGATCGGCCAGCGCCGGCAGTTCCTGCAGCGCCGCATCCCAGCTGCCTTCCGGCGTGAAGGTGCCGATGTGCATCTCGTAGATCACCTGCCCCCGGATCGGGCGGCCCTGCCAACCCCGGTCGCTCCAGGCGAAGCGGTGGGGGTCGACCAGCTGCGAGGGACCATGCGGCCCATCGGGCTGAAAGCGCGACATCGGATCGGGAAGAAGCGTCTCCCCGCCGTCCAGCCGGAAGCGGTAGAGCCCGCCGGCCCCCAGCCCCGTCACGGTGCCGGAGAAATAGCCGTTCCCTTCGTCGTCCAGCGCCGTCGCCCGCCCATCCGGTTCGGCGACCAGTTCGACCCGCTTGGCCTTGGGCGCCCAGACGCGTGCGTGGACGCCGCCAGGCAGCAACTCCACGCCGACGGGCCAGCGGCGAGTGACGGTGGCATGAGGCTGTTCGGCAGGCGGGACTGCGGCGGAGATTCTCACGGCGAATGGTCCCCGAAGGCATGAGGCAGACTCGCCTCGTGGGTAAGGTCAACAGGAGCGGGGCGGCGTGGTCACGCGGGGAATGGGGAAATTGTTTCGAGGGCTAAGGGGTTTTCGGGAGAGTGTCGGCTTCGGGTGCCCCCACCCCGACCCTCCCCGCTCTCAGCGGACCTATGGTCCGCCTGTCGCGTCAGCACAAAGCTCTGCTTTGTGCGAGAGCTGGGCGGGGAGGGAGTAAGCGCTCACGCAGGAGGGCGGGAGGTCGGGTGGTGGGCTGGCTTCGCAAGGAACCGACTGCCACCCTCAAACCCGCTCCCCGAAGCTCCGCGCGGCGGCGTCGATCACCAGCGGGTGGGCGCGCAGCGCGGTCAGCGCCGCTTCGACCTTGTCGTCGGTGACCTCCAGCGTCACCAGCACGTCCGAGCGGTCGCCGCGTTCGGCGTCGCGCTCCTCCCGGCCCTTCTGCACGACGTTGCCGAAGCGGTCGCGCAGGCTGCCGACGATCTCGGCCTCCACGCCCCGGCCGCGTTCGGCAGGATAGGCATAGACCAGTTCCATGACGCTCTCCCTTCTCTGCTCAGCCCTGCGGGGCGAAGACGACACGCATGCAGTCGTCGGTCTTCTCCTTGAACATGCGGTAGCCCTGCGGACCCTGGTCCAGCGGCAGGCGGTGGGTCAGCAGATACGACGGGTCCAGCTCGCCCTTGCGGATGTGCTCGAACAGGCGCTCGGCATAGCGCTGGCCGTTCTGCTGGCCCATGCGGAAGGTCAGGCCCTTGTTCATCGCCGCGCCCATCGGGAACTTGTCGATCAGCCCGCCATAGACGCCGACGATCGACAGGGTGCCGCCCTTGCGGCAGCTCTCGATCATCTGGCGCAGCACCGCCGGCCGGTCGCTCTGCAGCCCCACCGCCTGCTTGGCCCGGTCGTACAGATCCTCCACCGGGTTGGACGCGCTGTCCGCCTCCATGCCGACGGCGTCGATGCAGACGTCGGGACCGCGCCCGCCGGTCATCGCCTGCAGCGCGTCGAAGATGTCGACGCGGCTGTAGTCCAGCGTCTCCGCCCCCGCCTTCATCTGGGCTGCGCGCAGCCGGTCGGGGAAGCGGTCGATGCCGATCACCCGCTCCGCCCCCAGCAGATAGGCGCTGCGGATCGCCATCTGGCCGACGCCGCCGCAACCCCACACCGCCACCACGTCGCCCGGCCTGATGCCGGCCATGTCGGCGGCCATGTAGCCGGTCGGCACCGCGTCGGACACGAACAGCGCCTTGTCGTCGCTCACCCCTTCGGGCACGCGGACGGTGTTGAAGTCGGCATAGGGCACCCGGATATACTCGGCATGGCTGCCGGCATAGCCGCCGAAGGCGTGGCTGTAGCCGAAGATGCCGGCGCCGCAATGGCCGTAGGCGGTGCGTGCATAGTCCGGGTTGGGGTTGGAGTTGTCGCACAGCGAGCTTTCGCCATGCCGGCAATGGCCGCAATGGCCGCAGCCGATCACCGAGATGGTGATGACCCGGTCGCCACGGTTCAGGTAGCGGACCTCCGGCCCCTTCTCCACGATCTCGCCCAGGAACTCGTGGCCGATGATGTCGCCGGGCCGCATGGTCGGCACATAGCCGTCGATCAGATGCAGGTCGGACCCGCAGACCGACGACAGCGCAACCTTGACGATCACGTCATGGGGATTGACCAGGACCGGGTCGGGCACGCGCTCCACCCGCAGGTCGTTGGTTCCGTTCCAGCAGAGCGCCTTCATTCCATCGCCTCCCGGAAGCTGCCGGAGGTTCCGCCCCGCGGCTGGCGGTCGATGGTGGACAGTTCCCCCGTCTCCACCCGCTGCTTCAAGCGGCGCAACGCCTCCTCCGCCTGCGCCTCCGGGGTGACGCCGAGGCGCGCCGCGACCTCCGTCGCCGGGACGCGGTAGACCAGCGTCAGCCGCACCTCCGTCCCACGGTCGCCCGGCGCCGGGCTCAGCATCAGCGAGGCGCGGTGCGGCAGCGCCGTCTCGCCAACCGTGTGCCAGGTCAGCAGCCGGTCCTCGTCGACGCGGTCGAGCACGCAGCGCCAGCTGAGATCCTCCCCGCCCGGCCCCTTTTCACCGGCCATGCGGCCGGACGCGGCGATCCACCGGCTTTCGGTGGCCGACAGCACGTCGACCCGCTCCAGCTGCGGCATCAGCTTCGGGATGTTGGCGAAGTTGCGCCAGAAGCGAAAGACCGTCCCCGGTTCGGACGCGATGGTCACGACCGCCTGGGTGCGTTCCGGCGTGAGCGACCGGCGGCGCGATGCCGGGACATGGCTGCGCCAGGTGCCGGGATCGGGCGCCGGGAGGAGGGCGCGGCCGCCGAAGGGCTTCAGGCCCAGGGCACCGGCGGCGAACAGCCCGGCTCCGCCCAACGCCATCATCGCCCCGCCCCAGCCCGACCGCTGGAGCCCCAGTACGCCCAGCGCGGTGCCGCCCACCATTGCGAGCCAGCGGCCGCCGGTCGCAGCGTCGCCCGACCCGATCAGGCCCTTACCCGACCGCAGGGAGTCCGGCTGAGGCCAGCGGCCCTGCCCGGTCAAACTCTTCGACGCCATCGCCGCTCCTTTCCAGTCTGTGCAATGCCTTTGGACAGAGAACAGCCGGGTTGCGGCTTCGTTGCCGTGAGGCATGACCCGCTTTATGCCATGACCCGCTTTATGCATGACCCGATGCGCAGCAACCCTGCGGCGTCCCGGCTGTTACCATCGGCAGCAAAGATCGGAAGGGAGGATGGCCGTGCCACTTCTGGACGCCACCATGGGCATCGCCGAAGCCGAAGGTTATCGGCCGGCAACCCTGGAAACCGACCGCGGCCCGGTGGAGGCCCGCTACTATCCGGTTCCGGGCGGCGAGTTGGCGGTGCTTTGGGTCGGAGGAATCGGCGGCGGCTTCGACACGCCGGCGCGCGGGCTCTATCCGCGGCTCGCCGCGGACCTGACCGCCGACGGCGTCGCCTCGTTACGGCTGCAGTTCCGCGACCCGCGCGACCTGGAGCAGGCGGTGTACGACGTGCTGTGCGGGCTGAGCTTCCTGGGCCGCCAGGGCATCCATCATGTGGCGCTGGTCGGCCATTCCTTCGGCGGCGCGGTGGTCATCCAGGCGGCAGCCTCCAACCGCGGTGCCGTTTGCACCGTGGTGGCGTTGGCGACCCAGGGCTACGGCACCGATCCGGTGACCGATCTGGCCTGCCCCATCCTGCTGATCCACGGCGAAGCGGACGAGATCCTGTCGCCCAGCTGCTCCATCCACGTCCACCGCAAGGCCCGCGAACCGAAGAAGCTGGTCCTGGTCCCCGGCACCGGCCACGCCCTGGAGGAGACATCCGAAGCGGTCTGCCGCGAGGTGCGCGACTGGCTGAAAGCGTATCTGCTGGAGCGGTAAGGGGAGCGCATGCAGATGCGCCCTCCCCATCCCTCCTCCGCCCGGCGGGGGAGGATAGGCGGGGGTCTACCCTTCCCTCAGCTTTCCTTCGGCTTGTGCGTGTCGCTGACCGGCTGAACGCCCGCCGGCTGGTCCTGCTGCTGTTGCTGCTGGGGCTGCTGTTCCTGCTGCGGCGGCTCGCGGCGCGGCGGACCGGCCTTCACGTCCTGGTAGACGGCCTTGGCGATCTCCAGCAGTTCCTCCTTCGACAGGCGGCCGGCCAGCGCATAGGCGAGCTGCCCTTCCACCCAGTAGAAGGTGGCGACGTCGCCGTTCTGGGTGAAGCTGAAGCTGGACTGGTTGCCGCTCTGCGGAGCGCCGACGAACAGGGTGATCCGCTTGTTGGCGTCGTTGGCGTACATGTACTGCGCGCCGGCGCCCATATCGGTCGGCAGCGAGCGGCCGCCGATCAGCCGGTAGCCGACGCGGCCAAGGTCGGGACCGAACACGTCGCGGCCGACCCGCTTGGACAGCCAGCCGTTCAGCTCGTCCTGGTTGTCGGCGCCCAGTTCCACCTGGAACCGTTCGTCGGACGTGTAGAAACGGTGCGCTTGGCTGGCCTCCTGGGCGAAGGTGGCGAGCGTCTGGCGCTGCTGGACGACGGGGGCGGCAGCCTGCTGTTCGGCGCCGCGGCCCATCCAGCCGCCGGCCGCACCGGCCACCACGAGCATCACCGCGGCGGCGAAGCGGATCAGCGGCCGGGCATGCCAGGCCGGACGGTTGTCGTTGAAGGCGATGCGGCCCTTCAGCTTGTCGGACAGTTCCTGCACGGCATCGCTCGGCGGCTCGCGCAGAACGGTGTCGAACATCTCGTGCAGCAGCATCGCCTGGGCGCGGTAATCCTCCGCCCGGCGCGCCGCGTCGGGGTCTTCGGCCAGCCATCGCTCCACCGCCAGACGGCGGCTGCCGTCCAGCTGTCCATCGACATAGGCGTGGAGTTCGTCCTCCGTGACCCGTCCAATTCCCTGATGCGCGTTCATCACTTCACCCGCCGGAGGGTGACGCCACCCTCGTTCGCCAGTTTCGCCCGCACCGCCTCGCGCGCCCGTGACAGGCGCGACATGACGGTCCCGATCGGCACGCCGAGCATGTCGGCGACCTCGTCGTATTTCAGGCCCTCCAGCGCCACCAGAAGCAGCACCTTGCGCTGTTCCTCCGGCAACTCGTCGACCGCCCGCATCATCTCGCGCAACTCGACACGTTCTTCCTGCCGGGCTGGGGTGACCAGCTTCGATTCGACGTCGTCGACGTCGACCTCCTGCGGCCGGGCGGCCTTGGAACGGACCTGATTGACGTGGACGTTGTGCAGGATGGTGAAAAGCCAGGCCCGCAGGTTCGTCCCCGCCTGGAAGCTGTCGGCGCGCGCCACCGCGCGCGTCAGCGCTTCCTGCACCAGATCCTCCGCATCCGCACCGTTGCGCAGCAAGGCACGCGCGTAGCGCCGCAAGGACGCGATGTGGACTTCCAGATCGACCCCGAATTTGCTCAACCGCGCACCCGATCCTTACCGATCACGCCACGGCTCACGCCATGGCTTCACCCTCCGGCCGCAAGGCCGGACGGGACGACACGGCGCCGCATATCCAGGGCCGGGCCGGCCCGTTCGGCCCTGCGGCCGATGGGGAGACCCGATGCATATGGGTGCGAACGCGCGCCGCGCATCCTTTATTCCAGACTTTCTCAGGCTTGCAGCAAAATTTATGCGGTACGGCCAAGCTTGTGCCGAAAAGGCTTCAGGCGCCCCTGCGTCGATTGAGGAGTTCCCGTTTCCCAGACAGTTTGGCGGCTGGAATAAGCTTGGTTCAGGTCCGCGTCACGCCGCCAATCTGATCCGGTTCAGTGTGCCCTCGTAGACCTTTGCCGGGGTTCTGCCGAATACCGCTTCCGTCCCCGTCATCAGGTCCGTCCCTCTTCCTGGGTAAACCAAGCTTAGCCGGCTGTCCGGGAAACAGGAACCTCCTCAATCAGCGGCGAGAAGCAGCGCTTCGGCGTCAGTTACGGACAGCGGGCGGGCGAACAGGTAGCCTTGGGCATAATCACAGCCGATCCGGGTCAGCACGGCCCGCTCCTCCTCGGTCTCAACCCCTTCGGCGACGACCTCCAGCCCGATACGGTGGGCCAGCTCGACAATGCCGCGCAGAAGCGATTCCTGCCTGGGGTCGCTGCCGAGCGCGCTGATGAAGCTCTTGTCGATCTTCATCACGTCGAAGGGCAGACTGCCGAGGTGCGACAGCGAGGAATAGCCGGTGCCGAAATCATCCATGCACAACGCCACGCCCAGCGCATGGAAGCGTTCCAGGATGGCGCGGGCCTGGTCATGGTCGGCGACGGTCATGCTCTCGGTCACCTCGACCTTCAGACCGCTGGCGCGGCCGTCCGCCAGAAATTCCAGCATGTCGTCGACATAGCGTTCGTCCCACATCTGGCGGGCCGAGAGGTTGACGTTGACGGTCAGGGCGGCACCCCCGCCATCCGGCGCCAGCGGGCGAGCTGCTCCACCGCCCGTTCCAGCACATGGCGGCCGAGCGGCAGAATCTGGCCGGTCTCCTCGGCGATCGGGATGAACTGGGCCGGGCTGACCAGACCGAGGTCGGGGTGGCGCCAGCGCACCAGCGCCTCGAACCCGGTAAGCCGTCCGCTGGGGAGCGAGACGATCGGCTGATAGACCAGGAAGATGTCGCCGGCCTCCAGCGACGGTGTCAGATCGCGTTGCAGGCGGCTGCGGATCAGGATCGCCTCGCGCAGGGAGGCGTCGAACAGCACGGTGCGCCCCCTGCCATGCTCCTTGGCGCGGTAAAGCGCGATGTCGGCGTCGCGCAGCAGGCTGTCGGGGTCGTCACTGGTGCCATCGTCGACCGCGAGGCCGATGCTGAGCCCGATCCGCAGTTCCATGCCGCCCGCGCAGAGCGGGCGCTGGAAGGCGGTCTCCAATGCCTGGGCGCGGGCAATCGCCGCTTCCCGGCCGGCGGGGACCGCGACGACGAACTCGTCGCCGCCCAGACGGGCAACGAACTCCCCCGCTTCCAGCAGGCCGGCGATCCGCTCCGCCGTTGCGATCAGGACGCGGTCGCCGACCGCATGGCCCAGGCTGTCGTTAACCACCTTGAAGCCGTCGAGATCGAGGAACAGCAGCGCCAGATCGCTCCAGCCGGAATCCAGCGCCGCCTGCCGCTCGCGCAGCCAGCGGATCAGATAGGCGCGGTTGGGCAGGCCGGTCAGGAAATCATGAGTCGCCTGATGGACCAGCCGCGCCTCGTAGGATTTGCGGTCGCTGACATCGGCGGCGGAACCGGCCAGCCGCGCCACCCGGCCGTCCGGGCCGGCGGCGACGATGCCGTGCAGATGGAGCCAGCGGGTTCCGTCCTCCGGCCTCAGGTCTTCCTGCTTCAGGTTTGGCGGCAGGACGCGGAACTCCACATCGAAGCTGGCGCCGTCCGCCCCATGCTCCCCCTGCCGGATTGCGGCGAGCACGGCATGCCGGTCGTCGGGATGGATGTGGGCGAGCAGGCCGGAAAGGCCGGGCTCTCCATCATCCGCCGACAGACGGAGCATCTGGCGCAGTCGGGGCGACAGGTAGAAGTCTCCGCTTTCCAGGTTCCAGTCCCAAAGCCCGTCGTTGGTGGCGGCGGCGGCCATGGCGTAGCGGCGCTCGCTTTCGCCCAGCCGGCGGGTTTTCTCCTCGATGGCGGCGAACAGGTCGCGCAGGGCGATCCGGCTATCCTCGAGGCTGCGGCCGAGCAGGCCCAGTTCGTCGTGCCGGAAGCCCGTTCCCTTCCCCCTGCCCCACCCCGGGAAAGGGCGGTCGAGATCGCGGCTGGCCAGTCGGCGAGCGTCCTCCACCAGACGGCCGAGCGGTCCGACGATGCGGCTGCGGGTGAACCACACGGCGGCGCAGGCCAGCGCCAGGACCAGCACGGCGATGACCCCGCCGCCGACCGCCATCAGCCGTTGCAGGGTCTCGATGTCGGTCAGGGTGGCGGCGGTCAGCCGGGCCCGCTGCGCGCTGAGATGGCTGTTCAACGCCGCCAGCCCCTTCACCGCGTCGCGGCGGCAGGCGTCGAACGCTTCCGGGGGGATGGCCGCCGCCGGGTCCTCCATCTGCACCTGGATGGCGTCGAGAAAGGCCGCGATGGCGGCGATGGCCCGCGCCTCGTCCTCGCTGGGGGTGACGATGTCGCGGTAGATCGCCAGATTGGCCCGCGCCAGCGCCAGGGACCGGTCCAGCGCCGCATGGTCGCCAGCGGAATGGCCACTTGTATCGGCCTGCGTGCCCTCGCGAAAACGGTCGATGACGCCGCCCAGGCCGAGATGCCCGCGCACCTCCGACAGCGCGTCGGATTTGGTGGCGGCCTGCAGGTCGTAGTCGCGCCAGCCGTCGGCCACCGCATCCATGCCGCGCATCAGTTCCAGCCCGACCGCCAGCATCACGGCCAGACAGACGACCAGAGCCGCCGCCAGCAGCAGCGCCGAGCGCGCGATGGTGAGGGTGCGGCGGCCCGCCCCGGCGCCCGCTCCGGAGATGGCCCGGGGGCCGCCGCCGCCGGGCATGACACCGGAGCCTTCACTGACGATGTCTGTCACCCTGGTCTTCCCTCTGCCCCGGAGCCTCTGGAAATCACGCGCGCAACGCTCGGGAGAAGCTGTGCGCCGCCCCCTCCAGCCGCTTGGTCTCGCTGCCGAGCGATTGTGCGGATGAGAACATGCTTTCCGCAACCATTCCGGCCTGTTCGGCTGCTTGCGCAACCTCGGAAATCGCGGCGCTGACCGCGCCGGCCGACCCTGCGGTCTCCTGGATGTTGCGGGCGATCTCGCGCGTCGCCTCGTCCTGCTGGGTGACGGCGTCGGCGATCTCCTGCGCCATGCGGCAGACCTGCCCCAGGCTGCTGCCGATGCCCTGGATGGCGTCGACCGCGCCATCGGTGGCGCTGCGGATCGTCGCGATCTGCTGGGTGATGTCCTCGGTCGCCCGCGCCGTCTGGTTGGCGAGGTTCTTCACCTCCTGCGCCACCACGGCGAAACCCTTGCCCGCCTCGCCGGCGCGGGCGGCCTCGATGGTGGCGTTCAGCGCCAGAAGGTTGGTCTGGCTGGCGATTGCGTTGATCAGCCCAACCACTTCGCCGATGCGCTGCACCGCCTCGGCGAGGCTGGCGACGGTGGCGGAAGAGCGGTCGGCCTGTTCGACCGCCGCCGTGGTCATGGCGACCGAGCCCTGCACCCGCTGGCCGATCCCGGCGATGGAGGCGGACAGTTCCTCGGTGGCGGCGGCGACGGCCTGGACGGTTCCGGCGGTGCGGGCAGCGGCGGCGGAGACCTCCTGCGTGCTGCCGATGGTCCGGCTGGAGGAGGAGGCCAGATCCTGCCCGGTGCGGTGAAGCGTGCCGGCCCGCCCGGCCAGCGCCGCGGCCAGCGTGCCGATTTCCGCCTCGAAGGAGCGGAGGTCCCGTTCCAGCGTCTCCTGGCGGCGGCGGGCCTCTTCGGCCTCGGCGCGTTCGCGTTCCCCGGCGGCGCGCAGCCGGACCAGCCCGTCGCGGAACACGTCGACGGTGCCGGCCATGGCGCCGATCTCGTCGCGGCGGCCGACCAGGGGCACGGCGCTGTCCAGATCGCCGCCGGCCAGACGCTGCATGTAGCCGGCGAGCCGGGCCAGCGGACGGACGATGCGGTGATGGGTGAACCACAGGAACAGCCCGGCGATGGCGAGCAGCAGCACCAGCGCCACGCTGCCGCCGGTCAGCACCGTGCCGGTCAGGCCGGCGATGCCCTGGCGGTTGGCTTCGCCGAGGGCGGCGCGCGCCCGGGTCAGCTCGCTGTTCAGCGTCCGCATCGCCGCCACCGCCGGCGCGGTGTCGAGTGCCGCGGTGCGGGCCAGCCGGTCGAGCGGGGTGTGCGCCGCCGCCGCGGCCTCGGCTTCGGTCAGCTTTGCGTCCAGCTGCACCATCGCCGCGGCGATGCTGTCGAGCGCCGTTCTTTCGGCAGCGCTCAGCTCGCCGGCGAAGCGGTAGACCTCCAGATTGGCGGCGGCGGATTTCAGGCTCTGCCGGACCTCGGCGGCACGGGCCGGATCGCCGGTCAGCAGATAGTCGCCGAAGCGGTGGATGACGCCGCCGAACCCCAGCGCCCCGCGCAGGTCGGACAGGGCGTCGGCCTTGGCTGCGGCGCCCAGATCGTAGGCGTTCCAGCGCTCGTCCACCTGTCGGATGCCCTGCACGGTGACGAGGCTGACCGCCAGCACCAGCGCAAGCACGGCGACCAGGCCGGACGACAGCAGCCAGCCGAGCCGGGCGATCTGCCGGTGTGCGGGGAGCGGAAACCTGTTCCGGTGGCTGTTCTCGGCAGCGGTCATCGACTGTCTCCCATGCGGCAGCGGCTGAGGTGAAGGAGCCAGTGGTCGACCGACAGCCGTCCGCCGCCGCGGACGATCAGGCCGGCGAGCAGCAGCATCCAGAAATAATGCTGCGGATTGCTGAAGGCCGGGTTTGCCGCACCCAGCACGAACTGGATCACCAGCGCCATCGCCAGCAGCGGCAGCGCCGCCAGCCGTGTCGCCAGACCCAGCACCAGCAGGACAGGCATGGTCAGCTCAATGGCGGCGGCCAGCAGCGCGGCGATATCCGGCGGCAGCAGCGGCACCCGGTATTCCTCCTGGAACAGGAAGAGAGTCGCCTGCCAGTCGCCGATCTTCTGCAAGCCGGAGCGGAAGAAGATCGGCGCCATCGTCAGCCGGACGGCGAGGTCGAACAGCGGGGCCGCATACCGGTCGAGCCACCCGGCGGCATGATCGCGGATGTCCGCCAGGCGGGCCAGTCGGCCCGGGCTCACCCCAAGGCTTACAGGCGAAGACGTCATGGGTCGTTCCCTTCGCTTCCGGTAAGGGAGGGCTGCCGGTCGAGCGCGAAGCCGGCCAGCAGACTGTTCTGCAGCAGCAACGCCAGCAGGGATTGGAGATCGGCGCCGGCGGCCGCTTCGGCGTCGGCGGCCTCGTCCAGGGTGGCGCCGGCCAGCAGCAGGGCGGCGAGCGCGCCGTCGGCTGCGGTCAGCCGGGCGCAGCGCACCTCCCCCAGCGGCGTCCACAGCGACTCCGTCGCTTCCGTCGCCGGGAACGCGGCCGATCAGGACCGCTTCCGGCTGCGGCACCGGCACCGCCGCGCCATCCTTCCACAGCTCATGGATGTTCCAGCCCGACCGCACCAGCCGCAGCGATGGGTGCGGAGCCAGCCGCAGAGACCCCGCCTGTTCCGGCGGGATGGCGGCGAGCCGGCCGAGGTCGAGCGGTTCGGCGTCGGCGGCGAACAGCGCTTCATGCATCGCCCAGTCGAGCCGGCCGAGGTCGGACGCCCAGGGTGGGATTTCGGCGGCCGGCTCGAGATCGGCCAGCCAGTCTGCGAAGCCGGCGCCGTAGCTCCACAGCATCGGCACGCAGGGCGGTGCCTCCGCCCCGAAGCGGTAGGCCAGCGCGGTGAAGCGCTGCTCGCCCAATAGCCGGCGCAGGGTGGGATGGGCATGGCCGAGAACGGCCGCCAGCGATCCCATCACGGTGTTGCGGTAGACTGTCAGCCGTCCGGCCGGCAAATCCGGCCGCAGCGCCCCGGCGACCACCGGATCGCCGTGCAGCAGGAAGGTGGCGAAGTCGCGCTGGAGTTTTGCAAGTTTCGCGTCAGCCGGCACAATGGACCTCCCGGATCATGGCCGGCGTTTCGCCATGCCGCATCCGGGCATCGAGCGCCCCCTGCGCCCTGCCCGCCTCGGCCAGGAGCAGGTCGAGCGGCGGCAGGTCGTTGTCCCACTCGATCAGCACCGGCCGCGGGCCGAGACGGTCCAGCACATCGGCATAGAGCGCCATCACGGCGTCGCCGACCGCGCTGCCATGGTCGTCGATCAGCAACTCCTCGCCGCCGAGCGTCACGCGGGCATGACCGGCGAGATGCAGTTCGCCGACGGCATCGGCCGGAATGGCGTCCAGCCACGCCGACGGGTCGAAGCCGAGATTGGCCGAGGAGACGTAGAGGTTGTTTACGTCGAGCAGCAGACCGCAGCCGGTGCGGTCGGCCAGTTCCGCCAGGAATTCGGCTTCGGGAATGGCGCTGTCGGCGAAGGCGAGGCAGGCGGCAGGATTCTCGACAAGGATGCGCCGGTCGAAGACGTCCTGGGCATGGTCGATGTTGCGGCGGACCCGGTCGAGGCTGTCCTCGGTATAGGGCAGCGGCAGCAGGTCGTTGAGGTAGATGGCGTCCGCGACGCTCCAGGACAGGTGTTCGGAGATCAGCCCCGGCTCCAGCCTGTCGTAGAGCACGCGCAGCCGCATCAGGTGATCGGGGTCGAGACCGCCGGCGCTGCCCAGCGACAGGCCGACGCCGTGGCAGCTGACGGGCAGATCGCGGCGGACCCGCAGGATGCCGGCCAGGCGCGGGCCGCCGGGAACCAAATAGTTTTCCGGATGGATCTCGACCCACGGGATCGGGCAGCCGGCCGCGACGAACGCCTCCCGATGCGGCTCGCGCAGGCCAATGCCGGCGGCGACCGGCACGGACCGGACGGAGGTGGAAGGCGGCGCCGCGGCCATCGCCTCAGCCCTTCTTCTTCGGGTTGGCGCCGTCGAACGGCTTCAGCGAGCCCATCTCCTCGGCGCAGGTGCCGGCCTTGACCAGCTTCCAGTCGCCGCCGTCGTAGGTCAGGTTGCTGTTGCCGGCGCAGGAATGCAGGCCCTTGGCATGGGCGCAGCCGTTCTCACCCGGCTTGGAGATGCCGTAGCATTTCTCCATGTTGGACTGGGCGGCGGCCGGGCCGGCCATCAGCGTCAGGGCGCCGGCCAGCGCGCCGGCGATGGGGAGCAGGGCCAAAGTCTTGGTGGCGGTCATGGTCATGGTCCTCAGTTGCGGGATGATCCGGTGTTTCGGAACGATGGGCGCCGGTCAGGACGCCGGTACGCGGTCGTGCAGCAGATCGACGAGCGCCTGCGGCTCCGGGCGTTGGGTGAAGTCGGCGTCGATGGCGGCGAAGCGCACGACGCCGCTGGGCGACAGCAGATAGGTCGCCGGGATCGGCAGCTGCCAGGGCTCCCCGAGGGGACGGCCCTGGCGGGCGTTGAGGTCGAGGCCGCGGTCGCGGTAGAGATCGCGCAACTCGTCCGGCACGCGGAAGACAAGGCCGTAGCTGCGGGCCACCATCGCTTCCCGGTCGGACAGGATGTCGAAATCCAGCGCGTTGCGTTCCGCCAGCGTCAGGCTGTGGTCAGGCAGCTCCGGCGACACCGCCACCAGCCGGGCACCGCCGGCGGTCAATTGCGGCAACGCCAGCTGCATGGCCCTGAGCTGGGCGCAACAATAAGGACACCATTCGCCGCGATAGAACAGCAGGACGACCGGTCCCCGTTCCAGCGTCTCGTAAAGCGAGACGGTGCGGCCGAGCTGGTTCGGCAAGGCGAAGTCGGGGGCCTGCAGGCCGGGGCGCAGTGCCCCCAGCTCGATCCCCCGCGCCTTCAGATCCGCGATGATCCGGTCCATCATCGCCATGACCTCCGGAGGCAGGGTCTTGCCGGCCTGCGCCCGGATGGTGCGGAGTTGGCGTTGAAGACGCATCGGGCAATTCCCTGTCGGCGTGTCCGTCGGTCCGATCCTGTCAAAAGCCGGATTTGCGAAACATAGGGGGACACGCACAATATCTTTGCGCAGAATGCAAGAATACGCCTGGGGACGGGATATGGCAGGACTGGGGACACGGAGGACGGCATGGACCGACTGGACGATCTGACGGTGCTGGTCGAGGTGGTGGACAGCGGCAGCCTGTCGGCGGCGGCGGAGCGGCTTGGGCTGTCCGCCTCGGCGATCAGCCGGCGCATCGCCCAGATGGAAAACCGGCTGGGCACCCGGCTGCTGGCGCGCACCACGCGGCGGATCGCGCTGACCGACGCCGGCGCCACCTTCTGCCTGCGCGCCCGCGCCATCCTTGCGGCGCTGGACGAGGCGGAACAGTCGCTGACCGAGATGGGCGAGGAGCCGCGCGGTACCCTGCGCATCACCATGCCGGTGATGTTCGGGCAGATGCGGGTAGCGCCGCTGCTGGCATCATATATGAGCCGCCACCCCGGCGTGTCGCTGGAGGTCAGCCTGAACGACCGTGTGCAGCGGCTGGTCGACGACGGGTTCGATCTGGCGATCCGCGCCGGGCGGCTGGTCGACTCCAGCCTGATCGCCCGCCGCCTGCGGCCGCTGCGCCGCCACGTGGTGGCCAGTCCCGACTATCTGGACCGGCGCGGCGTGCCGCAGTCGCCGGGCGATCTCGCCCACCACGAATGCCTGACGCTGCTGTCGGGATCGGGCCGGACCGAGTGGGAATTCATGATCGGCGACCGGCGCGAGATCCTACGCCCTGTCGGCAGCTTCCAGACCGACAGTCTGTGGCTGTTGCGCCATGGCGCGGTGGGTGGATTGGGATTGGCGCGGCTGGCCGACTTCATCGTGGAGGACGATATTCGCGCCGGCCGTCTCGTCCCGGTGCTGTCCGCACTGGAGGTGACGGACGAGGCCATTCATATCGTCTATCCCGCAACCCGCCATGTCTCGCCGAAAGTGCGCAGCTTCATCGAGCACCTGGTCGCCGGGTTGGGCAAACCGGAGTCAATCGGCCCTATCGGCACCTCTGCAGCTTAAGATCGAATCAGGCCGGGTTTTCCACCTCATCACTCCATCCACTGGCTTGGTCCACCATAGCCGAACAGCCCGAAGCCGCCCCAGGCGTGAAGCGGTGCGCCCGCCGCCCCGGCCTCCAGCATGGCGCGGCGCAAGGCCATGTCGGGTGGCAGGCCGTCGATCAGCCATGTCCGGTGGAAAGCGGTCATCATCGTCGCGGCGACGCCGCCGGTGGCCGGCACCGGCCAGAAGCTCAACACCGCGGCGGCCACCCGCTGGCTGAGCAGGACGCTCATCAGCCCCAACGCCTCCTGGTTGCGCAGGGGAACCACCCGTCCGGTGTCGCAGCCGCTCAACACCACCATTGCCGCCGCCGTCTCGGCCCTTGCCAGGGTTTCCAGCGCCAGCGGCGCGTCCCGCCCTTGCGCCGACAGGACCAGCCGCCCACCCATGGGATCGGCGGAGTCGAACCCGCCATGGACGGCGACGTGCAGAATGTCGGCATCGAGATGCCGGAGCAGGTCGGCGCGGCTGCCGTCCGAGGATGCCGGACGCAGCGACAGGCCAGCCTGGACCAGGGTCGCCGCCACCGCCGCCGCTTCCGTCCGGAACCCCTGCTCCGACAGCGGTGGGTCGCCGTCACGACCATGGCCGATCACCAGCGCGTCACGGGGTGGACGAGCGCGGCCGCGGGAGGCCAGCCAGGCGGCGGCGCTGGGTACGTAGCTGACCGCGTAGCGGTCGATCATCCGCCCCTCGCCCAGGGGAAAGAGGTGAAAGGGCAACCGGATCGCCGGTCCCGCCGGGGCGACGATCAGTCGCCGCACCTGTGGCTCCAGCCGGTCCAGCACCGGATGCAGCAGGCGCCCGGCGATGGCGGCGAGGCCGTCGAACCGGCGATCGGGGTCGCGCAGGGTAACCAGCGCCGCCGCCGCCATCCCATCCACCCGCGCCGCCGCGCCGCGCAGCCAGGACTCGTCGGCGTCGAGCCGAACCAGATCGGGCGCTTGGCCTCCCGCCCGGGCGATCAGGCAGACCGAACGGTCACCGCGATGAACATACTCCAGAAAGGCGGCGTCCTGCGGCAGCCGGGCCGCCAACTCGTCGAAGCCGGCGCGCACGCCCAGCCCGCGGCCGACCGCGAAGGCCTTGGCTCCTTGCAGGGCATCGAACAGCCGCCGGGCGTCACCGGCATCGATCAGGGCGGCGATCACCGCGTCATACAGCGCCTCATGCGCCGCACCATAGGTGAATTGATGCAGCGGATCGTCGAGCTGCCGGCGCAACCCGGTGTCGATGGCGGTCATGGCATCGAGCAGCGTCCCGGCCTCATCGGCCTGTCCGAGGGCCAGCAGGGCGACGGCCCGGTAGCCGAGCGCCGCGTGATGGAATTCATGGTTGCCGGCGGCGACCGCCAGCCGCTCCGTGTGGGCGAACAGCGCCGCCGCCTGCCGGTGATCCCCGGCGACCAGCAGGGCGCGGCCGGCGGAGCCGATCAGCGCCATTGCCTCCTCGTCACGGCGGTGACGTGGCAATCGCGACACTGCCACGCGCGCCAGAGCCGCCGCTTCCGCCAGCTTCCCACCGGCAATCAGCCGCTCCAACTCCAGGCGTGTCAGGGTGACGCCATCGGGATCGAGGCCGCTATCCCGCGTGATCGTCCGATACTGTGCCAGCCAGCGGTCAAATCCGGCGACATCCCGGCGGCGCAGGTGGAACAGGCAGAGATTGAAGCAGGCGGTGGCGATTGCGTGCCAGTCGCGCGGCCGGTCGTCGCGTTGCGGCCGCACCGCCAGTTCGTGGCTGGCCAGCAGTTCCCGCTCCTCCTCCACGGCCAGCCCCAGCCGCCCATAGAGCAGGGCGAGATTGCCGTGGGCCTTGGCCTGCAGGTCCTCCTGGCCGGCGTCGGCGCAGGCGGCCACCAGGGCACGGTACTGCGCCAGCGCCGAGCCGGTTCGCCCCATTGCACGATAGGCCAGCCCCAGATCGGCCTGCGCCGACAGCCGCAGCCGGGTATCGGCGATGCGGGGAATCAGCCCCTCGTAATGCGCCGCTGCCTCGCCGGCCCGCCCCTGGCGCAGCAACACGAGGCCCAGATTGACCGACAGCGCCCACTCCGCCAACGGGTCGAGATCGCCGGGCGGAGCGGCGAGGATGGCCCGCAATTCCCGCTCCGCACCTTCGATATCGTCGGCGAGCAGGCCGAGGCTCGACCGGCCGAGCGCCAGCGCCGGACGGAGAGCGTCATAGCCGCCGAGCCCGATCAGCCGTGCGGCGATGTCGAGGAAGCGCCGTCCGAGCGACAGGTCGGCACGCTGGCACACCGACGCTTCGGCGGTGTCGAGGATCGCCGAGACCGCGGCCTGATCCGGAAACGGCCACTCTTGTGCGATCGCCGCGTCCAGATCCCCGGCAATGTCCGCCTCCAGCAGCCGGATGGTCAGTTCCAGATGCCGCTGCGCCCGTGGATCGCGCAATGCCAGATGGCTTCGGGCGACCTCGATCGCCAGTTCCTCCGGGGCCTGGGCGCCGAGGATCTCGAAGAACAGCGGGCCGATGTCGTCGGCATGCGCAACGATCAGCGCCTGCCGGGCCTCGCCATCGGGCGCGGCCAGCAGGTGGGCGACCAGCGTTTCCGCCTGCTCCCGCGTCATGGCTGGGAGGAACCGTCGCCGGACCTGCCCCAGACCTTCAGGAAACCGGAGAGATCCTGGTAGATCGATCTGGTTTCCAGATCGAGCCCGCCGGCTTTCAGCCGGTTCTCTCCCAGCGCCCGCAACGCCACCACCAGAATGGCGACCCCCATCCAATTCTCCTCCAGCGCCTGAAGCAAAGCGGCAAGGCTGGCGCCGTCGAGCGCGCGCGTCTGCGCCTGTCCGCCGATACCGTCCAGCAACCCTCCGGCCTCCGGCCGCAGCGCCAGCACTTCCTGCGTCAGGACAACTGCCAGCGCAGGCAGGCGGTCGGCGGGAAGCTGGGCGAGGATGGCGGCGATCTCGTCCGCCTCCGTCGTCGGATCGACGACCGGCAGGGGAAACAGCCGGACGGCCTCGTCCGCATTGAGCAGGAACGACAGGGCGAGCGCCGGGGAAACCTCATAATTCGTCATCGGAAGTGTCCTTGGCGGGCGTTGTCAGTGTTCGGGTGGATGAGGAGATTTCAGTTCGCGTTTCAATGGTTCCAAAGACTACCAGAACGGCTCAATTCGCACCAAGACACCGCCAAAACGGGTCGTCATCGCTCAACCATACCACCTTATCGAAGAAAGGTGGGTCGTCGAAACTGCCAAAAGAGGACGCCCCGGAGCCTGTCCCAGTAGTATTGCCGGCCTGCGTATGGTTAGCTTCAATCACTACGACAACCGTCTGCCGGACCGGCCGGGCATTACGGCACGAGGTCGGCAAAGACAAGCGCCAGGAGTTCCGGCAGTGCATCCTGTCCGGCGTGCCGCATGCCGAAATGGTTCGGCTGACGGGTGGTGTGTCGGGCGGCACGGTGAGCACGATCCGGTAGGAACTGAAGGCGGCAATGCCGCTCCACCGGAACACGGAGTTCTGCGCTTGCGTGCCGCGATAGTGACGAGGACGCCGACAGCCTGTCGGAAACCTTTGGAAAGGTTGGTGGGCCCGGCCGGATTCGAACCGACGACAACACCGTTATGAGCGGCGCGTTCTAACCGCTGAACTACAGGCCCTACCGCGGGGCGCACTTTGCGACAAAGCTTCGGGGAAATGCAACCCCTCGTTCATCGTTCGGACGCATAAACCCGAAAAGGAAAACGGGGGCCGAAAGGCCCCCGCTTCGTCTCGAACGATACGGTTCCCGGATCAGGTATCCCAATCAGGTATCCAGGAAGCTGCGCAGCTTGCGCGACCGCGACGGGTGCTTCAGCTTGCGCAGCGCCTTCGCCTCGATCTGGCGGATACGCTCGCGGGTCACGTTGAACTGCTGGCCGACCTCTTCCAGAGTGTGGTCGGTGTTCATGCCGATGCCGAAGCGCATGCGCAGCACGCGCTCCTCGCGCGGCGTCAGAGAGGCCAGCACGCGGGTCGTCGTCTCGCGCAGGTTCGCCTGGATGGCGGCGTCCAGCGGCAGGACGGCGTTCTTGTCCTCGATGAAGTCGCCGAGATGCGAATCCTCCTCGTCGCCGATCGGCGTCTCAAGGGAGATCGGCTCCTTGGCGATCTTCAGGACCTTGCGCACCTTCTCCAGCGGCATCATCAGACGCTCGGCCAGCTCTTCCGGGGTCGGCTCGCGGCCGATCTCGTGCAGCATCTGGCGGCTGGTGCGGACCAGCTTGTTGATCGTCTCGATCATGTGGACCGGGATGCGGATGGTCCGCGCCTGGTCCGCGATGGAGCGGGTGATGGCCTGGCGAATCCACCAGGTCGCGTAGGTCGAGAACTTGTAGCCGCGCCGGTACTCGAACTTGTCCACCGCCTTCATCAGGCCGATGTTGCCCTCCTGGATCAGGTCCAGGAACTGCAGGCCGCGGTTCGTGTACTTCTTGGCGATGGAGATGACGAGACGCAGGTTCGCCTCGACCATTTCCTTCTTGGCGCGGCTCGCCTCCTTCTCGCCCTTCTGGACGGTGGAGACGATGCGGCGGAACTCGTTGATCGGCAGGCGGGCCTCTTCGGCCACCTGGGCGATCGCCTCGCGCGTCTTGCGGATGTCGCCGTCATACTTCTCGGCGAACTTGCCCCAGGTCTTGGGGTTCAGGCCGCGGATGCGCTCCTGCCAGTTCGGGTCCAGCTCGTGGCCGAAATACTGGTTCAGGAAGTCCTCGCGCTTCACGCGGCAGTCGGTCGCCATGCGCAGAAGGCGGCCTTCGAAGCCGGTGAGCTTGCGGTTCAGGCCATAGAGCTGCTCGACCAGCTGTTCGATGCGCTGGTTGTTCAGTCGGACGGTGTTCATCAGCTCGACCATCTCGGTCTTGAGCTTCTCGTACTTCTTGTCCGTCTGCTTGCCCATGTCCTCGCCGCGCTGCATCGCGGCCATGCGGGCCTCGTGCAGCTTGTGCAGCTTGTCGTAGGTCGCCTTGATGTTCTCGAAGGTCTCGATGACCTGCGGCTTCAGCGCGGCTTCCATCGCGGACAGCGACAGGCTGTTGTCGCCCTCCTCGCCTTCCTCGCCCTCTTCGCCCTCGCCTTGCGGCGGGCGCGGCTCGTCGCCGTCCTCACCGGCCGGCGCATCGGCGGCAGGAGCGGCACCCGTGCCCGCACCGGCGGCCTCGACGGCCTCGGCCAGACCTTCCGGCATCTCCTCGCCGTCCGGGCCGCCGCCGTAGGTGGCGTCCAGGTCGATGATGTCGCGCAGCAGCATCTTCCCTTCCATCAGGGAATCATGCCACTCCAGGATGGCGCGGATGGTCAGGGGCGATCGCAGATCGCGCCGATCATCATCTCGCGGCCGGCTTCGATCCGCTTGGCGATGGCGATTTCGCCTTCGCGCGACAGCAGCTCCACCGATCCCATCTCGCGCAGGTACATGCGCACGGGGTCGTCGGTGCGGCCGATGTCGTCGTCGTCGAGGTTGCCCGACGACCGGCCTTCGCCGTCGCTGGCGCCCTCGCCGCTGTTTTCCGAATCCTGCTCTTCCGATTCGACGATGTTGATGCCCATTTCGGACAGCATCGCCATCGTGTCTTCGATCTGCTCGGACGAGGACGAATCCTGCGGCAGCGCTGCGTTCAGCTCGTCATAGGTGACATACCCGCGCTCCTTGCCGCGGGCGATCATCTTCTTGACGGCCAAACCCATGCCGTCCATCAGAGGACCGTCTGCGGATTCCTCCCGCGTTTCGGAAACTTCCACGCTGTTCGCAGCTTTCGTGGCCATGCGATCGGTGCCCCCGCATTACCCCATTGAAAAAGACGAAAGGGCCGCCCGGTCCCGGTTGCCCGGCCCGTCCGCCCCACCCCCAACCATGTATCTACCCAGAACCCGCCATTACAGAAACTGTCATGCGGCCCTGTCCCATCAACGCTTCCAGTTACCCTGTGCCCCATCAACCGACGCCCGGCCGCCGACGGCACAAGCCATCAACCGTCAGACATCGTCAAAGTCACTGTCGTCCGCAATACCCAAACCGGACTTGATGACCTCCTGCTGAAGAGCCACGACCCTCGCGAAGTTCGCCTCGCTGTTGTCACGGGTCAAAGCCGCCTTCGCTTCCCTAAGATCGTCGAGCACCCGCTCGTGATGCAGATGCCGCCACGCAGGCCACCATCCCTTCCGGGCGTCCTCCGTAGAGGCCTCCGGACGGGCGAAGCCGGCATGGACATAGGTCGACTCGCCTAGCAAAGCACCGACCATCGTCTCATGGCCGGCGGATGACAAGTGGCGACAAAGCGCATCGGCGTCAAGTGTCGAGTCGCGGTTGGCCTCGTCGGAAAGGCATTCGATCACCGCCCAGCGCAGTTTTTCGAGTTCCGGGTCACCGAACGGCAACAGCCCCAGCGGCTCGGCCAGCTCGCCGAACAGATCGGGATGGTTGATGATCGTCGCCAGCAGGATCCGCTCCCGCATGGATGCGAGGCGGGAGGCGCGGCCGCGCCCCTCCCCCACCGGCTTGGAGGTCAGGCGTCCGGGCATGCCCGGCACATGGCGGCGCGGCGCCTCGCCGAAACGCCCCCGCCCCTGCCCCGGCACCCAGGGTCCGCGGTTGAAGGCCGGCCGCGCGGGCGCGAAGGCCTCGTCGACGCGGCGGCGCATCTCGGTGCGGTAGAAGCTCTGCACATCGCGGTCGGCGATGGTGGCGACGCGGGCCTCCAGCGCCGCCTTGACCGCGGCCTTGGCCTCCGGCGTGTCGGTCGGCCGCCCCTCGCTCTCCATCCGCCACAGGGCGTCGGACAGCGGGATGGCCGCCTCAAGAACCGCCCCCATCGCCTTCGGCCCTTGCGCGCGGATCAGGCTGTCGGGGTCCTCCTCCGGCAGGAAGGCGACGCGGGCCGACTGGCCGGGGGCGAGGTGCGGCAGGATGCGCTCCACCGCCCGCCACGCCGCGCGCCGGCCGGCATTGTCGCCGTCGAAGCACAGGAAGGGCACCTTCTCCGCCGCCGGGATCAGCTTCCACAACTCCTGCACCTGGGTCTCGGTCAGCGCGGTGCCCAGCGGCGCCACCGCTCCCTCGAAGCCGGCGCGGACCAGGGCGATGACGTCCATATAGCCTTCGGCGACGATCACCGGCTTGCCGTCCGCCGCCGCCTGCCGCGCCCGCGACAGGCCGTAGAGCAGCGTGCCCTTATGAAAGAGAGGCGTATCGGCGGTGTTGACGTATTTCGGCCCGTCGCCTTCCAGGATGCGTCCGCCGAATGCCACCACCTGCCCGCGCCGGTCGGTCACCGGGAACATCACGCGGTTGCGGAAGAAGCTGTAGGGCGCCCGGCCGTCGTCCGGCCGCTTCAGCAGCCCGGCATTGACCATGTCCTCGTCGGAAAAGCCCTGCTTGCCGAGATATGTCCGCAGCGCGTTCGAATCGCCGGGCGCGTAGCCCAGCCGGAAGCGCGCGATGATGTCGCCGTCCAGCCCTCGGCGCATGAAGTAATCCAGCCCGGCCCGACCGGCGGACGTGTGCAGCTGCTGCTCGAACCAGCGCGCCGCCTGCTCCACCAGGTCATGCAGGGTCTTGCGCCGCTCGTAGCGCTGCCGGTCCTCCTCCGTCGGGCGCGGCACCGGCAGTCCGGCCTCGCCGGCCAAATGCTCGACCGCCTCGGGGAAGCCGAGATTGTCGTGTCGCATGACGAAGCCGATGACGTCGCCATGGGCGCCGCAACCGAAGCAATGGAAAAAGCCCTTCTGGTCGTTGACGTAGAAGGACGGAGACTTCTCGTTGTGGAACGGACAGGGGGCCTTGTACTCCCGGCCGGCGCGGATCAGGCGCAGCCGCTTGGAGACCACTTCCGACAAGGTCAGCCGGGTGCGCAGTTCTTCCAGGAATTGGGGCGGGAAGGCCATGGTCGAACGGTCACCGGGATACGAAGAGCGATGAGGGAGATGGGCGCAAGGCTATAGCAGAGGCACAGTATGGGAACCAGCACCGCCGGCCCCAAGGGGGCAGATGGTGCGTCAGTCCTGTCGCTGAGCCAGACGGGTCCGGGCATAGACTTGATTGAGCGGCGTGCGGAAGCCGATGCTGATCAGCACAAGCTCGTCGTCTGGCCCGATGACGAGCGGTTCCGCCGGCCAATCGCCGCTGCGGCGGCGGTACAGCTCGGCGCAGACGCGGGTCGAGTGGACAAACAGGATTTCCTGAACGCTGGCGATCGAAGCATAGGCCCACAGGTTCCCGCGCGTGTCGCGCTCGTTGCCGGGCGACAGGATCTCCACGATCAGCACGGGATCGGGCAGCAGACGCCCTTCCGGATCGTCGGGCGCACAGGTCACCGCCAGATCGGGAACGCGCAGGTTGGCGTTGCTGGAAAGCCCAGGCACCACCGGCGCTTCGGTCGCGGTTCGGCAGGGGCTGCCGCGGTCGATCAGATGGCCCTCGATCAACCGCGCCAACGCAACCTGCAGATAGGCGTGCGTGGCGCTCGCCGGCGCCATGGCGCGCGGTTCGCCGTTCACCAGCTCGTAGCGGGTGTCGGTGCCATCGCCGTTCCAGTCCAGGAACTGGGCGACGGTCATCCCCGAAAAGGTCGACTTGCGGACCGCGACCATTCCACCGTCCTCCTGACCCGTTCCACCCGCCCCGTGCACCAGCCTAGCCCGAGTCGCCCCGCCGCGGCCAGCGCCTCTTGCTTGCGCTGTCCCTGCTTCCCCGGCCCTTACTTGCCCGAAAGCCGCGCCTTCACCAGGCCGCCGGCCTTGGCAAAGTCCATCTGGCCGGCATGGCGGGCCTTCAGCTCCGCCATCACCTTGCCCATGTCCTTGATGCTGGACGCACCCAGTTCGGCCACGATGGCGTCGATGGCGGCGGCGGACTCCTCCTCCGTCATCTGCTTGGGCAGGAAGCGTTCGATGACCGCGATCTCCTCGCGCTCCTGCTGGGCCAGTTCGGGACGGCCGCCCTGCTCGTACATCCCGGCCGATTCGTTGCGCTGCTTCACCATCCCCTGCAGCATCGACAGGATGCCCGCCTCGTCGATGCCGTCGGTCACGCCGCGGCTGCGGGCATCGATGTCGCGGTTCTTCATCTCGGTGAGAATCAGGCGCAGGGTGGACACCGCGCGCATGTCCTTCGCGCGCATCGCATCCTTCAGGGAGTCGTTGAACTGCGTGCGCAGAGTCATGTCCTGTCTTCCTCGTTCTTGGTGCCCGGCATCCGGCCGGGCGGGGCAACTATCCTGAAAGCGCCTGCCGATTTCCACACAAATGGCCCTGCCCGCCGGGCGCAAGGCGCTGCCGCCGGCCATCTTGTCGGCGCATCAGGGCCGCCTTGCAAAGCTATTGCTGGAAATCAGGCGTCCAATCGTCATATAGGATGTCCGGCCCACCCGATCAGCCCACTCGATCCCACGTCATCGCCCGATCATGGCGAAGCTGGGGTGCGAGCGGTTGCGTGTGCGCGCCCGGCGGGACGCTAGGCCGTCGCCGTTCCGCCGATCACCCGATCCGTCGCCGGCCGCGGTTTTTGGGAAGGTTCACAGGAATGACTCTCGCCACTCCCCCTCCGACAATGCGGTTCACACCGGCGTCCTGGTTCTGGCCGACGGCACGGTGTTCCGCGGCCGAGGCATCGGCGCCACGGGGGATTCGGTGGGCGAGGTGTGCTTCAACACCTCCATGACCGGCTATCAGGAGATCCTGACCGATCCCAGCTATGCCGGCCAGATCATCACCTTCACCTTCCCGCACATCGGCAACACCGGCGCCAACGCCGAAGACATCGAGACGATCACCCCCGCCGCCCGCGGCCTGATCCTGCGCGCCGACATCACCGACCCGTCGAACTGGCGCGCCACCCGCCACCTGGACGACTGGCTGAAGAGCTACGGCCTCGTCGGTCTGGCCGGCATCGACACCCGCCGCCTGACCCGCCGCATCCGCGACCTGGGCGCGCCCAACGGCGTCGTCGCCCATGCGCCGGACGGCAATTTCAACATCGAGGCGCTGGTCGCCAAGGCCAAGGGCTGGCCGGGGCTGGAGGGCATGGATCTGGCCAAGGACGTGTCCTGCCGCCAGACCTACGACTGGACCGAGGCCGGCTGGACCATCGGCGGCGGCTACGCTACCCAGGACAAGCCGCAGTACCATGTCGTCGCCATCGACTACGGCGCCAAGCGCAACATCCTGCGCTGCCTCGCAGCATCCGGCTGCAAGGTGACGGTGGTGCCGTCCACCGCCACGGTCGAGGACGTGATGCGCCACCAGCCTGACGGCGTGTTCCTGTCCAACGGCCCCGGCGACCCCGCCGCCACCGGCGAGTACGCCGTGCCGACCATCAAGGGCCTGCTCGACACCGGCGTGCCGATGTTCGGCATCTGCCTGGGCCACCAGATGCTGTCGCTGGCGCTGGGCGCCAAGACCACCAAGATGCAGCAGGGTCACCGCGGCGCCAACCATCCGGTCAAGGACCTCGCCTCCGGCCGGGTGGAGATCACCAGCCAAAACCACGGCTTCGTCGTGGTGCCGGAAACCCTGCCGGCCGACGCCGAGGTCACCCATGTCAGCCTGTTCGACGGCACCAACGAGGGCATCCGCCTGAAGGGCAAGCCGGTCTTCTCGGTGCAGTACCACCCGGAAGCCTCGCCCGGCCCGCAGGACAGCCATTACCTGTTCGACCGCTTCGTCCAGCTGATCGCCGAAAAGAAGGCGGCCTGACGGTCCAGCGCAGCGTTTCCGCTGAAAAGGGCGTCCCGGTGGGGCGCCCTTTTTGCTGATGCCCTATCGAAAGAGAGCCGGAACATGGCCCGGTCCACCGACCTGCTGCTGACCGCAATCGCCCCGGCGATCTGGGGCAGCACCTACATCGTCACCACCGAACTGCTGCCGCAGGGCTACCCGATGACGGTGGCGCTGCTGCGCGCGCTGCCGGCCGGGCTTCTGCTGTTGCTGCTGGTCCGCCGGTTGCCCTGGGGATGCTGGTGGGGGCGGTCGCTGGTGCTGGGGGCGCTGAACTTCTCCTTCTTCTGGGCGATGCTGTTCGTGTCGGCCTATCGCCTGCCGGGCGGGGTCGCCGCCACGGTGGGGGCGGTGCAGCCGCTGATCGTCATCGCTCTGTCGCGCCCGCTGCTGGGCACGCCGATCCGCCCGCTGGCGGTCGCCGCCGCCATGGCCGGCATCTGCGGTGTCGCCCTGCTGGTGCTGAAGCCGAGTGCGGCGCTCGACGGTATCGGCGTGCTCGCCGCACTGGCCGGCGCCGGGTCGATGGCCGCGGGAACGGTGCTGAGCCGCCGCTGGCGCCCGCCGGTGTCGCCGCTGACCTTCACGGCGTGGCAACTGACCGCGGGCGGGGTGCTGCTCGTGCCGGTGGCGCTGCTTCTGGAGCCGGCGCTGCCGGTGCCGACGGCGGCCAACCTGCTGGGCTTCGTCTATCTCGGCCTCATCGGTGCCGCTCTGACCTACATCCTGTGGTTCCGCGGCCTGTCGCGGCTGGAGCCCTCAGCGGTTGCGCCGCTCGGCTTCCTCAGCCCGGTGACGGCGGTGATTCTGGGCTGGGCACTGCTCGGCCAATCGCTGACCGGCTACCAGATCGCCGGAATCGTGCTGGCGCTCGGCAGCGTCTGGGTCGGGCAGCGGGCACAGGCGGTACCGGTCGCGGCGACGGCAGACGCGCGGAACTGAGGGCAGGCTTTCCGGAGCGGCGGGGTCGCGCCATATCTTCCAAGCCCCGCCCTCTGCCCCGGACCCCATGCGCCGCCTGCCGCCAACGCCCATCGCCCTCCCACCGGCCGCTCCAACGGAGGACCATGCCGCCTGCCCGCTCTGCGGCCGGCCGATGGTTCCCGGCGCCAGCCTGAACGAACACCATCTGGTCCCGCGCACCTATGGCGGACGGGACACAGTGACGATGCACCGCATCTGCCACGCCAAGATCCACGCAGTGCTGACCGAACAGCAGTTGCGCGACCACTATCACGAGATCGAAGCCCTGCGTGGCCATCCAGACATCGCCGCCTTCATCCGCTGGGTCCGCCGTAAGCCGCCGGAGTTCACCGACGGCCACGCCACCGACCGGCGCCGCCGCAAGCGTTGACAGGACCTTATCCCCGCCGGACGGTTTGCCGCTGGGCTGGCTTCGGCAGGTAGTTGCGGGCCTCGCCGTTGCAGACCCGGCTGACCCGCTCATACTCCTCCACGGTATCGACCTGGGCTTGCCGGCGGTCGCGCTCGCGGCCGAAGTCCTGCATGATCCGCCGCATCGCCGATTCGAGCGGCCGGCGGATCGCCGCCATCGCCTGGGCCTGGCTGCGCGAGCGCACCGGCGCCATGCCCTCCATCACCTGATCCAGCTTGATGCGGATCTGCGGCATCATCTCGCGCAGCAGAGCCTCGTCCACCGCGACATGGCGCATCTCATGGGCCAGCACCTCGCCATGCAGGCAGGAGTTGGCGGGAATCTCGCTGGCGACATGGACGATGCGCTGCTGGAAGCCGAAGCTGATGGTCACCGTGCTGGCCGCCGCGCAATAGGTGCCGTCGCCCATCTGCTTGAACAGGGCGGAAACCTGCGACTGCTCGCCATAGCGCGCCTGGGTGAGCCCCAGCACATGGCCGCCGGCGCTCCCCGCCGGCCCCGGCGTGCGTCCAGGCAACCGGGTGAGCTGCGCGATCGACAGCCCGTCGTCGCGCTGGATCGGCGCCAGCATGCTGTCGAACACGAGCTTCGTCGGCGGAAACCCGCTGCAGCCATTCGACTGCGCCGCGGCCGGCGAAGCAGCGAGCAGTACGCCCGAAAGGAAGAGGAACAGGAAGCGAACGGTCATCCCGATACAGTTATCAGGAAACCGTCCGCGGACAAGAGACATGGAGTGGGATGGAGCGGGCAAGCTGCGGCCTTGCCCACTCCATCCTCCTCCTCACTGATGCGCCGGGAACAGGAAGCGTGCCTTCAGGGTGCCTTCGATGGCGCGAAGGTCATTGACGACCTCCATCTCCTCCACGTCGCCGTTGACGTCGACCACCACATAGCCCAGTTCCGGATCGGTCTGGAGATACTGGGCGGCGATGTTCAGGTCGCGGCCGGAGAACACCTCGTTCACCTTGCGCAGGATGCCCGGACGGTTCTCGTGGACGTGCAGGAAGCGGGTGCAGCCGGCCTGAACCGGCAGCGCCACCTGCGGGAAGTTGACCGCGCCGACGGTGGAGCCGTTGTCCGAGTACTCAAGCAGCTTCTGCGCCACCTCGGTGCCGATGTTGGCTTGCGCCTCCATCGTCGAGCCGCCGATGTGCGGGGTCAGGATGGCGGTCTTGATGCCGCGCAGCGCGCTCTGGAACTCTTCCTTGTCGGAGCCCGGCTCGACCGGGAAGACGTCGATGGCGGCACCCAGGACATGGCCGCTGTTCAGCGCGGCGGCCAGCGCCTCGATGTCCACCACCTGGCCGCGGGCGGCGTTGATCAGGTGGCTGCCCTTCTTCATGGCCGCCAGTTCACGCTCGCCGATCATGTTGCGGGTCTGCGCGGTGTCCGGCACATGCAGGGTCACCACGTCGGAGACCGACAGCAGCTCCTCCAGCGAATCGCAGGCACGCGCGTTGCCGAGCGCCAGCTTGCGCACGACGTCGTAGAAGCGGACCTGCATGCCCATCGCTTCCGCCAGGATCGACACCTGGGTGCCGATGTGGCCATAGCCGACGATGCCCAGCGTCTTGCCGCGGATCTCGTAAGAGTCCTTGGCCGACTTCATCCAGCCGCCGCCATGGACCAGCTGCGACTTCTCGAAGATGCCGCGCATCAGCATGATGATCTCGCCGATCACCAGTTCCGCCACCGACCGGGTGTTGGAATAGGGGGCGTTGAACACCGGGATGCCGGTGCGGCGCGCCGCCTTCAGGTCGACCTGGTTGGTGCCGATGCAGAAGCAGCCGACGGTAATCAGCTTGCTGGCCGCCTCGAACACCTTGGCGGTCAGGTGGGTGCGCGACCGGATGCCCAGGATGTGGACCGACCCGATGCGCTCCAGCAGCTCATCCTCGTCCAGGGCGCGCGGCAGCCGCTCGACGGAGGCGTAGCCGCCGCGGGCCAGCTCGTCGATGGCGTTGTCGTGGACACCTTCCAGAAGAAGGATGTTGATCTTGTCCTTGGAGAGCGAGAGCTTGGTCACGGCCGGCATCCGTATCTGGGCATCGGGTCTGTTCGGCAGCCCGCCTGCCGGAAACGGCGCGATGGGCCACGGAAAAGCGAGCGCGCAAAATAATACCAAAGGCAGCCCTTGTCACCTGACGGATGTTGCGCCGCCACACAGCTTTCCGCATGCCGGATTGGCGCGGGACGCGGGTTGGGTGTATCAGTCGGACCGACCTTCGAACTTGGAAACCCGCCATGAGCGACGTGACGATCTACCACAACCCGCGCTGCAGCAAGTCGCGCGAGACGCTGGAACTCCTGCGCTCCCGCGGCGTCGAGCCAGCGGTGGTCGAGTATCTGAAGACCCCGCCCAGCCCGGCCGAGCTGTCCGCCATCCTCGCCAAGCTGGGCAAGGGCCCGCGCGACATCACCCGCGCCAAGGAGGCGGCGGAGGCCGGCCTGCCCAAGGATCTGGACGGCGAGGCGCTGATTGCCGCGCTGTCCGCCAACCCGTCCGCCATCGAACGCCCGATTGTGGTGAAGGGCGACCGCGCCCGCGTCGGCCGGCCGCCGGAATCGGTGCTGGACCTCCTCTGACCCTTTCCCGTTCCTGACTGGAGCCCGCCGCCCGTGACCACCCCCGTGACCAGCAAGCACACCGCCGCAGCCGCGGCCGCCGAACTGTCGACCATCCGCGATTTCCTGCGCTACGGCGTCAGCCGCTTCAACGAAGCCGACCTCGATTACGGCCACGGCACCACCACGGCCTTCGACGAGACGGTTTTCCTGGTGCTGGAGACGCTGCATCTGCCGGTCGACCAGCTCGACCCCTACATAGACGCCCGGCTGACCGCGGCGGAGCGCGAGGCGGTGGCCGGCATCCTCCATGCCCGCATCGACACCCGCAAGCCGGCGCCCTACCTGCTGAACAAGGCCTATATCCAGGGCATCCCCTTCTATGTGGACGAGCGGGTGATCGTCCCGCGCTCCTACATCGGGGAGTTGCTGTTCTCCGACCTGTTCGGCGGCGACGACTTCACCCTGGTCGAGGACCCGACCTCGGTGGAGCGGGTGCTGGATCTCTGCACCGGCTCCGGCTGCCTCGCCATCCTGGCCGCGCGCATCTTCCCGGAGGCGCAGGTGGATGCGGTCGACCTGTCGCCGGACGCGCTGGAGGTGGCCAAGCGCAACGTCGCCGACAGCGGCTTCGAGGACCGCATCACCCTGCATCACGGCGATCTGTTCGCGCCACTGAAGACGCGCAAGTACGACGTCATCATCACCAACCCGCCCTATGTCGACGCCGAGGCGATGGACGCCCTGCCGCCGGAATTCCGCGCCGAGCCGGAAATGGCGCTTGCCGGCGGCGACGACGGGCTGGACATCGTCCGCCGCATCCTGAAGGAGGCGCCCAAGCACCTGACGCCCGAGGGCGGCCTGCTGTGCGAGTTCGGCACCGGCCGCGAGATCCTGGAGGCGGAGTATCCCCACCTGGACTTCCTGTGGCTGCAGACCGCCAACAGCTTCGGCGAGGTGTTCTGGCTGACGCGGGAGCAGTTGAAGGCGGGGAAGTGAGGGGCTAACGCCCCCACATCCGGGAACCCTTCCCCCGCCCCCGGTTATCCTCTCGACGATGCTGCATCGCAGCAGCCGCTTGAGAGGACGACCGCCATGACCGACCGCCAATCCACCATCCTCAAGACCCTGGGCATCACCGCGCTGACCCTGGGCGGGCTGGCCGTCGCCAATACGCTGGCAGCGCGCGCGGCCGAGCGGCGCTATCCGCCGGAAGGAAGCTTCCTGACCGTCGACGGCGTCCGGCTGCATTACATGGAGGCTGGCGAAGGCCCGCCGGTCGTGCTGCTGCACGGCAACGTCTCGGCGCTGGGCGATTCGCTGGCGAGCGGGCTGTTCCAGCGGCTGGCGCGGAACCACCGGGTGATCTCCTTCGACCGCCCCGGCATGGGCCACAGCGACCGCCCCCACGACCGGGCCTGGACGCCGGAGGATCAGGCGGACCTGCTGGCCCGGGCCTTCGCCGCGCTGGACATCGAGCGTGCCGTGGTGGTCGGCCATTCCTATGCCACGCTGGTGGCTCTGGCCCTGGCGCTCGACCATCCCCGGGCGGTAGCGGGGCTGGTGCTGCTGGCCGGCTATTACTTCCCGACCAAGCGGGTTGACGCCGTGTTGGTGGCGCCGGTGGCGACGCCGGTGCTGGGCGACCTGCTGCGCCACACGCTGTCGCCGCCTTTCTCGAAGGCGATGATGCCGGCGCTGCTGAAGACGCTGTTCTCGCCCCGGCCGGTGCCGGACCATCTGACGGAGACCTTCCCCGCCGCCCTGACCACCCGGCCGGGCCAGCTGCGCGCCAACGCCCAGGACGGCGTCACCATGGTGCCCGCCGCCGAACGCCTGCAGCACCGCTATGCCGACGTGACTGTGCCGGTGGCGATCTTCGCCGGTCATCACGACCGCGTGGTCGAGCAGGAGGAACAGAGCGGCCGCCTGCACCATATGCTGCCGAACAGCACCCTGCATTGGGTGCCGGACTCCGGCCATATGGTGCATTACGCCGATCCCGATCTGGTGGTGCGCCGGATCGGCGAACTGGCGGCCGAAGCGGCGCCCCGGCAGGTCGTCGCTCAGAGATAGCGCCGCATCAGGATGCTGCCGCCCTGGTGCGGCAGGCGCGGGTGCCAGGGGATGGCGGCGCGGCCGATCTCCTCGAACCCCTCGCCGGCATAGAGGCGGCGGGCCGGTTCGTTGTCGGCCCAGACATGCAAGGTGACGCGGTCGAACCCGCCGGTCCGCGCCCGTTCATAGAACCAGCCGAGCAACCGCCCGGCGATGCCGTGGCGCCGCTGCTCCGGATCGACCGCCAGGGCGGACAGGAAATAGCTGCCCCAGTCCAGCGTTTCCGAGAACTCGGCCATATGGGCGACGCGGTCGGGCGGCAGGCCGCTGTAATCCTCCGTCCGGATCCAGTCGGTGGGATAGCCGTGGGCGACGCCGACCACCCGCCCGTCCAGCTCGGCGACCCCGCTCTGGCGGTGCGACAGCGAACCGCTGCGCCCGGCAAGCCCCGGCATCAGCATTTCCGCCGCCGTCAGCCCCGGCATCAACCCGTCGAGAAGAAAGCCGTAGACCCCGCCGCCGGCGATGTCGATCAGCCGGGCGAGGTTCGGCGCGTCGTCGGCATCGGCCGGACGGATGCGCAGACGGTCGTCGATGATGTGAGAGGTCACGGCGGCACCTTCCATCCGGAGATCGGTCGCCTAGAAAAGGCCGTCCGGCCGCCGATTTCCAGCCCCGATCGGATCAGCCCTGATCTGCGGCCTGGTTCAGGTCGTCGCGCAGCCGCAGCAGAGCCTCGCGCAGGGACGCCAGTTCCTCGACCGAACAGCCGGCGGCGGCGGCGATGTGGGTCGGCAGGCATGCGGCCTTGCCGCGCAGCGCTGCACCCTCGGGCGTCAGACGGATGCGGACCAGCCGTTCGTCCTGCGGATCGCGGCCGCGGGTGAGCAGCCCCTGCCCTTCCATCCGCTTCAGCAGCGGGGTCAGCGTGCCGCTGTCCAGCCCCAGCCTTTCGCCCAGCGCCTTCATCGACTGGCCGTCTTCCTCCCACAGCAGCAGCATCGCCAGATACTGCGGGTAGGTCAGGCCCAGCGACTCCAACAGCGGGCGATAGACGCGGGTCATCGCGAGATTCGCCGAATACAGAGCGAAACAGGCTTGATTGGAGAGCAGAAGCGGATCGTCCTTGTCGGTAGTCATGGGGCGGCAGTCATGGCTTTGCGGGACCCTGCGAAACGGCGCGCGCCGCCGGGCTGTGGCGCGCCGGTCGATCATGCGTTCGGCACAATCGCGCGCAATAGCCCGGCGGCGCAATCCTGAAGCGCTTCGCCTCAGGTATTCACCTTATGCAACAGCCTTGGGCAACAGCCTCAGGCGACGGTCGTGGTGACCGGGATGTTGCCCTTGGTGGCATGGCTGTAGGGGCAGACCTTATGGGCGCGGGCCAGCAGATCCTCGGCGGCGGCCTTGTCCATGCCCGGCAGCGACACGACGAAATCCACCGTCAGGCCGAAGCCTTCACCGTCGTCACGGGCGCCGATGCCCACGGTGGCGGTCACCGACAGGTCGGCCGGAACGGCGATCTTGTCGCGGTTGCCGACGAACTTGATGGCGCCGATGAAGCAGGCGGAATAGCCGGCGGCGAACAGCTGCTCGGGGTTGGTGGCCCCGCCCTGCCCGCCCAGTTCCTTCGGCGCAGCCAGCGCGACCGACAGCAGCCCGTCCTCGCTGACGGCCTTGCCGTCACGGCCACCGGTAGCGCTCACCTTGGTCGAATACAGGGTCTTCATCGCGTGTGCTCCTTCATTGGGTTCTGAACTTGCGGGCATCGGCATTCGGTCGCCGAAGCGGCGGTCCGGATCATGGGGTGGACCGCCGCTCGTGATCTTGTGAGAAGGAACATCGCTCACAATTCGATTGCGCGCAATGCATTTGGTTATGCGCTATTCAATTGTGCGCAATGCATAGGGTGCATGGCATCCGTTACACCTCCCCCGCTCCGCTGCGAAGGCAGGCTAAAAAAGGAACGCAATAAAAAAGCCCCGCAGTCCTAGGACTTCGAGGCTTTTTCTACCTTCCGCAACTGGTCGGAGCGACAGGATTTGAACCTGCGACCCCCAGACCCCCAGGAAGGGGGCTGCCGGCTAAGGTATTGAAAATATAGGATCACGAGGAAAGAAAGCAGGACGAAAAGGAACCGGATTCACCTCCGACTTCCACACGGAGTTCCACACGCGCCGATCCGGTCGACACCTGATTGCGAAAATTTCCAATTCGCTGAAAAACATATAATTTCCTCATCTTCATTCCTGTTCTCTCAATAATCAATATCAATACTTAACCGGATTTTTAGGGAATTTGGTCACGTCCAATTCTGCTGGTCAAAATACAGATAGGCCGCAAACTATGCCGATTACCGGACACACAAGATCAATCAGAAGCTTTTCTCATCAGATCACAACTCCAAAACGATGACAATAGATTATGGAAAACTCCTACTGCTTGCATAACTTGGATTAATTGTTTACCTTTCTGTTATCGATCGTTAATTATGCGATCTCAACGCGAGGATCATGATGACTTGGTTAAATCAAGGTGAAACTATAGAGAATTTTGATAAATTCCGCGAAATAGTTGGTAATATCCTCCCAGATAGCGGGTATTTCTTCCGCGGAGAAAGGCGCGACGATTGGAAGCTTCTTCCAAAGATTGGTCGCATTACCCCGGCCCCTAAACTGCGCGAGCCAGATGGAAAAATAGAGCTGGATTTAAGGTATCCTAGCGAAATAATTGATGAACGTGGCGCTTTTACTCGATTTAAAGCGGCAGCTCGCCCTTATTTGAATAAAGTCCCGGACAACGATTGGGACTGGATGGCATTGGCGCAGCATCACACTCTACCAACACGACTTCTAGACTGGACAAGCAACCCGCTTATTGCCTTGTTTTTTGCCGTATGCGATCGAGTAAACGATATATGGCTTAAACGAGAGAGATTAGAAACCCCGACTACAGCGGCGCCGCTGCATTTTATATTTGGCGCGTTAAAGGCGGACCGATCGATACGGCTAAGGAAGATCCATTCAATAGCGAGGGATATTTCTTTCCGTCCCACTTATCTCCGAGAATTACTGCACAGGGTGGGCTGTTTTCCGTCCAGAAAAACCCTCACAATCCTTTTGTTCCTCGCGGAACAAGGTATGTAATTCCTTATGAGGCAAGAAATAATTTGCGCCAACAGCTTAGATTGTTTGGAATAAATGATTCATTTATTTTTTCTGATCTCGACAGTCTAGCGCGTGATATACAGGAGCGTATCAATTGTTTATAGACGACTGACGCAACGCGGTTCAATGGCTGCTTAGAGCAACTTTTGATAAGCATTAGAGACTCGGCGCCCATCCACACAGTCGGGCGCCGGTCAGATTGTGCGCCAGCAGCTGCTCAGCCGTGCCGTCGGTGAGCGTATCGGCCCGGCTGGTGTAGATCGGGCGGAAGGCGGCGCAGCCACCCTCAGTCCCGGCTCCACTGGTCGCGCAGCCGCTCAGCAGCGCCAGCAGGATGCCGGCGCAGATCATCCTCAATGCCATGGCGCACCTCTGCGTTTCGGAGTGTCCGTGTGGTCGACTCGAGAGCGGCGTCCTGCCGCCCGGCTTGGCGCTGAAGCGCGCCGAAGGTGACGATCCCCGCCAACACCATGCCGGCGAGGATCAGGCCGGCAGCCGCTCGGCCCAAGCCCGTGGCGAGGAAGGCCAACATCAGGCCGCCTTGCGCTGGTCGTCCCAGCGCCGGCAGAGCATCACCGCCACAGCCAGCCCCAGCAGGGCGGCCACCGCCCAGCCCAGCGCCCCAGACGGCAGCGCCTGCAGCAGCTCCTTGATGGCGGTGGAGATGTCGCGCGCCTGGTCCAGCAGGACGGCCACGCCAGCGAGGCCGAGCGCACTGCCGCCGCTGACGGCGCTGACCGACTTGGCCATCGGCTTCATGGCCGGCGCCAGCTCGGCAACCCGGCTGACCGGGTGGACCTCGTCCGACAGGAACAGGGCCGCCTCGGCCGCCCGGCGCTTGACCAGGCCGGGCATCACCTTGCCGGCGCCCCGCGTCCATTTGGCGAACTCGGCCGCGGCGCCAGCGGCGTCACCAACGTTCAGCTTGCGCAGCAGCGTGGAGGGTTGGCCGCCCTTCAGGGTGACGAACCCGTCCTTGCCTGCGTCCTTGCCCTTGGCCTTCCGGCCGGCGCCGATGTTCATGACGAAGGCCACCAGTGCCCCGCGCTGGTTGTCGGTCAGCTCGACGGTGACGGCGCGGTCGACCACCGCCGCGGCGGTGACCAGATCGGCCTGCAGCAGCTGCTCGGCCTGCGCCTTGGTGATGCGCAGTCCCGGCCGAACGTCCGGACCGGTGTGGCCGTATCCGATCGTCCAGGGAGCGCCGCCGGTGGCGGGATCCGGGTAGGCGGTGAGGCGCAGGCCTTCGGCCTCCATCACCAGGTCGACGGCGGCTTGCGGGATGGCACGCATGGGAGTCCTCCGGGCATGAAAAAGGCGCCTCGCAGGCGCCGGGTCGGTGGGGGTTGGAGTGTTGTCGCGGACGGTTAGGGCCAGCCGGCGGTGAGGTCCACGGCCAGCACCGCTTCCGCGGTTCCGGCGGCGTCGATGGCGTCGTGCAACTCGCCTTCGCGGTCGAAGCAGGCCTGGACATGGTCGGCGACGGCATTGGCGATGCCGATGATCTGGGCGCCGGTCAGATCCACCCAGTCGCCGCTGGCCGCCTTCCACCGGAAGATCATGGCGGGATCAGCCTGCGCTTGAGCGCGCTTGCCCAGGATCAGCGTCTTGGACCGGTCGTCGGTCGCCACCGGGACACCGTTGATGACGATGCCGCCGGTTTCCTTCTGCCAGCGGATATCGGTCGCTGCGGCCTTGTGCGCCGCCTTCACCTCGTCCAGCGGGATCGGCCCGACACCCCAGGTCCGGACGATGCGGCTCCGCTCAGGATCGGGCGTGTCGGTGAAGGTCTCCGCCATACGGTGGGTTCGGCCGTCGAAGGGAGGAACGGTGTTAAGGATGTCCATGTCTGGCCTCAGTTGAAGGCGGTGAAGCCGGTGGGTGCCGCCGCGACCTGCTGTCCGGCCGCGAAGTGGAAGGTCAGGGAGGCGCCGCTGCCGGCCACGGAGTAGGACGGGAACACCGCCGTGCCGGCCGGGATGGTGTAGGCCGGGCTGGCGCCGGCCGCCGGGTCGCCGCTCCCGCCCCACACGGCGACACCGCCAACGATCTTGCCCATCCACAGCCCCCGAGTCGTGGGGTTGTAAGCGAAGCATAGCCGATCGCCGGCAGACCATGCCGAACCGAAGGCGGAGGCTCCGCCGTTGGTGGCCTTGTTGCCATTGCTGAGATAGCCCCAGCCATAGGCGCTGCTGGTCAGGTAATCGTTGGTCGGTGCCAAAGCTCCAGCGACGCCGGCATTGCTGGACCCGACCGTGTTGACCACCACCTCCCAATAGATCGGCGTGCTGACATAGACGGCGGCGCGGCCGGATGCCACACCGCCGTCCGATGTGGTGACCGTGCGATTGCTGTTCGATAGCGTTGCGTTGCCGGACTTGTCGCTCGTGCTCAGCGCCTGCGCGGTGGCCGTGCCCAGCACATTGCCGTTGGCCCGCTGGTAGCTCAGCATTTTCCAGTTGCCGCCGCCCAGACTCTCCATCCGGCAGGTGTCGCCGGCCATCGTGTTGATATCGCCGCCGCCGGTCAGGATGGCCGAGGTGGCGTTATAGGTCAGCGTCACCGGGACGGCGAAGGTGATATCGCGATGCGCGCCGGCTGGAGCGACGCCCCAGGCAGTAATGGGACCGGTGCCGGCGGTGATTTTGATCGCCTTGGCGGTCGTGCTGCCGATGTTGACGGTCGATTCGGCGGCAATCGACGCGGCAGTATCCTCGCCACCGCCGATAGCATTACCGGCGACGGTGGGCGGAGAAGCGAAGTTGATGACACCATTCGACACAGTTACCGGCAGATTGCCGGCGTGGAATATCTCATAAGCATTCTGCCCGAGGGACCACCCGCCATATTTCAGCTTGTTATCTGTGTCGAGCCCCAGGTGCGCGGCGAAGTTGCCCGGCCGGTGGAACGAGATGAAAGCAGCCCCCGCGGTCGCCCCATTGCCCCCTGTCTGCGACTGAACTTCAAGGGCGCCGGCATTGTTCTGCCCGGCAATCCCGGTGGACGCGGGCAGGATGGCACCACTGGCGACAATGGTTTGCTTGCCCGAAAAGGCATTGGAGGCCAGCTTGGCGAAAGTCGCGGGGTCGAAGGTCGCCGCACGGTCCGCCGCCGCCGCCGCCTCGCTGGCTTTGGTCGCGGCGATCCCCGCTTGCTGCGTCGCCGTGGTGGCGGAACCGGCAGCCTCGCCGGCTTTGGTCGTGGCGATCCCTGCTTGCTGCGTCGCCGTGGTGGCCGATCCAGCAGCCTCGCCAGCCTTGGTCGCGGCGATCCCGGCCTGTTGCGTCGCCGTCGCCGCAGAGCCCGCGGCGTTGCCCTCGCTGGTGGCTGCCGCCAGCTTGGAAGCGTTGGCCGCCGTCGCACTGCCGGCGGCGGCCAACGCACTGTTAGCCGCCGCGGTGGCCGAACCCGCCGCGTTACCTTCGCTGGTGGCCGCCGCCAGCTTGGAGGCGTTGGCCGCAGTGGCGCTACCAGCTGCAGCTGTTGCCGACGCGGCGGCGTTCCCCTCGCTGGTGGAGGCCGCCGTCAGGGCAGTGCCCACGCCGTTGGCCACCGTGCCGATGTCCTGGATGCAGGGATCCCAGTTGTCGGCCATGCCACCCACGCCGGTGAGGCCGCCCGGGTTCTGCGCCGTCTTCTCGTCGCCGTTGTAGTAGTTCAGCAGCCGCTGGGCCGCCGCCAGCATGTTGGCCAGCGTCGTCATGTCGTCACCTCACCAAGGGAAATCGTGGCGGCGCTGTGCAGGTCGTTCAGGTACTTCTGGCTGAAGTCCTCGATGACCTGGAAAAGCCCGCCGTAGCGGTAGCAGTCGAAGGCGCTGTCGGTGTCCGGCAGCCACACCGCGGGCCGGTCCGCGTCGAGGAAGTTGACCAGGTCGAACAGGCGGTCCCGGTCGCCGGCCTCGTTGACGGTGCGGTCCAGCGTGGCGGTGCGCCGGCCGCGCCCGGGCTCCACCGCCACACCGCCGCCGGCCAGCTCGGTCACCTTGCCGCCGCGGCGGTAGCCGTCCGCCGACGCACCGACATGGCGGTCGATTGCTAGGCTGTCGCCGGCCCAGCCGAAGCCGATGCGATAGGCCTGCTCGGTGGTGCTGTAGCGGCTGCCGGTCACCCGGTAGGCCGGGCCGTAGATCGTCCAGCGCAGCACCTGCGCGCTGCACAGCGGCATCACCACATGGATGTTCGTCGGGTAGCGCAGGAACTCCCGGGCGCCCAGCTGGCCCAGCACGGTGTTCTCACCGCCAAAGCGCAGCGTCTTGGGATCGTAGAGGCCGGGCAATACCAGGCGGTCGATGCCGCTGGCGTGCTGGGTGGTGAAGGCCAGCGAGGTCCGCGCGCTGGTCTTGAAGGCCTCCAGCCGGATGCGGCCGGTCTTCCACAGGTTGGTGCGGTAGAGCCCGGCATAGGTCAGGTCGATCGGCCGGTCCCACTCCCATTCCAGCACCACCGGCTCGTTGCGGTCACCGATCCGGGTGGAGACCGCGGCATCCACCAGCGGCAGCGTCTTCAGCGCGTCGAGCGGCGCCGTGTTGCTCCAATCGGCAGGGGTGCCGGTGATGGCGCAGTCCTGTTCCGACAGCTCGTTGATATGAGCCAGAAGTCCGGTCGCCATGGCTCACCGCGCCACGTAGAGGGTGGCGCCGCCGGTGCGGTCCGCGATCGTCCGGCCGTAGACCACCACCGGCGCCCCATCGGCAAAGCCGGCGATGTCGTCCTCCACCGTCACGGTGTCGCCGATCCAGATGCCGGGCGCCCCGTCCAGCGCCGGCAGCTCGTAGAGTGTGGGCGGCGCCGACAGCTCGGCCACCCAGGCCGGCAACTCGGCTGCGGCGTCGGCGCTGAAGGTCAGGGCGGTCTCGACGGTGGCCACCTTGGCCGAGCTGCCCCATGCCGCGGCGATCGCCGCGTCGGTGGCCGATGGCACCTCCACCCATTCCTGGGTCCAGCGGGTGGCGTCGGCTGCGGTGGCGTCGGTGGCGGCGCTGCTGGACGGGCTGGGGTTGTGGGCGCAGCGCAGCACCACCTGCTTGGCCGGCGGGTTGTGCTGACCCTCGACATACTGCAGGCCCGTGGTGGTGCCGGCGGCGCTGCTGTAGGCCCGGACAGCCGCAACGGCGGTCGGACGGGGAACGCGGGTCACCACCAGCTGGCCGGCGGTGCCGACATACCAGCCGCCCCGCGGCACGCTGCCGACGAACTTGGCGTAGGCGGCGGCGTGGGTGGTGCCGTCGCCGGCGGCGAGAAAGAGCCCCACCGTGCGCGGCACCACGTCCATGCCGGTGCTGTCCACCGTGCCGGCCAGCCCGGCGCCTGTGGCCAGGGCGGCGATCAGCTCCCCGATATAGCGGCGGTAGACGCCGGCAAACTTGCGGCCCAGCACCTCGACGCGAAAGTCGGCATACTTCACCGTGGTGGTGATGATCCCGCTGGCGAGGTTGACCGTGAAGTGCGCGTTGTCCGCCGGCGTGGCACCGCTCTGCTTGGTCACCGCGACACCGGAAGACCAGCCCCTTGGCACGTCCTGCACCGGCTTGCCGCCGCCGACGGACCAGCGGTGGAAGCCGTCGATGATGCCGAGATAGGTCGGCCGCGCCATCGGGCAGTGCCCGAGCGGCAGCTCCTTCAGCGTGTCCTTCAGCTCGGCCGGCCCCTCGTATCCGCCGGTGCCCTCGTAGCGCTCGGTCTGGATCGGCGTGTCGTAGTCGAGGCGCTGGTCGTAGATCGGCAGGGCGATCTCGGTGCGCTTGGGCTTGGGCTGGCCAACCCGGGCGGTCCAGATGGTCACCGCCTCGCCCAGCGGCGCCCCGTCCTCGATCTCCCGCTCGGTCACCGACTGGATGACATAGTCGCCGGTCAGCAGCAGGTTGAGCGGCCGGTCATCGAGGGCGACGCGCAGCCAAGCGCCGGTGTCGAGGTCCTGCAGGGTGGCGAAGCGCTGTCCCGGATTGCGCGAGGTCTCGTTGCGCAGCACCAGGTCGCCGATCCGCAGCTCTGCCTGCCCGTCCGCGGCGCCCAGGCTGCCGATCGACACCGACGCGTCGGCGCCGGCGGTCACCAGCGGCAGCCAGGTGACGTTCGCCGGGATGTCGGCCGGGCCGGACTGGTAGCCGGGGAAGGTGGCCAGCGGCAGCCGGTGGCGGTGGCCGCTGGGGCGGTGGAACAGGGTGAGATCGATCAGACGCACTTTCATCAGGCGGCCCTCCGGGTGTTGGCGAGTTTTCTGGGCAGGTCGCTGGTGGCGGCCTCGACGCGGGCCAGCAGGGCGGCGGCATCGGCACCGATGCGGGCGCGCTGGGTGAGGGCGTCGCGGCCGACGGCGCGGACCTCGTCGCGCAGGCCCTCCACCGCCTCCAGCAGCTCGGCCACGCCGGCGCCACCGGCATCGAGGTCGGGGCGGCGGAAGGAGACCAGCGGCGCCGGCGCAGGAAGACCGTTCACCGCCGCGTCGAAGGCCGACGCAATCCGCAGGCTGTCGGCGCTGGACGCCACCGCCGCCCCGCCGCCCTGCCACAGCAGCTCCGGACCGCGCTCCCCCACCCACACGGCACCGGGCGGCGTGGACAGGGTGCCGGTGGCAAAGCCGGGGATGCCAGCGGCGTGCGCCTGCGCCCGCACCGCCGCCTCGAAGGCGGCCTGGTGCCCCAGCTTCACCCAAGCGTTCAGCCCGCCATCCAGCCCGCCGTCGTAGCCGGCGGCGCGAACGGCGGTGAGCTGCTGCGCCTGGGTCAGCGCGTCCCAGGCCCGGCCGACGTCGTCCGGCGCGGCATAGCGCGCCCCGCCGGCGATGGCGGTGACGTCGGCGCCGAAGGTGGTGGCGCGCTGGGTGGAGGTGACCAGCCACAGATTGAAGGCCTCGTCCAGCTGGCCACCCCAGCCCATCGCCCGGGCGATGCCGTGCTGCTGCTCGGCCGACAAGCCATCCCATGCCGTCTGCACCGCCGCCGGCGCGCTGTAGCGCGGCCGGTTGTCGTTGATGTTGGTCAGCTTCATCAGCGGCGTCAGCGCCGCCTGCCAGACGGCATAGCTCTGGTCCATGACGTCGCGCAGGCTGGACAGGCTGCCCAACTGGCGCTGCCCGATCGCCGCGGCGTCGGCCCGGGCCTTCTGCAGCTCCTTCAGCTGGTCCTGCGCCACCTGCAGGTCCTGGGTGGCGGTGTCGAGGCTCAGCCCGCTGGTGTTGCCCAGCTCGGCAAAGACCCTGTCCACCTTGTCGAACAGCACCGACGCGGTGCCGCCGCTGGCCGCCTTCTCCAGCGCCACCAGGGTGGGGCCGACCTGCAGCAGCGTCTGCCGGGCGGTTTCCTTTTCCGCATCGGTGGAACTACCGTTCTTCAGCACCGCATAGGCGGCGTCGAAGCGGTCGGTTGCCTCCTGGATTTTCTGGCGCGGCGCCAGCGGCGAGTCGTCGCCCTCACGCAAGGCGGCGCGGGCGTCCTTAAACTTCTGCGCGGCCTGCAGCAGGGCGATGGCGCCGGACTGGATGGAGTCGACCACCTGCTGCTTGGCGGCGATCTCGCGGTCGTAGGCGTCCAGCAGATCCTGCTGTGCCAGGGTGAAGGCTTGGCTCGCCCGTTCCGCCATCTGCACCAGGCGCAGCTGGGTGGTGTCGTAGCCGGCCGCCGTGGCCTCCGCCAGGGCTGCCGCCTGCTGGGCGTCCAGCGCGATCAACCCGGCGCCGCGGCTGTTGCCGAGCGCCGCATACATCCGGCTGGCGATGTCGGCCTGGTAGGAGGCAAGCGCCTTGGCCTTTTCCGCTGCCGTTTGGGCGGCGTCGGCGCTGTCCTGCCACGCCTGGGTCAGGTACCCCACCATGGTGGTGTACTGGTCACCGCTGATGGTGCCGTCGTAGAGCGCAGCGTTCAGCCGGCCCAGTGCCGCCCGCTCGGCCTCGATCGTCAGCGTGCCGCCGGATGCTGCCTGCTCCACCCCCTCGATGACGCCGGCCAGCCCCTTGATGGCGGGGCTGGTGCGGTCGAGGCCGATCCCCTGCAGCCGGTCCAGCGCGCTGGACTTGGCGTTGGGGTCGATCAGGGCCTCAATGGCGACGGCACCCTGCCGCTGCACATAGGCCACCGCGTCGGCGTAGCTGTCCTGCAGCTTCTTCGTGTAGCGCGCCGCCAGCTCGGCCACCTCGCCGGTGGTGTAGCCGAGAGACAGCAGCGCCGGCCGGAACTGTTCGAACTCGATCTCGGCCTGCTTGGTCGCGGCGGCCATGCCCACCAGCGGCTTGGTCGCCGGGCCGAGCCCCATCATCGCCTCGATGCCCTTGCGGGCGGCGCTGGTCAGCTCGGTCTCGGTCGCCAACCCCAGCTCGCTGGCCTTGCTGCGCCAATCGGTGATGTTGGTCTTGACCTGGTCACCGATGGCCTTGGCGTTCTCGGTGAAGGTCTTCAGCAAGTTGTTGGTCGGATCCAGGCTGGCGTTCATCACGTCGAGCTGCTGGCGGAAGCCGGCGGCGAAGCCCAGGTCGGTGGCCAGATCCTCGGCCTTGGTCGCCTTGGAGGTCTGCAGCGCCTTCTTCACGTCGTCGTTGACGCCGGTCAGCTGGCCGGTGCCGATCAGCCCCTTCAGGCTTTCGCGCATGTAGAAGGCGACGGCCTGGTCCTGGTCGGTGAACTCGACGCGCTGCCCGGCCTTCTCGCCGACGCTGGGGGTCACGTACCACTTGCCGTCCTTGGCGAACTGCTGGATGAGCCCCGTGTTGGCGCCGTCGCCACCGGTCAGCTTGCCGCCGATCCCGGCCACCACCGTGTTCATCGACGCGGCGACGGCATCGGTCAGCTGCTGCATCTGGCCGGCGTCGGCGCCGTTGTCCGCCAGGGCGGTGTCGGTGCGGAAACCGCCCTTGCCGTCCATGACGATGTTGCCGGAGCTGTTGGGACCGACGGTCGCTTTCTGCGTCCCGATCATCCCCATGATGCCGCCGACCACCGCGCCGATCGCCAGCCCGATCGGCCCGCCGATGGCGCCCAGCCCCATGTAAGCGGCGAGCGCCGACGCACCGGCGCCCAGCGCCGCGCCCGACAGGCCACCTACAGCTTTCGAGTTGGTCAGGGTGCCCAGGTAGGCCCCGCCCATGCCACCCAAGGCGCCGGCGCCGGTGGCGCCCAGATAGGCCGAGAGACCGGTCCCGGCAGCCACGCCACCGGCCGCACCGCCCGAAGAACCGGCCACCACCGTGGGAGAGGCCGAGACGGCCAAGCCAGGGTTGGCGGCCTGCAGCATGGCCGTCTGAGACGCCAGCACCTCGGCAGACGGTGCCAGCACCGTTTGCCCGGCAAGCGTCGTCGCTTGGCTGCCGATGCCGAGCGCGCTGTAACCGAAGCTGTCGATGGCCCCGGACAGGCCGCCTGGGATGATCTTGTCGAGCGCCCAGCCGGCGCCCTTCGACAACGCGGTGTTGGTCAGGCTGCCGGTGAGTCCGCCACCCTGCGCCTGTCCCGATTGCTCGCCGCTGCCGCCGAACAGGTCGAACACGGTGGGCAGGTTGGTGCCCATCACCATGTTCTTCAGCGGGTTGATGACGGCCATCTTCAGCGCGAGCTGCTGCAGCTCCACGCTGACGGTGCCGATGGCGTCGGCCCACGACATGGTCGACTTGCCGGCGGCAGACAGCTTCTGCAGGATGGCGTCGAAGCTGCGATCCCCGAACTGCTCCAGCTCCTGGTAGGCGGCGTTGGTCCGCTCCAGCGCCAGGTTCTGCCGGGCGAGCGCTTCGGCGTTGGCCAGATAGGCCTGCCCCTCCCGGCTGGCGGCGTCGATGTTGCGCTCGCGCAGGTCGATCAGGGCCTGGGTGCGGGCCAGCTCCACCGCGCGCTGTTCGGCCGACGCGCCGATCAGCTGCAGCTGCTTCTGTCCCAGCTCCAGCTGGTCGCGCTGCCGCTGCAGCATCGGCCCGGCCGCCACCGCCGACTCCAGCTGCTGCGCCTGGGTCAGCAACTCGATGTAATGGGCCTTGGCCTCATTGTAGAGCTGGGTTCCCTGCTCGCCTTCCTTCAGCGCCAGCGTGTGGGCCTGCTCGGCCAGCTCCGCCGCCTTGACCAGCTGCGGCCCCTGCCCATAGGCGGCCACCAGCGCTTTCTGGGCCTCGATCCGGGCCAGGATCGGCTGGGTGGACTCGGTGCGGAGCTGCTGCTGGGTGGACCGCTCCTGTGCCTCCAGGTTGGTCCGGGTGGCCGCGGACAGTCCACGGACCGCCGCAGCCGCGACCTGGTTCTCGATCGTGGCCCGCCGGGTCGCTGCCTCGCCCTTGCCGGCAGCAGCGGCCAGCCGCGCCTGCGCATCGGTCTGCAGCTGCAGCTGCAGCGTGCCCTGCGCCGCCGCCCCGGCCAACTGCGCCTGCGACGACGATTGCAGCACGGCCCAACGCTGCTGCAGGTCGAGCGGCAGCGACTTCAGAACCGCCCCGAAATCCTGGGTCGTCAGCAGAGTCTTCGCTGTCTCCGCCCCAAGGCCGGGGTATTCCAGCGCGACCTTGGCCAGCTCGATGCGGTTCTGGGCGTGCGCCTTGGCCGCATCGGTGACCGCACCGGCCAACAGGCGCTGCCCGTTGGCCTGCCGCTCCAGCTCGGCGGTCTGGTCCCTGGTTTCCAGACCGACGATCGGGCGCAGCGTCGCATCGGCGGCGTCGCGCTTGCGCCGCCACAGGTCGAGATCCTTGGCATCGCCGTTCGTCGGCTCCGGCCCGACCAATTCGGCCAGCCGCCGCTGGTAGCCGGCCGGCACCTCCAACTGCTTGGACTTGGCCACCAGGTCGGCGAGCTTCGCCGTCAGTCCGGCGACCTCACCGCCCATTGTCTGGAAGCCGGATGCCGCCGTGCCCGCGTTGGTGCCGACACCGAGCACGGCCTTGGCCGCGTCGTCGGCGGTGCCGTTCAGCAGCGCCAGCCCCGCCTCGGTCTCCTTGACCTCCTGCTTTGCCTTGGCCAGCGGGGCGGCCCACTCCGCGAAGGCCTTGACCAGCGGCTTCAGCCGGGCGTCCTGCTTGGCCAGTTTGTCGATGGCGGCAAACAGCGCCTCGGCGTCGATGGCGCCGGCGAGGAATTGCTGCTGAAGCTCGCGCGCCGGACCGAAGACCTTGGCGGCGTCCTCCTTCGACAGGCCGGACTCGTAGGCGGCGCGGTCGATCTTGAAGGCACCGGCCCGCGCATAGGTCTCTTCCTGCTTCACCGCCGCCAGGGCGGCGTCGCGGGCGGCCTCCAGGTTCTGACGACGCAGGGCGGCGACCGCCTCCGTCATCGTCTTCACCTTGCCGGTGCTGCGGTCGAAGGCGGAGTCGAAGTCCCGCATCGCGTCGCTGTGCAGACGCGTCGCCTGTTCCGATGCGGTCATCCCGCTGGAAAAGACCGCGACCGCCGCGGCGCCCGCCAGCAGGGCGGCCCCCACCGGGCCACCCACCAGGGCCATGGCTCCCGACAGCAGGGCCATGCCGCGCGAGGCGACCGTGGCCGCCACGCCGGTGCCGGCGATGGCGGAGGCCTGGGCACTCTGCGCCATGGTCAGCGCGACCGTGGTCTCAGCCACCCGCGCATCGGCCGCCGCCCGCGCGGTGCGGGCGGCGATCAGCGCCTCCTCGGCCAGCACCAGGCGCGCGGTCTTGCCGATGGCGGCGTCGAGCGCCGCCGCCGCCTCGTATTGCGTCGCGCGGGCAGCCAGGTCGGACCGCGCCTTGGCCTGGGCAGCCTGGGCGGCGGCAACGTCGGCGGCCGCCGCCTCCACCGTCGCGGCGGCGCCGGCGCGCAGCGCGGCCTCCTTCTGCAGCAGGTGGCCGGTGTTGGTCAGCAGCTCCTTGCGCAGCGCCACCTGGGACGCGGCGAACTGCCCGGCCGCCTGAATGGCCGGCCCGATGCCGCGGGCAACGAAGGCCGCCCCCAACGCCAGAGCTGTGGTTTCCGCCGCTGCCGTCACCCGGTCGAAGTTGTCGGCAAGCCCGGCCATGGCCGGCTGCACCGCGGACAGCAGCCGGTCGCCCAGCTCGACGCGGTAGACCTCGGCCGCCGCACGCAGGCGGCTGGCCACCTGCTCTCCGGTCTCGGCCAGGCGGCTGTAGGCGGCCTCGGTGGCACCGACCTTGTTCTGCAGCTCCTGCTGCGCGTCGGCAAACGCGGTGCTTTCCCGGCTGGCCAGGGCCATCACCGGCAACAGGGCCTCGACACCGCCGAACAGCAGGGCCATCGACTCGGAGCTGCCGCCGGTCTTGTCGGCCACTTCCTGGAGGAAGTTGGCGAATCCCTTCGCCTTCAGCGCGCCGGCGTTGAACTCCAGGCCCAGCGCGCGGGCAGTCGCAGTGGCCTCCTGCGACGGCTTCAGCACGGCGGCGATCACCGACCGCATGCCGTCCATGGCGGTGGAGGTCTTGATGCCGTTGGCGGTCAGCGCCGCGGCTGCGGCCATCAGCTCGTCCAGCGACACCCCGGTCTGCGCCGCGATCGGGGCGACCTGCCCGATGTAGGAGGCCAGCTCCTTGATGTTGGTCTTGCCGGCGGCGGCGGACGCGAAGAAGGCGTCGGCGACATTGGCCGCACCGCCGGCAGCGGCACCGTAGGAGTTGAGAACGGAGGTCAGGCCATCGGCGGCGGTCTGCACGTCGGTGACGCCGCCGATCGCCAGCCGGTTGGCCTCGGTCAGCACCGAGATGGCATTGGCCGCACTGTAGGCGCCGGCGGAAATGACCTCGTAGAGGGCCTTGGCCTGGTCGGTCGGCAGCCCGCCGAACTGCCGCGCCAGATCCTTGACCTGGGCGGCGTAGCGGCTGGTGTCGGCCCCCTTCAGCAGCGTGCCGACCTGCGCGATGGCGGTTTGGAACGCCATTGCGGCCCTGGTGGCCTCCACCAGGGAATCGGCGGCTCCGGCGCCGAGCTGCACGCCGGCCAGAGCCACCACGGCGGTGGCGACGCCGGACGCGGACCGGCCCAGCGCGTCGAAGCTGGACGATGCGCGGCGCACGGAACCGTCGACACGGCCGGCGAACTGGTCGACGCGGGCTTCCGCCTGCGACAGCACCCGCCGCAGGCCGCTATCGTCCGCACCGACCGGCACCATCATGCCGGGGAAATCAGCCATGCCGGTCTCCGGAAACAGAAAGGGCGCCGGTCACCCGGCGCCCCTGCCCTTGCCCTGTTCCGGGCGCTTGAGGCCGAACACGGCCCGCGCCCGCTCCTTCAGCTCCGCCGTGTCCTTGGGCTTGCGCTTCTGGCGCTTGGCCCCCGGGGTGGTGGCGGCGAGGAAATCGACCTTCCCGTCCAAGGCCAGCTGGATGTCGGGGAACGGGGCGTCCAGCGCCTCGCTGCGCGACCATCCCAGCCAGCCCGTGGCGTACTGGAACATCTGGTCCACGTACTCCGGGAAGGTCAGCCGGCTTCCCCCGATGCGGCAGCCTCGCTGCCGGCTTCAGCCGTCCCAGCCTTGGCGGTTTCCGTCTTGGGCGCCTTGCCGCCGCCGGCAAGGAAATTCAGGAACAGCAGCACCTGCGGCGCGACGACGATGACGCCTTCGTTGAAGATCGCCTCGGCGGTGGCCTCGGCCTGCTTGCCGACGCGGCCGGTGGCGGCGTTGACGACGTTCACCAGCGTGTCGAAGTCGAAGGCGTTGGTGTTGGTGAAGGCCTGGTTCAGCCCGCCATAGAGGCGGCAGATGGTGCGCGAAGCGCGGACGTTGGCGAACAGCTCGACGTCTTCACCGTCGAGGGTGATGGTCATCACGCCGTGCGCGAAGCGCGGCGCCGTGCTGGTGGCGGTCATGGCAGGATCTCGCTTTGGGCAGGGGAGCTGCGAACAGGGGAAAGGGCCGGCAGCCAGGGCGGGCTGCCGGCGTCAGGGCACCGGCGCTTACGGCGCGTCAGCCGCCACCTCGATCGGCTCGGCGTCGATTTCCAGCCCGACGCTGGCCTCGATCACCTTGTCGTTGCCGCCGATTTCGGTGGTGTAGGACATGACGTAGGCGCGCAGGTAGATCGTGGTCGGGGTGCCGCCGTCCGGGGCGTCGTCGAACTCGATCTTGATGTTGTAGGCCGCCTTGCGGTTCTTGGCCGCGGCGCGGATCGCGATCTGGCCGGCGCCGGTCGGAACGCGGGCCAGCTTCAGCGTGCCCGAGCCATAGTCGACGGTGCCCTTCTTCTTGTGGACGGCACCATCGCCCAGCGTCTTGTAGGTGACCTTCTCGAAGGTCTCGCCGAAGGCGCCGATATCCTCGATCTCTTCGACCTCGGTCCAGGCGAGCGCCTTGAACTGCGCTTCGGTGGTGCACAGGGCGGTGGTGGAAATGAACAGGCGCGTGCCGGCGCTCTGAACAGCGTTGCCGCTCATGGGAATGCCCCTCCTTCGGGCAAAGAAAAAGCCGCCCGAGATCCGGGCGGCGGGGAAGCTCCGGAAGCTCCGGAGGGTTCAGGCGTCGGGCTGGCCGAACGTGGTCTGATAGGTCACGGTGAACTGCAGGCGGGTCACGCCGGCCTTCAGCTCGCCGCTGGTCAGGCGGTCGGTGACGGTGCGCACCAGCTCGATGCGGTCCACCGCGCCGGCGAACTTGCCGCCGGCGGCGATCGCCTGCTCGATGCGCAGCGCCATGGCGTCGAGCTGGTCGTCCAGGTCGGCACCGGCGCGAACGTAGCCATCGACATAGAGGTCCATGCGCCGCATCTGGCGCCGGCTGCCCATGGTGATTTCCTGCGTCGCCTCGTCGGGCGTGAACAGGCCGATGCAGGGCAGCGCGTCGGCCGGCAGGGGATCGTCCCGGTTGGCGGTGACGGGAGCGACCGCCCCCAGCGCCGTGGCGATGGCGGTGCGGATGCGGGTGCGGGGGTGCATCAGCGCGATTCCCGCAACAGCAGCACGGTCATGCCCTGCCCGTCCGGCCGGGGTTCGGACACCGTGAAGGACAGGCCGCGCAGCTCGACAGCGGCGCCGGCGGGCACCGGACCGCCCATGTCGGCGTCGACCACGGCCAGCGAGGTCATCAAGGTGGAGACCGGCCCGTCGTCGGTTTCGACCTGGTAGTGCCGGCGGTCGAAGATGCCGGTGACGGTGACGTCCGAGCGGCCGGCCCGGCGGATCACCGCCGGCTCACCGAAGGCGCCGACGCAGGCGGCGTTGAGGTCATCGAAGAACATGGGCCAAGTCCCCAAACGCGACACGGGCGGCCCGAAGGCCGCCCGTGTCGCGTCGCTGGTGATGATGACGGTCAGCCCTGCAGGGCGGCCCACGCCTGGTCTCGCTGGTCGGCGGTGACCTCCGCCCCCAGCACCTCAATCAGCGCCTTCAGCTCGGGCTTGCCGGCCTTGAAGTGCTTGGCGTTGGCCGGGTCCAGCTTGCCGATCGCCGCGATGATGCGGTCGAGCGGCAGCGCCTCCACCTCGGCCTCGTCGCCGGGCTTGACCCAGCGGGCAAAGCCGCGGGCCACCAGCGAGACGACCTGGTCGTCCTCCGGGTCCTTGACCTCGATGACGGCCCCCGGCCGCAGCGTGGTCTCCTTGGCCACCTTCACGGTGGCCAGCAGGCGCAGCTTGGCCATGGATCACCTCACCGTCGCGCACATGCAGGCGTTGGGACGCCGCGGGTAGACCAGCGGCGCCGACTGGCTCAGCAGCATGCGCCGGCCCGGGTTCTCTTCGATCCAGCTCTTGGGGAAGACCTCCAGGGCCTGGTAGCCGGCGCGCGGGTCGAGGATGGCGCCGTGGGCCTGGATGCCCTCCATGGCGCCGGTGGCGCCCAGCAGCACCGTGTAGTCCGGCAGCAGCTCCTTGGTGGCGCCGGCGTCCTTGTAGGTGTCGTTGTAGGTGTAGAACTCCACCATGCCGATGCGGCCCTTGAACACCGGGGTGCCGGGCACGCCGGGCTGGAAGCCCATCTGCACGATGGCGGCCTGCCCCAGCGTGCGGTCGAGCACCTTCTCCAGCTTGGGGTCGGCCTCGAACAGCGCCCAGGCCTTGGCGTCCATCACCACGACATTCACCGCGGCGCCGGACTTCCGCCCCACCAGGTCGATCCATTCCGACACGTCGGCATAGGGCGACACGCCGGCCTCGCCCCAGCGGGCGCCGGCGGACAGCGCCAGCGACAGGTCGCCATCGCGCTGGAAGTCCACCAGGACCTCCGGGTAATCGTCGCCCTTCACCACGCATTTGCCGGTGCGCAGGACCTCGGCCGCCATCACCTCCTTGCGGCGCAGGATCTGGTTCAGCTGGCGCTGCAGCTTGGAACCCAGGATCGCCTGTTCGCGGGCGCCGGCGGACAGGGTGCCGGTCAGCGGTTCGCCGGCCAGCCGACGCAGCGGCTCGCCCGGCTTGATGTCGTGCAGCGGCTTCACATAGGCCGGGGCGAACATCCTGGTTTCATAGCCGGTGTCGGCGCCGACGCGCCCGGCAGCCAGCGGCGAGACGAAGGGGGCGATCTCGATGTCATCGACCTCGACGTCGAAGATGATCTTTTCGTCGTCGCTGAAGCTGGCCAGTGGGAAGAACATGTTCAGCAGGAAGCGGGGGGCCTTGGCGCGCAGCGACTGCAGCACCCCCAGCATGGCGAGCGTGGAGTAGATGTCCATGGGTGGAGTCCTCAGATGAAGATCGACAGGTCGCGCAGCGCGTCGGCCGCCGACGCCGCGGAGTGGCCGGCGCCGAAGGTCAGCTCGCCCTGGGCGAACTCGCCGGTCAGGTAGGCGACGGCGACCACGTCGGACAGGCTGGCGTCGACCGGCTCGGCCAGCACCGCGCGCACCGCTTCGGAGCCGTCATTGGCGGCGGCGGCCGACAGGGTGAACTTCTTGCTGGCGGTGATGCGGCCGAGCACGGCGCCGGCCTTCAGCACGCCGGCGCCGCTGGCGATGGTCACCAGCCGGGTGACGCGCGGGAACTCACCGGCGATCAGGGACGGCAGCGGCTGGCTGGTCTGGGAGGAGAAGCTGGCGGAGGTCATCGGGTGCCGTCCTTCTTCGGAATGAGACCGACGGCGGCCATGCTGGCCAGCACCGCGGCGGCGGCCTTCTGGTCGTCGCTCAGGCTGCCGGTGTCGGTGGAGGCGCCAATGGTCGGGTTGGGGTGGGCATCCATGGCGGCGAGCGCCAGCGGGTTGCCGGTGGGGGTGGAGGCGCCGGGCGCGGTGGCGCCGATGGGTGCTGCCTCCAGCGCGGCGCAGGCCTGCTCCACCGTCAGGTCGGTGTTGAAGGCCAGATGCGCGGCGAGCTGGACCCGGCCGGCAGCGGCAGGTGCGGCGAAGATGGCGGCGCAGCGCTCGCGCTCGCTCGGCGCGGCGGCCTGCTGGCCGCTGGCGTTCTTGTCGCCATCCTCGCCGGTGGCGGCCGCGTCGCCTTCCTCGCCGTCCTTCGGCTTGTCCTTGCCCTTGTCCTTCTGGTCGGCATCGTCGCCGGTCCCGGCCTGCGGCGTGGTGGTGCCGGTGCCGGCCTTGGTCGTGGTGTCGGTGCCCGCCTGGGTCTCCCCTTCCGCAGCCTTGGAGCGGCCGAAGGGGTTCAGGTGAGCGAAGCTGAACGTCTTCACTGGGTGTCCCTCACATGATCCACCAGAGCCGCAAAGGCCTGGTCGGGTGGCAGGACCGCATCGGCCAGCCGAAGGCGCACGGCCTCGGCGGTGCCGACCGGCCCCTCAAAGCAGCGGGCCTCTGTGGCAAGGACCGCCGCCACGTCGAGCCCGCGGGCGCGGGCGACGGTTTCGGCAAAGAGCTGGCGCAGCGCGTCGACCTGCACCTGCCAGTCGGCGCGCACCGCCTCGGGCAGGGCGGTATAGGGGTGGCCATCGGTCTTGTGGGCGCCGGACTGGATGATGGTCGGCTTCAGCCCGGCCTCCTCCAGCATGCGGGAATAGTCCCAGTGCATCAGCCAGACGCCGATCGATCCCACGCCACCGGTGCGCGGAACTGCGATGCTGTCAGCGGCGCAGGCGATGGCGTAGGCGGCGGAATAGGCCTCTTCGCTGCAGATGGCGCCCACCGGCTTACCCGCGGCCTTCTTCGCGGCGATGGTCCAGTCCACCAGGTCGAAGCAGCCCTGCGCGATGCCGCCGCCGCTGTCGATGTCGAGGCAGACGGCGCGGACGTCCGGATCGGCGAAGGCGTGCGCCAGCTGGAACCGCAGCCCGTCGTAGCCGGTGACCCAGCTGCTGCCGATGTAGCCCAGCTTGGGCACCAGCAGCCCGGCGACCGACACCACCGCCACGCCCTGGTCCACCTCATAGGGCCGGCGCGTGCCGTTGACCTCACCCAGCCGGGTGCAGCCGGCCGGCAGCTCCCCGCCGGCGCGGTTCGCCTCGGTCAGCTGCACCATGCGGGCAGCCGCAGTCTCGGCCCAGGCCGGGGACACCAGCACGGGCTGCATCGTCTTCAGCATGTCGGGGGGCTCCGTCAGGCGCCGGCCGCTTCCGGCTCGGGCTGGGCGTTTTCGGCCGGGTCGGGGGTGGGCATGAAGTTGACCTCGGGCAGCGTCAGCCCGCGCGCCTTCAGCGCTTCCTGCTCCAGCGCGATCTGGTCCAGCAGGTCGTCGAGGTCGCGGCCCTGGTCGAGGGCCTCGTCGCGCAGGGTGGAGATGCCCAGCCGCACCCGCATCGCCGCGGCGGTGATTTCCTTCACCGGGTCCACCCAGCCGCGCGCCGGACCGCGCCACACCCCGCGCAGCCACGCCTGCCGCCGGGCCCGGCTTTCCGAGAAGCCCGGCAGGTCGATGTAGCCGCGCCACACCGCCTCCTCGAGCACCAGCTCGAGCGTCGGCCGGCACCAGGTCAACGTCTTGTGCATGCGCAGGAACAGCACGAAGCGCCAGCCCTCCAACAGCGACGCGCGGGCGCTGGAGTAGTTGGTCTTGGAGAAGTCGCGCATGAACGTCTCGTAGGTCATGCCGATGCCGGTGGCGATCAGCCGGCTGACCGTGGTGACGAACCCGTCCATGCCGGCGCTGGGCCGGTTGGACGAGTAGCCCTTCAGCGTCTCGCCCGGCAGCAGCCGCGGGATGGCGCCGCCCGGGCCGATGCCGAGCTGCACCGACGGCTGGGCATTGCGCATGTCCATGTAGCTGTTGGCGTCGCCGAACAGGTCCAGCAGCGTCTGCCCGTCCGCCGGGCTTTCCAGCACCGCGGCGATCACCGCGTTGACCACCGCCGCCTGCAGCTCGGCCCGCTGGAACCGGGCGCGCTGCTTCAGCTCGGTCATCACCGGCGCGAACACGGAGACGCCGCGGTGCTGGCCCGGCCGCTTCTGGTCGAAGGAGTGGATCACCACCCGCCGGCCGCCCGGCCCCCGCAGCGGCACCCGCTGCCAATCGGCCGCGGCCATCGCCCACGGCATGAACAGGTCGCCGGGGTGGCTGCTGCGGATGTGGTAGGCGACGGGTGCGCCATACCCGTCGATCTCGACACCGTCGCGCAGACGCGGATCGCCGATGCGGTCCTGCGGGTTGGACAGGCGGTCGGCCTCCACCGTCTGCATCACGGTGGCGAAGCGGCTGCCCAGCCGGCGCTGCCGCTCCGGAAGCCACAGCGCCAGCTGCAGGCTTTCGCCGGCGACGAGGTCGGACTGCACCGACTGGCGCAGCATCGAGCCAAAGGGCAGCTGGCCGGTGACGTCGCAGGCGTCGCGGTCCTCGCTCCACTCGTGCCAGATGGACTCGATGCGCCGGGCGGCGTCCTGCGCCTGGTCACGGGTGATGCCCAGCGCCCGGTAATCCGGCATCGACTGGAAATCCAGCCCGAATCCGATGGCGCTGTCCTTCAGCGACTGGACGGCACCGGAGACCAGGGCGTCGTTGCGCTCCAGGTCGCGGGCGCGGGCGACGATGGTCTGGCGGTCGCCGTCGAGGTCGGCATCGGGCGAACCCGCCGCCGGCGTCCAGTCGCGCAGCTCGGGCGCGTTGCCCGATCCGGCGAGAAAGGCGCCCATGGCCGCCTGCGCCCGGGCGCGGCGGATCTCGGCCTGGGCGATCGGCCGGCCGTGCTGGTCGAGGATGACGGGAGCGGCGGCCATCAGCCGATCATCCGGACATAGGGCGACACCGCCGGACCGCGCCGGCCCTTGGCTGCGGCGATCTGGCGTTCCAGCGACGCGATGTAGCTGGCCAGCTGGGCGACGTTGGCCGGGGCATATTCGACCACGCGGTCGCCGAAGCGAACGCTGACCTTCTGCTGGCCGAGCTGCAGGGCGTGATACGCGGCCCGCGCGCCAGCGAGCCACGCCTCCAGGGTGGTGACGTCGGTCATAGGTAGAGTTCCCCTTTGTCGGTCGAGGCCGGCGGCGCCGGCGCCACCGGTTGGCTTGCCGCGGCCGGCCTGCTCAGCCGGCGTGCCCGCTCCACCGCCGCGGCGATCGCGTCGGCTGGAGTCGACTCCCCGCTGGTGTCGCCGGCGTCGCCGGCTGTTTCGGCCTCACCCGCGGGCGCCGCATCCAGGTCCGCCTCGCCCAGCTTGACGTATTTGCCGGACAGGGCCTGCAGGCCGCACACCGCGGCGTAGGCGTAGACGAAGCACACGCCGGCCTCATGGGCCTCGCCCGGCTTCACCCACACCGTGTATTGCTGACCGCGCGGAACGATCAGCTTCTCCCGGGTGAGCTGGGCGAAGAACTCCTCGTCCAGCTCGCGGGCGCCGTCGATGGCGGCTTGCGGGAAATGCACATGGCGCGGCCCGGGCTTGTCCACCGCCAGGCTGCCATAGGCCCAGTCACGCGCGGCGTTGCCGCCGATCATGTACCAGACATGGCCCAGCTTGCTGGACGGCTTGCGCGGCCACACCTTGCCCCGCTGCCCCCGACTTTCCGAGCGGCCCTTGATCGCCCACACCCGCCGCGAGCGGCGCTTGTTGGCGAAGGCATAGACCTCCTGCGTGTGGTGGCCGCCGCTGTCGATGCAGGTGGCCCGCACGTCCAGCGTGGTGCCGTCCGGCTTGCGGAAGCGGCGCAGCAGCACGCCCTCGTCCAGCGCCGCCCACACCTCGCCCTTGGCCGGATCGCCGGCCAAGACGAAATGGCCGATCAGCCAGACCTCCAGCCCGCGGCCCCAGCCATAGACGGAGGCCTCCAGGCGCGGGTTCACCTTGCCGGACTGGACGTCCACCCCGACGGTGATGAACTCGACACCCGCCGGCACCTCGGCCGGGTAGGGCTCCATGCGGTCGATGAAGCTGCTGCTCTTGACCTCCTGCCCGTAGGTCGCCCGGTAGGGGCGGCCGAGCCGCAGGTTCATGAAGGGCTGCACCAGGCTGGCCGGGTCGTCCTGCGCCTCCAGCCATTCCTGAACGATCACCGGCCAGGCGGCATTGGGGTTGAGCGACATGCCCGTCCACAGGTGCATGCCGACATGGCCGGGCACCTTTGCCTTGGCGGTCGGGCGCCATTCGCCGTTGGCGTCCATCCACGCCTTGTGGCGCTCTTCGATGATGCAGCCGCAGGTGCCGACGTACCACACCCGCTCCAGATTGCCCTCGGCGTCCAGGCTCCACTTCAGCCCGTGCGGCACGTCCGGCCCGCCCCAATCCAGATACTGCCAGCCATCGAGGTGGCCGGCGGCATCGGAGCATTGCGGGCAGGGTACGAAATAGCGCCGCTGGTCCGACGCGAGCCACAGCTTCCACACCCGGCTCGTTTCGAACAGCAGCGGGGTGGACCCTCTGACCTGCTTGCGGTTCCAGAAGGTTTCACCGCGGGTCCAGAACAGCTTCAGCTTGTCGCCCTGGGTCTTGGCCCCGGGCGTCCAGCCGTCGCCGTCGATTTCGTCGGCGAACAGGAAGCGGGCCGAGTAGCGGCGGAAAGCATCGTCCGACGCGGCCCCGACCACGCGCACGCTGGCGCCGTTGCTCAGCTGGTAGAAGGTGGCGTTGTCCTGCTTCTCCCCCTTGCGGGTCGGCCGCATCAGCGGCTTCAGCACCGGCGTGTCGCGCAGCATCGGCGCGATTTCGCCGCTGCCGAAGTCTTCCGCATCCGGGATCGTCGGCTGGGCGATGGCGCACAGCGTCGGGTCCTGGTGGAGGTGGTAGGCCACCGCCAGCGTGGCGCAGCGCGTGTAGCCGACGCGCGCCGCCTTCAGCACCGTCAGCAGCGGCACGGTCGGATCGCACATCAGGTCCACCAGCCCGCGCTGGTAGCCGTAGAGCGTCACCTTGCCGTGCTCGGCCCCGGTGCCCTTCGGGATCCAGCCGAAGCGCTCGGCCCAGACGGAGCCGCTCATGCGCTCCTGGAACTTCAGGCTGCCCTCGAACAGGGCCAGCAGCGCCGTGCGCAGTTCGCCCCGTCCGGTCCGGTAGTCGCTGTGACGGTGGGCGCTGACGCGCGCCGCCGCCTCAAGCCCGCGGTTCATCGTCCTGCCCGATGGTAAGCCCGGCGCCCCAGGCCTTGACCAGCTCGTCGCGGGCGGCGTCGAAGGCTTGGTTGATTTCCTTCTCGGCCATCGCCTGGATTTCCGGTGCCCCGGTCATCGCCGCGGCGCGGCCGGCGATCTTGGCCACCGCGTTGGACAGGCCGGTGCGCAGGGAGATGCAGAAGCCGGCGACGTCGGCCGCGGCCTCGTGGCGGTTCACCACCTCGTTCAGGGCCTCGTCGGCCTTGATCTCCGCTACCACCGCATCGGCCACCGCCTTGCGGCGCTTGGCCTCGTCGGCGGTGATGACACCGATCTCGCCCTCGTAGCCGGCGGCGACGTCGGCCACGGCGCGGTCCACCAGCCAGCGGTGAACGTCGGCCGTCTCGAATGCCCATTCCCGGCCCTTGGCCCCCTTCTCCGCGAAGGGGCAGCCGTCGCGCACCCACGCGTCGACGGTGGGCAGGCTGACGCCGAACACGTCGGCCAGCTCCGCCCGGTTCACCCGTTGGCCCGGTTTGGACATAAACAAAAACCTCGATTCAAAAATTTCTCAGAGGGTGGACCGGTGCGGCCCGAATTACCCTCGCTGGGGGTGCCCCCGGAAGGACCCGCAACCGCCGGCTGGCCCCTCACCGTTCATCGGTCACCGCCGGGCAGCGAAGCGGGCGTTGACCGTCCGCACCGCCTCCTCCAGCCGCCGACCGATGTTGGCCCGCACCGCCCGCTCGACGATGTCGTGGAAGCGGAAGCGCGGGCGGTAGCTCGGCGCCCGAACGAAGATCACCACCGGCCGGGCGTCGGCGCCGTCACGCTGATAGATGCCCGGCGGCAGCCCGCTGGCGTTGCCGGGCAGAGCGGCGAAGTAGCCGTTGCGCCGCCGCTTCTTCCGGCTGCGGGCGCTGTCGCTCCGGTTGGCGCTGTAGCCCTGCTCCCCGAAGGCCCGGGTCTGCGACAGGATGCGCACCACCTCGGACCGCCGCATGTTGCCGTAGGCGTCGAGGCTGGCCTCTTCACCCGGGACGGCGAACATGCCGGCCGGCAGCAGGCCCGCGGCCCGCAGCTGGCGCTCCATCCGCTTGTCCCGGCGCGGCCCGCCCTCGACGTTCGGCAGCAGGTAGCGCGCCGCCGGCGTGCCCTTGCCCCAATCGTCCTTGAAGCCCACCCACGCCACCGGGTCCGCCTTGGTGGCGGGCCGGACGAAGGTGGCGTTGATCGTGTAGGGCGTCGGCCGGTCGAAGGTCTCCGGCAGCGCCCGCTGCACCGCCTGCCGGGCGTCCTGCGCCGTCCTGGTCAACGCCATCGGCACCGCGTAGCGGGTGACTTGGTCGCCATACCGGCGGATGGCCGCCTTCACCTGCTGGGCAGAGGCGCGGATCCGTGCGTCGGCCATTTCGTTCGTGCACCAAATGTGACGGTCATCACTGCCGGCCGGACTTCGAGGGATGACACTGGCAACCCGAACCCACACTGATTTTGCCGGCCATTCGACATGCTCAGAACCCGCGGGATCGGGATGTTTCAGAAGCCCCAGCCCTTGGCGATCTGCCTGGAATGCGGAACGCCCTACCTCAGTTTGGAGCCGATCACGGAAGGATGCAGGACGCGAACTCCTGCCGGCCGATGCGACGGCGAAGTCGTTGCCAGATGGCGCGACGATGATTGGATCGTCTGCCCATCCTGCGACGGTGGCGGCTGTCCGGAATGCCGCGATCTCGGCTGGCTGTCTGTGCCACACTGACCTGCCCGGCGCCCCTAAGGCTTGGGGTCGGCGCCGCGGTCAAAGTGTTCACGCGTGAACACTTTGGACCGGCGACGGAAGCGATCCCGCAAGTCGAGCACCAGCAGCACCAGGCGCCCGACCACAAGCGCCACCGTGCCCCAGAAGGCCAGTTCCTGCGCCGGCCCATGCAGGGCGTCGAGCCACCAGCCCATGGTGCCGCCGAGCGTGACGATGACGCCATCGGTGGCGGTGCGGGCGGTGAGGCCGTGCATCACGTCCTCCAGGTGCATGGTCATGCCGCCAGCTCCTCGGTGAGGTTGGCCAGCCGCTGCCAGCCGGACTCGAAATAGCGCCGGTCGCGCTCGATGCCGATGAAGCGCCGGCCCGTGGTCAGGGCGGCATGGCCGGCCGACGCGCTGCCGAAGAACGGGTCGAGCACCGTCTCGCCCGGCGGGCAGACGGTGCCGATCAGCTCGGCCAGCAGCCCCACCGGCTTCTCCGTCGGGTGGGCCCCCAGCCGGATCGGCGCGTGGCGCAGCACGTTGGCCACATTGCGGCGCAGCGGCTCGGTTCCCTTGCCCTTGGTGAAGTGGTGGATCAGCTCGTGCTGGTGGCGGAAATGCGTCCCCATGCCGAAATAGGTCTTGTCCCACACCAGCAGCCCCACCCGCTTCAGGTCGGCGCTTTCCATGGCGTCGGCCGCATGACCGGACAGGAACAGCGCCGCCTCGCCCCCATCGATGGCATCGGCCAGATGATCGCCCATGCGCCAGTCGATGAAGGCCAGCACATGGCCGCCCGGTTTCAGCACCCGCTGCCACTCCATGGCGCAGGCGCGCAGCAGGTGGAGGAATCCGCGCGTGCTCAAGCTGTCGGAGCCGAACCACCGGTCACCGCCGCCCTTAGTCGACCGCGTCATGGTCTTGCCGTAGGCGGTGCGGCCGGCCTCACGGGTGGCGCCGCTGGAATAGGGAACGTCGGTCAGCACCAGGCTGACCGAGTTGTCGGGAAGCTCCCGCATCCGGTCGATGCAGTCGCCCAGCATCAGCGTCGCGGCGCCGATCGTCACGGAGTTGGTAGACATCGCGTTCCTGCACTTACTGAGAGTTGAACCGATCACAGGTTAATGACAAAAAAGCGACCGCATGTAATGTCACGCCGGCCAGCGAGTTAGCGTCTCTGGAAGCGTTCCGGACCACCGAGAGGCTGGAGGACATCACACAGTGCCCACAATCAAAGGGAACACCGTCGTTGTGTTGGAGCAGAACGCAGTTCTGCGCCTCGGCATCGAAGCTTTGCTTGAGTCATGGGGATGCCAAGTCGTTTCTGGCGACAACCTCGATGACATCATCGCAGCCACCAAAGCTGATAAGCTGCGTCCAACCGTGTTGCTTCTGCCCCCAACCGACGGCCAGGAGACTGGGGATCAGCTGGCAAGCCGCTTTGAGGCCGAAGTCGGCTATCCGCTCCCATGGATCGGCATCACCGGAGACTCCAGCCTGCTTCAGCGCTGGAAAGCCGGTGCATTCAGCGGAATACTTCTGGAAATGCCCTGCTCGCCTGAAACACTCCGAGCTGCTTTGCTCAAGGCACTGCGTCAGAAGCGCTGAGCTGCTAACGGCTTCGTAATTCAGCGTTTTTGGTGATGAGCTTGCGATAATGCTGATTTTCGCAAGCTCGGTTTCAGGCGGTCGCCACCATCAGCGGCTTGACGAAGAAAGCGTCGTCCCCGCCCTCGATGGACACGCCGTCGATGGTCACCGCCACCTTGGGCTCCGCCAGCAGGGCGGCCCGGTCGACCTCGCTCTTGGTGCGGATGAAGCGCCGCAGCTTGCGGTCGTCCTCCAGCCGCTTCAGCAGCGCGTCGACATCGGCCACCACCAGCTTGGCCGTCGTCTTCTTCACGCCCATGGTGCCGGTGGACAGCGCCACCGACTTCTTACCGCCGGTCAGCAGGCTGGCCCGGTTGGCGTCGAAGTAGCCGCGCAGCAGCTCCGTGTCGGCGGCAATGGCGGTGCGCAGCGGCGCCGCCGCAGTCTCGTAGGCGAGGTTCGCCTGGGCGACAGCCACGTCCAGCGCGGCTTTCAGCCGGCCCAGCTGCGCCTGTGCGGCGCCGATCCGGCCGACAACGGCCGCGGCCTGGTCCTGGGTGCGCACCCTGCGCACCGGAACGGCGATGGTCTCACCCATGTCAATCCTCCGCAATGAGCGCCGCCATCTGGCCAGCCAGATCGGCGCGGTTGTCGTCGTAGATCTGCAGGGTCTGGACGGTGCGGTGCCGGCTGAAGCGCTGCACCGCCCGGATGTTGCCGTTGCTGGCGTCCAGCGCCGCGGTGATGGCCGAGTGCCGCAGCCCGTGCGGCCGGGTGGTGATGCCCACCCCGGCGCCCAGCTCGCGGATGACCTGGTAGACGGCGGCGCCGGTCAGGCGCCCTGTGCCCCGGCCGGCGGCATCGAGGCGATGGAACAGCGGCCCGGGGGCCTTCCCCCGCACCGCCACCCACGCCTCGAGCGCCGTCCTGGTGGCGGCCGGCAGCGTGACCCGCTCGCGCTGGGTCCGCCCCTTGCCCAGCACCGCGACGGTGCCGCGCCGGCTCTCGTAATGCTCCAGGTCCAGCGACACCACTTCGCCGCGGCGCAGGGCCACGTCGTGCAGCAGCCGGACGATGGCGGTGTCGCGCAGGCCCTTGGCGTCGGTGCGCTCCTTGGCCTGCGCCACCATGGCCCGCACGCCGTCCCGCCCCGGTCCCCGCGTGTCGCGGTAGGGGGCGGAGTCGACGTTTTCCGCGTCCAGCGTCCAGCTGACCAGGCCCAGCGTGTTGCCCAGCCTGACCACCGACCGCAGTGCCGCCAGCCGGCGGTTGACGGTGGCGGGCTGAAGCTGGCGGCGCACCATGTCGGTGCGGTAGCCCAGCGCCAGGGCGTTGGCCTGCCCATGCTCCACCGCCAGCAGCATCCGCACTGCCTGCTCGGCGGTGGCGGCGAAGGCAGCCAGCCCATCCTGCCGGGCCACGAAGGTCCGGAAATCCTCATGGTCCCGCCGGTAGGCCCGCACCGTATTGGCCGAGCGCCCGGCATAGAAGGCGTCCAGCAGGTGCTCCTGGATGCGGTCCAGCCGCAGCGCCGGGGCGTGGCGGGCGTCGCTGACGTCCTGTCCGGCCGGATCGCCCGGAAGGACGGGAAGGCTCATCCGTCGATGGCGTCGCGCAGCTCGGCGACCGTCATGTCTTCCGGCAGCTCGCGCAGCATCGCCGCGACCTGCTGACCGAAGAACGCGACCGCCCCATCCGACGGCCACGCCGCCGCCGGGTCATTGCCATGGGTGAGGCCGGCGCCGGCGGCGACCGCCTCGCGGATCAGCTCGTCCATCCTGCTGTCCTGTCAGGAAAGCCGCGCGACCGCCCGCGCATCGGCCACCCGGCCGGCGGCATGATCGCGCAGCATGTCGAAGAGAGGCGCGCAGTCCTCCACCAGCCCGATCAGCCAGGGCGCCCGGATCCAGCCCTGCCGGGTCCGGATCTCGATGGCCTCGATGTCGGCGCGGAAGGGTCCGCCCTGGTAGGTGATGCGCACGGCGAAATGACGATCCACCGGGCCGAGCTGAAGGCACAGCACGCCGTCCCATTCGGTCCGCATGGCCAGCCCCCGGACAGCGGAAGGCCCGCCGCGGCAGCTGCCGGGCGGGCCTTCCTTCACACGCAATTCGTCCCGCTCACCCTGTCAAGGAATTGACTTTTCGTCAAGGACTATATTCCCATGGCGTCGCTGGCGCGGTGAAGCCGGTGAGCACATGATCGCGCAGGCCCCAGCCGCCGATCCGCTCCAGCAGTTCCGTCATGCCAGCATGCCAGCCGGCATAATCGGTGTTGGCTTCGACGATCTCGGCATCGCTGTGGGCGGGTTCCAGCGGGCACCATTTCACCTGCACCTGCCGGCGCCCATCGCCGAAGGTGCGGAAGTGAAAGCCGCGCTCGTCCTCGACGATCCGGCGCTGCCCGCGAGCGTCGAAGAGCGATTGGCCGCGCAGCAGGTACCGCTTGGCCAGTTCGGACCGAGTGGGCACGAACTCCCACCGCTCGGCCGTGACATGCCGGTACCGGCCGCGCGCCTCGCTCGGCCGCTTCACCGCGACCATGGGCGGCACCAGCGGCAGCCAGTCCGGCCGGGTGCCGGAGCGCCCATGGAAACGGACGAGGCGCCGCTGCCACGGATGCAGCCACCCCACAGCGTTGGCGACCGCCTCGGCGTCGGGATGGACCGTCACGGCGATGCCGCGCACCGGCCCGCCGCCGTCCACCCGGTCACCGGTCTCATGACGGCGCAGCAGCTCGGCCACGCCGTCGCCGCTCACCCCTTGCGGTTCCCATCCATGGTCATTCGCCGCGGCCTCGATGTCGAAGAGGCCGGACTGGACGCGGTCGGCCTGCTGGTCGCGCAGTGCCCAGGTCACCAGCGATTCGAGGTCGAGGCGCCGGCGGCTATCGCAGCGGGCGAAGGCGATGGCCATGCTCCAGCCCTCACGCCGCCGCCTGGGACAGCCCCGGCCCCAGCAGACGGGCCACCCCGGCCACCAGCGTGTCCAGGGCTTCCATCGGAATCAGGCCGGGGTCGATCCGCCCGCAATCCTGCAGATAGCGCGCCTTGGCGAACAGGTCGTCGGCCGACACCACCTCGCCGGCCGCCAGCAACTGTTCCAAGTTGCCCCGCAACCGGTCGGCCGTCTCGCACTCCGCGCAGCCGGCCAATTGTTGATAGGCGAGGAACAACGGCATCAGCGACGCGGGCTTGGACATGGAAATCTCCGGGCAAAACCCCGGCGCGTCGACACCTCGCCGGGTAATTTAGGATTGTTTGCCCAAAAAGATTACCAATTCCTTGCTGATTGTTGCCAAACCCTGGAAACGTCAAGCCCACCGGGTTGGCCAATTCAATCTGCACAGGCTTGGCCCCCACCCGATCGGATTGCACCCTGATTGCTCAGGTTGTAAATGTATCAGCCGAGTTCCACGATCTGACCGGCGGGATAAGAACAGAATGAAAACGAAGAACGGTCTTTCCGATGCAATCGCGCGCTTCGGAAAAGCAGCAAAGGACAAGCTGAAGAACACCGCCATCGCCGGAGAGCCCGAAGAACAACTGCGCAACCCACTGGAAAAGTTGGTCCAGGATCTTGCCGCGCTTGCTGGGCTGCCATCCGACGCCATCGTTACCGTCGGCGAAACGGCGATGACGGATCTGAAGGTCCGGCCGGACTTCGCCGTGACCCGTCAAAAGGCACTGATCGGCTTCATCGAGGTGAAGGCTCCCCACAAAGGGGCCGATCCCCGCCGCTTTTCCGATAAGCATGACAAGGCGCAATGGGAGCGCCTGAAGTCGCTGCCCAACCTGCTTTACACGGACGGCATGGCCTTCAGCGTCTGGCGAAACGGCGAGTTGGAAGGCCAAATCGTTCGTCTGGACGGCGACATCCTGTCCGCCGGCAGTTCCCTGTCCGGTCCCCCGACCCTCCTGGCGCTGTTCAGCGACTTCTTCTCGTGGAACCCAACTCCCCCGGCAGTGCCCAGCAGCTGGCCTTGACCGCCGCGCGCCTGTGCCGCCTTCTGCGGGACGAAGTCACAGAACAGCTTGGCCTTGGCAGCCCGGCCCTGACCGGACTGGCGGAAGACTGGCGGGCCTATTTGTTCCCCACGGCGTCCGATACCGAATTCGCCGATGGCTATGCCCAGGCGGTGACCTTCGGCATGTTGATGGCCCGCGCCCGCGGTATCGTGCTGACCGGTGGACTTCACCGGGTCGCCCATGACCTCAGCCAAACCAACAGCCTGATCGGCACCGCCTTCAAGCTGCTGACCGACGAGGCCGACAACCAGGACACCCTGAAGGTCTCGCTGGGTACTCTGACCCGTGTCCTCGATGAGGTCGATTGGGCGAAGATCAGCAAGGGCGATCCCGACGCTTGGCTCTATTTCTACGAGGAGTTCCTCAGCGCCTACGACAACGATCTGCGGAAGAAGACCGGCTCCTATTACACCCCGCCGGAAATCGTGAACGCCATGGTGCGGCTGGTGGACGAGGCCCTGCGCGATCCACGCCGCTTCGGCGTTCCCGCCGGGCTGGCGGCGAAGGAGGTGACGCTGGCCGACCCGGCGGTCGGCACCGGAACCTATCTGCTGGGCATCCTGCGCCGGATCGCCGCCATGAAGGCGGAAGACGAAGGCGAAGGCGCTGTACCGGATGCGATCCGCGACACACTGCCCCGCCTGATCGGCTTCGAGATGCAGTTCGGCCCCTACGTGGTGGCGCAGCTCCGCCTGCTGGCCGAAGCCGCCGATTTGATGGGCATCAAGGACCCGAGCAAGGCCAAGATCCCGCTGCGCCTCTATGTGACCAACACGCTGGGCAACCCGCATGAGGAGGTGGAGCATATCCCCCGCATCCTCGCCCCGCTGGCCGAGTCGCGAAAGGAGGCGAACAAGATCAAGCGTGCCGAACCGATCACCGTGGTCATCGGCAACCCGCCCTATAAGGAGCGGGCGAAGAAGCTGGGCGGATGGGTCGTTGAAGGCAGCAAGAACAGCAAGGAACCTGCCCCATTGCTCGCCTGGGTTCCCCCAACCGACTGGGAGCTTGGCCCGCATATCAAACGTCTACACAATCTTTACGTCTATTTCTGGCGCTGGGCGACTTGGAAGGTGTTTGGCGAAGCGTCCACCATTGCCGCGCCCAAGCGGCAGGGAATCGTCTCTTTCATCACCGTGGCAGGCTTCCTGAACGGCCCGGGTTTCCAGAAGATGCGTTCCGATCTGCGTCGCGATGCCAATGAGATCTGGGTGATCGACTGTTCCCCCGAAGGCCACCAGCCGGACGTTCCGACACGTGTGTTTCAGGACGTGCAGCCCCCGGTCTGCATCGTAATGGTGCTGCGACTGCCAAAATGCGACCCGGAAACTCCCGCTCGTGTTCGTTTCCGCGCCTTGCCGGCAGGGCTTCGGGAGGAAAAATTTGATGCAATCGGAGCGCTGACCTTGGACAGCGCCGGTTGGATCGACTGCCCCAGCGCTTGGCGCGCTCCCTTCCTGCCAGAGGCCACCGGATCGTGGTCGACCTTCGTGTCTCTGGACGACCTATTCATCTACAACGGATCAGGCGTGATGCCGGGCCGTACCTGGGTCATTGCTCCCGATAAGGCGTCGCTTGAACTGCGTTGGAAGCGGCTGATTTTAGAAAAGGATGCCTCCGAAAAAGATCGGTTGTTTCATCCACATGAAGGAGGAGACCGTACAGTCGGCAAGGTTTTGCGGGAGCATCTTCCTGGCTCAGAGCACAGAGATGTTTCGGTTGGGAAGGACAAAGGCGATGTCGTTCCACCAATTCTCTATGGATTTAGAACATTTGATCGACAGTGGATTATTCCAGACAATCGCCTCCTAAACAGACCAAACCCAACATTGTGGTCATATCACTCTAATAATCAGATTTATATGACCGCACTTACCAGGCATTCTCCAAGTACAGGTCCGGCGGTCACATTTACAAATCTCATTCCTGATCTTCACCATTATAAAGGATCATTTGGCGGCAGAGCGTTCCCACTCTGGCGCGACCGCGCGGCCACCATGCCGAACCTGCGCCCGGCGCTGCTGACCACCCTGTCGAGCGCCTACAAGCGCCCGGTCAGCGGCGAGGACGTCTTCGCCTATATCGCGGCGGTGGCTTCGCATCCTGCTTACACCGCCAAGTTCCAGGGCGAACTGGTTCAGCCCGGCCTGCGCATCCCGATCACCGCCGACGCGGCGCTGTTCGACGAAGCCGTCGAACTCGGCCGGCGTGTCATCTGGCTGCACAGCTTTGGGGAACGCTTCATCGCCCCGGACCCGGATCTGGCCAAGAGCCGGCCGCCCGGTCCGCCACGGCTGTCCAAGGCGAAGGCTCCGACCATCCCGAAGGACGGCACAATCCCTGCCGATGCTGACAGCATCGACTACGATGCGGCGAAGAACCGTCTCCTGATCGGAACCGGCTTCATCGACCATGTGCCGCCGCGCGTGTGGGAATACGAGGTTTCGGGCAAGCATGTTCTGACCCAATGGTTCAGTTACCGCCGTAAGAACCGCGAACGGCCAATCATCGGCGACCGCCGCCCGCCATCCCCTCTTGGCGACATCCAACCCAGCGGCTGGCTGGCTGAATACACCACCGAATTGATCAATCTGCTGAACGTCCTGGGCGGCGTCGTAGAGTTGGAGCCGAAACAAGCCAGCCTGCTGGATCGCATCTGCACCGGCCCGATCCTGTCGGATGCCGAACTGCGCGCCGCGGATGCCTTCGTCATCCCGGAAGGCGTATCGGTGAAAGCGTCGAAGACAAACAAAGAGGTTCAGCCCGGACTGTTCGACTGAACGGCGGCTTCAGCACTCAGGCCGACGAGGGCGCACACACGCCCCGTCGGCTGGCCCGCCGGGGCCGGGGAGGAGGCGCTATCCGATGGGGAGGCGCTGGTGGAACTTGTGGGCGTGGCTGTCGATCATCGCGGCGATGCTGTCCCACATGCCGCAGGCCGATGTGGCCGTCCACAGGCCGCGCAGGGACTCGACATAGGTGGCGGCGGCGCCCATCAGTCCCGACAGCTGCTCTTTCCGCGCCGGGGGCAGGTCGCGGTAGGCCAGGATCAGGCTGCGTTCGTTGAAGGGCAGGTCCGACAGTGGGGTGCCGATCAACGACGTCGCTGGTGCCGGCAGCAGGGGCCGGGCGGCGGCCGAGACCGTCAGCATCGCAATGTCCACCGGCCGGCCCTGTCGCACCCGGTCCAGGGCGTCGGCGGTCAGAGCGGCGCGGACCCGCCGTTCCTCGGCCTCGCCCAGCTCGCGCGCCCGTTGGTCGATGGCGTCAAGGTCAGCCTTGGTCAGCGATGCGGCGGGAGCGGGCGGAGGCTTGCCGCTGGTGACGGCGTCGAACAGCTCGACCATCTGGATCGTCACCAGCGCGGCGCGCTCGGTGTCCGACTTGGCCGTGATGTAGAGCGCCTGTTTCTTGGTGAGGTAGAAGCTCTTGGACGGGCGGCCACCACGACGGCCGGGTTTCTCGGCAAGCCGAGAAACCTCCCCGAAGGTTATCAAGGCATCTATGTGACGTTCGATCAGCTCACGGATCGAATGCACGTTTTTCATCCCCAGCGCTTCGGCAAGCCGAAGGTCACGGATGCGCGGCTCGTGGTTGATCGTGGTGTCGATGTCGGTCGGCGATAACGCGGGCAAGACTTGCCCGTCGTCGCTCATGCTGCCCATGGCGATGGCCTCCTATGCGGCATTGCCGGCGGAGGACCGCTTCTTAAGGCAGCCCTGGCGCCGGGGGCTAAGAACCTGCATAGGTCAGGCCGGAATATTCCCCTTGCGGGTGTTGTATTATCCGACCCCCGGCAAAGGGGCATGATCCGGACAGACTCCGGGCATGAAAATAGCCACATCGCGAAAACGCGCGGGTGGCTTGCCGCCTACGGGGAGGTTCTTAAGCTCCGACCCGAAAGATCGCTCCACCGGGGCGGAGCGTCAAGGGGCGTTGCATCCCCTTGATCGCACAACCACGGCGATGATCCGGCTCAGGCCTTGATCATCTCCATGATGTTCAGGCCGTTGACCATCACCTTCTGCCCGCCGGGCGTCTTGCCATCCTCAAAGATGCTCTGCCACACCTTGTAATTCTGTTTGGAGCCGAACACCGTCGATGACAGTTCCCGGTTCACCCACAGCGGCAGACGCGCAAGATTGTCGATGAAATTGCCGATGTTGGTCCAAAGCTGTTCAGGGAATGGATACTGGAACAGGCGCTCCGCCGTGATCACCCGCCCGGTGATCAGAAAATGCTGTTCGGCGATCCGGCGGATATGGCCAAGCCAGCATTGCAGAACCTCCTCCTTCGCCATGCGGAAGGCGCGCAGATGCGGCTCCGGAACGTCCTCGCCGCCCTGCACCGCGTTCTCCAGTCGCCGGGTTCCCCGCTCGTCGTCATATTTCCCGACATAGATCTTGGCAGCGATCAGGTTCATCAAGCGGACGATTTGCGTCTTCTCCAGATCGCGCGGGTTCTGGCCCTCATCGGCGCGATAATTCCAGGCGGTTTCCAGCAGGCCGCCATAGATGAACTGGCTGTAGAACGTCTTTTCGATGGCGCTGTAGGACAGCGGCTTTTCATAGCCCTTGCCGGCATATTCCACGAAATCCATCAGCATGTTGTTCGGATCGTGGGTGATGCCGTCGCGGACACTGTCGAGGATGTAGCGCGTCATCGCGCGCTGTTCGCCCTTGAAGTGATCGACGAGCGTCTTCTCGGAAAACTCCTCGAAATCCTCCGGCAACCCCTTATCCGTGCGATAGCGGGTGATGCGGTCGAACAGGATGGAACTGCCCAGCCGGCGCTGAACCGACTTGTCGAAAGCGACTTGGCGCAGGGTCGTCCCGGCGTTGGTGTTGGCGGTCAGCAGCCGGTCGAGATCCGGATCGATGAAGATGCGCAGCGGAATGTTGCGAATGCCCAGCAGGATCTGCGCCGCGGCCTTGTGCTGGCCGTCGAAGACGCGCACCTCCGCCGTCGGCAGGTTCTTGGTTTCGATCCATCCCAGCGCGACATGGAGCTGCGGCCGGCGACGATGGAACTCCTCGATCAGCCCCCGCAGGTTGCTGCCGATCGGCCGGGGATTGATGCGGTCGTCATGGAAGACGCATTCGACCGGCAGCACCGCGAAGAAATAGCGCATGCCGGACAGGGCGTCCTCATGCACGGGCAGCCGTACCGGCTCGGTCGAACCGGGTGCGATGTAGGAGATGAAGTCGCCCTCGAACGCCACGCGAAGCGGGGCCGACGATCCATCGACCGCGCGCAGTACGTCGTTCAGGTTGGCGCCCCGGTCGTCGCTGTCGGCCTGCGCCTTGATGTCCTCGAACCGGGCCAGCACGCGGGCGATCCGCAAGTCGCTGGCCTGCTTGGACCGGTTGAAATGGGACAGGGTCAACGCGAAGTTGGACGGATCGTCCTTTCCGTTGTCGCGAGTCGGGATGATGTGGTCGATGTCGGTTTCATGCAGGGCCAGCTCGATGGGCTTGCCGGAAATGAAGCATTTCCCCGACTGCTGGTCCCAAAGCTGCTGGGTGAGCGCCGTACGTTCATCCTTCGACAGCCGGTTCAGATAAAGCGATCCCATCCCTTGCCCCTCGCACATATGGCAGACAGCGTACCAGAAAGACGCGCGAAGGTAGCGGGATGCGGGGTTGATTTCCAGGGGGTTGGCGATCCGGGTTGCCAGACTGGCGGATAAACCGGGAAGCGTCGACCAGCCCGCTGGTGCAAGGCACAGGGACTATCCGATGGGGAAGCCCTGGTGGAATTTGTGGGTGGGACTGTCGATTATCGCGGCGATGCTGCCCCACGTACCACGGGCCGACGTTGCCGTCCACAGACCGCGCAGGGCTCGGATGGTGAAGAACTTAGCGCGGCTTTGAGAATGGATGGTAATGCGGAGACAGGCAAATCCAGCCGAAGCGCGCTCCCCCCATAGTTTGCTGCTCTCAGTGCTAATTTAAGAAATGCGTAGGAAGGTAGATCGACACCGATGCGTCCACAGATAATTATAAAATTCGCATTCCCTATCGTTGTACAGCATTAATCAGCACATAGCATCATTTGAAACACTTTTCCCTTGCATATCAGGTCACATACCTATCTTATATTGTAGACGGAAAGCTACCTCTAGCGCGATGATAGGTAAGAAATGAAACTGGAATATTGCAGATTTTATTCGGCTGTTGGAATTTACAAACCTGAGCCTAGCATGAATACTCTCCTGTTAAGCAATGATAAGGTTTCTGTTAGTTTACTTGGCGCAAACACTTACGCGTCTACTTTAGAGACTATTCTAAATCAAAATGCGTTAAAGAAAACAGATTTAAATAATGAGGAACAAAAAAATGCTGTATCGCATAATAATTCTTATCTTATTCACGGCCACTCACGGGCAATAATTTATATTTCTGTTAGCATAGATACTTCTGAAATCGATTTAGAAAAAATAAAAGACGAAGACGGAACGGATTTCGATAAACTTCCTCATAATTTAATGGCCTCGAAAGCATTTGGATTAACCGCAACCGCAATTTCATTGGCAACCTTCTCCAAGATATCAAAGGAATTTGAGTTTATATTCGATAAATACTTTTTGGTGGATAATTCGAAAGGTTTCCGCAAGGCAATTTCCAAACAAGTTCCCGCAAGAACCGAAACCATTTCACCAATTGATCATTCGGAAATCGAAACAGCGCTTCACTTAACCAAGACTTTTCAAGAAGATATTAAGCTACAAGCAATTATTGATCTTTATTCCATGTCACTAAAGCCTGATGAAATCGGCCCATTGAATGCTTTCGTTTCAGCTTGGACCGGATTAGAAATGTTTGTTTCTAAGCAGTTTATCGAAATCGAAAAAGATATCGGAATTAGCATAAATAAATCCCCAGTACCCAGTATTCTTTCCGAAAAAATTCTTGAGATAATGAAAGGGAAATATCGAATTTTAGACAAATTTATAGCCACATCACATTGCCTTGGTAATCCAGATGCTGAAAAGGACGTCGATTCATTTAAGAAAATAAAATCCATTCGCGATAAATTTGTTCACAATATGTCAGGTTCGATAGAATCTCTACCGCTAAACGATACCCGAGAACTACTTGGGAAATACATAAAGCTATACTTAGTTAATGAGAAGAAGATACCAGGATTAAGCATCGTCCGCTCGAATTAGGCAGTCATAGTTTAATGTGCTATTCCAGTTCTTCCGGGAAACATTAAGGGAATGAATCTTAATTTTTACATACGCCGTTATGCAACTCCACCACATGCCGTACCACATCTGCAGCGGCTGGATCAGGCGCCACCATCACCAGCAGGTAGCGGCGCACGCCGTCCAGCTCGACGGTGATGGCGCCGGGATCGTCCGGATCCGTGTGCCAGGGGAGCGACAGCGCCGCCGCGAAGCGTGACTCACGCGGTAGTGACGGCTCCCACGTGGGCGGGATGGGAGGAGCGATGACCTCGGCAGGCTGTTCGACCGGCCGGGCTGGCGGCTTCAGTGCCGCCACTTCGGCCCGCGTCACCTCCGGATGGATCGTGCCGGCGTCCAGCGCCCGCTGACGCGTCTCGTCCGGCAAGGTCGCGATGACGTAGAGGGTGCCCATCGCTTCCGGCAGCCGGTCCAGCGGCACCTTGCCCTCATCGACGAAGGCGGCGATCTCGCGCAGCTTTCGAGCGGTCGAGGTGCTGAACGGCAGGTCGTTCGTCACCATCGCCTCGTATTCGCCGTGCGGCAGGGCCTCCTTGGCCTCGTTCAGGCGGCGGCCCACCGCCACAGTGGCCTCCAGTGCATTGGTCCATTCCCGGCGGATGTCCGCGGCGAACTCGGCACGGGTGGTCAGGGTGCGGGGTTTGGCCAGCATGGACAGGCGGGCATTCCCCAGGCTGCGGGCGGTCGGTGCCATCGTCAGACTCCCATCTCGGCGGACAGATAGGCCCACAGGTCACGGAACAGCGGGCCGGTGCGGGTGCCAGCGATCTCGGCCGTGCCCAGCCCTGCCATGAAGCTGCGCGGCACCTCCTGAAGCAGCGGGATCTCCACCGGCGCCGGCGTGCCCATGCCGGCGACGATGGACCGAGCGTCCGCCGTCTCGCGCAGGCGTGGCTGGATCTGGCTCAACAGCAGGCGCATCGGCCGGCGCCGGCTGTGCAGGTAGGGCAGCATGGCCTGCATGCTGACCAAGTCCTCCGGTCCCGGCCGCACCGGCACCAGCACCAGGTCGGCCACGTCGAACAGCAGCGCGGTCGATTCCGGGAAGAACTCCACCGCGGTCGGCGTGTCGATCACCAGCAGGTCGAGGCCCTGCGGCGTCGGCCGCTCCGTCACCTCGCCCAGCACGCGCTGCTCGCCGGCGATCGGCGCGACGTCGGCCGGGCGCAGGCTGTGCCAGTGCGTCAGGCTGCCCTGCGGATCCGTGTCCAGCGTCCCCACCCGCAGCCCGGTCGTAGCGGCGGCCACCGCCAGATTGCGGACGGTTGCCGTCTTCGGCCCACCGCCCTTCCCCTGCACCACCAGGATCGTCTTCATGTTCCAGCCCCCAAAGCGTTCACGCGTGAACACTTTCCCGTTTCCCCACGCCGCCGATCCGCGCTGTCGGCGGACCAACGACACCCGATTCGTTGCCGCCGCTTCAGCGGTCGGCCTTGCCCTGGTCCCGCCGCTGGTGGGCATGGAAGAGGCGCATCAGCTCCGCCGTGGTCAGCAGCTTGCCGTCGACCAGATGCAGCGCGCCGTTCCGGTAGACCCGCAGTCCGGCGGCGCGCAGCACCTCGATGGCGCGGTACACGCCCGGCTCCTCCGGCTGGACCTGCACCGGCCTGTGTGGCGCGGTGCGCGGCGGCACGCCCAGATCCAGGGGCAGCTGCTGGCCGGCCCGGCTCATGGCCGCGCGCTCCGCCACAGCGCGCCGCTGTTTCCTGTGCCTCTTCCGACCGAGCCGCCCATCCCTGCCCCCTCCTCCGTCAAGCGCGAGCTGCTGCACCATGCCGCCGTTTCTCAGGCAGCCACGGTGCCCGCCCCGCTGCCCTGAAGCTGTTGCTGAAGCGCCTGGATCAGCGTCGGTACGATCGTCGGCAGCACGTCGCGCACGGCCTGCTGGGCGGCCAGTTGGACCGCCTGCGCCAGATCCGGCGGCAGTCCACCGGCCGGCGCGACGCCGCTCTGGTCCGCCCGGTCGAGCGCCCAGCCCAGCCACTTCTCCAGTTCCTCCGGTGTCGGCCGGTAGCCGTCGCGCAGCCGCTCTTTCTGCGCATCCTCCAGCCACTCCACCGCCAGAGTCGCGCGCTGGGTGTCGCCCAGAATCTCAGTCGCTCTCTGCACGATTCTCGGATGCCAGCCACGATTCCGCTCCGCTCCAGGATAGCCCTGGGATTCTTCCGCCGCAGAACGTCCGCCGGAAATGGGAAGGGGAAGGTGACGCTGGCGGCGGTCAGGATTCTGGCCTGCCGCAGTTTTCACCGCCCGCCCGCCTCTATTTCTATTATTTAGATCTATTTCGGGCGGCAGAGCTGCGCCGCAGTTTCCGGCTGAATTGCCGCAGTTTGTGGACGCTAGCGCCGCAGTTTCTCCGTCGCCGTCCGAAAACTCGCCGCAGTTTTGGCCGGATAGTGCGGCATCCGCGCCGCTGTTCTCCGCACTGCCGCCGATCATGCCGCTGTTTACGCCCGGAACAGCGGCGGCCATGCCGCTGTTTCGGCCACCCTCCCCCGCCCCCTGCCACCCGTCCGCCGCAGTATCGCCGCTGAACCGGGCGGCAACTGCGGCATAGGTGCCGCCGTTTGCCACGGCGAACAGATCGTCGGGCAGGCCATAGGCTTCGGCGATGCCGCAGTTTTCCAGCTGGACGGCGGTCGCCCCCAGCCACTGTTTGCTGAAGCGGTAGCGGGTGGAGCGGGCCCGTCCGCCGCCCTTTCGGTCCACCTCGATGATGCCGGCGCCCAGCAGCCAGGACAGGCCGCGCTGAACGGTGCGGCGGTCGCACCGCATGGCCCGCGCCAGCTTGTCGGCGCCGATCCACGCGACCAGCTCGCCGCAGCGGACGAAGATCGACTCGTCGCTGCGCCTTACCAGCAGCAGCGCCAGCACCCGGCGCTTGTCGGTCAGGCCGGGCGCCAGGCCCAGCGCGTCCTGGAACAGCTCGCGCAGCAGGTAGAAGGGGGAGCGCTTGTCCGCCTGGATCATGCCGCCCCCGCTGTGCGAAGGGCGGCGGGTTGCCGCAGTTTCCGACCGTACCGGGGGAGCAGAACAGCGGCACCAGTAAAGCGCGGTCGAGGCGGATCGGTGCGGCGGTGGCCCTCATGGTCCCAAACTCATACTTCCGTGCGCCATTCCGGCCTATCTGGCTGACTTCCATGGACGGCATGACGCACCTAATTTTCGTTGGTCGAAGACGGCAAAGGGCTCGCGCGGCAGCCGCCACGCAGAGCGCACCCTGTTTGACATCAGCAGCAGACTCCGGGGCGGTCGCAGCCACGACCGCTCCGTCTGCCGGCGGGCCTCGCACGGCAGGTTGGCGCCGATCGGCGCGAAGGAACTGCACCGCCACTGCGGCACAGTTCCCGGTGATGCAGATAGATCTCGGATCCTTTCGCAGGCGGAACGGTCGCCCGCGGGCGGTCATTCATGTCCTCGTGTCATCGCGTCAGCGGTAGCCGTCCGCAATGATGCCAGGGTGTGCAGACGCGCAGTCCCACGGCGCAGCAGCGCCGCCAGTTCGGTAGCTTCCCCCTCGTCCAACTCGGCCAGCGAACGCGCATTGCAGAGCGTCCGCACCACCTTGTCGACAGTGGCCCACTTCACCGCTGCTGCAGCCTCGAATGCGGGCCACGCATCGAGGACGGCACGCTGGGCAGGGGTGAGGCAAGCACGATCAAGCTCGGCCATCACGCCTCCCCTGGAACAGAGCTGCGGCCGGCGCCGGCTGGAAATGGCGCCGGCCGCGATCGCATCCCGGCCACGGACAAGGGAAGACCGAGAGCGAACCGGATGCCAAAGTGAGATACGACAGGGAGCCCCCTGATTGATCTACGGTGCGGGCCATCGCCAAATTGGCGAGGCGGCATAACGGCTTCTGGCCATGAGCTTGCCAGTTGCCGCGTCGCGCAAAGCGAGCGATGCTTCCTAAATTGGCAACCCATGGTCATCAGCATGAGATCATCCACCGCAATCAGCTCTGCAATGCCGGTTGTCTTGTTTCCCGGGGCCCCTCTGAGAGCCCACCACGGGAAATGTCCGACAGCTTCTGCAGCGTCACGCCACGCAGCTTGTGCTTCCGGGCAGAAGCGATAACCACCGGCCAATGCTTGGAAGGGATCGAGTCTCGACGATGCCATTGCTTCACGACTCCGTAATCGACCCCACAGTCGTCGGCGAGGGCAGCGCGGCTAGGCCAGCGGTCTATGAGTTCCTTGAAGCTCATTGGAGCAAGGTACGTTTCGTACCCTACTGCGTCAAGACGAAACGTACCTTGCCCTTTGGTACGCTTTGTCCCATGAGAAAACCGGACAAAACAGCGGCACCATATGAACGCTTGCAGTGGGCGCGGGCCAATGCGGGCTTCGCAACCCCACGCGATGTGGCGGAACGGTTTGGCTGGAATTACAATACATACAAGAGTCATGAAAACGGTGCTCGCGGGCTTAAACAAAAATCCGCCGAACGGTATGCGCACGCGTTCAAAGTATCGCTCAGCTGGCTTCTTACAGGTGAAGGTTCAGAAGCACAGACTTTAACTGCCGACGAAGTTGCTCTTCTCGAAAAATACCGGAGGTTGGATCAGGCTGGCAAGAACGCCACCCAGGTCTTGACCGATGCGCTTGCTAGACAGGAAACGCCCACAGAAAAATTAGCGCTGTGACGCAGCGTCCGATACGCCCTCACCATCAGCGCATCGGCGTTCGGTACGTTTTGTGTTGAGCATGCCGGGTACGTGATGTACCTTACCCGCAACATGAGGTGTCAAAAATCGCATCTGGAGCCTACCGATTTCATCCGGTGAGTTCCTGAGAAGGGCGATTAAGCGAAAAAGCAGAGGGTAAGGCAGTGAGTAACCACGTACGGGTTCCATTGCAGCGTCGAGCTGGGGCGCAGAACGTGTCCATGGACCGGTCCTTTGCGCAGTCGCATTCCGAAAAGCTGGAGCAAACGCTGCGGCATATGGTCCCGGCGTTGCCCAAGACGGGAGCGACACCGTTGGTCACCTACAACGTGGTGGTCAACAACCGCTGGACCGCGCATCGGACCTCCATGCGACTCGATGTGACGTCGTGGCTGCTGCTGGACCACATAGCGGAAGCGGAAGGATACGCGAACCGGGACGTCCTGATCAGCGCGGTGCATGAGCGGTTCCACGCCGACGAACTGCCGCTGACTGCCCTGGTCCGTCTCTTCCTTCAGACCTACACCGCGCCGGTCGCCGTGCTGGACTTCCTCGGTCGTGAGCGCCGAGCCAATGGCCGCGGGTTCACGGCCGATCGGACAAGGAACTGACGTGATCTGCGCAGGGCAACAAACCGCTGCCATCGCCAGTCTGGCCCGATGGCATCTGGAGGAAGCCGGCCGGGCCGAGCTGGAGGCGGGAAACACCGACCTTCCCTCCCGCCGCCTGCGCCTGCTATCCGCCGCGCGTTACCACCTCGACTGCGCCGAACTGGCACGGGAGGAACTGCCGTGATCCCCACCCTGGAGGCCACCGACTGGCAGGTATGCCACGCCGCGCGGTTCGACACCCCGGCCGACGTCCGGCGCATCCAGTTCCGCCGGGGCGAGCGGCTGGTCATCCTCGCCGTGGGCGAAGTGCCGGTCGTGTGCGACATCCTCACCCCCGGCGTCTACAACGTGGACATTCCCACCCACTATCCGCGCGCCACCTTCCCGGTGCTGGTGGTCGCCGTGCCCTCCACCATCGCCTACCTGCTGGCGCATGGCGGACCGACGCGGGCGCTGCCGGCGGTGCCTCTTGCCGATCCGCACACAGGAGGTCCGGCATGACCGTCCGCGCTGCCCTGGATCCGGCCTCGATGCCGCCGATCATCGGAGTCGAGCGGTCGATCACCGTCGCGGAGGCCGCCCACACGATGGGCGCCGATGAGTCGACCGTGCGGAAGCTGGTGCGGCAGAAGGAATTGCAGGGCTATCGACTCGGGAAGCGCGGGGTGCGCGTCTACGTCTCCAGCATCCGGGATTACCAGGAACGTCAAAGGCTTCAGGGGCCGGGCGTCGCGACGAAGGCTGCGCCGGCGCACAGACGTGCGCCGACACCTGCGCATCGTGAGGCTGTTGCCCAACTGGCGGCACTCGGCATCATGGTCACCCCTGCCAAACCCTAGATCGCGGACACATGACCGTTTTCCATGACAAGGCGCGCAATCGCTGGCGCTACGACTTCCGACTCGATGGCACCCGGTACAGCGGTTATTGCGTCGATCCGGACACCGGGCAGCCGGCCGCCAACAAGACAGAGGCGCGCCGATGCGAGGCGCTGGTGCATGCGGCGGCGCTCAAGTCCAAGCCTGCGCCGGCCGCGCCGACCGTCTTCACGGTCGCCCAGATGTTCGTCGCCTATGCCACGCGCAAGCAGGCGCTGAAGGACTGGCCGAACAAGCGGGTCTATGTGGCGGACCTCATCCACTTCTTCGGTCCGGAAACCGCGGTGGCCGAGCTGACCGAACAACGGATTTGGGAATACATCGCCTGGGCGCGATCACAGCCGGTGATGGTCTACAAGGGCGGGCCGAAGGCGCGCACGCCGGAAGAGCGGCTGAAGCACTACCATCCGACCGACCGCAACCGTGCCGACTCGACCATCAACCGCTATCTGGTGACTCTGGGGGAAGCGCTGCGGATCGCCCACGCGCTACGCGACGGCGCCGGCCGCCTGCTGCTGGCCGAGCTGCCGAAGGTACCCAAGCTGACGGAGGCGCAGCACCTGCCCCGCCCGGTTTCGGACAGCGACCTGGAGGCGATCATGGCGGCCGCGCCGGCTCATCTGCGCGACGGCATGCTGCTGGCCCGCCTGATGGGCTTCCGAAAGGCGGAGGTGTTCGGGCTGACCATCAACCAAGTCGATTTCCAGCAGCGTGGGGTTTGGCTTGAGGCAGCCTCGACCAAGGCCAACCGTGCCGAGTTCATCCCGGCGAACCCGGAGGCAATGGAGTTGCTGACGCGCCTGGTGCGGCAGGCGCGGGAATGGCAGGTCACCCACCTGCTGACCTACCAGCACGGGGCGAAGGGCGAGCGCAAGCCGGTGAAGAACCCGAAGCGGGCTTGGCGAACCGCACTGGAGAAAGTAGGGCTGAAGCACCGCTTCCACGACACCAAGGCCAGCTTCGTTACCGCAGTCGCCCACGTCGCGCCGGCGGCGGTCACCCAGCAGCTCGCCCGGCACAAGAGCTATGAGACGACGCGGCGCTATCTGCGCGTCGCGGATGCCGCCGCCCGTCAGGCGGTGGAGGGGGCGACCATGGCGGCGCTGCGTGTGGGAACCGGTCCGACTTCCACACAAGAGTTCCACACGGCGCCGACAGATGACGCACCGGCTCCCGATGACGCAGGCAAAGAAAAAGCCTTGGAACCGTTGGGTTCCAAGGCTTTTCCGGTCCTTCCGGAACTGGTCGGAGCGACAGGATTTGAACCTGCGACCCCCAGACCCCCAGGAAGGGGGCTGCCGGCTAAGGTATTGAAAATATAGGATCACGAGGAAAGAAAGCAGGACGAAAAGGAACCGGATTCACCTCCGACTTCCACACGGAGTTCCACACGCGCCGATCCGGTCGACACCTGATTGCGAAAATTTCCAATTCGCTGAAAAACATATAATTTCCTCATCTTCATTCCTGTTCTCTCAATAATCAATATCAATACTTAACCGGATTTTTAGGGAATTTGGTCACGTCCAATTCTGCTGGTCAAAATACAGATAGGCCGCAAACTATGCCGATTACCGGACACACAAGATCAATCAGAAGCTTTTCTCATCAGATCACAACTCCAAAACGATGACAATAGATTATGGAAAACTCCTACTGCTTGCATAACTTGGATTAATTGTTTACCTTTCTGTTATCGATCGTTAATTATGCGATCTCAACGCGAGGATCATGATGACTTGGTTAAATCAAGGTGAAACTATAGAGAATTTTGATAAATTCCGCGAAATAGTTGGTAATATCCTCCCAGATAGCGGGTATTTCTTCCGCGGAGAAAGGCGCGACGATTGGAAGCTTCTTCCAAAGATTGGTCGCATTACCCCGGCCCCTAAACTGCGCGAGCCAGATGGAAAAATAGAGCTGGATTTAAGGTATCCTAGCGAAATAATTGATGAACGTGGCGCTTTTACTCGATTTAAAGCGGCAGCTCGCCCTTATTTGAATAAAGTCCCGGACAACGATTGGGACTGGATGGCATTGGCGCAGCATCACACTCTACCAACACGACTTCTAGACTGGACAAGCAACCCGCTTATTGCCTTGTTTTTTGCCGTATGCGATCGAGTAAACGATATATGGCTTAAACGAGAGAGATTAGAAACCCCGACTACAGCGGCGCCGCTGCATTTTATATTTGGCGCGTTAAAGGCGGACCGATCGATACGGCTAAGGAAGATCCATTCAATAGCGAGGGATATTTCTTTCCGTCCCACTTATCTCCGAGAATTACTGCACAGGGTGGGCTGTTTTCCGTCCAGAAAAACCCTCACAATCCTTTTGTTCCTCGCGGAACAAGGTATGTAATTCCTTATGAGGCAAGAAATAATTTGCGCCAACAGCTTAGATTGTTTGGAATAAATGATTCATTTATTTTTTCTGATCTCGACAGTCTAGCGCGTGATATACAGGAGCGTATCAATTGTTTATAGACGACTGACGCAACGCGGTTCAATGGCTGCTTAGAGCAACTTTTGATAAGCATTAGAGACTCGGCGCCCATCCACACAGTCGGGCGCCGGTCAGATTGTGCGCCAGCAGCTGCTCAGCCGTGCCGTCGGTGAGCGTATCGGCCCGGCTGGTGTAGATCGGGCGGAAGGCGGCGCAGCCACCCTCAGTCCCGGCTCCACTGGTCGCGCAGCCGCTCAGCAGCGCCAGCAGGATGCCGGCGCAGATCATCCTCAATGCCATGGCGCACCTCTGCGTTTCGGAGTGTCCGTGTGGTCGACTCGAGAGCGGCGTCCTGCCGCCCGGCTTGGCGCTGAAGCGCGCCGAAGGTGACGATCCCCGCCAACACCATGCCGGCGAGGATCAGGCCGGCAGCCGCTCGGCCCAAGCCCGTGGCGAGGAAGGCCAACATCAGGCCGCCTTGCGCTGGTCGTCCCAGCGCCGGCAGAGCATCACCGCCACAGCCAGCCCCAGCAGGGCGGCCACCGCCCAGCCCAGCGCCCCAGACGGCAGCGCCTGCAGCAGCTCCTTGATGGCGGTGGAGATGTCGCGCGCCTGGTCCAGCAGGACGGCCACGCCAGCGAGGCCGAGCGCACTGCCGCCGCTGACGGCGCTGACCGACTTGGCCATCGGCTTCATGGCCGGCGCCAGCTCGGCAACCCGGCTGACCGGGTGGACCTCGTCCGACAGGAACAGGGCCGCCTCGGCCGCCCGGCGCTTGACCAGGCCGGGCATCACCTTGCCGGCGCCCCGCGTCCATTTGGCGAACTCGGCCGCGGCGCCAGCGGCGTCACCAACGTTCAGCTTGCGCAGCAGCGTGGAGGGTTGGCCGCCCTTCAGGGTGACGAACCCGTCCTTGCCTGCGTCCTTGCCCTTGGCCTTCCGGCCGGCGCCGATGTTCATGACGAAGGCCACCAGTGCCCCGCGCTGGTTGTCGGTCAGCTCGACGGTGACGGCGCGGTCGACCACCGCCGCGGCGGTGACCAGATCGGCCTGCAGCAGCTGCTCGGCCTGCGCCTTGGTGATGCGCAGTCCCGGCCGAACGTCCGGACCGGTGTGGCCGTATCCGATCGTCCAGGGAGCGCCGCCGGTGGCGGGATCCGGGTAGGCGGTGAGGCGCAGGCCTTCGGCCTCCATCACCAGGTCGACGGCGGCTTGCGGGATGGCACGCATGGGAGTCCTCCGGGCATGAAAAAGGCGCCTCGCAGGCGCCGGGTCGGTGGGGGTTGGAGTGTTGTCGCGGACGGTTAGGGCCAGCCGGCGGTGAGGTCCACGGCCAGCACCGCTTCCGCGGTTCCGGCGGCGTCGATGGCGTCGTGCAACTCGCCTTCGCGGTCGAAGCAGGCCTGGACATGGTCGGCGACGGCATTGGCGATGCCGATGATCTGGGCGCCGGTCAGATCCACCCAGTCGCCGCTGGCCGCCTTCCACCGGAAGATCATGGCGGGATCAGCCTGCGCTTGAGCGCGCTTGCCCAGGATCAGCGTCTTGGACCGGTCGTCGGTCGCCACCGGGACACCGTTGATGACGATGCCGCCGGTTTCCTTCTGCCAGCGGATATCGGTCGCTGCGGCCTTGTGCGCCGCCTTCACCTCGTCCAGCGGGATCGGCCCGACACCCCAGGTCCGGACGATGCGGCTCCGCTCAGGATCGGGCGTGTCGGTGAAGGTCTCCGCCATACGGTGGGTTCGGCCGTCGAAGGGAGGAACGGTGTTAAGGATGTCCATGTCTGGCCTCAGTTGAAGGCGGTGAAGCCGGTGGGTGCCGCCGCGACCTGCTGTCCGGCCGCGAAGTGGAAGGTCAGGGAGGCGCCGCTGCCGGCCACGGAGTAGGACGGGAACACCGCCGTGCCGGCCGGGATGGTGTAGGCCGGGCTGGCGCCGGCCGCCGGGTCGCCGCTCCCGCCCCACACGGCGACACCGCCAACGATCTTGCCCATCCACAGCCCCCGAGTCGTGGGGTTGTAAGCGAAGCATAGCCGATCGCCGGCAGACCATGCCGAACCGAAGGCGGAGGCTCCGCCGTTGGTGGCCTTGTTGCCATTGCTGAGATAGCCCCAGCCATAGGCGCTGCTGGTCAGGTAATCGTTGGTCGGTGCCAAAGCTCCAGCGACGCCGGCATTGCTGGACCCGACCGTGTTGACCACCACCTCCCAATAGATCGGCGTGCTGACATAGACGGCGGCGCGGCCGGATGCCACACCGCCGTCCGATGTGGTGACCGTGCGATTGCTGTTCGATAGCGTTGCGTTGCCGGACTTGTCGCTCGTGCTCAGCGCCTGCGCGGTGGCCGTGCCCAGCACATTGCCGTTGGCCCGCTGGTAGCTCAGCATTTTCCAGTTGCCGCCGCCCAGACTCTCCATCCGGCAGGTGTCGCCGGCCATCGTGTTGATATCGCCGCCGCCGGTCAGGATGGCCGAGGTGGCGTTATAGGTCAGCGTCACCGGGACGGCGAAGGTGATATCGCGATGCGCGCCGGCTGGAGCGACGCCCCAGGCAGTAATGGGACCGGTGCCGGCGGTGATTTTGATCGCCTTGGCGGTCGTGCTGCCGATGTTGACGGTCGATTCGGCGGCAATCGACGCGGCAGTATCCTCGCCACCGCCGATAGCATTACCGGCGACGGTGGGCGGAGAAGCGAAGTTGATGACACCATTCGACACAGTTACCGGCAGATTGCCGGCGTGGAATATCTCATAAGCATTCTGCCCGAGGGACCACCCGCCATATTTCAGCTTGTTATCTGTGTCGAGCCCCAGGTGCGCGGCGAAGTTGCCCGGCCGGTGGAACGAGATGAAAGCAGCCCCCGCGGTCGCCCCATTGCCCCCTGTCTGCGACTGAACTTCAAGGGCGCCGGCATTGTTCTGCCCGGCAATCCCGGTGGACGCGGGCAGGATGGCACCACTGGCGACAATGGTTTGCTTGCCCGAAAAGGCATTGGAGGCCAGCTTGGCGAAAGTCGCGGGGTCGAAGGTCGCCGCACGGTCCGCCGCCGCCGCCGCCTCGCTGGCTTTGGTCGCGGCGATCCCCGCTTGCTGCGTCGCCGTGGTGGCGGAACCGGCAGCCTCGCCGGCTTTGGTCGTGGCGATCCCTGCTTGCTGCGTCGCCGTGGTGGCCGATCCAGCAGCCTCGCCAGCCTTGGTCGCGGCGATCCCGGCCTGTTGCGTCGCCGTCGCCGCAGAGCCCGCGGCGTTGCCCTCGCTGGTGGCTGCCGCCAGCTTGGAAGCGTTGGCCGCCGTCGCACTGCCGGCGGCGGCCAACGCACTGTTAGCCGCCGCGGTGGCCGAACCCGCCGCGTTACCTTCGCTGGTGGCCGCCGCCAGCTTGGAGGCGTTGGCCGCAGTGGCGCTACCAGCTGCAGCTGTTGCCGACGCGGCGGCGTTCCCCTCGCTGGTGGAGGCCGCCGTCAGGGCAGTGCCCACGCCGTTGGCCACCGTGCCGATGTCCTGGATGCAGGGATCCCAGTTGTCGGCCATGCCACCCACGCCGGTGAGGCCGCCCGGGTTCTGCGCCGTCTTCTCGTCGCCGTTGTAGTAGTTCAGCAGCCGCTGGGCCGCCGCCAGCATGTTGGCCAGCGTCGTCATGTCGTCACCTCACCAAGGGAAATCGTGGCGGCGCTGTGCAGGTCGTTCAGGTACTTCTGGCTGAAGTCCTCGATGACCTGGAAAAGCCCGCCGTAGCGGTAGCAGTCGAAGGCGCTGTCGGTGTCCGGCAGCCACACCGCGGGCCGGTCCGCGTCGAGGAAGTTGACCAGGTCGAACAGGCGGTCCCGGTCGCCGGCCTCGTTGACGGTGCGGTCCAGCGTGGCGGTGCGCCGGCCGCGCCCGGGCTCCACCGCCACACCGCCGCCGGCCAGCTCGGTCACCTTGCCGCCGCGGCGGTAGCCGTCCGCCGACGCACCGACATGGCGGTCGATTGCTAGGCTGTCGCCGGCCCAGCCGAAGCCGATGCGATAGGCCTGCTCGGTGGTGCTGTAGCGGCTGCCGGTCACCCGGTAGGCCGGGCCGTAGATCGTCCAGCGCAGCACCTGCGCGCTGCACAGCGGCATCACCACATGGATGTTCGTCGGGTAGCGCAGGAACTCCCGGGCGCCCAGCTGGCCCAGCACGGTGTTCTCACCGCCAAAGCGCAGCGTCTTGGGATCGTAGAGGCCGGGCAATACCAGGCGGTCGATGCCGCTGGCGTGCTGGGTGGTGAAGGCCAGCGAGGTCCGCGCGCTGGTCTTGAAGGCCTCCAGCCGGATGCGGCCGGTCTTCCACAGGTTGGTGCGGTAGAGCCCGGCATAGGTCAGGTCGATCGGCCGGTCCCACTCCCATTCCAGCACCACCGGCTCGTTGCGGTCACCGATCCGGGTGGAGACCGCGGCATCCACCAGCGGCAGCGTCTTCAGCGCGTCGAGCGGCGCCGTGTTGCTCCAATCGGCAGGGGTGCCGGTGATGGCGCAGTCCTGTTCCGACAGCTCGTTGATATGAGCCAGAAGTCCGGTCGCCATGGCTCACCGCGCCACGTAGAGGGTGGCGCCGCCGGTGCGGTCCGCGATCGTCCGGCCGTAGACCACCACCGGCGCCCCATCGGCAAAGCCGGCGATGTCGTCCTCCACCGTCACGGTGTCGCCGATCCAGATGCCGGGCGCCCCGTCCAGCGCCGGCAGCTCGTAGAGTGTGGGCGGCGCCGACAGCTCGGCCACCCAGGCCGGCAACTCGGCTGCGGCGTCGGCGCTGAAGGTCAGGGCGGTCTCGACGGTGGCCACCTTGGCCGAGCTGCCCCATGCCGCGGCGATCGCCGCGTCGGTGGCCGATGGCACCTCCACCCATTCCTGGGTCCAGCGGGTGGCGTCGGCTGCGGTGGCGTCGGTGGCGGCGCTGCTGGACGGGCTGGGGTTGTGGGCGCAGCGCAGCACCACCTGCTTGGCCGGCGGGTTGTGCTGACCCTCGACATACTGCAGGCCCGTGGTGGTGCCGGCGGCGCTGCTGTAGGCCCGGACAGCCGCAACGGCGGTCGGACGGGGAACGCGGGTCACCACCAGCTGGCCGGCGGTGCCGACATACCAGCCGCCCCGCGGCACGCTGCCGACGAACTTGGCGTAGGCGGCGGCGTGGGTGGTGCCGTCGCCGGCGGCGAGAAAGAGCCCCACCGTGCGCGGCACCACGTCCATGCCGGTGCTGTCCACCGTGCCGGCCAGCCCGGCGCCTGTGGCCAGGGCGGCGATCAGCTCCCCGATATAGCGGCGGTAGACGCCGGCAAACTTGCGGCCCAGCACCTCGACGCGAAAGTCGGCATACTTCACCGTGGTGGTGATGATCCCGCTGGCGAGGTTGACCGTGAAGTGCGCGTTGTCCGCCGGCGTGGCACCGCTCTGCTTGGTCACCGCGACACCGGAAGACCAGCCCCTTGGCACGTCCTGCACCGGCTTGCCGCCGCCGACGGACCAGCGGTGGAAGCCGTCGATGATGCCGAGATAGGTCGGCCGCGCCATCGGGCAGTGCCCGAGCGGCAGCTCCTTCAGCGTGTCCTTCAGCTCGGCCGGCCCCTCGTATCCGCCGGTGCCCTCGTAGCGCTCGGTCTGGATCGGCGTGTCGTAGTCGAGGCGCTGGTCGTAGATCGGCAGGGCGATCTCGGTGCGCTTGGGCTTGGGCTGGCCAACCCGGGCGGTCCAGATGGTCACCGCCTCGCCCAGCGGCGCCCCGTCCTCGATCTCCCGCTCGGTCACCGACTGGATGACATAGTCGCCGGTCAGCAGCAGGTTGAGCGGCCGGTCATCGAGGGCGACGCGCAGCCAAGCGCCGGTGTCGAGGTCCTGCAGGGTGGCGAAGCGCTGTCCCGGATTGCGCGAGGTCTCGTTGCGCAGCACCAGGTCGCCGATCCGCAGCTCTGCCTGCCCGTCCGCGGCGCCCAGGCTGCCGATCGACACCGACGCGTCGGCGCCGGCGGTCACCAGCGGCAGCCAGGTGACGTTCGCCGGGATGTCGGCCGGGCCGGACTGGTAGCCGGGGAAGGTGGCCAGCGGCAGCCGGTGGCGGTGGCCGCTGGGGCGGTGGAACAGGGTGAGATCGATCAGACGCACTTTCATCAGGCGGCCCTCCGGGTGTTGGCGAGTTTTCTGGGCAGGTCGCTGGTGGCGGCCTCGACGCGGGCCAGCAGGGCGGCGGCATCGGCACCGATGCGGGCGCGCTGGGTGAGGGCGTCGCGGCCGACGGCGCGGACCTCGTCGCGCAGGCCCTCCACCGCCTCCAGCAGCTCGGCCACGCCGGCGCCACCGGCATCGAGGTCGGGGCGGCGGAAGGAGACCAGCGGCGCCGGCGCAGGAAGACCGTTCACCGCCGCGTCGAAGGCCGACGCAATCCGCAGGCTGTCGGCGCTGGACGCCACCGCCGCCCCGCCGCCCTGCCACAGCAGCTCCGGACCGCGCTCCCCCACCCACACGGCACCGGGCGGCGTGGACAGGGTGCCGGTGGCAAAGCCGGGGATGCCAGCGGCGTGCGCCTGCGCCCGCACCGCCGCCTCGAAGGCGGCCTGGTGCCCCAGCTTCACCCAAGCGTTCAGCCCGCCATCCAGCCCGCCGTCGTAGCCGGCGGCGCGAACGGCGGTGAGCTGCTGCGCCTGGGTCAGCGCGTCCCAGGCCCGGCCGACGTCGTCCGGCGCGGCATAGCGCGCCCCGCCGGCGATGGCGGTGACGTCGGCGCCGAAGGTGGTGGCGCGCTGGGTGGAGGTGACCAGCCACAGATTGAAGGCCTCGTCCAGCTGGCCACCCCAGCCCATCGCCCGGGCGATGCCGTGCTGCTGCTCGGCCGACAAGCCATCCCATGCCGTCTGCACCGCCGCCGGCGCGCTGTAGCGCGGCCGGTTGTCGTTGATGTTGGTCAGCTTCATCAGCGGCGTCAGCGCCGCCTGCCAGACGGCATAGCTCTGGTCCATGACGTCGCGCAGGCTGGACAGGCTGCCCAACTGGCGCTGCCCGATCGCCGCGGCGTCGGCCCGGGCCTTCTGCAGCTCCTTCAGCTGGTCCTGCGCCACCTGCAGGTCCTGGGTGGCGGTGTCGAGGCTCAGCCCGCTGGTGTTGCCCAGCTCGGCAAAGACCCTGTCCACCTTGTCGAACAGCACCGACGCGGTGCCGCCGCTGGCCGCCTTCTCCAGCGCCACCAGGGTGGGGCCGACCTGCAGCAGCGTCTGCCGGGCGGTTTCCTTTTCCGCATCGGTGGAACTACCGTTCTTCAGCACCGCATAGGCGGCGTCGAAGCGGTCGGTTGCCTCCTGGATTTTCTGGCGCGGCGCCAGCGGCGAGTCGTCGCCCTCACGCAAGGCGGCGCGGGCGTCCTTAAACTTCTGCGCGGCCTGCAGCAGGGCGATGGCGCCGGACTGGATGGAGTCGACCACCTGCTGCTTGGCGGCGATCTCGCGGTCGTAGGCGTCCAGCAGATCCTGCTGTGCCAGGGTGAAGGCTTGGCTCGCCCGTTCCGCCATCTGCACCAGGCGCAGCTGGGTGGTGTCGTAGCCGGCCGCCGTGGCCTCCGCCAGGGCTGCCGCCTGCTGGGCGTCCAGCGCGATCAACCCGGCGCCGCGGCTGTTGCCGAGCGCCGCATACATCCGGCTGGCGATGTCGGCCTGGTAGGAGGCAAGCGCCTTGGCCTTTTCCGCTGCCGTTTGGGCGGCGTCGGCGCTGTCCTGCCACGCCTGGGTCAGGTACCCCACCATGGTGGTGTACTGGTCACCGCTGATGGTGCCGTCGTAGAGCGCAGCGTTCAGCCGGCCCAGTGCCGCCCGCTCGGCCTCGATCGTCAGCGTGCCGCCGGATGCTGCCTGCTCCACCCCCTCGATGACGCCGGCCAGCCCCTTGATGGCGGGGCTGGTGCGGTCGAGGCCGATCCCCTGCAGCCGGTCCAGCGCGCTGGACTTGGCGTTGGGGTCGATCAGGGCCTCAATGGCGACGGCACCCTGCCGCTGCACATAGGCCACCGCGTCGGCGTAGCTGTCCTGCAGCTTCTTCGTGTAGCGCGCCGCCAGCTCGGCCACCTCGCCGGTGGTGTAGCCGAGAGACAGCAGCGCCGGCCGGAACTGTTCGAACTCGATCTCGGCCTGCTTGGTCGCGGCGGCCATGCCCACCAGCGGCTTGGTCGCCGGGCCGAGCCCCATCATCGCCTCGATGCCCTTGCGGGCGGCGCTGGTCAGCTCGGTCTCGGTCGCCAACCCCAGCTCGCTGGCCTTGCTGCGCCAATCGGTGATGTTGGTCTTGACCTGGTCACCGATGGCCTTGGCGTTCTCGGTGAAGGTCTTCAGCAAGTTGTTGGTCGGATCCAGGCTGGCGTTCATCACGTCGAGCTGCTGGCGGAAGCCGGCGGCGAAGCCCAGGTCGGTGGCCAGATCCTCGGCCTTGGTCGCCTTGGAGGTCTGCAGCGCCTTCTTCACGTCGTCGTTGACGCCGGTCAGCTGGCCGGTGCCGATCAGCCCCTTCAGGCTTTCGCGCATGTAGAAGGCGACGGCCTGGTCCTGGTCGGTGAACTCGACGCGCTGCCCGGCCTTCTCGCCGACGCTGGGGGTCACGTACCACTTGCCGTCCTTGGCGAACTGCTGGATGAGCCCCGTGTTGGCGCCGTCGCCACCGGTCAGCTTGCCGCCGATCCCGGCCACCACCGTGTTCATCGACGCGGCGACGGCATCGGTCAGCTGCTGCATCTGGCCGGCGTCGGCGCCGTTGTCCGCCAGGGCGGTGTCGGTGCGGAAACCGCCCTTGCCGTCCATGACGATGTTGCCGGAGCTGTTGGGACCGACGGTCGCTTTCTGCGTCCCGATCATCCCCATGATGCCGCCGACCACCGCGCCGATCGCCAGCCCGATCGGCCCGCCGATGGCGCCCAGCCCCATGTAAGCGGCGAGCGCCGACGCACCGGCGCCCAGCGCCGCGCCCGACAGGCCACCTACAGCTTTCGAGTTGGTCAGGGTGCCCAGGTAGGCCCCGCCCATGCCACCCAAGGCGCCGGCGCCGGTGGCGCCCAGATAGGCCGAGAGACCGGTCCCGGCAGCCACGCCACCGGCCGCACCGCCCGAAGAACCGGCCACCACCGTGGGAGAGGCCGAGACGGCCAAGCCAGGGTTGGCGGCCTGCAGCATGGCCGTCTGAGACGCCAGCACCTCGGCAGACGGTGCCAGCACCGTTTGCCCGGCAAGCGTCGTCGCTTGGCTGCCGATGCCGAGCGCGCTGTAACCGAAGCTGTCGATGGCCCCGGACAGGCCGCCTGGGATGATCTTGTCGAGCGCCCAGCCGGCGCCCTTCGACAACGCGGTGTTGGTCAGGCTGCCGGTGAGTCCGCCACCCTGCGCCTGTCCCGATTGCTCGCCGCTGCCGCCGAACAGGTCGAACACGGTGGGCAGGTTGGTGCCCATCACCATGTTCTTCAGCGGGTTGATGACGGCCATCTTCAGCGCGAGCTGCTGCAGCTCCACGCTGACGGTGCCGATGGCGTCGGCCCACGACATGGTCGACTTGCCGGCGGCAGACAGCTTCTGCAGGATGGCGTCGAAGCTGCGATCCCCGAACTGCTCCAGCTCCTGGTAGGCGGCGTTGGTCCGCTCCAGCGCCAGGTTCTGCCGGGCGAGCGCTTCGGCGTTGGCCAGATAGGCCTGCCCCTCCCGGCTGGCGGCGTCGATGTTGCGCTCGCGCAGGTCGATCAGGGCCTGGGTGCGGGCCAGCTCCACCGCGCGCTGTTCGGCCGACGCGCCGATCAGCTGCAGCTGCTTCTGTCCCAGCTCCAGCTGGTCGCGCTGCCGCTGCAGCATCGGCCCGGCCGCCACCGCCGACTCCAGCTGCTGCGCCTGGGTCAGCAACTCGATGTAATGGGCCTTGGCCTCATTGTAGAGCTGGGTTCCCTGCTCGCCTTCCTTCAGCGCCAGCGTGTGGGCCTGCTCGGCCAGCTCCGCCGCCTTGACCAGCTGCGGCCCCTGCCCATAGGCGGCCACCAGCGCTTTCTGGGCCTCGATCCGGGCCAGGATCGGCTGGGTGGACTCGGTGCGGAGCTGCTGCTGGGTGGACCGCTCCTGTGCCTCCAGGTTGGTCCGGGTGGCCGCGGACAGTCCACGGACCGCCGCAGCCGCGACCTGGTTCTCGATCGTGGCCCGCCGGGTCGCTGCCTCGCCCTTGCCGGCAGCAGCGGCCAGCCGCGCCTGCGCATCGGTCTGCAGCTGCAGCTGCAGCGTGCCCTGCGCCGCCGCCCCGGCCAACTGCGCCTGCGACGACGATTGCAGCACGGCCCAACGCTGCTGCAGGTCGAGCGGCAGCGACTTCAGAACCGCCCCGAAATCCTGGGTCGTCAGCAGAGTCTTCGCTGTCTCCGCCCCAAGGCCGGGGTATTCCAGCGCGACCTTGGCCAGCTCGATGCGGTTCTGGGCGTGCGCCTTGGCCGCATCGGTGACCGCACCGGCCAACAGGCGCTGCCCGTTGGCCTGCCGCTCCAGCTCGGCGGTCTGGTCCCTGGTTTCCAGACCGACGATCGGGCGCAGCGTCGCATCGGCGGCGTCGCGCTTGCGCCGCCACAGGTCGAGATCCTTGGCATCGCCGTTCGTCGGCTCCGGCCCGACCAATTCGGCCAGCCGCCGCTGGTAGCCGGCCGGCACCTCCAACTGCTTGGACTTGGCCACCAGGTCGGCGAGCTTCGCCGTCAGTCCGGCGACCTCACCGCCCATTGTCTGGAAGCCGGATGCCGCCGTGCCCGCGTTGGTGCCGACACCGAGCACGGCCTTGGCCGCGTCGTCGGCGGTGCCGTTCAGCAGCGCCAGCCCCGCCTCGGTCTCCTTGACCTCCTGCTTTGCCTTGGCCAGCGGGGCGGCCCACTCCGCGAAGGCCTTGACCAGCGGCTTCAGCCGGGCGTCCTGCTTGGCCAGTTTGTCGATGGCGGCAAACAGCGCCTCGGCGTCGATGGCGCCGGCGAGGAATTGCTGCTGAAGCTCGCGCGCCGGACCGAAGACCTTGGCGGCGTCCTCCTTCGACAGGCCGGACTCGTAGGCGGCGCGGTCGATCTTGAAGGCACCGGCCCGCGCATAGGTCTCTTCCTGCTTCACCGCCGCCAGGGCGGCGTCGCGGGCGGCCTCCAGGTTCTGACGACGCAGGGCGGCGACCGCCTCCGTCATCGTCTTCACCTTGCCGGTGCTGCGGTCGAAGGCGGAGTCGAAGTCCCGCATCGCGTCGCTGTGCAGACGCGTCGCCTGTTCCGATGCGGTCATCCCGCTGGAAAAGACCGCGACCGCCGCGGCGCCCGCCAGCAGGGCGGCCCCCACCGGGCCACCCACCAGGGCCATGGCTCCCGACAGCAGGGCCATGCCGCGCGAGGCGACCGTGGCCGCCACGCCGGTGCCGGCGATGGCGGAGGCCTGGGCACTCTGCGCCATGGTCAGCGCGACCGTGGTCTCAGCCACCCGCGCATCGGCCGCCGCCCGCGCGGTGCGGGCGGCGATCAGCGCCTCCTCGGCCAGCACCAGGCGCGCGGTCTTGCCGATGGCGGCGTCGAGCGCCGCCGCCGCCTCGTATTGCGTCGCGCGGGCAGCCAGGTCGGACCGCGCCTTGGCCTGGGCAGCCTGGGCGGCGGCAACGTCGGCGGCCGCCGCCTCCACCGTCGCGGCGGCGCCGGCGCGCAGCGCGGCCTCCTTCTGCAGCAGGTGGCCGGTGTTGGTCAGCAGCTCCTTGCGCAGCGCCACCTGGGACGCGGCGAACTGCCCGGCCGCCTGAATGGCCGGCCCGATGCCGCGGGCAACGAAGGCCGCCCCCAACGCCAGAGCTGTGGTTTCCGCCGCTGCCGTCACCCGGTCGAAGTTGTCGGCAAGCCCGGCCATGGCCGGCTGCACCGCGGACAGCAGCCGGTCGCCCAGCTCGACGCGGTAGACCTCGGCCGCCGCACGCAGGCGGCTGGCCACCTGCTCTCCGGTCTCGGCCAGGCGGCTGTAGGCGGCCTCGGTGGCACCGACCTTGTTCTGCAGCTCCTGCTGCGCGTCGGCAAACGCGGTGCTTTCCCGGCTGGCCAGGGCCATCACCGGCAACAGGGCCTCGACACCGCCGAACAGCAGGGCCATCGACTCGGAGCTGCCGCCGGTCTTGTCGGCCACTTCCTGGAGGAAGTTGGCGAATCCCTTCGCCTTCAGCGCGCCGGCGTTGAACTCCAGGCCCAGCGCGCGGGCAGTCGCAGTGGCCTCCTGCGACGGCTTCAGCACGGCGGCGATCACCGACCGCATGCCGTCCATGGCGGTGGAGGTCTTGATGCCGTTGGCGGTCAGCGCCGCGGCTGCGGCCATCAGCTCGTCCAGCGACACCCCGGTCTGCGCCGCGATCGGGGCGACCTGCCCGATGTAGGAGGCCAGCTCCTTGATGTTGGTCTTGCCGGCGGCGGCGGACGCGAAGAAGGCGTCGGCGACATTGGCCGCACCGCCGGCAGCGGCACCGTAGGAGTTGAGAACGGAGGTCAGGCCATCGGCGGCGGTCTGCACGTCGGTGACGCCGCCGATCGCCAGCCGGTTGGCCTCGGTCAGCACCGAGATGGCATTGGCCGCACTGTAGGCGCCGGCGGAAATGACCTCGTAGAGGGCCTTGGCCTGGTCGGTCGGCAGCCCGCCGAACTGCCGCGCCAGATCCTTGACCTGGGCGGCGTAGCGGCTGGTGTCGGCCCCCTTCAGCAGCGTGCCGACCTGCGCGATGGCGGTTTGGAACGCCATTGCGGCCCTGGTGGCCTCCACCAGGGAATCGGCGGCTCCGGCGCCGAGCTGCACGCCGGCCAGAGCCACCACGGCGGTGGCGACGCCGGACGCGGACCGGCCCAGCGCGTCGAAGCTGGACGATGCGCGGCGCACGGAACCGTCGACACGGCCGGCGAACTGGTCGACGCGGGCTTCCGCCTGCGACAGCACCCGCCGCAGGCCGCTATCGTCCGCACCGACCGGCACCATCATGCCGGGGAAATCAGCCATGCCGGTCTCCGGAAACAGAAAGGGCGCCGGTCACCCGGCGCCCCTGCCCTTGCCCTGTTCCGGGCGCTTGAGGCCGAACACGGCCCGCGCCCGCTCCTTCAGCTCCGCCGTGTCCTTGGGCTTGCGCTTCTGGCGCTTGGCCCCCGGGGTGGTGGCGGCGAGGAAATCGACCTTCCCGTCCAAGGCCAGCTGGATGTCGGGGAACGGGGCGTCCAGCGCCTCGCTGCGCGACCATCCCAGCCAGCCCGTGGCGTACTGGAACATCTGGTCCACGTACTCCGGGAAGGTCAGCCGGCTTCCCCCGATGCGGCAGCCTCGCTGCCGGCTTCAGCCGTCCCAGCCTTGGCGGTTTCCGTCTTGGGCGCCTTGCCGCCGCCGGCAAGGAAATTCAGGAACAGCAGCACCTGCGGCGCGACGACGATGACGCCTTCGTTGAAGATCGCCTCGGCGGTGGCCTCGGCCTGCTTGCCGACGCGGCCGGTGGCGGCGTTGACGACGTTCACCAGCGTGTCGAAGTCGAAGGCGTTGGTGTTGGTGAAGGCCTGGTTCAGCCCGCCATAGAGGCGGCAGATGGTGCGCGAAGCGCGGACGTTGGCGAACAGCTCGACGTCTTCACCGTCGAGGGTGATGGTCATCACGCCGTGCGCGAAGCGCGGCGCCGTGCTGGTGGCGGTCATGGCAGGATCTCGCTTTGGGCAGGGGAGCTGCGAACAGGGGAAAGGGCCGGCAGCCAGGGCGGGCTGCCGGCGTCAGGGCACCGGCGCTTACGGCGCGTCAGCCGCCACCTCGATCGGCTCGGCGTCGATTTCCAGCCCGACGCTGGCCTCGATCACCTTGTCGTTGCCGCCGATTTCGGTGGTGTAGGACATGACGTAGGCGCGCAGGTAGATCGTGGTCGGGGTGCCGCCGTCCGGGGCGTCGTCGAACTCGATCTTGATGTTGTAGGCCGCCTTGCGGTTCTTGGCCGCGGCGCGGATCGCGATCTGGCCGGCGCCGGTCGGAACGCGGGCCAGCTTCAGCGTGCCCGAGCCATAGTCGACGGTGCCCTTCTTCTTGTGGACGGCACCATCGCCCAGCGTCTTGTAGGTGACCTTCTCGAAGGTCTCGCCGAAGGCGCCGATATCCTCGATCTCTTCGACCTCGGTCCAGGCGAGCGCCTTGAACTGCGCTTCGGTGGTGCACAGGGCGGTGGTGGAAATGAACAGGCGCGTGCCGGCGCTCTGAACAGCGTTGCCGCTCATGGGAATGCCCCTCCTTCGGGCAAAGAAAAAGCCGCCCGAGATCCGGGCGGCGGGGAAGCTCCGGAAGCTCCGGAGGGTTCAGGCGTCGGGCTGGCCGAACGTGGTCTGATAGGTCACGGTGAACTGCAGGCGGGTCACGCCGGCCTTCAGCTCGCCGCTGGTCAGGCGGTCGGTGACGGTGCGCACCAGCTCGATGCGGTCCACCGCGCCGGCGAACTTGCCGCCGGCGGCGATCGCCTGCTCGATGCGCAGCGCCATGGCGTCGAGCTGGTCGTCCAGGTCGGCACCGGCGCGAACGTAGCCATCGACATAGAGGTCCATGCGCCGCATCTGGCGCCGGCTGCCCATGGTGATTTCCTGCGTCGCCTCGTCGGGCGTGAACAGGCCGATGCAGGGCAGCGCGTCGGCCGGCAGGGGATCGTCCCGGTTGGCGGTGACGGGAGCGACCGCCCCCAGCGCCGTGGCGATGGCGGTGCGGATGCGGGTGCGGGGGTGCATCAGCGCGATTCCCGCAACAGCAGCACGGTCATGCCCTGCCCGTCCGGCCGGGGTTCGGACACCGTGAAGGACAGGCCGCGCAGCTCGACAGCGGCGCCGGCGGGCACCGGACCGCCCATGTCGGCGTCGACCACGGCCAGCGAGGTCATCAAGGTGGAGACCGGCCCGTCGTCGGTTTCGACCTGGTAGTGCCGGCGGTCGAAGATGCCGGTGACGGTGACGTCCGAGCGGCCGGCCCGGCGGATCACCGCCGGCTCACCGAAGGCGCCGACGCAGGCGGCGTTGAGGTCATCGAAGAACATGGGCCAAGTCCCCAAACGCGACACGGGCGGCCCGAAGGCCGCCCGTGTCGCGTCGCTGGTGATGATGACGGTCAGCCCTGCAGGGCGGCCCACGCCTGGTCTCGCTGGTCGGCGGTGACCTCCGCCCCCAGCACCTCAATCAGCGCCTTCAGCTCGGGCTTGCCGGCCTTGAAGTGCTTGGCGTTGGCCGGGTCCAGCTTGCCGATCGCCGCGATGATGCGGTCGAGCGGCAGCGCCTCCACCTCGGCCTCGTCGCCGGGCTTGACCCAGCGGGCAAAGCCGCGGGCCACCAGCGAGACGACCTGGTCGTCCTCCGGGTCCTTGACCTCGATGACGGCCCCCGGCCGCAGCGTGGTCTCCTTGGCCACCTTCACGGTGGCCAGCAGGCGCAGCTTGGCCATGGATCACCTCACCGTCGCGCACATGCAGGCGTTGGGACGCCGCGGGTAGACCAGCGGCGCCGACTGGCTCAGCAGCATGCGCCGGCCCGGGTTCTCTTCGATCCAGCTCTTGGGGAAGACCTCCAGGGCCTGGTAGCCGGCGCGCGGGTCGAGGATGGCGCCGTGGGCCTGGATGCCCTCCATGGCGCCGGTGGCGCCCAGCAGCACCGTGTAGTCCGGCAGCAGCTCCTTGGTGGCGCCGGCGTCCTTGTAGGTGTCGTTGTAGGTGTAGAACTCCACCATGCCGATGCGGCCCTTGAACACCGGGGTGCCGGGCACGCCGGGCTGGAAGCCCATCTGCACGATGGCGGCCTGCCCCAGCGTGCGGTCGAGCACCTTCTCCAGCTTGGGGTCGGCCTCGAACAGCGCCCAGGCCTTGGCGTCCATCACCACGACATTCACCGCGGCGCCGGACTTCCGCCCCACCAGGTCGATCCATTCCGACACGTCGGCATAGGGCGACACGCCGGCCTCGCCCCAGCGGGCGCCGGCGGACAGCGCCAGCGACAGGTCGCCATCGCGCTGGAAGTCCACCAGGACCTCCGGGTAATCGTCGCCCTTCACCACGCATTTGCCGGTGCGCAGGACCTCGGCCGCCATCACCTCCTTGCGGCGCAGGATCTGGTTCAGCTGGCGCTGCAGCTTGGAACCCAGGATCGCCTGTTCGCGGGCGCCGGCGGACAGGGTGCCGGTCAGCGGTTCGCCGGCCAGCCGACGCAGCGGCTCGCCCGGCTTGATGTCGTGCAGCGGCTTCACATAGGCCGGGGCGAACATCCTGGTTTCATAGCCGGTGTCGGCGCCGACGCGCCCGGCAGCCAGCGGCGAGACGAAGGGGGCGATCTCGATGTCATCGACCTCGACGTCGAAGATGATCTTTTCGTCGTCGCTGAAGCTGGCCAGTGGGAAGAACATGTTCAGCAGGAAGCGGGGGGCCTTGGCGCGCAGCGACTGCAGCACCCCCAGCATGGCGAGCGTGGAGTAGATGTCCATGGGTGGAGTCCTCAGATGAAGATCGACAGGTCGCGCAGCGCGTCGGCCGCCGACGCCGCGGAGTGGCCGGCGCCGAAGGTCAGCTCGCCCTGGGCGAACTCGCCGGTCAGGTAGGCGACGGCGACCACGTCGGACAGGCTGGCGTCGACCGGCTCGGCCAGCACCGCGCGCACCGCTTCGGAGCCGTCATTGGCGGCGGCGGCCGACAGGGTGAACTTCTTGCTGGCGGTGATGCGGCCGAGCACGGCGCCGGCCTTCAGCACGCCGGCGCCGCTGGCGATGGTCACCAGCCGGGTGACGCGCGGGAACTCACCGGCGATCAGGGACGGCAGCGGCTGGCTGGTCTGGGAGGAGAAGCTGGCGGAGGTCATCGGGTGCCGTCCTTCTTCGGAATGAGACCGACGGCGGCCATGCTGGCCAGCACCGCGGCGGCGGCCTTCTGGTCGTCGCTCAGGCTGCCGGTGTCGGTGGAGGCGCCAATGGTCGGGTTGGGGTGGGCATCCATGGCGGCGAGCGCCAGCGGGTTGCCGGTGGGGGTGGAGGCGCCGGGCGCGGTGGCGCCGATGGGTGCTGCCTCCAGCGCGGCGCAGGCCTGCTCCACCGTCAGGTCGGTGTTGAAGGCCAGATGCGCGGCGAGCTGGACCCGGCCGGCAGCGGCAGGTGCGGCGAAGATGGCGGCGCAGCGCTCGCGCTCGCTCGGCGCGGCGGCCTGCTGGCCGCTGGCGTTCTTGTCGCCATCCTCGCCGGTGGCGGCCGCGTCGCCTTCCTCGCCGTCCTTCGGCTTGTCCTTGCCCTTGTCCTTCTGGTCGGCATCGTCGCCGGTCCCGGCCTGCGGCGTGGTGGTGCCGGTGCCGGCCTTGGTCGTGGTGTCGGTGCCCGCCTGGGTCTCCCCTTCCGCAGCCTTGGAGCGGCCGAAGGGGTTCAGGTGAGCGAAGCTGAACGTCTTCACTGGGTGTCCCTCACATGATCCACCAGAGCCGCAAAGGCCTGGTCGGGTGGCAGGACCGCATCGGCCAGCCGAAGGCGCACGGCCTCGGCGGTGCCGACCGGCCCCTCAAAGCAGCGGGCCTCTGTGGCAAGGACCGCCGCCACGTCGAGCCCGCGGGCGCGGGCGACGGTTTCGGCAAAGAGCTGGCGCAGCGCGTCGACCTGCACCTGCCAGTCGGCGCGCACCGCCTCGGGCAGGGCGGTATAGGGGTGGCCATCGGTCTTGTGGGCGCCGGACTGGATGATGGTCGGCTTCAGCCCGGCCTCCTCCAGCATGCGGGAATAGTCCCAGTGCATCAGCCAGACGCCGATCGATCCCACGCCACCGGTGCGCGGAACTGCGATGCTGTCAGCGGCGCAGGCGATGGCGTAGGCGGCGGAATAGGCCTCTTCGCTGCAGATGGCGCCCACCGGCTTACCCGCGGCCTTCTTCGCGGCGATGGTCCAGTCCACCAGGTCGAAGCAGCCCTGCGCGATGCCGCCGCCGCTGTCGATGTCGAGGCAGACGGCGCGGACGTCCGGATCGGCGAAGGCGTGCGCCAGCTGGAACCGCAGCCCGTCGTAGCCGGTGACCCAGCTGCTGCCGATGTAGCCCAGCTTGGGCACCAGCAGCCCGGCGACCGACACCACCGCCACGCCCTGGTCCACCTCATAGGGCCGGCGCGTGCCGTTGACCTCACCCAGCCGGGTGCAGCCGGCCGGCAGCTCCCCGCCGGCGCGGTTCGCCTCGGTCAGCTGCACCATGCGGGCAGCCGCAGTCTCGGCCCAGGCCGGGGACACCAGCACGGGCTGCATCGTCTTCAGCATGTCGGGGGGCTCCGTCAGGCGCCGGCCGCTTCCGGCTCGGGCTGGGCGTTTTCGGCCGGGTCGGGGGTGGGCATGAAGTTGACCTCGGGCAGCGTCAGCCCGCGCGCCTTCAGCGCTTCCTGCTCCAGCGCGATCTGGTCCAGCAGGTCGTCGAGGTCGCGGCCCTGGTCGAGGGCCTCGTCGCGCAGGGTGGAGATGCCCAGCCGCACCCGCATCGCCGCGGCGGTGATTTCCTTCACCGGGTCCACCCAGCCGCGCGCCGGACCGCGCCACACCCCGCGCAGCCACGCCTGCCGCCGGGCCCGGCTTTCCGAGAAGCCCGGCAGGTCGATGTAGCCGCGCCACACCGCCTCCTCGAGCACCAGCTCGAGCGTCGGCCGGCACCAGGTCAACGTCTTGTGCATGCGCAGGAACAGCACGAAGCGCCAGCCCTCCAACAGCGACGCGCGGGCGCTGGAGTAGTTGGTCTTGGAGAAGTCGCGCATGAACGTCTCGTAGGTCATGCCGATGCCGGTGGCGATCAGCCGGCTGACCGTGGTGACGAACCCGTCCATGCCGGCGCTGGGCCGGTTGGACGAGTAGCCCTTCAGCGTCTCGCCCGGCAGCAGCCGCGGGATGGCGCCGCCCGGGCCGATGCCGAGCTGCACCGACGGCTGGGCATTGCGCATGTCCATGTAGCTGTTGGCGTCGCCGAACAGGTCCAGCAGCGTCTGCCCGTCCGCCGGGCTTTCCAGCACCGCGGCGATCACCGCGTTGACCACCGCCGCCTGCAGCTCGGCCCGCTGGAACCGGGCGCGCTGCTTCAGCTCGGTCATCACCGGCGCGAACACGGAGACGCCGCGGTGCTGGCCCGGCCGCTTCTGGTCGAAGGAGTGGATCACCACCCGCCGGCCGCCCGGCCCCCGCAGCGGCACCCGCTGCCAATCGGCCGCGGCCATCGCCCACGGCATGAACAGGTCGCCGGGGTGGCTGCTGCGGATGTGGTAGGCGACGGGTGCGCCATACCCGTCGATCTCGACACCGTCGCGCAGACGCGGATCGCCGATGCGGTCCTGCGGGTTGGACAGGCGGTCGGCCTCCACCGTCTGCATCACGGTGGCGAAGCGGCTGCCCAGCCGGCGCTGCCGCTCCGGAAGCCACAGCGCCAGCTGCAGGCTTTCGCCGGCGACGAGGTCGGACTGCACCGACTGGCGCAGCATCGAGCCAAAGGGCAGCTGGCCGGTGACGTCGCAGGCGTCGCGGTCCTCGCTCCACTCGTGCCAGATGGACTCGATGCGCCGGGCGGCGTCCTGCGCCTGGTCACGGGTGATGCCCAGCGCCCGGTAATCCGGCATCGACTGGAAATCCAGCCCGAATCCGATGGCGCTGTCCTTCAGCGACTGGACGGCACCGGAGACCAGGGCGTCGTTGCGCTCCAGGTCGCGGGCGCGGGCGACGATGGTCTGGCGGTCGCCGTCGAGGTCGGCATCGGGCGAACCCGCCGCCGGCGTCCAGTCGCGCAGCTCGGGCGCGTTGCCCGATCCGGCGAGAAAGGCGCCCATGGCCGCCTGCGCCCGGGCGCGGCGGATCTCGGCCTGGGCGATCGGCCGGCCGTGCTGGTCGAGGATGACGGGAGCGGCGGCCATCAGCCGATCATCCGGACATAGGGCGACACCGCCGGACCGCGCCGGCCCTTGGCTGCGGCGATCTGGCGTTCCAGCGACGCGATGTAGCTGGCCAGCTGGGCGACGTTGGCCGGGGCATATTCGACCACGCGGTCGCCGAAGCGAACGCTGACCTTCTGCTGGCCGAGCTGCAGGGCGTGATACGCGGCCCGCGCGCCAGCGAGCCACGCCTCCAGGGTGGTGACGTCGGTCATAGGTAGAGTTCCCCTTTGTCGGTCGAGGCCGGCGGCGCCGGCGCCACCGGTTGGCTTGCCGCGGCCGGCCTGCTCAGCCGGCGTGCCCGCTCCACCGCCGCGGCGATCGCGTCGGCTGGAGTCGACTCCCCGCTGGTGTCGCCGGCGTCGCCGGCTGTTTCGGCCTCACCCGCGGGCGCCGCATCCAGGTCCGCCTCGCCCAGCTTGACGTATTTGCCGGACAGGGCCTGCAGGCCGCACACCGCGGCGTAGGCGTAGACGAAGCACACGCCGGCCTCATGGGCCTCGCCCGGCTTCACCCACACCGTGTATTGCTGACCGCGCGGAACGATCAGCTTCTCCCGGGTGAGCTGGGCGAAGAACTCCTCGTCCAGCTCGCGGGCGCCGTCGATGGCGGCTTGCGGGAAATGCACATGGCGCGGCCCGGGCTTGTCCACCGCCAGGCTGCCATAGGCCCAGTCACGCGCGGCGTTGCCGCCGATCATGTACCAGACATGGCCCAGCTTGCTGGACGGCTTGCGCGGCCACACCTTGCCCCGCTGCCCCCGACTTTCCGAGCGGCCCTTGATCGCCCACACCCGCCGCGAGCGGCGCTTGTTGGCGAAGGCATAGACCTCCTGCGTGTGGTGGCCGCCGCTGTCGATGCAGGTGGCCCGCACGTCCAGCGTGGTGCCGTCCGGCTTGCGGAAGCGGCGCAGCAGCACGCCCTCGTCCAGCGCCGCCCACACCTCGCCCTTGGCCGGATCGCCGGCCAAGACGAAATGGCCGATCAGCCAGACCTCCAGCCCGCGGCCCCAGCCATAGACGGAGGCCTCCAGGCGCGGGTTCACCTTGCCGGACTGGACGTCCACCCCGACGGTGATGAACTCGACACCCGCCGGCACCTCGGCCGGGTAGGGCTCCATGCGGTCGATGAAGCTGCTGCTCTTGACCTCCTGCCCGTAGGTCGCCCGGTAGGGGCGGCCGAGCCGCAGGTTCATGAAGGGCTGCACCAGGCTGGCCGGGTCGTCCTGCGCCTCCAGCCATTCCTGAACGATCACCGGCCAGGCGGCATTGGGGTTGAGCGACATGCCCGTCCACAGGTGCATGCCGACATGGCCGGGCACCTTTGCCTTGGCGGTCGGGCGCCATTCGCCGTTGGCGTCCATCCACGCCTTGTGGCGCTCTTCGATGATGCAGCCGCAGGTGCCGACGTACCACACCCGCTCCAGATTGCCCTCGGCGTCCAGGCTCCACTTCAGCCCGTGCGGCACGTCCGGCCCGCCCCAATCCAGATACTGCCAGCCATCGAGGTGGCCGGCGGCATCGGAGCATTGCGGGCAGGGTACGAAATAGCGCCGCTGGTCCGACGCGAGCCACAGCTTCCACACCCGGCTCGTTTCGAACAGCAGCGGGGTGGACCCTCTGACCTGCTTGCGGTTCCAGAAGGTTTCACCGCGGGTCCAGAACAGCTTCAGCTTGTCGCCCTGGGTCTTGGCCCCGGGCGTCCAGCCGTCGCCGTCGATTTCGTCGGCGAACAGGAAGCGGGCCGAGTAGCGGCGGAAAGCATCGTCCGACGCGGCCCCGACCACGCGCACGCTGGCGCCGTTGCTCAGCTGGTAGAAGGTGGCGTTGTCCTGCTTCTCCCCCTTGCGGGTCGGCCGCATCAGCGGCTTCAGCACCGGCGTGTCGCGCAGCATCGGCGCGATTTCGCCGCTGCCGAAGTCTTCCGCATCCGGGATCGTCGGCTGGGCGATGGCGCACAGCGTCGGGTCCTGGTGGAGGTGGTAGGCCACCGCCAGCGTGGCGCAGCGCGTGTAGCCGACGCGCGCCGCCTTCAGCACCGTCAGCAGCGGCACGGTCGGATCGCACATCAGGTCCACCAGCCCGCGCTGGTAGCCGTAGAGCGTCACCTTGCCGTGCTCGGCCCCGGTGCCCTTCGGGATCCAGCCGAAGCGCTCGGCCCAGACGGAGCCGCTCATGCGCTCCTGGAACTTCAGGCTGCCCTCGAACAGGGCCAGCAGCGCCGTGCGCAGTTCGCCCCGTCCGGTCCGGTAGTCGCTGTGACGGTGGGCGCTGACGCGCGCCGCCGCCTCAAGCCCGCGGTTCATCGTCCTGCCCGATGGTAAGCCCGGCGCCCCAGGCCTTGACCAGCTCGTCGCGGGCGGCGTCGAAGGCTTGGTTGATTTCCTTCTCGGCCATCGCCTGGATTTCCGGTGCCCCGGTCATCGCCGCGGCGCGGCCGGCGATCTTGGCCACCGCGTTGGACAGGCCGGTGCGCAGGGAGATGCAGAAGCCGGCGACGTCGGCCGCGGCCTCGTGGCGGTTCACCACCTCGTTCAGGGCCTCGTCGGCCTTGATCTCCGCTACCACCGCATCGGCCACCGCCTTGCGGCGCTTGGCCTCGTCGGCGGTGATGACACCGATCTCGCCCTCGTAGCCGGCGGCGACGTCGGCCACGGCGCGGTCCACCAGCCAGCGGTGAACGTCGGCCGTCTCGAATGCCCATTCCCGGCCCTTGGCCCCCTTCTCCGCGAAGGGGCAGCCGTCGCGCACCCACGCGTCGACGGTGGGCAGGCTGACGCCGAACACGTCGGCCAGCTCCGCCCGGTTCACCCGTTGGCCCGGTTTGGACATAAACAAAAACCTCGATTCAAAAATTTCTCAGAGGGTGGACCGGTGCGGCCCGAATTACCCTCGCTGGGGGTGCCCCCGGAAGGACCCGCAACCGCCGGCTGGCCCCTCACCGTTCATCGGTCACCGCCGGGCAGCGAAGCGGGCGTTGACCGTCCGCACCGCCTCCTCCAGCCGCCGACCGATGTTGGCCCGCACCGCCCGCTCGACGATGTCGTGGAAGCGGAAGCGCGGGCGGTAGCTCGGCGCCCGAACGAAGATCACCACCGGCCGGGCGTCGGCGCCGTCACGCTGATAGATGCCCGGCGGCAGCCCGCTGGCGTTGCCGGGCAGAGCGGCGAAGTAGCCGTTGCGCCGCCGCTTCTTCCGGCTGCGGGCGCTGTCGCTCCGGTTGGCGCTGTAGCCCTGCTCCCCGAAGGCCCGGGTCTGCGACAGGATGCGCACCACCTCGGACCGCCGCATGTTGCCGTAGGCGTCGAGGCTGGCCTCTTCACCCGGGACGGCGAACATGCCGGCCGGCAGCAGGCCCGCGGCCCGCAGCTGGCGCTCCATCCGCTTGTCCCGGCGCGGCCCGCCCTCGACGTTCGGCAGCAGGTAGCGCGCCGCCGGCGTGCCCTTGCCCCAATCGTCCTTGAAGCCCACCCACGCCACCGGGTCCGCCTTGGTGGCGGGCCGGACGAAGGTGGCGTTGATCGTGTAGGGCGTCGGCCGGTCGAAGGTCTCCGGCAGCGCCCGCTGCACCGCCTGCCGGGCGTCCTGCGCCGTCCTGGTCAACGCCATCGGCACCGCGTAGCGGGTGACTTGGTCGCCATACCGGCGGATGGCCGCCTTCACCTGCTGGGCAGAGGCGCGGATCCGTGCGTCGGCCATTTCGTTCGTGCACCAAATGTGACGGTCATCACTGCCGGCCGGACTTCGAGGGATGACACTGGCAACCCGAACCCACACTGATTTTGCCGGCCATTCGACATGCTCAGAACCCGCGGGATCGGGATGTTTCAGAAGCCCCAGCCCTTGGCGATCTGCCTGGAATGCGGAACGCCCTACCTCAGTTTGGAGCCGATCACGGAAGGATGCAGGACGCGAACTCCTGCCGGCCGATGCGACGGCGAAGTCGTTGCCAGATGGCGCGACGATGATTGGATCGTCTGCCCATCCTGCGACGGTGGCGGCTGTCCGGAATGCCGCGATCTCGGCTGGCTGTCTGTGCCACACTGACCTGCCCGGCGCCCCTAAGGCTTGGGGTCGGCGCCGCGGTCAAAGTGTTCACGCGTGAACACTTTGGACCGGCGACGGAAGCGATCCCGCAAGTCGAGCACCAGCAGCACCAGGCGCCCGACCACAAGCGCCACCGTGCCCCAGAAGGCCAGTTCCTGCGCCGGCCCATGCAGGGCGTCGAGCCACCAGCCCATGGTGCCGCCGAGCGTGACGATGACGCCATCGGTGGCGGTGCGGGCGGTGAGGCCGTGCATCACGTCCTCCAGGTGCATGGTCATGCCGCCAGCTCCTCGGTGAGGTTGGCCAGCCGCTGCCAGCCGGACTCGAAATAGCGCCGGTCGCGCTCGATGCCGATGAAGCGCCGGCCCGTGGTCAGGGCGGCATGGCCGGCCGACGCGCTGCCGAAGAACGGGTCGAGCACCGTCTCGCCCGGCGGGCAGACGGTGCCGATCAGCTCGGCCAGCAGCCCCACCGGCTTCTCCGTCGGGTGGGCCCCCAGCCGGATCGGCGCGTGGCGCAGCACGTTGGCCACATTGCGGCGCAGCGGCTCGGTTCCCTTGCCCTTGGTGAAGTGGTGGATCAGCTCGTGCTGGTGGCGGAAATGCGTCCCCATGCCGAAATAGGTCTTGTCCCACACCAGCAGCCCCACCCGCTTCAGGTCGGCGCTTTCCATGGCGTCGGCCGCATGACCGGACAGGAACAGCGCCGCCTCGCCCCCATCGATGGCATCGGCCAGATGATCGCCCATGCGCCAGTCGATGAAGGCCAGCACATGGCCGCCCGGTTTCAGCACCCGCTGCCACTCCATGGCGCAGGCGCGCAGCAGGTGGAGGAATCCGCGCGTGCTCAAGCTGTCGGAGCCGAACCACCGGTCACCGCCGCCCTTAGTCGACCGCGTCATGGTCTTGCCGTAGGCGGTGCGGCCGGCCTCACGGGTGGCGCCGCTGGAATAGGGAACGTCGGTCAGCACCAGGCTGACCGAGTTGTCGGGAAGCTCCCGCATCCGGTCGATGCAGTCGCCCAGCATCAGCGTCGCGGCGCCGATCGTCACGGAGTTGGTAGACATCGCGTTCCTGCACTTACTGAGAGTTGAACCGATCACAGGTTAATGACAAAAAAGCGACCGCATGTAATGTCACGCCGGCCAGCGAGTTAGCGTCTCTGGAAGCGTTCCGGACCACCGAGAGGCTGGAGGACATCACACAGTGCCCACAATCAAAGGGAACACCGTCGTTGTGTTGGAGCAGAACGCAGTTCTGCGCCTCGGCATCGAAGCTTTGCTTGAGTCATGGGGATGCCAAGTCGTTTCTGGCGACAACCTCGATGACATCATCGCAGCCACCAAAGCTGATAAGCTGCGTCCAACCGTGTTGCTTCTGCCCCCAACCGACGGCCAGGAGACTGGGGATCAGCTGGCAAGCCGCTTTGAGGCCGAAGTCGGCTATCCGCTCCCATGGATCGGCATCACCGGAGACTCCAGCCTGCTTCAGCGCTGGAAAGCCGGTGCATTCAGCGGAATACTTCTGGAAATGCCCTGCTCGCCTGAAACACTCCGAGCTGCTTTGCTCAAGGCACTGCGTCAGAAGCGCTGAGCTGCTAACGGCTTCGTAATTCAGCGTTTTTGGTGATGAGCTTGCGATAATGCTGATTTTCGCAAGCTCGGTTTCAGGCGGTCGCCACCATCAGCGGCTTGACGAAGAAAGCGTCGTCCCCGCCCTCGATGGACACGCCGTCGATGGTCACCGCCACCTTGGGCTCCGCCAGCAGGGCGGCCCGGTCGACCTCGCTCTTGGTGCGGATGAAGCGCCGCAGCTTGCGGTCGTCCTCCAGCCGCTTCAGCAGCGCGTCGACATCGGCCACCACCAGCTTGGCCGTCGTCTTCTTCACGCCCATGGTGCCGGTGGACAGCGCCACCGACTTCTTACCGCCGGTCAGCAGGCTGGCCCGGTTGGCGTCGAAGTAGCCGCGCAGCAGCTCCGTGTCGGCGGCAATGGCGGTGCGCAGCGGCGCCGCCGCAGTCTCGTAGGCGAGGTTCGCCTGGGCGACAGCCACGTCCAGCGCGGCTTTCAGCCGGCCCAGCTGCGCCTGTGCGGCGCCGATCCGGCCGACAACGGCCGCGGCCTGGTCCTGGGTGCGCACCCTGCGCACCGGAACGGCGATGGTCTCACCCATGTCAATCCTCCGCAATGAGCGCCGCCATCTGGCCAGCCAGATCGGCGCGGTTGTCGTCGTAGATCTGCAGGGTCTGGACGGTGCGGTGCCGGCTGAAGCGCTGCACCGCCCGGATGTTGCCGTTGCTGGCGTCCAGCGCCGCGGTGATGGCCGAGTGCCGCAGCCCGTGCGGCCGGGTGGTGATGCCCACCCCGGCGCCCAGCTCGCGGATGACCTGGTAGACGGCGGCGCCGGTCAGGCGCCCTGTGCCCCGGCCGGCGGCATCGAGGCGATGGAACAGCGGCCCGGGGGCCTTCCCCCGCACCGCCACCCACGCCTCGAGCGCCGTCCTGGTGGCGGCCGGCAGCGTGACCCGCTCGCGCTGGGTCCGCCCCTTGCCCAGCACCGCGACGGTGCCGCGCCGGCTCTCGTAATGCTCCAGGTCCAGCGACACCACTTCGCCGCGGCGCAGGGCCACGTCGTGCAGCAGCCGGACGATGGCGGTGTCGCGCAGGCCCTTGGCGTCGGTGCGCTCCTTGGCCTGCGCCACCATGGCCCGCACGCCGTCCCGCCCCGGTCCCCGCGTGTCGCGGTAGGGGGCGGAGTCGACGTTTTCCGCGTCCAGCGTCCAGCTGACCAGGCCCAGCGTGTTGCCCAGCCTGACCACCGACCGCAGTGCCGCCAGCCGGCGGTTGACGGTGGCGGGCTGAAGCTGGCGGCGCACCATGTCGGTGCGGTAGCCCAGCGCCAGGGCGTTGGCCTGCCCATGCTCCACCGCCAGCAGCATCCGCACTGCCTGCTCGGCGGTGGCGGCGAAGGCAGCCAGCCCATCCTGCCGGGCCACGAAGGTCCGGAAATCCTCATGGTCCCGCCGGTAGGCCCGCACCGTATTGGCCGAGCGCCCGGCATAGAAGGCGTCCAGCAGGTGCTCCTGGATGCGGTCCAGCCGCAGCGCCGGGGCGTGGCGGGCGTCGCTGACGTCCTGTCCGGCCGGATCGCCCGGAAGGACGGGAAGGCTCATCCGTCGATGGCGTCGCGCAGCTCGGCGACCGTCATGTCTTCCGGCAGCTCGCGCAGCATCGCCGCGACCTGCTGACCGAAGAACGCGACCGCCCCATCCGACGGCCACGCCGCCGCCGGGTCATTGCCATGGGTGAGGCCGGCGCCGGCGGCGACCGCCTCGCGGATCAGCTCGTCCATCCTGCTGTCCTGTCAGGAAAGCCGCGCGACCGCCCGCGCATCGGCCACCCGGCCGGCGGCATGATCGCGCAGCATGTCGAAGAGAGGCGCGCAGTCCTCCACCAGCCCGATCAGCCAGGGCGCCCGGATCCAGCCCTGCCGGGTCCGGATCTCGATGGCCTCGATGTCGGCGCGGAAGGGTCCGCCCTGGTAGGTGATGCGCACGGCGAAATGACGATCCACCGGGCCGAGCTGAAGGCACAGCACGCCGTCCCATTCGGTCCGCATGGCCAGCCCCCGGACAGCGGAAGGCCCGCCGCGGCAGCTGCCGGGCGGGCCTTCCTTCACACGCAATTCGTCCCGCTCACCCTGTCAAGGAATTGACTTTTCGTCAAGGACTATATTCCCATGGCGTCGCTGGCGCGGTGAAGCCGGTGAGCACATGATCGCGCAGGCCCCAGCCGCCGATCCGCTCCAGCAGTTCCGTCATGCCAGCATGCCAGCCGGCATAATCGGTGTTGGCTTCGACGATCTCGGCATCGCTGTGGGCGGGTTCCAGCGGGCACCATTTCACCTGCACCTGCCGGCGCCCATCGCCGAAGGTGCGGAAGTGAAAGCCGCGCTCGTCCTCGACGATCCGGCGCTGCCCGCGAGCGTCGAAGAGCGATTGGCCGCGCAGCAGGTACCGCTTGGCCAGTTCGGACCGAGTGGGCACGAACTCCCACCGCTCGGCCGTGACATGCCGGTACCGGCCGCGCGCCTCGCTCGGCCGCTTCACCGCGACCATGGGCGGCACCAGCGGCAGCCAGTCCGGCCGGGTGCCGGAGCGCCCATGGAAACGGACGAGGCGCCGCTGCCACGGATGCAGCCACCCCACAGCGTTGGCGACCGCCTCGGCGTCGGGATGGACCGTCACGGCGATGCCGCGCACCGGCCCGCCGCCGTCCACCCGGTCACCGGTCTCATGACGGCGCAGCAGCTCGGCCACGCCGTCGCCGCTCACCCCTTGCGGTTCCCATCCATGGTCATTCGCCGCGGCCTCGATGTCGAAGAGGCCGGACTGGACGCGGTCGGCCTGCTGGTCGCGCAGTGCCCAGGTCACCAGCGATTCGAGGTCGAGGCGCCGGCGGCTATCGCAGCGGGCGAAGGCGATGGCCATGCTCCAGCCCTCACGCCGCCGCCTGGGACAGCCCCGGCCCCAGCAGACGGGCCACCCCGGCCACCAGCGTGTCCAGGGCTTCCATCGGAATCAGGCCGGGGTCGATCCGCCCGCAATCCTGCAGATAGCGCGCCTTGGCGAACAGGTCGTCGGCCGACACCACCTCGCCGGCCGCCAGCAACTGTTCCAAGTTGCCCCGCAACCGGTCGGCCGTCTCGCACTCCGCGCAGCCGGCCAATTGTTGATAGGCGAGGAACAACGGCATCAGCGACGCGGGCTTGGACATGGAAATCTCCGGGCAAAACCCCGGCGCGTCGACACCTCGCCGGGTAATTTAGGATTGTTTGCCCAAAAAGATTACCAATTCCTTGCTGATTGTTGCCAAACCCTGGAAACGTCAAGCCCACCGGGTTGGCCAATTCAATCTGCACAGGCTTGGCCCCCACCCGATCGGATTGCACCCTGATTGCTCAGGTTGTAAATGTATCAGCCGAGTTCCACGATCTGACCGGCGGGATAAGAACAGAATGAAAACGAAGAACGGTCTTTCCGATGCAATCGCGCGCTTCGGAAAAGCAGCAAAGGACAAGCTGAAGAACACCGCCATCGCCGGAGAGCCCGAAGAACAACTGCGCAACCCACTGGAAAAGTTGGTCCAGGATCTTGCCGCGCTTGCTGGGCTGCCATCCGACGCCATCGTTACCGTCGGCGAAACGGCGATGACGGATCTGAAGGTCCGGCCGGACTTCGCCGTGACCCGTCAAAAGGCACTGATCGGCTTCATCGAGGTGAAGGCTCCCCACAAAGGGGCCGATCCCCGCCGCTTTTCCGATAAGCATGACAAGGCGCAATGGGAGCGCCTGAAGTCGCTGCCCAACCTGCTTTACACGGACGGCATGGCCTTCAGCGTCTGGCGAAACGGCGAGTTGGAAGGCCAAATCGTTCGTCTGGACGGCGACATCCTGTCCGCCGGCAGTTCCCTGTCCGGTCCCCCGACCCTCCTGGCGCTGTTCAGCGACTTCTTCTCGTGGAACCCAACTCCCCCGGCAGTGCCCAGCAGCTGGCCTTGACCGCCGCGCGCCTGTGCCGCCTTCTGCGGGACGAAGTCACAGAACAGCTTGGCCTTGGCAGCCCGGCCCTGACCGGACTGGCGGAAGACTGGCGGGCCTATTTGTTCCCCACGGCGTCCGATACCGAATTCGCCGATGGCTATGCCCAGGCGGTGACCTTCGGCATGTTGATGGCCCGCGCCCGCGGTATCGTGCTGACCGGTGGACTTCACCGGGTCGCCCATGACCTCAGCCAAACCAACAGCCTGATCGGCACCGCCTTCAAGCTGCTGACCGACGAGGCCGACAACCAGGACACCCTGAAGGTCTCGCTGGGTACTCTGACCCGTGTCCTCGATGAGGTCGATTGGGCGAAGATCAGCAAGGGCGATCCCGACGCTTGGCTCTATTTCTACGAGGAGTTCCTCAGCGCCTACGACAACGATCTGCGGAAGAAGACCGGCTCCTATTACACCCCGCCGGAAATCGTGAACGCCATGGTGCGGCTGGTGGACGAGGCCCTGCGCGATCCACGCCGCTTCGGCGTTCCCGCCGGGCTGGCGGCGAAGGAGGTGACGCTGGCCGACCCGGCGGTCGGCACCGGAACCTATCTGCTGGGCATCCTGCGCCGGATCGCCGCCATGAAGGCGGAAGACGAAGGCGAAGGCGCTGTACCGGATGCGATCCGCGACACACTGCCCCGCCTGATCGGCTTCGAGATGCAGTTCGGCCCCTACGTGGTGGCGCAGCTCCGCCTGCTGGCCGAAGCCGCCGATTTGATGGGCATCAAGGACCCGAGCAAGGCCAAGATCCCGCTGCGCCTCTATGTGACCAACACGCTGGGCAACCCGCATGAGGAGGTGGAGCATATCCCCCGCATCCTCGCCCCGCTGGCCGAGTCGCGAAAGGAGGCGAACAAGATCAAGCGTGCCGAACCGATCACCGTGGTCATCGGCAACCCGCCCTATAAGGAGCGGGCGAAGAAGCTGGGCGGATGGGTCGTTGAAGGCAGCAAGAACAGCAAGGAACCTGCCCCATTGCTCGCCTGGGTTCCCCCAACCGACTGGGAGCTTGGCCCGCATATCAAACGTCTACACAATCTTTACGTCTATTTCTGGCGCTGGGCGACTTGGAAGGTGTTTGGCGAAGCGTCCACCATTGCCGCGCCCAAGCGGCAGGGAATCGTCTCTTTCATCACCGTGGCAGGCTTCCTGAACGGCCCGGGTTTCCAGAAGATGCGTTCCGATCTGCGTCGCGATGCCAATGAGATCTGGGTGATCGACTGTTCCCCCGAAGGCCACCAGCCGGACGTTCCGACACGTGTGTTTCAGGACGTGCAGCCCCCGGTCTGCATCGTAATGGTGCTGCGACTGCCAAAATGCGACCCGGAAACTCCCGCTCGTGTTCGTTTCCGCGCCTTGCCGGCAGGGCTTCGGGAGGAAAAATTTGATGCAATCGGAGCGCTGACCTTGGACAGCGCCGGTTGGATCGACTGCCCCAGCGCTTGGCGCGCTCCCTTCCTGCCAGAGGCCACCGGATCGTGGTCGACCTTCGTGTCTCTGGACGACCTATTCATCTACAACGGATCAGGCGTGATGCCGGGCCGTACCTGGGTCATTGCTCCCGATAAGGCGTCGCTTGAACTGCGTTGGAAGCGGCTGATTTTAGAAAAGGATGCCTCCGAAAAAGATCGGTTGTTTCATCCACATGAAGGAGGAGACCGTACAGTCGGCAAGGTTTTGCGGGAGCATCTTCCTGGCTCAGAGCACAGAGATGTTTCGGTTGGGAAGGACAAAGGCGATGTCGTTCCACCAATTCTCTATGGATTTAGAACATTTGATCGACAGTGGATTATTCCAGACAATCGCCTCCTAAACAGACCAAACCCAACATTGTGGTCATATCACTCTAATAATCAGATTTATATGACCGCACTTACCAGGCATTCTCCAAGTACAGGTCCGGCGGTCACATTTACAAATCTCATTCCTGATCTTCACCATTATAAAGGATCATTTGGCGGCAGAGCGTTCCCACTCTGGCGCGACCGCGCGGCCACCATGCCGAACCTGCGCCCGGCGCTGCTGACCACCCTGTCGAGCGCCTACAAGCGCCCGGTCAGCGGCGAGGACGTCTTCGCCTATATCGCGGCGGTGGCTTCGCATCCTGCTTACACCGCCAAGTTCCAGGGCGAACTGGTTCAGCCCGGCCTGCGCATCCCGATCACCGCCGACGCGGCGCTGTTCGACGAAGCCGTCGAACTCGGCCGGCGTGTCATCTGGCTGCACAGCTTTGGGGAACGCTTCATCGCCCCGGACCCGGATCTGGCCAAGAGCCGGCCGCCCGGTCCGCCACGGCTGTCCAAGGCGAAGGCTCCGACCATCCCGAAGGACGGCACAATCCCTGCCGATGCTGACAGCATCGACTACGATGCGGCGAAGAACCGTCTCCTGATCGGAACCGGCTTCATCGACCATGTGCCGCCGCGCGTGTGGGAATACGAGGTTTCGGGCAAGCATGTTCTGACCCAATGGTTCAGTTACCGCCGTAAGAACCGCGAACGGCCAATCATCGGCGACCGCCGCCCGCCATCCCCTCTTGGCGACATCCAACCCAGCGGCTGGCTGGCTGAATACACCACCGAATTGATCAATCTGCTGAACGTCCTGGGCGGCGTCGTAGAGTTGGAGCCGAAACAAGCCAGCCTGCTGGATCGCATCTGCACCGGCCCGATCCTGTCGGATGCCGAACTGCGCGCCGCGGATGCCTTCGTCATCCCGGAAGGCGTATCGGTGAAAGCGTCGAAGACAAACAAAGAGGTTCAGCCCGGACTGTTCGACTGAACGGCGGCTTCAGCACTCAGGCCGACGAGGGCGCACACACGCCCCGTCGGCTGGCCCGCCGGGGCCGGGGAGGAGGCGCTATCCGATGGGGAGGCGCTGGTGGAACTTGTGGGCGTGGCTGTCGATCATCGCGGCGATGCTGTCCCACATGCCGCAGGCCGATGTGGCCGTCCACAGGCCGCGCAGGGACTCGACATAGGTGGCGGCGGCGCCCATCAGTCCCGACAGCTGCTCTTTCCGCGCCGGGGGCAGGTCGCGGTAGGCCAGGATCAGGCTGCGTTCGTTGAAGGGCAGGTCCGACAGTGGGGTGCCGATCAACGACGTCGCTGGTGCCGGCAGCAGGGGCCGGGCGGCGGCCGAGACCGTCAGCATCGCAATGTCCACCGGCCGGCCCTGTCGCACCCGGTCCAGGGCGTCGGCGGTCAGAGCGGCGCGGACCCGCCGTTCCTCGGCCTCGCCCAGCTCGCGCGCCCGTTGGTCGATGGCGTCAAGGTCAGCCTTGGTCAGCGATGCGGCGGGAGCGGGCGGAGGCTTGCCGCTGGTGACGGCGTCGAACAGCTCGACCATCTGGATCGTCACCAGCGCGGCGCGCTCGGTGTCCGACTTGGCCGTGATGTAGAGCGCCTGTTTCTTGGTGAGGTAGAAGCTCTTGGACGGGCGGCCACCACGACGGCCGGGTTTCTCGGCAAGCCGAGAAACCTCCCCGAAGGTTATCAAGGCATCTATGTGACGTTCGATCAGCTCACGGATCGAATGCACGTTTTTCATCCCCAGCGCTTCGGCAAGCCGAAGGTCACGGATGCGCGGCTCGTGGTTGATCGTGGTGTCGATGTCGGTCGGCGATAACGCGGGCAAGACTTGCCCGTCGTCGCTCATGCTGCCCATGGCGATGGCCTCCTATGCGGCATTGCCGGCGGAGGACCGCTTCTTAAGGCAGCCCTGGCGCCGGGGGCTAAGAACCTGCATAGGTCAGGCCGGAATATTCCCCTTGCGGGTGTTGTATTATCCGACCCCCGGCAAAGGGGCATGATCCGGACAGACTCGGGCATGAAAATAGCCACATCGCGAAAACGCGCGGGTGGCTTGCCGCCTACGGGGAGGTTCTTAAGCTCCGACCCGAAAGATCGCTCCACCGGGGCGGAGCGTCAAGGGGCGTTGCATCCCCTTGATCGCACAACCACGGCGATGATCCGGCTCAGGCCTTGATCATCTCCATGATGTTCAGGCCGTTGACCATCACCTTCTGCCCGCCGGGCGTCTTGCCATCCTCAAAGATGCTCTGCCACACCTTGTAATTCTGTTTGGAGCCGAACACCGTCGATGACAGTTCCCGGTTCACCCACAGCGGCAGACGCGCAAGATTGTCGATGAAATTGCCGATGTTGGTCCAAAGCTGTTCAGGGAATGGATACTGGAACAGGCGCTCCGCCGTGATCACCCGCCCGGTGATCAGAAAATGCTGTTCGGCGATCCGGCGGATATGGCCAAGCCAGCATTGCAGAACCTCCTCCTTCGCCATGCGGAAGGCGCGCAGATGCGGCTCCGGAACGTCCTCGCCGCCCTGCACCGCGTTCTCCAGTCGCCGGGTTCCCCGCTCGTCGTCATATTTCCCGACATAGATCTTGGCAGCGATCAGGTTCATCAAGCGGACGATTTGCGTCTTCTCCAGATCGCGCGGGTTCTGGCCCTCATCGGCGCGATAATTCCAGGCGGTTTCCAGCAGGCCGCCATAGATGAACTGGCTGTAGAACGTCTTTTCGATGGCGCTGTAGGACAGCGGCTTTTCATAGCCCTTGCCGGCATATTCCACGAAATCCATCAGCATGTTGTTCGGATCGTGGGTGATGCCGTCGCGGACACTGTCGAGGATGTAGCGCGTCATCGCGCGCTGTTCGCCCTTGAAGTGATCGACGAGCGTCTTCTCGGAAAACTCCTCGAAATCCTCCGGCAACCCCTTATCCGTGCGATAGCGGGTGATGCGGTCGAACAGGATGGAACTGCCCAGCCGGCGCTGAACCGACTTGTCGAAAGCGACTTGGCGCAGGGTCGTCCCGGCGTTGGTGTTGGCGGTCAGCAGCCGGTCGAGATCCGGATCGATGAAGATGCGCAGCGGAATGTTGCGAATGCCCAGCAGGATCTGCGCCGCGGCCTTGTGCTGGCCGTCGAAGACGCGCACCTCCGCCGTCGGCAGGTTCTTGGTTTCGATCCATCCCAGCGCGACATGGAGCTGCGGCCGGCGACGATGGAACTCCTCGATCAGCCCCCGCAGGTTGCTGCCGATCGGCCGGGGATTGATGCGGTCGTCATGGAAGACGCATTCGACCGGCAGCACCGCGAAGAAATAGCGCATGCCGGACAGGGCGTCCTCATGCACGGGCAGCCGTACCGGCTCGGTCGAACCGGGTGCGATGTAGGAGATGAAGTCGCCCTCGAACGCCACGCGAAGCGGGGCCGACGATCCATCGACCGCGCGCAGTACGTCGTTCAGGTTGGCGCCCCGGTCGTCGCTGTCGGCCTGCGCCTTGATGTCCTCGAACCGGGCCAGCACGCGGGCGATCCGCAAGTCGCTGGCCTGCTTGGACCGGTTGAAATGGGACAGGGTCAACGCGAAGTTGGACGGATCGTCCTTTCCGTTGTCGCGAGTCGGGATGATGTGGTCGATGTCGGTTTCATGCAGGGCCAGCTCGATGGGCTTGCCGGAAATGAAGCATTTCCCCGACTGCTGGTCCCAAAGCTGCTGGGTGAGCGCCGTACGTTCATCCTTCGACAGCCGGTTCAGATAAAGCGATCCCATCCCTTGCCCCTCGCACATATGGCAGACAGCGTACCAGAAAGACGCGCGAAGGTAGCGGGATGCGGGGTTGATTTCCAGGGGGTTGGCGATCCGGGTTGCCAGACTGGCGGATAAACCGGGAAGCGTCGACCAGCCCGCTGGTGCAAGGCACAGGGACTATCCGATGGGGAAGCCCTGGTGGAATTTGTGGGTGGGACTGTCGATTATCGCGGCGATGCTGCCCCACGTACCACGGGCCGACGTTGCCGTCCACAGACCGCGCAGGGCTCGGATGGTGAAGAACTTAGCGCGGCTTTGAGAATGGATGGTAATGCGGAGACAGGCAAATCCAGCCGAAGCGCGCTCCCCCCATAGTTTGCTGCTCTCAGTGCTAATTTAAGAAATGCGTAGGAAGGTAGATCGACACCGATGCGTCCACAGATAATTATAAAATTCGCATTCCCTATCGTTGTACAGCATTAATCAGCACATAGCATCATTTGAAACACTTTTCCCTTGCATATCAGGTCACATACCTATCTTATATTGTAGACGGAAAGCTACCTCTAGCGCGATGATAGGTAAGAAATGAAACTGGAATATTGCAGATTTTATTCGGCTGTTGGAATTTACAAACCTGAGCCTAGCATGAATACTCTCCTGTTAAGCAATGATAAGGTTTCTGTTAGTTTACTTGGCGCAAACACTTACGCGTCTACTTTAGAGACTATTCTAAATCAAAATGCGTTAAAGAAAACAGATTTAAATAATGAGGAACAAAAAAATGCTGTATCGCATAATAATTCTTATCTTATTCACGGCCACTCACGGGCAATAATTTATATTTCTGTTAGCATAGATACTTCTGAAATCGATTTAGAAAAAATAAAAGACGAAGACGGAACGGATTTCGATAAACTTCCTCATAATTTAATGGCCTCGAAAGCATTTGGATTAACCGCAACCGCAATTTCATTGGCAACCTTCTCCAAGATATCAAAGGAATTTGAGTTTATATTCGATAAATACTTTTTGGTGGATAATTCGAAAGGTTTCCGCAAGGCAATTTCCAAACAAGTTCCCGCAAGAACCGAAACCATTTCACCAATTGATCATTCGGAAATCGAAACAGCGCTTCACTTAACCAAGACTTTTCAAGAAGATATTAAGCTACAAGCAATTATTGATCTTTATTCCATGTCACTAAAGCCTGATGAAATCGGCCCATTGAATGCTTTCGTTTCAGCTTGGACCGGATTAGAAATGTTTGTTTCTAAGCAGTTTATCGAAATCGAAAAAGATATCGGAATTAGCATAAATAAATCCCCAGTACCCAGTATTCTTTCCGAAAAAATTCTTGAGATAATGAAAGGGAAATATCGAATTTTAGACAAATTTATAGCCACATCACATTGCCTTGGTAATCCAGATGCTGAAAAGGACGTCGATTCATTTAAGAAAATAAAATCCATTCGCGATAAATTTGTTCACAATATGTCAGGTTCGATAGAATCTCTACCGCTAAACGATACCCGAGAACTACTTGGGAAATACATAAAGCTATACTTAGTTAATGAGAAGAAGATACCAGGATTAAGCATCGTCCGCTCGAATTAGGCAGTCATAGTTTAATGTGCTATTCCAGTTCTTCCGGGAAACATTAAGGGAATGAATCTTAATTTTTACATACGCCGTTATGCAACTCCACCACATGCCGTACCACATCTGCAGCGGCTGGATCAGGCGCCACCATCACCAGCAGGTAGCGGCGCACGCCGTCCAGCTCGACGGTGATGGCGCCGGGATCGTCCGGATCCGTGTGCCAGGGGAGCGACAGCGCCGCCGCGAAGCGTGACTCACGCGGTAGTGACGGCTCCCACGTGGGCGGGATGGGAGGAGCGATGACCTCGGCAGGCTGTTCGACCGGCCGGGCTGGCGGCTTCAGTGCCGCCACTTCGGCCCGCGTCACCTCCGGATGGATCGTGCCGGCGTCCAGCGCCCGCTGACGCGTCTCGTCCGGCAAGGTCGCGATGACGTAGAGGGTGCCCATCGCTTCCGGCAGCCGGTCCAGCGGCACCTTGCCCTCATCGACGAAGGCGGCGATCTCGCGCAGCTTTCGAGCGGTCGAGGTGCTGAACGGCAGGTCGTTCGTCACCATCGCCTCGTATTCGCCGTGCGGCAGGGCCTCCTTGGCCTCGTTCAGGCGGCGGCCCACCGCCACAGTGGCCTCCAGTGCATTGGTCCATTCCCGGCGGATGTCCGCGGCGAACTCGGCACGGGTGGTCAGGGTGCGGGGTTTGGCCAGCATGGACAGGCGGGCATTCCCCAGGCTGCGGGCGGTCGGTGCCATCGTCAGACTCCCATCTCGGCGGACAGATAGGCCCACAGGTCACGGAACAGCGGGCCGGTGCGGGTGCCAGCGATCTCGGCCGTGCCCAGCCCTGCCATGAAGCTGCGCGGCACCTCCTGAAGCAGCGGGATCTCCACCGGCGCCGGCGTGCCCATGCCGGCGACGATGGACCGAGCGTCCGCCGTCTCGCGCAGGCGTGGCTGGATCTGGCTCAACAGCAGGCGCATCGGCCGGCGCCGGCTGTGCAGGTAGGGCAGCATGGCCTGCATGCTGACCAAGTCCTCCGGTCCCGGCCGCACCGGCACCAGCACCAGGTCGGCCACGTCGAACAGCAGCGCGGTCGATTCCGGGAAGAACTCCACCGCGGTCGGCGTGTCGATCACCAGCAGGTCGAGGCCCTGCGGCGTCGGCCGCTCCGTCACCTCGCCCAGCACGCGCTGCTCGCCGGCGATCGGCGCGACGTCGGCCGGGCGCAGGCTGTGCCAGTGCGTCAGGCTGCCCTGCGGATCCGTGTCCAGCGTCCCCACCCGCAGCCCGGTCGTAGCGGCGGCCACCGCCAGATTGCGGACGGTTGCCGTCTTCGGCCCACCGCCCTTCCCCTGCACCACCAGGATCGTCTTCATGTTCCAGCCCCCAAAGCGTTCACGCGTGAACACTTTCCCGTTTCCCCACGCCGCCGATCCGCGCTGTCGGCGGACCAACGACACCCGATTCGTTGCCGCCGCTTCAGCGGTCGGCCTTGCCCTGGTCCCGCCGCTGGTGGGCATGGAAGAGGCGCATCAGCTCCGCCGTGGTCAGCAGCTTGCCGTCGACCAGATGC